>JAOSKR010000005.1 GCA_027493545.1 Roseovarius sp. | reverse complement strand
TGTTTGAGAAGGCGGCGTATCGTGGCGGGTGCTGAAGCCTGCCAGAACTTCCAAAAGGAACGATACGCCATGAAGAACGATACAGACATCATCGCCCTGCGTCAGCCGGAATCTGTGGATGACCCGCTGACCGAGATCGCGCGCGACGGGGCGCGACGGATGCTGGCGGCGGCGCTTAGGGCAGAGGCCGACGCCTTCGTCGCGCAGCATGCCGAAGAGACCCTGCCGGACGGCCGCCAGCGGATTGTGCGACACGGTTACGGGCCGGAGCGCAGCATCCAGACCGGGATCGGCGCGCTCGACGTGCAGCGCCCGAAGGTGCGCGACCGCGCCACCGATGTCCCGGCCGAGAAGAGGGTCCGCTTCACCTCTGCGATCCTGCCGAAATGGGCGCGGCGCTCGCGCAGCCTCGATGCCCTGCTGCCCGTGCTCTATTTGCGCGGCATCTCGACGGGGGATTTCCAGGAGGCGCTGGCCGCGATCCTGGGGAAGGATGCGCCGAACCTGTCGCCGAGTGTGATCTCGCGCCTGACCGGGGAGTGGAAGCAGGAATATGACCGCTGGCAACGCCGCGATCTGTCGGCCCGGCGGTATGTCTACATCTGGGCGGACGGCGTCTATCTCCAGGCCCGGATGGAGCCGCAGGCCGAGTGCATGCTGGTCATTCTCGGGGCAACGCCCGAAGGAAAGAAGGAACTCGTCGGCTTCCAGGTCGGCGTGCGCGAGAGCGCGCAGAGCTGGCGTGAGTTGTTGGTCGACATCAAGGCCCGGGGCCTCGCGGTTCCGCCGGAAATCGCCGTCGGGGATGGGGCGATGGGGTTCTGGAAAGCCCTCGACGAGGTGTTTCCAGGCACACGCCATCAACGGTGTTGGGTTCATAAGATCGCCAACGTCCTGAACAAGTTCCCGAAGTCGATGCAGCCGACGGTGAAGGCGGATCTGCGCGAGATCTGGCAGGCGGAGACCCGCGCCGCGGCGCAAACCGCCATGGACATTTTCACCGAGAAATATGGGGCCAAATACGAGAAGGCGGTCACGTGCCTGACGAAGGACAAGGAAGCGCTGCTCACCTTTTACGACTTCCCGGCGGATCACTGGGATCACCTGCGCACCGGCAATCCGATCGAGAGCGTCTTCGCCACCGTTCGGCACCGGACCGTCCGAACCAAGGGCGCGCTGTCGCAGAAGACGGCGAAGCTCATGGTCTTCAAGCTCGTTCAGGGCGCCGCGAAAACATGGCGCCGTCTGAAGAGCGCGAACCAGTTGCCTTTGGTCATCGAGGGTGTCACATTCACCGACGGTGTCGCCGCGAGTGCTGCCGAAAAACCGCGCCGCTTGATCAACCCGGCGTCACCCAAAATCCCGCATAGCTCGCCCTTCTGCTCGCCAGTTCACCGAAGAGGCGGGCGGCCGTCTGATCTTGGGATGCATCTGATGGTAAGTCCGACCTTATGTCCGACTTTATCAACCGCCCTCAAATCGAAGTTCTTTCCGCTGCCGATGGTGATCGCCGCCGGTATTGGTCAGATGATGATAAACTGCGCATTGTGGAGGAGAGCTTTATCGGCCACCGGCAAGGGGCAGCGACAGCGCGACGGCACGGCATTTGCCGATCGCTCCTGACCACTTGGCGGCGGCAGTATCGAAACGGTGAGCTTGGGTCTTCCCGCCCGGTGTCGTTCGCGCCGGTGACCGTGACAAAGGGAGCTCCCGCGTCGCAAGCAAATCTGGCTGATCCCTGTCCACCTCCGGACTGTCAGGTTGAGATAGCCCTGCCGAATGGCCGCCGACTGATCGTGCCGGTGGGCGTGGAGCCCGGCGCGCTTGCGCGGCTTCTGGCAGTGGTGGACGGGCAATGATCGCGTTTCCGGCGGGCGTGAAGGTTTGGATTGCGGGCGGCATCACCGATATGCGGCGGGGCATGAACACGCTGGCGCTACAGGTGCAAGAAGGGCTGGGCCGCGATCCCCATGCGGGTGAGATATTTTGCTTTCGAGGTCGTAAGGGCGATCTGGTGAAAATCCTTTGGCATGATGGCGTGGGTATGTCGCTTTATCTGAAGCGCTTGGAAGCGGGCAAGTTCATCTGGCCGGTCAGCCGGTCTGGCGAAGCGGTGCAGATCTCGGCGGCGCAGTTGGGCTATCTTCTGGAGGGCATCGACTGGCGCAATCCACGTTGGACGCAACGCCCTGCAAAGGCTGGATAAATTGCGCTGAGTGGCCTGTTTTTGTTGGTGTTCTGTGGCCGCGGCTGGTAAATATCGGCCATGTCGAATGCCGCCTCCGAACTCGCCAAACTACGTGCTGCCCTGGCCGCCGCCGAAGCCCGTGCAGATGTTGCGGAAAGCGAGTTGGCACAGGCCCGCGTGGTTGTCTCCTGCTCCGAGGCGATGATCCAGGAGCTCAAGCTCGAGATCGCCAAACTGCGCCGTGACAAATACGGTATCTCGTCAGAACGGCGCGCCCGGCTGATCGATCAACTGGAACTGCAGCTTGAAGAGCTGGAAGCGGCGGCCACCGAGGATGCCTTAGCCGCAGAACAGGCGACCGAGAAGGCCAGCACGGTGCGCGCCTTTATGCGCCGCCACCCGGTGCGCAAGCCGTTCCCCGATCACCTGCCGCGCGAGCGGGTTGTTATCGAGGCACCCGCCGCCTGCACCTGCTGTGGCTCGGATCGGATCGTGAAAATGGGCGAAGATGTCACCGAGACGCTGGAGGTGATCCCGCGTCAGTGGAAGGTGATCCAGACTGTGCGCGAGAAGTTCACTTGCCGGGCCTGCGAGAAGATCAGCCAGCCGCCAGCCCCGTTCCATGCGATCCCACGCGGATGGGCTGGACCCAGCCTGATCGCCATGCTGGTCTTTGAGAAGTATGGCCAGCACCAGCCGCTCAATCGGCAGGCCGAGCGGTTCGCCCGTGAAGGCGTCGAGTTGAGCCTGTCCACCCCGGCAGACCTGGTCGGGCATGCCGCTGTCGCGCTGCAGCCGATCCATGCCCTGATCGAGGCCCACGTGCTCGCCGCGCACCGCCTGCATGGCGATGACACGACCGTGCCGCTTTTGGCGCGCGGCGGTGCGAAGAAGGCCCGGCTCTGGACCTATGTGCGCGATGACCGGCCCTGGAATGGTGGCGCGCCACCGGCGGCGTTCTTCCGCTTCTCCCGTGATCGCGCGGCAACCAATCCCAATCAGCATCTGGCCGGATGGCAGGGGGTCCTGCAAGCCGACGCCTATGGCGGATACAACGATCTTTACCGCGCCGACCGCGATGCGGGCCCGGTGACCAGTGCCTTGTGCTGGGCACATGCCCGCCGGAAGTTCTTCGAGCTGGCGGATATTGCCGGGAACGTGCGCAAGGGCAAACCCGCCCATCAGATCTCGCCGGTCGCGCTGGAAGCGGTGAAACGGATCGACGCCATCTTCGACATCGAGCGCGAGATCAACGGGCTGGATGCCGATGCCCGGCTTGCCGCCCGCCGGGAACTATCCCGTCCCCTGGTGAACAGCCTCCATGACTGGCTTCTGGCAGAGCGCGCGAGACTGTCGGGCACAACAATGTGGCCAAGGCGATCAACTACATGTTCGAGAAGGACGGCCGTTGGCAGGCCTTCACGGCCTTCCTGGATGACGGACGCATCTGCTTGACGAACAATGCGGCTGAACGCGCGCTGCGCGGTGTGGCTCTGGGCAGAAAGTCGTGGCTCTTCGCCGGCTCCGAGCGCGGCGGTGTACGGGCCGCCGCCATGTATACCCTCATCGTCACGGCCAAAATGAACGACATCGACCCGCAGGCTTGGCTGGCCGATGTCCTCGCCCAGCTGCCCGACATGCCCGTCTCGCGGGTGCACGAACTTCTGCCCTGGAACTGGAAAGCCCGGCCCATCGCCGAGGCGGCGTGATCATGCAGCTTAACAAGGTGCATTCCGTCAAGACCATCGACCGCGTTGCAGCCGAGCTCGGAGAAACCGTCGATCGGATCTTCGATCTCGCCATCGATAAGGAAGCCGAAGATGGCGTGATCTGGGTCTACGGCCCCGCCGACGACAGCGTCATTGCATTTACTCCATTCGGCATCGAAACCTGCGCGAGCTCATCGAAATGGACCGTCAACACGCGCATTGACCTCGCTTCAGCCGACAGCTGCGGCTCGCCTATCTCGCGCCAGGTGTCCTCAAGCGCCTCGTCTACAAGCGCGAGGTGCCCGCCGTGACCCTGTTGAAACTGACCGACGTCGTGGCCCTGCCGTGGCACGAACAGCCGGAGCGGGTGTTCGACTGAGCCTCAGTGAAAGCTTTGCCTGAAACGTCGTCGCCGTCAGCGAGACATGCGCGTCCAGCGGCGGATGCAGTTCGAACGCCTTTGGCTCGCGTGAGAAATGCCACAGGCGGAACAGACGCCATTCCGACCGACGCTCCTCGGCTACCGCGAGTTCGTTGCGGGTGATGTGGAAGGGCGTGCGCTCCCAGCCGTTCGTCGTCTTGACCTCGATCAGCCGTGCCCGGCCGTCCGGCCCGAAGCTCGCAATGTCGTAGCCCGCGCCGTCGCCATCCTCCTCCGACACCCAGCGCACCTTGCGCGCCAGATCGTCCCGTCCCGCAGTCCGCAAGGCCGCGCGCTCATGCGCCAGCACGCGCTCCTCGCCCGCGCGGCCGAGGGCCCGGTTACGCTTCGTCCCGGCCCGCCACGTCGAACTTACGGGCGATGTGCAGCATCTGCTCCAGTTCTTGCGGCGGCGGCTGGTTCGACAGCGTCGGCGGCGGTCCGATCCAGATCTGCGCCGCCTCGCGTAGGCCAGCGGTGGTTTGCAGGCCCGGTTGGCGCCCGAGCCAGGCCGGGTTCAGCGCCAGCCACCGCGCCACGGCATCCACCAAGGTCATCTGGAAGTTGAACGCGGGCGCTTGGCCAGTCAGATCCAGTCCTCGCCGAGCCCCTTCAGCACCGCGCTGATGTTCTGATGCTTGAACTCGACGGCCCCCTCGGACCGGTCGTTCAGTAGCGGGAGGAGTGCGCGGCGGTGTTCAGCCTTGCTGAGCGGCGCCCGGAGATGTCATCGGCCAGCATCGCGAAGTAATCCGCGACGATCAGGTCATTCTCTTCATCCGTCCAGGGCCCGTTCGACATTGCGCCAGGCTATGGGCGCGAAGTCTGTTTGTCATCAGAGACTTCCGGCGGGGATCTTGCTGCCTGTCGCCGGTCCATGCACCAGCGCTCCGGCCCGGTTGATCGGCCGCCACGGAGCCGTCCTTCGACCGCCCTGCGCCTTCGTGTCAGTCTCCGTTACCGGGATTAACTCGCGAACGGGGCGACCCCCATGAACCCGGCAACCCATTGGAAATGCGAGGATGTTTTGCGCCGTCCTGTGGCCGTCGAGGGGCGCTCGAAGAGAGACGGGCCATTCGGAGACCCAATTTGCGTCAAGCGCCCAGTCTCCGAAGGGCGGATGGCCCTGCCAACGCCCTTCTGAAACAAAAGAAAAAAGGCCCCAATCGGGGGCCCTTGGACGGATTCAGTGTCTGAATGTGGCGGCAGGCAAACACAAAGTCGAACTGTCTCACCAAGGGCAGGATGGCTGCCCTTGCCGGGCACAGAGACCGCGCCACTTCGGCGAGGGCGGGCGGCGCGTTTTCGTCAGAAACAGATCTTCGTGCAAGTGAGGCTGCGTCTTGCAAGAAGCGATTGTGGACTGCGTAAAGGGACGGCGGCGAATTTCGGTAAACTCGCATGCGCCTGAAGCGCGGCATCGCCCGCTCTCGCCTTCGGAAAGGCAAGCGTGAATTCCTTGAGCGGTTGTTTTCCCAGGGCGACCGGTGGTCTGCCGGTCGCCGATGCCGATGATCATATGAAGCGCGGCGCCAGCCTCATGACTGACATCGATGCCGGCGTTCAGGCAGCAGATCCAGACATTGCGAGGCGAGAGCGGGAACCGGACATAGATAATCACCGCCGTGCGGATGACCTCCCCGGCTGGTCTTGAAGTACTTGCACGGGTCGCGTTTCGTCATGCGGGCAGGGTAGGGCAGGCGAAAGTCAGATCGTCTCTTGCCGGGTTGCTCTGACACTGCCCGCGCGGGTGATCGGTCAACGGGATGCGCCAATCGTCAAATCATTGGCGCATGAACCCTGTCATCGCCATCGACCGGCGCCGCTATCCTATTGGTCGATCTCGGCCTCGATGGCCGTTCTCACGGCCTTGTCAAAGCCTGAAAACGCCCGGCCCTTGACGAAGATGATCGGGAAATATTCATACGCATCCGAGACGCCCTCGCTTTGGGGAAACTGAATGCGGTAGCGGTCCAGAAGGCTGTGGAAGTTCTTGTCGCCGATCAGATGCTCTTCGAGCGGATAGTCAAGCCCGGCCAGAAAGTCCTGCGCATCCTTGCACATCGGCCCGAGGCCATTGTGAAACATGACCAGCTTTTCACCGACCGCAGGCAAATCCTGAAGCTGATCCAGCGGCACCACGGGTGTCGGGTCCAGATACTGGACCTCGCGGTTTTCGGGAATGTCCGCATATGGGCGCGTGACGACGGCGACGTGATCCAGCCAATCCTCGAACGAGCGCCATTCGACCGCAGGCGACCCCAGCGCATCGGCATAGACGTTCCAGTATCCGACCTTGGTTCCGCCGATATGGGGATGCGACACCGGGATCATGCTGTCGGGGGCTTTGCGCCAGGCTTGCCTTGACCATGTCCGCGAAATCGGCGTCGGTGGCCCCTCTCCAGTAAAGGCTGATGTCGCAAAGCGATCCTCTGCCCATTCCGGAAAACTCGACGTTGGAGACCTTGATGATCCCGACATCATATTCCTCGGGTTTGTGGATCAGCGCCCTGATGTCCTCGGTGCCGCGCCCCAGAACATAGGGCACGCCCAATGCCTCGGCCGCCTTGACCGTGTTCTCGTCATAGGAGAAATACTTGCAGCCAAAGACCTGCATCGGCTTGCCGGTCAGCGATTCCACATTGGTCTTGACGGCCAGCATCGCCTGATATTGCTCTTTTCATATGGCACGTCCCAGCAGACCTCGGAATTCCCGCCGATGACGGCGTGCCCGTTCTGTGCCAGACGTTTGAAAAGCTGGGATGGGCGTCAAGCACCGGGCCGGATACATCAACCATCGCGGTAAGACCGCGCGCGCGCAGTTCCTTTTCCCATTGAAGCAATCCGTCCATGTCTTCGTCTTCATCGACGTTGATCAGGAAAATCATGCCGTTGGTCGCGTCGGTTTGCGCCTCCGCCTCTGTGTCTTGTGCGCTTGCGGCGCCGCCAACAAGACAGCACAGCGCCATCGCCAGGATGTCTGATGCTTTACGGGTCATGTCCGCCTCCATCGCGAACTGAGAAACGTCGGATTGCCGGTGGTCGCGCAGGGCACGATCGGGACCTGCCAAACAGCTATAGTTTCCGACGGACTCGCGCCAGCGCAGTGTCGACAAAGATTGGCATAGGGGATGAGATCAAGACGTTCTTCGGCAATCTGCTCGCCGCAGCTCATGCATGTTCCGTATGTTCCGTTCGCGATGCGTTTGAGTGCCCCGGTCAGAAACCGGGCCTCGCGCAGGCTGGCGCGTCCGATGCCTGCCTGAACCTCGTCATCCTCCCACCTCGATCGTCTGATCTTCGAGATCCGACAGTTCGGTGTCGTCCAGCACGTCTTCGATTCGTTGCAGGCGCACGCCAAGTTCTTGCAGGCGCGCCTCTATCTGCCGTTTGCGTTGGGCTGTATCTGTCATTTTCTTATCCGGGAACAAAAGCGGGGATCGGGGCAGAACCCGCCGGAATTCTCGCGCGTTCCGATATTCATGTACCCGTTGGTCCGGCGGTCCGCAATATCACGGATCAAGTCCGAACGGATAGGTCTCGTCTTGGTGCGGCCATCAGACGAAGTCGAACCCGCCTCACCAAGGGCAGGAAGGCTGCCCCTTGCCGCACATGAGACCCGCGCCACCGGCGAGAGCGGCGGCGCGTTCAGCTGAATTTCGATCTGGAAGTGAGGCTGCGCACCGTGTGAAGAGGTCGCGGACCGAGGCGTGTGACGGCGGCGAATTTCGGCCAGGTTTCGCATGCGCCTGAAGCGCAGCATCGCCCGCTCTCGCCTTCGAAAAGGCAAAAGTGCGAATTCCTTGCGCGGTTGTTTTCCCACCGACCGGTCGTCTGCCGGTCGCCGATACCGGGATCGCGCAAAGCGCGGCGCCAGCCTCACGACTGACATCGATGCCGCGTTCGTGCAGCAGAGATCCTCGACATTGTGAAGGGAGAGCGGAACCGGACAGGCATCATCACCGCGGGGCGGATGATCTCCCGGCTGGTCTTGAAGTACTTGCACGGGTCGCGCTTTTCATGCGGGCAGGGCAGGGCGAGAAGGTCAGCTGGTCTCGGGCCGGGTTGCTCTGACACTGCCAGGAAGCGCTGAGCGCATTCCCTCGGGCTGCGCGGCCAAAAAAGCTCAGGTGGTATCGCGGAGTTGAAACACCGCCTCAGGCAGGCTGCTCTGAAATTGCCGTAATCGTCTTGCAGAGTTGATTCGGCGCCGTGGGACGCATTCGCCTCTCCGATCTGCACTTCTTTAGTGTCGCCAAACAATTCAAAAGGGCAGAGAAAATGTCTTTCTTTGATCATGCGATTCTGAGCTCCCCCTTACCATACTGGAAAAACACTGGGAGCTGGACAGTAACGAACCCCCGACGGACGATAATTTCGAGAAAGCGCAGATCCCGGCCTCATTTCGGCGATGCCGAAGCCCAAGAGTGTGAGGGTGGGGCTTAATCGGGCTGGAACTCGCGCTGCCGGGCTCGGCGGGACGCATGGCTATAATGTCACGGAAATTCGTCGGCAGATGCGCTCGCAGGTGGATGCACGGCGGCAATTGCACCCAATCAACGACTTTGGCGGGTCTCCCATCACGCAGCGTCTGTTGCAGCATTGGCGCGCCGTCCAGAGGACGAGACCCGAACTGTCGCCGTTCTGTCCAGCTGGAGGCTGCTCGAGACCGCAGCGGTTGGATGACCGAAGTCGCCCCAGATGGGCGAGCGAGGCGCCGGGTCCGACGCAGGCTGGAAGCCGCGCCCGATGAACAGGATCTTTTCGGGTTGCCATGAAGCTGGCGACCGGTGCAAGGGCAAGACCACCGTGATGGCGATGCTGATCGCATGGCAGACGCTCAATGCCGTGCGAGCTGCATTCGAACCCCTTCTCGCACGGCTTTCTGATCGGCCCGACGCCGGGCATCACGATCCAGGATCACGACTACGGGTACTTTTGCCAGGCGATGCCGATTGCTTCTACGAAGCCCCGAACCTTGTTCCGGTGATCTGATGCAGACATGCAGCAGCGCCAGGGATCGTCCCTGACCAATTATCCCGCATTCCAAGCTCGGGGCAGGTGCAACTTGCCAAGAGCACGCGATCCGCACTGGAGGGCATGGGAGGGCGCTGACGACGCTGGAGACCGACGGGCAGATGCTGCAGCGGGTCATGCCACCTGGATCTCATGGGGCTGGGGCGCATCAACGTGATCAATGACGAGGCCCACCATTGCTATCGTGAGCGCCCCGGTGCCACGACGCCGAGACTGACCGGTGACGAACGCAAGGAAGCGGAGGAAAACGCCGAGGCCGCCCGCCTGTGGATCTCGGGTATCGAGGCGGCAAAGCGCAAGCTGGGCATCCATACGGTCTATGACCTGTCGGCGACGCCCTTTTTTCTGGCCGGGTCTGGCTGGGTTGAGGGCACACTGTTTCCTGGGTGATTTCCGATTTTCGCTGATGGACGCGATCGAGTGCGGGATCGTGAAACTGCCGCGCGTACCGGTGGCCGACAATCTGCGGGCAGCCTGAGCCGCTTTACCGCAAGCTGTGGGACGCCATCGGAAAGAAAATGCCCGGGAAAACCAAGGGCGCGAAACCCGACCCACAAAGCCTGCCGATCCCGCTGAAGACGGCGATGGACGCCCTTTATGGTCACTACGAGAAGACCTTCAAGCTGTGGGAGGCCGCGGGCGTCGGTATTCCGCCGGTCTTCATCGTGGTCTGCAACAACACCACCAACTCCGAGCTTCTGCGCGACTATATCGCCGGATACGATCGCGAGAACCCGGATGGCACGATCGAAACGATCAGGGGCAAGTGCGACCTCTTTGCCAATTTTTCCTCCGACGGCGACCGCCTGCCGCGCCCGCGCACGGTCCTGATTGACAGCGCTACGCTCGAGGCGGGTGGCGAGGTGGACAAGGCTTTCCGCGACGCCCATGCCGAGGAGATCGAGGCCTTTCGCCGCGAACAGGCCGAACGCAACAAGGCCGACGATCTGTCCGACGCCGACATCCTGCGCGAGGTGATGAACACCGTTGGCAAGAAGGGCCGACTGGGTGAGCAGGTGCGTTGTGTCGTCTCCGTCTCGATGCTGACCGAGGGGTGGGATGCCAACAACGTCACCCATATCCTCGGCCTTCGGGCCTTCGGCACGCAGCTGATCTGCGAACAGGTGATCGGCCGCGCGCTGCGCCGCCTGTCCTACGACGCCGATCCCGACACCGGCCTGTTTCGCACCGAATATGCCGATATCATGGGGATCGACGGGCTGAACTTCTCGGCCCAACCCCGGATCGCCCCGCCGCAGCCGCCGCGCGACGTGATCAATGTGCGCGCCGTCTCGCCCGAACGCGACCACCTCGAAATCACGTTTCCCGGGGTCACGGGCTATGTCGCCGACCTGCCCTCGGACCGTCTCGACGTCGATTTCTCCGGGATGGAGCGTTACGTCCTGACGCCCGAGAAGGTTTCGGCCACCGTCATCACCATGCAGGGCATCGTGGGCGAGAGCGAGCGGCTCGACCTCGAGCACTACAGGACCACCCGTCAGTCGACCATCGCCTATCACGTCGCCAAACACATGGTGTTCGAGAAACTCCGCGATGCGAACCAGCGGCCGCGCATGCACCTGATCCCGGCGGCCAAGCGCATCGTGAGCCAGTGGCTGTCCGAAGGTCACCTGCATTGCACCGGCGGCACCGTGCCCGCGCAATTGCTCTATCGCGAGATCGCCGACGAGGTCTGCGACCTGATCTTCGGTGCGCTGATCGACAAGCCCGGCGGTGCGAGCGTCCTGCGTGCGGTGCTCGACCCCTACAACCCGACCGGCTCCACCCTCGGCGTGAACTTCCAACACCTCCAAGGCCACCCGCTACCAGCCACGCCCGGACCGGTCCCACCTCAACTGGATCATCACCGACAGCGACTGGGAGGACAAGCTCGCCGCCACCATCGAGGATCACCCCGCCGTCCTTTCCTACGCCAAGAACCACAACCTCGGCTTCGAAGTGCCTTACCGGTCGAGGGCGAGCCGCGCCACTATCGCCCCGATTTCCTGATCCGGCTGGATGCGCCCGAGCCGACCACCCCGGTGATCGAGGTCAAGGGCTTTCGCGGCCACGACGCCATGCTCAAGGCCGAGACCATGCGCGCCAAGTGGATCCCCGCCGTGAACAGGCTGGGCACCCATGGCCGCTGGGGCTTTGCCGAACTGCGCGAGGTGCATGATTTCGGCCCGGGGCTCGAAAAAGGCCATCGGCGAAATTCTTGGAAAGGTACCGGCATGATGAAAACAAGATTGCAAAGCGGGTCATATGACCCTATCTTTATCAATATCCGCCCCTTGGCAGTAAGCATGGCCACCCGATCCAGGCCTTCGCCGACCCCTTGGGGCTTTTGCCTTTTCAGGAACTCCATCGTGAGTCGCGTCGCCATCCTGATTGACGGCGGCTACTTCATGCGTCGTCTTGCCGCCGTGCAGCCCCTAATCGACGCAGCAGACCCCGAGGCAGCCTGCAAGGCGGTCCACCGGCTGATCACGGCGCACCTCACGCGGATCAACAAGATCGCGCGACTCCAGCACGCGCGGCAGTTGCTCTATCGTGCTTTCTATTACGATGCCAAACCCTACCTCGAAAAAGGCCACCTGCCGGTCAGCGGGCGCGGTATCGACTACAGGAAAACCGACCGCGCGATTTTTCAACTCGCCTTCCATGACAATCTGCGCAGAACATCGAATTTGGCCGTGCGCCCGGGTGAACTCCGACGCGACCCGGACTTTCTGTGGGAACTCAGACCGAAGATACTCAAGCAGTTGCTCAAGAATGAGAGGAACTTCGGCGATCTGACCAATGACGATTTTCGCGCCACCTTCCGGCAAAAGGCGGTGGACATGCGCATAGGTCTGGATATCGCGTCGATCACACTAAAGCGACAGGCTGACATCATCGTGCTGGTGGCCGGAGACTCCGATTTCGTGCCAGCGGCCAAGCTGGCACGACGCGAGGGGTTGAAGATCATCCTCGATCCGCTTTGGCGTCAGGTGGACGGGGCGCTGTTCGAACATATCGACGGCGTCTACTCTGGCTTTCCCAATCCCAAGCGCAAGAATGACAGGGCGAACGAGGCAGATCAATGACCGACCACAAAACCCCGATTGACCCCATCACCCACGACGACGCGCGGCTCAACATCCCGACGCCCGAGCTGGCGCCGATGATGGACCCCGACGATGCCCGCCCGATCAAGGCGGCCTACGATCTGCGCAACCCGGACCTTGACCCGCAACTGATCTGGCGCGGCAAGGATATCGACCAGAGCCGCGGTGAGCGCCGACGCGCCGCCGATCTATCTGCAGGAACAGGTGCATCCCAAGGCAATCATCGAGGATCTGCGGGCAGGGGGCAGCGCAACGGGCAGGGCGCGGGCGTCGATCTGTTCGATCATTTCGGTGTTTCGGACGACGACCGCGAGGCCGAGATCGAATTCTACCGCCACCATCGCAGATGGTCGAACCGGATGATCCTGGGCGACGGGTTGCAGGTGATGGCCAGCCTGGCCGAGCGCGAGGGGCTGAAAGGCCAGGTGCAGGCGATCTATATCGACCCGCCTTACGGCATCAAGTTCAACTCCAACTTCCAGTGGTCCACCACCTCGCGCGATGTGAAGGACGGCAATCTGGCGCATCTGACCCGCGAGCCCGAGCAGGTGAAGGCCTTTCGCGACACCTGGCGCGACGGCATCCATTCCTACCTTCAGTATCTGCGCGACCGCCTGGTGGTGGCGCGGGAATTGCTGGCCGAGAGCGGCTCCTGCTTCGTCCAGATCGGAGACGAGAACGTCCACCGGGTGCGGGCGCTGATGGATGAGGTGTTCGGGGAGGAGAATTTTGTCAACACGATCATCTTTAAGAAGAAGAGCGCGACCTACGTCACGGAGAGCGTGTTCGACGAAATTATCTGGTACAGCAAGAATCGCGAAAAGCTGAAGGTCCGGTCGCTGTTCGATGAACGGAAAGACCCTGACGGTGAAAGCAAGTTCAATACGATTGTCACCGAGCCGATGGTGCTCAATAATGTATCGCGCGTGGAACAATCTGGAATTGATCGTCTGATTGAAACAGGCGGTCGATGGGCGCGCGTAAATTACCCTATTGTCAGTCAACATCCGAGCGAGACGCGAAGCGGAAATTACATCTTTCAAGGAGCAAGCAAGATATGCGGTCCGAACAAGCAATGGCGCTTCAGCATCGAAGAGGGCCTGCCGAGAATCGAGAAGTCAGGTCGCATCTTCGATGGAGGCGGGAAGTCACTCGGGGGTATAGCGTTTTGGGATGACTGGAACCAAGTGGCGATGTCCAACATCTGGACTGACATGCACGGAGAGAAGTTCCCTGTCTATGTCGTTCAGACTTCTATCCTCGCGGTCCAACGCTGCCTCCTCATGACAACGGACCCCGGCGACCTCGTGCTCGATCCCACCTGCGGCTCCGGCACCACCGCCCATGTGGCCGAGCAATGGGGGCGGCGCTGGATCACCATCGACACCTCCCGTGTCGCCCTTGCGCTGGCCCGCGCGCGGATCATGGGCGCGAAATACCCCTGGTATCTGCTCAAGGACTCCCCCGAAGGTCAAAAGAAAGAGGCCGAGGTCACGCGGCGCAGCCCTGCGACAGCCGCCACCTACAACGACATCCGCCACGGCTTCGTCTATCAGCGCGTGCCGCACATCACCCTGAAATCCATCGCCAACAACACCGAGATCGACGAGATCTGGGCCACCCGCCAACCCGCCGTCGAGGCCGCGATCAAAGCGCTCAACGCCGCGCTGAAGGGCCACCCCGTGCCCTTCACGGTCGAGGTCGGCGGGCGCAAGGACAAGAAGATCGACTTTACCACCCAGGGCGAGGTGACCCTGCCCAGCAATGAGCCCGCCCCGGCAGGCGGCTTCATGGAATGGGAAATCCCGCGCGAGGCCCCCGAAGGCTGGCCCGAGGCGGCGCAGACCGCGCTGGCCGAGTTCTGGCAAGCGCGCATCGCCCGGCAACAGGAGATCGACGCCTCCATCGCCGCCGGGGCCGAGCACGAATACCTCTACGACAAACCCTATGAGGATCGCAAGCGCGTCCGTGTCGCCGGGCCCTTCACCGTCGAGAGCCTCTCGCCCCACCGCACGCAAGCGGTCAATGAGCATGGCGAGTTGATCGAGGAGCACGACGCCGCCACCGGCAGGCGCAGCGCCCAGGCGCAGGAGGCCGACAACTACCGCGCCGCGATCCTTGAAAACCTTGCCAAGGCCGGTATCCAGCAGGCCGACAAGGCCGACCGGATCAGCTTTACCTCGCTCACCGCCTGGCCCGGCGCATGGCTCGCCGCCGAGGGCCGCTACATGGAAGGCGAGGCCGAGCGCCGCGCCGGCATCCTGATCGGCCCCGAATACGGCACCCTGCAACGCGCCGACCTGATGGCCGCCGCGCGCGAGGCAGTGGATGCGGGCTTCGACATCCTGATCACCTGCGCCTTCAACTACGACGCGCACACGGCGGAGGCCCGCAAGCTGGGCCGCCTGCCGATCCTGCAGGCGCGGATGAACTCGGACCTGCACATGGCCGACGATCTGCGGGCCGGGGGCGGCAACCTGTTCGTGGTCTTCGGCGAGCCGGATATCGTGGTGCGCGAAGAGGGCGACCGCCTGCGCATCGAACTGCTGGGCGTCGACATCTTCAAACCCGCGACCGGCGAGGTGGTCTCGAGCGAGCCCGACGACATCGCCTGCTGGTTCATCGACACGGATTACAACGAGGAGTCGTTCTTCGTCCGCCACGCCTATTTCCCGGGCGCGGAAATCCCGTACAAGCAGCTCAGGACCACGCTGAAAGGGGAGGTCGACGAGGAGGCCCGGGAGTCGCTGAAGCGCACGGTTTCACGGCCCTTTGCGCGCCCTAAATCGGGGCGTATTGCTGTGAAAGTTATCAACCATCTGGGAGATGAGGTGATGAAGGTGTTGGGGGTTTAGTTTGGCTAAGCGCGGTTCCTACCTCGGCGGGTCGACGATCATTCGAGTTTTTCCAGTCACTTCGGGGCGGCAACCCAAGAAGGGCGCATTCGATTCTTGGGTGGAAGACGCGAAAAATAATTCTGTCGAATTACCGGAGGATATCCGGTTGAAGCCTATTAGGTCGGTGAAGGCTGATGAAAGCAAGAAAAGCAAAAAGAGGAAATCTCCAAAAAAAAGAAAAAAAGCGCAAAAACTCTCGTTCAAGCACTCCCACCAAGACAAATGCCATATGCAAGACATCTGTAAGGCGCGAGGCGAACGAACCGTTACCGGAGTTTGCTGAACTGGTAAACGCCTTGCGGGAGAAATACTCGAAATGACCCACCGCATCGCCGACACCTTTTACGATGCATTGGCCAGGCTTTCTCCGCCCGAACAGAAGGCCGTCAAGCAATCGGCCTTCGATTTCCAGATGGACCCGAGCCTGCCCGGCTTCTCCATGCACCGGGTCGATCGCGCCCGCGATCCGAACTTCTGGACCGCGCGCGTGAACCGCGACATCCGCATGGTGATCCACAAGGCGGGCGGCGACACGCTGCTGGCCTGGGTCGGCCATCACGATGACGCCTACCGCTGGGCCGAAACCCGGCGGATCGAGAACCACCCCCGCACCGGCGCCGTGCAGATCGTCGAGGCGCGCGAGACCATCGAGGACGTTGTCATCCAGCGGATCGTCGAGGAAGCCGTCCGCCTGCCGCGCCTGTTTGCCGACGAGACGGACGACACGCTCCTGTCTTGGGGTGTGCCCGAGGACTGGCTGGACACCGTGCGAGACGCAACCGAGGACACGGTGGTCGAGATCGCCATTCGCCTGCCGTCCGGAAGCTGCTGACGCCATCATGTCCGCGGCCACCGGAGAGAGGCCGCAGCCCGCACCGGTCGTGGCAGCAGGAGAAGACCCCTGGGCGCACCCCGGATGCCCTGCGCCGGTTCCGCGTCGTGGAGGATGTCGAAGAGCTCAAGGCCGCGCTGGATGCGCCTTGGGAAAAGTGGACGGTCTTCCTCCACCCGGCACAGCGCGAGTTTGTCGGGCGGGATTTCAACGGCCCGGCCCGCGTGATCGGATCGGCGGGCACCGGCAAGACCATCGTCGCCCTGCACCGCGCTGTCCGGCTGGCCGGTGATCAGGATGCCCGGGTCCTGTTGACCACGTTCAACCGCCGTCTGGCCGACCTGCTGCGCGCCAAGCTGCCGCTGATCGCCGGGCAGGAGGAGCGGAACCGGATCGCCGTGGAAGACCTCGGGACGGTCATCCATCGCATGCATGCCGAGCGCTTCGGTGCGGTCGAGATCGTGGACGAAGCGAGTTTGCGTCGATTCCTCGAAGAAGCCGCGACAGAGGCCGGATTATCCGTCGATCCCGATTTCCTGTTTGATGAATGGACCCTGATCGTCGATGCTTGGAATGTGGCGGGCGCCGATGGCTACCGCGATCTGCCCCGTCTCGGGCGCAAGCAGCGAATGGCTGCCTCGCGGCGCGACGCGCTCTGGGCGGTTTTCGAGCGGGTCCGCACCAGGCTTGAGCGGGAAAAGCTCGGCACCGAAGCCGGATGCGCCCATGCCCTTCGGGAAAGCGAGCGCATGCCGTTCACGCATGTGATCGTCGACGAGGCGCAAGATATCTCGGTCGCGGAGCTGATGCTGCTGGGCAAGATGTACGGAGACAGGCCCAATGGCCTGTTCTTTGCCGGCGATATCGGCCAGCGGATATTCCGCGCGCCCTTCCCGTGGTCAGCAGCCGGCGTCGATGTGCGCGGCCGGTCTCGCAGCCTGAAGGTCAATTACCGGACCTCGCACCAGATTCGACGGCGTAGCGATGCCTTGCTGCCGGAAACCCTGGTCGAGGCAGACGGCGCGGAGGAAAATCGCCTTGGCGTGACCTCTGTCTTCGATGGCCCGGCCCCCAAGATTCGCATATTCAACGATCCTGAAGTGGAACGCGCCGAACTCGGATCCCGGGTGGAGAATCTGCTGCAATCGGGTGTTGATCGCGACGAAATCGCAATTCTCGTCCGGAAAGAGGCCCTGATGTCTGATTTCGCAGCGATGGACGTGCGCGTGATGACGATGCACGATGCCAAGGGTGCAGAATTCCGGGCGGTCGCCGTGCCCCGGCTTGCCCAAGACGTCATCCCCGACGAGGCGCGATTGCTCGCGGCCCGGGACGAGGCCCAACTCGACGAGATCATGACCACCGAGCGTCATCTCCTGTACGTGGCCGCAACGCGTGCCGGGGATTTTCTGTGGATGTCGGGCGCCGCACCCGTGTCGGAATTCCTTTCGGATATGGCGGAGATGGAGGCTGAAAGGTTCGGTGGCTCCGGCGTATGATAGCGAAATGGGGCGTACTTCAGGCTCCGTGGTGGTGGTATTTTCCCGTTACCGCGTCCGAACAGCGAGGTGACCAGCACTCCACCGCTGCGCGCCGCAGCAAAGCGCCCGTTCCACAGCCATCCGGAGACGACATCGGTCGCGCCGCCGAGCCCAGACGTCGACAGATGCGCTGCGCTGAAGAGCGCGCAGCAGATAGGAATATCTTTGGACACCCGTCATAGCGGGTTGCCACGCACCGCCAATCCTTCAGACGACCGACCATGATTTTGATCCGGTTGCGACGCTTGAGAACGGCGGTGCAAAAGTCGGCCACGGTAGCGGCGGGATGATCCTGCTGCGGGCGGCGGAATAGTCGTCCACCTTTACCCTTTCTGGCGACAGGGAGGGCAGGAGGATTTTTACTGTGGACTTGTATCGCAAGGTTCGTCTGGCTTGTGCGGAAGGTATGAGCCAGCGAGAAAGCGGCGCGGCATTTCAACATCTCGCGTGACAGCGTCCGCAAGATGATGGCGTTCTCGGTACCGCCCGGGTATCGGCGGACGGCGCCGGTGAAGCGGCCGAAGCTGGATGCCTTTACTGGCATTATCGACAGCTGGCTGGACGGCGATCGGGAGGTCCATCGCAAGCAGCGCCATACGGCGAAGCGGGTGTTCGAGCGGCTTCGTGACGAACATGGGTTCACCGGCGGCTACACGATTGTGAAGGATTACATGCGGCAGCGTGAACGGCGCGGTCGCGAGATGTTCGTGCCGCTGGCGCATGCGCCCGGACACGCTCAGGCCGATTTCGGTGAGGCGGTGGTTGTCATCGGCGGTGTCGAGCAGAAGGCGCACTTCTTCGTCATGGATCTGCCGCACAGTGATGCCTGCTTTGTGCGGGCCTATCCCGCAGCGACAGCGGAGGCCCGGGTCGACGGTCACGTCCACGCCTTCACGTTTTTCGGCAAGGTGCCTACGTCGGTCCTATACGACAACGACCGCTGTCTGGTTGCGAAGATCCTGCCGGATGGAACGCGCAAGCGGGCGACGCTCTTCAGCGGGTTCCTGTCGCATTACCTGTTCCGCGATCGTTACGGACGGCCGGGCAAGGGCAACGACAAGGGCAACGTGGAAGGCCTCGGTCGGCTATTCCCGCCGCAACTTCATGGTGCCGATCCCGCGGTTTGCGTCCTCGGGACGCGTTCAACGCCTACTTGAGGATCAATGCCGCAAGCGCCGAGGCGGATATCCTGCGGGGCCAGTCCGAGACCATCGGAGACCGGCTCGCGCGGGATCTGGCCACGATGACCGACCTGCCGGCCGCGCCGTTCGATGTCTGCGATCAGGCCACCGGACGGGTCAGTTCCCGGTGCGCTGGTGCGCTACGAGACCAATGATTACTCGGTGCCGGTCTCCTACGGCCACCGTGACGTCTGGATCAGGGGCTATGTCGACGTGGTCGTGATCGGCTGCGGCGGCGAGGTGATCGCACGCCATCCCCGCTGCTACGACCGTGAGGACATGGTCTTCGATCCGGTGCATTACCTTCCGCTGATCGAGCGCAAGATCAATGCCCTGGATCAGGCGGCGCCCCCGGCTGAATGGGACCTGCCGCCGGAGTTCGCGACCCTGCGCCGCCTGATGGAGGCGCGGATGATCAAGGCCGGACGCCGCGAGTATGTCCAGGTTCTGCGCCTGCTGGAGACCTTCGACATCGACGACCTGCACGCGGCGGTGAAGAAGGCCCCGCAGCTGGGCGCGGTCGGCTTCGATGCCGTCAAGCACCTCGTCCTCTGTCACGTCGAGAAACGGCCGCCGAAATTGATCTCGATGTCTACCCATACCTGCCACGGGCGAACGTCGAGACCACATCCGCGGCCAGCTATATGGCCCTGATGTCGGAGGATGCAGCATGACCGTCGCCCCGAAGATCCTGCTCGCGGATCATCTCAAGACGCTGAAGTTACCCACCTTCCTGCGGGAATACGACAAGCTTGCCCGCCAATGCGCCACCGAGGGTCGGGATCACGTCCAGTTCCTGGCGCGCCTCGTCGAACTGGAACTGATCGACCGAGAGCGCAGGATGATTGAGCGGCGTATAAAGGCCGCGAAGTTCCCGGCCGCCAAGAGCCTGGACAGCTTCGACTTCAAGGCGATTCCAAAGCTGAACAAGATGCAGGTGCTGGAACTGGCCCGCTGCGAATGGATCGACCGGCGCGAGAACGTCATCGCCTTGGGGCCCAGTGGAACCGGCAAGACCCATGTTGCCACTGGGTCTCGGGCTGGCCGCATGCCAGAAGGGCATGGCGGTCAGCTTCACCACCGCTGCGACGCTGGTCAACGAGATGATGGAGGCCCGCGATGAACGCCGCCTGCTCCGCCTGCAAAAGCAGCTGGCCAGCGTCAAATTGCTGATCATCGACGAACTGGGCTTCGTGCCGCTATCCAAGACCGGCGCCGAGCTCTTGTTCGAACTGATCTCGCAGCGCTATGAGCGTGGCTCCACGATGATCACGAGCAACCTGCCATTCGACGAATGGACCGAAACCTTCGGCACTGAACGCCTGACTGGCGCGCTGCTCGACAGGCTGACACACCACGTCAACATCCTCGAGATGAACGGAGACAGCTATCGGCTCGGCCAAAGCCGCGCCCGAAAAGCCGAAGCCTCAACCTAATCATCCGTCACAGGATTGGCCCTGTGGGCCAATGCGCCATGGCACGCGCCAGCTATCTGGAGAGCGCGCGCGCCATGGCGCTTGCCACCCCGCCACTGGCCCGGTTTTGCGCCGCCGCGTGGCCGGATTTGTCTCCGCCGTTGACAGTGGCAATATAGTCTTTCCGCTCGTTGCCATTTAGCTTCCTGCCGAAGGCTTTCTCAGAGCAGGCAAGAAAGACCTCACCGACAAACGCCTGTAGTGAAGACGAAAGCATTACGACGCAAGCACGGTTCAGGGCTCGTCCTTCGTGACTACGATCGTCCAATCGTCGAGGAGCGCCCGGATTGCCGCCATGCAAGTTGCGCCGAGCCGCGATAAGTTCATCCACGAGGACCAACGATAAAGGCATATGTCGTATTCTTTCTGAGGTTAGGGTCAGAAGGACTTATAGCCAGAACATAACGACAGCGTAAGGGCACAGGCGGTGATCAGATGTCGACGGTCACCTCAATCGGGACGTGGTCGGAAGGTTTCTCGCCGGCGCGCACCGCGCTGTCGATCCGGCAATCGGTCAGCCGGTCGGCGGCCTGCGGGCTGAGCAGGACGTGGTCGATGCGGATGCCGTCGCCCCGCCGCCACGCGCCGCCCTGATAATCCCAGAAGGTATAGTGGCCGGGGCCCTGGGTGCGGGCGCGAAAGGCGTCGGTGAACCCGGGTAGAGCAGCCGGCGAAAACCCGCGCGCGCCTCGGGCCGCGCCAGCGCGTCCCTCGGCCCGGGCTTCGGGGCGGTGCGCGTCCTCGTCCTGGGGGATGACATTGAAATCGCCCGCGAGGAGGAGCGGCTCCTCATCGTGCAGCAGCGCCTCGGCACGTGCCCTGAGCCGCTCCATCCAGGCAAGCTTGTAGTCGAATTTCGGCCCCGGCACGGGGTTGCCGTTGGGCAGGTAGAGCCCGCAGAGCCGGAGCGCGGTGTGCTCGCCGGTCACCGTCGCCTCGATCCAGCGCGCCTGGTCGTCGCCGTCGTCACCGGGCAGGCCGCGGGTGACGTCCTCGAGCGGCGGCTTCGAAAGGATCGCCACCCCGTTGAAGCCTTTTTGTCCGTGGGTCTCGACAGTGTAGCCGCGGTCCTCGAAGGGCTCGCGCGGGAATGCCTCGTCGACCGATTTTATCTCCTGCAGGAGCACCACGTCGGGCTCGGCCGTGTCCAGCCAGTCGGTGAGCGCGCCGATCCGGGCCTTGATGCCGTTGATGTTGAAACTGGCGATCTTCATGCCGTGCCTCCCCGAGCCCCGTGATCCCCCTCTATCGCGCAGCGCGGCGGTGCTGGCAAGGGTGGCCTGAGGCCGGATTGATTCGCCCGAGGCCAGTCATCTAGAGGTTGAAAATCGTTTAAAAACAGCCCTGTGGATAAGTTTTTTTGCGGGTACCGCCGCCCCCAAAATCCGCCGATGTTTCAGCCGTTTGACCCGGCGGACGGGCGTGGCCGTGGCATGTGGATAACTCGCTCCGCGAGAAATCCATATTGGCAAAACACGCCTGACGTGCAAGCGTTTCCTCGCATCGCAAACTGGGGAGATTGCAAAATGTCTGCACAACGCAAGATCATCGACACCACCGAAACCATCCTGAACCGGCCCGAGGCCAGCCTGCTGGACGGCACGCTGGTGGGTGCCTTCACCTCGTCGATGGGGCCGGTTGCCTCGGGTGACGTGTTCGCCGGCGACGCGGTCGGGCTGTTCACCTCGTCGATGGGTCCGGTCCTGTCGGGCGACACCGGCACCGGCGAGGCCACCGGGCTGTTCACCTCGTCGATGGCGCCGGTGACCGCCGCCGACACCGCCGCCGGCGACGCGGTCGAACTCTTTACCTCGTCAATGGGTCCGGTCACCGCAGGCGAGACCCGCACCGGCGACGCGGTGGGCGCCTTCACCTCGTCGATGGCGCCGGCCCAGCGGGTCGCGGCAGACGAAGGGGACGGCTGCGAGATGTTCACCTCGAGCATGTGAGAACGAGCAGCCTGCGCGGAACGGTATGACAAGAGAAGACATGGGAATTCAACGTTATGGGTGACATTCTTCAACTGGATATACCGTTCCGCCAGCGCAGCCGCGCGGCGCGTCAGGCGGCCCTCATCGACCGGGTCGCCAGTGCTCGGCGCGGCAGCGAGGACGTTTTCTGGCTGAAAGAGAATGCCGAGCTGCTGAACGTGCTCGAAAGCTCTGACGCGATCCCGGGTGCGGCGGCGCTCGGCCCCTATGACGAGCTGTACCGCGAGATCGGGGCGCGGATCGGGTTTTTTCCGCAATACTACCGTTTTTCCTGTCGATCTGCCTCGATCTGGAGGATCTGGGGCTGGGCAGCGATACGGGCGGCGACAAGGGGGCGGCGCTGGCCGAATGGGTGGCGGCGCAGGGGCTGGTGGGTGCGGAGCTCTCGGATCTGCAGCGCGCCGAGGCGCGCCGGCTCTGCCTGCGCCGGGGCGTCGATCCGGCGTCGCCGCGACCACGGCCTCGACGACCGGCTGCGCGCCTTTGCCCGGCGCTCGGCCACTTTCGCGCTACCCAACAAGAAGGCCGCCTACGAGCTCACGCACATCGTCTTTTACCTCTCGGAATATGGCCGCCGCGATCCCGGCGCCGACGCGCGCATCATCGAAAGCCTGTGCCATACCGGCACGCTGGCGTTTCTGGAACTCAACATCGACCTGCTGTCGGAGGTCTGCATCGCGCTGCGCTTTGCCGGGGCGACGCCGCCGGCGGTATGGGAACGCTGGCTGGCCGATCAGGCCACCCGGTTCCGGGTGCAGCCGGCCGACCGCCCGGGCGGGATGGACGACTATCACCCGTGGCTGATGCTGAACTGGTTCATGGATCTGTCCGGCCGTGGCGGGTTTGCCCACGAAATGCCTGAAGGGGCGGTGGTCTTTGTCGCACCGGAGCCCAATGCCGGCCCGCTGCGCGAACTGTCGGACTGCATGTACAAGCTGCGCGAGGCGCGCAGCCCCGACTGGGACACGATGCGTGACCGGGTCGGCGACCGGCTGTCGGCCGAGGCCCGCAACGTGCTGGCCGCGGCGGAGCAGGCGGTTGATTTCAGCGCCTTCTTTCGCGGGTTCGCCCGCGCCGTGGGGCCGGGGATGCCGCCCGCCGCGTCGTCCGCCGCGGGAACGGGGCTGCCGTCATGACCGTGCTCGCGGCCCGCCGGGCGCTGCCCGCCGCAGCTCTGGCGGGGGTGGCGCTGACGCTCTTTACACCGCCCTGATCGCCACCGCCGACGGCATTACCAAGCTCTTTGCCACCAGTTATGCCGCGCCGCAGCTCTTTGCGCTCTCGGGCGGGGTGGTGGCGCTCCTGAGCCTGGCGGCCAACCGGCGCGAGGGGCGCTGGCGCGGGGTGGCGACACGCTGTCCGCGCGCGATGGCGGTTCGCGCCCTGGCCACGGTGCTGGGCTCGGTGGCGTTTTTCTACGCCTTTCGCCTGCTGCCCTTCGCCGAGGTCTTTCTCTTCATCGCGCTCATTCCGCTCCTGGCGGCGCTGATGTCGGGCCCGGTGCTGGGCGAGCCGGTGCGCCCGCAGGTCTGGGCGGCGCTGGGATTGGGCACCGCCGGGGTGCTCTGTCTCTTTCCCGGCGGGCTCGGCAGCGTGAATGCCGGGCACCTGATGGCGCTGGCGGCGGTGCTGCTGGGTACGGTGTCAATGGTCGCCTCGCGCTTTATCGGGCGGCGCGACGACAACCTGCTGGCGCAGGTCTTCTATCCCAATCTCGCGCTGATGGCGGTGATGGCCTGTGCGCTGCCCTTCGTCTGGGTGCCGATGGGGCTGGCCGACCTGGGCTGGGCGCTGGGCTATGCGGTCCTGCTCTTCGGCGCGCGCTGGGTGCTGGTGGCGGCCCTGCGGCTGCTGCCGGCCTATGTGGTCACGCCGCTGATGAACCTGCAGTTCCTGTGGATGGTGGTGATCGGCGCGGTGGCATTCGGTGAATGGCCGGGGGCGGCGGTGTGGCTCGGCGCGGCGGTGGTCATCGGCGCCGGCTCGTGGCTGGTCTGGGATCAGGCCCGCCCGGGCGCGCCGGTGCATGCCGTGCCCGCCGAGTGAGCCGCGACCGTTCGATCGGGAATCAGAGCGAAAACGACGTGCCGCAGCCGCACGATGACGCGGCGTTGGGGTTCTCGATGGTGAAGCGCGCGCCGATCAACTCTTCGGTGAAGTCGATCACGGCGCCCGACAGGAACGGCAGCGACACGCTGTCCACCACGACCCTTTCGCCCTGGCCCTCGAGCACCAGATCGTCGTCGGATGGCCGGTCGAGGCGGATGTCGTACTGGAAGCCCGAACACCCGCCGCCCTCGACGGCGATGCGCAGCGCCTGACCCTCGCCGCCGGCGCCGATCTCGGCGAGGCGGGCAAAGGCGCGCTCGGTGACTTTCGGTGGCAGATCCATCTCGGCCCTTCCCATGCGGTTTCGTCCGGGTTCGCGATGGAATATATGCCTCTCGGGACCGGGCGACAAGGATGGCCGCGATGCAGAACGTCTACGCCGCCGACCCCGCGCAAACGCGCGGGCGGCTGGTGGCCGAGGAAGAAAGCGCCTTTCGCTCCTGCTTTCAGCGGGACCGGGACCGGATCATCCATTCCAGCGCCTTTCGCCGGCTCAAACACAAGACCCAGGTCTTCGTCGAGCACGAGGGCGACTATTTCCGCACAAGGCTCACCCATTCCATCGAGGTGGCGCAGGTGGCGCGCACCATCGCCGGGGCGCTGGGGCTGAATGACGGGCTGACCGAGGCGGTGGCGCTGGCGCACGATCTCGGGCACACGCCCTTTGGCCACACCGGCGAGGAGGCGCTTGATGCGCTGATGGCGCCCCATGGCGGGTTCGATCACAACGCCCAGGCGCTGCGCATCGTCACCTCGCTCGAACGCCACTACGCCGCGTTCGACGGGCTCAACCTGAGCTGGGAGACGCTCGAGGGCATCGCCAAGCACAATGGCCCGGTGACCGGTGATCTGCCTTGGGCGCTGGCCGAATACGCGGCGCGCCACGATCTGGAACTCGCCACCCATGCCGGGGCCGAGGCGCAGGTCGCGGCACTTGCGGACGATATCGCCTACAACAACCATGACCTCCATGACGGGCTGCGTGCGGGGCTTTTCGACGAGGCCGACATCCGCGCCCTGCCCATCGTCGGCGACGCGTATGGGGAGGTCGACCGCCTCTGGCCGGGGCTTGATCCCTATCGCCGCCGGCACGAGGCGCTGCGCCGGGTCTTTGGCGTGATGGTGGCCGATGTCATCGAAACCTCGCGCGCCATTCTCGCCGACGCCGCCCCCGGAGCGCCGTGGCGGTGCGCCATCTGGGCCGGCCGGTGATCCGCTTTTCACCCGCGTGCTGGGCCGATCTGAACCGGATCCGCGATTTTCTCTTCGCCCGCATGTACCGCGCACCCGAGGTCATGCGGATGCGCGCGCAGGTCACCCGCGTCGTCAATGAGCTTTTCCCCTTCTACATGGACAAGCCCCGCCACCTGCCCGCCCGCTGGCAGGGCGCGCTCGCCGGGACGCAGGGCGAGACCGCGCTGGCGCGGCTGGTCAGCGATTACATCTCGGGGATGACCGACCGTTTCGCGCTGCAGGAACACGCGCGCCTGCTTGGCGGGCCGGGCGGGGCCGGCGAGCGGCGTGATTGACGCCGGGGCTGGCGGTGGTAAACCCCTCGCGGAACCTGAGGGGTAAGAGCGCCATGAACCTTTTCACCGATATTCGCGCCCTCGTGCTCGATGCGGTCGCGGCGATGCAGGCGGCGGGCAAGCTGCCCGCGGACCTTGACACCGCCGCGATCACGGTCGAGCCGCCGCGCGATGCCCTGCATGGCGACATGGCCACCAACGCCGCGATGGTGCTGGCCAAGCCCGCCGGGCAAAAGCCGCGCGACATCGCCGGGGCGCTGGTCGGGCGCCTGCTGTCGGATGGCCGCATCGCGGCGGCCGAGGTCGCGGGTCCGGGGTTCCTGAACCTGCGGCTGGCGGACGCGCTCTGGCACGGGGTGATCCGTGCCGCGCTGACCCAGCGCGCCGATTTCGGCCGCTCGATGATGGGGCAGGGGCGGCGGGTCAACGTCGAATTCGTCTCGGCCAATCCCACCGGGCCGCTGCATGTCGGCCACACCCGCGGCGCCGTCTTCGGCGACGCGCTGGCGAGCCTTCTGGCCCATGCCGGTTTCGAGGTGACGCGCGAATACTACATCAACGACGGCGGCGCGCAGGTCGATGTTCTGGCCCGCTCGGTCTATCTGCGCTATCTCGAGGCGCAGGGCCACGAGGTCGCCTTCGAGGACGGCACCTATCCCGGCGACTATCTCAGGCCGGTGGGCGAGGCGCTGAAGGAAAAGGTCGGCGCGGCCTGGGTCGATCAGCCCGAGGCGGTCTGGCTGGACGAGGTGCGCGCCTTTGCCACCGACGCGATGATGGACCTCATCCGCGAGGATCTTGCCGCGCTCGGCGTCAGGATGGACGTGTTCTTTTCCGAAAAGTCGCTCTACGGCACCGGCCGCATCGAGGAGGCGCTCAAGGCGCTTCGGGACAAGGGGCTGATCTACGAGGGCATGCTCGAGCCGCCCAAGGGCAAGCTGCCCGAGGACTGGGAGCCGCGCCAGCAGACGCTCTTCCGCTCATCCGCGCATGGCGACGACATCGACCGCCCGGTTCGCAAGTCCGATGGCAGCTGGACCTATTTCGCGCCCGACATCGCCTATCATTTCGACAAGATTTCCAGAGGCTTCGATGCGCTGATCGATGTGTTCGGCGCCGATCACGGCGGCTATGTCAAGCGCATGAAGGCGGCCGTCAGCGCGCTGAGCGACGGCAAGGTACCGCTCGACATCAAGCTGACGCAGCTGGTGCGGCTCTACAAGAACGGCGAACCCTTCAAGATGTCGAAACGCGCCGGCACGTTCGTGACCCTGCGCGATGTGGTCGATCAGGTGGGTCCGGACGTCACCCGCTTCGTGATGCTGACGCGCAAGAACGATGCGCCGCTCGACTTCGACTTCGACAAGGTGCTGGAACAGACCCGCGAGAACCCGGTTTTCTACGTCCAGTACGCCCATGCCCGGGTGTGCTCGGTGCTGCGCAAGGCCGAGGCCGCGGGGATCGACGTTTCGGATGCGACGCTGGCGGCTGTGGATCTGGCGGATCTCACCCACGAGGCCGAGCTGGGCGTCGCGCGCAAGCTCGGCGAATGGCCGCGCCTGATCGAGACCGCGGCGCGCACGCACGAGCCCCATCGTGTCGCCTTCTACCTCTACGATCTGGCGAGCGAGCTGCACACGCTCTGGAACCGCGGCCATGACGAGCCCGCCCTGCGCTTTCTGCAGGAGGACGCGCCGGCCACGTCACAGACCAAAATCGCACTGGTGCGGGCCGTGGCCGTTGTCATTTCGGCCGGTCTTGGTATTCTTGGCGTGACACCGGTGGACGAGATGCGCTGAGGCGCGTTCTCCAGCGAACCGCCGGGCACCTGAGGCAGCAATCAACGGTCTGGCGGCAGCGCATCGCCGGGCGGGGCGAGGCGAGAGATGGCAGATGCATTTGACATCCATTCCGACGAAGAGGCGGGGCGGGCGGCTTCGCTGACCTTTCTGTTCAACCTGGCGGGCGCGATCACGTCGCTGGCGCTGGTGATCGGGATCGGGGCCTGGGGCTACCGGATGGTGGTGCGCGATGTCAGCGGCGTGCCGGTGGTGCGCGCGGCGCAGGGGCCGATGCGGGTCGCGCCCGAAGACCCGGGCGGCCAGCAGGCCTCGCATCAGGGGTTGTCGGTCAACGCCGTGCTGGCGGATGGCGCGGCCGACGCGCCGCCCGACCGGCTGATCCTGGCGCCCGAACCGCTCGACCTGACGCTGGCGTCGGTGAGGCGCGAGGCACGGGCCACGCGCGCGAGCGCGTCGCCCGCAGCCGCGCCGTCGCCTGTCCCCGCCGCGACCCTGGCCGAGACTATCGCCGCGAGCGTGGCGCCGATCGAGGATCTGCCGGGCGATGAGGCCGGCGCCAGCCGCGCCGGGGACGCACCGGCACCCGTCTCCGGCGGCATCGGTCGCTCGCTGCGCCCGCGCATCCGCCCCGGCACCCTCGCCACCAGCCCCGAGGCGGTGGCGCTGGCGGCAGTGAGCGGCGCCACGGTGCGCGATGTCGACCCCGCGACCATCGCCGCCGGCACCAGGCTGGCGCAGCTTGGCGCCTTTGCCAGCCGCGAGATCGCGATCCGGGAATGGAACCGGCTGGCCGGGCGCTTCGACGAGTATCTTGCCGACAAGGACCGCGTGATCCAGAAGGCCGAGAGCGGCGGGCGCACCTTTTTCCGGCTCCGCGCCATGGGATTCGCCGATCTCGGCGATGCGCGCCGGTTCTGTTCGGTGCTGGTGTCTGAGCGGGCCGAGTGCATCCCCGTGGTTGTGCGGTGAGCCATTTCGGCGCCTGCATCCTCGATCCCGCAGGGCCGCACCTGACGCAGGACGAACGGCGGTTCTTCGCCGCCGCCGATCCGTTCGGCTTCATCCTTTTTGCGCGCAATGTCGAAAGCCCCGCGCAACTGGCGGCGCTTTGCGCCGAGTTGCGCGCCTGCGTCGGCCGCGAGGCGCCGATCCTGATCGACCAGGAAGGCGGGCGGGTGGCACGGCTTTGCCCGCCGCACTGGCGCACCTGGCCGGCGCCGCTCGATCATGTCGCCGCCGCCGGGCCGCGCGCCGAAGAGGCGATGTATCTGCGTTATCGCCTGATCGCGGCCGAGCTGCGCGCCTGCGGCATCGACACCAACTGCGCGCCGCTCACGGACGTGGCCTCCGCCGCCACGCACGCCTTTCTGAAAAACCGCTGCTACGGCACCGATCCGGGGGCGGTGGCGCGGATCGGGCGCGCGGTGGCGCGCGGGCTGCTCGCCGGCGGGGTGCTGCCGGTGCTCAAGCATATCCCCGGGCACGGTCGCGCGACGGTCGACAGCCACCTGGCCTTGCCGGTGGCCGAGGCGCCGCGCGAGGCGCTGCGCGCGGTCGACTTCGCCCCCTTCGCGGCGCTGGCCGACTTGCCGATGGCGATGACCGCGCATGTGGTCTATCCCGCCTTCGACGACCGCCCGGCGACGCTGTCGCCGGTGATGATGGGGCTCATCCGCGACGAGATCGGCTTTGGCGGGCTGATCATGACCGACGATATCGGGATGAACGCGCTGGCGGGTGAGCCCGCGCAAACCGCGCGCGAGGCGCTGGCGGCGGGGTGCGACGCGGTGCTCTTCTGCAACGGCACGGCCGACGAAAAGCGCGCCGTGGCCGAGGCGGCGGGGCGGTTTTCCGCCGCCGCGCAGGCCCGGGCCGAGCGCGCGCTGACGGCGCGCAAGGCGCCGGACGCGGTTGACATTCCCGCGCTGGCGGCAAGACTTGAGACGCTGACGGATGGGCGCGGCGATGATGACTGACAGCTTCGAGGAAATGAGCCCGGCGGAACGCGGCTTCGAGCCGGTGGCCGAGCGCATGGCGGCCGAGGCGCTGATTGTCGATGTCGACGGCTTCGAGGGGCCGCTCGACCTGCTCCTGACGCTGGGGCGCACGCAGAAGGTCGATCTGCGCCAGATCTCGGTGCTGCAACTCGCGCGTCAGTACCTGACCTTTGTCGAGCAGGCCAAGGCGCTGCGCATCGAGCTTGCCGCCGATTACCTGGTGATGGCGGCCTGGCTCGCCTATCTCAAATCGCGCCTGCTGCTGCCGCCCGACCCCGCCGACGAGGGCCCTTCGGGCGAAGAAATGGCGGCGCATCTGGCGTTTCAGCTCGAACGGCTGCAGGCGATGCGCGAGGCCGCGGCGCGGCTGATGGCGCGCGACCGGCTGGGGCGCGACGTCTTTGCCCGCGGCATCCCCGAGGACGTGATGCGCGTCAAGCGGGTGATCCACACCGCCACGCTGCTCGACCTGATGCAGGCCTATGCCCGCCTGCGCACCCGCGACGAGTTCCGCCCCTACGTGATGGATCGCGACTGGGTCTGGACGCTCGACGAGGCGCTGGAGCGGATGCGCGGGCTCATCGGCCATGCCGGCAAATGGACCGACATCGAGCGCTACCTGCCCGAGGGCTTTGGCACCGATCCGGCGCGGCGGCGCTCGGCCACCGCCTCGACCTTTGCCGCCGCGCTGGAACTGGTCAAGGAGGGCCGCGCCGAACTGCGCCAGGCCGAGCCTTTCGCGCCGGTCGAATTGCGGCGAAAAAGGTGGGGCGGATGCGTAAGCGGCAGCGGCATTGCGCGGCTGGCGCGACGGATCGCAGGTCACGCACGGGCATGGCCGCGGCAAATCATGTGTCTGGATTAGCCTCGTGACAGAAGCCACGGACAAAAAGGAACAAAGCCTTTTTCGAAGCGCCGCCGCTGGCGGAACAGGAGCGGATGTGCGAGGCGATGCTCTTTGCCAGTGCCGAGCCGCTCAGCTGCGCCGAACTGGAGGCGCGGATGCCGCATGGCTGCGACGCGGGCCGGGCGCTGAGCGGCCTCGCGCGCCGCTACGAGGGGCGCGGCGTGCATCTGGTCAGGGTGGGCGAGGCCTGGGCCATGCGCACCGCCCCCGATCTGGGCTATCTGATGCAGAAGGAGACGGTGGAGACCCGCAAGCTCAGCCGCGCGGCGATCGAGACGCTGGCGATCGTCGCCTACCACCAGCCTGTCACCCGCGCCGAGATCGAGGAAATCCGCGGCGTCTCGGTCAGCCGCGGCACGCTCGACCAGCTGCTGGATCTGGACTGGATCCGTTTTGGCCGCCGCCGCAGTACGCCGGGGCGGCCGGTGACATTCGTGGTCACGCCGGTATTCCTGGATCATTTCGGGCTGGAAAGCGCGCGCGATCTGCCGGGGCTGAAGGAGCTGCGCGCCGCCGGCCTGCTCGACAGCCGGCCGCCGCCCGGCGATGCGGAGGGGGCGGACGAGGACGCCGGCGAAGACGGCCAGGAGGGGCTTTTCGGCGACTGAATCGCGGGGGTGGCCGGAAAAATTCGGCGCGACTGCCCTCAAATCCGCATATTCCGGTATTATCTTCATGGTTTGCAGGCAGGACAGGAGGGCGCGATGAACGCCAACAGGATGATCAACATGGTGATCCGCATGGTCATGCGGCGGCTGATGCGTTCGGGTGTCAATGCCGGCATCGGCGCGGTGGGCAAGCGGATGAACCGGGGCGATGCCGGCGCAAAGCCGCAGTCCGGCGCCGCACCGAATGCCGGCAAGGCCAGCCAGCGCATGCGCCAGACGCTGCGCATGACCCGCCGCTTCGGCCGGTTCTGAGGGGCGGCTTCAGCTGCGGAAGTGCTTCGAGAGCTTGAGCCCCTGGCCCTGATAGCTTGACGCGATCCCGGCGCCATAGAGGCGTTCGGGCACCTGATCCATCCGCTCATAGACCAGCCGGCCCACCACCTGCCCGTGTTCGAGGACAAACGGCGCCTCGTGGCAGCGCACCTCGAGCACCCCGCGCGAACCCGCCCCGCCGGCGGCGTCGTGGCCGAAACCGGGATCGAAAAAGCCCGCGTAATGGACCCGGAATTCGCCCACCATCGCCAGGTAGGGGGCCATCTCGGCGGCGTATTGCGGCGGGATATGCACCGCCTCGCGGCTCACCAGGATGTAGAAGGCGCCGGGATCGAGGATGATGCGCCCGTTGTCGCTGTGCACCTCCTCCCAGAAATCCTCCGGCGCGTAATGGCCCACCAGATCGAGGTCGATCAGCCCGGTATGGGGCTTGGCGCGCCAGCCCACCAGTGTACCCTCGCGCGGCTGCAGGTCGACCGAAAACCCGAGCCCGTCCGAGATCACCGCCGGCCCGTCGACGAGCGGCGTGCGCTCGTGCAGCGCCATGAGCTCGGCATCATCCAGCACCGCCTGACCGTCGCGAAACCGGATCTGGTTGAGCCGCATCCCCGGGCGCACCAGCACCGAAAACGAGCGCGGGCAGATTTCGGCGTAAAGCGGGCCGGTATAGCCCGCTGCGATGCGGTCGAATTCGCAGCCCCGGTCGGTGATGGCGCGGGTCAGCAGGTCGAGGCGCCCGGTCGAGGATTTTGCATTGGCCACCGCATGCACCGAGGCGGGCAGGTCGAGCATCTCCATCAGCTCGACCACGTAGACGCAGCCCTTCTCCAGCACGGCGCCGTTTGTGATGTCGATGCGGTGCATCTCGAACTCGTTCAGCCGGTCGGCGACGCCGTGCTCGCGGCCGGCCAGAAACGAGGCGCGCACGCGCCAGGCGGTGGCGCCGAGGCGCAGATCGAGGCTGGCGGGCTGGATCTGTTCGGGCTGAATCGGCTGCGGCGCGGAAATCCGTCCGTCGGCGATGAGTGCCCTCAGTTGCTGGCTGGCCAGAACTCCGGTCATGGCTCTTTCCCCATCGGCCTCCGGGCGGTCCGCATCCGTTGCGCCGCCACGACGGTGGCGAACACCGCTTCGCGGACACGGGCGGGGCGGGGCGGCTTGGTCGGGCTAGCAGGATTCGAACCTGCGACCTCCCGTCCCCAGACGGACGCGCTACCAGACTGCGCTATAGCCCGACGACCCGCGTGTCATAACCGATCTGCGCGCGCGGGCAAGGGGAAAAGCCGCTTTCTCAAGGCTGATCGGTGCCGGATTTCCGCCTCAGCGCATCGAGCCGCGCCAGCAGCGGGCGGATGGCCTCGGCGACGGGGGCGGCGGGCAGGGGGCGGGGCAGAGCGGTGATGCGGCTGAGCGGCCCGGGCCGGGCGAATTCGGTGTCGTCCGGGTCGGGCGGGACATCGACCGTTGCCGGGCGCGGCGACGGCGCGGCGGCGGGCTCTGTCTCTTGCGGGGTGGCGGGAGGCTCTGCCGCCGCTTCGGACGGGCGGTTGAGGAAAGCCGGCAGCCGGGTCTTTTCCGGCAGGGTCTTGTCGGCGCCAGGATCGGCGGGGGCAGGCCCTGTCGCCGGCTCCTCGGTCGTGCCCGGTGCCGCCGCGGATTCGGCCTCCGCCACGGCTCGTGCCGTGCCCGGTGCGGCGGCTGCCGGCTCGCCCGCCGCTGGATCGGCGGTATCGGGCGCGGCCGGTTCGTCGGCCGCTGGGGCCGGCGCGGCGGCGGCGGGCGCGGGATCGGCGGTCTGGCGGCGGAAATCGAGCACTTGCGCCGGTTCGGGCCGGGCAGGTGCAGGCGGCGCCGAGTCGGCCGCTTCCATGGCCCAGGCGCGTGCATCCTCCTCATCCTCGCCGATGAGCGGCGCCGAGAGCGCGGCGACATGCCTCACGCCCTTGTCGCGCAGGAGCTTCTGCACGCCCTTGATGGTCATGCCCTCGTCGTGCAGCAATCGCTTGATCCCGCCCAGCAGCCGCATGTCCTGGGGCCGGTAGTAACGCCGCCCGCCGGCGCGCTTGACCGGCTTGACCTGGGCGAACTTGCTTTCCCAGAAACGCAGCACATGCGCCGGGGTCTCGAGCCAGTCGGCGACCTCGCTGATGGTGCGGAAGGCGTCTGCGGATTTGGCCATCGGGGCCTTCGCTAGCGCCGGTTGCCGGCAGCGACGCGGTCTTTCATCAGATGCGACGGCCGGAACGTCAGCACCCTGCGCGGCTGGATCGGCACCTCCTGCCCGGTCTTGGGGTTGCGCCCGACCCGGGCCGATTTCTCGCGCACCGAAAAGGTGCCGAAGGACGAGATCTTGACCTGCTCGCCCCGTACCAGCGCATCCGATATGTGGTTCAGAACGGCTTCCACCAGTTGCGCGGAATCGTTGCGTGACAGGCCCACCTCGCGGAACACGGCCTCGCTCAGATCCATCCTCGTCAACGTCTTGTCGCCCATGACATCCCCTCGCTCTTTGCAGGGACTTTAGGGCGCAAGGAATTTCCGAGTCAATGTCAATGACTTGGAAGAAGGAGTTTAAGCGGCGTTCGGACCCCCGCAGGGCTCACCAGCGCAGCACCACCGCGCCCCAGGCCAGCCCGCCGCCGATCGCCTCGGTGACGATCAGGTCGCCGCGCCGGATCTTGCCCCGGGCCACGCCTTCGGCCAGCGCCAGCGGGATCGAGGCGGCCGAGGTGTTGCCATGCTCCTGCACCGTGACGATCACCCGCGACATCGGAACGCCCAGCTTCCTTGCGGTGCCGGCGATGATGCGGATATTGGCCTGGTGTGGCACGATCCAGTCGATATCGTCATCGGTGAGCCCGGCGGCGGCCAGCGCGCTTTCGGCCGTCGACGTCAGTTTTTCGACCGCCTGGCGGAAGAGCGCGTTGCCCCTCATCCGGACCTTGCCGACGGTGCCGGTGCTGGAAACGCCGCCATCGACATAGAGCATGTCGCGGTAACGCCCGTCGGACCGCAGGTCGGAGGCGAGGATGCCGCGGTCGGCGCTGGTGCCGGTGCCCTCGGCCGCGCCCAGCACCAGCGCCCCGGCGCCGTCGCCGAAGAGCACACAGGTGGCGCGGTCTTCCCAGTCCAGGATCCGGCTGAAGGTCTCCGCGCCGATCAGGAGGAGCCGCTTTGCCTGTCCCGAGACGATGAGCGCGTTGGCGTTGGTCAGCGCATAGATGAAGCCGGCGCAGACCGCCTGCACGTCGAAGGCGAAGCCGTGGTTCATGCCGAGCTCGGCCTGCACCATGGTGGCGACCGAGGGAAATGTCAGATCGGGCGTCGAGGTGGCGACCAGAATGCCGTCGATGTCATCGATGCTGCAGCCGGCATCGGCAATGGCCGCGCGCGCGGCCTCGACCGCCATCGACGAGGTGGTTTCGCCCTCGGCCGCGAAATGCCGCCGCTCGATGCCCGAACGGGTACGGATCCACTCGTCGGACGTGTCGAGGAACTCCTCGAACCAGGTATTGGGAACGATCCGTTCGGGAAGATACTGCCCGACACCTTCCACGACGGCGCGCGTTTTCATTGAGGGTCACCACCTGTCTTTGCATCTGCGGCATCGTCATCCTGCTCAAGCAGCGAGGCGGATGCAACCCGTGCCGCGAGTTTTTCGGTGAAACCCGATTGCGCCAGTTGAAAAGCCAGCTTCACCGCCGCCGAAACGCCGGTGGCGTCGGCCGCGCCGTGGGACTTGACCACCGTGCCGTTGAGCCCAGGAACACCCCGCCATTGGCGCGGCGCGGGTCGATGCGCTTTTTCAGCCGCCTGAGCGAGGGCAGCGCCAGCAGCGAGGCAATGCGCGACAGCGGCGTGTGGCGGAACGCCTCGCGCAGGAGGTCCGAGATCAGCCGCGCTACCCCCTCGCCGGTCTTGAGCGCGATGTTTCCGGTAAAGCCGTCGGTGATGATCACGTCGCAGCGCGTGCCGGGCAGGTCGCGGCCCTCGACGAAGCCGACGAAATCGAAATCGGCGACACGGGCGTTGCCGGCGATGAGGTCGTAGGCCTCCTTCAGCTCGGCGCGGCCCTTGTGCTCTTCGGTGCCGACGTTCAGGAGCCCCACCCGCGGCCGTTTCAGCCCAAAGCCGTTGCGGGCATAGGACGTGCCCATCAGCGCGTATTGCATCAGGTCCTTGGCGTCGGCGCGGATGTCGGCGCCGCCGTCGAGCATGATGTTGAAGCCTTGCGGGTTCTGCGACGGCCAGAGCACGCCGATGGCCGGGCGATAGATGCCGGGCAGCTTGCGCAGCCGCACCACCGACATCAGCATCAGCGCCCCGGTGTTGCCGCAGGACACGCAGACCCTGGCCTCGCCGCTGCGCACCGATTCCAGCGCCGACCACATCGAAGTCTCGCGCCCGTGGCGCATCACCTGGCTGGGCTTTTCGTTCATCGCGACGATTTCGGGCGCGTCGCGGATCTCGCACCGGCCCGCGAGGGTGCGGCGCCGCGCCACCAGCGGCGCCAGCACGTCGCGGCGCCCATGCAGGATAAAGCCGATCTCGTCGTTCTTGCGCGCCGAAAGCGCGACGCCGGCGACGACGGTCGCCGGCCCCAGATCGCCGCCCATGGCATCGACTGAAATGATCGTTCGGTCGGCGCGCGGCTCGGTCTGATCGCTTTGTGCGGTCATCGGGGCGCCCGCCTTCGGGTGGGTCAGGCCGCGTCGTCGTCCAGATCGACGTCCTCGACCATGGCCACCACTTCGCGGTCGGCGTAATGGCCACAGGCCACGCAGACGTGATGCGGGCGCTTGAGCTCGCCGCAGTTGGGGCATTCGCCGGGGTTGGCCGCTGTGAGGCCGTCATGCGCGCGGCGGTTGTTGCGGCGCGATTTCGAAACTTTGTTCTGCTGGACAGCCATGTCACAACCTCGGTCTTGCGGGACCCGGCGGGCCCCTCGTGTGTTGGATTGCCGCGGCTCATAATGCGTCCCGGGCCGCCGGTTCAACCCCGAATTCGGGTGGAAGCGCGAAAATACATTGAATCGGTGCGCTGGCAAGCCCTTTTTGGGCGTTATCCGTCGCCCTCGTCGAGTTTCCGCCGCAGCCCCTCCAGCGCCGCGAAGGGGCGCGGGCGGTCGTCCTCGCCGGGCGCGGCGCCGGGAGGTCCGGCGCTGTCGCGCGCGGGCGCGGCGTCCGGCGCGATTTCCGGCGCACGCGGGTAATCCGGCAGTGCCAGCGCCAGCGCCTCGACCATCACCGCCCAGAGGTCGATCTCGTTGCCCAGGGGCTCGATGCTCTCATCCTCGGGCATCTCGACCTCGTCGCCCTGTTCCTGCGCCGGCGGCCAGTCGTCGAGATACCGCCGTGTCACGTCCTCGTCGATGCGCGTGACGACCGGCGCCAGCGTCACGATGCAGTCCTGCGTCACCGTCGCACCCAGCCGCGCGTCGAGCCGCCAGTCGGCGCGCCCTTCGGGTTTCAGCGTCCCCGACAGGCGCAGCTTGCGCAGCCCGCGCAGCCCCAGATCGCGGGCGATGGCGGCACAGGCGTCCGGGCCGGGGCGCAGATCGAAGGGGTTCGGGGCGGCCTGCGACAGCCCGCGCACGCGCCTTGAAGCGGAACTGCGTATCTCGTCCGGCATCGATGATCCCCGTATCGTCGCTTGATCAAAGAAGCTAGCCTGTTGTAAGCGGAAGGGAAAGCCATGCGGCCAAGTGCGAGAGGGCGGAAGATGATGGGAATGCGCAACCGGTTGGCCGGGGTGCTGGCGGTGTTCTGCCTTGCGGCCGTCGCGGCGTGCTCGGCGCAGTACCAAAATCACGGCTACGTTCCGCCGGCCGAGGACCTCGACAAGCTGGTCATCGGCGTCGATTCCCGGGCCACCGTCGACGATGTCATCGGCGCGCCCTCGGTCGCGGGGCTCCTGAGTGACGGCGATTACTACTATGTCCGCAGCCGGGTCCGCCAATACGGGCATGCGCCGCCCGCAGGTGGTCGACCGCAAGGTGGTGGCGATCAGCTTTGCCCCCGACGAGACCATCCGCAACATCGAGACCTTCGGCCTCAAGGACGGCATGGTTGTGCCGCTTACCCGCCGGGTGACCGATTCGTCGGTGGTGGGCAACGGGCTTTTGCGCCAGATCATGGGCAATTTCGGCAATATCGACCCATCGACGCTGTTCCAGTGATCCGGACCTTGCGTCCTGCATGTCCATGCGCTTGAGCGGCGGGCGGCCCGGGTCTAGCTTGAGGCGGTGATCGCAAGGGTGGGCCGGACCATGTTCCGCAAGGGGCGCTACCGCGCCAGAGAGGCCGAAACGCCGGCCGATATCGGCGCCGCGCAGCGCCTGCGCCACCTCGCCTTTCACGGGGACGTGACCGGGGCGGGCGTCGATGCCGATGCCTTTGACGCGATCTGCACGCATGTCCTGATCGAGGAAGTGGCGAGCGGCCGGCTGGTCTGCTGTTTCCGGGTGCTGCCGCTCAGCGACGGCGCCGAGATCGGGCGCAGCTATTCGGCCCAGTTCTACGGGCTCGCCTCGCTCGGTGCCTTTGCCGGACCGATGGCCGAGATGGGGCGCTTCTGCATCCACCCGCAGGCCCGCGACCCCGACATCCCGCGCGTCGCCCGGGCGGCGATGACGCGATTTGTCGATGAAAACCGGATCGGCATGCTTTTTGGCTGCTCGTCCTTCAAGGGCACCGATGCGGCGCTCTACGCCGACGCCTTCGCCATGCTGAGCGCACGCCACCTCGCTCCGCGCCGATGGTGGCCGCGTATCAAGGCGCCCTCGGTGGTCCGATTCGCGCAGCGCTGGCGGCGGCGTCCGCCCGATGCGCGGCGGGCAATGCTGGGGACGCCGCCCCTGCTGCGCAGCTATCTGGCGATGGGCGGCTGGGTCAGCGATCACGCGGTGATCGACCGGCAGATGAACACCCTCCATGTCTTCACCGGGCTGGAGATCGCGGCAATCCCGGCGACACGCCAGCGCCTTCTGCGCGCCGCCGCGTCCTGAGCCGGCCCGGCCGGGGCGTGACCGGGGCGTGACCGGGGCTTGACCGGCACCGGCCGCCGCGATAGCCCGGCCCGCATGGCCAGGGCACCGCTTTTGCAACTCACCGACATCACGCTCACCTTCGGTGGCGCGCCGCTCTTCTCCGACGTCTCGCTCAGCCTCCAGCCGGGCGAGCGGGTGGCGCTGGTGGGGCGCAACGGGTCGGGCAAGTCGACGCTGATGAAGGTGATGGCGGGACTGGTCGAGCCGGATGCCGGCAGCCGCTCCGTGCCCGCCGGGGTTCGCGTGAGCTATATGGACCAACACCCGGATATGTCAGGGTTTTCCACGCTTGGCGATTTTGCCGCCCATGGCCTGCCAACGGGCGAGGAGTACCGCGTCGAGATGGCCGCCGAGGGGCTGAAATTCGACCCCGCGCTGCCCTGTGCGACGGCCTCGGGGGGCGAGCGGCGGCGCGCGGCGCTGGCGCGGCTCCTGGCCCAGGCGCCGGATCTGATGCTGCTCGACGAGCCCACCAACCATCTCGACATCGAGGCGGTGAGCTGGCTGGAGGCGCAGCTGAAAGCGACCCGCCGCGCCTTTGTGCTGATCAGCCACGATCGCATGTTTCTGCGTGAACTTACGCGCGCAACAATCTGGCTGGACAGGGGAATTCTTCGTCGACAGGACAAGGGTTTCGGCGAGTTCGAGGCTTGGCGCGACCGTGTCTGGCAGGACGAGGACACCGCCCGCCACAAGCTCGACCGCAAGATCAGGACCGAGGCGCGCTGGGCGGTCGAGGGCATCTCGGCCCGGCGCCGGCGCAACCAGGGACGGGTGCGCGCGTTGCAGGCGCTCAGGGCCGAGCGTGCCGCGCAGATCGCCCGCCAGGGTGCTGCGGCGATGGCGCTCGACTCGGGGCCCAAGTCGGGACGCAAGGTGATTGAAGCCGTCGGTATTTCAAAGGCCTACGGAGAGAACATCATCCTGCGCGACTTCAGCCTGAAGATCCTGCGCAAGGATCGCGTGGCCTTTGTCGGCCCCAACGGGGTGGGCAAGACGACGCTTCTGAACCTGTTGATGAAGCGCATCGAGCCCGACAGTGGCAGCGTCACCCACGGCACCAACCTGGTGCCGGCGGTGTTTGACCAGTCGCGCGCCGCGCTCGACCTCGACCGCAGCCTCTGGGAGAACCTGACCGGCGACGCGGAGATGCGCGTCTCTGGCCGGTCGGATCAGGTGATGGTGCGCGGCCAGCCCCGGCATGTGGTGGGCTATCTCAAGGATTTCCTGTTTGACGAGCGCCAGGCGCGGGCGCCGGTTTCGGCGCTGTCGGGGGCGAGCGGGCGCGGCTTTTGCTGGCGCGGCTGATGGCGCGCGAGAGCAACCTGCTGGTGCTCGACGAACCGACCAACGATCTCGACATCGAAACGCTCGACCTGCTGCAGGAGCTGCTCGACGACTATGACGGCACCGTGCTGCTGGTAAGCCACGACCGCGATTTCCTCGACCGGGTGGCGACGACCACCGTGGCGATGGAAGGAAACGGGCGCGCCACCGTTCACGCCGGTGGCTGGTCCGACTACGCCGCCCGCAAGACACCCGAACCCGCGCCGGAACCGACGTCGAAGACGCACCCCAAGGCCGCCGCACCGCGGACAGGCACACCCGCGACCGGGAGCGGGCGGCATGGGGGCGGGCTCAGCTTTACCGAAAAGCACCGGCTCGAGACGCTGCCCGCCACCATCGAGCGGCTGGAGGCCGAGATCGCCAGGCTCGAGGATCTTTTGTCGGACTCCGGGCTTTTCACCCGCGAGCCGGAGAAGTTCCGCAAGGCGACCGAGGCGCTCGCCGCCCGCCAGGGCGCCCTGAGCGCGGCCGAGGAGGACTGGCTGAGCCTCGCCGCGCGTTCCGAGGCGGCCGGAGACAGTGTCACCTGAAGGACGCCATCACGGTTCGGGCCGGAAATTTCCGTTGTCTAACCGCCGCTCCCTGAAGTAGGGATCGGCATGCCGCTGAACTGGGGGAGATCGGGTTGCTGCGCGTCTTGGGAAGGATTGTCTCGATCGTCCTCGTGGTCCTCGGGCGGCGGGCTGCACCCTGCCCCGGGGGGCCGCGTTCCAGAGCCAGGTGATCAGCGAGAGTGCCTCTCAGACACCGTCCTTTCAGGTTGTCGAGGTTACCCGCGCAGCGGTGCCGGCGCTGGCGCGCTGGCCCTATACCGGCGGCGAAGTGCGCCAGGGCTGGTTTCGCGCCGATCGCGGCCCCGATTCGGCCCTGATCCGGACCGGCGACCGAATCGACGTGGTGGTCTGGGACAACCAGGACAATTCGCTGATTTCCGGCATCGGCGACAAGCAGACCCAGATCCCGGCGATGACGGTCTCGTCGGACGGGACGGTCTATCTGCCTTATGTCGGTGACGTGGTCGTGCGCGGCCTCACGCCCGAGGCGGCGCGCGAGCGGGTGCAACAGAAGATGGAGATGGTGGTGCCGGCGGCGCAGGTGCAACTCGGGGTCACGCCGGGGCGCAACAATTCGGTCGACGTGGTCAGCGGTGTCGGCAGCCCGGGCCGGTTCGCGCTGCAGGACCGCAACACCCGCATACTCAGCATTCTGGCGCAGGCCGGCGGTGTCGACACGTCGCTGCGCCAGCCGCGGATCCGGCTGCAACGCGACGGGCGCGCCTATTCGACGCGCCTCGACGTGGTGCTCTCGGACCCCTCGCTCAACGTGCGGGTCCACGGCGGCGACCAGATCGCGGTGGTCGAGGACATGCGCAGCTTCACCGCCATCGGGGCCTCGCAGAACCAGCGGCTGATCTATTTCGAAAAGGAGCGCATGTCGGCGCTCGACGCAGTCTCGGCCGCTGGCGGGCTCAATGCCCGGCGCGCCAATCCCAAGGGGGTTCTGGTCCTGCGCGAATACTCGCCGCGCCAGCTGAGCGAGGGCCCGGACGGGCCGCAGATGTCGCAGGTGGTCTTTACGATCGACCTGACCAGCGCCGACGGGCTTTTTGCCGCGCGCCAGTTCAATATCCAGCCCGATGACACGCTGCTGACGACCGAAAGCCCGATCACCGGCGCCCAGACCATCCTCGGCGCTGGTGGGTTCAGTCGTGGGTATCAGCGCCCGGGCCGATACGATCGGCGACTAGAGCGTTTCGCGTCTGATCATATCCGATACCCGTCCCGGCCCTGGGCCGGGACCTTCTTTCGCGGTGGCGAGGCCCCGGGTCACGCCCGGGGCGGGTGGACAGCCGATCGGACGCGACGCCGCCTAGGGCCGCCCGCGTCTGTGTGCCTTGTTGAACGGGCGTCAATTGTTGACGAAGATATTGTTGATCTCGTCGCTTTCGTCGCTCTCGACCGGTCTCTGGCGGTGGCGCGACGGGATGTCCGGCCGCGCGGCAGGGGCGGTGGGCGTGATCGCGGGTGACAAACGCGCGGCGGCGCCGTCGTCTCCCCCGGGTCTTTCGTATCTTGACCCGACGCGGGCGCACCGGGCCGGCACCGCCGCGTCGGATCCGGTTGGTGCGGCGGCGCATGATCAACACGGCGCGGCGCAATTCGCGCCGGCGCAGCGGCACGTAGCTGAGCAGTACCGTGCAGACCAGCGCCAGATCGCGCCAGAAGAAGCCGACCGTCCCCGCGCCGGGCCGGACCAGATGGGTGGCGACGCTCGACGAAAGCACGAACAGCGCCAGCGCCAGGGAGACCATGTGCAACGACACCCCTGCCATGTAGGCGGTTGCGAGCGCAAAGAGCAGGGTCATGCCGGCAAATTCGGCCACCGTCGCCGGCAGCACCGGGCGCAAGAGCGCCGCCGGATCGACCCCCGCGACCAGTCCGACCGAGACGGCCATGAAATACGACCCGATCACGATGCGGATCAGGTTGAGCCCGGTATGGTCAAGCCAGCGATTGTCGTTCATCGGCAGGGGGTCTCCCAAGGGGTGCGCGAAATCAAGCGAGTGCGCACATGTCTTGGGCGAGTTGTTGGACAAAAATATGTCGAAACTGCAACTTAACGGCGAAAATTGCGGCCGGGTGCCGCCGCCGGCTCAGGCGCCGGCGGCCTCGGGTTCGGTCTCGTCTTCGTCCTTTTCGGCGATCCAGGCGACGCTGACCACCTTTTCGCCATCGCGGGTGTCGAAGACGCGCACGCCGCCCGCTGCCCGCGAGCGGAACGAGATACCCTCGACCGGCACGCGGATCGACTGCCCGCGCGAGGTGGCCAGCATGATCTGGTCCTCGGCCTCGACCGGGAAGGCGGCGACCAGCGGCCCGCCGCGCATGGCCCGGTCCATCGCCTGCACGCCCAGGCCGCCGCGCCCGCGCACCGGATAGTCGTGGCTGGAGCTGAGCTTGCCGGCGCCGTTCTCGGTGATGGTCAGGATGAGCGCCTCGGCCGCGCGCATCTCGTCGAAACGCTCGGACGACAGCGGGGCATCGGCATCGCCGGCGGCATCTTCCTCGGTCGCGATCTCGTCCTCGTCGGCGCCGGCCATCTGGCGGCGCATCTTGAGATAGGCGGCGCGCTCGTCCGGCGTGGCCTTGAAATGGCCCAGCACGCACATCGACACCACCCGGTCGCCCGGTTGCAGACGGATGCCGCGCACGCCGGTGGAATCGCGTCCCTTGAAGACGCGCACATCGGTGGACGGAAAGCGGATCGCGCGGCCCTTTTGGGTGACCAGCATGACGTCGTCGGTCTCGGAACAGATGTGGGCGTTGACCAGCTGCGTGCCGTCGTCGGGCAGCTTCATCGCGATCTTGCCGTTCGCCTTGACGTTGGTGAAGTCCGACAGCGCGTTGCGGCGCACGCCGCCGGCGGAGGTGGCAAAGACGATCTGCAGGGTGCTCCAGTCCTCTTCGGGGACATCGACCGGCATGATCGCGGCCACCGAGACGCCCTGCGGGATGGGCAGGATGTTGACGATCGCCTTGCCCCGCGAGGTGCGCCCGCCCAGGGGCAGGCGCCACGTCTTGATCTTGTAGACCATGCCGTCGGTGGTGAAGAACAGAAGCTGGGTGTGGGTATTGGCGACAAAGAGCGTGGTGACCACGTCCTCTTCCTTGGTGGCCATGCCCGACAGGCCCTTGCCGCCGCGTTTCTGGGCGCGGAAATCGGCCAGTGCGGTGCGCTTGATGTAGCCACCCTGGGTGACGGTGACGACCATTTCCTCGCGCTCGATCAGGTCCTCGTCGTCGAAATCGCCTTCCCATTCGACGATCTCGGTGCGGCGGGGAACGGCGAACTGGTCTTTGACCTCGCCAAGCTCGTCGGCGATGATCTCCATGATCCGGGTGCGGCTGGCGAGGATGGCGAGGTAGTCCTTGATCTTGCCGGCGAGGTCGGCCAGCTCGTCGGTGACCTCGCGCACGCCCAGTTGCGTCAGCCGCTGCAGGCGCAGATCGAGGATCGCGCGCGCCTGCGCCTCGCTCAGGTTGTAGGTGCCGTCGTCGTTGGCGGTGTGGGTCGGATCGTCGATCAGCGCGATGTATTCCAGAATATCGGCCGCCGGCCAGCGCCGTGTCATCAGCCGCTCGCGCGCCTCCGCCGCGTCCGCCGAGGCGCGGATCGTCGCCACCACCTCGTCGACGTTCGAGACCGCCACGGCGAGCCCGCAAAGGATGTGGCTGCGCTCGCGCGCCCGGCGCAGCTCAAAGGCGGTGCGCCGCGCCACCACCTCTTCGCGAAAGGTGATGAAGGCCGACAGGAACCCGTGCAGGGTCAGCTGTTCGGGCCGCCCGCCATTGAGCGCCAGCATGTTGCAGCCGAACGAGGTCTGCATCGGCGTGAAGCGGAAGAGCTGGTTGAGCACCACCTCGGGGGTGGCGTCGCGCTTGAGTTCGACCACCACGCGCAGGCCCGAGCGGTCGCTCTCGTCCTGGACATGGGCGATGCCCTCGATTCGCTTGTCGCGGGCGCAATCGGCGATGCGCTCGATCATCGTCGCCTTGTTGACCTGATAGGGCACCTCGTCGATGACGATGGCGAAACGGTCGCGGCGGAGTTCCTCGACATGGGTGCGGGCGCGGATGAGCACGCTGCCGCGTCCCTCGAGATACGCCTTGCGCGCCCCCGACCGGCCCAGGATCAGCCCGCCGGTGGGGAAATCCGGGGCGGGGACATAGCGGATCAGCCCGGCGCTGTCGAGGTCGGGGTTCTCGATCAGCGCCAGGGTGGCGTCGATCACCTCGCCCAGGTTGTGCGGCGGGATGTTGGTGGCCATGCCCACCGCGATGCCGCCGGCGCCGTTGACCAGCATGTTGGGAAACCGCGCCGGCAGGACCGTGGGCTCGCGGTCCTTGCCGTCGTAGTTGTCCTGGAAATCGACGGTATCCTTCTCGATATCCGCCAGCAGCGCGGCCGCAGGGCGGTCCATGCGGACCTCGGTGTAGCGCATGGCGGCGGCGTTGTCGCCGTCCATCGAGCCGAAATTGCCCTGCCCGTCGAGGAGCGGCAGCGACATCGAGAAATCCTGTGCCATCCGCACCAGCGCGTCGTAGATCGCGCTGTCGCCGTGGGGGTGGTATTTACCCATCACGTCGCCGACCGGGCGGGCCGATTTCCGGTAGGGCTTGTCGTGGGTGTTGCCGGTCTCGTGCATGGCGTAGAGGATGCGCCGGTGCACCGGCTTGAGCCCGTCGCGCAGGTCGGGAATGGCGCGCGAGACGATCACGCTCATCGCGTAATCGAGATAGGATGTCTTCATTTCCTCGGTGATCGAGATCACCGGGCCGTGATGAACCGGGCGCGCGGGTGGGATTTCGTCCGGGTTTTCAGGGGTTTCCGGCGTATCGCTCACCTCGGGTCCGTCCTGTTCTGTGAACTCAATATCTTGTTGCGGCGGTTATAACAGAGCCCGGATATGGGGCGCAATGCCCCGGGACCAGGCGATGCCGCCAGGCCGCTGGCAGCCAAGGGGTGCGGCTGCTAACACACTGTTTTTATTGAAAAGTAATTTTCCTGTGGCATGCTTTTCCTGTCAGGCACGAAAAGGAGCAGGAACATGGAGATGTCTGAAACCGAAATGATGCTGAAAGGCTACGGGCTGACCACCGCGGAATTCTTCTACCGGATGCCAGATTACGCGCATGTGCTCAATTCCTTCATCTGGCAGGACTACGACACCGCGCCCGATCATCCGCGCCTCTTCCGGTTCATCGAGTTCTGGCAGGATCAGATCGAGGGGCCGCTGCATTCGGTCCAGTTCACTCACCGCAAGATGATCGCACCCGGCAAATGGCGCCGGGTGGTGGGCGAGTTCCGCCTGCACTGAGCCCGTGAACCGCGTTCAGGGTATGATGCGGGTGTATTTCTTGCCCTCGAGCGTGGCACCCACCAGCGCGCCGGCCTGGCCGAAGACCACCGCGACCACCGGCGCCGTGGTAGTCACGGTGTCGGCGCGCAGGTTGCCGCCCTGGTCGCTGAAGACATATTCCACATCCGCCCCGGCGACCCAGCCCGAGGCCCGGCGGAAACGCGACAGCGATTCCTCGGTCATGAAAAACAGCACATGGGCGTATTGCTGGGCGCCGATCTGGAGCCCGAAGCTGCCCTTGGTGGCCGAGTAGTAATCGACCGTCACCCCGCCCACGCGCAGCGCGCCGCGCCCGTAGCCGCCGCCGACGATGAAGCCGCCCTCGGTCACGAGCGGCATCACCAGCAGGCCGGTGGCCTTGTCGGCGATCTCGCGCGTCGCGGGATAGGTGGAGTAGAGGTAGTCGAGCGTCGCATCGGCGCGCGCGTCGATCTCCTGGCTCTTGTTGCTGCCCACGCCGTTGCCGCATCCCGCCAGGAACGGGGTACCGGCCAGCAGGCCGAAGGTGAAACTGCGTCTGGAAAGAATGCTCATGATCTCCGCCCGTCGTTGCCTGATACCGCTGCCATTTGTCGCTGCCGGCCTTGTTTCGCAGCCGGTCGCGGACAGTATAGGCAAGCGGCGTGGCGGTGTCATCCGCAAACCATGTCCTTGGCAGCATCCCGCCAATGTCCGCCGGCGGCGTGCCGCGGCGAAGCGGGGTGTTTGAGTATTTTTGAGAAAGATGAACGAGTTGCGCGGCGCTTTTGATCCCACGGCCGGTGCGCGGTCGATGGGATCAGCCGAGCAGGCGGGCGGCGTCGGGCGCGAAATAGCTCAGGATGCCGTCGCAGCCTGCGCGCTTGAAGGCGATGAGGCTTTCCATCATCGCGCGCTCGCCGTCGATCCAGCCCGCCTGTGCCGCGGCCATGATCATCGCGTACTCGCCCGAGACCTGGTAGGCGAAGGTCGGCGCTCCGAAGGTGTCCTTGACCCGCCGGCAGATGTCGAGATAGGGCATTCCGGGCTTGACCATCACCATGTCGGCCCCCTCCGAGAGATCGCGCGCGACGCAGCGCAGCGCCTCGTCGGAATTCGCCGGATCCATCTGGTAGGTCTTCTTGTCGCCCCTGAGCGCGCCCGCGGCGCCGACCGCGTCGCGAAACGGGCCGTAGAAGGCCGACGCGTATTTGGCGGCGTAGGACATCAGGCAGACGTTGCGGTGGCCGGCGGCCTCGAGCGCGGCGCGGATGGCGCCGATGCGGCCGTCCATCATGTCCGAGGGTCCGATGATGTCGACCCCGGCCTCGGCCTGGGCCAGCGCCTGTTTCACCAGCGCCGCGACGGTTTCGTCGTTGACGATCTCGCCGTCGACGACAAAGCCGTCATGGCCGGTGTCGGAATAGGGGTCGAGCGCGACATCGGTCATCACCGCGATCCCGGGCACCGCCGCCTTGACCGCGCGGGTGGCGCGGTTCGAGAGGTTGTCGGGGTTCCATGCCTCGGCGCAGTCGGAGGTGCGGTTTTGCGCATCCGTATAGGGAAAGAGGCAGATCGCCGGGATGCCGAGTGCCGCGGCCTCGCGCGCGGCCTCGACCACGCGGTCGACCGAGCGGCGCAGGACGCCGGGCATCGAGGGCACGGGTTCCTCGACGCCCTCGCCGTCGCGCACGAAGAGGGGCCAGATCAGGTCGCCCGGGCCGAGCGCGGACTGCGCCACGAGGGCGCGGATCGCCGGGCTTTGGCGGGCGCGGCGCAGGCGGGTGGCGGGGAACGGGGCCTGGATCGGACGCATGGCGGGTTTCCTTGTCGTTTCACCACGTCACTGGCATGGAAATTTAGCCATCTCAAGGGTAGGAATTGCCGCGCGGCGGCGCTAAGAGGGACGCCGGCGACGAAGCCTTTGACGATTGCGGGCGCTTTTGACGTGGACTGGTACGATACCGTTTTCGAACTTATCGACATGCGCAGCTTCAGCAACCTGTGGTTCTGGATCGTGCTGGCGGTGATGTGGTCGTCGATGAGCCACTGGGTGCTGGGGGTGCCGTGGGACATGGTGCTGCGCGCCCGCAAGCGGGCGGATCCAGGGATGCTGTCGGATCTCGAGACGATGGTGCGCATCAGCACCGGCCGCATCCTGATGATCGCGGGGGAATCGGGTCTGCTGCTGGCCGCCTTCGGCAGCTTCGTGCTGACCTCGCTGCTGCTGCTGGGCTTCGTCTATGGCAACGAGTTCTCGCAGGCGCTCTTTCTGCTCGGCTTTCCGATGTCGCTGGTGGGGCTTTCCTCGATCGCCACCGCGCGGCGCATCCGCCGCGAGGCGCTGGCGGGTGACGCGCTTTACCGGGCGATGCGGCGTCACCGGGTACTGACGCAGGCGATCGGCATGGTCTCGATCTTTGTCACCGCCATGTGGGGAATGCTGCAGAACATGACCATCGGCGTTCTGGGCTAGGGCCGGCGGACGATGGCACAAGCAGACCAGATCGCGGTGGGCGGCGCGCCCGAGGGGTTCGATGCGTGCCTGGTGCTCAAGGAGGCGGCGCGCGCGGGCGGCCCGGTCATCCATGTCGCGCGCGACGACAAGCGACTGGCGCAGATGGCCGAGGCGCTGGCGTTCTTCGACCCCGGCATGGCGGTGCTGCGCTTTCCCGGCTGGGACTGCCTGCCCTATGACCGGATTTCGCCCAACCCCGAGATTTCGGCGGCGCGCATGGCGACGCTGGCGACGCTGGTGCACCGCCCGCCGGCCCGCTTTGTCCTCCTGACCACGCTCAACGCCGCCACCCAGCGCGTGCCGGCGCGCGCGGTACTGAAGGGTGCGACCTTTTCCGCAACGGTCGACGCCCGCATCGACGAGGCGGCGCTGAGGGACTTTCTGGCCCGGATGGGGTTTGCCCAGTCGCCCACGGTGACCGAGCCCGGCGATTACGCGGTGCGCGGCGGCATCATCGACATCTACCCGCCGGGGGCGGGCGGGCCGGTGCGGCTCGATCTCTTTGGCGACGTGCTCGACGGGGTGCGCCGGTTCGACCCCGCGACCCAGCGCACCACCGAACGGCTCGACCGGGTCGAACTGGCGCCGGCGAGCGAGGTCATCCTCGACGAAGCCGCGATCACGCGGTTCCGCCAGAACTACCGCATCGAGTTCGGCACTGCCGGCAGCGACGATCCGCTCTACGAGGCGGTGAGCGCCGGGCGCAAGAGCGCCGGCATCGAGCACTGGCTGCCGTTCTTTCACGAGCGGCTCGAGACGCTTTTCGACTACCTGCCGGGCGCGCCGGTGACGCTCGACGATCAGGCCGCCGCCGCCCGCGCCGCGCGCGGGCAGGCGGTGCATGACCAGTACGAGGCGCGCCGCCACGCGCTGACGCAAAAGGCCGGCGGCAGCGTCTACAAGCCGGTGCCGCCCGAGGCGCTCTATCTCGACGAGGCCGGCTGGGCGCGCGCGATCAGGGGGCGGCGGTGCCTCGCGTTCTCGCCCCTGTCGCAGAGCCCCGGCCCCGGGGTGATCGACGCCGGCGGGCGGATCGGACGCAATTTCGCGCCCGAGCGCCAGCAGGAGAACGTCAACCTTTTCAGCGCCCTGAAGGCGCATATTGAAGCACGGATGGAGGCCGGTCCGGTGCTGGTCGCGGCCTGTTCTGAGGGCGCGCGCGAGCGGCTCGAGGGACTGCTGGAGGACGAGGGGTTGATCGGCGCGGTGGCCCTGCGCAATGCCGGCGGGCTGGGGCTGCACGGGCTCCATGTCGCGGTCTGGGGGGCTCGAGCAGGGTTTCGAGGCGCCCCTGAATGATGCCCGCCTCACCGTCATCGCCGAGCAGGACATCCTTGGCGACCGGCTGATCCGCGCCCCGCGCCGGCGCCGGCGGGCGGAGAATTTCCTGACCGAGGCGCAGTCGCTCAGCCCGGGCGACCTGGTGGTGCATGTCGATCACGGCATCGGGCGCTATCAGGGGCTCGAGGTGATCAGCGCCGCCGGCGCCGCGCATGAATGCCTGAGCCCGGAATACGCCGACGGCGCGCGGCTCTACCTGCCGGTGGAGAATATCGAGCTGCTCAGCCGCTATGGTCACGAGGAGGGGCTGCTCGACCGGCTGGGCGGGGGCGCCCGGCAGGCGCGCAAGGCCCGCCTCAAGGAGCGCATCCGCGAGATGGCCGACCGGCTGATCCGGGTCGCGGCCGAACGCGCGCTGCGCCGCGCGCCGGTGCTCGAACCCGAGCATCATGCGTGGGAGGCGTTCGCCGCGCGCTTTCCGTTCGAGGAGACCGATGACCAGCTCCGCGCCATCGGCGAGGTGCTGACCGATCTGGCCGCCGGCACGCCGATGGACCGGCTGATCTGCGGCGATGTCGGCTTTGGCAAGACCGAGGTGGCGATGCGCGCGGCCTTTGTCGCGGCGATGCAGGGCAGCCAGGTGGCGGTCATCGCGCCGACGACGCTGCTGGCGCGCCAGCATTACCTGAGCTTTGCCGAGCGGTTCCGCGGCTTTCCGGTCACCGTGCGGCCGCTGTCGCGGTTCGTCTCGCAGCGCGACGCCACCCTGACGCGGGCGGGGCTTGCGTCGGGAGAGGTCGACATTGTGGTGGGCACGCATGCGGTCCTAACCAAGGGGGTGCGGTTCGCCAATCTGGGGCTCCTGGTGGTCGACGAGGAGCAGCATTTCGGTGTCGCCCACAAGGAGCGGCTGAAACAGCTGCGCTCCGACGTCCACGTCCTGACGCTGTCCGCCACGCCGATCCCGCGCACGCTGCAACTGAGCCTTTCCGGCGTGCGCGACCTGTCGATCATCGCCACCCCGCCGGTCGACCGCCCGGCGGTGCGTACCTATGTCAGCGAATTCGATCCCGTCACCATCCGCGAGGCGCTGTTGCGCGAGCACTATCGCGGCGGGCAGAGCTTTTTCGTCGTCCCCCGGATCGACGATCTGCCCGAGATCGAGGCGTTTCTTGCCGATCAGGTGCCGGAAGTCAGCTATGTGGTGGCACATGGGCAGATGGCGGCGGGCGAGCTCGACACCCGCATGAACGCCTTCTACGACGGCAGGTATGACGTGCTGGTGTCCACCACCATCGTCGAATCGGGGCTCGACATCCCGGCCGCGAACACGATGGTGATCTGGCGCGCGGACATGTTCGGGCTGGCGCAGCTCTATCAGATCCGCGGCCGGGTCGGGCGCTCGAAACTGCGCGCCTATGCCTACCTCACCACCAAGCCCCGCACGCCGCTGTCGCCGGCGGCGCAAAAGCGCCTGCGCGTGCTGGGCAGCCTCGACACGCTCGGGGCGGGGTTCACGCTGGCGAGCCAGGATCTCGACATGCGCGGCGCCGGCAACCTTCTGGGCGAGGAGCAGTCGGGCCAGATGCGCGATGTCGGGTTCGAACTCTACCAGTCGATGCTGGAAGAGGCGATCGCCCGGATCCGCGCGGGCGAGATCGAGGGGCTGACGGAGCCTGACGAACGATGGGCGCCGCAGATCAACCTCGGCGTGCCGGTGCTGATCCCCGAGGACTACGTGCCCGACCTCGATGTGCGGCTGGGGCTTTATCGCCGCCTCGGCGGTCTGGAGGGCAAGGTTGAACTGGAGGGCTTTGCCGCCGAGCTGATCGACCGCTTCGGCAAGCTGCCCCGCGAGGTCAACACGCTGCTGCTGGTGGTGCGGATCAAGGCGATGTGCAAGCGCGCCGGCATCGCCAAGCTCGATGGCGGGCCGCGGGGCGCCACGATCCGGTTTCACGACGACAGGTTCGCCAATCCTGCCGGGCTGGTCGAATTCATCCGCGACCAGAAAGGGCTGGCCAAGGTGCGCGACAACAAGATCGTGGTGCGGCGCGACTGGAAGAAGGACAGCGACCGAATCCGGGGCGCCTTTGCCATCGCGCGCGACCCGGCGGAAAAGGCCGTGGGGGCAGGAAAGTCCTGATTGCACAGCGCCTTGGCGTTCATACTTAATCCGGCTTGTCGGCCTCGCCCCTGGGTTGTCTCGCCTTGAACGCCTTGATCCGGTCGGCCAGCAATGCGCGAGCCTTGAGGTTGGCGCGGCGCACCCGCATCGAGGTCAGGAACGCCTCTTCGGCGGTCTGCGAGATGGCGCCCAGCACCTTGACGATGTCATTGACGACCTGTTCGTCGCCGGAGGCATCGACATAGCGGATCACCTGCGTTGCCAGGTCGTCGGCGAGGTCTTCGGTCACGCCCATGCGCTCACCTCGTGGTCTCGGTCAGGCGGCGTTTCACATAGTCGGTGACGATTTCGATCATCCGGTCCATGTGCGGGTCTTCGAAGAAGTGGCCGGAGCCTTCGATCTCCTCGTGGGTGACGGTGATGCCCTGCTGTTCCTGCAGCTTCCTGACCAGCGCACGGGTGTCGGCGGGGGCGCGACGCGGTCGTTGGTGCCGTTGATGATCAGCCCCGACGAGGGGCAGGGCGCCAGGAACGTGAAATCGTACATGTTGGCCGGAGGGCTCGCCGAGATGAAGCCGGTGATCTCGGGCCGGCGCATCAGGAGCTGCATCCCGATCCAGGCGCCAAAGGAAAAGCCCGCCACCCAGCAGTGCTTGGAGTTGTTGTTCATGGATTGCAGGTAGTCGAGCGCGGCGGCGGCGTCCGAAAGCTCGCCCACGCCCTGATCGTATTCGCCCTGGCTGCGCCCGACGCCGCGGAAATTGAACCGCAGCACGGTGAAGCCCATGTTGTAGAAGGCGTAATGCAGGTTGTAGACGACCTTGTTGTTCATCGTGCCGCCGAATTGCGGATGTGGGTGCAGCACGATGGCGATCGGCGCGTCCTTTTCGCGTTGCGGGTGGTAGCGGCCTTCGAGCCGGCCTTCGGGGCCGGGAAAGATTACCTCTGGCATAGGGTCATATTGTCCATCTCTCGAGGGTGCCGGGTGGATCGTTGACGGCCAATCCCGCGCCCACTACGTTGTTCTGGTTTCCAGCAAGGGCCGGACCGGGCTCTGTGCGAAATAAGCTCTGCCGGTCGCAAGGTCAATCTGTTCGCGGGGACGGACGCATGAAACTCAGCACCAAGGGGCGCTACGCGATGGTGGCGCTGGTCGACATCGCGCTGATGCAGGGCGAGGGTCTGGTCACGCTGGGCGAGATCGCTAAACGGCAGAGCATCTCGCTGCCCTATCTGGAACAGCTCTTCGTCAAGCTCAGGCGCGCGATGCTGGTGGAGTCGGTGCGCGGGCCGGGCGGCGGCTACCGGCTGGCGCGCCCGGCCTCGGAAATCCGGGTCGGCGACGTGCTGCAGGCGGTCGACGAGACCGTCGATGCGCTGCATGTCGGCGCCGGCGCCTCGGGCGGTACCAGCGGCACGCGGGCGCAGTCGATGACCAACCGGTTGTGGGAGGGGCTGAGCGCGCATGTCTACGTCTTCCTGCACCAGACCAGGCTGAGCGACGTGGTGAACAATTCGCTGGCGCCCTGCCCGGCGGTGCCGACACTGTTTTCGGTGGTGGACGAGGAATAAGCGCGGGTGGTAAGGCACCGCCGATGCGGAGGGGGCGCCGCCCCCCGTCACGGCCCGGGGCGACGCCCGTGCCGGGGTAGCCGTTTCGGAAGGGAGCGGGTGGAGCGATGACGCGGGTCTATCTGGACTACAACGCGACGGCGCCGCTGCGGGCCGAGGCGCGCGCGGCGATGATCGAGGCGATGGACGTGGCCGGCAACCCGTCGAGCGTACACGCCGAGGGGCGCGCGGCGCGGGGCCTCGTCGAGCGCGCGCGCGCGCGGGTCGCCGCGGCGGTAGGGGCGAAACCGCAGGAGGTGGTCTTTACCTCCGGCGCCACCGAGGCCGCGGGCGTACTGGCGCGCTGGCCGGGCCCGGTCGAGGTGCAGGAGACCGCCCATGACGCGCTCTGGTCGCATCGCCGCGAGGGCGGCGGGGGCGCGCGAATTCACGCCATGGGGCTGGCCAATTCCGAGACCGGGATCGTGACCGAGCCACCGGCGCCACCGGTCGCGCGCGAGGGTGCGCTGCTTCTGGACATCACCCAGGCGGTGGGGCGGTTGCCCTTTTCGTTTGCCTGGAGCGGGGCCGACATGTGCGTCATGTCAGCGCACAAGCTCGGCGGACCCAAGGGAGTGGGGGCCCTGATCGTGCGCGAGGGGCTCGAAATACCGGCGCTGAGCCTCGGTGGCGGGCAGGAGATGGGACGGCGTTCAGGTACCGAAAACATCATGGGAATCGCGGGTTTCGCGGCCGCGGCCGAGGCCGCGATGCGGGATCAGGAGGCGGGGGTCTGGACCCGCGTCGGCAAACTTAGAAACATTCTAGAATCTTGTCTTGTGGATTCCGCCAAAGAGACTATTTTTGTCGGGATATCGGATCGGCGCTTGCCCAACACCGCGTGTTTCATCACACCCGGCTGGAAGGGAGAGACGCAGGTGATGGCGCTGGATCTGGCCGGGTTCGCGATTTCGTCGGGATCGGCCTGTTCCAGCGGCAAGGTGCGCGCCAGCCGCGTGCTGCGGGCGATGGGCTTTGAGGCCGGGCACGCAGCCTGCGCGGTGCGCGTCTCGCTGGGGCCGGCGACGACCGAGGACGAGGTGATACGCTTTGCCCGGACCTGGGCGGGGCTGCACGACAAACATCGCGCCCGCGCGGCGTGACGCGAAAGGAGCAGGGAATGGCGGCACTGGACCGGACCGACGTCAAGGAAGGGATCGACAGGGAAACCGTCGATGCGGTGCGCGAGGCCGGCACCTACAAGCACGGCTGGGAAACCGATATCGAGACGGTATATGCGCCGAAGGGGCTGTCCGAGGATATCGTGCGCCTGATTTCGAGAAAGAACGGCGAGCCGCAGTGGATGACCGACTGGCGGGTGGCGGCCTATGAGCGCTGGCTGAAGATGAAGGAGCCGGCCTGGGCGATGGTCAAGTATCCCGAAATCGACTTTCAGGACCAGTACTACTATGCCCGCCCCAAGAGCATGGACATAAAGCCCAAATCGCTCGACGAGGTCGATCCCAAGCTGCTGGAGACCTACGAGAAGCTGGGCATTCCGCTGAAGGAGCAGATGATCCTCGCCGGGGTCGAGGGCGCCGAAGGGGCCGCGCCGGCGGAGGGACGCAAGGTCGCGGTCGATGCGGTCTTCGACTCGGTCAGCGTCGGCACCACCTTTCAGGCCGAGCTCAGAAAGGCCGGGGTGATCTTCTGCTCGATCTCCGATGCGATCCGCGAGCATCCCGAACTGGTCAGGAAATACCTCGGCACGGTGGTGCCGGTGAGCGACAACTTCTATGCCACGCTGAACTCGGCGGTGTTCTCGGACGGCTCGTTCGTCTACGTGCCGCCCGGGGTGCGCTGCCCGATGGAGCTCAGCACCTATTTCCGCATCAACGCCGAGAATACCGGCCAGTTCGAGCGCACGCTGATCATCGCCGACAAGGGCTCCTACGTCAGCTATCTGGAAGGCTGCACCGCGCCCAAGCGCGAGACCGCGCAGCTGCACGCGGCGGTGGTCGAGATCATCATCGAGGAAGACGCCGAGGTGAAGTACTCGACCGTGCAGAACTGGTTTCCCGGCGACGAGCAGGGCCGCGGCGGCATCTACAACTTCGTCACCAAGCGTGCCGATTGCCGCGGCGATCGCGCCAAGTGCATGTGGACCCAGGTCGAGACCGGCAGCGCGGTGACGTGGAAATACCCCTCGTGCATCCTGCGCGGCGACGAGAGCCAGGGCGAGTTCTATTCCATCGCCATCACCAACCACTGGCAGCAGGCCGACACCGGCACCAAGATGATCCATCTGGGCAAGAACACGCGCTCGCGCATCGTCTCCAAGGGGATCAGCGCGGGGCAGGCGCAAAACACCTATCGCGGCCTCGTCAGCATGCACCCCAAGGCCAAGGGCAGCCGTAACTACACCCAGTGCGACAGCCTGCTCATCGGCAACAAGTGCGGCGCGCACACGGTGCCCTACATCGAGGTCAAGAACAATTCCTCGCGGGTCGAGCACGAGGCCACCACCTCGAAGGTGGACGAGGACCAGCTGTTCTACTGCCGCAGCCGGGGCATGGACGAGGAAGAGGCTGTGGCGCTGGTGGTCAACGGCTTTTGCAAGGACGTGCTGCAGGCGCTGCCGATGGAGTTCGCGATGGAGGCGCAGCAGCTGGTCGCGATCTCGCTCGAAGGGACGTGGGCTGAGGCGCCGTCCGCCCCGGAGCCGGGCCGATAATGAATGAAGGATCAGACGCCGTCGTGGTGAAACGCCAGCGGCAGGAATGCTGGAGAAGATGATAAATGTTGAAAATCAAGAACCTGCACGTCGATCTTGAGGAAGAGGATAAGTCGATCCTCAAGGGAGTCACCCTGACGGTCGAACCCGGCACGGTACATGCGGTCATGGGGCCCAACGGGTCGGGCAAGTCGACGCTGAGCTATGTGCTCTCGGGGCGTGGCGGGTACAAGGTGACGCAGGGCTCGGCCACGCTGGAGGGCCGCGACATCCTCGGCATCGACCCCGAGGAACGCGCGGCGGCGGGGCTCTTTCTGGCCTTCCAGTACCCGGTCGAGATCCCCGGCGTGGGCAACATGACCTTTCTGCGCACCGCGCTGAACGCCCAGCGCAAGGCCCGCGGCGAGGCCGAGATGAGCGCGACCGAGTTCCTCAAGCTGGTGCGCGAGAAGGCCAGAACGCTCAAGATCGACGCCGAGATGCTCAAGCGGCCGGTCAATGTCGGCTTTTCGGGCGGCGAGAAGAAGCGTAACGAAATCCTGCAGATGGCGGTGCTCGAGCCGCGGATGTGCATCCTCGACGAGACCGATTCGGGGCTCGACGTCGATGCGATGAAGCTGGTCTCGGACGGGGTGAACGCGCTGCGCGACGGCAACCGCGCATTCCTGGTGATCACCCACTATCAGCGGCTCCTGAATCACATCAAGCCGGACGTGGTGCACATCATGGCCGATGGCCGCATCGTCAAGAGCGGCGGCCCGGAGCTGGCGCTCGAGGTCGAGGAGAACGGCTATGCCGGCATCCTCGAAGAGGTGGCGTGATGGCGCTCGACGACCGCAAGGTTACGGCCACCGAAGGAACGGCTCGCCACGATGGTGGTGCCGGAGGTGGGCTGCACCGCGCGCGCCCGCGAGGCGGCGCTGGCACGGGTGCGGGCGATGGGCCTGCCGCAGGGGCGCGACGAGTACTGGAAATACACCCGCCCCGACACGCTGGTGCAGCCGCAGGCGCCCACGGCGAGGGTGTTCGAGGATGACGAGGCGCCGGTCTTCGACGGGCTCGACCGGCTGAAGATCGTCTTTGTCGACGGTGTCTTCGACGCCGAGAAATCGGACGAACTGGCGCTCGAGGGGGTCGAGATCGACCGGCTCGAGGATGTCTGCTGCACCAAGGAGCACTGGGCCGAAGACCTCTACGGCACGCTCGAGACCCGCGGCCAGGATCCGGTGCCGCGGCCTCTGGCGGCGCTCAACACCGCCTATGCCGGCGACGGCGTCACCATCCGCGTGACCGGCAGGCCGGCAAAGCCGATCAGCCTGATCTACATGCACGAGGACGACTCGGCGGACGCGTTCCTGCACCATGTCGTGCGGGTGGAGACCGGCGCCGAGGCGACGATCCTGGAAAACGGGCCGGCGGCCGCGCGGTTCAACCAGTGCATCGAGATCGACGTCGCCGATGGCGGCATCCTGCACCATGTGCGCGCGCAGGGGCGCGACCATGAGCGCCGCGCGGCGACGCACATCTTTGCCCGGCTGGGGGCGGAGAGCGTCTTCAAGTCCTTCACGCTGACCGTGAACGGGGTGCTGACGCGCAACGAATGCGTGGTCGAGTTCCTCGGGCGATGGCGGCGTCTCGCATATTGCCGGGGCCTGCGTGGGCGACGGCGATTTCCACCACGACGACACCGTCTTCGTCACCCATGACGCGGTCGGCTGCGAAAGCCGGCAGGTGTTCAAGAAGGTGCTGCGCAACGGTGCGCGCGGTGTCTTTCAGGGCAAGATTCTGGTCAAGCCCGGCGCACAGAAGACCGACGGCTACCAGATCAGCCAGTCGCTGCTTCTGGACGGAGACAGCGAGTTCAACGCCAAGCCCGAACTCGAGATCTATGCCGACGACGTGGCCTGCTCGCACGGGTCGACCAGCGGCGCGATCGACGAGGACGCGCTTTTCTACCTGCGCGCGCGCGGCGTGCCGCGCGGCATGGCCACCGATCTGCTGACGCTGGCGTTTCTGGCCGAGGCGGTCGACGAGGTCGAGGACGAGGGCCTGCGTGAAGAGATCGTGGCGCGTCTCGATGCGTGGCTGACACGCCGGCGGGGGTGATGCCGGTCACAACCGATATCGTGGCCTCCTACCGGGGGCCACGAGCGGTGATGCGCCGCCTGCTGGCGATGGGTCCGAACGAGGGCCGGGCGCTGGCGATCCTGCTGGCGGGCTGCGCGGTGACGTTCATCGGGCAGTGGCCGCGGCTGGCGCGTGAGGCGCATCTGAACGAACGCGATCTCAATCAGGAAATGGCCGGCGCGCTGATGGCGTGGCTGATTCTCGCGCCTTTGGTGTTTTACGCGCTGGCATTCGTCAGCCATCTGGCACTGCGGGCGCTGGGCGGGGCGAACGACGCGTATGCCGCGCGGCTGGCGCTCTTCTGGTCATGGCTGGCGGCAAGCCCGCTCTTGCTGCTCAACGGGCTGGTGGCGGGCTTCGTCGGCCCGGGGCCGGCGCAGACCGGCGTCGGCGCGCTGTGGCTGGCGGTGTTCCTGTGGTTCTGGCTTTCCGCGCTGCACGAGGCCGGACGGACAGGGCGGGAGGCGCGATGACCCCGGCCGATATCAGGGCGCTCCTGCGTATCACCGCGACCGACCCGCGCCGGGCCGGGCGCGAGGTGATTGCGCTGGGGGCTGCCGCTGCAGGGCCTGTGGCTGGCCCTGATGCTGATGGCGGTGCTGCTGTCGCTGCTGGTCTCGGGGGTCTTTCACTTGGCGCCGATGCCCCCGGGCGAGATCGGCGATCTGCTGCGGCTCTCGCCGGCCTATCACTCGCCACTCGTCTTTGCGGTGATCAACTGGGGGCAGGCGCTGATTTCGATCTTCGTGCTGCACTGGATCGGGCATCTCTTTGGCGGGCAGGGCGCGCTGGCGGACATGCTGGCGGTGATGATCTGGCTGCAGTTCGTGTCGCTGGTGCTGGCGGCCGGGCTCTTCGTGGCCGGGCTGGTGTTGCCGGTCGCGGCCGGGGTGCTGACGTTCCTCGGCCCTGGGTTGGGGGCTCTGGGCCACGGTGGCGCTGGTCGACGCCGCCAACCGCTTCGACAACATGTTCAAGGCCGTCGGGGTCTGCCTGGTGGCGGCGGTCGCGTTCATGGTGGGCATGACCCTGTTTTCCGCCGTCCTCGGCGGGCTGGCGATGAAAGGAGGCTGAAATGCTGGATGTGAACCGGGTCAGGGCCGATTTCCCGATCCTGAGCCGCGAGGTGAACGGCAAGCCGCTGGTCTATCTCGACAACGGCGCCTCGGCGCAGAAGCCGCGCGTCGTGATCGACGCAGTGACGCGCGCCTACACCGAGGAATACGCCAACGTCCATCGCGGGCTGCATACGCTGTCGAACATCGCCACCGAGAAATACGAGGCCGTGCGCGGCATCATCGCGCGGTTTCTCGGCGTGGCCGACGAGCGCCAGATCATCCTCAATTCCGGCGCCACCGAGGGCATCAACATGGTGGCCTATTCCTGGGCGATGCCGCATCTCGAGGCCGGCGACGAGATCGTGCTGTCGGTGATGGAGCATCACGCCAACATCGTGCCCTGGCATTTCCTGCGCGAGCGCCGCGGCGTGGTGCTGAAATGGGTCGATACCGAGCCGGATGGCAGTCTCGACGCCGGCAAGGTGATCGACGCCATCGGGCCCAGAACCCGCCTCGTCGCGATCACCCAGCTTTCCAACGTGCTCGGCACCCGCGTGGACGTCAGGACAATCTGCCACGCCGCGCGCGCGCTGGGCGTGCCGGTGCTGGTCGACGGCAGCCGGGGCGCGGTGCACTCGGCCCAGAACCTCGACGACATGGGCTGCGACTTCTACGCCATCACCGGGCACAAGCTCTATGGCCCCTCGGGGTCGGGCGCGATTTTTGTCCGCAACGAGCGCCTGGCCGAGATGCGCCCTTTCATGGGCGGCGGCGACATGATCCGCGAGGTCCACAAGGACAGCGTGACCTACGCCGACCCGCCGATGAAGTTCGAGGCCGGCACCCCGGCCATCGTCCAGACGATCGGGCTGGGGGTGGCGCTCGAGTACCTCATGGGGCTGGGGATGGACAACATCGCCGCCCACGAGGACCGGCTGTGCGACTATGCGATGGGGCGCCTTTCGGGGGCTCAACTGGCTCAACCTGCAGGGCACGGCGCCCGGCAAGGCCGGGATCTTCTCGTTCACGCTCGATGGCGCGGCGCATGCGCACGACATCTCGACCATCCTCGACAAGAAGGGCGTGGCGGTGCGCGCGGGCCATCACTGCGCAGGCCCGCTGATGGATCATCTCGGGCTCACCGCCACCTGCCGCGCCTCGCTGGGGCTTTACAACACCGAGGCCGAAATCGACACTCTGGTGGAGGCGCTGGAGCTCGCGCACGAGCTCTTCGCCTGAGCGGGGCAGGGGGGATTCGAAGGCCGATCGGGGCCGGTATGCGGCGCGATTGCGGCCAAGGTGCGTCAACTCGGCAACACCCGGCAAACTCTTGCTGTGGCAGGCCCCAATTCCTCGCGACAACGTGAAAAGACGGTCGACAACGGATTTGTTTCGTTGTTTTATCCACCGTGTTTAATGCGAAAGGAGCTGCCCAAATGAAAGTGATCAAGCTTATCACTCTGCTGGCAATCGGCTTCGGCGCTGTCGCTTGTGCTCAACAGCAGCAGCAGCAAGAAGCGCCGATCGTCGTCCCAGAGCCGGTTTACGACAAGTACGGCAACCCGGTCTGATCGACGGGTTTCCGACCCGCCGGCCGCAAGATGGCCGGCGCGAGGAAACTTGCGCCAAAGATCCAAGGGGCCGTGGACCGTTTCAGGTCGCGGCCCCTTGACCCATCGATTCGTCTGGTTGGCATGTCCAGCCGGCATCTTTCCATGTCGCCTGCCCGCCTGCCCGCCTGCCCGTCGGCCGGAGGCGCCGCAGCGGGAAATTCGCGCTTGCGCGGATTGATACACGCTTGCGAGGATGGCGAGGCATGTCTATATCGCTTCGCAACGTGCCTCTCGTTCAGCCGGAAAGTGCGCTGTCTTCCGAAGGCCGGTTCCGGGCGACTCTGTTGTGTCAGGGGCAAAAATCGACAAGTCGGAACAGTGGTGCGCGAGGCTGCCGTTCTTTTCTTTGAACTCGCGGAAATATCGAGTAAGCACTGCGCAGGCAGCAGGCACCCATAGCTCAGCTGGATAGAGTGTCGCCCTCCGAAGGCGAAGGTCGTAGGTTCGAATCCTACTGGGTGCGCCACCCTCACCGACGAGGGGTCTTGGGGCGCGTCGCATCTGATCTTATCCGATACCCGTCCCGGCCCTGGGCAGGGAGCTCCTTTGGTGATGGCGAGGCCCCGGGTCACGCCCGGGGCGCGGGCAGAGAACCGATCAGACGCGACACGTCATAGCCCCCGGATACTCATGAACAATATCTTTCGAGTGGGCACTTGCTGCGGGGATGGCGGCGGCGGCCATCTGCGGGGTGCGGCAATTGCCCTGGCGGCGTCCGGCCGGGTTCGATCCGGGCCCGGGGTTCGATAACCCTTCGAACGAATTCGGCGGCGTCGCCTGGCTCATTGAAATCGGTGGTAGGCCCGGAGGGACTCGAACCCCCAACCAAAGCGTTATGAGCGCTCTGCTCTAACCAATTGAGCTACGGGCCCGATCCGGCGCAGAGGTAGGTGCGTGCTGGCGCGACGTCAAGGCTTTCGCGATTGCGCGGCCGGTCGCGATGGTCTAACCGGAGCGCCGGAACCCAAGGGCGGAGCGGGCGGCATGGTCAAAGGCGCGGGAGAGGGCATCACCTATTCGCAGGCAGGGGTCGACATCGACGCCGGCAACGCGCTCGTCGAGCGCATCAAGCCCGCGGCAAGGGCGACCGAGCGGGCGGGTACGATGGCCGGGCTGGGTGGCTTTGGCGCGCTCTTCGATCTGCGCGCGGCGGGCTATGACGACCCCGTCCTGGTGGCCGCGACCGACGGGGTCGGCACCAAGCTGCGGCTGGCGATCGACACCGGGCAGCTCGACACCATCGGCATCGACCTGGTGGCGATGTGCGTCAACGATCTGGTCTGCCAGGGGGCCGAGCCGCTCTTCTTTCTCGACTATTTCGCCACCGGCAAGCTCGACGTCGACAGCGCCGCGCGGGTGATCGAGGGCATCGCGCTGGGCTGCGCGCGCGCCGGTTGCGCGCTCATCGGCGGCGAGACCGCCGAGATGCCGGGGATGTACCAGGCGGGCGATTTCGATCTCGCGGGCTTTGCCGTCGGCGCGATGGAACGCGGCGCGGCGTTGCCCTCCGGCGTTGCGGCGGGCGACGTGCTGCTGGGGCTCGCCTCGAGCGGGGTGCACTCGAACGGCTACAGCCCGGTGCGCCGGCTGGTCGAGCTCGCGGGGCTCGGCTGGGGCGATCCCTGCCCGTGGGAAGACGGGACGCTGGGGGCGGCGCTGCTGACACCGACGCGGCTCTATGTCCGGCCCGCGCTGGCGGCGATCAAGGCCGGAGGCGTGCATGCGCTGGCGCATGTCACCGGCGGCGGGCTGACCGAGAACCTGCCCCGCGTCCTGCCCGAGGGCGTCGGCGCCGAGGTCGACCTGTCGACCTGGGATCTGCCGCCTGTCTTCGGCTGGCTCGCGCGCGCCGGCGGGCTGGCGCAGGCGGAGATACTCAAGACCTTCAACTGTGGCATCGGCATGGTTCTGGCGGTCGCCCCCGACCGCGCCGGGGCGCTGAGCGCCGGGCTCGAGGCGGCCGGCGAGCGCGTCATCGCGCTCGGCGGGCTGGTCGAGGGGCAGGGGGTGAGCTATCGCGGGACGCTCGCGTGACGCGACGCGTGGCGATCCTGATTTCGGGCGGCGGCTCGAACATGGCGGCGCTTCTCGACAGCATGACCGGCGATCATCCGGCCCGGCCCTGCCTGGTGCTGTCGAACGACGCGCAGGCGGGCGGGCTGGAAAAGGCGGCAGCGCGGGGGGTGCCGGTGGCGGTGGTCGATCACCGCCCCTTTGGCGGCGACCGCGCGCGCTTCGAGGCCGCGGTGAATTCCGAGCTCGACCGGGCCGGGGCCGAGATCGTGTGTCTTGCGGGCTTCATGCGCATCCTGACGCCCGGTTTCGTGGCAAGATGGCGCGGACGGATGCTGAACATCCACCCCTCGCTGCTGCCGAAATATCCCGGGCTCGACACCCATGCAAGGGCGCTGGCCGCCGGTGACGCGGAGGCCGGCTGCACCGTTCACGAGGTGACCGCCGAGCTCGACGCCGGCCCGATCCTGGGCCAGGCGCGGGTCAGGGTCGCGCCCGATGACACGCCCGACAGCCTCGCCGCGCGGGTGCTGGCGCAGGAGCACATCCTCTACCCCGCGGTGCTGCGCCGTTTCGCCGGGGGCGACCGGCGGCCGGTGCTTCTGCCCTGAGGCGCGGTTTTCATTTCCGCCCCGCCTGCCTATATCCGTAGGCAAAGGGGCACAGAACGAGGCAACATGACCAAGCAGGAACATCAATCCACCGTGGCCACCATCACCACTACCGACGAGCTGGCCGCATTCTGCGCCCGCGGCCGCGACGCGCCCTATGTGACCGTCGATACCGAATTCCTGCGCGAGCGCAGCTATTATTCGCAGCTTTGCCTGGTGCAGCTGGCGTTGCCGGGACGTGGCGACGACGACGCGGTGCTGGTCGACCCGATCGCCGGGAAGGGGCTGTCGCTGGAGCCGCTTTACGAGCTCTTCCGCGACCCATCGGTGGTCAAGGTCTTTCACGCCGCCCGCCAGGACCTGGAGATCTTCCATGTCGATGCCGGGCTCATCCCGGCGCCGCTTTTCGATACCCAGGTGGCGGCGATGGTGTGCGGCTTCGGCGATCAGGTGGGCTATGAGACGCTGGTGCGCAAGGTGGCGCGCCAGAGCCTCGACAAGACCTCGCGCTTTACCGACTGGTCGCGCCGTCCGCTGTCGCAGGCGCAGCAGGTATACGCGCTGGCCGACGTCACCCATCTGCGCGACATCTACGAACACCTCGCGGCGCGGCTGGCCGAGACCGGGCGCGAGAAATGGGTGGCCGAGGAAATGGAGGTCCTGAAGGACCCCGAGACCTATATCGTGCGTCCCGAGGAAGCCTGGCAGCGCATCCGCACGCGCAACGGCTCGGGCCGGTTCCTGGCGGTGGTGCGCGAACTGGCGCGGTTTCGCGAGGCCCACGCCCAGGCGCGCAACATCCCGCGCAACCGCGTCTTCAAGGACGAGGCGCTGGTCGAGCTTGCGTCGAACAAGCCCAAAACGCCCGAAGAGCTGTCGCGCTCGCGGCTCCTGCTGCGCGAGGGGCGGCGCGGCGAGATCGCCGATGGCATCCTGGCGGCGGTCAGGGCGGGGCTCGATTGTCCGGCCGAGGCGTTACCCCACGCCGATTCCGGGCGCGAGAGCGTGCAGGCGAACCCCGCGCTCGCCGACCTGCTGCGGGTGCTGCTCAAGGCCAAGGCGGCCGAGGCCGGGGTGGCGACACGGCTCATCGCCAGTGCCGCCGATCTCGACGCGATGGCGGCCGGGCAGCACGACGTGCCGGCGCTGCATGGTTGGCGCAACGAGGTTTTCGGGCGCGACGCGATGCGGCTTTGCGAGGGGCGTGTGGGGCTTGCGGTCAACGGCCGCTCGGTGACGACCGTTCCGCTCTGAGCGGGGACGGTCGCGACCCGCGGGCGCCTGTCACCGGCTGGTCTGGCGGGTGTTGTGCCTGGCGATCACCCGGATGGTGCGCACCTCTTCCAGCTGGACGTTGCTGAGCGGCTGCGCCACCTGGATCCGGCGCGTGTGCTCGGGGCCCACGGCGGTATTGATCGGCTGCAGCGCAAGGAACTCGTAGCTCAGCACGCCGTCGACCGGCTTGCCGTCGCCGAGCGCGATCAGCCGCACATCGAAGGCCCCCTGGCGGGAGCTGACCCCGGTGGCGCGCACGATGGCGCCGGTCGAGGTGCGCTCGATATCGAGATCGGTGACCTGGTCGATCCGGGTGCCTTCGTAGACCTCGGTCTTCTTGCGGTCGAAGATGCTGCCCGAATTCCTGTGCACCCGGCGGTTGGACTGGATCATCTTCGACTGCCGGCGTTCGCCGATCAGCGGGTTGACCTCTTCCACCCGCCCGTCGGCGGTGCGCACGGTGCCGGGCTCGGTCGGGGTCTCGACCGAGGTGCTGCGCCCGAACCAGTTGGCCGGGTTGAGGCGCGACTCGCGCATGCTGCCGCCGCCGCAGGCCGGCAGAACCAGGATGGCAACGAGAAGAGCGACCAGAGAAAACCGCATGGCCAAACCGCCTTTATTCAAACCGCATCCGGGTGGTAGCGCAAAAGCCGGGGCTTGAAAAGCGCCGGTTCGAGGTGGCCGCGGGTCTGGACGCGGCGGCCGTGCCCGCCTAGGTGTCGGCAGGAGCGAACGCAACACGACGCAAAAGAGGAGCGCGACCGGTGGCCAGCCAGGCATTCGAGGATATTGTCGAGGATTTCGAACTACTGGACGATTGGGAGGACCGCTATCGCTATGTCATCGAGCGTGGCCGCGAGATGACGCCGCTCGACGATGCGCTCAAGGTGCCGGCGACCAAGGTCGACGGCTGCACCAGCCAGGTGTGGTTGCATCCGCGCATCACCGGCGGTGTCTTCAGCTTCGAGGGCGACAGCGACGCGATGATCGTGCGCGGCCTGATTGCGGTGTTGCGCGCGCTTTACGACGGCACCCCGGTCAGCAAGGTTCCCGGCATCGACGCCGAAGCCGAGCTGGCGCGGCTGGCGCTGCACGATCACCTGTCGTCGCAGCGGTCCAACGGGCTGCGCTCGATGGTCGAGCGCATTCGCAAGGTCTCGGCAGAGGCGGTGCGCGCGGGTTAGGACGGTCGCGCCGGACCGGACCCGGTTCACACGCCCCGGCCGCCGGGCCGGGGCCTCTCCTGCCGGCCGGGCGAGACCCTGGGTCAGGCCCGGGGGGCGCGCGGGTGCTTGCGATCGAACGCGACAGGCCGGGGCGTGTTGCATCTGATCATATCCAATACCCGCCCCGGGCGTGACCCGGGGCCTCGCCATCGCGAAAGGAGGCCCCGGCCCAAGGCCGGGACGGGTGGACAACTGATCAAACGCGACACGCCAGGGCGCCACCCGGGCGGTCGTGCCCGTGTGCGTCGCGCCGAACCGTTCCGAATGAAATCAAAGGGCCGCTCAGGCGCGTGCCTCGAGGGCGCTGGCAAGCCCGCCATAGCCGGTGAAGCGGTATTCGTACTCGAGCCCCAGCCGGTCGGCGCAATCGCGGGCCTTGGCCTCGAGCGCGGGGTCGCGGATCTGGGCCTGATAGACCAGCGTGGTGTAGTTGCCGAAGATCATGTCGCGCAACTCGGGGTGGCGGTCGAGCCCCATCGGGCGCCACACGAAGGCGTCGAACTGCTTGACCAGGAAATCGGTGAGGTAGAAGGCCGTGGTCTCGTCGCGGGCGGCGAAGGCGTCGTTGCCCTCGTAGAAGGAATAGCAATGCGGGCCGGCGACCATCTCGACGCCCAGCTCGGCGCATTTCGCGGCCAGGAGCCCGCCGGTGCCGCAATCGGCGTAGACGACGAAAATCTCGTCATAGTCGTCGCGGCTGGCCTCGACCACCTCCTCGATCGCGACCGGGATCCGTTCGGGGCGCAGGTGCAGGTTGGCGGGCAGGCATTGCAGGGTCATGTGATCCCAGCCATTGGCGGCCTTGAGCGCCACGATTTCACGCGCCAGCGCACCACACGCGATCAGCAGGATGCGGCCCTGCCTGGCTTCGGCAAAGCCTGCTTCGGTCAGGGTCCGGTCGCTGGGAAGGCTGATCATGGCGTGTTACTCCAACAGGGGCCATGCCCCGCGCCGCCGGCGGGCCATGGCCGTGATCCTTACGCCCCTTCCCCGGCGGGAGCCGGCTCAGACGGTGGCGCCCTGGGCGCCCTGGTTGTGCTTGCGGGCGACGAAATCCTTGGCCGTCTCCACCGCGACGGCGGCATCGCGGCAATAGGCGTCGGCGCCGATGGCGCGACCGAATTCCTCGTTGAGCGGTGCGCCACCCACCAGAACGATATAGTCGTCGCGGATGCCCTGTTCCACCATCGTGTCGATCACGACTTTCATGTAGGGCATGGTGGTGGTCAGCAGCGCCGACATGCCGAGGATGTCGGGCCCCTCGCTTTCCAGCGCCTCGAGGTAGTTCTCGACCGGGTTGTTGATGCCCAGATCGACGACCTCGAAGCCCGCGCCCTCCATCATCATCGCCACCGGGTTCTTGCCGATGTCGTGGATGTCGCCCTTGACGGTGCCGATCACCATCTTGCCCACGCGCGGCGCGCCGGTTTCCGCGAGCAGCGGCTTGAGGATGAACATGCCGCCCTTCATCGCGTTGGCCGCGAGCAGCACCTCGGGAACGAACAGGATGCCATCGCGGAAATCCTTGCCGACGATGGTCATGCCACCGACCAGCGCCTTGGTCAGGACATCGTAGGGGGTCCATTCGCGTTCGAGAAGGATGTTCACTCCCTCCTCGATCTCTTCCTTGAGACCGTCGTAAAGGTCGTCCCACATCTGCTGGACGAGCTCCTCGTCGTCGAGTTCCGACAGGACGATGTCTTCTTCTGCTTCATCGGACATGGGGCGTTTCCCTGCATTGAATGCGCCGCGCGCGGCCTCTCCCGCAGCTATCGTCAATTTGCCGCCGGGCGACTTTCCGAATTACGACATGCGCCGCCCCGGTTCCGACCTATATCCCGGAATCACGAATTCGCGGCATGAAACCTGGCGAATTTATCCATGAGTTTACCGCATCTTCGGTGCGGCGGGTACCTGAAGCGGGCGGGTCAGCGGCGCCGGCGACGGCCGCGGCCGTCCCGGGCGGCGGGCGCGGTGTCCTCGCCGGTGCCGTCGGCGGCCGAGGAAAACGGGCCGAGTGCGGAGGTGATCTGATCGAGCGTCGGGCGCGGACCGGGCGGGCGGCTCTCGAGCGCGGCGCGCATCCTGACCAGGTGCTCGGCCATGGTGCCGCAGCAGCCGCCGATGATGCGCGCGCCGGCATCGCGCGCCAGCACCGCGTATTCGGCCATCAGCTCGGGCGTGCCGTCGTAATGGATGTGTCCGTCGACATATTTGGGGATGCCGGCGTTGCCCTTGGCGACCACCGGCCGGCCGGTGCCGTGGGCGACGAAGCCCAGCACCGTGCGCATCAGATCGGACGCGCCGACGCCGCAATTGGCGCCGAAGGCAATCGGCGGGTGGTCGAGGGTTTCGACCAACTCGGCCAGATCGGACGAGGTGACGCCCATCATCGTGCGCCCGGCGGTATCGAAACTCATGGTGCCGCACCACGGCATGCCGGCAAGGCCGAACGCCTCGGCCGCGGCCTTGTACTCGCCGGGCGCCGAGATGGTTTCCAGCCACAGCACGTCGGCGCCGCCTTCCTTGAGCCCTTCGGTCTGTTCGTGGAATATCTCGACCGCCAGCTCGTGCGTCAGCGCGCCCATCGGCGCCATGATCTCGCCGGTCGGGCCCACCGACCCCGCCACCACCACCGGGCGGTGCTGGCGGTCGGCCACCTCGCGGCCGATCTCGGCGGCGATGCGCGAAAGCGTCCGCGCGCGGGCCTGGGCGCCGTGCAGCTTGAGCCGGGCGGCGTTGCCGCCGAACGAATTGGTGAGAAAGAGGTCGCTGCCCGCCTCGACCGCCATCGCGTAGAGTTTCTCGATCCGGTCGGGATGCGCCTCGTTCCACATCTCGGGCGCCTCGCCCGAACTCAGCCCCATGTTGAAGAGGTTGGTGCCGGTCGCCCCGTCCGAGAGAATCCAGTCGCGCGTCTGCAGCATGCGGGAAAGGGCGTCGGTCATGATCGGTCCTGTCGGGTGTGGCGGAACGGTTCGGTAAGGCTGTCCGGCGGGCACGCCTGCCCGCCCGGGACGGTGGGCGCGTCAGGCTTCCTTCATCACCTGTTCCTTGGCCACCGTCAGGAGCGCGTCCATCTTGCCGCGAATGGTGTCGGCATCGGCGAGATCGCCCAAGTCGCCCGCCACCTTGCGGATCACGTCCTCGTGGCCGGCTTCCTCGAAATCGGACTTCACCACCTCGAGCGCATAGGCGTCGGCATCCGACCCGGTCTTGCCCAGAAGTTCCGCCGCCCAGAGGCCGAGAAGCTTGTTGCAGCGCATCTGCACCTTGAACTTCATTTCCTCGTCGTGCTTGTACTTGTTCTCAAACGCATCTCTGCGATCGTCGAAAGTGGTCATTATGGCCGCTCCCTGGCTGGGCTGTTCAATCGCGCCACATATGACCGCGCAGGGCGAAAACCGCAAGGGGGCAGGGCGCCGCGCCGCGCGCCTGCGGCCGATGTGAGCTTGCGGCGCTGGCCCCCTTGGATTATGAGACGCCCAAGGCTCCGCGCGGCAGGCGTGTCGGGGCCCCGAAAGGTCTGGTATGATCATGGCGCGGCGCAAGAAAATCTACGAGGGCAAGGCCAAGACGCTGTTCGAGGGCCCCGAGCCCGGCACCATCGTGCAATACTTCAAGGACGACGCCACCGCCTTCAACGCCAAGAAGAAGGACGTGATCGAGGGCAAGGGCGTGCTCAACAACATGCTGAGCGAGTTCTTCATGACCGGGCTCAGCAGTGTCGGCATTCCCAACCACTTCATCCGGCGGCTCAACATGCGTGAACAACTGGTGCGCGCCTGCGAGATGATCCCGCTCGAGGTGGTGGTGCGCAATTTCGCCGCCGGCTCGATGGCCGAGCGGCTGGGCCTGGACGAGGGCACCGCCCTGCCGCGTCCGGTGGTGGAATACTGCCTCAAGGACGACAAGCTGGGCGACCCGCTGGTGACCGAGGAACACATCGCCGCGTTCGGCTGGGCCAGCCAGCAGGACATGGACGACATGCTCAGCCTGGCGCTCAGGGTCAACGATTTCCTGTCCGGCGTGATGTATGGCGTCGGCATCAAGCTGGTGGATTTCAAGATCGAGATCGGGCGTGTCTACGACGGCGATTTCCAGCGCCTGATCGTGGCCGACGAAATCTCGCCCGACAGCTGCCGGCTGTGGGACATCGAGACCGGCAACAAGCTCGACAAGGACGTGTTCCGCCGCGATCTCGGCTCGCTGACGGATGCCTATACCGAGGTCGCCCGGCGGCTGGGAGTGATGCCCAAGGGCGCCACCCACGTGGCGCGGCCGAAACTGGTCAACTGAGGACACCGGGCAGGAAAGGGCGGGCGATGAAGGCACGGGTGCATATCATGCTCAAGGCGGGCGTGCTCGACCCCAGGGCGAGGCGGTCCGCCACGCGCTGGGGCAACTCGGCTTCGAGGGGGTCGAGGGCGTGCGCCAGGGCAAGGTGATCGAGATCGACCTGGCCGAGACCGACAAGGCGCGGGCCGAGGCCGCCGTGACCGAGATGTGCGAAAAGCTGCTCGCCAACACGGTGATCGAAAGCTACTCGGTGGAGGTGGGCTGATCTGCAACGGCTACATCCGATCGCATATAGCTCTTGGCTTGTGATGTATCGCTATACGACAGGACGTTTCGCATCGGGTCAGAATCATACCGGCTCCGGCCTCCGGACCGGGGCCTCACTTGTCGCCTGGACGAGGTCCGGATCGGCCCCGGGGCGGGTGGTTCCAGGTGACCGAGGCACAGGCTGGAGCGACGGCCCGAAAACCGGAACGCGCGTCCCGCGATTGTCCCGCCCGGCGGTACGCCGGCAGCCCCCGGCTGCCCCCGGGCGGGGGCTTTGCCCCCACCCGCGGCCGGAGGCTACCCTCAGCGCTGATGCCCGAACGCCGCCGGTTATGTAGAGGTAGCGCCAGGAATGTTCTTCTGCAGCTCTCAATGGCGAGTGTTTCCGCATTGTCCGCTTGCAAAGAGGAAAAAAGCTACGATGTGGGATATGAAGACAGGTCATCGGTCGGATATAACACGACCTGCGGGTTCGGTATCCATCCGACGCATGATGACTGGAACAGCCCAGATCATGGCAAAGGCTATGCCGAGGGGATGCGCGATGGCATTCTCGATTGCCTGAAGGAACGGAGAAACCAATGAGAGTTGCCGTCATCGTCTTTCCCGGCTCCAACTGCGACCGCGATCTCAGGATCGCCCTCGAAGCCGCCGGCGCCGGGGTCTCGATGGTCTGGCACAAGGACATCGACCTGCCCGCCGGCATCGACCTGGTCGCCATCCCCGGCGGCTTTTCCTTCGGCGACTACCTGCGCTGCGGCGCCATCGCCGCCAATTCGCCGATCTCCCGGGCGGTGGTGGCCCATGCCGGGCGCGGCGGTTACGTGCTGGGCATCTGCAACGGCTTTCAGGTGCTCACCGAGACCGGGCTGCTGCCGGGTGTGCTGCTGCGCAACGCCGCGCTGAAATACGTCTGCAAGCCCGCGCGCCTGCGGGTGGAGACCGCCGACAGCGTCTTTACCCGCGGATACGATGCGGGGGCCGAGGTGACCTTTCCGATCGCCCATCACGACGGCAACTATTTCGCCGACGAGGCGACGCTCGACCGGCTCGACGCCGAGGACCGGGTGGCGTTTCGCTATTGCGACAACCCCAATGGCTCTGCCCGCGACATCGCCGGCATCCTGTCGGAAAACCGCCGCGTGCTGGGTCTGATGCCGCACCCCGAACGCATGGCCGATCCGATCCACGGCAATACCGAGGGCCGGGTGATGTTTCAAACCCTGGTCGCGGCGCTGCAGCCCGCCTGAGCGCTTGAGGCACCGCGCCGGGCAGCGTAATCTGGCACCATGGTCCTGCCCGTCGCCATTCCCGAAGCCAAGCCGCGAGGCGCGATCCGCACGCTCAGCCTGCGGGCGCGGCTGGTGCTGTTCGCGCTGGTGGTCCTCGGCCATAGCCACGGTGACCGTCACCAACCGGTTTCTGACCGACCGGTTCACCGAGACCACGCGCAACCGCGCGGTGGTGCGGCTGGCGCTCTACAGCGGCAACCTGCTGAGCGAGCTGCGCCAGAACGCGATCGTGCCGCAGCTTCTGGCCCGCGACCCGACGCTGATTTCGGCGCTCGCCAGCGGCGATTTCTCGCAATCCACACAGCGGCTGATCTCGTTCAACGAGGAAATCTCGGCGGCCTCGCTGACGCTGCTCGATCGTGATGGCCGGGTGGTCGCCTCGACCGATCGCCAGACGCTGGGAGAGAACTATCGGAAATCCCAGGTCTTCATCGAGGCGCTGCGCTCGAAAGACAACATTTTCAGTATCCTGCAGGACGAAGGCCGGCGCTTTCGCTTTTTCTATTCGCGGCGGATGGAAACCCAGGCCGGGCTTGCCGGCGTGATCCTGGTCGAGGTCGGGCTGAGCAAGTACGAGCGCGCCTGGTCGGGGATTTCCGACGCCGTTCTGGTGACCGACAGCGAGGGCCGCATCATCCTGGCGACCGAGCCGCGCTGGCGCGGGCTGACCGAGGAGGAGGCGCTGGCGCGCGAGCCGCCGTCGAGCGCCATCCAGCGCGCGCTGCAGGCAACCGCCGACTGGAACACGCTGCCGCCCGACGCCCGGGTCGAGGGCGAGGCGGTGATGCGGGTCAGCGGACGGGTGGCGTTTCGCGGCTGGCGCATCGCGAGTTTCACCACCTATGCCAGCGTGCGCGAAAAGGTGAACGGCGTGCTGGCGCTGGAGATCATGTGCTTTGCCATCCTGCTGGCGGTGGCGTTCTATGTCCTCAACCGCCGGGCGACGCGGCGCCTGGTCGTGTTCCAGCGCGAATCGGCGGAGCTTCGCGCACTCAACGCCCGCCTGCAGCGGGAAATCGCCGAGCGCCAGCGGGTGCAGGAGAACCTTGCCGTGGCCGAGCAGACGCTGGCGCAAAGCTCCAAGCTGGCGGCGCTGGGCGAGATGTCGGCTGCCGTCAGCCACGAGCTCAACCAGCCCCTCGGCGGCGATGAAGACCTACCTCGCCGGCGCCCGGCTGCTGCTGGGGCGCAACCGCCCCGAAGAGGCGGTGACGGCGTTCCAGCGCATCGACGACCTGATCGAGCGGATGGGCGCGATCACCCGTCAGCTGAAATCCTACGCCCGTCAGGGTGGCAGGGAATTTGCCCCGGTAAACCTGGCCGATGCGCTCAATTCCGCGCTGGCGATGATGGAGCCGCAGCTGCGTCAGCGTCAGGTCGCGATCACCCGCACGCTGCCCGAGGCGCCGGTGATGGTGATGGGCGACCGGATACGCATCGAACAGGTGATGATCAACCTGCTGCGCAACGCGCTCGACGCCACCCGCAACGTGGCCGAGCCGGCCATCGACATCCTGCTAGCGGCGGGCGAGACGGCGGTGCTGACGGTACGCGACAACGGCCACGGGATCGACAACATCGACAACCTGTTCGAGCCCTTCTACACCACCAAGGAGCCCGGCGAGGGGGTCGGGCTGGGGCTTGCCATTTCCTCGGGGATCGTGAACGACATGGGCGGGCGGCTGACCGCGCGCAACGCCGCCGACGGGGGCGCTCTTCGAGATGCAGATGCCGATCCTGCCCGAGGAGCCGAGCGCGGGTGAAACAACCGCCGCAGAGTGAGAGAGAGCAAAGAGAACCGCGATGCCAAGTGCCATGAAGATCGCCATCATCGACGACGAGCGCGACATGCGCCAGTCGATCAGCCAGTGGCTTGCGCTGTCGGGCTATGACACCGAGGCCTTCGCCTCGGCCGAGGAGGCGCTCAAGGTGCTGGGGCCCGATTATCCCGGTATCGTGGTCACCGACATCAAGATGCCGGGGATGGACGGCATGCAGTTTCTGAAGAAACTGATGGGCACCGATTCGAGCCTGCCGGTGATCATGATCACCGGGCATGGCGACGTGCCGATGGCGGTCGAGGCGATGCGCATCGGCGCGTTCGATTTCCTGGAAAAGCCGTTCAACCCCGACCATATGACCCGGCTGGCCAAGAAGGCCGCCAATGCGCGGCGGATGACGCTGGATGCGCGCGCGCTGCGCCGCGAGCTGTCGGATGGCGGGCAGCTGATGAAAAAGCTCGTTGGCCACAGCGCGGCGATGGAACGCCTCAAGGAGGACATTCTCGATCTCGGCCAGGCCGACAACCACGTGCTGATCGAGGGCGAGACCGGCACCGGCAAGACGCTGGTCGCGCACGCGCTGCATGCGGTGGGGGGCGCGGGCGGGGCGCAAGTTCACGCTGGTGGCGTGCAAGGGCTTCGACGACGAGACACTGATCGCGCGGCTGTTCGGTCCCGCCGATCCCGCCGTCGGGCAGTTGCCGGCGGTCGAGGAGGGCGCGCGGCGGCACCCCGGTGCTGGAGGATATCGAGGCGCTGGGCGAGGCCGTGCAGGCGCGCCTGCTGAGCTTCATCGACACCGAGGGCACGCCGCCCGAGACCCGCATCATCGCCATTTCCAATATCCAGGAACAGGACCGCACCTGCGAGAACGTGCTGCGTTCGGATCTGTTTTTCCGTCTTGCCAGCCTGCGCATCACCGTGCCGCCCCTGCGCCAGCGCGGCGAGGACATCCTGACGCTCTTTGCCCGCTTCTGCGAGGGCTTCGCCGAGGATTACGGTTGCGATGCGCCCCAGGTCAGTGCCCAGGAGGCGGCTCAGCTCCTGCAGGCGCCGTGGCCCGGCAATGTCCGCCAACTGGTCAACATGGCCGAACGCGCGGTGCTGCAATCGCGGCGCGGCAGCGGCACCATCACCTCGCTGATGATGTCCGACCACCAGGAGATGCAGCCGGTGATGACCACCGAAGGCAAGCCGCTCAAGGAATATGTCGAGGCGTTCGAGCGCATGCTGATCGACAATACCATGCGCCGGCACAAGGGCTCGATCGCGGCGGTGATGGACGAATTGTGCTTGCCGCGGCGGACGCTGAACGAGAAGATGGCGAAATACGGGCTGCAAAGGTCCGATTATCTGTAACCGGGCGCGCCGGCCGGCTTGCGCCCCCGACGGGGTGGCGGCGATGGCGGGACATGTCTGGCGCGGATTGATCCCGGCAGGCGCGTTCCTGTTCGGCACGGGAGCGGCCCTCGCGCAGGGTTGCGGCTGTAACCCGCTGCCCAGCGAAGGCGTCTATGGCACGGCAGACCCTTTCACGCTGACCCATCTTGACGGCGACAAGGACACCTGCCCGACGCAGATCCGTGTCCGGGCCAGGCGCCGGGGCGCACCGGATGTGGATGTGATCCTGTATTGCCAGGCGGAAAAAGGCACATGGACGGGGGTGGAGCCTGCGCCGCAGTTCGGCGGCGCATTCATCTATGATTTGCGCGGCGGGCCGCCGCCTCTGGACATGGCGAGCGGTGAATATGCGGCGCAACTGGCCGCCAGCCACGCGATGACCGAAACGGCCACGCTGGAAATGACCCTGCCGCCGATGCTCGTCGGGATGGGAAAATCGGACCTCAGCATTTCGCTGGAACTGACCGGCAAGGCGCGTGCGGCCGCCTGTATCTGCGGCAGGGTGCGCGAAGAACTGGACCATGTGCTCAGATCGAAAGCCGCCTACGAAGACCCCGACGTGCTGGCGCACGCCAGGGCCGAGGGGTTGCGTGGCAGCGCTCCGGGGCAGAATTTCTGGATGGATTCCAACCACCAGCTGCACCGATTGCCGACCGGAAAACAAGGATACAGCTTTGACGATCTGGTGCAGTCCAGGTGGAAACCGGTCCCGGCCTGCGGGTGTCGCCCGACGAGATCGTGACGCAGGGCGCCCAGAACGCGGCACGATACCGGCCCGGAGCGTTGCACCCCGGTGCCTATGCCCAGACCCACCCCCGTGACCTGCAAGATCACGATGATACCCCCCAAGGAGGTGGCGCAGTCCTGCGAGCCCGCCATCGTGCTCAAGGCGGTGTTCGAACACGAGGCGACGCACAGCGCGCTTTGCCGGAAACTGAACCGGCCGTCCACCTTTGACGCGCCCGATGGACGCCGGATTGACTGGCAGACCGAAAGCACCGCGACCGGCCTTTATATTGACGGCTTGTCGGCGCCGGTCTCGGGCTATTACGCATGGGCGCAACTGCCGGAAAACCACGCGGCGGATGAGGCCGCGGCCTATGGCCGTGAGGCGTCGGTGCTGGAGAACTGGTTGGCCGGGAATTGCCCGTGACCCCAACCGCGCGGCCCTGACATTCGGGCGCGCAGAGATTTTCCCCATTGTAATTGCCCGGTCAACGCAATTATGTTGACCCAAGGGTCGTCCGCACCGTGAGAGGTGGCCGGGCCTGACAAGTTTCGCTGTTTCGAGGTGGCGCAGGGCATTCCTGACACCCCGTCGAAGCAGACCGATAGGGTCGCAAGACCACCGCGATGCCCGAGCAGCCGACAAGGCCGGGCAATGAATGGGTGCCGCCATCGCGTGGCATCGGAGAAAGAACCGCGATGACGCGCGCAAAACGGATGACAGACCCAGCCTCGCCCGACAGGGCCGCTGCGCATGCCCCCGTTTTGTCCTGCATCGCTCCTGACAGACACCACCCGCAACGACTGGCGCCTCCGGGCGGCGGACGACTGCCGCGGTGCAAAGAGTATACATGGCCAAGAAAATGCTTATCGATGCCACCCACGCGGAAGAGACCCGCGTCGTGGTGGTGGACGGAAACAAGGTCGAGGAATTCGACTTTGAATCGGAAAACAAGCGGCAGCTCGCCGGCAACATCTATCTCGCCAAGGTAACCCGGGTCGAGCCGTCGCTGCAGGCGGCCTTCGTCGATTACGGCGGCAACCGGCACGGCTTTCTCGCCTTTTCGGAGATCCACCCCGATTACTACCAGATCCCGGTGGCCGATCGCGAGGCGCTGCTGGAAGAGGAACACGCCTACGCCGAGGCGCAGGCCGCCGAGGGCAATGGCGACCGGGCGGCAAGACCCGCCCGGGGCAACGGTTCGCGCCGCTCCAATGGCGCTCCGAAGGCGGAAAGGACCGCCTCCGACGATGCCGTGACAGCCTCCGACGATATCGTGGGGATGGAGACCATCGACCCCGCCGAGGGGCAGGGCGACGATGACGAGGCGATCTCGCCGATGGAGCGGGTGGCCGAAACGCCCGTGGAGGAACCCGATGACGCGGCGGCAGGTGACAACGGCGACACCGACGACGACGACGATGACGACGATGACGCGCGGGACAATGGCGATCCCGACACGAACGGCGACAATGGCAATAATGGCGACAATGGCGATACGGACGCCGGCCGCCCCGACGCCACCGCGCGCGATGACAGCATCGAATCGGTCGCTGATGACGACGACAGCGACGACATCCGCCCGCCGCGCAAGCCCAGGCCGCGCAAGTACAAGATCCAGGAAGTCGTCAAGGTCCGCCAGATCCTGCTGGTGCAGGTGGTCAAGGAGGAACGCGGCAACAAGGGCGCGGCGCTGACCACCTATCTCAGCCTTGCCGGGCGCTATTGCGTCTTGATGCCCAACACCGCCCGCGGCGGCGGTATCTCCCGCAAGATCACCAACGTCGCCGACCGCAAGAAGCTCAAGGAGATCGCCGCCGAGATCGACGTGCCGCGCGGCGCCGGGCTGATCGTGCGCACCGCCGGCGCCAAACGCACCAAGTCGGAAATCAAGCGCGACTATGAATACCTGCTGCGGCTCTGGGAACAGATCCGCGAGCTGACGCTCAAATCCATCGCGCCGGCGAAGATCTACGAAGAGGGCAACCTGATCAAGCGCTCGATCCGCGACCTCTACAACCGCGATATCGACGAGGTTCTGGTCGAGGGCGAGGCGGGTTACCGCGTCGCCAAGGACTTCATGAAGATGATCATGCCGTCCCACGCCAAGAACGTGAAGCACTATCAGGACGCGATGCCGCTCTTCGCCCGCTTCCAGGTGGAAAGCTATCTCAGCTCGATGTTCAACCCAGTGGTGCAGCTCAAGTCGGGCGGATACATCGTCATCGGCGTGACCGAGGCGCTGGTCGCCATCGACGTCAACTCGGGACGGGCCACCAAGGAAGGTTCGATCGAGGAGACCGCGCTCAAGACCAACGTCGAGGCCGCCGAAGAGGTGGCACGCCAGCTGCGCCTGCGCGACCTCGCCGGGCTGATCGTGATCGACTTCATCGACATGGAAGAGCGCAAGAACAACGCCGCCGTCGAGAAGCGTCTCAAGGACAAGCTCAAATCCGACCGCGCCCGCATCCGGGTCGGCCGCATCTCGGGCTTCGGCCTCTTGGAGATGAGTCGCCAGCGGCTGCGCCCGGGCATGATCGAGGCCACCACCCAGCCCTGTCCGGCGTGTCACGGCACCGGGCTCATCCGCTCGGACGACAATCTCGCGCTCTCGATCCTGCGCCAGATAGAGGAAGAGGGCGTGCGCCGCCGTTCGCGCGAGGTGCTGGTGCGCTGCCCGGTGGGCGTCGCCAACTACCTGATGAACCAGAAGCGCGAGCATGTCGCCCGCATCGAGACGCGCTATGGCCTGTCGGTGCGTATCGAGGGTGACACCACGCTGATCAGCCCCGATTTCAGCCTCGAGAAGTTCAAGACCGCCACCCGCGTCGTCCCCGAGGCCGCGCCGGTGATCTCGGTCGACAGCACCCTGCCGGAGGAGAGCGCCGACGAGGACGACATCGAGAACGGCGATGCGGAGACAGAGGCGGAGGCGCCCGAGAACGGCGGCGAGAACGACCAGCCCAAGAAGAAGCGTCGCCGGCGGCGGCGGCCCAGGTCGCGCTCGCACAAGGACGAGGGCGCCGACAACGGGCTGAACGGGGACGACAGCCCCGATTCGGATGCCGAGCCGGCCCCCGAGGCTGTCGCCGAGGTCGCGGGCGCGGACACCGCCGACAGCGATCAGGCTGCCGTCGAAGCGCCGGCAGAGGCGGCGGAAATGCCCGCCGAAAAGCCCAAACGCACCCGCAAGCCGCGTGTCAGCGCCGCCAGGTCCGCCAAGCCCGCCGAGGCCGAGGCTGTGACCGAGGCTGAGGCTGAGGTCGCGGTTGATGAGGCCGGGGCGGACATCGCACCCCCCGCGCCTGATGCGGTGGCGGCTGATACCGCCGAACCGGCGCCGAAAAAGCGTGTCAGCCGCAGTCGTGCAAAACCGCGCGCGGCGGAGCCGAAGGAGACGGCGGATGTTCCGGCAGCGGATGCGCCGGCCCCCGAGGCTCCCAAGGTTGCCGAAGTCGCATCCGAGCCCGCGCCCGAACCTGAACCCGCGCCCGAACCCCGGCCCGCAGCCGAAGCGGAGCGCGAGCCGGAACCGGCCACGGCCGGAGCGGATGAGGCCGAAGAGGCTGCGAAGGACCGCGCCCCCAAGCGTCGCGGATGGTGGTCGCTGGGCCGCTGACCGCCGCCACGGTCGGCGATCATATACGATACCCGTCCCGGCCTTGGGCCGGGATCTCCGTTCGCGATGGCGAGGCCCCGGGTCATGCCCGGGGCGGGCGGACGACCGATCAGACGCGATGCGCCCTATAGCGTGTCGCGTTTGATTGAAGCACCCGCCCGTCGCGCCAGCGACGGGTACGCGACCGCCCGCGTCACGCCAAAGGCGTGCCTGCGGCACGACGCGGGCGCGTTCCGCGCCCACCCGGGCGGTTGCGTGCCCGCCGTCGAACCGTTTCCAGTTGAACGTGACGCGCCCTAGCCGGTCTTGCGCACGCAATAGGCGTTGAAGCCCTCGCGCGCCGCCATGCCGAGGAAATCCTGCCCGGCCTCGGCGCAGAAATGCTGCACGTCGATCACCGCCGCCGGGTCATCGGCCCATAGCTCCAGGACCTCGCCGATTTCAAGCGATTTCAGCCGCTTGCGCAGCTTGAGCACCGGCAGCGGGCACAAGAGCCCGCGGGCGTCGAGGGTGTGGTCGGGGGCCATGAGGCCCAGATAATCCGCAGCCCCGCCGCTGTCCACAAAGTTGTGACATTGCGCCTCGTGACCCCGCCGGGCATTTGGGCTATGCCGGCCCCATGTTCGGGATCGAAATCATCGACGCCGCGCTTTTGCCGGCAATGATCGTGGCGCTTGTCGCGGGGCTCTTCTCGTTTCTCAGCCCCCTGCGTACTGCCGGTAGTGCCGCCCTATCTGGCCTATATGAGCGGGATCACCCTGCACGAGCTCTCGGCCTCGGGGCGGGCGCGGGCGCGGGCGGTGGTGCCGGCGCTCGGTTTCGTGCTGGGGCTCTCGACGGTGTTCCTGATCCGGGGTTCGCGGCCTCGGCCGCCGGTCTCGCGTTCTTGCAGTACCGGGACTATTTCAACACCGCCGCCGGTATCGTCGTGATGATTTTCGGTGCCCATTTCGTCGGCGTCTTCCGGATCGGTTTTCTCGACCGCGAGGCGCGGCTTGACGCGGGCGACCGGGGCGGGTCGGCGTTTGGCGCCTACCTGCTGGGGCTTGCCTTCGCCTTTGGCTGGACCCCCTGCATCGGCCCGCAGCTGGGCGCGATCCTGTCGCTGGCGGCGTCGGAGGCGTCGGTGGCGCGCGGCACCGCGCTCTTGGCGGTCTATGCCGTGGGGCTCGGCGTGCCGTTCCTGCTGGTGGCGGCGTTCCTGCCGCGCCTCACCGGCGTGATGGCGTGGATGAAACGGCACATGGAGCGGATCGAGCGCGTCATGGGGCTGCTTCTCTGGACCATCGGGCTGATGATGCTGACGGGCGGCTTTTCCGCCTTTTCCTACTGGCTGCTCGAGACGTTCCCGTCATTGGGACTGCTGGGTTAGGACTTACTCTCGCCCGATTGCCGCGCTAGGTTCACGCGCGAAACCAGACGAGGTGAGAGCAGCTTGCCGCATTCCCCCGTGCGCCGGCGGCGCGTCTTCTACATTCCGGGTTACGATCCGATCCATCCCCGCCGTTACCGCGAGCTCTACCGCAAGGAGGGCGCCGCCCGGGCGCGGATTTCGGGCTATTCGATCGAGCTGACCGGCAAGACCGGGCGCGAGCGCTATGGCTGGCGGGTCGAGGCCGGCATCGACGGTGCCCGGGTCACGGCCGACATCGACGTGCTGGTCTGGTCCGACATCGTGCGCGACAGCATGGACCGGGGTATCCCCGGCACTTATCTGCTGCTGGCGCGCACCGCCTGGACCTATATCGCCTCGGGCGCGCTCTGGCGGCTGATGCGATTGCGCAAGGGCCCGGTCATCGCCGCGCTCTACCCAGTGGGGGTTCCTGCTGGTGCAACTGGTGCTGGCGTTGCTGCTGGCCCGGGGGCTGGGGCGGCTTCTGGCGCTGGCGCATCCCTGGGCGGCCTGGGGCGGGCTCATCGTGGTGCCGGTGGCGCTTGAGTGGTTCCGCCGCCGCGACAACCGCTTTTTCGCCTATTACCTGATGCACGACTACGCCTGGTCCGCGCGCCACCGCGGCGCCAACCCGCCCGAACTCGAGGCGCGGATAGCCGACTTCACCGCCGAGATCGCCGACGCGCTGCAAGGCGATGCCGACGAGGTGCTGGTGGTGGGCCATTCGTCGGGCGCGCATCTGGCGGTTTCGGTGCTGGCCGACCTGATCCGGCAGGGCAGGGCGCCGCGTGATCGCCCGGCGCTGGCGCTGCTGACGCTGGGGCAGGTGGTGCCGATGGTGTCGTTCCTGCCCGACGCGCACCGCCTGCGCGCCGATCTGCGCTATCTTTCGGCCCGCGACGAGCTGACCTGGATCGACGTCACCGCGCCGGGCGATGGGTGCGCCTTCGCGCTCTGCGACCCGGTGGCGGTCTCCGGCGTGGCGCCCGAGGACAAGCGCTGGCCGCTGGTGGTCTCGGCGGCGTTCACGCAGACGCTGAGCCCGGCGCGCTGGCGGGCGCTGCGCTGGCGGTTCTTCCGGCTGCATTTCCAGTACATGTGCGCCTTCGACCGCCCCGGCGACTATGATTATTTCCGCATCACCGCCGGGCCACTGACCCTGGCAGAACGCTATGCTGGGCGTCCCGCCTCGCCCAGCCGGATCGAGCGGCCGGCCTCGAAATTCACCGGCACCGCGCCATGAGCCTGCCCCCCAAACCGCCGGCGCGGCAGGGGCGCGTGTCGCTCTGGCGCTACCTGCGGCTCTTCCGGCAGGACATTCTCTCGGCGCAGCCCGCCCGGCTTTATCGCGCGTGGATGGCCGAGTTCCGCACGCCGTTCTTTCGCTCCTATCTTTGCAACGATCCGACGCTGGTCAACCTTGGTGCTCAAGGAGCGGCCCGAGGATTTCCCCAAGTCGAACCGCATCCGCGAGGGGCTGACGCCGCTCTTGGGCAATTCGGTCTTTGTCACCAACGGTGCGACATGGCGGCGCCAGCGGCGGATCATTGATCCGGCGTTCGAGGGCGGACGCCTGCGCGACACGTTCCCGGCGATGCGCTCGGCGGGGCAGGCGGCGGCCGGACGGCTCCATGGCATGGCCGACGGCCGCGCCGTCGAGATCGAGGCCGAGGCCAGCCACGTCGCCGCCGACGTGATCTTTCGCACGCTTTTCTCGATCCCGATCGAGCATGGCACCGCGCGGCAGGTTTTCGACGCCTTCCGCGAGCATCAGCGCAGCCAGCCGGTGCTAAACCTCGGTGCGTTCCTGCCGCTGCCGCGCTGGTTTCCGCGCTTTCACGGCCGCCGGGCGCGGGTGACGGCGGCGCGCATCCGGCGGCTGATCGAGGTGCTGACGGCCGAGCGGATGGCGGCGATCGCGGCCGGCGAGGCGCCCGACGATCTGGCCACCAAGATCATGACCACCGCCGACCCCGAGACGGGCGAGCGTTTCGGTCTGCCCGAGATGGTCGATCAGGTGGCGATCTTCTTTCTCGCCGGGCACGAGACCAGCGCCTCGGCGCTGGCCTGGGCGCTCTATCTGCTGGCGCTCTGTCCCGACTGGCAGGATCGCGTCGCGGCCGAAGAGGCAGAGGCGGTCTTTGGCCCCAGGGCGCCGGAGTTTTCGGATGTCGGCCGGCTGAGGGTGACCCGCGACGTCTTTCGCGAGACGCTGCGCCTTTATCCGCCGGTGCCGATGATGGTGCGCGAGGCGGCCCGGCCCGAGCGCTTTCGCGGCCGCGAGGTGCGCGCCGGCAGTCAGATCGTGCTGTCGCCCTGGCATCTGCACCGCCATGAACGGCTGTGGGAGCGCCCCGACGAATTCGACCCCGCGCGCTTTGCCACCGAAAATGGCAAGAGCTGCCAGCGCACCGCCTTTATCCCGTTCTCGGCTGGACCCCGCGTCTGTACCGGGGCGGGGTTCGCGATGATCGAGGGCCCGCTCATCCTCGCGATGCTGGTGCGGCACCTGCGGTTCGCGCCCGATCCGGCGCGCCCCGCGATGCCGGTGGCGCATCTGACGGTGCGGGGGCGCGACGGCATCTGGCTGAAGGTCACGCCCGCGCAACTGAGGCGCCGGCGCGTCGGGCCCGCGACCGGGTCAGTCGTGCCGCCATGCGCCGTATCTGCCGGCGCCCTCTTCTCAGAACCAGCTCTGGACGCCGCGCGCCGCTCCGAGATGTCGCGCCCGATCCCGTCGACCGTGGCACAGCCGAGAGCGCTGCCGCGAGGAGCCGCCATAGCTACCAGCCGTTTCATGCCTCACCCTCAAAAAGGGTTCGATTGCCTGTTATCGTTCTTCTTCTGCCTCGTACCACCAGACCGTCGGCAGGAACCAGATCCCGTCGCCATAGACCGGCAGATGATCCTGTGGATAACGCAAGTTGCGCAAATGGGCAATGCGGCCCACGGCATAGCTGTGGATCGGTATGACGTAGCGGCCCGAAATCAACACCCGGTCGAGCGCGCGCACCGCGGCGGTGAAGTCCTCGCGCGTGGTCGCGCGCAGCATGGCGTCGATCATGGCATCGGCGGCGGGCGATCTGATCCCGGCGAGGTTGCGGCTGCCGGGCTCGCCCGCCGCGGCCGATCCCCAGTAGAAGCGCTGTTCGTTGCCGGGGCTCCCGGACAGCGACCGGCGCATGAAGGTGATATCGAAATCGAAATCGCGCTCGCGGGCGAGGTACTGGGCGTTGTCGATGCGCTCGATCGCAAGCGCGATGCCGAGCCGTTTAAGCGCCTGGGCGTAGATTTCCATGTAGGCCGTGACCTGCGCCAGCAGCGCGTCCTGGCGCAAAAGCACGCCGAGGCGCAGCGGCTGTCCTTCGGCGTTGCGCAAGACCCCGTCGCCCGCCACCCGCCAGCCGGCCGCGTTCAGAAGCTTCAGCGCCTTGCGGATATTGCCGCGGTTGCGCCCGGTCCCGTCGCCGCGGGGCGGGGCGTAGCCGTCGAGCGCGCCGGGCGGCAGGCTCTCGGCAAAGGGCGCGAGCAGCGCGCGCACCCGCCCCTCGGCCGGGCCGGGGCGCATGGCAAGCTCGGAATTGGCGAAGTACGACGTGATGCGCCGCTGGCGCCCGCCGGTCAAGGTGTCGTTCATGTACTCGAAGTTGAACGCCGTGATCAGCGCCTCGCGCACCCGCCAGTCGTCGAGCGGCGCGCGGCGGGTGTTGAAGACGAAGCCGGTCATGCCGGTGGGCTTGCCGTTGGGGATTTCGCTGAGCACGATCTCGCCGCGCCGCACGGCGGGAAAATCGTATTGCGTGGCCCAGTCCTCGGCATTGAACTCGCGCGCAGGTACGAGAGCGTCCGCGCCTTGAACGCCTCGCGCAGCACGGTGTTGTCGCCGAAATACTCGATCCTGATCTCGTCGAAATTGTGCGTCCCGCGCCGGAACGGCAGATCGCGGCCCCAGTAGTCGGGATTGCGCTCAAGCGTGACGTGACGGCCGATCTCGTAATCTGCCACGACATAGGGGCCCGAGCCCACGGGATGTCCTCGATCCGCGCGGCGGCGAAATCGCGGGTCTGCCACTGCGCCTTTTTCAGGATCGGGCGCAGCCCGGCGAGGAGCGCAAGCTCGCGGTCGGGGGTGTTGGAAGCTGAGTCGCACGCTGCGCGGGCCGGTGGCCTCGACCGACGCGACCTTGGACCAGAAACCGCGGTAGCGGGGATGGCCTTCGGTCCCGAGCGTCTCGTAGGACCAGATCACGTCCTCGACCGTGACCGGGCTGCCGTCCGAGAAGCGCGCCTCCTCGCGCAGGGTGAATTCCACCCATTCGCGATTCGGTCCGGTCGCGACCGATTCGGCCAAAAGCCCGTATAGCGTGAACGGCTCGTCCCAGGATCGCCCCATCAACGCCTCGTGGGTGAGTTCGCGCAATTGCCAGGGCGCCTCGCCCTTGAGCGTGAACGGATTGAGCGTATCGAACCCGCCGACATTGCCGGTGACGACCCGCCCGCCCTTGGGCGCGTCGGGGTCGGCATAGGGCAGCGACACAAAATCCGGTGGCAGGGCTGGCTCGCCATACATAGCTATGCCGTGCGCGGGGCGGGAATCGGCCGCCTCTGCCGCCGCCGGTGCGGCCGAAAGCAGCAGCGCGACGGCCAGAAGCCAGGCCCTGCGGGGCGAAAAAAACTGGTCTCATTTCGGCGACAATTCCGCTCGGCCCTTGTTTATCAGGGCCCGACCCTAAAGGCGGATTGGCGTCTTTTCAAACTTTAGCTTGGATCGCGGCGCCGGATTGCTTATAAAGGGGGCACTGCTCGATAGGTTTCTTGCCTGTATGAAACCTGCCTCAATAACTTAACGCCGGCTTCGCGCCGGCGTTTTTTTGTGTGCGCTTCCTCTCGGCCCCGCGCATCCGGGCACCGGGCGGTCCGGCGGCGGCCGATCGCAATGAGTATTTTCAGCGAGATGAAGTTGCCGGATCAGGGCTTGCGCGCGGCCTTTTCGGCCAGCCCCGAGCGGGACTGGCGGCGGTCGAGTTCGGCCATGACGTCCGCGAGCGCCACGCCCCGGGCATGCAGCATGACGAGCAGGTGAAAGAGCACGTCCGCGGCCTCGGCGGCGAGGCGCTCGCGGTCGCCGCGCACGGCCTCGATCACCGCCTCGATGGCCTCCTCGCCGAATTTCTCGGCCGTCTTTTCCGGCCCCTGGGCGAGGAGGCGCGCGGTCCAGCTCCGGTCGGGGTCGGCGCCGGCGCGGGCGGCGACGATGCGTTCGAGTTCCTCAAGCGTCATGGTCCGAGCCTCACCGGGATGCCGGCCGCGGCCATGTGCGCCTTGGCCTCGGCGATGGTGTGGGTGCCGAAGTGAAAGATCGAGGCCGCGAGCACCGCCGCGGCGCCGCCCTCGAGCACCCCTCGACGAGATGGTCGAGCGTGCCCACCCCGCCCGAGGCGATCACCGGGACCGGCACCGCGTCGGCGACGGCGCGGGTGAGGGGAGGTTGAAGCCCGCGCGCGGGTGCCGTCGCGATCCATCGAGGTGAGCAGGATTTCCCCGGCGCCGAGCGCCGCCACGCGGCGCGCGAAGCCGACCGCGTCGATGCCGGTCGCGCGCCGCCCGCCATGGGTGAAGATCTCCCAGCGGCCGGGGGCCACGGTCTTGGCGTCGATGGCGACGACGATGCACTGGCTGCCGAAGCGGTCGGCGGCGCGGGCCACGACCTCGGGGTCGGCGACGGCGGCGGAGTTGAAGCTGACCTTGTCGGCGCCGGCGAGCAGCAGCGCGCGCACGTCCTCGGGGCTGCGCACGCCGCCGCCCACCGTCAGCGGCACATAGCACGCCTCGGCGGTGCGGCGCACGACGTCGAACATGGTGCCGCGGTTCTCGTGCGTCGCGTGGATGTCGAGAAAGCACAGCTCGTCGGCGCCGGCCGCGTCATAGGCGCGCGCGGCGTCGACCGGATCGCCGGCGTCGCGCAGATCGACGAAGTTGACGCCCTTGACGACGCGGCCGTCGGCCACGTCGAGGCAGGGGATGATGCGGGTCTTGAGCATGGGTGCCGTCGCTTGCGGGGTCATGCGCCCCTCTTTACGGGCAAAGCGCGGCCCATGCCAGCCCGCGCGGCGTCACGCCGCGTCGAGCGGGGAGGGCGCTACCACCGGCCGGCGCGGGCGAGACGGCGCAGCGCCGCCTTGCGCGCGAGTTCGGCCAGGGTTCCCGCCACGAGACCCAAGAGCGGGTTGGCCATGAGCGTCGCGAGGGCGGTGAGGGCGATCACCGGGCGGCAGGAGGGGCGCGCGTCGAATAGGCGCCGGCTGATCGCCAGCTCGGCCGCGGCGACGAGCAGGAGCGCGCCCAGCGTCGCGGCGGGAATCGCGCCGAGCGCCGCGAGCGTGAGCGGGCCGGGCAGGAGCGCGAGCGCCGCCAGCCCCGCCCCCAGCAGCACCGGCGCGCCGCCCGAGCGCGCGCCGAAACGGTGATGCGCGGCGACGCCGCCGGCACCGTGGCACATCGGCAGCGCCCCGAGCGGCGCGAGCAGCAGATTAGCCGCGCCGGTACTGAGGGCAGAGCCGGCGCGGGCTGACATGGGCGGCGCGCGCGCCATAAAGATCGTGCGCCACGAGCGAGGTGGGGATGACGGCGTTGGTGAGCGTGAGCGCGAGTTGCGGCGCGGCCAGATCGGCGATGGCGGTGCGCAGCTCGGCGCCGCCCGGAAGCGGCCTGAGCAGGGGCAGGAACGAAAGCCCGCCGCCGCCCGCACCGGCACCGTTCTCCCAAAGCCCCGGCGCGCCGCCGGCGAGCCCGAGCCCGGTGCCGGCGAGAAGGGTCATCAGCGCGGCGTGGGTCCCGGAGCCGCAGGCCGCCAAGGCAGATCCCGAGCGAGAGCGCGCCGAGGAGCGGCGCCTCGCGCATCAGGCCGAGCGCGACCCAGCCGAGGCCGAGCCCGAGGCCCAGCTGCAACCCCGCGAGGATGGATTGCGGCACCAGCCGGGCCAGCCGGTCGACGAGCCCGCTGGCGCCGAGCGCGAGCAGCACCGCGCCGATCAGGACGCCGCTGAGCGCGATCGCGGCCGGCGAAATCTCGGTCACGAGAACGACCGCCGCCACCGCCTTCATCGGCTGGACCGGCACCGGCAGGCGGTAGACGAGCCCGGTCGCGAGGTAGAAGAGGCAGATCCCAAAGCACCTGCTGCGCCGAGAGCCCCGCCACCGCGATGCAGGCGAGCGTCAGCGGCAGCAGCGTGCCGAGATCGCCGAGTGCGCCGTTCACCTCGCCGAGATCAGAAGCCGAAGCCGTTTCCCGCCCGCTCGCTCATCGCGTCATCCTCTCGCCGCCGCCCCGGTCGGGGGCTGCTGCCGCCCGGCGGAGTTGAATTCGGCCCGCGCCTGCCTATCGTCAGGGGGGAGACATCCCATATCGGAAGGATAATAGCATGAAACTGAGCGCGCGAAACAAGCTGACCGGAAGCGTCGTCGGCATCGACAAGGGCACGGTCAACTCGACGGTGCAGATCGACCTCGGCGGCGGGGTCATCGTGACGGCGATGATCACCAACGCCGCCGTGGCCGATCTGGGCCTGGAGGGTCGGCAAGACCGCGCACGCCATCGTCAAGGCCTCCGACGTGATCGTAGGCGCCGACTGAGGCGCCGCGGCGCGCGCTCAGCCGCCCTCGGAGACCGCGCCCGCGTCGAAGCCGAAGCCCGCCAGCACCGCCTGGCCGGCGGGCGACAGGATGTAGAGCGCGAGGCGCCACGCCTCGGGCGGCGCGCCGTCGAGCACGATGAGCCCGTAATCGGCGCCCACCGACAGCGCCTCGGGGACCGCGACGATGCGCAGGTCCGGCACCTCGGACCTGGCCAGCACGGCGTTGGTGCAATAGGTCAGGAAGAGGTCGGCCTGGTCGCTCTCGAGAACCCAGCCATAGGGGTTGCGCCCCTCGGGCGGCTTGGCGCTGTCGGGCCCGCCGGTCAGTTGCAGCGCCTTGGCCTTGAGCGCCTCGGCGTGCCCGGTCCTGTCGAAGAGGCGAAAGGCGTAGTCGCCCGATGGGTCGGCCTTGGGCGTCGAGGTGCCGACGCGGATGTTCGTGTCGAGCATGGTCTCGAGCAGGGTATCGGTGCCGGTCTCGACCTCGGGGCGCGCGAGCGCGCAGAGCCGGTTGCGCGCGAAGAGCGCCACCGGCCCCCCCGGCCGGCCGCCTCCAGCGTGCGCGGATGGCGCATGTTGGCCGAGGCGAAGACATGCGCCGTCTCGCCGCCCTCGATGCGCTCGCGCAAGAGCCCCGAGGGGCCGAAGACGGTCGCGATCCCGGTGCCGTAGGCCTCGGTGTAGCCTTTCGCCACCTCCGTGAGCGCGGCCTTGAGGGCTGCCGGCGGCCATGAGCGTGAGCTCCTGCGCGGCGCTGGCCCCGAGGTCAGGGCCAGCGCGGCCCCCAGAAAAACGCTCCTGAACATGTTGTTCCCCTCTCTCTTGCGGTCATCGGCCTGGCTTTGCGCTCATGAACCCGGCGCGGCGTCGGCGCCGGGTCCCGGTTTGGGCCGGAACGAACTGCGGTCGGGCTTGAGATCGACGAGCGGCGTGCCGTCGACGCAGTCGAGCCCCCGCACGACGAGCGTGCCGTCCTCGATGCGCAGGAGCTTCACGACCGAGGTCGAGATCGGATTGGGCCGGATCGGCGAACGGATCGCGAAGGTGCCCAGCGTCTTGCCGTCGCCGCGCGGGCTTTGCGCCACCAGGTCGCGGCGGCTCTGGTGCATCCAGTAGAACACCTCGACGAGATCATGTGCCTCGAGCCCCTTCAACGCCGGATGCCAGACCGGATCGAGCACGATACGGCATTCGGGGCCCGCCTCGGCGTCGCCCTGGCGCGGGCAGTCCTCGCGCCGCGCCCAGGGTGTGCGGATCGTGCCGATGAAGCGCAGCGCGGCATCGCCGGCGGCGGGCAGATCGACCGCCACCTCGCCCGGGCGCAGGGGCTGGGCGCCGGTCATGCCGGCCGCCTGCGGCAGGTGTGTGCCGGGCATGGGGCGGCTCTCCTTGCCATGAACTCGTCCCCGTTATGCCACAGCGCGAGCGGGGGACAATTGCAAAATTTCCCGAAACCGCGAAAATCTTGCAATCGCGCCGGTGCCCGGGCGTCCGTCGCTCCGGCCGCGCCGGGCCGTATTCGCGGCTTGAGCCCGCGCGCCCCCGCGCGCCATAATGACGCGGGGCCCCTGTCGACGGGGCCGGACGAGGGGAGTTGCCGGGCATGATCCGCCTCATTTTGTCTTTCGATCCTGCTTGCGGTCATCTCGGGGGGGACGACCTGGGCTGCCACCGATGCCGGGCGCGCCGTGATCGAGCACCAGTTCCGCGCCTGGCTGGCCGGATCGGTCTGGCCGCGCGCGCGCGCCGAAGGGGTGTCGCGGGCGACCTTCGAGCGGGCGCTGGGCGATGTCGCGCTCGAGTGGGATCTGCCCGAACTGGTGCCGCCGGGCAGCGCCGACCGGGTGCCGCAAAAGCAGCTCCAGGCCGAGTTCCGCAGCCCGGCGCGCTATTTCGCGCATCGCAAGCTCGAGGACGCGGCCCTGCATGGCCGGCGCCTCGCGCGGGTCCATGCCGGGGCGCTGGCGGCGGCCGAGGCCGCGACCGGCGTGCCCGCGCGCATCGTGCTGGCGATCTGAGGCCGCGAGAGCGGCTATGGCCGCGTCGCCATGCGCCACGATGCCTTTGCGGTAGCTGGCCACCAAGGAAGCTTCATGAGCACGCGCCGCGCGTTTTTCACCGACGGGCTGATCGCCGCGCTGCCGGATCGTCGAGGGCCGGGCTCGCCCCCGGCGGCAGCCTGCGGGGAAGCTGGGCCGGCGCTCGGGCAGCCGCAATTCCTGCCCTCGGCCTATCTGCGGGTCGCCCGCGACGGCGACGGCGACGGGCGCGCCGACATCTGGGGCTCCCGAGGCCGACACCATCATGTCGATCGCGGCCTATCTGGCGCAGGCGGGCTGGGTCGCGGGGCGCGACTGGGGCTTCAGGTGCGCCTGCCCGCGAACGTTTCGTGCACCCTCGAAGGGCCCGACCGGGGCCGCACCATCGCCGAATGGGCCGCGATGGGCATCGCGCGCGTCTCGAACCGCCCCTTTCCCGAGCACGAGCGCGCGGGGCAGGGGTTTCTGATGCTGCCGGCCGGGCGCCACGGGCCGGCCTTTGTGGTGACGCCCAATTTCCTATGCCCTGAAGGAATACAACGAAAGCGACCTCTATGCCCTCTTCATCGGGCATCTGGGCGATCGCATCCAGTACCGGATGGGCGATTTCAGGGAGCCGCTGGGACCGGACCGCGCCGCTGACGCGGCGCGACGTCGCGGCGATCCAGCGCGGGCTCGGCGGGCTCGGCCACGACACCGGCGGCGTCGACGGGCTGGCGGGGTTCAAGACCCGCCGCGCGATCGGGCTCTGGCAGCGCGCGAACGGGCGGCGCGAGACCTGCTTTCCCGAGGACGGCATGGCCGCGGCGCTGGGGCGTTGAGTGGTCGCGCGCATGTGCCACCGCCGCCCCGGCCGGGCGGTGCCGCCGGACGAAGAGGACACGGGCGGCGCGCCGCCCGGGGGCGGCGGTGGGTCGTGGACGGCTGCCTTGCGCTTCACCGGCGGTGGGTCGCTGTCCTGATCCAGCCTAGCGCGCGACGGCGCGCGAACCTGCGCTAGCACAAACTGGATGGCGGATTTGCGTTCGGCGGGGGCGGGATTGGCGTGGCGCCCGGCACCGATCGGGGCTAGGACTGGCCCCGACATGACCGCCAACGCCAACCGCAAACCCCAGCACCGGCTCGACGAGAGCCTGCTGGCCGACCGCCGTTCTCGCGGCTCGAGCGGCGCCAGATCCGCGAGATCCTCGATCTGGCTGTGTCGCGGCGGCACGACGCGGGCGCGGCGATCTTCGACGAGGGCGCGCAGGCGGAACGGTTCCTATCTGCTCCTCGACGGGCATGTGCGGGTGGTGCGCATCACCGAGACCGGCGAGCAGGTGATCGCGCTGCACATCCCGCCGGGGCAGCTTCTGGGCATCGCGCCCGCGATCGGGCGCGAGACATATCCCACCTCCGCCGTCGCCGCGACCGAGGCGATCACGCTCGGCTGGCCGGTGCGGCTCTGGCCCGATTTCGTGCGCGACTACGACGGTTTCGCCACCGAGACCTACAAGACCGTCGGGCGCCGCATCGGCGAGATGAACACCCGCATCATGGAACTGGCGACGCAGCAGGTCGAACAGCGCGTAGCCAACGCCCTCCTGCGGCTGATCAACCAGAGCGGCCGCAAGACCGCGGAGGGCATCGAGATCGCCTTTCCGATCACCCGTCAGGACCTGTCGGAAATGACCGGCACCACGCTGCACACGGTCAGCCGGCTCTTGAGCGGGTGGGAAAAGCAGGGCCTCGTCAAAAGCGCGCGCCGCCGCATCGTGGTGCGCGACGCGCACTGCGCTGGTGCTGCTCAGCGGGGCGCAGGGCGGCCGTGACGGCCTCGCGCAGCCGGTCATGAAGGCGTCGCGGTCGAGCCCGTATTCGGCGCACGCATCCCACCGAATGAAACGGCACCACGAGGCATCCCACGCACCGCATCCGGTGGCGCAGGAAGACGGGGGATCGTCTGCGGCCATCGCTCCATCAACTCGTCGAGCATGAGGTCGGGATCGTCGGGGGTGGGTCATGCGTGCGCGTCTCCTGGGTCGGCAATAGACGCCGCAACCGCCGCAGACGTTGATCTGGCACAAACTCGGCCCGGCGGCGGCCGCGCTACTGCGCAGCCAGGATACCGCCGGGCGCGCTCGGCGCCGCGACGGTCGGCGCCGCAACCGGGGCGGCGCGCGGGCGTTCGCGCTTGCCCTTTCGGCCCGGGCGTTGGCTGTAGATGTCCATGTCGCGTTGTCCGGCCGGACCCGGGCCGCGCGGGTGTTCACAGGCGTGACCCACCAGGAACCGCGAAGGCTGAGGCA
>JAOSKR010000004.1 GCA_027493545.1 Roseovarius sp. | reverse complement strand
GACCCGCTTGCCCAGAAGGTTCTGGCGGAAGCGGCCCTGCTTGCCCTTGAGCATGTCCGAGAGCGACTTGAGCGGCCGTTTGTTGGCGCCGGTGATCACCCGCCCGCGGCGGCCGTTGTCGAAAAGCGCGTCGATCGATTCCTGCAGCATCCGCTTTTCGTTGCGCACGATGATGTCGGGCGCGCGCAGCTCGATCAGCCGCTTGAGGCGGTTGTTGCGGTTGATCACCCGGCGGTAGAGATCGTTGAGGTCGGAGGTGGCAAAGCGGCCGCCGTCGAGCGGCACCAGCGGGCGCAGCTCGGGCGGGATGACGGGGATGACCGTCATCACCATCCATTCCGGACGGTTGCCGCTTTCGAGGAAGCTTTCGACGACCTTCAGCCGCTTGATGATCTTCTTGGGCTTCATCTCGCCGGTGGCCTCGGCGAGATCGGCGCGCAGCCGCTCGGCCTCGGATTCGAGGTCGATGTTCTGCAGCATCTCGCGGATCGCCTCGGCGCCGATATTGGCGGTGAAGGCGTCCATGCCATAGGCGTCCTGGGCGTCCATGAACTCTTCTTCGGTCAGCATCTGGCCGTAGGTGAGATCGGTAAGGCCCGGCTCGATGACCACGTAGTTCTCGAAATAGAGCACCCGTTCAAGATCGCGCAGCGTCATGTCGAGCATCAGCCCGATGCGCGAGGGCAGCGATTTCAGGAACCAGATATGGGCGCAGGGCGCGGCCAGCTCGATATGGCCCATGCGCTCGCGCCGGACCTTCTGCAGCGTCACCTCGACGCCGCATTTCTCGCACACGACGCCGCGGTATTTCATCCGCTTGTACTTGCCGCAAAGGCATTCGTAGTCCTTCACCGGCCCGAAGATGCGGGCGCAGAAGAGACCGTCGCGCTCGGGCTTGAAGGTGCGGTAGTTGATCGTCTCGGGCTTCTTGATCTCGCCATAGGACCAGCTGAGAATACGCTCGGGGCTGGCCAGCGACACACCGATTTCATCGAACACCTTGACAGGTGCGTTCGGGTTGAACGGGTTGTTCATCAGTTCCTGGTTCATCTTCCAATCCTTCGGTCAGGTGCAGAGGGGGCGGTATCGGCGAGGGCGACCCCCTGCGCCCGCGCGCAATCGGCGCGGGGCGCGGGGTCTGACCCGGCGTCATTCCGCGTCTTCCTCCTCTGCATCCAGGAGTTCCATGTTCAGGCCGAGGCCGCGCACTTCCTTGACCAGCACGTTGAAGCTTTCGGGCACACCGGCCTCGAAGCTGTCCTCGCCCTTGACGATCGATTCGTAGACCTTGGTGCGGCCGGCGACGTCGTCGGATTTCACCGTCAGCATCTCCTGCAGGGTATAGGCCGCGCCGTAGGCTTCGAGCGCCCAGACCTCCATCTCGCCAAAGCGCTGGCCGCCGAACTGGGCCTTGCCGCCCAGCGGCTGCTGGGTGACGAGGCTGTAGGGGCCGGTCGAGCGCGCATGGATCTTGTCGTCGACGAGGTGGTGCAGCTTGAGCAGGTACTTCATGCCCACCGTCACCTTGCGGCTGAACTGCTCGCCGGTGCGGCCGTCATAGAGCACCGACTGTCCCGACTGATCGAAGCCCGCGCGCCTGAGCGCGTCATTGATGTCGGCCTCCTTGGCGCCGTCGAAGACAGGCGTGGCGATCGGCACCCCGCGGGTGACGTTGCCGGCAGCCTCGACCAGCGTATCCTCGTTCATCCCGACGATACCCTCCTCGTAGACGTCGTCGCCATAGGCCAGGCGCATCGCCTCGCGGACCGGCGTCAGGTCGCCCGAACGACGGTACTCGCGCAACGCCTCGTCGATCTTGATACCGAAGCCGCGTGCGGCCCAGCCCATGTGGCTTTCGAGGATCTGGCCGACGTTCATCCGGCTGGGAACGCCAAGCGGGTTGAGGCAGATATCCACCGGCGTGCCGTCGGCGAGGAACGGCATGTCCTCCATCGGCACCACCTTCGAGACCACGCCCTTGTTTCCGTGGCGCCCGGCCATCTTGTCACCGGGCTGGAGCTTGCGCTTGACCGCGATGAAGACCTTGACCATCTTCATCACCCCCGGCGGCAGGTCGTCGCCGCGGCGCACCTTTTCGACCTTGTCCTCGAAACGCGCCTCGAGCGTGCGCTTCTGCGCCTCGTACTGGGCGTTGAGTGCCTCGACGATCTGGGCGTCGCCCTCGTCCTTGAGCGCCAGCTGCCACCACTGGCCGCGCGACAGCGTCCCGAGCAGTTCCTCGGTGATCTCGGAATTGGCCTTGACGCCCTTGGGCCCCTTGACCGCCACCTTGCCCAGCAGCAGGTCGCCGAGCCGCGCATAGATGTTGCGGTCGAGGATTGCCAGTTCGTCGTCGCGGTCGCGGGCGAGGCGTTCGACCTCCTCGCGCTCGATCTGCAGGGCGCGCTCGTCCTTCTCCACCCCGTGGCGGTTGAAGACGCGGACCTCGACCACGGTGCCGTAATCGCCCGGCTTGACCCGCAGCGAGGTGTCGCGCACGTCGCTGGCCTTTTCGCCGAAGATCGCGCGCAGGAGCTTTTCCTCCGGCGTCATCGGGCTCTCGCCCTTGGGCGTGATCTTGCCCACCAGGATGTCGCCCGGCTGCACGTCGGCGCCGATATAGACGATGCCGGCCTCGTCGAGGTTCCTCAGCGCCTCCTCGCCGACGTTGGGGATGTCGCGGGTGATCTCCTCGGGGCCGAGCTTGGTGTCGCGGGCGGCGACCTCGAACTCCTCGATATGGATCGAGGTGAAGACGTCATCGCGGGCGATGCGCTCGGAAATCAGGATCGAGTCCTCGAAGTTGTAGCCGTTCCAGGGCATGAAGGCGGTGACCACGTTCTTGCCCAGCGCCAGTTCCCCCAGATCGGTCGAGGGACCGTCGGCGATGACCTCGCCCTTGGTCACGCTCTGGCCTACCTTCACCAGCGGCTGCTGGTTGATACAGGTGTTCTGGTTGGAGCGCTGGAACTTGCGCATGCGGTAGATGTCGACACCGGGATCGCCGATCTCGAGATCCTCGGTGGCGCGGATCACGATCCGCTGCGCATCGACCTGGTCGATCACCCCGGCGCGGCGCGCCAGAACCGATGCGCCCGAATCGCGGGCCACCACGCCCTCGATCCCGGTGCCCACCAGCGGCGCCTCGGCGCGCAGCGTCGGCACCGCCTGACGCTGCATGTTGGAGCCCATCAGTGCGCGGTTGGCGTCGTTGTTTTCCAGAAACGGGATCAGCGAGGCCGCCACCGACACCAGCTGCTTGGGGCTGACGTCGATCAGGTCGACATGCTCGACCGGGGCCAGCATGTATTCGCCGGACTGGCGGGTGTTGACCATCTCGTTGACGAAGCGGCCCTTGTCGTCGAGCGTGGCGTTGGCCTGCGCGACGGTGTGGCGCATCTCCTCGGTGGCCGACAGATAGACCACGTCGTCGGTCACCTGGCCGGCCACGACCTTGCGGTAGGGGGTCTCGATGAAGCCGTACTTGTTGACCCGCGCGAATGTGGCGAGGCTGTTGATCAGGCCGATATTGGGGCCTTCGGGCGTCTCGATCGGACACATCCGGCCGTAATGGGTGGGGTGAACGTCGCGCACCTCGAAGCCCGCGCGCTCGCGCGTCAGCCCGCCCGGGCCCAGCGCCGAGAGGCGGCGCTTGTGCGTCACCTCGCTGAGCGGGTTGGTCTGATCCATGAACTGAGAAAGCTGGCTGGAGCCGAAGAACTCGCGCACCGCCGCCGCCGCCGGTTTGGCGTTGATCAGGTCCTGCGGCATCACCGTGTCGATCTCGACGCTGGACATGCGTTCCTTGATCGCGCGTTCCATCCGCAGGAGGCCGACGCGGTACTGGTTCTCCATCAGCTCACCGACCGAGCGCACCCGGCGGTTGCCGAGATGGTCGATGTCGTCGATGTCGCCCTTGCCGTCGCGCAGATCGACCAGCGCCTTGACGCAGGCGACGATGTCCTCGCGGTCGAGGGTGCGCTGGGTGTCGGGCTTGTCGAGGTCGAGGCGCATGTTCATCTTGACCCGGCCCACCGCCGAGAGGTCGTAACGCTCGGCGTCGAGGAAGAGCGTATCGAACAGCGCCGACGCCGCCTCTTCGGTCGGCGGCTCGCCCGGGCGAATGACGCGGTAGATGTCCATGAGCGCGGTGACGCGGTTCATGTTCTTGTCCATCGCCATGGTGTTGCGCATGTACGGGCCGACATTGATGTTGTCGATGTCGAGCACCGGGATCTCGGTGATGCCTGCATCGACCAGTTCCTTGACGGTGCCGCCGATCACCTCGCCGTCCTTGTCGCGCTCGATGGTCAGCTCGTCGCCGGCCTCGACGTAGATCGCACCGGTTTTCTCGTTGATGATGTCGCGGGCCACGAATCTGCCAGCGATCTGCTCGAACGGCAGCAGAAGGTCGCTGACCTTGCCCTCGTCGATGAGCTTTTTCACCGCCCGCGGGGTGACCTTCTTGCCGGCCTCGGCGATCACTTCTCCGGTCTTTGCGTCAACCAGATCGTAGGTCGGCCGGGTGCCGCGCACACGTTCGGGGAAGAAGCGGGTGACCCAGCCCTTCTTTTTCTTCAGCTTGTAGCTGACGGTGTCGTAATAGGCATTCATGATGCCTTCCTGGTCGAGTCCCAGCGCATAGAGCAGGGTCGTCACCGGCAGCTTGCGCCGGCGGTCGATGCGGACAAAGACGATGTCCTTGGCGTCGAACTCGAAATCCAGCCACGAGCCGCGATAGGGAATGATCCGGCAGGCAAAGAGCAGCTTGCCCGAGGAATGCGTCTTGCCCTTGTCGTGATCGAAGAACACGCCCGGAGACCGGTGCATCTGACTGACGATCACGCGCTCGGTGCCGTTGACGATGAAGGTGCCGTTGGGCGTCATCAGCGGCATGTCGCCCATGAAGACGTCCTGTTCCTTGATGTCCTTGACCGAGCGTGCGCCGGTGTCCTCGTCGACATCGAACACGATCAGCCGCAGGGTGACCTTCAGCGGCGCGGCATAGGTCATGTCGCGCTGCATGCACTCCTCGACGTCGTATTTCGGCTTTTCCAGTTCGTAGCTTACGAATTCCAACACCGAAGTCTCGTTGAAATCCTTGATCGGAAAGACCGACTGGAATACACCCTTGAGGCCCTCGCCGTCCTGGGGGTCGGGCTGGTCACCCGAGTTCAGGAACAGGTCGTAGGAGGATTTCTGTACCTCGATGAGGTTCGGCATTTCCAGCACTTCACGGATCTTGCCGAAGTACTTGCGAAGACGTTTCTGGCCAAGGTAGGTCTCGGGCATGGGGATTGCGCGTCCTTGTCTGGTTCTCGCGCCGCCGGCCGGGCTGGGGCGGGCCCGGCGGTGGCGCAAAGTGAGGGTCAGTGCGGATCCATCCCTGAGGCGTCGCCCACAACGCCTCGCTCGATCCGCCGGTCTGACCTTCCGGAACGTGCAGGGCCCGCACGTTCGGGAAGAGCAGCCGTTGGGTGGGTGCCGCGCGGTCAACTCATGGCGATCGCCTCCGCCCCGTTCTTGCGGCCTGCGCTGCCGAGCGTGGCCTCGATGCCCCGCCAGGCGGTGAGCACGCTCTGCTCGAAATTCTCGCGCGAATAGCGACGCGAGATGACCTCCGACGCGTGGTGGCGCAGCGCATCGAGCCGCGCCGGATCACGGTCGTATTCGGTCACCGTGGCGCGCACGGCGTCGATCAGCGCCGGGAAATCCGAATCCGGCACCTTGATGCCGGTTTCGGCGGTGAAATACTCCTCGCCGCCGACGCCGGCATAGCCGATCACGATGCAGCCGGCCTTCATCGCCTCGGCGGGCGGCAGGCCAAAGCCCTCGCGCTGGGAAAACGACACGAACACCAGCGCATCGCGGAACTGCCCGACCAGGGCTTCGGGCGACAGCCCCGTCATCTCGACGATTTCCCAGCCGCCAAGCTCGGGCATCGCGCGCAGCGCCGCGACGACGAACCCGGCCTCCTCGGGCCGCTTGCGCGGCATGAAAACGATCCGGCGCCTTTTTTTCCTGCGCATAGGCCAGGCCCGGCTGCGCCACATTCAGCGTGATCCGCCCGGCCGCCCCTTCGAGGACGTGTTTAAGCGCCGCCGCGCTGGCCTCGGACGTCGCGAACCCGGCGGTGACGCGGGCGAAGGCGCCGCCATCGGTGTCCCAGTGGCGCGCCAGCGCCAGGCCCTGCGCATCCTGTGCCGCCAGCACGATCGGATTGTCGGGATAGACCCGGGCGATCTCGGTCAGGCAGTATTCGGGCGCGACGATCACGTCGCCGGGGCGCGGCCGGCGCAGAGCGTTGCTGCCACGGCCCGCGCGAGCCGACCAGCCCGAGACCTTTTTTTCTCAACCGCGTCAGCCGCCGCTCGAACGGATCGGAGAGCGAGACCAGCGCCGGGTCGTGGAAAGCCGGGCCATCATGGGGCCAGAACGGGTAGACATAGGACGGCGACGCGAACAGCGGCGCCGCGTCATGGCCGGCCCCGCGCAGGACGTCCACGATCTGCAACAGCACGTTGACGCCGCCAACGGGTGCAGTCACCTCGGGCAGCGCAAACAGATAGGTGCGGTCGTTGATCATATGTGCGGCATCGTCCTGTTTTTCGGGGTCCGGTGCGGTGTTCCGCCGCGGTTTTCGAAACCAACCCCTTCAAGCGCCAAAGACACGCCTCGGGCGCGCCTTGTAAAAACCGGGAATCCGGCGGCGCGAAATATTCGCTCCGCGCCGCCGGATGTGATTACTTGAGCTCGACTTCGGCGCCGGCGGCTTCCAGCTTGCCCTTGAGCGTTTCGGCTTCCTCCTTGGAAACCTGTTCCTTGACGGCCTTGCCGCCAGCCTCGACCAGGTCCTTGGCTTCCTTCAGGCCAAGGCCGGTGATCGCGCGGACCTCCTTGATGACGTTGATCTTCGACGCGCCGGCCGATTTCAGGATCACGTCGAATTCGGTCTGCTCCTCGGCGGCGGCGCCAGCGGCACCGGCGTCGGCGGGGCCGGCCATCATCACCGCACCGCCGGCGGCGGGCTCGATGCCGTACTCGTCCTTGAGGATGGTTTTCAGTTCTTGTGCCTCGAGAAGGGTCAGACCCACGATCTCTTCGGCAAGTTTTTTCAGATCAGCCATGATTCAGCTCTTTTCCGTTTGTAAGATGTGTTCCGACGCCGGGCCTGGGCCCAACACGGATCGTTCCAGTTGCCTTATGCCGCTTCGGCCTTCTCTTCGATGGTCGAAAGAATGCCCGCGATATTCGCGGCCGGCGCGCCAATGGCCCCGGCGATGTTCGCGGCAGGTGCGCCGATGCAGCTCGCGATCTGAGCGATGAGCTCGTCGCGCGAGGGCATCTTCGACACCGCCTCGACACCGCCACGATCCAGCGCCGTGCCACCCATCGCCCCGCCAAGGATCTCGAATTTCTTGTTGTCCTTGGCAAAGCCCTCGGCGACCCGGGCGGCTGCCACGGGATCTTCCGAGTAGGTGAGCACGGTCATGCCCGAGAGGTATTCGGCGATGCTTTCGCATGGCTTGCCCTCGAGGGCGATCCTGGCGAGCCTGTTCTTGGCGACGCGCACGGAAGCCTCCGCATCGCGCGCACGCGCACGAAGGTCCTGCATTTCGGCAACTGTAAGACCCGCGTAGTGGGCTACCACTACGACGCCAGAGCTTTCGAAGATCTGGCCGAGTTCCTCGACCACTTTCTCTTTCTGGGCTCTATCCACAGTTTTACTCCAGTAATGGAAGGGTTTCCCCCTCCGGCTCCTTGTCTGCCCCGGGCGCGGCCCGGGGCTCGGGTCCAATATCCGGGTCCCGAGGCCAAGATCACCCGAAGGCGGAGCCTCCGGCATGACATCTCAAACTCGTTTCCCGTCTCAGGAAGGAATTATGAGGCTTGCGCCCGACCCTCCGTCTCGGACAGGACAGGGCCGATCAGCCGGCCCCGCCATTCGCCCCGGGCCGAGACCCGGGACAAATTCCATCATTCCGACGCGGCGTTGTTCACGTCGATGCTGACCCCCGGTCCCATGGTCGAGGTCAGCGAGATCTTCTTCATGTAGGTGCCCTTGGCACCCGCGGGCTTGGCCCGGCTCACCGCCGCCACGAAGGCGCGCACGTTCTCGGCCAGCTTGCCCTCGTCGAAGGACGCCTTGCCGATACCGGCATGGACGACCCCGCCCTTGCCGGCCTTGAACTGCACTTCGCCGCCCTTGGCCGCCTTGACCGCGTCGGCCACGTCCATCGTCACGGTGCCGACCTTGGGGTTCGGCATCAGGTTGCGCGGGCCGAGAATCTTGCCCAGCCGGCCGACGACGGGCATCATGTCCGGCGTCGCGATGCAGCGGTCGAACTCGATCTTGCCGCCCTGGATGGTCTCCATCAGGTCCTCGGCGCCGACGATGTCGGCGCCGGCGGCCTGGGCCTCTTCGGCCTTTGGGCCGCGGGCGAAGACCGCCACTCGCACATCCTTGCCGGTGCCGTTGGGCAGGCCGACAACGCCGCGCACCATCTGATCGGCGTGGCGGGTATCGACACCGAGATTGAGCGCGATCTCGACGGTCTCGTCGAATTTCGCGGTGGCGTTGGCCTTGACCAGCGAGACGGCCTCCTCGACCGAGAGGTTCGACTTGCCGGCGACGGCCTCGCGGGCGGCGCGGGTGCGTTTTCCGAGTTTTGCCATCTTATTTCACCTCGATGCCCATGGACCGCGCACTGCCCTGAATGATCTTCATGGCCGATTCGATGTCGTTGGCGTTGAGGTCCTTCCACTTGGCCTCGGCGATCTCGCGCAGCTGCTTGGTGCTGACGGTGGCCACGTTGTCGCGGCCCGGCGTCTTGGAGCCGGATTTCAGCTTGGCCGCCTTCTTGAGATAGTAGGCCGCCGGCGGCGTCTTGATGTCCATCACGAAGGACTTGTCCTGATAATAGGTGATCACCGTCGGGCACGGGGCGCCGGGCTCCATGTCCTGGGTCCGGGCGTTGAACGCCTTGCAGAACTCCATGATGTTGATGCCGCGCTGACCCAGCGCCGGCCCCACGGGCGGGGACGGGTTCGCCTGACCCGCAGGCACCTGCAGCTTCATCTTTCCAGCCAGTTTCTTGGCCATCCGGCCTCTCCTTCTTTCCAACGGCCACGAGGCGCGCCCCGCGGTCCTTCAGGTTGTGTGGTCCGGGTCGGGCATCGCGACGCCCTTGCCTGCCACTTTCGCATCCCGGCTCTTCGGGACCTGCCCGGCGCGCACCCTGACGGTGCGCCCGGCCGCGCCGGTCACGACTGTTTCGTGACCTGCGAGAATTCCAGCTCGACCGGGGTCTCCCGGCCGAAGATCGACACCATCACCTTGAGGCGCTGGTTGTCGTCGTCGATCGCCTCGACCATGCCGTCGAAATCCTCGAACGGCCCGTCATTGACCTTGACCCGCTCGCCGATCTCGAACGAGAACAGGGTACGCGGTGCGTCCTCGCCCTCCTGCACGCGGTTGAGGATGGCGTTCACCTCGGCATCGCGCATCGGCATCGGCCGGCCCTGCGGCCCCAGAAAGCCGGTCACCCGGTTGATCGAGTTGATCAGGTGATAGCCGCGATCCGACATCTCCATATGCACCAGCACATAGCCCGGCATGAAGCGGCGCTCGGCGGTCACCTTCTTGCCGCGGCGCACCTCGATAACCTCTTCGGTGGGCACCAGAACCTCGTCGATTTCATCCTCGAGCCCCTGTTCGGCCACGGACTGCCTGATCTGTTCGGCGATCTTCTTTTCGAAATTCGAAAGGACGCTGACCGAGTACCACCGCTTCGCCATGTTCGAACCAAATCCTGTCAAGTCCGGATTGCGCCGGAAGTCTTCCTTGTTATCAGGCACTTGGCCCGGTCTCACCCAAACGAAAATCGGCGCGCAACACGAATCGCCGCGCGCCAAGGGTCGGAGTACCGGGTGACCTATCGCCAATCCGGCCTGAATTCAAGGGGCAGGGGCGATTTTCTCGCTCAGCCGAACAGGCCCAGCACGCCCTGCAGTCCGGTGCGGATCAGGAGATCGACGAGCGCGAAGAAGATCGCCGTCAGCGTGGCCATGATGAAGACCATGACCGTGGTCAGGAGCACCTCGCGCCGGTTCGGCCAGACGACCTTGGAGATCTCCGAGCGGGTCTGCTGGATGAACTGAAACGGGTTGGTCTTGGCCATGTGCCTTGCTGCCCTGATCTGCATTCGCCTGTCGCGGGGACATACGCGGATGCCCGCACAAGTTCAAGTGTCGAAGGCACCGCCGGCATCCGGGGCCGCGGACCGTGTTGCCCTCAGCCCATCCCGGGTGAAAGGGGCTCGGACAGATCCGGCCAGGCCAGCCGGTCGGCCAGGCCGGCCGGCAGCAGGTCGAGCACGTGGTCGACGCCGACGGCGGCACGGTCGGCCACGCGTCTCAGACGCTCGGCCGTCCGGGGGTGGCGACCGGCAAAGCGCCGCCAGCGTCCGCCGGCGACGGCGCGGCGCAGCATCAGGGTGACAAAAACCACGGACCCGATCACCAGCAACGCGGCAACGCCGATCAGCATCGGCCACAGCAGCGCGGCCAGCAGCAACGCCAATGCAACCCCGTGAACCGGGCGCAGGCGCGCCAGAAGCCCGTCGCGCTCATCCTCTTCTTCGCCCAGCGTCGTGCCTTCCAGCAGGGCGGCGCGCAGCCGGACTTCGTCCGGGTCCTTGCCGTCCGCATCCGGCGTCTTTGCGGTACGTTCATGCGCCACGGCTTTTGGCTGTTCGCGCACTGCAGCTTTCGGCCGCTGCGCCGCAGCCCTTGCCCGGGGCTCGGCCCGATGGGGTTCACGCGCGACGACATCGGGTTGCGCCGGGGTCGCGTGGCAAGGCCGGGCCTGTACCGGGGGCGGCGCCAGAACGCCCTCTCCCTCGGCGCCGGGCGTCTTGCCCAGCAGCTTGCCAATCATCAGTTCGGCATTCTTCTGCGCGATCTCGTCGGTCAGCGCATCGGGCGGCGGGGCGCTTTGCAGCTCCTCCGAGTCGTGGGGCAGATGTGGGTTCGGTCTGGTCACGACAATATACCTGGTCATGGCAACGCTCTTTCGAACCGTTCCGCCATCGCGCAGGCCCAAATCAACCGGCCGGCCCGCAGCTTGGGAACGAAGGTTTTTTTGCGTTTCAATTATGGCAAAACGGTGGCGAAAGCCGAGGTCTTGCCATGTTTGCCTGCTTTGGAACTCGTTTCCGCCGCAATTCGGGAAACAGTCCAGGCCGGACCAAAACACTGTTTCCCAAACCCGAATTTCGGCCCGCCCGTCCCACGCCCCGCCCGGCCCGCCGGCGGACCTGATTCGCGGCCTTCAGGCGGCCTTGACAACCGCGCCTCACCGGGCCCCACTGGGGGCATCTCCGCCGAAACCAGGGACGCAGTTGCCATGAGCCACATCTTTCCCCGTCACTGTCATTCCGAATTCCCCGCCGCCGTGGGCGGTGACGGCTGCTTTCTGATCGATGCCGAGGGCAAGCGCTATTTCGACGGCTCGGGCGGGGCGGCGGTCTCCTGTCTCGGCCACTCCAATGCCCGCGTGATCGCGGCGGTGCAGGCGCAGGTCGCGCGCCTCGCCTTTGCCCATACCGGGTTCTTCACCTCAGAGCCGGCCGAGGCGCTGGCCGACCTGCTGATCGAACACGCGCCGGGGCGGCTCGACCGGGTCTATCTGGTCTCGGGCGGCTCCGAGGCCGTGGAGGCGGCGATCAAGCTGGCGCGGCAATACCACCTTGAACGCGGCGAGCCCCAGCGCCGCCACCTGATCGCCCGGCGGCAGAGCTATCACGGCAACACGCTGGGCGCGCTCTCTGCCGGGGGCAACGTTTGGCGGCGGGCGCAGTTCGCGCCGCTGCTGGTCGAGATGAGCCATATCGCGCCCTGCTACGAATATGCCGAGCGTGGCGAGGGCGAGAGCCTTGCCGATTACGGCCGGCGCACCGCGCAGGAGCTCGAGGACGAGATCCTGCGGCTCGGGTCCGACACGGTGATGGCGTTCATCGCCGAGCCGGTGGTCGGCGCGACCCCGGGCGCGGTGCCGGCGGTCGAGGGCTATTTCAAGCGCATCCGCGAGATCTGCGACCGCTACGGCGTACTGCTCATTCTCGACGAGGTGATGTGCGGGATGGGCCGCACCGGGCACCTGTTCGCCTGCGAGGCCGAGGGCGTCGCACCCGACATCCTGTGCCTCGCCAAGGGGCTGGGGGCGGGTTATCAGCCGATTGGCGCGATGTTGTGCACCGACACGATCTATGACGCGATTGCCGCCGGCACGGGGTTCTTCCAGCACGGGCACACCTACATGGGTCATCCGGTGGCGGCGGCGGCGGGGCTCGCGGTCCTGAGTGAACTGGTCGAGCGCGACCTGCCGGTACAGGTGCGCGCGCGCGGCGCGTATCTGCAATCGCTCCTTGAGGCGCGTTTCGGCCAGCACCCCCATGTCGGCGACATCCGCGGGCGCGGGCTTTTCCGGGCGCTCGAATTCGTTGCCGAGCGTGACGGCAAGACACCTTTCGACCCCGCGATGGGCGTCGCCGGCAAGCTCAAGAAGGCGGCCTTTGCCGAGGGGCTGATCTGTTATCCGATGCCGGGTACGCGCGACGGGCGGTTGGGGGACCATGTGCTGCTGGCCCCGCCCTTCATCGCCACCGAGGCCGAGCTCGACGACGCCGTGGGCCGGCTGGGCCGGGCGCTCGACACGGTGCTCGACAAGGTCCTGGCATGATCGGGAGATTGGCAGGGGCAGCAGGGCTCGAACCCGCGACCTACGGTTTTGGAGACCGTCGCTCTACCAGCTGAGCTATACCCCTGAAGCCGGGCCTCGGTTTACTTGCGCACCCGCATCTTTGCAAGACCGATTTGGGGTACGGCGCGTCTGATCGGTTGTCTACCCGCCCCGGGCCTGACCCGGGGCCTCGCCATCGCGAAAGGAGGTTCCGGCCCGGGGCCGGGGCCGACCGTGTCAGACCTGACCTTGCCGCCCGGGGCGTCGGAGCGCGCAGCACGCGCATCGGTGACATCGCGGCCGCCCGGCAGGGACAGGATGCGCCTTCCGGAACGAGAACCGACAGCCGTCGGTCTTGGCCTGCCAGCTTGCTCCTATCGGGTCTGCAAAGGCCTGCGGACCGGGTTGAAGCCCGGCCGGCATGCGGTCTGCACCGGCGGTCAACCCCAGGTCGGGTGGAACCGCCCCGCGGGAGAGAGGGTGAAGATATCCGCGCCCGTCGCGGTCACCCCGATCGAGTGCTCGAACTGGGCCGAGAGCGACTTGTCGCGGGTGACCGCGGTCCAGTCGTCGGCCAGCACCTTGGTTTCGGGCCGGCCGAGATTGACCATCGGCTCGATGGTGAAGAACATTCCTTCCTCCAGCACCGGGCCGGTGCCGGGGCGGCCGTAGTGCAGCACGTTGGGCGGCGCGTGAAACACCCGCCCCAGCCCGTGGCCGCAGAAATCGCGCACCACCGACATGCGTTGGGCCTCGACATAGCTCTGGATGGCGTGGCCGATATCGCCGAAGGTATTGCCGGGACGGACCGCCTCGATCCCCTTCATCAGGCTGTCGTGGGTGACCTCGATCAGCCTCTCGGCCTTGCGCCCGAGATTGCCGGCCACGTACATGCGGCTGGTGTCGCCATACCAGCCGTCGACGATCACGGTGACGTCGATGTTGAGGATGTCGCCATCCTTGAGCCGCTTGTCGCCCGGAATGCCGTGGCAGACCACATGGTTGACGCTGATGCAGCTGGCGTGGCGGTAACCCTTGTAGCCGATGGTGGCCGATCGCGCGCCGGCGGCCTCGACCATCTCCTCGATGATGCGGTCGATCTCGCCGGTGGTCTGGCCCGGAAAGACATGCCCGGCCATCGCGTCAAGAATGCGCGCGGCCAGCGCCCCGGCCTTGTGCATGCCGGCGAAATCCTCGCTTTCGTGGATGCGGATGCCATGGCGGGTCAGCCGTCCGCGGTGCTGCTCGTTCACGTCGTCTTCCGATATCCGTTTCATGGCCCTTATTTAGGATGAAACCGGCCCGAGGACCAGAGGGACAGCTTATCGCAGGGGCAACGCGCGCCCGAGCGTCACCGACCACCGTGACAGATCGGTCGCCCGGGCAAGAACCTCGACCCCGGCGGCGCGCGCCTCGGCGGATGCCGTCGCGTAGGCGGGGTCGATATCGGCCGCCACGCCCACGGATGTCGCATCGCTGCGCACGACCAGATAGAGCAGCGCCGCGCGGTGCCCCTGGCGCGCCATACCGGCCAGCGCGCCCAGGTGGCGGGCGCCGCGCGCGGTCACGCTGTCGGGAAATTCCGCCAGACCGGACCGGCGTGCCAGCGTGACCGACTTGACCTCGAGATAGACATCGGGCAGCCCCGCCTGCCGCAGCAGGAAGTCTATGCGGCTTCCCTCGCCGTAGCCTTGTTCCGGCAGCACGGTTTCATAGGCGGCGAAATCGGGGATGGCGCGCGCCAGGAGCGCCTCCTTCACCACCCGGTTCGCAAGCCCGGTGTCGATGCAGGTGAAATGGCCGTCTTCGTGTTCGACCAGGCGCCAGCCCCATTTCAGCTTCTTTTCGCGGGTCGTCGTTGGGCTCGACCCAGATGCGCGTGCCGGGTGTGGCGAGCCCCAGCATCGAGCCGGGATTGGGGCAATGCGCCACCGCCTCCTCGCCGCCGGCCAGCCGGATATCGGCGAGAAAGCGTTTGTATCGCCGGATCAGCCGGGCCGGTTCGAGCGGGGTTTGAAAGCGCATGGGTTGCGGCCTATACCGCTGGGGGAAACCGTTCAAGAAGGTCCGCACATGCCCAATCCCACCGCCGCCATGCTCGTCATCGGGGACGAGATCCTCTCCGGCCGCACCCGCGACGCCAACATGCACAACCTTGGCCGGGGTGCTGATCGAGCGCGGCATCGACCTGCGCGAGGCGCGCGTGATCGGCGACGATCCGGACGCCATCACCGCCGCGGTACAGGAACTCTCGGCGGCCTACACCCATGTCTTCACCTCCGGCGGCATCGGACCCACCCATGATGACATCACCGCCGACAACGTGGCGCGCGCCTTCGGTGTGCCGATCGGTGTGCGCGCCGATGCTCGCGCGCTGCTCGAGGTCCACTACGCCGGGACAGGCCAGACCCTGAACGAGGCCCGCCTGCGCATGGCCCGCATCCCCGAGGGTGCGGAACTCATCGACAACCCGATCAGCGCCGCGCCCGGTTTCACGCTCCGGAACGTGCATGCGCTGGCCGGTGTTCCGGCGATTTTCGAGGCGATGCTGCAGGGCTGCTGCCGCGACTCACGGGCGGTGCGCCGGTACTGTCGCAATCCCTGACCGTGATGCAGCCCGAGGGCGATGTGGCGGGTCCGCTGCGGGACCTGGCCGAGCGCCATCCCGAACTGTCGATGGGCTCCTACCCGTTTCAGCGCGGGGCGACCTTCGGCACAAGGGTGGTGATCCGCAGTTCCGATCCGGTCGCGCTCGACGCGGCGATGGCCGAACTGCGCGGCCTCTTTCCTCAATGACGCCTGGCCTGGCCACGCTTTTTGACGTCATCGACGCCACCTGGGCGCCCGCCGCGATCACGCGGGTCGGCCCCTGGACCATTCGCGAGGGCCGGGGCGGGGGCAACCGCGTATCCGCCGCCACCGCCGCCGGTCCGGTGGCCGAGGCCGATCTGCCGCGGGCCGAGGCGGCGATGCGGGGGCTGGGGCAGACACCACTCTTCATGATCCGTGAGGGCGACGAGGCGCTTGACGCGATGCTCGCGGACCGGGGTTATGAACTGGCCGATCCGGTCAATATCCGCCTCGGGCCACTGGCGCCGCTGGTGGTCGAGCCGCTGCCCCTGGCGCGTGTCTTTCCCGGCTGGGAGCCGCTGGCGATCCAGCGCGAAATCTGGGCGCGGGGCGGCATCGGGCCGGAGCGCCTCGGCCGCGATGGAGCGGGTAAAGGCGCCGAAGACCTCGATCCTCGGGCGCCTCGGACAGGTGCCCGTCGCCACGGGGTTCGTCGCGCTGCACGAGGGCATCGCGATGATGCATGCGCTTGAGGTAGCCGAGAAATACCGCTGCCACGGCATGGCGGCACTGCTGTGCCGGCAGGCGGCGGTCTGGGCGGCGGCGCGGGGCGGCACCCGTCTGGCGATGCTCTGCACCCGCGCCAACGCCGGCTCGAACGCGCTCTGCTCTTCCCTCGGGCTGGCGGTTGTGGGACAGTACCACTACCGCAAGTTCAAGGAAGACACCCCCAGATGAACGACGACCGCCAGCCTACCGCTCTCGACCTGCCTGCCGCCGAACCGCTGCCGCCGCAGACGCGGAAATACTTCGATCTCTGCGAGGAAAAGCTCGGGATGGTCCCCAACGTGCTGCGGGCCTACGCGTTCGATACCGCCAAGCTCGATGCCTTCACGGCGATGTACAACGACCTGATGCTGGGCCCGAGCGGCCTGTCCAGGCTCGAGCGCGAGATGATCGCGGTGGTGGTCTCGTCGATCAACCGCTGCTGGTACTGCCAGGTTGCCCACGGCGCCGCGGTGCGCCAGCTCTCGGGGCGGCCGGAACTGGGCGAGGCGATGGTGATGAACTGGCGCATGGCCGATCTCGACCCCCGCCAGCGCGCCATGCTGGGCTTTGCCGAGAAGGTCACGAAATCGAGCGCCGAGGTCGAGGAGGCCGACCGCCAGGCGCTGCGCGACGCCGGCTTCAGCGACCGCGACATCTGGGACATCGCCAGCACCGTGGGGTTCTTTTCGATGTCGAACCGCGTGGCCAGCGCCACCGGCATGCGCCCGAACCCCGAATACCACGCGCAGGCGCGCTGAGCCGGTGCCGGGAGGGCTGCGCGCGCTCTGGCTGCCGGCCGCGCTGGCGGCGTTCGCGATGCCGGGCGGGCCGGCCGGCGCGCTGGAGCTGAACCTGCCCGGCGAGGCGGAACTCACCCGCGAAGAGGTGCGCCCGGCGGACACCTATTTCCTGCCGGTGGGGCCCTTTGCCGATGGCATCCTGCCCGTGCGGGAGGTCGAAGGCCGCGTTACCCGGCAGGCGTGGCGGATCGTGGACGGAGAGATGACCACGCTGCAACTGATCGCGCCCTTGCGCGACCAACTGGCGGTGGCGGGCTATGACATCCTCTACGAATGCGTGGACGAGGAATGCGGCGGCTTCGACTTTCGCTTCGGCACCGAAATCCTGCCGGCCCCGGACATGTTCGTCGATCTCTTCGATTTCCGTTTTCTCTCGGCCCAAAAGCCCAACGGCGACGGGGCGGAGTTCGTGACCTGCATCGTCAGCGTCGCCGGGGGCGCGGGCTATGTCCAGCTGGTCGCGGTGGGCTCGGATATGGCGCCGGCCGCCGTCGCCGCGACTGCCGCCCTGCCCCTGGCGGGAACCGGGCTGGCGGGACCGGAAGAGGGGGTTGTCCAGCGGCTCGTCACCCAGGGCCATGTTGTCCTGCGCGACCTCGACTTCGCGAGTGGCGCGGCCGCGCTGGGCGAGGGGCCCTATGCTTCGCTCGCCGCGCTGGCGGGGTACCTCAAGGCCGACGGCACCCGGCGGATCGCACTCGTTGGCCACACCGACGCGGTCGGCGGGTTCGAGCCCAACATGGTGCTCTCGCGCGAGCGCGCCGGCGCGGTGCTGGAACGGCTGACCGAGACCTATGGCGTCGCGCGCGCGCAGATGGAAGCCAAGGGCGCGAGCTATCTCGCTCCCGTCGCGCCCAACACCACCGCCGAGGGACGCGAGGCCAACCGCCGGGTCGAGGCAGTGCTGCTGCAAGGTGGCGAGAACGAATGAGCGCGCCCGGAAGGATCCGGCTTCTGGCCTGCCAGATCGACGTCCCGGCGATGACCGGCGCCGACGGGCGCGCTGCCCATCTGGCACGCACGACGCGGCTGGTGTCCGACGAACTGGCGCGCGCCCCGGCCGATCTGGTGGTCCTTCCCGAGCTTTCGTCGATCGCCTATGGCGGCGCGGCCTTCGCGCATCTGGATGCGCTGGCCGAGCCGCTGGAGGGGCCGTCGCTGGCGGCCTTGGTCGGGGGTGGCGCGGGCGCATGGCGTGCATGTCGTCTTTGGCTTCGCCCGGCGCGAGGGCGGCCGCCGCTACATCAGCACGGCGGTGGCGGGGCCGGACGGCGCCTGTCTGGGAATCTATGACAAGCTGCATCTCTGCCAGTACGGCGCCGGCGTGGAAAAGGACTTCTTCACCCCAGGCGATCACCTGCTGAGCTTCGACGTCGCCGGCATCACCTGCGCGCCGATCATCTGCTACGACATTCGCATCCCGGAACTCACGCGCAGCCTGGCGCTGCGCCACAATGTCGGGCTGATCCTGCATTGCGGCGCCTATTTCCGCGACGAGAGCTTTGCCACCGGCACGATTTCATCACCGCCGGGGCGCTGGAGAACCAGCTTTACCTTCTCAGCCTCAACCGGGCCGGGCGCGACTATGGCGGTTCGGCCTTCTGCCGGCCGTGGATGGACGAGACCCGGCCGAAGCTGCTGTTCGACGCGCATCGCGAAGAGCTGCGCCGTTTCGAGGTAACCGCCGGTGAAATCCGGGCGGCGCGCGCGAGCTACAGCTTTCTCGCCGACCGGCTGGCCGATTACGATGCGCTGCCCTGTCGCTGAGGCTTGTGCGGGCGGCGCGGCGGCACGATCTGCTGAACGATCCCGGCGAGCAGCAGATAGAGGCTGCTCGTCACCAGCCCCCAATGGGCCCAGCTTTCGGGGTGGAAATCCACCCAGGCCGCCCAGCCGGCGAAAAAGGTCCAGGCCATCGCCACCGGCAGGGTGACGGAGCGCCAGCGCTCGGTGCGCGCGGGGTGGACGAATTTCAGCGGCAGGAACATCGCCACCGCCATCGCCACCACCAGGACGAGGATCAGCCAGAAGCTGGGCTCGATCGCGAAGAGCACCAGCACCAGCATGTTCCAGCAGCCGGGAAAGCCCCGGAACGAGTTGTCGGCGGTCTTCATCTTGTTGTCGGCGAAATAGACCGCGCTGGTGTAGGTGATGACGATGATCGCGAACCAGCCGGTCCAGCCCGGCAGAAGACCGGATTTGAAGAGCGCGAAGGCCGGGATGAAGACGTAAGTCAGGTAGTCGATGATCAGGTCGAGCAGGACACCGTCAAAGCGCGGCGCGTATTTCTTGACCTGGAAGTGCCGCGCCAGCGGCCCGTCGATCCCGTCGACGGCGAAGGCGACCACCAGCCACAGGAACATCAGGCTCCACTTTTCATCGACCGCCGCCAGCATTGCCAGCATCGCGAATACTGCGCCTGTGGCAGTAAAGAGGTGAACAAGCAAAGCCTTGAGCTGCGATGTCATGGCTCCGTCATGGCCGAATTCGGGGCGCTGTGCAATCACGCTTTGGGGTGGGTGCGGCGATAGACTTCCATCAGATGCACCGTGTCCACGGCCGTATAGGCCTGCGTGGTACTGAGCGACGCGTGACCCAGAAGTTCCTGGATGGCGCGCAGATCGCCGCCGGCATTGAGCAGGTGGGTGGCAAAGCTGTGGCGCATCGCGTGCGGGGTCACGCTTGCCGGCAGGCCCAGCTGCGCGCGTACCGCCGCAACGAGCTTCTGCACCGCGCGGGGGCCGAGCGGGCCGCCGCGCACACCGCGAAAGAGCGGCGCGTCGGGGCCGGGCTCGAACGGGCAGTGCCGGACATAGTCTGCCACCGCCGTGCGCGCCGGCGTGATCACCGGCACGATGCGTTCCTTGCCGCCCTTGCCGGTGATGCGCAACGTCTCGCCCAATGGCAGGGCGGCGCCGGAAAGGCCCAGCGCCTCGGAAATCCGCAGCCCGCAGCCGTAGAGCAGCGTCACAACCGCCACGTCGCGCGCCGCTACCCAGGGGGTTCGGGCCTGCACCTCGCAGGCGTCGAGCAGGTCTTGTGCCGCCTTGACCGACAGCGGCCGGGGCAGCTTGCGCTCGAACCGGGGCGCGCGGGTAGCCAGCACGGCGGTGGCGTCGAAATCCTCGCGCCGCGACAGCCAGCGGTAAAAGCTCTTGACCGCCGAGAGCCGCCGCGCCAGCGACCGTGCGCCCAGCCCCTCGGCACGGCAGGCGGCCATCCAGGCGCGCATCTCGGGCACGCCTGCCGAGGTCAGCCGCGCCAATCCCTGGGCCTCGCCCCGGTGGCCAGTCATGAATGCGATGAAATGGGTGACATCCCGGCGATAGGCGGCAACGGTGTTGTCAGAGGCGTCGCGCAGTGCCTTTTGCACGCTCAGCCACTCCTGCAGCGCGGCCCGCGCTGCCGGGGCGATCATGACAGCCAGCGCCGCATCGACCGCTCGAAGACACCGGCGAAAAAGGCCAGCAGGTCGGTGCCCTGCTGCGGGCTGAACTGGTGCGGGTCCTCGGCCCCCATCGCCAGCATCCCCGGCAGTCGCCCGGGTCCGAAATCCAGCAGCAGGCACGCCTCCGAGCGGATATGCCCGGCCGTCTCGCCATAGACGCGCGCGTCGCCCTCGGCCAGCTGGCGCAGCGTCACCTGCCGCGCGCCGCCCCGCCGGCCCTGCGCCGGTATTCGGCCACGAAACCGGGGACGGCGATGCTCAGGACACCGTCGAGACGCCTGAATGCGGGGTCGTCCGCGTCCTGCGCCGATTCCAGTACCAGCCGCATGCGGTCCACCCGCAGGATGTCGGCAACCTCGCCGCCGAGATCGCGCAGGAACTCCTCGAACCCGGTCGGGTCGAGCATTCGCAGAATCGCCCGGTGCACCTGGTTGGTGCCGGACAGGTTGTCGTAGGCCGCCGCGATGACCGCGCGGTGGGTATCCTCCAGCCGCGAGAGCCGCGCCTCGAGCCGTTCCATCGCGATACCGCGCAGATCGACGATGTTGCCGCCCATCGCGCGGTCGTTGGCGGCGATGAGCGCGCGCATCAGGTCGCGGTCCTCGAGGATCACGTCGGGCTGCGCGATGATGCTTTCGCGCAGACGGTCGGTCATGGCGGGCTTGCTGCTCATGTCTCCCCTCTCTCGCCTCCGGATCGTTTCTTTCAGGTCGCTTGTCGCGGTTTTGCCGGCACTCTAGCAGATGCCATCCGGATTTGCCGCAAGAAAATTCCCTGTCTCAGGGATCCGCCGCGCCCTGCGTCCCGTCATCCTCCGGGTGGGCGGACATGCTTGCGGGATCGCCGTGGCGCAGCAGGTAAATGACCGTGTCGCCATAGCGCCGTTCGTCGAGGATCGTCAGCCCGGCCGGCGGGGAGACGGGCGCGCTTTCCTCCCACACGATCAGCGCTTCGGGCGCGAGCCAGCCGTTCGCCATTGCCGCCGTCAGTGCGATCTCGCCCGGGTTTCTGCCATAGGGCGGATCGAGAAAGACCAGCGTGCAGGGGGCGGGCGCCGGGCCGGGGCGGCGGGCGTCGCGGGGCAGGATGCGGGATTGGCTCTCCATGCCGCAAAGGCGGATGTTCTGGCGCAGCAGGCCCAGCGCGGTGCGGCCCTTCTCGACGAAGGTGACCTGCGCCGCCCCGCGCGAGAGCGCCTCGAGCCCCAGCGCGCCGGTGCCGGCGAAAAGATCGAGTACGCGCGCGCCTCGATGACGCCGAGGCCGGCGAGGATGCTGAAGAGACTCTCGCGCACCCGGTCGGCGGTGGGCCGCAGATGCCCGCCGGCATCGCCCTTGCCGACACTCGCCAGGCGCCGGCCGCGAAAGGCGCCACCTACGATCCTCACGAGCGAAGCAATACCTTGAGGTCGGTGGCGGGGTCGGCCACGGCATCCGCCGGGGGCGATTTGCCGGCATCGATCAGGCGCTTGCCGACCATGTAGGCGCGGGCGTCGTTCATGGCGTCGACGGCGAGCAGGCGGTCACCCGCGTAGTACCAGAACGAGACGCCGCCAGTGCCGTCGTCCGGACGGGAGACGACCCGGGTATAGCCGGTGTTCAGCCCGGCGATCTGCAGCTTGACGTCGTACTGATCCGACCAGAACCAGGGCTGCGGGACATAGGGCGCTGCGGCGCCCAGCATGTTGTCGGCCACGCGCTCGGCCATGTCGATGGCGTTCTGCACGCTTTCGAGCCTGAGCCGCCCGCCCTCATGGGGAAACGAGGCGCAGTCACCGGCCGCCCAGATCGCCGGGTCCGAGGTGCGGCCCAGCGCATCGACGGCGATGCCGTTGTCGATAGTCAGCCCTGCCGCTTCGGCCAGCCCGGTCGCGGGTGCGATACCGATGCCGGTAATGACGAAATCCGCCGCGATCTCGCTGCCGTCCGACAGCCGCGCGCCGGTGACGCGGGTGTTGCCTGTCAGTGTCTCGATGCCGGTACCCTCGCGGATGTCGACGCCGTGGCGAGCGTGCAGGGCGCGGAAATAGTCCGAGGTCTGCCGCGCCGCGACCCGTTGCAGGATGCGCTCGGCCGCCTCGACGAGGGTGACCCGCAATCCCCGCGCCGCCGCCACCGCCGCCGCCTCAAGGCCGATATAGCCGCCGCCGACGATCAGCACGCGGGCGCCTTCGCGGAACGCCGGCGTCATCGCGTCGATGTCCGCGAGGCTGCGCACCACATGGACGCCGTCGAGCGTGCCGCCGATGCTCTGGGGCAGGCGGCGCGGCACCGCGCCCAGCGTCAGCGCCAGCCGGTCGTAGGCGATGGATTGCCCGCCCGCGATCACCGTTTTCGCGGCGCGGTCGATGGCGGTGACGGTCCGGCCGGTCAGCAGTTCGATCCCGGTTTCGGCGTAAAAGCTCTCGGGCCGCAGGTAGAGGCGTTCGACCTCCATCTCGCCCAGCAGGTATTTCTTGGACAGCGGCGGTCGCTGGTAGGGCGGCACCGGTTCCTCGCCGATCAGGGTGATGCGGCCGTCAAAGCCCTTGGTGCGCAGCCGCGCCACCAGCGAGGCGCCGGCCTGCCCGGCCCCGATCACGACTGTTCCGGGCATTCTTTCCCTCCGCGCGCTGGTTTGACATGGCGAGTCCTCGGCCCCGAGCCTATATCTGGCGGGCAAGAAAACGCAATCGAAGGATGGAGGCGACCAATGACGATTTCCACAGGCGACAGACTGCCCGGGGCGACGTTGACGCAGATGGGTGCGAACGGCCCCGAAGAGGTCGAACTGGACAGCAAGACGAAAGGCCGCAAGGTGGTGATCTTTGCCGTGCCGGGCGCCTTTACCCCCCACCTGCCATTCGGCGCACGTGCCGAGCTTCATGCGCACCAGGGACAAGTTCGCGGCCAAGGGCGTCGACGAGATCATCTGCGTCAGTGTCAACGACCCCTTCGTGATGAAAAGCTGGGGCGAGGCGACCGGCGCGACAGCGGCCGGCATCACCATGCTGGGTGATCCGCAGGCAACCTACACCAAGGCGCTGGGGATGGATTTCTCGGCCCCGCCGGCGGGTCTCATCGACCGCTCGAAGCGCTATGCGATGCTGGTCGATGACGGGGTGGTAAAGCTGCTGCATGTCGAGGAAAGCCCCGGCACCTGCGAAATCTCGGCCGGCGAGGGGCTGCTGGCGGCGATGTAGGCGGCGGCCGGTTCGGGCGGGGTATGGGCGGCGCGATCTGGACATTCCGCCCGGCAGGTGGTTTGCCTGTGGCCAAAGCCATTCCGGGAGGACAAGAGATGCTCGATACCGTGACCAACCTGAAATCGCTGCTGAACGACCCCGGGCTTCTGGCCGAGCGCGCCTATGCCGGGGGCGAGTGGGTCGAGGGCGAGGGCGGCACCTTTGCGGTGACCAACCCCGCCCGCGGCGACGTGATCGCCAATGTCGCCGATCTCAGCCGGGCGCAGGTGGCAAAGGCCATCGCGGCGGCCGAGGCGGCGCAGAAGGACTGGGCGCAGTGGACCGGCAAGGAACGCGCCCAGGTCCTGCGCCGCTGGTTCGACCTGATGATCGAGAACCGGGACGATCTGGCCATCATCCTGACCGCCGAACAGGGCAAGCCGCTGGCCGAAGCCAGGGGCGAGATCGTCTATGGCGCCTCCTTCATCGAGTTTTTCGCCGAAGAGGCCAAGCGCATCTACGGCGAGACCATTCCGGGCCACCAGCGCGACAAGCGCATCACCGTGATAAAGCAGCCCATCGGCGTGGCGGCCTCGATCACGCCGTGGAACTTTCCCAATGCGATGATCACCCGCAAGGCCGGCCCGGCGCTGGCCGCGGGCTGCGCCTTTGTCGGCCGTCCCGCAGCCGAGACGCCGCTCTCGGCCACGGTGCTGGGAGTTCTGGCCGAACGCGCGGGCATCCCCAAGGGGGTGTTCAGCATCGTCACCTCGTCGCGTTCGAGCGAGGTCGGCAAGGAGTTCTGCGAGAACCCGGCGGTGCGCAAGCTCACCTTCACCGGCTCGACCGAGGTCGGGCGCATCCTGCTCAGGCAGGCCGCCGACCAGGTCATGAAATGCTCGATGGAACTGGGTGGCAACGCCCCCTTCATCGTCTTCGACGACGCCGATCTCGACGCCGCCGTCGAGGGCGCGATCATGTGCAAGTTCCGCAACAACGGCCAGACCTGCGTCTGCGCCAATCGCATCTATGTGCAGGACGGGGTCTATGACGTCTTCGCCCAAAAGCTGAAGGCGGCGGCCGAAAAGCTGAAGATCGGCGACGGGCTCGAGGAGGGCACGCAGCTTGGCCCGCTCATCAACAACGATGCCATCGTCAAGGTGCAGGAACACATCGCCGACGCACGCGCCAAGGGTGCGAAGGTGCTGATGGGCGGCGGCGATCCGTTGCAGGGGCCGGGCCATTTCCTGCCCCCCACCATCCTCTCCGGCGTGACGCAGGAGATGCAGGTCGCCACCGACGAGACCTTCGGCCCGATGGCGCCGCTCTTCCGTTTCAAGGACGAGGACGAGGTGATCGCGATGGCCAACGACACGATTTTCGGCCTTGCCAGCTATTTCTACGCCCGCGATCTGTCGCGCGTGACCAAGGTCGCCGAGGCGCTGGAATACGGCATCGTCGGCGTCAACACCGGCATCATCTCGACCGAGGTGGCGCCTTTCGGCGGGGTCAAGCAGTCGGGGCTGGGGCGCGAGGGCAGCCATCACGGCATCGACGAGTTCCTGGAGATGAAATACATCTGCATGTCGGTCTGAGGAGCAAATGCGCGCGCCCCCGCGCGGCTGACCCGGGCGGGCGGTGGGCTGTCTGATGCCGGCGATGCCAAGGCGGGAGTGTTTTGCGATGCGCGGCTTTCTCTTTGCGGTTCTCTGCCTGGGGCTGGCGCTGCCGGCCTTGGCGCAGACGTCGGGGCGGCGCCTGTCCGGGGCGCTGGTGCTTCCGGCCGGCGTGACCCTTGCGCCGGATGCCGGCGTCACGGTACGGGCCGAGGGCGCCTTCGGCACGACGCTGGGCGAGGCGGCGATGGATGCGCGGGCGCCGCTGGTTTTCGACATGGAGGTGCCGCGCGATCTGGCGGGGCGGCTTGTCGCGGAGATAACAGTCGCGGGCGTGCCGCGCTGGATCATGTCCGGGGTGTCCTTTGCCGCCGGAGCCGGCGAGGTCGATTTCGGCGCGGTGCCGCTGCGGGAAGTGGCGCCGCTCGATTACGCGACGACGCTGGTCTGCGGCGACCGCCGGGTCCGGTTCGGGGCGCTGGGCGATGCGGCGGCGGCGCGGATCGACGGGCGGGAGATCGCGCTCGCCCGGGCGGTGTCGGCCTCGGGGGCGCGCTATGTCGGGGTCGAGGATGCAGGGGTCGAGGTGTTCACCAAGGGCCACTGGGCGATCGTCACACTGGATGGCGAACAACTGCCGCAATGCGTGGCGGCGCCGCCGCCGGGAGAGGCGCGTTATGCCGCCAGCGGCACCGCGCCGGGCTGGTCGGTGGTCCTCGAGGGCGAGGTGGCGCGGCTCGACACCGGTGACGGCATCCGCCACCAGACGTTCGAACGTCCGCGGGTGTGGCCGGTGCCCGGCGCCTATCGCTTCGACATGCCCGGCGCGGACGCCCGGCTGACGGTTCGTCCGGGGCTGTGCCGCGACGGTGCCCTGCCGCGTCCCGACCGCGCCGGGCTGCGCGTCGGGGGGCACACCCTGCCGGGGTGCGGCGGCGATCCGGCCGGCCTGCTGACCGGTCCGGAATGGCGCATCGAGGATGTGGGCGGCGCCGGCATCGTCGACGGCTCAACGGTCACCATCGTTTTCGAGGAGGGAGGCCGTGTCGCCGGCAGCACCGGCTGCAACCGCTATTTCGGCCGTTACGATCTGACCGCCGCGGGGCTGGGCTTCGGTCCGCTGGGGGCGACGATGATGGCCTGTCCCGAGGCGCTGATGGGTCAGGAACGGCGGGTGCTCGACGCCTTTGCGCAGGTGCGGCGATTCGACATCGACGACACCGGCGCGCTGGTGCTGTTCGGCGGGCCGGTCGATGCGCCGCTGCTGCTGGCAAGGCGGCCCTGACGCAAAAACCCGGCCGGGGGTGCCGGCCGGGCGCATGTCATCGGGGGCCTGCGGCCCCGCAGTGACGCCTCAGTTGACGGCCTTCGCGTCGACTACGTCCTTTTCCACCGTGCCGTCCACCGTGTCGCTGCGCGCGATCTCGATGCGGCGCGGTTTCAGCGCCTCGGGCACTTCGCGCTCGAGGTCGATGTGCAGCATGCCGTCGGCATGGCTGGCACCGGTGACCCTGACGTGATCGGCCAGCTGGAACTTGCGCTCGAAGGCGCGGGTGGCGATGCCGCGATGCAGGAAGCTGCGGCCATCCTCGCCCTCGGCCTTGCGGGCCGACACGATCAGCGCGCCGTCCCTGACCTCGACCGACAGCTCGTCGGCCGAGAAACCGGCGACGGCGACCGAGATGCGATAGGCATCGTCGGCGGTCTTTTCGATGTTGTAGGGCGGATAGGTCGGCTGGTTCACGTCGGCCGACAGGATCCGGTCCATCATGTCGGCGAGCTGGTCAAAGCCGACGGTAGCCCGGTAGAGCGGTGCAAGATCGAAGTTACGCATTGGTCATCCTCCGTTGAGCGATACCTTGGTCAAAACGCCTTCTGGTGGGACAGGCGCGGAAAACCGGCCCGCCACGCGGCGCCGGTCGACATGAAATCTGGGAATGTGCGAGCGCCTTTTCAAGACCCTCAGGGCCGGGCGAATTTCGCCCCCGTCTCGCGCCGTTCGCCGACCGTGGCCATGCTCGGCGCGGCGGGCTGGAAAAAGCCGTGGCCGGCCGCCAGTTCTTCGGACAGAACCCGCAGGGGCTCTTGCAGCCCGGTGCCCAGCGAAACCTTGCGCCCCTCGACCTCGGCCATCGCCGAGACCACCGAGACGACCCGCGCCTCGCCGGCCTCGAAACTCAGCACCGGCGCGCCCGACGAGCCGAAATCGACATCGCAGGACATCACCAGCACGCCCTGCTGGCTGGCCATGACGTTGCAGACCTCCTGCAGCGAGGGCGCTTCGGCCCGGTCGCGGCCGTAGGAGACGACACCGATTTCCTGCCCCGTGCGCGGGCGCGAGTCGGTGCGCAGCGGCACGATTCGGGTGTTGCGGATCGGATGATAGAGTTCCAGCAGGGCGACGTCGTTGCGCACCCGCTCGGGGCTCACCGCGGCCTCGAAGACATAGTCGGGATGCGCCACCGCACGGCGGATGCGGCGCTGGGCCGAGGCGCGGCCATTTCGCCAGCCGGCCAGGAACTCGATCCCGGCGGGGTCGATGCGCCGGCCGGTGCGCTTGTCGTAAAGGCAATGCGCTGCCGTCAGCACCAGATCGGGGGCGATGAGCGTGCCGGTGCAAAACCCGCGCCCGCCGATGTCGAGCCGGCCCACCGCCTCCCAGCCGCGGCCCTCGTCGCCGGTGTCGAGGCGCCTGAGCCCGCTGTCGGCCTGCGCCGCGCCCGCCGCGATGAGGATGCCGATTGCCGCCGCGATGATCCTGAACATGATCCCTCCGCTCCCGTCTCCGCCGCCGGGCCTAACAGGGCATCGGGGCTGAATTAGGGCGCGCGCAGGTCGGGGATTTGCCCGTCCTCGCCCCTGAGCGCCGGCGGCACCGGCCCGCCCGTGGCCCAGTCGAGCAGTTCCACCGTGTGCACCACCGGCACCCCCGTGCCCGAGCCGATCTGCATCATGCAGCCGATATTGCCGGCGGCGATCACGTCGGGCGCGCGCGCCTCGAGCGTGCGGACCTTGCGCTCCTTCAGCTCCTTCGAGATCGCCGGCTGCATCAGGTTGTAGGTGCCCGCCGAGCCGCAGCAGAGATGGCTGTCGGCGGGTTCCACCACCTCGAATCCGGCGCGTTTCAAGAGCGTCTTGGGCGCGGCGGTGATCTTTGCCCGTGCTGCAGCGAACAGGCGGCGTGATAGGCGACGCGCAGGCCCCTGGGCGGCCCCTCGGGCAGGTCGAGCCTGGTCAGCAGTTCGGTCACGTCCATTGCCATGGCGGCGACCTGCGCGGCCTCTCCGGCCAGCGGGTCGCCCCGGAACATGTGGCCATAATCCTTCACGGTGGTGCCGCAGCCCGAGGTGTTGATCACCACCGCGTCGAGGCCGTCGCCGGCCATCTCGGCACCCCAGGCGCGGATGTTCTTCGCCGCCGCGGCGTGGCTCTCGCCGGTGCGCCCCATGTGATGCGTCAGCGCCCCGCAGCAGCCCGCACCCCTGGCCACCACCACCTCGCACCCCAACCGCGTGAGCAGCCGGATGGTGGCGTCGTTGATGTCGGTGTTGAGCGCGCGCTGCGCGCAGCCGGTCATCAGCGCCACCCGCATCCGGCGCGCGCCCCGGGGCGCAAAGCTCTGCGGGTCGTCGTTGCGGCTCACCGGCGGGATCCGTTTCGGCGCCATCTCGAGCATCGCCCTGAGCCGCGCGTCGGGCATCAGGAAGGCCAGGGGCCGGGCCGCCTTCGCCCCCAGCAGCGCGAGGCGAAAGCGCGTCGGATAGGGCAGGATGTGCGCCAGCGTCCAGCGCAGCAGCCGCTCGAACGGCGGCCGGCGATAGCGCGCCTCGATGTATTCGCGCGCGTGGTCCACGAGGTGCATGTAATGCACGCCCGAGGGGCAGGTGGTCATGCAGGCCAGGCAACTCAGGCAGCGGTCGATATGCTTGACGGTCTTGGGGTCGGGGTCGCGGCCGGTCTCGAGCATCTCCTTGATCAGATAGATGCGCCCGCGCGGGCTGTCGAGCTCGTCGCCCAGTACCTGGTAGGTCGGGCAGGTGGCGGTGCAGAACCCGCAATGCACGCAGGCGCGCAGGATCTCGTTCGACCGCGCGATGCCGGGGTCGCGCAGCTGGTCCTCGGTGAACTCGGTCTTCATGCCGTGGCCCCCTGGTCCATCAGGCCGGGGTTGAGGATGCCCCTCGGGTCGAAGCGTTGCTTCAATCCCTCCTGCAGTGCCGCAACCGGAGGCGCGAGCGGTTGGAACGCACCCCCAGAGCGGTCGCCGCGGATCAGCGTCGCATGCCCGCCCGCCGCTGCCACCGCGCGCCAGATGTCCCGGCCCTGCGTGCCCTCGGGCACCAGCAGCCAGACAAGGCCGCCGCCCCAGTCATAGACGGCCTCGGCGCCCTCGACCCCGGCGGCGATACCGGGCGCGTCGGTGGGCTTGACCGACAGCCGCCAGACATCGCCGGTCCGGCCGTGGAAGGGTTCGACATCGCGGATGTATCTCCAGCCGGCGGCGGTGCGGTCGGGGTCGGCCTCGGTCGTGAACGCGCCATGCTTCGCCAGCAGTTCGCGCAGCTCGCCGGCGCGGTAGGCGACCGATGCCTCGGTCCCCTCCAGCCGGATCATCGTCACCGGGGCGCCGTCCACACCCTTTTGCAGATGCGCCGCGCCACTCACCTCGAAGGGCGAGCCCAGCGCCGAGGCGAGCGCCGCCACCGCCGCCGTGTCACCCAGCCCCTCGCACGACACCGTCACGGCCGCCCGACTCGCCGGCAGCACCTTCAGCGCCAGTTCCGTGAGCACGCCGAGCGTGCCGAAACTGCCCGCCATCAGCTTGACCAGATCGTAGCCGGTAACGTTCTTCATCACCCGCCCGCCGTTGCGGATCACTTCGCCGCGCCCGTCGACAAAGCGCACGCCGAGCAGGAAATCGCGCGCCGCGCCAACCTGGATGCGCCGGGGTCCCGAGACATTGGCGGCGATCACCCCGCCGATGGTCGGCGTGCCGGTGGTGCCCAGCAGGCCGCGATGATCCATCGGCTCGAACGCCAGCCGCTGGCCCTCGGCCGCCAGCGCCGCCTCGACGTCCGCAAGCGCGGTGCCGGCGCGCACCACCAGCGTCAGCGCGCCCGGCTCGTAAAGCTCGATCCCGCTCAGGCCGCTCACGCTCAGCGCCTGGCCCCCGACCCGCCGGCCGAGGGGCCGCGTGCCGCCGCCCCGCACCGCCAGCGGCGCGCGCGCCTCCCTGACGATTTCGGCCAGTTCGGCCTCGCTCTCGGGTCTCAGAACATTCATCTTGCTTCAAATACTCCGGGGAGTCCGCGGCCTCCGGGGCCGCGGACGGGGGCAGCGCCCCCTGCTGGGTGGCGATCCGGTGCGCCCTGGCCGCCGCGAGCGGGAACACCTTGGCCGGGTTGAGCAGCCAGCCCGGGTCGAAGACGTCCTTGACCGCCATCTGCGCCGCCAGGTCGCGGGGGCCGTACTGGTGTTCCATCAGGTCGCGCTTCTCGATGCCGACGCCGTGCTCGCCGGTGAGGCATCCGCCCACCTCGACGCAGAGCTTGAGGATTTCCGCCCCGAACGCCTCGCACCGCTCCAGCTCGCCCGGCGCGTTGGCGTCATAGAGTATCAGCGGGTGCATGTTGCCGTCGCCGGCGTGAAAGACGTTGGCCACGTCAAGCCCGAATTCCTTCGACATCTCGCCGATGCGTTTGAGCACATGCGGCAGCCGGCTGACCGGAATGGTGCCGTCGAGGCACATGTAGTCGTTGATCCGCCCCATCGCGCCGAACGCCGACTTGCGCCCCAGCCAGATCCGCGCGCTTTCCTCGGGCGAGCGGCTTTCGCGCAGCTCGACGGGGTCGTGGCGCCGCGCGATCTCGGTGATGAGGCCGAGCTGTTCGGCGATCTCCGTCTCCGACCCCTCGACCTCGACGATCAGCAGCGCCTCGCAATCGGGATAGCCCGCCCCGGCAAAGGCCTCGGTGGCGCGGATGCAGGGGCGGTCCATGAACTCGATCGCCACCGGCAGGAGACCCGCGCGGATGATGTCGCTGACGCAGGCGCCGGCCACCTCGCTGCTGTCAAAGCCGATCAGCACCGGGCGCGCGCCCTCGGGTTTTTTCAGGATGCGCAGCGTCGCCTCGGTCACCACGCCCAGCTGCCCTTCCGAGCCGCAGATCAGGCCCAGCAGGTCATAGCCCGCGGCATCGAGATGCGCGCCCGCCCAGATCGATCACGGTGCCGTCCATCAGCACCATGCGCACGCCCATCAGGTTGTTGGTGGTGACGCCGTATTTCAGGCAGTGCGCGCCGCCCGAATTCATCGCGATGTTGCCCGAGATGGCGCAGGCCAGCTGGCTCGAGGGGTCGGGGGCGTAGAAGAACCCCTCATCCTCGACCGCGCCGGTGACCGAGAGGTTGGTGCGCCCCGCCTGCACCCGGACAAAGCGGTTCTCGAAGTCGGTTTCGAGCACCGCGTTCATCCGCGCGACCCCGAGAACGACGCTGTCGGCGGTGGGCAGCGCCCCCCCGGCGAGCGACGTGCCCGACCCGCGCGGGACCACCGGCACGCCCATCTCGTGGCAGATCGCCAGCGTTGCCGCGACCTCTTCGGTGGTGGCGGGCAGCACCACCGCCAGCGGCGGGCAGCGATACGCGGTCAATGCATCGCATTCGTAGGCAAGGGTCTCTGCCGGGTCGGTGATAACCGCATCCTCTGGCAGCACGGCGCCGAGGCGCGCCACCAGTTCGGGCTTGCGCGACAGGATTGCGGCGTCGGGTGCGGGCATTTCCATCGGGCACCTCCTCGATCAGAAAACAGATATGGCGGGATCGGCGGAACGGCAAGCCGGCACATCCTGTCACAATCCGGCAGGATTTGCACACCAAGACGTGACTACCACATCCGCGATTTGTCCCTAATCTGCCGCCATGCGACTGATTTCCTGTCTTGCCCTATGCGCCGCTCTCGCCCTGCCGGCTCTCGCCGACCCGCCCGAGGTCCGTGACATTCACGCGCAAAAGGCCGGCATGGTGTGGAACATCCATGTCACTCTCGCCCATCCCGATACCGGTTGGGACCACTACGCCGATGGCTGGGAGGTGCTCGACGCGCAGGGCCGGCGGCTGGGTTATCGCGAGCTCATGCATCCGCATGTCGACGAGCAGCCCTTCACCCGCTCCCTGAGCGGTGTCTCAATCCCCGACGGCACCCGCGAAATCCTCATCCGCCCCCGCTGTTCGCGGGACGGCTGGTCGGGAACCGCGGTTCGGGTCGAACTGCGGCCCTGAGCCGCCCGACAGAGCAAGATGACTCCCGATTAAACCACCGCGTCGAGGCGAGGATCGCGCCCGCCCCGGGGGGCGGGGTCGGGCGCGATCCGGGGCTGACGCCCCCGAAGAGAACGGGCGGTCATTGATTCAGACAGAACTCATCCTACCCTACCTGCGCCCTTCGCGCAGCCATCCGCCCAAGATCAGCGCCGAGGCCAGGACGAGTGTCAGCCACGCCGGCAGCAGCGGCAGCTGCGTCACGCCGCGGGTCTCGTAGGCGCCGCGGGGGGTGATGCCGATCCAGCCACGTCCCGCCGCCGGCCGGCCCGGGCGCACCTCGCGGATGCGGGGCAGCCCGTCCGCCAGCGCCATCGCGCCGCCGCCCGTTGCGGCAATGGTCCCGGCCAGCGGCCCGGCGCTGGCGATGGTCTCCTCGAACTCGACCGGCGCCGCGGGTCCGAGACCGATCACCGCGCTCTGCTCGCCGTTCTTCAGGCGATAGAGCCCGATCTCGGGGCCCTCATAGAGCGCCTCGAAGCGGCCGGGTGAAACCTCGTCGAGTTCCAGCCCGAACACCTCGCCCGAGGGGGTCTCGATGGAGACCGGGCCGACGCTTTCGGTCAGCGAGCGGCGGATGATGCGCATCTGCCGGCCGGCGGCCTCGGCCCAGAGCGCCTCCTCCTCCAGTTCGGGCTCCTGCATGCTCCAGTGTGCCAGCCGGCGCAGCAGTTCCAGCTGCGGCCCGCCGCCCTCGAACCCGCGATGCCACAGCCGGGCGTGATCGGAAGCCAGAGCGCCACCCGCCCCTCGCCCACCCGGTCGAGCACCAGCAGCGGGTTCTCGCCGGCTCCGGTCATCACCACCTCGCCGGTGGCGTCGGTCAGCTCGATCTGGCGCATCCACCGGCCCCAGCCGGTTTCGCCCTCCGGCGCCAGGCCGGCGGTGACCGGGTGGCGCGCGCCCAGCGCCGTTACCCGGGGGCGATAGCGGCGCTCGATCACCCGCGCCGTGGGCCGCGCCGGCACGATCGCCTCGAGCGGGCTGCGATAGAGGCTCTCGGCGGCCGCGAAATCGGGGCCGGCCACCAGGAGCACCGCCCCGCCTTGCTCGACATACTGGCGGACATTGTCGAGATAGACCGCCGGCAGGATGCCGCGCCGCTTGTAGCGGTCGAAGATGATCAGGTCGAAATCGTCGATCTTTTCCAGGAACAGCTCGCGGGTGGGAAAGGCGATGAGCGACAGCTCCTGCACCGGCACCCCGTCCTGCTTTTCCGGCGGGCGCAGGATGGTGAAATGAACCAGATCGACCGAGGCGTCCGATTTCAGCAGGTTGCGCCAGGTGCGCGTGCCCGGGTTGGGCTGGCCCGAGACCAGAAGCACGCTGAGACGGTCGCGCACGCCGTTGATCTGCACCAGTGCGGAATTGTTGCGGTCGGTCAGTTCGCCCGCGGCGGGCGGGGTCGAGAACTGCAGCACGTTGCGCCCGCCATGCGGCAGCTTGAGCGGCAGCGCGATGTCGCGGCCTACCGGCAGGTCAAAGCGCTGCGGCTCGCCGCCATCGACCGAGACATCGACCGGCACCGTGGTCACGCCTTCGGGCGCGGCACCTTCGTCGGTGATGCGCAGCGTCATCTCGATTTCCTCGCCGAGGATGCCGAAGGCCGGGGCGCCGGTGACGGTGAGCCGGCGGTCCCAGTCCTCGGGGCGGCCAGTATGCAACAGGTGCAGCGGCGCCGGCATCGCGGGGGTGCGGTCGAGGTCGTGGACGCGCCCGTCCGAGAGCAGGATCGCCCCGGCGATGCGGCCCGAGGGCTCCTCGGCCAGCGCCTCGGCCAGCGCGCTCATCAGCCGGGTGCCGCTGTTCTCGGCCCCGTCGGGCACGGTGATGCGGCGCACCTCGGTGCCGCCGTGCGCCTCGAGCCGGGCTGACAGCGCCTCGGCCGCGTCCCGCGTCGCCCGGGCGCGATCGCCCAGCCGCTGGCTGGCGCTCTGGTCCTCGACCAGCAGCACGATATCGGACAGCGGCGCGCGGTCCTCGCGCTGCCAGACCGGCCCGCTAAGCGCGGCGATCACCGCCGCCGCCGCCAGCCCGCGCGGCGCCCAGCCCGACAGCCCGCGCCAGAGAGCCAGCGCCACGCCCGCGAGCGCCATGCCGGCAAGCGCCGCGATCAGCCACCACGGCAGCAGCGGGTCGAACACCACCGCGCCGGTCATTGCCCGAGCCTGTCAAGCAGCGCCGGCACATGCACCTGATCGGATTTGTAGTTGCCGGTCAGCACGTGCATCACCAGGTTGACGCCGAAGCGGAAGGCGATCTCGCGCTGACGCTCGCCGGCATAGCCGCGGCCCACCGGGTAGAGCGGGTTGCCGGCCGCGTCGATGGCCCAGGCCGCCGCCCAGTCGTTGCCGCCGATCAGCACCGGGGTGACGTTGTCGTTGAGGTTGCGAAACGGCATCCCCTCGACCCGCTCGGCATCCGCCGGCGCGGCCTCGACCCAGATCTGACGGCCGGCGTAGCGGCCGGGGAAATCCTCGGAGCAGATAGAAGGTGCGGGTCAGCACGTGGTCGGGCGGCACCGGCTCCAGCGGCGGAATGTCGAGCGGACGCGCCAGACGCTGCAGTTTCTGCCCGTTGGGCGAGGCGGCACCGTAGCCGGCGATGTCGGCGTCGCGGGTGTCGAAGAGGATCAGCCCGCCGGTGCGCAGATAGGCGTTGAGCTTGACATAGGCCTCGGCCGAGGGGATCGGCTGGTTCGGCGTCACCGGCCAGTAGAGCAGCGGATAGACCGCCAGCTCGTCGGTTTCCAGATCGACGCCGGCGGGAGGGGCCGGCTCGACCGAGGTGCGAAACGCCAGCGTCTCGCCCAGGCCCCGCAGCCCGGCCTGCGCGGTCTCGTCGACGCGCGCATTGCCGGTCAGCACATGCGCCAGCACCACATCGAGCGCCGCCTCGAGCGCCTTGTCGCGTCCCTGCGCCGCGCCCGGCTGCGGCACCGCCAGCAGCGCGGCCAGCAACAGTGCCGCCGCGCGCGCCGGCCAGAGCCGCCCCGAGAGTGCCAATGCCGCGGCGATGTCGGCGCAAAGCAGCACCAGAGCCGCCGCCATCAGCCAGCCGCCGAGCGGCGTCGCGGCGGGTTTGGCAAGCCCCGTGACCGCCGTGCCCGCGGGCCAGGCCACGGGCGCGAACTCGGTATCCTTCGTTACCACGTTGAGCGCCAGCCACCGGTCGGGCCCCTCGTAGAGCCCCGGGGGCAGTCCCGGCCCGACCGGCCCCTTGATCAGCGCCGCGCCGTCCACCCCCGGCAGGGTGCCGGCGTCGGTCAGCTTGCCGGAGGCGTCGAGCACCTGCACCGGCTGCCAGGTGGTGCCCTCGACTTCGCCCGGATCGGGCGGCGCCACCGCCGACGACACCGCGAGGCGCTCGAGCATCTGCACGAAGAGCCCCGAGAGCGGCAGGCTCGACCATTCGGCGTTGGCGGTGACGTGAAAGAGCACCACCTGCCCGGCACCGATGCGCTTGCGCGTGACCAGCGGCGTGCCGTCCGAAAGCTGTGCGATCACCCGCTCGGCCAGCGTCGGGTCGGGCTGGGCAATGACCTGGGCCGAGACGGTGACGTCGTCGGGGACGGCAAGGCCGGAAAAGGGGCTCTTCTCGGGAAAGGGAGCCAGCGTCTTGGGTTCGCCCCAGCTCATCGTGCCGCCGACGCTGCGCCCGCCGGCGCGCAGCCGCACCGGCATCAGCGGCGCCTCTTCGCTGCGCGAGACGTCGCTTGCCGCCAGCCGCGGGCCGGCAAAGCGCACGAGCAGCCCGCCGGCCTCGGCCCAGTCCAGCAGCCCCGCCTGCTCGGCGCCCGAGAGCCGGGCCACGTCGGCCAGCACGATCACGTCGGGGTTGGCGGGCAGGATGTCGGCGAGCGCGCCGTCGAGCAGGTCGGCGGTGGGTTCGAGCGCGCGCTTGAGGTAATGCAGCGGCGAGAGCAGTTCGAGCCCCTCGCGGTCCTCACGCCCGGCGATCAGTGCCACCTCGCGGCGCTTCAGGCCGTCATCGGTCAGGCTGACCGCGCCGGCATGGCGCTGGCCGGCGATCTCGAAGCGGCTGAGCCGCGCGCGCAGCTCGGCGGGCAGCAGCAGCAGCGCGCCCGCCGCCCCGGTCTCGCCCTGCGCAAAGGCGAGCGGCAGCGTCGCCAGCACCCTCGGCGTGCCGGACGGGTCGCGACCATGCGCCTCGACGGTGATCTCGCGCGCGCCACCGGGGCGGGCGCGCAGTGCGGTCAGTTCCAGCGCGCCGTCGGTGACGCGTGCCGGCCGCAGCGCGAGGATCGGCGCGGGGCTTTCGTGGACGGTGACGGATCCGTGCGCCCGGAGCGCCGCCAGCAGCGCCGCGCGCCCCTCTCGCGCCAGCCCGTCCGACAGCCACCGGGTCTCGAATGTCTCGTCGCCCAGCATTCCGGCGGCATCGGCCATCATCCGGGGCGTGGGTTCCCACGGCGCGGGGCCGGCGGTCTCGGCCAGCTGCCCGCGCCAGGCGTCGGCGGTGCGAAAGACCGGCGGCTCGGGCGCGGTGAGGCGCAGGAACGCCACCGGCCGGGCGGCGCGCGCGGCGTCGTCGAGCAGCGTGCCGATCAGCGCCTCCTTGGCCGGCCAGTCGCGGGCCGAGGCCCAGGAGCCGTCGAGCACGATCAGCATCGGGCCGGTTTGTGCCGCCTCGTCACGCTCGGGGTTCAGGACCGGGCCGGCCAGCCCGGTGATCAGCGCCGCCAGCGCCAGCATCCGCAACAGCAAGAGCCACCAGGGCGTGCGGTCGGTGACCGAATCGTCATCCCTGAGCCCCAGCAGCAGCGCCACGCCCGGAAACCGCCGCCGCACCGGCGCCGGCGGCACCGCGCGCAGCAGCAGCCACAGCAGCGGCAAGGCCGCCAGCGCCAGCAGGAGCCAGGGCGCGGTAAAGCCGATGGCGCCCAGGGTCATCGGCCCGCTCCGGTTCCGGGCCCCGTTCCGGCATCAAACGCGCGGTAGAGCCACAAGAGCGCCGATTGCGCGCTTTCCGAGGTGTGGTGCAGCCCGTATTGCCAGCCGGTGCCGGTACATAGCGCGCGCAATTCGGCCTTGCGCGCCGAAAGCCGCGCCTGGTAGCGCTCGCGCAGTTCGGACGCCTTCAGCGTCTCGTGGCTGAGCGTCCCGCCCATGCTCTCGAAGATCGTTCGCCCGCGATAGGGAAACGCCTCTTCGGCGGGGTCGAGCACCTGCAAGAGCACGCCCTTGACGCCGCGGTCGGCGGCGGCGGTGAGTGCGTTGCGCACTGCCCCGATGTCACCGAGAAAGTCGGAGATGAAGAGCGCCCGGCCATGGGTGGCGAGCCCGGCGGCCTGCGGGCGGCCGTAATCGTCCTCGCCGTCCCGGATCAACGCCTCCGCGAGCCGCATCATCTGCGCCTCACCGCGCCGGGGCGGCAGATCTGCGCCAGCAAGACCCACCCGCTCGCCCGCGCGGTTGAGCAGGATCGCCACGGCGAGCGCCAGCAGGCGGGCGCGGTCGGATTTCGCCGGCAGGGCCTTGTCGGAGGCGAAACCCATCGCGGCGGCGTTGTCGACCCAGATGCCGACGCTCTGCGCGATCTGCCATTCGCGCTGGCGCACGTACTGGCTGTCGGAGCGCGCCGAGCGGCGCCAGTCGATCTGGCGGCGTTCGTCGCCGGGCTGGACCGGACGGTATTGCCAGAAATCGTCGCCCATCCCCGCGCGCCGGCGGCCGTGCTCGCCCAGAAGGACGGTGCCGGCCAGATGCTCGGCCCGGGCCAGCAGCGGCGGCAGCCGCGCGGCCTCGGTCTCGGCCCGTGACCGTAGTGACGAACGGAGGCGCGCGGTGTGGTTCACGCGGCCGCCTCGGTCCGGGTCACCCGGGCCGTGGTGTCGGCGATGAGCCGCTCGAGGCTCCCGCCACCCGCGCGCGCGGCAAAGCTCAGCGCCATGCGGTGGCTCAGTACCGGCTGCGCCAGCGCGGCGACGTCGTCGGCATCGGGCGCCAGCCGCCCGTCGAGCATGGCGCGCGCGCGCACCGTCAGCATCAGCGCCTGCGCCGCGCGTGGCCCCGGCCCCCATGCCACCGACTCGCGCACCATGGGCGCGGCGGTCGGGTCGTCGGGGCGGAAGGCGCGCACCAGATCGAGGATCAGCTCCATCACGCGTTCGCCCACCGGCATCCGCCGCAGCAGACGCTGCGCCGCGATCAGTTCGTCGGGCGTGAATACCTGATGCGCGGCGGCCTCTTCGGCGCCGGTGGTGGCGAGCAGGATCGCGCGCTCGGTGTCGCGGTCGGGATAGCCCACGTCGATGCGCACCAGGAACCGGTCGAGCTGGGCCTCGGGCAGCGGATAGGTGCCTTCCTGCTCGATCGGGTTCTGGGTGGCGAGGACATGAAAGGGCGGGCTGAGCGGCCGGTCCTGCCCGGCGACGGTGACCTGGCGTTCCTGCATCGCCTGCAGCAGCGCCGATTGCGTGCGCGGGCTGGCGCGGTTGATCTCATCGGCCATCAGCAGCTGGCAGAAGACCGGGCCGGGGATGAACCTGAACCGCCGGCGGCCGTCGGAGTCGGTTTCCAGCACTTCCGAGCCGAGGATGTCGGCGGGCATCAGGTCGGGGGTGAACTGGATGCGCTGGCCCTTGAGGCCCATTACCGTCGACAGGGTCTCGACCAGGCGGGTCTTGCCCAGCCCCGGCAGCCCGATCAGCAGCCCGTGCCCGCCGCACAGAAGCGCGGCAAGGGTGAGATCGACCACCTGCTCCTGCCCGATGAAGCGGCGGGTGATCGAGGCGCGCGCGGCGGCGAGCTTTTCCTCCAGTGCGTCGATCTCTTGCAGCAGATCGGCCTCATTGGGCATGGCGGGACTCCCTTGAATTCACTATATACCGTTGAGTGTATAGCGCGGCGCGCAAATGGCAAAAGCAATGAGCGAGGAAATGGTCACGATCCCGGCAATACACAGCCTGGCCGAGGCGGCGGAAAGGGCTCGCGCCCGGGGCCGTCCACCGGTGCATCAGTGGACGCCCGATTTCACCGGCGACATCGACATGCGTATCGGTCGTGACGGAACCTGGTTCTACCAGGGCACGCCGATTTCGCGGCCCGGGATGGTGGCGCTCTTCGCCTCGATCCTGCGGCGCGAGGGCGAGCGGCATTTCCTCGTCACCCCGGTCGAGAAGGTCGGGATCACGGTCGAGGACGCGCCGTTTCTGGCCGTCGATGTCGAGGCCGAGGGCGAGGGTCCGGCGCAAAACCTGACCTTCACCACCAATCTGGGCGAGCGCGCGATCGCCGGGGCGGAGCACCCGATCCGGATCGAGACCGACCCCGAAACCGGCGAGCCAGCGCCCTATGTGACAGTACGCGACGGGCTCGAGGCGCGGATCGACCGCAAGAGCTTCTACCGGATGGTCGAGCATGGCTGTCACCGGGATGGCTGGTTCGGGCTGTGGTCGGGGGGCGCGTTCTTTCGCGTGATCGCGTCGAAGGACATGCCCTAGCCGGGGCGTTCAGCCCCAGCCGTCGGTCCAGTCGTCGATCACCGGGTCGAGCCGGTTCCTGCGAAACCGCCTCCAGCGTACGCGGATCGCCCAGAAAACCCCGGCGAGCACCGTCAGCAGAATGATGTTGAACCACGGGATGATCCGGGTCTGGGGCCCTTCGACGCGCCACATCCGGACCGCGTTGGGATAGATCGACAGGAACTCGTTGCGCCAGCCGTAGTGGCGCAATGCCACCCATTTGGGATTTTCCTCGGTCGACCTGAGATCCGTCGCCTGGGCCTGCAGGTTCGAGGTGGCGAACTTGAAATAGGGCGGCCAGCCCCAGCCGGTATCCTCGTTCCGGTAGACCATGACGCCGCCGGAGGCGCGCACCGTCTGGATGAAAAAGATATCGCGGTTGGGGGTGCCCTCGGCCTCGCCGGTGCCCTGATTGGCCCAGAAGATCGCGTTCTCGCCGAAATCGACGCGCTTTTCGTAGGTGTCGGTGATGCGCACGATGTCGGTCTGCGGCAGGGTGTAGTGCAGGAACGCCCCGACGACGAGCCAGAACACCACGATGAACCCCCATTTCACGTAGATCATGTCTCGCGCGCCCCGTTCCTTTTCCGCCACCCGTGCCGGGGGCATATAGGCATTTGCGGGCCGTGTCGAAAAGGGATCGTATCGCCGCGGCGCGAATTTCTTGCAAAGGCCCGGAACGGCGTTACCATGCCCGGCAAGGCGGGCCGGTGCGGCCCGCGGGAATGCTGCTAGACGGGGGAGTCACAATGAGGATTTTGGCAGCCGCAGCGGCGGCGGTGCTGATGACGGCGCAGCCGCCGATGGCCGACGACATCTCGGATACACTGCAAAATGCGCTCGACGCCTATCAGGACGGAGACGCGCAATACGCGCTCGAGGAACTCGACTACGCACGGCAGTTGCTGCTGGCGCTCAGGACCGACGCGCTGGTGGAGTTCCTGCCCGCCGCGCCTGACGGCTGGAGCCGCGAGGTCAATACCGAGATGAACGCCGGGCTTTCGATGATGGGCGGCGGCACCGGGGCCGAAGCCACCTATGAAGGCGAGGGCCAGCGCATCACCATCACCATCATGGCCGACAACCCGATGGTGGGCGCGATGGGCGGGATGATCGCCAACGCCGCCATGCTCGGCGCCAAGGTCGAGCGTATCGGGCGCGAGAAGTTCATGGTCCAGGACGGTGAGGTCAGCGGCCTGCTCGACAAGCGCATCCTGGTGAAGGGCAGCGGCGACGACCTGGCGGCGGTTCTCGATCTGCTCGGCAAGATGGATTTCAACGAGCTGAAGCGGTTCGGCACCTGACGAAAACCTTCGGACCCGGGGGCGTTCAGGAGTACGCTGGCAGCCGGGTTCCATCGCAAAGGGAGAAAGACCATGTGCGACATCTGCGTGATGAATGCCGTCAAGGACAGGATGCTGTCGCGGCGCCAGTTCTTTACCGCCTCTGCGGCCGTTGGCGCGGCGGCCGCGCTCGGCACCACTGTGGCCGCACCGCCGGCGCTGGCGGCCGGGCACGGATCGGTCGAGGATCTGACCCATGCCTATGACGCCGCGTTTCCGACCTATTTCGGTCCGCCGGGCTTTGCCGCCGAGCAGAAGTTCAACTTTGCCGAAAACGGCTTCAACCTGTTCGAGCTGACCATCAACGAGCACACCGGCACCCATGTCGACGCGCCGCTGCACTTCTCGCCCGATGGCGCCTCGGTGGACGAGATCGAGGTTTCGGCGCTGGTGGCGCCGCTCTGCGTCATCGACATCGCCGCGCGCGCGGCCGAGGATGCCGATGCGCAGGTCACGCCCGAGGACATCAAGGCCTGGATCGCCGCCAACGGCGAGATCCCCGAGAACGCCTGCGTGGCGATGCATTCGGGCTGGGAGGCAAGACCGGCGGCGATGGTTTCCGCAACACCGATGGCGACGGCGTGATGCATTTCCCGGGCTTTCACGTCGAGGCCGCGAAGATGCTGATCGAGGAAACCGCCGCGCGCTCGATCGGGGTCGATACGCTGTCGCTCGATTTCGGGCAATCGACGGATTTCGTCACCCACTACGCCTGGCTGCCCACCGGCCGGTTCGGGATCGAGTGCCTGGCCAATCTCGACAAGGTGCCCGCGAGCGGCGCCACCATTGTCGTCGGCGCACCCAAGCATCGCGGCGGGACGGGCGGTCCGGCGCGGATCTTCGCGATGACCTGAGCCGGGATGGCGCGTCGCGGCGGGACGCGCGCCGACAGGGGCCGCGACGGGAGAGGGACGACGTGACGCAACCCAGCCGGGACGCCTACCGGACCGGGCCGCGCAACCTGATCACCGATGTGGCCGGGCTCGCGGTCGGCAACGCCGATGACCCGGCGGCGCGAAGCGGCGCGACCGTTCTCGTCGGCGAGCGGCCCTTCACCGCGGGGGGTGCACGTCATGGGCGGGGCGCCCGGCACGCGCGAGACCGACCTGCTGGCCCCCGACCGCCTGGTGCAGGAGGTCGACGCGCTGGTGCTCGCGGGTGGCTCGGCCTTCGGGCTCGATGCCGCCTCGGGCGTGGCCGATGCGCTGCGGGCGCGGGGCCGGGGGTTCGAGGTGGGCGGCCTGCGGGTGCCGATCGTGCCCGCCGCGATCCTTTTTCGACCTCCTGAACGGTGGCGACAAGGACTGGGCGGAAAACCCCTACCGGCGGCTCGGGGCGGCGGCGCTCAGTGCGGCGGGGCGCGATTTCGCGCTCGGGACCGCTGGTGCCGGCGCGGGGGCGACGACCGCCGACCTCAAGGGCGGGCTCGGCTCGGCCTCGCTGCGGCTTTCGTCGGGGCATATTGTCGGGGCGCTGGTGGCGGTCAACGCGCTGGGCTCGGCGATCGTCGGCGACGGCCCGCAGTTCTGGGCCGCGCCCTTCGAGATCGGCGGCGAGTTCGGCGGCCTTGGTCCGCCACCCGCCTTTCCGCCGCCCGCCCCGCCCGTGACCAGGTTCCGGCCGGGTGGCAACACCACCATCGGCATCGTGGCCACCGACGCGGCGCTCAGCCAGGCGCAATGCACCCGCATGGCGATCGCCGCGCATGACGGCATCGCTCGCGCGCTGGTGCCCGCGCACACGCCGCTCGACGGCGATCTGATCTTTGCCGCAGCGACGGGTCGCAAACCGCTGACCGACGCCATTGCCGACACGCTCGAGCTGGGGCACGCGGCGGCGATCTGCGTCGCCCGTGCCGTCGCCCGGGGGCGTCTACGAGGCTGTATCCGTGCCGGGCGACGCTCATCCCGGCTGGCGCGCCCGGTTCGGCTGAGGGTGCCTGAGTATTTTCCTGAAAGATGAAAGCGCCGGGGCAGGGAGGGCGCGGCGCCGCCCTTGCAGGCACCGGGGGGGTAGGGGCCTGCCGCACCATCGGCCTTCCTCAAGGAGACCGGGTCTTGCTTCAATACCCGCAACCAGGACCTCTGTCGCATCCTGCTCGCATGGTCCGGGGTGAGCCGCTCAGACGCTGGGCCGTGGCAGAGCCTTTTGCGAATTCTTCCCGGGCACGGGCGCAATTCATGGGCTGACCTTCGCGCCGGAACGCTCTATAGGCAGGCGACCTCTTGCAACGGGCCATCCATGACCGACACCGCCAAGCCGAAACGCCAGCCGCTCTTTTTCCGGGCAGGACCGCGCCAACCTGCGCTGGCTCTGGCGCGGGTACCTCAAAAGGCGCGCCGGCTGGCTGGCGCTGGCGCTGGCGATGATCCTGGTGCAGGGGCTGGTCTATCAGCAGTTCCTGTCGATGACCGAAAGCGGGTTGCGGGTGATCTTCGACAGCGGAGCGCTGCGCGATCTGGCGGTGGTCTGCGCGGCGGTGTTCGGGCTGTTCGCCGTGCGCGGGGCGATGTCCTATCTGGTGCCGCTGATCACCGTGCGGGTCTCGAACGCCGCCGTCTGCGAGATGCGGCGCGATCTGATCGCGCATCTGATGTCGCTCGACCTGGCCTATTTCGAGCGCACCAAGTCAGGCGAGATCATTCACCGGCTCGTTGCCCAGACCCAGCAGCTGGGCGCATTCTTCGGTCTCGCGACCGCCGGCGCGGTGCGCGATGCGGTGACCGTGGCGATCGTGTCGGGCTATCTGATCTGGAAGAACCCGGTGCTTTTTACCGCCGCGGTGGTGGTGTTGCCGTTCATCATCTGGGTGATGAACTTCGTCTCCGACCGGGTCAAGCAGGGCCAGCGCGAGGCCGAGGCCGCGCTCGGCGACTACATGACCGACATCGAGGAGACCGTGAGCGGCATGCGCACGGTCAAGATCTCCAGCCAGGAGCGGATGGAGGAAAGCCGCCTGATGCAGGGCACCCGCTCCATCCGCGAGCTGATAACGCGGGTGCAGAGCATCCAGGCGCTGGTGATGCCGTCGATCGATCTCAGCTCGGCCTTCGTCTACGTGCTGGTGATCGGCGGCGGCGGCTACATGGTGCTGAGCCCCGATTTCGATGTCGATGGCGCCGGCATCATCACCTTCCTGCTGGGCATGGTGATGGTGTTTGATCCCGCCCGCCTGCTGGCGCAGTTCTTTGGCGGGCTGCAGTCGAACCTGGTGCTGCTCGACCGGGTGCGCAGTCTTTATGACGAGAGACCCACCATCGTCGACGCGCCCGACGCCATCGAGGCGTTCGACACCGGCGGCGACATCGTGCTCGAGGATGTGCGCTTTACCTACAGCGACGATCATCCGCTCTTCGACGGGCTGAGCATGACCTTTCGCGGCGGCCGGTCTCGGCCATCGTCGGCGCCACCGGGTCGGGCAAGACCACCATCCTGTCGCTGCTCTCGCGCCTCTACGATGTTCGCGGCGGACGGATCACCATCGGCGGGGTGGCGATCGACCGGCTGAAGGTCGCCGCGCTGCGCGGGGCGTTTTCGGTGGTGGCGCAGGATATCGTGATCTTCAACGCCTCGATCCTGGACAACATCCGCTATGTTCGCCCCGATGCCAGCGACGAGGAGGTCTGGGCCGCCGCCGAGAACGCCGAGATCGCGGCGCTGATCCGCAAGCGCGGCGACGCGCCGGTGGGGCCCAAGGGGGCGCAGCTCTCGGGCGGACAGAAACAGCGCATCGCCATCGCCCGGGCGTTCCTGCGCGATGCGCCGATCCTGCTTCTTGACGAGGCCACGAGCGCGCTTGACCAGGCCACGGAGGAACGCATCCGCGCCGCGCTCGACCGGCTGACGCGGGGCAAGACCACCATTATGGTGGCGCACAGGCTGTCGTCGGTGGCCGGTGCAGACCGCATCTTCGTGCTTGAGGCCGGGCGGCTGGCAGAGGAGGGGCGCCACGCCGAGCTGCTCGATCACGGCGGGCTCTATGCCCAGCTCTACCGGGCGCAGAAAAAGAGCTATGACGGGCGCTGACGCGCCGGCCCCGGTGCGGCGCCGCCGCCTTGCCCTTGGCGGGGCTTGGCTGTAGGGGATTGGCGCGAGAAAAAAATCCGGGGGCGACATGACACAGGACGATCCCAAGACGCTGGTTTCGACGGGCTGGCTGGCCGCGCATCTGCGGGATCCGGACCTGCGGGTGCTCGACGCGACCTGGTATCTGCCGCCCGAAACCCGTGATCCGCGCGCCGACTATGACGCCGCCCATATCCCCGGGGCGCGGTTCTTCGACATCGACGACGTCGCCGACCACCGCTCGGACCTGCCGCACATGGCGCCGCCGGTCGAGAAGTTCATGTCGCGCCTGCGCGCGATGGGGGTGGGCGACGGCCACCAGGTCGTGGTCTACGACGCGCAGGGGATCTATTCGGCGGCGCGGGTGTGGTGGCTCTTTCGCCTGATGGGCAAGGAGGATATCGCGGTCCTCGACGGCGGGCTGCCGAAATGGCTGGCCGAGGGGCGGCCGACCGAGGACATCGAGCCGGTGATCCGTGACCGTCACATGACCGGGCGCCGTCAGAATCATCTGGTGCGCGACGTCACCCAGGTGGCGGCGGCGGCAAAGCTCGGTGACCACGAAATCCTTGACGCGCGCTCGCCGGGGCGGTTTCGCGGCGACGAGCCCGAGCCACGCGCGGGACTGCGCGGCGGCCACATTCCCGGCTCCAAGAACGTCCATTACCGCACGCTGCTGAACGACGACGGCACCATGAAGTCCCCCGACGCGCTGCGCGAGGTGCTGGCGGCGGCGGGGGTCGATCTGGCCCGCCCGGCGATCACGACCTGCGGTTCGGGCGTGACCGCTGCGATCATCAACCTGGCGCTGGAGCGGATCGGCAAGACCGACCATGCGCTTTATGACGGGTCGTGGACGGAATGGGGCGCCTTTCCCACCGTCCCCGTCGCAACCGGAGACGACTGACATGTTCGAGAACCTGCACGAACAGCCCGCCGACAAGATTCTGCAACTGATGGTGGCGTTCCGCGAGGATCCGCGCGAGGACAAGATTGACCTCGGCGTCGGTGTCTACCGCAACGCCGAAGGATTGACCCCGGTCATGCGCGCGATCAAGGCGGCCGAGCGCAAATGGTGGGAACAGGAAACCACCAAGAGCTATACCGCGCTCGCCGGCGAGCCGGCGTTTCTGGATGCGATGATCGGGCTGGTGCTGGGCGACGCGGTGCCGCGCGAGGCGGTGGCGGCGGCCGCCGCCCCCGGCGGTACCGGCGCGATCCGGCAGGGGCTGGAGCTGGTACAGATGGCCAGCCCAGGGGCGCGGGTATTCGTCTCCAACCCGACCTGGCCCAACCACTTGAGCATTCTCGCCCATCTCGGCATCGAGACGGTGCCCTACCGCTATTTCGACGCCGAGACCTGCGCGGTGGATTGCGCCGGCATGATGGAAGACCTCGAAGGGGTGCGCCCGGGCGACGTGGTGCTGCTGCATGGCTGCTGCCACAACCCCACCGGGGCCAACCTGAACCTCACCCAGGTCGAGGCGGTGATCGAGCTGATGAACGCCAGGGGCGCGGTGCCGATGATCGACATCGCCTATCAGGGCTTCGGCGACGGGCTGACGGCGGACGCGCAGGTGACGCGGGCGGTGGCGGCGGGATGTCCCGAGACAGTGATCGCTGCCAGTTGCTCGAAGAATTTCGGGATCTACCGCGAGCGCACCGGCATCCTGATGGCGGTGAGCCACGACACCGGCCGGCGCGGGGTGGTGCAGGGCAACCTCGCCCATCTCAACCGGCAGAACTATTCCTTTCCGCCCGATCACGGCGCGCGGATGGTAACGCTGGTGCTGACCGATCCCGAATTGCGCGCCGACTGGGAGACGGAACTCGACGAGGTGCGCGAGGGCATGATCGCGCTGCGCATGCAGCTGGCCGAGGAACTCAAGCGACTGACCGGGTCGGACCGTTTCGGTTTCATCGCCGAGCATCGCGGCATGTTCTCGCGGCTGGGGCTCGCGCCCGAGATCGTCGAGACGCTGCGCCGTGATCGTGGCATCTACATGATGGGCGATTCGCGGATTAACATCGCCGGGTTGAACCGCCAGACCGTGCCGGTGCTGGCAAAGGCGATCGTGGCGGCGGGCGGCTGAGCGCCGCCGCGCGCCCCGCGCCGGCCGGCGCGCGATCAGGCGCGCACCAGTTTTTCGTAACCTTCGGCGATGTCGCGGGTCAGCGCGCCGACTTCGAAACTGTAGTCCCCGATCTGTCCGACCGGCGTCACCTCGGCCGCGGTGCCGGTCAGCCAGCATTGCTGGAAGCCCTCCAGTTCCTCGGGCATGATGTGGCGTTCGTGTACGGTGACCCCGCGCTCGTTCAGCATGCCGACCACCGTCTGCCGGGTCAGCCCGTTGAGAAAGCAGTCGGGAATGGGCGTATGCACCTCGCCGTCGCGCACGAAAAAGATGTTGGCGCCGGTCGCCTCGGCGACATAGCCGCGATAGTCGAACATCATCGCGTCCGAACAGCCCCTGGCCTCGGCGGCGTGCTTGCTCAGCGTGCAGATCATGTAGAGCCCGGCGGCCTTGGCGTGGCTGGGGATGGTCTCGGGGCTGGGGCGCTTCCATTTCGAGATGTCGAGCCTGGCGCCCCGGGTCTTGGCGTCGCCATAGTAGGCGCCCCATTCCCAGGCAGCGATGGCGAGCCGCACCGGGTTGCGCGCCGAGGCCACGCCCATGTCGGGCCCGGCGCCGCGCCAGGCGATTGCGCGCACATAGGCGTCGGTGAGCCCGTTGGCAGTCAGAAGTTCGGCCTTGGCGGCCTCGATCGCATCGACGCTGAAGGGGATTTCGAAATCGAGCTGGCCGGCGGAATAATGCAGCCGCTCGGAATGGGCGCGGCTCTTGAAGATGCGCCCGCCATAGGCGCGCTCGCCCTCGAAGACCGAGCTGGCGTAGTGCAGCGCATGGGTCAGGATATGCACGTTGGCGTTGCGCCAGTCGACGAGGGTGCCATCCATCCAGATCTTGCCGTTGCGGTCGTCATAGCCAGCCATTCGCGATCTCCTTTGCAGGCTGAATTTCCATTTGTTGCGCTCAATACGTCCGCACCGGACACAAAATTGCGCCAAAGCTGCGATTCGCTATCAGTTTGATCTTGGAATGTCAATAAAGCTGACGTAATATCGGAGGCAGGCGGTGCAGTTATGTCCGGGAGACGTCATGGCTGAAGTTCAGGGCGGAGAAAAACTGCTTTTTCTGACCGACGAGCAGCTCCGGCAGGGCATCGAGGCGATGTTCTTTGCCTATCGCGGCTTTACCGCCGATCCCGACCGGATCCTCGCCAAGATGGCCTATGGCCGCGCGCATCACCGCGCGCTGCACTTCATCGCCCGCAGCCCCGGCACCACGGTCAACAACCTGCTGGGCACGCTGGGCGTGACCAAGCAGTCGCTCAACCGGGTGCTGCGCACGCTGATAGCCGACGGGCTGGTGGAAAGCCGCATCGGCACCGCCGACAAGCGCGAGCGCCATCTTTCCCTGACCGACAGGGGCGCTTCGCTGGAACAGCGGTTGTCGGATGCCCAGCGGGCGCGGATGCGCGCCGCCTACCGCGCTGCCGGACCCGAAGCGGTGGCGGGTTTCCGCAAGGTGCTCGAGGCGATGATGGAGCCCGAGCTGCGTCGCCGCTGCCACGCCATCCGGGAGCCGGGCACATGAGCGATCCCGCCCCGCACCTGCTGGTCGTGGACGACGACGAACGTATCCGGGATCTGTTGCGCAAGTTCCTGATCCGAAACGGCTTCCTTGCCTCCGCCGCGCGCGATGCCGGACATGCGCGCCGGTTGCTGGCGGGGCTGGAATTCGACCTCATCGTGCTCGACGTGATGATGCCGGGCGAAGACGGGGTGGCGCTGACGCGGGCGCTGCGCGAGCGGCTGGCGACCCCGATTCTGCTGCTGACCGCCAAGGGCGAGACCGAAGACCGCATCCGCGGGCTGGAAGCGGGGGCCGACGACTATCTGGCCAAGCCGTTCGAGCCCAAGGAGCTGCTGCTCAGGATCAACGCCATCCTGCGGCGGATGCCGGCGGTCGAACCCGATCCCGTTACCCCCAAGGTGCTGCGGATGGGGGCGGTGCGCTTCGATATCGAGCGCGCGGAACTCATGCACGGCGAGGTGCCGGTGCGCCTGACCGCGACCGAGGTGCAGCTGATGCGAATCTTTTCTGAACACCTGGGCGAGCCGGTCAGCCGCGCCCGGCTGGTCGAGGATCTGGGCCGTGACCGGGGGCAGGCCCAGGAACGCGCGGTCGACGTCCAGATCACCCGGCTGAGGCGCAAGATCGAGGCCGACCCCGGCAGCCGCGCTATCTGCAGACGGTGCGCGGCGAGGGTTACATGCTGGCGCCGGACTGAGGCGTCAGCAGGGGGCGTCAGCAGCGGGCGCAGCAACGCCAGCGGGTGCGCCCTGAGCGAGAGCCGCATGGCGACGTAATCCTCCACCACCTCTTCGCCGGGGCTCATCACCGGCAGCCGCGCCTCGGGCTCGGCGATCGCCTCGCCGTCGATGTCGCGGGCGAAGAGCGGCAGCGGCGCGTCGCTCACGAGCGCGCGCGCCTGCCACAGCGCCTCGCGGCGGCTGAGCCCCAGCGCGGCAAAGGCGCCGGCCTCGGCGAGCCGCGCCACCGCCGCCGGGGCAATGCCGGCACGGCGCCACAGGTCCGCGACCTCGCGGTAACCGTTGCCACGCGCGGCGGCGATCCAGCCGGCGTCTTCTTCCCGCAGCCCCCTGACCTGGCGAAACCCCAGCCTCAGCGCCAGCCCGTCGCGGCCGTCGGGTTCCATGACGTTGTCCCAATAGCTCGCCTGCACGCAGACCGGGCGCACCTCGACCCCGTGGGCGCGGGCGTCGCGCACGATCTGGGCCGGGGCGTAGAACCCCATCGGCTGGGAATTGAGCAGCGCGCAGGCGAATATGCCCGGGTGGTGCCGCTTGATCCAGGCGCTGGCATAGACCAGCAGCGCGAAGGAGGCGGCGTGGCTTTCGGGAAAGCCGTAGGAGCCGAAGCCCTCGATCTGCGAAAAGCAGCGCTCGGAAAACGCGGTGTCATACCCGTTCGCGGCCATCCCGCGCAGGAAACGGTCGCGCAGCTCGCCGACATTGCCGTGCCGCTTGAAGGTCGCGAGCGCCCGGCGCAGGCGGTCGGCCTCTTCGGGCGTGAACCCCGCGCCGATGATGGCGATCTGCATCGCCTGTTCCTGAAAGAGCGGCACCCCCAGTGTCTTGCCCAGCACCTCGCCCAGCGCGTCGGAGGGAAGGTTACCGTTTCCTCGCCGCTGCGGCGGCGGATATAGGGGTGCACCATGTCGCCCTGAATCGGGCCGGGGCGGATGATCGCCACCTCGATCACCAGATCGTAAAAGCATCGCGGCCGCATCCGCGGCAGAAAGTTCATCTGCGCCCGGCTTTCGACCTGAAAGACGCCAATGCTGTCGGCGGCGCAGAGCATGTCGTAGACGCGCCCGTCCTCGGGCGGCAGGGTGGCGAGGCTGTAATCGGTGCCGTGGTGGCGGGCGATCAGGTCGAACGCCTTGCGGATGCAGGTCAGCATGCCCAGGCCCAGAACATCGACCTTGAGGATGCCGAGCGCGTCGATGTCGTCCTTGTCCCAGCAGATCACGGTGCGGTCTTCCATGGCGGCGTTCTCGATCGGCACCAGCTCGTCGAGCCGGCCGGCGGCGATGACGAAGCCGCCGACATGCTGGCTGAGGTGGCGGGGAAAGCCCTCGATCTCGCGCACCAAGGCGAGCGTTTGGCGCAGGTGCGCATCATCGGGGTCGAGGCCGATCTCGCGCAGGCGCTGCCGTTGCAGCCCGCCGTTGGAGAAAAACCCCCAGAGCTGCGACGAGAGCGCCGCCACCGTGTCGCGCGAGAGCCCCATCGCGGCGCCGACCTCGCGGATCGCGCGCTTGCCGCGGTAATGGATCACCGTGGCGCAGAGCCCGGCGCGGTGGCGCCCGTAGCGGTCGTAGATGTGCTGGATCACCTCCTCGCGCCGTTCGTGCTCGAAATCGACGTCGATATCGGGGGCTCGCCGCGCGCCTCGCTGACGAAACGTTCAAAGACCATGGCGGCGATCTCGGGACTGACCGAGGTGACGCCGAGGCAGTAGCAGACCACCGAATTGGCCGCCGAGCCGCGCCCCTGGCAGAGGATGCCGCGCGAGCGGGCAAAGGCGACGATGTCGTTGACGGTCAGGAAGTAGGGCTCGAATTTCAGCCGCGCGATGAGTGCCAGTTCGTGCGCCAGCATGGCGCGAACGCGCGCGGGCGCGCCGTCGGGGTAGCGCCAGCGCAACCCGGCATGGGCAAGGCGTTTCAGCCGCACTGTCGCGGTTTCGCCGTCCGCCGCCTCGCTGGGGTATTCATGGCGCAGCTCGTCGAGCGAAAAACGCAAGGCATCGGCCAGCGCGCCGGCGCGCTCGACCGCCGTCTCGTGGCCCTCAAAAAGGCGGCGCATCTCGGCCTCGGCGCGCAGCCGGCGTTCGCCGTTGGCCAGCGCCCCACGGCCCAGTTCATCGACCCGGCAGCCGAGGCGGATCGCGCTCAGCACATCGGCCAGCCGGCGGCGGCGGCCGTGGTGCATCACCGGCTCGGCCGAGGCGATGGCGGACAGGCCCAGCCGGCGGGCGAGATCGGCCAGCCGGTCGAAGCGCGCGGGGTCGCGCCCGTCATAGCGCGGCGCCATCAGCAGGTGCATGTCATGGCCCAGTTGCCGCGCCAGCCGCCGCGCCTGGCGCGCCCAGCCGCGCAGGTCGCCGCCCCCGGACGGCAGGTCAGGCGGGTGCAAGAGCAGCGCCATGCCGCCCGCCCCGGCGATCAGGTCGGCGACGTTCAGGTGGCAGCCGCCTTTTGTGGTGCGCAGCCGCCCGGTGCTGATCAGCCGGCAGAGCCGTCCCCAGCCGGCGCGGTCGCGCGGCAGCGCGGTCAGTTCCATCCCTCAACGAGGCAGAGCCGGGCGGCGGGGATGAGGCGCGGCATATTGGCCCGGGGCGGGGGCTGCGGCGCGGGGGCGGGCGGGCCGATGGGGCCATCGACGGCCTCCATCTCCTGCCGGGCGTGGACCTCGCGCGCGATCTCGCGCGCCTGCGCATGGGCGCGTACGATGCCCGCCACCGAATTGCGGTCGGCCACCGCCACCGCCCCGAGCCCCCGGGCCGCGGCGCGGCGGATATACTCCTCGGGGTGCGAGGCCCCGGTGAGGAAGGTGAAGTTCGAGGTAGCGGAGAGTTCGGCAAACATGGCGGGCAGTATATTCACGTTTTGTTCTGGTTTGGGAGTCGGAATTTCACCGCCCCGCCCACGCTGACGGCCCCTTGCCTGACCTCGCGAATGCGATTACTCCCCGCCCATGCTCGACGAGGCCGACGATATCCACCCGCTCTTTGCCGGCGCCCCGAAAACCACCGGGTTCCGCAAGCTGCGCAAGCGCATCGTGCGCCAGGCGCGCGAGGCGATCGAGCAATACGGCATGGCCGAGAAGGGCGCGAAATGGCTGGTCTGCCTGTCTGGCGGCAAGGACAGCTATACATTGCTGGCGGTGCTGCACGAACTGAAGTGGCGCGGGCTCCTGCCGGTCGAGCTGCTGGCCTGCAACCTCGATCAGGGGCAGCCGGGATTTCCGGCCACGGTGCTGCCGGAGTTTCTCGAGCGGATGGGGGTGCCGCACCGGATCGAGTACCAGGACACCTACTCCATCGTCACCGACAAGGTGCCGCAGGGGCGCACCTATTGCGCGCTGTGTTCTCGGCTCAGGCGCGGCAACCTCTACCGGATCGCCCGCGAGGAGGGCTGTTCGGCGGTGGTGCTGGGCCATCATCGCGACGACATTCTCGAGACCTTCTTCATGAACCTCTTTCACGGCGGACGGCTGGCGACGATGCCGCCGAAGCTCGTGAACGAGGAGGGCGATCTCTTTGTCTGCCGGCCGCTCGCGTTCGTGGCCGAAGCGGATTGCGAGCGCTTCGCCCGGGCGATGGCCTATCCGATCATCCCCTGCGACCTTTGCGGCAGCCAGGACGGGCTGCAGCGCCAGCAGGTCAAGCGCATCCTCGACGGCTGGGAGGCCAATGCGCCCGGTCGCCGGCAGGTGATGTTCCGCGCGCTGATGAACGCCCGGCCGTCGCATCTGCTCGACCCGCGGCTCTTCGATTTTGCGGGGCTGGCGCGGGGATCGGTCGAATTCGATGCAAATTCCCGGGCGAAATCCGATCCGGTGCCCCGGCTGCATTAAGGCGATATTGAAGCGCCGTCCCTAGCCTTGCCCGCGCAAGCCCGGGGATGCCGCATGATACGCCGTCTTTACCACAGCCTGTTTTTCCTGCGTCGCCGCCTCGCGGCGCTGCTGACCGGCCCGCTGGCGCTGGCGCTGTTGCCGGTGGCGCTCCTGCTGGGCTACCGCGCCGGGGGCGAGGCCGCGCTGGCGGTGGCCGCGCTGGCGGTGCCCGGGGCGCTGGCGCTCGCGGGCGCCTTCGGCCGGCGCCGGCGCAGCATGGCGGATATCGGTCCGCCGGCGGTGTCGGGCCGGTCGCTGCGACAGGCGCTCGACGCCGCCATCGGCCGGGCCGGGGGCCGTGGTATCGCCGCCTGCATCATGCTGCAGATGGACCACCACGACAGCCTGCACGACACTGAGGGCGCCGCCGCCGCCGCCGCCGTGACCGATCATGTCGCGCTGCGTCTGCGCGCCGCGCTGCGCCGGCGCGACCGCATCTTCTTTCTCGGCTGCGGGCGGTTCGGCATCGTGCCGGCGCCGGCGCGCCGGATGACCCCCGAGGCCGTCTGGCGGATGGCCGCGCGCATGCAGGAAGCGTTGCAACGCATCGACGGCATGTCCGGCGCGGGCCAGTCGATCTGTATCGGCATTGCCACCGCCGCCATCGGGCGCGACACCGGCGAAGACCTGATGGCGGCCGCTGCGGCCGCCCTCGACGAGGCGCGCGAGACCGCGCCGGCGACGATCCGCATGCGCCGGTCGGGCCCCAAACGCGGCGCGGCGTCGGGACCGCGCCCCCTGCGCCTGCATGAAGAGGCCATCCGCGCACTCGAGGGCGGCGAGATAACCGCCTGGTTCCAGCCCCAGCTGTGCACCGATACCGGCCGGGTGTCGGGGTTCGAGGCGCTGGCGCGCTGGTGTCATCCGCAGCGTGGTGTGCTGGTGCCGGCGCAGTTCCTGCCCTATCTCGACCGCGCCGGGCTTGCCGGCCAGCTCCAGGAGGTGATCCTGCACGATGCGCTGGGCGCGCTGGGCAAGTGGCACGCGCTGGGCTTCGACATCCCCGGCGTCGGGGTCAACTTCTCTCCCGCGGGGCTGCGCGATCCCGCCCTTGCCGATACCGTCGCATGGGAGCTCGACCGCCACGATCTGCCGGCCTGTCGCCTGACCGTCGAAATCCTCGAGACCGTGGTGTCGGTCTCGCCCGACGACGCCACCGCGCGCAATATCCGGCGCCTGTCGGAAATGGGCTGCCGCATCGACCTCGACGATTTCGGCACCGGGCACGCCTCGATCTCGTCGCTCCGGGGGTTCCGGCTCAACCGGCTGAAGATCGACCGCTCCTTCGTGCACGGGATCGACGGCGACCCCGACCAGCAGCGCATGGTCGCCGCGATCCTGACGATGGCCGAACAACTGGACCTCGACACCCTGGCCGAGGGGGTGGAGACCTCCGGCGAACACGCCCTGCTGGCGCAGCTCGGCTGCGGTCACGTGCAGGGTTTCGGCATCGCCCGGCCGATGCCCTATGAGCGCACGCTGCCCTGGTTGCGCGCCCATGGCGAAAAGCTGGAACATCCGCCCGAGATCGGGCGCCTCGCCCGCTGAACCGGCGGCGCACCGAGATGGCCGCGCTCGCGCGGTGCGTCATTCGGCCGGGTTTCGCGCCACGCCGGGGCGCCGATCACGGATAATCCCCTTGACCTTTGGGCCGTCACTCTGTTGAACCCCCTCCAGACTGGTATCAGGACAGGTGGCCGCCGGAAATGGACGACCAGAACAAGAACCTTCTGCTAGCAACCGCGCTCAGCTTTGTGGTGATCCTGCTGTGGTTCGTGCTGTTCCCGCCGCCCGAGGCCCCCAAACAGGATGACCTGACCCCGCCGGTCACCGCCACCACCCGGACCGGCGCGCCCGACCAGGGCCGCCGCTGACGGCGTGGCGAGCGTTCCCGCCGCCACCGATCCCGCCCTCACGGAACCGGGCGGCGCCGGCGAAACCGCCCCCGGGACGGCGGCCGCGGCGGAGGAGACGCGCGACGATACCGCGCGCATCGCCATCGACACGCCCGCGCTCAAGGGCTCGATCTCGCTGCGCGGCGGGCGCATCGATCAGCTGGCGCTGAAGAAATATCACGAGACCCTGAGATCCCAACCCCGACATCGTCACGCTCTTGTCGCCGGTGGGCAGCGAGCAGCCCTATTACGCGCTTTTCGGCTGGGCGCCCGGGGCGGGGCTCACCCCCGATCAGGTGCCGGGTGCCAACACGCTCTGGCAGGTCGAGAGCGGCGGCCCGCTCACGCCCGAAAACCCCATCGTGCTGAGCTGGCAGAACGACGCCGGGCTGACCTTCCGCCGCGAGATGCGCATCGACGACAAGCAGATGTTCACCGTCACCCAGTCGGTCACCAACACCGGCGACGAGACCCGTGCGCTGGCGCCTTACGGCATCCTCGCCCGGCACGGGCTGCCGGCCAATCTCAAGAAGTTCTTCATCCTGCACGAGGGCGGCATCCGCATGGTCGACGGCGAGCTGGCCGAGATCGATTACGACGATTTCGATCCCGCCTCCGCGCACAAGACGATCCCGGTGAAGGACGCCGCCTGGACCGGTTTTACCGATCACTACTGGATGACCACGCTGATCCCCGGCATCGGCGAAGGCACCAGCATCAGCACCTTCCAGGACACCCGCCGCGACATCTACCAGACCACGGCCAAGCAGCCCACCGTCGCGCTTGCCCCGGGCGCGAGCGCGACCGCCTCGACCCGGCTGTTTGCCGGTGCCAAGGAATGGCAGACGATCCGCGCCTATCAGAACGAGGACGGCATTCCGAAATTCCTCGATTCGATCGACTGGGGCTGGTTCTTTTTCCTGACCAAGCCGATCTTCGCGGTGCTGCACACGCTCAACAAGACCATCGGCAACATGGGCTGGGCGATCATCGCGCTGACCTTCTGCATCAAGGCGCTGCTCTTTCCGCTGGCCTACAAGTCCTACGTCTCGATGGCCAAGATGAAGGAATTGCAGCCGCAGATGGAGCAACTCAAGGAGAACGCGGGCGACGACCGCCAGAAGCTCCAGAAGGAGATCATGGCGCTCTACAAGAAGGAGAAGGTCAACCCGGCCTCGGGCTGCCTGCCGATCCTGCTGCAGATCCCGATCTTCTTTTCGCTCTACAAGGTGATCTTCGTCACGCTCGAGTTGCGCCACGCACCCTGGATCGGCTGGATCCGCGACCTGTCGGCGCCCGATCCCTCGTCGCTCTATAATCTCTGGGGCCTCTTGCCTGGGGCGCGCCCGAGCCGGGTTCCATCCTGGCGCTGATCTTCATCGGTTTCCTGCCGCTCTGCCTCGGCGTCTCGATGTGGCTGCAGCAGAAACTCAACCCCGCGCCCACCGACCCGACGCAGAAGATGATCTTCGCCTGGATGCCATGGGTGTTCATGTTCATGCTGGGCAGCTTCGCGTCGGGGCTGGTGCTCTACTGGATCACCAACAACACGCTCACCTTCACTCAGCAGTACCTGATCATGCGCAGCCACGGCTACAAGCCCGACGTGCTGGGCAACATCAGGACCGGCTTCAAGCGCAAGCGCGAGCCGGGGAGCAAGTGATGGCCCGCGTCGCGGCGCTGTGGCGACACCCGATCAAGGCGCACGGATGCGAAACGCTGCGGTCGGTGACGCTGGCGGCGGGACAGACCATGCCGTGGGACCGCCGTTGGGCGGTCGCGCACGAGGCCACGCGTGCCGATGGCCGCGCCTGGGCGCCCTGCGCCAACTTTTCCCGCGGTGCCAAGGCGCCGGCACTGATGGCGATTTCGGCGCGCTCGGACACGCGCGCCGGTACCGTGACCCTGTCGCACCCCGACCGCCCCGCCCTGACCTTCGATCCCGATCGCGAGGAGGCGGCGTTTCTCGACTGGGTGCGCCCGCTGATGCCCGCCGAGCGCGCGCAATCGGCACGTATCCTGCGCGTCCCGGAGCGCGGCATGACCGATACCGAGTTTCCGTCGCTGAGCCTGGTCAATCTCGCCTCGGGCGAGGATCTGGCCCGGCGCATGGGCCAGCCGCTCTCGCCACTGCGCTGGCGCGCCAACATCCATCTCGAGGGGCTGGAGCCCTGGGCCGAGCGGCAATGGATCGGCCGCCGCCTGCGCGCCGGCGGCGCCGAGATGGTCGTGCGCGCAGAGATCGGTCGCTGTCTGGCAACCGCCGCCAATCCCGAGACCGGCGCGCGCGACGCCGACACGCTTGGCGCGCTCGAAAGCCATTTCGGGCACACCGGTTCGGCATCTACGCCGAGGTCACCCGGACCGGCGCGCTGGCCGTTGGCGATCCGGTCGAGGTGCTCGCATGAGCCTGCCGTTCCCGCTGGCCCCCGATCCGACGCCGGAGGCGGCCGAGCGCGGGCGGCTGCTCTTTGCCGGGCCGGTCACCTTCGTCAAGGGCGTGGTGGCGATGTCCAGGCTGCCGCCGGCCGACCGTCCGGAGGTCTGTTTCGCCGGGCGCTCGAACGTGGGCAAGTCGTCGCTGATCAACGCGCTGACCGGCCGCAAGGGGCTGGCGCGGGCCTCGAACACCCCCGGCCGCACCCAGGAAATCAACATCTTCGCGCTGGGCGAAAGCCACTACCTGGCGGACCTGCCCGGCTACGGCTTCGCGCAGGCGCCGCTGGCCAAGGTCGCGGCCGGCAGGCGCTGCTGAAACGGTATCTGGCCGGGCGCGCGACATTGCGCCGCGCCTTTCTGCTGATCGATGCGCGCCACGGCATCAAGCCGGTGGACGAAGAGATCATGGCGCTGCTCGACAGCGCCGCGGTCACCTTTCAATGCGTGCTGACCAAGGCCGACAAGGTCAGGGCCGGCGATCGCGACCAGGTACTTGAGCAGATGCGCGGCCGGCTGGCGCGCCACCCGGCGGCCTTTCCCGAGATCGTCCTGACCTCGGCCGAAAAGGGCGAGGGGCTGGCCACGCTGCGCGCCGAAATCGCCGGCCTGGCCTGAGCCGCGCTCAGCTTGCGCCCGGGGCGGTGTCGGCGATGATCTTGCGCAGCATCGCCTTGGCGCCCTCGGAGCTCCAGTGCGCGTCGCCCAGCATGCGGGCGATCTCGTGCCCGTCGCGATCGAGGATCAGTGTCACCGGCAGGCCGACGACGCCCATCTCGCGCGCCATCTGCTGCTTGGGGTCGCGGTGCAGCGGCAGGTTTCCGACACTGATCTCGGCAAAGAAATCCGTCATTGCCTGCGGCGGGTTGCGGCCGGTGGCGATGGTGATGACCTCGAAATCGTCGCCTCCGAGTTCGGTCTGAAGCTCGGCCAGCATCGGCATTTCCTTGCGGCAGGGCGCGCACCAGGTGGCCCAGAAGTTCACCAGCGCGATCTTGCCGCGATAATCGGCCAGCGTCCCGGTGCCGCCGCCCTGGGCCTCGAAGGCGATGCCGGTGACGGGCTTGGGCGCGTCGTGGAAGACGAGCTTTTGCATGTCGTCCTCGAGCAGGCTGTGCAGCGCGGCGTGTTCGGCACTCCGGGCGCCGGTCCCGCCAATGCCCGAGGGTTGCAGGATCAGCGCCGCGGCGGCGATTGCAGAGGCGCCGGCAGCTATATAAAGCAGGACGGACAGATTCAGGCGCATTCTACCTCCCGGGAGGGCCAGCATGACGGACAAGACCTCGAACCGGATGTGGGGCGGCCGCTTCGCCGCCGGACCGGACGCGATCATGGAGGCCATAAACGCCTCGATCGGGTTCGACAAGCGGTTGGCGGCGCAGGACATCGCCGGGTCGAGGGCCCACGCCGCGATGCTGGCGGCGACGGGCATCATCACTGATAGCGATGCCGAGGCGATCGGGGAAGGGCTGCTCACGGTCTTGTCAGAGATCGAAGGCGGGGATTTCGCCTTTTCTACCGCGCTCGAGGACATCCACATGAATGTCGAGGCGCGGCTCAAGGAGCTGATCGGCGAACCGGCCGGGCGGCTGCACACGGCGCGGTCGCGCAACGACCAGGTGGCGACCGATTTCCGGCTCTGGGTGCGCGACCAGATCGACGCGGCGGATGCGGCGCTGGTCGCGCTCTGCCGGGCGTTTCTCGCCCAGGCCGAGGGGGGCGCGGACTGGGTGATGCCGGGCTTTACCCATCTGCAGGTGGCCCAGCCGGTGACCTGGGGCCATCACATGATGGCCTATGTCGAGATGTTCGGCCGCGATCTGTCGCGGTTCCGCGATGCCCGGGCGCGGATGAACGAATGCCCCCTGGGCGCGGCGGCGCTGGCCGGCACCTCGTTTCCGATCGACCGCGAGATGACCGCGCGCGCGCTGGGGTTCGCGCGGCCCTGCGCCAACAGCCTCGATGCGGTCAGCGACCGCGATTTCGCGCTCGAGTTCCTCGGCGCGGCGTCGATCTGCGCGATGCATCTCAGCCGCCTGGCCGAAGAGCTGGTGATCTGGTCCTCGGCGCAGTTCCGCTTCGTGCGGCTCTCGGACCGGTTTTCCACCGGCTCCTCGATCATGCCGCAGAAGCGCAATCCGGACGCCGCCGAGCTGATCCGGGCCAAGACCGGGCGCATCTTCGGCGCCGGGGTGGCGCTCCTGACGGTGATGAAGGGGCTGCCGCTGGCCTATTCCAAGGACATGCAGGAGGACAAGGAGCAGGTTTTCGACGCCGCCGACAGCCTGATGCTGGCGCTTGCCGCGATGGCCGGGATGGTGGCCGACATGGCCCCCGACCGCGCCCGGCTGGAGGCCGCGGCGGGGACCGGCTTTGCCACCGCCACCGATCTGGCCGACTGGCTGGTGCGGGTGCGGGGGATGCCGTTTCGCGACGCGCACCACGTCACCGGCCGGCTGGTGGCGCTGGCCGAGGAAAAGGGCTGCGATCTGCCCGACCTTCACCTGCCGACATGCAGGCGGTGGATTCGGGCATCACAAGTGATATCTTCGAGGTGCTGGGCGTTCACAATTCGGTGGCGTCGCGCACAAGCCTTGGCGGCACCGCGCCCGAGCGGGTGCGCCAGAAATCGCCCGCTGGAAGGAGGCCCTGTCATGAAACGTCTTGGTGCAGCCCTGATGCTGGCGCTGCTGGCCGGCTGCGGCGCCGATGGCGAGCCCGTGGCCCCGTCGATGAACGCCAATATCGGCGCCGGACCCGGCGGGGTCAGCGGATCGGCCGGGGTGACGGTGAGGAAGGGCCCGTTCTCGGTGGGCTGGGGCGCGGGGCTCTGAGGCGCGGAGTTGCGCCCGGGGTCAGGCCGGCGGCAACGGCCGCCGCCCGGAGAATGAGTATTTGCGGAAAGATGAAAGGGCTGGCAGCCGGGGCCTGGGATGGATCACTTTCTCTACCGTGACGGCGCGCTTTTCGCCGAGGATGTGCCCGTGGCCGAGATCGCGGCCGCGGTAGGCACGCCCTTCTACTGCTATTCCACCGCCACGCTGACGCGGCATTTCCGGCTCTTCGACGAGGCGCTTGCCGGGCTCGACCATCTGGTCTGCTACGCGATGAAGGCGGCAAGCAACCAGGCGATCCTGAAGACGCTGGCGGGCCTGGGCGCGGGCATGGACGTGGTCTCGGGCGGGGAATACGCGCGGGCCCGGGCCGCCGGCGTGCCCGGCGAGCGCATCGTCTTTTCCGGCGTCGGCAAGACCCGCGAAGAGATGCGGCAGGCGCTTGAAGGCGGCATCCGGCAGTTCAATGTCGAGAGCGAGCCGGAAATGGAGGCGCTGAACGAAGTGGCGCTGGCGATGGGGCGGGTGGCGCCGGTCACGATCCGGCTCAACCCCGATGTCGATGCGCGCACCCATGCCAAGATCGCGACCGGCAAGGCCGAGAACAAGTTCGGCGTGCCGATCAAACGGGCGCGCGAGGTCTATGCCCGGGCCGCGTTGCTGCCGGGGCTCGAAGTAGTCGGCATCGACCTGCATATCGGCAGCCAGCTGACCGACCTGGCGCCGTTCCGCGCCGCCTTTGAAAAGATGGGGGAACTTACGGCGGTGCTGCGCGCCGACGGCCATGACATCCGCCGGCTCGATCTGGGCGGGGGCTGGGCATTCCCTATACGCGCTCCAACGAGGCGCCACCGCTGCCGCTCGATTACGGCGCGCTCATTCGCGAGACGGTCGGCCAACTCGGCTGCGAGATCGTGATCGAGCCGGGGCGGCTGGTGGTCGGCAATGCCGGCATCCTGGTCGCGGCGGTGATCTATGTGAAATCCGGCGAGGGCCGCGATTTCCTGATTCTCGACGCGGCGATGAACGACCTCATCCGCCCGGCGATGTACGACGCGCATCACGACATCGTGACCGTGGCCGAACCCGCGCCCGGCGCCGAGCAGGCGCCCTACGACATCGTCGGGCCGGTTTGCGAGACCGGCGATACATTCGCACGCGGACGCCTGATGCCGCCGGTCGCGCAGGGCGATCTGGTGGCGTTTCGCAGTGCCGGGGCCTATGGCGCGGTGATGGCCAGCGAATACAACACTCGCCCGCTGGTGCCCGAGGTGCTGGTGCATGGCGACCGCTTTGCCGTGATCCGCGCGCGCCCGAGCTTTGACGAGATCATAAAACGCGATACCATCCCCGAGTGGCTGTGAGCCGCGCAGGCCCGCGCGATCAGGCCCGTCCCGAGAAAGGGAGCATGGCGAGCAAGACCCCCCACAGCGCCGTATTGGCACGGCTCAGGCTGCCGCTGGCCCTGACATGGGCCGGCATGGCGGCCGAGCGGCTGGTGCGTGCCTTCTGGCCGCTCTGGACTCTCGTTGCGGCGATGGCGGCGGCGCTGATGCTGGGCCTGCACGACCATCCGCCGGTCGAGGCGGTCTGGACGCTGGCGGCGCTGGCCGGGCTGGCGGCGGTTGTCTTCGCGGTGCGGGGCGCGCTGGCGTTCCGCTGGCCCGCCCGCGGCGAGGCGGTGGCGCGGATCGACAGCCGTCTGGCCGGCCGGCCGCTGAGCGCACTGGCCGATGAGCAGGCGATCGGCGCGGGCGATGCGCAGTCCGAGGCGCTGTGGCGGGCGCATCTGGCGCGCATGGCCGCGCGGGCGGCTGCGGCGCGGGCGGTTCCGCCCGATTTGCGGCTGGCGGCGCGCGATCCCTACGGGCTGCGCTACGTGGCGCTCATGCTGCTGGTGGTGGCGCTTCTTTTCGGCTCGGCGCTGCGGGTGGCCACGGTGGCGCGGATGGGGCCCGGCGGCGTGGGCGATCTGGCCTCCGGCCCGGCCTGGGAGGGCTGGATCGAACCGCCGCCCCATACCGGCCTGCCGAGCCTTTACCTCAACGACCAGGCTGGCGCGATCCGGGTGCCCGAGGGCAGCCGGGTGACGCTCAGGCTTTACGGCGAGGCCGGCGCGCTGAGCGTAACCGAGACGGTTTCGGGCCGCGAGGACGTGTCCGCAAGCTCGCCCGAACAGGTCTTCGACGTGGTGCGCGACGGGATGCTCGCCATCACCGGCCCCGGCGGGCGTTCCTGGGAGGTCGGCACCATCGCCGACACCGCGCCGCGGGTCGTGGTGGTGTCCGAGGGCGCCGAAACCGGGTTCGACGGGCAGATGAGCCAGCCGTTCCGCGCCCGCGACGATTATGGCGTGGTGCGCGGGCGCGCGACGTTCCGGCTGGACCTCGGCCGGGTGGACCGGCGTCATGGGCTGGCGGCCGCGCCCGAGCCGCGCGAGCCGATCGTGCTCGACCTGCCGATGCCGATCACCGGGGACCGGGCGGATTTCACCGAGACGCTGATCGACAACTTCTCGCAACACCCCTGGGCGCACCTGCCGGTGACGCTGACGCTGGCGGTCGAGGACGCCGCCGGGCAGGCGGGGCGGAGCCCGCCCGAGGAGATGGCGCTGCCGGCGCGGCGGTTCTTCGATCCGCTGGCGGCCGCGGTGATCGAGCAGCGCCGCGACCTGCTCTGGTCGCGCGAAAACGCGCCGCGGGTGGCGCAGGTGATGCGCGCGGTCTCGTACCAGCCGGGGCCGGGGCTCTTTCGTTCCGAGACCGCCTATCTGCGCTTTCGGGTAATCCTGCGGCAGCTGGAAACGCTGATCCGCCAGAACGCGCTGACCGCCGAGGCGCGCGACGACATTGCTCAGGCGCTGTGGGATCTGGGGGTGATCCTGGAGGATGGTGATATCGGCGACGCGCTGGCGCGGATGCGGGCGGCGCAGGAGCGGCTGAGCGAGGCGATGCGCAACGGCGCCAGCGAAGACGAGATCGCGCGGCTGATGCAGGAGTTGCGCGACGCCACCCAGGACTATCTGCGGCAAAAAGGCGCAGCAGGCCCAGCGCGACGGCCAGGACGGCGACCGCGAACTGGCCGAGAACATGATGCGCCTCGACGCCCGGGATTTGCAGGACATGCTCGATCGCATCCAGGAACTGATGGAGCAGGGCCGCTTTGCCGAGGCCGAGCAGGCGCTGCGCGAGTTCCAGCAGCTGATGGAGAACCTGCGCGTGACCGAGGGCCAGCAGGGCAGGGCGGGAGAGCGCCCCGGCGAGCAGGCGATGGAGGGGCTCGCCGAGACGCTGCGCAACCAGCAGGGGCTGTCGGATCAGGCCTTCCGCGACCTGCAGGAGCAGTTCAACCCGGATGCGCGCTCGGGCCGGTCGCGGGAAAACGAGGGCCGCGATGGCGGGCTGGGGCGCGGGCAGAGCCACCAGCCCGGGCAGGGTGACGGCCAGGGTCAGGGCCGGGGCGACGCGCGCGGCGATGGTGCCGAGGGGCAGGCCGCGGACGGCCAGGGCTCGCTGGCTGACCGGCAGGAGGCGCTGCGCCGGGAACTGGAGCGTCAGCGCGGCGATCTGCCCGGCGCCGGAACCGAGGGCGGCGAGGCCGCGCGCGAGGCGCTCGAGCGCGCCGAGGAGGCGATGCGCGGCGCCGGGGACGCGCTGAGGCGCGACGATCTGGCCGGGGCGATCGACCGGCAGGCCGAGGCCATCGAGGCGTTGCGCGAGGGCATGCGCAGCCTGGGCGAGGCGCTGGCCGAAACGACCGCGCCCCCGGCAGCCGGGGCGAGGCGATGGGCCGGCCGGGCGGCGAACAGTCCGATCCGCTGGGCCGCCGCACCGGCCGCGGCGCGCAGCTCGGCACGCAGGATGACCTGCTGCAGGGCGAGGACGTCTATCGCCGCGCGCGCGAACTGATCGACGAGATCCGCCGCCGTTCGGGTCAGGGCGAGCGCCCGGATGTGGAGCTGGACTATCTCAGGCGGTTGCTGGAGCGGTTCTGATCCGCACCGCCCGCCGCCATCTCAGAGTTGCGACAGCAGCCCGGCCACCTGGTCGTTCAGCATCGCGCGCAGGCTGTCCACAGCTGCGACATAGGCCGCGAGCGGCCCGGCCATCGCCGGAACGGTGTCCGCGATGCGTGGCGCGAAGAGATAGATTGCGGTGGCGACGAGGGCCAGCAGGATGGCCATGCGCACGCCCCGGCCGAAGCTGCTGCCATTGGGCTGCGCGGCAACCTTGCTGCCGTCGCGAGCCGAAAGGTCGTGGCTGTCCGACATCGTTTCCGGAAGCGATGGTCGAGTTGATCTCGTCGATGTCGGGCAGCAGGTCGCGGCGCGAGCCGGGGCCGAAGTCATCGTCCTCCCCGGGCTCGGGTTGCGGCGCCGCAGTGCCCTGAAGCCGTTCCATCCGCGCGCGGGTCTGGTGCGAGCGTTGATCGGCGTCGTCCTCGGGGATCGGTCAGCCCCAAGTCGGGCTGGGTCTCGAGCCCGCCCCGCGCCTCGGCCGCGCGAGCCTGCGCCTCGCGGGCGGCCTCTTCGCGCAACAGGCTTGCGGTGTCGGGGTCGAGTTCCCGGCGTCCGGCCGGCTCGCGGGGAATGTCCTGGTCGGGCGCGGGTCCGGTGTCTTCGTCGGGATCCGGCCAGTCCTGACCGTTCACGTCATCGCCCGTGTCGGCAAGGTCGTATTCGCGGGCGGCTTCGGGCGCCGCTTGGTCAGGGTGCGCCTGAAACCACGTCTCTCCGCAATTGGAGCACTGCACGTCCCGCCCGCTTTCGGGAATGACCTCGTCGGGCACCTCGTACTGCGCCCCGCAGTTGGGGCAAGTGAGCCTCATGTCCTCTCCAGTCGCCTTGCTCCGGCCGTGGCCGGTTTGCCTCCGGCCGACTTTTCGACCATAGGTGTAACGGCTGCACGGCGAAAGCGCAAAGCAATTTGGGGCGGTTGTCGTTGCGCCGCCCGGAGCTCTGGGGCATGAAAGGGCTGTTGCGCGAACGAGGTCGACCGTGATCGAGCTGGAGGATGTGGCCTACAACTATGGCGGCGGCGAGCTGTTGAGCGAGATCACGCTCCGGCTCCAGCCGGGGTCGTTTCATTTTCTCACGGGGCCGTCGGGGGCGGGCAAGACGACGCTGCTCAAGCTCTGCTACGGCGCGCTGATGCCGACCGCGGGGCATGTCCGGCTGTTCGAGCGCGACCTGCGCGAGATGGAGCGCGACGATATTGCAATGGTGCGCCGCCGCATCGGCGTGGTGCATCAGGACTGCCAGTTTCTCGATCACCTGAGCGTCTCCGACAATATTGCGCTGCCCCTGATGGTGGCGGGGCGCGACCTGCTGGCAGAGGGTGCGAACCTCAAGGAACTGACCGGCTGGGTCGGGCTCAATGAGCGCGCCCAGGCGCTGCCGCCGGAGCTTTCGGGCGGCGAGCGGCAGCGCGCGGCGCTGGCGCGGGCGGTGATCATGTCGCCGGACGTGGTCCTGGCCGATGAGCCCACCGGCAACATCGACTGGGAGATGTCGCAACGGCTGATGCGCCTGCTGGTCGAACTCAACCGCATGGGCAAGACGATCATGATCGCCACCCACGACATCGCGCTCATCCGCGCCGCCAAGAGCCATGTGCAGGCGCGGGTGCTGCGGATTTCCAACCGGCGGCTGCAACTGGCGGGGGCCGATCTGTGAGCCGCGCCGGGACCATGATAATCGAGTTTCTGGCCGGCGACACGCAGGCCGACAAGGTGGTGCCGCCCACCGGCTTTACCGCCCGGCTGACGCTCTTCAGCGCCTTCGCGATGGCGTTTCTGGCGGTCTTTGCGCTGGCGCTGTCGCTCGCCACCGGGCGGCTGGCCGATCGCTGGGGGGCCGAGCTGGCGCGCGCCTCGACCATTCGCATCTCGGCGCCGAGGGGCGAGATGGCGGCGCAGACGGACGCGGTACTGAGGGTGCTGGAGACGACGAAGGGGGTAGCGAGCGCCCGGGCGCTGAGCGACGAGGAGCAGCGCGCGCTGCTGGAGCCATGGTTCGGGCCCGGCCTGCCGGTCGAGACGCTGCCGGTTCCCCGCCTCGTCGAGGTGATCGAGACCGACGAGGGCTATGACGCCGACGGGCTGCGGCTGCGGCTGGCGGCCGAGGCGCCGGGGGCGGTGCTCGACGACCACACCCGCTGGCGCCGGCCGCTGGTGCGCGCGGCCGGCCGGCTGCGGCTGCTGGGCTGGTCGTCGATCTTCCTGATCGCGGCGACGACGGCGGCGATGATCACGCTGGCGGCACAGGCCGCGCTCGCGGCCAACGCGCAGGTCATCGGCGTGCTGCGGCTGGTGGGCGCGCGCGACGCCTATATCGCGCGCGCCTTCGAGCGCCGCTTTACCCTGCGCACCCTGGCCGGCGCCATGCTGGGCACCGGCCTTGGCGTGGCGGCGATCCTGGCGTTGCCCCAGGCCCAGGCCGAGGGCGGGTTCCTGACCGGGCTGGGGTTTCGCGGCTGGCACTGGTTGTGGCCGCTGGCGATCCCGCCGCTGGCGGCGCTGGTGGCCTTCGCCGCCACCCGCGCCGCCGCCCGGCGGACCCTGAGGGACATGCCATGAGCCATGCGCTGCAATGGCTGCGCTCGCTGGTCTTTATCGTCTCGATGTATGGCATGATGGGGCTGATGGGGCTCTTGTTCCTGCCCTGGGCGGCGGTCAGCCGGCGCGGCGCGCTCTTTGCCTCCCACGCCTGGTGCCGCTGGGTGCGCTGGAGCGCGCGCTGGATGGTGGGGGCTCAGGACAGAGGTCCGGGGCACGCCGCCCGCCGGCGAGGCGATGATCGCGGCCAAACACCAGTCGTTTCTCGACATCATCCTCATCTTCGGCGCGGTTCCCGCGGGCAAGTTCATCATGAAGCGCGAACTGATGTGGGCGCCGGTGCTGGGGCTTTACGCACTCAGGATCGGCTGCGTGCCGGTCGACCGGGGCAAGCGCAGCGCCGCGATCACGCGCATGGTCGCGGATGTGGCCGGGAGGCGGCAGGCGCCGGGGCAGCTGATCATCTATCCGCAGGGCACGCGGATCGCGCCGGGGGTGCGCGCGCCCTACAAGATCGGGACCGGCGTGCTTTATGCGGAGCTGGGCCAGACATGCGTGCCGGCGGCCACCAATGTGGGTGTGTTCTGGCCGCGCCGGGGCATCCGGCGCAAGCCCGGGCTGGCGGTGGTGGAGTTCCTGCCGCCGATCGAGGCGGGGCTTGACAAGCGGGAGTTCATGGCGCGGCTGGAGCGCGAGGTGGAAGGCGCCTCCGACCGGCTGATGGCGGAGGCGGGATTTCATGCGGAAGATCGACACGGTTGAGGCGCTCGAGGCGCTCTACCCCGAGCCGATGCCGCTGGCGCTGGCCGAGGTGGCGATGCGGCTGACGCCGCTCTACCGGCGGTGGATCGAGGGTCGCGGTCGCCGAGGTCTGTATCCAATGCGCCAGGGCGCTGATGTGTTCGGGCCTCTGGGGGCGCGACGACCGCGACAGCGTACCCGCCGCCGGGCGGATCCTGGCCGAGATGACCGGCGGCGAATTCGGCGGCGCCGCCTATGACGCCCACTATGAGAAAAACGCCCGGCCGCGGATGTGGCAGGCGCGACCGGCGCCGCCGCTCAGCTGTGGATCGCGCCGTCGCCGCAGGCGAGCGCGGCCTCGCGCACGGCTTCGGAAAAGGTCGGGTGCGCGTGGCAGGTCAGCGCCAGGTCCTCGGCCGCGGCGCCGAATTCCATCGCCACGCAGACCTCGTGGATCAACTCGCCTGCCGCCGGGCCGATGATGTGGCATCCCAGGATGCGGTCGGTTTCCTCGTCGGCCAGTATCTTGACGAACCCGTCGCCGGCAAACACCGCCTTGGCGCGGCCGTTGCCCATGAACGAGAACTTGCCGGTCTTGTAGGCGCGGCCGTCCTTCTTGAGCTCTTCCTCGGTCTTGCCGACGGTGGCGACCTCGGGGTGGGTGTAGATCACGGCCGGAATGAGGTCGTAATTGACGTGGCCGGCCTTGCCGGCGATGACCTCGGCCACGGCCATGCCCTCGTCCTCGGCTTTGTGCGCCAGCATCGGCCCCTTGATGGCGTCGCCGATGGCGTAGATGCCCTTGACGTCGGTGCGCCAGTGCTCATCGGTGACGATCTGGCCGCCGCCCGTCAGTTCGACCCCGAGCGCGTCGAGCCCGAGCCCGTCGGTATAGGGCCTGCGCCCGGTCGCGACGAGGACGACATCGGCATCAAGCTGGTGCTCGCTGTCGTCCTTCCTGAGCGTGTAGCTGACCTTGGCCTTGGTCTTGAGCGTCTCGACCCCCTGCACGGCCGCACCCATGACGAATTTGAGCCCCTGCTTCTTGAGCATGCGCTGAAAGGTCTTCTGGACCTCGCCATCCATGCCGGGGGTGATGCGGTCGAGGTATTCCAGTACCATGACCTCGGCTCCGAGGCGGGCATAGACGCTGCCCAGTTCGAGCCCGATCACCCCGGCGCCGATCACCGCGAGTTTCTTGGGCACCTTCGTCAGTTCCAGCGCGCCGGTGGAGGTGACGACGATCTTTTCGTCGACCTCGACGCCGGGCAGCGAGGCCGCTTGCGAGCCGGTGGCAATGACGATGTTCTTGGCGTCATGGGTGTCGTCGCCGACCTTGACCTTGCCCGCCTCGGGAATGCTGCCCCAGCCCTTGAGCCAGTCGATCTTGTTCTTCTTGAAGAGGAATTCGATGCCCTTGGTGTTCTGGCCGATGGTGTCGTCCTTGTAGGCGAGCATCGCTTTCCAGTCGACCGAGGGGGCCTTGCCCTTGAGCCCCATCCTGGCGAAGTTCGCCTCTGACTCGTGCAGCATGTGGGTGGCGTGCAAAAGCGCCTTGGAGGGAATGCAGCCGACATTGAGGCAGGTGCCGCCCAATGTCTCGCGGCCCTCGACGCAGGCGGTTTTCAGCCCCAGCTGGGCACAGCGGATGGCGGCGACATAGCCGCCGGGGCCGGAGCCGATGATGATCACGTCATATTGTGCCATGAGGGGGTTCTCCTTGGATTTGGGACGTCGGTATCACGTCAGTATTGCGTCGGTGCCAGAATGCGGGCGCCGCGAGATGACTTGCTAGTGTGAGGCGCGTTGGAACACACTTTCCCCACCCGGCTTACGCTGGTTGAAGCATACCGATCAAGGGGGGGTATGGCGGAGGGGGACTGAGTGAAGGTCATGTAAACCAATTCCAAATGTTCTCTGTGAGATCCCACTCAAACCCCGTGATAAAATCTAATAGCTCTAGCAACAGTAAGAGGCCGGGAAAAAGGCTGGTTAGGACCGTAGCAAAAAAAACAAAAGGCCAGAATCTCTGAAGCCGAAAGCTTGCACGTTTCGCTTTATCTTCAGCCTGTTTGTGGGCTTCAATCTCGTCCGAAAGGGTGTTGAACTCAGTACCCGCGATGACGGCGTACCTTCTTACCTTAAGGGTTAACAATACGCTGATTAAGATCGTCCAAGAAATGAAAATGCCCAGTGAGATGCCCAAGGATAGGCCAATGACTGCATTTTCAGCTGGCTTCAATTGGTTGGATACGATGTTCCAGATTGCAAAAAAACCCGCGTAACCCAGCGTTAAGACGACATTGTTATACGAAGCCGCTTTGTCAAAAAGTAACGCTTGAGCGGAAACTGCCCTCTCAAGAGCCTTTTCTGACCTGTCCTTCCAGATTTCCGACTGCACTGAGTAGTAATCATACGCAATTCGGGATTCAAGAATCCTGCGCACAATCCGTTCTTCTGAAATATCGCGAGCAAGCGACTCCAATCCCAAGGATTCGATATAGCGCGCGAGTGCCTCGGTTTTTTCGTCCTCAATTTTTTCGTACTGATCTTGTTTGTTTTCAGATTCAGACACTAGGAAATCTCCTCGTTGGACTATCAGCCCAGCGCCCCCTCACAAATCCATCAGCGAAGCGAGATTACGCGAATGTGCCTGTCGCGCCAAGTGTGCCCTGGAAGGCAAGGCGGGCTGAAGCCCGCCCTACCACTAGGTTTAGGCCGGGCTTGAGCCCGGCATTCACAAATCCATCAGCAACCTGCGCGGGTCCTCCAACGCCTCCTTGACGCGCACGAGCCAGGTCACGGCGCCCTTGCCGTCGACGACGCGGTGATCATAGCTGAGCGCCAGATACATCATCGGGCGGGCCTTGATCTCGCCGCCCATTACCACCGGGCGCTGCTGGATCTTGTGCATGCCCGGGATGCCCGATTGCGGCGGGTTGAGGATCGGCGAGGACATCAGCGAGCCGTAGACGCCGCCGTTGGAGATGGTGAAGGTGCCGCCCTGCATCTCGGCCATCGAGAGCTTGCCGTCGCGGGCGCGGGCGCCTTTCTCGGCGATCTGCTTCTCGATCCCGGCGAAGGACAGGCTGTCGGCGTCGCGGATGACCGGCACCACCAGCCCCGAGGGCGTGCCGGTGGCGATGCCCATGTGCACGAAGTTCTTGTAAACGATGTCGGTGCCGTCGATCTCGGCGTTGACCTCGGGCACCTCCTTCAGCGCATGGCAGCAGGCCTTGGTGAAGAAGGACATGAAGCCCAGCTTGACCCCGTGTTTTTGCTGGAACTCGTCCTTGTAGGCGGCCCTGAGCGCCATCACCTCGGTCATGTCGACCTCGTTGTAGGTGGTCAGCATGGCGGCCGTGTTCTGGGCGTCCTTGAGCCGGCGGGCGATGGTCTGGCGCAGGCGGGTCATCCTCACCCGTTCCTCGCGGGCGGCGTCCTCGACGGGGGACCGGGGCGCGCGGGGTCTGGGCCGCGGCGGGAGCTTCGGCGGGGGCAGAGGTGGCGGCGGCGGGCCTGCCGGCGGCGGCGGCGGCCCCGCCACGTCTTCCTTCATGATCCGGCCGTCACGGCCCGAGCCCTGCACCTCATCGGCCGAGAGGCCCTTTTCCGCCATCGCCTTGCGGGCCGAGGGGGCGTCCTCGACATCCTTGCCGCGCTCGGCGCGCGCGTCGGAGTCCTCCTTTCCGGCAGCGCTCTCGCGCAGCCGGGGCTCGACGGCGCCGTCGGCGGCGCCGGAAATCACGGCGAGCCGACCACCGGCCTGGACCGTGTCGCCCTCGCCGACGAGGATTTCCGTCAGCGTGCCGGCCACGGGCGCCGGAACCTCGACCGAGACCTTGTCGGTTTCCAGCTCGCACAGCATCTCGTCCTGGCTGACATCGTCGCCCACCTTCTTGAACCAGGTGGCGACGGTGGCCTCGGTCACCGACTCGCCCAAGGCGGGCACCTTGACGTCGATGCCCTGGTCCGAGGCCGCGGGGGCCTCGTCGCCGTCCCCGGCGGCGGCGGCGGGTCTGGCGGCATCGCCCTTGGCGGGTTGGGATGCCGCGCCGGCCCCTTCACCTTCGGAAATCGTGGCCAGGAGCGCGTCGACGCCCACGGTTTCTCCCTCCTTGGCGACGATCTCGGCCATCGTGCCGGCGGCCGGCGCGGGCACCTCGACGGTGACCTTGTCGGTTTCCAGTTCGCACAGCATCTCGTCCATGGCGACAGCATCGCCGGGCTTCTTGAACCAGGTGGCGACGGTGGCCTCGGTGACGGATTCGCCCAGCGTGGGCACGCGTACTTCGATTGTCATCGGTTCACTTTCCTTCGATGGTCAGGGCGGCGTCGACCAGCGCCTGCTGTTGGGCGATGTGTTGCGAGGCGAGCCCGGTGGCCGGCGAGGCAGAGGCAGGACGGCCGGCATAGACCGCGCGGGTGTGGTCGGCCCCGATCCGGGTCTGCACCCATTCGATGTTGGGCTCGATGAAGCTCCAGGCGCCCTGGTTCTTGGGCTCTTCCTGGCACCAGACGACTTCGGCCTGCTTGAAGCGCTCCATCTCCTTGACCATGGCGATGGCCGGGAACGGGTAGAACTGCTCGATCCGCATCAGGTAGATGTCGTCGATGCCGCGCTTGTCGCGTTCCTCGAGCAGGTCGAAATAGACCTTGCCCGAGCACAGCACCACCCGGCGGATCTCCGCGTCGGGCTTGAGTTCGGTGTCGGAGTGGCCGTGCTGGGCGTCGTCCCAGAGCACGCGGTGAAAGGACGAGCCGGTGGTGAAATCGGCCGCGCTGGAGATGCAGAGCTTGTGGCGCAGGAGCGATTTCGGCGTCATCAGGATCAGCGGCTTGCGGAAGGTGCGGTGCAGCTGCCGGCGCAGGATGTGGAAATAGTTGGCCGGGGTGGTGCAGTTGGCAACGATCCAGTTGTCCTGTGCGCACATGGTCAGGAAGCGTTCGAGCCGGGCCGAGGAGTGCTCGGGCCCCTGACCCTCGTAGCCGTGGGGCAGCAGGCAGACGAGGCCCGACATTCGTAGCCATTTGGCCTCGCCCGAGCTGATGAACTGGTCGAACATAATCTGCGCGCCGTTGGCGAAATCGCCGAACTGCGCCTCCCACAGCGCCAGCGCGTTGGGTTCGGCGAGCGAATAGCCGTACTCGAAGCCGAGCACCGCGTATTCCGACAGCATCGAGTCGATGGCCTCGTAGTGGGCCTGGCCCGCACGAATGTGGTTGAGCGGGTAGTAACGGTCCTCGGTCTGCTGGTCGATGAAGGCGGAATGGCGCTGCGAGAAGGTGCCGCGGACGCTGTCCTGCCCCGAGAGCCGCACCGGGTAGCCCTCGAGCAGGAGCGAACCGAAGGCCACCGCCTCGGCGGTGCTCCAGTCGAAGCCCGCGCCGGTGTCGAACATCTGCTTCTTGGCCTCGATCAGGCGGGCGACGGTCCTGTGCAACTGAAGGTCCCTGGGCGCGGTGGTCAGCGCGCGCCCGATCTCTTCGAGGGTTTCGGGCGCGATCGCGGTTTCGCCGCGCTGGTAGTCGGTGTCCTGCCGGCCGATATGGGACCATTTGCCATCGAGCCAGTCGGCCTTGTTGGGGCGGTAATCCTTGCCGGCCTCGAACTCGTCGGCCAAATGCGCCCGGAAGGCCGCCTTCATGTCCTCGACCTCGCCCTCCGGGATCAGCCCGTCCTGGACCAGCCGGTCGGTGTAAAGCGCCAGCGTGGTCTTGTGGCCCTTGATCTCCTTGTACATCAGGGGGTTGGTGAACATCGGCTCATCCCCCTCGTTGTGGCCGAAACGGCGATAGCAGAACATGTCGATGACCACGTCCTTGTGGAACTTCTGGCGGAATTCCGTGGCCACGCGGGCGGCGTGGACCACCGCCTCGGGATCGTCGCCGTTGACGTGAAAGATCGGCGCCTCGACCATCAGCGCGATGTCGGTGGGGTAGGGCGAGGAGCGCGAGAAATGCGGCGCGGTGGTGAATCCGATCTGGTTGTTCACGACGATGTGGATGGTGCCGCCGGTGCGGTGCCCCTTGAGCCCGGAAAGCCCGAAACCCTCGGCCACCACGCCCTGACCGGCAAAGGCGGCGTCGCCGTGCAGCAGCACCGGCAGCACCTTGGTGCGGTCGGCATCGCGCAACTGGTCCTGCTTGGCGCGGACCTTGCCCAGCACCACCGGGTTCACCGCCTCGAGGTGGCTGGGGTTGGCGGTGAGGCTGAGATGCACGACGTTGCCGTCGAATTCGCGGTCGGAGGAGGCACCGAGATGGTATTTCACATCGCCCGAGCCATCGACCTCGTCGGGCTTGAAGCTGCCGCCCTGGAACTCGTTGAAGATGGCGCGGTAGGGCTTGCCCATCACGTTGGCGAGCACGCTGAGACGGCCGCGATGGGGCATGCCGATGACGATCTCCTCGATGCCCAGCTGACCGCCGCGCTTGACGATCTGCTCCATCGCCGGAATCAGGCTTTCGCCGCCGTCGAGGCCGAAACGCTTGGTGCCCATGTACTTGACATGCAGGTATTTCTCGAAGCCCTCGGCCTCGATCAGCTTGTTGAGGATCGCCCTGCGCCCCTGCCGGGTAAAGCGGATCTCCTTGTCGTAGCCCTCGATGCGCTCCTTGAGCCACGCGGACTGTTCGGGGTCGGAGATGTGCATGTATTGCAGCGCGAAGGTGCCGCAATAGGTGCGCCGGACGAGGGCGAGGATCTCGCGGATCGAGGCGACCTGCAGACCCAGGACGTTGTCGATGAAGATCGGCCGGTCCATGTCGGCGTCGGTGAAGCCGTAGGACTTGGGGTCGAGTTCGGGGGGGTAGCCGGAATCGCGCAGCCCCAGCGGGTCGAGATGCGCGGCGAGATGGCCGCGGATGCGGTAGGCCCGGATCAGCATCAGCGCGCGCACCGAATCGAGCACCGCGCGCTTGATCGCCTCGTCGGAGACCTCAACCCCGGTATCGGCGGCCCGGTCGCGGATCTTGTCGCCGACCGCCTCGGCCTCGGCCGGCCATTCGCCGGTGAGCGCCGCGGTCAGGTCGTCGAGCCGCGCCGGCGGCCAGTCCGGCCGCGCCCACGAGGGGCCGGCGGCCTCCTTGCGAATGTCGGCCTCGCCGTCGCCGAGCCCGGCGAAGAAATCCGCCCAGGCGGCATCGACGGCGCCGGGATCTTCGGCGTAGCGGGCATAGAGCTGTTGGAGATACTCGGCATTTTGCCCCTGCATGAAGGAAGAGGCGTGAAAGACGTCGTTCGGGGATTGCTCGGTCATGTCTGATCTCCGATATCCGCGCGGGTTTCCGGCCCGTCCGGGGCCGGAATGGCGAAGAGGTTGAAGGCGATGAACGGGAAAGAGCGATACTTCGGCGGCCGGCTCGCCAGCGGGGCCGCCGGCAGGTGTCTGAAGCGTGCCGGCCCCGATATATCTGTCATGGTCAAGGCCCCGGTCAAGTCGTGCCCCTCGGTGGATATGCCAGATTGTCGCTCATGTGGATACCCAGGTGGCGATCACGCCTGCGGTGGCGGGCCGTAGGCGTTGGTTTCCGGCTCGGAAGGGCGGGTGAGCCAGTAGATGAAGGGCGCCGATACTACGAGTTGCACCGTGAGGATAATGAGGACTACGGACGGCAGACCAATATGCAGATTGGTCTGCGGCCCATCAGGGCCTATCGAAGCCACTAGTTGGATAACGTATAACGGTACGCCGATTAGGAGCAATAGCGCGGTGCCTAGTGGGAAGAGGATAATCCAGCCGGGCCTACCCATGTCTTGTAGTCGTCTAAAGCCCGCAGCCGTTGTCGGCCAGATGAGCGCGAGCAGATAGAGCAGTGACAGTAGCCTTACGCCTATGGCGGCCCCGAGTATGGTGACCACTAGCCAACTGATGATAACGAAGATCATGAACCACCAGAATTCCGACCGCGAGGCGCGCCCGGAAAAGGTGGCGTATTTTTCGGTGAGGCAGGTCTTGACGGCAGTGACGAAATCCATGTGAGTTCCCTCCCGGTGGTCGGCGGATGTTCCGCCTATTTTTTTCCAATTGCTTCCAGTACCGCTTCGCCCAGTTCGGCGGGGCTTTCGCTGACGACGATCCCGGCCGAGCGCATCGCCTCGATCTTGTCCTCGGCGCCGCCCTTGCCGCCGGCGACGATGGCGCCGGCATGGCCCATGCGCCGGCCCGGGGGCGCGGTGCGCCCGGCGATGAAGCCGGCGACGGGTTTCTTGCGGCCCTTTCTGGCCTCGTCCTTGAGGAACTGCGCCGCCTCTTCCTCGGACGAGCCGCCGATCTCGCCGATCATGATGATCGATTCGGTTTCGTCATCGGCAAGGAACCATTCCAGCACGTCGATGTGTTCGGTGCCCTTGATCGGGTCGCCGCCGACGCCGACGCAGGTCGACTGGCCGAGCCCGACATCGGTGGTCTGCTTGACCGCCTCGTAAGTGAGTGTGCCCGAGCGCGAGACCACGCCGCACGAGCCGCGCTTGTGGATGTGGCCGGGCATGATGCCGATCTTGCAGGCGCCCGGAGTGATGATGCCGGGGCAGTTGGGGCCGATCAGGATCGATGGGCTGTTCATCAGCGCGCGCTTCACGCGCATCATGTCGAGGACCGGAATGCCCTCGGTGATGCAGACGATGAGCGGCATGCCGGCGTCGATCGCCTCGAGGATCGAATCGGCGGCAAAGGGGGGGGGCACGTAGATCACCGAGGCATTGGTGTCGGTCTCGGCCATCGCCTCGTGTACCGAGTTGTAGATCGGCAGATCGAGATGCGTGCTGCCGCCCTTGCCGGGGGTGACGCCGCCGACCATCCCGGTGCCGTAGGCGATGGCCTGTTCGGTATGAAACGTGCCCTGAGAGCCGGTCAGGCCCTGGCAGATGACACGGGTGTTTTCGTCGACGAGAACGGCCATGTTCGGCGTGCTCCTTTGTTCCTGCCGCCCGGGGGGCGGCCGCTGGCATTTGACGGGTCAGCCGTCGCGGCTGTCCGGTGTGAAAAGGGTGACGGTATAGGTGGTGACGTTGCCCACCCAGAGGTTGCGGGTGGTGGCGATCATGCCGCCGTCGATGGCCCAGGCCTGTTCGACGTCGCGGGAAAGGCCGTCGCGGGCGAGCGCCCGGGCGGTGGGAAAGGTGTCGGCGACGTAGCGGTTGACGCGCTCTCTCTGGCCGGTGCGCGCGATCGCCCGCACCGCGCAGATGCGATCCGAGACCGCCACGGCCGGGCGCCGGTCGTCGACGACATAGAGTGCCGGGCGGTCGGCCCGTGCGCGTACCTTGGGCAGGTATCCCGCCGCCCGCAGCTTTGCATCCTGCGCGTCCATGTCCGGGGCGCGGTCCGTGCAGAAGCGGTCGAACGCCGCAACCAGTTGGGCGGGGGTGCTCTTGGGCACCTCGCGCCAGCGCGGGATTGTCGCCAGCTCCAGCCGGTCGGGCGAGGGCGCCGCGTCGGAACAGGCCGCGACGACGGCCAGCGGCGCAAGCCCCGCCAGCGCCCTTCGTCGCATGCTGTGACGCAAGGCCGCCATGCCGGTTACCCCTTCACCGCCTTCACGATCTTCTGGGCGCCGTCCTTGAGGTCGTCGGCGGCGATCACGTTGAGACCGGACTGGCGGATGATCTCCTTGCCCTTCTCGACATTGGTGCCCTCGAGCCGGACCACCAGCGGAACCTGCAACCCGACCTCGCGCACCGCAGCCACCACGCCCTCGGCGATGACGTCGCAGCGCATGATGCCGCCGAAGATGTTGACCAGGATGCCCTTGACGTTGTCGTCCGAGGTGATGATCTTGAATGCCTCGGTCACCTTTTCCTTGGTCGCGCCGCCGCCCACGTCGAGAAAGTTGGCGGGCTCCGCGCCGTAGAGCTTGATGATGTCCATCGTCGCCATCGCCAGCCCGGCGCCGTTGACCATGCAGCCGATCTCGCCATCGAGCGCGATGTAGTTGAGATCGTACTTGGAGGCTTCCAGCTCCTTGGGGTCCTCCTCGGAGGTGTCGCGCAGCTCGGCGATGTCGGGGTGGCGGTAGATGGCGTTCGAGTCAAACCCCATCTTGGCGTCGAGGCATTTCAGGTCGCCCTCGTCGGTCAGGATCAGCGGGTTGATCTCGAGCATCTCCATGTCCTTTTCCAGGAACATCTTGTAGAGCGTGTCCATCAGCGCGACGCATTGCTTGACCTGCTTGCCCGAGAGTCCCAGCATGAAGGCGATGCGGCGGCCGTGGAAGGGCTGATAGCCGGTGGCCGGATCGACCGAAAAGCTGAGAATGCGTTCGGGGGTGCGCTCCGCCACCTCCTCGATGTCCATGCCGCCCTCGGTGGAGCAGACGAACGAGACGCGGCTGGTGCCGCGATCGACCAGCAGGGCGAGGTAGAATTCCTTCTCTATCCCCGAGCCGTCCTCGATGTAGATGCGGTTGACCTGCTTTCCCGTGGGTCCGGTCTGCTTGGTCACCAGCGTCTGGCCCAGCATGCGCCGGGCCTCCTCGGCGGCCTCCTCGACCGAGCGCGTCAGGCGGACACCGCCACCCTCGCCGGCGCGCGGCTCCTTGAAGGTTCCCTTGCCGCGGCCGCCGGCGTGGATCTGCGCCTTGACGACCCAGAGCGGTCCGTCGAGCGCGCCGGCGGCGGTCTTGGCCTCTTCGGCGCGCAGTACCACCCGGCCGTCGGAAACCGGCGCACCGTAGGAGCGCAGCAGGGCCTTGGCCTGATATTCGTGGATGTTCATGGAACCCTTCCGTCCTGACTTGCGATCGGGTCCCCTATAGCCGCAATCACAACCTGATTTGAAACCACTTTTTGCGTGGCCGGGGCTTTTCCGCTCATTTAGGAGAGTTTGTGATCACACGGTTTAATCGTGTGATCACAACGATGGGGCTGGCCAAGGCTCTGACGCGTCGAAAAGAATCAGGGCCGGTCGCAACCGGCCCCCGAAGGAACCTTCTGATGTCGGATCGAACCCGGCCCGCCCCGGGCTTGACTCGGGGACTTGCCGTCAGGCGATGATGCCCCGGTTCAGGGCCGGGGCGCGAGGGCCGGGTACGATCGGATCCAATGGATACGAAACCCGGCCGCCATCCGGATGTCACCTGAGCGAGGGGTCGATCTCCTTGCAGGCCTCGATGAGGCCCTTGACCGCTTTGACCGAGGTGTCGAACATCTCCTGCTCGTGCTTGTTGAGCTTGATGTTCACCACCCGTTCGATGCCGCCGGCGCCGATTACCGTGGGTACGCCCACATACATGTCCTTGACGCCGAGATCGCCGTCGCAATGCGCGGCGCAGGGCAGGACGCGCTTTTGATCCTTGAGATAGGCCTCGGCCATCTCGATGGCGGCGGTGGCGGGCGCGTAATAGGCCGAGCCGGTCTTGAGCAGGCCAACGATCTCGGCGCCGCCGTCACGGGTGCGCTGGATGATGGCGTCGAGCTTTTCCTGCGTGGTCCAGCCCATCTTGACCAGGTCGGGCAGCGGGATGCCGGCAACGGTGGAATAGCGCTCGCTGGGCACCATCGTGTCGCCATGCCCGCCGAGCACGAAGGCGGTGACGTCCTTCATCGACACGCCGAATTCGAGGCTGAGGAAGTGGCGGAAACGCGCGCTGTCGAGTACGCCGGCCATGCCGCAGACCTTGTTCGTGGGCAGGCCCGAAAATTTCTGCAGCGCCCAGACCATCGCGTCGAGCGGGTTGGTGATGCAGATGACAAAGGCGCCGGGCGCGTTGGCGGCGATGCCCTCGCCCACCGATTTCATCACCTTGAGGTTGATGCCGAGCAGGTCGTCGCGGCTCATCCCCGGCTTGCGCGGCACCCCGGCGGTGACGATGCAGACATCGGCGCCGGCGATGTCGGCATAATCCTGCGTGCCGCTGAGCGCGGCGTCGAAGCCCTCGGCCGGGCCGCTTTCGGCGATGTCGAGCGCCTTGCCCTCGGGGACGCCTTCGGCGATGTCGAAGAGAACGACATCGCCCAGCTCCTTGAGAGCGGCGAGATGGGCGAGGGTGCCGCCAATCTGTCCGGCACCGATGAGGGCGATCTTGGGTCTGGCCATGGGAACAATCTCCGCTGGTTGGATTTGCGCATTGGCCTAGTCCCAAAGCCCGTCGCGCGCAAGGGCGCCGCGTTGCGGCAGATGCGTGGCGCCGGGTCGTCGCATGGTGTGATGACGGGAATGCACCAGCCTTTCAGGCGCTGTCGCGGCTACCGTGGCGATGGCCGGTCGCGGCCCGGGCCGAGGTTTTTCAGGGGGCACAGCGCACCGGCGGATGCCGGAACGCGCGAGTTTCACCCTCGTCTGCCGGCTGTTGCCGGCAAGGCAGGTCAGGCCTGGCCGCGACGTCCTCGGTCGATGGCGGGGTGCGCTCAGGCGTCGTCGCCCGACGCGGGAAGCGCCTCGTCCACCGCCTCGAACGCCCGGCCGGCGGCGACCAGGCAGGCGATGCCCCGGGTGTCGGTCACGGTGATCGTCCAGGTGCCGGTCTCTTGCGAGGCGAATATCTCGATCACCGATCCCCGCGCGGCGAGCCCGATCGACCGGCGCGATTCGCCATAGTCCGCGGCCAGCTGCTCGACCACCGTCTCGCGCGGCGCGCAGTTGCCGGCCAGCACCGGGCCGGCCAGACAGGTCGCCACGACCGCCACGGCCGCCATTTTCATCCCTAGTTTCACCATCGTTTCATGCTCCTTTCCGGGTCTGGTCCCTGCCAGAGTGATGCGAAAAGAGGCTGCGCCCGGCGGGCCAAAGAGAGGTTAACGACGCGTTCGTGCCGGGCATGGCGCAACGGGTGCGGCCCTTTGCTGCGCCGCGGCGGAAAAGAGCTTGAACAAATCGGGCGAAAAATGGCAGGACAGCGCAAGAATATTTCCATTCCCTGCGAAGAGGACTAGCCGATGGAGATGACGACGCAACCCTTCCGCTCGGTGCTGTATATTCCCGGCTCCAACCAGCGGGCGCTCGAGAAGGCGCGCGGGCTGGCGGCCGACGCCATTCTCTTCGACCTCGAGGACGCGGTCGCGCCCGAGGCCAAGGCGGAGGCGCGCGAGACGCTGGCGCGAGCGCTTGCCGACGGCGGCTATGGCCGGCGCACGAAAGTCCTGCGGATCAACGCGCTGACCACGCCGTGGGGCAATGACGACGTGCGCGTCCTGCGCGGCGCAGGCGCCGACGCGATCCTGCTGCCCAAGGTGAACAGCCCCACCGATGTCGACGCGCTGGCCGACCTGTTGCCGTCCGAAATGCCGGTCTGGGTGATGATGGAGACCCCGGCGAGCATTTTCGAGGCCCGCGCGATTGCCGCGCACGGCCGGGTGACGGGACTGGTGGCCGGCACCAACGACCTGGCCAAGGACCTGGGTTGCCGCGCGCGTCCCGACCGGCTGCCGCTCATGGGCGCGCTGCAGACCATCGTCCTGGCCGCCCGCGCCGCCCGCGGCGTGGTGGCGATCGACGGGGTCTACAACCGTTTCCGCGACGAGGAGGGGCTCAGGGCCGAATGTGCGCAGGGCCGGGATCTCGGCTTTGAGGGCAAGACGCTGATCCATCCGGCGCAGATCGACATTGCAAATGCCGCCTTTGCCCCGGCGCCCGAGGAGATCGAGCTGGCCCGCCGCCATATCGCCGCCTTCGAGGAAAGCCAGGCTGCGGGGCAGGGCGTCGCGGTGGTCGACGGGCAGATCGTCGAGAACCTGCACGTTGTGGCGGCGCGGCGCATCCTGGCAAGGGCCGATGCGATCGCCGGGATGGAGGCGCAAGGCCGATGACACGGCCGGGCAATCCGATCCTTGGGTGGCGGCAATGAAGCTCTATCGATTCCTGACCGGCGACGACAATTCCGCCTTCTGCCACCGGGTGAGCGCAGCGCTGAACAGTGGCTGGGAGCTTCATGGCCCGCCGACCTACGCCTTTGACAGCGCCAACGGCGTGATGCGCTGCGGCCAGGCGGTGGTGAAAGAGGTCGAGGGCAGCTACAGCCGCGACATCGAACTGGGGGCAGTGATCATGGCCAAGACCGATCCGGGCCGCTTTTTCGAGGATTACCGGCTGGGCGAAACCATCGTCCACGCGGTGCCGCGCACCGTGTCGGGAGGGGAGCGCGCGCTCTATCACGCGCTCTACCCGGCCCGGCACGCGCTCAATTCGTCGGACGAGTTCGCCCGCGCCAGCGGGCTGCCGGCGGCGCCGGTCGATGACTGGGCGGCGTTTCATCTGGTCTTCGGCAAGACCGTGCCCGACATCTCGCTCAACGCGGTGGCCAATCTGGGCTACGCCGAGGGGCGCTGGCTGCGCCCGGTCTGGCCCGGCGATACGCTGCGCGCGGTGTCCGAGGTGATCGGGCTCAAGCAGAACTCGAACGGCAAGTCGGGCGTGGTCTGGGTGCGCACGCAGGGGCTCAATCAGCGCGGCGAGACGGTGCTGAGCTATGTGCGCTGGGTGATGGTGCGCAAGCGCGACGCGGCGGCGCCGGCGCCCAAGACCGCGATTCCCGACCTGAAACCGGCGCTGGCGGCCAGCGATCTGGCGGTGCCCGAGGGGCTCGATTTCACCGGCTACGATTTCGCGCTGGCCGGCGAGCCGCACCGCTGGGGTGACTACGCGGCGGGCGAGCGGATCGACCATGTCGACGGCGTCACTGTCGAGGAGGCCGAGCACATGATCGCCACGCGACTGTGGCAGAACACCGCCAAGGTGCATTTCGACGCCAGCCTGCGCGAGGATGGCCGGCGGCTGATCTATGGCGGGCACGTGATCTCGCTGGCGCGCGCGCTGAGCTTCAACGGGCTCGCCAACGTCCAGCTGGTGGCGGGGCTCAATGGCGGCGCGCACGCCAACCCCTGTTTTGCCGGCGACACCGTGCGCGCCTGGTCGGAGGTGCTGGACAAGGCCGAAACCGCCTCGCCGGGGGTGGGTGCGCTGCGGCTGCGGCTGGTGGCCACCAAGGGCGGCGCACCCTTCGCGCTGAAAGGCGAGGATGGCCGGTACCTGCCCGAGGTGCTGCTCGATCTCGATTACTGGGCGCTGGTGCCGGTCTAGGCGGTCTGCGGCGGGGGCCGCGTCCGTGGAATCGGTCAGGAGGGATGTGATCACAATCCGGAATGGCGAGGATTGCCCCGCCCGAGCGGATATGTGACCATGTCGCCACGCGGTGCGATGGTGGCGTCCTGTCGGCGATCGGATCCGTCTCGCGATTTGTGTGATCACATGGAAATGAGCGTGATCACATTGCATCGAAATGCGACGATATGCCTGCCGGGGGGCGGATTTCCGGCTTTGAACCCGTGACATGGCGGCTAAAAAGGATCACAAAGGGGCCGCGTGGCCGACGGACCGCCGCACCGCCTCGCGACCACACCGGGCGGCGTGCCCGCCGCGCGCCCGGCGCAGCAACGAAGGGAGCCTATTCCATGGCAGACGTGAACAGGGGCGAGCGCCCGCTTTCACCCCACCTGACGATCTATCGTCCGCAGATGACCTCGATCAGCTCGATCCTGACCCGGATCAGCGGCAACTCGCTCATCGTCGCGGCGGTCCTGATCGTGTGGTGGCTCCTGGCCGCCTCGGTGGGGCCGGAATATTTCGCCACCGCCGACGCGGTGCTGACCTCGTGGTTCGGCGATCTGGTGCTGACGCTGTCGCTCTGGGCGATCTGGTATCACTATCTCGCGGGGCTCAGGCATCTCTATTTCGATGCCGGCCGGGGGCTCGACCTGCCCACCGCCGAAGGGCTGGGCTGGGTCTGCGTCATCGGTTCGGTCGTGCTGACCGTCATCACCATCGTCATCGTCTGAGAGGGGAGGGGAACATGCGTTACCTGACCGCCCGCAAGCGCGCCGAGGGCAAGGGCGCGGCCGGTTCCGGGCCGGAACATCACTGGCACATGATCGTCAGCGCGGCCGGGCTGGCGCTGATTGTACCGACCTTCATCTATGTCTTCGGCCGCACGCTGGGCGGCTCATATGACGAGGTGATCGCGCGGCTGTCGCATCCCGGCATGGCGCTGCTCACGGGGCTGGTGCTGTTTGTCGGCATGATCCATTTCCGCAGCGGCGCCACGGTGATGATCGAGGACTATTCGCGCGGCACCGCGCGCAAGCTGTTGCTCATCGCCCTGGCCTGCCTGACCTACGGCACGATCGCCACGGGGCTCTTTGCCCTGGGCCGGATCGCCTTCTGACCGACAACCGATTGACGACGACTGACGCGGAGTACTCGACCGATGGCTGCTTACGAATACGAAACCCATGATTATGATGTCGTCGTTGTCGGCGCCGGCGGTGCCGGTCTCAGGGCGACGCTGGGCATGGCCGAGCAGGGTCTGCGCACCGCCTGCGTGACCAAGGTGTTTCCCACCCGCAGCCACACCGTGGCAGCGCAGGGCGGCATTGCCGCCAGCTTGGGCAACATGGGGCCCGACAGCTGGCAGTGGCACATGTACGACACCGTCAAGGGCAGCGACTGGCTGGGCGACACCGACGCGATGGAATATCTCGCCCGCGAGGCGCCCAAGGCAGTTTACGAACTGGAGCATTACGGGGTGCCGTTCTCGCGCACCGAGGACGGCAAGATCTATCAGCGTCCTTTCGGCGGGCACACCACCGAGTTTGGCGAGGGCCCGCCGGTGCAGCGCACCTGCGCCGCCGCCGACCGCACCGGGCACGCCATCCTGCACACGCTCTACGGCCAGAGCGTCAAGCAGAAGGCCGAGTTCTACATCGAGTATTTCGCCATCGACCTGATGATGAGCGACGACGGCGCCTGCACCGGCGTGGTATGCTGGAAGCTCGACGACGGCACCATCCATGTCTTCAACGCCAAGACCGTGGTGCTGGCCACGGGCGGCTACGGCCGGGCCTATTTCTCCGCCACCTCGGCACACACCTGCACCGGCGACGGCGGCGGCATGGTGGCGCGCGCGGGCCTGCCGCTTCAGGACATGGAATTCGTGCAGTTCCACCCCACCGGCATCTACGGCGCCGGCTGCCTGATCACCGAGGGCGCGCGCGGCGAAGGGGGCTATCTGACCAACTCCGAGGGCGAGCGGTTCATGGAGCGCTACGCGCCGACCTACAAGGACCTGGCGCCGCGCGACTACGTCAGCCGCTCGATGACGATCGAAATCCGCGAGGGCCGTGGCGTCGGGCCCAAGGGCGACCACATCCACCTGAACCTGTCGCACCTGCCGGCCGAGGCGCTGCATCTGCGTCTGCCCGGCATTTCGGAGAGTGCGCGCATCTTTGCCGGTGTCGACGTGACCAAGGAGCCGATCCCGGTGCTGCCGACGGTACACTACAACATGGGCGGCATCCCGACCAACTACTGGGGCGAGGTGCTGAACCCGACCAAGGACAACCCGAACGCCGTGGTCACGGGTCTGATGGCGGTGGGCGAGGCGGCCTGCGCCAGCGTCCACGGCGCCAACCGGCTGGGCTCGAACTCGCTCATCGACCTCGTGGTGTTCGGCCGCGCGGCGGCGATCCGCGCCGGCAAGGTGGTCGATGCCGAGAGCGCGGTGCCGGCCACCAATGCCGGCCAGGTCGACAAGGCGCTCGAGCGTTTCGACTCGCTGCGTCACGCGGACGGGGCGGTGCCCACCGCCGAGTTGCGCGAGGAAATGCAGCGCACCATGCAGGAGGACGCCGCGGTCTTTCGCACCGACAAGACGCTGGCCGAAGGGGTCAAGAGGATGGATGCGGTGGCGGCCAAGCTCGGTGATCTCAAGGTCACCGACCGCTCGCTGATCTGGAACACCGACCTGATGGAAACGCTGGAGCTGACCAACCTCATGCCCAACGCGCTGGCCACCATCGCCAGTGCCGCGGCGCGCAAGGAAAGCCGCGGCGCCCATGCCAGCGAGGATCACCCCGAACGCGACGACAAGAAATGGCGCAAGCACACCATCGCTCGGCTCGACGGCCGCAAGGTGGCCCTCAGCTACCGCCCGGTGATCGAGGCCCCGCTGACCACCGAGAAGGAGGGCGGCATCAGCCTGAAAGTCATCGCGCCGAAGGAACGGACGTTCTGAGGCGATGCGCGGGGCGCGTCCCATAACCGCCGGCGATGACCTCGCCGCACCGCCCGGAGAGCGGCGATGACCGCGTGGCCGCAACTCGGCATCGCGCCGGGTCCGGTGCTGCGCGTCTTCGGGCTGCGGCGCGCGGGCAACCACGCGGTGATCAACTGGCTGCAGCGCAATGCGCCGGGGGGCCGGGCGCTCTTTTTGAACAACTGCACGCCCGGGCGCGATCCGTTCGCGAGCTTCCGCGCGGCCGAAATCGACGGGCACCGCGTGGCCGGGGCGGACGCCGATGTCGCCACCATCGCGCGGCGCGCGGGTGACGGCGCGGCGCTGATCCTGTCTTACGAGGACGTGATGCCGGGGGGGCGGCGCAGGCGGCCCATATCCGCCGGGATCGACGATGCGGCGGTCGATTTCGAGGTGATCGTCGCGCGCGGCTTTCTTAACTGGGCGGCGTCGCTGGTCAGGAAGCTGCAGGCCAACCCCGCCTATGCGGCACATCAAAGGGTGTCGATCGTGCTCAGGGCGGTGGCGACCTACTTGCAAATGCTCGATCTGATAGCGGACGGGGACGCGCCCGGCCGTATCGCGATCCGCTACGACGACTGGCATGTCTCGCCCGACTACCGCGCCGACCGGCTGGCGCGGCTGGGGTTCGCGACCCGCGACGACAGCCTGGGCGAGGTGCAGGGCTATGGCAACGGTTCGTCCTTTGCCGATACTGCCGCAACCGGTGCGGATCTGCGCACCGCCGAGCGCTGGCGCGACATGCAAGGCGATCCCGAATACCGCATCGTTCTGTGGCTTGTCGCGCAGGATGCGCGGTTCCGTGACCGCCTCGCCCTGGTCTTTGCGGAACGACGCCGCGCGGCTCGTCCAATTGGCCGCCGCCCCCGCCGCCGGCGGCCATCCCACCCACGCTTTCGGCGCGCGGCGACGCGCCCGCGCAAACCCTCAGGAGGAATTGACATGGTCCAACTGGCACTGCCGAAAAATTCCCGCATCCGCACCGGCAAGACCTGGCCCAGGCCCGACGGCGCCAGGAACGTGCGCAAGGTGCAGATCTACCGCTGGAACCCCGATGACGGCCAGAACCCGCGCGTCGACACCTATTTCGTCGACATGGACGACTGCGGGCCGATGGTGCTGGACGCGCTGATCAAGATCAAGACCGAGATCGACCCGACGCTGACCTTCCGCCGCTCCTGCCGCGAGGGGATTTGCGGCTCGTGCGCGATGAACATCGACGGCATCAACACGCTGGCCTGTATCTATGGCATGGACGAGATCAAGGGCGACGTGAAGATCTACCCGCTGCCGCACATGCCGGTGGTCAAGGACCTGATCCCGGATCTGACGCATTTCTACGCCCAGCACGCCAGCATCATGCCCTGGCTCGAGACCAAGTCGAACACGCCCGCCAAGGAATGGAAGCAGTCGATCGAGGACCGCGAAAAGCTCGACGGGCTCTATGAGTGCGTGATGTGTGCGTGCTGCTCGACCGCCTGTCCGAGCTACTGGTGGAACGGCGACAAGTATCTGGGCCCGGCGGCGCTGCTGCACGCCTATCGCTGGCTGATCGACAGCCGCGACGAGGCCACCGGCGAGCGGCTGGACGATCTGGAAGACCCCTTCAAGCTCTACCGCTGCCACACCATCATGAACTGCACCAAGACCTGCCCCAAGGGCCTGAATCCGGCCCTGGCCATCGCCGAGATCAAGAAGATGATGCTGGACCGGACGGTCTGAGCGCAGCCGGGCGGCGCGGCGGGGTGCAAGGGGACGCGCGCGGGAGATGATCGTCGTCGCCGGGCTTGTCCTTGCCTTCGTGCTGGTTCTCGTTTTCGGCAACCGCCGCACCCGTGCCTGCCGCTGGCGCCGGGACCGGCGGGGCGCGGGCTGGCGCTGTGCGAGTTGCGGGGCAACGGCCCCCGGCGGGGGAGGCAGAGCCGCCGAGAACCTGCCTCGATCCGGGCCATCGCCAGGGCTGAGATTGCCCCGCGCGCCGGCCGCTTGCCGCCCGCCTGTGACGCGATTGCCGGAACGGGGCGAAATATTTTCGAGGCACGCGATTTTTTTCTTGAGATGATGCGCGATCGGACGCATATGCGCGATTCAAGACGCCAACGCACGCGCCTCTGTCACAGGGGTTTCCCCTTCGGTTACGTAGCGACGGTAACGTCTCTGAACTGAACCTCGTGCCCCGGTGGGGCCAGTCTATTTGGAGATGACCATGAACGCATACGTGGCCGGCCCTTCGGGCGGCGTCGCAGTCGATTCTCATTCGCGCCTCGAAGCATTCCTGCAAACCACCCGGTTCGAGCGCCCAACCCTGGTGCTGGATGCCGAGGCGGTGACGCGCCACTATGCGGCGCTGGCGCAGGGGCTGGGCCGGGCGCGCATCCACTATGCCGTCAAGGCCAATCCGGCCCCCGAAATCATCGAGGCGCTGGTGCGGGCGGGCTCGGGATTTGATGCCGCCAGCCGCGCCGAGATCGAGCTCTGCCTTGCCCAGGGCGCGGCGCCCGGGCGGATTTCCTTTGGCAACACCGTCAAGCGGCCGTCCGACATCGCCTTTGCGCATGGCGCGGGCATCCGCCTCTATGCCGCTGACGCCGAGGAGGAGATCGCCAAGATCGCCGAGCACGCGCCGGGGGCCGAGGTCTATATCCGGCTGCTGGTCGATGCGTCGCCCGCCGACTGGCCGCTCTCGCGCAAGTTCGGCTGCTCGCACGAGCAGGCGATCGGGCTGCTGGCGCAGGCGGCGGAGCTGGGACTGAAACCCGTCGGGCTGTCGTTTCATGTCGGCAGCCAGACCCGACGGGCGGAAATGTGGGCGCCGGTGCTGGACCGGATCGCCGAGACGTGGCACGCCGCCATTGATGCCGGCTTCGCGCTTGATCTCCTCAACATCGGCGGCGGCTTTCCCGCCTTCTACGGCGAGGAGATCGACGCGCCCGAGCTTTACGCCGGCCGAGTGATGGAACTCATCGCCGAGCGATTCGGCCAGGTGCCGCGGATCATGGCCGAGCCGGGCCGCGGGCTGGTGGCAGAGGCCGGGATGATCGCGGCCGAGGTCCTGCTGGTGTCGCGCAAGTCCTCCGACGATCTGCACCGCTGGGTCTATCTCGACATCGGCAAGTTCTCCGGGCTGGCCGAAACCATGGACGAGGCGATCCGCTACCAGTTCGTCACCGACCGCGACCATGAGCGCACCGGGCCCTGCATCCTGGCCGGGCCGAGCTGCGACAGCGCCGATGTGCTCTATGAGCGCCGGATGGTCGATCTGCCGCTGGGCCTGCGGGCCGGCGACCGGGTGGCGATCCGCGCCTGCGGCGCCTACACCTCGTCGTATGCCAGCGTCGGCTTCAACGGGTTTCCGCCGCTCGACGTTGTGGTGATCTGAAACCGGGTTTCGTCAACGGGCATTTCGGGGCACTCTCGGGCAACCGCCGAAACGAGAGGCCCCGGGATGACCACGATACCAGATGATGCCGAGGCGCGCCGCGCCGTGGCGCCGGTGATCTGCTACCCGACCGAAACGTTGCCCGCGCCCGATCTGGCGCTTTACGCCGCCGCCCGCGAAGGTGCCCGCAAGGTCGCGGAGGCGGTCGTCGCCCCGCGCGAGGCCGCCACCTTTCGCGCTGACGCCGGGCAGTTCTTTCGCATCACCAGCGTCGAGGGGCCGCAGGTGGGCGATCTCAACCTGTGGAACGCCCACGACCTTTCCGAACGGTTCTATTCCGGCAAGACCCGGGCGCTTCATGGCTCGCATCTGGGTACCGGGGCGCGGATGTGGTCGGCGTTCCCCCATCTGCGGCCGATGGCGACGATCGTTGACGACACGCTCGGCTGGTACGGGATCGACCAGTTCGGCGGCGCGGTGCACGATGTGATCGGCACCCGCTGCGATCCCTATACCGGCAACCTTCTCAAGGGCACGCAGTATCATCATTGCTGCCATTCCAACCTCACCCGGGCGCTGGCCGACACGCTGGGCATGCCGCTGGCCGAGGCCGAGGGTCATGTGCACGACGTGCTCAACGTCTTCATGTGCACCGGCTTCACCCGCGACACCGGGCAGTATTTCATGAAGGCAAGCCCGGTGCGCCCCGGTGATTACCTGGAATTCTTCGCCGAGATCGACGTCTTGGGCGCGCTTTCGGCCTGCCCGGGCGGCGATTGCTCCGCCGAGCATTCGAGCGACGCGGCGGCCTGCCATCCGCTGCTGGTCGAGGTGTTCCAGCCGCGGGACGGCGCGCTCGGTCGGTGGGAGAGCCCGCCGGTGAACGGTTACGACCGCAGCCACGGGCTCTGACGCTACTGCCGATGGAAATCGCCGGCGTTCTGTGTCAGGATGGCCGAAACAGTCGGGGAGTCTCATGGCAGAGCCCGAATTCTGGGTGTCGGTCGGAAGTACCTACAGCTATCTGACCGTCTCCCGTCTGCCCGCCATCGAGGCGGCGACGGGCATCCATTTCGACTGGCGCCCGTTCAGCGTACGGGAAATCATGATCGAGATGGACAACGTGCCCTTCGCCAGAAAACCGGTCAAGGCAGCCTACATGTGGCGCGATATCGGTCGCCGGGCGGCGATGTATGGGCTGGCGCCCAAGCTGCCGGCGGACTATCCGCTGCGGGATTTCGACCGCGCCAACCGCGTTGCGATACTGGCGCGGGCGCAGGGCTGGTGCCGCGAATATATGGTCGAGACCTACCGGCGCTGGTTCGAATGTGCCGAACCCGCCGGCGGCGACGCCAACCTGCGCGCGACGCTCGCCGGGCTTGGCAAGGATCCCGCCGCGATCATTGCTGAGAGCGAGACGGAAGCGGTGGGCACGGCCTATCGTGCAGCCACCGACGAGGCACGCCGGCGGGGCATATTCGGCGTGCCGAGCTTCGTGATCGAAGGCGAGCTGTTCTGGGGCGACGACCGGCTTGAGGATGCGCTGTCGTGGCTGCGCGAGGGGCAGGTGAAACCGCAAACAGGCTGATGCGGTTGTTCCGCTGCCGACAACAAAAAGCCCCGCTGGCGGCGGGGCTTGCTGTTGCGCTGTCGCGGCGGCTCAGCCCTGGCGGGCCTTGAACCGTCTTTGCGTCTTGTTGATCACGTAGACGCGGCCTTTGCGGCGCACGACGCGGCAATCGCGGTGCCGGTTCTTGAGCGAACGCAGCGAGTTCCTGACCTTCATCGGTCGTCTCCTATGTCGCGGCGCGGGCCAGCGCCTGGGGTTGCGGGTGCCCGGCGGCCGGCGCCGGGCAGTGAATATGGTGGGCGATACAAGGATCGAACTTGTGACCCCTTCGATGTCAACGAAGTGCTCTACCGCTGAGCTAATCGCCCGTGATCACCGCCGCCGCTTTCGGCCCCAAAATATTGGGGCGCGGAAATCCGCGCCGGTGCCCGAGGTCTATAAAAGGAGTTGAATGCGGGATCAAGGGCTTTCGGTACCGCGATTTCGCTCTATTATGCCCCGGGCCAGATGCGGCGCGGATCAGGAGGGGCCATGGTCGATCATGCGGTTCACATATCCCGGCCGGCGCGGCGCGACACCTGCGTGGTCTTTGCCTCGCCCCATAGCGGACGGAATTATCCGCCGAGCTTTCTCGAACGGTCGGTACTGGGCGAAAGCGCGATCCGCAGTTCCGAGGATGCCTTTGTCGACCGGCTTTTCGACAGCGCGCCCGCACATGGCGCGCCGCTCGTCTGTGCACGGGTTCCCCGCGCCTTCGTCGATCTCAACCGCAGCGCCGACGAACTCGATCCGGCGCTGATCGAGGGGGTGCGCCAGACCGGACACAACCCGCGCGTGGCCTCGGGGCTCGGGGTGGTTCCCCGGGTGGTGGCCAACGGGCAGGCGATCTATCGCGGCAAGATCACCCGCGCCGAGGCCGAGGGCCGGATCGCGCGCTACTGGCGCCCCTACCACGCCGCGCTGCGCGACGAGGTGGCCCGCGCGCAGGCTGATTTCGGCCGGGCGATCCTGATCGACTGCCATTCGATGCCGCACGAGGCGATGGACCAGGTGGCGCGCTCGGGGCACAGGCGTGCCGAGGTGGTGCTGGGTGACCGTTTCGGCGCTGCCGCAGCCGAGGAAGTAGTCGACCGGGTCGAGCAGGCGTTCCGCGACGCCGGGCTCGCGGTGGCGCGCAACACGCCCTTTGCCGGCGCCTTCGTGGTGCAGCATTACGGCCGCCCGGTGGCGGGCTGTCACGCCCTGCAGATCGAGATCGACCGCGCCCTTTACATGGACGAGCGGACGATCCGCCCGACCCCGGGCTTTGCCGCCTTCAAGCGGCTGCTGGAGGGGGTGATCGCCGATATCGCCGCCATCGGACGGCCCGCCGCACGATCTCTTGCGGCGGAATAGCGCGGTCGAACAGCTCCCTTGGTGCGCGGCTCAGCGCAGGCTGCGGCCCTTGACGATGGCGTCCGGCCCGTACCGGTGGCGGATGTCGTCGGTGGCGCGCTCGGCCAGCCCGCGCGCCCGCGCGTGCGGATCGAGCAGGTCGCCCGGCGGATCGTCAGGGGCGGCAGGGCCGAGATCGGACAGCCCGACCCCGATCAGCCGGTAGGACGCCGCGCCCTCGACCTGGACCAGCAGGTGTTGCGCGGTGCGCCAGATCGTGTCGGCCATCTGGGTTGGCTCGCGCAGCGACCGCCGCCGGGTCAGTATGGTGTGATCGGCGCGCTTGAGCTTGAGCGTCACCACGCGCCCCGCCAGATCGCGGGCCTTGGCGCGGTCGGCGACGTTTTCCGACAGCCGCCACAGATGTCCCTCGAGCCGGTCGATATCGGTGGTGTCCTCGGCGAATGTGGTCTCGTTCGAGATGGATTTCACCGGCGCGTCGGCCTGCACACGGCGGCTGTCCTGACCGCGCGCCAGATACCACAGCCGGCCGCCCATGGCGCCGAAGCGGGCAATGAGGTCGGTCCTGTCCCAGCGCCGCAGGTCGGTGAAGCTGCGGATGCCAGCGGCCTCGAGTGCCGCCCGTGTCGCCGCGCCGACGCCCCAGATCAGGCTCACCGGCCGGTCGCGCAGGAAGGTGTCGGTCTCGGCCCGTCCGATCACCGAAAACCCCTGCGGCTTGTCGAGGTCCGAGGCCACCTTGGCGAGAAACTTGTTGTGGCTGAGCCCGACCGAACCGGTGATGCCAAGCTCATTCCGCATCCGCCGCAAGAGCCGCGCCAGCAGCACGGCCGGCGGCGCGCCATGCAGCCGCGCGGTGCCCGTCAGATCCATGAACGCCTCGTCGAGCGAGAGCGGCTCCACATCCGGGGTGAGATCCAGCATCATCGCCCGGATGCGGCGCGACACCTGCGCATAGGCTTCCATCCGCGGTTTCAGCACCACCGCGTCGGGGCATAACTGCAGCGCCCGAAACATCGGCATCGCCGAGCGGACGCCGCGGATGCGGGCGATGTAGCAGGCGGTCGAGACCACCCCGCGGCGCCCGCCGCCGATGATCACCGGCCGGTCGCGCAGGCCGGGATCGTCGCGTTTTTCGACGCTGGCATAAAAGGCGTCGCAATCCATGTGCGCGATCGACAGCTCGAAGAGTTCGTCATGGACGATCACCCGCGGACTGCCGCAGCCGTGGGCAGCGCGGGCCGGTGTCGAAACGGGTCAGGCAGGCGCGGCAGAGGGCGGGCATGGGCGGGCCGACAGGATTGAGCTGGCGCCATCCTATACCGACGGCGCGAAAAAGATCAGCCATGCGCGTGGCGTAAAGGATGCGCAAGGGGAATTCGAGACCGGAAAACAGCAAGGGCGGTGGCGGGCCTTTCATCTCTGGCGCGAGTGCTTCGGACGCAGGCCGCCCGGGGCCTGCGCAGGTGCGTGACTTATTTGCCGCCGGCAAGGGGATTTGTTCGCCATGACTGAATTTGCCCGCCGCCGCCGCCTTGTTCTGAGGGTGGGTGCAATCTACATCGGGCGCATGGGCTTCCAAATCCCCTTCATCAAGCGCGGACCGCTGGTGGCCGTGATCCGGCTCACCGGAGCCATCGGAACCGGTGCGCGGATGCAGTTGAGCGACGAGGCGCTGGCGCCGGTGATCGAAAAGGCGTTCAGGCGCGGCAAGCCCGCGGCGGTGGCGCTGGCGATCAACTCGCCCGGGGGCTCGCCGGTGCAGTCGTCGCTGATTGCCGCGCGCATCCGGCGGCTGGCGGTGGAAAAAGGCGGTGCCGGTGCATGCCTTCGTCGAGGATGTGGCCGCCTCGGGCGGCTACTGGCTGGCGAGCGCCGCCGACGATGTCTGGGTCGATCAGAGCTCGGTCGTGGGCTCGATCGGCGTCATTTCCGCCGGTTTCGGCGCGCATGTCCTGCTGGCCCGCCAGGGGATCGAGCGGCGGCTCTACACCGCCGGGCGGTCGAAGAGCATGCTCGACCCGTTCCAGCCCGAAAAGGCCGAGGACGTCGAGCGGCTCAAACGGCTCCTGGGCGAGATGCACGAGACCTTCATCGCCCAGGTCAAGGAACGCCGGGGCGACCGGCTGGCCGAGGGGCAGGATCTCTTTACCGGCGAATTCTGGCTCGGCGGCCGCGCGGTCGAGCTGGGTCTCGTCGATGGCGTGGCGCATCTGGTGCCGAAACTCAAGGAGCTTTACGGCGACAAGGTGCGCTTCGCGCGGTATGGCCGCCGGCGCGGCTTTTTGCAGCGTTTCGGCATGGATTTGGTGCAGGACGGCATCGCGGCAATCGAGGAGCGGGCGGCTTATGCCCGCTTTGGCCTGTGACGTGATCGTAAAGATCGTCACTCTTTTCTTGGTATTCATGGTCGTACTGGCCATGTTCGGACGGCTGCGTTTTCCCGGGCAGAAGCGGCTCGATGCCGCGCGCTGCCCGCGCTGCGGACGGTTTCGGCTGGGCCGGAGCCGGTGCGCCTGCGGCACGAACAATGGCGGGGACAAGGGCGGATGATCGTCTGGCTTCTGGTAGGTCTGGGGCTGTTGATCCTGCTGCTGGCTGGGGATGCGCTGGTCAAGGGCGCGGTCAACCTCAGCCTGCGCACCGGGGTGCCGCCGCTGATCGTCAGCCTGACCATCGTCGCCTTCGGTACCTCGGCGCCGGAGCTGCTGGTTTCGGTCAATGCCGTGCTGGTCAACAAGCCCGGGCTGGCGCTGGGCAATGTGGTCGGCTCGAACACCGTCAACATCCTGTTGGTGCTGGGGGTGCCGGCGATCATCTCGGGGGTGTATGTCAGCCAGTGCGACACCCGCCGGACCTATCTCATCATGCTGGCGGTTTCCGTGGGGTTTGTCGCGCTGGCCTTTCGCGGCCGCTTCGATACGCTGGCGGCGGTGCTGTTGCTGGCGGTGCTGGCGGTCATCCTGGCCGATGCCTTTCGTCAGGTGCGCAGCCACCAGCGAATGATGGCACGCATCGCGCTCGATGCCGACGATGCCGAAGATATCGAAGGCGCCGATCCCGAGATGGCGTGGTGGCAGATCGTGGCGTTTCTGGTGCTGGGTCTGGTCGGGCTGCCGCTGGGGGCAGATCTGTTGGTCGACAACGCTTCCATCATCGCGCGGCTTTACGGGTTCAGCGATGCGATGATCGGTCTGACGCTGGTGGCGCTGGGCACCTCGCTGCCGGAACTGGCAACCTCGGTGATGGCGGCGATCCGGCGACAGACCGATGTGGTGCTGGGCAATGTCATCGGGTCCAACATGTTCAACCTTCTGGCGATCATCGGTATCGCCTCGCTGGTGAAGGATATTCCGGTCGACCGGGAATTCCTGACCTTCGATCTGTGGGTGATGCTGGCGGCGTCGCTGCTTTTGGCTCCCTTCGTGCTGATGTGCCGGGATATCGGCCGGGTCTGGGGCGTTGCCCTGAGCGCGCTTTACGTGATCTATGTCTGGTCCGTGCTGAGCGGATAAGGGGGGACGGATGACACGGGCACTGGTGACGGGCGCGGGACGGCGGCTGGGTCGGGCGATGGCGCTGGAACTGGCGCGGCAGGGCTTCGACGTGGCGGTGCACTACGCCAGCTCTGCCGAGGCCGCGGCCGGCGTGGTCACCGAGATCGAAGCGCTGGGACGGCGCGCGGTGGCGCTCGGGGCCGATCTGCTGGACGAGGCGCAGGTGCAGGCGCTGTTGCCGCGGGCGGCCGGGGCGCTGGGCGGGCCGATCCTGACGCTCGTCAACAATGCGTCGATCTTCGAGCACGACAGCATCGGCACCGCTACCCGCGAAAGCTGGGACCGGCACATGGAAAGCAATCTGCGCGCGCCCTTCGTGCTGACCCAGGCGCTGGCCGCGCAGATCCCGGAGCCCGAGACCGACGAGGATGGCGAGCCGGTGGCGCGGGGGCTGGTGGTCAACATGATCGATCAGCGGGTGCGCAAGCTGACGCCGGAATTCATGAGCTACACCATCGCCAAGATGGGGCTCTGGGCGCTCACGCGCACCGCCGCGCAGGCGCTGGCACCGCGCATTCGCGTCAATGCGATCGGCCCGGGCCCGACGCTCCAGGGCCACCGCCAGAGCGACGGGCATTTCCGCCGCCAGCGCCGCGCCACGGTGCTGGAGCGCGGCGCCGGAGAGCAGGACGTGACCGCCGCGCTGGCCTATCTCCTGCGTGCGCGGGCGGTGACGGGGCAGCTGATCTGCGTCGATGGCGGCCAGCACCTGGCGTGGCGGACCCCTGACGTGCAGGGTGTGGAGTCGTGAGGTGCGGCAAGTTGTGCACCGACCAACGCGAGTTCACGGACGCGTTACGAAATCCCTAGTCTTTTCAATATTTTGCCAGTGAACGGATATTTTTACCGCAAAACAGGCGGTTGAAAATGTGCCCAAGATTTGGGCACGCCGGGGAAGCTGGCCGAATACAATGGAAATTTCCCGGTCTCGCAAAGTTGTCTCCGGGGTTGTCCACAGAAACCGTGGATAGCTTCACTCTTGATACCGGCGCGATAAGATTGCAGCGAGAGCAAGAGAATCAGGACAACCGCACGATGAACCGGCCTGAAACCGATACCGGCCCCGATATGGCGCCTGCCACCGGCCATGCCGTGATCCGGGCATACCTCAAGACGCTCGACACCTCTCCGGGGGTCTACCGGATGCTCGATGCCAAGGCGCGCGTGCTCTATGTCGGCAAGGCGCGCAACCTGCGCGCGCGGGTCGCGAACTATGCCCGGCCCACGGGGCACACCGCGCGGATTGCGCGGATGATCTCCGAGACCGCCACGATGATGTTCCTGACCACCGCGACCGAGACCGAGGCGCTGCTCTTGGAGCAGAACCTCATCAAGCAGCTCAAGCCGCGCTACAACGTGCTCTTGCGCGACGACAAGAGCTTTCCCAGCATCATCGTCACCGCCCACGACTTTCCGATGATCAAGAAACACCGCGGCGCCAAGACCGAAAAGGGTGACTATTACGGCCCCTTCGCCAGCGCGGGGGCGGTGAACCGGACGCTGGCGCAGCTGCAGAAGGTGTTTCAGCTGCGCAACTGCACGGATGCGTTCTTTGCCAGCCGGACGCGCCCCTGCCTGCAATACCAGATCAAGCGCTGCACCGCGCCCTGCGTGGGCTACGTCACCAAGGCCGAATACGCCCGCCAGGTCGCCGATGCCGAACGTTACCTGTCGGGCCGCTCGACCGAACTGCAGGGCCGGCTCAAGGCCGAGATGATGGCCGCCTCCGAGGCGATGGAGTTCGAGCGCGCCGCCGCCCTGCGCGACCGCATCACGGCGCTGACCCAGGTGCAGGCCGCCCAGGGCATCAACCCGCGCACCGTGACCGAGGCCGATCTGGTGGCGCTCAACCTCGAGAACGGCCAGGCCTGCGTGCAGGTCTTCTTCATCCGTGCCGGGCAGAACTGGGGCAACCGGGATTTCTATCCCCGCGTCGGACCGGACGTCGAAGAGGCCGAGGTGCTGGAGGCGTTCCTGGGCCAGTTCTACGACAACAAGGAGCCGCCCCGGCAGGTGATCCTGTCGCACATGCCGGCCAACGCCGACCTGATGACGCAGGCGCTGACGGGCAAGCGCGGCGGCAAGGTCGAACTGCTGGTGCCCATGCGCGGCGAAAAGGCCGAACTGGTCGAGGGCGCGCTGCGCAACGCACGCGAGAGCCTGGCCCGCAAGATGGCCGAGACGGCGACGCAGGCGAAGCTGCTGAAAGGTCTGGCCGAAGCGTTTGGCCTCGACGAGCCGCCGGCCCGGATCGAGGTCTACGACAACAGCCACATCCAGGGCAGCGACGCCGTGGGCGCGATGATCGTGGCCGGGCCCGAGGGGCTGATCAAGTCGCAGTACCGCAAGTTCAACATCCGCGGCGACAAGCTGACGCCCGGCGACGATTTCGGGATGATGAAGGAGGTGCTGGCGCGTCGCTTCAAGCGGCTGCTCAAGGAAAGCCCCGACCGGCGCGAGGGGCAATGGCCCGATCTGGTGCTGATCGACGGCGGCGCCGGGCAGATCAGCGCGGCGGTCGGGATCATGCGCGAGCTGGGGGTTGCCGACATCCCCGTGGTCGGGGTCGCCAAGGGCGTCGACCGCGATCACGGCAAGGAAGAGTTCCACCGCCCCGGGCAACGGCCGATGGCGCTCAGGCGCAACGACCCGGTGCTCTATTTCGTGCAAAGGCTGCGCGACGAGGCGCACCGTTTCGCCATCGGCACCCACCGGGCGCGGCGCGCCAAGGGCATCTCGGCCTCGCCGCTCGACGAGGTCGCGGGCGTCGGTGCCGCGCGCAAACGCGCGTTGCTGGCGCATTTCGGCTCGGCCAAGGCGGTGAGCCGCGCGGCGCTCGCCGATCTCAAGGCGGTCGAGGGCATCTCGGCGGGACTGGCGCAGAAGCTCTACGACCATTTCCACGACAAGGGGTGAGGCGCGGCGCCCTGCGCGCTCAGTACCCGTGCTTGCGGTCGACGAGGTGCAGGAGCGGCTCGCCGGCCTCGGAGCGGCGAATGTTCTCGGCGATGGTGAGGGACGCGGTGCGCGGGCGGGTCTCGGCGGCAATGTGCGGCGTGACGGTCACGCGCGGATGATGCCAGTAGGGGTGTTCCCCGGGCAGGGGTTCCTGCCGGAAGACGTCGAGCGTTGCGTGACCCACCTGCCCGGTATCGAGCGCCAACAGCAGGGCGTCGTCGTCGATCAGCGTGCCGCGCCCGGGGTTGAGGATGACCGCACCGCGCGGCAGCAGGGCCAGTGTGCGGGCGTCAAGGATGTTCGCCGTGGCCGGGGTGTCGGGCAGCAGCAGGACCAGGATCTGCGCGTTGGACAGTGCCCGGTCCAGGCCATCCGCGCCGGACAGGCACCTGATGCCGGCGATGTCCTTTTGCGTCCGGCTCCAGCCGGTGACGGGAAATCCGATGTTCGCGAGCATCCGCGCCGCCGCCTGTCCCAGCGCGCCCAGCCCCAGCACGGTGACCGGGCGTTCGGGTGCCAGCGGCGGGATGTGCGGGCTCCAGTCGCCGGGGGCGCGGCGGACGTCGAGGTCGGTGCCGAGATGGTGGCGCAGTGCGTGCCCCGCGACCCATTCCGCCATGCCCAGCGTCAGCCCCTCGTCGACCATCCGGCAGAGCGGCTGGGTCAGCGTCGGGTTGCCGATGATGGTCTCGACCCCGGCCCAGAGGTTCAGAACCGCCTTTGCACGGGTGAAGGGGCGGAAATCGCTGACCGGGCCGCTTGGGGAATAGACGATATAGTCGACCTCACCGGGTGGCAGGTCGGTCGCCAGATGTGCGTCGAGCCCGGCGTCGGCCAGGGCGGCCGAGAGCGGGGCCTCATAGTCGTCCCAGCGGTCGGGACGGGCCGCAAAGAGGACGTTGATCGTCATCGCGTCACCTCGGTCTGTGGACATGGGCGCTTTGCACCAGGCCAAAGCCCAGCATCAGGATCAGCATCGCCGAGCCGCCATAGCTGACCAGCGGCAGCGGCACCCCGACCACCGGCGCCAGTCCGGTCACCATCGCCATGTTCACCGCGAAGAACAGAAAGAAGGTAACCGCTATGCCCAGCGTCAGCAGTGCCGAAAAGCGGTCTCGGTTGTTCGTCGCCGAAGCGACGCAGAAAAACACGATCAACGCGTAAAGCGTCAGCAGCGACACCGCGCCGACAAAGCCGAACTCCTCGGCCAGGGTGGTAAAGATGAAGTCGGTGTGCTTTTCGGGCAGGAAATTCAGCCGCGACTGGGTACCCTGCATGAAGCCGCGTCCGGTCCAGCCGCCCGAGCCCAGCGCGATCTTCGACTGGGTGATGTGATAGCCGGCGCCCAGCGGATCGGTGGACGGATCGAGGAAGGTGTCGATGCGCCGATACTGGTAGTCGGCCAGCAGTTGCCAGTCCGTGCCGCGACTTTGAAAGACGGCGGTGATCAGCCCGATGAGCGCGGCGATGACGACGGCGAAATAGGCCCAGTGCACACCGGCCAGGAACATCAGCGCGCCGCCGCCCGCGATCAGCAGGATCGAGGTGCCCAGATCGGGCTGGCGCAGCACCAGCGCCACCGGCACGAGGATCATCACGGCCGGGATCAGCACCCATATCGGGCGCGACACCCGCGACATGGGCAGCCAGTCGTAGTAGGCCGCAAGCCCCATCGCCAGCGTGATCTTCATCAACTCGGATGGCTGCAGGCGCAAGACCCCGATGTCGATCCAGCGCTGCGCCCCCTTGCCTTCGACGCCGACCAGGACGACCGCGACGAGCAGCAGCAGGGTGCCGAGATACGCCAGCGCCGACATGTTGCGCCAGAACCAGATCGGCACCATGCCGATGACGAACATCGCCACGAAGCCCACGGCAAAGCGTCTCATCTGCGGTTCGGCCCAGGGCGAGAACGACCCCCCGGCGACCGAGTAGAGCATGAGGAACCCGATCCCGGCGACCGCGATCAGCAGGATTGCCAGCGCCCAGTTGAAATAGAGAACCTTGCGCAGGCCCGTGGGCGTGGTCTTGACGGAATATTCGAGATAGCTCATGCCCGCTCGCGCTCGTGCGTGCCGCCCTCGGGGCGGTACTGGCGCAGCTCCTCCTGCTGCGTTCTGATGCGGCCGCGATCCTTGGCCGGATAGGCGGCAAGCGGCGGGTCGCCGCCGTAAAGCGCCTGCAAGGTGATGTCGCGCGCCACCGGCGCCGCGACGGAAGACCCGCCGCCGCCATGCTCCACCACCACCGCCACCGCCACCCGCGGCGCGTCATGGGGCGCGAAATCGACAAAAAGCGCGTGGTCGCGCTGGCGCCATGGCAGATCGATATTGCTGCGCACGCCCGAGGCGCGCTCGCCCGTCGAGATGTTGCGCACCTGGCTGGTGCCGGTCTTGCCGGCCATGCGGTACTCCTCCGCGATGATACGGCTGGAATAGGCGGTGCCGCGCCGGTTGTTGCTGACCGCGAACATTGCCTGGCGTATCTCGCGCAGCAGGTTGGGGTTGAGCCCCAGATCGGATCCGCGGTCGCCCGGTTCCGCGACCCCGTCGACCGAGCGGATCAACCGCGGGCGAATCTCGCGGCCGGTGGCCAGCCGGGCCGTCATCACCGCCAGCTGCAGCGGCGAAGCCAGCACGAAGCCCTGACCGATCGCGGCGTTGACGCTGTCGCCGATCACCCACTCGGCGCCGCGGTTGACGATTTTCCAGTCCTTGGTGGGCGTCAGCCCCTGCGCCACCGAGGTCATCGGCAGATCGTGCTCGATGCCCAGACCCAGCCGCCGCGCCATCGCGGATATCTTCTCGATGCCTACCCGCATCGCCATCTCGTAATAGTAGACGTCGCAGCTTTCGCTCAGCGAACGGTGCAGGTCGACACTGCCATGCCCGCCGCGTTTCCAGCAGTGAAAACGACGATTGCTGATCTCGACATAGCCGGGGCAGTAGACGGTTTCCTTGGGGTCGACCTGACCGTCCTCGAGCGCGGCCAGCGCGGTGACCATCTTGAAGGTGGAGCCGGGCGGATAGATGCCCTGCACCGCCTTGTTGGGCAACGGCCGGCGCTCGTTTTCCAGCAGCGCGTTGTAGTCGACCGACGAGATGCCGCGCACAAAGAGATTGGGATCGAAGCTGGGCGACGAGGCGCAGGCCAGGATATCGCCCTTGTCGCAGTCCAGCACCACCGCCGCCGCGCTCTCGTTGCCGAGGCGGGCATTGATGTAGGTCTGCAGCGCGTTGTCGAGCGTCAACTGGATGTCGGCGCCCGAGATGCCTTCGTGGCGTTCCAGCTCGCGCATGACGCGGCCGGTGGCGTTGACCTCGACCCGCTTGGTGCCGGCCTTGCCGCGAAGCACATCCTCGCATTCGGCTTCGAGCCCGATCTTGCCGATCTGGAACCGCGGGATCAGGAGCAGCCCGTCGGGGGCCTCGATCCGTTCGAGGTCGCGGTCGCTGACCGGGCCGACGTAGCCGACGACATGGGCATAGGCGGCGCCGTGGGGATAGTGCCGCGTGAGCCCCACCTCGGGTGCGACCCCGGGCAGGGCGGGGGTGTTGACCGCCACCCGGCTGATCGCCTCCCAGCTGACGCGGTCAGCGACGGTGACGGGGGTGTCGCCGCGCAGCCGCCGGAGGTCGCGCCGGGCGCGATCGAGTTCGTCGGGATCGAGCTCGATCAGCCGTCCGAGCCGCTCGATCACCGCGTCGATGTCACTGGTCTCCTCGGGCACCAGCGTGATGCGGTAGCTGGGCACGTTCTCGGCGATGATTACGCCCGTGCGGTCGACGATGCGCCCGCGCGCCGGGGGAATGAGGCGGATGTTGATGCGGTTCTCATCCGCCAGCAGGCGGAACTGGTCGGCCTGCTCGACCTGCAGAAACCGCATCCGCAGCGCCAGCGCCACCCCCGTTGCCGACATGGTGCCGCCCAGGATCAGGCCGCGCCGGGTAATCCGGCGATGGCTTTCGGCGGTGTCGCGGGAGGGTCGTCTCATGCCCCCCTCCTCATCGCGTCGAGATCGCCGGGCGAGGCCTTGCGCACGCCCAGCGCCACATGCGACACCAAGACGACGAGGGGGTAGACCAGCAGCGTCGCCACCATCTCCATCAGGCTCAGCCCCAGCGGCGCCTGGTCCACCAGCGTGATGCCGAGGACGACCCGGAAGGCCAGGGTCATTGCCACCAGCGTGGTGGCGACACTGGCCCATTCCATCAGGAAGGTGAGGTCGCGCAGGCCCGGGGCTCGTGCCCTGAGCGTCTGGCTGCCGATCAGGACCAGCGCCGCCCACAACCCCGGCGGGCGCTGAAACAGCAGATCGGTCAGCAGCATCACCGCCGCGATCAGCAGGGGCGGGACGAATTTCGGTCGCCGCAGGCTCCAGGCAAAGATCAGCGCGACGATCAGGTCGGGTCCGGCCCAGCCGCGCGGCAGCATGTCGAGCGGCATCAGCCGCAGGAACACGAACACTCCGCAGAGACCCAGAAAAAGCGCCCGCATCGCCCAGATATGCGTCTGCCCACGCTCAGCCATCGGCGGCCTCCGGTGCCGGTGCGTCGCCGGCGGAATCGGGTTCGGCCGCTGGTGTATCGGACGATCCCGGTGTCGGGCCGGGTGGGAGCACGAGCCCGCCGGGCCCGATGATCCGCTCTTCGCGCCAGTTTCGCAGCACGCGCAGGAACTCCAGCCGCTGGTAGTCGGCCGAGAGCCGCACCCTGAGCCGGCCGCTGGGGTCGCGCGCGACCCGGCCCACATGCAACCCCGCAGGGAACACCCCGCCATCGCCCGAGGCGGTCACCCGGTCGCCCGGTCGCACCTGGTCGGGCGCCTCGAGAAAGCTGATCACCGGCGCCGGGCTGTTGTCGCCCGACAGGAGTGCCTGCTGGCCCGAGGGCTCGATGGTGACGGGGATGCGGCTCGATGTGTCGGTCAGCAGGATCACCCGCGAGGTGCGCTCGCCCACCCCCGAGATGCGCCCGACGAGCCCCAGCCCGTCCATCGCCGCCCAGCCGTCGACGATGCCGTCGCGGGCGCCGACATTGATCAGCACCGATTGCCGGAAGGGCGAGCCGCTGTCGGCCAGCACCACGCCGGTGACGAATGTCAGCCGCGGATCGAGCTGGACCTTGTTGAGATCGAGCAGCCGCGCGTTTTCCTGTTCGAGCTGCAACGCCGCTTCCTTCCACGCCTTCATCTGCTGCAATTCGCGGCGCAGCTCCTGGTTTTGTCCGTAGATGCGCTGGTAGCTCTGGAAATCGCGCAGCAGGTTCACTGTCGCGGTTACCGGCGCCATCGCCCAGTCGAAGCTTGGCACCACGGCGTCGACCACCTGCGCGCGGAACCGCTCGACCCGCGGGCTGTCGATCCGCCACAGTACAAAGAGCCCGATCAGGCACAGCACCAGCACCCCCGCCAGCAGGCGCTTCAGCGGGCCGGAATAGTTGCTGTCCTGGGGTCTCTCCCGTGCCAAAAGCGGGCCCTTCGGTCGCAAGCTGGATGGGTCAGCTGTCGTAGTCTATCGCGTGTCGGAGCTGTTTTTCAAACTCAAGCGCCTTGCCGGTGCCGAGCGCGACGCAGTTGAGGCTGTCATCGGCGATCGAGACCGCCAGCCCGGTCTGTTCGCGCAACGCGAGGTCGAGATCGCCCAGAAGCGCGCCGCCCCCGGTCAGCATCACCCCGCGGTCGACGATGTCGGCGGCCAGGTCGGGCGGCGTGGTCTCGAGCGCGGCCATCACCGCCTCGCAGATTGCCTGCACCGTCTCGGCCAGTGCCTCGGCCACCTGGGCCTGGGTGATCTCGGTCTCCTTGGGCACGCCGTTCAGCAGGTCGCGGCCGCGGATCTGCATCGAGGTGCCGCGCCCGTCATCGGGCATCCGCGCGGTGCCGATCGAGGTCTTGATGCGCTCGGCGGTCGATTCGCCCACCAGCAGGTTCAGCTGCCGGCGCAGATAGCTGATGATCGCCTCGTCCATGCGGTCGCCGCCCACGCGGATCGAGCGGGCATAGACGATGTCGCCGAGGCTCAGCACCGCCACCTCGGTGGTGCCGCCGCCGATGTCGACGACCATGTTGCCGGTCGGATCGGTGATCGGCATCCCCGCCCCGATCGCCGCGGCGATGGGTTCGGCGATCAGCCCCGCGCGCCTTGCGCCCGCCGACAGCACCGACTGGCGGATGGCGCGCTTTTCCACCGGGGTGGCGCCGTGGGGCACGCAGACGATGATCTTGGGCTTGGAAAAGGTCGAACGCCGGTGCACCTTGCGGATGAAATGCTTGATCATCGCCTCGGCGGTGTCGAAATCGGCGATCACGCCTTCGCGCATCGGCCGGATCGCCTCGATGCTGCCCGGCGTGCGCCCGAGCATGAGCTTGGCGTCCTCGCCCACCGCCAGCACCTTCTTCACGCCGTCCTTGACGTGGTAGGCCACGACCGAGGGTTCCGACAGGATGATGCCGCGGCCCTTGACATAGACCAGCGTGTTCGCGGTGCCGAGGTCGATGGCCATGTCGGAGGAAAACAGGCCGGGAATGTGATCGAAGATCGACATATGCGCGTTGGATCCTGTCGCAGATGAGGGTTGGGGCCGACGACTCGACCACGGCGGACGCCCGCCCTTATAAAGGTCGGCCGCGGCTTGCGAAAGTGCCTCTTTCGGATCGCGTCGGCGCGTCTCCGCCGGCGCGGCCGGATGGATGGTGCTGCTGGAGAGAATTGAACTCTCGACCTCTCCCTTACCAAGGGAGTGCTCTACCTCTGAGCTACAGCAGCCCGCCGTGGCGCGCCTATTAGACGCTTCCGCCCACACGCGCAAGGGATAACTGGACCGCGATTTGCGCCTGCGTTAGGAAGGGCCGCATGACCGGACACCCGCCCCGAAAACCCGGCCCCGACGCCCCCAGGGCCGGCCTGAACGCCCGCGCGCCAGCCGCGAGGACCGGCTCAAGGCCGCGCTCAAGGCGAACATGGCCCGGCGCAAGGCGCAGATGCGGGCCCGGGCCGATGCCGGGCATGATGGGGCGGCGGATGATGCAGGCAAGAACGAGGATTAGCGGCGAATGGATTCGATACTGGTGACCGGCGGCGGGCCGCTGAAGGGGGAGATCCCCATTGCAGGGGCCAAGAACGCCTGCCTGGCGCTGATGCCGGCGACGCTTCTGAGCGAGGAGCCGCTGACGCTGACCAACGCGCCTCGGCTCTCGGACATCCGCACCATGAGCACGCTGCTGCAAAGCCTCGGCGCCGAGGTCATGGCGATGCAGGACGGGCAGGTGCTGGCGCTCTCCGGCCACGACCTTAGGAGCCACGTCGCCGATTATGACATCGTGCGCAAGATGCGCGCCTCGATCCTGGTGCTGGGGCCGCTTCTGGCCCGCGAGGGGCGCGCGGTCGTGTCGCTGCCCGGGGGCTGCGCCATCGGCGCGCGGCCGGTCGATCTGCATCTGCAGGCACTCGAGGCGATGGGGGCCGAGCTGGAACTGCGCGACGGTTATGTCCACGCGACCGCGCGGGGCGGGCTCAGGGGCGGCGATGTGTCGTTTCCCTTCGTTTCGGTCGGGGCGACCGAGAACGCGCTGATGGCGGCGACGCTGGCCCGGGGCACCACGGTGCTGAAGAACGCCGCGCGCGAACCCGAGATCGTCGACCTGGCGCAATGCCTGCGCAAGATGGGCGCCCGGATCGAGGGCGAGGGCACCGCCACCATCGTCATCGAGGGGGTCGACCGGCTGGGCGGGGCCACGCACCGGGTGGTGCCCGATCGTATCGAACTTGGCACCTACATGCTGGCGCCGGCGATCTGCGGCGGCGAGGTCGAGTGCCTCGGCGGGCGCATCGACCTGGTCGGAGCGTTTTGCGAAAAGCTCGACGAGGCCGGCATCTCGGTCGAGGAGACCGACCGCGGCCTCAAGGTGGTGCGGGCAAACGGCCGGGCGAAATCGGTCGATGTGACCACCGCCCCGTTTCCCGGCTTTCCGACCGACCTGCAGGCGCAGATGATGGCGCTGATGTGCACCGCCCAAGGCGTCAGCGTGCTGGAAGAGCGGATTTTCGAGAACCGCTTCATGCATGCGCCCGAACTGATGCGGATGGGGGCGCAGATCGATGTCCATGGCGGCACCGCGCGCGTGACGGGGGTCGAGCGGCTCAAGGGCGCGCCGGTGATGGCGACCGACTTGCGCGCCAGCGTTTCGCTGATCCTCGCCGGGCTCGCAGCCGAGGGTGAGACTCGGGTGAACCGGGTCTATCATCTCGACCGCGGTTATGAGAGGGTCGAGGAAAAGCTGAGCGCGGTGGGCGCCAGGATCGAAAGGGTGAGCGGGAAGTGAGCCGGGATGCACGTTTTGAAGAAGGCAGCGAGGCGCCGCTCAACCTCGGGGCTTGTGACGCCGAAGACCTGAAGGTCATCTCTTCGCTGGTGCAGGACGCGGTGTTCCCCGCCGCCGAGATGGCCTGGCGCGCGCGCGCGCGGCGCTTTGCGCTGCTCCTGAACCGCTTTCGCTGGGAGGATGAGGGCCGGGACCGCCACGGACCCGAACGGGTGCGCTCGGTGCTGGCGGTCGACAACGTGCTGAAGGTGTCGAGCCAGGGGATCGACCGCCGCGACCAGGCGTTGGTGCTGTCGGTTCTGTCGGTCGCGTTCGAGCCGGGCGAGGACGGCACCGGGCAGGTGCTGCTGACGCTGGCGGGCGACGGCGCGATCCGGCTGGATGTCGAGGCGCTGGAGGTGACGCTGAAGGATGTCACCCGCCCCTATCGCGCGCCCTCCGGGCAAGACCCCGGCGCATGGCGACTGATTCTGCGGATGAGGGCGGGGTCTGCCAGCCATGCCATGCCGAAGACGGTTTCACTCGACGGGATGTTGCTTTGCCGCGCATTGCACCATATCGGACCCATCCGCCCCGGGCTTGACCCGGGGTCCCGCCCGGTCGGGACAGAGGCCCCGGGTCAAGCCCGGGGCGCGAGCGTTTCCGTCCGGCCGCCACTCTAAACACCCCGGCGAAAGGATGCCCGCAATGCCCCAGTTTCTCGACGCCACAGAGCCCGACTTCGACGCCGCCTTCGCCGCGCTCCTGGGTGCCAAGCGCGAGGAGGCGGCCGATGTCGATGACGCCGTTGCTGCGATCATCGCCGATGTGCGCGCCCGCGGCGATGCCGCGCTGATCGAGCTGACCGAGCGTTTCGACCGGGTTGCCCTGAGCCCCGAACGGCTGCGCTTTGCGCCCGACGAGATCGACGCGCTGGTGGCCGGGGTGGGTGCCGAGGAGCGCGCGGCGCTGGAACTCGCGGCCGCGCGCATCCGCGCCTATCACGCCCGCCAGATGCCGCGGGACGAGTGCTGGACCGACGCGCAGGGCGCGACGCTTGGCTGGCGCTGGACGCCGGTGACGGCGGCGGGACTATACGTGCCAGGCGGGCTGGCGTCCTATCCGTCGTCGGTGCTGATGAACGCCATTCCGGCCGGGGTCGCGGGGGTCAAGCGGCTGGCGATCACCGTGCCCACCCCCGATGGCGTCGCCAATCCGCTGGTGTTGCTGGCGGCGCGGCTTGCGGGCGTGGACGAGATCTATCGCGTCGGCGGGGCGCAGGCGATCGCGGCGCTCGCTTACGGCACCGAGACCATCGCGGCCGTCGACAAGATCACCGGCCCCGGCAATGCCTGGGTCGCGGCGGCCAAGCGGCGGGTCTTCGGGCGCGTGGGCATCGACATGATCGCCGGGCCCTCGGAGATACTGGTCATCGCCGACGGCGACAACGATCCCGACTGGATCGCGCTCGACCTGCTGAGCCAGGCCGAGCATGACGAGAGCGCGCAGGCGATCCTGATCGCCACCGACGCGGGTTTCGCCGATGCCGTGGTGCGGGCGGTCGAGGCACGGCTGAAGACGCTGGAGCGCCGCACCATCGCCGCTGCCAGCTGGCGCGATTACGGCGCCGTGATCACCGTGCCCGACCTCGATGTCGCGGCGCGGCTCTCTGACCGTATCGCACCCGAGCATCTGGAGCTCTGCGTTGCCGACCCCGAGGCGCTGGCGGGCCGCATCACCCATGCCGGCGCGATCTTCATGGGCCCGTGGACGCCCGAAGCGATCGGCGATTATGTCGGCGGGCCGAACCACGTGCTGCCCACCGCGCGCTCGGCGCGGTTTTCCTCGGGCCTCAGCGTGCTGGATTTCCTCAAGCGCACGACGCTGGCGCGGATGACGCCGGCGGCGCTCAAAGCCATCGGCCCGGCCGCCGAGACGCTGGCCAAAGCCGAGAGCCTTGAGGCGCACGGGCTGAGCGTGCGGGCAAGGCTTGACCGGCTCAACGAGGGGTGAGGCGCGCCGCTTGCCGATTGCCCCGGGCTGCGGGCTGGGCTACTCACCCCCGACCATTGCCGAAGGACCGCCCGATGTGCCGCATTTGTGAAATCGACCTCGACGACGCCAACCTGCCGCCGCCGACGCCCGAGATCGAGCAGGAGCGCAAGGTCGCCATGTTCGACCTGATTGAGGAAAACTCGTTCGCGCTGCCGGGCCGTAACGGCCACCCCGCGCCCGATGGCCCCTACCGGCTGAGCCCGGCGATCCGCGAAAAGCGCCCGGTGTTCGACATCCGCACCGAGACCGGCGAGCCGGCGGCCGAGTTTCACCTGTCGCTCAGCCCGTTCCGGCAGGTGGTCAAGGATTACTGGGCGATCTGCGAAAGCTATTTCGACGCCGTCAAGAACCTGCCCCCGGGCCAGATCGAAACCATCGACATGGCCCGCCGCGGCATCCACAACGAAGGCGCGCGGGTGCTCGAGGAACGGCTTGCGGGCAAGGCCGAAATCGACGGCGATACCGCGCGGCGGCTCTTCACCCTCATCTGCGTGCTGCATTTCGGGGGCTGACCGGGTGGTGCGCGAGCTTCCCCAGTCGGTGCTTTTCTGCTGCGATCACAACGCCGTCCGCTCGCCGATGGCCGAGGGGATCATGAAACGCCTCTATGGCACCGACGTCTATGTCCAGTCGGCGGGCGTCAGGAGCGACATGGACATCGACGGCTTTTCCATCGCCGTCTGCCGCGAACTCGGGGTGGAACTGGAACGCCACCGCAGCCGCAGCTTCGACGAGATGCAGGAGTGGGGCGACGACCTTTCCTCGTTCGACCTGATCGTTGCGCTGAGCCCCGCAAGCCAGCGCAAGGCGCTGGACCTCACGCGGCTCTATCATCTCGACGTCGTCTACTGGCCGATCCTCGATCCCACCGGGCTGGGCGAGACCCGCGAGGCCAGGCTCAACGCCTATCGCCAGGCCCGCGATCAGATCATCAAGCACGTCAAGGACATGTGGGGCGATCCCGGCGTGGGGATCTGAGCCAAACCGCCAAGGTCGGTTTCAACGTCATCGACGGGGATTGTCGGCCAGAAGCCCCTGACGCACGCCGGGGGCCGCGGTGCTGTGGCGCATTCGCCGCAGTTGCATCGCCCGCCGCCGGCGCGCGGGCGCGGCGGTGGCGGCGAAAGGCGCGTATCTGCTAGAGTTTCGCAGCCGGGGGGCGTTGACGAGGGAAACCGGTCGATCATGTCCCGCCTTCTTGCCGCGCTGTGCGTGGTTTTCGCCCTGAATTCGCAAGCCGCCGCCGAAACCCGCACCTGGCAGGGCTGGGGCCTGCTGGTCACCAACGATTCGCTGGGTGATACCCACGACCGCTGGCGCACCGGGTCGTTCGCGTCGAGCCATGTCTGGGCGCAGGGCTGGTCGGGCATGTTGCCCGACCGCTTCGGCGCACTCATTGAATTGCGGATCAACGGCGAGGTGTTGGGGCCCGAGAACCTCGCCGCGCCCGCGCCGCTCGATCGCCGCTACGGGCAGGCGCTGTCCTTTGGGCTGCACACCCATTTCCAGCCCGGCGTGATTGCCTGGTCCATCGGTGCCGATCTGGTGGTGACCGGGCCGCAAACCGGGCTCGACCACCTGCAGGAGGCGCTGCACGATGTGCTGGGCGGGCGCGACGCCTCGCCGGCAGTCAAGGCCGCTCAGGTCGGCAACGACGTCAAGCCGACGCTGGTTCTGGAGGCCGGGCGCGAGTTCGCGCTGGGCGACACGGTGCGCCTGCGCCCCTTTGTCGAGGCGCGCGCCGGGGTCGAGACGCTGTTGCGCGCGGGCGCCGACCTGACCATCGGCGGTTTCGGACAGGGCGGGCTATTGGTGCGCGCGCCCGTGACCGGACAGCGTTTCGGCGCCATCGAGGGTGCTCCCCAAGCCGGGCTTTCGGCCATGTTCGGGGCCGATATCGCCCATGTCGCGGACAGCGAATTCGTTACCTCCGGCCCGGTGCGTCTGCGTGAGACGCGTGCCCGTGCCCGTGCCGGGCTGCACTGGCGCAGCCGCGCGGGCACCAGCGTCTTCTACGGGCTCACATGGCTGGATCGCGAGTTCGTCACCCAGCGCGAAAGCCAGGTTGTGGGTTCGGTGCAGCTACGGGTGAAATTCTGAAAATCCAGTGACTCAAACAGTTTACAGGGTGATTCGCGACTGATACTTTGGGCGACATAAAAAAACGACGAGGCAGGACTACAGGTAATGGAAACGGGCTATCGTGGCGCGTTTGTCATTTCCTGGTCGCAGACGGAACTTGACGGCCTGAGCGCGGCACCGCTGGAATCACTCGCGGTGGGCGCGGCATGGTCGTGGCATGGGGACATCGTCAGGGTCGATGGGCCGAACGGCGTTCTGCGGCTGGAGACGACAGACCGGGAGGCAACCCGCCGCAGATGCGCGGCGAAGCTGGTGTCGCGGCTGGTCAGGGCGGCGGCCTTGAACGCAACCGCCATCGACGAGGCCGATGACGACCCGCCGGAGCCGCTGGCCGATATCGGTTTCGTCGTCACCGACGGGCGCAGAACCTTTGCCGTGTCGGTGGTGCCGGTGGACGGAGGGGCGTCGCCGCTGCTGCTCTTTGTCGATGACATCCCGCCCGAGGGGCGCGAACTGTGGGTGGTGCATCACGCGCTCGATATGCTGGCGCAAAACCCGACCGGCCCGGAAACCGGCGGCGTGATCTGCTTCACCCCCGGCACGCGCATCGAGACGCCGCAGGGGCCGCGGCTGGTCGAGGAGTTGCGCGAGGGCGACCGGGTGCAGACCAAGGACAACGGCGCGCAGCAGGTGCTGTGGACCGGGCAGCGCCGGATGAGCGGCGCGCGGCTTTTCGCGATGCCGCATCTGCGGCCGGTACGCATCCGCGCCGGGGGGCTCGGCATCGGCCAGCCCGACCGGGAACTGCTGGTCTCGCCCGAGCACCGCCTGGTGATCCGGGGCGCGGTGGCGCGGGCGCTCTTCAATACGCCCGAGGTGCTGGTCTCGGCCAAGGACCTGGTGAACGGTGACACCATCGCCGTCGATATGGGGGTGCGCGAGGTGAGCTACATTCATATCCTGCTGCCGCGCCATCAGGTGCTCTGGGCCAACGGCATTGAGACCGAGAGCTTTCACCCCCGCCTCGGCCGCGCTGTCGACGCTGGATGCCGCGGACCGCGCGCGCCTTCTGGAGATCGACCCGATGCTGGCCCGCCAGCCCGAGGCCTATGGTGCCTTCGCGCGGCGCAACCTCTCGGCCTCGGAGGCCGCGATCCTGATGCACGAGGCAGCCTGAAGCGCTGGGGCGCGATGTCCGTGACACCGCGCGCCCGCCTTTGGCGGTTGACACGACCGTTCGCGGGCGTATAAGCGCGGCTTCATTGGTGTTGGCGGCCCCCGCGAGGGGATGCCTGTCGGCCGCGCGCCTGGGGCGCGGGGCAAAGGACAACGCCCTTCGACACGCAAAGAAGGAGATCAGAGGTGACCAAACGCACCGCTGCCAAGTACAAGCTCGACCGCCGGATGGGCGAAAACATCTGGGGCCGCCCGAAATCCCCCGTCAACCGCCGCGAATACGGACCCGGCCAGCACGGCCAGCGCCGCAAGGCCAAGATTTCCGACTTCGGCCTGCAGCTGCGCGCCAAGCAGAAGCTCAAGGGCTACTACGGCGATCTGACCGAAAAGCAGTTCCGCCGCATCTTCCGCGAGGCCGAGCGTGAGCGCGGCGACACCGGCGAAAACCTCATCGGCCTGCTCGAGCGCCGGCTCGATGCGGTGGTGTACCGGGCCAAGTTCGTTCCCACCGTCTTTGCCGCGCGCCAATTCGTGAACCACGGCCATGTCAAGGTGAATGGCCAGCGGGTCAACATCCCCTCCTACCGGGTGAGCGAGGGCGACGTGATCGAGGTGCGCGACCGCTCCAAGCAGCTCGCGGTGGTGCTCGAGGCGGTGCAGTTGGCCGAGCGCGACGTGCCCGACTACATCGAGGCGGACCATTCCAAGATGACCGCCAGGTTCGTCCGCACTCCGGCGCTGGGCGACGTGCCCTACGCGGTGATGATGGAGCCCCACCTCGTGATCGAATTCTACGCGCAGAACTGATCGTTCCGAGAGAACCGGATCGGGCCGCGCCGGGAAACCGCTGCGGCCTTTTCGTTTGCTCCGGTGCGTGCCGCGTTCATGTGCCGCGCGCCAAGGCGTTGATTTCGCATGTTCGAGAGGTGCGAAACCGGTTCCCACTTTTGTGCAACATGTACTAGTCAAGCCGTGGAGGCGCCGGTATCAAGGCGCGAAACGGGGGCAAGGAACATGACCAAGATAGTACCGCAGCCGGGGATCATGGAGATTGCGCCCTATGTCGGCGGCGCCTCGAGCGTCGAGGGCATCGAGAACGTGGTCAAGCTCAGTTCCAACGAAAATCCGCTGGGCCCCGGCGAGGCCGCCAAGGAGGCGTTCCGCAAGGCCGCCTTTTTCGCTGCACCGCTACCCGCCCAGCGACCACGCAGCGCTGCGCGCGGCGATCGGCGAGGTGTTCGGGCTCGATCCCGAGCGCATGATCTGCGGCGCGGGCAGCGACGAGATACTGGCCCTGCTCTGCCAGGCCTATGCCGGCCGCGGAGACGAGGTCGTTCACACCGAGCACGGCTTCGCGCTCTATCGCATCGGTGCGCTTGCCAATGGTGCCAGCCCCGTCGAGGTATCCGAGCGCGAGCGGGTGACGGATGTCGATGCCATCCTCGCCGCCTGCACCGAGCGCACCAGACTGGTCTTTGTCGCCAACCCCAACAACCCCACCGGCACCATGATCCCCGAGGCCGAGCTGGCGCGGCTGGCCGACGGGTTGCCCGAACAGGCGCTGCTGGTGATCGACGGCGCCTATGCCGAGTATGTCGAGGGCTATGACGGCGGTGCCAGGCTGGTCGAAACGCGCGAGAACGTGGTCATGACGCGCACCTTTTCCAAGCTCTACGGGCTCGGCGGAATGCGTGTGGGATGGGGCTATGGCCCGGATCATGTGATCGAGGTGCTGGGCCGCATCCGCGCGCCCTTCAACCTCAGCACCGCGGCGCTGGCGGCGGCCGAGGCGGCAGTGCGCGACACCATTTGGGCCGAGAAATGCCGCGCCGAGAACACCCGCCTGCGCGCGTGGCTGGCCGAGGCGCTGGCCGAGCGCGGCGTGCCCTCGGACACTTCGACCGCGAATTTCATCCTCGCCCGCTTCGCCAGCCGGGCAGAGGCCGAGGCCTGCGACGAGTTTCTCAAGTCCGAGGGGCTGATCGTGCGCCGGGTGGCGGGCTACAAGCTGCCGAACTGCCTGCGCATCACCGTGGGCGACGAATCCGCCTGCCGCCGCGTGGCCCATGCCGTGGGCCGTTTCATCGAGGGGGCACGATGAGCCGGATCTACGACCGCGTGGCGCTGATCGGGCTGGGGCTCATCGCTTCGTCGATGGCCCACGCCATGCGCCGCCACGGGCTGGCGGGCGAGATCACCGGCCATGCCCGCAGCATGGAGACCCGCGCCGTGGCGCGCGAGATCGGGCTTTGCGACCGGGTCTGCGACAGCGCGGCCGAAGCCGCCAGCGGCGCCGATCTGGTGGTGCTCTGCGTGCCGGTGGGCGCGATGGGGCAGGTCGCCGCCGAGATCGCGCCGGTGCTCAAGCCGGGCGCCACGCTCAGCGATGTCGGCTCGGTCAAGCGCGAGGTGATCGCGGCGGTCGGTCCGCATGTTCCCCAGGGCGTGCATTTCGTTCCCGCCCACCCGCTGGCGGGGACCGAACATTCCGGGCCGCACTCGGGCTTTGCTGAGCTTTTCGAGAACCGCTATTGCCTGATCATTCCGCAGGAGGGCGTCGACCGCGACGCGGTGGCCCGGCTCGAGGGGTTCTGGCGCGCGATGGGAGCGCTGACCGACGAGATGGACGCCGACCATCACGATCTGGTGCTGGCAGTGACCAGCCATGCGCCCCACCTCATCGCCTACACGATGGTGGGCGTGGCCGACGATCTGCGCCGCGTCACCGACAGCGAGGTGATCAAGTATTCCGCCGCCGGTTTTCGCGATTTCACCCGCATCGCCGCCAGCGATCCGACGATGTGGCGCGACGTCTTCCTGCACAACCGTGAGGCGACGCTGGAGATCCTCGGCCGCTTCACCGAGGAGCTTTTTGCGCTGCAGCGCGCGATCCGCACCGGCGACGGCGACCTGCTTTTCGATTATTTCACTCGCACCCGGGCCATCCGCCGTGGTATTGTCGAGGCCGGACAAGACACCGACGCCCCCGATTTCGGGCGTACGAAAAGAGGCTGAGGCACGAACCCCGGCCCGACATCGAGGCAGAGACTAAGGCAGGAACTCATGCGGATGTTGCTGGTACTTCCGGTGATATTGATGGGATGTTCGCTGCTGGGCGGGCGCGGCGGGCCGGACATCTCCAGCCGCGGATCGGTCTGCGGGCAGCCTCTGATCCGCGGCGAGGTGATCGGCCCGGTCAATGACGGCAACGGTTGCGGCGTCAGGAGCGCCGTGCGCGTGCATGAGATCGGCGGCGTGCGGCTGAGCCAGCCGGCGGTGATGGAATGCAACACCGCGCGGGTTCTCAATGGCTGGGTGCGCAACGACATGGACCGGATCGTCGGCCTGATGGGCGGCGGCGTGGAGGAACTCCAGGTTTGCCTCGCACTATGCCTGCCGCACCAGAAACGGCCAGCCCGGCGCGCGGATTTCCGAACATGCCAAGGGGCGGGCCATCGACATCGCCGGGTTCCGGCTGCGCGACGGCGAGACGCTGTCGGTCGGGGAGGACTGGGGCAAGGGGCGACGCGGGCGGGTTCTGCGGCGGCTGCAGAATTCCGCCTGCGGCTCCTTCGGCACGGTGCTGGGGCCGAAATCGGACCGCCATCACCGGGACCATTTCCATTTCGACACCGCCAGCCACCGCTCGGGCGCCTATTGCCGATAGAGCGTGTCGTGTTCCATCGGAAACATCCGCGCCCCGGGCTTGAACCGGGCGGTGCCGCCGGGCTGAAAAAAAGGCCCCGGCTCGAAGGCCGGGGCGGGTAAGTCGATATGACCTGACGGGCCGATCCTGCTCGGACCGTCGGCGGGCGGGTCACTCCTTGGTGGAGTGGTCCATGTTGCCGTGGTCCATCTTGCCGTGGTCCATGCCACCCTCACGCTCGACGACCGTGAAATTCACCTCGATCTCGCCGGCGTTTTCAAAGGTCAGCGTCACCGGCACCTCGTCTCCGGCGACGAACGGCTCGGTGAGGCCCATGAACATCACGTGATAGCCGCCCGGCGCCAGTTCCACGATCTCGCCGGCGCCGATATCGAGACGCTCGATATGCTGCATGCGCATCACGCCGTCCTGCTCGAAGGATTCGTGCAGTTCGACCATCGGGAAGGCCGCTGAAACGCCGACCAGCGCATCTGCGCTCTCGCCGGTGTTGGCGATGGTGACGTAACCGCCGCCGGCCTTGGCGGTGGCGGCGGTCTCAAAGATGGTGGGGTGGATGATTTCAAGGTCGCCGAGCGTGTAGTCATGGGCGGCGGCGAGCGCCGGCAGGCTCAGGGCGAGGGTGGTTGCAAGAAGGGTTTTCATGAGGATGTCTCCATGTCGTCGTGAAGGCGCGCGCGCAGTGCGTCGCGGTGGCGCCGGTCTGGTTGGGGTCGGGAAAGGGCTCAGGCCGCGGGCGGCGCGCGCGGCAGCGATGGCAGCGGGGGCCGCGCCACCATGGCCGGCAGCCGCGTCAGCGGCCGGGTGCCGGTGGCGATGAGGCGCCGGGGCAGGGGTGCGGGCACGACCGCCGGCGCGGTGCCGGCGGCATGGACCAGCGCGCAGTGATCGGCGGTGTCGGAGATCTCGGCCGGGATGCCGTCGGGGTCGATGTGCAGCGTGCGCAACCCGTCGCCGGTGCAGACGACCAGAATCCGGCCCTGGCCAGCCCGGCCGCGGCCGAGGTCCCGCGCCCTGCGGCGCGAGGATGCCCAGCACCACCAGGAAGGCGGCGAGATGTGCGGCAAGGCGTGTCATGGCTCCCTTGCTAGCCCTCTTCTGTCCAAACCTGCAAGGTGCAATCTGCCGCCTGCGTCTATCTGAGGCGCAGCACCGGTGCGGGCCCGATCGGCACCGGGCCGAGCCGCACCCGTCCGCCGCGGAAATTCAGCGGAATATCGAGCGTCCGGGGATTGCCCGCCATCTGCGCCAGCAGCGACAGCCCCTCTTCGAGCGTGCCCGCAAGGCGTTCGCCCAGCGTGCCCGAAGCCACCGCCATTTGCAGGATATCGCGCCAGTTGCGCGCCTTGATGGTGATCTCGCCCTCGGGATAGCCCTGCGCGTCGACCGTGACCGCGCCGGCGGCCTGCAACTCCAATTGTCCCCAGCGGGCTTCGGCCAGGCGGATGTCGATCTGCTGCGGCTGCGGCCGGGCGACCTCGATCGCCGAGCGATCCCAGGGCTTGTCGAAGGTGATCGTCAGATCGGCGCTGAGCGCGTCGAGGCGTTCGGGCAGCCGGCCCGATGGATCGAGCCGCACCCGCCAGTCGAATGCCGGCATCAGCCCGTCGGCGGCAAAGCCCAGCCGGTAGGCGGCGGGGTGCACGGGCACGCGGTCGGCGGCCAGCCGCAGCGCCTGCGCGCGGACCGGCTGATCGGTCGAGAGCGCGGTGATCGCCAGTTCCTCGGCGGTCAATGTCAGCCGTTCGAGCGGCAGGCGGATGCTGGCGCCGGTCACCACGCTGGCGCGCATGTCGGCGCTTTCGACGCGGTATTTCTCCAACGGGGTGGCGACAAGCTGGCGCTCTGGCCAGACCGCGATGACGTGGTTGGGCTTGTAGCTGAGCGCGAGGATCTGAAACAGCGGCGCCTCCCATGCGAGCCCGGTCTCGGGATCGGCCAGTTCCAGATCGGCAAAGCTGGTGTCGAAGCGGTTGGGATAGCCGCGCGTTGCCAGCGCCGAGGTCTCGGCGACCCAGCCTTCGGCGCGGCGTGCGGCGAACCAGCGCTCGAAACCGCGGGTGACGCCGGTCTTGCCGACATACCAGTACCCCGACCAGCCCGCCGCCGCGACCAGTATCACGGTGAGAAGAACACGCATCCCGACCCCGCCTCTTTCATCGCCCGGTGCGATGGTGTTTAAGACGTCGCAGCCTCAAGGAACAGTGAAATGACGATGTGGGTCTTCGGCTACGGATCGCTCTTGTGGAACCCGGGCTTCGCCCCGCTCGAGCGCGCGGTGGCGCGCCTTCCGGGCTATCGCCGCGGCTTTTGCATGCGCAGCATCCACCATCGCGGCACGGTGGACAATCCCGGTCTGGTTCTGGCGCTCGATGCGGCAGATGACGCACAGTGCGTCGGGCTCGGATTGCGGGTGGCGCCGGATGACGAGGCGCGGGTGCTGGCCGATCTGCGCGAGCGCGAGCTGATCTCGTCGGCCTATCTGGAGCGGCGGCTGCGGATCGCGCTTGCCGACGGCCGCCAGGTCGAGGCGCTGACCTATGTCGTCGACCCCGACCATGTGCAGTACTGCGGCGGCCTGCCGCTCGAGGAGCAGGCCCGCATCATCGCCTGCGCGCGCGGAGGGCGCGGACCCAATTCCGAGTATCTGGTCAACACCACGCACCACCTTCGCGAGCTTGGCATCGCTGATCCCGATCTCGATTGGCTGGTGGCGCGCGTGGGCCAGATCGTGGGATAATTCCTTGGCTTGCCACCACATAAAGCGTAGGGTGACGGAAAACGCCGTCAGAGCCGGGAGCCTCCCAGATGGCCCAGCCAGAGCGTGAGGTCGCGCCGCAGTTTTCACAACCGATCCGTCAGATCACCCTGATGCTGATCGTCCTCGGGCTCACCGGGTTCGGGGCGTTCGTCGCGTTGCCCCGCGTGCTGCCGATCTTCGAGGCCAACCCCTACCTCAACGGTTTCATCCTTTTCGTCTTCGTCATCGGCGTGCTGGCCTGTTTCTGGCAGGTCTTTCAGCTGATCGGCTCGGTGCGCTGGATCGAGGATTTCGTCACCGGCCGGCCGGGGCATACCGATTTCACTGCGCCGCGGCTGCTGGCGCCGCTGGCCTCGCTCATGCGCCAGCGCAGTGGCAAGCGGATGCAGATCGCGTCGACCTCGGCCCGCTCGATCCTCGATTCCGTGGCCCAGCGCATCGACGAGGCGCGCGAGATCACGCGATATATCGTCAACCTGCTGATTTTCCTTGGCCTTCTGGGAACATTCTACGGCCTGGCCACGACTGTCCCGGCGGTGGTGGACACCATCCGAAGCCTTGCCCCGCAAGAGGGCGAGGGCGGGGTCGAGGTATTCAATCGCCTGATGACCGGCCTCGAGGCGCAGTTGGGCGGCATGGGGGTGGCGTTCGCCTCGTCGCTGCTGGGGCTTGCCGGGTCGCTGGTGGTGGGGCTGCTGGAGCTATTCGCCGGCCACGGCCAGAACCGCTTCTACCGCGAACTCGAGGAATGGGTGTCGTCCATCACCCGGGTGGGGTTTGCCGTCCGGAGACGGCGAGGGCGGCGGCGAGCAGGGCATGGTTACCGGTGTGCTCGAGCACATGAGCGAGCAGATGGAGGCCCTGCAGCAACTGGTTACCCAGTCGGACGTCAGCCGCGCGATGGTCGATGAAAAGCTGGGCGTGCTGGCGGATTCGATCGAGCGGCTCACGCGCCGGATGTCCGAGACCAGCCCGGTGAACACCGCGATGATGCAGGTCGCCGACGGGCAGGACCGGCTGATTGCCGCGATCGAGGCACGGGTGGTGCCCGGCGAGACCGGCCTCGACGCCGAAAGCCGGATGCGGCTGCGCTCGATCGACGTGCAGATGCTGCGCATCCTCGAAGAGATCAGCGCCGGCCGGCAGGAGACCATGACCGAGATCCGCACCGATCTGGCGGCGCTGACCAAGATCTTCAATCAGCTGCGCAAGTCCGAGGCCGGGCAGCGCCGCGCCGCGCTGCGTCTGCAGCCCGGCCCCGGCGAAACCGGGTCCGAGGAGGGCTAGGCCGTGGCGCTTTCCCGCCGCACCGGCAATCGTTTCCAGGCGTCGATCTGGCCGGGCTTCGTCGATGCGATGACGGCGCTCCTGCTGGTGCTGATGTTCGTGCTGTCGATCTTCATGATCGTGCAGTTCGTCCTGCGCGAGACCATCACCGGGCAGGCCGACAAGCTCGACGCGCTCGCCGCCGAGGTGGCGGCGTTGTCGCATGCGCTGGGGCTTGAACGCGGCAAGAGCGCCAGCCTGACCGATCGGGTGGGCGAGCTGAGCGCGACGCTGGGCGATGCCCGCGCCCGCGCCGAGCGGCAGGCGGCGCTGATCGCGGGTCTGCGCAGCGAACGGGCGGCGCAGGCGGAGGCGCTGGAGGAGGCCCGCGGCCGCATCGCCAGCTTCGAGGAGCAGGTCGCGAGCCTTCTGGCTGAGCGCGACACCAATCTGGGCACCATCGCCGAGCTGGAGGAGACGCGCGAAACCCTGATGTCGGAGCGCGAGCAGCTCAACCTCGCGCTCGCCGGGCTGCGCGACGAAATCGACGCCCGGGCCGAGGAGGCCCGGCTCGCGGCCGCCCGGCGCGAGGCGCTGGAGGCCCTGACCGCCGATCTGCGTCGCCGCTTCGAGGAGGGGCAGGAAAAGGCTGCGGCGCTCACTGCGCAGATCGGCGAACTCGAGGCGCAACTGAGCGAGGAGGAGGCGGAACGCCTGGCCGAGGCGGCGGCGGCCCAGGCGCTGCGCGACAAGCTGGAAAACGCCGAGACCGAACTGACCTCGATGACCCTGGCGCTGGAGGAGGAGCGCCGTCGCGCCGAGGAGACGCTGACGCTGCTGGCGGCGGCCGAGGCGGCCGAGGACGATCTCGACCTCCGCCTCGCGGCAGCGCTGCTGGCGCGGGACGAGACCGAAGAACAGCTTGCCGCGGCGCTCGCGCAGGCCGAGGAGCAGGGCGTGCGCGCGACTTCGCTCGCGGATCGCCTCGCCGGCGCCGAGGCGATGCTGGCCGATCTGCGTGGCGAGCGCGACAGCCCGGCGGCAAGGGTTGCCAGCCTCTCGGAACGCGCCGAGAGCGCCGAGAAGGACGCGCAGGAGACGCAGGAGGCGCTGATTTCGACCCGCGGCGAGCTGGAGGCGCGGCTTGAACGGCTCGAGACCGATCTCGCCGCCCTGCGGGTGGAACGCGGCGACGCCCTGACCCGGGCCGACCGGCTGGAGACCGAGTTGGCCGAGGCCCGGAAGGCGCGGATCGCCGCTGAAACCGCGGCGGCGGGAGAGTCTGACGAGATTGCCGATCTGGCGGCGCGGCTCGCGCGCACCCAGGCGGCGCTCGATCGGGTGCGCGGGCGGCTGGCCGAGGTGCTGGCGGCCAACGAGACCGCCCAGGCCGAGGCGCGGGACGCCGGCGATCTGCGCCGGCAACTGGCTGCGGCGCTCGCGGCCAAGCTCGCCGCGGAAAGCGCTGCCGCCGCTGAGGCCGCGGAGACCGAGAACGTCCGCGACGAGCTGGCACGGGCGCTGGCCGCCAAGCTCGCGACCGAGAGCGACATCCGCGCCCAGATGAGCAAGGCCGAGGAGCGCGCCCTGCTGCTCGAAGAGGCCCGGCGCAAGCTGGCCGAGGCCGAGGCGGCGCGCGACGCCGAGGCCGAGGAGGCGTCGGAGGCGCAAAAGGCGCAGGCCCTCCTCAACCGTCAGGTCGCGGCGTTGCGCCAGCAGCTGGGCGAATTGCAGGCGCTGCTCGACGACGTCAAGGATCGCGAGGCCGCCGCCAACGTGCAGATCGAGTCGCTGGGACAGGATCTCAACCTCGCGCTGGCCCGCGCCGCGGCCGAGGAACGCCGCCGCCGCGAACTCGAGGAAGAGCGGCGCAAGCGCATCGAGGCCGAGAAGGAGGCGCTCGCGGCCGAGAACGTGAACCTCGAGAAATATCGCTCGGATTTCTTCGGCCGGCTGCGCGACGTGCTGGGCTCGCAGGAACGGGTGCGCATCGTCGGCGACCGTTTCGTCTTTTCCTCCGAGGTGCTGTTTGCGCCCGCCAAGGCCGAGCTGTCGGAAGAGGGCAAGGCCGAGATCGCCAAGGTCGCCGCGATCCTGCGGAGTATCGCAGACGATATCCCCGAGGGCATCGACTGGGTGTTGCAGGTGCAGGGCCACACCGATGACGTGCCGATCCGCAACAGCCCGAATTTCAGGGACAACTGGGAACTGAGCCAGGCGCGTGCGCTGTCGGTGGTGCGCTACATGGTCGACGAACTGGGTTTCCCGCCGGGGCGGCTGTCGGCGGCCGGCTTCGGCGAGTACCAGCCGATCGACCCCGCCGACACCGACGAGGCGCGGGCGCAAAACCGCCGCATCGAGTTGAAGATCACGGAAAAGTAGGCCGCCCGGGCGCAAGGCATTGGACACGCCCGCACGCGGGAACACGTCCCGGCAGCCCCGATCCGAAACGCGTCCCGGCCCCGAGCCGGGATCTCTTGTCGAAAACGAAAGGCCCCGGCTCGGGGCCGGGGCGCGGGGGCGCATGCGGGGAGGAAGGCCGTTCCCGCCCGCGTGCGCCCCTCCTCTGGACGTTGTCGTCAGTCGGCGGTCAGAAGCGGCGGCTTGCGACGCGCCAGTTGCGCCCGTTTCGGGCCCTCGTAGGTGAGGTCGATCTTGCCGTCGCGCACGCCCACCCGGACGATGCCGCCCTTGGCGAGCTTGCCGAAAAGCAGCTCTTCGGCCAGGGGCTTCTTGATGTACTCCTGGATCACCCGCGCCAGGGGGCGCGCGCCCATGCGATCGTCATAGCCCCGTTCGGCCAGCCATTCGGCCGCGGGCTGCGTCAGTTCGATGTGGACGTTGCGGTCCAGAAGCTGCGCCTCGAGCTGGAGGACGAACTTTTCGACCACCTGCAGGATGACCTCCCTGGGCAACGGCGCGAACGAGATCACCGCGTCGAGCCGGTTGCGGAATTCCGGCGTGAAGGTGCGCTCGATCGCCTCGGTATCCTCGCCCTCGCGGCGGTCGCGCCCGAACCCCACCGCGGCCTTGGCCTGTTCGGTGGCACCGGCGTTCGAGGTCATGATCAGCACCACGTTGCGGAAGTTGACCGTGCGGCCGTTATGGTCGGTCAGGCTGCCGTGATCCATCACCTGCAGCAGGATGTTGAAGACGTCGGGGTGCGCCTTTTCGATCTCGTCCAGCAGCAGCACGCAGTGCGGGTGCTGGTCGACACTGTCGGTCAGAAGCCCGCCCTGATCGAACCCGACATAGCCCGGCGGGGCGCCGATCAGGCGGCTGACGGCGTGCTTTTCCATGTATTCCGACATGTCGAAGCGCAGCAGTTCCACGCCCAGCGTGTCCGCGAGCTGCTTGGCGACCTCGGTCTTGCCGACGCCGGTGGGGCCGGCGAACAGGTAGTTGCCGATCGGTTTTTCGGGCTCGCGCAGCCCGGCGCGCGCCAGCTTGATCGCGCTCGCCAGCGCCTCGATCGCCTTGTCCTGGCCAAAGACCACGCGCTTGAGCTTGCGGTCGAGATCCTTGAGCACCTCGGCGTCGTCCTTGCTGACGCTCTTGGGCGGGATGCGGGCGATCTTGGCCACCACCGCCTCGATCTCCTTCTGGCCGATCGACTTGCGGCGTTTCGACGCCGCCAGCAGGTGTTGCGCCGCGCCGGCCTCGTCGATGACGTCGATGGCCTTGTCGGGCAGTTTGCGGTCGCTGATGTAGCGTGCCGAAAGGTCCACCGCCGAGCGGATCGCCTCGCCGGTGTACTTGACGCTGTGATGTTCCTCGAAATAGGGCTTGAGGCCGCGCAGGATCTTGACCGTGTCCTCGACCGTGGGCTCGACGACGTCGATCTTCTGGAAGCGGCGCGACAGCGCGCGGTCCTTCTCGAAATGCTGGCGGAACTCCTTGAAGGTGGTGGAGCCCATGCAGCGCAGCTTGCCGCCCTGCAGGGCCGGCTTCAGCAGGTTCGATGCGTCCATCGCGCCCCCGGAGGTGGCGCCGGCGCCGATCACGGTGTGAATCTCGTCGATGAAGAGCACCGCGTCGGGGTGATCCTCGAGCTCGTTCACCACGGCCTTGAGCCGTTCCTCGAAATCGCCGCGATAGCGTGTCCCGGCCAGAAGCGCACCCATGTCGAGCGAATAGATGGTGGTTTCCGACAGGATCTTGGGGGTCTGCCCCTGCTCGATCTTGAGCGCCAGCCCCTCGGCGATGGCGGTCTTGCCGACGCCGGGATCACCCACCAGCAGCGGGTTGTTCTTGCGCCGCCGGCAAAGCACTTGGATGCAGCGCTCGACCTCCTGGTCGCGGCCGATGAGCGGGTCGATGTCGCCGCGACGGGCCTTCGCGTTGAGATCGACGCAGTATTTGCCCAGCGCGGTTTCGCCCACCTCGACCGCCTCGGCGTTCTTGTCGGGCTTGACTTTCTCGCCCTCCACGTCGCTTGCGCCCTGCACCGGGCGGGTTTCGCCATAGGCGGGGTCCTTGGCGACGCCGTGGGCGATGAAATTGACCGCGTCATAGCGCGTCATGTCCTGTTCCTGCAGGAAATAGGCCGCGTTCGATTCGCGTTCGGCAAAGATCGCGACCAGCACGTTGGCGCCGGTCACCTCGGTCCGGCCGGAAGATTGCACGTGAATGGCGGCGCGCTGGATCACGCGCTGGAAGGCCGCCGTCGGCACCGCCTCGGAGCCGTCGATATCGGTGACGAGGTTCGCCAGATCCTCGTCGATGAAATCGACGAGCGTCGAGCGCAGGTCCTCGGTGTCGACCGAGCACGCCTTGAGCACGCGCGCCGCGTCGGGCTCGTCGATCAGGGCCAGCAGCAGATGTTCCAGCGTGGCGAATTCGTGCCGACGCGCGTTGGCCAAGGCGAGCGCCGCGTGAATTGCCTGCTCCAATGTGGTCGAGAATGACGGCACTTTACGGTGCTCCTTTCGATCTGCGCGCCGGGATGGTTCCCGGCATCATGGCCTCACGGGACTAGAGTTTGGTCGATCCGGGCGATGCTTCAAGTTGTTTTCCCATTCAGCGATCAGATTTCCCCCGGTTATTGAGGTTTTGCATCTCCTGCCCGCGGTTTCAGGCGTGGTTCAGAACCTGTCCTTGCGGCTGCGGATTTCCGCAAAGGCTTCGGCGGGGTCGGCCCCGGTCATGCCCAGATGCGCCTGCACGTCCCGATCGGCGGCGCGCAGGAACGGGTTGGTGGCCAGTTCCTCGGACAGGATCGAGGGCACTGTCGGCCGCCCTTCGGCCCGGGCGGCATCGACCGCCTCTGCACGGGATATAAGTGCGGGGTTGGCGGGATCAATGGTCAACGCGAAACGGGCGTTGGCAGCGGTGTATTCGTGGCCCGAGCAGATCATCGTTTCGGGCGGCAGCGCCGCGAGCTTTTGCAGGCTTTCCCACATCTGCGTCATGGTGCCTTCGATCACCCGGCCGCAGCCCAGCGCCATCAGGCTGTCGGCGGTGAACGCGACCCCGCTTTGCGGAAAGTGAAAGGCGATATGGCCCGAGGTGTGGCCGGGGACCTCGATCACCGTCCCGGTCTCGTTGCCGATGGCGACGCTGTCGCCCTCCTTCACCGCCTGGTCAAGCGGCGGCAGGCGATGGGCATCCGCCGCGGCGCCGATGATGCGGGCGTCGTGGCTGGCCAGAAGCTCGTCGAGCCCCTGCACGTGGTCGGCGTGGTGGTGGGTCAGCAGCACGAGCGTCGCGCGCCAGCCCCGGGCGTCGAGCGCGGCGAGGATCGGTGCCGCCTCGGGCACGTCGATCACGGCGGTCTCGCCGGTGCCGAAGTCATGGGCGAGATAGGCATAATTGTCGTCCAGGCAGGGAATGGTCTCGATCTGCAGTGTCATGGTGTTTTCCCCCTTGCTGGTTGCTGCTAGGCTCAGATTGACGGATCGGGGCGACGGCTGCAATGCATCTCGACGTGCAGGACCTTAGGAATTTCTACTATCGCAGCCCGCTGGGGCGGGCGGCGCAGAAGAGCGTCCGCGCCGAAGTTCTGGCCTTCTGGCCCGAGGCCAAGGGGCAGACGGTGTGCGGTTTCGGCTTTGCGGTGCCGTTCCTGCGCCCCTATCTCGCCGAGGCCCGGCGGGTGGTGGCGTGCATGCCGGCGCCGCAGGGGGTGATCCGCTGGCCGCAGGGCATGGCCAATGTCTCGGTGCTTTGCGAGGAGACGCGCTGGCCGCTCGAGACCGGCCATGTCGACAAGCTTCTGGTTGTGCACGGGCTGGAGACCTCCGATCAGCCCGGCGCGCTGCTGGAGGAATGCTGGCGGGTGCTGGGGCCGGGGGCACCGCGCTCTTCATCGTCGCCAACCGCGCCGGGCTGTGGTCGCGCAGCGACCGCACCCCGTTCGGCTTTGGCCGCCCCTACAGCCAGAGCCAGCTGGAAAGCGAGCTCAAGGAGCACGGCTTTCTGCCCGAACGCCACGCCACGACGCTGTTTCAGCCGCCATCCGAGCGGCGCTTCTGGCGCAAGACCGCCGGTATGTGGGAACGGCTGGGCGGGAGGCTGTCGGTGGTGGTGGCCGGCGGGGTGCTGATGGTGCTGGCCTCCAAGCGGGTGCATGCCCCCACCGGCACCGGTCTGCGCGCCACCGTGCGCAAGCCGCTGGAGGTGCTCAAGCCCAAGCCCGAGGCAAAGCCGGTATAGGCGGCGCGGCCCACCCAACGCCCGCCGGCGCCACCGTTGCGCGCGGCCGCCGGATACCGTCATCGGGCACCTTCGAGACACAGGAATCGCCAATTTGGACGGCCGGTCGTGAAGTTTTTGACGTCATCGGCCGGTGCAAACCGTCGCAGGAAACGCAAGCTCTTGAAATAGAGCGGTATTCGACGGTATACAAAGTTCTGCTACCGGCTTGCTAGGTGGGTAAGGCTCTGCTAGACCCCAGCCGAATTTCGGTGTAACCGACGTAGCATCGTGTCTCAACGCTCCCGGAGGACGGCAGTACATTGCCGTCATTTTTTCGAACCGGGGCCAGATATCGGAAGGGTGGACGTGTCCGAACCAGCTTCGATCTCATCCGGCATCGCCGAGCGCTATGCCACCGCCATCTTCGGAATTTCGCTGGAAGACGGAACTCTCGAAAAGCTGGAGGCCGATATCGCCGATCTTTCGGCCGCGCTCAAGGGCTCGGACGAGTTTCAGAGCTTCGTCGCCAGCCCGATCCTGTCGCGCGCCGACCTCAAGGCCGGTATCACCGCCATCGCCGAAAAGATGGGCCTCAACACGGTGCTTTGCAACGGCCCGGCCGTGATGGCCGACAAGCGCCGTCTCTTCGTGCTGCCGCAACTGCTGGACCAGCTGCGCGGGATGATCGCCGATCACAAGGGCGAGGTCTCGGCCGAGGTGGTCAGCGCCAAGGCCCTGACCAAGGCCCAAGCCGAGAAACTCGCCGCCACGCTAAAGGCCAGCGTCGGCAAGGATGTGAACATCAATGCGACCGTCGATGAAAGCCTCATCGGCGGTCTTGTCGTCAAGGTCGGCTCGAAGATGATCGACACCTCGATCCGCTCGCGCCTCAATTCCCTACAGAACGCAATGAAAGAGGTCGGATAAATGGGTATCCAAGCTGCAGAGATTTCTGCGATCCTGAAGGACCAGATAAAGAACTACGGCAAAGACGCCGAGGTCGCCGAAGTCGGCCGGGTTCTGTCTGTCGGCGACGGTATCGCGCGGGTCCACGGTCTCGACAACGTTCAGGCGGGCGAGCTGGTGGAATTCCCCGGCAGCGTCATGGGCATGGCGCTGAACCTCGAGACCGACAACGTCGGCGTCGTGATCTTCGGCTCCGACCGCGAGATCAAGGAAGGCGACACCGTCAAGCGCACCAAGTCGATCGTCGACGTGCCGATCGGCGACGAACTGCTGGGCCGGGTGGTCGACGCGCTGGGCAACCCGATCGACGGCAAGGGCCCGATCGGCGCCAAGGCCCGCGGGCTGGCGGACGTCAAGGCGCCCGGCATCATCCCGCGCAAGTCGGTGCACGAACCGATGGCCACCGGCCTCAAGTCGGTCGACGCGATGATCCCCATCGGCCGCGGCCAGCGCGAGCTGATCATCGGCGACCGCCAGACCGGCAAGACCGCCATCGCGCTCGACACGATGCTGAACCAGAAATCCTATAACGAGGCCGCCGGCGACGACGAGGGCAAGAAGCTCTACTGCGTCTATGTCGCCGTGGGGCAAAAGCGGTCGACCGTGGCGCAGCTGGTCAAGAAGCTCGAGGAAAACGGCGCGATGGAGTATTCCATCGTCGTGGCCGCGACCGCCTCGGACCCGGCGCCGATGCAGTTCCTCGCCCCCTATTCGGCCTGCGCCATGGCCGAGCATTTCCGCGACAACGGCCGGCACGCGCTCATCGTCTATGACGATCTGTCGAAGCAGGCCGTGGCCTATCGTCAGATGTCGCTGCTGCTGCGCCGCCCGCCGGGGCGCGAGGCCTATCCCGGCGACGTCTTCTATCTGCACTCCCGCCTGCTGGAGCGTTCGGCCAAGCTGAACGAGGACCACGGCGGCGGCTCGCTGACCGCGCTGCCGATCATCGAGACCCAGGGCGGCGACGTGTCGGCCTTCATCCCCACCAACGTGATTTCGATCACCGATGGCCAGATCTTCCTGGAGACCGAGCTTTTCTACCCGGGGCATCCGGCCGGCCGTGAACACCGGCCTTTCGGTCAGCCGGGTGGGCTCGGCGGCGCAGACCAAGGCGATGAAGTCGGTCGCCGGTCCGGTCAAGCTGGGCCTCGCCCAGTACCGCGAGATGGCCGCCTTCGCGCAGTTCGGCTCTGACCTCGACGCTGCCACCCGGGCGCTTTTGAACCGTGGCGCGCGGCTGACCGAACTGATGAAGCAGCCGCAGTATTCGCCGCTGAGCAACGCCGAGATCGTCTGCGTGATCTACGCCGGCACCAAGGGCTATCTCGACAAGATCGGCGTCGATCAGGTCGGCCGGTTCGAGGACGGGATGCTGAACCACCTGCGGTCCAAGCACCAGGACCTGCTGGACTGGATCACCACGGAAGACCCCAAGATCGGGGGCGACGCCGAGGAGAAGCTCAAGGCCGCGATTGACGAGTTCGCCGCGGACTTCGCGTGACGCGGGGGAGAGGGCATGCCCAACCTTAAGGACCTCAGGAACCGGATCGAGTCGGTCAAGTCGACCCGCAAGATCACCAAGGCCATGCAGATGGTGGCCGCCGCAAAACTGCGGCGGGCACAGGACGCCGCCGAGATGTCGCGGCCCTATGCCGAGCGTTTCAACCACGTGATGGGCACACTCGCCGCGTCGGTTGGCGACAGCGACAGCGCGCCGGCGCTGCTGCGCGGCACCGGCAAGGACGAGATCCATCTCTTGGTGGTCATGACCGCCGAACGCGGGCTTTGCGGCGGCTTCAACGGCAACATCGCCAAGCTCGCCCGCGCCGAGATCGACAGCCTCAAGGCGCGGGGCAAGACGGTCAGGGTCATCACCGTCGGGGAAGAAGGGCCGCGACGTGCTCAGGCGCGGGTATGCCGATCTGCTGGTCGATCACATCGACCTGACCGGCGTGCGCAACGTCGGCTACGATGACGCGCAGGCGATCGCCGAGAACGTGCTCAACCGCTTCGAGGCAGGCGAGTTCGATGTCGCCAAGATCTTCTTTTCGCGGTTCGAGAGCGTGGTCAGCCAGATCCCGACGGTACAGCAGGTGATCCCGGCCGACGTCAAGGGCGACGACGATGCCGAGGATGCCGGCGCGTTCTACGATTTCGAGCCTGACGAGGCGGAAATCCTGCGCGAGCTTTTGCCGCGCGGCGTCGCCACCGCGATCTTCAGCGGGTTGCTGGAAAACGGCGCCTCGGAACAGGGCGCGCGGATGTCGGCGATGGACAACGCCACCCGCAACGCCGGCGAGATGATCGACAAGCTGACCATCGAGTTCAACCGCTCGCGTCAGGCGGTGATCACCAACGAGCTGATTGAAATCATTTCGGGCGCGGAAGCGCTCTGACGAGAAACCGGAGAGACGAGACATGGCAAACGCAAAAGGCACAGTTACCCAGGTGATCGGCGCCGTGGTGGACGTGCAGTTCGGCGATTTTCTGCCGGCGATCCTGAACGCGCTTGAAACCGACAACAATGGCAAACGGCTGGTTCTGGAAGTGGCCCAGCACCTGGGCGAAAATACCGTGCGCTGCATCGCGATGGATGCGACCGAGGGCCTCGTGCGCGGGCAGGAGGTGATCGACACCGACGGCCCGATCACCGTGCCGGTGGGCAATGCCACCCTCGGCCGGATCATCAACGTGATCGGCGAGCCGGTGGACGAAGGCGGTCCGGTTGCCGCCAAGGAACGGCGCTCGATCCACCGGGATGCCCCCAAGTTCGACGAGCAGGCGGCCGAATCCGAGGTGCTGGTGACCGGCATCAAGGTGGTTGACCTGCTCGCTCCCTACGCCAAGGGCGGCAAGATCGGTCTGTTCGGCGGCGCCGGCGTGGGCAAGACGGTTCTGATCATGGAACTGATCAACAACATCGCCAAGGTGCACTCGGGCCTGTCGGTGTTCGCCGGTGTCGGCGAGCGGACCCGCGAGGGCAACGACCTCTATCACGAGATGATCGAATCCGGCGTCATCGTTCCCGACAACCTGGAAGAGAGCAAGATTGCGCTGGTTTACGGCCAGATGAACGAGCCTCCCGGTGCGCGCATGCGGATCGCCCTGTCGGGTCTGACCCCGGCCGAGCAGTTCCGCGACCAGTCCGGCACCGACGTGCTGTTCTTCGTGGACAACATCTTCCGCTTCACCCAGGCGGGGTCCGAGGTGTCGGCGCTTCTGGGCCGGATCCCCTCGGCGGTGGGCTATCAGCCGACGCTCGCCACCGACATGGGCGCGATGCAGGAGCGGATCACCTCGACCAAGGCTGGCGCGATCACCTCGGTGCAGGCGATCTATGTGCCCGCGGACGACCTCACCGACCCGGCGCCGGCGACCACGTTCGCCCACCTCGACGCCACCACCGTTCTCAGCCGCGCGATTTCCGAGCTTGGCATCTACCCGGCGGTGGACCCGCTCGATTCGACCTCGCGCCTGATGGACCCCGCGATTGTCGGCGAAGAGCACTACAAGGTGGCGCGCGACGTCCAGGGCATCCTGCAGCGCTACAAGAGCCTGCAGGACATCATCGCAATTCTGGGCATGGACGAGCTTTCCGAGGAGGACAAGCTGACCGTGGCCCGCGCCCGCAAGATTCAGCGCTTCTTGTCTCAGCCCTTCGACGTGGCGCAGGTCTTTACCGGCTCGCCCGGGGTGCAGGTGCCGCTGGAAGAGACGATTTCGTCCTTCAAGGCCGTGGTCGCGGGTGAATACGACCACCTGCCCGAGGGCGCCTTCTACATGGTCGGCGGTATCGACGAGGTGAAGGCCAAGGCCGAGAAGATGGCCGCGGACGCCGCCTGAACGCGACAGCCGCGCGCGTCGGCCCCGCGCGGGCCGGACGGGCGCGGCCCCTCTTTTCAAGGAGGCCCTGAATGGCCGACACAGTGCAATTCGACCTCGTGAGCCCCGAGCGCCGGCTGGCCTCGGTCGCGGCTCGCGACGTGCGCCTGCCCGGCGTCGAGGGCGACATGACCGTGCTGCCCGATCATGCCCGGCTGATCACCACGCTGCGCCCCGGCATCGTCCGGGTGACCAGTGCCGACGGCGAGCGTGAATACGTCGTTACCGGCGGCTTTGCCGAGATCAACCCCGAAAGCATCTCGGTGCTGGCCGAGCGCGCGATCGCGCGCGAGGACATCACCCAGGAGCATTTCAAGGAGATGATCGACGCCGCCAACAAGAAGCTGGAAAAGGCGCAGGAGGCCTACAAGAACGAGCCGGGCCTCGTTGACGAGGCCGCCAAGCTCCTGGCCGACATGGTGACGATGGGCGACGAGATCGGTCTCGGCGCCCACTGACACGCGATTTCGCGCAACGCGACAAGGGCCCCGCGATGCCGGGGCCTTTTTCGCATGCGGCGGCGGCAATCCCCGGTGACTGCCGCGGCTCCGCGGCGATTTCCTTTTTTCTTGCACATAAGCGCCGAAAATCGCCTATACAGGCTTGTTCAACGGCAAGCCCAAGACAGAACCGATGCAGGAAATATCAAGCGGGCTCATCGGAATAGACCAGGGCGACGATGTCCTGTTCTCCGATTTCGAGGACGGCGGCAAGATGTGGACCGGCGAGGGCGACCGCGAGCGCCGCCGCAGTCTGCGCTTTGCCCGCCCCTTTCACGCGCCGCCATCGGTCTTCGTGTCGCTGTCGATGTGGGACTTTCATCATGTCGTCAACGCCCGCGCCGACGTGAGCGCCGAGAACGTCACCACCGAGGGGTTCGATATCGTCTTTCGTACCTGGGGCGATACCCGTGTCGCGCGGGCTCGGGTGCGCTGGATGGCGATCGGGGCGTTGACCGGCGAGGACGACTGGGAGCTTTACTGAACCCCGCGCCGGGGCGGGCTACTTGCCAAACTGGCCCTCGTAGATCGGCTCCAGCGTCGGGGTCTCGAAGAGCGAGGACACGCTGGTTCCGTTCCAGATGTTCAGCATCGCCTGCGCAAAGACCGGCGCGGTGGGGATGATGCGGATGTTGGGCGTGGCCTTGACCGCCTCGGTCGCCGCGATGGTGTCGGTGATGACCATCGAATTGAGTTTCGAGTTGGTGATCCGCTCCACCGCCGGACCCGACAGGACCCCGTGGGTGGTATAGGCATGGACCTCGCTTGCGCCGTTCTCGATCAGGATGTCGGCGGCCTTGCACAGCGTCCCGGCGGTGTCGCACATGTCGTCGATGATGATGCAGACCCGGTCGGTGACGTCCCCGATCACGGTCATTTCCGACACCTCGCCCGCCTTTTCCCGGCGCTTGTCGACGATGGCGAGCGGCGCCTCGATGCGCTTGGCCAGCTCGCGCGCGCGAGCCACCCCCCCGACATCGGGCGAGACCACCATCACCTCGTCCATGCGGTCGCGGAACAGGGTCAGGATGTCGAGCGCGAAGACCGGCGAGGCGTAGAGGTTGTCGACCGGGATATCGAAGAAGCCCTGGATCTGGGCGGCGTGCAGATCCATCGTCAGCACCCGCTCGATGCCGGCCTCGACGATCATGTTCGCCACCAGCTTGGCCGAAATCGGCGTGCGTGCCTTGGTGCGGCGATCCTGGCGGGCATAGCCGAAATAGGGGATGACGGCGGTGATGCGCTGGGCCGAAGAGCGGCGCAGCGCGTCGGCCATGATCAGAAGCTCCATCAGGTTGTCGTTGGCCGGGTTCGAGGTCGGCTGGATGATGAACATGTCCTCGCCGCGCACGTTCTCGAACACCTCGACGAAGATCTCCTGGTCGTTGAAGCGTTCCACCCGCGCATCGACCAGCCCGATCGGTGCGCCGCGATGCAGGGTCATGCGGCGGGTGATGGCCTTGGCGAGCGGCAGGTTGGCGTTGCCGGAAATGAGCTTGGGCGCTGGTGTGATCGACATTGGCAGGTGTCCTGAATGGTGGCGGTAACAGATTCGTGTCGTTGACACCGCTTAGCACGCGCGTACCGTCTGGCAAACCGCGGTTACGGAGCATTCTGCATGGCCCATATAGATTATTTCGTGTCGTTGCTGTCGCCTTACGCCTATCTGGCGGGAACCCGGCTGGAAGAGATCGCCGCGCGTCACGGCGCCACGATCGCCTACCGGCCCTTCGACATCACCGCGCTTTTCGCGCGCACCGGCGGCACGCCGGTCAAGGACCGTCATCCCAACCGGCTGGCCTGGCGCGCTCAGGACCTGCCGCGACAGGCGGCAAGACACGGGCTGGCGCTCAACCTGAAGCCGGCACACTGGCCCACCAACCCGGCGCCTGCCTCCTACGCCGTCATCACGGCCGGGGCAACGGGCGGCGGCGACATGGGCGCGCTGGTGCACGGGTTGCTTGCCGCCTGCTGGGCCGAGGAGCGCGACATCGCCGAGGACGCGGTGATCCGGGATTGCCTGACACAAGCAGGGTTCGATCCGGCCCTCGCCGACAGCGGCCTGCTGAGCGGGGCCGAGGCCTATGCCGCCAATCTCGAGGCCGCGGTGGCGGCGGGCGTCTTTGGCGCGCCCTTCTACGTCGTGGACAGCGGGCAGAACTTCTGGGGGCAGGACCGGCTCGACGATCTCGACCTGCACCTGGCCGGCAAGCTCTGACAGCCGCCGCCGTCAGCCGCGCGCCAGCGCGATGAAGCGGTCGATCTCCTCTTCGGCAACCGACCAGTCGCAGACCAGCCGCGCCAGCAGCGGCTGGTCGGCATCACCGCTCTCGAGCGGACCGTCATAAAGCCCGTAGACCGCGCCGCCCTCGTGCAGCCGCCGGTGCACGGCACGGGGCAGGCGGACAAAGATCATGTTGGCCTGCGGCTCGGCGGCGAACTCGGCGCCCGGCACGCTGCGCAGTCCCTCGGCCAACCGCGCCGCGCGGGCGTTGGCCGTGTGTGCCGAGCGCAGCCACAGATCGTCCTGAAGATAGGCCAGCATCTGCGCCGAGAGATAGCGGTGCTTGGAAAAGAGATGCGCCGCGCGCTTGCGCCTGAGCGCGAATTCCCAAGCCGGTTCGGGATCAAAGAGAATCACCGCCTCGACCCCGATGCAGCCGTTCTTGGTGCCGCCGAGGCTGACCGCGTCGACGCCGGCCTTCCAGGTCATTTCGGCCGGGGTACAACCCAGCGCGGCCAGCGCATTGGCCAGGCGTGCGCCGTCCATGTAGGAGCCGAGCTCGTGGGCGCGCGCTACCGCGGTCAGCGCGGCAAGCTCGGCCAGATCATAGACACGGCCCCGTTCGGTGACCTGCGTCAGGGCCAGCGCGCCGGGCTGGGGGACGTGAACATCGCCCTTGGGCCAGCCGGCGATGGCGGCGGTCAGCGCCTGCGGTGTCATCTTGTCGCCCTCACCCACCAGCGTGAGCTTTGCCCCGCCGGTATAGAATTCCGGCGCGTTGCATTCGTCGGTCTGGATATGTGCCAGCGGCGTGCAAAAGACCGTCTGCCAGGGCTCGACCATCGTCGCCAGTACGAGCGCGTTGGCGGCGGTGCCGGTGGCGACCAGAAAAACCTCGGCCCGGGGTGCCTCGAACAGCGCGCGGATCCGCGCGCGCACCTCGTCCATCGCTTTGTCGGCACCGTAGGAGGGGGCATAGCCCGGATTGACGTCGCTCAGCGCGGCGAGGATTTCAGGATGCGCCGGGCCGCAATTGTCGGAGGCGAAATTCATGGCAGCGGCTCCTCGATCAGGTAATCTTCCCAGTCGTCTTCGGCCACCTCGAATTCGGGTATGGTGCGCTGGCGCATCGAGACGCCGGCGTCGTGAACCGTTTCGGGCGTGCCGGAAATCAGCGGATGCCAGTCGTAGAGCGGCTTGCCCTCGGTACAGCAGCTTGTAGGCGCAGGTTTCGGGCACCCAGTAGAGGTTGCGTTCGAGGTTGGTGGGGCTGAGCGTGATGCACTCCGGCACGAACCGGTGGCGGATCTCGTACTGGGCGCAGCGGCAGGTGGTGTCGTCAAAGAGCCGGCACGCGATGCGGGTCAGACCACCTCGCCGGTTTCCTCGTCCTCGAGCTTGTTGAGGCAGCACTTGCCGCAACCATCGCAAAGCGCTTCCCATTCGCGGCGGGTCATGCGCTCCAGCGGGGTTGTTTCCCAATAGCGGGGCCTCAGGCCGCTGCGGTCGATCGGATCGCTCGTCATAGCGCGGCGAGGATCGTGCGCGCCTCGGCGCAGTCGGCATCCATCTGCGCGATGAACGCATCAAGGCTGTCGAAGGTGGCCTCCGCGCGCAGGTACTCGACCAGCCCTACCGACAGATCGGCACCATAGAGGTCGCCCGAGAAATCGAAGATGTAGGTCTCGAGGTTGGGGAATTCGCCGGCGAACATCGGCCGCATGCCGAGGCTCGCCGCGCCGTGATAGTGGCCCTGGTGGCGCCCCGAGAGCACCTCGACCAGCACCGCGTAGACGCCGAAACGCGGCGGGTGCAGCCCGGCGATCGACATGTTGGCGGTGGGATAACCGAGCTTGCGCCCGCGCTGCTCGCCGCCCACCACCGGCCCGTCGATCCGGTGCCAGTGGCCCAGCATCCGCGCCGCTTCGCGCGGGCGGCCGGCGCTCAGCGCGTTGCGGATCGCGGTCGAGGACACCGCGCCCGCTTCGCCGGTCAGCAGTTCGGCGATGGTGACGCCGAAGCCCATCTCGGCACCGAAGCGTTGCAGATCAGCGGCATTGCCCGCGCGCCCCTTGCCGAAACAGAAATTGACGCCGACGATGACATGGCGCAGCCCGAGCCCCGCCCAGATCACGTCGCGGGCGAACGCCTCGGGCGTGAGCGACGAGAGCGCGGCGTTGAAATTCAGCTCGTAAAGCCGCTCGACGCCGAGCTTTTCCAGCCGGTGCGCGCGGGCCTCGCGGCCGGTGAGGCGAAAGGGCGGCGCGTCGGGGGCGAAGTATTCGCGCGGGTGCGGCTCGAAGGTCAGCACGCCGGTCGGCGCGCCGATGCGCTGGCCGGCGTCGCGCGCCTGCGCAATCACCGCCTGGTGGCCCAGGTGCACACCGTCGAAATTGCCGATGGCCACGGCGGCACCGCGGTCAGCAGGATCGAGATAGGTATAGTCGCGGATGATGCGCATGGGGCGTTGGGTAGCCCCATGCGCGGACGGGCGCAAGCGATGATGGCGGGTTGCGCGATGCGCGCGGCTCAGCCCTGGCGCGGCCCGCGCATCCCGTTGACGGCGCGGCGGATCTTCTTCCAGTCCCCCGGCCTCGTCGGGGCGGCCTGCCTCCTCGCATTCGCGCATCCGTTGCGCGGCTTCGGCCTCGGCCCTGTCGCCGTGTGCGCTGAACAGCGCGCGGGCATATTCGGCGGTCCTGATGGCATCCATCCTGTGGGGTCCTCCGTCGGTGTCGGGATGCCACCGTAGCATGCAAACCGATTCCCGGATACCGTGTGCGATTGTCTCAGTCGAATTTCGCCGATGGCGCCAGCACTGTCGCCTCGCCCACCAGGACCTTGCGGCCGCCGACGCTGCAGCGGCAGTCGAGCGTCACCCGGCGGCGCCCATGGTCGATGGCGGTGACCTCGACCTCGGCCTCGACCGTGTCGCCGGGGCGCACGGGGGCGAGGAATTTCAGCGTCTGGCCCATGTAGACGGTGCCGTGCCCGGGCAGCTGTTCGCCGATCACCGCCGAGATCAGCCCGGCGGTCAGCATGCCGTGGGCGATGCGTCCCTCGAAGATGGTATCGCGGGCATAGTCGTCATCGAGATGCACCGGGTTGCGGTCGGTCGAGATTTGCGCGAACATCTCGATGTCGGCATCGGTCACCACCTTGCGCAGGCTGCGGGTCATGCCCATCTCGATTTCCTCGATGGTGATGGTTCCGCGCGGCAAATTGTCCAACATTCGACCCTCCAAGACATCCGTAGCTGTAATAATAATAACGTAGAGACGCTATTTTCGGCAACTTTATTACTTTGCAACTGCGGAAAGGCAAGCGAATTTTTACTAGCGCAAACGGCCGATGGCAAAGTCGGGCGAAACCTGTTCGGCCCGCAGAAATGTTTCGAGCGCGGCTTCGTCGGGCTGGTCGGTCGTCCGCGTCGCCTCTGCCGCCAGACCGCCGGTAATGAAGAGGCTGTCGATGTCCTCGCCCATGGCGCCGGCGATATCGGTCTGCGCGCCGTCGCCGATGGCGAGGATACGGCTGCGCGACACGTCGCGTCCCAGTGCCGCAAGCCGGCGATAGGCGAGATCGTAGATCGGCGGGTGCGGCTTGCCGAAATAGAGGCTTTCGCCCCCCATCTCGGTGTACATCTTCGCCAGCGCTCCGGCGCACCATTCGCGCCTGTCGCCACGGTCGACGACGATATCGGGGTTGGCGCAGAGCAGCTTGAGCCCCATCTGCTTGGCATGGAGCAGGTCGGGCCGGCTCTCGGCCAGGTCGGCGGTGGGGTCGAACGGGCCGGTACAGACGATGCCCTCGGCCTCGCGCAGGGGGACGCGTTCGATCTTGACCGGGTCCTCGACGACCTGCAGCGGCTCGAAGAACCTCAGATCCGAATCCTGTCCGATGAAATAGACCTTGCGCCCCACCGCGCCACGGAACATCGCCGCGCGCGCGCTGTCGCCCGAGGTGGCGATGGTGTCCCAGCAGTCATCCGGCACGCCGAAGCTGTCGAGTTGGCGCTCGACCCGGTCGCGGGCGCGCGGCGAGTTGGTCAGCAGCACCACCGCCCCGCCGGTCTCGCGAAAGGCGCGCAGCGCCGCCACCGCCTCGGGGAAGGCGGTGATGCCATTGTGGACACAACCCCAGAGATCGACGAAGAGCGTGTCGTAGCGGTCCGATATCTCGGAAAGCGACGTGATGATCCGGGTCATGGGCGGCCTCTTGTCGGTGCGAAAGAACACGCCCTGATATGGCAGGCGCGCACCGCCTTGGCCAGTGCCGGGGCGGGCCCGTTTGGCAAGGTGCGGCGGCGCGCCCGCCGGGTTCAGTGTACCGCCACCGGCTCCAGGTTGTTCTGCCGGGCCAGAATGTAGGCCAGCGACCGGTCGCGCACCAGCGCCAGGCGTTCGCCTTCGGCATCGTGCACGGCGTAAAGCGTGGTCAGCCCGCCCAGTTGCTGGCGCACCTCTTCGGGCAGATCGTCGACCTTGACCTGGCGCACATAGACGATGGGCCGGTCGGACTCGTTGCCGAAATCGTATCTGGTATCCATCTGGTTATCCCCTGTTTATCTTGATGGTCTGCACCACCGTTTCGGGTTGGGCGCGCATGAGGTCGATGTGCAGAAGGCCGTTTTCCATAGCCGCCTCGCCCACCTCGACGCCATCGGCCAGCACGAACGAGCGCTGAAACTGGCGCGCGGCGATGCCGCGATGCAAAAAGACGCGGTTGCCGGTATCATCCCGCTGCCGGCCGCGGATGACCAGTTGCCGGTCCTCCAGCGTGACCGACAGATCGGTCTCGGAAAATCCCGCGACCGCCAGGGTGATGCGATAGCTGCCCTCGGACGTCTGTTCGATGTTAAAGGGGGGATAGCCCTCGTTGCCGGACTTGGCGCTGCGCTCCAGCAGCCGTTCGAGCTGCTCGAACCCCAGCATGTAGGGGTGCGACCCCGGGGATAGTTTCGTCATGCGGTGCGTCCTTTTCGATCAAGCGACGGTCCGTTTGTGGCCGGCCCCTTTCAGGCGGCGCGGCCTGAGCCGAATATGGGGTCGGGGGTGTACCGCGCAAGAGCTTTGCCAAACCCGCGGCTGGGTTAGACTGGGCCACTCTGAGGCAACGGGGGGAATCGGCCGGGATGAACATGTTCAATGAACTGTCGATGAAATCGGACGAGGTTCTGCGCGTCGAACTCGAGGAGTTCCGGCGCCAGCACGGCGACCTCGACGAGGCAATTCACGCGCTTCAGGAACGCGGCACCTCGGACCCGCTGACGATCAAGCGGCTCAAGCAGCAGAAGCTGCGGCTCAAGGACCGCATCGCCTGGATCGAGGACCGGCTCTACCCCGACATCATTGCGTAGCCACCGTCAATTCGTATAGTGCGCCTTCCCTGCGGCGGGACGGGTGGCAAGAGGGCGCGAGATGGCCGGAATTCAGGTTGGCATCGTCATGGGCAGCCAGTCGGACTGGGCGACGATGAAGCACGCCGCGCAGGTGCTGGACGAACTTGGCGTGGCCCATGAGGCGCGTATCGTCTCGGCCCACCGCACCCCTGACCGGCTCTGGGAATATGGCCGCGACGCCGTCGGGCGCGGGCTCAAGGCGATCATCGCCGGCGCGGGCGGGGCCGCGCACCTGCCGGGCATGATGGCGTCGAAGACCCGCGTGCCGGTCATCGGCGTGCCGGTGCAGACGCGCGCGCTTTCGGGCGTCGACAGCCTTTATTCCATCGTCCAGATGCCGCGCGGCTATCCGGTGGCGACCATGGCCATCGGCCCGACCGGCGCCGCCAATGCCGGGCTGATGGCGGCGGCGATCCCGGCCACTGCCGACCCGGCCCTGGCCGAACGGCTCGACGCCTGGCGCGCGGCGCTCTCGGCGTCGATCCCCGAGGTGCCCGGCGATGACTGAGCCAAACGTGTCCGCGCTTGCACCGGGGGCCACGATCGGCATTCTCGGCGGCGGCCAGCTGGGCCGGATGCTCTCGGTTGCCGCCGCGCGGCTGGGATTCCGGGCCTGCATTTTCGAGCCGGCCGACGATGCGCCCGCCGCCCATGTGGCACACTCCCATATCCGTGCGGATTACGACGACACGGAGGCGTTGGTGCGTTTTGCCGGGATGGTCGACGCCATCACCTACGAATTCGAGAATATCCCCACCCGGGCGCTCGACGTCCTGGAGAGGCAGCGCCCGGTGCGCCCGGGGCGCATGGCGCTGCGCATCAGCCAGACCGGCTGGTGGAAAAGGCATTCCTGAACGATCTGGGGCTTGCCACCGCGCCTTTCGCAGCGGTGGACGACGAGGCCGACCTGGCCGAGGCGCTGTCGGAGATCGGCTTTCCGGCGATCCTCAAGACCCGCCGGTTCGGCTATGACGGCAAGGGCCAGTGCGGATTGATGCCGCCGGTGACGCCTGCGCGGCGCTGGCCGCAATGGCGGGCCGCCCGGCGATCCTGGAGGGGTTCGTCGATTTCTCCCGCGAGGTCTCGGTCATCGCCGCGCGTGGGCTCGATGGCAGCGTCGCCTGTTTCGACCCCGGCGAGAACGTGCACCGGGAGGGTATCCTGCGCACCACCACCGTGCCCGCGCGGCTCAGCGCCGCCCAGCGTGCGGACGCGGTGCTGCTGGCCGGGAAGATCCTCAACAGGCTCGACTATGTGGGCATTCTGGGGGTGGAACTCTTCGTCACCGAGACCCGGCTCCTGGTCAACGAGATCGCCCCAGGGTGCACAATTCCGGCCATTGGACCCAGGCCGCCTGCGCCATCGACCAGTTCGAGCAGCACATCCGTGCCGTGGCTGGCTGGCCGCTGGGCGACGGCAGCCGCTACGCCGACGTGGTGATGGAAAACCTCATCGGCGAGGATGTCGTCCGTGTGCCCGGGATCGCGCGCGAATCCAATGCCGCGCTCCATCTTTACGGCAAGGCCGAAACCCGCCCGGGCCGCAAGATGGGCCACGTCAACCGTGTGCAGGCGCTGTCCCGAGGGTGATCCCGGCCATATCCGTCGGCGGGGCCGCAGCCAGGGCGACGACGACAGCTGCGCCCGCTCCGATTCGCCCGCGCGCGGTTCACGGTTCGCCCCGAAGGATCAGATCGCTCCATCCCAGATCATGATCGAAGGCACCGTTTGCGAGGAATTCCCCGACCTGCGCGATGACCAGCGGGTTGTTCATCATGAAGGTGTGGGTGACCGGCAGTACGATATGGTCGGCCATGCCCTCGACCCGGGTCGAGGCGACCGAGACCTTGCCGTCGTCGGGACCGTCGATCAGGATCGAGAAATAGGGGTTGAGCGAGCGGTTGCCGGCGATCACGCCGAGCTCGAAATCGACTGGCGGCAGGCTTTCGAGAAGCCCGCCCGCGCCGGTGCCGAGCTGCTGGGCCGCAGGCCCGTTGAGCCACTCGAAGAGCTCGGTTCCCCCCAGTTCGTCAACCAGTTCGCTGCCGTGGTTGGGTGGTGCGAGCATGACCACGCGGCCCAGGTTCTCGGGGCGGTGGGCGGCCAGCCAGTAGCGCAGCAGGATGCCGCCCATCGAATGGGTGACAAAGTGGATGCGCGCGTCACCGCAGACCCGGATGGCGTAGGGCAGCGTCTCGTCGGCCAATTCGCCGATGCGCAGCTCGGTCGAGGGGTAATCGGGCCGGAAGGTGGTATAGCCCTGCAGTTGAAGCGCCTCTTCCATGACGATGAACGAGTCCTGCGTCCGCGCGAGTCCATGCAGCAGAACCACGCAATCGGCCAGCACCGGCGCGGGCAGCCACAGCATGAGGGCAACGAGTAGCGCTTTCATGCTCCTTGAGATAATGCGGGGGTGGCGATTGCAACAGCCCTCGTCGGAAGGGCGGGATGAAAGGGGGCGCGATGACGGTGCGGCTGGCGGTGCGCGCGGTGATCGTCGAGCGGCGGCGGCTCTTGCTGGTCAACGCCTATCCGGGGCGGCAGAGCGATCTGTGGTGCGCCCCCGGCGGCGGGGTCGAGCCGCATGTTTCGCTGCCCGAAAACCTCGCCCGCGAGGTGCTGGAGGAAACCGGCCTTCGCATCAGGGTCGGCGCGCCCTGCCTGATCAACGAGTTCCACGACCCCGGCGGCAGTTACCACCAGGTCGATCTTTTCTTTCGCTGCCGGATCGTTTCCGGCGCGCTGGACGCGGGCTGGCACGACCCCGAAGGGGTTGTGAACCGCCGCCGCTTCTTCACCGAGGCCGAGATGGGCGGCATCCGGTTCAAGCCCGACAGCCTGCCCGCGGCGGCGTTTTCGGATCGCTGCCTCTACGACCCCCTGGAGGCGCTGGTGCCGCGATGAACCGCGGGCAGCCGCCGGTTTTTCCCTTTCTCCCGCCGCGCCGCCACGCTAGAACGCGCCGCATGATCGAACGCACCGGAAATCCCACGCTCCGACGCCGCCGCCGCCGCGGCTGAGCGGCGCACCCTTTCGATCCCGGCGTGTCACGATGCATGCCAGGTTTTCCTGCCGCAATTGACTCGACCGCTCGCCTCGGGCACTCAAAAGGCTTCCAGTTGAAGGATGACGCCATGATCCCCTCCGTCCTGCCGACCTACAACCGCGCGCCGCTCACCTTCGTCTCGGGCGAGGGCAGCTGGCTCATCGAAGCCGACGGGCGCCGCTTTCTCGATCTCGGCGCGGGGATCGCCGTCAACGCGCTGGGCCACGCTCATCCGGCGCTGGTCAGGGCACTGAGCGATCAGGCGGCGCGGCTCTGGCACACTTCGAACCTCTACCGCATCCCGCAGCAGCAGGAACTGGCCGACCGGCTGGTGGCGGCGACCTTTGCCGATACGGTCTTTTCACCAATTCCGGCACCGAGGCGTGCGAGCTGGCCGTCAAGATGGCGCGCAGGCATTTTTTTGACGCCGGTCAGCCCGAGCGGGTCGAGATCATCGCGTTTGAGGGCGCCTTCCATGGCCGCTCCTCGGCCGCCATCGCCGCGGCCGGCACCGAGAAGATGACCCGCGGGTTCGGCCCGCTCCTTCCCGGGTTCCGCCAGGTTCCCTGGGGCGACAACGAGGCGCTTGAGGCGGCGATTTCTGACACCACCGCCGCCATCCTGATCGAGCCGGTGCAGGGCGAGGGCGGTATCCGTCCGTTGCCCGATGCCTGCCTCAGGGGTTTGCGCGCGCTCTGTGACCAGCACGGCATCCTCCTGATCCTCGACGAGGTGCAGTGCGGCATGGGCCGCACCGGACGGCTCTTCGCCCATGAATGGGCCGGCATCACGCCCGATATCATGATGGTGGCCAAGGGCATCGGCGGCGGCTTTCCCCTGGGCGCGGTGCTGGCGACCGAGGCCGCCGCGAGCGCCATGACCGCCGGCACCCACGGGTCGACCTATGGCGGCAACCCGCTGGGCTGCGCGGTGGGCTGCGCGGTGATGGACCACATTGCCGACCCCGAGTTCCTGTCGGAAGTGCGGCGCAAGGCGGGGCTGCTGCGGCAAAAGCTCGAAGGGCCGGTGGCCGGACATCCCCAAGTTTTCGAGGAGGTGCGCGGCACCGGCCTGATGCTGGGGCTCAAGTGCCGGGCACCCAACGCCGATGTGGTCACGGCCGGCTATGATGCGCTCGTCATCACCGTGCCGGCGGCCGACAACGTGGTGCGCCTGCTGCCGCCGCTGACCATCTCCGACGACGAGATCGTCGAGGCCATAGCCCGCCTCGACGCCGCCGCGACCCGCGTCGAATCGGCCCCGGAGAAGGCCTCCGCCTGATCCTTCATCTTGCCTCCAAATACTCCGGGGGAGTCCCGGACATGGTCCGGGACGGGGGCAGAGCCCCCACCCCCCCACAAGAAGAGAACCGCGATGAGCCATTTTCTCGACATTCACACCACCGATACCGCCGCGCTGCGGCAATCCTCGACCGCGCCGATGCGATGAAGGTTGCCCGGGCCGGGCGCGCGCGCGGTGCGCCCGACGACGACCAGCCGTTTTCGGACCGGATGGTGGCGCTCATCTTCGAGAAGCCCTCGACCCGCACCCGCGTCAGCTTCGACGTCGGCGTGCGCCAGATGGGCGGGCAGACGATGCTGCTCTCGGGCGCCGAGATGCAGCTTGGCCACGGCGAGACCATCGCCGATACCGCGCGCGTGCTCAGCCGCTATGTCGACCTGATCATGATCCGGACCTTTGACGAATCGGTGCTGACCGAGATGGCCGAATATTCCGACGTGCCGGTGATCAACGGGCTCACCGACCGCACCCACCCCTGCCAGATCATGGCCGACGTGATGACCTACGAGGAGCATCGCGGTCCCATTGCCGGGCGCAAGGTGGTATGGTCGGGCGACGGCAACAACGTCTGCGCCTCGTGGCTGCACGCGGCCGCGCGCTTCGGTTTCGATTTCACCTTCACCGGCCCCGCCTCGCTCGACCCCGAGGCCGAATTCGTCGGCCTGGCGCGCGCCGCCGGCAGCAGCGTCACCATCGAGCGCGACCCGGCGCGGGCGGTCGAGGGCGCCGATCTCGTCGTCACCGATACCTGGGTGTCGATGCATGACAGCCAGTCGACCAAGGAGCGCCGCCACAACCTGCTGCGCGGCTACCAGGTCAACGAGGCGCTGATGGCGCATGCCAAACCCGACGCGCTCTTCATGCACTGCCTGCCCGCCCACCGCGAGGAGGAGGTCACCAGCGCGGTGATGGACGGACCGCAATCGGTGATCTGGGACGAAGCCGAGAACCGGCTCCACGCCCAGAAGGCGATCATGCGCTGGTGCCTCGGTGTCTGAGCCGCCTGCCGCCGCCTGTCGCGGCGGTCAAATCCGCTTTCGGGATGCGGGCAGTTTTCTTGCGCCGCTGCGATGTGAGTGCCGGTGTCGAGTTGTAGTCTGCCCGGGCGGGATCGTTTGAGGTTTTCACGGACGGCCGCACGGCGGCACGCGGGCCGGATTGGTCCGGGTGAAATCGGTCCGGGTTCGCTGGCGTTGGGGCAGGGCGGATCCGGCCCTTGCGTCCCGACCAGAGTGCAATAGGCTGAGGCCATGTCAGGCAAGCGGGGCGCACGGCCGATGTCGCTGGCTCAGATCGGCGTTTACGGACTCGGGACCATGGGTAGCGCGCTGGCGCTCAACATGGCTGAAAAGGGGCTGCGCGTGGCCGTCGGCAATCGCGAGGCCGAGTGGCTCGCGCCGTTCATGGCCGAGGCCGGCGCCCTGACGCGGAACCTGCATCCCCATGAGCGGCTCGAGGGTCTCATGGCCGCGCTGGCGCGGCCGCGGGCCATCCTCTTCATGATCCCCCTCGGGCGAGCCGATGGACGCGATGATCGCGGCGACGCGGCCGCTGCTCGCGCCGGGCGATATCCTGATCGACGCGGGCAACGCCGATTTCCACGACACCCGCCGCCGCGCGGCCGAGCTTGCGGGTACCGGCATTCATTTCGTCGGCATGGGGGTTTCGGGGGGCGAGGAGGGCGCGCGTCACGGTCCTTCGATGATGGTGGGAGGCAGCGAGGAGAGCTGGGATCGCCTCAGGCCGATGCTCGCGGCCATCGCCGCGCGTTATCAGGGCGAGCCCTGCGTCGACCGGCTCGGGCCAGATGGCGCGGGGCATTTCGTCAAGACGGTGCATAACGGCATCGAATACGCCGAGATGCAGGCAATCGCCGATCTGTACGGGCTCCTGCGGTTTGGTGCGGCCTGGACCCCGTCCGAGATCGGGGCGCTTTTCGGCCGCTGGAACGACGGCCCCCTCAACGCCTATCTGCTGGGGATCACCGCCGAAATCCTGGGCCATACCGACCCCCAGACCGGGCATCCGATGGTCGACGTGATCACCGACGCCGCCGGTCAGAAGGGCACCGGCGGCTGGACCGTGATCGAGGCGCTGCGCCTCGGCCAGTCGGCCAACATGATCGAGGCGGCGGTGGGCGCGCGCAACTGGTCGTCGGAAAAGGCGGTGCGCGAAACCGCTCAGGCGCGGCTCGGCGGCGCGCGCGGGGCGTTCGAGCCCGAACCGGCGGTACTGGCCGATGCGGCAATGGCGGCGCGCATCCTTGGCCACGCGCAGGGGTTCGACATCTTTGCCGCCGCGTCCGGCGAATACGGCTGGCAGCTCGACGGCGCGCGCATCGCGGAAATCTGGCGCGCGGGCTGTATCCTGCGGTCGGCGCTCCTCGACGACATCGCCAGCGCCTTTCGCGCCGATCCGCCCCATGGCCGGCTGATCCTGTCCGACGGATTTGTCGCACGCCTGCACCGGACGGTTCCGGCGCTGCGGCAGGTGGTGTCACAGGCGGTGGCGGCAGGCCACGCGGTGCCGGCACTGGCGGCTGGGTTGCAATGGTACGACAGCATGCGCCAGGGCTTCGGCACCGCCGGTTTGATCCAGGCGCAGCGTGACCTGTTCGGCCACCATGGATTTCAGCGGCTCGGGCGGCGTGGCCGCCACCACGGGCCCTGGCAGGACTGAGCGCATCACGCCCTGTGCGCCCGGCGGGTCTTCAGATCATCGCCGCGTGCAGGATCAGGTAGATCGCCGCCGACATCGCCGCGGCCGCCGGCACCGTCACCACCCAGGCCGCGATGATGGTCAGGAAATGGCTGCGCCGCACCAGCTTGCGGCGGCGGCGTTCCTCGGGCGGCAGCCGGCGCACCTGGCCGTTCGAGACGTCCGAGGGGCGGCGGTGGCGCTCCATGTACCATTCCCGGAAGAAGCCCACGCCAAAGACCCCGCCGACCGCGATATGGGTGGAACTGACCGGCAGACCCAGCCAGCTGGCCACGATCACCGTGATCGCCGCCGAAAGCGCCACGCAATAGGCGCGCATCGGGTCAAGCTTGGTGATCTGGCTGCCGACCATCCGGATGAGCTTGGGGCCGAAGAGGAAAAGGCCGAAGGAAATTCCCAGCGCTCCGATCACCATCACCCATTGCGGGATCTCCACCTTGCCCGCCGAGGCGCCGAATTCCGTGGCGTGGACCACCGCCGCGAGCGGGCCGACGGCGTTGGCGACGTCGTTGGCGCCATGGGCGAAGGACAATAGCGCGGTCGAGATGATCAACGGCAGAGCAAAGAGTTTCTTGAGCGATCGGTCGCGGTTCTCCATTCCCTCCGACTGGTGACGGATGAGCGGGATGCTCGCCCCCCAGATCGCGACGCCGATGCCCATCCCGATGAGCATCGCCAGGCCGAGGCCGATCTCGATGACATGTTTCAGCCCCTTGAGCGCCAGATAGGTGGCAAAGGTTCCGGCCATCACCCCCACCAGGATCGGCACCCAGCGGCGGGCGGCGGTGATCTTGTCTTCGCGATAGATGATCCGGGTCTTGATCAGCGCGAGGAACGCCGCCGCGATCATGCCGCCCAGAACCGGCGAGATCACCCAGCTGGCGGCAATGGCGCCCATCACTGGCCACGAAATCGCGGCGATCCCGGCCGCGGCCAGTCCCGCGCCCATCACTCCGCCGACGACCGAGTGCGTGGTCGATACCGGCGCGCCGATCCGGGTGGCGAGGTTGACCCAGAGCGCGGCCGCGACCAGCGCCGACATCATCGCCCAGATGAAACGCTGTGTTTCGGACACGCTGGCGGGGTCGATGATGCCCTTCGAGATCGTCGCCACCACGTCGCCGCCGGCCAGAAGCGCGCCGGCTGTCTCGAAGATCGCGGCGATGACGATGGCGCCGCCCAGGCTGAGCGCGTTGGCGCCCACCGCCGGACCCATGTTGTTGGCCACGTCGTTGGCGCCGATGTTGAGCGCCATGTAGGCTCCGAACACCGCCGCCGCGATCACCACCAGGTTGCCGGGCTGCGAGCCGAAGAAGAGCGCCGCGCCCAGCCCGGCGACGACGATGAAGGCCAGCCCGATCCCCGGCGCGATCAGCGGCCGGGCGACATAGGCGGTGGCATATTCGATGTGAGAGATGCGCCCGAGATCCTTGTCGAGCGTCTTCCACTGGTTGCTGTCCGGTGTTTCACTCACGCGGCCGCTCCGGGGTCGTCATCAGTCGCCACGCAGCGCTACCGGGATGGGCGCGAGGGTGCAACCAAGATGTTCGGGGATCGGTTACAAAATCATCGCAACCGTCGCAGGAGCGCCTTGAGCTCGGGTTCGGCCACCCGCGCCGCCGCCATCTGCGGCTTGAGCCAAAGCCGTGCGCGTTCGCGGGTCTCGGGGTAGGTGTCGGAGAGTTCTTCGACGTCGATGCGAAAGACCTGCACCTCGACCGGAGCGCCATAGCCGTCGTCGAGACGCTTTTCGTAGTGGTAGACGCCCACCGGTTCAGGCGTGATTCTGGCGGCCTTGACACCGGCTTCCTCCCGGGCTTCGGCGCGCGCCGCCTCGGCGGCGTTCATGCCCTTCATCAGCCAGCCCTTGGGCAGCACCCATCGCCCGGTGTCGCGGCTGGTGATCAGCAGGACCTCGGTACCGCCATCCTCGCCTGTGCGGCAACAAAGCGCCGCCACCTGCAGCTCGGGCGGGCGGCGCAGCAATGGCCAGACCATTTCGGCCCAGGCTTTCTTGAGGGTTCCGGACATGACGGGTCTGATCTGCTCAATTGATTGCGGAAACTATAGAGATGGGGGAGATAAAGATCAATTCAACTGTCGCGGCGCGGCCTTGGCGCGCAGGGTGGGGTCGGCGGCGGTCGGATCTTCGGGCCAGGAGTGGCGGGGATAGCGGCCGCGCATCTCCTTGCGCACCTCCGTATAGGCGCCGGCCCAGAATCCGGGCAGGTCGAGCGTCGTCTGCAATGGTCGCCCGGCGGGCGACAGAAGCGTCACCCTCAGCGGCATGCCGCCCACCGTCGGATGCCTGGACTGGCCGAACATTTCCTGCAGGCGCAGCGTGATCGCGGGGTGTTCGCCGCCATAGTCGATGGGTATCCGACGTCCCAGCGGGGTGGTGAAATGCGCGGGCGCGGCGGCATCGAGGCGCCGCATCCGGTCCCAGTCGAGCCGGGCGCGGAGTGCCGGCGCGATGTCGAAGCGCCGCCAGTCGTCCGCGCTGCGGGTGCCGCCGAGGTGGGGCAGCAGCCAGTCTTCGAGGCAGTCCATGAGACCGGCTTCGGAGAAATCGGGAAATCCTCGCCCGCGGCGCGCAGCAGTTCGACCCGCGCCGCCAGACGCCGGGCGGCGTCCGACCAGGTGAGCCCCAGCGCGCGCACCCCGTCAAGCATCGCCGCTGCCATCGCCTCGGCGGGGGCGTCCTTCCAGATGCGGTCATCGAGCACCAGCGTGCCGAACCGCTCCTGCCGGCGGGCGGTAACGCGGCCCTCGCGCCGGTCCCAGGCGCAGAGGTCGTGCCAGCCGATGTCGGGGGCAAAGAGCGCGCGCAGTTCGGCCTCGCTCACCTCGGCGGCTTTGGCGGATGCGGGCCTCGCGGCGGTCGCCGTCGAGATCGGTCGCCACAATGAGCCGCGCCCCGCCGAGCGGATCGCCCTCGGGCAGCACCGCGCCGGCCCCGCCCGACAGCAGATAGCGCGGCTCATCGCCTGCCCGCCGCAGGCCCACCCGGTCGGGATAGGCGAGTGCCGCCATGGCGCCAACGCCCATCTCGTCGAAGCGCGCCCCGCCCTTGCCGGCGCGCCTCGCCGTGCGCGCCAGCCGCCCGGCCTCGGTCCGGATGCGCGCGATGGCGCCGCGATCGGCATCCGGGGGCGGCTCCCCCAGCGCCGAGAGCCGCAGCGCCAGATCGACCGACCCGCCCCCGCGCGCCAGCGGGTCGCGCTCGGCCAGAAGCGCCGCCAGCGGCGCCGCTTGCGCCCCCGCGCATCTCAGCATGTGCGCCAGCCGCGGATGCAGCGGCAGCGCCGCCAGCGCGCGCCCGTGGGCGGTGACGGCGCCGCGCGCATCGAGCGCGCCGAGCATCCGCAAGAGCGCACGCGCCTCGGCGAAATGCCCCGGATTGGGCGGGGTCAGGAACGGCATCGCCTCCGGCTCCGCGCCCCAGATCGCGAGTTCCAGCGCCAGCGCGGTCAGGTCCGCCGCCTCGATCTCGGCCGGGGGATAGGCGGCGAGCGCGCCCTCCTCGCCCCTGGCCCAGAGCCGATAGCACACCCCCTCGGCCACCCGCCCGGCGCGCCCCATCCGCTGCGTGGCCTCGGCGCGGGTCACCCGCTCGGTCACCAGCCGCGACATCCCCGAGGCGGGATCGAACCGCGCCCGTCGCGCCCGCCCGCCGTCGACGACGACGCGTATGTCCTCAATCGTCAGCGAGGTCTCGGCGATGGCGGTGGCGAGCACCAGCTTGCGCCCGCCGGCCTGCGGCGCGATGGCGGCGCGCTGCTCGGCAAAGGGCAGGGCGCCATAGAGCGGACGGATCCGGCAGTCGGGTGGCAGGCGGTCGCGCAAGAGCGCCCCGACGCGACGGATTTCGCCCTCGCCGGGCAGGAAGGCGAGGATGCCGCCCTCGGTCTCGGCGGCCGCCCGGGCCACGAGGTCGGCCATCGCGGTCTCGAATCGCGTGTCCTTGCGTAGCGGCCGGGGCAGGTGGCGGATCGTCACCGGATAGGCGCGGCCTTGGGCGGTGATCACCGGCGCGCCCATCAGTTCGGCCACCGGCGCGGCGTCGAGCGTGGCCGACATCGCCACCAGCAGCAGGTCGTCGCGCAGCGCACCGGCGATCTCGAGACACAGCGCCAGCCCGAGATCGGCGTTGAGGGACCGTTCGTGAAACTCGTCGAAGATGACCGCGCCCACCCCGGCGAGTTCGGGGTCGGACTGGATCATGCGGGTGAGGATGCCCTCGGTCACCACCTCGATGCGGGTGCTCTCCGATACCTGCGATGTGCCGCGGATGCGGTAGCCGACGGTCTGCCCCGGCCGCTCGCCCAGGGTGCCGGACATCCGCTCGGCGGCGGCACGGGCGGCAAGGCGGCGCGGCTCCAGCATCAGGATGCGGCCCGCTGTCAGCCCCGCCCCAAGCATCTCGAGCGGCACCACCGTGGTCTTGCCGGCGCCCGGCGGTGCCTGCAGCACCGCGCGGCGTGTCTGCCGCAGCGCATCCAGAAGCGCCGGGATCGCGGCGTGAACGGGAAGGCGCGCGTCGATCATGGGCCGGCGTTATCGTCGAGCCGGGCGGCAATGGCCAGAGGGGCAGGGGGTGCCCCTCACCGCCGCTCCATCACCGCCGGCCCGAGCCGCGTGTCGAAGGCCACGCGCTCGGCGCGCATCATCGCGCCCGCCGGCACATAGGTGACCGAAATGCCGACCTTGCTGCCGCGGCGCTCGCTGTCGCTGTAGCCCGCGACCCGGCGATAGGCACCGGTGCAGACGATGGCAGCGCCCTCGTCCTGATGCTCCTTGAGAGTGATGACCGCGTGGCGATGGCCGTCGAAGACATCGGCGGAAAACCGGCAGACCTCATTGCGCGGTTGATCGCGCAGCGCGACAAGAAGCAGGGTCAGCGGGTCGATGGCGCCGTTCAGCGCCGCGGTGTTCGCGGGGGGCGCACTGCTGCCGGTGTCGCCCGACACCAGCCGGGGTTGGCCTGGGGCAAAGTGAACGCGAACGTCGGTGACCCGATGGCCGTCGTCGATCGCTTCGGTATACTCGCGTGGCCGCAGGCTGCCGCCCACCACGGTGCCCTGCACCGAGATATCGGCCCGGAGCCGCTTGAACACGCCGATGAGCCCCGCGGTCTTGAATTGCGAGCGTGCGGCATAGGCGGTTTCGGTGACGTTGGCGGCGATCTCGATCACGCCGGCCCGGAGCCCCAGGAGCCGAAGGTCAAAGCGCATCGACGTCCGCTCGCCGGCGGCCGCCGGAGTGGCCAGACAACACAGGACAAGCACGATGGCTGCGCGCATGACGACCCCCCGCTGGCCACCTCTTTGCTGGACAACCGGACACCAGCCAAGGCATAGGGTCCGGCGATAACGGCGCATGGGCGGCACTCATGGATATTGCACAGCTAAGCGAAGGAATAATCAAGGGCGATCGGCGGGCCCTGGCCCGCGCCATCACCCTGATCGAAAGTGCGCGCGACGATCACCGCATCCTGGCAGGCGAGCTGATGGAGGCGCTCAAGGGCCGCGGCCAGGCGGTGCGGATCGGGCTTTCGGGGACGCCCGGCGTCGGCAAGTCGAGCTTCATCGACGCCTTCGGCACCATGCTGACGGAACAGGGGCTGCGGGTGGCGGTGCTGGCGGTCGATCCCAGCTCGGCGCGCTCGGGCGGCTCGATCCTCGGAGACAAGACCCGGATGGAGCGGCTGGGCCGCGACCCGCGCGCCTTCATCCGCCCCTCGCCGAGCCGTTCGCATCTGGGCGGGGTGGCGCGGCGCACACGTGAGGCGGTGGCGCTGTGCGAGGCCGCCGGGTTCGACGTGGTGCTGATCGAGACCGTGGGCGTGGGGCAGTCCGAAACCGTGGTCGCCGAGATGACCGACCTCTTCGTGCTGCTGATCGCGCCGGCGGGAGGGGACGAGTTGCAGGGGGTCAAGCGCGGCATCATGGAGATGGCCGACATGATCCTGGTCAACAAGGCCGACGGGGATCTGAAACCGATGGCGGAACGGACCCGCTCGGATTATGCCGGCGCGCTGCGTCTCTTGCGCAAGCGGCCGTACGACCCGGAGGGCTTTCCCAAGGTGATGCTGGTCTCGGCGCTGAAGGAAGAGGGCCTCGCGGCGGCCTGGGACCAGATGCGCGACCTGATCGATTGGCGCCGCGAGAGCGGGCATTTCGACGCCCGCCGGGCCGAACAGGCGCGCTACTGGTTCCGCGAGGAGGTCAGGCAGGGGCTGTTGGCGCGGCTCGAGACAGCCCAGGCACGCGCGGCGATGGAACAGGCCGCCGAGGAGGTGGCCGAAGGCCGCGCGACGCCGGCCAATGCGGCACGCGATCTGTTGACGCGGCTGGGGGCTGAGAGAACGGGATTGTCCTTCGCCGTCGCGTTCGGGCGCTCCTTGAGCGGGGCCGGACCGGATGGAACGCATCGGTCCGCAACCGGGGTGTGCAAGGTGTATCCGCGAATCGCAACAAGACCGGGTGCCTGATCGCTGTGTGCAGTAGCTGGGATCGACGCTCGATTGGACAGCTATTGATTGCCCGCGATCCTGCCGATCTGCCCCCGGCAGCCCGAGCGGGGGGGCAGGTTGTGGCGGATGGATATTGGTTTTGGAGCGCGTCGCGTCTGATCATGTCCAATACCCGTCCCGGCCTTGGGCCGGGATCTCCTTTGGCGATGGCGAGGCCCCGGGTCACGCCCGGGGCGGGGTGGACAACCGATCAGACGCGCCCCAATACCCGGCTGCGAACGGCCGGGTCCATGGACGCGGGAGCAAAGCAGGCCAGGTTAGCGGCGTCCTATCCGTAATGCGCCACCGGCGTACCGGCGATGGCGGCCATGTTCAGCAGGCCGCGCGCGGTGATGCCCGGGGTGATCACATGGGCGCGGTTGCCCATCCCCATCAGGATCGGGCCGACCTCGAGCCCGCCGGCCTTCTGCTTGAGGATGTTGCGCACCCCCGAAGCCGCATCGGCGTTGGCAAAGACCAGCACGTTTGCCGCCCCATCGAGCCGGTTGTCGGGCAGCAGCCGGGCGCGCATTTCGGGGTCGAGCGCGGCATCGACGTTCATCTCGCCCTCATAGGCGAAATCGCGCGGCCGCGCGTCGAGGATCGCGACCGCCGCGCGCGCGCGTTTGCCCGAATCGCTGCCCTGGTTGCCGAACTGCGACTGCGAGCAGAGCGCGACCTTGGGCACGATGCCGAAGCGGCGCACATGGCGCGCCGCGCCGATGGCGATCCCGGCGAGTTCCTCGGGGCTGGGGTGGACGTGCACATGGGTGTCGGCGATGAAGAGCGGGCCGTCCTCGAGGATGATCAGCGACAGCGCTCCACGGGATGGAGCGTTTCGCTGCCCAGCACCGGGTGACGTGTTTCAGATGCCAGCGAAATTCGCCGAAGGTGCCGCAGATCAGGCTGTCGGCCTCGTTGCGGTGCACCATCACCGCGCCGATGACGGTCGAATTGGTGCGCATGACCGCGCGGGCGAGGTCGGGGCTGACACCGCGGCGCTTCATGATGTCGTGGTAGGTACCCCAGTAATCGCGGTAGCGGGGGTCGCTTTCCGGGTTGACGATGTTGAAATCGCGCTCGGGCCGGATCTGCAGCCCCAGCCGCTCGCAGCGGCTGGTGATCACCTCGGGCCGTCCGATCAGGATCGGGGTATCGGTGGTCTCCTCGAGGATGGCCTGCGCCGCGCGCAGTACGCGCTCGTCTTCGCCTTCGGCAAAGACGATGCGGCGCGAGGCGGTGGCGGCCGCCTCGAAGACCGGGCGCATCACGAGGGCGGAGCGGTAGACGCTGGCGTCGAGATTGCGCTTGTAGGCGGCCAGATCCTCGATCGGGCGGGTGGCGACCCCGGTTTCCATCGCCGCCTGTGCCACCGCGAACGACACGATGCCCGAAAGCCGTGGATCGAACGGTTTGGGGATCAGGTAGTCGGCACCGAAGGTCAGTTGCTCGCCCTTGTAGATCGTCGCCGCCTCGGCCGAGGTGGTGGCGCGCGCCAGTTCCGCGATCCCTTCGACGCAGGCGATCTGCATGGCGTCGTTGATCTCGGTCGCGCCGACGTCGAGCGCACCGCGAAAGATGAACGGAAAGCAGAGCACGTTGTTGACCTGGTTGGGGAAATCGCTGCGCCCGGTGGCGATGATCGCGTCCGGCGCGGCGGCGCGGGCGGCATCGGGCATGATCTCGGGCTCGGGATTGGCGAGCGCAAAGACGATCGGGCGGCGGGCCATCCGCGCCACCTGTTCGGGCGTCAGCACATCGGGTCCGGAAAGGCCCAGAAAGAGGTCGGCGCCGTCGATCACCTGGTCGAGCGTGCGCAGGTCGGTCTTTTGCGCGAACGCCGCCTTTTGCGGGGTCATGTCGGTCTCGCGCCCCTCATGGACCAGCCCGTGAATGTCGCAGAGCCAGACGTTTTCGCGCCTCACCCCCAGTTTCAGCAGCAGGTTGAGGCAGGCGATGCCGGCCGCGCCGCCACCGGTCGAGACGACCTTGATCTCCCGAAAGGACTTGCCGGCGACGTGCAGCGCGTTGGTCGCCGCGGCCCCGACCACGATGGCGGTGCCGTGCTGGTCGTCGTGAAAGACCGGGATGTTCATCCGCTCGCGGCAGATCCTTTCGACGATGAAGCAGTCGGGCGCCTTGATATCCTCGAGGTTGATGGCGCCAAAGGACGGCTCGAGCGCGCAGACGATATCGGCCAGGCGCTCGGGGTCGCGCTCGTTCAGCTCGATGTCGAAACAGTCGATGCCGGCGAATTTCTTGAACAGTACCGCCTTGCCTTCCATCACCGGCTTGGCCGCCAGCGCGCCGATGTCGCCCAGCCCCAGCACGGCGGTGCCGTTGGTGACCACCGCCACGAGGTTGGCGCGCGCGGTATAGCGGCTGGCGGTGGCGGGGTCCGCGAGGATTTCGAGACAGGCCTCGGCGACGCCGGGGGAATAGGCGCGCGCCAGGTCGCGGCCGTTGGCGAGCGGCTTGGTGGCGCGGATCTCCAGCTTTCCGGGCTTGGGAAACTCGTGATAGGCCAGCGCCGCCTGGCGCAGGTTTTCCTTGTTGCTGTCGGCCATCCCAACCCCCTTTCGGCAAGCGTCCCGGCAAACTGGTTTAACATTAAACAATTGCCAGTGCGGCGCAAGCGCCGGCGATCCCGCGCGCCCGGCGCCACTCGAAGAACGCCAGCTTCAGCTTGCATCCCGCCGCGCCCGCGCGCAATCTCATTCTCGACCGCAGCACACCCGGGGAATGCCGATGACGCTCGTTGATGCCGCCACCCGCGTTCGCGACAACGCCCATGCCCCCTATTCCGGCTTTCGGGTCGGCGCGGCGGTGCGCACCGCCTCTGGCCGCATCTTTGTCGGCTGCAACGTCGAGAACGCCGCTTCGCCCGAAGGCACCTGCGCCGAGACCGGCGCCATCGCCGCGATGGTCGCGGCCGGCGAGACAGAAGTGGCCGAGGTCGCGGTGGTTGCCGACGCGAAGGTGCCGATCACCCCCTGCGGCGGCTGCCGCCAGCGGCTGGCCGAGTTCGGCGGCGCCGGAGTGCCGGTGGTGATGGCCACGCTCAAGGGCGCGCGGGTGACGATGACCCTGGGCGAGCTGTTGCCGCTGGCGTTCGACGCCAGCCACCGCGCGCGTGGCTGACAGGGTGGCGTCGCGATTGCCTTTGCCGGGGATTGCGGGCTAAGAGGCGGGGATCGGCCACGCAGGGAACAGGACATGAAAGACCATCTTACCATCGTCAGGCATCCGCTGGTGCAGCACAAGCTGACCCTGATGCGACAGAAGGATACCTCGACGGCGGTGTTTCGCCAGCTCCTGCGCGAGATCAGCCAGCTTCTGGCCTACGAGGTCACGCGCGAGCTGCCGATGACCACGCGGGCGATCGAGACGCCGCTGCAGGAGATGGACGCGCCGGTACTCGCGGGGCGCAAGCTGGCGCTGGTGTCGATCCTGCGCGCGGGCAACGGGCTGCTCGACGGGATGCTCGAACTCATCCCCTCGGCGCGGGTGGGCTTTGTCGGGCTCTACCGCGACGAGGCCACGCTCAAGCCGGTGCAATACTATTTCAAGGTGCCCGAGATGCTTGGCCAGCGGCTGACCATCGTCGTCGATCCGATGCTCGCCACCGGCAACTCCTCGGTGGCGGCGATCGACCTGATCAAGGGAAAGGACGCGCGCGACATCCGCTTCATGTGCCTGCTGGCCGCGCCCGAGGGGGTCGAGCGGATGCACCAGGCGCACCCCGACGTACCCATCGTCACCGCCGCGCTTGACGAGCGGCTGAACGAAAAGGGTTACATCCTGCCGGGGCTGGGCGATGCCGGCGATCGCATGTTCGGCACCAAGTAACGGAAAACCTGTTTACGGGCACCGGATTATCGGGCAGTCTTGCCCCAGAACGTCTGGGGGAAAAATGAGAATTGCAAGTATACTGGCGACGGCTGCCATCGTCGTGACTTGCGGGTCTGCATCTGTTCAGGCCCGGTCATCCGCGAATGCCGTTCCGGCGGAGTTTCCGCCGGCATCCTTCACCGGCAAGCAATATGTCGATACCAAGGGCTGCGTGTTCATCCGCGCCGGCATCGACGGTGCGGTCACCTGGGTGCCGCGCATGTCGCGCGCCCGCAAGCAGATCTGCGGCATGCAACCGTCGCTATCGTCGACGCAGGTAGCGACCGCGCAGGCGCCCCGCGCCACGGCAGCCACCGCCACCCCGCCGCGCGCGGCGGCTCCCAGGGTCGCGCCGACGCCGGCGCCCGTGCGCGCACGTGCGGCCGCTCCGGCGGCGATCGCAACCCCGGCGCCGCCCGTCGCCGCCCGCCCCGACGCGCCGCCACGCGTCGTGACCGTGGTCGTGCCACGGTCCGCTGCCGTCTCCTGCGCCGGGGCGAGTCCGCTGTCGCGGCAGTACATCGGAGCCGGACGCGGCTACGCGGTCCGCTGCGGCCCGCAAAGCGCGCCGCATGTGACCGAAAAGGCCACGGCCAGCGCCTCGGCCACGATCTACGATCCCGCTCATGCGCGCCCCGCGATGCCTTATGCCGGGACTTCGTACGCAGCCTATCCGGGCGTGGCGTATCCGTCGGTGTCTTATGCCGCGGCGCCGGTGATGGTGGCTCCCCGCCATGTCTACGCCGCCCAGTTGGCAAGCAGGTCCGGCATCCATGTGCCGCCCGGTTATGCGCCGGTCTGGGATGACGACCGCCTGAACCCCCGCCGTGCGCATCAGACGCTTTCGGGCAAGGCGCAGATGGACGGTATCTGGACCCGGACCACCCCGCGCCAGTTGATCCCGGCCGATCCCGGGCCGGTGGTGACGCGCGCAAGCTCGCGGTCCTATCATGTCTCCGCTGCGATGCCGGCGCCGGTCAATGCCGCCCGCGTTTCGACCAGGGGCGCCGCGCCCCAGCCCCAAGCGCAGCCTGAGGTCCGGCCCGGACCGGAGCCGGGCGCGGCGACAAGCCCGGCCAGCCATCGCTATGTTCAGCTCGGCGCCTTCACCGATCCGGCCCATGCCCGGCGCACAGCCCAGCAGATTGCCAATTCCGGACTGCCGGCGCGCATGGGTGGAGTGACGCGGAACGGCACGAGCTACACGCTGGTACTTGCCGGGCCGTTCGAGACCCAGCAGGGGCTGGAACGCGGTCTGAGCCGTGTCCGCGGCATGGGCTTCGGCCAGGCGGTGCTGCGCCGCTAGGGGTCTGGTCCCAACGTGTCGCGGCTTGCCTATCGGCGATCACAGGAAAGGTTCGCCAAAGGACAGGTTTTCACCGGAGCGCCAGGATCGTACGCGCCGTCCGAGCCCTCAGACAGCGGCCAGGAACTCCGGGCGCGGCGCGTCTGATCATGTCCAATACCCGTCCCGGCCTCGGGCCGGACCTCCTTTCGCGATGGCGAGGCCCCGGGTCACGCCCGGGGCGGGCACAACCGATCAGACGCGAAGCGCCCCGGCCGGGAACCCGGGGTCGATCGTCACGGCTGTTGCCGGGCGGCGGAGCAATCATCGGGTAGGGCCTCGCGATACGATTGCCAGCCCGGCCGGGTGCCGAGGATTTGCCTGGAGCCGCACGAGGCCGGTCTTCATCGACGACACTGCGGTAACGATCAGGATGCCCCGTCCGCACGGGGCACCACCAGCCTGTCACCCTGATCGAAGCCGGAAAACTCTCGCCAAGAGCGATAGAAGGTTCGGGGTCAGACCAGTGCAGGCGAGAACCGCATTCCGGACTGGGGACCGCGTCGATCTTGCAGGTTTCTCCCGGCGCTTAAGCGGCGTTTAAGATTCGTTAAGCAGATAGGACTCAAGGCGCTCGTCACGCGCCGAAACGCATCTCAATGGAGAAACCGACATGCTTTCTGTCAGACATATCGTGCCCGCGCTGTTCGCAACGTCCCTTGCACTTGCCGGCGGGCCTGGCGTTGCCGAGACCGCGGCCCATCATGGACATGCGGCGGGCGAGCTTGCCCTGTCGCTGAATGCCGGCCAGAAATGGCAAGGCGACGAGAACATGCACAAGGGCATGGACGCGATCCGGCAGGCATTTGCCGCCAGTCTCGAGGCGATTCACGAGGATCGCCTGCCCGGCGAGAAGTATCGGGACCTCGCCGCCACGGTCATGGAACAGACCGACTTCATGATCGAGAATTGCGAACTCGAGCCCGAAACCGACGCGCAGTTGCACATGGTCCTCGGACAGGTCATCGATGGGGCGGCAGACATGGAGGAAGGCGAAGCACCACGCGCCGGTGCGGTGAAGGTCGTCGAGGCACTCAACGCCTATGGCGAGCATTTCGAGCATCCGGGCTGGCAGCCGCTGAACTGAGCGGGGAAGCCGATTGCAGCAGCACGGGCCGCCAGGCATGGTGGCTCGTGTCTGTTGCGGCACAAGTTCCGGCATCCGCTTGCCGAACGGAAAGGTTGGCACGATGCGCATCCTGCTGGTCGAAGACGATACGCTGCTCGGCCAGGGCGTCTCCGCGGGGCTTGCCCAGGCCGGCTGGGCGGTCGACTGGGTGAGCGACGGTCTCGATGCCGACGCGGCGCTGCGCACCACCTCCTATGACGCGGTCGTTCTCGATCTCGGCCTGCCGGGGATCGACGGGCTGGCGGTGCTCGGGCGGTTGCGGGCGGCGAAGGATGCGACGCCGGTTCTGGTGCTGACCGCCCGCGACACCCTTGCCGACCGGGTCGCGGGGCTCGATGCCGGCGGCGACGACTATCTGGTCAAGCCGTTCGAGCTCGCTGAACTGCAGGCCCGGCTGCGGGCGCTGCTGCGCCGATCGAAGGGCGCCGCGGGCCCGATCCTGCGCCATGGCCGGGTCGCGCTCGACCCGGCGAGCCGTATGGTGCTGCTGGACGACGAGCCCGTGGAGCTGTCGGCCCGCGAGTTCGCCACGTTGCAGGAACTGATGCTGAATGCCGGGCGGGTGCGGACACGCGGCCAGCTCGAGGACAGCCTCTATGGCTGGGGCGAGGAGATCGGGAGCAACGCCGTCGAGGTCTATGTCCACAACCTGCGCCGAAAGCTCTATGCCGGGCTCATCCGCACGGTCCGGGGCGTGGGCTATGTCATCCCTGCGGCCAAGACATGAACCGCTCGCTCGGCCGGCGTCTGCTGCTGATCCTGGGCGCCAGCATCGTCGCGGCCTGGCTGGCCACGGCCTTCTTCACCTATCTCGACACCAGGCGGCTGATCGACGAGATGCTCGATGCGCAGCTCGAACAGTCGGCATCCCTGCTTCTGACCATGCTCGAGCGCATGCCTCGGGATCGTTTCGACGACGCGTCAATCCATTTGCCGGGCACTGGCGCCGATGGGATGATCGCCTACCGGGTATCGACGGATATGGCCGGCACGGCGGGGAAGTCGGGCGGCTGGTCGGATTTTCCGACCGATCAATGGCGGCCGGGGTTTGCCGATGCCGTCAGCGACACCGGCCGCTGGCGGGTGTTCGGCGCTGCCGACGGGGCGGGCCGTTTTGTCGAGGTGGCGCTGCGACAGGAGGCACGGGCAAGGTTTGCCGACCGCGTGGCCGTGCATATCCTGCACCCGCTCTGGTTTGCGGTGCCCCTGCTTGCCGCTCTCGTCTGGCTCTCGGTGCGCTGGGGGCTCGGGCCGTTGCGGGCGATCGCGGCCACGGTCGAGCGGCGCCGGGCCGACGATGTGCACCCGCTCGACATTCGCTCCGCGCCGGCGGAGGTCCGGCCGCTGCTCGATGCTCTCGACGGGCTCCTTGCCCGGATTGCCGCCCTTCTCGAGCGTGAGCGCCGCTTTGCCGCGGACGCGGCCCCTGAGCTGCGCACGCCGCTCGCCGCCATCAGAACCCATGCCGAGGTCGCCCGGCAGGAGTGCGACCAGGAAAAATGCGCCGAGGCACTTGCCGGGGTGGTCGCGGGCGCCATTCGGGGCAGCCGTCTCGTCGAACAGTTGCTGGTGCTCTCGCGCCTCGATCAGGACGCTATGACCGGCGCCCCCGGGCCGGTCGATTTGCGCGACCTGGTCATCGATTGCGTTGCCGGGGCGGCGCCCGGTGCCACGGGCGACGGCGTCGATCTGGGTGTCGCCGATGCCGCCGGCGGCGAAGCCGTCGTGGCCGGGGATCGCGAGCTTCTCCGGGTGATGATCCGCAACCTGATCGACAACGCGGTGCGCTACACGCCGGCGGGCGGAGAGGTGACCGCGGCGGTCGATGCCGGCGGCGGCGAGGTCGTCCTGCGGGTCATCGACAGCGGTCCCGGCATCCCGGCCGAATTGTGCGAAAGGGTGTTCGACAGGTTCTACCGCGTGGAGGGCAGCCGCCGGCCCGGCTGCGGCCTGGGGCTGTCCATCGTCTCGAGAATCGTGGCATTGCACGGGGGAGATGTCGAATTCGAGGACAGGGAGGGCAAGGACGGTTTCGTCGTCAAGGTGACGCTACCGGCCTTCGGACAATGATGCCGGATGGAGGAACGGGCGCGCCGAAAAGCTATAGGTCTTCTTCGTGGTTGATCACTGAGCCACACTCGGCAACGCCGATGCAAACGCGCCCGGTAGCCACGTCTGAAAGAGCGGTTTAGTGCGGATCCTTTGCGACCAGTTCGACAGTGTTGCCGTCCGGGTCGAAGGTGAAGACGCCTCGCCAGCCAACCCAATCGAATGTCTCAACGATGTAGTCCCGGCCGAGTTCTTCATACCACGCGATGACCGCGTCCTGTTCTTCCCAGGGCAGGCTGAGCGCAATGTGATGGAGCGAGGACGCCGGACCCGTATTGGGGGGCAGGTCGCCAGCCCGGGTGCGGCCTGCGCCTTCGACGTCGTGACGAAACAGGGCCAGAACGGCGGTGTGGCCACCGAAACCCTCGGCGATACGGAAAAAGGCGATATGGCCGCTTTCCGGATCATTGAGCAGGTCAAGCCCGATCACGTCACGATAGAAGGCGACCATCGCGTCAAAATCGATGCACCGAATGGCGATTTCGCCAAGTGCGCGGACTGTGAAACCTCGTTGAGCCATGGAACCCCTCCTGTTTGTTCACGACAAGATAAGATCGGTTGTCTTTGTTTCCGCAGAGAAAGGTCCCCCGGCCATGGCGCCCTGAGTTGAGGGGTCACCCTTGGGCGCGATAGGCGCTGCGGTGCACGGGCCTCGGACCAGCAACCACAGGGCAAAGCCGATCTCGGCCAGAGTGACGATCAGCAGCAGGCCGATTTTGAGCGCCTCCAGCGCGGTCGTGTCGGGGAAGGCGAACATCTGCACGCTGTCCACGAGGTAGCCGGTGCCGCCCACGATCAGCCCGATGCCGATCAGCCGGGGGTAGAGGCCGGAGCAAGCAACCAGCGTTCCGAGCAAAAGCAGGTGCAGGCAAAAGAAGATCTGCCAGATCCAGACACCGGCATCATGGACCTGCCGCATCAGCCCCGCCAGTTCGAGCCGCTGCGCCATCGAAAAGCTGCCCAGCGGCGCCGTGCCATCAGCCAGCGCCAGCGCGCCGGCGTGAAAGAACAGCATCGCCGCCATCACTGCGACCATCATCAACCGCGCATAGGAGGCCGCCAGCGACAGCGTTGCGTTTACCGGCCGGAACATGAAGAAAAGCATGACAGACACAAGGACCTCTGCAGTCATCATCACCACGTCGCCCACAAGGCCCGCGTGGAACAGCCCGCGTTGGCGCGCAATATTGGCGAATGTCGCGGTCGGGTCGCCCTCGACGTTCAGGGCGCCGGGCACGTAGAGGATCGAAAAGCCGCCGGCGACTGCAATGAGCAGGTAGAAAGCACCTGTCCATCGGGCATAGGCGGGTGAGGATGGGTCTTCAAAAGCACGCATGGCATGGCCTCCTTTCGGGCGGCTTGACGGAACGATCCCCTTGCCGGGATCATTCGTGTGAGGCGGGGATCGACTGGAGCGATCCGGAGCACCCCAACATCGGCCTGCGGCCGCGTGCCGAGGCTGCGGCAAGACCAGCTGGCGCCGGAACCCCCGACCTGTTTACACGCTGTCCGGCCCAGACCGAAGCGAGGACGATGATGGCGCCCAGGAACTGCACCGGTGACAGGGATTGTCCAAGCCAGAACCACCCGAGGGTTACCGCCGTCACCGGGCTCATCATGCCGAGCATGGACACCGCGCCAGGTTCGAGCCGTGCCACGCCCCGGAACCAGAGCGCATAGGTCGCCGCCGCGCCGATCAGGCCAAGCCAGACCAGCCCGGCGAGGTTGGTGACCGAGAGCGGCGGCAAGGGCGGTTCGACGATCAGGGCGAGCGGCAACAAGACCAGGCCGCCCGCTGTCAGCTGCCATGCGGTGAAACTCAGGGCAGAGACCGGCGGTTGCCACTTTCGGCTCAGCACTGTGCACTGTGCCCGCAGCCATCGAGGCCGCCCCGCCAAGGCCCGCGGCAATGCCGATGGGGTCGAGGTCTGCCTCCGGGCCGATGTAACAGCAGCGCCACGCCGATCACTCCCGTCGCGGCAGCGGCAACAGCGCCGGCCCGGATCGGTGTGCCGAACCAGCCGCGGGCCAAACCGAGAACGATCATCACCTGCAACGCCCCGAACGTTGCCACCACCCCGCCGGGCAGCCGGTAGGCAGCGACGAACAGCAGCACCCAGAAGGGCGCGAAGTTGAAGGTGCCGAGCAGGAAGGGGCGGCCGAGCCAGGCGCGGGGTGACAGGCAGCGTGTGCGGGCAAGCAGCAGTAATCCGGCCGGCAGCGCACGCAATGCCGCAAAGGTTACCGGATAGCCGTCAGGCAAAGTTTCGGTCGTGATCAGGTAAGTGCTGCCCCAAAATGCGGGGGCGGGAGAGCTGCCGTTGCCGCGAGCAGGGCAACGGCAGCACATCGAGCCGACAAGGTCTTCATGGGTAGTGCACCCCACCTTCGGCGCGCCGGATCTTGGGGTTACCTTCGGGCAGCGGGATGAAGTCTTCCTCGTCGCCCGGCACGGTCTCGAACCGCCCGCGCCGCCATTCCTCCCCGGCCTGCTCGATGCGTTCCCGGCGCGAGGAGACGAAGTTCCACCAGATATAACGCGGTCCTTCCATCGGCGCGCCGCCAAAGAGCATGAAGCGCGCGTGGTCGCCGGTGCCGTCCGGCAGCGCTTTCACGGTGATCTCGTCGTCCGGACGCAACACAAGCAACTGCCCCGGCTCGAAGGTGGATCCCGCGATCTCGATCTTACCCCGGATGGTGTAGAGCGCCCGCTCCTCGGCATTGGCCGCGATGGGAGCCTTCGCGCCCGGCGCCAGCGTCACATCGGCATAGAGCGTGTCCGACGCGGTCTTGAGCGGCGAGGTGGCGCCAAAGGCAGCGCCGGCGATCAGCCGCGCGGTCAGGCCTTCGGCCCCCACCATCGGCAGGTCCGCCTTGCCATGGTGCGTGAAGGCGGGATCAGATTCCTCTTGATCCTCGGGCAACGCCATCCAGGTCTGCAACCCGAAGAGCCGCTGGCCGCGGGCCTTGCGCTCGGGCGAGGTGCGCTCGGAATGGACGATGCCGCGCCCGGCCTTCATCCAGTTCACCGCCCCCGGCTCGATCGCCGGGTCGGAGCCGAGGCTGTCGCGATGCACGATCTGGCCCTCGAAGAGATAGGTCAGCGTGGCGAGGTTAATGTGCGGATGCGGCCGCACGTCGATCCCCTGGTCGGTGAGGAACTCGGCCGGCCCCATCTGGTCGAAGAAGATGAACGGCCCGACCATCTGGCGCTTGTCGGAGGGCAGCGCGCGGCGCACCTCCATTTCGCCGAGATCGACGGCGCGCGGCACGATCAGCGTCTCCACCGCATCGACGCTCCTGGCGTCTCCGGGCACGGGGTCGGGGCAGGGGCTCCAGCTCATGATATCATTCCTTTTTTCGATTCAGTTACGCGGCTCTCACCCCTTCAGCACATCCTGCCATTCGGGGTGTCTTGCGATCTGCGTCTTGGCGAAGGGGCAGAGCGGCACGATCTTTCGGCCCTCGGCACGGGCATCCTCGACGCCACGCCGCACCGGGGCCTGCCCGACGCCGCGCCCGCGCAGGGCATCCGGCACACCGGTATGGTCGATGATGATCGTGCTGGCCCCGGCACGGGAATAGGTCATTTCCGCCTCGTGGCCGTCCACCACGGTCACATAGCGGCCCTTGCTGTCGGTCTGTTCACGGGTGATCTCGAAATCAGCGCTCATCGCTGTCTCCCTTGTTGTTCAATTGTTTGCGCAGCCAGGACGCCTCATCGGCGACAATGCCGTGGCCGGCGCCGGGAATGACGAGGGTGTCGACCTTCGCCCCCATGGCGCCCAGAACCTGGGCGCTTTCGCGCACCCGCGCCATCGGGATATGCGGATCCTCTTCGTGACAGCCGAGCAGGACCGGCACGCCATCGAGCCGGCCATCGTAATCGAACCGTTTCGCGGGGCGGCCGTAGAGCTCCGCAAGCGGCGGCCCGCCTTCTTCACCGGTGCCGACCAGCCCGCCAGAGAGTGCGGCGACAGCGTGGAACGGTCGCGCAAAGCGCGCCGCCGCCTCCACCGCCGGGCAGGCGCCCTGCGAAAAGCCGGCCAGCACAACCCGTTCCGCGCCGAAGCCCTGCTCCTCCAGATCGTCCAGCAGAGCAGAGACCACGCTCAGCCCGCTGCTCAGGCCGGGCTCGTTGGCCTCCAGCGGCGCCAGAAAGCTGTCAGGCCACCATGAGAGCCCCGCCGCTGCCGGGGCGAACACGGCCAGGTCCGGCAGGGCGAAATGATCGGCCAGGCCCACCATGTCCGCGGGTGCGCCGCCGCGCCCGTGCGTCATGATCACCGCCAGCCGCGCCCGCGTCAGTGGCGCCCCGGCGATGACCAGCCGTTGCCCCGCATGCGGACCGCTGCCCCGGGTTTCCGCACCAATCCCGCCGCTCATGCAGGCACCCGGATCTCGGGCAAGACCCGTTCGATGCGGTCGCGTTGCGCTTCGTATCGCGCGGGCAGTTTCAGCGCTGCGCCCAGGTGGGCCGCGTCTTCATCCACGGCGAAACCGGGCGCATCGGTGGCGATCTCGAAGAGCACACCGCCGGGGGTGCGGAAATAGATCGCGTCGAAATACTGCCGGTCGATCACCGGCGTCACCTGCATGCCGACCGCCACCGGGCGCGACCACCAGTCCTTCTGCTCGTCGGTAGTCCGCGCCCGAAAGGCAACGTGGTGGATGGTGCCCGCGCCAGAGCCGCCCGATGGAGCGTGCATCCGATGTCATCAGGTCCACCACCGATCCGCGCTCGGGCTCGGTGGAGCGATAGCGCAGGCGCGTCTCCGTGCCGCCCGTGCCGCCGGTCGCGGCGGAGTCCCCGGCTTCGCGCTCGTAGCCCATCGCCTCCAGAACCTTCGCGGTGGACTCGACCTCATCGAGCCAGAGCGTCACCGAATGGAAGCCCTCGTCTCGCGCGCCGCCTTCGATCAGCTCGACGCGCAGCCCGTCCGGGTCCTTCAGGGCAATCGCGCGCTCGCCGAAGCGCTCGTACGGGCCTTCGAAGTCGATGGCGGCCCCGGCCAGATCACTCATCCGCTGGTCGAGATCCGGCACGGCATAGGCGACGGCTGAGGTCATGCCGGTACCGGCGCGCCCCGGCCCAGCATCGACGAAGGGGAAGAACGTCATGATCGACCCCGGCGCCGCATCCGCATCGCCGTAATAGAGGTGATAGGTGCCCGGATCGTCGAAGTTCACGGTGCGCTTCACCAGCCGCTGGCCCAGCGTTCCGACCCAGAAGTCGAGGTTGCCTTGCGGCGGGCCGGAAATGGCAGTGACGTGATGCAGGCCCGGGATGGCTCGGGGCATGATGCTCTCCTTCTGGTCATGGCGTCGGCCTGACAACGGCCGAGGCGGACATTGTGTTCATCGGTTGGAGGCTTATGTAGCGCTCAAGTTACCAAGCGAAAGTCGTTACCAAATGGAAACTACCCAGAAAACTGGCCTGGTCGAAGACGATGAGGCGGGAATCCGGCCTGCCCTGTGCCGCCGATACGGTGCTGCGCATGCTGTGGGGCCAGTGGAAAACCCATGTGATCTATGTGCTCGGCGAACGAAAGGCCTGCCGTTTCGGCGCCCTGCGGCGCAGGATCACGGGCATTTCGCCAAAGGTCCTGACCCAGCGCCTGCGCGAGTTGGAGGCCGATGGGCTGGTCTGGCGCGAACAGGAAAACACCATCCCGCCGAAGGTGACCTACGGGCTGACCGAAACCGGCCTTGCCGTGCACGCTGTCTTGAAGGAGATCGAGAAAATCGAGGTCTGAGGCCGAGCCATCGGACGTCGCACCGTGCCGTCTATCCCCGCTCCCAAGGGAGATCACTGGCGGTCTTCACCAGATGATCGACAAAAAGCCGCAGGCGGGCGGGCTGATTGCGGTTCGGGCGGAACAGCACATGAATATCCCGTTCCGGCCAGGTCAGATGATCCGGCAGAAGCCGTTGCAGGCGGCCTGCTTGCAGATGTTCGGCGACATGGAATACCGGCAGGATGACGATGACGATGCCGATGCGCTCAATTGCCGCGCGGCACAGCATGTCGCCGGAATCGGACCGCAGCGAGCCGCTGAGCGGCACCCGCCCCACTTGCCCCGCCGCATCCTTGTAGCGCCATTCATGCGCGGCGGTGTTGCCCGAGTAGGCCAGAACGTCATGCCCGGCCAGATCCGCGGGCGCCTCTGGCAAGCCGCGGCGGTCGATATAGTCGGCGCTGGCGCAAAGCATGAAAGGGCATGACGCCAGCCGCAGCGTCATCAGCGAGGAATCGGCGAGCGAACCGATCCGCACCACCACGTCATAGCCATCGTTCACCGGGTCGATGAACCGGTCGTTCAGACTGAGATCAAGCGCCACATGGGGATGGCTGCGCGCGAACCGCGCGGCGCAGCCGGTCAGATATTTCACCCCGAGACTTTGCGGAAAGCTCACCCACAGCGGCCCGCGGGGATGCGATTTCAATTCGTGGATTTCCTCCTCGGCCTCCTGCAGATCCATCAGCGCCCGTTTTGCCCGTTCGAAGTAGATCGCGCCCTCTTCGGTTGCGGCAACGTGGCGGGTGGTGCGGTTGAGCCGCTTGACCTTGATATCCTGTTCGAGGTTCTGAACCTGCTTGGAGACGGCGGAGCTGGTCATCCCGAGCTGCCGCGCCGCCCCGGCAAAGCTCTGTTCCTTGACCACTGCAACGAAGATTCCGATACGAAAGACGTCTGCGTAACGGCCGGATTTCCGGAAACCGGATTGAACGGCAAGCATTTACCCGTCCGCGGGCCTTTCGGCGGGCGGACGATCGGCGTTGGTTTCGGTTATGCGATCGCCGGGGTTTGCGGGTGGAGTTTGATCTTGTTCGCGGCCTTGAGCAGGTTCTGCCCGATCGCCGCCATCGCCAGTTGGGCGTGAGTCCTGGCCACGCCGAAATGGCGGGCGCGGGCAAGGCCCAAGAGCCGTTTCATGGTGCCGAAGCATTGTTCGACACGGAACCGGCACTTGGAGATCAGCTTGTTGAAGCGTTTCTCGCAAGGCCCTGAGCGGGCGGCCGCGCACGGCCTTGCGCATGATCCCGTCGCGGTCATGGCCGCGCAGGGCTGCCCGGTTCGCCTTGCTGGCATATGCCTTGTCGGCAAGCACCCGCCGTGCCCGTGCCCCCTCGATCATGGTGGCGAATTCCGGGCTCTCGGCGCGGTTGGCGGGGGTGGTGTGGACGCGCTCGATGAAGCCCTCGTCATCGGTGCGCGCGAAACCCTTGTAGCCCAGCGTGCTCTTCGAGCCCTTCTTGACCCGGCGAGCGTCCGGGTCGGCGCTGAAACGCACCTCGGGATCGTCCGGCTCCTCACCCTCCGCCCGATCCTGCGGGGCCTCGATATGGGTGCGCGGTCGGGCAGCAGCCTCAACGAGGGTCGCGTCGATGATGGCGGCTTCGGCCTCTTTCAGCTTCAGCCCGTGGCCCTCGAGTTGGCGGCAGACCTCGGCCAGCAGATCGTCATGGATACCGCCTTTGACCAGCGCATTGCGAAACCGGCAATGGGTGGTTTCGTCGGGAACCGGCGCGTGCAGGTCGAGCCCGCAAAAGAGCATGAAGTCCAGCCGTACCCTGAGGGCACGCTCCAGCTTCGGGTCCGACAACCCATGCCATTGTCCGATCAGCAGGCACTTGAACAAGACCAGCGGATCATAGCCCTGAGGCCCGATCCCCGACCGCCCCAGGCCGCGCTTCAGCAGCGGCGAAAATGCCCGCCACTCCATCAGCGCATCGATCTTCGAGAGCGCATCGTCCTCGCCAATCCGATCCGCCGCCTCGCGTAAAAACAGGTCCATGACTCCGCCCCGAAAACCTGTCGCAACGATACCAAATCACAAGCGAGATGAGAATCCGCCATTATGCAGAGGTCTCTTAGAGTGAACAAACGTGCCCTTCCAGGGGATCCACAGTCGAGAGAATATCTTTAAGCCTGAGCCCGCATCAATCACTCGGGAAGAGACTCGTGAACATAAAGAGTTGCCAGCGTCCCGCAATCGACCGGCAGGTCGATGCCGGAAATTCCGGAGGCCCGATCCGAGGCGAGAAAACCGACGGCCTCGGCGACTTCCTTGATCTTGACCAGACGTTTCATCGGCACGCGGTCAAATCGCGTCTGCATGTAAGACAGTGCGTTCGCCGAAAGGAAGTCTTCGATCATCGGTGTATAAGTCCAACCGGGGCTGACCGAGTTGACCCGGATATTCATGTCGCCGAAATCCTTGGCATTGTTCTTGGTCAGGCCGACCATACCGGCCTTGGACGCCGTATAAGCACATTGCGGCCCATCATAGCCATTCGCATCAATCGAGGCGATGTTCACGATTGCGCCGCCGCCAGTGTCCTTGATCCTGCGCCCGAACCGCTGGGTCATGAGGAAAGCCCCGTTAAGGTTGGTCCCCACGACTTCCAGCCAGCTTTCATAGGTGATGTCGAGAAATTCCGCGTCGTGAACGATGCCGGCGTTGTTCACAAGGATATCGACCTTGCCGTGGGCTTGGAAGATCTCGTCAAGGGCGGCTTCGACCTGAGCTTCGTCAGAAATGCTCGCGCTGTGGACGGTGGCGGTGCCTCCGATGTCTTCGATCAGCGCCTTCGTCTTTTCGAGCGACGCCGTGGAGCGGCCCAGCAAGGCAACCGCAGCGCCCTCTTCGGCGAAATGCAGTGCGATCCCTTGTCCAATCCCGGTGCCGGCACCTGTGATGATTGCAATCTTGTCTTGCAGCATTTTCATATCATGTCACTTTCTGTTCTGTCTTTCCCGTCTCCGGGGGAATGGATCAATCACGCGCTTGGCCGAATTTGGCAGATCAGCCCGCGCAACACGTGCAGATGAAATCCGGTGGGACGCCCTCGACTACAATGCAGATGACTTTCGCTAGGCAATGCTGCCCGAGGGGCAGTTCGCGTGCATTAACGGCCGTTAAGAGGGTGAAAATCATCGGGAGGCTTGCCTGTCGGGCGCGCAGCCCAGGCAATGCGCAAAAGCGCTCACTTGACAGGCGGCAATGCGAATCATGTCAGCCAAACGGCATTTTTGCGCAAATCGGGTTGGGGATTCATCTTGTGAGTCCAGCGTGATGGCTGGGGGTCATGAGCAAACCCACACCCCCGACCTGCAAGATCAGGAACTGGCGGGCCTACAACGAAGCGCTCAAGCGCCGGGGCTCGCAGACGATCTGGTTCGATCCCAAGATGACGTGGGAGGCCAAGCCGACCGGCAAGCGTGGCCGACAGTCCACCTGTGGCGACGCCGCGATCCAGACATGCCTGTCGATGAAGGTTCTGTTCGGCATGGCGCTCAGGCAGACGACCGGCTTCGTTGAAAGCCTTTTGCAATTGAGCGGGCTGGACTGGTCGGTGCCGGATTTCAGCACGGTGTCACGCCGGCAGAAGACCACGGCCGTGAACATCCCGTATCGGGGTTCACAGGGGCCACTACACCTGCTCATCGACAGCACCGGGATCAAGGCCGAGGGCGAAGGTGAGTGGAATGCCCGCAAGCATGGCGGCTCCAAACGCCGCGTCTGGCGTGAGGTTCACCTCGCGACCGACGAGAAAACACTGGAAATCCGAGCGGTCGAGTGCACCAGCAGCGATATCGGCGATATATCCATGTTGCCGGAACTGCTCGACCAGATCCCGTCCGATCAGGAGATCGGCAGTGTCTCCGCAGACGGCGGGAGCGATTGCGCGCAACGATGCCCTCCGGTCAACGACACACCCGGGACGGGCACTCTGGCGGAAATGGAGTGGCTGCCACCGCCGAAGTCGCGTCGAGACGAAGATGCACTGTAGGAAACTGCTGGGGCAAAGGCTGATGGCACGGGACCCTGATCGTCAGGTTGCCGAACTCCAGATCCGTGTTGCCGTCATGAACGGCTGCACCGCGCTTGGCATACCCGTCACAGAGGCCGTGGGATAAGTGTGCCTGGGGAAAGGGAAACCTTGGCCGTCACCGGATTTGCGCAACAGAGTCGTTGAGAGGCCCAACGACTGCATGTCAACTAATCCTTCGGGAAACCTGTCGAATTTTCTTTCCCAAAACTGACTTCCGTAAAGAACACTACTCGCATAACTCCATGCTTTAAGCAGATTATCATGGAAATCCACAATCCGTCCCGGGAGCAAGAGGATGGCCAGTGTTAAGCTTGCGGCTCCTCAGGCAAACATAACGACCAGCTTTTTCGCGTTCATAGACATCTCCTTTGATAGTAGCGCAAACCCTGAACGCACTTCGGCTACATTCACGCTGTGGTGGCGATACACTCGCACAGCTTGCTTCCGCTTTTGGGTCGTAAAAATCGACCCCATGCCAGTTCCCACGGCTGCATGAATGCCACAGTCTCTGATGAAGGTCCGGTCTGGCCACGCTGCAGCGCAGCGCCGGTTGCTTTTTTTCACTGTCGGCTCTGGGCCGCTCGCGCCATTTGAGCAGAGAGGGCAGAAAGCATGCGTGAGCGAAAAGAGGACATCCATTCCGCTTCGCGCCCAGATCCACCGCGGGCTTGGCGGCTCACCACGCGCGCCGTAGAACGCGTGGCATGAGTTATGTGACGTCGCTCTTCGCGCGCAAGGTGGTCGCCGCAGCGGGCGGTGGGGTCGATGCTGCGGCGATGCTGGCCAGTGTCGGGATCGCCCCCGACGACCCTTGGGACGCCGGGCAGATGGTTCTGGCCGAGCGTTACTACGACATGCTCGAAAGAATCGCCGATCAGATCGACGTGACCGAACTGCCGGTGCGCACGGGCGCTTCCATGCGGCTTGACGAATACGGTGCGCTTGGGCTGGCCTTCAAGGCTGCAACGACGCTCGGGGCGTCCTACGCGCGGGTGGAACGCTATGCGCGTCTGTGGACCAGCGTCGTCGAATACGAGCTGCGGCCGGCGACTGGGGGCACGCTCTTCATCCTGCATCGGGCGGGCGAACGGCGCCTCGGGATGCGGCTGTCGAACGAGGCGACCCTTGCGAGCGCCGTGTCCATCGCAAGGCAGGTCTGCCCGGTGCCGCTCGCGCCCTTGGAAGTGCTGGTCCGGCATCCCGCCCCGCGCTCGACCACCGCGCACGAGGACTGGTTCGGCTGCCCGGTGCGCTTCGGCGCCGAACTCGACGCGATCCTCTATGCCGACGAGACGCTGGCCCGGCCCAACATCCTCGGGGACGAGGGGATATCGCAATTCCTCACCACGCATCTCGACGCGGAACTGTCCGAGATCACCCGGGAGCCTGCGCTTGTCACGCAGGCGAAAGCCGCAATCGCCCAGGCCCTCAGCGAGGGGGCGCCGAAGATGGCCGAGATCGCCCACAGCCTCGGACTCAGTGCGCGGTCTTTCCACAGGCGCCTCTCCGAGCACGAAATCAACTTTCAGAGCCTCACCGAGGAAACCCGCCGCAACCTTGCCGAAGGGCTCTTGCGGGACGAGAGCCATTCACTGGCCGAAATCGCGTTTCTCACCGGTTTCTCCGAACAGAGCGCCTTTACCCGCGCGTTCAAGCGCTGGGTCGGCACGACGCCCGCGACCTACCGCAAGGATATCTCCCGCCGCTGACGGGCGCATTGGCGACGGCGGTCAAAAGGCTGGCATCGCCGGTCAAGACCGCGCAGCATCCCCGCGCTTATCCCTTGGCTACCGATACCGAAGCCGGGGAGACATCCCATGAAAGACCAAGAGATCCTCGTCATCGGCGCAACCGGCAAGACCGGCCGCCGCGTCGCCAGCCGCCTCGAGGCGCGGGGCATTCCGTGCGCCGCGGCTCGCGCAGCTCCGTAACACCCTTCGACTGGGAAGCGCCGGAGACTTGGGCACCGGCCCTGCGCGGGGTCCGGGCGGCCTATGTCACCTACTTTCCTGACCTTGCTTTCCCCGGAGCCGTGGAAAAGCTCGAGTCCCTCTGCGAGACGGCCCGCGACGTGGACGTCGAGCACCTCGTGCTGCTCTCCGGTCGCGGCGAACACCACGCGCGGCTGGGCGAAGAGGTGGTGCGCAATTCCGGCGTCGACTTCACTATCGTCCGGGCCGCCTGGTTCGCTCAGAACTTCTCCGAAGGCTACCTGCGCGATCCGGTCCTGGCCGGCGTCCTTCCGATGCCCGGCGGCGATGTCGCCGAGCCCATCATCGACATCGACGACATTGCCGATGTCGCTGTCGCGGCACTGACCGAAGAGGGCCACAAGGGCGAACTCTACGAGGTGACAGGCCCGCGGCTGATGTCCTTCGCAAATATGGCGGCTGAGCTCTCGCGGGCTACCGGGCACGAGATCCGGCATATCCTGATCAGCTTCGAGGAGTTCCACGCGAACATCGCCGAGGCCGGCGGCACCTTCGTCGCCGACGTCTTCACCGCCATCGCGCGCGAAACGCTGGACGGTCGCAACGCCCACGCCACGGACGGCGTGATGCGCGCGCTCGGCCGCGGCCCCCGCGACTTTGCGGACTTCGCCATCGCCGCCGCTCGAACCGGCGCCTGGACAAGCGCCGCCTGACACCACACCATAAAAGGAACATGACATGAGACCCACCCTGCTCGAGAAGACCGCGCTTGGTCTCTCCGGCCTGACTGCGCTCACCATCGGCGCTTTCATCCTGCTCGCGCCGCACGCCTTCTACGCCGGCTACGGCATCACGCTCGGCAAAGACGCCAACCTGCTGAGCGAATTGCGCGCACCTGGCGCCGGTCTCGCGGGTTTCGGCATTCTGATGCTGCTCGGCATCTGGCGACACGCGGTCCTGCCCGTTGGCATGGCGATGGCCCTGACGGTCTTCACCGCTTTTCCGGCCGGACGGCTGGTCGGGATTGCAGTGGACGGGATGCCGTCCGGCAGCATCATCGGCGCCCTCGTCGTGGAACTGATCATGGCCGTGCTCTGTCTTGCAGCCTTCCGTCGGCGCCTTTGGCAGCCGGCGCCCGGCCTCTCCACGGCGCAGCCCGCGCGCTGAGCCTGCCGCGGCGGCTTGGCGCATGACGTCCTGCCGCCGCCCCAATCTAAGGAACCCGTCCCCATGTCCCCCGTTCTCTTCTACCTCGCCCACCTCGCCGTCCTCGCCTATGCGCTGGTCGGCGGCGTCTTTCTCGCCTTTTCGGATTTCATCATGCGTGCCCTGTCTGTGACCAGCGGTCAGGGTGGCGCGGAGGCGATGCAGGCCATCAACCGAGAGGTGTTCCGCTGGGTCTTCATGGTGCTATTCCTCGGGCTGGCGCCAGTATCCCTGCTGATCGCGGTTTATGGCGCAGTGGTCGTCGAGCACGGCCCTGGAACCGTGATGATGCTGGCGGGCCTGACGTATTTCGTCGGATGCTTCGGGGTAACGGTGTTCGTCAACGTGCCGATGAACGAAACCCCGGCGGGCATGGAGGCCTCCGCGGATGCGACGCTGGACTACTGGACCCGCACCTATCTGCCCCGCTGGAGCTTCTGGAATACCGTCCGAACCGCCGCCTGCGGACTGTCTGCAGCCCTGCTGCTGTTCTCGCTCGCCCGGGCGGCGCAGTCTCAGGCGCAGGCAGCTTGAAAAACTGAGCCGCATCAGGGCGTCGGCCTGCGCAACGAAGCGGAGGTGGCCCCTGTCCGCCGGCATGTTCGTTCACGACCCACGGCTCCTATGGAAACGGTCGACAATGAAGAGAGAGAGGGAAAATACTCATGGGTGAACCGCGTTACCGCCGAGCAACCGCAGCGGACCCGGGGGCGATTGTCGCGATGCTGGCAGATGACGTGCTTGGTGCGTCGCGGGAAAACGCTTCCCCAGCCGTAGACGATTGCTACCGGGCTGCATTTGCGGAGATTGATGCCGACCCGAACCAGTTTCTTTGTGTGGTTGAGGATGGGCAGCAGATTGTCGGAACCTTGCAACTCACCTTCATCCCGGGTCTCTCTCGCGATGGCACCAAGCGTGGACAGATCGAGGCGGTGCGGATCGCGAGCGATCGTCGGGGCGGCAAGCTTGGTGAGGCGATGTTTGCCCGGGCGATCAGCGAATGCCGGGCACATGGGTGTTCGTTGGTTCAGCTCACCACGGACAAGGCCCGGCCAGACGCCCATCGCTTCTATGACCGTCTGGGTTTTGAACCGACCCATATCGGATACAAGCTGAAGATCTAAGGAAGGACAGCTAACCACCCTTTACGCAGGGACACTCGCAGATGCAGCGAGGATGGCGCCCCTGGGGCGAACGTCCGGTCTGGCGGGCCGCAGCGCAGGATAACGCTGGTCGCAGGAACGGCAGCTATGGGCCGTTCTTGCATCAGGAGATGAAACAGATTGCCGCACTCATCCTTCCCACACCTGACGCTGCGCCCGCTCGAAGAAGTGCCGAGTCGCCTGCTCGCGCGCATCCTTGTCGGTCATGACGATGTTTCGCATCTCATTGTCGTTCTGGAACATCTTGACCATCCCCTGAAAGAACGCTTGCGAGAATGCGCCGTAGACGACATCGGCGGGATTGTTCCGGATCATTTCGGTCATGTCCTGGTCCATGATCTCGCGTGTCACACGTTCGAAACGCAGAAAGTCCTCACGCGAGAACGATGTTCCGTGCCTCTCGTTGAACGACTCGATGATCTCCGACAGCGACTTCTCTTCTTCCTCAGTGTAGGGATTGGCACCGAACTCGGTGATCGGATCGAGGGTCGTGCCATCGCCCGCCGAGAGCGATGCGCTGCCCTCTCCGCCTTTCTGCAACTTGAACGCGGACAGGTTCAGCATATCGTCGGTGATCGCGATGTCGGCGGGCACGTCGCGCGATGGCAGCAGGCGCGATAACCAGGATGTGTAGGCATACAGCTTTTCCAGGCACGCGTCATTTAGCCAACCTTCCGGCGAGACCGCATGTAACAGGCTCAATTCTCCACCAGCACTCGCGCTCTGCGTCATCGGTGTCCGCCACCGGCACAAGCCCATCTAGCCGGAATCAGGGAGATCGAGCGGTCGCCCGGCTACGCAACCAATGGCCAGATCACGTATTCGAGGCACCTGCGTTCATACGCAGGGGCCGGTAAACAAATGAATTCTAATGTTGGCAAGGATGGTGGCAAGGCATAGCCAGCATCGACATTTATCTCGTTTAATCAGGGATCCAGCTGAGGAAAATGGCGGACCGAGGAGGATTCGAACCCCCGACCCCCTGATTCGTAGTCAGGTACTCTATCCAGCTGAGCTATCGGTCCGTGCCGCCGCACCCTCTAGACGCTGAAGCCGGTCGATGCAAGGGGCCTTGCGCGATTTTGTCACTCGCCCGCCGGCAGGCGGATGATGAATACGGTGCCGGCCGTGTCGCTGCGTTCCAGGAGCAGTTCGCCGCCATGCCCGCGCACCAGTTCCTGCGCGATCGACAGCCCCAGCCCGCTGCCGCCGGGGCTCGCCGCGCCCCGGAAGGGGCGAAAGAGATTTTCGAGTGCCTTCGGCGGCAGGCCGGGGCCCGTGTCGGTGACGGTGATGATGCAGAGGTCGCCCTCCTGGTGCGCGCTCACGCTCACCGCGCCGACGCCGCCGGCGCTGGAAATCGCCTGGCGGGCGTTGCGCACCAGGTTCGTGAGCACCCGGTGAAGTTGGTCGCGGTCGGCGCGCACCTGCTGGCCCTCGGGGATGTCGGCGTCGAAACGGATGTTGCCGGTGGCCTCGTCGGCCATGCGTTCGCTCTCGATCACGTCATGCGCCAGCGGGGCGAGGGCAAAGCTTGTCAGTGTCGGCGCCGGCTCCTCGGCCCGGCCATAGGCGAGCGTGCTTTCGCACAGATGCACCGCGCGGCTGATCGAGTTCACCAGCTTGGGCGCCATGCGCCGCACCTTGGGGTCGTCGCTTTGTTCGATGCGGTCGGTGAAAAGCTGCGCCGTGGTCAGGATGTTGCGCAGATCGTGGCTGACCCGGGCCACCGCGCCGCCGAGCTCGGCCAGCCGCTGGCGCTGTTTCAGCGCCCCGGTCAGCTGGGTCTGCAATGACTTGAGCGCCTCCTCGGCCTCGCGCAACTCGGTCACGCCGGCGGAGGGTTCGATCACCCGGCGGGCGTCCTCGGGGGCGGCGGCATAGGACTGCATGTGCCCCACCACCCGCCGGATCGGTCCCACCAGCAGAGCGCGCACCGCCAGATAGAGCAGCCCTGCCGTGATCACCGAGATGATCAGCGACAACATCAGGATGCGATAGCCGTAGTCGAGCATCGCCACGCGCAGCGGTTCGGACTGAAGCGTGATCTCGATCAGCAGCCCGGCCATGCGCGAGGGTGCGCCGATCACCCGGATCACCTGCGGCGTCGGGTCCACAAGGCAGGTCAGCGCGTCGCGGATCAGCACCAGAGGCGAGGCATGGCGCAGGTCGAAGGTGGCGCTCACCGGCGCCGGCAGGGGCGACGACAGTACCAGCTGCCGCGCCGCGTCGCGCCGCAGCACGATGTTGAAGACGCCGGCATTGAGCAGGAGCTCCTCCTGCAACTCGGCGCCGATGTCCTCGTTGGCGAGCAGAGCCAGCGCCGCGATCTGTGCGCGCTCGAGCCGCGACATCAGGAAATCCTCGCGAAACCGGGCCACCGAGGGGACAAAGATCAGCACCTCGGCCAGCATCACGAAGACCGCCGTCAGAACCAGGAACCGCCCCGAGAGAGATTTGAGAAACCGCATCCGCCGCCCGTTCAAGGGAGCCAGCGCTGCACCAGCCCCACAATTGTCCTGAGACGAGGATTATCAAACAGACGCGGCGAGAAATAGGCCCCAGCCGCGCGTTTGCCGATTTCACTGACGGTGGGGTAGGGCGCGACCATGCCGGCGACGTGGCGCATCCCGAGCCCCGCCGAGATCGCCAGCGCCCAGAGCCCGATCTGTTCGCCCGCGCCCGCACCCACGATCGAGGCGCCGACGGGGCGGCCGCGCACCACCATCACCTTGATGAATCCCTCGGCGTCGCGGCAGGCCATGGCGCGGTCGATGGCGGCCATCTCGACGCGTACGACCTCCAGCCGAGACCCGTGGCGCTCGCGCGCCTCGGCCTCGGTCAGGCCGACCTGCGCCAGTTCCGGGTCGGTATAGGTGACGCGCGCGATGTGGTCGCCCCGCGCCCGTACCGGCAGGCCGAAAAGCACCGAGCGCAGCACCACGCCGGCGTGGTACCCCGCCAGATGGGTGAACTGCGCGCCCCCCGCGACATCGCCGATGGCATGGACGCGGCGGTTGGTGGTCCTGAGCCGGGCATCGACGCGGATGCCGGTCTCGGTGGCCTCGATGCCGGCGGCGTCGAGGTTCAGCGCCGCGGTATTGGCACGCCGCCCGACCGCGACCAGCAGATGCGTGCCGGCTAGGCGCCGCCCGTCGCGCGTGTCGATTGCGATCCTGCCGGGCCGGCCGTGCACCCTTGCCGCCATCGCGTCCTCGGCGATCTCCACCCCCTCGGCGCGCAGCCGCGCCAGCACCACCGCCACCAGTTCCGGGTCTTCGCGCCCCAATGCCCGCACACCCTCGATCACCGTCACCTTGCAGCCCAGCCGCGCATGCGCCTGCGCCATCTCGATGCCGATGGGCCCGCCGCCGAGAATCAGCAGATGCCCGGGACGTTCGCGCAACTCGAAAAGGCTCTCGTTGGTCAGGTACGGCACCGCACCCAGCCCCGCGATGGGCGGGATCAGCGGCGACGACCCGGTGGCGATGACGGTCCGCCGGGCGTTGATGCGGTATGCGCCGGCCTCCACCTCCCGATCCGAGACGAAAGCCCCGTATTCGCGGATCACCTTTACCCCGAGCCCGGCGAAGCGCTCCTCGCTGTCATGCGGCGCGATGCGGGCCACGACATTGGCGACATGGTCCCTGACCGCCGAGAAGTCGATCCGCGGCGCGGTGGCGGTCATTCCAAAGCCGGCGGCGCGGGTATGGGCGTGGGCGGCATGCGCTGCGGCCAGGAGCGCCTTGGAGGGTACGCAGCCCGCGTTGAGGCAGTCGCCGCCCATCCGCCCGCCTTCGAGCAGCACCACGCGGGCACCCATCCGCGCCGCCCCGGCGGCAACCGACAGCCCGCCCGAACCCGCGCCGATGACCAGAAGGTCGGTCTCGATCCGTTCCACGTTCAGACGTCCCGGCGGCGGCGAACGGCCCTGACCGCGATCGGCAGCGCGGCCAGCGCCGCAGAGCCCCAGGATCGGGCCGAAAACCTGCGGTTCCCGGAAAAGCGACAGGTCGGGGGTTTCGCCACGGTCGAAGACCTCGCCGAGGCCGACGCCCACCCAGGTAAAGACCAGCGTGCCGGGAATGATGCCCAGCACCGTGGTCCAAGCGTAGTTGACAAACCGCACACCCACCAGCGCCGGCAGGATGTTGGCCGCGAAAAACGGCATCGCCGGGATCAGTCGCATCAGCAGCAGCACGCTGATCTCGTGTTCGTTCAGGCCGCACTTGAGGCGCTTCAGAGTGCCGTCGGAGGCCTCCATCCGCGTTGCGAGCACCCGTCCGAGACCCATGCGCGCGACTGAAAAGATGGCGATGGCCCCCAGCGACGCGGCCGTGAGGTTGAGCAGCGTGCCCAGCGTCAGCCCGAAGAGAAACCCGCCGGTGACCGACGCCACCGCGCCCCCGGGCAGCGAGAACGCGACGACGCCGAAATAGACCGCCAGAAAGGCCAGGGCGAGCACGGCGAAATGGCTGTCGCGAAAGGCGATGAGCGCCTCGCGATGCGCGCGCAGGGTCTCGAAGCTGACCATGTCGCCCAGCGTCAGCGCCCCCGCGACCGCCACGCAGAGGATGACCGCGAGCGGCAGATGGCGCGCAAGCCGCCCCTTCGGTGTCGCTCGTGCATGGTTCATGTCATCGTCCGGTTTCATCGCGCTGCCCGTGTCACCCCTCAAGATGCGCAATCTCGGCGTTCCGGGCCAGAGGCTTCACGCGGCGGTGATGGGCGGTGATGGCCGGGCTCTCGGTTGCCGTCTTCGATGATCGGAATAGCCGGGTCTTGAAACATTTCCGCACGATGTCCCCGCGTCCATTGTTGCAACCGCATGAGATTCGGGGCCGCAGAGTGTCGGTTTGCGGTTTGACTTGGCCCCGCACGGCATTTATAGACCGGGCTTCGAGACATGTCCGGCCTTGCCGCGCGAATCCATCGGCATTCGCAGGCCGGGCCGCAAGACCGGAGAGCTTGAGCGATGAAACGCACCTTCCAACCCTCGAACCTGGTTCGCAAGCGCCGGCACGGGTTCCGCGCGCGCATGGCCACCAAGGCCGGGCGCAAGATCCTCAATGCCCGCCGCGCCCGCGGCCGCAAGGAACTGAGCGCCTGAGCCCACGCCGGGCACCGCAGCCGACAGGACCGACCCCATGACACCGCCGGAGGCCCCCGCGACAGAGGCGGGGATATTGCCCCCGGCGGTTTCGCCATGCGTGGAGCGTCTGCGCCGTCGGGCGGATTTCCTGGCATTGAACCGCGCCCGGCGGCAGGCCATGCCCGGCATGCTGGTGCAGGGGCGCGCGCGCGGCGATGGCCGGGCGCTGATCAGGGTCGGTTTCACCTGTTCGAAAAAGCTCGGCAACGCGGTGACGCGCAATCGCGCCAAGCGGCGCCTGCGCGAGGCGGCGCGGCTCGTCTTGCCCGAACACGGCCGAGCGGGCTGGGACTATGCGCTGATCGGCCGTCCCGGCGCGACGGTGGAGCGCGACTTTGCGGCGCTGACCGATGACCTGGTGCGCGCGCTCGCGCGCCTGCACGAGACGTCATGAGCCCGCTCGCGCATCTCGTCGCGCTGCCGGTGCGGGCCTATCGGCTGGTATTCTCGCCCTGGGTGGGTTGGAACTGCCGCTATCAGCCGACCTGCAGCCAGTACGCGCTCGAGGCGCTGGAACGTCACGGCGCGCTGCGCGGCGGCTGGCTGGCACTGCGGCGCATCGCGCGCTGCAACCCCTGGGGCGGGTGCGGTTACGACCCTGTGCCCGAACGCAAGGACAGGGCTGGGCGCGGGTAGGCGTCCGGCGCGGTGTGCCGCCTCAGCGCGAACAACTGGCCCCGCCGAGGACGCAGAAGCGTGCGCAGTGGGGGTGGTTGAGCGCCACGTCGCGTTCGGCTTCGGCCAGGGTCGCGCCCAGCTCGAATTCCCGATCATAGGGCAGGAGCGTGCAGGCGACCACCGCCGGCCGCGCCGCGCCGCGCCGCCTGACCACCATCCGCGAGGAGGCGCACATGACCTCGTCGGGACGCTTGCCGAGGATGTCCCAGCACGACGCGGTGATCTCGGGCACGTCCGCATCGGCGTCCATCTCGGGGAAAAGCACCGTCTGCGCGGGATCGTTCGCGTCGATGGCAAAGCCGTTTTCGGCATAAAGGAGGGCATAGCCCGCGCGCGCCTCGGCCTCGCTTTCGCCCCAGCGCGTGCGGCCCGCCACGCTCATGCGCAGCCCGGCGTCGCGCAGCCAGCGCATGCCCGCGAGCGTCGCGGCAAAGCCGCCCGCGCCACGCTCGGCGTCGTGGCGTGCGGCCGACCAGTGGTCGAGCGACACCCGCAGCACCAGCCCTGACCCGAATTCGCGCCCCAGCGCGGCCAGCGCTGCCCGCACCATGGGGCGCATCATCGGGCGCATGGCGTTGGTCAGGATCAGCACCCGGTAGCCGCGCGCAAGCGCGGTGCGGGCCATTGCCGGCATCTGCGGGTTCATGAACGGCTCGCCGCCGGTAAAGCCCACCTCGTGCAGCGGCCAGCCGCGCGCCGCGGCCTCGTCGAGAAAGCCGCGCATCTCGGCCTCGGTGAGATAGACCAGCCGGTCGTTTTCGGGCGAGCTCTCGATATAACAGTTGGCGCAGGCGATGTTGCACAGCGTCCCGGTGTTGAACCACAGCGTTTCGGGGCGGCTGAGAGCCACCCGCGCGCGCGGTTCACCATCAGCGGTGATCAGCGGGTCGCGGAACTTGGGCCCCGGGGCGGGCGGCGGGTCTGTGTCTTTCATGGCACCGCGCTGAATTCGTTTGCGTTCGAGGTCTAACTTGTCTCAATTCTCGGAAAAATCCATCCCCCACGGCCGCTGACATGGTTGTGATGCGGGGCATGGTCGGGCGTGAGGCGACCGTGTTATAGAGGCGGGCGGGAGGAAAGCCATGGTTTCGCGTGTCATACCGGTCGACCCGTTCGATCTGGTGATCTTCGGCGCAACAGGCGATCTGGCGCGGCGCAAGATCCTGCCCGCGCTCTACCGCCGCGTCTGCGCCGGGCAGATCGAGGCGGATGTGCGCATCACCGGTGCCGCGCGCCGCGAGATGGACGCCGCCGGTTTCCGCGCCTTCGTCGCTGAGGCGATCGCCGCGGCCGAGGCCGACGAGGGCCGCCGCCCCGACATCGCGCGCCAGAGCGAGTTCCTGAAGATGCTCGACTACGTGCCCATCGACGCGCTGGGCGAGAAGGGGTGGGGACGGCTGGGCGCCGCCTCGCGGCCCGAGCGCATCCGTGCCTATTACTTTTCGGTCGCGCCGCGGTTCTTCGGTCCGCTGGCCGAGCGGCTGCACCTCAACGGGCTCGCCGATGCCTCGGCGCGGATCGTGGTGGAAAAACCCTTCGGCCGCGACCTGGCCAGCGCGCGCGAACTCAACCGCGTGCTGGCGAGCTATTTCGACGAGCGCCAGATCTACCGCATCGACCATTATCTCGGCAAGGAGACGGTGCAGAATCTGATGGCGATCCGGTTCGGCAATATGCTGTTCGAGCCGCTCTGGAACAGCCAGTATGTCGACCACATCCAGATCACCGTGGCCGAGGCGCAGGGCGTGGGCGGTCGCGGCGACTATTACGACCGCGCCGGCGCCATGCGCGACATGATGCAGAACCATCTGATGCAGCTTCTCTGCCTGATCGCGATGGAGCCGCCGGCGAAATTCGACCCTGACGCGGTGCGCGACGAAAAGCTCAAGGTCATCCGCGCGCTCGACCCGCTGGGCGAAGGCGACGTGGTGCGCGGCCAGTACCGCGGCGCCGAGGGCCGGCCGGGCTATCACGAGGAGGTGGGCAACCCCGCCAGCACCACCGAGACCTTCGTTGCTCTCAAGGCGCGCATCAGCAACTGGCGCTGGGCCGGCACGCCCTTTTATCTGCGCACCGGCAAGCGGCTGCGCGAACGTGCCAGCGAGATCGCGGTGGTGTTCAAGGACGCCCCGCATTCGATCTTCGGCGAAGAGGCCGGGCGGCATCGCAACATCCTGACCATCAAGCTGCAGCCCAACGAGGGGATCGAACTGGGCGTGACCATCAAGGAGCCGGGGCCGGGAGGGATGCGGCTGATCGACGTGCCGCTCGACATGACCTTTGCCGAGGCGCTGGGCCCCGAGGAGGCCGATTTTCCCGACGCCTACGAACGCCTGATCATGGACGTGATCCGCGGCAACCAGACGCTCTTCATGCGCGGCGACGAGGTCGAGGCCGCCCTGGGCTCGGACCGATGCCGCAATCCGCGGCTGGCAAGAGCGCGGTTCGGTGCCGCTGCCCTACGAAACCGGCAGTTCCGGACCGCAGGAGGCAATGGCGCTGATGCTGCAAAGCGGCCGGCGCTGGCGCGAGATAAGGGCATGAGCATGGAATGGATCGACTACCCGGATGCCGAACTGATGGCGGTGCACCTGGCCAACCGCCTGGCCGGCGAACTGAACGCGGCGCTCAAGCACAAGGAGCGGGTGCTCTTCGTCGTGCCCGGCGGCTCCACGCCGGGGCCGGTCTTCGACAGCCTCTGCGATGCCCGGATCGACTGGGAGCGGGTGGATGTGTGCCTGAGCGACGAGCGCTGGCTGCCGGAGGTGCATGTGCGCTCGAACACACGGCTGGTGCGCGAGCGCCTGCTCACGGGCCGCGCGGCGGCGGCGCGGCTGCTGCCGCTTCATGCCCCGGATCGTGAGCCCGAGGAGGTGCTGGCCGATCTCGAGGCCGGCATCGTGCCGCTCCTGCCGATCGACGTCTGTCTTCTGGGGATGGGCACGGACATGCATGTCGCCTCGCTCTTTCCCGGTGCCGACGCGCTGGATGCTGCGCTCGCTCCCGACGCGCCGGTGCTGGTGGCGATGCGTGCGAAGGGGGTGCCCGAGCCGCGGGTGAGCCTCTCGGCGCGGGTGCTGCGCGACGCGCTGGCGCTCCACATCGCCATTACCGGCGATGCCAAGAAGGCGGCGCTCGACCGCGCCCGCTCGCTTGAGCCCCGCGACGCGCCGGTGGCGGCGGTTCTTGGCGAGGCAGTGGTGCATTGGGCGCCCTGAGCCGCGCGGGGTGGGGGCGCTGCCCCCACACCCCCGGAGTATTTTGCGGAAAGATGAAAGCGGGGCAGGGGTGATGTGGGAAGCGCTGAAGGCCGAACGCGGTGCGCGGATCGCGGAGCTGCTGCGCGACGACGGCCGTGCGGCCGACTTCTCGGTGAGCTGCGACGGCATGCTCTTTGATTATTCGAAGACGGCGATGACCGCGGATGCGCGCGCCGGTCTGCTGGCGCTTTTCGACGCGCGCGGCGTGGCGGCACGGCGCGAGGCGATGTTCGCGGGCGCGCAGATCAACGAGACCGAAGGCCGCGCGGTGCTGCACGTGGCGCTGCGCAACATCTCGGGCGGGCCGATCCGCGTGCGGGGGCAGGACGTCATGCCGGGGGTGCGCGCGACGCTGGCGCGGATGGAGCGTTTCTCGCAGGAGGTGCGCGACGGCCGATTCCGTTGCGCCGGCGGCGCGGTGCGCGACATGGTGGGCATCGGCATCGGCGGCTCGCATCTGGGCCCGGAGATGGCGGTGCGGGCGCTGGCGCCCTTCCATGACGGGCCGCGCTGTCATTTCGTCTCGAATGTCGACGGGGCCGACATTGCCGACACGCTCAGACCGCTCGATCCGGCCACCACGCTGGTCATCGTCGCGTCGAAATCCTTCACCACGCAGGAGACGATGCTGAATGCGGCGACCGCGCTTGGCTGGATGGCGGCGGAGGTCGCGGACCCGGCGGCGCAGTTCGTGGCGCTTTCCAGCGCCGTGGAGCGGACCGCCGAATTCGGCATCCCGCCCGAGCGCGTCTTCGGCTTCGAGGACTGGGTGGGCGGGCGCTATTCGCTCTGGGGCCCGATCGGGCTGGCGCTGATGATCGCGGTCGGGCCGGAGGCATTCCGTGCCTTCCTGGCGGGCGGCGAGGCGATGGACGGCCATTTCCGCACCGCTCCCTCGGTACGCAACATGCCGGTGATGCTGGCCCTGACCGGGCTCTGGCACAGCCATGTCTGCGGCTATCCCACCCGCGCGGTGCTGCCCTACGACCAGCGGCTGGCGCGGCTGCCGGCCTATCTGCAGCAGCTCGAGATGGAATCGAACGGCAAGGGCGTGAACATGGCCGGCGAGCCGCTCGACGGGCCTTCGGGCCCGGTGGTCTGGGGCGAGCCCGGCACCAATGGCCAGCACGCCTTTTTCCAGCTGCTGCATCAGGGCCGGCAGGTGGTGCCCTGCGAGTTCATGGTCGCGGCCCGGGGGCATGAGCCCGATCTCGCCCATCATCACCGGCTGCTGGTGGCCAACTGCCTCGCGCAGTCGAAGGCGCTGATGCGCGGGCGCGGTCCGGACGAGGCGCGCGCGCTGATGGCGGCGGCGGGGTTTGCCGGGGCGGATCTGGACCGCCAGGCGGCGCATCGGGTCTTTCCCGGCAACCGCCCCTCCACCACGCTCGTCTACGACCGGCTGACGCCGCGGCGGCTGGGTCAGATCGTGGCGCTCTACGAGCACCGGGTGTTTGTGGAGGGGGTCATTCTGGGCATCAACTCGTTCGACCAGTGGGGGGTCGAGCTGGGCAAGGAACTGGCCGACGAGATCGCGCCGGTCCTCGCGGGAGAGCGGGATGCCGACGCACGGCGCGGTGCCGGGCGCGACGGCTCGACCCGCCAGCTCATCGCCTTCGTGCGCGGCTTGTCGGACGCCTGAGGCGCCTCACGCCTCGCGCGGGCGCAGTACCAGCCATATGAGCGCCCCGCCCGCCAGCGTCAGGAACGGGACCATCGCCAGGTTGACCGCCGCCCAGCCCGCCTGCGGCGTGCCGCCCGAGCAGTTCATCAGCCCGCCGGAGGCCAGCGAGGCTATCGTCACACCGCCGAAGACGATGAGATCGTTGAGCCCCTGCATGCGCCCGCGCTCATGCGGCTCGTGCGCGCCCGCCAGCATCGTGGTGGCCCCGATGAAGCCGAAATTCCACCCCAGCCCCAGCAGGATGAGCGCGATGAAGAAGTTTTCCAGCGTTACCCCCTGCAGCGCCACCAGCCCCGCCCCGGCGAGGATGACGAGCCCGGCACCGACGATCCGTTCGACCCCGAAGCGCAGGATCAGATGGCCGGTGAAGAACGACGGCGCAAACATTGCCAGCACATGGCCGGTGACGATGTCGGCGGCGTTGCCGGTCTCGAAACCGCAGCCGACCACGGCCAGCGGGGCCGACGTCATCACCAGGTTCATCAGCGCATAGGAAACGGTGGCACAGATCACCGCCACGGCGATGCGCGGGGTGGTCAGCAGCTGCCAGCGGCTGCGCCCCATGGGGGCGTCCTCGGCCGGGCGCGGCGGTCTGGGAATGTCGAGAAAGAAGAACAGCCCCGCGCCGAAGACGTTGAGCGCGATGACCGCCATATAGGTGCCCAGAAACGGGACCACCATCGCCTCTGCCGTCACCTTGACCAGTTGCGGGCCGATCACCGCGCTGGCAAGGCCGCCGGCGAGGACATAGGAAATCGCCTTGGCGCGGAAATCGTCGCTGGCGGTGTCCGCGGCGGCGAAGCGGTAGAAACCCTGCGCCGACATGTAGGTTCCGGTCAGCAGGCTGCCCAGCAGATAGACCGGAAAGGACGCGGTCCAGAGCCCGTAGGCGCCGATCGCGCCCCCGGCCGCGCCGGCGCCCGCGCCGATCAGGAACCCCGCGCGCCGGCCCCAGTTCTGCATCGCCCAGCTGAGCGGTGTGGCCGACAGCATCGAGCCGAGCACGATGAGCGAGATCGGCAGCGTCGCAAAGCAGATATTGGACGCCAGCGACTGCCCCGCCAGCCCGCCGACGACGAAGACCATCGCCATCTGCGAGCCCAGAACCGCCTGCGCCGTCACCAGAACGGCCACGTTGCGCCGGGCGCGGCGGTCGTCGGGGGAATATGGCAGGGCCTCGCTCATCCCGCCCTGCTAGACCCGATCCCGGGGGGTGCAAGAGCGCCCGGACCCTATCGGATCGGTTGTCCCGCCGGCTGGCCGGCCCGGTTCGGGATTTCATCTGGCTGCAAATACCTCGGGGGAGTCACGGCCTGGCCGCGACGGGGGCAGCGCCCCCGGACCCCGGCCGGGTTCGGGCACCTTCCGGTCGGGAAAGGGTGGCGGCGGCGGCGAAATCACCGATTGGCCCGCGCGTGCGGCGGGCCTATAGTCCGCCCTGCCATGACCCGTGAACCCAGCCCGGCTTGCGCCGCCTCCCGTCCGTTGGCGCCCCCCGTGAGCGGGCGCATCATAAAGGCCGAAGCCGATGTCGAGGAGGGCGCGGCGCATCTCGCGGCGATCTGCCCGCGGCTGGCGCATGCCCGCGCGCTCTGCGGTCCGGTGCCGCTGCGCCGGCGCCCCGACGGCTTTGCCGCACTGCTGAGCGCGATCGTCAGCCAGCAGCTCAGCACCAGCGCCGCCGGCGCGATCTGGGCGCGGATGCAGGCGGCGGGGCTGACCGCGCCCGTCCCGATCCGGCACGCCGGAGACGACGATCTGCGCGCCGCGGGCCTGAGCCGGCAGAAAATCCGCTATATCCGGGCCCTGGCGGATAGTGATCTTGATTTCAATGAGTTGCGCGACCTGTCCGATGCGGATGTCGTGGCTCGATTGACCGCGTTGCCCGGTGTCGGCGTGTGGACGGCGGAAATCTACGCCATGTTCAGTCTCGGGCGGGCGGATGTCTTCGCCCCCGGCGATCTGGCGCTGCAGGAGGCGGCGCGGCTGCTTTACGATCTGCCCGAGCGCCCGCGCCCGCGCGACCTGCGGCAAATGGCCGAGGCGTGGGCGCCGTGGAGATCGGTTGCGGCGCGGCTTTTGTGGGCCTACTACCGGATCGCCAAGCAAAGGGAAGGGATCAGATGACGCGGGTTCTCAACGCCGGCCGCAAGGGGCCGCAATCGGGCAGCATCAGATCGGTGGTGGTGTTCCTGCACGGCTACGGCGCCAACGGTGCCGATCTGCTGGGGCTCGCCGACGTTCTTGGCGATCACCTGCCCGACACGCTCTTCGTGGCGCCTGACGCGCCCGAGACGATTTCGATGATGCCGGGCGGGCTGCAATGGTTCCCGATCCCCTGGATCGACGGATCGAGCGAGGAGGAGGCCGAGCGCGGGATGATGGCGGCGGTCGCCGACATCAACGCCTTTCTCGATGCGCTGATGGTCGACGAGGACCTGCTGCCCGAACAGGTTGTGCTGTTCGGTTTTTCCCAGGGCACCATGCTGGCGCTGCACGTCGCGCCCCGGCGCGAGGACGAGGTTGCCGGCGTGGTGGCGTTTTCCGGCCGGCTACTGGCGCCCGAACTCCTGCACGACGAGGTCAGGAGCCGCCCGCCGGTGTTGCTGGTACACGGCGACAGCGACGATCTGGTGCCGCCCGCATCGATGCCCGAAGCCGCCGAGGCGCTGCAGGCGGCGGGCTGGACCGAGGTCTACGCCCATGTGATGAAGGGCACCGGTCACGGCATCGCGCCCGACGGGCTGTCGGTGGCGCTGGCGTTCATGCGCGACCGGCTGGGGTTCTGAGCGCCCTCAGCCCAGCTTTCGGAGCCGCTTGAAGAGGCTCGAGGTGTCCCAGCGCCCGCCGCCCATTTTCTGCACGTCCTTGTAGTACTGGTCGACCAGTGCGGTCACCGGCAGCGAGGCGCCGTTCTCGTTGGCGGTGGCCAGGCAGATGCCCAGATCCTTGCGCATCCAGTCGACCGCGAAGCCGTGCTCGAAATGATCGTCGAGCATGGTCTCGTAGCGGTTGGTCATCTGCCACGACCCGGCCGCGCCCTGGCTGATCACCTCGACCACCGCGCGCCCGTCGAGCCCGGCCTTTTCCGCGAAATGCAGCGCCTCCGAAAGCCCCTGCACGAGGCCCGCGATGGCGATCTGGTTGCACATCTTGGTCATCTGGCCGGCGCCGCTGTCGCCGATGCGCCGGCAGAGCTTGGCATAGGTGCTGATCACCGGCTCGGCGGCGGCATAGTCGGCCTCCGTCCCGCCGCACATGATCGAAAGCTGTCCGTTCTCGGCCCCCGCCTGTCCGCCCGAAATCGGGGCGTCGACGAAGCCGGCGCCCTGGGCCCGCGCCGCTTCGGCCAGTTCGCGCGTGACCTGTGCCGAAACCGTTGTGTGGTCGACGAATATCGCGCCCGGCTCCATGCCGGCAAAGGCGCCGTCGCGGCCGAGGCAGACGCCGCGCAGATCGTCGTCGTTGCCCACGCAGGCCAGCACGAAATCGGCGCCCGTCGCGGCCTCGCGCGGGGTGGGGGCGGCGCGCCCGCCATGTTGCGCGACCCAGCCTTCGGCCTTTGCCCCGGTGCGGTTATAGACGCAGACGTCGTGGCCCGCCGCCTGCAGATGTCCGGCCATCGGATATCCCATCACGCCCAGGCCAAGAAATGCCAGTTTTGCCATCGTTGCGTCACCTCCTTCGTCGCGGCCATTGTACCGCGCCGGATTCCTGACTATTCCGACGCCGGATGCAAGGACAAACGGGGCGCGTGCGCAAACCCATGAAACCGGTGCTGAGATGGCTCTTCCGGATCGCGGCGGCGATGGTGGTGCTGGCCACGCTGGCGGTGGCGTCGATCTATTTCCTGCTTTCGCGGTCGCTGCCCGACTACGACAAGCGCCTGACGGTCGACGGGATTTCCGCCCCCGTCGAGATCGTGCGCGACCATTCCGACGTGCCCCATGTCTTCGGGCGCACCGATCTCGACAGCTTCTTCGGGCTCGGCTACGTCCACGCCCAGGACCGGTTGTGGCAGATGGTGACGATGCGGCGCACCGTGCAGGGCCGGTTGTCGGAGGTGTTCGGTCCGCAAACGCTGGAAACCGACAAGATCATGCGCCGCTTCGGCCTTTACGCCGAGGCACGCGATTCGGTCAGCGTGCAGGACGCGCGGACCCAGGCGGCGCTCAAGGCCTACGCCGCCGGTGTCAACGCCCGCCTCGACGAGATCAACCGGGACGCGCTGGGCCGCGGCGCGCCGGAGATGTTTATCTTCGATGTTGCCGTTGCACCCTGGCAGCCGGCCGATTCGATCGCGCTCCTGAAACTGATGGCGGTGCAACTCTCGGGTCACCTGCGCGACGAGGTGCTCTATGCCCGCACCTCTCTGGTGCTGGACGATCCGGCGCGGGTTGACGACATCCTGCCGCTGGCGCCGGGAGAAGGCGTCGCCGCGCTGCCCCAGTATGCCGCGCTCTTTCCCGACCTCGAGAGGCGCGCGCCGCGGCTGGTGCGGGCAGACACGCCCGAGCCGCCGTTCTGGCCCTTTTCCGCGCGCGGGCTGGCCGGGGCCTCGAATGCCTGGGCGGCGGCGCCGTCGCGCTCGGCCACCGGCGGCACGCTGCTGGCCAACGACCCGCATCTGGGCTTTTCCGCGCCCTCGATCTGGTATCTCGCCCGGATCGAGTTGCCCGGCGGCGGCGTCATCGGCGGCACCATCCCCGGCATCCCGCTGATCATAAGCGGGCGCAACGAGCGGCTGGGCTGGGGGGTGACGTCGTCCTACATGGACGACCAGGACGTCTATATCGAACGGCTCAACCCGGAAAACCCGGCCGAGTACCTGACACCCGAAGGCTACAAGCCGTTTCGCACCGAGAACACCATTGTCCGTATCAAGGATCGCGACCCCGTCACCCTGACCCTGCGCTGGACCGAGAACGGTCCGGTCCTGCCCGGCAGTCAGTTCGACCTGGCGCAGGTGACCCCGCCGGGGCATGTCGCCTCGGTGGCGTGGACGGCGCTTTCCGCGCATGACACCACCATGACCGCGGCGATGGCGCTGATGCGGGCGCAGTCGGTGGCCGAGGGGCTGGAGGCGGGGCGCTTTTTCGTGGCGCCATCGCAGAACCTGGTGCTCGCGGACGGCGAGACCATCGCCATGAAGATGATCGGCGCCATGCCGCGCCGCGATGCCGGGCACGAGACCCGGGGCCGGATGCCCAGCCGCGGCTGGATCGCCGAGAACCGCTGGTCGGCGATGACGCCCTATGCCGCCAATCCCGAGTTCGTGGCGCCGCCCGGCGGGCTGCTGGGCAACACCAACAACAAGATCGTCGATCGGCCGTTTCCCGCGCATGTCAGCTTTACCTGGGGCGACACCCAGCGGGTGCATCGCTGGCAGCGGCTGATGCAGACGCGCCGGGTCCATACCCGCGACAGTTTCATCGAGGCGCAACTCGACACCGTCAGCTTTACCGCGCGCGCGTTGCTGCCGCTCATCGGCAGGGATCTGTGGTTCACCGGCGAGGCCGCGCCCGCCGGTACGCCCGAGCGCCAGCGCCAGCGCGCGCTCGACCTCCTGTCGGCCTGGAACGGCGAGATGAACGAGCACCTGCCCGAGCCGCTGCTCTATGCCGCCTGGATGCGGGCGCTGATGGACCGGCTCATCCGCGACGATCTGGGTCCGCTGGCGGACGAATTCACCCACCCCGACCCGGTCTTTCTGGAAAGGGTCTTTCGCGACATCGACGGCGCCGCGGTATGGTGCGACATCCGCCGGTCGACCGAGGTCGAGAACTGCACCGACATCGCGCGCCTGGCGCTTGATGATGCGCTGGTCTGGGTGAACGAGCATCACGGCACCGCGCTGGAAAGCCTGCGCTGGGGCGATGCGCATCAGGCCACCCACGACCACCCGGTGCTGGGGTCGGTGCCGGTGCTGCGCTATTTCGTCAATATCCGGCAATCGACTTCGGGCGGGGACAATACGCTGATGCGCGGGCGCACCAAGGGCACCGATCCGCGGCCCTTTCTCAACGTGCACGGCGCGGGCTATCGCGGCGTCTACGATTTCGCCGATCCCGACAGCAGCGTATTCATCATTTCGACCGGGCAGTCGGGGCATTTTCTCAGCCGGCACTATGACGACCTGTCGCGGCTGTGGCGGCGGGGCGAATACATCCCGATGTCGCTCGACCCCGATCTGGCGCGGGCGGCGGCGGTGGGCGTGACGGTGCTGGAGCCGCGCGCGTCCGGAAAGGACGGGTAGGCCGGGCTTCAGCCCGGTGCCCGGCCCCGATGTCCCGGCCCGCGCCTCTCGCGCGCGGGTTTGACCCTGTTCGCAGCCGCCGTTAGCCTGCGTCCGAAACCACAGTCCCCGGCAGGAGAGGCCATGCCCGACGACCACCCCGTTCTCCGCGTCGAAGGGCTGCAGGTGGTCTATGCCACGCCCGAGGGACCGGTCAGCGCGGTGACGGACCTGTCGTTTTCGGTGGCTCCGGGCGAGACGCTCTGCCTTGTCGGCGAAAGCGGTTCGGGCAAGACGGCGGCGGCGCTGGCGCTGATGCGGCTTGTCGAGTTCGAGGGCGGCCGCATCGCCGGCGGGCGGGTGCTGTTCGATCGCGGGCCGGGCATTGCCGATCTCGCCCGCCTCGATCAGCGAATGATGCGCGCCATTCGTGGGCGCGACATGGCGATGATCTTTCAGGAACCCGCCACCGCGCTCAACCCGGTGCTGAGCATCGGCCGGCAATTGGCCGAGGGGCTGCGACGGCACCGGCGGCTGTCGCGCCGCGAGGCGGGCGCGCGGGCGCTGGAACTCTTGCGCGAGGTCCGTCTGCCTGACCCCGAGCGGCGGCTGCGGCAGTATCCGCATGAACTCTCGGGCGGGCAGCGGCAGCGGGTGATGATCGCGATGGCGCTGGCCTGCCGGCCGCGCCTGCTGATCGCCGACGAGCCCACCACCGCGCTCGACGTCACCGTGCAGGCCGAAATCCTGGCGCTGATCGACCGGCTGAGGCGCGAGACCGGCGCGGCGGTTCTCTTCATCACCCACGACATGGGGGTGGTTGCGCAGATCGCCGACCGGGTGGTGGTGATGCAGGCCGGCCGCAAGGTCGAGGAGGGGCCGGTCACGCGCATCTTCGCCGCCCCCGAACACCCCCACACCCGGGCGCTGCTGGCTTCCGTGCCGCGATCCGGGCTGGTGGCGGGGCGCGGGGCGGCGCTGGCCCGGGCCGGGGTGCCGGCCCTGTCGGTGCGGGGCCTCGCCGTGCGCTACCCTTGCGCGGCGGGCCGGCGGGGCGCGGCGGCGGCGTGCTGCACGCGGTCGAGGATGTCTCCTTCGATCTCATGCCCGGGCGGACGCTGGCGCTGGTGGGCGAGACCGGTTGCGGCAAGACCACGCTGGGGCGGGCGATCCTGCGGCTGGTCGAGCCGGTGGCGGGGCAGGTGAGGCTTGGGGATACCGATCTGCTGGGCCTCGACGCGCGGGCGCTCAGGCGGGCGCGGCGAGGTGTGCAGATGATCTTTCAGGATCCGCTCGGCAGCCTCGACCCGAGGATGACCTGCGGCGATCAGGTCATCGAGCCGCTGTTGAATTTTGGCATCGGCACGCGGCCCGAGCGGATCCGGCGCGCGGCGGCGCTGTTCGAGCGCGTGGGCCTTTCGCCGGCGCTCATGGCTCGCTATCCGCACGCGCTCTCGGGCGGGCAGCGCCAGCGCGTGGCCATTGCCCGGGCACTGGCGCCCGAGCCCCGCGTCATCGTCGCCGACGAGGCGGTGAGCGCGCTCGATGCCGGCGTCCGGGCGCAGGTGCTCGACCTCATCGCGGGGTTGCAGGCCGATCTGGGCGTTGCCTGCCTCTTCATCAGCCACGATATCGGCGCGGTGGCGCGGATCAGCCATGACGTCGCGGTGATGTATCGCGGCCGCATCGTCGAGAAGGGCCCTTGCGAGGCGGTGCTGCGCGCCCCCTGCCATGCCTATACCCGGGCGCTGATGCGCGCGGTGCCGGTGGCCGACCCGGCCCGCAGGGGCGGCTTCGCGGCGTTGCATTTCCGCGCCGTTGCCGCACCTATATACCCCGGGGATACGAGCCGGGGCCGTCGGTCTATCGCGAGGCCGGGCCGGGCCATGTCGTGCTGGTGTCCGATTGCGGCTATGACGAGACCGAGGAGGTGGGCAATGCCCGTGAAGAACCGCTTTGCCGAGATGCATGACGAGATCACCGCCTGGCGGCGCGACATCCATGCCAATCCCGAACTCCTGTTCGAAACCCACCGCACCGCGGCGCTGGTGGCCGACAAGCTGCGTGAATTCGGCTGTGACGAGGTCGTGACCGGCATCGGGCGCACCGGCGTGGTGGGCGTGATCCGCGGCAGCAAGGCGGGCTCGGGCCGCGTGGTGGGGCTGCGCGCGGACATGGACGCGCTGCCGATCGAGGAAAAGACCGGCGTGCCCTATGCCTCGCGAAACCCCGGGCTGATGCACGCCTGCGGCCATGACGGGCATACCGCCATGCTGCTCGGCGCGGCGCGGTATCTTGCCGAGACGCGCAATTTCAATGGCACCGCGGTGGTGATCTTCCAGCCCGCCGAAGAGGGCGGCGGCGGCGCGCGGGTGATGTGCGAGGATGGGCTGATGGGGCGTTTCGGCATCCAGGAGGTCTATGGCATGCACAACTGGCCCGGTCTGGCCGAGGGGCAGTTCGCCATCCGTGCGGGGCCGTTCTTTGCCGCCACCGACAAGATCGGGATCGTCATCGAGGGGACCGGCGGGCACGCCGCCAAGCCGCATGATACCGTCGATCCGTGCATGATGGCGGCACAACTCATCAGCGCGTTGCAGACCGTGGTCAGCCGCAACTCCGACCCCACCGGGCAGATGGTGGTGTCGGTTACGGGCATCGAAAGCTCGTCGCAGACGTTCAACGTGATCCCGTCCACGGTCCGGCTGGTGGGCACGGTGCGCACCATGAGCCCCGAACTGCGCGACCTCGCCGAGGCCCGGATCGGGGCCATCTGCGACGGCGTCGGCGCGGCCTTCGGCGGGCGCATCGCGCTGGAGTATGAACGCAACTACCCGGTGATGGAGAATCACCCCGATGAGACCGCCTTTGCCGTTGCGGCCGCACGCGCCGTCAGCGGCCAGTGCGACGAGGCGCCGCTGGTGATGGGGGCGAGGATTTCGCTTTCATGCTGCGCGAACGTCCCGGCGCCTATATCCTCGGTGGGCAACGGCGACACCGCGATGGTGCACAACCCCGAATACGACTTCAACGATGCGGTGATCCCGGCGGGTTGCAGCTGGTGGGTCGGGCTGACCGAGGCGCGGATGCCGCTCTGACCGGCAGGCCGAGAGGGAGGGACATGTATGGCGGCGTTGGCAAGACTCGTGCTGGTCGGGTTCGTGGTGCTGACGGTGGTCTATGTGTCGCTTTCGCTCTATTCGCGCTCGGTAAGGCGGCGCAAGCTCGGGATCTGGTGGGAAGAAGAGGGCCGCCCCGGCGATCGGGACGCCTATGTCGAGGCGGGCCTGCGCGACTATGAGGGCTCGCTCAGGCGCAAGCTGATCTGGGGCGTCTACATCGTGCCGGTAGCGGTGGTGGCGCTGATCGTCTACATCACCAACTACCGCTGAAGCGCGGTGCCGCAAGGCGAATGGGGCGGGGGAATGGCGCCGCCAGACGGTCGTTCCGATGGAAATGGTGGGCGACCCAGGAATCGAACCTGGCGTGCGTCTCCGCGAGGGAGTTACAGTCCCCTGCCACACCTTGCGGCCTGTCGCCCACACCGGCCCGGCGCGAATGGCTCCGGAGCGTGTCGGGGTATGTAGAAGCGCGGCCCCGAAGCGTCAACCCGAAAATGGCTTGCGGGCAGGTGGGCGCGCGCGCATTGTCGCGGCTCTGAAATCGGGGGGTGGGATGGCTGCGAAGAAACCGCGCTGGGCAATCGAGAAGGAACAGGCGAAACGGGCCGCCGCGGCCGAGACGGTGTGGCTTTTCGGGCTCCATGCGGTGCGTGACGCGCTCCTCAACCCGGCGCGTGACAAGCTGCGGCTGATCGTGACGCGCAACGCCGCCGAGCGGTTGGCGGAAGCGATCGAGACGGCCGGACTTGCCCCCGAGATCGCCGATGCGCGCCGTTTTTCCGCGCCGCTCGATCCGCAATCGGTCCACCAGGTGCCGCGCTCGAGGCGCGCCCGCTCGACTGGGGCGGGCTGGCGGAGTGCTGCGCCCCGCGGCCGGGGAGCGCGCCGGCGCGGGTGGTGCTGCTCGACCGGGTGAGCGACCCGCACAATGTCGGCGCGATCCTGCGCTCGGCCGAGGTCTTTGGCGCGCGGGCGGTGGTGGCGCCGCGGCGCCATTCGGCGCCCGAGACCGGCGCGCTGGCCAAGGCGGCGAGCGGCGCGCTGGAACGCCAGCCCTATCTGCGGGTGACCAACCTGGCGCGCGCCATCGCCGAGTTGCAGGCGCTGGGCTATCTGGTGCTGGGGCTCGACGGCGAGGCCGAGCAGGATGTCGAGACCGCGCTGACGGGGCGGCGTGACGGGCCGGTGGCGCTGGTGCTGGGGGCCGAGGGCCGGGGCTGCGCCCCGGGACCCGCGAGAGCGTCGATCTGCTGGTGAAGATCCCCGCCGCCGGGGAGTTCGGCTCGCTCAACGTCTCGAACGCCGCGGCGGTGGCGCTCTACGCCTCGCGGCCGGGGGGCTGAGCCGGGCGCCCGGCGGCCCTGTGCAGTGCCGTCAGCGCGCGCTCGCACAGCCCCAGTTCCAACCACTGGCAACCGGCGCAAAGCTCTGTCAGCGCACCCGGCGGCACCCGTTTCAGCATCCGCCGCCTGGCCTCGCCCCAGCTCAGCCGCGTGCCGGCGAAAAGCCCCAGCGCGCGGGCGTGACGGGCGTCGATCGTGGCGATCTGGTCCTGTGCCTCGCAGAGCGTGCCGCGCCGGCGCGGACAGGGGCCGCAGATGTCGTCCGGTACCGCCGGTGATCTCGATCACCACCGCATCGCCGCCCGGCGCCCGCAGCCGGCCGTCGACGATGGCGGCCATGTTGGCGACGAAGCCGGGCGAATAGCCCTTGCCCTGAAACCCCAGCGAACAGAGCAGGTGGTGCGGGCGGTAACGGACGGGCGGCGCGGTCATCGTCAGGGCCGGCCGGGAATGGCCAGCCGGTGGACCTGGTTGTAAACGACCAGCATGACCTCGCCCGGGTGATGGCGGCGACCGGTAGGGCTCGATCCGGTCGCCCACGCTCAGGCTGACGATCTCGCCCGCGCCGCTGCGCATCAGCGCGCGGTTGCCGGCCTGCGCCAGAAAGGTGCCGAGCAGCACCGGCGTGCCCTGCGGCAGCGCGCCCTCGCAGGTCGCCCGATCGGCGGTTTCGACCGAAAGCGGGGTGGTATCGGCGGACTGCGCCATGACGTGGCCCTTTTCATGCAATGCGCGGCGCGGCTGCGCGCCGGCTGCGGCCGGTAACCGACGTCGGCGGCGATGGAAAGGGGCACCCTGCGCCGGGGCGCCGTCCTGCGCGAAAAAGCCGCCGGTGCGGGCGGTCTATTCGGCCGCCTTCAGCTCGAACCCCTTTTCGATCATGTCCGAGGGCACGATCGGATAGTCGCCCGAGAAACAGGCGTCGCAGTATTGCGGGCTGGCGGCGTTGCGCCCGGTGGCCTCGCCCACGGCGCGGTAGAGCCCGTCGAGCGAGATGAACCTCAGGCTGTCGACGGCAAGATGCTCGCGCATCTCGTCCTCGGACATGGTCGCCGCCAGCAGCTTGTCGCGGTTGGGGGTATCGACGCCGTAAAAGCAGGGCCAGGCGGTGGGCGGCGAGGCGATGCGGAAATGCACCTCGGCGGCGCCGGCATCGACGATCATCTCCTTGATCTTGCGCGAGGTGGTGCCACGCACCACGCTGTCGTCGACGAGGATCACCCGCTTGCCCCTGATGAGCGCGCGGTTGACGTTGAGCTTGAGCCGCACGCCCATGTTGCGGATCTGCTCGGTCGGCTCGATGAAGGTGCGCCCCATGTACTGGTTGCGGATGATCCCCATCGCGTAAGGGATGCCCGATTCCTGGGAATAGCCGATCGCCGCCGGGGTGCCGCTGTCTGGCACCGGGCAGACCAGATCGGCATCGACCGGGGCCTCGCGTGCCAGTTCGACCCCGATCTGGCGGCGCGTCTCATAGACCGAGCGGCCGCCGATGATGCTGTCGGGGCGCGAGAAATAGACATGCTCGAAGATGCAGAAGCGCGGCTTTGCCGGGCGGAAGGGGCGGCGGCTGTCAACGTCCTCGGCCGTTGATCACCACCATCTCGCCGGGTTCGATCTCGCGCACCAGCTCGGCGCCGATGATGTCGAGCGCGCAGGTCTCCGAACTGAGCACCCAGCCATCGCCGACGCGGCCCAGCACCAGCGGGCGCACGCCCAGGGGATCGCGCACGCCGATGAGCTTGGTCCGCGTCATCGCCACCACCGAGAACGCGCCCTCGACGCGTCTGAGCGCGTCCTCCATCCGCTCGGCGATGGTGCGCTGGAACGAGCGCGCCATCAGGTGGATGATGCATTCGCTGTCCGAACTCGACTGGAAGATCGAGCCGCGCTCGATCAGCTCGCGCCTCAAGGCGTCGGCATTGGTGATATTGCCGTTATGCGCGATCGCCGCCGCGCCGAGCGAGAATTCGCCGAAGAACGGCTGCACGTCGCGCATCGCCGGTGTCTTGGCGCCGTGGGTCGAATAGCGCACATGGCCGATGCCGATGGTGCCGGGCAGGGTTCCCATCAGGCTCTGCTTGGTGAAGTTGTCGCGAACATAGCCAAAGCGGCGGGCCGAGTTGAAGCCGTGCTCGGGGTGGTAGGTGACGATGCCGCCGGCCTCCTGGCCGCGGTGTTGCAGTGCGTGCAGGCCGAGGGCCACGAAATTCGCGGCTTCGGCCATACCGATGACACCGAAGACGCCGCATTCCTCGTGCAGCTTGTCGTCATCGGCGCCGGGTTCGACACCGGCGCTGGATTCGGCACCGGGCGCATGCAGGGCATCGAAATCGAACGGGTGGGCGGGGGCATCTGCTTTGGCAATGGGCAGCTCCGAATCGCGCGGTTGCCAACTGCGCCCTACATAGGGTGTCGGCGCGGCAGTGTCACGGCGCTATCACGATTGTGATTGCCCGGCATCGCGCGGCATCGTGTCTGTACCGGTGAATGCGGTGCCGAAACTCAGCGCTGGTCGCATGCGCCCACCAGTTCCTCGTACTGGCGGGTGATCCAGCCCAGCGCGGCTTCGGGGTCGCGATCCTCGATCCGCTCGGTCAGCTGCGAGAAGATCCGCGCCGAGCGGCTGTCGTCGATCATCTTGATGTTCTGGCCGGTGACGATGGTCTCGTAGACGAAATAGGCAATCGCCACCAGCAGGATGCCGCGCCCGACACCAAAGAGGAACCCCAGCCCCTGATCGACGTTCCCCAGCGCCGAGCGCTGCACCAGCGACGAAAACAGCGGCGTGATTAGCGATGCGGCAATCAGCGCCACCGCAAAGACGGCGGTGAAGGCCGCGATCATGCTGAGCTCGCAACTGTCGGCGATGAAATCGCCCGCCACCGGCACCTCGGTTATCAGCGGCTCGACCTCGGGTGCGAAGACGAAGGCCAGCGTGCCCGCGACGATCCAGCCGGCGATGGCCAGCGCCTCGCGCACCAGCCCGCGCGAATAGGCCAGCAACGCCGACAGGATGATCACCAGCGCGACGACGCCGTCAATGATGGTGAAGCTCTCCATGGACCCTGCCCTTTTTTCGCTCGTCGGCCCTATCCGGTGCCGAACACCTCGCCCACGAGCGCGGCGAGATCGCCGAAATCGCGCAGCTTCATGCCCCTGCCGCCGCCAGCCTTGCCGCCGGACGGCACGATTGCCGAGGAAAAACCAAGTTTTCGCGCCTCTTTCAACCTGTTTTCGGTCTGCGGCACCGGTCGCAGCGCGCCCGAGAGGCTGATTTCGCCGAAAACCACGGCGTCCGAGGGCAGCGCGGTGTCCTCGCGCGCGCTCAGGAGCGCGGCGGCAACGGCCAGATCGGCGGCCGGATCGGCGATGCGCAGGCCGCCCGCAACGTTGAGATAGACGTCGAGGCCGGCGAAGGGGATGCCGCAACGCGCCTCGAGCACCGCCAGCACCATCGCCGGGCGCGCGCCGTCCCATCCCACCACGGCGCGGCGCGGCTGGGCCAGCGGGGTTGCCGCCACCAACGCCTGGAACTCGACCAGCACCGGCCGCGTGCCCTCGATCCCGGCAAAGACGACCGAACCCGCCGCCGGAGCACCGCGCCCGGCCAGGAAAAGCTGCGAGGGGTTCGCGACCTCGGCCAGCCCGCGGCCGGTCATCTCGAAGACACCAATCTCGTCGGCGGGGCCGAAGCGGTTCTTGACCGAGCGCAGGATGCGGAACTGGTGCCCGCGCTCGCCCTCGAAATAGAGCACCGTGTCGACCATGTGCTCGACCACGCGGGGCCCGGCGATCTGGCCGTCCTTGGTGACGTGGCCGACGAGGATCACCGCCGCGCCACGGCGCTTGGCAAAGCTCGTCAGTTCGTGCGCCGCGGCACGCACCTGCGCCACCGATCCGGGCGCGCTGTCGACGGTGTCGGCCCACATGGTCTGGATGGAATCGATCACCACGAGGCCCGGGCGCTCGGCCTCGAGCGTGGTCAGGATGTCGCGCAGCCCGGTGGCGGCGGCCAGCCTGATCGGCGCGTCGGCGAGCCCCAGCCGCGCCGCGCGCATGCGGATCTGCGCCGCCGCTTCCTCGCCCGACACATAGATCGTTTCCAGCCCCCTCGTGGCGAGCCGTGCGGCGGCCTGCAGCAGGATCGTCGACTTGCCGATGCCGGGGTCGCCGCCCACCAGTGTCGCCGAGGCCGGCACCAGCCCGCCGCCCAGGACGCGGTCGAACTCGGCCATGCCCGAGGCGGTGCGTGCGGGCGGCGGCTCGTTGTCGGAGAGGTCGGAAAGCGTCAGCCCCGCGCCGCGCCGCGCCCCCAGCGCCTGTCTGCCCGGGCCGGACGACAGCGGCGCCTCCTCTTCGATGGCGTTCCACGCGCCGCAGCTTTCGCAGCGGCCCGACCATTTGGCGTACACCGCGCCGCAGGCGGTGCAGGTGAAGGTGGCGGATTTGGCCATGCCCCTTCCTGCCCGTTGCCGCACCCGCTGGCAAGCGGTCTGATCAGGTCCGATGCATGGTGCGCGCGGAAAGGATCGAGATCGCCAGCGAGGCGAGGATGCAGAAGGTGAAAAGGTAGAGCCCCCAGGCGGTCTCGATCCGGCCGACGCCGATGCCCTTGGCGACGGTGATGTAGAGGGCGACGAGAAAGACGTCGGCCATCGCGAGCTTGCCCAGGATCACGAGCCCCGGCAGCACCCGCGCATCGAGCAGGCCGAAATGCAGGAGCGCCAGCCCCAGGGTTTTGACGTAGGGCGCGAAGAGCGCGAAGAAGGTGACGACAAGCGCCAGGAACACATCCGTCTGCCACAGCGACTGCAACCCCGAGACGACCGAGATTTCCGACAGCCCGAAGAGCGGCAGCACCCCGGCGCGCAGCATCGGCGCGAACCAGGCGACGGGAAAGAGGATCAGCAGGGCGAGGTTGGCGGCTTTGAGCATCCGGGCACCGAGGGGAGTTGCCGATTGCAGTATCTGCGTGTGCGCAAACGTGCAAGCCGGGCAGGGACCTGGGCTCAGCGCACCGCCTCTATCGGCCCCTCGGCGCGGCCGTGGATGAACTGGTCGAGATAGGGATCGCCGGAACAGTCGAGTTGCGACACCGGCCCCGTCCACTGGATCACCCCGTCGTGCAGCATCGCGACGTTGTCGGCGATGGCGCGTACGCTTCTCATGTCGTGGGTGATGGTCATGGCGGTGGCGCCCATCTCGGTCACGATCTCGCGGATGAGGTCGTTGATCACCCCCGACATGATCGGGTCGAGCCCCGAGGTCGGTTCGTCGAAAAAGATGATCTCGGGCTCGGCGGCGATGGCGCGCGCAAGGCCGACGCGCTTTTGCATGCCTCCCGACAGTTCGGCCGGGAAAAGGTCGGCCTGCTCGCGCTTGAGGCCCACCCGGCGCAGTTTCTCGATGGCGATCTCGCGCGCCTCCGATTTCGGGCGCTTGAGCGAGCCGCGCATGAGCCGGAAAGCCACGTTCTGCCAGACCGGCAGCGAATCGAACAGCGCGCCGCCCTGAAAGAGCATCCCGAACCGGGCGAGAAAGGCGTCGCGGTCGCCCTCGGTCACGTCCTTGCCGTCGAGCGTGATGAGCCCGCTGTCGGGGCGGATGAGCCCGAGGATGCACTTGAGCGCCACCGACTTGCCGGTCCCTGAGCCGCCGATGATCACCAGCGAGGAGCCGCGCGGGATCGAAAGGTTCACCCCCTGCAGCACCCGGTTGCTGCCAAACGCCTTATGTACGTCTGCAAGTTCGATCATATCGAGAAAAAGAGGCTGGTGAGAACGAAATTGGTGGCGAGGATCAGCACCGCCGCGGCCTCGACCGCCGATTTGGTGGCCCGCCCCACGCCGACCGCGCCGCGGCCCGTGTTCATGCCGAAATAGCAGCCCAGCAGCGTGGCGATGAAGCCGAAGGCCGCGCCCTTCACAAGGCTCGAGACCACGTCGAGCGTTTCGATGAAATCGACCGTGTTCTTCAGATAGGTGCCGGGGTTGAAGCCCAGCGTCCGCGTGCCCACCATGTAGCCGCCCATCACCCCGATGACATCGCCGATGCCCACCAGCAGCGGCACCATGATCAGCCCCGCCAGCACCCTCGGCACGGTGAGGTATTTCATCGGATGGGTCGACAGCGTCACCAGCGCGTCGATCTGCTCGGTCACCTTCATGGTGGCGATCTCGGCGGCGATCGAGGAGGTGACGCGCGCCGCCACCATCAGCCCCACCAGCACCGGGCCAAGCTCGCGCACCATGCCGATGGCCACGATCTGCGGCACCACCGCCTCGGCGTTGAAGCGGGCGCCGCCGGCATAGATCTGCAGCGCCAGCGCGCCGCCGGTGAAAATGGCCGTCAGCCCCACCACCGGCAGGCTGAAATAGCCGACCGTCATGAGGCTTTGCAGGACTTCCCTGAAGTAGAACGGCGGCCGCGCGAAATGGCTCAGCGCATCAAGCGCGAAAAGCGCGAGCCGCCCGATCAGCGCCAGCGCCCCCACCACCGGGCGCCCGATCGCGGCGAGAAAGGCGGCGGCCCAGCTCATTGGCCACGATAGCGCCGGCGATAGCGCGGCCCGAGCGAAGTGAGGATCTCGTAGCCGATGGTGCCGGCATTGTCGGCCAGGGTATCGACCGACTGGTGCCGGCCCAGCAACTCCAGCTCGGCGGGGTCATGGCCGAGATCGGTGACATCGACGCCGATGAGGTCCATCGAGATGCGCCCGGCGACGGGGCAGGCGGTGTCCTCGGCGAAAAGACGCGTCCTCGGTCCCATCGCCCGCAGGATGCCGTCGGCGTAGCCGGCGGCGACGGTGGCAATGCGGGTCTCGCGGGGCGCCGTGAAGGTGTTGCCATAGCCCACCGTCTCGCCCTCCGCCAGCGTGCGGCACTGGATCACCGGCAGTTCGAGCGCGACCACCGGGCGCGCGTCGACGAAGGGCAGCCCGCCATAGACCCCGATGCCGGGGCGGGTGAGTTCGAAATGATAGTCCGGCCCCAGCAGGACGCCGCCGGTGTTGGCCAGCGAGCGCGGCACCCCCAGCCCGTCGGTCATCTCGCGAAAGGCGCGAAGCTGCGCGGCGTTCATCGGGTGATCGGGCTCGTCTGCGCAGGCGAGGTGGCTCATTATCAGCGCCGGGCCCTGTTCCAGCGCCACCTCGGCCACGGCGGCCCATTCGGCGGGCTCCATCCCCAGCCGGTTCATGCCGGTGTCGAGCTGGATGCCGAAGGGCGCGCCCGGCAGAGCCTCGACATGGCGGATGAGCTGGTCGATGGAGTTGATCATCGGAGTGAGCTCGGTGTCGCGGATCATGTCCGCGTCGCCCGGCATGTGGCCCGAAAAGACGTGGATCGCGGGGCCCGGCCCCAGCTCCTGCCGCAGCGCCGCGCCTTCCTCGGCGATGGCGACGAAGAATTGCCGCGCGCCCTCGCGCGCCAGCGCGCGCGCCACCTTGCCCGCGCCCAGCCCGTAGGCCCCAGCCTTGACCACGGCCGCGGTCTCGCCCGCCGACAGGGCGGCGAGTGCGCGCCAGTTGGCGCGGATGTCGTCGAGGCTGATGGTCAGGGTTGCGGTGGCCATGGCCGGGGTTTTGACAGGCTTCGCGCGCGGGTCAAGGGGAAAGGCGGATCAGGGCGCGGGCCGGGGCAGCGAGTGCCACCAGATGCGCACCTCGCGCGCCAGCCCGGCCTCGTCGCCGCCCGTCTCGAACTCGGCGCTCAGCATCCCGTCGAGTTCCATCCACGGCAGCGGGTCGCCGGGCTTGCGCTCGGGCAGGCCGGTGCCGGCGGATTTCGCCCAGATCGCGAAGAGCTCTTCGGAGGCGACCTGATAGGTCACGTTCCAGTGCGCGATACCGCCCCCGTCAGAGCGCGCCAGCACCTCGTAGCGCAGCGAGATCCGGTCTTGCAGCCTGATCCGGTCCCAGTAGGTCTTGCGCGCGGCGAAATCGCCCTGCACCTGAAAGGGGGTATTCCAGTACTGCCCGTCTTCGGTGAAGAGCGCGGCGAAGCCCTCGCTGTCCTGCCCCTCCCAGACCCGCTTGTAGGCGGCCATGAAGCTGTCGATGTCCACCCTCAGAACTCCTCGTCGCCCTGTTGCTGTTGCCACGGCTTGACGAGGTTGCCGAAGCGGGTGAACTGGCCCTCGAAACTCAGCTCGATGGTGCCGATGGGGCCGTGGCGCTGCTTGCCGATGATGACCTCGGCGCGCCCGTGGAGCCGTTCCATCCGTTCCTGCCACTTGGCCATCTCTTCAAGCTTTTCCTCGGGCGGCTTCTCGCGCTCGGCATAATATTCCTCGCGGAAGACGAACATCACCACGTCGGCGTCCTGCTCGATCGAGCCCGATTCGCGCAGGTCCGACAGTTGCGGGCGCTTGTCCTCGCGCGACTCGACCTGGCGCGAGAGCTGCGACAGCGCCACCACGGGAATATCGAGCTCCTTGGCGATGGCCTTGAGCCCCTGGGTGATTTCCGACACCTCGTTGACGCGGCTGTCGCGGGCGGTGGCGGGGCGGACGAGTTGCAGGTAGTCGACGATCAGCACATCGAGCCCGTGGGTGCGCTTGAGCCGGCGCGCCCGCGCCGAAAGCATGCTGATCGGCAGCGCCGGGGTGTCGTCGATATAGAGCGGGCAGGCCTCGAGCGTCTTGGCCGCCTCGACGAAACGCCGGAACTCGCCCTCGGTCAGATCGCCGCGGCGGATCTGTTCCGAGGGGATTTCGGCGGCTTCCGAGAGCACCCGCGCGGCGAGTTGTTCGGCGCTCATCTCGAGGCTGAAAAACCCCACCACGCCGCCATCGACGGCGCCCTCGCCGCCATCGGGCAGGGGGCCGCGGCGGTAGGCCCTGGCGATGTTGAAGGCGATGTTGGTCGCCAGCGACGTCTTGCCCATCGACGGCCGCCCGGCGATGATCAGCAGGTCCGAGCGGTGCAGCCCGCCGAGCTTGCGGTCCATGTCGATGAGCCCGGTCGAAAGCCCCGCCAGCCCGCCGTCGCGGCGATAGGCGGCGTTGGCGACGTTGACCGCGTCCTTGACCGCGCTCAGGAAGCTCTGAAAGCCGCGCTCGGCCTGACCCTGTTCGGAGAGCGCGTAGAGCTTCTGCTCGGCCTCGACGATCTGGTCGCGCGGCTCGAGTTCGACATCGGCGCGGGCCGCGCGTCCGGCGATCTCGTGGCCGAGCTCGATCAGTTCGCGCCGGATCGCCATGTCATAGATCATCTGCGCGTAATCGCGCGCGGCAAAGGCGCTGATGGCGGCGCCGGCGAGGCGCACCAGATAGGCCGGCCCGCCCAGTTCCTTGAGACCCTCGTCGTCTTCGAGAAACGCCTTGAGCGTCACCGGCGAGGCGAGGTTTCCCTTGGCGATGCGCGCGGCGGCGATCTCGAAGATACGGGCGTGGACGGGTTCGTGAAAATGCTGCGGCCCGATCAGGTTCGACACCCGGTCGTAGATGTCGTTGTTGGTCAGGATGGCGCCCAGAAGCTGCTGCTCGGCCTCGATGGAATGCGGCAGCGCGGTCCCGTCCCCATCCCCAACCCGGGTGTCGGCGCCGGTGGCGTTGAAGCTCGCTACGGTATTCATCCCTGATCCCCTGTCGCCGGTGGGTCCGTCATACCGAGGCGGCGCGGCGCGGCGCAACCTGTATGTTTCTGTGGATGGTCTGTGGATAACAGATTTCCACCGGATTTAGAAGCTGAGTGTTGGTGCGCCGCAACATCTTGCGGTTCGGGGCTGCCCCGTGGTGATGCCGCGCGGCAACACCCGGGTCAGCCGCGCGCCGCCTGCCAGCCGCGCGGGTCGCCGAGGAACGCCGCCACCCCGTCGAGCGTCGTGGCGTCGAAGGCTTCTTGCGCGCGGGCCTCGGCCAGGACGTCGGCCCAGGTGCAGAGGTGGTGGAGCCGAACCCCGTGATCGCCCAGCGTCTTTTTCGGTCTCGGGAAAGATGCCGTAGTAGAAGATCACGGCGGTGTGGGCGCAGCTTGCCCCGGTCTCGCGGATGGCGTCGACGAAGCTCAGCTTCGAGCCGCCGTCGGTGGTCAGGTCCTCCACCAGCAGCACCCGCTGGCCCGCGGTCATCACCCCTTCGATTCGCGCGCCCCGGCCGTAGCCCTTGGGCTTCTTGCGGACATAGGTCATCGGCAGCGCCAGCCGTTCGGCGACAAGCGCGGCAAAGGGGATGCCCGCGGTCTCGCCCCCGGCGATGTTGTCGAACGCCTCGAACCCGGCCTCGCGCAGTACCGTGACGGCGAGGAAATCCATCAGCGTGGCGCGGATGCGCGGATAGGAGATCAGCTTGCGGCAGTCGATGTAGGTGGGCGAGGGCAGCCCGCTGGCCAGGACAAAGGGTTCGCTGGCGTTGAAATGCACCGCGCCGATTTCCAGCAGCATCCGCGCGGTCAGGCGCGCCATCTCGGCCTGGGGGGGGGGGGGGGGGGGGTCCTCGGCGGGGGGCCCCTTGTGTGGGGTCGGGGCGCGCGCGGGGGCGCCCCCCCCCCCCCCCCCCTCGCCCCAGCCGCGCCGGCGCCACCGGCTCGACCGTCATCCAGTCGGGCCAGCCGACGTAGCGCTCGATGGCGAAGATCGCGAGGCAAAAGGCGACGATGCCCAGCACCAGCAGCACCCGCCGCGTGCTGGGCGGGCGGCGGGACCATCTGGCCATGCGAAACAGCCAGCGCGGGTTCATGTGTCGGCAAAGCGCACCTTGCCGATATAGGGCAAGTTGCGGTTTCTCTGGGCGTAGTCGATGCCGTAGCCGACGACGAATACGTCGGGGATTTCGAATCCGATCCAGTCGGCCCGGATCGGTGCCTCGCGGCGCGAGGGCTTGTCGAGAAGCGCGATGGTGCGCAGCTTGCGCGGCTTGCGCGCGCGCAGAAGCGTCAGCACATGCGCGAGGGTGTGGCCGGTGTCGACGATGTCCTCGACCACCAGCACGTCGCGCCCCGCGATGTCGCCGTGCAGATCCTTGAGGATGCGCACCTCGCGGCTCGAGTGGGTGGCGTCGCCATAGGACGAGGTCTCGATGAAATCGACCTCGACGTTGAGCCTCAGCTCGCGCACCAGATCGGCGATGAAGACGAACGAGCCGCGCAGGAGCCCGACCACCACCAGCTTGTCGGTGCCGGCGAATTCGGCCTCGATCTCGCCTGCCAGCGCCTCGATCCGGGCGGCGATTTCCTTGGCCGAGATCAGCCGCTCGATGGCATGGGGGCATCGCTCATCTGGGGGTCGGGGTATCCGCTTGATTTTCCGCGGCCAGTCTACGAAAACCCGGCCCACTGTCACGCGAAAACGCCCGTTCGCCAAATCCCCGGGGGCTGCCGATGCCATCGCATTCCGAATCCCGCCCTCTGCCGTATTCGGCGGCGCAGATGTACGACCTGGTGGCGGATGTGGAATCCTATCCGAAATTCCTGCCCTGGACGGCGGCCGCGCGGGTGCGCAAGGTCACCCCGCGCGCAGACGGCGCGCGGGTGATGGAGGCCGATCTGGTGATCAGCTTCAAGGTCTTTCGCGAACGTTTCGGTAGCCGGGTGACGCTCTGGGACGACGCCCGCGTGATCGAGACGGAATATCTCGACGGGCCGTTCGAGTACATGAAGTCGAACTGGCGGTTTGACGAGGCCGGGAGCGGTTGCATCGTCCATTTCGACGTCGATTTCGAGCTGCGCAGCCGGCTCTTGCAGTCGGCGGCGGAGCTCTTCTTTCACGAGGCGATGAAACGGGTGGTCCGTGCCTTCGAGGCGCGCGCAAGGGAGCTTTACGGAGATGGGTAATCTGGCAGAGAGATTGGCCGCGTTCGCGGCCGCTGGCACGCCGCAAGGCGACGCGGCCGAGGTGATGCGGCTGTCGCTGCTGGACTGGGCGGCGGTGGGTATTGCCGGGGCGGGCGAGCCGGTGGCGCGCATCCTGCGCGATCAGGCGCTCCTGGATGGTGGCGCCGGGCAGGCGGCGCTGATCGGCACCCGCGCGCGGGTGCCGGCGCGGGCGGCGGCGCTGGTCAATGGTGCGACCTCGCACGCGCTCGATTACGACGACACCCATTTCGGCTATATCGGGCACCCATCGGTGGCGGTGGTTCCGGCGGCGCTGGCCGCGGCCGAGCTGGCAGGGGCCGGCGGCGCGGAGTTTCAGGCTGCGTGCCTGCTGGGCGCCGAGGCGACAGTTCGCGTCGGGCTCTGGCTGGGGCGCGGGCATTACCAGACCGGCTTTCACCAGACCGCCACCGCCGGCGCCTTCGGCGCGGCGCTGGCGGCTTCGCGGCTCCTGCGTCTCGAGCCTGCGCAGACCGCCATGGCGCTGGGGCTGGTGGCGACCCGCGCGTCGGGCCTCAAGTCGCAGTTCGGCACCATGGGCAAGCCGATGAACGCCGGCATCGCGGCGCAGAACGGCATCGAGGCGGCGCTCTTGGCCCGGCGCGGCTTTGTCAGCAACCCGGCCGCGCTGGACGGGCCGCAGGGGTTCGGCCCCACCCACCACGGCGCCGGCGATCTGTCGGCCTTTGACGGCATGGGCGAGGCCTGGCTCTTCGTGGGCGTGCGCCACAAGTTCCACGCCTGCTGTCACGGGCTGCACGCCGCGCTCGAGGCGGTGGCGGGGCTCGGGGCCGGGCCGGACGAGGTCGCGGCGATCTCGGTGCGCACCCATCCGCGCTGGCTGAGCGTGTGCGACATCGCCGCCCCGACGACCGGGCTCGAGGCCAAGTTCAGCTACCGCACCGCGCTGGCGATGGCGGTTGCGGGCCATGACACCGCCCGGTTGCGGAGCTTTTCGGACGCCGTCTGCGCCGCGCCGGAGGTGGTGGCGCTGCGTGACCGGATCACGGTCGCGGGCGACGACAGCCTCAGCGAGATGCAGGCGCGGCTGACGGTGACGCTGGCCGGGGGCGAGGTGCGCGAACTCCGTCACGACCTCGACGCCGATCCGGGGCTCGCGGTGCGGAGCGCGCGCGTGCGCGCCAAGGCTGAAAGCCTGCTCGGCCGGGAACAGGCCGAACGTATCCGGGACATGCTCCGCGATGCCGCGCCGCCCGCCGCGCTGGCGGCGGAACTGGCCGCCGCGCCGGTGGCCTAGCGCCCGTCGGCAAGCGCCGCGCCAAGGAGCGCCAGCGCGTGATCGCGTGCCAGTGCGCGGACCGTGCCGCGACCCTTTGCCCCGAAGTCCCGAGTTTCGCTGCGGGTGGGGCGGCCGGTCATGGCGACGGCAAAGCAGACCCGGCCCTCGGGCTTCTTTTTCCGATCCGCCCGGCCCGGCGATGCCGGTCACCGAGACCGCGAGCCCGGCGTAGGAATTGGCCAGCGCGCCTTGCGCCATCTCGCGCGCGACCTCCTCGGAAACGGCGCCGAATTCGCGCAAGGCGCGGGGCGAGACGTCGAGGCATTCGATCTTGGCCTCGTTGGAATAGGTGACGAAGCCACGCTCGAAGACGTCCGACGAGCCGGCAACATCGGTCAGCGCCGCCGCCACCATGCCGCCGGTGCAGCTTTCGGCGGTGACGATGGTGACACCGGCCAAGCGCGCCCTTTGCAGCAGATCGGCGACGGTCATAGCGCCATGACCCCGTGCGAGAGCGCGGCGAGCAGGACCACGCCGAGGGCGGCGAAGATACCCGCCACCACGTCGTCGAGCATCACCCCCAGCGCGTCGCCGCGGCGATCCGCCCGGCCCACCCAGCCCGGCTTGAGGATGTCGAAGAGGCGAAAGAGCACGAAGGCCGCGATCCAGCCCGGCCAGAGCGCGGTGAGCGGCGCGCCTGCCCAGACCGCGCCGATCGAGACCGGCAGGAACGCGATCCACTGGCCCGCCACCTCGTCGATGACGATCACCGAGGGGTCGGGATCGTCCTGGCCCGCGGTCTCGCGCGCGGTGGCCCACCAGCCGGCGGCAAACGCCGCGAGCGCGGCCAGCGCCAGCAGCCACGGCCCGGCGAGCGCGTGCAGCGCCCAGGCCAGCGGCAATGCCGCCAGCGAGCCCCAGGTGCCCGGTGCGGGGCGCAGATGGCCGACATGGCCGACCGTGGCGACGAGATGGCTGAGCCTCACGACGCGGTCCTCATGATGCCACCAGCGTCACCGCCGCCTGCGCGGCGATGCCCTCCTCGCGGCCGGTGAAGCCCAGCCGCTCGGTCGTGGTGGCCTTGACCGAGACGCGGGCCAGGTCGGTTCCGGTGATCTCGGCGATACGGGCGCGCATCGCCTCGGCATGGGGGCCGATCCTGGGCTGTTCGCAGATCAGCGTGACGTCGATGTTGCCGATGCGGTAGCCCCGATCGCGCACGAGCGCCGCGGCGTGGCGCAGAAAGACCGCGCTGTCGGCGCCTTTCCAGCGCGGCTCGGAGGGCGGGAAGTGGCGGCCGATATCGCCCTCGGCCAGCGCGCCATAGATGGCATCGGTGAGCGCGTGCAGCCCGACATCGGCGTCCGAATGCCCCTGCAAGCCCCGCCCGTGGGGGATCGAAATGCCGCAGAGCGTGACCGCGTCGCCGGGGCCGAAGCGGTGCACGTCAAAGCCGGTGCCGATACGGATGTCCGTCACGTCGAGGATCCTTTGCGCGCGGGCGAAGTCGCCCGGATGGGTGATCTTGATGTTGTCGGCGTCGCCCGCGACGATTACGACCTCGATCCCCGCCGCGCGGGCGATGGCGACGTCGTCGTCGGCGGGCCCGGCATGGGCGCGGTGGGCGGCGAGGATGGCGTCGAAGGCAAAGCCCTGCGGCGTCTGCGCGGCGAAGAGCCCGGCACGATCGGCGGTGCCGGTGACCCGGCCCGCCTCGCCCCGCCAGAGTGCGTCGGTGACGGGCAGCGCCGGGGCGGCGGCAGCGGCACCCCCTGCAGCGCGGCAATCACCCGCTCGATCAGCGCGGGACGGAGGCAACAGCGCGCGGCGTCGTGGATCAGCACGTGGGTGATGCCGTAATTTTTCAGGTGTTCCAATCCGTTGCGCACTGATGCCGCGCGCGTGGCGCCGCCCGCGACCGCCTCGACACCCGGCCCCGTTGCGATCCGGTCCATGTCGTCGGAGTGCACCACCACCACCACGCGCCCGACGGCGCCCACCGCCGCGAACGCCGCCAGCGTGAGGTCGATCACCCGGCGCCCGCCGAGGCGCTGCCACTGCTTGGGCACGGCGCTTTCGGCGCGGCTGCCGCGCCCGGCGGCGACGATGATGGCGGCGATGCTCATGCGCCCTGATAGCTTGCGCGGGCCAGCCGTTGCAATACGCCCGCCACATCCGCGCATGCCGCGCACCGCGATCCGCGGATGGTGCGGGAACGTTGCTCTTTCCGGTCGGCGCGCCTAAACAGGGAGCGCTGCACAAGGATTGGGCGCTTGACCGTCACGCTTGCCGATATCGTGCCCGGCCCGGCCGTCTTGCTGGCCCCGATGGCGGGGATCACCGACCTGCCGTTCCGCCGGCTGGTGGCGGGCTTTGGCGCCGGGCTGGTGGTGAGCGAGATGATCGCCAGCCGCGAGATGGTGACCGCCCGCCCCGGCGTGCGCGAAAAGGCCGAACTGGCGCCGGGGGCGGCCGGTACGGCGGTGCAGCTTGCCGGCTGCGAGGCGCGCTGGATGGCCGAGGCCGCGCGCATGGTCGAGGCGATGGGCGCGCGCATCATCGACATCAACATGGGCTGCCCGGCGCGCAAGGTGACCTCGGCGCGCGGATCGGGTGCCAGCGGTTCGGCCCTGATGCGTGATCCCGACCACGCGCTGCGGCTGATCGAGGCGGTGGTGGGCGCGGTCGCGGTGCCGGTCACGCTCAAGATGCGGCTCGGCTGGGACGACGAAAGCCGCAACGCGGCCCTGATCGCGCGGCGGGCCGAGGCGGCGGGCATCGCGATGATCACCGTTCACGGCCGCACCCGTTGCCAGTTCTATACCGGGCACGCCGACTGGACGGCGATCGCCGAGGTGCGCGAGGCGGTGCGCATTCCCCTGATCGCCAATGGCGACATCGGCGGGCCGGTCAGTGCGGCGCGGGCGCGGGGCTTGTCGGGCGCGGACGGGGTGATGATCGGGCGCGCGGCGCGGGGGCGGCCGTGGCTGCTGGCCGAGGTGGCGCAGGCGATGTTCGGGGCGCCGGCGCCGATCGTGCCGCGGGGTGCGGCGCTCGCGGACATGGTGGCGGGGCACTACGAGGCGATGCTGGGTTTTTACGGCACTGCCCTGGGCGCGCGCGTCGCGCGCAAGCATCTGGGCTGGTACATGGATGCCGCCCGCGCCGATGCCGGGTTGCGCCGCCTTGTGCTGACGGCCGAGACGCCGGCGCAGGTGCTGCGGCTGCTGCCCGATGCGTTCGGCGAAACCGAAAGGGCGGCGGCGTGAGCGTGGACGACGATACGCTCTGGACCTCGCTGCCGGTGCCGGCGCTGGTGCTGGACGCCGCCGACCGCATCCTGCGCACCAACCCCGCCGCCGAAGGCTTCCTGATGGCCTCGGCGCGCGCGCTGGCTGGTCAGCCGGTCTGGGACCGGCTGGCGATCGACGCGCCGCTCGACGAGGCGCTGGCGCGCGCCCGCCGCGACGGTACCGCGCTTTTCGTCAACGACGTCCAGGTCGGCCCCGCCGGGCGCCCGCCGGTCCTGTGCAACCTGCAGATCGCGCCACTGACCGGGATTGGCAGGCGGATGATCATGCTGGTCTCGCCGCGCGAGATGGCCGGCCGGGTCGGCCAGGGCCGGTCGGCCGGGGCCGCCGCGCGTTCGGCCATCGGCGTGACCGGGATGCTGGCCCATGAGATCAAGAACCCGCTTGCCGGCATCACCGGCGCGGCGCAACTGCTGTCGATGTCGCTTGCGGGCGGGGACCGCGAACTGACCGACCTGATCGTCAGCGAGGCCCGCCGTATCGTGGCGCTGCTCGACCGGGTCGGGGAGGTCGGCTCCCTCGCCGCGCCGAGGCTCGCAGCGGTCAACATCCACGACGTGCTCGACCGCGCGCGGCGTTCGGCGGCGGTGGGATTTGCCGCCCATATGGACCTGATCGAGGATTACGACCCCTCGCTGCCGCCCGCGCTGGGGATGCCGAACAGCTCGCCCAGGTCTTTGGCAACCTCGTGCGCAACGCCGCCGAGGCCGCGGGCGAGGGCGGCGGCACGATCACGCTGCGCACCTTCTACGAGCCGTCGCTCAGGCGCCGCGAGGGCCCGGGGCCGGGGCGGTCGCTGCCGCTGCAGATCGAGGTCATCGACGACGGCCCCGGCCTGCCGCCCGAGATCGCCGATGCGATCTTCGATCCGTTCGTGTCGGGGCGCGAGACCGGGACCGGGCTGGGGCTGGCACTGGCGGCGCGGATCGTTTCGGACCATGATGGCTGGATCGCGGTTTCGTCGGAGCCGGGGCGCACGGTCTTTCGCGTCTCGTTGCCGCTCGCGGGTACCGGGGAGGAAAGCTGATGGACGGCACGGTTCTGGTCGCCGACGATGACCGCACCATCCGCACGGTGCTGACCCAGGCGCTGACGCGGGCGGGCTGCCGGGTGCATGCCACCAGCTCGCTCACGACGCTGATGCGCTGGGTGGCCGAGGGACGGGGCGACGCCATCATCACCGATGTCCGGATGCCTGACGGCAACGGGCTGGAAATGCTGCCGAAGATCGCCGCCGACCGCCCCGGCCTGCCGGTGATCGTGATTTCGGCGCAAAACACCATCCTGACCGCGATTCGGGCCGAGCAGGCCGCGGCCTTCGACTATCTGCCGAAGCCCTTCGATCTGCCCGAGCTGATGAAGCGGGTCGCGCGCGCGCTGGAGGCACGGGGCGGCGGCGCGGCGCCCGGCGCGGCAGCCGACGACATGGACCTCGAAGAGCTGCCGCTCATCGGCCGCACACCCGCGATGCAGGCACTTTTCCGCGATGTGGCGCGCCTCCTGCACAGCGACCTGCCGGTGCTGATCGGCGGCGCTTCGGGGGTTGGAAAATCGCTGATCGCGCGGACGATACACGACCTTTCGGACCGCCGCGCGCTTCCGTATGTTACCGTCACGTCAGCCGATCTGGCCGATGCCGACGGCCTGGCGCGGCTTGTGTCGCGCTCCCGCGGCGGCACGGTGGTGTTTGACGAGGTCGGCGACCTCGACCGCGATGCGCAGATGCGGGCGGTGAGGATGATCGATGCGCCGGGCGATCCCGCGCCGCGGTTTCTCGCCACCAGCCAGCGCACGCTGACCGGGGACGGGGAGGGACTTCGCGCCGATCTCTACTACCGTCTTGCGGGGACAACGGTCGAGGTGCCGTCGCTCAGTGCGCGTATCGACGACATACCGCACCTCGCGGCGCATTTCCTGGCTGCGGCCGAGCGGTCTGGCCAGCCCTCGCGGGTGCTGTCGCCCGGCGCGGTCGAGTTCCTGTGCGCCCATGGCTGGCCCGGCAACGTGCGCCAGTTGAAGAACCTTGTCAGGCGTCTGGGGCTGACCGCGCGCGGCACCGAGATCACACGCGCCGAGGTCGAGGCCGCGCTGGCCGGCCAGCCCGGCGGCGAGCCCCCTGCGGTGGCGGGCGACGGTGGCACTCTCGTGGCGTCGGTCGCGGATCATTTGCGGCGCTATTTCGACCTGCATGGCGACACGATGCCGCCGCCCGGCCTGTACGCCCGCATCCTGCGCGAGATCGAACTGCCGCTGATCGAAATCGCACTCGACGCCACCGGCGGCAACCAGGCCAGATGCGCCGACCTTCTGGGCATCAACCGCAATACCCTGCGCAAGAAGATCACCGATCTGGATATTCGCGTGACACGCCGCCGCAAGTTGATGTAAAACTGCAACAGGACCTGTGGCCGAATTGGGCCAATCTGGTGCGCAGGTACAGATATTGCGGGTGACCGCAACGAACGCACAAGCTGATGGGGGATGTCCGTGGCGAGCGGGACACGGCAGTTTTCATGGGACACCGTCAGCCGGCTGCGACGGCAGCGCCGGGTGCGTACCTTTGCAACCTTCGGGCTGGTGGTCCTCGGGCCGGTTCTGACGCTTGCCACCTATCTGGTCATGGGGCCGCTCGATCAGGGCGCCGCGTCCGACGTGCTGCGTATCGTGCTGCTCAGCGACATGGTCTACGTGATCATCGTCGCGGCGCTGGTCCTGCGGCAACTGGTGCAGATGATCGCGGCGCGGCGCCGGCATTCGGCCGGCTCGCGGCTGCATCTGCGGCTGACCGGCGTCTTTGCCGGCATGGCGCTCCTGCCCACGATCGCGGTGGCGGTCTTTGCCACCCTGTCGGTCAACATGGGGCTCGAGGCGTGGTTTTCCGACCGCGTCGGGCGGGTGGTCGACAGCTCGGTCGCCGCCGCCCGGGCCTATGAGGAGGAACACCGCCGCGATCTGGTGACAGACGCCCGTGCGCTCGCCTCGCTCATCGACGCCACCAAGCGCGCCGCGGTTTTCCTGGATGACGGCCAGATCCGGCAGATCCTGTCGCGCGGGCAGCGCGAGATTCAGCGCGGGCTGCGCGAGGCTTACGTGATCGACGGCACCGGCGATATCCGTGCCCGTGGCGAGCGTTCATACCTTTTCGATTACGAGGAACCCAGCCGCGCCCAGATCGAAGAGGCCATCGCCGAGGGCGTACTGGTGATCCGCGACTGGGACAACGACGAGTTCCGCGCGCTGATCCCGCTTGCGGAAATCCCCGACCGGTACCTCTATGTCAGCCGCAAGGTCGACGGCGCCATCCTCAACCTGCTCGACGACACCCGGGGAGACCGCGCACTTCTACAAGCAGCGCGAGAGCGAACGCGGGCGGCTGCTCTTCGAGTTCGGGCTGCTCTACCTGGGCTTTGCGGTGATCCTGATCCTGGCGGCGGTGTGGCTGGGGATGTGGTTCGCCGAGCGCCTGTCGCGGCCGGTCGGGCGGCTGACCAGCGCCGCGCAGCGGGTGGGCGAGGGCGATCTCGACGTACATGTGCGCGAAGAGGGCGGCGGCGACGAAATCGCCATGCTGTCGAGCTATTTCAACCAGATGACCCGGCAGCTCAAGCGCCAGCGCGAACGGCTCTGGCCAATACCGAGCAGATCGAGCGCCGCCGGCGGCTCTTTGACTCGGTGCTGGGGTCGGTCTCGTCGGGGGTGGTGGGGCTCGATTCGAACGGGCGGGTGGCCTTCGTCAACCGCGCCGCCGAAAGGCTGCTCGACTGGCAGGAGGGCGACCGCCGGTCGCTGTCCCTCAGCCTTACGGTACCCGAGTTCGGACCCCTCTTCGAGCGCCTCAGGGGCAGCCCCGGCGGTTTCGTGCAGGAAGAGATCAAGGTCGGGCGTGGCGGGCGCATGGAACACCTGCTGGTGCGGATGTCGACACGCCAGAGCGAGGATGGCAAGCGCGAGGGCTATGTCGTGGCCTTCGACGACGTCACCGACTGGTCTCGGCCCAGCGCATGGCCGCACTGGGGCGATGTCGCGCGCCGCATCGCCCACGAGATCAAGAACCCGCTCACGCCGATCAAGCTCTCGGCCCAGCGCATCGCGCGCAAGTTCGGCCGCGCGCTCGACGAGGCCGAGGCGGCGGATCTCGAACAGCTGACCGGCGTGATCGTGCGCCAGACCGACGATCTGCGCCGGATCGTCGACGAGTTCTCGAAATTCGCGCGGATGCCCGAGCCGCAGACCAGCCAGCAGGATCTGGCCGCGCTGCTGCGCGAGGCGGTGACGCTGCAGGAAGCGGGCCAGCCCGAGGTCCGGTTCGAGACAGACTATGGCGCCGATGCGATTCTGGCCGACCTCGATGCGACGATGATCAGCCAGGCGCTGACGAACCTTCTGAAAAACGCCGGCGAGGCAATTGAGGGTATCAAGGAAAAAGGCGCGCCCGAAGGATTCGAGCCATGCGTGCGGGTGACCAGCCGGATCGAGGACGGCATGGCGGTGATCGCGATCGCCGACAACGGCATCGGACTGCCCGAGGATCGGACGCGTCTTTTCGAACCATACGTGACCACGCGCGAAAAGGGCACCGGGCTGGGGCTGCCGATCGTGAAGAAGATCATCGAGGAACATGGCGGCACGCTGGCGCTCGAGGATGCGCCGCCCTTTGCGCCGGGCACGCATGCCGGCGCGCAGGCGGTCATCCGGCTGCCGCTGGCCGCGGCGCAGAGGGATGACAACAAACAGGCGGTATGAGGTTGAGATGAGCGATATTCTGATTGTCGACGACGAACGGGACATCCGGGAACTGATCTCGGACATCCTGAAGGACGAGGGCTTTACCACCCGCCTGGCGGGCAGTTCCGAGGACTGCATGGTCGCGATTGCGGCCGAGCCGCCGGGGATGCTGATCCTCGACATCTGGCTCAAGGACAGCAACATGGATGGCATCGACATCCTCAAGATCGTCAAGCGCGACTACCCGGACGTGCCCGTGGTCATCATCTCGGGGCACGGCAACATCGAGATCGCCGTGGCCGCGATCAAGCAGGGCGCCTACGACTTCATCGAAAAGCCGTTCAACATCGACCAGCTCCTGGTGGTGATCCGCCGGGCGATGGAGACCAGCCGCCTGCGGCGCGAGAACATCGCGCTCAAGCGCCGCGGCGCCGAGCCGGCCGAGATGCTGGGCGACAGCCCCGCCTTCCGCGCGCTGGTAGGTCAGCTCGACAAGGTGACCAGATCGAACGGCCGGGTGATGCTGACCGGCGCCTCGGGCTGCGGCAAGGAACTGGCAGCGCGCTACATTCACGCCCGCTCGAACCGCGCCGAGGGGCCGTTCGTGTCGGTCGCCTGCGCCTCGATCGAGCCCGACCGCATGGAAGAGGTGCTGTTTGGCCGCGAGAGCGACGAGCGCGGGGTCGAGCCGGGGCTGCTGGAAGAGGCCAATGGCGGGGTGATCTATTTCGACGAGGTTGCCGACATGCCGCCCGGCACCCAGTCCAAGATCCTGCGCGTGCTGGTCGATCAGACCTTTCTGCGCGTTGGCGGCGCGAACAAGGTGCAGGTCGATCTGCGGGTGATATCGTCCACCGGGCGCGATCTCGAGACCGAAATCGAGGCCGGGCGTTTTCGCCGCGAACTCTTCCACCGGCTCAACGTGGTGCCGATCGGGGTTCCGGGCCTCGAGGAGCGGCGCGAGGACATCCCCGCGCTGGCGGCGCATTTCATCGAACAGCTCAACCGCGAGCAGGGCCTGCCGCTGCGAACGCTGAGCGAGGAGGCGGCGGCATTGCTGCAGACGATGAGCTGGCCGGGCAACGTGCGCCAGCTCCGAAACGTGATCGAGCGGGTGCTGATCCTGGGCGATACGAACGGCGAGATCGCGGCGCGCGAATTGCCGGGCGAGACCGGCGCAACGGATGATGAGGGCCGCGTGGTGCTGTCGGGCACGGTGGCGACGCTGCCCCTGCGCGAGGCGCGCGAGGCGTTCGAGCGTGAATACCTGGTGACCCAGATCAACCGTTTCAGCGGTAATATCAGCCGCACCGCCGAATTCGTCGGCATGGAACGCAGCGCGCTGCACCGCAAGCTCAAATCGCTGGGCGTGGTGACCGGCCAGAAGAGCCCGCGCCAGACCACGGCCGAGAGCGCCGGCTGAAGGAGGGTGCGCATCCCCTGCCTTCATCTTTCCCGAAAATACTCATGGCGCACCCCCGCCTTGGGCGCACCGCCGCACGGACGCGCCCCGGCTCAGTAGACCGCCAGCGGCGCCCCGATCGAGCCGGTCGCGCCGGTGATCGGCACCGGTGCGAAGATATAGGCGAACTCGGCGATCTCGGCATCGATCAGGCGTTCGGTCTCGAGGTTTTCATGCACGAAGACACCGTTCTCCGCGATCAGCGCCAGATGCACCGGAAAGGTGCCGGCCGGCGCGTCCGGGGAGGCATCGGGCGCCACCGTCTCGACGCTCCAGCTGTCGATGCCCACCAGCGCCACCTCGCGCTCGATCAGCCAGCGCGCGGCCTCCAGCCCCAGGCCGGGGCTGCCCGCGAGGTAGGTATCGTTGTCGGCGATCCAGTGCTGTCCCCAGCCGGTGTGAAAGACCACCGCGTCGCCGTTGCCGGGCGGATCGACGCCGAACCAGTCGAGGGCGGTCTCGATGTCGGTGACGGTGATCTCGTCGCCGGCCGCCATCTGTCCGCCGCGCAGGCTGACCATGTCGATCAGGATGCCGCGGGTGAAAAAGGGCGCGACGCGTTCGATGCCGAGCTCGGCCGGAATGTCCGCGCCCGAAAGCCCGTTATAGAACCGCGCGGGCCCGTCGTCGCCGCCGGCGCCGATATGGCCGAGTCCCACGAGGCGGGTGCCCGACTGCGCGGTCAGCCCGTCGATCTGGGTGTCGATCCGGGTGCTGCCGTCGCGGCTCATGCGGATCTGCGTCAGGTGCAGGTCCTGCCCCGGGGTCTGCGGCATGTCGGGGCGATAGTCGCGCCCGAGCGATACCACCCTGCCACGGCGGATGATGTTGGCGGCCTGAATGGCGTTGGTTTCGGTCATCAGCACCGAGGCTCCGGCCCGGTCGGCGGCTCCGAAACGCGATGGCGCCGCCTCCTCCTGTGCCGTCGCGATGCCCGCCGCCGCGAGCCACAGGCAAAGGCAGAGCAAAGTCCGAGTTCCCGTCATCAGCCCGCCTCTCCGCTATCGCAATTGCGCCCCGAGTAGACCCCATCGCCCCCGGCGCGATCAAGCCCCGATCCGGCCGGCATTCCCCGATGCTCCGCAGTGCGCCCGGGAGGGCCGACAATTCAATTGACCGGTCCTGCCCCTTCTGTCATGCAACGGGCCCGGACAGGCTGTGAGGCGAGGCCCATGAAGGTCATCATCTGCGGCGCCGGTCAGGTCGGATGGCAGATCGCCCGCCACCTGAGCGGCGAGAAGAACGATGTCACCGTGGTCGACAGCAACGCCGATCTGGTGCGCCGCGCGGCCGAAACGCTGGACGTGCAGGGCATTGCCGGTTTTGCCAGCTATCCCGATGTGCTCGGCCGCGCGGGGGCGCGCGATGCCGACATGATCATCGCCGCCACCTATTCCGACGAGGTCAACATGGTGACCTGTCAGGTGGCGCATTCGGTGTTCTCGATCCAGCGCAAGATCGCGCGGCTGCGCAGCCAGTCCTATCTCGATGCGATCTACTCCGACCTCTATCGCCGCGACCACATGCCCATCGACGTGGTGATCAGCCCCGAACGCGAGGTCGCCGATGCGGCGCTGCAGCGGCTGGCGGCGCCGGCGGCGTTCGATACCGAGACCTTTCTCGACGGCGACGCGCAGCTGATGGGGCTCAGGCTCGAGGACGACTGTCCGGTTCTGAACACGCCGCTGCGCCAGCTCACCGACCTCTTCTCGACCCTGCGCGTGGTGGTCGTGGGCATCCGCCGCGAGGGCCGGCTCTTTGCGCCCGAGGCGGGCGATCAGCTCTTCGCCGGTGACGAGGCCTATGTCTTTGCCCCGATCGAGGACATCCCCCGCACGCTGGAGGTGTTCGGCAAGTCCACCCGCAAGCAGGAACGCCTCGGTCGTGGTCGGCGGCGGCAATATCGGGCTGGCGGTGGCGCAGGCGCTCGAAAAACGTGGCCGGCACACCCGTGCCAAGGTGATCGAACGCGACCGCGCCCGCGCCGAACGGGCCGCCGAGGCGCTCGAGCGCACCATCGTGCTCAACGGCGACGGCCTTGACGAGACGCTTCTGACCGAGGCCGGCATCGACCGTGCCGACGCCATCCTGACGGTGACCGACGACGACAAGACCAACATGCTGGCGGCGGTGCGGGCCAAGGCCGCGGGCTGCCCCTTCGCCATCGTGCTGATCAACGACCCGACGCTGCTGCCGCTGATGGAACCGCTGGGCATCGACGCCTACATCAATCCGCGCGCGACCACCGTCAGCTCGATCCTGCGGCACATCCGCCACGGGCGGGTGAAATCGGTCTATTCGCTGGGCGATGCCGAGGCCGAGGTGATCGAGGCCGAGGTTCTGTCGACCTCGACCATCGCCGGCAGCGCGCTGCGCGACATCGACTTTCCCGAGGGCGTGCTGGTGGCCGGGGTGCGCAAGGCCGGCAAGATCGTCAAACCCTCCGGCGCGCTCAAGATCGAGGCCGGCGACGTGGTGGTGATCTTCGCGCTGGCCGCGGACGTGACCCGGGTCGAGCAGCTGCTCCAGGTCTCGATCGACTTCTTCTGAGGCGAGCGGGGGCATGGGCACGCGCATCCTCAACCTTCCGCTCATCCTGCCGCTGACGGGGCTTTTCTCGCTGGCGATGCTGGGACCGGCGCTGCATGCCTTCGCCCAGGGCGACCACAGCGTTGCGCGAGTGTTTTTCTATTCCGCCGTGCTGGGGCTGGTCCTGGTCACGGTGACCGGGCTGGCGCTTGGCGGTCGCGGCCGCGGCGCGGATGCCGGCGTCCGCGACCTTGCCGGGCTCTTCATGGCCTATACCCTGATGCCGCTCCTGCTGGCGCTGCCGTTCTACGAGGGGCTCGAGACGACGTCCTATCTCAACGCCTATGTCGAGATGGTCTCGTCGCTCACCACTACCGGGGCGACGCTGTTCACCGATCCCGGACGGCTGACCGACAGCCTGCATTTGTGGCGGGGGCTGGTCGGGTGGCTCGGCGGGCTGATGATCTGGGTGTCGGCGGCGGCGGTGCTGGCACCGCTCCACCTCGGCGGCTTCGAGGTGTCGGCACAGACCGAGGACGGGCGGGCCGCGCAGCGGATCGACCAGTTCCGCCGTGCCGGATCGGCCCGGCGGATTGCCCGCCACGGCGCGCAGCTGGTGCCGGTCTATACCGGGCTCACCGGCGCGCTCTGGGTCATGCTGCTGATCTGCGGCGAACGGCCGCTGGTGGCGCTGATCCATGCCATGTCGACGCTGGCGACAAGTGGCATATCGCCGGTGGGCGGGCTGCCGAACGCCGGCGCCGGGGTTGCGGGCGAGGCGCTGATCTTCCTGTTTCTGGGCTTTGCCCTGTCCCGGCTGACATTTTCGTCGGACACCGCCACCGCCGCCCAGGCCGGGCTGCGCGACGACCCCGAACTGCGCTTCGGTCTCGGACTGGTGGCGGCGGTGGCGCTGATCCTCTTTCTGCGCCACTGGATCGCCGCCTACGATGTTGATGAGGTGCGCCGCCTCGGCCGGGCGCTGGCGGCGCTCTGGGGCACGGTCTTCACGGTGCTGTCGTTCCTGACCACCACGGGTTTCGAAAGCGCGGCATGGGGCGCCGCGCGGGACTGGTCGGGGCTCGGCGCGCCGGGGCTGGTGCTGATGGGGCTGGCGATCGTCGGCGGGGGCGTGGCCACCACCGCCGGCGGGGTCAAGCTGCTCAGGGTCTATGCGCTCTACCTCGGCGGCCGACGCGAGATGGAGCGGCTCCTGCACCCCTCCTCGGTCGGCCGGGCGGGACAGTCGCCGCGGCGCATCCGCCGCGAGGGCGCCTTCATCGCGTGGATATTCTTCATGCTCTTCGCGCTGTCACTGGCGGTGGTGACGGTGCTTTTCGCGACGCTTGGGCAGGACATCGAGGCCGCCACCGTCCTGGCCATCGCGGCGCTTTCGACGACCGGGCCGCTGACCCAGGCGGCGGCGGGCGCGCCGATCGACCTGCTGGGGATGGGTGCAGCCGCGAAGCTGCTCTTCTGTGCGGCGATGGTGCTCGGGCGGCTGGAGACGCTGGCGATCATCGCGCTCATGAACCCGGCGCTGTGGCGTGGCTGAGGCGCAAGCCGTCCGGTGCCGTCCGCGCCCGGCGCATGCCGGCAGCGAGTTGATTTTTTGGGGGTGGAAACTCGGCCCGCGCCGCTCCATACTCCCTTGGACGACAAGAACGCGCCGGCCCGAGGCGCGCCCCGCAAGAACAAAGGCATTTCAGCGATGGCGACAGACAGACAGAGCCTGCAGGACACATTCCTCAACCAGGTTCGCAAGACGAAAATCCCGGTCACGATCTTCCTGGTCAACGGGGTCAAACTGCAGGGCGTGATTACCTGGTTCGACAATTTCTGCATCCTTTTGCGCCGTGACGGGCAGTCCCAGCTGGTCTACAAGCACGCGGTCTCGACCATCATGCCCTCACAGCCGGTATCGCTTTACGATGCGGATGATGCCGCGTCCTGAGGCGCGATCCGCATGAGCGCCGAAGCGGCGACGCACACTCGCGCCCTGGTGGTGCATCCCGACATCGCACGGGGCCGCGCCGGACCCGATGGCGTGCCGGCGCGCACGCCCGAACTGGCCCTCGACGAGGCGGTGGCGCTGGCACGTGCGCTGCCGGGGCTGGAGGTCGCGGGCACCGAGATGGTGCGCCTCGCCCGACCGCACCCCGGCACGCTCTTCGGCAAGGGCAAGCTTGAAGAACTGCGCGCCCGCATCGAGCGCGAGGAAATCGAGCTGCTGCTGGTCGACGGGCCCGTGAGCCCGGTTCAGCAGCGCAACCTCGAGACGGCGCTGGGGCTCAAGGTGCTCGACCGCACCGGCCTCATCCTCGAGATTTTCAGCGACCGCGCGGCCACCCGCGAGGGCGTGCTGCAGGTCGAGATGGCGGCGCTTTCCTATCAGCGCACGCGGCTGGTGCGGGCGTGGACGCATCTGGAGCGCCAGCGCGGCGGGTTTGGGTTCGTTGGCGGACCCGGCGAGACCCAGATCGAGGCCGACCGCCGCGCCATCGACGACCAGCTGGTGCGCCTGCGCCGCCAGCTCGACAAGGTGGTCAGAACCCGCGCCCTGCACCGCGCCGCGCGCGCCCGGACGCCGTTCCCGATCGTCGCACTTGTGGGCTATACCAATGCCGGCAAATCGACGCTCTTCAACCGGCTGACCGGGGCCGAAGTGGTGGCCAGGGACATGCTCTTCGCCACGCTCGACCCGACCATGCGCCGGATCGAGCTGCCGGGCCAGCAGGGCACCGAGGTGATCGTGTCCGACACGGTCGGGTTCATCACCGATCTGCCGACCGAACTGGTCGCCGCCTTCCGCGCCACGCTCGAGGAGGTGACGGCGGCCGATCTCATCGTCCATGTGCGCGACATCTCGCACCCCGAGAGCGATGTGCAGGCGGCCGATGTGGAAGCGATCCTCGAAAGCCTCGGGGTGGCGCGCGCGGTGCCGCGGATCGAGGTGTGGAACAAGATCGACCGGCTGGATGGCGAGATGCGGCAGGTGGTGGAGAACCGCGCCGCGCGCAGTGGCGACCATTCGATCTGCCTGCTGTCGGCGGTGACCGGCGAGGGGATGGAGGCACTGGCCGCCATGATCCGCGATGGCGTCGCCGCTGCCACCCATGTCAGCCGCCTTAGTCTCGGTTTCGACGATGGCCGCCGCCGCGCGTGGCTTTATGATCGTGGCCTTGTCGAGGCCGAGGAGCAGGACGATGACGGCTATCGCCTGAGCGTGCGCTGGAGCGCGCGCCAGCAAGCGCAGTTCGAGCGGCTCTGAGGGCCTGGGGGCGCTGCCCCCGTCGCGGCCCGGAGGGGCCGCGACTCCCCGGAGTATTTTCCCGAAAGATGAATGAAAGAGCGTGCCCGGGGCTTTCATCTTTCCCCAAATACTCCCGCCGGAGGCGGCCTGACGGCGCCGCCGGCGCTTCGCCGGGGTCAGCGCGCGCGGGCGCGATAATGATTGAGAACGAAGACGCGGATCGCCGAGGCGAGGCCGAGATCGACGCCGCGGGCGGCGTCGATCTCTCCGGCGAGCGCATTCAGGGGCTGGCCGCGGGCGGCGGCGATGGCGCGGAACGCCTCCCAGAATTCGGGCTCGAGCGAGACCGAGGTGCGGTGGCCGTGCAGGGTGAGCGAATGCTTGGCCGGCCGCGCGCTCATGGCTCGCGTTTCGATCCGTCGAGATGGGCGCCCGCGCGGGCCGCATCGGCCGCCTCGCGCGCCTTCTGCGCCTTGCTGCGGCCGTGCTTCACCGCGTTCTCGTCGGCGCGGGCGCGCTTTTCGGCCCGCGCCTTTTCCTTGCGAACGCGGTTGAGGTTGACCGGAGGCCCGCTCATTTCGGCCCGATCATGGTCTCGGGACGCACGACGCGATCGAAGGTCTCGGCATCGACGAAGCCGAGGGCGATCGCCTCCTGCCTGAGCGTGGTGCCGTTCCGGTGTGCGGTCTTGGCCACCCTGGTGGCATTGTCGTAACCGATCTCGGGCGCCAGCGCGGTGACCAGCATCAGCGATTCGCGCATGAGCTTTTCGATGCGGTCTTCGTCGGCCTTGAGCCCGATCACCGGGTTGTCGGTGAAGGCGCTGGCGGCGTCGCCCAGAAGCTGCATGGATTGCAGCACGTTGTAGGCCATCATCGGCTTGTAGACGTTGAGCTCGAAATGGCCCTCGGCTGCCGGCAAAGCCCACCGCCGCGTCGTTGCCCATGACATGGGCGCAGACCTGGGTCAGCGCCTCGCACTGGGTGGGGTTGACCTTGCCCGGCATGATCGACGATCCGGGCTCGTTTTCCGGCAGGATGAGCTCGCCCAGCCCGCAGCGCGGCCCCGAGCCCAGAAAGCGGATGTCGTTGGCGATCTTGAAGAGCGAGGCGGCGACGGTCTTGAGCGCGCCCGAGATCTCGACCATGGCATCGTGGGCGGCGAGCGCCTCGAACTTGTTGGGTGCGGTCACGAAGGGCAGCCCGGTGATGCGCGCCATGTTGGCCGCGACCATCTTGTCCCAGCCCTTGACGGTGTTGAGCCCGGTGCCCACCGCGGTGCCGCCCTGGGCGAGCTCATGGATGCGCCCCAGCGCGCCCCTGACGCGTTCGATGCCCATCGCGACTTGGTGGGCATAGCCCGAGAACTCCTGTCCCAGCGTCAGCGGCGTCGCGTCCTGGGTGTGGGTGCGGCCGATCTTGATGATGCCCCCGAAGGCGGCGACCTTTTCCTCGAGCGCGGCGTGGAGTTTCTCCAGCCCCGGCAGCAGCACGTCCCGCGCGCTCATCGCGGTGGCGATGTGCATCGCGGTGGGGAAGGTGTCGTTTGAGGACTGGCCCATGTTGACATGGTCGTTGGGGTGTACCGGGTCCTTGCTGCCCAGCTTGCCGCCCAGCATCTCGATGGCCCGGTTGGCGATCACCTCGTTGGCGTTCATGTTGGATTGCGTGCCCGACCCGGTCTGCCACACCACCAGCGGGAAATGATCGTCGAGCTTGCCCGCGATCACCTCGCCCGCGGCGGCCACGATGGCGTCGGCGCGGCGCGCGTCGAGGTGGCCCAACTCCTTGTTGGCCTCGGCGCAGCCCTGCTTGATCACCCCCAAAGCGCGCACGATGGCGACCGGCTGGCGTTCCCAGCCGATGGGGAAATTGATCAGCGAGCGCTGGGTCTGGGCGCCCCAGTACCTGTCTGCGGGCACTTCGAGGGGGCCAAAACTGTCGGTTTCGGTGCGGGTTTCACTCATCTGCGGCTCTCCTGACATCGGTTCGGCCCCCGTCATAGCCGCTCGTCGGGAAAGTTCAATGCGAACGCCGGGCGCCAGGCCCGGGTGATGGCCGGGCAGGGGTGCGGCATGGGGCGTGCGCGGCCTATTTGCGAAAGCTGTCGAGGCTGACGATCTCGGCGTCCCGTGGTTCTTCGGGCTCCTCCTCGACATCCTCGGCGATGCCGGCCGGCTCGACCCCGGCGGTGTCCTCGTCGTCCTCGTCCTCGTCGTGGCTCTCGAAGCGCAGGCCGAATTCGACCGAGGGGTCGACGAAGGTCTTGATCGCGTCGAAGGGGATGAAGAGCCGTTCGGGCGCATCGCCGAAATTGAGGGTGATGCCGAAGCCCTCTGGCCCGACGTCGAGATCGTCGAACCAGTGCTGCATGACCACGGTCATCTCGGTCGGGTAGCGGTCCTTCAGCCAGTCGGCGAGGCGGGAGTCGGGATGGGTGGTATCGAAGGTGATGAAGAAATGATGCGTTCCGGGCAGGCCGTGGTCACGCACCTGCGCCAGCACCTCGGAGATGAGGCCGCGCATCGCGTTGTGCATCAGTTTCCCGTAGTCGATCTCTCGATCCATGTCCTCCCCCGGTGCCGGTGCCAGGGTGCCCGGCGTACTGGCTTCACCCCTAACAAAGACTGCGGCCGGTGCAAGGTCAATTAAAAAACAAGATCCCGCCGGGGCGGCATGTGCCGGCCTCGTGGATCGCCGATGACAGGAGGGAAAGTGCAGGCTTCTGTTGCCAGGTGCCTGCGAACCCCGCCTTGCCCGGCTAGAGGCAAGGGCTTCAGTTTTCGGTCCTGTTACCGCTTACGCGGCAACGGCGACCGGAGCATGATTGTCGTTGGCAATTATGCTTTACGGACCGATAACGGTGGTACCTCACCGGGACAAAGCAAACCCCTTTAGACGTTCGTCGATCCTGTTTCGGCCCCCTGTCCCGCCAACGACCGGGTGTCTGGTGGAGCCGCCGGGTACCGCCCCCGGGTCCGATCCGCTTATTACGAGCGCGTTTATGTCCATAGCCCCCTACGGAGCACCCCGAATATAGGGACGCCGGAGGCGTTTGCAATGGGCAAAGACGCGGTGCGCTGCGCAAGGGTCGGCCGGGATGGCGGCGCGCGCGGCGCCTCTGGGGTATTGCGGCCCGCGGGGCTTTGCTGTTCTGTGATGCCGCAACAGGGAGATGGGGAAGGGAAGGCCGTGGTGCTGGATACCGAATTCGTGCGGGGGCAGTTCCCCGCCTTCACTGAGCCCTCGCTTGCGGGCCAGGCGTTTTTCGAGAACGCCGGCGGGTCTTATGCCTGCGGCCCGGTGATCGCGCGGCTCGAACGCTATTACCGCCAGCGCAAGGTGCAGCCCTACGGGGCCTTCGCGGCCAGCCGGCTGGCGGGCGAGGAGATGGACGAGGCGCGCACGCGGCTGGCTTTGATGCTGGGGGTGGCGACGGACGAGCTGAGCTTTGGCCCCTCGACGACGCAGAACACCTATGTGCTGGCCCAGGCCTTCCGCGAGTGGCTGAAGCCCGGCGAGGCGATCGTCGTCACCGATCAGGACCACGAGGCCAATTCCGGGCCGTGGCGGCGGCTGGCCGACAGCGGCATCGAGATCCGAGAATGGCGCATCGACCGCGACACCGGGCTGCTGCGGCTCGACGATCTGGAAAACCTGCTCGACGAGCGCGTGCGCCTGGTGTGTTTCCCGCACTGCTCGAACATCGTCGGCGCCATCAACCCGGTGGTCGAGATCACCGCCGTTGCCCACGCCGCCGGCGCCTTTGTCTGCGTCGACGGGGTCTCCTATGCCCCGCACGGGTTTCCCAATCCCGGCCAGATGGGCCCCGACATCTATCTCTTTTCCGCCTACAAGACCTACGGGCCGCATCAGGGCATCATGACCATCCGGCGCGAACTGGGGCAGTTGCTGCCCAACCAGGGCCACTGGTTCAACGCCGACACGCTTTACAAGCGTTTCACGCCGGCGGGGCCCGATCACGCGCAGGTGGCGGCCTGTGCCGGGATCGCCGATTATGTCGATGCGCTGGCCGGGCACCACGGCATCACCGGGGGCCCGAGCGCCCGCGCGGGCGGTGTGCACGACCTCTTTCGCGCCCATGAGACGCGGCTTTTGCAGCCGGTGCTGGATTTTCTGGGCGCCCGCAACGCGGTGCGCCTGATCGGTCCGCGTGACGCGGGCGCGCGGGCGCCCACCGTGGCAATCGAACTGCCGGGGCCGGGGGCCGAGGCGGCGGCAAGGCTGGCCGAGCATGGCATCATGGCGGGGGCGGCGATTTCTATGGGGTGCGGCCGCTCAAGGCGATGGGGATCGACCCCGAAAAGGGCGTGCTGCGGCTCAGTTTCGTGCATTACACCACGAAAGACGAGATCGACCGCCTGCTGGACGCACTCGACGCGGTATTGTGATCCGCCGTGCAGCCCGTTGCGTAATTGCGAAACGGAGGGCTGGAGGATGAGCGACACACCGCCGGCACTGGTATGGCTGAGGCGTGATCTGAGGCTGGGCGACCATCCCGCGCTTTGCGCCGCGATGGCGCAGGGCGGGCCGGTGATCGCGGTCTTCATCCGCGACGCGCAGGTCGACGCGCTGGGAGCCGCGCCGAAATGGCGGCTGGGGCTGGGACTGGCCGAGCTGGCGCGGCGGCTCGAGGCGCGGGGCAGCCGGCTGATCCTGCGCTCGGGTCCGGCCGAAGAGGCGCTGGCCGCGCTCGCCGCAGAGACCGGCGCGAGCGCGGTGCACTGGACACGGGGCTATGACCCCGGCGCCATCGCCCGCGACTTGGCCGTCAAGGCCGGGCTCAGAGCGCGCGGCATCAAAGCCGAAAGCCACCCAGGCCACGTGCTCTTCGAGCCGTGGACCGTCGAGACCGGCGCGGGTGGCCATTACCGCGTCTTTTTCGCCCTTCTGGCGCGCGGTACGCGGGCGCGAGGTGCCCGCGTCCAGGCCCGCGCCGGACCGCATTCCGGCCCCCGGCCTCTGGCCCGAAAGCGAGCGGCTCGGGGACTGGCGGCTGGCGGCGGCGATGGGGCGCGGCGCGGCGGTCTGCCTGCCGCACCAGCGGGTCGGCGAAGGGGCGGCACAGGCACGGCTGGAGCATTTCATCGCCCATGCCATCGGCGACTATGGCGAGGCGCGCAACCTGCCGGCCGAGGACGGCTGTTCGGGCCTGTCGCAGAACCTCAGCCTTGGCGAGATTTCCGTGCGCCAGTGCTGGCATGCGGGGCTGCGGGCGATGGCGGAGGGTGCGCATGGGGCTGAGCAGTGGCTCAAGGAGCTGGTGTGGCGCGATTTCGCCTGGCACCTCATGTACCATTGCCCCCGGATCGCCAGCCGCAACTGGCGCGAGGGCTGGGACGGCTTTCCCTCGGGCCACCGACCCCGACAGCGCGCGGGTGCGGCGGTGGAAACAGGGCCGCACTGGTGTGCCCCTGGTCGATGCGGCGATGCGGCAGATGTATGTGACCGGCGACATGCATAACCGTGCCCGCATGATCGCCGCCTCGTACCTGACCAAGCACATGCTGGTGCACTGGAAGGTGGGCCTCGATTGGTTCGCCCAATGCCTGACCGACTGGGACCCGGCCTCGAACGCGATGGGCTGGCAGTGGGTGGCCGGCTCCGGCCCCGACGCCGCGCCTTATTTTCGCGTCTTCAACCCCGAAACGCAGGCTGAAAAATTCGATCCCCGGGGCATCTATCGCCGCCGCTGGATCGCCGAAGGACAGGCGGACCCGCCGCCAACCGCGTTGGGCTATTTCTCGGCGGTGCCGCGCTCGTGGGGGGTGCGCCCAGACGCGCCCTATCCCGACACGCCGGTGGTGGGGCTGGCCGAGGGGCGGGCGCGGGCGCTGGAAGCCTATCACGCACGGTCGTCATGAGCGCCGGAAGCCGCGGCGCCGACCGGGAGTGAAATTTCATCTGACCTCTTGTGCCGGGGCGCCTCGTGGCGGACACTGTGGGGTAACCCAGATCGCCACCGCGAGGCCCGGACACCGCCAATGCGCAGCACCGAACGCATGCCCACCGCCGCAAAGCTCGTCTCGGCCCTCGGGCTGGCGGGGCTGGCATGGTACGCCACCATCATCGTCAAGGAAATCTGGCCGGTGGACGAGAATTTCGGCTATTTCAGCTCCTTCACCGCCTTGCTGGCGCTGCTGATCGGCTGGTGGGTGATCGGCACCCGACTGGGGCGGGGCTACATGCAGGGCATCAGCGCCGGGCTGACAGGGCTTTTCGCACTGCTTTTCTGGGCGTTCCTGTTGCTTTCCTCCTACGAAATGATCGAACGCGCGCTCGATCTGCGCTACAAGGGTCCGGTCCAGGCGATCACCGGCGTTTTCGATATCGCGATCGGATACGCACAAAACGTCTATTACTGGCCGCTGATCGGGCTCTTGCTGGCAGGCGCGGCAGTACTGGGGTTGATAGCCGAGGCGGTTGCCCGGCGCGCGGCCTGAGTCGATGGATGCGCTGGCTCTGACCGGCCCCCTGGCCTGGTCGCCTCTGATCCGGGCGGTTCTGGGGCGCGCGGCCGATGGTTGTGCCCGTGCGTTTGTGTCCGACGTTGCCATAGCGGCAGGGGGAGGGCTGTTTCCCGCATCTCGTGCCTGTGCGGGGCGCGCGGGCAGAAGCACGGCTGTTGGTCCCGGTCGACGCGGATGCATTCGAACGGGTGGCCTTTTTTTCGCCGCCGTGCTGGGGCTCGCGCCGGTGCCGCGCCATGTCGAGACCGAGGCCGGACGGGCTGCGGCACTGGTCTTCATGGCCGAAGGGCCGGCTGCGGCGTCCGCCGATACCCGGCGGCTGGATGCCTGGACGACGCGCTGGGGCGCCATCGCCTGTGCCGCCGCTGCCGAGATCATGGAGCGTTTCGGCACCGTCGATCCGCAGTCCGTCGCCGTGCGGCTGCCGATGATCCTGTCACGTGCGGCGGCGCGCGTGGCGGCGGTCGCGAATCCCGCGCCGGCGCGGCTGCGCAGCGACATCGGCCGCGACCGGGTGGTGCCGGACAGCTGTCGCGCCTCGCATGACGGTTTTTTTCTCACCCGGGTGTGCGAACTCAGCCATCCCGGCTTTGACGGCGCCATGAGTCCGGTGCTGCGCCGCGAGGTCTTTGTCGCCACCGATGCCGCGCTGGTGCTGCCCTACGACCCCGTGCGCGACCGGGTGCTGCTGGTCGAGCAGTTCCGCATGGGGCCTTACGGGCGGGGCGATCCCTATCCCTTCGTGCTCGAACCCGTCGCCGGCCGCGTCGATGCCGGCGAAAGCCCCGAAGAGACCGCGCGCCGCGAGGCCGAAGAGGAGGCGGGGTTGCACTTGCACGCATTCGAGCACATCTCGAGCCATTATTGCTCGCCCGGCTGTTCGACCGAGGTCTTTCATTGTTACCTCGGGCTTGCGGATCTGGCCGAGACCGGGCAGGGCCAGGGCGGGCTGGCCTCCGAGCACGAGGACATCCGCACCCATGTGCTCGATTTCGGGCGGGTGATGTCGCTCCTTGGCTCGGGCGAGATCAATATCGGGCCGCTGGTGCTGATGCTCCTGTGGCTGCAGCGCGAGCGCCCGCGCCTCAGGGATGCGGCCGGCGCGGCGGGTTGAGTTCGTCCGTGGCGGATTCTATGGCTTGGGCCCGGCAATGAGAGGGAAGCGGGTACGATGCATGTGGCGAGCGATCTGGCCGAGGCGATCGGCAACACCCCGCTGATCCGGTTGCGCCGGGCCAGCGAGGAAACCGGCTGCGACATCTTCGGCAAGTGCGAATTCCTCAACCCCGGCCAGTCGGTCAAGGACCGCGCCGCGCTGTATATCATCCGCGACGCGGTGGCGCGCGGCGCGCTCGAACCCGGCGGCACCATCGTCGAGGGCACCGCCGGCAACACCGGCATCGGGCTGGCGCTGGTGGGGGCCTCGATGGGCTTTCGCACCGTGATCGTGATCCCCGAGACCCAGAGCCGGGAAAAGAAGGACATGATCCGCCTCGCCGGTGCCGATCTGGTGCAGGTACCGGCCGCGCCCTACAAGAACCCCAACAACTATGTCCGCTATTCCGGCCGCCTGGCCGAGAAGCTGGCACGGGAAAACCCGGCGGGCGCGGTCTGGGCCAACCAGTTCGACAACGTCGCCAACCGTCAGGCCCATGCCGAGACCACCGGCCCCGAGATATGGGAGCAGACCGGCGGGCGCGTCGACGGGTTCGTCTGCGCCGTCGGCTCGGGCGGGACCATCGCCGGCGTGGCCGAAGCGCTGCAACCCCGCGGCGTCAAGGTTGCGCTCGCCGATCCGATGGGTTCGGGTATGTTCAGCCTCTACCAAAACGGCGAGGCCGCGGCGCAGGGCAACTCGATCACCGAAGGCATCGGGCAGGGGCGCATCACCGCCAATCTCGAAGGGTTCAGGCCCGACATGGCCTATCAGATCCCCGATGACGAGGCGCTGCCCATCGTCTTTGACCTGACCTGGCACGAGGGCTCTGCCTTGGCGGTTCATCCGGCATCAACGTCGCCGGGGCGATCCGCATGGCCCGCGAGATGGGGCCGGGGCACACCATCGTCACGGTGCTCTGCGACTATGGCAACCGCTATCTCTCGAAGCTCTTCAACCCCGATTTCCTGCGCGAAAAGGGCCTGCCGCTGCCCCGCTGGCTGGACGCCGCGCCGCGCTCCATTCCGGGGGTATTCGTCGAATGATCCGTCGCCTCTGGGCCATCTGCATCGTGGGCGCGCTGGCGCTCGGTTCCGGTCTGGCCGGGATCGCGCCGCCGCCCGCCCTGGCGCAGCAGGCGCAACAGCAGCCCATCGACTACGGGACCTGGGACAAGACCGCCAAGCGCGCCGAAGAGGCGGTGGAGGCGGCGCGTGCCTCGACTTCGGTCCTAGAATCGCTGCGCGCGGAACTGGTGACCTGGCGGGCGGTCTTTCAGCGCGCGCAATCCGCCAATGCCAGCACCATCGAGACCGTGCGCCGCCAGCTCGAGGCGCTGGGGCCCAAGCCCGAAGATGGCGCCGAGGCGCCCGAGATCGCCGCCGAGCGCACCAATCTCCAGGCGCGCCTGGGCGAGCTCGAGGCGCCGGTCAAGCAGGCCGAACTGGCCTACAGCCGCGCCGACGGGATGATCCGCGCAATCGACGCCATCATCCGTGGCCGCCAGGCCGACGAACTGGTGCAGCTTGGTCCCTCGCCGCTCAACCCGGTCAACTGGCCGGATGCCGCGCAGACACTGGCGCGCGCGGCCGATGTTCTGCAGGCGGAGGTCGTGACGGCCTGGCACAACCCGCGTCAAAGGGAAGAGTTCCAGAAAAACCTGCCCCTGGTGGTGCTGCTGGTCCTGGTCGGAGGGGTGCTGCTGGTGCGCGGCCGCTCCTGGAGCCGCCGCCTGACCGACCGGGTTCTGGACGGACCCGACAGCGCCGGGCGGTGGATGGCGGGTTTCCTGATCTCGCTGGGCAGCCTGGTGCTGCCGCTGGTGGGTATCTACGCGATCACCGAGGCCGGCTTCGCCTCCGGGCTGGCGGGGCTGCGCACCGAGGCGCTGCTGTCGCAACTGCTGCGGCTGGTGGCGGTGTTTCTGGTCGCGCGCTGGCTGGCGGCGCAGATCTTCCCGCCGGCGGGCGACCCGATGCGCCAGCCCGACCTCGATCCCGCCACCCGTCGGGCGGGGCGGTTCTACGGGACAGTGCTGGGCCTGGCTGTCGCCATCTACTACCTGCTGCGGCAACTGGCCGAGACCTTTGCCTGGGGTGAGCCGGCATTCAATGTCATCGTCTTTCCGGTGATTCTGCTTGCCAGCCTGCTGCTGTGGCGTCTGGGCCTTCTGCTGGCCCGGCATCTGGCCTCGCTGGTGGCGGAATCGGGCGAACAGAGCCACCGGGTGCGGGCGGCGCGGCTGCTGTCGCGGGCGCTGGTGGTGCTGGCGGTGCTGGCGCCGCTGCTGGCGGCGGCGGGATATGTCAAGCTGGCCGAATACCTGCTCTTTCCATCGGCGCTGACGCTGATGGTTCTGGCGGTTCTGCTGGTGCTGCAGCGCCTGGTGATCGAGCTTTACGTGCTGGTCAGCGGCAACCGCGAGGGGTGACGGAATCGCTGGTGCCGGTGCTGGTGGGTTTCCTGCTGGGGCTGATAGCGCTGCCGGGACTGGCGCTGATCTGGGGCGCGCGGGCGGCCGATCTCGACGAACTCTGGTCCGGCCTTCTGGCCGGATTCGAACTGGGCGGCGTGCGTGTCTCGCCCTCGGTGTTTCTGACCTTCGCCGTGGTCTTCATCGCCGGCTTCACCGTCACCCGCCTGATGCAGGGGGCTTTGCGCAACACCGTGCTGCCCAAGACCCGGATCGACCCGGGCGGGCAGAACGCCATCGTCTCGGGCCTGGGCTATATCGGCATCTTCCTCGCCGCCGTCATTGCCATCACCAGCGCCGGGCTCGACCTTTCCTCGATCGCCATCGTCGCCGGTGCGCTGTCGGTCGGTATCGGTTTCGGGCTGCAGACCATCGTGTCGAACTTCGTTTCCGGCATCATCCTGCTGGTCGAGCGGCCGATCTCCGAGGGCGACTGGATCGAGGTCGGCGGCGTGCATGGCTATGTCGGCAAGATATCGGTACGCGCGACGGTGATCCAGACCTTCGACCGCTCCGACGTGATCGTGCCCAACTCCGACCTCATCAGCGGGCGGGTGACGAACTACACCCGCGGCAACACGGTGGGCCGGGTGATCGTGCCGGTGGGCGTGGCTCACGGCACCGATACCCGCAAGGTCGAGAAGGTTCTTTCCGAAATTGCCGAGGCGCATCCGATGGTGCTGCTGTCCTCGCCGCCGTCGGTGGTTTTTCAGGGTTTTGGCAGGGATTCGCTGGATTTCGAGATCCGCGCCATCCTGCGCGACGTCAACTGGGTGCTCAGCGTCAAGTCGGACATGAACCACGAGATCGCCCGCCGCTTTGCCGAAGAGGGGATCGAGGTTCCCGTCTCGCAGCGTGCGGTATGGCTGCGCAATCCCGAGATGCTGCACTCCGCGGCGGCCGCGGACGCGGGGCCACGGGGCGGGGACGGGGCGGGACCGCGCAGCGCGAGAACAAGAGGGCGCACCTGACCGCCGAGGATGTCGGCCCCGGGCATGATGAGGCCCAGGACGGAGCCTCGGACGGGGACGGGGGTGACGCGGGCGACGCGCGATGACGCGGATGCTCTTTCGCGAGAACCCTTATCGGTCCGAGGCGCCGGCGCGCGTGGCGGGCCATACGCAAGAGGGCGGCATCGTCCTCGATGCCACGCTCTTTTACCCCACCGGCGGCGGTCAGCCCGGCGACAGCGGGCGGCTGATATGGGCCGGTGGCGAGATCGGGATCGCCACCACGATCAAAGCGGGGAATGACGCCATCGCCCTGGTGCCGGCGGAAGCCGCGGCGCTGCCGCCGGTGGGGGCGGAGGTCGCACAATGCCTCGACTGGGAGCGCCGCCACGCCCACATGAGGATGCACACCGCGCTGCACCTGCTCTCGGCGGTCGTCGCTCTGCCGGTTACCGGCGGATCGGTGGGGGCCGGGCGCGGGCGGCTCGATTTCGACATGGCGGAGGCACCCGCCGACCGGCCGGCGCTGGAGGCACGGCTCAACGCGCTCATTGATCGCGATTTCACGGTGACCGAGCACTGGATCGACGAGGACGAGCTCGACGCCGATCCGGGACTGGTCAGGACCCTGTCGGTCCGGCCCCCGCGCGGCGCCGGCCGCATCCGGCTCATCGGCATCGGCGCGGGCACCGACCGGGTCGACCTGCAGCCCTGCGGCGGCACCCATGTCGCGCGCACCGCCGAGATAGGACGGTTGCGCCTGGGCAGGATCGAAAAGAAAGGCCGCCGCAACCGCCGCATCACGCTTCATCTGGACGCCTGACCGGCCGCCCCGCGGAGACCCGAGAAAGCCCTTGTACTGCCCACACATGCGCGGCTAAACACGCGCCACCGGAGAGGTGGCCGAGTGGTCGAAGGCGCACGCCTGGAAAGTGTGTAGGCGGGAAACCGTCTCCAGGGTTCGAATCCCTGTCTCTCCGCCAGCGACAATCGTCTCGGTTCCGCATCTCTGAGTGGCGCGGAATGCCCGCGTGTTTTCTGCCGGTTGCCTGACCGGGCCGCGAACAAAGACCCGCCATTCCTCACGGAATATCCCGGTCCGGGCCGGGCTGTCTCAGCGGCCCGGGAGTGGCGGCCCGCTTTTCGGGGATTTCCCCGATAACAGGCAATCCACCGGGAATTTTCGCCAATTGAGGTGACTTGCGCCGCCAGGACCCACTTTCAGGGCGCGTCGCGTCTGATCGGTTGTCCACCCGCCCCGGGCGTGACCCGGGGCCTCGCCATCGCGAAAGGAGATCCGGCCAAAGGCCGGGACGGGTATTGGACATGATCAGGCGCGACACGAAGGCAGCCGAAATTCCCAGCCCAAACTGCGGCAGATCGGTTTAATCGGACAATGCCCCCGCGTGAAACAACAGCATATTTCTGTATGGCGGGTTTGGGTGTATACTCATCCCGAAAGGACAGAGCCATGACCGATGCCGATGAAACCTCGCGTATCGACACCGCCGAGATGGATCGCCGGATCGTCTTTCACTCCGACGACAGGATCATGGAGGTGGATTTCTCGCAGTTCCACTTCGATACCAGCCAGATCGTCAACGAATTCTATGACCGCCTGGAAGAGCGCATCTTCGAGACCGGCGAGGAGATGTGGTTCTTTCTCGTCAATCTCAACGGTACCCGGATAGATCCGGCGGCGTGGTTCGCCTATTCGCGCCGCGGCCGGGCGCTGAACCTCGCCCATTCGATGGGTTCGGCCCGCTTCGACGCCTCCGGAGAAACCGCGCGCCAGATCCGTCACGCCGCCATCAGCAGATCCTTCGATCCCAACCTCTTCAGCGACCGTGACAGCGCCGTTGCGCGGTTGCGCAGCCTGCCTGACGAGCGCGGCAGACGTCCGGCCCGCGAGTCCAATTACGGACCCGAGGATTTCGTCGACCGGCTGCGCTTCGACGAGGCGCGCGCCATCATGGAGGTCGATTTCTCGCATTTCACCTTCCACCACAGCCGCGATGTCGATGCCATCTACGACCACCTCGAGGAAACCGTCAGGAAGACCGGTCGCCGCTGGTTCATCCTCGTCAACCTCGATGGCTGCCAGATCATGCCGGCGGCCTGGGTGCGCTACGCCTTTCGCAGCGCGCGGCTCAGCCGGCAAGGCGCGCTCGGCTGGGTGCGCTTATGCCGCCGGATCGGAGACCGAGGACGAGATCCGCCTGCGGGCCGAAACCCAGCGCTTGCCGCCCAACTTCTGCAGCACCCGCGACGAGGCGCTGCGGAAGATCGAGGACATGCGGGCGGGCCTCGTGCACGGCGTATGACCCCCGGCCCGGCCGCCGCCAGAACGCGACCTGCTCCGAACCGGATACGCGGCACGATTATCGGCCATTCTTCGAGGCCGAGGCAGGCCAAGTGTCGCACATACATACCAATCCCATCAAACTTGAGAGCAGCCCCTTTACACAGGTGATTTCCGGGTGATTTCTTCGTATGAAGTCTTACACTTCGTAGCCCGTGCGAAAGGTAGTGGAATTGAAACCGACAGATACCACCGACCCGGAGTATTTTCACAAGGTTGTCGATTGCCAGTATGCCTGCCCGGCACACACCCCGGTGCCTTTCTACATCCGCCTCATCGCGCAACAAAGGTACACCGATGCCTACCGGTCAACTGGGAGAGCAATGTGTTTCCCGGCGTGCTGGGCCGGACCTGCGACCGCCCTTGCGAGCCGGCCTGCCGCCGGGGCCGGGTCGAGGAAGAGCCGGTTGCGATCTGCCGCCTGAAACGGGTGGCCGCCGACTTCAAGGACGATGTTGCCGATCGTCTGCCGAAGGCCGGGCCGGCGAACGGCAAGAAGATCGCCCTGATCGGCGGCGGGCCGTCCTCGCTGACCGTGGCGCGCGATCTCGCCCCGCTCGGATACGAGCTGCATCTTTATGACGGCGAGGCCACGGCCGGGGGCTTCATGCGATCGCAAATCCCGTCATTCCGCCTGCCCGACAGCGTTCTGGACGAGGAAGTGGGTTATGTGCTGGGCATGGGCATCAAGACCCGTTTCAACACCTATGTCGACAGCATGGCCGAGATCCTGACCAAGGGGTATGACGCCATTTATGTCGGCTGTGGCGCCCCGAAAGGGCGCGATCTGCCGGACCTGCCCGGGCGGAGGGAGGCGGATGCCAATATCCATATCGGGATCAACTGGCTGGCGAATGTCGCCTTCAAGCACACCGACAAGATCGGCAAGAAGGTGATCGTCCTGGGCGGCGGCAATACCGCGATGGATTGCTGCCGCACCGCGCGCCGCCCGGGCGGCGCCGACGTCAAGGTCATCGTGCGCAGCCCCAACGCCGAGATGAAGGCCTCGCCCTGGGAAAAGGAAGATGCCCTTCACGAAGGCATTCCGATCATCGACAACCACGTGCCTCGCGAATTCGTGCTGAAGAAGGGCAGGCTGGTCGGCATGAATTTCGAAAAGGTCAAGGCAATTCACCATGACGACGGCCGCCGCGAACTGGTGCCCACCGGCGAAAAGCTCGCGTTCTTTCCCTGCGATGACGTGCTGATCGCAATCGGTCAGGAAAACGCGTTCCCCTCGGATCGAAAAGGAGACCGGCATCAGGTTCACCAGCTGGGGAACGCCGATCCTGAATGACGACGAGACGCTGCAATCCACCCGCAAGGAGGTCTTCTTTGGCGGTGACGCGGCGTTCGGCCCCAGGAACATCATCACCGCCGTGGCACATGGCCACAAGGCGGCGGTGTCGATTGATCTGTTCTGCCGTGGCAAGGATCCGGGGAAACGTCCGGCACCCCATGTCAATCTGGTCAGCCAGAAGATGGGCATCCATGAGTGGAGCTATGCCAACACGCCGACAGCCGACAAGCGCGAGGCGGTGCCACTGGTGAAACTGGAACGGGCGCTGAAGGATCGCGCGCTCGAAGTGGAGCTCGGCTTTGATCCGGAGACCGCGTTCATACAGGCCGAACGCTGCCTCAACTGCGACGCTCAGACCGTGTTCAGCCACACCCTTTGCATCGAATGCGATGCCTGCGCCGATATCTGCCCGACCAGTTGCATCAGTTTCGTGGAAAACGGCCCCGAGGACGACCTGCGCAGCCGCCTGACGGTTCCCGCGCTCAACACCGACCAGGACATCTACGTTTCCGCGACGCTCAACACGGGCCGGGTTCTGGTCAAGGACGAAGATGTCTGCCTGCACTGCGGATTGTGCGCCGAACGGTGCCCGACAACCGCTTGGGACATGCAGATGTTCTTTACAACACGACCAAGGCGTCGCCTGACCCGGTGGAGGTCGAATGAAACAGATCAGTGGCATCAACGACTTCGTGGTGAAGTTCGCGAACGTGAACGGCTCTGGTTCGGCCAGCGCCAACCACTTGTTCGCGAAGGCGATCTTTCGGATGGGCATCCCGGTCAGTCCGCGCAACATCTTTCCGTCGAACATCCAGGGCCTGCCGACCTGGTACGAGGTGAGGGTCAGTTCCAAAGGGTATCTGGGTCGTCGTGGCGGTGTTGACCTGATGGTCTGCGTCAACCCGCAAAGCATGGAAAAGGACGTCGCCAGCATCGAGCCCGGCGGCTATTTCGTGTACGATTCCACCAAGCCCCTCGGGTCGCACCTCAAGCGCGACGACATCACCTATTTCGGTATCCCGATGACCGAAATGTGCATGCGCGAGTTCAAGAGCCCGCGCCTGCAGCAACTGCTCAAGAACGTTGTCTATGTCGGGGCGATGGCGGCGCTGCTGAATATAGATTTCCCGATCCTCAAGAACTTGCTGAACGACCAGTTCAAGGGCAAGGAAAAGCTGATCGCGTCAAACGCGCATGCCCTCGATCTGGGGTATCAGTTCGCGCTCGAGACCTTCAAGTGTCCGCTTCCGATCCGGCTGCAGAAGGGCGGCAATGACGCGCCTCATATCCTGGAAAGCAAGCACATCCTGATGAACGGCAACACTGCCGCCGCGCTCGGTGCGATCTATGGCGGTGCCACGGTTGCGGCCTTGGTATCCGATCACGCCGTCAACTTCGGTCGTCGATGCCTTTGCGAAATATGCGGCACGGATGCGGATCGACGCCGGCACCGGCAAGAGGAATTTTGCCATCGTTCAGGCCGAGGACGAGCTTGCCGCCATGGGCATGGTGGTGGGCGCAAGCTGGAACGGTGCGCGGGCCTTCACCGCCACTTCCGGCCCCGGCCTGTCGCTGATGAGCGAGTTCCTGGGCCTGGCCTATTTCGCCGAGGTACCGGTGGTGCTGATCGACGTGCAACGGTCGGGCCCGTCAACCGGCATGCCCACCCGTTCGCAGCAATCCGATATTCTGGCAGCCGCCTACGCCAGCCATGGCGACACCAAGCAGGTGCTGCTGTTCCCGGCCACCCCCGCGCGAGTGCTTCGACATGACGGTTCAGGCATTCGATCTGGCGGAACGCCTGCAGACACCGGTGATCATCATGTCGGATCTCGATCTCGGGATGAATGACTGGATGTCGCCACCGCTGGAGTGGGACGACAATTACCGGATGGATCGCGGCAAGGTTCTGGATGCCGGTGCTCTGGACAAGGTCGAGAAATGGGGGCGCTACCTGGACGTGGATGGCGATGGCATCTGCTATCGCACATTGCCGGGCACGCATCCCGACAAGGGCGCGTATTTCACCCGCGGCTCGTCAAAGAACGAGATGGCGGTCTATTCCGAAAGCGGCGACGATTACGTTCAGAACGTGGACCGCCTGTTGCGCAAGTTCGAAACCGCCAAGAGCTATGTGCCCGCGCCCAAGACCCACCCGCCGATCGCGGTCGAGACCCCGCAAACCACTTTGAAACTCGGGGCGCTGTTCTTCGGCACCTCGGCCTCGCCCGCCTATGAGGCGGTCGAGATGCTGGCGGAAGAAGGGTTTTCCATCGACACCATGCGCATCCGCGCGTTCCCGTTCCACGAAAGCGTGGACCAGTTCATCCACGACCACGATCTGGTCTTCGTGATCGAGCAGAACCGCGACGGGCAGATGCGCAGGCTGATCATCAATGAATGCGAAATCCCGCCGGGCAAGCTGACCCCGGTCCTGAACTATTCGGGCACGCCGATCACCGCGCGCAAGATCGCCGGCAACATTCGCGAAGCCCTGAGCGCCAAGAGCGCCGATGTCGTCCCGCTGCACCCGGAGACCGCCTGATGTCCTACATAAAACCGAAGTTCCGCCACCCGGGCCTGCCAAGGAACGCGTTGGGTATCACCGTTGCCGATTATGACGGGGCGATCTCGACCCTTTGCGCGGGCTGCGGCCATGACAGCATCTCGGCGGCAATCCGCAACGCGTGTTTCCTGTCCTCGATTCCGCCGCACCGGATCGCCAAACTGTCAGGCATCGGCTGCTCCTCGAAGATGCCGACCTATTTCCTGGGCAAGAGTCATGGCTTCAACTCGGTACACGGCCGAATGCCGTCGGTGGCCACCGGCGCCAGCCTGGCCAACCGTGAGCTTATCTATATCGGCGTCTCGGGTGACGGAGATACAGCCTCGATCGGCATGGGCCAGTTCATTCACCTGATCCGGCGCAATGTGAACATGACCTATATCGTGGCCAACAACGGCTGCTACGGGCTGACCAAGGGCCAGGACAGCGCCACTGCCGATCTGGGCTCGGTCAGCAAGTACGGCGACGTCAACCCCTTTGACGGCATCGACCTTGCCAGCCTCGCGCTGTTGCAGGGCGCAAGCTTTGTCGCCCGCAGCTTTTCCGGCGACAAGGAGCAGCTGGAACCGCTGATCCGCGCCGCCATGGCGCATAACGGGTTCGCGTTCATCGATGTCGTCTCGCCCTGCGTGACCTTCAACAATCATGTCGGTTCCACCAAGAGCTATGCCTATACCCGCGAACATCTCGATGCCATGCCGCTCGATTACGTCCCCATGTGCGAAGAGATTCGCACCCAGTACGAAGCCGGCACAAGCCGGGGTGTGACACTGCACGACGGTTCGGTCATCCAGCTGCACAAGGCCAGCGCCGATTATCAGACCGATGACCGCAATGCAGCGATGCTTGCGGTACAGGAGGCACACGACGAAGGCCGAATTCTGACCGGGCTGTTGTTTCTTGATCCCAATACCGGGGATCTCAACCAGAACCTCAAGCTCGCCAGCAAACCGTTGAACGCGCTGAGTACGGACGAGCTTTGCCCTGGCAGCAAGGTTCTGAACAGTATCAACCAGGGCTTGCGATAAGGCTGCTGGTCTGCATCAGCACCAAAAACCCGCCCCCAGATCCGGTTTGCCTGGGCCACCTTGTCACGCGCCTGGTCCGGGCGCGTACCCGCGTGAGGCGCCGACTCTGAAAAGGGGGGCCCCATAGATCGGTTTTTCAAGGTCGTGTCAAAGATACTTCGCACATTTTCTCAGGCCACGGCTCCTTGGGTTGGGGTTTGCTCCGCGTAGAGCAGGGCCTGGCACGCAGTCACGGCGTCCCCGCCCGGTGGCAGCCGAGACCCCATTGCGCACCGCAATGCGCTTGCAGGCGCTCGATCGCGGCCGTGTCCCATCCCGACCCCAGAACCGCGTCCCGGGCGGGGATGTAGTCCTCGGCGCTGTAGTTGTGCCCGAAGCCTTGCGGCACCTCCGTTGCGAGCATCATGTCTAGCGCGAGCTGGAGCATCGTGACGACCGGCATCCAGCGGAGCCTGTCCGACACGTCGAAGGCTGGCGGCTCGCGCATCCACGCCGGCCGGCGCCACGCGGCGGCGGGCTCATAGAACACGATCGGGTCGGAAGCGTATTGCAGGAACACGATACGCATGCGCCCCCAGCCGTCGGGGTTGATGCGCTCGCGCTGGTCGGTGAAGCGGACGAGCCGCCCGTTCTCGACCTCCGGCAACACGTAGGGAGTGTCGGGGTCGCGCCGCTGGGTCGCCCGTTGCCACAGGTCGGACGGAAACGGAGGTCCGGCCCACAGCGCGCCGGCGATCGGGTCGTTGACGAGCTGGAACAGATCGACCGCGTGCATCGACGACCACGCGCCGAGCGAAAGACCGTGAAGATAGAGCCGCGGGCGATCGGCCTCGTCGATCGCATTCCACCGTTCGGTCACCGCACGCATCAGGGCGATGGACTGATCGAGCCCCGTTTCAGTCTCGAACACGAGCACGAGCGGCGAGGACAGGTACGAATACTGCACCGCCACCGTCGCCACGTCGCCGTCCAGCAGGTACTCGATCGGTCCGTGAGAGCCGGGATCGAGCCAGCCCGTGCCCGTGGGCATGGTGACGATCAGATTGGCGCGGTCGAAGGCACCTATGCGTTCCATCTCGGCGACCGCGATGGCGGCGCGGTCCTCGGGCGTGGGCGCGGCCTCAAGTCCGACATAGGTGCGGAGCGGCTCCTTCGCCGGCCTGCCGGTAAAGGCGGCGATCTCGGCCCTTGTCGGTCCGCGCAGTACGAAGTCGCGCCCCTCCGCGCCCATCTCACCCCAGTCGACAAGAGAACCCGGACCGCCGGAGGCGAGCGGATCAGAGGGAGGCTCACCCTCCGGGTCAAAGAAATGGGCCGCTTTCGCAAAACTCCGGTCCGCGACCCCGAACAGCGCGTCCACGATGCCCTCGCGAGTGACCACAAGCACGAAGATCGCCGCAATCAGGGCACCTGCGAGGTTGGCGACACGTTGCGGCATGAAGGGCGTCAGGCGGTTTCGCACCCAGCCGAACAGCCAGCGCAAGGCACACCCGATCAGAATGGAGACGGCAAACACGAGGGCCGCGAGGAGGATCGTACGCACCGCATGCGCCCCCTCGGCCGGCTCCATGCCGACCGCCAGGCGCACCGAGGTCTGCCAAGCGGCGACATGGGCGAGGCTCCACAGGACGAGCGCGGCGGCCGGAATGATCGCCGCGAGACGCAGCACGAGCGCACGATCTCCGGCCGCTTCGGGCAGCTCCAGAAGCCGCCACAAGGACAGCGCGATACGCCCGATCAGGTAGCCGACTGCCATGACGATGCCGCCCAGGAGACCCTGCAGGGCCGCCGAACGCGGGATCAGCGAGGGCGTGAGCGAGGCGGCGAGAAACATCAGGGCGAGCGTCAGCGGAACGGCGTGGAGCGGGCGGGCGGACATCCGTTCCATGACCCGTCTCCAGAGCGATGCCGTTGTCCTTGCTGTCATCGAACGCTCCCTGACCCGTTGCACGATCGCCTGTCGCCAACGCGGGGCGGGAAGATCAGTTTTCCAAATGCGCCCATGCGTGGATCGAAATCTGAAATGTCGTCGCCGTCATCCCGAAGACCGCGCCCCGCCCGACGCTCGGCAGGCATCGAACAGGAGCGGCCCGGCCGGATCAGCCTAGCAGATACCTCCGCTGCGCGTCGATTGGGTACGTGTGGCGCGGTTCTCTCGAAACAGCCGAACGCCGCGCTCGCGAAGTTCAGCCGGATAGGCGGGGGTAAAGCGTCTCCTCGTCACAGGGCTCATTCTTCGAGTGTTTTACTCTCCGGTAAACCCGGGGCGGTTCACCGCTCAGTTCCCCGCGCTTTCCATCTTGCGGTGCCCGATGACCTTTTCCAGCCAGCCGATCTCCATCTCGGGGACCGAGGACAACAGCAGGTCGGTGTAGGGATCGAAGGGGGGGCCAGCACGTCGGATTTCTGCCCGTAGCGCACCACCCGCCCCTCGAACATCACGGCAATCTTGTCGGCGATGGCGCGGACCGTCGCAAGGTCGTGAGTGATGAAGAGGTAGGCCACCCGGGCCTCGGCCTGCAGGGACAACAGCAGTTTCAGGATGCCGTCGGCCACCAGCGGGTCCAGCGCGGAAGTGACCTCGTCGCAGATGATGAGCTTGGGATTGGCGGCCAGCGCACGGGCGATGCAGACGCGCTGCTTCTGACCGCCGGAGAGCTCGGCGGGGTAGCGGTCGGCATAGCCTTCGCCCATTTCGATCTGGTCGAGAAGCTCCTGCACACGCTTGTCGCGGGCCTCGCCGCGCAGGCCAAAGTAGAGCGTCAGAGGACGCCCGATGATGGTGCCGACGGTGTGGCGCGGGTTCATCGCGGTGTCGGCCATCTGGTAGATCATCTGGATCTCGCGCAGATCGTCCCTGGTGCGGCCGCCGAGATCCGGCGAGAGCGTCCTCCCGGCAAAGGTGAGGCGGCCCTGCGACGCCGGCAAGAGCCCGGTAATCACCCGGGCCAGCGTGGACTTGCCCGAGCCGGATTCCCCCACCACCGCCAGCGTCTGGCCGGCCGGCAGGTCGATCGTGATGTCTTTCAGCACGTCGAACCCGGTGGGCCATAACGGGCAGTGACGTTCTGCACCGTCAGCACCGGCGGCGCGGGGGGCTTTTCGACATGATCCAGCCCGCGGACGGAGACCAGCGCCCTGGTGTAGTCCTGCGTGGGCGCATGGATGATCTGCGCCGTCGGGCCGACCTCGACCATTCGGCCATGCTGCAGCACCATGATGTCATCCGCCACCTGCGCCACCACGGCGAGGTCGTGGGTGATGTAGAGCGCCGCGACATCGCTGTCGCGGATCGCCTCCTTTATGGCGGCAAGAACGTCGATCTGGGTCGTCACGTCGAGGGCTGTGGTGGGCTCGTCGAAGACCACCAGATCGGGGCTCGAACACAGCGCCATGGCCGTCATCGCCCGCTGCAACTGTCCGCCCGAGACCTGATGCGGATAGCGGGTGCCAAAGGTTTCGGGGTCGGGCAGACCGAGCTTGGCAAAGAGGGCAACGGCGCGGGCCTCGGCCTCGGGCCGGGACATGAGCCCGTGGGCCAGCGTCGCCTCGGTCACCTGCTGCATCAGGCGCTTGGCGGGGTTGAAGGCGGCGGCGGCGGACTGGGCGACGTAAGTCACCTCTCTGCCGCGCAAGGACCGCAGCCCGCGTGCGCTGGCGACACGGATGTCGCGGCCGTTCAGCCGGATCGTGCCGCCGGTGAGTTCCACTCCGCCTCGGCCATAGGCCATGGCCGCCGGGCCGATGGTCGATTTACCGGCGCCGGATTCCTCGATCAGCCCCATCACCTTGCCGCGCTCCAGCGTCAGATCGACGCCATGCACCAGCGTCACCTGTCTGGGCGGCTCCCCGGGCGGATAGGATGTGGCCTCGATGACGAGGCCGCGGATTTGCAGAAGGGCGTCATCAGCCACCGCGGCCCCCTTTCAGGCTGGAGGTGCGAGTGAGAATCCAGTCGGCCACCAGATTGACGCTGATCGCCAGTGCGGCGATGGCGCCTGCGGGCAGCAGGGCGGCGGATTTGCCGTAGATCAGCCCGTCCTTGTTTTCCTTGACCATGCCGCCCCAGTCGGTCAGCGGCGGCTGGATGCCGAGACCGAGAAACGACAGGGTGGAGATGAACAGGATCGCGAAGATGAAGCGCAGGCCGAATTCGGCGACCAGCGGCGACAGGGCGTTGGGCAGGATCTCCCGAAAGATGACCCAGGCCCCGCCTTCGCCGCGCAGCCTTGCGCCCTCGACGTAATCCATCACCGCGATGTCGACGGCGACGGCGCGCGACAGGCGAAAGACACGTGTGCTGTCCAGGACGCCGATCACCAGAATGAGCACCGTGAGGTTCAGCGGCAGCACCGACAGCAGGACCAGCGCCACGATCAGCGAAGGAATGGCCATGACCAGATCGACCCCGCGTGACAGGAGCTGATCTATCCAGCCGCTGTTGATCGCCGCGAGAAAGCCCAGAAACGCGCCCAGCGAGAACGACAGGATCGAGGCGGCCAGCGCCACGAAGATGGTGATCTGCGCACCGTAGATGAGCCGCGAGAGGATGTCGCGGCCGATGGTGTCGGTGCCCAGCCAATAGGTGGCGGACGGGCTCTCCCAGACGCCGCCGGCGACGGCGTCGATGGGGTAGGGGGCGAGCCAATGGGCAAAGATGGCGGTGAACAGGAACATCCCGGTCAGCGCCATTCCGACGAGGGCGGAAAAGGGGATCCTCATTTCGGGTGCCTCAGGCGCGGGTTGGCGAGGATGCCGATGATGTCGGCCAGCATGTTGAGCCCGATGTAGACGGTGGCAAAGATCAGCCCAACCGCCTGCACCACCGGCAGGTCGCGCTTGGTCACGTGATCGACAAGGTACTGACCCAGCGCGTTGTAGCTGAACACGACTTCGACCACGACGACGCCCACCACCAGATAGGCCATGTTCAGCATCACGACCGCCACGATGGGCGCGATGGCATTGGGAAAGGCGTGGCGCCAGATCACCGTTATCGGCGACAGGCCCTTCAACTCGGCGGTCTCGATATAGGCCGATTGCATCACGCTCAGGATCGTGGCGCGGGTCATCCGCATCATGTGGGCCAGCACGACGATGACCAGCACGATCACCGGCAGCGCGACGGCGTGCAGTTTCGCCCAGAAACCCATGCCCGGAAAGACCATCGCGACCGGCTGAAAGATCGGAAACGCGTGTGTCAGCAGGTAGATGACGAAATAGGCGGCGACGAATTCGGGCAGGGAAATCGTGGTCAGCGTGACCGCCGAGATCAGCTTGTCGGGCCAGCGGCCGACATAGCGCGCGGCAATCAGGCCCAGGATGATGGCCAGCGGCACCGCGATCACCGCCGCCGAACCCGCCAGAAACAGCGTGTTGCCCAGCCGCATCCGGATCGAAGTGGCGATGTCGGCGTCGTTGGTCAGCGCCTTGCCCAGATCGCCGGTCAGCACTCCGCCGAGCCAGCCGAAATAGCGCGTCAGTGCCGGTTCGTTCAGGCCCAGCCTTTCGCGCATGTTGGCAAGGGCGACCGGTGTCGCCTCCTGGCCGAGGAGCGCCTGTGCGGTATCGCCCGGCAGCGCCTCGACGCCCAGAAAGATCACCAGCGACACGGCGAGTAGCAGAAGGAGGCCCAGCGCGATGCGCTGGACCACCAGTTTCAGGACGGGATGCACGCGTGTGCCCCTCAGGCCAGCCAGCAGCGCGACAGCGCCCGCCCGTTCATCATTTCGGCATTCGGATCCTCGACCCAGCCGCCAACCTCGGTGCGTACGCCGTCAACGAAATCGTTGAACATCGGCAGGATCACACCGCCTTCGTCACGGACGATATAGGCCATTTCGCTGTACATCGCCTTGCGCTTGGCCTGATCCAGCTCGCCGCGGGCGGCGATCAACAACTCGTCGAACTGGCGTTATAGAAGTTGGTGTCGTTCCAGTCGGCGGTGGACAGATAGGCGGTGGTGTACATCTGGTCCTGCACCGGACGGCCGTTCCAGTAGCTGGCGCAGAACGGCTCCACGTTCCAGACGTTGTCCCAGTAGCCGTCATCGGGTTCGACCTGGATCTTCAGCGGGATGCCGGCGGCATTGGCCGAGGCGGCGAACAGGTTGGCGGCATCCACCGCGCCGGAAAAGGCACCGGGCGCCGTGCGCAGGATGATCGGGCTGCCGTCGTGGCCGGACTTCTTGTAATAGTCGGCCGCCGCAACCGGGTCGTATTCACGCTGCGGGATGGTATCGTCGAAAAGCGGGTAAGCCGCGTTGATCGGGAAGTCGTTGCCGCGCGAGCCAAGGCCGCCCAGGATCTTGTCCACCATTTCCTGCCGGTTGATCGCCATCTTCAGCGCCATCCGCAAGTCGTTGTTGTCGAAGGGCGCCGTGTCGCAATGCATGATGAAGAGGAACTGTCCGCGCCCCGAAACCTGTTTGATCTCGATGTTGGGGGAGGCTCTCAGCAGGTCGGCGATCTTGGGATCGACCCGATTCATCATGTGGATCTGGCCCGACTGCAGGGCAGCGGTGCGCGCGGTGCCGTCGTTGATCACGATTATCTCGACCTGATCGGCATGGCCGACCGACGAATCGAAGTAATTCTCGAACTTGGTAAAGACGACCCGGACGCCGGGGTCGAAGCTCTTGACCTTGTAGGGGCCCGCACCGATGCCCGCGGCCGGAGCGTCGATGCCGCCACCGGGCTGGATTACCAGGTGATAGTCGGCCAGCATGTAGGGCAGGTCGATGTTTCCGGCGCCGAGGTTGATGACAAGCTTGTCGCCTTCGGCGCGCATGTCCTCGATACCCTGCACGATGCCCATGGCGCCCGACTGCGAATTCTCGTCGGTGTGGCGCCGGTAGGTGGCGATCACATCTTCGGCGGTCAGGGTCTGGCCGTTGTGGAATTCGACGCCGGAGCGAATCTTGAAGGTCCATTCCTTGGAGTCGGGCGTCGAGCTGAACTCTTCGGCGATACGACCGTCAAGGCTGCCGTCGGGGTTGACGTTGAACAGCATCTCGCCCCAGTTGCCGTTGGTATTGTTCGGCGCGGGCGAGGCGGCGAGCGCGGGGTCGAGCGAGTCAGAGCTTTCGCCGCCCGAGATACCGGCCCGCAGAATGCCGCCTTTTTCGGTTCTGCCGCCATGGCCACCTTGCCGAACAAGGCCCCGGCAAGGCCGGCCGACAGCCCCAGCGCCGTCGTGCGGCCGATGAACTCGCGCCGGTTCATCCGGCCCTGGCGCACGCCCTCGATCATATGATCGAGCTGTTGTTTCGGATCACTCATGATTTTCTCCCTGGTTGCTTTCACCGGCCTCGCGGCCGGACGTTCTGTTGTCGATCTTCGCGTCAGTAAACTCCGCTCCCACCCGCAGGGCAACGGTTTTTCCACCCCAAGTCCGGCCAATGACGCCGCCGCTGCTGCCTCCCCTTCCAGACCGGATCGCGCTCTTGCGCAAACGCACCGGCGCCCACGAGTTGGACCTCGCTGAAACAGGACCGGTCGACCGCTGGCATCTGGCGCTTGCCGACGCGTTTGAGCGCATCCCGAAGCCGCATGTCTGGTGCTGTCATTTGCGAACGGCCCCAATTTTACAAGGTTTGATTCGAGCTGACAGAGATCTTTTCGGGCTGCGCTCATTTGTCCGGCCTCCATGCGTCGTGCATCCGACCGCGGGCCCTGATGACGTCCGCTTGCCGGGTGCCCGACGGGCGAGCCTTGAAGCCCTGACAGCCCGAAACCCGTGCCTCGCGGCAACGCGTCAAAGGCGGGTGACCGGCCCGGAACAGGCGGGCGCATGTTGTCGGGATGTGTGGGCGGGTGTTCCGGAGTACGCCGGCCTCGAGGCACAACCGGAAAATCCACCCATTTCTGTCGTTCAGGTCTCCGCAACCACCTCTATTGCGGATTAAATGCAGAACGCTCTACTATGAAAAAAATCCGGGGGATTTTCCTTATGGTCGACATACTGATTGCGGAGGACGAACCCGCAATTCTCGATCCGCTCAGTTTCATCCTGGAGCTTGCCGGATGGCAGGTTGTTTCCGTCACCGATGGGGAGGCCGCGCTGGCCAGCCTGCGCCGCCAGCGGCCACGTCTCCTGCTGCTCGACATAATGCTGCCGCAGCGCAGTGGTCTCGACGTGCTCAAGACCTTGCGCGGCGATCCGGATCTGACCGATATCCCGGTTCTGATCCTCACCGCCCGTGGCCAGAGTCACGACCGGCAACTGGCGCTTGATCTGCGCGCCGACGGTTTTATCACCAAGCCGTTCGACAATGATGAGCTGATCGACGAGGTGCGCCGGCTCCTTGCGCGCAGCCCGGTCCGATGACGGTGCCGCCCCGGACTCCGGCGCGCCCGGACGTACCCTGCCGCTGGCAGGATGCCGCCTTCGTGATTCCGGTCTTTGCCGCATTGCTGATAATGCCGCTGCTTCTGAATCTTTTCGCGATCCGCAGGATGTTGTTCGGGCTTCCGCTCGAGGTGGCCTATCTGTTCACGATATGGGTGGCACTGGTGGCCGGTGCCATGCTGCTTTCGCGCCACCTGCCGCACCAGCATGATCCGCTGGCGGAAGCGGAAGGCACCTATCCGGAAGAGAACTGATGCTGTCGCCGGATTTCGTGATCCTGACCGCGGTGGCCTATGTCTGCCTGCTGTTCGTTCTGGCCTACGTCTCCGATGCATGGGCGGGCCGGGGGAAGGCAGGATTCCTGCGCTCGCCGATGGTCTATACGCTGTCGATCTCGGTCTATTGCACAAGCTGGACCTTTTATGGCGCGGTCGGGACGGCGGCCCGCGACGGGCTGGAGTTCGTGGCAATCTACATGGGGCCGACGCTGATTTTCGTCGGCTGGTGGTTTTTCCTGCGCAAGCTGGTGTGGGTTTGCCACTCGCAGGGCATCACCTCCATTGCGGATTTCCTGTCTTCGCGCTTTGGCAAGTCGAGCGGGCTGGCGGTTCTGGTGACGATCATCGCGACGGTGACGATCACACCTTATATAGCCCTGCAACTCAAGGCGATCACAACGTCGATCCAGACGGTTTCCATCGCCCGGGGCCAAGGCGATCGGCTGGCCGGGCTGGACGATGTCAGCCTGGCGGCGGGCACGGCCATCGGCATGGCCATTTTCACCATCCTGTTTGGTACCCGCAACGTGGATGTGCGCGAACAGCATCTGGGCGTGGTCGCAGCCATCGCCTTTGAGGCGGCGGTCAAGCTGCTGGCCATGATCGCGGTTGGGATGTTCGTGGTTTACGGTCTCAACGACGGTTTTTCGGACGTCTATGCGCGCGCTGTCGCGGCCGGATACGACGTTCACGAACGCGGCCCGTTCGGCAGCCGATGGGTGGCCCTTCTGGTCCTGTCGGCCAGTGCGATCATCTGCCTGCCGCGCCAGTTCCACATCACCGTCGTGGAAAACTCCAACGAGGAATATCTGCGGACGGCGGGCTGGGCCTTCCCCGCCTATCTGCTGCTGATGAGCACCTTTACCCTGCCGATTGCGCTTTATGGTCTGGCGACGATGCCGGCGGGCTCCAATCCGGACATGTTCGTCCTGACCCTGCCGATGGCGGCGGGGCAGGACGGGCTGGCGCTGTTCGCGTTCATCGGCGGGTTTTCCTCGGCGACCTCGATGATCATCATCGCGTCGATCGCGTTGTCGATCATGGTATCGAACCATGTCGTGCTGCCGCTGGCACTGAGCCGGACCGACAATCTGGCCGAAACCGGCGAACAGGGGATCGCGCGCCTGCTGCTGCGCAGCCGCCGGATCTCGATCGCTGCCATCCTCCTGCTGGGGTTTTTATATTTCTGGCTGACCAGCGAAAGCGACGCTCTGGCCCCGATCGGGCTGATCTCTTTCGCCGGTGTGGCGCAATTCCTGCCGGCGCTTCTGGCGGCGCTCTACTGGCGGCAGGCGAATATCAAGGGTGCGCTTGCGGGGGTCTCGATCGGTGCGACGGTCTGGATCTGGACGATGTTCCTGCCCAGCTTCGAAAGCTCGTCACCCACCATAGCTGCGCTGATCGAGACCGGCCCCTGGGGGATCAGTGCGTTGCGCCCGCAGGAAATGTTCGGAATGACCGGGCAGGATCCGCTGGTGCATTCGGTATTCTGGAGCCTGTTTCTGAATACCGGCGCCTTGATCGTTATCTCCCTGCTGACCCGGCAGGCGGTGATCGAACGGGTCCAGTCGCGGGTGTTCGTGGATTTCTTCCAGTCCGAGCAGAGTGCGCAGTCACGGGTGATCCGCAGTTCCGCGATGACAGGCGATATTTTCTTTGTTGCCGAACGGGTCCTGGGCTGGCAGCGGGCGAAGGCGTTGTTCGACGCGGCCAATGTCCCGCGCGGGGAAGCGGCCCCGGATTTCGCCGTCAGTTCGGATTTCATCACGCGGCTGGAACGCGAAATGGCCAGTTCCATCGGCTCGGCATCGGCCCATGTTCTGCTGTCGAAGGTGGGGGCCGACGATACGATCTCACTGGAGGAAGTGATGCAGATCGCCGGCGAAACAAAGCAGGCCATCGAATATTCGCACGAACTGGAGGAGAAATCGCGCGAGCTGCGCTTGACCGCCCAGCAATTGCAGGAGGCGAACGCGCAGCTGCACGAGCTGCACCGGCAGAAGGACGATTTTCTCAGCCAGGTCAGCCACGAGGTGCGCACGCCGATGACCTCGATCCGTTCGATTTCGCAGATTCTGTTACAACAGGACGACCTTGAAGAAGTTCGGCGCCAGAGTTTTGTCAGGACCATTCATCAGGAAAGTGTCCGGCTGACGCGGCTGCTGGACGGCATTCTGGACATGAGCGCGCTGGAAGATGGCGAGCGGAACTGGGAGAGCCGCGTGATCAATGCCGAAACGGTGCTTCTGCGGGCCTTTACCGTCTGCGACGCGCTGGCGCAGCAACGCTCGATCACGGTCAAGCGTATTTCGGATGTCGAGGATGTTCAGATCCTGGTTGATCCGGACAGGCTTTGCCAGGTGTTCATCAACATCATCGCCAATGCGATTGCGCATAACGATGCCGTCAAACCGGAAGTGAATGTGCTCTCATACATCAGGGCCGGAAAATATGTTGTCGATATCGCCGATAATGGCAGCGGCATCTCCGCAGAGTACCAACATAACATCTTCGACAAGTTCGTGCGGGTTCAGCGCGAGGCCAACGGCGCCCCGGTGCATGCCGGCCCGGGGCTTGGTCTGAGCATCAGCCACGCGATCATTCAAAGGATGAACGGCAGTCTCGAACTCGTCGACGGACCGCTGTCGGGGGCCTGTTTCCGTATCTCCTTGCCGCTTTACGATGACAAGGCTGCGGCGTGATCCGGGAATTCAGCCTGACCCGGACCGCAACATCGCAGATGCAGCCTCCTCGGCGGTGGCTGCATTCTTCGCGGATGCACAACAGGCAGTTTGGTCCGACAGGAACCCGCGCGGCGGCGTCGTCCAGATCGAGGCCACGGCCATAGACGGTGCGGTCGGCATGCAGCAGATCGCACGCCAGCATGACCGAAAACGTCAGCGGCTGTTCCTGCCAGGCCGCGACACGTTTCCTGACCGATTTCGCGACCAGCAAGAACCGCGCACCATTGGTGAATTCAGAAATCTGACGAACCACGCCGGTTGAACCGGCGACCGAATAGATCGGCCAGAGCACGCATCCGTGACCCGATCCGGGCAGCGACAAACCCGGCAGCGGAAACCGCTTGGTCAGCCGCCCGGTCGGATCGGTGCGCAGAAAGCCAAAAGGTATGCCCTCGGCCCCCTTCCGGCGTAACGTCACCAGCCGGTGCGCGACCTGTTCGAAACCTGCGGTATGGGTATGGCTGAGCAGATCGACATCATACTGCTTTTCCTCGGCCTCCGCGAAGCTGGCATAGGGCATGACCATCGCCCCGGCGGCATAGGACCCCATCGCTTTCAGCGCCAGGTGCCGCGCCTCATCCGTGGTCAGCTCGAAGCCGTCGCAAACCTGTCTGATCGTGTCTGGGGCCGCCTGTTGCGCATAAAGACGGGACATCTGGAACTGCCGGGTTGCCGCCGTGGTCGAGGCATGCAGCCAGAGCACCTTGGCTTGCGTGTCAAAGCGCACTTGCCGGGCCATTGCATCACCTTCGGTTTGCGTCTTGTGGCCATGCCAGCGGCGGCAGGTGATGCCGAAACGCCGCCGCAGGGCCTCGGCCAGCGCGATTTCGCCAAACTCGCCCTCCTTCACGATCTCCGGTGCGCAGGTCGTCGGCAAGTTCCTCCAGCTCGGGATAGTGGTTGTTGCTGCCGACTATGGCTTCCTCGACTTCGCGCACCGGCGAAACCGCCCGCCGCCGCGACGAGGCGAGGTCGAAGTAGGAGGCAAGGCCGCGCACGGTTTCGGACAGGCTGCGGGCCTCGCTTGCGATCGAGCCGGAAAACCGGAGCCGATCCTTGGGGGCAAGATCCTGCACCCGGGACAGGATCTCGGCGCTCGAACGCATGGCGGTGATCCGGCTCAGCACCTCGTGCAGCATCTGCGACAGAAGCGGGTCGGAATTGAGGCGGTTCGCATAGGCGTCAAGCTCGGCATTGGCATCGCTGTGCGCGCCATGCAGCCGCGTCAGTGCGCGCGCCACCTCGGGGAAGCGGGCGACCAGATCGTGCAGATCCGCCTGCGCCAGATCGAGCCCGTCGAGCAGGGGATCGTTCAACACCTCCTGCAGGGCGTGCAGGGTGCGCTGCTCGGGGTCGCCGGAAAGCTCCTCGATCTCGATGCCGAGTTGTTCGGCGATGCTCATCAGCAATCGCCCGCCGATATCGCGCTTGTTGTTTTCGATCAGGTTGAGATAGCTCGGCGATATCCCCACCGCTCGCGCAAGTCCGGCCTGTGTCTGCCGCATCTGCATCCTGTGACGTCGGACGCGGATGCCGATTGGTGCGCGCATGATGCCCCCTGAGGTTGAAAATCTGTCAATAATTGACAAAATCAACCGAATGAATATTCAAGCATTAACAGAAAAAATGAATGTATTCAAGTTTGTATTGATAGCGTTTGCAGATTGATCCTATCGTCGGCGTGGATACATCCGGCCGTTGCCGAGTCCTAAGGGAGGAAGAGAATGACCAATCAGAAGATAGGCAGGCGCCGCCTGCTCAAGACAATGGGCGCCGGTTTTGCTGCGACCGTTGCATCACCGCTCGTATTCACCGGCCGCGGCCATGCGCAGGAATTCTGCAACAATCCGGGCGACAAGAACCCGATCATCGGCTTCAACGTGCCACAGACCGGAACCTATGCGGAAGAAGGGCTGGAGCAGCTCAAGGGTTATGAACTCGCCGTCAAGCATATCAACGGCGAAGGCGACGGCGGCATGATGAACACGATGACGCCGACGTCGCTCAAGGGTAACGGCATCCTGGGCCGCAAGCTGCAATACGTCACCGGCGACACCCAGACCAACACCGACGCCGCACGTGATGGCGCGCGGCGCATGATCGAACGCGATGGTGCGATCATGGTGACCGGATGCGTCACCACCGGCGAGGCCGTGGCGCAGCAGGCGCTCTGTCACGAGCTGGGCGTGATCTACATGTCCGGCCTCACGCATGGCAACGACACCACCGGCAAGGACAAGCGCCGCTACGGGTTCCGCCATTTCTTCAACGGGTACATGTCCGGCGTGGCAATCGCACCGATCCTGGCCGAAGAATACGGACGCGACCGCAAGGCGTATCACCTGACGGCCGATTACAACTGGGGCTGGACCCGGGAAGAATCGATCATGAATGCGACCGAAGCCCTGGGTTGGGAAACCGTCAAGGCAGTGCGCACGCCGCTGGGGATCGGGGATTACTCGCAGTATCTGACGCCGGTGCTCAACTCGGGCGCCGATGTGCTTATCCTGAACCACTACGGCCACGACATGGTAAACTCGCTGCCGCAAGCCGTGCAGTTCGGCATGCGCGACCGGATGATAAATGGCAAGCAGTTCGAACTCATCGTGCCGATGTTCTCGGAGCTGATGGCGGTGGGCGCGGGGGATGCCGTGAAGGGCATCATCGGCACCCAGAACTGGAACTGGCAGCTGGAAGACGCGGGTTCGAAGGCGTTTACCCAGTCCTACGGTGCCGCATACGGTGAGCCTCCTTCGCAGTCGGCCCACACCGGCTATGTCCAGACGCTGCTTTACGCCGACGCGGTCGAGCGCGCCGGAACCTTCTATCCGCCCGAAGTCATCAGGGCGCTGGAGGATTTCGAATTCGACGGTCTGGGCAATGGCCCCACGCTTTATCGCGGCAGCGATCACCAGTGCTTCAAGGAGGTTCTGGTGGTGCGCGGCAACGAGAACCCGACCAGCCGTTTCGATGTGCTGAACGTGATCGGCAAGACCCCGCGCGAGGAAGTGATCTACGACCCCGCGATCTTCGGCGGAGAGCTGGGGCCCTACGAGCCGAACCAGTGCTGATCGAACGTCACTGATCAAAGCACGAAACAGGGCCCGGCGCTGGCATTCCGCGCCGGCCCTTCCCTTCCGCAACGCAACAACTTCCACGGTTAAGTCCGGGTTGGGGGAAAGATGGACGCGATTCTCGCTCAGTTACTCAATGGCTTGGACAAGGGCGGCGCCTATGCGCTGATCGCCTTGGGCCTGACGCTGGTTTTCGGAACCCTGGGCGTGGTCAACTTCGCCCATGGCGCCTTGTTCATGCTGGGTTGCTTTTGCGCAGTGGTGCTGCGCCAGCTGCTGACAATCGAGACGGTAACCGTCGACCCGACCCAGCTGTCACCATGGGGCGCGGCGGTCGAGGTGCGCACACCGCTGGTTCAGGCCTGGCTCGGCGACTGGGGCGCATTTCTGGTCGATTATTCGGTGCCGATCTCGGTCCTGTTTGCGGTTCCCGTGATGCTGGTGATTGGCATCGCGTTGGAACGCGGGCTGATCAAGCATTTCTACAAGCGCAGCCACGCCGAACAGATCCTCGTCACCTTTGGCGTTGCCATCGTGTTGCAGGAAATCGTCAAGAGCTTCTTTGGTGCCAACCCCATGCCGCAACCGATCCCGACCGATCTGCGTGGCGCGGCGGATGTCGGAGCGTGGCTCGGAATGGAAGCCAACCAGCTGACCTATCCGATGTGGCGTCTGGTCTATCTGCTGTTCTCGCTGGGCGTTATCGGGGCCGTGTTTGCCTTCATGCGGTTCACCACCTTCGGCATGGTGGTTCGGGCCGGCATGACCGACCGCGAAACGGTGGGCGTGCTGGGTATCGATATCGACAGGCGTTTCACCATCATCTTTGGTCTGGCAGCTGTGGTCGCGGGTGTCGCGGGGGCCATGTATACGCCGCTTCTTGCGCCCAACTACCACATCGGCATGGACTTTCTGGTGCTCAGTTTTGTCGTCGTCGTGGTCGGGGGCATGGGCTCCCTGCCGGGGGCTGTGGTGGCCGGGTTCCTGCTGGGCATCCTGCAATCCTACGCCTCGATGAACGAAGTCAAGGAAATCCTCCCCGGAATCGACCAGATCATCATCTATCTCGTCGCCATCGTCATCCTGCTGGTTCGCCCGCGTGGTCTGATGGGTCGTTCCGGCATCATGGAAGGCTGATCCGCCATGTTTTCACTCTCACGCAAGAACGTCATCACGCTCGTGATCTTCAGCGCCATCGTGCTGACCATGCCGATCTGGCTGAAGCCCCTGGGCGCAGCCTATCCCGGGCTGATGCAGAAATTCGTGATCTACGCGATCTTCGCGATCGGCTTCAACATCCTGTTCGGCCTGACCGGCTATCTCAGTTTCGGCCATGCCGCCTTCCTTGGCGTCGGCTCCTATACGGCGGTCTGGTCGTTCAAGCTGCTGACAATGGACATGATCCCGGCGCTGATCTTCGCGGTGATCTTTGCCGGCATCTTCGCGCTGTTCATCGGTTATTTCAGTCTGCGAAGGAGCGGAATCTATTTCTCGATCCTGACACTGGCGTTTGCCCAGATGAGCTACAGCCTGGCCTATTCGGTGCTGACCCCGATCACTTTCGGCGAGACCGGCCTGCTGATCGCGCGTGATGATCCGCGCGCCATCGACGCGATGCTGGGGGTCAACCAGTCCGCCTCGGGAATGCCCGTGCCCTCGTTGCTCGGGTTCGAACTCGGCGGCTACAGCGGCTTTTATATCTGCGCCGTGGTACTGATCGTGGCGTTCTTCCTGTCGCAGATGATCTTTGCCTCACCTTTCGGAATGGCGCTGCGCGGGATCAAGTCCAACCAGACCCGGATGATGTACACTGGTTTCAACACCAAGCCCTACATGCTCACCGCCTTCGTGATCTCGGGCATGTTCGCCGGGCTGGCGGGGGGGCTCCTCGCTGTCACCGATCCGATTGCGGGCGCCGAGCGGATGAAATGGACCGAGTCGGGCAATCTGGTGCTGATGACAATGCTCGGCGGTGTCGGCACGCTGGTCGGGCCGGTCGTCGGCGCCTGGCTGATCAAGTATCTGGAGAACATCTTTTCGGCGATCAACACCAACATGCTCAACAACTTCTTCGATTTCCTGCCCGACGGGGTGCAGACGGTCATGGTGACCGTCATGTCGAAATTTGTCGGCGAAGGGTGGCACCTGACGCTGGGCCTGATGTTCGTCCTGATCGTGGTGTTCCTGCCCGGCGGCCTGGTCGAAGGCACCGAACGGTTGGTGCGACGGTTCCGACGAATCGCCGGGCCAAGCGACGAGCCGACGGGGAAAATGGCGAGCGGGAGGGCAGGCAATGACTGAAGCTACCCAAAATGTCGTCCTGCATGTCGCGGACGTTTACAAGAACTTCAGCGGGTTGAAGGCGCTCTCGGATATCGACCTTCAGATCGTCGAAGGCCAGACCCACGCCATCATCGGACCGAACGGCGCGGGAAAGTCGACCCTGCTGAACGTGATCATCGGGCGGCTTGCTCCGACCAGCGGCGCAGTGATCTTTGAAGGCGCGGTGCTGACCGGCAAGTCGCCCCATGAGATCAACCAGCTCGGCATCTCGCGGGTGTTCCAGACGCCCGAGATATTCGCTGACCTGTCGGTGCTCTACAACGTCATGGCCCCGGCCTTTGCCCGGCGTGATGGCTCGTTCCGTATCGACATATTCCACGCGGTCGAGGATCAGATCGAGATCCGCGAAGAGGCCGAAAAGCTGCTGCATGATTTCGGTCTCTATGACCGGCGCGAGGATCATGCCGGAGCCTTGTCGCGTGGCGACAAAAGGCGGCTGGAACTGGCAATGTGCCTGATTCAGCGCCCGCGCCTCTTGCTGCTCGACGAGCCGACGGCCGGCATGTCGCGCCATGACACCAACTCCACGATCGACCTGCTCCAGACCATCAAGGAGAGCGGCATGACCATCGTCATCATCGAGCACGACATGCATGTGGTGTTCTCCCCGGCCGATCGTGTCTCGGTGCTGGCACAGGGGCAGTTCATCGCCTCGGGTCTGCCGCAGGATGTCAAGGGCGACCCGCGCGTGAAGGAAGCCTATCTGGGAGGAGCAGTCGAATGAACGTTGCATTTGCCGAAAACAAGCCTGCCAATGTCGCCTCCGATGCCTTCTTCGCATTGCAGGATGTTCACGCCTATTACGGTGAAAGCTACATCGTGCAGGGCATCACGCTCGAAGTCCGCAAGGGCGAGATCCTCGCGCTTCTGGGCCGCAACGGTGCCGGCAAGACCTCGACCCTGCGCACCATCGCCAGGCTTGACAGTCCGACGTTGACCTCCGGTCAGATCTGGCTGGAAGGCCGGGGAGATCCATCCGATGCGGGCGTTCGAGGCCTCGCAGGCAGGGATACAACTGGTCCCCGAAGACCGGCGGATCATCCAGGGCATGACGGTCGAGGAAAACCTGATACTGGCGCAGGTTGCGCCCAACAAGGGCTGGAGTATCGAGGAAATCTACGAGCATTTCCCACGCCTTACCGAGCGGCGAACCCAGGAGGGCACAACCCTGTCCGGCGGCGAGCAGCAGATGCTGGCGGTGGCGCGCGCGCTGGCCCGCGACATCAAGCTGTTACTGCTGGATGAGCCTTATGAAGGGCTTGCGCCGGTGATCGTGCAGGAGATCGAAAGGATCGTACAGAGCATCAAAGAGCGCGGCATCACCACGATCATCGTCGAGCAAAACGCCGTCGCCGCGCTTCGCCTGTCCGACCGGGCGGTGATCCTCGACTCCGGCGAGCTGGTATATACCGGCGGCGCCGCGGAACTCTTGGAGAATGCCGAGTTGAGGGAGAAATACCTTGCAATCTGATCCGCCGCCCGAGCCGCGAAACCCTGCACGAGGCCGCAGTTTTCCGGTCCGGCGAATGGAAGGCCGTCTGGACTGGCGACCAACTGCAATACCGTGACCGAAACGGAGCTGGTCGTCGTCATCATGACACCCGAAACGCCGTAGCTTCCAGTCAGAACCGGTCGTCATCAAGGGGTGTCCATTTATTCTGAAGAAAGGATGGGTAGTCGCAATGTCCAAGGATCTGAATTTTGGGGGATACCCGCAAGAACCCCCACGGCGGCGTACTGGTCAATCAGGTGGTGTCGCCCGACAAGCGCGATGAAGCCATCGCCCGCGCCAGAACGCTGCCTTCGATCCGCGTCGACCTCGAGGCGGTGATCACCATCGAGATGATCACCACCGGTGTTCTGTCGCCCAACACCGGTTTCATGAACCAGGCGGACTACAATTCGGTCCTCAAGAACGGCAGGCTGGCCAACGGCACCGTCTGGCCGGTCCCGCTCAGCTTTGCGCCGGTCGGCAACCGCAACAGCGAAATCATCAGGGGTCTGTCGGTGGGCGATGAAGTCGCCCTCACCGATTACCGCAACGAACCCGTCGCCATCCTCAAGATCGAAGACCTGTTCGACTATGACAAGAACGGCCGTGCGCAACAGCTGTTCGGCACCACCGACAGAAGCCACCCCGGCGTCGACTCGATCTTCCGCCGCATGGGCGATACCTCCATCGGCGGACCGGTGACATTGCTGCAACGCGCCGATTGGGGGCCGTTCGAAAAGATCAGGCGCGAACCGAAGGACACCTGGCGCCTGTTCTACGAAGAGAAGAATTTCAAATCGGTGGCCGGTTTCATAACTGGTGCCAACCCCCTGCACCGGGGTCATGAATACATCCACAAAAACGCGCTCGAAGAGGTAGACGGGCTATTCGTCCAGCCGTTGGTGGAAATGGCCAAGCGCGAATATGTTCGTCATGAATACCGCATGCTGGCCTACCGCAGCGTACTCGAGACATATTATCCCACCGAGCGCACCGTGATGTCGCCCCTGCGGGTCACCTATATCTTCGCGGGCCCACGCGAAGCGATTCTGCATGCCTTGATCATGAAGAACTATGGCTGCACCCATGCTCTGATCGGGCGCGATCACGCCGGCATCGGCAGCTTCTACGACAAATACGCCAGCCATTCGATCTTCGATCAATACCCGGCCGAAGAGCTTGGTATCGACATCCGGCTGTTTCACGAAGTGTTCTACTGCACGCGCTGCGCAAGCCATGCCAGCGAACAGACCTGTCCGCATGACGAGCGCTACCGGCTCAATATTTCCGGCACCAGCATCCGCGAAATGCTGCGTCACGGCATACTGCCCGCCAAGGAGGTTGTCCGCCCCGAGGCCGCGCGCATCGCGATCCAGGGTGTGCAGCCGAAAGGCCTCGACGAAACCGGCGAAGGCACGCTTCCGGTGAGCAAGGTGGTGCACGGCATGTACCCCTATTATCGCGCGTATACCCGCCTTGGCGGCCCCTTGCGCCCCGGGGCGCTTGAAGCGGAGGAACTGACGGTGCGTGATCTGGAGTCTGCCAGCCTTGACGTGCGCGCCAACGCCCACCGGATTTATGGCGACATCCACCGCGAATACAGCAGCCTCGCGGACCATAATCATGGCCTGCAGGAATCCTGGGTGATCGAGGCCCGCAAGACGCTCAAGAACCATCAGGAAATGGTCTTGTCCGATCTGCAGGAAAAGGTGGCGCTGGCACCGGAGGAGGCTTCGGATGAATTCATGTACCAGGACCGGACAGAGGCCGAACGCGAATTGACCGCGGCGAAACAACTGCTGGACGCCGTGCCGGCGGTGCCGGACGGGAACAGCCTGAGCGAGCGAGTGTGGAATCCCTTGCCCTATCGCCGCTACCGGGGCCAGGACGACTGAAGCATTCGGGCCAAGACCCAAGGCCGCCGGATGTGACCGAAGGCGCTTCGCGGCGTGGGTGCCGAAATGAGCCGCCTTTATCCTCTCTCGGGCAGGAATTGGTGGCAGATCACCGACCGGCATCCCGCGTGTGCTTCGCGGGGTGATCCGGTCGGGGATTCCGGGGTGTCAATCGGCGCCCAATCCTGATCGCCGACTGGCGCGCGGCCCTTGGCCGGACAGTGTCAGGCGGCACCTGACAGCACCATTGTGGCGGGCTTCTGACCGGAACAACCTGTTGGGGTTTCGCGCCGAGAGCGTGTCGTGTTTGATTGAAGCATCCGCCCGTCGCGCCAGCGACGGGCACGCGACCGCCCGCCCCAAGGCGGGCGCGTTCCGCGCCCACCCGGGCGGTCGCGTGCCCGCCGTCGAACCGTTTCCAATTGAACGCGACACGCTTTAGCTGCCGTAGATGCGCGCCCAACGCTCGATGAGTCCCTGCTGCAGCTCCTTGGCGCGCTGGTTCCAGCCATAGGCGCCCGGTGGCCGTTCGCCGCTAGTGCGGTCGTAACCCTCGCGCAGCTGCGAATTGGCGGCGAATATCGCGAAGGCCAGTTCGGGGCTGCCGGGTGCGCTGACGTAGCCCGCCAACGAACTGACGAAATAGAGCGTGCCGGTCTTCGCCGCAACCATGACGGGGTGGCCGGGCACCGGCGTGCCGTCGCCGTCGCGCATCGGAAAGTCCTTGAGCAGGGGCTTGAGCCGGCCCTCGGAGTGCGTCAGTGCCATCGCACGCGCCAGCCCCATCGCCCCCAGCCGCGACGCCTCGCCCAGCCCCGAATGATCGACGAGCCGGGCTCCCGGCATCCGCAGCCGGTCCTGTGCCCAGTAGCTCATCTCGCGCGCCGAAACCGCCAGCGGCGCCGGCTGCCCGCGCCGGCGCGCGGTGGCGGCCATACCCACCAGTTCCGCGGTGAGGTTGTTGGAGTATTTCAGCATGCCATGCAGGATGTCGCTGAGTGTCGGGCTCTTCCAGGTCACCAGCACCTGCCCGGCAGGCGGCTGATCCAGCGGCGGGCCCGGGGTCAGCTCGATCCCGTGGGTGCGGGCGAAGGTGGCAAAGACCTCGGCCGTGTAGGCGGCCGGGCGGCGCACCGGCAGCCAGCGCGACCCGCCCTCGCCCAGGGCGCCGCGGGCGACGGTCCAGGCGTCGTGATCGCCGCGGTCGGCATAGGTGTAGACCGGCAGATCGCGCGGCGCCACCGTGATCCGCGCCACGCGCACTTCGGGGCGATACCGGGCCGAGCGGGCATCCATCGTCACGGTGTAGCCCGTGCCGGCCTGCTTCCACTCGAAATGCACCCGGTTGTAGTTGAGGTTCAGCCCCGAGATCGAGGGGTTGTAGCTGACATGCGCGGGCTGGGAGGGGTCGATGACGCGCTGATAGGGCTGCGCGCCGGACCACACCCGGAACGCGCCGCGCACCTCGTGCACGCCTGCTGATTTCAGCCGCGCGGCCATCTCGGCCAGCGCATCGGTGTCGAGCGAGGGATCGCCGCCGCCGGCGAGGATCAGGTCGCCGTCGATCACGCCGTCGCGCAGCGGGCCGGCGGCCAGAAGCCGCGTCTCGAAGCGATGTTCCGGCCCCAGGACATCGAGCGCGTAAAGCGCGGTGATCACCTTGGTCACGCTCGCGGGCGGCTGGCCGAGGCCGCCCTCGCGGCTTTCGAGCACCCGGCCCGAGGCGACATCGACCACCGCATAGCTGACGCGCCCGCCGAGCCGCGCCGCCTCGATCAGCCCGTCGGGCCGCGGCCCCGCGCGCGCGCCGAAATCACGCGGGCGCGCCTGTGGTCGCAACGAGGTCTCGGGGGAGCAGCCCACCCCAGCCCGGCCAGCCCCGCGGCTGCGCTTCCCAGAAATACCCGTCTCGAAACACGTTTGAGCATATGGTTAATTATGCCACGGCGATGCAGTCAGACAATGCGGAATACGCATGCGGGGGCATTCAATTGTTGCCGGATCGGCACCAATCGCCGGCCGCGCGCAGATCGGTCGATGAGATGATCCGCATCGGCACGTTGATGAAGCACCAAGCCGGCGCGCGCGCCCGGGCCAGAAGATGGCTCTCGGATGATCGCAGGCGGGCATGGGCGTAGATTCGCGCGGTCCTGGACAACCGCGCCGAAATCCTCTGTCCGGGCCGGGCCAGAATGCCCATCGGCACCCGTTCCACGATTTCGCGCCAGTCCTGCCAGAGGTGGAACTGCGCCAGATTGTCGGCCCCCATCAGCCACACGAAGCGCACCGCCGTGCCGCCTGTAACGCCGCCAGCGTCTCCGCGGTATAGCGCGTGCCGGCGCGGACCTCGAAATCGCTGACCGCCATGCGCGGGTGATCGACGAGCGCGCGGGCTGCGGCCATGCGGCGGGCCAGCGGCGCCGGCCCATGCGGCTTGAGCGGGTTGCCGGGGCTTACCAGCCACCACACCCGGTCGAGCGCGAACCGCCTGAGCGCCTCGCGGCTGATATGGACATGGCCCTGATGCGGCGGATCGAACGACCCGCCCAGAAGCCCGACCGCCTGTCCGGGGCGTATGGGGGAAGCGTCTGGCGCATGGCGCCTCTTTGGCCGCACGGGCGCAGCCCTGTCCAGCGGTTTTCGCGCGCCGGTCAGGGGCATGGCCGCACCGCGGGCCGCCTCCGGCGGGAGTATTTGCGGAAAGATGAAAGCCCCGGTGCGGTTCGGACGCCTCGCCGTTTGTATTCCCCGCGCCGGGAGATTAGATGCGGCTCAACCCGGCGACAGTAAGGAACGAAGGCTCATGGCGCAGAAATACGTCTATCACATGCAGGGAGTCTCCAAGACCTATCCCGGCGGCAAGAAATGCTTCGAGAACATCCATCTGAGCTTTCTTCCGGGGGTGAAGATCGGGGTGGTGGGCGTCAACGGCTCCGGCAAGTCGACATTGATGCGGATCATGGCCGGGATCGACACCGATTTCACCGGCGAGGCCTGGGCGGCCGAGGGCACCCGGGTGGGCTATCTGCCGCAGGAGCCGCAGCTCGACCCCGCGCTCGACGTGCGCGGCAACGTCATGCTGGGCGTGGCCGAAAAGCAGGCCAGGCTCGACCGCTTCAACGAACTGGCGATGAACTATTCCGACGAGACCGCCGACGAGATGGCGGCGCTGCAGGACGAGATCGACAGCCGGGCCTGTGGGACCTCGATGCCCGAGGTCGACGTGGCGCTCGAAGCGCTGCGCTGCCCGCCCGACGCGGCCGACGTGGCCATGCTGTCGGGCGGCGAGAAGCGGCGGGTGGCGCTCTGCCGGCTCCTGCTCGAGGCGCCCGACATGCTGCTCCTCGACGAGCCCACCAACCACCTCGACGCCGAAACCATCGCCTGGCTGCAGCAGCACCTGATCGCGTACCAGGGCACCTGCCTGATCGTCACCCATGACCGGTATTTCCTCGACAACATCACCGGCTGGATCCTCGAGCTCGACCGCGGCCGCGGCATCCCCTACGAGGGCAACTATTCGGCCTTGGCTGGAACAGAAGGCCAAGCGCCTGGCGCAGGAGGCGCGCGAGGACAAGAGCCGCCAGAAGACGCTCGAGCGCGAGCTTGAGTGGATGCGCCAGGGGGCGAGGGCGCGACAGGCCAAGCAGAAGGCGCGGATCAACGCCTATAACGAACTCGCCGGTCAGTCCGAACGCGAACGGGTCGGCCGCGCCCAGATCGTCATTCCCAACGGCCCGCGCCTCGGCGCCAAGGTGATCGAGGTCGAGGGGCTGAAAAAGCACATGGGCGACAAGCTCCTGATCGAGGATCTGTCGTTCTCGCTGCCACCGGGCGGCATCGTCGGCGTGATCGGGCCCAACGGCGCCGGCAAGACCACGCTCTTTCGCATGCTGACCGGGCAGGAAGAGCCCGACTCCGGCATCATCGAATACGGCGATACCGTCAAGCTGGCCTATGTCGACCAGTCGCGCGACGATCTCAAGGACGGCGAGACGGTGTGGGAGGCGATCTCGGGCGGCGCCGAGGTGATCGAGCTGGGCGACGCGAAGATGAACAGCCGCGCCTATTGCGGGGCGTTCAACTTCAAGGGTGGCGACCAGCAGAAGAAGGTCTCGCTGCTGTCGGGGGCGAGCGCAACCGGGTCCACCTGGCCCGGCTGCTGAAGGAGGGCGGCAACGTCCTGCTGCTCGACGAGCCCACCAACGACCTCGACGTCGAGACACTGAGGGCGCTCGAGGACGCGCTGGTGGATTTCGCCGGCTGCGCGGTGGTGATCAGCCACGACCGCTTTTTCCTCGACCGCATCTGCACCCATATCCTCGGCCTTCGAGGGCGAGGCGCGTGTGGAATGGTTCGAGGGCAATTTCGACGATTACGAGGACGACAAGAAACGCCGGCTGGGCCCGGATGCGCTGGAGCCCAGGCGGATCAAGTACAAGAAGTTCGTGCGGTGAAGACGCGGCGTGGTGTGTGCGGCATACCGTAGGGTGAATTTCCAACCCACCATTCCGTTACGACCAACACCGCGCATCGGCGGGGTGAAAACCCCACCCTACGCCCGCGCCGCCTCTCCGAAATCGCCGTTCGCCACCGTGCCCGCCCATTCCGGCGCCACCCTGCCGGCGCCCACGTCGCGGTGGATCGACGAATACGGCCAGTCAACGGCCCGTTCGACGAGTCCGTGCCTGACCGGGTTGCCCCAGCAATAGCGCATATGGGCATCGAAATCCGCTCTGTCGCGGATATGACGCTCCCAGAACCGCCGCTGCCAGATGGCGCATTCCCGTTTCTCGCACCGTAGGCCGGGCTTCAGCCCGGCGTACCTCCCCGCTCTGATCACCGGCAATCCGGTTGGCAGGGGTGCCGGGCTGAAGCCCGGCATACACGGGCACGCGGGCACGCAGCGCAAAAGCATGGCCGGCCGCGCGGCCCTCCGCCCCTCAGACTTCGGCCACCACCGCGCCCTTCATCTCGCCGGTCATGCGGATCATGTCCTCGCGGCGGACCTTGTCGCGCACCGCGGCGATGGCGGCCTCGGCGGCGTCGCGGGTCATCTCGTCGGGCCATTCGGTGATGACCGCGCTGGTCCGGTCCGATGTGCGCACCACCGTCACCCGGCTGGCGCCCATCTCCCTGAGCGCCGGCAGGCGCTTTTCCCGGACCGACCGCAGGGCGAGGTCGTAATCCGCCCCGCTGGTGGTTTCCCATGTGGTGATCGTGACATAGCGCATGGTGCCCTCCCCGGTGTCATGACACATCGCTGGTGCGATCCATCATACACCAAAGCAGGTCCTGCCCACAGCCCCGCGCGCAGCCCCGGCCCTATTCGTCCATCTTCAACGCAGAGATGAACGCCTCCTGCGGGATTTCCACGCGGCCGAACTGGCGCATCTTCTTCTTGCCGGCCTTCTGCTTCTCCAGCAGCTTCTTCTTCCGCGTGACGTCGCCGCCATAGCACTTGGCGGTCACGTCCTTGCGGAGCGCCGACAAGGTCTCGCGCGCGATGACCTTGCCGCCGATCGCGGCCTGGATCGGGATTTTGAACATGTGGCGCGGGATCAGTTGTTTCAGCTTTTCGCACATCGCGCGCCCGCGGGTTTCGGCACGGTCGCGGTGGACCATCATCGACAGTGCATCGACGGGCTCGTCGTTCACCAGCACCTGCATCTTGACGAGGTTGTCGGAGCGGTAGCCGGTGATCTCGTAGTCGAAGCTGGCATAGCCCTTGGTCACCGATTTCAGCCGGTCGTAGAAGTCGAACACCACCTCGTTGAGGGGCAGGTCGTAGACCGCCATCGCGCGCCCGCCGACATAGGTCAGGTCGGTCTGGATGCCGCGCCGGTCCTGGCAGAGCTTGAGCACGTCGCCCAGATATTCGTCCGGCACCAGGATGGTGGCCTTGATCCGGGGCTCCTCGATATGGTCCACCAGCGTCATGTCGGGCATGTCGGCGGGGTTGTGCAGGTCGATCTTGCGGCCGTCCTTGAGATGGACGTGATAGATCACCGAGGGCGCGGTGGTGATCAGCTCGATGCCGTATTCCCGCTCGATGCGGTCGCGCACCACCTCGAGATGCAACAGCCCCAGGAACCCGCAGCGAAAGCCGAAACCCAGCGCGGCCGAGCTTTCCATCTCGTAGGAAAACGAGGCGTCGTTCAGCGCCAGTTTATCGATGGCGTCGCGCAGATCCTCGAACTCGGCCGAATCGACCGGAAAGAGGCCGCAGAAGACCACCGGGACCGAAGGCTTGAAGCCCGGCAGCGCCTTGGCGCAGGGGCGCCGCTCGTGGGTGATGGTGTCGCCGACACGGGTGTCGCGCACCTGCTTGATCGACGCGGTGATGAAGCCGATCTCGCCGGGGCCAAGCTCGTCCACGACCGTCATCTCGGGACGAAAGACGCCGATGCGCTCGACCGTATAGGTGGCGCCGGTCTGCATCATGCGGATGCGCTCGCCCTTTTTGAGGCGGCCGTCCATGATCCGCACCAGCACCACCACGCCCAGGTAAAGGTCGTACTTGCTGTCCACCAGCATCGCCTTCAGCGGCGCGTCGGCATCGCCCCCGGGCGGCGGCAGCTGGGCGACGATGGCCTCCAGCACCTCGCGGATGCCCTGGCCGGTCTTGGCCGAGACCGGGATCGCGCCCGAGGCGTCGATGCCGATCACCTCCTCGATCTGTTCGGCCACGCGGTCGATGTCGGTGGCCGGCAGGTCGATCTTGTTGAGCACCGGGATGATCTCGTGACCGGCGTCGATCGCCTGATAGACGTTGGCCAGCGTCTGCGCCTCGACGCCCTGGGTGCTGTCGACCACCAGCAGGCTGCCCTCGACCGCGCGCATGCTTCGGCTGACCTCGTAGGAGAAATCGACATGCCCGGGCGTGTCGATGAGGTTGAGCACGTAACGCTCGCCGTTCTCGGCGGTGTATTCGATGCGTACCGTGTTGGCCTTGATGGTGATGCCGCGCTCGCGCTCGATATCCATCGCGTCGAGCAGCTGTTCCTTCATGTCGCGCGCGGCCACGGTGTCGGTCATCTGGATGAGCCGGTCGGCCAGCGTCGACTTGCCGTGGTCGATATGCGCCACGATCGAGAAATTGCGGATATGCGAGAGTGGTGTCATGGCCACGGCATATGCGGCGGATCGGGGGCGGGTCAAGCCGGCGCGTGCGGGCGGCCGCTGGCACACAGGCGCTTGATTCGTGTTATGATGTCTGCACGGACGGAAACCGGAAGGAGGCGCACGCATGTCCGAGACCAAAGCCGTTCACGCCCGTGTCACCGGGCGCGTGCAGGGGGTTTCCTTTCGCATCTGGACGCAGATCGAGGCACAGGTGCGGGGCCTCTCGGGCTGGGTGAGAAACGAGGCCGACGGCTCGGTCACGGCACTGATGGCCGGTCCCGCCGATGCGGTGGACGACATGGCGCGCGCGCTGCATCGCGGGCCGCCCGCGGCGGTGGTGAACGGGGTCGAGATCGCCGCCGCCGACCCGCCCGACGGCACCCGTTTCGACATCAGGGCCTGAACCGTCTCGGAATTGACGTGACCGATTCTCCCGGACGGGATGAATCACAGCCATCGGCCGAAGGGACGCTCCACGTTCAGGCTTTTCGGGCCGCCGCTCAATGCTCGCCGCTGTCGGTGACGTGGATGGCGAACTGTTCGAGCCCCGCGTCGCGCGCCTCGATCACGCGAAAGCTCTCGCGCACGCCGGCCTCGGTCAGTTCGCGCTGCACCGTCAGCAGGGTGTTGGGCGCGTGTTCGTCGCAGAGCTCGGCCATGTGCGCGATCTCGTCGGCGGCCACCGGCAGCGCCGCCGACAGGTCAGGCGCGCCGTAGTCCTCGACGAAATGCTGCGCCAGCCGGCCGATGAGCGCGTCGCGCTCGCCCGCCTCGATCTGCGTGACGGCGACAAAGGTCACCCGGCCGAAGGTCTCGAGCCCCAGCCAGCCATTGGCGAAGGCCTGGCGGGGCTTGCCGGTCAGGTCGGTCTCGGTCCAGTCCGAAAACGCGAACCCGCCCGAGATGCACCATTCGCCGGTGCGGGCGGACCGGGGAAAGACGCGGGTGTCGCTTTCGTCGAAATGGATCGCGCGGGCGAGCTTCATGTCGCTGTCTCCAGAACCGAGCTGAGCGGGATGAGGTGCGTTGTCTCGCCATCGCGCAGCAGCATGCCGAAATGCTCATCGACGCCAAGGAAGGTGCCGCTCTGGCCGTTCTGCACCACGTCCTCGCCGATGGTATTGACCAGTCCGCGCCATTCGGCCTGCAGCGCGCGCAGCTCGCCATCCTCCCAGCGCCGGATCCAGACCAGCGTGTGCCGTGCCCAGGCCTCGAGCAGGGCGATGGGGTCGAGTTCGGCGCAGCCCTCCTCGTAAAGCGCGGTGCGGTCGGGCTGCAGGCCGGGCTCGGGCGCGGTCATGACAAGCGGCATCTCCAGCCCGATGACCAGCCAGCCGGGCTCGGCCCGCGGGTCGGTGCCGCCGGCCATCGCCCTCAGCCGGCCGCACGCGGCGCCGTTGACGCGGATGCCGCCATCCCAGTCGAGATGCACCGCCAGTTCGGCCGGCCCCAGCGCGCCCAGTGCGTTCTGAAAGCCGATGCCGCAGGCCGGCAGCATCGCCATCGCAGGTTCGAGCGGCACCTCGGGCGCCAGTACCAGCGCCGCCGTCAGCCGCTCGGGCGTCAGGCCGTGAACGATCAGCCCGGCATCGCAGCCCAGCGCGGCCAGGGCGCAGGCCCGCTCGAACGGGTCGATGCCGGCCTCGACCCGCTCGCCCGAGAGCAGGGGGAAACTCGGGTTCTCTCATGCCACCCCTGCCGCCACCAGCTTGCGGGCGATGTCGCGGAACGCCTGCGCCTGCGGCGAACGCGGCTTTGATACGACGATCGGCGCGCCGCCGTCGGAGGCGCGACGGATGTCGATATGCAGCGGCACCTCGGCCAGGAGCGGCACACCCAGCTTTTGAGCCTCGGCGGCGACCCCGCCATGGCCGAAGACGTGCTCCTCGTGCCCGCAATTCGAGCAGATATGGGTCGACATGTTCTCGATCATGCCCAGCACCTTCACCTTGAGCTGATTGAACATGTCGATCCCCTTGCGCGCGTCGAGCAGCGCCACGTCCTGCGGTGTCGAGACGATGATCGCGCCATCGACGGCGGTCTTCTGCGCCAGCGTCATCGACACGTCGCCGGTGCCCGGCGGGAGATCGACGATCAGGCAGTCGAGCGCCCCCCACTGCACCTGCGCGAGCATCTGCTGCAGCGCCCCCATCAGCATCGGGCCGCGCCAGACCACCGCCTGGTCCTCGTTGACCATCAGCCCGATCGACATCATCGTGACGCCGTGGTTGCGCAGCGGCAGGATGGTCTTGCCGTCGGGGCTGGCGGGGCGCCCCGACACCCCCAGCATGCGCGGCTGCGAAGGGCCGTAGACATCGGCATCCAGCAGGCCGACGCGGCGGCCCTCGGCGGCAAGCGCACAGGCGATATTGGCCGAGACGGTGGACTTGCCGACCCCGCCCTTGCCGCTGGCAATGGCGATGATGTGGTCGATGCCGGGAATGCGCTCGGGGCCCTGCGGCTCGGCCTTGCGCCGGGCCTGCAGGTCGGGCGGCGCCTTGACCGTGTGGGCGGTCAGCACCGCCGACACCTCGTCCACCCCGTCGAGCGCGCGCACCGCGCGTTCGGCGGCCTCGCGCACGGGCTCATAGGTCCTGGCACGGGCGGGGTCGATCTCGAGCACGAAGCGCACCGTGCCGCCCTCGACGTTCACGCCCCGCGCCACGCCGGTCGAGACGATGTCGCCGCCGCCCGTCGGGTCCGGGATCTGCCTGAGCGCGGCCAGCACGCCGTCCTTGATCGACGCCACGATCAGGCTTGCCTCTTGAGGGTGCCGGTCACCTCGTGCTCGACGCCCAGCCCCTCGACGGTCAGCACCACCCGGGCCTTGTATTCGCCATTGCTGGTTTCGGCGTTGCGAAGTGCCTCCTCGATCTTCTGCTGCGAGGTCACCCCCACCTGCTTGAGGAACTTGCGCATGGACATGTTGTAATCGCCGATATCGTTGCTCATCTCTGGGCTCTCCTTCGTTACAAGATCATTGACGCGGGGGCTCCGCGCTTCGATGCTGCCGGTCATGGACCGTCTCAATTCAGTCGTTCGTGCTCTGAGCCTCATAGCCGCCCTCGTTGGCGCAGCGTCTGCCGCAGGCGCCGGCGAGGGTTTCCGCCTCGGGGTTGCCGAACCGCTGGCCGGGTCCGGCTTTCTCAAATATGTGCTGCCGCGCTTTCGCTCAAGACCGGGGTGCGGATCGAACTGGTCGGTGCCGGCGACGAGGCCGAGATGGTGCTGGCCGAGGGCGGCGAGGGCACGGTGGTCTTTACCGGTCAGGGACGGAGCTGGCACATGCGCATCCGCAGTCGCGATCACGCCGGCGCGGCGAGCTTCGCGGACTGGCTGACCTCCGAGATCGGGCATCGCACCATTGCCGCCTACCGCGTCGATGGCGAGGCGCCGTTTGCCCCCGCCGCCGTCGCCGAGGCCGAGGACGCGCCCATCGTTTTCGAGGGTGACGACGCGCGCGGACGGACGCTGTCGCGGGCGCATTGCGGGCGCTGCCACGTCGTCACCCGCGACGCGGGGGAGGACTCGATCGGATCGACGCCGTCGTTCTTCGCGCTCAAGGCGCTGGGCGACTGGTACACCCGGTTCCAGCGCTTCTACGTCCTCAATCCGCATCCCGTCTTTACCCAGATCAGGGGCGTGACCGAACCGTTTCCGATCGACCGGCCTTCGCCGATCGTGCCGGTCGCGATCACGCCGGAGGAGTTCGACGACATCCTGGCCTATGTCGCCACGCTGGCGCCGGCCGATCTGGGCGGACCGCTCGTTCATCAGTGATCCCGGCGCTTGCTGAGATAGTCCTCGGTGGTGCGCACGCGCGGGCGCTCGCTGGCGGCAAAGGGGTTGTTGGCCGAATGATACTGCGCCCGGATGCGGCAGTCGTCGCACATCTGGATGAGCCGCACCCGCGCCGGATCGGAGAACATCGAGTGCTTGCCGGCCAGCTTCTCGGTGATCCGCTCGACGGCCGATTTCACCCCGAAAAGCGCGCCGCACTCGACGCAGGCAAAGGGTTCCTCCTCGTTCAGCACGCGCTGCTTCAGCGCCGCGTCGGTCAGGTCGAGCCGGGGCTCGTAGGTGATGGCGGTCTCGGGGCAGACATGGGCGCAAAGGCCGCACTGCAGGCACGCATCCTCCTGAAAGCGCAGCTGCGGCAGGTCGGGGTTGTCGACCAGCGCGCCGGATGGGCAGAGCGACACGCAGCTGAGGCAGAGCGTGCAGGCATCGGTATCGACCAGCACCGCGCCATAGGGGGCGCCGGCGGGCAGGGGCAGTACCTCCGATTCGGGGCGCAGCGCCTGCGCCGCCAGCCGCGCCACCTGCCGCCGGCTGCCCAGCGGCAGCACCGGCTCGACGGCTGGCAATGCAGGCCCGCGCGGCGCATAAAGCGCGTCGCAAAGCGCGTCGGGGTCGGTGACGTCGAGCATCAGGATGCGGCCCTCGCCGGCGATTGCCGTGGCCAGCGCAAATTCGCGGTCGGGCGCGTCGCGCTCGGTGGTGGGCGCCGCCATTATCGTGACCTCGGCAAAGCCCGCCGCCAGCGCCGCCAGCATCTCGGCATGGCCGAAGCCCGCCAGCGCCTCGACTTCCAGCGGAACGACGTCGGCGGGCAGCCCGCGGCCGAAGCGGGCGGCGAGGGCGATCATCTCGGTGCCGAAATCGCGATCGCAGACCAGCAGTCGCGGCGCCTCGCCACCGGCATCGAGATAGGCCGAGGCGAGGGTGTGAATGCGGCGGAAAATCATCTCGGGCGGCGGCGCCTCATAGCTGATCGCGCCCGAGGGGCAGACCGCCGAGCAGGCGCCGCAGCCGGCGCAGATCATCGGGTCGACCGTGACATGATCGCCGTCGGGCAGGATCGCGCCGGTGGGGCAGATGTCGAGGCAGCGCGTGCAGCCGGTCTGCCCGGCGCGGGAATGGGCGCAGAGGCTGGGTGTCGTCGCCACATAGAGGGGCTTTTCAAAGGTGCCCACGAGCTGTGACGCTTCGAGCACCGCATCGGCCACCGCATGGATGCTGCCGGGATCGGCGCGCAGATAGCCCTCGCGCTTTGCCGGCGCGGGAAAGAGCGGCGTGCCGCCGCTGAGGTCGAGGATGATGTCGCACTGGCTGGTGCCGCCATTGCGCGGATCGGTCCAGCGCAGTGCGCCGCGCCCCGATGGGTCGACCTGTTGCAGCTCGTCGATCCTGATCGCGAAATCCCCCAGCGCGCCGCTGGCCCGCTTGAGCCGGCCACGGATGGTGTCGAAGCCGCGCTCGAAGGGCGGTTCGGCATCGTCTGTCAGGAGCGCGGTGACGCTGAGGACGTCCTTCAGCCGGCGCGCGGCGGGCAGCACCGTCTCGGACGCGCCCACGATCAGGCAAAGCCCCTCGGAGACGATGTCGACGCTCTTGGCGGTGGGCGCGGTCAGGGTCGCCTCGGCCGGAGTGCCGCCATCTTGGGCAGTTTCGGGCGGGGGTCGTCGGACCATCCGGCGCGGTCGCGCAGATCGGTGAAGACCGGGTCGGGAGCGTCCGCTTCGGCGGCCAGCGCCTCGAAGAGACGCTGCTCCTGGCGGCAGCAGACGATGGCCTCGCCTGAGGCGATGGCCTCGGCCGCCTGGGCGATCTGGTCGGTGCAGAGCGCGGTGTGTACCTTCGAGCAGGCCAGCCCGGTGGCGGCTTCGATGGCTGCGGCATCGAGCGGTTGAGTGCCGGAACAGTCACATAAAATCAAACGCTTGGCCATGTTCGTATCACTCCCTCTCCGACTTGCGTGTGCAGAGTCGGTGCAGATGCAAGCGAAAGAGTAGGCGTGATTCGCGACAAGCGCAAACACGCTTTCGCCACCTCCCGCCGGTTGAACGGGCGCCCGCGGTCCGGCGTCCCGCGGAAGGCCCTGAAATATTGGTGGCAAGTATACCTTTGCATAATTTCCTTTGATTGCCGCGGCATTCTGTACCAGTGTGGAGGGGCAGCAGGGAAGAAGTCCGGTGAACGAACACAACCCGAGATCAGTGACGATGCCGGTCGGGGTCGTCCTCAAGCGATCGCCCGGTGTCACGCGCTGGGCGCGCTGGGCGTGGAAGGCGGTCTCGGTGCTGCCCCAGGCCGGGCCGGCGGACTGGCGCGTGCTGCGCGAGGAAGACGGTTGCGTACTCTACCACGCCGCCACGCCCGAGCTTGAGTTGCACGCCGCCGACGCCGAGGCATACATGCACGGCCTCGCGGCCCGGGTGCCGTCGGTCTATGCGCTGCTGCGCGCGACCGGAACGCCCGGGCGACCCTTTGATGTGGTTCTGATCACCGCCTCGCCCTACGAGGCGCAGGATTATGCCGACACCGCCGAGGATGTGGTCGAGAAAATCCCGATGCCTCCGTCGCTGCGCGATTGGGTGGCCCGCTTTGCCGAGGCGCATCACGGCGGTGAGGCGTTCCGCAAGCGCACGCGCGACGAGGTCGACATCGACCGGGCCGAGGACGGGGTCGGCGACCCGCGTATCAGCCAGATGCGCGACGTCTACCGCTCGCCCCGTCAGATTCGCAAGGAGCGCCAGCAATGAGCCGGTCCGAGGATTTCTGGAGCCGCCGCAAGGCGAAGGTCCGCGAAGAGGACGCGGCCGAGGCGCACGCCGCCGAGGCCCGCAGGCAGGCCGTCCGCGAGCGCGAGACCGAGGCGCGCCCCGACGACGAGATCCTGCAGGAACTGGGCCTGCCCGACCCCGACACGCTGGAGCCGGGCGACGATTTCGGCGTGTTCATGGCCCGCGCGGTGCCCGAGCGCATCCGCCGCCGTGCCCTGCGCCGGCTGTGGCGCAGCAACGCCGCGCTGGCCAACCTTGACGGACTGATCGATTACGGCGAGGATTACACCGACAGCGCCACCGTGATCGAGGGTCTTCAGACGATCTATCAGGTGGGCCGGGGCATGGTGGCACATGTCCAGGAAGTTGCCGACGATGCCGTTGACGGCGACGAAGCCGGCGACAGTGCCCCCGAGGTGGTCACCGAGGCGCCTGTCGAAGCGCCCGCCGAAGTGGCTGGCGAAACGACTGACAAGGCACCCGCAGAGACGGATGCCGCCGGGGCGCCGGAGGACGAAGTCACCGGCCTCGTGCCCCCGCGTCGGCGGATGCAGTTCCGCTTTCCGGAGCGGCCCCACGACCGGCCCGACGACTGGCCCCACGACCCGCCCGGAGGCGCCACATGACCGATACCGAGGCCGCGATGGACACCACCCAGACCCGCACCCCGCCGCCCACGATCGCCGAGGAGGATCGCCTCAGGGCCGATCTCTACGATTTCCTGGGCCTCGTGCTGCGCGCGCCGCCGGGTGACGAGGTGTTGCAGCGCACCGCCGCGCTCGAGGGCGACGACACGCCGCTCGGCACCGCCATCAAGTCGCTGGCGCGGGTGGCCCGGCACATCAGCCCGCAAGGGGCGGAGCGCGAATTCAACGCGCTCTTCATCGGCCTCGGTCGCGGCGAGCTGCTGCCTTATGCCAGCTACTACCTGACCGGATTCCTGAACGAAAAGCCGCTTGCCAGCCTGCGCCGCGACATGGCCGCGCGCGGGCTGACGCGGGCGCCGGGCGTGTTCGAGCCCGAGGACAACATCGCCTCGCTGATGGAGATCATGGCCAGCCTGATCACCGGCCGGCACGGCACTCCGGTGCCGCTTGCCGATCAGAAGACCTTTTTCAACAAGCATATCGGCCCCTGGGCCGGACATTTCTTCGCGGATCTCGAGGGCGCTCGGAACTCGGTCCTCTACGCCCCGGTCGGCGCCGCCGGCCGGGTGTTCCTGGAGATCGAGGCCGAGGCGTTTCGGATGAGCGGGTCGTGAGACCCGCGCACAACCGGCGGACATCCGCCACAGCAAGAGAGGAGGCTCTCATGAAGGGGAAAAGCGAGGACGGCAGGATGAGCAATCCGCGCCGCCGGGATTTCCTGAAACTGGTCGCCACCGGCGCGCCCGCGGTTGCGGTCGTGACAGCGGCGGCGGGGCAGGCCGAAGCGGCCGCGCCCGACCTGACGTCTGATCGGATGCAGGACACCGCGCACACGCGCGCCTACTACGACAGCGCCCGGTTCTGAACCCGGACGCCGTCATCCCGACCTGCCGGCGACCGGTTGCGATTGGCCCAACTGCCGGCGGATAACCTTAGTACCCAGCCAGCTCAGTGCAGCGCGCTCGGGAGGAGATGAGAAAATGCTTCGGAAAAAGACCAACGGGGTTGCGAGACGCCCCCAGCGGACAAGTATCCTGTCAGAGGTCGCCGGGAAATCCGTCGACCGCCGCGAGTTCCTGCGCGGCTCCGGCCTGGCCATCGGCGGCCTGGCCGCAATCGGCGCCACCGGCGGCACCGTCACCCGCGCCAGCGCCCAGACGGCCGCGAAAACGGCGGTCGAGACGGTGAAATCCGTCTGCACGCATTGCTCGGTGGGCTGCACCGTCATCGCCGAGGTCAGCGACGGCGTCTGGATCGGGCAGGAGCCCGGCTGGGACAGCCCGTTCAACCTGGGCGCCCATTGCGCCAAGGGCGCCTCGGTGCGCGAGCACGCGCATGGCGAACGCCGCCTGAAATACCCGATGAAGAAAGAGGGCGGCCAGTGGAAGCGGATCAGCTGGGAGCAGGCGATCGACGAGATCGGCGACGGCATGATGAAGATCCGCGAGGAAAGCGGCCCCGACAGCGTCTACTGGCTGGGCAGCGCCAAGCACAATAACGAACAGGCCTACCTGTTCCGCAAGTTCGCGTCCTACTGGGGCACCAACAACGTCGATCACCAGGCGCGCATCTGCCACTCCACCACCGTTGCGGGGGTTGCCAACACATGGGGCTACGGCGCCATGACGAACTCCTACAACGACATGCACAATTCGCGCGCGATGTTCTTCATCGGCTCGAACCCGGCCGAGGCGCATCCCGTGTCGATGATGCATATCCTCAAGGCCAAGGAGGAGAACAACGCACCGCTCATCGTCTGCGACCCGCGCTTTACCCGCACGGCCGCGCATGCCGACGAATACGTGCGCTTCCGCCCCGGCACCGACGTGGCACTGATCTGGGGCATCCTGTGGCACATCTTCCAGAATGGCTGGGAGGACAAGGAGTACATCCGCACCCGGGTCTGGGGCATGGACCAGATCCGCGACGAGGTGAAGAAGTGGACCCCCGAAGAGACCGAGCGGGTGACCGGTACACCGGGCAGCCAGCTCGAACGGGTCGCGCGGACGCTGGCCAACAACCGGCCCGCCGCGCTGGTCTGGTGCATGGGCGGCACCCAGCACTCCAACGGCAACAACAACACCCGCGCCTATTGCGCGCTTCAACTGGCGCTGGGCAATATCGGCGTTTCGGGCGGTGGCGCGAACATCTTCCGCGGCCATGACAACGTGCAGGGCGCGACCGACCTGGGCGTGATGAGCCACACCCTGCCGGGCTATTACGGCCTGTCAAAAGGCGCCTGGGATCACTGGGCCCGCGTCTGGGGCGAAGATCCCGAATGGCTCTCCGGCCAGTTCGACAAGATCACCGACAAGGACGGCAAGGAAAAGTCGCTCCAGTATCTCAAGGGCATAACCGTCAGCCGCTGGATCGACGGCGTGCTGGAGGACAAGGCCAACATCGACCAGCCCGGCAACGTGCGTGCCATGGTTCTGTGGGGGCATGCGCCCAACAGCCAGACCCGCGGCAGGGACATGAAGGCGGCGATGGAAAAGCTCGACATGCTGGTCGTCGTCGATCCCTATCCGACCGTCTCGGCGGTGCTGCACGACCGCACCGACGGCGTCTATCTGCTGCCGGCCGCGACGCAGTTCGAAACCCGCGGCTCGGTGACCGCGTCGAACCGCTCGCTGCAATGGCGCGACCGCGTGTTCGCGCCGATCTTCGAAGCGAAGCCCGACCAGGAAATCCTCGGTCTCTTCTCCAGGAAGTTCGGATTTCACGACCGCATCTTCCGCAACATCAAGCTAGAAGACGACGGCGTGACCCCCGACATGGAGGACACGCTGCGCGAAATCAACCGCGGCACGTGGACGATCGGCTATACCGGACAGAGCCCGGAGCGGCTGAAGCTGCACATGGCCAACCAGCACACCTTCGACCGCACTTCGCTGCGCGCCGTGGGCGGGCCGGCCGATGGCGACTATTACGGTCTGCCGTGGCCGTGCTGGGGCACTCCCGAGATGGGTCATCCCGGCACGCACCGGCTCTATGACATGTCGCAGCCCGTCAGCAAGGGCGGCCTGACCTTCCGCGCCCGGTTCGGGGTGGAGCGTGACGGCGACAACCTGCTGGCCGAAGGCGTCTACAGCCAGGGGTCGGAAATCCAGGACGGCTACCCGGAATTCACCATGCAGATGCTGATGGATCTGGGCTGGGACGGCGACCTGACCGAAGAGGAACGCGCGGCCATCGATGCCGTCGCGGGACCCGAGACCAACTGGAAGACCGACCTTTCGGGCGGCATCCAGCGGGTGGCGATCAAGCACGAATGCGCCCCCTTCGGCAATGCCAAGGCCCGCACCGTGGTCTGGACCTTCCCCGACCCGGTACCGCTGCACCGCGAGCCGCTCTATACCCCGCGGCGCGATCTGGTGGCGGACTATCCGACCTACGAGGACCGGCAAGACTTCCGTCTGCCAACCCTCTATGCGTCGATCCAGAAGCAGGACTTCGCCAAGGACTATCCGATCGTCCTGACCTCCGGCCGGCTGGTCGAATACGAGGGCGGTGGCGCGGAGACGCGGTCGAACCCGTGGCTGGCTGAGTTGCAGCAGGACATGTTCGTCGAGGTGAACCCCCGTGACGCCAACAATCTGGGCCTTCGCGACGGCGAGATGGTCTGGGTCGAGGGCGCCGAGGGTGTCAGGGTCAAGGTCATGGCCATGGTCACCCCGCGGGTGGGCGAGGGCGTGGCCTTCATGCCCTTCCACTTCGGTGGCTGGTACGATGGCAAGAGTTTGCGCGACAAGTATCCAGACGGCGCCGACCCCTATGTGCTGGGCGAGTCGTCGAACACCGCGCAGACCTATGGCTACGATGTCGTGACGCAGATGCAGGAGACCAAGGCGACTCTCTGCAAGATCAGCGCAGCATAAGGAGATACGGACATGGCACGAGCTAAATTCCTCTGCGACGCCGACCGCTGCATCGAGTGCAACGCCTGCGTCACCGCGTGCAAGAACGAGCACGAAATCCCGTGGGGGATCAACCGCCGCCGGGTGGTGACCATCCAGGATGGCCAGCCCGGCGAGCGCTCGATCTCGGTCGCGTGCATGCACTGTTCGGACGCACCATGCATGGCGGTCTGTCCGGTGGACTGCTTCTACCAGACCGAGGACGGGATAGTCCTGCACTCGAAGGACCTCTGCATCGGCTGTGGATACTGCTTTTACGCGTGCCCCTTCGGCGCGCCGCAGTTTCCGCAGGCGGGCAACTTCGGCAGCCGCGGCAAGATGGACAAGTGCACCTTCTGCGCCGGCGGGCCCGAAGAGAACAACAGCCAGGCGGAGTTCCAGAAATACGGCCGCAACCGGATCGCGGAGGGCAAGCTGCCGATCTGTGCCGAGATGTGCGCGACCAAGGCGCTGCTGGCCGGCGACGGTGATGTCGTCGCCAACATCTACCGCGAGCGCGTCGTCGCCCGCGGTTTCGGTGCCGGCGCCTGGGGCTGGGGCACCGCCTACGGCCTGAAGGGCGGCTGAACCGGCGGCCGGCGTGGCAGGCCCTGGCCTGCCGCGCCATCACCGCCGGATCGGGGCGGGCGGTCCCTGGGCCGCCCTCCTCCGCGACCATTCGAAATCATATCCGGAACCCCGAAGATGGTACGCATCCTGCTTTCCCTCACCCTGTCGCTGATGCTGGCGGCGGTGGTGCCCATGTCCGCCGCGGCGCAGGACGCCGTCGAGCGGCCCGTGCCCGACCGCTCCGCCACCGGCGGCGCGCAGACGCTCGAAGATGTCCTTGCCCGCCAGCGCGGCGAGAGGATCGACGACAGCTTTCGCAGGAACGCCACCGGCGATCCCGACAGCGCCGCCGGCATCACCCGGCAGCTGGGAACGCTTGGCGGCGTTTCCGACCCCGAAATGTGGCGGGCGCTGAGATACGGCACCTCCGATGTCATCGTATCGGCCGGCGGCGCGCCGGCACGGGTGCTGATCCAGGACGGTGGCATGTGGTGGCTCAAGTTCCGCCGCGGCCCGCTCGTCACCTATGGCGGCTGGCTCCTGCTGGGCACGATCGGGCTGCTGGCGGTTTTTTACCTGCTGCGCGGTCGCGTCCGCATCGAGGGCGAAAAGACCGGCCGCACCGTCACCCGCTTCGTCGCCGTCGAGCGGTTCGCGCACTGGCTGATGGGGGGCTCGTTCGTCGTGCTGGCGCTCACCGGCCTGCTGGTGCTGATGGGGCGCCAGTTCATCATTCCCGCCTTCGGGCACGAGGCATTCGCGGCCGTGGCCGCGGGCTCGAAATGGGTACACAACAACATCTCCTGGGCGTTCATGCTGGGCCTCGTCATGGCGTTCGTGATGTGGGTCATCCACAACTTCCCCGACCGTACCGATCTGAAATGGCTGGCCGTGGGCGGGGGGCTCTTCAGCAAGGGCGTTCACCCGCCGGCCAAGAAATTCAACGCCGGGCAGAAGCTGATCTTCTGGTCGGTGATGATCCTGGGCGGGTCGATCGCGGTATCGGGGCTGTCGCTGCTCTTTCCGTTCGAGATGCCGCTTTTCGCCAAGTCCTTTGGCGTGCTCAACCAGACCGGCCTGCCGCAGGCGCTGGGTCTCGGTGTGCTGCCCGAGACGCTCGCGCCGCACGAGGAGATGCAATTCGCTCAGCTCTGGCATGCGATCGTCAGCTTTGTGCTGATGGCGATCATCATCGCGCATATCTATATCGGCTCGCTGGGGATGGAGGGCGCGTTCGATGCCATGGGCTCGGGCGAAGTCGACGAGCAATGGGCGCGTGAGCATCACAACCTCTGGCTGGAAGAGGTGCAGGCGCGCGAGGCGCAACCGCCCGCAGCCAAGACCGGCACGCCGGCGGAATAGATGCCACGTGCGCGCGCCGGCCGGATGGTGTTCCTGCGGGGCGTTCCGGCGCAATGCGCAGGCGGCAGAGGAGAGATGACATGAAAGCGATGTTCGCGGCCTTCGCGGTCACTATCGTGATCACCATCGCGGCCCCCGTTCGGGTTGGGGATGCTGGGCCTGTCCAGCGCCGAGGTTGGCGCCGGCGATGCCGTGCGGCTGTCCGCCCCCGAAAAATGATCCCCCCGCCGCCGTGCGATTGCCGCCGGCCGCTGTGATCGGCGCGGCGCCATCGCTCGTCATCAGGTGATCGGCCTTTCGCACCGGCAAGCGCGGTATCTTTACCCCCGAATGGTGTCAGCCCGGTTCGGAGCCTGTTGCCCCGGACCGGGCTGACCTGTCTGCAAGCCGCAATTACGCCGCCGTCACAAGACGGGTCTTGCGCCTTCGTCCTGTCCGGTTTAGCGTTTTCTTGCAAAATTTCCGGAATTGGGGAAATCATGCAGGATATCGGACAGGCCCTCGGGCTGGCGCTGGCGCTGGTCATGTCGGGTGATGGCGATCTTTTCGAGATCGTTGCCCTGTCGCTGCGCGTCAGCCTGAGCGCGATGGCGGTGGCCTGCGTCATCGGCCTGCCGGTCGGCGCGCTGGTGGCGATCAGCCGCTTTCCCGGCCGCGGCTCGGTGCTGGTGGTGATGAACGCCCTGATGGGGCTGCCGCCGGTGGTGGTGGGGCTGCTGGTCTATCTGCATTTCTCGCGCTCGGGGCCGCTGGGGTTTCTGGGGCTGCTCTACACGCCCACGGCGATGATCGTGGCGCAGACCATCCTGATCGCGCCGATCGTGGCGGCGCTGTCGCGGCAGGTGCTCGAGGACCTGCACAGCGAATACGCCGAACAGTTCCGCTCGCTGGCGCTGTCGCGGCGCCACATGGTCGGGGCGCTCTTGTGGGACGCGCGCTATTCGCTGATGACGGTGGCACTGGCGGGGTTCGGGCGCGCGGTGGCCGAGGTCGGCGCGGTGATCATCGTCGGCGGCAACATCGACCACCTCACACGGGTGATGACCACGGCGATCGCGCTCGAGACCTCCAAGGGGGAGCTGTCGCTGGCCCTGGCGCTGGGGATCATCCTGCTGACCATCGCGCTGGGGGTGAATGCGGCGGTGCAGGTGCTGCGGCAGACCGGGACGAGGCTGGCCTATGTCTGAGAGCACCGCCATTCCGCTGGTGCGCGAAGACGCGCGCCCTGCCGCAAGGTCGATCCTGCCGCTCGAGGTGCGAGGCCTGGGGCTGCGTTTCGGCGAAACCGTGGTGCTCGATGGGCTCGACCTCGATCTCGGGCCCGAGGGCTGCACCGTGATCATGGGACCGAACGGCGTCGGCAAGAGTCTGCTGTTGAAGCTGCTGCACGGGCTGATCGAGCCCTGCTCGGGGCGCATCTCCTGGGCCGGCCAGCGGCCCGGGGCAGTGACGGCGCGTCAGGCGATGGTGTTTCAGAAACCGGTGCTGCTGCGGCGGACGGTGGCGGCCAATCTCGATTTCGTGCTGCGCACGCGGGGCCTCGACCGCAGCCGCGTGCCGCAACTCCTCGATCATGTCGGGCTGGGGCACAAGGCCGACGACCCGGCGCGCCGGCTGTCGGGCGGCGAGGCGCAGCGGCTGGCGCTGGCGCGGGCGCTGGCGATCGAACCGGAGGTGCTGTTTCTCGACGAGCCGACCGCGAGCCTCGATCCGGCCTCGGCGCACGCCATCGAGACCATCGTGCGCCAGGCCCGCGACCGCGGGGTGCGCATCATCCTTGTCACCCACGATGTCGGCCAGGCACAGCGCCTTGCCGACGACGTCGTGTTCCTCAATCGCGGACGGGTGGCCGAAAAGGCACCTGTCGACGCCTTCTTTCCGGTCCCGCAAAGCCAGGCCGCGCGGGACTATCTGACCGGAAAGCTCGTCTTCTGACCTGCTCATCAAGAACGGAGATTTTTTCATGCTGAACAAGATGCTCACGGCCGCTGTCACGGCGCTCTGGCTCGCCGGGCCGGCGGTCGCGCAGGAGGGCTCGATCATCGTGCAGTCGACCACCTCGACCGCGAATTCGGGCCTTTACGACTACCTGCTGCCGATCTTCAAGGACGAGACCGGCATCACGGTCAACGTGGTTGCCGTCGGCACCGGCCAAGCGATCAAGAACGCCCGCAACTGCGATGGCGATGTCCTGCTGGTGCATGCCAGGCCGGCCGAGGAGAAATTCGTCGCCGACGGCTTCGGCACCTCGCGCACGGACCTGATGTACAACGATTTCATCATCGTCGGCCCGGCCTCCGGACCCCGCCGGGGTGGGTGGCATGTCCGACGTCGGGGCGGCGCTGACGAAGGTCGCGGACGCTGGCGCGCTCTTTGCGTCGCGCGGTGACGATTCGGGCACCCACAAGAAGGAGCTGGCGCTGTGGCAGGCGGCCGGCATCGACCCGACTTCGGGGTCGGGCGAGTGGTACCGCGAAACCGGTTCGGGCATGGGCGCGACGCTCAACGCCGGGATCGGCATGGGCGCCTATGTGATGACCGACCGCGCCACCTGGATCAGCTTTGGCAACAAGCAGGACTATACCATCGCGGTCGAGGGCGACACCGACATGTTCAACCAGTACGGGGTGATCCCGGTGAACCCGGAAAAATGCCCCAACGTGAATATCGAGGCGGCGCAGACCTTCGCCGACTGGCTGCTGTCGCAAGAGGGGCAGGCGGCAATTGCGGCCTACAAGGTGGACGACCAGCAGCTCTTCTTCCCCAACGCGCCTGCCGGGTGATAAGGTGGTCGGCGCGGCAGTTTCGCCGCGCCGACACGCCAGGCCGATGACCGACCTCGAAACCCCCGCGCACGAATTCCTGACCGTCCCCGAACTGGCGGATTTGCTGCGGGTCAAGCAGCGAAAGGTCTACGACCTTGCCGCCTCGGGCGAGTTGCCCTGTTCACGGGCCACCGGCAAGCTGCTCTTTCCGGCCGCCGAGGTGCGGGCCTGGATCGAGCGCGCCCGGTCGGGCGGGCAGCCGGGCAGCCGGGAGCGTCCGCCCATCGTGCTGGGAAGCCACGATCCGCTGCTCGACTGGGCGATCCGCGCCTCGCGATGCGGGCTCGCCAGCTATGTCGATGGCTCGCTCGACGGTCTCGCGCGCTTTGTCGAGGGCGGCGGCGTGGCCACCGGGCTGCATGTCTTTGATCCCGGCTCGGGACGCTGGAACGTGCCCGCCGTCACCCGGGCTGCCGCCGAACAGGACGCGGTTCTGGTGGCCTTTGCCGGGCGCCGGCGGGGGCTGGTGGTGCGCCCCGATGGCCCGCGCCCCGAACGTCTGGCCGATCTGGCCGGGCTGCGGGTGACGCCGCGCCAGCCGGCATCGGGAACGGCGGGGCTCTTTGATACTCTGGCCGCGCAGGACCGGCTCGATCTGGCATCGGTCAGTTTTACCGAGGCCGCCCGCACCGAGGACGAGGCCGCCGAGAGCGTACGCCACGCCAGCGCCGACGCGACCTTTGGGCTCGAGGCGGTGGCGCGCCGGTTCGGGCTCGATTTCGTGCCGGTCATCGAAGAGGAATTCGCCCTGCTGGCGGACCGCAAGGCGTGGTTCGACCCGCCGATGCAGACGCTGATGGCATTCCTGGGGACAGCGGCGTTCCGCGACCGCGCCGAGACCTCCGGGGGCTACGATGTCGCCGGGGTGGGTGCGGTGCTCTGGAACGCCTGAGCGGAGATCGGCGGCCGGAGCGATCATCTCCGTGCTCGTTGCGCTTGGGGCGCATCGCGTCCGATCGGTTGTCCACCCGCCCCGGCGTGACCCGGGGCCTCGCCATCGCGAAAGGAGGCCCCGGGTCACGCCGGGGGCGGGTATTGGATATGATCAGACGCGACGCACTACAGGCGAATTCACCCTGCCTTGGGCAACGGAGCCCGGACGCGCGTCTCGCTCGATCGGGCCTGGGCCCCGCCCCCTGACCGGCACGTTTACTCGAACTGCTCGCGGATCAGCCGTTCCTCCAGCCCGTGGCCCGGATCAAAGAGGATGTGGTGCGCGATCGCCGATTCCGAGCGTACCTCGATCCAGACGACATCGCGCACCGGCTGACCATCGCCCTCGGCCATCACCGGGCGCTTGACCGGATCGAGCACGTCGAACCGGATCGTCGCGGTCCTGGGCACCAGCGCCCCGCGCCAGCGCCGCGGGCGGAACGCGGCCACGGCGGTGATCGCCAACACGTCCGATCCGATCGGCAGGATCGGCCCGTGGGCGGAATAGTTGTATGCGGTCGATCCCGCCGGTGTCGCCACCAGCGCCCCGTCGCACACGAGTTCGGCCAGCCGGGTGCGCCCGTCGATGCTGATCTTGAGCTTCGCGGCCTGCGGTCCCGCGCGCAGCATCGAGACCTCGTTGATCGCCAGCGCCTCGTGCAAGGTACCGTCTGCCGTCTGCGCGCGCATCGCCAGCGGGTTGATCACCGCCTCCTCGGCCGCGTCGAGCCGCTCGATCAGGTCGGTCTCGCTGTAGTCGTTCATCAGGAACCCGACCGTGCCGCGGTTCATCCCGTAGACCGGCACGCCCAGATTCCGGGTCCGGTGCAGCGTCTGCAGCATGAACCCGTCGCCCCCAAGCGCCACGATCACGTCGGCGCGGGCCTCGTCGGCCTGGCCGTAGCGCTGGATCAGTGCCGCGCGCGCGGTCTGGGCCGCGGGCACGTCGCTGGCGACGAAGGCGATGTTGTGGTGATGAGGCATGAGAAGGGTTTCCGATCCGCCCCCGATTGAAGCTTTTGCGTCACGCGCCTTTCCCTGTTGCGGCAGATATGCCGGTCCCGCAAGGGGTTTTGTCGCTTTACGGCCTTTCGCAGGCGTCAGGTTTCCGATAGGAAATTCCGCCAATGGCAGCTCGACGGAGGTTCCCCGCATGTCGCATGACGCAAATCAGCCCCTTGATCACAAGGCGTTTTTCACCCAGCCCCTGATCGAGCGTGATCCCGAGATCGCGCGCGCCATCGAATCGGAACTGGGCCGCCAGCGCGACGAGATCGAGCTGATTGCCTCCGAGAACATCGTCTCGGCCGCGGTGCTGGAGGCGCAGGGCTCGGTGCTGACCAACAAGTATGCCGAGGGCTATCCCGGCCGGCGATACTATGGCGGCTGCCAGTATGTCGACATCGCCGAAAACCTTGCCATCGAGCGCGCCAGGGAACTGTTCGGCTGCGGTTTCGCCAACGTCCAGCCCAATTCGGGCAGTCAGGCCAACCAGGGGGTGAACCTTGCGCTGCTGCAACCGGGCGACACCATCCTCGGCATGAACCTCGCTTCGGGCGGGCATCTCACCCATGGCGCGGCGCCCAACCAGTCGGGCAAGTGGTTCAACGCCGTGCAATACGGTGTGCGCCGGCAGGACAATCTCATCGACTACGACCAGGTCGAGGCGCTGGCCAGGGAACACAAGCCCAAGATGATCATCGCCGGCGGCTCGGCCATTCCGCGGGTGATCGACTTCGCCCGCTTTCGCGCCATCGCCGACATGGTGGGCGCGTATCTGCATGTCGACATGGCCCATTTCGCCGGGCTGGTGGCGGCGGGCGAGCATCCCTCGCCGTTTCCGCACGCCCATGTCGCCACTACCACCACCCACAAGACCCTGCGCGGGCCCCGCGGCGGCATGATCCTGACCAATGACGAGTCCATCGCGAAAAAGGTCAACTCGGCCATCTTCCCCGGCCTGCAGGGCGGCCCCCTGATGCATGTGATCGCGGCCAAGGCGGTGGCCTTCGGCGAGGCGCTCAGGCCCGAGTTCAAGGACTACATCCGCCGGGTGCGCGCCAATGCCGACGCGCTGGCGGATCAGCTGATCAAGGGCGGGCTCGACATCGTCACCGGCGGCACCGACACTCATCTGATGCTGGTCGACCTGCGCCCCAAGAAGGTGACCGGCGACATCACCGACAAGGCACTCGGCCGCGCCCGTATCACCGTCAACAAGAACGGCATCCCGTTCGACCCCGAAAAGCCCACCGTCACCAGCGGCATCCGCCTCGGGACGCCCGCCGGCACCACCCGCGGTTTTGATGTGCCCGAGTTCCGCCAGATTGCCGACTGGATCACCGAGGTGGTCGACGGGCTCGCTGCCAACGGCGCGGACGGCAACGGCGCGGTCGAGGAAAAAGGTCCGCGGCGAAGTGGCCGCGCTTTGCGCGCGCTTCCCGATCTATCCCGGGCTCTGAGCACCGGCCGGCCCCCTCAGCGGGGCTGGCCCCGGCCCCGGCGCGGCGCTATCACGGGGGCCATGATGCTGAGCTACATCCAACACGGCGACGGTCGCCCCGGCCTGCTGATCGCGCACGGCCTCTTCGGCTCGGGGCGAAACTGGGGGGTGATCGCCAAGCGATTGTCGGACCGGGGCCGCGTGATCGCCGTCGACATGCGCAACCACGGCGAAAGCCCCTGGCATGAGACCCACCGCTACCCCGACCTCGCCGCCGATCTGGCGGACGTGATCGAGCGTCTCGGCGGTCCCATCGACGTGCTGGGCCACTCGATGGGCGGCAAGGCGGCGATGGTGCTGGCACTCACCCGGCCCGAACTGGTGAACCGGCTGATAGTGGCCGATGTCGCGCCGGTGGCATATGCCCACACCCAGATGCACAACATCGAGGCGATGCGCGCGGTCGACCTCTCGGGCATCGAGCGGCGCGCGGACGCCAGGCCGCTGCTGGCGGCACATGTCGACGACCCCGAACTGGTATCGTTCTTCCTGCAATCGCTCGATGTCCGCAACCGCCGCTGGGCACTCAACCTCGACACCCTCGCCGCCGAGATGGAGCACATCCTCGACTTCCCCGAGATCGGCGGCCGCTTCGGGGGTCCGGCGCTCTTTCTGACCGGGGCGAGGTCGGACTACGTGCGCCCCGAGCACCGCGAGCGCATCAAGGCGCTCTTTCCCAAGGCGCGGTTCGCGAAAATCCCCGGGGCGGGGCACTGGCTGCATGCCCAAAAGCCGCGCGAGTTCGAGGCTGCCCTGCGGGTGTTTCTCGACGCGCCTGCGGGCTGACCGCCCCCTCTCAGCGCAGGTCGTAGAGCCGCTTTGCCACGATCCAGCTGATCGGAAAGGAAAGGGCAAACCCCGCCCCGGCGGCGATGACGATATCGAGCATCGCATCATAGCCCATCGTCAGCGCCACGATCATGAACGACCCGGCCATCGCCGTGCCGATGAAAGGATGCAGGATCAAGAGCAGCCACAGCATTGCCAGCCTCCGTTTTCCGCCCGTTGCGTGACGATAACTGCCCGCCCGCCCCGGTGCCTTGATCTGTCTCAGCAACTCCGCGTACCGCGACAATACCCCGGACTGTAGTGTCATTTTGGCCATTTGCCACACGATTTGGTGACTGATTCGACATTTTGTTGATCTGCCGATGCCTGGCGGGTAAGGATATGCGCACAGGTGCAAGAGACGCGGTCGCATCTACTGACGGCGGGGCCGGTTGCCGATGGCAGCGGGCCCCGCTTCGTATCGTACGGTTCGGAATCGAAGAAAGGCGTCAGGTGCGCAGACGCGGTCTGTGCATCACGGTCTTGATCCGAGGATCGCCACCGCAAACCTGACGCCTTGGGACAAACACCCGGTCCCGAAAGACCTGCCATCCATCCCGCCTCGGGCCTTGCGGCCTTTGGCCTTCCACGTTCGTCGTCTCCCGAAGAGTACGGCGCCCATGGTCTGCTCGGACCCTGGTCCGGACGTTGCGGAAAGGGGCTGCCCCATTCCGCACCGCCGTCCCGTGAACCCTTGCGTCGGGCCGATGACCGCCGGCCGAAGCCTGCCGCCCGTTTCCCGCCGCGCCGGTCCCGAGGGGCCTTTGCGTGCCGCCCGCTTTCTGATGATCGCGTCCGGCAGATCAAGCATTGCCAATTCGGCTGCACCAGGCAAGAAAATAGCACCGCAGCATGAAAGAAAGCTGTGGATCAAGCCGTTGACATAACGTGGAAAATCTGTGGATAACCAGGAAATCCCCCGCCTTTCGGCACCCTTTGCGGGGTGGATGGCGGGCAACGCATGCGGAGCTGGCGCAGGCCGCGGTTTTCTGCGATTGCAAAGGGATTTGTCCCGCTTCTCACCGGATACCGGCTCAGACGGCCAGCGCATCCGGAATTCGGTCCCGAATCTGTTCACCGATCTCGCCGGGCGACGGGCAGAACCGCGCCGGCACCTGCACCGCGTCCTGCAGCCGCGTGCGCAGCACGGGCAACATGCGCGCGAAATGGTTCCGCCCCGCTGCCGCCATCGCCTGCAGCGCGGACCGGGTCAGGCAGAAACTCTCGGTCCAGCAGTTCTCGGCCAGGATGATCTCGTGCTGTTCCATCAGCAGATGTGCATAGACCATCCTTGCGGGCGCGACCTGACCGATCCCCGGCCGCCCGATGAGCGCCTGCGCCTCGACCAGAACCTCGGGCTCGCCGGTGTCGCGCAAGAGCCCGGGATCGGTGCTCAGCAGGTGGTGGCGCGGCGACACGATCAGGTCACGCTCCGGCTGGCCGGGGCCCGGGGCGCCGGCCCGGATCAGCACCGGCCGCGCCCGCGCATCCAACCGCGGCAGGTCCGCCAGCCGCATGCCGCGCCACAATAACGGCTGAAATCCGCGGTCACGGGTCAAGATCCTGTCGCCGGGGCGCAGCGCTTCGACCGGGCGCTTGCCGGCGCGCGTAGTGATCAGCGTGCCGGGCGTGAAACAGTTGATGACCCGGTCCGCGGCGCCGCGCCCCGGATTCCCCGCCTTGCGCCTGATGGCAATGACGTCAGATTTCGTGCGCTCGATAAACTCCGGCATTGTGTCAACCTGCCTCGAGAAGACCAAAGATACCGTTACTGTCGCCCGCATCCCCTCGCCGGGGCCCGAGCACGCCTGTTCCCTATGGGATAGGCCCGATTTGTGACCCGGTTTGGGACATTCCGGGGTCAGGTGTTGGTGAAATCGCGGCAGCCGCGCCTCGTCCGCTATCCCGCCACCGGTTCCCGTCGCTGCATCCGTACCGGAATTTCGCGCGCGAGCCGCAGGAGATGCGCCATGTAGGGCTTGTCGCCGTCCTCGGCGCGGATCGCGGCATAAAGCCGCTTGGTCAACCCGGTCTCGGTCAGCGGACGGGTGACATAGTCGGTACTTGCGCGGCTTTCGCGCAGCACCCAGTCGGGCAGCACCGCTACCCCGCGCCCCGACGCCACCAGAAGCAGGATCACCGCCGTCAGCTCGACCTGCCGCACCGCCCGCGGCTCGACCCTCGCGGGCGTCAGCAGTTCGGTGAATACATCCAGCCGCGTACGCTCGACCGGATAGGTGATCAGCGTCTCGTCGCGCAGGTCCTCGGCCTCGACAAAGGGCTTTGTCGCCAGCGGGTGCCCGGCGGCGGCAACGAATACCGGCTCGTAGTCGAAGAGCGGGCGAAAGGCTATGCCATCCAGCGTCTCGGGATCCGACGAGATCACCACATCGACCTCTTCGGCCTGCAACGCCGGCAGCGCGTCGAACGCCAGCCCCGGACGGATGTCGATATCGACCTCGGGCCAGGATTTGCGAAAGCGTTCCAGCACCGGAAACAGCCATTCGAAACAGGCGTGGCATTCGATGGCGATGTGCAGCCGCCCCGCGCTGCCCCGCCTGAGCCCCTCGAACTCGGCTTCCAGCGCCTCGATCCGGGGAGCACCTCTTCGGCCACGCGCAACAGCCGCTGGCCCGCCGCCGACAGCCGGAAGGGCTTGGAGCGGCGCACGAAGAGTTCCACCCCGGCCTGATCCTCCAGCCCCTTGATCTGGTGGCTCAGCGCCGACTGGGTGATGTGCAGGAGTTCGGCCGCCCGCGCCAGCCCGCCGGCCTGATGGATGGCGCGGATGGTCCGCAGATGCCGAAAATCGATATGCATTATTAGTTTGCCTCATTCAAACGATGAAATTTATGAAGTTGTCTCACTTTCGTGAGCCTGCCACAAGATCCCGGACCATTACCCTGACAAGGATCGCCGACCATGCCCGTTCCCTCCGTCTCGTTCGAATTCTTCCCCGCCGCGCTCGCTCGAAGCATCGTTCCGGCTGTGGGACACGGTGCAGGCACTCGGCCCGCTCGAGCCCGATTTCGTCTCGGTCACCTACGGCGCCGGCGGGGCCACGCGCGAACTCACGCGCGATGCGGTGGCAACGCTGACCAAGACTTCGGGCCTCAACGTGGCCGCGCACCTGACCTGCGTCGATGCAAGCCGTGCCGAGACGCTGCAGATCGCCCGTGGCTTCGCCAGTGCCGGGGTCCGCGAGATCGTGGCGCTGCGCGGCGACCCGCCCAAGGGGTCTGCCCGCTTTGCGCCCCATCCCGAAGGCTTTGCCGATAGCTGCGAGCTGATTTCGGCGCTGGCCGAGAGCGGCGATTTTCGCATCCGTGTCGGCGCCTATCCCGAAAAGCATCCCGAGGCGGCAGATGCGCGGGCCGACATCGAGTGGCTCAAGCGCAAGATCGACGCCGGCGCCAGCGAAGCCATTACCCAGTTCTTCTTCGAGGCCGAGACGTTCTTCCGGTTCCGCGACGCCTGTGAAAAGGCCGGCATCGATGCCCCGATCCGCCCCGGTATCCTGCCGATCGAGAACTGGGCCGGGGCGCGGCGCTTTGCCCGGGCCTGTGGCGCGCGTGTGCCCGGCTGGCTGGCCAGCGCCTTCGATCGCGCCGAGCGCGACGGCGAGGGCCGCGCCGACCTGCTGGCGATCGCGGTGGCGACCGAGCTTTGCAGCGAACTGGTCGAGGGCGGGGTGGAGCATCTGCATTTCTACACGCTGAACCGCCCCGATCTGACCCGTGACATCTGTCACGCGCTGGGCCGGCGCGCCCGGGCCGAGTTGCGCGACGTGGCCTGAGGTCATCCCGGGCAGGGGCAGGATCGCCATCGTCGCGCTTGCCCTCTCCGACCCGCCCACCTAAGGCTTGAGGGCGAAAAGGGAGACCGCCCGATGCCCGATACCACCCCGCGCGTGGCCCGCACGCTCGACGAAATGCCCGACATGGGCGATCTGGCCACCCGTTCGGGGCTCGAGTTCATGCACGACGTCCTTGCCGGGCGCCTGGCCGGCACGCCGATCTGGGCCACGCTCGGCTTCATGCTGACCGAAGTGGGCGAGGGCCGCGCGGTTTTCGAAGGGGCGCCGGAATTCGGCGTCATCAACCCGATGCGGACGGTGCATGGCGGCTGGTACGGCGCCATCCTCGACAGCTGTCTGGGCTGCGCGGTGATGACCACGCTGGCGCGCGGGCGCATATACACCACGCTGGAATACAAGGTGAACCTCACCCGCGCCGTGCCGCTGGGCACGCGCGTGCGCGCGGTGGGCGCTGTCGCCCATGCCGGCCGCAGCACCGCGGTCGCCACCGCCGAACTGCGCGGGGTGGATGACGGCCGGCTTTACGCCACCGCCAGCACCACCTGCCTGATCATGGCGGCGCCCCCGGCCGGCTGAAGCATCCACGCCTCAATGCGCCGCTGCGGCATCGGGCACCCGTTCCTGCCGCCGGCCCACGCTTTCGTGAATCCGCTCGGAGGGATCGCGCCCCACCACCCGCGAGTGGCGGAGCAGAAAGAGCCGCCCCCAGCCCCGCCACGTACCGCAGGACGGCGCCCCGGCATCCACCGGAAACCGTGCCTGCCAGCCCTCGGGCAGCGCCACGCCGCATTCGGCAAGCCGCTCCATCATCCAGCGAAAGGGAATGTTCGCGAGCGGGCGCGCGGCCTCGAACCCGTGCAACTGACCGCCGACATCACCGTGGCTGCCGCGAAACCAGACCTGTTCGACATGGCTGCCGCGGTTCTCGCGCGTGTGCCACAGCACCGGTGCATAGGCGTCGCGGGTCTCGTCGAGTGCCGGGGCGTGAAAGCCGTGTCGCACCGAAGGGCCGAGGTGGTGGTCGTGAAAGGCGTGCGCGGGCTCGGTCAGCCGCCACATCAGCGGCAGCCGCAGGCCCAGCGCCTTGACGGAATCCCAGACGCCGACCATCTCGATCTCGGCCCCGTCATGGCAGAGCGTCCGCGTGAACGCGCGCGCGGCCTCGCTGCCGGCCCCGGCCTGATAGTGGCGATAGGCGGTCAGCACGTTGCGCTCGGTGGCGTGGCGCGCGCGCAAGAGCCCCACCCGGTCGATCACGCCGCCCAGCGAACGCACGGCATAGGCGCCGCGCGAATAACCCATCAGGATGATCCGGTCGCCGCTGCGGTAACGGCTGGCGAGATAGCCATAGGCGCGCCGGATCTGGCGGTTGATGCCCCGGCCCGAGATCACGTCGCCGGTGGCGCGCCAGTCCTGCCACTGCACCCCGGCCTCGTAATAAAGCGACATTCGCGCGTGCAGCGCCTCGCGCAGGAGCTTGTAGGCCAGCCCGGCGTTGCTTTCACGGCCAGGCTCGAGCGAGGACATGGTGCCGTCGAGGATGATGACATGGGTAACCTGCCCGCGCGCGCCCAGATATCCCGTGCGCTCCTGCCGCCGGCCCGGGCGCAGCAGGGCATAGATCCGTTTGGCCCAAGCTCTCCATGCCATCGGCCCACACCTCCGTGAACACCATCATGTCAGATATGTGTGAACGCGGCATTGCCTTTTCCAGGAAACCTGTCGTGACCGGGCTTGGCGGGCAGGCGCGGCTTTCAGCCCAGGCCGGCAACCGTCACCGTCTCGGCGGGTCCGTAGCCGTTGAAGCGCGTTGCCGGGCTCAGCGAATAGGCGCCCATGCCGGCAAAGAGCAGGTAATCGCCCTCGGCGAGATCGTCGGGCAGCGGCACGGACCCCGGCAGCCGGTCGAGGCTGTCGCAGGTCGGCCCGAAGATGGTGCGCGCCAACGGCGCACCACCGCGCGGGGTGCCGTCCGGTGCGATGGCAATGATGCGTCCCGGCGTGCCGATGTCGCGAGCCTCGAAGAGCCCGCCATAGACCCCCTCGTTGAGCCAGACCGCGCCATTGGCGCGCACCGCCTTGACCCGGGTTGCCAGCGTGAATGCCTCGGCCGCCATCGCCCGGCCCGGCTCGCACAGCAGCAACGGCGGGGTGGATCCGAATTCGTGCCGGGCGACATCGCCGATATGGGCAAAGATCGCCTTGAGGTCGGGCGCCGCGCCGCCGCGATGCGAGGCGAAACCGCCACCGACATTGAGCCGGCCGATGCGCACCCCGGCGGCGTGCGCGACCCGCGCCGCGGCCGCGATATAGGTGCCCCAGGCCGCGGGTTCCGCGCATTGCGTGCCGGGGTGAAAGGTCAGCGCCGGGCGGAACCCCATCTGTGCCACTGGCGCAGCAGCGCTGTCGCGCCCTCGGGCGGGGCACCGAACTTGGCCCCGAAATCATAGGCCGCGCCGCGGACCGGCAGCGCCAGCCGTACCGCCACCTCGACATCGCGCGGCAGGGATGCGAGCTTTTCCAGCTCGCGCGGGTCGTCGACCGAATACGACGCCACCCCCATTTCGCGCGCGAGTGCCACCTCGTCGGTGCTGCGCACGGGGTTGTTGTAGTGCAGCACCGCTTCGGGGCAGACCGCGCGCACCGCGCGCATCTCGTCCGGGCTGGCGACGTCGAAGGCCGAAATTCCGGCGGCGGCGAGATTGGCCAGCACCTCCTCGCCGGCATTGGCCTTGACCGCATAGGTGACAAGACCGGGAAACCCGGCCTTGGAACCGGCGCGCGGTGGCCTGCAGCACCGACGGCGCGAAATAGAAAAGCGCCCGATCGGGGCGGTGGCGGGCGATGTGGCTGGCCGGGTCGGCCCAGGTCGGGGTTTCGCGCATGATTCTGCCTCGTGCTGCCTGGCGGGATTTTTCCGTCATGATGCACGTGATTTGCGTCGATTTCACCAAGCAGTTCGTATAGTCATGGCGCGGAACTGGACAAATCGACGAGGACGAATGCAAATCGACAATCTTGACCGGGCGCTGCTGGCGCTTCTGCGGGAAAATGCGCGCCTGCCGGTGGCGGTACTGGCGCGGCGGCTGGGTCTGGCGCGCACCACCGTGCAGGCGCGGCTCGACCGGCTCGAGGCCACCGGCACGGTGCAGGGCTACACCGTGCGGCTGAACGAGTCGCTGCGCGCGCCGCTCAGGGCGACAGCGCTCCTCAGCATCGAGCCGCGCAGCGCGCCGGCGGTGCTCGCACGGCTCGAGTCGCTGCCCGGAGTACGTACCGTGCACACCACCTCGGGCCGGTTCGACCTGATCGTCGGGCTCGAGGCGGCAACCACCGAGGAACTCGACGCCACCCTCGACCGCATCGGCGAGGCCAAGGGCGTGCGCGGCTCCGAAAGCCTCATCCATCTCTCGACCAAGCTCGACCGGCGCGGGTGACCCCGGTGCGCCGCCGCAGCGGCCCCTGGCGGTCCGTTCACCCGGATCGAGACTTGCCAACCATGCCGGCGGTCTCTAGTGCAATGCTGCGGCAAGACGTCTCGGGGCGCGTTGCGAGGCGCGCCGTACGCCATGGGAGAACTTTTGTGATGACATCCCCCGCACGGATTCTTTCGGTTCTCGCTGCTTGTGTCGCCGGCATCGTGTCCGATGCCTCGGCTCAGCAGCCGGGCGGCCAGCCCGTTCCGGTCACGGTGGTAACGGTCGCGCCCGAGACGGTGACGCTGACTTCGACCCTGCCGGGGCGGGTCGCGGCCTCGGCACTGGCCGAGGTGCGGCCCCAGGTCAACGGCATCATCACCCGGCGGCTCTTTGACGAGGGGGCGCGGGTGGCCGTGAACGACCCGCTCTACGAGATCGACCCGGCCAGCTACGAGGCCGCGCTGCAACAGGCCCGTGCCGGCGTGGCGCAGGCCGACGCGCAGCTGCGTGCCGCCGAACGCGAGGCCAAGAGGATCGAGGAACTCAAGGCGCGCAATGTCGCCAGCCAGCAGGCACTTGACGACGCGCTCTCGGCACGCGATTCGGCAGCTGCGGCGCTGGAACTGGCCAGGGCCCAGCTCAATTCGGCCCAGATCGAATTGTCACACACCACCATCCGTGCGCGGCTTTCGGGGCAGATCGGCCTGTCGAAAACCAGCCAGGGCGCGCTGGTCACCGCCAGCCAGGCCGAGCCGCTGGCGGTGATCCGCAAGATCGACCCGGTCAATGTCGACGTGACCCAGTCGGCGGCGGACCTGCTGCGCTGGCGGCGCGGCGAGACCGAAGAGGTGCTGGGCGATGCCGACCGCACGGTGCGGCTGACGTTGGCGGACGGCTCGGAATACGCCCATACCGGCCACCTCCGGGCGGCCGAGCCGAATGTCGATCCCCTGACCGGGGTGGTGACCCTGCGGATGCAGTTCGCCAATCCCGACCTGCTGTTGCTGCCCGGCATGTATGTGCAGGTGGAGATGCCCGTGGGTGTGGTCGAGGGCGTGTTCGTGGTGCCCCAGCAGGGCGTGGTGCGCGACCGGCGCGGCCGGCCCACCGCCTGGGTGGTGAACGACGACGGCGTCATCGAGGAGCGCGCGCTCTCGATCCTGCAGGATCGCGGCAGCGGCTGGGTGGTCGACGAGGGACTATCGGCGGGTGACCGGATCGTGGTGGAAGGATTTCAGAAACCCCGCCCGGGGCCCCCCGCCACCCCCGCGCCCCCCCCCCCCCCCCCCCCCCCGCCCCCCCCCCCCCCGCCCGCCCCGCCCCCCCCCCGCCCGCCCCGCGTTCGAGCGCCCCCGCCCCCTGCGTCTGCCTGCCTTTGCCTCCTTGTGTGGGGGGCTCCTTTGTTGGGGTTGGGGCGGCGGGCCCCCCGGGTCCCGATCCTGCCGGTGGCCCAGTATCCGCAGATCGCGCCGCCCTCGGTCAACGTCAACGCCACCTACCCCGGTGCCTCGGCGGATACCGTGGCCAACACCGTCACCCAGGTCATCGAGCAGCAGATGACCGGGCTCGACGGGTTGCGGTACCTGTCGTCGAGCTCGACATCGTCGGGACTGGCCCAGATCACCCTGACCTTCGAGACCGGGACCGATGCCGACATCGCCCAGGTTCAGGTGCAGAACAAGCTGAGTCAGGCTCTGCCCCTGCTGCCCGAAGTCGTTCAGCGCCAGGGGCTCAGGGTCCAGAAGTCCTCGGCCGGGTTCCTGATGGTGGTGGCGCTGATTTCGACCGACGGCAAGCTCGAGCAGGTGGACCTTGCCGACTACATGATCTCCAACCTCGTGGACGAACTCAGCCGCATCCAGGGGGTCGGATCGGTCAACGTGTTCGGCGGCCAGTACGCGATGCGGATCTGGCTCGATCCGGCCAAGCTCGCCGCCTTCGAGCTGACGCCGGCGGATGTGGTCGCCGCCGTTTCGGCGCAGAACGCCCAGATTTCCGCCGGTGCCTTCGGCTCGCGTCCCAGCCCCGAGGGCCAGCAGCTCAACGCCACCATCACCGCGCAATCGCTGCTCAGAACCCCCTCCGATTTCCGCCAGATCGTACTGCGCGCCGAGACCGATGGCGGACTGGTGCTGCTCGACGACGTGGCCCGGGTCGAGATCGGCGCGGAAAACTATGCCACCATCGCCCGGTTCAACGGCGACCCGGCGGCGGGCATGGCCATCAGTCTCGCACCGGGCGCCAACGCGCTCGACACGGCGCAGGCGGTCAAGGAGCGGATGGAGGATTTCGCCCGCTTCTTTCCTGACGGGGTCGACTACGTCGTGCCCTACGACACCACACCGTTCATCGAGATCTCGATCAGCGCCGTCGTGAAGACGCTCTTCGAGGCGATCGGCCTGGTGTTCCTGGTGATGCTGCTTTTCCTGCAGAACCTGCGCGCCACGCTCATCCCGACGCTCGCGGTGCCGGTGGTCCTGCTCGGCACATTCGGCGTGCTGGCGGCGGCCGGCTTCACCATCAACACGCTGACGATGCTGGCGATGGTGCTGGCGATCGGCCTGCTGGTGGACGACGCCATCGTCGTGGTCGAGAACGTCGAGCGCATCATGGAGGAAGAGGGCCTTTCGCCGAGCGAGGCCACCCACAAGTCGATGGGCCAGATCACCGGCGCGCTGATCGGCATCGCCATGGTGCTGTCGGCGGTGTTCGTGCCGATGGCGTTCTTTCCCGGCTCGACCGGGGTCATCTACCGGCAGTTCGCGATCGCCATTGTCTCGGCGATGACGCTGTCGGTGGTGGTGGCGGTGACGCTGACGCCGGCGCTTTGCGCCTCAATGCTGACGGCGAAATCGGCACCCCGCACACGCGGTCCGTTCGGCTGGTTCAACCGCGGCTTTTCGGGGCTGACCAATGGCTATACCGGGGTCGTCCGCTGGAGCGTCCGGCGCCCCTTCCGCGTCGTGCTGGTCTATCTCGCGCTTGCGGCGGGGATGGCGGTCCTGTTTCTGCGCACGCCCACCGGGTTCCTGCCGGAGGAGGACCAGGGTATCCTCTTCACGCTGATCCAGGCACCCACCGGGGCCACCGCCGAGCGCACCCTCGACACCCTCACGCAGGTCGAGAACTACTATCTCACGCAGGAACAAGAGGTCGTCAAATCCATCTTCGGCGTCGTCGGCTTCAGCTTTTCCGGCCGGGGGACAGAACATGGGGCTGGCCTTCGTGCAGCTCAAGGACTGGGACGACCGCCCCGCGCCGCAGCAAAGCGTACAGGCGCTGGCCGGCCGCGCCTTCGGCGCCTTTGCCGGCATCCGCGACGCGATGGTGTTTCCGGTGGTCCCGCCCTCGGTGATCGAGCTGGGCAACGTGTCGGGTTTCGATTCCTTCCTTCAGGCCCGCGGCGGCCAGAGTCACGCCGATCTGGTGGCGGCGCGCAACCAGCTCCTGGGGATGGCCGCACAGAGCCCGCTGATTGCCTCGGCCCGGCCCAACGGGCTGGAGGATGCGGCACAGTTCAATCTCGAAATCGACTGGCGCAAGGCCGGTGCGATGGGGCTGACACCCATCGATGTCGGGCAACTGCTGCAGATCGCCTGGGCGGGCGCCTACGTCAACGATTTCATCGACCAGGGCCGCATCAAGCGGGTCTACGTGCAGGGCGACGCGGGCGCCCGCTCCACGCCCTCGGATATCGAGAAGTGGCGCGTGCGCAACGCCAGCGGCGGGCTGGTGCCGTTTTCGAACTTTTCCGAGGGCGGGTGGGAATACGGCGCGCAGGGGCTTTACCGCTATAACGGCGCACCGGCGATGCAGATTCAGGGCTCGCCCGCGCCTGGCGTCACCACCGGCGAGGCGATGGCCGAGATGGAGCGCCTGGTGGCGCAGCTTGGCCCCGGCTATGAACTGGCCTGGACCGGCCTGTCGCTGGAGGAACGCCAGTCCAGCAGCCAGGCGCCCTTGCTCTATGCGCTGTCGCTGGCGGTGGTGTTCCTGTCGCTCGCCGCGCTCTACGAGAGCTGGTCGATCCCCTTCGCGGTGATGCTGGCGATGCCCATCGGGGTGCTGGGGGCGCTTGTGGGCGCCTGGATCGGCGGTTTCGAGAACGGCGTCTTCTTTCAGGTCGGCCTGCTCACGGTGATCGGCCTGACCGGCAAGAACGCGATCCTGATCGTCGAATTCGCCCGCGAGCGCCACGAGGCCGGCGAGCGGGTCATCGACGCCGTGGCCACCGCCGCGCGCCAGCGGTTCCGGCCGATCATCATGACCTCGATGGCGTTTTCGCTGGGCGTGCTGCCATTGGTGCTGAGCTCCGGCGCCGGTTCGGGCGGGCGCAACGCCATCGGCTCGGGGGTTCTGGGCGGCACGATCTCGGCCACGGTGCTGGGCGTGATCTTCGTGCCGCTCTTCTTCATGATTGTCACGCGCCTCTTTCGCGGGGTCGCCGCGGGAAAGCGGTAGCTCGCCCGATGTTTGCAAGAAAGCTCCGGACGCGATGCCGTTTGCGGCCATGACAGCCGCGGCCCTCATCCATCCGAAATGAGCGCGCGCATCCGCCGTCGCGGTTCACGCCGACAGCCACCGGGGGGTATCGGCCACGCCCGTTCGGGGTGACGCGCGTCACATAACCCTCAAGCCCATGCCACCGCGCCGCCCGGGGTCGGACCCGGGGCGGGCCGGCCCCGGCTCAGGTCTTTTTCTGCTCGGCCAGCGCGTCCTGCAGATAGTCGCGCAGCACCACCGCCTGGTTGTGTTCGCGGTCCTTGGCGCCGTAGAGCAGCACTACCGGACCCTTGCGGCACCAGCCGAGGCATTTCTGCACCGCGTCCTCGTTGGCGTCGAGTTCGTTGCGGTAGCGGTCGCGGAACGCCTGCCATTTCTGGGGATCGTGACCGAACCACTTGCGCAACTCGGTGCTCGGCGCGACCTCGCGGATCCATTCGTCGAGGTGCAGTTGGTCCTTGGACACGCCGCGCGGCCAGACCCGGTCGACCAGGAGCCGCGCGCCCTCGATATCGCCGAGGTCGTCATAAGCGCGCGCTATGCGGATATCGGCGGCGCGGCTCATGGCCGTTCACCGGCACGGGACGAACGGGAAATGCACGGCTCATGCATGAGGGCCCCCTTTTCATGGACGACCGGCCCGTCGGGGCAGACACCGCCGCGGCCGCGTCTTCGCACTTGCGGATCAGGCTAGGAGTCCCAATTGGTGATGTAAATACCTATTGATTGCCGATGGCGGGTTGAACATGCCAATGCGCCGGGCCACCCTGCGCAAGGATATGGGCCCGGCACGAGGCCAGATCGAACAATTGAACGAAACCAGCAGCAAGGAAAGGAACAACCGATGACCACATGGCTGCCCACGCTGAAGACCGCGACCCCCGAAGAGGGCTATGAGCTGGCCGTCAAGATGGCGCGCGTCGCCGTCAAGATGACCCAGCCCGATGCCGACATGCGCGACAAGCTGCGCCCCGACTATGCCGAGAACGCCGACTCGCTGATTGCGGTCAGCCATGTCGTGGCGACGAATTTCGCCACCGTCGCCGCCGCCAACGGCTATTGGATGGACTGACCCGGCGTCCGCTGACGCACCAAGGTAACTCGCGTCCCACCCGCGCCCCGTTTTCGGGCAACAGAACCCCGGGACGCGCCCGGGGCGGAAGGTCAGAGGATTTTCTGCCCCGTCTTCTCCCAGTCCTTCAGGAACGTCTCGAGCCCGCGATCGGTCAGCGGATGTTCGGCCATCTTGCGGATCACGTCCGGGGGTGCGGTCATGATGTCGGCGCCGATGCGCGCAGCCTCGGAGGCGTGGTTGACCGAGCGGATCGAGGCGGCCAGGATTTCGGTATCGAAATCGTAGTTGTCGTAGATCTGGCGGATATCGGCGATGACCTGCATGCCGTCGAGGTTGATGTCGTCGAGACGGCCGATGAAGGGGCTGATGAAGCTCGCCCCCGCCTTGGCCGCCAAGAGCGCCTGATTGGCCGAAAAGCAGAGCGTCACGTTGACCATGTAGCCCTCGGACGAAAGCTGCCGGCAGGCCTTGAGCCCGTCCCGGTGAGCGGCACCTTGATGGCGATGTTGGGCGCGATCTGCGCCAGCTTGCGGCCCTCGGCGACCATCGCGGCCGAGGTCGAGCGCGACCACCTCGGCGCTGACCGGGCCGTCGATCATCGCGGCGATCTCTTTCGTCACCTCGGTGATGTCGCGCCCCGATTTCATGATCAGCGAGGGATTGGTGGTCACTCCGTCGACCATGCCGAGATCGTTCAGCTCGGCGATGGCGGCGACATCGGCGGTATCTACGAAAAACTTCATCGCATGGCCTTTCTGGCGGCTTGGGGTTTTGGCGCTTTGCATTTACCTCATGGGGAACCCCGCCGAAACCCTTGAAAGGAGTGTCGCTTGGCCAAGGCTCCCGGATTTTTCGCCGAAGGCGAACGCGTGGGCGTTCTGACGGCGCAGCCGCCGGGCCGGGTGCTCGACTACCTCGCGCCAGAGGGCGGCTGCCAGGACGGCGCCTTCGTCGAGGTGCCGCTGGGGCCCCGCAAGGTGCTGGGCGTGGTCTGGGGGGCGGGCGAGGGCGATTTCGACGCGGCAAGACTGCGGGCCGTCAACCGGGTGCTCGATCTCGCGCCGATGCGCGAGGAGATGCAGGCGTTCCTGACCCGCGCCGGCGCCTATACGCTGACGCCGCTTTCGGCGATGCTGCGGCTCGCCACCCGCGCGCCGGGCCTGGGCGATCCGCCCTCGATGCGCAAGCTCTACCGTCCCGGCGACGGGCAGCCGGCGCGGATGACCGATGCCCGCCGGCGGGTGCTGGCGGCGGCGGCGGCCTTTGGCGGGCTGGGCGTCACCCTGCGCGAGCTTTGCGACGAGGCCGGGGTTTCGGCCTCGGTGGTCAAGGGGCTGGTCAGGGAGAGCGCGCTCAGCGAGGAGGACACGCCGCGCGACATCGCCTATCCGCGCCTCGATCCCGAGAGCGCCGGAATTGCGCTGACCGACGATCAGCGCGCCGCGGCAGAGGCCCTGCGCGCGGCGGTGCGGACGCGTGCCTACGGCACCACGCTCTTGCGCGGGGTCACCGGGTCGGGCAAGACCGAGGTCTATCTCGAGGCGGTGGCCGAGACGCTGGCGCGCGGGCGGCAGGCGCTGGTGCTCCTGCCCGAGATCGCGCTGACCGCCGAGTTCACTGCCCGCATCGAGGCGCGATTCGGGACGCGCGTGCCCGAGTGGCATTCGGGCGTCACCATGACCGAGCGGCGGCGGCTGTGGAAGATGGCCGGGCAGGGCGGGTGTCAGGTGGTGGTGGGTGCGCGCTCGGCGCTCTTCCTGCCGTTTCGCGACCTTGGCCTGATCGTCGTCGACGAAGAGCACGACAGCGCCTACAAGCAGGAGGACGGGGTCCTTTACAATGCCCGCGACATGGCGGTGCTGAGGGCCAGCCTCTGCGGCGCGCAGGTGGTGCTGGCCTCGGCCACGCCGAGCCTCGAAAGCTGGGCCAACGCCGAGGCCGGCAAGTACGCGCGCCTCGATCTCGTCGCCCGCGTCGGCGCCGCGCTGCTGCCCGAGATGTGCGCCATCGACATGCGCACCGAGACGCTGCCGCCGGGGCGGTGGATTTCGCCTTCCCTGCAATCGGCGATCCGGGCGCGGCTGGCCTTGGGCGAGCAGTCGCTCCTTTTCCTCAACCGGCGCGGCTATGCGCCGGTCACCGTCTGCCGCGCCTGCGGCCACCAGATCGGTTGCGCGCACTGCGACGCGCGGATGGTCGAGCACCGGTTCCTGAACCGCCTGATGTGCCATCAGTGCGGCGAGAGCGTGCCGATCCCGCCGGCCTGCCCGGCCTGCGGCGCCGAAGGCCGGCTGGCGGCGGTGGGCCCCGGGGTTGAGCGGCTGGCCGACGAGGCGGCGGCGCTTTTCCCGGAGGCGCGGGTGGTGGCGCTGTCGTCGGACCTCTTCGGTTCGGCCCGCGCGCTCAAGGAGCAGATCGCCGGGATCGCGGCGGGCGGCGCCGACATCGTCATCGGCACTCAGCTGGTGGCCAAAGGGCACAATTTCCCGAACCTCACGCTGGTCGGCGTGATCGACGCCGATCTGGGGCTGCAGGGGTCGGACCTGCGCGCCGCCGAGCGCAGCTTTCAGCTCATCCGCCAGGTCGCCGGGCGCGCCGGGCGCGGCGAGAAACCCGGCACCGCGCTGGTGCAGACCCACCAGCCCGAACATCCCGTGATCCGCGCGATTCTCTCGGGCGACGAAGAGGGGTTCTGGAGGACCGAAGCCGAGGAACGCCGGCGCGCGGGCGTGCCGCCCTACGGGCGTCTGGCCGGCATCGTGCTGTCGTCGCCGGACCTGCAGGAAGCCTTCGACATCGGCACCCGGCTCGCCCGCAACGCCGCGCCGCTGACGTCGGCGGGCGCGCGGGTCTACGGCCCTGCGCCTGCGCCCATCGCGCGGGTGCGCGGGCGCCACCGCGTGCGGCTGCTGGTCAAGGCGCCCAAGGGGGTGGCGCTGCAGGGCCCGATCGCGGAATGGATCGCGCCGGTGCGCGGCTCGTCCCGGTTCCGCCTCAGCGTCGACATCGACCCGCAGAGCTTTTTCTGAGCCCCGGGCCGCCTCCGGCGGGAGTACTTGGAGCAAGATGAAATCGAGGCGCGCAGGGCGCCGGCACAATCGCTCTCGCCAAGGCCCGGAGTTGCGCGTAAAGCGGATGCATGGCCCGTACCGTGTCCCTTGCCGAGGCGCGCCATCTGCCGCGCTGGCGGCGCCCGATGGTGCTGCTCTTTCTGATGGCCGCCGCGATGCCGGTGGCCTTTGCCACATGGTCGGCGCTGCTCAATAATTTCGTCATCGAGGTGGCCGGGTTCGACGGCTCCGACATCGGATGGCTGCATACGGTGCGCGAAATCCCCGGCTTTCTGGCCATCGGTGTGATCGCCATCATCATCTTCGTGCGCGAACAGGTTCTGGGGCTGGTGTCGCTGGTGCTGCTGGGAGTGGCCACGGCGATGACCGCCTGGTTTCCGACCTTGGGCGGCATCCTAACCATCACCATGCTCAGCTCGATCGGCTTTCACTACTACGAGACGGTCAACCAGTCGCTGCAGTTGCAATGGCTCGACAAGTTGCGCGCGCCAAGGGTGCTGGGCTGGCTGGTGGCGGCGGGTTCGGCGGCGACGCTGGTGGCCTATGGCCTGATCGTCGCGATGTGGGAGCCGCTGGGGTTGACCTACAACATCGTCTACATGCTGGCCGGCGGCTTTACAGCCGCGGTGGCGCTGTTCTGCCTCTTTGCCTACCCGCAGTTCGAGGCGCCCAACCCGCAGGTCAAGCGGATGGTGCTGCGCCGGCGCTACTGGCTCTATTATCTCCTGCAGTTCATGGCCGGGGCGCGGCGGCAGATATTCGTCGTCTTTGCCGGTTTCATGATGGTCGAGAGGTTCGGCTTCGCGGTCCACGAGGTCACGGCGCTGTTCATGATCAACCTTGTCGCCAACATGATCTTTGCCCCGATGATGGGGCGCGCGGTCTTTCGCTATGGCGAGCGGGCGACGCTGATTTTCGAGTATGCCGGGCTGGTGATCGTCTTCCTCGCCTATGGCGGCATCTATTATTTCGGCTGGGGGGTGGTGCTGGCGGCGGTGCTTTATGTGCTCGACCACCTCTTTTTCGTGCTGGCGCTGGCGCTCAAGACCTATTTCCAGAAGATCGCCGATCCCGGCGATATCGCCCCCACCGCCGCGGTGGCCTTTACCATCAATCATATCGCGGCGGTGTTCCTGCCCGCCGCGCTCGGCTATATGTGGCTCGTATCGCCGGGGGCGGTGTTCTTGCTGGCGGCGGCGATGGCGGCCACCTCGCTCATGCTGGCGACGCTCATCCCGCGCCACCCCGAACCCGGACGCGAGACGATCCTCACACGCGCCACCCCGGCGCCGGCCGAGTGAACCGAACGAGACCGACGCCATGGCGACCTTTACCGCGCTGACGACCCTTTCCGGACAGGATGCGGCCGAACGGCTGGCCGAGGCGCTCGAGCGTCTGACGCCGGCGCCGACAGGGGTCGGCATCCTCGAGATCGAGGACGGCGACGGGCTCTGGGAGGTGGGTGCCTATTTCGACGCCCCGCCCGACCGGGCCGGGCTCATGCTGCTCTGCGCGATCCACGGCTCGGCGGCGTTTGCGGTGTCGGAACTGCCCGAGACCGACTGGGTCGCCCATGTGCGGCGCGAATTGAAGCCGGTCGAGGCGGGACGCTTTTTTGTCCATGGCAGCCACGACGCCGACAAGGTGCCCGGCGACAAGGTGGCGCTCCTGATCGAGGCGTCGATGGCCTTTGGCACCGGTCATCACGGCACCACGAAGGGCTGCCTGCTGGCGCTTGACGGGCTGGCCGATGACGGGCTCGAGGTCGGGTCGGTCCTCGATCTGGGATGCGGCACCGCAGTGCTGGCGTTGGCGGCGGCACGGCTTTGGCCCGAAGCGGAGGTGCTGGCCAGCGACATCGACCCGCTGGCCATCGAGGTGGCGCGCGTCAATGCCGCCGCGAACGGGCTGGGGGACCGGATTGCCTGCATCGAGGCCGAAGGGCTCGATCATCCGGTCATCGCCGCCGCCGCGCCGTTTGATCTCGTCTTCGCCAACATCCTGAAGGCGCCGCTCATCGTGCTCGCCCCGGCGGTCACGGCGGCGCTGGCGCCGGGTGGGCGAGTGATTCTCTCGGGTATCCTCGACAGCCGGGCCGACGAGGTGATCGCCGCCTATGGCGCGCTTGGAAACAATCTGTCCGAGCGGCTGAGAATTGGTGACTGGACAACTGCCGTTTTACGGAAGGACAACGGGCATGGTGGGGAATAGGGTCAAAATGAGGACGTTTGCCCAAGTCTTGCCACAATTCGACATTAGCCAATCGGCCATTCTGGCTGTGACGGATTCGGCGTTTGGGTGGTATCATGAAAGTGAGTTTTAAGCGGTATGCGGCGGCACGGATCATCCGGTCCGGCCTTGCGATTGCCAGAGAGATCGGGGCGCGCGGGGGTTCGGCCGGGCACGGCGAAGACGGTGTGATCGTGCTGACCTGCGAGCGGCCGGAAAAGGCGATCACGGTCCGCGATTTCGTGGTTCTTCTCGCGGCCTTTCTGGTCTTCAAGGGGGCGGTCATCGCGCATCTCGGCGCGGAGGTCTACAACGCCGCCCTGCTGAACCTGCAACACGGCGCCTGGTTCGAGAAGGCGGGTGCCTTCATCATGTTGGCGGACCCGGTGTCGCAGGCGGTGGCGGCCCGACTGTCGTCAATTCTCTGACCACCAGTCTCCGGGTGTCCGGAGGGAAGGGAGCCCGCCACGGCTGCGGGCGCCGAGCGAACCTGTCCGATTGATGTCAAAGCCCCGCGCCAGATGTCCTGGCGCGGGGCTGTTTCACGTGTGCCGGTTCGGTCGGACCGGATCGGTTCAGAAGCTGAGCCGGTCGATGTCGCCTCGGGTCAGGCCGATATCGTCCAACTCGCGATCGCTGAGGTTCGACAGAACCTTGCGCGTCTGGCGCACCTCGCGCCATTCACCGAGCCGCGAGAAGAGATTGAAAAGACCGCCGCGAACGGTGGCGGGGGAAGCGGTGCGGGTGATGTCCATGACAGCCATGATCGGGTTCCTTTGCTTCGCCGGCTCGGGCGCCGGCGGTGACGACTTCTGAGACGCCACCTAGTCGCGCGCGCCTGCCGTGGCAAGTGCTGCACGTGCATAGTCCCTATGCGGCTCCTGCAACGCTCGAAGGCGATTAAGTTTCTGAAAAGAGGCGATTTTCAGGGCGATCGGGCCGACCGATGCTGCAACGCGGCGTGTGGCGGCACTTTGCGACCTGAAAGCGACATCGGCGCGCCGCCACGTGCATTCTGCTTGGCCCCTGTTCCCGTTTCGTGCTAAGGGTTGCGAAACGACACAAGCAGGCGGGCAGTGAAACATGCGGGTCGTGGGGATTGATCCCGGGTTGCGCAATCTCGGGTGGGGCGTGATCGACGCCGAGGGCAGCCGCCTGACCCATGTCGCCAATGGCATCTGCCATTCCGACGGCACCGATCTGGCGGTGCGGCTGCTGTCGCTCTATCGTCAGCTGAACGAGGTTCTGGCGCGTTACGCGCCCGACGCCGCGGCGGTCGAACTGACCTTCGTCAACAAGGACGGGGCGGGCACGCTCAAGCTCGGGCAGGCGCGGGGCATCGCGCTGCTGGTGCCGGCCCAGTTCGGGCTGGCGGTGGGTGAATACGCGCCCAACACGGTCAAGAAGACGGTGGTGGGCGTGGGCCACGCGCAAAAGGTTCAGGTCGCGCATATGGTGCGCATACAACTGCCGGGGATCGAGATCGCCGGGCCGGACGCCGCCGACGCGCTGGCCATCGCCATTTGCCACGCCCACCACGTCCGCGCCCCCGCCGCCTTGCGCGAGGTGGGGACATGATCGGTCGCATCGCCGGGCGGCTCGATTACGTGGCGCCCGACCATGTTCTGGTGGACGTGCGCGGGGTCGGCTATCTGGTGCATTGCTCCGAGCGCACCCTGCGCGCCCTGCCGCCGGTGGGCGAGGCGGTCGCGCTTTATACCGACCTCATGGTGCGCGAGGACCTGCTGCAGCTTTACGGCTTTCCGACGCTGGCGGAAAAGGAATGGCACCGCCTGCTGATGAGCGTGCAGGGGGTGGGCGCCAAGGCGGCGCTGGCCATTCTCGGCGCGCTGGGGCCCGATGGAGTGGGGCGCGCCATTGCACTGGGCGACTGGAATGCCGTCAAGGCCGCCAAGGGCGTCGGCCCCAAGACCGCGCAGCGGGTGGTCAACGAGCTCAAGGACAAGGCGGCGGAGGTGATGGCGATGGCCGCGGGGCCATTGCCCGCCGGGCCCGCCGGGGTGATCGAGACGCCGGCGGGCGAGGGTGCCGCACCCGCGCGCGCGCCCATCCCCGGACCCGCCGGTCGCGGCGCGCAGGCCGAGGCCCTGTCCGCGCTCACCAATCTCGGCTATGCCCCGGGCGAGGCCGCCGGCGCCGTTGCCCAGGCGGCGGGCGACGCGCCCGACGCGGAGACGGCGGGTCTGATCCTTGCCGCACTCCGGCTTCTTGCGCCGAAGGGGTAGGGATATGGCGCCGCTCATCAGCCCTTGCGGGTATCTTCGCGGGCAAGGCCCGGCAGCGCTCGGGGGGCGCGCCCGATGACCGGCCCCGACCCGACCCTGCGCCCCGAGCCGCTGCCCGAGGATGCCGAGCGCAGCCTGCGCCCGCAGACGCTCGACGATTTCATCGGCCGGGCCGAGGCCAAGGCCAATCTGCGCGTCTTCATCGCCTCGGCCCGCAGCCGCGGCGCGGCGATGGATCACACGCTCTTTCACGGCCCCCCGGGCTGGGCAAGACGACGCTGGCGCAGATCGTGGCGCGCGAACTCGGCGTCGGGTTTCGCATGACCTCGGGTCCGGTGGTGGCGCGGGCGGGCGACCTTGCCGCGATCCTGACCAATCTCGAGGCCCGCGACGTCCTTTTCATCGACGAGATCCACCGCCTTAACCCGGCGGTGGAGGAGGTGCTCTATCCGGCGCTCGAGGATTTCGAGCTCGATCTTGTCATCGGCGAGGGGCCGGCGGCGCGCACCGTGCGCATCGAGTTGCAACCCTTCACCCTGGTGGGCGCGACCACGCGGCTGGGGTTGCTCACCACGCCGCTGCGCGACCGTTTTGGCATCCCCACTCGGTTGCAGTTCTACACCGAGGACGAGCTGCACGAGATCGTCACCCGCAACGCCGCGCGATTGCGCATACCCACCGAGACCGACGGCGCGCGCGAGATAGCAAAGCGCTCGCGCGGCACGCCGCGCATCGCCGGGCGGCTCTTGCGGCGGGTGGTGGATTTCGCCGTGGTCGAGGGCGGCGGCCGCGTCAGCCGGGCGCTCGCCGACGACGCGCTGACGCGGCTGGGGGTCGATGCGCTGGGCCTCGACGGTGCCGACCGGCGCTATCTGCGGCTCATTGCCGAGGCCTATCAGGGCGGCCCGGTGGGCATCGAGACGCTGAGCGCGGCACTGGCCGAGAGCCGCGACGCGCTGGAGGAGGTGATCGAGCCGTTCCTGCTGCAGCAGGGGCTTATCCAGCGCACCCCGCGCGGGCGAATGCTGGCGCAACGGGCCTGGCATCATTTGGGGCTGGAGGCGCCGGGACCGAAGGGGCAGAGCGACCTTTTCGGGAAATGAGAGCGTAGCGCGGTGAGGAGCTTTGTCGCAATCCCCGTGCCTGAAACGGCGGTGCCGGCGCTTGGCGATGTGCAGGATGCGATCGAGGTCGGCCGCGTGGTGGCGTCCGAGAACTGGCATCTGACGCTGGCGTTTCTGGGCGACGCGCCGATCGAGACGCTGGAGCGGCTCGACGAGAGGCTGCACGGGCTGAGCGTACCGGCCTTTGACATGTGCGTGGCCGGCATCGACATTTTCGGTGGCCGGCGCCCGAGGGTGCTTTACGCGGGTGTCGTGCGATCGGAGCCGCTGGCGCGTCTGCGTCAGAAGGTGCGCGCCGCGGTGCGGGCTGCGGGCATCCACCTGCCCCGCGAACGCTTTCGCCCGCATGTGACGCTGGCGCGGTTTCCGGCGCGGATGACGGTGCTGGAAACCCAGCGCATCGCCGGGGTGCTCGAGGGCTGGGCCGATCTCGACGCCGGCAGGGTGGCGGTCGAGGCGTTCAGCCTCTACCGCTCGCGGCTGGGCCCCGGGGGCCCGGATTACGAGCTGCTGGCCGAATATCCGCTCGGCCAGCCATAGATGTGCCTACTTTCGCAGCGCGTCGCGGATTTCGGTCAGCAGGTCGATCTCGGTCGGGCCGGGCGCGGGCGCGGGCGCGGGTTCGGGGGCGTCTTCTTCCTTCTGCTTGAGGCTGTTGACGCCCTTGACCAGCAGGAACACCACAAAGGCGATGATCAGGAAATTCAGCACCGCCATGATGAAACGCCCATAGGCAAAGACGGCGGCGCCGGCTTCTTCGGCGGTGGCGAGGCTGTCATATTGCCCCCGTCGAGGACGATGAACAGGCCCGAGAAATCCAGCCCCCGAGAAACAGGCTGATGATGGGGTTGACGAGGTCGGCGACGAGCGAGCTGACGATCGCGGTGAAGGCGGCGCCGACGATGATGCCGACGGCCATGTCCATCACGTTGCCGCGCGAGATGAAGGTCTTGAATTCCTGGAACATGCTGTTTGCCTCGTTTTGATGAAATCGAAACGCGTGACGGGCATTAAGCATGAATATTCAGGCACCTGACAAGGGCGCGGTTGCGGGCGCATGACGGGGCTGCCCTGGCGAAAGCGGCTTGCGGCGCGGCCGCGACCGGCTAATCATGCCGGCCATGACCCACCGTTTCGCCGTCCGCGTCTACTATGAGGATACCGACATGGGCGGTGTCGTCTACCACGCCAATTTTCTGAAATTCATCGAACGCGCCCGCAGCGACTGGGTGGCGGGGCTGGGGCTCGACCAGAACGCCATGCGCGAGGCGGGCGTTGTCTTTGCCGTGCGCCGTATCGAGGCCGATTACCTGCGCCCGGCGCGGTTCGGCGACGATCTGGAGGTGCGCACCCGGATCCTCTCGGCATCGGGTGCGCGGCTGGTTCTCGATCAGCGGGTCTCGCGCGGCGGGACGGACCTCTTCGGCGCGCGGGTGACGGTGGCGGCGATGTCGGGCGCCGGCCGGCCGGTGCGCCTGCCGGCGGTGCTGCGCGCGCCCTCGGGCTGAGGTGGCGCGGCGCGGTCAGTCCGCGAGGTGCTCGGCGGTTGTTTCGACCGCCGGCTCGGGATCGGGGCCCTTCGGGCTGACCACCCGCAGATAGGGCGTCAGGTGCACCGAGGGCGCGCCGAACTCGGCGATCACGTCTTCCTCCGGCCGGTCGTCGGGGATGATCACCAGATCGCCGCCATACCAGTCGGCCGGGGTTGCCACGTCCGTTTCGGCACGCAGTTGCATGGCCTTGATCGTGCGAAGTATTTCCTCGCTGTTGCGGCCCACGAAGAGGGGGTATTCGTGGATCACGCCGATCCGGTGCGCGGGGTCGATGATGAAGCTCTTGCGGATGGCACAGTCCTGCGCGTGCTTGTCGTGCAGCATGCCGAAGAGCCGCGACAGCCGCAGCCCCGGATCGTGGGCGCCGGGAAAGCCGACGGGCGTTCTGAACACGGCCTCAATCTCGTCGTGCCAGGCGACCTGTTCGCCCACGGTCGAGCCGGTCAGCGCCAGATGCCTGACGTTGTTGGCCTCCCACGCATCGGTGCAGCTGGCGATCGAGACCATCTCGGTGGTGCAGACGGGGGTATGTGCCCGGGGGATGGAGAAGAGATGCACCCAGCTGCCCTCGGCCCAGTCCCAGAACCGCAGCACGCCCTGCGTCGTCTCGACGGTGAAATCGGGCACCATGTCGCCGATCTGCGGCAGCCACTTGACCGTCCGCCGCAGGCTTGCCGGCAGTTTGAGAACCTCGTTCCGCGGTCCACGCGGGGTGAAAAACTGGATGGACATTCACCTATCCCCTCATAATCATATGGCTGCGTAACGTTTTGTTGCCATACGGGAAATTCTACCCTAGATTGTGACGTGAATGTGGCCCGGATGTACAGTTTGATGTATTCCAGTTCAGTCATGCAGAGCTTGGATCGACTGCCGCCGTGGTCGGTGTCGGGGTCACGTGCATCTTCTCTAAAGGTTAGAACAAAACTATACTTTGAGTGATTCATCAGCTCAAACCCCACCCGTGTCCGCGGCCATTGGCGGTCGGGTCCGGAAGGAACGGCCGTGACGACGCACAAGATCCTGCTCATCGAAGATGATCGCGACACCCGCGCGCGGGTCGATGACCTGCTGCGCACCGAGGGCTTTGACGTGCTGATCTGTTCGGCGGCTGACGCGGCAGTCGAAATCGTCAATAACCACGACGTCGGTGTCGCCCTCGGTCGGCATGCTGATGCGGGGGCGCGACGGGCTGGAGATCGTACGCGATCTGCGGCGCAACACCGGCGCGGGGATTATCGTGCTGGGCCGGAGCAACGACGAGATCGATGTCGCCCTGGCCCTCGAGATGGGCGCCGACGACTATGTCGGCCGGCCGATCCGTCCGCGCGAGCTTTGCGCCCGCATCCGTACGCTCCTCCAGCGGATCGTGGCCCCCCGGTCCAGGCCGGCAGCGCGCGCCCGGTGTCCGATCCGGCGGTGCGCCGGCTGGGCGATCTGGAGATTTTCGGCGTCATCCGCGAGGTCCGGGTCGGCGGGCAGCTGGTAAAGCTGACGACGATGGAATTCGAGGTGCTGATGGTGCTGGCGGCAAACACCAACGCGGTGATGTCGCGCCAGCGCATCATATCCGCGGTGCGCGGGCACGGCTGGGCGGTGAACGACCGCTCCGTCGATGGCATCGTCAGCCGGCTGCGCCACAAGCTTTTTGGCGGCGACGACGAGGGCAAGCACATCCGCACGGTGCGCGGACGCGGCTACATGCTGCGGGACGTGACCGGCTAGCGCATGTCGGGCTCAATCGAAAACACCCGCGCGCCCCGGGCCAGGCGCGGGGGCCTCGACCGGCCGGCACAGAGAGGCCCGGCTCGGGGGCCGGGGCGGGTAACGGGTCCGATTTGACACGACACGCCGCCGGCCGGCCCGGCCGGCAGCGGCGATTATCCGCCTCCGGCAACTCCCGTTCTCGTGATGACACGGAATTGATGGTCTTCGTGGTGGATTTCCGCTAGGGTTTGCGGCTATGGGGCCGGTGAACAAGGCCCGACGCCCACTGTTGAGGCACGAAACGGACAAAGAGCAGACAGATGGAAGCAGACCCCCTGACACTGGCGCAGGTTGCGGATTATTCGCTCTGGGCCCTCTTCGCACGCGCCACGCTGGTGGTCAAACTGGTGATGCTGATCCTGGTTCTGGCCTCGTTCTGGGCCTGGTCGATCATCATCCAGAAGCTGATCACCTACCGCCGGGCGCGGGCCGAGGCCGAGCGTTTTGACGAACGTTTCTGGTCGGGCGATCCGCTCGATGAGCTTTTCGACCGGATCGGCGCCGACCCGGACGGCCGCGCCGAGCGTGTCTTTGCCGCCGGCATGATCGAATGGCGACGTTCGCACCGCAATGATGGCGGGCTGATTGCCGGGGCGACGGCGCGGATCGACCGCAACATGGATGTGGCCGTCGCCAAGGAGGCCGACGCGCTGCAAAGCGGGCTGTCGGTACTGGCCACCGTGGGCTCGACCGCGCCCTTCATCGGGCTTTTCGGCACCGTCTGGGGGATCATGCACGCGTTCATCAGTATCGCCGAGCAGCAGAACACCAACATCGCGGTGGTGGCGCCGGGCATCGCCGAGGCGCTGCTGGCCACCGGGCTGGGCCTGCTGGCGGCGATTCCGGCGGTGATCTTCTACAACAAGCTGAGTGGCGACGCCGAGCGAATCGTCGCCGGCTACGAGGCCTTCGCGGACGAGTTCTCGACCATCCTCAGCCGCCAGCTGGACGGCTGAGCGATGAGCACGGGCGTCCTGCAGAAGACCGGCGATCACGGGCGGCGGCGGCGCGGGCGCGGGCGCTCAAGGCCGATGTCGGAGATCAACGTCACGCCGTTCGTCGACGTGATGCTGGTGCTGCTGATCATCTTCATGGTGGCGGCGCCGCTGATGACGGTGGGGGTGCCGGTCGAACTGCCCAAGACCGCCGCCAATGCCCTGTCGTCGGAACAGGAAGAGCCGCTGACCGTGACCATCACGGCCGACGGCACGGTGACGCTGCAAACCACCGAGATCGCGCGCGAGGAACTGGTCACGCGGCTGCGCGCGATCTCCGCCGAACGGGCCAGCACGCGGATTTTCCTGCGCGCCGACGGGGCGGTGCCCTATGCTCAGGTGATGCAGGTGATGGGCGCGCTCAACCGCGGCGGGTTCGCCAATATCGGGCTGGTAACCGAGGCCGGCGGCCCGACGCTGGACGAAGGCGGCTGACGCGTGGGCGATGAATACCGGTCAGATCATATCCGCGGCCGGTCATGCCGGCCTCATCCTCTGGGCGGTTCTGGGCGGCTCGTTCAGCTCAGACCCGCTGCCCTATGAAGTGACCGAGGTCACCGCCATATCGGCCGAGGACTATGCCGCGCTGATCGCGGCCGAGCGCGCCCCCGAGGCGGTGGCCAGCGTCGACACCCCCGATCCGCCCGAGGCCGGAGCGGCGCCGTCCGTGGCCTCCCGGGCCGACGCCCCCCGACCAGAGCGCCCCCCGAAGCGGACACCGCCGAGCCCGACCCCGCCCCCGAGGCCCCCGACGAGATCCCGGCCGAGGCCGAGGTCGCCGACACCCCGCCGGTGATGCAGCCACCGCTGATGAGACCGCCGTTCTGGTGCCCGAGATCGCCGAGACCCCGCGCCTGCGCCCGTCGCCCCGGGTGGCGCCCGAGCCGGTGGCAAGGCCCGACCCGGATGTGCAGGTCGACGATGTCGACCGCGCCGAGACCGCCCCCGACGAGCGCGCCGAGGAGGTCGAGGAGGATCGGCAGGAGACCGCGCGCGAGGAGGCGGCAACCGAGATCGTGACCGAGGCCGAAAGGAGCGAGGAGGCGGCCGCGCCCGCCCGGTCGCCGCGCCCGCGTTCGCGTCCCGCGCGCCGCGAGGCACCGGCGCAAACCGCCGAGGCGCCGGCGCCGAAGCCCGCCGAAGAGGCCGCCCCGCGCGTCGACGATGCCGCCGTCGAGAACGCCATCGCCGCGGCGCTCGGCGCGGCCGGCGCGGCGGTCGGCACCGGCGATACCGGCACCCCCTCGGGCCTGCCGCTGACCGCCGGCGAAAAGGATGCGCTGCGCGTGGCGGTGCAGCGGTGCTGGAACGTCGGTTCGCTCAGCACCAACGCGCTGGGCACCACGGTGGTGGTCACGGTCTCGATGTCCGAGGACGGCCGCCCCGACGCCGCCAGCATCCGCATGACCGGCTATTCCGGTGGCGGCGCCGAGGCGGCGGATCACGCCTTCGCCGCCGCCCGCCGGGCGATCATCCGCTGCGGCGCCGAGGGCTACGATCTCCCGGTCGCGAAATACGATCGCTGGCGGAGTATTGAAATGACGTTCAATCCGGAGAATATGAGGATCAAATGACGCGATACTTGCTGGTTCTCCTGGTGGCGCTCTTCGTGCCGTCCGCACCGCTTCTGGCCCAGGATGGCGGGCCTCTCCGGATCGAGATCACCGAAGGGGTGATCGAGCCGTTGCCCTACGCGGTACCCGATTTCGTGGCCGATGGTGTCTCGGGGCAGGAATATGCGCGCCAGATCGCCGAGGTCGTCGCTTCCGACCTCAACGGCACCGGGCTGTTTCGCCAGATCCCGGCCGAGGCGCATATCGCCCGGGTCACCAGTTTTTCCAGCCCGGTGCAGTTTTCCGACTGGAAGGCGATCAACGCCCAGGCGCTGATCACCGGCGCGGTCAGTGTCGACGGCGCCGGCCGGCTGGTGGTGCGCTTTCGCCTCTACGACGTCTTTGCCGGGCAGGAGATCGGCCAGGGGCTGCAATTCGTCGGCACGGGCGAGGGCTGGCGCAGGATGGCGCACAAGGTCGCCGATCAGGTCTACAGCCGTCTGACCGGCGAAGACCCCTATTTCGACAGCCGCGTCGTCTTTGTCGCCGAAACCGGACCCAAGGACGCACGCGAAAAGCGGCTGGCGATCATGGACTATGACGGCGCCAACATCACCTATCTGACCGGCGCGGAATCGCTGGTGCTGGCGCCGCGGTTCTCTCCGACCGGCGACCGGGTGCTCTATACCAGCTACGAGACCGGCCATCCGCGCATCTACGTTCTCGACGTCGCCAGTGCCGGGCGTCAGGTGCTTGAAACCCCGGGCGCCTCGATGAGCTTTTCACCGCGGTTCGCGCCCGATGGGCGCACCGTAGTCTACAGCCTGACGCAGGGCGGCAACACCGACCTTTACGTGATGGACATCGCCAGCGGGCGCAGCCAGCGGCTGACCTCCGCACCGTCGATCGAGACCGCCCCCAGCTTCAGCCCCGATGGCGCACGCATCGTCTTCGAAAGCGACCGCTCGGGCACGCCGCAGCTCTACATCATGCCCGCAAGCGGCGGCGAGGCGACGCGCATCAGCTTCGGCCAGGGCCGCTACGGCACGCCGGTCTGGTCGCCGCGGGGCGATCTGGTGGCCTTCACCAAGCAGTCGAAGGGTCGCTTTCACATCGGCGTGATGCGCACCGACGGCAGCGAGGAACGGCTCCTGACCGCCTCGTTCCTCGACGAGGGGCCGACATGGTCGCCCAACGGCCGGGTGATCATGTTCACCCGCGAAACCCAGGGCGCGCAGGGCCGTTCGGGGCTCTATTCGGTCGACATCACTGGCCGCAACCTGCGCCCGGTGCCGACGCCGACCGGCGCATCGGACCCGTCGTGGTCACCGTTGCAGAACTGACGCGGCACACCAACCCCCGCGTTCCCAACCGCCCGGCGCTGTGATAGAACACCGCCGGGGACCGGCACGAGACCGGGCCCGAACAAGCGACCCCTCATGTGAGGCAATGACATGGCATATCTGAGCAAGGCACTTCTGGTTGCGGCCGCGCTGGCGCTGGCGGCGTGCAGCAGCCCCGACCGCTTTGGCGGCGCGGGCGCGGGCGCGGGCGCCGGCGGTGTCGCCGGCAGCGCGCAGGACCCCTCCTCGCCGCTTTATTTCCAGCAGGCGGTGGGCGACAGGGTGCTCTTTGCGATCGACCAGTCCAACCTGTCGCCCGAGGCCATCGCCACGCTCGACGGGCAGGCCCGGTGGCTGATGAGCAACAGAGGCTTCAACATCCTTATCGAGGGCCACGCCGACGAGCAGGGGACGCGCGAATACAACCTCGCCCTCGGTGCCCGCCGCGCCAACGCGGTGCGCGAATACCTGGTCAGCCAGGGCGTTGCCGCCGGCCGCGTCGATACCATTTCCTACGGCAAGGAACGGCCACTGGAGATCTGCAGCGAGGAAGCCTGCTATGCCAAGAACCGCCGCGCCGTCACTGTCGTGTCGGCCGGGCCGGTCGGCTGAGGCGATGGCCATGCGCCGGGTATTGGTCGCGGTGGCGCTGGCCGTCCTGCCGGTCGGCGTGACCGGGCTGGCGGGAGTGACGGGTCTGACCGGGGCCGGCGCGGCCCTGGCCCAGGACCGCGACGAAACGCTCGCGGACATCCGCCAGCAGCTTTCGGTCCTTTATGTCGAGCTGCAACGGCTCAAGCGCGAGCTCAACACCACCGGGGGCGTGGGCGGCATGGCGGCGGGCGGCTCGGTGATCGACCGCGTGAACGCCATCGAAAGCGAGTTGCAGCGCCTCACGGCCAAGACCGAAGAGCTGGAATTCCGCATCGAATCGATTGCCAGGGACGGCGGCAACCGGCTGGGCGATCTGGAATTCCGCCTGTGCGAGCTGGAAAGCGGCTGCGATGTCTCCAAGCTCGGGCAGGGCACCACGCTGGGCGGCGATGGCGCGGCGGGCGGTGGAGACCCGATCGGCACGGTGGGTGGAACGGATGCCGCCGATATCGGCGCGGGCACCGGCAGCGTACAGATGGCGGTGGGCGAGCAGGCCGATTTCGACGCCGCCATGCAGGCGCTCGAGGCTGGCGATCATGCCCTTGCCGCCGAGCGGTTCGCGCGGTTCAGGCAGGACTATCCCGGCAGCCCGCTGGGGGGCCGAGGCCGGGCTCCTGCGCGGCGCGGCGCTCGAAGCGTCAGGCCAGATCGCCCCGGCGGCGCGCGCCTATCTCGACACGTTCAGCACTGCGCCCGAGGGGCCCAGGGCGCCCGAGGCGCTCTATCTGTTGGGCCGCGCGCTGGGCCGGCTGGGCCAGACCGGCGAGGCGTGCGTCACGCTGGAAGAGGTCGAGGCGCGCTTTCCCGGAGGCCAGCCGGCGGCCGACGCCCGCGCCGAGATGCAGGTGCTCGGCTGCCAATGACCCCCGCCGATGCCGGCCGGCTGCGCGACCGCATTGCTGCGCAATTGATGCCCTCCCGCCCGACCCTCTGGGGGCGGCGGTGTCTGGCGGCAGCGATTCGCTGGCGCTTCTGACGCTGCTGATCGACTGGCGCGACGCCGGCGGCCCGGCGGTCCGCGCGGTGACGGTCGATCATGGATTGCGGGCCGAGTCGGCCGCCGAGGCCGAGGCGGTGGCGCGGTTCTGCGCCGCGCATGCGGTGGCGCACACCACATTGCATTGGCAGGATCGGGACGGGCGCGGCAACCTGCCCGACCGCGCCCGCCGCGCGCGTTACGATCTCATCGCGAAATGGGCGCGGGAGACGGGCATCGGCTGCGTGGCGCTGGGGCACACCATCGACGATCTGGCCGAGACGTTCCTCATGCGGCTGGCGCGGGCGGCTGGTGTCGACGGGCTGGCGGCAATGGCCGGCCGCTGGTGCCAGGACGGGGTGAGCTTCGTTCGCCCCGCGCTGGGCATCAGCCGCGAAGAACTGCGCGGGCTGCTGCGCGCCCGGGGCATCGGCTGGGCGGATGACCCCGGCAACGAGGACCTGACCTATGAAAGGGTGCGCGCGCGGCGCGCGCTGGTGGCGCTGGCGCCGCTCGGCATCGACGCGCAGACGCTGGCGGCAGTGGCCGCGAACCTGAGCGACGTGCGCGATGCGCTCGATACACAGCTCGCCGAGGCCGCGGCGCGTATCGCCCGCGTCGAGGCCGGCGACTTGGTGATCGACCGCGACGGGCTGACCGCGCTGCCCCCCCGAGACCGCGCGTCGGATGCTTCGCGAGGCGCTGATGTGGGTCGGCGGCGGGGAGTATCCGCCGCGCGGCGCCGCGCTGGGGCGCGCGCTGGAGGGCGTGCGCGCCGGGCGCAGCCTGACCTTGCAGGGCTGCCGGCTGATCGCGCGGCCCGATACGCTGCGCATCACCCGCGAGGAACGCGCGGTGCTGGGGCATCGCGTCGCGCCCGGCGCGGTCTGGGACGGCCGCTGGCGGCTTATCGGACCTTGGGTCGAAGGCGCGACGGTGGCGGCGCTGGGTGCGGCGGGGCTCGAACTCTGCCCCGAGTGGCGCCGGTCGGGCCTGCCGGCGGTGTCGCTGCGGGCGTCTCCGGCCGTCTGGCGCGGGTCCGAACTGGTGTCGGCGCCGCTCGCAGGGCTGGAAAACGGCTGGCGGGCCGAGCTTCTGCCGCGCCCGCGCCACGACTTTCCCGCATTGCTGAAGCATTGAATGGGCGGGGATCATCGCTATTTAAGACAGGTCACCCTTGTGTTAGAGCAAGCCGCCGCCCCTCTTTGAAGGAGAACATTCTTGGGTAATGCACGCAACATAGCCTTCTGGCTGGTGCTTTTTCTTTTGATTCTCGCGCTGTTCAACCTGTTCAGCGGTTCGGGAAACACGCTGCAGAGCAAGCAGATCAGCTATTCCGATTTCGTCAAGGCGGTTCAGGACGACACCGTCAGCCGGGCGACGCTGGATGGCGAGCTGGTGCGCTTTCGCGGCACTGACGGCCGAACTATGTCACCGTCAAACCCGAAGATGCGGAGTTGACCAAGCTCTTGCTCGACAACGACATTCCCATGAGCGCCGAGCCGCAGGAACAGTCGGGTTTCCAGACGTTCCTGATTTCGCTCCTGCCGTTCCTGCTGCTGATCGGGGTCTGGATCTACTTCATGAACCGGATGCAGGGCGGTCGTGGCGGCGGCGCGATGGGCTTTGGCAAGTCCAAGGCCAAGATGCTGACCGAAAAGCACGGGCGCGTCACCTTCGACGACGTTGCCGGCATCGACGAGGCCAAGGAGGAGCTCGAGGAAATCGTCGAGTTCCTGCGCAATCCGCAGAAATTCTCGCGCCTGGGCGGCAAGATTCCCAAGGGCGCGTTGCTGGTCGGCCCGCCGGGCACCGGCAAGACGCTGCTCGCCCGCGCCATCGCCGGCGAGGCGGGGGTGCCGTTCTTCACCATCTCCGGCTCGGACTTCGTCGAGATGTTCGTGGGCGTCGGCGCGAGCCGTGTGCGCGACATGTTCGAGCAGGCCAAGAAGAACGCGCCCTGCATCGTCTTCATCGACGAGATCGACGCCGTGGGGCGGCATCGCGGCGCCGGCTATGGCGGCGGCAACGACGAGCGCGAGCAGACGCTCAACCAGCTTCTGGTCGAGATGGACGGGTTCGAGGCCAACGAGGGCGTGATCATCATCGCCGCCACCAACCGCAAGGACGTGCTCGACCCCGCGCTTCTGCGTCCCGGCCGCTTCGACCGCCAGATCACCGTGCCCAACCCCGACATCAAGGGGCGCGAGAAGATCCTCGCCGTGCATGCCCGCAAGACCCCCCCGGGCCCCGATGTCGATCTGCGCATCATCGCCCGCGGCACGCCGGGCTTTTCCGGCGCCGATCTCGCCAACCTCGTCAACGAAGCGGCGCTGATGGCGGCGCGGGTGGGGCGGCGTTTCGTCACCATGGACGAATTCGAGAACGCCAAGGACAAGGTGATGATGGGCGCCGAGCGCCGCTCGATGGTGCTGACCGACGACCAGAAGGAAAAGACCGCCTTTCACGAGGCCGGTCACGCCATCGTCGGGCTGGCGCTGCCGAAATGCGATCCCGTCTACAAGGCCACGATCATCCCGCGCGGCGGCGCGCTGGGCATGGTCGTCAGCCTGCCCGAGATCGACCGCCTGAACTGGCACAAGTCGGAATGCGAGCAGAAGCTCGCCATGACCATGGCCGGCAAGGCCGCCGAGATCATCAAGTACGGGCCCGACGACGTCTCGAACGGTCCCGCCGGCGACATCCAGCAGGCCAGCGGGCTGGCGCGCGCGATGGTGCTGCGCTGGGGCATGTCCGACAAGGTCGGCAACGTCGATTACGAACAGGCTCACGAGGGCTACATGGGCAACGCCGCCGGCGGCCTGTCGATCTCGGCCCACACCAAGGAGCTGATCGAGAAGGAGGTCAAGCGCCTCATCGACGAGGCCTATGAGCGCGCCCATTCGATCCTGATCGAACGCCGGGCGGACTGGGAACGTCTGGCGCTGGGCCTGCTCGAATACGAGACCCTGACCGGCGAGGAAATCGAGCGCGTGATCCGCGGTGAGCCGCCGCATTCGGACGATGGCGACGGCGGCGCGCCGGAGAAGGACGAGAGGCCCTCGCTGACCGCGATACCCAAGACCAAGCCGAAATCGCGCCTTGGCAAGGGCGACGGCGGGATGGAGCCGGAACCCACGGCGTGACCATGGCAGAGCGCAAACCGGACTGGAACCCCAGCGCCTATGCCAGGTTCCACGATCTGCGCCTGCGCCCCGGGCTGGACCTGCTCAACGCGGTCAGCCGCATGGGCGCGGGCGATGTCGTCGATCTGGGTTGTGGCAACGGCGCCATGGGCGAGGCGCTGAAGGCGCGTTCCGCCGGGCGTTCGGTCATCGGCGTCGATGCCTCGCCGGCGATGCTGGAAAAGGCCCGCCAGAGCGGGCAGTACGCCAGCCTCCAGCAGGGCGATATCCGCGACTGGCACCCGGTTCGTGCGCCGGGGATGATCTTTTCCAACGCGGCGCTGCACTGGGTGGGCGAGCATGAAACCCTGATGCCGCGGCTTGCAGGCCTTCTGGGCAAGGGTGGAACGCTGGCGGTGCAGATGCCGCATCAGAACCGCGCCCCCTCGCACCGGGTCTGGCTGAGCCTGGCCGAGGAACTCTTTCCCGGCCGGGTCGAGAGGATGGGCACGCCCGGGGTGATGGCGCCGGTCCGTTACGAGGAACTGCTCGAGCCGCTGGGCCAGTTCCGGATGTGGGATACCGAATATTACCAGCGTCTCGTCGCCGAGGCCGGCAGCCACCCGGTGCGCCGCTTCACCGAGAGCACCTATGCAAGGCCGGTGCTGCAAGCGCTCGACGAGACCGAGAAGGCCGAGATCATCCGCCGCTACGAGGAGGCGATGCACGTCGCCTACCCGGTGCGCAGGGATGGCTCGGTACTGTTCCCGTTCCGGCGGCTCTTCTTCACGCTGACGGTATGACGCCGGCCGGGCCGTGCATGACGCCCGGTGATCTGGTCCTTTCCCCGCTGGGGCTGCTGTTTCGCGGCCGCCGCTACCCCTGCACCATCGGGCGCGGCGGGCTGAGCCCGGCCAAGCGCGAGGGTGACGGCGCCACGCCGGTGGGGTGCCACCGCATCACCGCCATGCTCTATCGCCCCGACCGGATGGCGCCGCCGGCGCCCTGGGCGCGGCCGATCGGCCCGCGAGACCTGTGGTCCGACGATTCCGGCCTGCCTGATTACAACGAGTGCGTGAGGGCGCCCTATCCCGGTTCGCACGAGGTCATGCGCCGGGCCGATCCGCTCTACGATCTGGTGCTGGTGACCAACTGGAACCGGCCCGGCGCGATACCCGGCCGCGGTTCGTGCATCTTCGTGCACCAGTGGCGCCGGCCGGGCTATCCCACCGCCGGCTGCGTAGCGCTGAGGCGCGATCACCTGCGCCGTATCGCGCGGGCGCTGTCGCCGGGGGCGCGGCTGATCGTGCGCCCCGGATCGTTCCGCCCCTAGCGGCTACTCGGGAAAGTTGCGCGTTGCCTCGGCCCGGCCGAGCACCTTGCCCCCCTGGCGTGCGGTCGCGGTCCAGCGGTAGCGGTGCACCTGGCCCGGCGGGCAGGGGCCCTTGTACTTGAAGGCGCCCGCGGGCACCGTGCCGTTTTGCGACATCCCGACCTTGCCGCCGCCGTGGTTGTACCCCGGCGCGTTGAGGTCCTTCATCCGGAATTCGACCGAATCGGTGCCCGGCGGCAGCCCGCGAACCGAGAATTGCGGGCTGCCGATTGTCCTGGCCTTGCCGGTGTTGCAGGCCGGCGTGGCCCCCCACTGGAAACTGATGGCGAATTCGGCGGCGGCAGTGGTGGCCGATAGCCCCAGCGCCGTCAGTGCGGCAAACAGAATGCGCATGGCTCGCTCCTCGACATGTTGGCGTCGGTGCCCCCAGCCTAAGCGCCCCGAACCCCTGCCGCCAAGGGAAACCTGCCCCTAGGTTTCGCGCGCGCCGAAGATCGCGCTGCCCACCCGCACATGGGTGGCGCCGAAGGCGATGGCCTTTTCGAAATCGTCGCTCATGCCCATCGACAGGCCGGCAAGCCCGTTGCGCGCGGCGATCTTCGCCAGCAGGGCGAAATGCAGACTGGCCTCTTCATCGGCGGGGGGATGCACATCAGCCCGCGCACCGGCAGGTCCATTGCAATGCAATCAGTGACGAACCCGTCCGCCCCGGCGGGCAGGACGCCGGCCTTCTGCGGCTCCTCGCCGGTATTGACCTGGATAAAGAGGTCGGGGCAGTGCCCCTCTTCCTGTGCCAGCCGGGCGAGGGTCCTGGCCAGCCTGGGGCGGTCGAGCGAATGGATGCCCTGAAAGAGCCCGAAGGCCTGGCGTGCCTTGTTGGTCTGTAGCGGGCCGACCAGAAGCAGCTCGACATCCTCGAAGCGCTCGCGGTAACCCGGCCACTTGCCGGCCGCCTCCTGCACGCGGTTTTCGCCGAAAAGCCGGTGGCCGGCCTCCAGCACCGCCTCGACACGGGCCGCGGGCTGCTGCTTGGAGATCGCCACCAGCCGGACACTGCCGGGTTCGCGTCCGGCATCCGCTTCGGCCTTGCGAATGCGCTCGGTGATGTCTTGCAGGCTCATGGTCGGGGTATCTCCTCGGTGGCGGGCCGTGCGGGTCTGTCTGCCACAAGCCCCGGACACTGTCCAATCCGCCGATCCGACCCCTGGCGCGCGGGCGCTCGCCGCCGCGCCGGTAAATTCCTTGCCCCGCCCTGCGAGCTTGGATAGTAGAGGGGAAACAGCCGCGGACCCCTGATGATGATACACCTCCGTCTGAAAACAGTCGTTCTGGCGCTGGCCTGCCTCGGGCTGGTCGCGTCCTGCGGGGGATTTCAGGACCGCAAGATGCGCGACGAGGCATTCCGGGTCGAATCCGGGCCTGAAAAAGACGGTCTCGGGGGTCGATGACGGGTCGAGCCTTTTTGACATATTCAAGGATGGCGGCGCCAAGGTGAAGGTGAACCGCTATCTGTGGACGGCGACGCTGGAGACGCTGAACTTCCTGCCGGTGCAGAGCGCCGATCCGTTCACCGGCGTGATCACCACCGGTTATGGCCGCCCGCCCGGCGGCGGGCAGGCCTACCGCGCGACGGTGCTGATCAGCGATCCCGCGCTCGATGCCCGCTCGCTCAACGTCTCGCTGCAGACCCAGCACGGCCCGGTCAACGCCGGCACCCAGCGGGCGGTCGAGGATGCGATCCTGACCCGCGCGCGGCAGCTGCGGGTGCAGGCCGGCAAGTTCTGAGCCGACAGCCCGGCCTCAGCCGGGGTCATTGCCGTCGCTCGGGCAATCGCCGAGACGGCTGACCCAGTCGAGCTGCCCCGGCAGGCAGATCGTCTGCAGATCGTAGCTTTCGACCATGTGCCGCCGCGCCGCCGCCCCGAGCGCCCGGCGCTGGTCGGTGTCGTCCAGCAGTTCGCACACCCGCCCGACCAGCGCGTCGCCATCGAAGAAATCCACAAGCCGCCCGGTTTCGCCCTCGCGAATCACCTCGCGCACCGGTGCGGTGTCGCTGGCGACGATCGCCGCCTCGCAGCTCATCGCCTCCATCAGGCTCCAGCTCAGCACGAACGGATAGGTCAGGTAGACATGCACGCGGCTGACCTGCATCAGCCGCAGGAAGCCGTCATAGGGGATGCGCCCGAGGAAATGCACCCGCGCCCAGTCGGCATCCGAAATGCGCGGCCGCACCTCGTCGATGAAGATCCGCTTCCAGGTCGTCCCCCTGGGCGGGGCGTTGCCATAGCTGACCTCGTCGCCGCCGAGGATGACGACCCGCGCGCGGGGGCGTTCGCGCAGCAGACGTGGCAGCGCGCGCATGAAGACGTGATAGCCGCGATAGGGCTCGAGGTTGCGGTTGACGAAGGTGACGACTTCGTCCTCGCGGCTCAGGGCCGGGCCGCCGTCCGGCTCGAACCGGGCGGCCGTGTCGGGGCGCGCCAGCGCGGTGTCGATGCCGTCATGGCAGACGGTGATGCGATCGCGAAACGGCATCGGAAAGGTGTCGGCCTGAAACCGCGTCGGGCTGATCCCGGCCGTGGCGACAGGGAAATGAATGTGGTTGTTGAGGTTCTTCATGCGGATGCGCAGGGGCCGCGTGTCGGGGTCCTGGGCCTCGAATTCGGGGTCGAAATTCATGTGCGGGTAATCCGCCGGGTGATAGAGCTCGCAATAGAGCCCCAGCCGCGCGTCGGGCCAGACATCGCGCAGGAACATAGGCTCGCCCCAGCCGGGATGGGCGAGGATGACATCGGGGACGAACCCCCGCTCGCGCAGCGCGCGCGCGGCGAGAAAGCAGGCATGCCCGCGGGTGACCTTGCTGTCGAGATCGATGAGCCAGGGATGCACACGCTGCGCCTCGCGCCGGGGCAGGGCGTAGGGCAGCAGTTGCACGCCCTGCCACTTGCCCGGCTTGTCGACCCTCAGCGTCAGCGCCACGCAGCGATGGCCGAGGCTGGCCAGGCGCGGGGCGAGATGCTTGTACTGGCCGGGAAAATTCTGATGGATGAAAAGGATGTTCATGCCTGCCGTGCCGCTGGTGGGTTTTCCCGGTTATAGGCGGCCGCCGCTGCCCTGGAAAGCCGCAGCTCCGCCTTTTCCGGGCTGGACCCGCGCCGCCGCTGCGCCTATCACCCCACTGGACAGGACAGACCAAGGAATTGCCCGCCCATGTCGCACTACCGTGCCGCCGATATCGAAGCGAAATGGCAAGAGGCCTGGGACGCGGCGCAGGTCTTTCGCGCCGAACGCTCCGGGGACCGGCCGAAATACTATGTGCTCGAGATGTTCCCCTATCCGTCGGGGCGCATCCACATGGGCCATGTGCGCAACTACACCATGGGCGACATGATCGCGCGCCACAAGCTCGCGACCGGCCACAACGTGCTGCACCCGATGGGCTGGGACGCGTTCGGCATGCCGGCCGAGAACGCGGCGATGGCCAGCGGCGGCCACCCCAGGGACTGGACCTACGGCAACATCGCCGACATGCGCGGGCAGATGAAGCCGCTGGGCCTCTCGATCGACTGGAGCCGCGAATTTGCCACCTGCGACCCGGAATATTACGGCCAGCAGCAGGCGCTCTTCCTCGATTTCCTCGAAAAGGGGCTGGTCTACCGCAGGAACGCGGTGGTCAACTGGGATCCGGTCGACATGACCGTACTTGCCAACGAACAGGTGATCGACGGCAAGGGCTGGCGCTCGGGCGCCGAGGTCGAGCGGCGTGAACTGACCCAGTGGTTCTTTCACATCTCCGATTTCGCGGGCGAGTTGCTCGACGCGCTGGACGGTCTGGAGAACTGGCCCGCCAAGGTGCGGCTGATGCAGGAGAACTGGATCGGCAAGTCGCGCGGACTGCAATTCGCCTTCGAGCGCACGGATGGTGGCGAGATCGAGGTCTATACCACCCGCCCCGACACGCTGATGGGGGCCAGTTTCGTCGGCATCTCGCCCGATCATCCGCTGGCCAGGGAACTGGCCAGGACGCGCCCCGACGTGGCCGCCTTCCGCGCGCAGTGCGCCAAGGGCGGCACCACCGAGGAGGCGCTGGAAAAGGCCGAAAAGCTGGGCTTCGATACCGGCCTCAGGGTGCGCCACCCGCTTGATCCGAATTGGGAGCTGCCGGTCTGGATCGCCAATTTCATCCTGATGGATTACGGCACCGGCGCGATCTTCGGCTGCCCGGCGCACGATCAGCGCGACCTGGATTTCTGCCGCAAGTACGACCTGCCGGTGATTGACACCTTCGTGGCGCTGGATGATCCCAGCCCCGTGAGCGACACCGCATTCGTGCCGCCCAAGGACCGGCAGGTGTGCTGGATCGACCACTTTACCGGCATCGAGACCGCCACCGGGCAGGAGGCCATCGACGCCACCATCGACTTTGCCGAAGCGCATGGCTGGGGCAAGGGCGTGACCAAGTACCGTTTGCGCGACTGGGGGCTGTCGCGGCAACGCTACTGGGGTTGCCCGATTCCGGTTGTCCATTGCGACGCCTGCGGCGTGGTGCCCGAGCGCAAGGAAAACCTGCCGATCCTGCTGCCCTATGACGAGGACGGCACGCCCATCGACTTCGCGATCCCCGGCAACCCGCTCGACCGCCATCCCAGTTGGCGCGACTGCGCGTGCCCGGCCTGCGGCAAACCCGCCCGGCGCGAGACCGACACGATGGATACCTTCGTCGATTCGTCGTGGTATTTCGCCCGCTTCACCGCCCCGCGCGCCACGACGCCCACCGACCTCGACGCGGCCGGCTACTGGATGAATGTCGACCAGTATATCGGCGGCATCGAGCATGCGATCCTGCACCTGCTCTATTCGCGCTTTTTCGCCCGCGCGATGCATATCTGCGGCCACCTGCCGCAAACCGCCATAGAGCCGTTCGACGCGCTTTTCACCCAGGGCATGGTGACGCACGCGATCTACGTCACCCGCGACGGAAGCGGTCGCCCGGTCTATCACTTCCCCGAGGATGTCGAGGTCCACGAAAGCGGCGCCCGGCTGGGGGCGACGGGCGAGGAGGTGCAGATCGTGCCCTCGGCCAAGATGTCGAAGTCGAAAAAGAACGTCGTCGACCCCACCACCATCATCGCCCAGTACGGTGCCGATACCGCGCGCTGGTTCGTGCTCTCCGACAGCCCGCCCGAGCGCGACGTGGAATGGACCGCCGCCGGCGCCGAGGCCGCTCACAAGCACTTGTCGCGGGTTTACCGGCTGGTGTGCGAGATCGCCGGCAGTTCCGACGCCGGCACGCCGGAGGCCGACGAGACGCTCCTGCGCGAGATGCACAAGACCGTGCACGAGGTTTCGGGCGGGGTCGAGAGCTTTGGCTTCAACGCCGCCATCGCCAGGCTCTACGCCTTTACCAACACGCTGGCGAAATCGCCGGCCGGCGCGGCGGCGAAACGACAGGCCGCCACCGCGCTGGTACAGCTGATGGCGCCGATGACGCCGCACCTCTCAGAGGAACTCTGGGCGCTCCTGGGACACGAGGGGCTGGTTGCGACCGCGCCCTGGCCGGTTGCGGACACGGCGATGCTCGCCTCCGACACCATCACCCTGCCGGTGCAGGTGAACGGCAAGCGGCGCGCCGAAATCAGCGTTCCCCGCGACATGGGTCAGGCAGAGGTTGAAAAAGCCGCGCTGGCGAACGATGCTGTGATCAGGTCGCTGGACGGGGCCCAGCCCAGAAAGGTCATCGTCGTCCCCGGTCGGATCGTCAATGTCGTGGTATAACCGCCGCCTTTTCCTCTTCTCCGCCGCGGCGCTGGCGGGCTGCGGGTTCACGCCCGCCTTTGCGCCGGGCGGCGCGGCCACGCGGCTGCAGGGCCGCGTATTGGTCGACGAGCCCTCGAGCCGCCCCGCCTATCTGCTGACCCGCCGGTTCGAGGAACGGATGGGGCGTGCGGATGCCGCGCGCTATGGCCTGTCATATTCCATCGCGCTGAACGACGCCGCCATCGCGGTGTCGCCGGCCAACGTGATCACCCGCTACAACAAGATCGGCAAGGTCACCTGGGCGCTGCGCGACCCGGAAACCGACAAGGTGCTGACCTCGGGCAAGGCGGAAAGCTTTACCAGCTATTCGGCCTCCGGGCACCACCGTGGCCACCCAGGGAGCCGCGCGCGATGCCGAGGCGCGGCTGATGGCGATCCTGACCGACCAGATCGTCACCCGGCTGATCGCGGACGCCGAAACCCTGCCGGCATGAAGCTCGCGCCGCGCGACGCGCCGGGTTATTTCGCCCGTCCCGATCCCGGCCGTGCGGGTCTCCTGATCTTTGGCGCCGACGCCATGCGGGTGGCGCTGCGCCGCCAGCAGGTCATTGCCGCGCTGATCGGCCCCGAGGGTGAGAAGGAGATGCGCCTCGCGCGCATTGCCGCAGCCGATCTGGCCCGCGACCCGGCGTTGCTGGCCGATGCGATGCGGGCGCAGGGCTTCTTTCCCGGCCCGCGCGTGGCGTTCGTCGAGGACGCGAGCGACCGCGTGGCCGAGGCGGTGGCGGCGGCGCTTGCCGACTGGCGCGAGGGTGACGCGCAGATCGTGGTTGCCGCCGGGGCGCTCAAGCCCGCGTCAAGACTGCGCAAGCTCTTCGAGGGGCACAAGAACGCCTATGCGGCGGCAATCTATGACGAGCCGCCGTCAAGGGCCGAGATCGAGGCGATCCTGCGGCAGGCCGGCCTGTCGGACGTGGACGGAGAGGCGATGCGCGACCTGACAGTCCTGGCGCGCGCGCTCGACCCCGGCGATTTCCGCCAGACGGTGGAAAAGATCGCGCTCTACAAGCTGGACGATGCGACGCCGCTCGCGCCCGCCGACATCGCCGCCTGTGCCCCGGTTTCGGTCGAGGCCGATCTCGACGATATCCTCCAGATCGTGGCCGAGGCGCGCGCGGCCGAAATCGGACCGGTGATGAGCCGCCTGCGCGCGCAGGGTGTGCAGCCGGTGGGGCTCTGCATTGCCGCCGCGCGCCACTTCCGCGCGCTCTATACCGTGGCCTCCGACCCCGGCGGCCCAGGTCAGGGCATCGCCCGGCTGCGCCCGCCGGTCTTTGGCCCGAGGCGCGAGCGGATGCAGCGCCGGGCCCAGGCCTGGGGCGCGGAGCGGCTGCAGGCGGCGGTGACGCTCCTGACCGACACCGACCTGACGCTGCGCTCGGCGGCGCGCACCGCCCCGGCGATGGCGCTGGTCGAGCGCGCGCTCATTCGCCCGGCGATGATGCGCGGGTCATGACCGGCCCGGCCTGCCCGGGGCAGGGGCTGGTCACGCGCGCCACCGTTGAACGGCGCCGCACCCGTCAGAAGAGGTCGAGCGCGCGCTCGGGCGGGCGGGCGATCACCGCGCTGCCGCGGGCAAGGACCACAGGGCGTTCGATCAGCCGGGGATGGCTGGCCATCGCTTCGATCAGAGTTTCGTCGGGGTCGGTCCTGGTCAGGCCGAGATCGGTGAACAGCGCCTCGCCCGAGCGCATCATCTCGATTGCCGGCACCCCCAGCAGGGCCCGCGCCGCGCGCAGCTCTTCCGCCGTGGGCGGGTCGTCGAGATAGCGGCGGATCGTCACCGCCTCGCCGCGTTCCTGCAGCAGCGCCAGCGTCTGGCGCGATTTCGAACATTTCGGGTTGTGCCAGATCACCGTCACAGCCAGTCCTCCGTTGCCGTTCCCACCGCGTCGGCCACCGAGGCAAAGCCGTCGCGTTCCAGAAGCGCATCGAGCCCGCGCGCGACCCGTCCCGCCAGCGAAAGCCCCTCAAAGACCAGTGCCGAATAAAGCTGCACCGCGCTGGCGCCGGCGCGGATCTTGGCATAGGCGTCCTCGGCCGTGCTGATGCCGCCGACCCCGATCAGCGGCATCCGCCCGCCCGTCGCCCGCGCCAGCCGCGCCAGAACCCGCGTCGAGCGCTCGAAAAGCGGCTTGCCCGACAGCCCGCCGGCCTCGACCCTTGCCGCGCCTTGCAGACCGTCGCGCGCCAGCGTGGTGTTGGTGGCGATGATGCCGCTGGCGCCCGCATCCACGGCCACGCGGGCGATCTCGTCGATCTCGTCCGGGTCCAGATCGGGGGCGATCTTGAGAAAGACCGGGATCGCGCGCGGCAGCGCATCGCGCGCCGCCATCACGCCCGCGAGGAGCCCCGGCAGCGCGTCGGGCCCCTGCAGATCGCGCAACCGTTCGGTGTTGGGGCTCGAGACGTTGACGGTGGCGAAATCGAGATGCGCGCCGCAATGCGCCAGCACGCGGGCGAAATCGCCGGCGCGGTCGTCGCTGTCCTTGCCCGCGCCGAGGTTGAGCCCGATCACCGCATCGCGCGGCCGCCGGGCCAGTCGTGCCGCCACCGCCGCCATGCCGTCGTTGTTGAAACCGAAGCGGTTGATCACGGCGCGGTCCTCGGGCAGCCGGAAAAGCCGCGGGCGCGGGTTGCCGGGCTGCGGCCGCGGCGTCACCGCGCCCGCCTCGATGAAGCCGAAGCCGGCGCGCGAAAGTGGCCCCAGAGCCACCGCATTCTTGTCGAACCCCGCCGCCAGCCCGACCGGATTGGGCAGGTCGAGCCCCGCGAGCCGGGTGCGCAGCCGCGCCGAGGTGTAAGCCCCCGGGCGTGGTGCGAGCCCCGCCCTGAGCGCGAGGATCGCAAGCCCGTGCGCCGTTTCCGGGTCGCACCGGTGCAGGAGTGCTAGCCCGGCCCGCTCGAGCACGCTCATGCGAAGGCCCCGCCGGGGTCGGTGGAGGCGACGAGGCCCTCGGGAAAGACATGCCTGCCGGCAACCAGCGGCAGCGGCTCGGCGCGCGCCACGTCCGCCAGCCGCAGCTCGCGGTAGAGATGCGGGAAGAGCGCGCCGCCGCGCGCGTGCTCCCACCGCAGCGCATCGCCGAGCGCCCCGGCCTCGACCGCCACCAGCATCAGCCCGTCCTCGCCGGCGAAATGCTTTGCCGCCGTCGCTATCACCTGCTCGGGGGTCGAGAAATGGATGAAGCCGCCGGCCTGGTCGACCGGCGCGCCCCGGGTGGTGCCGTCGCGGCGGAGCGCGGCCCATTCGCAGGCGCGCAGTATCTTGAGGACGAGCATGGCCCCCTGATGCCCCGCCGCCCGGCGGCGGTCAAGCGCATTGGCCTGCGCCGGCGCGAGGGCAGTCACCGACCGCGGGCGGGGGTGAAGCCCCCGCCCATGGGGGCGGGCGGGGGCTGCCCGGCGGTGCCGCCGGGCGGGGCGTTTCTTCCGGCGTGACGCGATGGGCGCGGCATGGTCTGCGTTGCCGAGAAGATGAACCAGAGGGGCGGTTGTCTTTGCATCCCGGCGCCGCGGCGGCCTATGGTGCGCTGCGGCAAAAAGGCGTTGGAGACGGCGATGGACAGTGTGCGCGACCAGTATGAGGCGTTCCCCTATCCCGAGCGCGACCCCGGGGACGAGCGCAAGCGGCTGGTGACCGGATCGCCCTCGCTGCCGCAGGAGATCGACCATTTCGTCTATGGCGGCCGGCGCGACTGGTCGCAGCCCCTGCGCATCCTCGGTGGCTGGGGGCGGCACCGGCGACGGTCTCATTCAGCTGACAACGCTGCTCACGCGCTGGAAAAAGCCCTATGAGGCGGTCTATGTCGACCTCTCGCGCGCCTCGCGGCGGGTGGCCGAGGCGCGGGCGAAGGTGCGCGGGCTGAGTGGCATCCGGTTCGTCACCGGCAGCCTGCTCGACGCCGCCGATCATGGCGAGTTCGACTATATCGACTGCTGCGGGGTGTTGCATCATCTGCCCGATCCCGAGGCGGGTTTCGCCGCGCTCAGGGGCGCGCTGGCCGAGGACGGCGGGATGGGGTTCATGGTCTATGCGCCTTATGGCCGCTCGGGGTCTATCCGTTGCAGGCGGCGTTTGCCGCGCTCTTCGGCCACCTGCCGCCCAAAGAGCGGGTCGGCGCGGCGCGGCGGGTGCTGGAGCGGCTGCCCGAGGGGCATCCGTTCAAGTCGAACCCCAACCTCAACGACCATAAAAGCGGCGACGCAGGGTTCTACGATCTGCTCCTGCACAGCCAGGACCGGGCCTATGACGTGCCGGCACTCATCGACGTGCTCGACCGCACCGGCTGGCGGCTGAGCGGGTTCACCGTGCCGGCGCTTTACGATCCGGCCCGATTTGCGGAGGTGCCCGAGGGGCTGGACGGCGCCGAGGCGATGGCGCTGGCCGAACGCCTGGCGGGCACCATCCGCACCCATACCGGCTATGCGGTCGCGAAGGACAGCGCGCACAGCCCCGCGAGCGGGCGCAACCGCGCGCTGGTGCCGCACCTCATGGGCGTCGAGGCGCGCGCGCTGGCGCAGACGGTGGCGAGGGCCGGGCAGTCAATGTCGGTACATGCGGCATCACCGAGGCGCTGCGCCTGCCGTGTGCGGCGGCGCCGCTCATTGCCGCCATCGACGGGCGGTCGAGCCTCGGTCAGATGGCCGCGCGAGGGGGCGGCGATGCCATCGCCTCTGGCGCCGCCCGGGCGGAGGTCGAGGCCCGGCTCGCCCCCTGGGGATGCTGCTTTATTCGTCGGTCCTGCTTTGAGTCTCGCTCACGCGCATGTGCGGCGCGCGCGGATGGACGGCGCGGTGCGGCGCGGCTAGGGTCCGCTCGATCGGGGCGGTGGCGGAGGGGCGATGGCAGTGGGCGGCGCGATACGCGGGTGGATCGACGCGGTCGTCTGGGATCTCGGGCGGCAGTTGCGCTGGTCGTTCCTGCCGCCGCTCATGGTCTATTTCGCCTATGGCTTCACCGGGCTGACGGCGATCGTCGGCACCTTCTACGTCAAGGACTATCTCGATCTTTCCGCCGCCTATCTCGCCGGGCTGGCGTTCTGGGCCGGGCTGCCTTGGGCGCTGAAGATGCCGCTGGGGCATCTGGTCGATCTGATCTGGCGGTGGAAATGGCTGCTGGTCTGGCTCGGCGCGGGGCTCTTGGCGCTAAGCGTGGGGATCATGTATCTGGTGATCACCCGGCCCGTGCCGATGGAGGCGGTGATGCCGCTCGAGGCGTGGTTTGTGACGAGCTTCCTGCTGGCGCCCTGCGGGGTGGTGCTGCAGGACGCGGTCGCGGACGCGATGTCGGTCGAGGCGGTGCCGAAGGTCGATGCCGACGGCCGCCCGATCCCCGAGGACGAGGAGCGCGCGATGCATGTCACCATGCAGACGCTGGGGCGGTTCGCGCTGATTTCGGGCACGGTGGTGGTGGCGGCGGTCAACATCTGGATGTTTCGCGGCATCGAGGCGCTCGACGCCGGGGCCAAGGCCCAGATCTATGCCACCATCTATCTGGCGGCGCTGGGTATCCCGGTGCTGTCGGTCTCGGGGGTGGCGCTGGCCGGCGTGCAGAAGTTCGCCGCGCGGCGCCGGTTGATCCGCGCCGGGCTGGCGCCGGCCGAGGCCGCGGCGCTGCTCGACCGCCCCGTCGAGGCGACCGAGGCCAACCCGTGGTACTTCATCGGGGGCGCGGGGTTCGCGGGGCTGTCGCTCGCCATCGGGCTGGGCGAGGTGCCCTACGGGCAGGAGATCGTCTTTGCCGGCTCGCTTGCCATCGTGATCGTGCTGATGCGCCAGCTGATCGCGGTGCTGCCGCCGGCGCAGGCGCGCACGCTCATCGGTACCGCGATCATCATCTTCGCCTTTCGCGCCACGCCGGGGCCGGGGAACGGGCAGATTTGGTTCGAGATCGACGTGCTGGGGTTCGACCAGCGCTTCCTGTCGGTACTCTCGCTGATCACCTCGGGGCTGACGCTGGTCGGGATGGTGGTGCTGAGGCCGATGATGGCGCAGCGCTCGATCGTCTATATCGTGGTGTTGCTGACGATCGCCGCGGGGCTGCTGAGCCTGCCCAATATCGGGCTCTACTACGGCATTCAGAATATCACCGCGGCGTTGACCGGGGGCGTGGTCGACGCCCGTTTCATCGCCATTCTCGACACCGCCATCGAATCGCCGCTGGGGCAAGTGGCGATGATCCCGATGCTGGCCTGGATCGCGCGCAACGCGCCGGCGGACCTGAAGGCCACGTTCTTTGCGGTGATGGCATCCTTTACCAATCTGGCGCTCTCGGCGGGCAGTCTGGGCACCAAGTATCTCAACCAGGTCTACATAGTCACACGCAAGGTGACAGACCCGGTAACCGGCGCCGTCACCGTGGGCGAGGATTATTCGCAGCTGGGCTGGCTGCTGCTGACGGCGGCCGGCATCGGCGTCGCGCTGCCGCTGATGGTGGTGGCGCTGGTGCAGCGCACGCGGTTGCGCAGCACCGATTAAGCTTGCGGGCAAGGCCGCACTGTCAATACTGCGGGGCATGACGGGATGGATTGCCAGACAGGCGGCGGCGCTTGCGTTCATGCTGCTGACGGCTCTTCCGGCGGCGGCCGGGCAGATCACCGTTTTCGCCGCCGCGAGCCTCAAGACCGCGCTCGACGAGGTCGCCGGCGACTTTGCCGCGACGAGTGGGGACAAGGTGACGCTCTCCTATGCCGGCAGTTCGGCGCTGGCGCGCCAGATCGCGCTGGGGGCGCCGGCGGATGTGTTCATCTCGGCCAATCCCAAATGGATGGACTGGCTGGAGGGCGAAGGCATGGTCGAGGCGGGAACCCGTGCCGACATCCTCGGCAACCGGCTGGTACTGATCGGCCCGGCGGGCGCTGCACCGGTGGCCATCGGGCCGGGAATGGATCTGGCCCGGCGGCTGGGCGAGGGATGGCTGGCGATGGCGCTGGTCGATGCGGTGCCGGCGGGGCTTTACGGCAAGGCGGCGCTGCAGAGCCTTGGCGAGTGGGACACGGTCTCGGGCCGGGTGGCGCAGGCCGACAACGTGCGCGCCGCGCTCAAGCTGGTGGCGCTGGGCGAGGCGGCGATGGGGGTGGTCTATGCCACCGATGCCGCGGCCGAGGACGCGGTCGAGGTGCTGGGCGTCTTTCCGGCTGACAGCCATCCGCCGATCATCTACCCGGCGGCGGCGGTCGCGGGCCGCGCCGGCCCGGTCGCACGGGCCTTTCTGGCCTATCTGCGCGGCGCCGAGGCGGACGCGATCTTTGAACGTCACGGCTTTGCCGTGCTGGGGCAATAGGCGGGGCGGGCGTGATGGGCTGGCTTGGGGCAGAGGAATGGCAGGCGGTGGCGCTGTCGCTGCGGGTCTCGCTCTGGGCCACGGTGGTGGCGCTGCCGCTGGGGCTCTTCACCGCCCATGCGCTGGCGCGCTGGCGCTTTCCGGGCAAGCAGCTGGTCAACGGGCTGGTGCATCTGCCGCTGATCCTGCCGCCGGTGGTGACGGGTTATCTGCTGCTCCTGACCTTCGGCACCACCGGGGCGCTGGGCGGGGCGCTGAAATCCATCGGCATCGTCTTTGCGTTCCGCTGGACCGGGGCGGCCCTGGCCGCGGGGGTGATGGCCTTTCCGCTGATGGTGCGGGCGATGCGGCTGTCGATCGAGGCGGTCGATCCAAAGCTCGAGGAGGCCGCCGCGACGCTGGGGGCTTCACGGCCCTGGGTCTTCGTGACGGTGACGCTGCCGCTCGTCATGCCCGGCATCCTCGCCGGGGCGATCCTCGGCGTTTGCCAAGGCGATGGGCGAGTTCGGCGCCACCATCACATTCGTCTCCAACATCCCCGGCGAGACCCAGACCCTGCCCTCGGCCGTCTACGCCTTTCTGCAGGTGCCGGGCGGCGAGGGGCCGGCGTTGCGGCTGGTGGTGGTGTCGGTGGCGATCGCGATGGGCGCGCTGCTGGCCTCCGAGATGCTGGCGCGCCGCGCCGCGGCGCGGGTGGGCGGCGCATGACGCTCTCGGTCGAGATCGGCCACGCCGTGGGCGCGCTGCGGCTCGATGTCGCGTTCGAGGCGCCGCCCGGGGTGACGGTGCTCTTTGGCAGTTCGGGTTCGGGCAAGACCTCGGTCGTCAACGCGGTCGCCGGTCTCCTGCGGCCCGACCGCGGGCGGGTGACCGTGAACGGGTGGGAGCTGTTCGACACCGACGCGCGCCACTGGCTGCCGCCGCATCGCCGCCGGCTGGGGTACATCTTTCAGGAGGGGCGGCTCTTTCCGCATCTGACGGTGCGGCAGAACCTCGTCTACGGGCGCTGGTTCGCGCCGGCTCGCGAGCGCCGCGAGAGCCTCGAGAAGGTGGTCGAGATCATGGGCATCGGCCACCTGCTGCCGCGCCGCCCGGGGGCGCTCTCGGGCGGCGAGAAACAGCGCGTGGCCATCGGCCGCGCGCTTCTGGCGGGGCCGAGGCTGCTTTTGGCCGACGAGCCGCTTGCGGCGCTCGACGAGGCCCGCAAGGCCGAGATCCTGCCGTTCTTCGAGCGCCTGCGCGACGCCTTCGCGGTGCCGATCCTCTATGTCACCCACTCGGCGGCCGAGGTGGCGCGGCTGGCGACCACGGTCGTGGTGCTCGAAGGCGGCCGCGTGGTCCGCCAGGGCGCGGCCGACGCGGTGCTGGCCGATCCGGCGGTGATTCCCACCGGCGTGCGCGCGGCCGGCGCGCTGCTGATCGCGCGGGTGGCGCGGCACCATGCCGACGGGCTGACCGAACTCGATGCCGGCGGGGTGCCGCTGTTCCTGCCGCACATAGATCGCGAGCCGGGCCACGTGGTGCGCCTGCGGATCGCCGCCCATGACGTGATCGTGTCGCGCGAGGCACCAAAGGGGCTGTCGGCGCTCAACATCCTGCCCGGCAGGGTGGCGGCGCTGCGCGAGGGCGCGGGACCGGGGATGCTGGTCTCGCTTGATACCGTCGCCGGCACCGTGCTGGCGCGGATCACCCGCCGTTCGGCCGAGGCGCTGGGGCTCGCCCCCGGGGTATCCTGTCACGCGGTGATCAAGACCGTGGCCATCGCGCCGCTCGACGTGGGCGGGGTCTGAGCCGGGGCAGGTGTGGAATTCCGCCGCTCGCGCGGGGTTGGGTTCGTCCAATTGCGACCAGAGGGGATGCGCCCGCCCGGGTGGGCGCGAATGCACCGGGCGAGGATTTGGCGGCACCGATGCGCCGAACTGATTTCTTGACGTGCGCCGGGGCTTTCGCCGACACTGGCGGGACCGATCCCGCCGCAACGGGGCCGAGCCCGGCCCAGACCCCGGCCGGCGGGTGGGGCAGATCGACAGGCAGGACGGGTCGCGGCGACCACGCGCCGCCTCTCGCGCCGATCGGGTAGTGCAAGGCGTCTGCGGGTTTGGCAAAAAGGGAGGTACATCATGCGGGTCTTCACGGTCCTCGGACCATCGCAATCGGGCAAAACCACACTCATCGACGGGCTGACCGGGCTCGAGGAGCAGCGCCCGCAGGTGCTCGACATACCCGGCGTGGCGCGGGTCACGCAGTTCGGCTTCATGGGCGACGACTGGACCGCGATCGACATCGCCGGCGGGGCTGAAAACCTCGCCACCGCCGGCCCGGCGCTGGCGGGATCGGATGCGGCGGTGCTTTGCGTCGGGGCGGATCCGCAAGCCGCCGTGCTGGCGGCCCCCTATTTCCGGCTGATCGAAGAGGCAGGGATACCCTGCTTTCTTTTTGTCAACCGCGTCGATGCCGCCGAGGGCCGCATCAGCGAGGTGATCTCGGCGCTGCAGGCCTATTGCCGCCACGGCATCGCGCTCAGGCAGGTGCCGATCCGCGAGGGTGGCCGGATCGTCGGCGCCGTCGATCTGATCTCGGAACGCGCCTGGCAGTACCGCGAGGGCGAGCCGTCGCTCCTGGTGGAAATCCCCGAGGCGGTGCAGGGCCGCGAGAGGGAGGCCCGGGCCGAACTGCTCGAGGCGCTGGCGGATTACGACGACGCGCTGCTGGAACAGCTGATCGAGGACCGGCAGCCGCTGACCGGGGATGTCTACGAGACCGCGACGGCGGTGCTGCAGCATCACGACCTGGTTCCGGCGCTGCTGGGTTCGGCCGAGCACCGCAACGGCATGCTGCGGCTGATGAAGTCGCTGCGCCACGAGGTGCCGGGCGTCGAGGCGGCCGGCAAACGGCTTGCGCAGCACGGCGCGCCGCTGGCGGCGGGGCTTCTGGCCGATCACGTCAAGCACCTGGGCAAGACCGTGCTCATTCGCGCGCTGGGGGCCGGGGTGGGCAACGGCCGGATGCTGGCGGGCAAGACCGTGGGCTCGATCACCGGGCTCGACGCCAAGTCGCCGCAGCCCGAACTGGCGCCGGGGCAGGTCGGGCTGACGATGAAATCCGATCACCTGTCGGCGGCGCAGGTCTTTACCGAAGACGAGGCGGCGCCGCTGCCCGACTGGGCGCAGGCGCATGTGCCGGGTTTCCGCCGGCTGATCGAGCCCGAGCACGAGCGCGACGAGGCGCGCCTTTCCGCCGCGCTGGAGCGGCTCTCCGAGATCGACCCCGGCATTTCGGTTACGCAGGACCCGCAATCGGGCCACGCCGTTCTGGCGGTGCAGGGGCCGCAGCATTTCCGCCGCGCCCTGGCCAAGCTCTCCGAGGGCTTCGGTGTCGAGGTCACCGAGCGCACGGTCCCCCGGCCTATCGCGAGACGCTGCGCAAGCCCGTGACCATCCATCACCGCCACCGCAAGCAATCGGGCGGCGCCGGGCAGTTCGCCGATGTGGTGATCGAGGTCAGGCCGCTGGCGCGCGGCGGCGGCGAGACCTTCGACGAGACGGTCAAGGGCGGCGTCGTGCCCCGCAACTACATCCCCGCGGTCGAGAACGGGGTGCGCGAGGCGCTCTCCGAAGGGCCGCACGGCCATCCCGTGGTCGATGTCGCGGTGACGTTGACCGACGGCAAGCACCACAGCGTCGACAGCTCGGACTTCGCGTTCCGCACCGCCGGCAAGAACGGCATGAAGGAGGCGATGACGGAAAGCGGCACGATTGTGCTGGAGCCGATTGCGCAGGTGCTGATCCATGTGCCCTCGGTCTATGCCGGCGGGCTGGTGCCGACGATCTCGGGCATGAAGGGGCAGGTTCTGGGTTTCGAGGGCCACCCCGACGCCGCCGGCTGGGATGTCTTTCGCGCCATGCTGCCGATGACCGCGCTCGACGATCTGAGCAACGCGCTGGCGAGCGCCGCGCGCGGCACCGGCTGGTTCGAGGCCGAGTTCGATCACTACACCGAACTGCGATCGGACGAGATGGCGCGCGCCTGAGAATGTTCAAGCGCGCGCGACAGGCGTGACCTGCCGGCTCAGCCGCGCAGCGCCGCCAGCGCCTCGGCGAGGTCGAGCTTGCCGTCGTAGAGCGCGCGCCCCGAAATCACCCCGTCGAGGGGCGCACCACAGTCGCGCAGCGCGATCAGGTCGTCGAGCCGCGACACCCCGCCCGAGGCGATCACCGGGATTGTCACCGCGCGCGCCAGCGCCGCCGTCGCCGCGACGTTCGGCCCCTGCATGGCGCCGTCGCGGTCGATGTCGGTATAGATGATCGCGGCGACGCCCGCGTCCTGAAACGAGCGTGCCAGGTCGGTGGCGTCGATCTCGGTTTTCTCGGCCCAGCCACGGGTGGCCACGCGCCCGGCCCGTGCGTCGATGCCGACCGCCACCTGTCCGGGAAAGACCCGCGCCGCCTCGCGCACCAGTTCGGGGTCTTCCACCGCCACGGTGCCGAGGATCACCCGCGCAAGCCCCTTTGTCAGCCAGCGCTCGATGGTGGCCATGTCGCGGATGCCGCCGCCCAGCTGTGCCGGAACCGGCACGGCGGCGAGGATCGCCTCGACCGCTGCCGCATTCACCGGCGCGCCGGCGAAGGCGCCGTTGAGATCCACGAGATGCAGCCATTCGCAGCCCGCCGCCACGAAGGCCTCCGCCTGCGCCGCCGGGTCGTCGTTGAAGACGGTGGCCCGGTCCATGTCGCCGCGCAGGAGGCGCACGGCCTGACCGTCCTTGAGGTCGATGGCGGGGTAGAGGATCATCGGCGTGCTCCGGCAGTTGGCTGACCGGGCTTTGCCACGCCGCGCCCCGGGATGCAACGCGGCCCGGCGCCGCCCTTTGCTCGGTGTCGGCGGGCGACGGGCCGAAATGCGGATGGAAAACCCGGCACGCCAGGAGCGGTGGACGCACCCGGGACATCGCGCGTGGTCTCCCCCTGGCACCGAGCATTGCCGGCCGATAGCGAGTGCGGTCTTCACCGGCCATGTCGCCCGCCGCGCCGGGGCCCGGTCAGGGCGTGTCGCGCTCGTTCAGATGGTGTGGTCGTCGATGAACGGGCTCGGTCGTGCGATCCGTTCGAGGCGTCCGCGGTCGCTGATGGTGATGTGGCTTCCGTCCACCCGGACGCCATGGGCATGCAGGCCGCGAAACGCCCGGCTGAGGTTCTCGGGCGTCATGCCCAGAAGCGACGCCAGCCGGCGCTTTTCGAAGCGCAGATCGAATTCGGCATCGCCGCCCGCGCGGGTCTGCTGGCGCAGCAGGTAGTTGGCCAGCCGTTCGCTCGACGTGCGCAGCTTGAGGTCCTTGTGCGCCTTGATCACCGAGCGGAAATGCAGCGCCAGTTCGGTCACGATGGCGCGGGCGAAATCGTGATCCTCGTCGAAGATCGCGCGTACGTCCTGGCTGGGGATGAGCGCGATGCGGCTTTTCTCCAGCGTGCGTGCAGACATCAGGTAGGGCCCGTCGCGAATCGTCGCCGCCAGGATGAAGGTCGCGATCGGACGCACGGTCGACATGCTGGTCTCGCGGCCGTTCCAGGCCGAAAACAGGTCGACCGACCCCGACAGCACCACATGCAGGAAATCGCTGGGATCGCCCTCGGCGATCAGTTCGATCTGTGGCGGGAAATTCTGCACATAGGCCCCGCGCATGAGCGCCGCGAAATGCGCGTCTGTCATGTTCCTGAAAAGATGCAGGCCCCGGATCTCCGGGTAGTCCGACTCAGGCATTCCGACGTGCATCCTCTCGCTTGATTTGACAAGTATCAGTCGTGAAATTGATAACCGTCAAGCATGAGATTGACCCGTATTCCCCACTGTCTTGATAGTCTGCTCCGGCGGTCATGACAAGTTTGGTCAACCTGTTTATTTTGCTGTACTTTTTTTGAATCATGATCCAAATCAAAGAGACCGTGCCGCGCCTGTCCCAGGTCTGGCGGCAATCCCCAAGGGGGGCCAAGCCAATCTTGCCGGAGACCCTGCCATGCAGACCGTAGCCACAGCCTCTCGTGCGGATCAGAGCCGCGCGCTTGGCCTGAGCACGATCGCTTTCACCGCCTGCTTTGCGGTATGGACGATCTTTTCCATCATTGGCGTTGCCATCAAGGACGAGCTGGGGCTGAGCGAATCCCAGTTCGGCCTGCTGGTGGCGACACCGATCCTGACCGGCTCGCTCACGCGGATATTCCTCGGCGTGTGGACCGAGAAATACGGCGGCCGTCTGGTGTTTTCGGCACAGATGCTGCTGACGGCGCTGGCCACCTGGGCGCTGACCCTGGCCGACAGCTATGTCATGTACCTGATCGCGGCGCTGGGCATTGGCCCGGCGGGCGGGTCGTTCATCATCGGCGTGGCCTATGTCAGCCGCTGGTACGACGCGCGACGGCAGGGCACGGCGCTGGGCATTTTCGGGGCCGGAAACGTCGGCGCGGCGGTGACCAAGTTCGTCGCCCCCTTCGTGATGGTCGCCTATGGCTGGCACGGGGTCGCCTATGTCTGGGCGATCGGACTGGCGATTGTCGGCGTGCTGTTCTTCATCTTCGCCAAGGATGATCCTTCGCTGGTCGAGCGCCGGGAAAAGGGCATCGCCGCGCCCTCGCTGGCGGAGCAGTTCGCGCCGCTCAAGAACCTGCAGGTCTGGCGTTTCTCGCTCTATTACTTTTTCGTCTTCGGCGCCTTCGTCGCACTGGCGCTGTGGATGCCGCACTACCTGATCGAAGTCTATCACGTCGACGTGGAGACCGCCGGCATGGCCGCGGCCTCGTTCAGCCTGTCGGCATCGCTCTTTCGCGCCTATGGCGGGCATCTGAGCGACCGTTTCGGCGCCCGCTCGGTGATGTACTGGACCTTCGGGTTTTCGCTGATTTTCCTCTTCATGCTGTCCTATCCGCCGACCGATTACGTGATCCGCGGCAAGGACGGCCCGATCGCCTTTTCGACCGAGCTGGATTTCTGGCCGTTCATCATCATCCTGTTCGCGCTGGGCTTTTTCGCGAGCCTTGGCAAGGCGGCGGTCTACAAGCACATTCCGGTCTACTATCCGAACCACGTCGGCGCGGTCGGCGGTCTGGTCGGCATGATCGGCGGCCTTGGCGGGTTTGTCCTGCCCATCGTCTTTGGCGCCGTGCTCGACCTCACCGGCGTCTACACCTCGTGCTTCGCGATCCTGGTCGCGATGGTCGCGGTCATGCTGACCTGGATGCATGTGTCCATCCGGGCGATGGAGCGCAGCGCGCTCGGGCGCGAACTCGACACCCTGCCGACGGTTCCCGAACTGCAGGCGGTCCACGTCCCCGGCAAGACGGAAATGCCGCGTGTGCTCGACGAGTGGCAGCCCGAGGACAGCACGTTCTGGGAGGACAAGGGCCGCGCCGTCGCACGTCGCAACCTGTGGATCTCGATCCCCGCGCTGCTCCTGGCGTTTTCGGTGTGGATGGTGTGGTCGATGGTGGTGGCCAAGCTGCCGGCGATCGGGTTCGACTTCTCCACGGGCCAGCTCTTCTGGCTGGCGGCGCTGCCCGGTCTTTCCGGCGCCACGCTGCGCATCTTCTACAGCTTCATGGTGCCGATCTTCGGCGGCCGGCTGTGGACGACGCTGTCGACCGCCTCGCTGCTCCTGCCGGCGATGGGTATCGGCTATGCGGTCCAGAACCCCGAAACGCCCTATCTGATCTTTCTGACGCTGGCGCTGCTCTGCGGTTTCGGCGGCGGCAACTTCGCCTCGTCGATGGCCAACATCGCCTACTTCTTTCCCAAGGCGGAAAAGGGCAACGCCCCTGGCGCTCAATGCGGGGCTGGGAACCTCGGCGTGTCGGTCATGCAGTTCCTGGTGCCGATCGTCATCACCGTCGGGGTGTTCGGTGCGTTGGCCGGCGATCCGGTGCCGTTGACCGAGGGTGGCGAGCTGTGGTTGCAGAACGCTGGTTTCGTCTGGGTGCCCTTCATCCTGGTCGCCACCGTCGCGGCCTGGTTGGGCATGAACGACATCGCCGATGCCAAGGCCAGCTTCCGCGAGCAGGCGATCATCTTCAGCCGCAAGCACAACTGGCTGATGTGCATCCTCTACACCGGCACCTTCGGCAGCTTCATCGGCTATTCCGCGGGCTTCCCGCTGCTGACCGAGCTGGCCTTTCCCGATGTTCACGCGCTCAGCTACGTGTTCCTCGGGCCGCTGGTGGGCGCGCTGAGCCGCGCCGCGACCGGCTGGGTCTCCGACCGCTTCGGTGGCGGGCGCGTGACCTTCTGGGTCTTCGCCGGCATGATCGTGGCGGTGTTCGGGGTGATCGCGTCGCTGGGCGCGGGCAGCTTTGTCGGCTTCTTCGCGGCCTTCATGGCGCTCTTCTTCCTGACCGGGGTTGGAAACGCCTCGACCTTCCAGATGATTCCCATCATCATGTCGCGCGAAGTGCCGCGGCTGATGCCGGAGCTGGAAGGAGGCGAGTTGCGCCGTCAGGCAGAACGCGAAAGTGCCGCGATCATCGCCTTCACCAGCGCGATCGCCGCCTATGGGGCGTTCTTCATCCCCAAGGCCTACGGCACCTCGATCGCCATGACCGGATCGCCGGTGGGCGCCCTGTGGGCCTTCCTGGTCTTCTACGCGGCCTGCCTGGCGATCACCTGGGTCTTCTACACCAGGCCCGGCGGCCTGCTGCACGATATCGAGCGCGGCAAGACCGCGCCATCCTCCGCCCCCGCGGCGACCTGAACACCCATCACCGGCGGGCGGCCAGCGTCGCCCGCCGACACCAAACCGAAAGGACGTCCTGATGAGCCACCTGCTCGACAGATTGAATTTCTTCCAGTCCAAGGAACTGGAACAGTTCTCGAACGGTCACGGCCAGGTCACGCGGGAAAATCGCGACTGGGAAGACACCTACAGAAACCGCTGGCGGCACGACAAGATCGTGCGCTCGACCCACGGGGTGAACTGTACCGGGTCGTGCTCGTGGAAGATCTACGTCAAGTCGGGGATCGTCACCTGGGAGGTCCAGCAGACCGACTATCCGCGCACCCGCCCGGACCTGCCGAACCATGAACCGCGCGGCTGTGCGCGCGGCGCTTCTTACAGCTGGTATCTCTATTCCGCCAACCGGGTGAAGAACCCGCTGGTGCGGGGCCGGCTGATGAAGGTCTGGCGCAAGATGCGCGAGACCATGACCCCGATCGAGGCCTGGACCAAGATCCAGAACGATCCGGTGCTGCGCGCCTCCTATGTCGAGATACGCGGCAAGGGCGGGTTCGTCCGCGCAAGCTGGGACGAGGCGACCGAGATCACCGCCGCCGCCAACGCCTATACCGCCAGGACCTACGGACCCGACCGGGTCTTCGGCTTTTCGCCGATCCCGGCGATGTCGATGATTTCCTACGCTGCGGGCTCGCGCTATCTGAGCCTCATGGGCGGGGTCTGCCTGTCGTTCTACGACTGGTATTGCGACCTGCCGCCATCGAGCCCGCAGACCTGGGGCGAACAGACCGACGTGCCCGAATCGGCGGACTGGTACAACTCCAACTATCTGCTGATCTGGGGCTCGAACGTGCCGCAGACCCGGACACCCGACGCGCATTTCTACACCGAGGCGCGCTACAAGGGCACCAAGTCGGCGGTGATCTGCCCCGACTATTCCGAGGCCGCCAAGTTCGGCGATGTCTGGCTCAACCCCAAGCAGGGCACCGACGCGGCCCTGGCGATGGCGTTCGGTCATGTCATCCTGCGCGAGTTCCACCTCGACCGGCAGGTCGACTATTTTCAGGACTACTGCCGCAGGTATTCCGACCTGCCGATGCTGGTGCGCCTCGACGAGAAGGACGGCAAGCTGATCCCGGGCCGGTTCCTGCGCGCCGACGACCTCGACGGCAAGCTCGGCGAAGCGAACAACCCCGAATGGAAGACCGTGGCGCTCGACGAGACCTCCGGCGATCTGGTCGCGCCCAACGGCTCGATCGGCTACCGCTGGGGCGAGGACGGGGAATGGAACCTCGAGGAAAAGGCCGCCGGCGCCGACACGAGGCTCCGGATGACGCTGATCGACGAGGGTGCGCATGACGAGGTCGCCGGGGTGGATTTCCCTATTTCGGCGCCGACACCAGCGAACATTTCGACACCGGCGACCAGCGCCCGAACGTGCTGGCGAGGAACGTCCCGGTCAAGCGCATCAAGACCGCGGACGGCGAGGTCGCAGTGGCCACGGTCTTTGACCTCTTCTGCGCCAATTACGGCCTCGACCGCGGCCTTGGCGGCGAGTGGGTGACCAGGGACTATGCCGAGGACGTACCGGGCACGCCGGCCTGGGCGGAAAAGATCACCGGCGTCGCCGCCGACAAGATCGCCCATGTCGCGCGCGAATTCGCGCGCAACGCCGAAAAGACGAATGGCCGCTCGATGGTCATCATCGGCGCCGGCATGAACCACTGGTACAACATGGACATGAACTATCGCGGCGTCATCAACATGCTGGTGATGTGCGGCTGCGTGGGTCAGACCGGGGGCGGCTGGGCGCATTACGTGGGCCAGGAAAAGCTGCGTCCGCAGACCGGCTGGCTGCCGCTGGCCTTCGCGCTCGACTGGAGCCGGCCGCCGCGGCACATGAACGGCACCAGCGCGTTCTACGCCCACACCGACCAGTGGCGCTACGAGACCGTGACGGCGGGCGAGATCCTGTCGCCGACGGCGCCCGACGGCGATTGGGACATCGGCCTGATCGACTACAACATCCGCGCCGAGCGGATGGGCTGGCTGCCCTCGGCGCCGCAGCTCAAGACCAACCCGCTGGAGGTCGCGAAGGCGGCCAAGGCGGCGGGCAAGGAAATCGCGGCCTACGTCGCCGAACAGCTCAAGTCGGGCGATCTGCAGATGTCGTGCGAGGATCCGGACGCGCCCGAGAACTGGCCGCGCAACCTCTTCGTGTGGCGCTCGAACCTGCTGGGTTCGTCGGGCAAGGGGCACGAGTATTTCCTCAAGCACCTGCTCGGGACCGACAACGGCGTGCTGGGCCATGACGTGCGCGAGGAGGCCGACAGCCCGCACCGCGAGGTGGTCTGGCACGACACCGCGCCGCGCGGCAAGCTCGATCTGCTGGTGACCATCGACTTCCGCATGAGCACGACGGCGGTCTATTCCGACATCGTGCTGCCGACGGCGTCGTGGTATGAGAAGAACGACCTCAACACCTCGGACATGCACCCCTTCATCCACCCGCTGCAGGCGGCGGTCGATCCGGCCTACGAGTCGAAGTCGGACTGGGAAATCTTCAAGGCCATCGCCAGGAAGTTCCAGGAGGTGGCGCCGGAAGTTCTCGGGAAGGAGACCGACGTCGTCGCGGTGCCGGTCCTGCACGACACCCCGGGCGAGATCGCCCAGGACCAGGTGCGTGACTGGAAAAAGGGCGAATGCGACCTGATCCCCGGCAAGACCGCACCGAACTTCATCGCCGTGGAGCGCGACTATACCGCGATCTACGACCGGTTCGTCGCACTCGGGCCGCTCATGGACAAGCTCGGCAACGGCGGCAAGGGCATCTCGTGGAAGACCGAGTCCGAGGTCCAGAACCTGCGCGACCTCAATGGCGTCTGGCTCGACGGGCCGGCCAAGGGCTGCGCCAAGATCGTGACCGACATCGACGCCACCGAGGTCGTGCTGATGCTGGCGCCCGAGACCAATGGCGAGGTCGCGGTCAAGGCGTGGGAGGCGCTGAGCAAGGCCACCGGGCGCGACCATACCCACCTGGCGAAGCCCAAGGAGGACGAGAAGATCCGCTTCCGCGACATCGCCGCGCAGCCGCGCAAGATCATCTCGTCGCCGACCTGGTCGGGGATCGAGAGCGAGCATGTCAGCTATAACGCCGGCTACACCAACGTTCACGAACTGATCCCCTGGCGCACGCTGACCGGCCGTCAGCAGCTCTATCAGGATCACCTGTGGATGCGCGCCTTCGGCGAGGGCTTCATGTCCTATCGTCCGCCGGTCGATCTCAAGACCATCAACGCCGAGATCAACCAGGATGCGCGCGACGGCCACCCGCATGTGGTGCTGAACTTCATCACGCCGCACCAGAAATGGGGCATCCACTCGACCTATACCGACAACCTCCTGATGCTGACGCTCAACCGCGGCGGTCCGGTGATCTGGATCTCCGAGGACGACGCGGCAACGGCCGGCATCGTCGATAACGACTGGGTCGAGCTTTACAACGCCAACGGCGCGCTGACGGCGCGGGCGGTGGTCAGCCAGCGTATCAAGAACGGCACCACCTTCATGTACCACGCTCAGGAAAAGATCGTGAACACGCCGGGTTCGGAAAGGACCGGCAAGCGCGGCGGCATCCACAACTCGGTGACCCGCGCGGTCCCCAAACCGACCCACATGATCGGCGGCTATGCCCAGCAGTCCTACGGCTTCAACTACTACGGCACCGTGGGCTCGAACCGGGACGAGTTCGTCATCGTCAGAAAAATGCAGAAGGTCGACTGGCTCGACCGCGAAGCGACCCAGAAGGAGGCAGCGGAATGAGAGTGCGCGCCCAAATCGGAATGGTGCTCAACCTCGACAAGTGCATCGGGTGTCACACCTGTTCGGTGACCTGCAAGAACGTCTGGACCAGCCGCGAGGGCGTTGAATACGCCTGGTTCAACAACGTCGAGACCAAGCCCGGCACCGGCTATCCCACCGACTGGGAGAACCAGAAGCGCTGGAAGGGCGGTTGGGAGCGGACGAAATCGGGCAAGCTGCGGCCCAGGCAGGGCGGCAAGTGGCGGATCCTGGCGAACATCTTCGCCAACCCCGACCTGCCCGAGATCGACGACTATTACGAGCCGTTCGATTTCGACTACGACCATCTGAAATCGGCCCCCGAGATGGAGGCGTTCCCCACCGCGCGCCCCCGATCGAAGATCACCGGAGAGCGGATCGAAAAGATCGAAAAGGGCCCCAACTGGGAGGAAATCCTGGGCGGCGAGTTCTCCAAGCGCGGGCAGGATTACAACTTCGAGGGCGTGCAAAAGGAGATTTACGGGCAATACGAGAACACCTTCATGATGTATCTCCCCCGGCTCTGCGAGCACTGCCTCAACCCGACCTGCGTGGCGTCGTGCCCCTCGGGCGCGATCTACAAGCGCGAGGAGGACGGCATTGTCCTGATCGACCGGGAGAAATGCCGCGGCTGGCGGATGTGCGTCTCGGGCTGCCCCTACAAGAAGATCTATTACAACTGGTCGACCGGCAAGTCGGAGAAATGCACGCTCTGCTATCCGCGCATCGAATCGGGCAACCCGACCGTCTGCTCGGAAACCTGCGTCGGGCGCATCCGCTATATCGGCGTGATGCTCTATGACGCCGACAAGATCGAGGAGGCCGCCAACGCCGCCGCCGAGATGGATCTCTACGACGCGCAGCTGGGCGTCTTCCTCGACCCCAACGATCCGGGGATAATCGAGACGGCGCGCGCCGACGGCATCCCCGAGGACTGGATCAAGGCCGCGCAGGAAAGCCCGATCTGGAAGATGGCGATGGAATGGAAGGTGGCCTTCCCGCTGCATCCCGAATACCGGACGCTGCCGATGGTGTGGTACATCCCGCCGCTCAGCCCGATCCAGAACGCCGCCGAGGCCGGCGCCATCGGCACCGACGGCGAGATGCCGGACGTGCGCAACCTGCGCATCCCGCTGCGCTATCTGGCCAACATGCTGACCGCCGGCGACGAGGCCCCGGTGGCGCAGGCTCTGGAGCGGATGCTGGCGATGCGCGCCTACATGCGCGCCAAGACCGTCGACGGGGTGCGCGACGAGGCCATCGCCGCGCGCGTGGGCCTCTCGGGCCGCGTGATCGAGGACATGTACAAGATCATGGCGCTCGCCGATTTCGAGGATCGTTTCGTCATCCCCACAACCCACCGCGAGCAGGTCGAGGAAGCTTACGACCTGCGCGGCGGCTGCGGCTTTACCGATGGCAATGCCTGTTCCTCGGGCATGTCCGGCAGATCGCTCTTCGGCGGCAAGAAGAGGCCGCTCAAGATGCCGACGGAGGTGATGTGATGGACCGGACCCTGAAAGCGCTGTCGCTGGTTCTCAGCTATCCGACGCTTGAACTGCAGCAGGCTATGCCCGAGATCGGCGGCGTTCTCGCCTCCGACAGCCGGCTTACCGCCGCGGCGCGCCGGGCGCTGCGCCCGCTGGTCGATGCGCTCGGAACCCGGGACATCTATGCGCTCGAAGAGCAGTATGTCGCGCTCTTCGACCGCTCGCGGACGCTGTCGCTCAATCTCTTCGAGCACGTTCACGGCGAAAGCCGCGACCGCGGCGGCGCGATGGTGTCGCTGATGGAGACCTACCGCGAAGCGGGCTTCGAGCCCGCCACCACGGAGCTGCCCGATCACTTGCCGGTGCTGCTGGAATTCCTGGCGACGCGGCCCTTTGCCGAAGCGCAGGATATCCTGGCCGACGCGGCGCACATCGTCGAGGCGCTCAGCACCCGGCTGGACCGGCGCGAAAGCGCCTATGGCGCGGTCTTCGTCGCCCTGCTGCAACTGGCGGGTGTTCAGGCCGACCGCGAGGCGGTGGCCGAACTGCTGGACCAGCCCGAGGTCGACCCCGACGATCTGGAGGCGCTGGACGAAATCTGGGAGGAAACCGAAGTCCTCTTCGGCCCCGATCCCAATGCCGGTTGCCCGCAGGTGCGCGACATGCTCACGCGCATGGATGAACCCGCCCGCCGTCCCGGCGGCGTGGCGGCTGAGTGAAGGAGGCACAGATGAACGCTTTTCTCTTCGGAATCTTCCCCTACATCGCGCTTGGCGTGGGGATCATGGGAACCATCGCGCGCTACGATCGCGACCCCTTCACCTGGAAGACCTCGTCGTCGCAGCTGTTGCGGCGCCGGCAGTTGATGGTCGGCTCGATCCTGTTTCACGTCGGCGTACTGGTGGTCTTTTTCGGCCACCTGTTCGGCCTGCTGACGCCGATCTGGGTGTTTGACGCGATCGGTATCAGCCATAGCGCCAAGCAGATCCCGGCCATCGTCGCCGGCGGCATCGCGGGCGCCGTGGCGCTGGTCGGCGGGGGCATGCTGTTTCACCGCCGCTGGACCGATCCGCGCATTCGCCGGACCTCGAATGCCTGGGACATCGCGATCCTGGCGCTGCTGCTCATTCAGCTGGTGCTGGGGCTCGGGACGATCTTCGTCTCGCTGGGGCATCTCGACGGCAGCGAGATGGTGACGTTCATGGCCCGGGCGCAGGGTATCTTCACCTTCGACGCGGCGGCCGCGAGCTATGTCGCCGACGCGGCGCTGGTCTTCAAGCTGCACCTGGTGCTGGGGCTGCTGATCATCATGATCTTCCCGTTCACGCGGCTTGTGCATATCGCCTCGGGCTTCTTCGCGCCGCTGCGCTATCTCTTCCTGCGGCCCGGCTATCAGATCGTGCGCTCGCGGCGAAACACGGCGCCGGCAAAGCGCGATGGCCCGATGCGTCCGGCCCAGGCCGACAAGGCGCCGCTGGCGCGCAAGACCGCGCATCCCGCGGAGTGACGGCCATGAACGCGGCTCTCTTTCCCGATCTGGTCGTCAATGGCGAAACCGTGCCGCACGCGGCGATCGCCGCCGAGGTGCAGAACCACGAGGCGCCCAAGGGCAAGCCCGGCATCGCCTGGCGCAAGGCAGCGAACGCGGTTGCCGTGCGCACGCTGCTCTTGCAGGAGGCGCGCCGGCGGGGGCTGGAATCCGATCCCGCCGAGGTCGGACCGGGGCGCTTTGAGACCGACGAGGAGGCCCTGATCCGGGGCCTTCTCGACGAGGCCGTCGATGTCGAGCGGCCCACCGAGGACGCGCTGCGTACCGAGTGGGAACGCGACCCCGCGCGCTTTCGCTCGCCGCCGTTGTGGGAGGTGTCGCACATCCTGTGCGCCTGCGATCCGCGCGACGAAGCGCAGAGGGAGGCCGCCCGTGCCCGTGCCGCCGCGCTGACGGTCAAGGCGCAGGAGAATCCGCGCGCCTTTGGCCAACTCGCGCGCGAGTACAGCGACTGCGGATCGAAGGGATCGGGCGGCGCGCTGGGCCAGCTCGGGCCGGGCGATACCGTGCCCGAATTCGAGGCCGCCCTGCGCGGTCTGGACGACGGCGAGATCACGCCCGAGCCGGTGCTCAGCCGGCACGGCTGGCACGTCATCCGCATGGATGCGGTCGCGCAAGGGGCGGTGCTTCCCTACGAGACGGTGCGCCCCAGGATCGCCGAGGCGATGGAAAAGGCGGCCTGGACGCGCGCGGCGCGCGATTTCGTCGACCGGCTGGTGGCGGCGGCGGACATCGCGGGCGCCGACCTGCGCGCGCCGGTCTGATCACGAAAGGCACCGCCATGAGCCGTCACACCCGCGGTCGAAACAGGGGCGATTGCCTTTCCCCGACCGATCCGGCGCTCCTGGGAAATCCGCTGGATTTCGTCTATGAGGACCACCTGCGCGAGCGCGAGATCTGTGCCACGCTCGACCATCTCGCGGGCGCGGACATGCCCGACACCGAACTGGCGGCGGCGGCGCTCAGCTATCTGCTCGACGAACTGCCGGCGCATATGGCCGACGAGGAGGACGGGCTCTTTCCGCTCCTGCGCCTGCGCTGCGAGCCCGACGACGATATCGAACGGGCCATCGGCCGGCTGACCTCCGATCACACCGGCGTCAAGGACGATGCGCCCCGGGTGGCGTACATCCTCGCGGCGATCGAATCCGAGGGACGCGCGATGACGAATGCCGAGAAATCCGTGCTCGTCCGCTTCGGCTCCGACACGAGGCGCCATCTCATTCTCGAGAACGCCATCATCCTGCCCTTCGCCCGGCTGCGGCTGACCCGGGACGACCTTGCAGCCCTGCGGCAGGGCATGATGAGACGGCGCGGCCTTGACCGGCTGATGGAGAACGCCAATGCCGATTGACCCGCTTGCCCGCGATGCCGGCCGGCCGGAGGCGCGCGAGGCCTTTCACAGCGAGGCAGCATCATGAGCCTGCTGCAACCCCTTGCGAGAGCGGGCTGCGGCTGCGACGCGCCCGGACCCGCCACGAGGCTGGTTTCCGTCGACGAGGCGCTGGCGTGCATCGCGGCGAACGCGGCCGCGGTCGGTGAGACCGAAGAGGTCGCGCTGCCGGCGGCGCTTGGCCGGGTGCTGGCTCGGGCAGTGCGGTCGCAGGCCACGGCGCCGCCCTTCGACAATGCGGCGATGGACGGCTATGCTGTCGCCACCGGCGCCCTGACCGGCGAGGGGCCATGGACGCTGGCGGTCGCGGGGCGCATCCCCGCCGGGCAGGCGGCCGCCGCCCCGGTCGGTGGCCTCAGGGCGGCGCGGATATTCACCGGCGCGCCGATACCCGAGGGCGCCGATGCGGTGGTGATGCAGGAAGACGTGCGCCGCGAGGGCGAGCGCGTGACCCTGACCCGCAAACCCTCGCCCGGCCTCAACATCCGCCGTGCCGGCAGCGACATGGCCGCCGGCGAGACGGTGCTGAAGGCCGGCCGCCGCCTCGGCCCGCGCGAGATCGCCGCCTGTGCGGCGGCGGGGCAGGGGCGTGTCGTCGTCCACCGGTGCTTGCGCGTGGGTTTGCTGGTGACCGGCGACGAGGTTTGCCAGGCGGGCACGCGGCGCGATGCAGCGCAGATCTGGGACATCAACACGCCGCTCTTTTCCGCCACGCTGGCAGAGACGGGGGCCGAACTGGTCGCGGTCGCCTCGGGCGCCGACAGGCGCGAGGCGCTGGCCCGGCAACTGGCCGACATCGCCGGCCGTGCCGATCTGGTGGTCACCACCGGCGGCATCTCGGTCGGTGAAGAGGATCATGTGAAACCGGCGCTGGCCGATCTCGGGGCCGAGGTTCTGTTCAGCGGGGTCGCGGTCAAGCCCGGCAAGCCGGTCTCGTTCGGGCGGCTGGGGCGGGCGTACTGGCTCGGTCTTCCGGGCAACCCGCTGTCGGCCTATGTCACATGGCAGCTCTTCGGCACGGCGCTGGTCCGCCGCCTCGCGGGCGAGCATCCGGCCGCCACGCCACGGCGACACGTGGTGACCGCCGATGCGATTCGCCGCAAGCCGGGCCGGTGCGAGCTGCGCCCCGCCACCCTGGCGGGGTTCGATGCCGAGGGCAGGGAGGTCGTGACGTTCGACGATGCCATCCATTCCGGCCGTGTCGCGCCGCTGCCGCGGGCCGACGGGCTGATCCTGCTGCCGGCCGAGACCGATGTCCTGCCCGCCGGGGCGCTGGTCGAGTTCCAGCCCTTTTCGCGGAATTGAGGAGGTTGAGGATATGAGCATCGCCTACACCATGGCACCCGGGCGCGGTGATATCGACCAGCTCCTCTTCGGGGTTGCGCAATCGCTGATCCGGGACGGGTTTCGCCCGGCCGGCATCGTCCAGATCAACACCGAATGCGCCGACGCCGGCCCCTGCGACATGGACGTCAAGGTGCTGCCCGACGGACCGGTGATCCGCATCTCCCAGACGCTCGGGCGCGGGGCGCGGGGCTGCCGGCTCGATCCCGACGCGCTCGAGACGGCGGTCGCGATGGTCGAGGCGGAACTGGCCCGGGACGCCGATTGCCTGATCGTTAACAAGTTCGGCAAGCACGAGGCCGAGGGCCGCGGCCTGCGTCCGACCATCGCCGAGGCGGTGGCGCGCGAGATCCCGGTCCTGGCCGGGCTCAACGCCCTCAACCGCGATGCCTTCATGGAATTCTCCGGCGGCATGGCGATCGAGGCGCGCCCGCTGGCGGCCGATCTGGGCGCTTGGTTGCGCGCGCGAATTTCCGAACGCCGGAGCGCCGCCTGAACGGCACTGGCACGGGCCGCCTCCTGCAACTTGCGCCCCTCGCTGTGGACATCCGCCGCCAAACCTCCGACCCTGCCCCCGGACCGGAGCGATGAGGAGCCACCCGATGCCGCACGATCACGGCCACGCGCATCTCGACCCGGCATCGGGCGACAGGCGGGTCGTCATCGCGATCTGGGCCAACGGCCTCCTGACCGTGGCGCAGGTCGCCGGCGGCATATTCGCCGGCAGTCTCGCCCTGATCGCGGACGCGCTCCATAACCTGTCGGACATGGCGTCGCTGGCGATCGCCTTTGCCGCGCGCAAGATCGCACGACGTCCGGCGGACGCGCGTATGACCTTCGGCTATGGCCGGATCGAGATCGTGGCTGCGCTGATCAACTACACCACGCTCATTCTGGTCGGGCTCTACCTGATCTACGAGGGCGGAATGCGGCTCTTCGATCCGCCCGAGGTCAGGGGCTGGACGGTGGTGATCATCGCCTGTGTGGCGCTGGCGGTCGATGCCCTGACGGCGGCGCTGACATGGACGATGCAGAAGGACAGCGTGAACATCCGCGCGCTTTTCCTGCACAACCTCTCGGATGCGCTGGCCTCGGTCGCGGTGATCGTCGGCGGCGTGCTGATCATCCTCTTTGATGCCGCGTGGGTCGATCCGGCGATCACCATCGGGATCGCGCTCTACGTCCTCTATCTCTCGCTTTCCGAGATCGGCGGGCCGGTCCGCACCCTGATGCTGGGCAGCCCGCCCGACATCGACAACGCCGCCGTGGTCGAGGCGATGCGCGGGGGTCGATGGAGTGCGCGACGTCCACCACGTCCACCTGTGGCAGATGCACGAACACGAGGCGGCGCTCGACTGTCATGTGGTGCTGGACGCAAACGGCTGGGACCGGATCGAGGACATCAAGGCCGAGATCAAGGCACGCCTCAGGGACCGTTTCGGCATCGGCCATTCCAGCCTGGAATTCGAGGATGCCGACCACGCCCACCGCCATGCCGATCTTTACGGTTGCGGCGGGTCGGAGAACCCCGGACACGGGCACTGACGGGGTCGCCATGTCCGCCCGCCGGATGGCACCCGGCAATCACGAGGCCGGGCGCGCGCGACCTTGCCGCTTGCGCCCTCGCGCCCCGCGTGCCGCATTTCCCTTGCCCAGACCGCGCGCCGGGGCAATCCTTGGCGCGACATGGATCTCGGCCCCTATATCTTTCTGGCCTCGCTCGAGGGCGCGGTCACGGCGGCGGTGCTCGCGCTGACGGCGGTGGGCCTCAGCCTCGTGTTCGGGGTGATGCGGGTGGTCAACATCGCCCATGGCGAATTCTTCATGCTGGGCGCGGTGATCGCCTGGTACGTGGCGCAGACCCTGGGCGGGCATCCCGCCCTCGGGCTTTGTCGCCGCGCTGGTCATTGCCCCGCTGGCGGTCGGTGCGATCGCGGTGGCGGCCGACATGACCATCCTCAAGCGCATCGCCTACGACCCCGAGCGCACCATCGTCGCCACCATCGGGCTGCTCTACATCATCCAGCAGGTGACGCTGATGACCTACGGCCCCGACGCGCGCCCGGTCGAGGCGCCCTTCAACCAGCGCCTGGCGCTGCCGTGGCTGGAATGGGGCGAGCGCGGGCCGGCGATCTATTATCCTTGGGGGCTGGCGACCACCAGCTACAAGCTCTTCGTGATCGCCGCGGCGGCGGTGGTGCTGGGGGCGTGCGCATGATGATGACGCACACGCGCATCGGCCTTCTGATGCGCGCCACCCAGGCCGACCGCGAGATGGCGTTGGCCTTCGGCATCCCGGTCGAGCGGGTCTATGCGCTGGTCTTTGGTATCGGTGCGGGGCTGGCGGCGCTGGCGGCGGTGCTGATCGTGCCGATCAGCCAGGCGCATTACCTGATGGGAACCGACCCGCTGCTTCTCTCCTTCATCGTCGTCATCATCGGCGGCTTGGGCAGCCTGCCCGGCACGGTGGTTGCAGCGGTGCTGATCGGGCTGTCGGACGGCATCATCTCGGTCTTCTTCTCGCCGACGCTGGCCAAGATCCCGGCCACGCTGCTGGTCGGGCTGGTGCTGGTCTTTCGCCCGCAGGGCCTCTTCGGGACGCGCACGGCATGAGCGGGGGCGCGCGCGTGCTGGCGGTGCATGGCGGGCTCCTCGGCGGTGCTCTTCGCGGCGCAGTTCGTCCTGCCCGCCTATCACCACGGCAATCTGGCGCGGATCATGGTGCTGGCCGCCTATGCCATCGGCTACAATGTCCTGTTCGGCTATACCGGGCTCTTGAGCCTCGGGCACGCGCTCTTCTTTGCCGCCGGCATGTACGGCATGGGGCTGAGCATCCAGCACGCGGACCTTGCGCCGGCGCCGGCGCTGATCGTCGGCATCGCGGCCGGCGCGGCGGTGGCGCTGGGGCTGGGGCTTCTGGCGCTCAGGACCGCCGGCGTAGCCTTCATGATCGTGACGCTGATGTTCGCGCAGGCGGGCTATTTCACCATCCTCTATTTCAGCGAGATCACGCGCGGCGACGAGGGGTTCGTCATCGCCCGGGCGCATCGGGTGTTGTGGGGGATCGACCTCAGCGCGCCGGAGAACCGCTATTTCGCCGCCTGGGTGCTTTTTTTCGGTCTGCCTGCTGGTCTGCCTGTGGCTGGTGCGCACGCCCTTCGGCCGGACGCTGGTGGCGATCCGCGAGAACGAGGAACGGGTGCGCATGCTGGGCTACGACACGTTCGCGCGCAAGCTCGGCGCGATGGTGGTCTCGGGTGCGATCTCGGCCGCGGCGGGAGCGAGCTATGGCCTGCTTTTCGGCAATACCGGGGCGAGCTTCGCCAGTGTGCAGTATTCGATCCTGCCGCTCTTGTGGGTGCTGCTGGGCGGGGCCGGAACGGTGCTGGGCCCGTTTGTCGGCACGCTCTTCATGTTCTACCTGATCGACCTGAGTTCCGGCATCACCACTGCCTACATGCTGATCGCGGGGGTGGTGCTGGTCCTGCTCACGCTCTTCGCGCCGCAGGGGCTGATGGGCGAGGCGCGCCGGCGGCTCTGGCGGGGGCTGCCATGACGCTGCTTTCCACCCGGGGGCTGTCGAAGCGGTTCGGCGGGCTGAAGGCCGTCGACAAGGTGGATTTCGACCTGAGCGAAGGCGAGGTGCGCGCGCTCATCGGGCCCAACGGCGCCGGCAAGACGACGTTCGTGGGCATGATCTGCGGCCGCATCGCGCCGGATGCGGGCCGGGTGCATTTCGACGGCGCCGACGTCACCGCGTTGCCGGCGCACAAGCGCATCCTGCGCGGCATGGCCTATACCTTTCAGATCACCTCGGTCTTTGCCCGCCTCGACGTGGCCGAGAACGTGGCACTGGCCGCCCGCCGGCGGCTCAGGGGCCGTGCGGTGGCGCGCGCGGTCGATGAGACGCTGGCGCGGGTGGGGCTGTTGGGCCGCGAGGGCGAGGAGGCGGGCAACCTCAGCTACGGCCATCAGCGGCTTCTGGAAATCGCCATGGGGCTGGTGCAGAAACCCCGCCTGCTGATCCTCGACGAGCCCACCCAGGGGCTGGCCGAGGGCGAGATCGCCGGCTTCAAGTTGCTGCTGCGCGAGGTCGCGACGGAGGCGACCGTCCTGCTGATCGAGCACAACATGAACGTGGTGATGGAGACCGCCGACCGGGTGAGCGTGCTCGATTTCGGGCGCCTGCTGGCCGAGGGAACGCCGCGGGAAATCCACGAAAACGCCGCCGTGCAGGCGGCCTATCTGGGGACCGGATGATGCTGGATCTGCAGGCAATCAGTGCCGGTTATGGCCGCGCACAGGTGCTGCGCGATCTGTCGTTGAGCGTCGCGGCGGGTGAAATCCTGTGCCTGCTGGGCCGCAACGGCGCCGGCAAGACCACGACCATGCGCGCGATCATGGGGCTCTTGCCGCTGATGTCGGGGCGGGTCTTGCTCGATGGCGAGACGTTGAGCGGCCGGCCCGCGCACGAGGTGCCGCGCGCCGGTATCGGCTACATCCCGCAGGGGCGGCGGCTGTTTTCGGGACTGACGGTGGCGGAGAACCTCGAGGTCGGGCTGCGGGCGCGCGGCTCGGGTCGCGAGGTGCGCGACGAGGTGCTGGCGCTTTTCCCGAGGCTGGCCGAACGCCTGAACCAGCGGGCCGAGACGCTCTCGGGAGGCGAGCAGCAGATGCTGGCCACCGCCCGCGCGCTCTGCCTGCGCCCCAAGGCGCTGTTACTCGACGAGCCCACCGAGGGGCTGCAGCCCTCGATGATCGAGGCGATCCGGCAGGTGATCGTCAAGATGCGCGCGGCCGGCGTGGCGATCCTGCTGGTCGAGCAGCGCGTCGACGCGGTGCTGTCGGTGGCCGACCGCGTGGCCTTCATCGAGAACGGGCAGGGCGGCGAGGTGCTGCCGGCCGAACGGCTGCGGCGCGATCACGCCATCGTCAAGCGCTATGTCGGCGTCTGACCCGGAGGCGAGCCCCCGGGGCTCTGCCCGTCGTCATTGTCTCTCGGACCAATGGCGCGACAATGGCGACCCCGGAGTATTTCGCGGCAACATGAAATCCGGGCAGCCCGGGGAACTGGTGCCTTTTCCTGGAAGAGGAGATGCCGCGCTGCCCGAGGCGTCCCTTTCCCCTTCAGGCAATCCGGTCTAGAGAGGGCCCATGACCTGGACCGTCCCCAACCTGCTGACCATGCTGAGGCTTCTGGCCGCGCCGGGGCTGGCGGTGATGTTTCTCTATTTCAACCGCCCGTGGGCGGACTGGTTCGCGCTGCTGCTCTTTGTCGGTGCCGCGATCACCGACTGGTTCGACGGCTACCTGGCGCGCAGCTGGAAACAGACGACGCGGTTGGGCGCCATGCTCGACCCCATCGCCGACAAGGCGATGGTGGTGATCGCGCTCATGGTGATCGTGGGCTATTCCAGCATGTCGCCCTGGCTGGTGTTGCCGGCGACGATGATCCTGTTTCGCGAGGTCTTTGTCGCCGGGCTGCGCGAGTATCTGGGCGACACCGCCGGCACGCTGAAGGTGACGCAGCTGGCCAAGTGGAAAACCACCGCGCAGATGGTTGCCATCGCGGTGCTGTTTGCACAAGGCGTCTTCGAGCACTATTTTGGATCGGAGTGCCTTGGCGCGGTCATATCCGGCCATGCGGGGCTGTGGCTGTTGTGGCTGGCCGCCGCGCTGACACTGGCAAGCGGCATCGATTACCTGCGCAAGGCGGTGCCCCATCTGAAGGACTGAAGCTATGGATGTACTGTATTTCGCCTGGGTTCGCGAACGTATCGGACACCCCAGGGAGAAGGTCGAGACCGCCGCAAGGACGGTGCGCGATCTGGTCGAGGAACTGCGCGCGCGCGAGGAACGCTATGCCGCCGCGTTCGCCGATCTTGCGGGGCTCAGGGTTGCGGTGGATCAGGAACTCACCGATTTCGACGCGCCGCTCGCCGGCGCGCGCGAAGTGGCGTTCTTTCCGCCGATGACGGGGGGCTGAGGGTGGATATCCGGGTTCAGGCCGCGCCCTTCGATTTCGGCGCCGAGGCCGGGGCGTTCGCCTCGCGCCAGCGCGGCATGGGCGCGGTGGTGACCTTTGCCGGCATCGTGCGCGACCTGCCCGAAGGCGGGCTGGGACGGATGGAGATCGAGCACTACCCGGGCATGACCGAAAAAGGCCATCAGCGCGATCGCAGGCGAGGCGGCAAAACGCTGGCGGACTGGCGATATCCTGGTGATCCACCGTTTCGGGCGGCTCGACCCCGAGGAAATGATCATGATGGTCGCCACCGCCGCGCCGCACCGCGCCGAGGCGTTTCAGGCCGCCGAGTTTCTGATGGACTACCTCAAGTCCCGCGCGCCCTTCTGGAAAAAGGAGATCGGCGCGGACGGGGCCGGCTGGGTCGCGGCCAGGGACGCCGACGAGGTCGCGCTCGAACGCTGGTAGGCTTCAGCCGAAGCGGTTCCAGGCGTCCTGCATGGCCTTGTTCATGTCGTCCCAGGCTTTCTCGACGCCCGCCTTCACGTCCGACCAGGCGGCGCTTTGCGAGGCGCGCAACTCTTCGAGTTGCTTTTCCATCTCGTCGCGCCGCTTGCGCAACTCGGCGATCTGCTCCTCATAGCCGATCCGGGCGTCGGCCTGCGCCTGCCGGGCCTGCGCCCTGAGCTTGTCGATATTGGCCTGCCATTCGTCGAGGCTGGCCTGGAGCTTCTTCTGATAGGCTTGTTTGTCGTCCATCACTCAAGTCTCCGTGTTTCGTGTCGCTTTGTCATCCCCGCCCGTCAATGGGCGGGGCGCGTCGTCCCCCTGACGTAGGAATTGCCGGCGCCGGCTTCAACCTGAGCCCGGCGCCCCCCAGCCGCCGCCGCCCGGCGTTGCCATGCCGAAGACGCTGCCGGCGGGCAGGTCGATCTCGTCGTTGCCGGCCATCTCGCGGGTCGTGCCATCGGGCAGTTCGGCCCAGTCGCGCCCGACCTTGCCGGGTTCGCCGCCCTCGGCCCCGAAGGGCGGCACGATGCGGTGGTTCGACAGCGTGGTGACGATGACAGGATCGAGAAACCGCAGCCGCCGAACCAGCCCGTGCCCGCCGCGCCACTTTCCCGCGCCGCCCGAACCGGCGCGGATGGAGAATTCCTCGAGCCGCACCGGAAAGCGTTTTTCGAGGATCTCGGGGTCGGTCATGCGGGTGTTGGTCATGTGGCTCTGCACCGCGTCGCAGCCATCGAAACCCGGCCCCGCGCCGGTGCCGCCGGCGATGGTCTCGTAGTTCTGGAAGGCGTCGTTGCCCCAGACGAAATTGTTCATCGTCGCCTGGCTGCCGGCGATCACCCCGAGCGCGCCGTAAAGCGCGTTGCAGGCGGCCTGGCTGACCTCGGTATTGCCGGCGATCACCGCCGCAGGATGGACCGGGTTGAGCATCGAGCCCTCGGGGACGACGATGTCGAGCGGCTTGAGACAGCCCTCGTTCAGCGGAATGTCGGCACCGACCATGGTGCGGAAGACGTAGAGCACCACCGCCCGGCAGACCGATTTCCGGCGCGTTGTAGTTGCCCCGATGCTGGGCCGAGGTGCCGGTAAAGTCGATCCGGGCGGACCGGTTCGCGGCATCGACGCTCACCTCGACCTCGATCACCGCGCCATGATCCATCCTGTAGCTGAAGCGCCCGTCGCCCAGCCGGTCGATGACCCGGCGCACGCTTTCCTCGGCGTTGTCCTGGACGTGGCCCATATAGGCACAGACCACATCCAGCCCGAACTGGTCGACGACCTTCAGCAGTTCCTGCCGGCCGGTCTCGTTGGCGGCGATCTGGGCCTTGAGATCGGCCATGTTCTGCGCCGGGTTGCGGCAGGGATAGCGCCCCGAGGTCAGCAGCGCCTCGATCTCGGTCTCGCGCAGCCGGCCGTCCGCCACCAGTTTGAAATTGTCGATCAGCACGCCCTCCTCGTCGATATGGGTGCTGTCGGGCGGGGCCGATCCCGGTGTGCGCCCGCCGATGTCGGCGTGATGGCCGCGTGAGCCGAGCCAGAAGACCGGCGCGCCGTCGACAAAGACCGGGGTCACCACGGTGACGTCGGGCAGGTGGGTGCCGCCGCGGAAGGGCGAATTGAGCACGAAGGCGTCGCCCGGGGCGGCATCGGGGTTGAGCCGCATCACCGTCTTGATCGAATCGGACATCGAGCCCAGATGCACCGGCACATGCGGCGCGTTGGCGACCAGATCGCCCCGCGTGTCGAAAATCGCGCAGGAAAAATCCAGCCGTTCCTTGATGTTGACCGAGGCGGAGGTCTTTTCCAGCGTCACCCCCATCTGCTCCGCCACCGACATGAAGAGGTTGTTGAAGACCTCCAGCAGGACCGGGTCGGCGTCTGTGCCGGCGGCGTGCTCGCGGGGCCGCGCCTCGGTGCGCTCCAGCAAGAGGTTGCCCATCGCGTCGATGGTGGCCGACCAGCCGGGCTCGATCACGGTGGTGCCGGTGGCCTCGGTGACGATCGCGGGTCCGATGATGCGCGCCGTGGGGTCGAGGCGGTCACGGGCAAAAAGTGCAACGTCGCGACGGGCGCCGCCCAGATGCACCGGCACCCGCGCCAGCGGTCTGCCGTCGCCCGCGGGCAGCATCGCCTGTGCTGTCTCGCCGGTCCGGCCGATCGCCTCGGCGCTCAGCATGTCGAAGAGGATCGCGCGTTCGGGCGAATGAAAGCCGAAGCGCTGGCGGTGGGCGGCCTCGAAATCGGCCCGCATCGCGTCCTCGCTGCCGAAAGGCACCTCGAGCGGCTGATGCGCGCCATCGTAGCGCAGATGCGCGCGGGCCTCGATCGCGATGTCGGCAACGCCCTGCCCGGCGACCTCGGCGCGGGCCTCGTCGGCAAGGCGGTCGAGCGCGGCGCGCGCGTCCGCCACCGCAGTGAGCGGCGCATCCATCTGCGTCTCGCGCATGGCCCGGATTTCCGCGAGCCCCATGCCGTAGGCCGACAGCACCCCGGCATGCGGGTGGATCAGCACCCGGTCATCCCCAGCGCGTCGGCCACCAGGCAGGCGTGCTGGCCGCCGGCGCCGCCGAAGCATTGCAGGGTGTAGCGGGTCACGTCGTGGCCGCGCCGGACCGATATCTTCTTGATCGCGTTGGCCATGTTGTCGACGGCGATGCGCAGAAACCCCTCGGCCATCTCCTCGGGGCTGCGAGGGTTCTCGCCGGTCTCGGCCGCGACGATCCCGGCCAGTTCGGCGAACCTGGCGCGTACGGCATCGGCGTCGAGCGGCGCGTCGCCGCCCGGGCCGAAGACGGCCGGGAAATGGTCGGGGTCGAGCTTGCCCAGCATGACGTTGCAGTCGGTCACGGTCAGTGGCCCGCCGCGGCGATAGCAGGCCGGGCCGGGGTCGGCGCCGGCGCTTTCGGGGCCGACCTGAAAGCGGCCGTCCTCGAACTTGCAGATCGAGCCGCCGCCGGCGGCGACGGTGTGGATGTCCATCATCGGCGCGCGCATGCGCACGCCGGCGACCTCGGTCTCGAAGCTGCGCTCAAAATCGCCCGCAAAGTGGCTGACATCGGTCGAGGTGCCGCCCATGTCGAAGCCGATCAGGCGCTCGTGCCCGGCCGCGACGCCGGTCTTGACCATGCCGACGATGCCGCCGGCGGGGCCCGAGAGGATCGCGTCCTTGCCCTGAAAGAGCCGGGCGTCGGTCAGCCCGCCATTCGATTGCATGAAGCCCAGCCAGCCGCAGGCGCGGCCGAGGTCGAGCGCGTCCGCGACCCGGTCGACGTAGCGGCGCAGAATCGGCGAGAGATAGGCATCGACCACGGTGGTGTCGCCCCGCCCCACCAGCTTGGCCAGCCGGCTGACCTGGTGGCTGGCGGTGATCTGGGTAAAGCCGGTCTCGGCGGCGATCTCGGCCACACGGGCCTCGTGAACAGGGTTGAGATACGCGTGCAGCCCGGCGATGGCGACGGCGCGGATGCCGCGGTCATGCGCGGCCTTCAGCGCGGTGCGCGCGGCGGCCTCGTCGAGGGGGCGGATGACGCGGCCCTCGGCGTCGAGACGCTCAACGAGTTCGGCCACCTCCTCGTAAAGCAGTTCGGGCCGGCGGATATGCAGGTCGAAAAGGCGCGGGCGGGTCTGGTAGCCGATGCGCAAAAGGTCGCGAAAACCGGCGGTGATCAGCAACAGCACCCGCTCGCCCTTGCGTTCGAGCAGCGCGTTGGTGGCCACGGTGGTGCCCATCTTGACCGCTCCGATGGCGCCGTCGGGCAGCGCGCCGGTCACGCCCATCACCTCGCGGATGCCCTGCACGGCGGCGTCCTCGTAACGCTCGGGATTTTCCGACAGGAGCTTGTGGGTAAGGATGCCGCCATCGGGCGCGCGCGCGACGATGTCGGTGAAGGTGCCGCCGCGGTCGATCCAGAATTCCCGGGGGGTGTCGCCCATGCCATGCTCCGTCTTGCGGGTCCGGACAGGTTTGGGGCCGATCCCATGAATGTCAACGCCGCCATTGAAATGCGGGGGCGTTCGGGTGCAGAACCATGGCCAGAGCCGCGAAGGGAGCAATCGGATGGACCTGCGTCACCTGACCGACCGTTTCACCGTCTCGCCGCAGATCGACGAGGCGCACATGCACGAGATCGCCGGGGCGGGGTTCCGCTCGGTCCTGTGCAACCGCCCCGATGGCGAGGAGCCGGGGCAATGCGACTATGCGCGCATCGCCGAGGCGGCACGCGCCGAGGGGCTCGAGGTTCGCTCGGTGCCGATCTCGGGCGGCGTGATCACCCCGCAGGCGCTGGCGGAGTTCCGCGCCGCGCTTGACGAGATGCCGAAGCCGATCCTGGCCTATTGCCGCTCGGGCACACGCTGCACGATGCTCTGGGCCGCCGCGCAGCACGGGATAATGGACGACTCCGAGATCGAGCGGCGCGCGGCAAAGGCGGGGTACGATGTCTCCGGCCTGTTGCGGTATCTCGGCGCGCGGTGACGGGGCGGCCGGGCGGGATTGCCCAGAGCGCCCGGCACCCTTCCTCAGCCCTCGGCTGGTGCGCCGGCGCGGTTGCGGCATGGGCCGAAGACCGCGGCCAGCGCCAGCAGCCCGCCCGAGACCGTGGCGATCATCCCCGCCGCGCTGATGCTGTCGGCATAACCCAGCCACAGCGGCCCGTAGCCCGCCAGCACATAGCCCAGCACCGCCGAGAGCGTGGCGAAACCCACCGACCAGCCGATCTGCGCCTCCAGCCGGTCAGTCATCATTCGCGCTGCCGCCGGCGGGCAGATGAACATGGCGATGACGATGATCGAGCCCACCGCGTCGAAGGCCGCCACCGCGGCAATGGCGGCGACCACGACCAGCGCCAGCCCGATCGCGCCGGTGGGCAGGCCCATGGTGCGCGCGAACCCCTCGTCGAAGGTCGAGATCTTGAGCGGCCGCCACATCAGCGCGGTGAAGGCGCCGACAAAGACCAGCGTCAGCGCGATGCGCGGCAGCTCCGGCGGCAGTCCGCGCAGGGCCTGGCGGTCGAGAAGCGATGCCCAGCCCAGCCCGTCGAGCCAGATCAGGCTTTCGAGGTTGCCGTAAAGGGCGTGCTGGACGTCGAGATGCACGCTCGAGGTGTCGGACTGTTCCAGCAGCAGCACCCCGGCGGCGAACATGGCGGTAAAGACCACGCCCATCGCGGCGCCGGGCTCGATCCGGCCGACGCGGCGGATGGCCTCGATCAGGACGACCGCCAGCACGGCGGCGAAACCGGCGCCCAGCATCATCGGCCAGGCCGAGACCGTGCCGGTGACGAGGAACGCCAGCACGATGCCGGGCAGAACGACGTGGCTGATGGCGTCGCCGATGAGCGCCTGCCGCCTCAGCAGCAGGAAATTGCCCGGCAGCGCGCAGGCGATGGCCGCAAAGACGCCGATCAGCAGCGGCGGCAGCGACAGCGGAACGAATTCGGCGCCGCTCATGCCACTGCCTCCGGTCTCAAGGTGCGGTCGAGCTCCGCGATCTGGTCGCGGGTGAGCAGGGTTTCGAGCGGCGTGAGCCCGTCATAGCGCGCCGCCGCCGCCTCGTGCCGGGGATCGGCGCGCAGGAGTTGCCAGCGGCGCTCGTCCAGCAGGGCGCGCGCGGCCTGGGCGCGCCCGGCATCGGTGGCCACCCCGTCGGGGCGGATGAGCCCGCGCCGCCGCATCAGCCGCAGGGTCAGGCGCTCGTAGATCGGCTGGCCCTGAGCCAGCGCCAGAAGCCCCTGACGCACATGTACCCGCGCCTGGTGGCGGCGGTGGCGCGCCAGGGCCGCCAGCACCCCGCGCCCCGGGGAAAAAAGCAGCGACAGAGCGAAGAGCGCAAATGCCGCCAGAACGATGATCGGTCCGGTGGGCAGGGCGGGCGCGGTCGCCGACAGCGCCGCGCCGGCATAGCCCGACACCCCGCCCATGGCGCCCGCGATCAGCACCACACGGCCGACCCGGTCGGTCCAGAACCGCGCCGCCACGGGGGATGATCAGCATCGCCACGATCAGGATCAGCCCGACGATCTTGAGCCCGACCACGGTGATCGCCAGCGCCAGCCCCATCATCGCCAGCCCGATGCGGCGCACCGGCAGCCCGCTGGCGGCGGCGAAATCGGGATCGAACGAGGCCAGCGTCATCGGCCGGCGCAGGAGCAGCGTCAGCGCCAGCACCACCGCGCCGCCGCCGGCGATGATCAGCGCCTCCGAGCGCAGCATCCCCGCCGTCGCCCCGAGCAGAAAGCTCTCGAGCCCCGCCTGCCGGCCGGCGGTCATCGACTGGATCACCGTGAGCAGGACGATGCCCGCCCCGAAGAAGACCGACAGCACCGCGCCGATGGCGGCATCCTCGGAAAGCCGGGTGCGCGCAGTCAGCCAGGTCACGCACAAGAGCCCCGCCGCCGCCGACAGCGCCGAGCCGGCCATCAGCCCCGGCAGGGCGCGGCCATCGCCGCCCATTGCGACCATGACGATGAAGGCCAGTCCGACGCCGGGCAGGGGTGGCGTGGCTGATCGCGTCGCTCACCAGCGCCCGCTTGCCGAGATAGAGAAAGCTGCCGGTGGCACCCGCCGCGATGCCCAGAAGCGCCGCGCCCACCGCCACCAGCGTGGCGTTGTAGCCCAGCTGCAAGGTGAGCGCGTCGAGGAGCATTTCGCCGGACATGGCGCGGCTCAGACCGCCGCGCCCATCTGCGCCGTCGCCAGCCGCCCGCCATAGGCGGCCTGCAGGTTTGCCTCGGTGAAGGCCTCCGCGACGGTGCCCTCGGCGATGCGGGTGGTGTTGATCAGAAAGACCCGGTCGAAATAGTCCGGTACCGTGGCGAGGTCGTGATGCACCGCGACCACGGTCCGGCCTTGCGATTTCAACTCCTTCAGCACCGCGATGATCGCCTTTTCGGTGGCCGCGTCGACCCCGGCGAAGGGTTCGTCGAGCAGATAGAGATCGGCGCCCTGCGCCAGCGCGCGGGCCAAAAACACCCGCTGCTGCTGGCCGCCGGAGAGCTGGCCGATCTGGCGGGTTGCGAAATCGGCCATGCCGACGCGGTCGAGACAGGCGCGCGCGGTCTCGAAGTGCCGCGCGCGGACCCGGCCCAGCAGGCCCAATTGGCGGTAAAGACCCATCATCACCACGTCGATGACGCGGGTGGGGAAGTCCCAGTCGACGCTGGCGCGCTGCGGCACATAGGCGATGCGCCCGCGCTGGCGCGCCAGCGGCCGGCCGTAGCAGGTGATCTGCCCCGAAAGCGGCCTGACGATGCCGAGTGCGGCCTTGAGCAGCGTCGACTTGCCGGCGCCGTTGGGGCCGATGATCGCGGTCATGGCGCCGGGGCGAAAGGTGGCGTCGATCGAAAAGACCGCCGGTTTTTCGCCGTAGGACACGGTCAGCCCGCGGATCGCCAGCGGGATGCCGGTCAGGTCTTCGGCCGGGGCGCGGCGTCCCTCGGTGGCGGCAAGGGTCAGTGTCATGGTCTCAACTCCCCGCCGACAGCTTGCCGGCCATGCCGCGCGTCGGCACGCGGCCGCCCAGCGCGGCGGCGATGGTGGTGACGTTGTGGTCGATCATGCCGGGATAGGTTCCTTCATAGGTGCCGGGCTGGCCCATCGCGTCGGAGAAAAGCTCGCCACCGATGCGGACCTCGTGGCCCTGCGCCGACGCGCCCTCGACCAGTGCGCGGATGTTGCGGTCGGAGACCGAGCTTTCGACAAACACGGCGCCGATGCGGCGGGCGACCAGCATGTCGACAAGTTTCCTGATCCGGTCGAGCCCGGCCTCGGATTCCGTCGAGATGCCCCGGATGCCGACCACCTCGAAGCCGTAGGCGCGGCCGAAATAGCCGAAGGCGTCATGGGCGGTGACCAGCACGCGCGCGCCATCGGGGACGGTGGCGAGGGTGTCGCGGGCAAAGGCGTCGAGCCGGTCGATCTCGGCCAGGTAGGCGGCGGCGTTGGCGGCGAAGGTGTCGGCGTGTTCGGGCGCGGTACGCGCCAGCGCGGCCTCGACCGCGCGCACGGCATGGGTCCAGAGCCCGGGCGCCATCCAGACATGGGGATCGAACTTGCCGCTGTAGTCCTTGTGGGCAATGCGCTGCCCGACCGGCACCGCCTCGCCCACGGCTTCGGTATTGCCGCGCGCGGCGAGCTTGAGCAGCAGCTCCTCCATCTGCGCCTCGAGATAGAGCCCATGCCAGAGCACCAGATCGGCGCGGGTCAGGGCGACGATGTCGGAGCGGGTCTGGCGGTAGGAATGGGGATCGACGCCGGGGCCCATCAGCGCCTTGACCTCGGCCAGATCGCCGCCGATGCGCAGCGCCGCATCGGCGATCATGCCGGTGGTGGCCACCACGCCGACGGGCGCGGCGGCCGCACGCAGCGGCGTTGCCGCCAGCGCCGCGGCGCTCAGCGACAGGCCCAGAAAGTGCCGGCGGGTCGAGATCATAGTCGGGCGTCTCCGAATGTGTTGTCAGCCTGAATATGCGAATGACTCGCACTTTGTCAATGCAGTTGAGACTTATTTGCAAGAATGAAACTTCGTGAAACGCCCCAAATTGTCCGCGACCGGGCGCAAACTGCCCATGGGCGGAGGTCGGCGCATGGCCGATCCGCGATCCGCCGGGACAAGGGCCGGACGTGATCACGGGATCGCCCTCAGGCGCCCGAGCAAGAAAGAACCCCCGCCGGTCAGGGCGGGGGCTGAGGTGAGGTGTCCTGGTTCTTGCAGGACGCCTGCGGAGTTCTTCTTGGTGGGGTTCAGTTCGGCCGTTCGGCCATCTCGGCGCGGATCTGCTGGCGGAATATGTCGATCGACACCATCTTGCCCTCGCGCCTGATACACCAGTAGGTCCAGCCGTTGCACGAAGGCGCGCCTTCGAGTGCGGCGCCGACCTGGTGGATCGAGCCGGTGACGTCATGGCCCACCAGCGTGCCGTCGGCGCGGACCCTGGCGGTGTGGCGCTCGTTCATCGAATGCAGCTGCTCGCCGGGGCGCAGTAGCCCGCGCTCGATCAGCTGGCCGAAGGGGATGCGCGGCTCGGACCGCCGCGAGGCCGTGACCTCGAGCGCCGCGCGATCGAGCGGGCGGGTGGCTTTGAGCCGGCGTTCGGCGACGCGGATATAGGCGCTCTCGCGCTCGATGCCGATATAGCTGCGGCCCAGCATCCGCGCCACGGCGCCGGTGGTGCCGGTGCCGAAGAACGGGTCCAGCACCACGTCGCCGGGATTGGTGGTGCCGACGAGGATGCGGTGCAAGAGCGCCCTGGGGTTTCTGGGTCGGGTGCGCCTTGGCGCCGGTGTCGTCCTTGAGCCGCTCGTGCCCGGTGCAGATCGGCAACAGCCAGTCCGAACGCATCTGCAGCCCCTCGTTCAATGCCTTCAGCGCCTCGTAGTTGAAGGTATAGCGCGCGCCCTCGTCCCGGCTGGCCCAGATCAGCGTCTCGTGCGCGTTGGTCAGCCGCTTGCCGCGGAAATTGGGCATCGGGTTGGTCTTGCGCCAGACCACGTCGTTGAGCAGCCAGAAGCCGGTGTCCTGCAGCGCCGCGCCGACGCGAAAGATGTTGTGGTAGGAACCGATCACCCAGATTGCGCCGGCGGGTTTCAGGAGCCGCCGGGCGGCGGCCAGCCAGTCGCGGGTAAAGCGGTCATAGGCGGCGAACGAGGCAAAGCTGTCCCAGGCGTCATCGACGGCGTCGACGGTGCTGCCCTCGGGGCGGTGCAGGTCGCCGCGCAGTTGCAGGTTGTAGGGCGGATCGGCAAAGATCAGGTCGACGCTGGCCTCGGGCAGGCGGTTCATCACCTCGATGCAGTCGCCCCGGTGGATCGTGTCGAGCGTAAGCGCCACCGGCGCGGGGCGCGCGCCGTGGCGCCCGGGCTTGGTCTTTTTGGTCATCTCTGCCTCTGTCCCCGGCGCCTGGGTCGCGCTTCGGATTGTTGACCCCGAAGATGAGTCAAAGGCGATTCGGCGTCAATTTCTTTTTTGAATCAGTGGGTTACAGATTTGTCTTGATACAAGATATTGTGTACGGGGCGAAACGAACGCCTATGGTGTGGGGTGGGTCCGAAATCTTGCAGTGCGGCGATGTGGCTTTTGGAACCATAGCCGGCGTTGGTCTCCCAGCCGTAGCCGGGGAACTGTTGCGCCAAATCCCGCATGATGCGGTCGCGCGTGACCTTGGCCACGATCGAGGCCGCCGCCACCGACAGCGACAGCGCGTCGCCGCGCACCACCGCTTGCGCCGGTACACAGAGACCGTCGGGCAGCATGTTGCCGTCGATGAGCGCCAGCGCCGGCGGCCGCCCGAGACCCGAGACCGCACGCACCATCGCCAGATGGGCGGCGCGCAGGATGTTGAGCGCGTCGATCTCGGCCACACTGGCGTGGGCGACCGAAACCTCCGAGCTGGCCAGGATTTCGGTGCAGAGCGCCTCGCGCCGGCGCGCGGTCAGTTTCTTGGAATCGTTCAGCCCCGCCGGGATGCGCGCGGGGTCGAGGATCACCGCGGCGGCGGTCACCGGCCCGGCGAGCGGGCCGCGCCCGACCTCGTCGACCCCGGCGATGGGCGCCTGCCCGCCGGCGATGGCGTGGCGTTCAATGGAAAAGTCCGGGCCGCTCATGCGTCCAGAAAGCACGAAACCGCCCGCCGCGCAAAGGGGGAGGGCCTGCGCCCTCCCCCTGCTGCTGCCCGGCCTGTCTTACCAGCGGCGGTCGTGGTGGTGGTGGCGGTGATGGCGGTGGTGGCGGTGCTGGCGCTGATGCTGCTGCCAGTGCCGTCCCAGCCGTTCCTGCCGCACATGGTTGCGGCGCGCCTGCCAGCCGTATCCGCGATGGGGGTAGACATTGCGGGTGACGTAGACGTTCCGGTCTCTCGACGCATCGGCGACCGCGGCGCCGATGATCGCCAGCGCCGCGACGCCGGCAATGATCTTGGCGGTGTCGTTGCCGGCCCGCGCCGGTGCCGACGAAAGTGCGGTGATGGAAATGGCCGCGGCGAGGATGGCGGCAATGAAATGCTTGTGGGTCATGACGTGTCCTTTCGTGTTGCCGTGATCGTCTGACGCGTTCGGGCCCGGGGGCCGTGACGCATGAGCAAAGGCTGTGGCCAGAGCGGGTGGCGAAGCAATAACGGCCGCCGGTTATCCGATAGCACTTCCGAAAAACCCCAGCCGGAGCCGGCGGTTATTGAATAGCCGGATGCCCTGGCGCATGGTGGCGGGCATGAAACGGATGCTCTTCATGACGCTGCTGAGCGCAGCCCTGCCCTCGCGGGCGCGACCGTCGCCGAGGCTGCCTGCCGCGTGGAATACAAGGCCAAGCGCGACAGGCCGCTTGCGCTGTTTTATGATACCGCGGTGCTGAGCGGGTCCTGTGCCACCGCCGAGTCCCAGTTGCGCCGGATGCTGGCGGCGCAGGGGCTGGTGCTGCTGAAAATCCTGTCGGCGCGGCCGCAATAGGCGCGGGCGAGAGAGGAGGGCGGAAATGTGCGTGTGATCGGGGATGGTGCCAGCGCGGCCGAGGCCCGCCGCTCGGGCGGCCGGGTGGTGATGTTCGGGGTGATCGCCATCGTGGCGATCCTGGCGCTGGCCGCGGTGATGCTGTTTCTCAGCCTGCCCGACGCCAACGCGTTCAACGCCCGGGTCGAGCGCATCTTCGTCGAGAACGATGCGCTGACGAGCGATGCCGAGATCAAGCTCCTGGAAATCCTCGCGCTCTCCGGCACCGCCTTTCCGAGACCCTCGCCAGCTACCGCGTGGTGATCTTCGTGCTGCTGGTCTTTGCCACCGCGCTCCTGATCGCGGCGCTGGTGTTTCTGGTCATGCTGGTGGCGCTCAACCGCCGCATGGCGCAGATCGAACGCGCGGGCATCCAGGTCAGTTCGCTGCTGATCAGCCGCGAGGAGAATACCGTCTACCTCAACAACATGGGTTTCAAGCTGACCCGTGCGGCGATGGAAACGCTGAGCGTGCTGGCCGAGGCGCGGATGGACGACGACGTGCTCAGCGGCGCCGAAATCGAGGCGGTGATCTCGGGCCGGGCGCAAGAGGACTGCGACGAGGCCGCCGGCGCTACCCGCATCAAGCGGCTGCGCGACACGCTCGGCAACCAGATGGTCAGCGAACTGCTGGTCAGGAACATCGCCCGCCGCGGCTACATGCTGGCCATCGACAAGGATGTGATAAAGGTGATCTGAAGGGGCCGGCGCCGCGTGACAGCGTGACCCGCGGCTGGTATCGTTACGGCACCGAGGGAGGAGTTCTATGGTTTGGCGGATGTTCTTGACCCTCCTGCTGGCGGCCGGAACGGCCTCGGCACAGGAGGCCGACCCGGAGGCCGGGCAAGGGATTTTCTGGACATATTGCTGGCAATGCCACGGGAGCGAGGCCCGGGGCGACGGCCCGATGGCCGAGATGCTGGCGATCGAAACGCCGGACCTGACGCGGCTGGCGGCGCGTAACGGCGGCACGTTTCCAACCGGTGACGTGGCGATGAAGATCGACGGCCGCGCGGCGCTGCTGGCCCATGGCGGCGACATGCCGATCTTCGGGCCCGTCCTTCAGGGCGACCGGTCCGTCGCAATGCGCCTGCCCGATGGCCAGCCGATGCTGGCCAGCCGGCCGCTGGCCGACCTGGTGGTCTATCTGGAGACGCTGCAGACGGAATAGGGGGCCGAAATGGCGACCCCGGCAGGGCGCCAAAGGGAGCATTTCCCCAACGAAATCTGGCCAGTAGGTGGGACACATCCAGCGTTTTCGGTCCTAATCAGCACAATGACTTAGAAGAGCGCTCGGGACACGCCTCCGACGAAACTACAAACGAAAACGCCGGCGCGACGGCAATCGCGATCGGGACTAAAGACGTTGTGGAAAGCGTCTGGTCGTCCTGGCGGCACATCGTAGTTCCTGGCAACGCGTTGGGAGAACGCTGGTGAGGTCGTGTGAACCGCCCCGGGTTTACCGGAGAGTAAAACTCTCAAAGGATGAGCTCTATGGATCAGAAGAAGCCCACCCCGAAGTACACAGCCGAGTTCCGCGAGCGCGGCATTCGGCTTTTCCGCGAACAACGGCCCGATCACACCAGTGAATGGGGGCGCCACTGCCGTCTGCGCCTGCTGTTCTTCTATCGCAGGACGGGGCAAAGCCTTCTGGTGGCCGAGGGGCGGCTGGACACCACGGGTCACGCGGTTATGTCGCGCTCGAGGCAAAGAAAGGTGATGATGGGGCGTCCTTCCTGGTGGTGGACTGCAAGCTGGTCACCGGCCAGAATCCGGCCTTGTCCGAAGAAGCTGCGCACAAGCTGCAGGCGCTTCTCTGAACCTGTGGATCACCTGAGATGACGCGACAATCAGCATCACCAAGCCATGCCGATGATGAGTTATCGGTCGACATCCGTGCGTTGGCCTTTGATGAGTTGCCCGCGGCGGCGGCCATACTGACCCATGGCATGCTGAACAACCCGCTGCATGTGAAAGTGTTCGGTGCCGATCCAGAACATCGGCGCCGACGCTTGTCGCGGTTCCTTGGTCCTCTGGTTACCTATGTCCATTCGAATGGTGTGGTGCTGGGCGCTTGCGTGCAAGGTGAACTGATCGGCGTGTTGGGCATGATCAAGCCCGGCCGCTGTCGCCCAATGCTGGCTGACCGGCTGCGTTTCGCCCTCACGATCCTGGCCAGCGCACCGCCGACCACCCTGTTACTTTTCCATCTCTGGCTGTCCGCCCGGGCGCGCAACGATCCGGACGAGCCGCACTGGCATATCGGCCCGCTGGCTGTGCTGCCTGAATACCGGCGACGCGGCATCGGACGCCGGCTGATGCTGCATGGCTGCCAGCATATCGACACGCTCGAAGCCTCTGCCTGGCTGGAAACAGATCTGGAAATCAACGCGGGCTTCTACCGGACGCTCGGCTTTGATCTGGTCAGGCAGGAACCTGTCCTTGGCGTGCCGACCTGGTTCATGTACCGCGCATCGGCAGATACGACAGGTTGATCACATCGATGATTGACCCGGGCGGTACGTGTTGTAGCCGGGGCTCTTCGTCGGTTCCGGGCGGGCTGCGACCAGGCCGCTTTCATGCATTCCCTGATCGTCACCGCCAAGATGAATGACACCCGATCAGGTACCGACCAGCCCATGCCCTTCCAGGCGCAACGCTCCTCATGCAGCATTAACCAACGCCGCTCCAGAACCGCGTCGTCGATCCTGTGCTCGTCGATCTCCATGAACATCAGGGTATCACATCAGGAAAACCAGAAAGGCGCGGGTTGAGTGTAGATAAAGCCGTCTACTTTACGGATGCGGTGCATCGCGAATACCGGGTAAGTCATGCACTTGGCTGGGTTAAGGCTGGGGCAACTGCCACGTGAGAACCCACGAGAAATTCCGGATTCTCGAGGGGAAATGGCATAATTACAATCTCGGCCAAACGAATGAACCCGAATTCCACCGCCGGATTGCCACCTATGGCAGAGCCTTGCCACTGTGGCTCTTGGAATGATATGGTCCGCCTCTGGGTCAACATTCTTGAAACAGGGGTCTTTCATGCTGAATTTCTTATCGCGTCCGATGGTCCGCCTTATAGACCGCTATCTGCCGGACCCCTTCGTGTTCGTGCTGGTTCTCACGCTCATCGCCGGTATTGCCGCCGCGCTGACCCGGGAGTCCGGACCACTTCAGATCGTCACAATGTGGGGCAACGGTTTCTGGTCGCTGCTCTCCTTCTCGATGCAAATGCTGCTGGTGCTGGTCACCGGCTATATGATGGCCTCCACGCCGCTGGTGCGCCGGGGGCTCTCGGCCCTCGCCGGGCTGGCGGGCAGCGCCGGTGGCGCGATCCTGCTGGTCAGCGTTGTCTCGCTCGCGGCCTCCTGGATCAACTGGGGCTTTGGCCTTGTCGTAGGCGCACTCTTTGCCCGCGAGCTGGCGCGAACCATTCGCGTAGATTACCGCCTGCTGGTGGCCTCGGCCTATTCCGGCTTCATTGTCTGGCATGGCGGGTTGGCCGGGTCCATCCCGCTCTCCATTGCTACCGAAGGCCACCCGTTCGTCGACATCACCGGGATCATCCCCGCCTCGCAGACCATCTTCTCCCTCTACAATCTTGCCATCGTCGTCGCCCTGTTCATCGCGGTACCCTTCGTGAACCGCGCCATGATGCCGAGCGCCGAAGACGCAGTCTATGTCGATCCCACCCTTCTGGCCAAGGACGATGTCACGAGACCCGAATCCACAACCCCGGCTGAGCGGATGGAAAACAGCTATGCGTTGTCCATTCTGGTAGGTGCCGCCGGGGCCGCCTGGTTGATCCAGCATTTCGCGGCCGGCAACGGCCTCTCGCTCAACGTCATCAACTTTCTGTTCCTGACGCTTGCGATCCTGCTGCATGGAACCCCCACAACCTGCTCAAGGCCCTTGACGATGCGGTAAAGGGCGGGGCGGGCATCGTGATCCAGTTTCCCTTCTATGCCGGGATCATGGGGATCATGGTGCAATCAGGCCTCGCCGCCAGCATCTCCGAAGGGCTTGTCGGTCTGGCCACGGCAACGTCGCTGCCGTTCTGGACATTCCTATCGGCGGGTGTCGTCAACTTCTTCGTGCCCTCGGGCGGCGGACAATGGGCCGTGCAAGCCCCGGTGATCCTGCCGGCCGCCGAGGCGCTCGGTGCTGATCTGGCCCGCGCATCCATGGCTGTGGCCTGGGGGGATGCCTGGACCAACATGGTGCAGCCCTTCTGGGCCCTGCCGATCCTCGGTATCGCAGGGCTGCGCGCCAAGGATATCATGGGCTTTTGCGTGATACATCTGATCCTGTCGGGCATCATCATCTCGGTGGGCCTGACCTTTCTCTGACCGATCTGCGCATCTGCGGCGCAAAGGCCACCGGTAATGCGTGCTTGAATTCAGTGCATGACCCAAGCCCCGGCGAAAGACCTTCGCCGGGGCCACCTTTATCGGGATGAAGTCCCAAAAGCCGTCACCGGGCGCAAGATCAGGCAATTTTGTCGTTGACCGGTAGTCCACCTGTTTGCGCGGCGCTGTGAGTGACAGAGGAGCATGCTTGATGAAACTTACAACCGCCAGACCCATACCACCCAGCGACTTCACGACGCGCGCTTGCTATCCACTCGAGCATGGCGAAGGCCAAGTTGTTCTGCACGTGGTTCAGAGAATTTTGGGTGCCTCACACATACCGCAGTGGCGATGTGGAACGCACTTTGGGCGTCCATGGACTGCATCCAACGGACCCAAAGGTTTTGTCCGCATGGGCTGCGGAATACGCGCGGTGGCAAGAAATGCCGCCGGGTACGGAGACCCCGGAAGCGGGGACCTTTGCTTGGGCCCTGGACCTCTACGTCTCCGGCAATGATACCTGGAGGCAATACGCCCCCGGCACCCAGAAGTCGCGTTTGGCGATCTTCTCGCGCTACCGCAAGGCGCAAGGAAGCCGGCCGATTAAGACCATCACCAGCGAGAATATTGAGCGAGCCCTTTATGCTAAAGGCGGGCATGGCGCGGTGAACGAATACAAGGCGCTAAAGCCCGTCTTCGAGCATCTGCGCGGCCTGGGTATTATTGCGAAGAACCCGATGAACGGTATCGAATTGGACAGGCCAGCGGTTAAAGGCTTCCCGGTAGCCAATGCGGAAGACATTGCAGCTTTTCAGCGACGGTGGCCAGTCGGCGCTGTCCAGCGTCTCGCCTTCGACCTCGGGCTGTACACCGGTGCAGCCCGGTCGGACCTCGCCAGGTTGAGGCGGAAGAACCTCAAGGGCGATTTGCTGGTGTATGAACGTCAGAAAAGCCGCATCACGGCCCGAGTACCATTAACATCGGAACTACGAGCGGCAATTGACCGGACACCTGACATTTCACCAGCCTTCATCATGACAACGTATGGCAAGCCCTACGCGGCGGAAAGCCTCGGAAATCTGTTTGGTGATGCCGCAGTTGAGGCGGGCATGAGTGCGCGCCTGCGCGGACTGCGAAAGGCGTTCTGCATCTACTGGTCCGAGAAATGCGCAACGACACACCAGATTGCCGCCATGGCTGGGCACATGAGCCTTTCTGAGGTGGAGCGTTATACTTGCGCGGCAGACCGCGAACGCATCGTCAAATTGCTTGTGGGTGTAGCTTAACTTGGGGCACACCTACCCGAAAATGGGATGCTGTTTCGTAACTATTTGTAATATAGGAGAGAAACTCATGCAGATTGCAGAATGGCGACCCCGGCAGGATTCGAACCTGCAACCTGCCCCTTAGGAGGGGGCTGCTCTATCCAGTTGAGCCACGGGGTCGCGTGCGCCCCTCTTTAGCGGCCATGGCGCGGCTTGTCACCGCCCAGTTTTCGGGGCCGGTCCCCCGCCCGGGCATTCCCGCCCCCGGGCCATTCACCGGGCTTGAACCGCCGGGCATGTTTGCGATAACATCAGCCCATATCCCTTTATGGACGATCCTGCCTTGGCCAAGCCTGTCAACCGCCCCCTTACCCTGCGCGACGTCTCCGAGGCGTCGGGCGTTTCCGAGATGACCGTCAGCCGGGTGCTGCGCAACCGCGGCGACGTCTCCAAGGCGACGCGCGAGAAGGTGCTCGAAGCGGCGAAGGACCTGGGCTACGTGCCCAACAAGATCGCCGGCGCGCTGGCGTCGAGCCGGGTGAACCTGGTGGCGGTGGTGATCCCGTCGATTTCCAACATGGTCTTTCCCGAGGTGATGAGCGGGATCAGCGACGCGCTGGAGGAAACCGAACTGCAGCCGGTGGTGGGCGTGACCGGCTACAGCCCCACCAAGGAGGAAAAGGTGCTCTACGAGATGCTCTCGTGGCGGCCCTCGGGGGTGATCGTGGCCGGGCTGGAGCATTCCGACGTCAGCCGTACGATGCTGCAAGCGTCGGGCATCCCGGTGGTCGAGATCATGGATGTGGACGGCACGCCGGTCGATTCGGTGGTCGGCATCTCGCACCGCCGCGCCGGGCGGCAGATGGCGCAGGCGATCCTCAAGGACGGCTTCGAGCATATCGCCTTTCTCGGCACCAAGATGGCGCAGGACCACCGCGCGCGCAAACGCTTCGAGGGCTTCACCGAGGTGCTGGCCAAGGCAGGCGTCGAGATCGAGGACCGCGAGTTCTATTCCGGCGGCTCGGCGCTGGTCAAGGGACGCGAGATGACGAAAGCCGTGATCGAGCGTTCGCCCGACCTCGATTTCATCTATTATTCCAACGACCTGATCGGCGCGGGCGGGCTGCTCTACCTGCTTGAGGCGGGCTATGACATCCCCGGCCGGATGGGGCTTGCCGGGTTCAACGGGCTCGATCTGCTCAAGGGGCTGCCGCGCGAGCTGGCGAGCATGGATTCGTGCCGCTACGAGATCGGGCGCACCGCCGCCGAAATCATCGCCCGCAGGGTCGAGCAGGGCGAGGACGGCCGGCCCGAGCGCGTGGTGCTGGAACCGACGATCAGCTACGGCGATACGCTGCGGCGCAGGTAGCCGCAAAGTCGCGTTTTCTGTCGCGGATGGAACAGACCCGCCCGGCCCGGCCGTGCCCGGCTGGGGAAAAGGCGTCACGCCTCGGATCATCCAGGGAGGAGATGAGATGAAGGTCGGGTTTATCGGTCTTGGCAATGTCGGCGGCAAGCTTGCCGGTTCGCTCCTGCGTAACGGCATCGACCTCGTGGCGCACGATCTCGACGCGGGGCTGGTCGACGGCTTTGTCGCCCGTGGCGCGACGGCGGGCGGCGGCCCTGCGGCGATGATGCGCGATTGCGACGTGGTGATCACCTGCCTGCCCTCGCCCGCCGCCTCGGCCGCCGTGCTGGCCGAGATGCTGCCCGAGGTCGGCCCCGGCAAGACCTGGCTGGAGATGTCGACCACCGACGCCGCCGAGGTCCGCCGGCTGGGCGCCGAGGTGATCGCCCGCGGCGGCGCGGCCGCCGATTGCCCGGTCTCGGGCGGCTGCCACCGCGCCGACAGCGGCAACATCTCGATCTTCGCCGGCTGCGAGCGCGCCAGTTTCGACCGCCTGCTGCCGCTCCTGACGGTGATGGGCCGGCGCATCCTGCATACCGGCGGGCTGGGCACCGCCTCGACCCTCAAGGTGATGACCAACTATCTGGCCACCGCCAACCTGCTGACCTGCTGCGAGGCGCTGGTGACGATGAAGGCGGCGGGGCTCGATCTGGCCACGACCTACGAGGCGATCGCGATCAGTTCCGGCACCTCCTTCGTGCACGAGACCGAAAGCCAGGTGATCCTGAACGGCAGCCGTGACATCGGCTTCACCATGGACCTGGTGAAAAAGGATATCGGCCTCTTTCACGCCATTGCCGAGGGCGCCGGGGTGCCGCTGGAAATCTCGCCGCTGCTGATCGAGATATTCAATGACGGCATCCGCCGCTACGGCGAACGGGCGCAGTCCGACGACATCATCCGCCGGCTGGAAGAGGCCACCGGCCTCGACATCACCGCGCCGGGGTTTCCGGCGGCAATGGTCGACCATGAGCCCGAGGAACCGGGATACGAGGTCATCCCCCGCGGCCGTGCCGCTCCCTGAGGCCCGCCCGGCCATAACCGCGCGTTAACCGCGTCGGGCGGTTTGCGTTGTCCTTTGCGCTGCGGTCTGGCCAAATCCCCGCCGGGGGATTTGCGGGATCGGTGCGATGCTGATGCTGGTGGGCATGATGGGTATGCTGGCCGTGGGCGCGGTCGTCTTCATGGGCATGGACGACGAGGACGACACGCTTGCCCGGGGCACGCGTGACGGCGATGCCGGCGATGACATGGACGGCGCCGGCGCCGGTGGCGGGGAGATGACCGATATCGGCGCGCTGATCGGCGGCGATGTGACCGGTGGTGTCGCGCCCGATGCCGATGACAGCGAGGAAACGACCGGCGATGCGATCGATCCCGATATGACCGGCCTTGATCCCGCGGGCGATGGCGCCGCCGATCTGTCCGGGGACGGTGCCGATCCGGCCGGCGCGCCGGATCAGGGCCCGCCGGAAGACCCGCTCGGGGACACCCCTGCGGATACCACTCCGGATGAGGATGACGGCGACGCCGACGACTGGAGCATCGTCACCGGAACCGATGGCGCCGACATCCTGACCGGCGGCGCGGGCAGCGATTTCCTCATCGCCCATGGTGGTGACGATCTGGCCGCCGGCGGCGACGGCGCCGACCAGATCGAGGGTGGCGCGGGCGACGACAGCCTGTTCGGCGAGGCCGGCGACGACACCCTGCACGGGCAGGACGGCGACGATCTGGCCGAGGGCGGCGGTGGCGACGACGAGCTTTACGGACATGGCGGCGACGACACCCTGCTGGGTGGCGCGGGCGACGACAGCCTGTTCGGTGGCATGGGCGATGATGTGGCCGATGGCGGCGCAGGCGATGACGCGGTGCACGGTTATTGGGGCAACGACACGCTGACCGGCGGGGCGGGCGCGGATACGCTTTTCGGCGGCTTTGGCGACGATGTGGTGAACGGGCTCGGGCCGCGGGGCGAGGATGACGGCGTAATCGACTATCTCAATGGCGGCGATGGGGCCGATCAGATTTTCGCCGGGGCGGGCGATGTCGTCACCGGGGGCGCGGGCGCCGACAGCATCCTGCTGGGCGGCGATACCGGCACCGGCGCGGCGACCGAGATCATGGATTTCGTTTCCGGCGAGGACAGCCTGCTGATCGAGTACGACGACGAGGGCGACGCGCCCGAGGTCGATCTGCTGCGCGACGCTAGGGAAGAGGGGCTCTTTCGGGTGCTCGTCGACGGCGCCGCGGTGGCGCTGGTCCATACCGCCGGGGGTATCGGGCTCGACGATATCGTGCTGGTGCCGCGCGGCGTCGTCTGAGGCGTCGGGGCCGGTGTGGACGGAATTCCCCTTTTCATTTCGGTCGATTCCCCCTATACGCGCGCATCTGCCGCTTGTGTCGGCGGATATCTCCCACAGGACCTTGCTGGACGACATCCCGGCTTGTGCCCTTCACCCCTGATCCGAAAGGAGACCCCGATGTCGATCACCGTCGAAGAGAAGGCCCGCGTCATCAAGGATTTCGCCACCAAGGAAGGCGACACCGGCTCGCCCGAGGTGCAGGTGGCGATCCTGACCTCGCGCATCACCACGCTGACCGAGCATTTCAAGACCCACAAGAAAGACAATCACGGCCGTCGCGGCCTGCTTATGATGGTGGCCCAGCGCCGCAAGCTGCTGGATTACCTCAAGGCCAAGGACGAAGGCCGTTACCAGGAGCTGATCAAGCGCCTGGGCATCCGCCGCTGAGGGTTTTCGATCCGGATGGATCGGGAAACGCCCGTCTCGCAAGGAGGCGGGCGTTTTGCGTTGCGGGGGCGGGGCCGCGAATTTGGCGGCGCGGCGCGTGCCCGGTCGGTCACCATCTTGCCCGCCCCGGCCTCTGAGCCGGCCTCTCGTGCTGGCGGGCGAGGCCCCGGGTCGAGGCCGGGGCGGGTCGGGTTTGACGGAATTTGGTGCGCGCGGGACGGCTGGCTCGCCTCCTCCCTTCACCCCACGTCGTCGAGCGGGTGTGGCGCGCGGAACGCCACCGCTAGACGGTTCCAGGCGTTGATGGTGGCGATCGCCAGCGTCAGGTCGACCACCTCCTTGTCGGAGAAGTGGCGGCGCATCTCCTCGTAGACATCGTCGGGCGCAAGGCTCTCGCCGATCAGCGTCACCGCCTCGGTCCACGCGAGAAGTGCGCGTTCGCGGGCGTCAAAGACGCGCGCCTCGGGCCAGACGCAGACAAGCGCGATCCACTGTTCGCTCAGCCCGTCATTGTGCGCCTCTTTGGTGTGCATGTCGACGCAATAGGCACAGCCGTTGATCTGCGACGCGCGCAGCTTGAGCAGATGGATGAGGCGGCGCTCGACCCCGGCCTTGCCGTGCAGGTAGCTCTCGAGCCCGTGCATGGCCTTCATGCCCTCGGGTGCGATGGTACGGTAGTCCAGCCTTTGATCCATGACAGGCCCCCGGATAGATGCTTTGGTGGTGCGCCAAGCTCTGCGCCCGCGCCGCGCGCCTGTCAATCGGTGCCGGTCAGTCGGTGCCGGCCGGCCCGGTCCGGTACGGATGACCGCTGACGCGAGAATCACGGCGCTTTCAATCGCGGCCGATCTCATCTATAGGGGCGCATCCGTGACGTGATGCCCCTGACCCCGGGCGCATGAACAGGATAAGGGGTCGGCGGCAATGGGGCCGCCATTGAAATGGGAGGACTTGGGATACGCCCAAGAGCGCCTCCAGACAGGAAACGATATATGTTCAACGAAGTTAAGAAGACCATGCAGTGGGGCGAGGAGACGCTCACACTGGAAAGCGGGCGTGTCGCACGGCAGGCGGACGGCTCGGTCATCGCCACCCTGGGTGAAACCACGGTGATGGCGAACGTGACCTTTGCCAAGGAACCCAAGGAGGGGCAGAGCTTTTTCCCCCTCACCGTCCACTACCTCGAAAGATACTATGCCGCGGGCAAGGTGCCCGGCGGCTTTTTCAAGCGCGAGGCGCGTCCGACCGAAAAGGAGACGCTGACCGCGCGGCTGATCGACCGGCCGATCCGGCCGCTCTTCGCGCCCGGCTTCAAGCACGAGGTGCTGGTGATGTGCACCGTGCTGAGCCACGACCTCGTCAACGATCCCGACATCGTCGCGATGATCGCGGCAAGCGCGGCCCTGACCATCTCGGGCGTGCCGTTCATGGGCCCGATCGCCGGCTGCCGGGTGGGTTACGAGGATGGCGAATACATCCTCAACCCCGATGTCGAGGACATGCACCAGCTGCGCCTCAACCCCGATCAGCGGCTCGACCTGGTCGTTGCCGGCACCCGGGACGCGGTGATGATGGTGGAATCGGAAGCCTACGAGCTTACCGAGGACGAGATGCTGGGCGCCGTGGCATTTGCGCACGAGCAGATCAAGCCGGTGATCGACCTGATCGTGTCGCTGGCCGAGGACTGCGCCAAGGAGCCCTTCAACTATTCCCCCCCGATTACAGCGCGCTGTTCGACGCGGTCAAGGCAGCGGGCGAAGAGGGCATGCGCGCGGCCTACGCCATCCTCGACAAGCAGGACCGGCATACCGCGGTGGCCGAGGCCAAGGCGGCGATCGTCGCGTCGCTGAGTGAGGAACAGCAGGAGGACGCCAACCTGCCGGAGGCGCTGAAGAAGCTCGAATCGGCGGTGCTGCGCGGCGACGTGGTGAAATCCGGCAAGCGGATCGACGGCCGCGCACTCGATGAGGTGCGCCCGATCAACGCCGAGACCGGCCTTCTGCCGCGTACCCACGGCTCGGCGCTCTTCACCCGCGGCGAGACGCAGAGCCTGGTGGTGACCACGCTGGGCACCGGCGACGACGAGCAGATCATCGACGCGCTGCACGGCAATTTCCGCTCGAACTTCCTGCTGCACTACAACTTCCCGCCCTACTCCGTAGGCGAGGCGGGGCGTGTCGGGCCTCCGGGACGGCGCGAGATCGGCCACGGCAAGCTGGCCTGGCGGGCGCTGCAGGCGGTGCTGCCGGCACCGACCGACTTTCCCTACACCATCCGCGTGGTCAGCGAGATCACCGAATCGAACGGCTCATCCTCGATGGCCTCGGTCTGCGGCGGCTCGCTCTCCATGATGGATGCCGGTGTGCCGCTCAAGGCGCCGGTCGCCGGCGTGGCGATGGGGCTGGTGCTGGAAGAGGACGGCTCCTACGGTATCCTGACCGACATCCTGGGCGACGAGGACCACCTCGGCGACATGGATTTCAAGGTCGCGGGTACCGACAAGGGCATCACCTCGCTGCAGATGGACATCAAGGTCGCGGGCATCACCCCCGAGATCATGAAGACGGCGCTGGCGCAGGCCCGCACCGGCCGGCTGCATATCCTGGACGAGATGTCCAAGGCGCTGAGCGAGGCCGGCGATTTCTCGGTTCACGCGCCGCGCATCGAGACCATGACCGTGCCCACCGACAAGATCCGCGAGGTGATCGGGTCGGGCGGCAAGGTGATCCGCGAGATCGTCGAGGTCTCGGGCGCAAAGGTCGACATCAACGACGACGGCGTCATCAAGATCGCCTCGCCCAACGGTGAAGCGATCCGGAAGGCGTATGACATGATCTATGCCATCGTGGCCGAGCCCGAAGAGGGGCACGTCTACAAGGGCACCGTGGTCAAGATCGTCGATTTCGGCGCCTTCGTGAACTTCTTCGGCAAGCGCGACGGGCTGGTGCATGTCAGCCAGATCGAGAACCGCCGCCTGAACCACCCCTCGGACGTGTTGAAAGAGGGCCAGGAGGTCTGGGTCAAGCTGCTGGGCTTCGACGATCGCGGCAAGGTCCGCCTGTCGATGAAGGTCGTCGACCAGGAGACCGGTGAAGAAGTGAAGAACGAGGAAAAGGCCGAAGGGTAAACCCCGGCCTTGCCGACAACCCGAGACCCCGGCGGAAACGCCGGGGTCTTTTTATGGCGTGTGGCGCCAGATCAGACCCGTTGCACGCTCCGGCCCCTGAGCCGCGGCCTCTGTCCCGGCCAGGCGAGGCCCCGGGTCAAGCCCGGGGCGGGGTATTTCTGATTGAGCGCGACACATCTAGGGCAGGATGAGTTCTGCCTGAATCAACGACCGCTCTCATTCTCCTCCGGGGCGCGATCCTCGCCTGAAGGCGGTGGTTCAATCGGGAGTCATCTTGCCCCGGTGTGTCGCGCCGGATCGGATGCGGATGTTTGCAATGGAAGGGCATGCGCCCGCCCGGGCGGGCCGGGCGGGATGAATTCGGTCATGTGCAACACTCTGCAACGGTCAAGCCCGGTTGCGCGCATCCTCCAGAATCATGTCGGCCGCCTTCTCCGCGATCATGATCGTGGGCGAGTTGGTGTTGCCGCTGGTGATGGTCGGCATGATCGAGGCGTCGACCACGCGCAGACCGTCGATCCCGCGCAGGCGCAGGCGCGCGTCGAGCGGGGCGCTGGCCTCGGCGCCCATGCGGACGGTGCCGACCGGGTGAAAGATTGTGGTGCCGATGTCACCTGCGGCGTGGGCAAGTTCCCCGTCCGATCGGGCGTCTGCCCCCGGCATGATCTCGTCCGGCGTGTAGCGCTGCATCGGCGCTTGCTCCATGATCCGCCGGCCGAGACGGATCGCGGCGGCGGCGACCTGCCGGTCGCCCTCGGTCGACAGGTAATTGGGCGCGATGACCGGCGCGGCCTGCGGGTCGGGCGAGGCGATGGAGACATGCCCGCGCGCCTCGGGGCGCAGGTTGCAGACGCTGGCGGTGATCGCCGGAAAATCGTGCAGCGGCTTGCCGAAGGCGTCGAGCGAGAGCGGCTGGACATGGAATTCCAGATCGGGCGTGGCCAGTTCCGGCCGCGATCTGGCGAAGGCGCCGAGCTGGCTGGGTGCCATCGCCATGGGGCCCGAGCGCCTGAATGCGTATTCCAGTGCGATGGCCAGTTTCCCCCATAACGAGTTGGCCATGGTGTTGAGCGTCCCGGCGCCCGACAGCCGCCACGCGCAGCGCAGTTGCAGATGGTCCTGCAGGTTGCCCCCGATGGCGGGGATGTCGCGCACGACCTCGATTGAGTGCCTTTGCAACAGCTCGCCAGGCCCCAGCCCCGACAACTGCAACAGCTGCGGGCTTCCGATCGCTCCGGCGGAAAGGATGACCTCGGCCCGGGCGCGTGCGGTCCGGCTTTCTCCGTTCTGCGAATACTCGATTCCCACGGCGCGGCCGTCCTCGACGATGATGCGCCGCGTATGAGCATGGGTTTTCACGTTCAGGCCCGGCCCGGTGCCCGCGCGCAGGAACGCCTTGGCGGTGGTCATGCGCCAGCCGTTTCGCTGGTTGACCTTGAAATAGCCGACGCCCTCGTTGTTGCCGGTATTGAAGTCGTTTGTCGCGGGCAATCCGGCGGCCACGGCGGCATCGCGCCAGTGATCGAGCACGTCCCAGTGCAGGCGCATGTTCTCCACCCGCCATTCGCCGCCGGCGCCGTGAAATTCGGACGCGCCATCGACGTAATCCTCGGACCGCCTGAAATAGGGCAGCACCTCGTCCCAGCCCCAGCCGGGCAGCCCCATCTGACGCCAGCCGTCGTAATCGGCGGCCTGCCCACGCATGTAGATCATGCCGTTGATGGCGCTGCACCCGCCCAGAACCTTGCCGCGCGGGTAAAGCAGCGAGCGGCCGTTGAGGCCGGGTTCTTGGACGGTGTGAAAACACCAGTCGGTGCGCGGGTTGCCGATGCAGTAGAGATAACCGACGGGAACGTGAATCCAGTGGTAGTTGTCGCGCCCGCCCGCCTCGAGCAGCAGCACAGAATGCCCCGCCCGGCTGAGGCGGTTGGCCAGGACGCAACCAGCGCTGCCGGCACCGACGATGATGTAATCGGCTTCCATGGCGGCAGTCTGACCATCGCCGGTTGGGTTGGCAAGCGGCTCGGTGTCATCCCCCTCGCCCGGCTGCCTGCGGGGTATCCCCCAGAGGCCCCGCCGACCGGTGGCTCAAGGGCCGAAACGGCCCCGTCATCGGCGCCCGATCTCAGAGCGGCAGGGCGGTGGTGCTCGAGACGGTGCGCAGCGAAAAGCTCGACTGCATCTTGGCGACGCCGGGCAGGCGGGCGAGGTGCTGGCGGTGGATGCGGGCGAAATCCTCGGTGCTGTCGGCCACGACCTTGAGGATGTAATCCGCCGCGCCGGCGGTGTGGTGACATTCCAGCACGTCGGGGATGCGACGCACCGCGCGCTCGAAGGCTTCGAGCACGTCGTCGGCCTGGGTCGAGAGGGTGATCTCGACAAAGATCGTGGCCGACATCCCCAGCTTGTGCGCGTCGAGCAGCGCCACGTAGCCGCGGATGTAGCCATCCCTTTCCAGCCGGCCGACGCGGCGGTGACAGGCGCTGGCGGAGAGGTTCACCGCCTCGGCCAGTTCGGCATTGGATATCCGGCCGCGGCGCTGGAGCACCGAGAGCAGGCGGCGGTCTGTGGCGTCGAGCGTCATGGATGCAAGCATATTCGATAATTCCGACCAGTTCTCGAAGAATTGCGGTTTACAAGTCAATATTCGGGAAAATATTTCAAGGCTATTTCCGGACGGTTGCCGCATTCTGGCATCATGCCAACAGGAGGAATGGCCCAATGAAGATCGGATGCCCCACAGAAATCAAACCGCAGGAGTTTCGGGTCGGCCTGACGCCCAACGCCGTGCGCGAGGCGGTGGCGCATGGTCATCAGGTGATGGTTCAGGCCGGGGCGGGAGAGGGCGCGGGATTTGACGATGCCACCTACACGGCCGCCGGCGGGCGGATCGTCGCGTCGGCAGACGAGATCTGGGCTGATGCCGAGATGATCGTGAAGGTGAAGGAGCCGCAGGCGGCGGAGCGGCGGATGCTGCGCGAGGGGCAGGTGCTCTTTGCCTATCTGCATCTTGCTCCGGATCCCGAACAGACTCGGGACCTGCTGGCCTCGGGATGCACGGCCATCGCCTACGAGACCGTGACCGACGGCCGCGGCGGGCTGCCGCTTCTGGCGCCGATGTCCGAGGTGGCGGGCCGGCTGGCGCCGCAAACCGGATCGTGGGCGCTGCAGAAGGCCAATGGCGGCAGCGGCGTGCTGATGGGCGGCGTGCCCGGCGTGCGCCCCGCGAACGTGGCGATCATCGGCGGCGGGGTCGTGGGCGCGGCCGCCGCCCGCGTGGCCGTGGGCATGGGCGCCAATGTCACCGTGCTCGACCGCTCGGTGTCGCGGCTCTCCTATCTCGACGACGTGTTCATGGGCCGGCTGACCACGCAGTTCTCGGATGCCGCCGCGCTGGAGGAACTGATCCCGCGCATGGACATGGTGATCGGCGCGGTGCTGATCCCCGGCGCGGCGGCGCCCAAGCTGGTGCGCCGCGACCAGCTGGCGCAGATGAAACCGGGCTCGGTGCTGGTCGACGTCGCCATCGACCAGGGCGGCTGTTTCGAGACCTCGCACGCCACCACCCATGCCGATCCGATCTACGAGATCGACGGCGTGGTGCATTACTGCGTGGCCAACATGCCGGGTGCGGTGGCGCGGACCTCGACCCAGGCGCTGGGCAACGCCACCATGCCGTTCATGCTGGCGCTGGCCGACAAGGGCTGGAAACAGGCCTGCATCGACGATCCGCACCTGCTCGAGGGGCTCAATGTCCATGCCGGGCAGCTGACCTATTACGCGGTGGGCAAGGCGCTGGGCATCGACGTGATCGCACCGCAGAAGGCGATCAGGGGCTGAGGCACGTACCGGCCCGGGATGGCGGTATCATGGCGGCTTCCATATGGCTTGCGAAGGGTATCGGCCGTTCCCCTCGGGGGACGGTCTTTTTTGTCGGGGCGGTGACGCACACCTTGCTTCGATTTCCAATATGTGCATACATAATAACCAAAGCACACCTTTCGAAAGGCGCTGACGATGCTGCTGCGGAATGCGACCGTCGCCACCATGACCGGCACGGCGGCCTACGGATTGATCGCGGACGCGGCGGTTTCGGTCGATGCCGGCACGGTCCGATGGGTCGGGCCCGAAAGCGAGTTGCCTGCCGGGCTGGCCGAGGCCGGCGAGGACATGGAGGGGCGGCTGATCACCCCGGCGCTGATCGACTGCCACACCCATGTGGTCTTTGGCGGCGACCGCGCCGACGAGTTCGAGATGCGCCTTGAAGGCGCCAGTTACGAGGAGGTGGCGCGCGCCGGTGGCGGCATCGTCTCGACCGTGAGCGCCACGCGCCACGCGACCGAGGGAGAGCTGCTCCGGGGTGCGCTGCGGCGGGTCGATGCGCTGATCAGTGAGGGCATGGCGGCAATCGAGATCAAGTCGGGCTATGGTCTCGACGTCGAAACCGAGATGAAGATGCTGCGGGTGGCGCGCGAGGTCGCGGTGGCGCGTGACATCCGCGTCAGGACGACCTTTCTGGGCGCCCACGCGGTGCCTCGGGAATATGTCGGCCGCAACGCCGCCTATATCGCCGAAGTCTGCCTGCCGGCGCTCGAGGCCGCGGCCGAAGCCGGGCTGGTGGACGCGGTCGATGCCTTCTGCGAAGGGATCGCGTTTTCGGCTGACGAGATCGAGCCGGTGTTTGCCCGCGCCCGCGAACTGGGCCTGCCGGTCAAGCTCCACGCCGAGCAATTGAGCCATACCGGAGGCACCCGGCTGGCGGCGCGATTCGGGGCGCTCTCGGCCGATCATGTCGAATATGCCGACGAGGCGGACGCCGCGGCGCTGGCGCGGGCGGGCAGCGTGGCGGTGCTGCTGCCGGGTGCGTTCTATACCGTGCGCGAAACCCGGGCGCCGCCCGTCGCCGCGTTTCGCACCCATGGCGTGGCGATGGCGCTGGCGACCGACTGCAATCCCGGCTCGTCGCCGATGACGTCGCTGCTCCTGGCGATGAACATGGGCTGCACGCTCTTTCGCCTGACCCCCGAAGAGGCGCTGGCGGGTGTGACGCGCAACGCGGCAAAGGCGCTGGGGATGGACGATTGCGGGGTGATCGCGCCGGGCAAGCGCGCCGATCTGGCGGTCTGGGACGTGAGGCGCCCGGCCGAACTGGCCTATCGCATCGGCTTCAACCCGCTGCATCGGCGGATATTCGGAGGCGCGGGATGACCGGAATGCTGATCCCCGGGGCCGCCACGCTCGGCCAGTTGGAGCGCATCTGGCGTGAGGGGCGCGCGGTGACGCTCGACCGCACGGTCAGGCCGGATGTCGAAGCCGCGGCGGCGCTGGTGGCGCGTGCCGCGGCGGGCGAGGCGGCGGTCTACGGCGTCAACACCGGTTTCGGCAAGCTCGCCAGCGTCAAGATCCCGCCCGAGCAGACCGAGGCGCTTCAGCGCAACCTGATCCTCAGCCATTGCTGCGGGGTCGGTGCGCCGCTGGACGCGGATGCGGTGCGGCTGATGATGGTGCTGAAACTGCTGTCGCTGGGTCGCGGCGCCTCGGGTGTACGCTGGCGTACGGTCGAGCTGATCGAAGAGATGCTGGCGCGCAGGGTGACGCCGGTGGTGCCGGAACAGGGATCGGTCGGAGCGTCCGGCGATCTGGCGCCGCTGGCGCATATGGCGGCGGTGATGATCGGTGCCGGCGAAGCGATTGTCGAGGGGCGGCGGCTGGACGGGGCGGCGGCGCTGGCGCGCGCCGGGCTGGAGCCGGTCGTGCTGGGCCCCAAGGAGGGGCTGGCGCTGATCAACGGCACCCAGTTTTCCACCGCGCTGGCGCTGATCGGGCTCTGGCAGGCGTGGCGCAATGCCTGCGCCTGCATTGTCACCGCGGCGCTCTCGACGGACGCGATCATGGGCTCGACCGCGCCGCTGGTCGATGCGATCCACACCCTGCGCGGCCATCCCGGCCAGATCGCCGTTGCGCGCGCGCAGCGGGTGCTGATGGACGGCAGCGAAATCCGCGAAAGCCATCGCGAGGGTGATACCCGCGTACAGGACCCCTATTGCATCCGTTGTCAGGCGCAGGTGAGCGGCGCCGCCATCGACCTGTTGCGCCGGGCGGGCGCGACGCTGGAGATCGAGGCCAACGCCGTCACCGACAACCCGCTGGTGCTGGTCGCCGAGGGGTGCATCGTTTCGGGCGGAAATTTCCACGCCGAGCCGGTGGGGTTCGCCGCCGACCAGATCGCCGTCGCCGTGGCCGAGATCGGCGCCATCGCCCAGCGGCGGGTGGCGCTGATGGTCGATCCGACGCTGAGCTTCGATCTGCCGCCGTTCCTCACGCCCGAGCCGGGGCTCAATTCCGGGATGATGATCGCCGAGGTGACGACGGCGGCATTGATGAGCGAGAACAAGCATCTGGCCAACCCCTGCACCACTGATTCGACGCCGACCTCGGCCAATCAGGAGGACCATGTCAGCATGGCCGCCCATGCCGCGCGGCGGCTGGGACGGATGAACGCCAACCTCAACACCATCCTCGGGATCGAGGCGATCTGCGCCGCCCAGGGGATCGAATTCCGGGCACCCCTGCAAACCAGCGCGCCCCTGCAACGCGCGGTGGCGCGGTTGCGCGCGGCGGTTCCACCGCTGGCGGAGGATCGCTATCTCGCCCCCGATCTGGCGGCGGCGGCGGCGCTGGTGCGTGATGGCGCGCTGACCAGGGCGACGGGGCTGGAGATGGAACTGTAGGGATGCGGGGCGCGAGGGACGCCGCCCCTCTCGATCCGGCCGGGCCGGGGCAATTCACCCCGGGATATTCGCACCAGGAAAGAAGGAGCGGGGACAGAAGATGGAACCGGTAGAGATTGTTCGCGGCCAGGGGCCGGTGGTGCTGGGCATGCCGCATACCGGAACCCATGTGCCCGACGACATCCGCGCGCGGCTCAATGCACGGGGGCGCGGACTGGCCGATACCGACTGGAACATCCACAAGCTCTATGACGGGCTGCTCGACGACGCCACGGTGGTGCGCGCCACCTTTCACCGCTATGTCATCGACGCCAACCGCGACCCTTCGGGCGCCTCGCTTTACCCCGGACAGAACACCACCGGGCTGGTGCCGCTGACCGATTTCGATGGCGAACCGATCTGGCAGATACCGCCCACAGAGGCCGAGATCGCCGCGCGGCGGCAGGCGTTTCACGCCCCCTATCACGCCGCGCTGGAGGCCGAGCTTGCCCGCGTGCAGGCCCGCCACGGGGTGGCGGTGCTCTATGACTGCCATTCCATACGCTCGCGTATCCCGTTTCTGTTCGACGGCACGCTGCCCGATTTCAACATCGGCACCAATGGCGGGACAACTTGCGCCCCGGCGGTGGCAGAGGCGGTGACCGGGGCCGCAAGCGAGGCGGAGGGGTTCACGAGCATCCTGAACGGCCGGTTCAAGGGCGGCTGGACCACCCGCCATTACGGCCGACCCGCCGACGGGTGCCATGCCATCCAGATGGAGCTGGCGCAGTCGACCTATATGCACGAGGCCCCGCCGTGGGAGTTCGACCACGACCGCGCCGACCGGCTGCGCCCGCATCTGCGCGCGATCCTCGAACGTCTCGACAGGCTGGCCCGAGGAGGAGAGCTGACATGACCGACCCGCGCCACAACGCCCGCGACATCTATCCGCCGACCGGTCCCGACATCACGGCCAGGTCCTGGCTGACCGAGGCGCCGATGCGGATGCTGATGAACAACCTGCACCCCGACGTCGCGGAAAACCCGCATGAACTGGTGGTCTATGGCGGCATCGGCCGGGCGGCGCGCACCGGAAGGATTTCGATCTGATCGTCGATACGCTCAGGGGGCTCGAGGCGGACGAGACGCTGCTGGTGCAGTCGGGCAAGCCGGTGGGCGTGTTCCGCACCCATCCGGACGCCCCGCGGGTGCTGATCGCCAATTCCAACCTGGTGCCGCACTGGGCCAACTGGGACCATTTCAGCGAACTCGACCGCAAGGGGCTGATGATGTACGGCCAGATGACCGCCGGCAGCTGGATCTACATCGGCAGCCAGGGCATTGTGCAGGGCACTTACGAGACCTTCGCCGAGGCCGGGCGCCAGCACTATGGCGGCGATCTGAAGGGGCGCTGGATACTCACCGCCGGGCTGGGCGGCATGGGCGGGGCGCAGCCGCTGGCGGCGGTCTTTGCCGGTGCCTGCTGCCTGGCGGTAGAATGCGACGAAAGCCGCGCCGAGTTCCGCAAGCGTACCCGTTACGTGGACGAGATCACCCATTCGCTGGACGAAGCCCTTGCCATGATCGGCCGCTGGACGAGGGCGGGCGAGGCCAGATCGGTGGCGCTGATCGGCAACGCCGCGGATGTCTTTCCCGAGCTGGTGCGGCGCGGGGTGCGGCCGGATATCGTCACCGACCAGACCAGCGCGCACGACCCGGTGCATGGCTACCTGCCCCGGGGCTGGAGCGTGGCCGAGTGGCGCGCGCGCCAGGAGAGCGACCCCAAGGCGGTGGAAAAGGCCGCCCGGGCCAGCATGCGGGTGCATGTCGAGGCGATGGTTGCGTTTCACGATTCCGGCACCCCCACGCTCGACTATGGCAACAACATCCGCCAGGTGGCGCTGGAGGAGGGGCTCGAGCGTGCCTTCGCCTTTCCCGGCTTCGTGCCGGCCTATATCCGCCCGCTCTTTTGCCGCGGGGTCGGGCCGTTCCGGTGGTGCGCGCTCTCGGGTGACCCGGAGGACATCTATCGCACCGACGAGAAGATGAAGGAGCTTTTCCCCGAAAACACCCATCTGCACCAGTGGCTGGACATGGCGCGCGAGCGGATCGCGTTCCAGGGTCTGCCGGCGCGGATCTGCTGGATCGGGCTGGGCGAGCGGCACAAGGCCGGGCTCGCGTTCAACGAGATGGTCCGCAAGGGCGAGCTGCGGGCGCCGGTGGTGATCGGGCGCGACCATCTCGATTCGGGCTCGGTGGCGAGCCCCAACCGCGAGACCGAGGCGATGAAGGACGGCTCTGACGCGGTCAGCGACTGGCCGCTGCTGAATGCGCTGCTCAATTGCGCGTCGGGCGCGACCTGGGTCAGCCTGCATCACGGAGGCGGCGTCGGCATGGGGTTTTCACAGCATGCCGGCATGGTGATCTGCTGCGACGGCACCGAAGAAGCCGACCGGCGCATCGCCCGCGTGCTGTGGAACGACCCGGCGACGGGCGTGATGCGCCACGCCGATGCGGGCTACGATATCGCGCTGGACTGCGCGCGCGAGCACGGGCTGCGGCTGCCGGGGATATTGGGGTGATCCGCCGCGGCCGCGGCATGACTGCACCCGTACCGGGCCTCACCCGGGACTCTGCCCCCGGTCAGGAGGCCCCGGATCAGGTCCGGGGCGGGCCGCGACTTGGGGCTTGACCGGTTCATCGACGCGCAGGCGCGGATCTGGCCCGCCCCGCTGGAGGAAATCCGCCGCGGACGAAAGGTCAGCCACTGGATGTGGTTCGTCTTTCCGCAGCTCAAAGGGTTGGGCCGGTCGGCGACCGCCCAGCATTACGGCATCGCCGATCTCGCGGAGGCGCGCGCCTGGCTGGCCGATCCGGTGCTGGGGCCGCGCCTGCTCGAAATCGGACGCGCCATGCTGGCCCATGCGGGGCGCGCGCCCGAGGCGATCCTCGGCCCCGTCGATGCGCTCAAGCTGCGATCCTGCGCCACGCTCTTTCGCGCGGCGGGCGGGCCCGAGGAGGTTTTCGGCGCGCTCATCGGGGAATTCTACGCTGGCAGGGAATGCCATCTGACGAAAGACCTGCTGCGCCGGGCGGCCGGGCCCGAGGCGCGCACACCGGACGGCGGCTGAGCCAGCCCCGGCGGACGGCGCAACGCGCGCCGGGCTCGGTTTTCGTTAGGCCTTCGCCATCTAGAGACGTGCGGCCTTTTGCCCTCAGGAGCCGCCCGCCATGTCCGAAGTTTCACCCCGTCTCGATCTGCCGCTCATCCAGCCCTCGCAGGCCCAGAAACACGTCACCCACAACGAGGCGCTGCAGGTGCTGGACGGGCTGGTGCAGGCGGTACTGGAAGAGACCGGCGCCAATACCCCGCCGTTCGAGCCGGTCACCGGCCAGCTGTATGCGCTCGGTGCCAGCCCCGCCGGCGACTGGGCCGGGCAGGCCGGCCGGCTGGCGCTGCGCATCGCGGGTGCCTGGCTCTTCATCGCGCCGCAGGAGGGCTGGCGCGCCTCGGGACAAGGCGACGGCGCGGCTGAAGGTCTTTGAGGCCGGAGCCTGGACCGAGATCGTGCCGGATCTGGCCAACCTCGACGGGGTCGGCATCGGCACCGGCTGGGACGCCACCAACCGGCTGGCGGTGGCCAGCGAGGCGAGCCTCTTCAGCCATGCCGGCGCCGGGCACCAGCTAAAGGTCAACAAGGCCGGCGCGGGTGATACCGCCTCGCTGCTCTTTCAGTCGAACTGGACCGGGTACGCCGAGATGGGGCTGGCGGGCGATACCGCCTTTTCGCTCAAGGTCAGCGACGATGGCGCCGGCTGGTTCGAGGCGCTGCGCGCCGATGCGGGCGCGCAGACGCTCACGGTCCCGTTCCAGGTGGCGGGCGCGGCGGTGCAGCAGGGGGCGGGCGACACCACGCCGGGGCGGCTGATGCGGGCCGATTACGGCTATGGTCCGGGCAACCTGTTGGGAACGGTCGGCCAAACGGGGGGCGTACCCACCGGCGCGGCGATCGAGCGCGGCAGCGGCGCGGGCGGTGATTATGTCCGCTTTGCCGACGGCACCCAGATCTGCACCCATGTGCTGAGCGTCCCCGCCACCGATACCGCCCGGGGCGCGATGTTCGTCTCGGCCAATGACGCGGTCTGGACCTTTCCGGCCGCCTTCGCCGCCGCGCCGTGTGTCGCCGGCATGCCAGCGGGCGCGCTGGCGACGGCGGCGTTCCTCACCGCCCCGGCGATCGCACCGGGCGATCCGGCGACGGGCTTTCGCTGCCGCGCCTGCGCCACCGCCAGCGAGGCCACCGCGCGCAGCTATGCCGTGCAGGCCGTGGGGCGCTGGTTCTGAGCGCTTCGCCCCGGCCGGATCGCTTCAACTTGAAGAGGTATTCCACCTTCTCGCCGCAATGACCGCCCGCTCAGTGCCTCCCTGGCGCGCCAGCATCGCCTCCTGGGTCATCGAGGGGGGTGAGAGGTGCGGTTTCAGGGTCGCGGCTGGGTCTCAGCCGGTCAGGTCACGCTGGACGTTGCGATCAGCGATCTGGAGGTCATTGACGGGCCTTCGGGTCCGGTGCTGGTGTCGGTTTCGGGGCCGGAAGGGGGGCTTGCCTCGTTCTCGCTCCACGCGGGCGGGTTGCCGCGGCTGCTGGACCGGGCGTTTTTCGTCGGCAATCGGGTTTCCGGCGGGGGGCATGATCTGATCGTGTCGCGAGAGGGCGGCACGGTCGAGATCATGGTCACCGGGCTGCAGACCGACGGGCTGGCCTGCTACGGCCTGGGCAGCGGCGGCGATTTCGGCACCGCCATTGCCATGCAGGGCACGGGGCTGGGCACCGCGCCGGCGGTGGCGGTGATGACGCAAGGCGGCCAGCTGGTGCTGGCGGATCCCGGACAGCCGGGATTCTGGGTCCATGACACCGGCTCGGGCGGCGATCTGGCCGCCGGTTTCCATGTTGGCGACACCGAGGAAACCCATGCCGATGCGGTGGGGGTGATGGCGGCGCTGCGCGTGGAGGGTGTCGATATCGTGGTGGTGGCCAGCCATTCCGAGAACGGTGTCACCGCTTATGCGCTGGACGGCGGTGTTCCGGCAGCCGGCGGCAGCGTCGGCCCGGCCGAGGGGCTGGGCATCATGGTGCCGACCGATATCGCGGTGGCCGAGATGGCTGGGGGCAGCTATGTGATCGTCGCCTCGGCGGCGGCGCAGGGGGCCTCGGGCGCGCTCAGCGTGATGGCGGTGGATGCGCAGGGCGGCCTGACCCCGACCGACCATGTGCTCGACACCCGCGAATCGCGTTTCGGCGACGCCACCCATGTCGAAACCGTGACCCATGACGGGCACACCTATGTCGTGGCGGCCGGCGGCGATGGCGGCGTGAGCCTGCTGCAGCTGATGCCTGGCGGGCGGCTGGTGCATCTCGACAGCATTGCAGGCAGCGTCGGCGCCGGTCTCGACGATGTTACCGCGCTCGAGATCGCGGTGATCGGCGACACCCTGCAGGTCTTTGTCGCGACCGAGGGCGAGGCCGGCATCTTCATGCTGAGCGTCGATCTGGCCGGTCGCGGCGCGGCGCTCGTGGCCGGGGGCGGGGGCGCAACGCTGACCGGGACCGCGGGCGACGACATCCTGATGGACGGTGACGGTGCCGACCGGCTGGAGGGGGGCGCCGGTGCCGACCGTTTCGTGCTGATCGGCGACGGGCAGGCCGACACCATTGTCGGCTTCGACCTCCGGAGGACGTGCTCGACCTCTCCGGCCTGCCGTTTCTCTATGATGCGAACGCGCTGGAGATCGCCGCCACCGCGACCGGCGCGGTGATCACCCATCGCGGCGAAACCATCGTTCTGCTCAGCGCGTCGGGGGCCGCTCGACGTCGACGAGGTGCGCGCGGCGGTGGAGATCAGGATCAACCACGGCCTGATTGCGCCCCCGCGGTGCCGCCGGATGGCGGCACGGGTACCGGCACCGAGGGCGCGGACCGCATCACCGGCAATGGCGGGTCGGACACGCTGAGGGGGCTCGGCGGCGATGACACGCTCGACGGCGGTCTCGGCGACGACCTGCTCGATGGCGGCAGCGGCAACGACGATCTGCGCGGTGGCGACGGCAACGACACGCTTCTGGGCGGTGAGGGCGACGACATCTTGTCCGGCGATCTCGGCAACGACCTGCTCGATGGCGGCAGCGGTGACGATGATCTGCGCGGAGGCGACGGCAACGACACGCTGCGGGGCGGGGACGGCAACGACACGCTGGCGGGAGAATGGGGCGACGACCTGCTCGAGGGCGGGGCGGGTAACGACCACCTCAACGGCGGGCGCGGCGACGATACCATTTTCGGCGGCGATGGCGATGACAGCCTCTATGGCGCCGGCGGCGCGGACAGCCTGTCGGGCGGGGTGGGGAACGACCTGATCTTCGGCCAGGGCGATGACGACACCATCGAGGGCGGTGACGGCAATGACACGCTGGCGGGCGATCTCGGCAACGATCTGCTCGACGGCGGCAGCGGTGACGATGATTTGCGCGGTGGCGACGGCAACGATACCCTCTGGGGGGCGATGGCAGCGATACGCTGCACGGCGATATGGGCGACGACCTGCTCGATGGCGGGCCGGGCGACGACTTCCTTTCGGCGGGGATGGCGACGACACCCTTGCGGGCGGGGGCGGTAACGATAGCCCGGAAGGCGGCGAGGGCAACGACCGGCTGGACGGGCAGGACGGCGACGACCTGCTGCGGGGCGGGGCGGGCCACGACAGCCTGGAGGGTGGCGCGGGTGACGATTCGCTATACGGCGGCGACGGCGACGACACGTTGTCGGGCGGCGCGGGGAACGATCGGATCTACGGCGAAAATGGCAACGACACGATCGCCGGCGATGACGGAGCGGACTGGCTCGATGGCGGCGCCGGGGACGACCTGCTCGATGGCGGCGCGGGCGCCGACACGGTGCTCGGCGGGGCGGGCGACGATGTGGTGCAGGGCGGCGCCGGCAACGACTGGCTCAACGGCGGGCCGGGCGAGGATACCCTGACCGGGGGCGACGGACGTGATACATTCGTCTTTCTGGCCGGCGACGATACCGACCATTACACCCATTTCGATACCGCTACCGACCGCATCCTGATCGACCGCCAGTGGATCATCCCCGGTGCTGGCTTTCGTGACTACGTCGATGCCTACATCCGAACGACCGATGGCGGGCTGATCCTCGATTTCGGGAATGGCGACGTCATCATCATCGACGATTTCGTCAATTCCGGCAACGCTACCGGCGCGATCGGGTTCTTCTGAGGGCGGGGCCGCGCGTTCAACTGGCCGCGCGCACCGCATCGACCACCGAAGACAGCACATCGTCGAGGAGCGCCGGTTCCAGCGCCTCGGCCATCACCCGGATCAGCGGCTCGGTGCCGGACTTGCGGATCAGAAGGCGGCCGTCGCTCCCGAGCCGGGTTTCGCCCGCCGCGATCGCCTTGCGCACCGCGTCGGCCGCGAGCGGCGCCTTGTCCTTTTCGTAGCGCACGTTCACCAGCTTCTGAGGTACCGGCTCGAATACCTGCGCCAGCTGGCTGGCCTTCTGTCCGGTCTCCACCATGCACCCGAGGAACTGCAGCGCGCCGATCAGCCCGTCGCCGGTGGTGGCGTAGTCGGTCATCACGATATGGCCCGACTGCTCGCCACCCAGGTTGTAGCCGCCGGCACGCATCGCCTCGACGACATACCGGTCACCGACCGTGGTGCGATTGAGCGCAATCCCCTTGCTCGCCAGATACCGCTCGAGCCCGAGATTGGACATCACCGTCGCCACCACCGTGTTGCCGGCAAGGCGCCCCTCCTCGGCCCAGCGGGTGGCGATCAGCGCCATGATCTGGTCGCCGTCGGCAGCCTGGCCCTTCTCGTCGACCAGCACCACCCGGTCGGCGTCGCCATCCGGGCAGATGCCGACATCGGCGCGGGTCTCGATCACCTTGCTCACCACCGCTTCGGGGTGGGTCGAGCCACAGCCCTGGTTGATGTTATGCCCGTCGGGCGCGACGCCGATGCTGATCACCTCGGCGCCCAGCTCCCACAGCACGTCGGGGGCGCAACGATAGGCGGCGCCGTTGGCGCAATCCACCACGATGCGCAGCCCGTCGAGCCGCCGGCGGAAGGGAAACGTGCTCTTGGCGTATTCCACATAGCGTCCGCGCGCGTCGTCGAACCGTCTGGCACGGCCGATCTCGTTGGGTGCCGCCGGCTCGATGCCGTTCTTCATCAGCGCCTCGATGCCGGCCTCGTCCTTGTCCGACAGCTTGAAGCCGTCGGGGCCGAAGAGCTTGATGCCGTTGTCGTGGGCGGGATTGTGGCTGGCCGAGATCATCACGCCCACATCGGCGCGCAGCCCGTGGGTGAGATAGCCCACCGCAGGTGTCGGCACCGGCCCCAGCAGGAACACGTCCATGCCGGTAGAGGTGAAGCCGGCCGTGAGCGCGTTCTCGATCATGTAGCCCGAAAGCCGCGTGTCCTTGCCGATCACCACCCGGCAATCGTGTTGGTTGCGACGGAAATAATGGCCCACGGCTGCCCCCAGCCTGAGCACCGTCTCGACCGTCATCGGCCAGCTGTTGGCCCTGCCGCGTACGCCATCGGTGCCGAAAAGCTTTTCGGACATGATGTTCACCTTTCCCCCGTCTGGCGGCGTGCTGCCGCCTGTCTTGGCGGTTTTTTATCGGCTGGCGCCGTGGGTGTCCATCGCGACAGGACCCGGCTGCGTGGGATTTCGCCGATCGGCCCCCGATCAGCCCTTGGGCGACGCGCTGGACAGGGGCCGCGGGCTTGGATAGGTAGCGCCGATGGCAAAGGTAAAGGACAACCCCAACTACAAGGTCGTGGCCGAGAACCGGCGCGCGCGCTTCGACTATGCCATCGAGGACGACATCGAATGCGGCATCATCCTCGAGGGGTCCGAGGTCAAGTCGCTGCGCCAGGGCGCGGCCAACATCGCCGAAAGCTATGCCACCGTCGACGGCGGCGAGCTGTGGCTCGTCAATGCCTATATCGCGCCTTTTGCGCAGGCCAAGACATTCGGCCATGACGAGCGCCGCCGCCGCAAGCTGCTGGTCTCGAAGAAGGAACTGGCGCGGATGTGGAACGAGACCCAGCGCAAGGGCATGACGCTGGTGCCATTGGTGCTCTATTTCAACCATCGCGGCATCGCCAAGATCAAGCTCGGCATCGCAAAGGGCAAGAAGGCCCACGACAAGCGCGAAACCGAGGCCAAGCGCGACTGGAACCGCCAGAAACAACGTCTGCTCAAGGAGCATGGCTGAGCGTCCGGGCGGCCCCTATCCGATCAGGTAGAGCCCCAGATAGAGGCTCGCCGCGCCGGCGGCGATCGAGAACAGTACGCTGCGAGTCAGCACCCCCGGCGGCGACTGTCGCCAGCGCCGCGGCAAAGCGCGGCGCGTCAAGGTTCCCCCCGGTTGCCGCGGGCCACATCACCAGCGGCGCGACCAGCCCCGGCAGCACCGCCACGGCGGTGTAGCGCAGATGCCTGAGCAGCCATTCCGGCAGCGGCCGGTCGCCGACCAGCCCGATGAAGACGAAGCGCAGGCCAAAGCTGCCCAGCGCCAGAAGCGCGATCACCAGCCACACCTCGGCGCGGTCGATCATCGTGGCCCTCCCATGCGCCGCTCGACCTCGGCCCCGGTCGCCATCGCCAGGAGACCGGCGACCAGCAGGCCCAGATTGTAGGGCAGGAATGCCAGCGCCAGCGCCACCAGGATCGACACCAGCGCCGCGGCCACATGCGCGGGGGTGCGCAGCATCGGCGTGACCAGCGCCAGAAAGGCGATCGGCACCGCGAAATCGAGCGCGAAGCTCTTCGGGATCGCGCTGCCCACGAGCGCCCCGATCAGGGTGAAGGCATACCACATCGGCGCCACCGGCGCCGTGGTGCCGAAATAATAGATCACCCGTTGCGGCATGCTCCAGTGCGGGTTCTGTTCAAAGCGCAACACCGACAACGCGTAGTTCTGATCGACGAGGAAAGCCGCCACCAGCGCCCGTTGCCAGAACGGAACGGTGGTCAGGTACGGTGTGAGCGAAGCCGAATACATCGCCATGCGCAGGTTTACCGCCAGCGCCGAGACCAGCACGATCACTGTCGGCGCCTGATCGACCAGCAGTTGCAGCGCGGTCAGTTGCGCCGCCCCGGCGATGACGAAGACGGAAAAGCTCATCGTCGCCGCGATCTCGAGCCCGGCCTCGGTCGCCACCACCCCGAAGAGCACCGCGAAGGGTCCGACCACGAGGATGAAGGGCGCCGCATCGCGCGCCCCTTTCCAGAAGATGGATTTCGTGGTTTCCGTTGTCACGCATAGCCCCTAGATTGGCGCCACCGCGTCCCCCCTATCCCGGCGCGGCAGGAGTTGCAATTGACCAGACCCGACGATCTTCCCGCCTACATCATCGCTCCTGATCCGGCCGCGCCGCGGCTCACGCGCGCGCTCACGGGCATCGACCATGACGGCCGGACCTGCGAAATCAGCGTGGTCGAGGAGCGCCCGCTGACGATCTTTCTCAACGGCCACGAGATCGTCACCGCAATGACCATCGGCGATTATCCCGACTATCTGGCGCTGGGGTTTCTGCGCAACCAGGGCATGCTGGCAGCGGGCGAGACCGTGACCGGCGTCGATTACGACGAGGATCTCGAAACGGTCGTGGTGCGCACCGCAAGCCGCACCACCTATGAGGAAAAGCTGAAGAAGAAGACCCGCACCAGCGGTTGCGCGGTGGGGACGGTATTCGGCGACATGATGGAGGGGATCGACAAGGTCGTGCTGCCGCCCCTCAAGGTGCGCAGCTCCGAGCTTTACCGCCTCGCGTCGGTGATCAACCGCACGCCCTCGCTCTATCTCGAGGCCGGGGCGATCCACGGCACGGTGCTCTGCCAGGGCGACCGGCCGCTCGTCTACATGGAGGACGTGGGCCGCCACAACGCCGTCGACAAGATCGCCGGCTGGATGTTTTCCGAACGGGTCGCTGCGGACGACAAGCTGCTTTACACCACCGGGCGGCTGACCTCGGAAATGGTGATCAAGACCGCGCTGATGGGCATTCCGGCGCTGGCGTCGCGCTCGGGCTTTACCGCCTGGGGGTCGAGATCGCGCGCGAGGTCGGGCTGACGCTGATCGGGCGGATGCGGGGGCGGCGGTTTGTCTGTCTTGCCGGCGAGGAACGGCTGGTGCGCGACGCCGACCCGGGCAGCATCCCCGAAGAGGACGCGCGCCACCGCCGCAAGGGGGCGCCGGGATGACAGCGCCGCTGGGTGTCATTCTCGCCGGGGGCGGGCCACACGCATGGGCGGGGGCGACAAGGGACTTTTGCCGCTGGGCGAGGGCACGATCCTTGGTCAGGTCATCGCCCGGCTGGCGCCGCAGGTGTCGGCGCTGGCGCTCAACGCCAATGGCGATCCGGCACGTTTTGCCCGCTTCGGCCTGCCGGTGCTGCCCGACCCGCTGCCCGATTTTCCCGGGCCGCTCGCCGGCGTGCTGGCGGGGCTCGACTGGGCCGCGCAGGCGGGCACTGACACCATCGTCACCGTGGCCGCCGACACGCCCTTCTTTCCCCGCGACCTGGTGGCGCGGCTGCAGGGCGCGGCCGTCGGGCAGGCGCATCCGCTGGTGCTGGCCGCCACCCCGCGCGGGCCCGGCGAGCGCACCAAATCCATGCGTGGCGGCGGGCTCGTCCGGCATCCCACCTTCGGGCTCTGGCCGGTCGCCCTGCGCGACGACCTGCGCGCCGCGCTGGAGGGCGGGTTGCGCAAGGTGGTGCTGTGGACCGAGCCGCATGGCGGGCGCGAGGCGGTCTTCGACGACCCGGATGAACCCTTCTTTAACGTCAACACGCCGGCCGATCTGGACGCGGCGAGGGCGCGGCTGGAGCAGGCGGAATGAGGGTCTTCGGCGTGGTCGGCTGGAAGAATTCCGGCAAGACCGGGCTCATGGAGCGGCTGGTGGCCGAGATCACCGCGCGCGGCATCGGCGTCTCGACGGTCAAGCACGCCCATGTCGCTTTTGACATCGACCAGGCCGGCACCGACAGCGACCGCCACCGCCGCGCCGGCGCGCGCGAGGTGATGCTCTCGTCGCCGCGGCGTTTTGCCCTGATGCACGAGTTGCGCGGCGAGGCGGAGGTGCCACTGGTGCGGCTTCTGGAGCGGCTCGCCCCGGTCGATCTGGTGCTGGTCGAGGGCTACAAGCGCGACACCCATCCCAAGATCGAGGCGCACCGCGCCGCCACCGGCCAGCCGCTGATCGCGCCGGGCGACATGAGCGTGCGCGCGGTCGCGAGCGACACACCGCTCAGCCTCGATCGCCCGGTCTTCGATCTCGACGCCACCGGCGAGATCGCCGATTTCATCCTGCGCGAGGTCGGGCTCTGACCCGAGCCGCGTGCCCGCCTGCCGATTGAACCCCGCCGGCGGCGATGCCATGCTGCCCGTGACAGTATTCGAGGAAGGCCCGATCATGGACCCAGCAGACAAGCACCAGCCGGCCGGAGCCGCGGCAGAGCGCCTGCGCCCGCCGCCCCTGCGCGACGACTGTTTCGCCCTGCCCGCCGGGGTGGACTGGACGCCGGTCGACACCGCGCTTGCCATGCTGCGCGAGCGGCTGGCGCCGGTGGCGGGGATCGAATCGCTGCCGCTCGGCGCGGCGCAGGGCCGGGTGCTGGCGGCGCAGGTGGTGGCGCGCCGGGCCAACCCGCCGCTGCCCAATTCCGCCGTCGACGGCTATGGCTTTTGCCCACGCCGCACTGGGTGCGGGTGATCAGGTGTTGCCGCTGGTCAACGGGCGCGCGGCCGCGGGCGTGCCCTTTGCCGGCACGGTCCCCGAGGGATATGCGCTGCGCATCCTCACCGGCGCGGCGCTGCCCGAGGGCGTCGATACCGTGATCCTGGAGGAGGATGTGAGCCTCGGCGATGGCGAGATCGCCTTTCGCGGCGGTCTGAAACCGCGCGCCAACACCCGCAAGGCGGGCGAGGATGTCGCGGCGGGCGCCACGGTGCTCGAACCGGGGCGGGTGCTGACACCGGCCGATCTGGCGCTCTGCTCGGCGGTGGGGGTGAGTGATCTCAGCGTGCGCGAGCCCCTGACCGTGGCGATAATTTCCACCGGCGACGAACTGGTCGAGCCCGGAGAGCCCGCCGGCGACAGCCAGATTTTTGACGCCAATCGCCCGATGCTGACCGCGCTCTTGCGCGAGTTCGGCTATCGCCCGCTCGATCTGGGCCGGGTCGCCGACGACCGCGACAGCCTGCGCCGGGCGTTTGATGGTGCGGCAGCGGGGGCGGATGCGATCCTGACCTCGGGCGGCGCGTCGGCGGGCGACGAGGACCATGTCTCGGCGCTCCTGAACGCCGAGGGCGCGATGGCCGAGTGGCGCATCGCGCTCAAGCCGGGGCGGCCGCTGGCGCTGGGGGTGTGGAACGGCACGCCGGTCTTCGGCCTGCCCGGCAACCCGGTGGCGGCGATGGTCTGCACGCTGATCTTCGCGCGCCCGGCGCTGGGGCTGCTGGCGGGCGAGGGCTGGCGCGAGCCGCAGGGATTCGAGGTGCCGGCGGCGTTTTCCAAGTCGAAAAAGCCGGGGCGGCGGGAATATCTGCGCGCGCGGATGCGGGGCGGGCGGGCCGAGGTCTTTGCCTCCGAAGGGTCGGGACGCATCAGCGGGCTGAGCTGGGCCGAGGGGCTGGTCGAACTGGCCGACGGCGCCGCCGAGATCCGCCCCGGCGATCCGGTGCGCTATATTCCCTATGGTAGTTTTCGTTAAGACGCGGCGTTTCGAAACGGTTGCTCTACCCGTCCCGGCCCGCCTGCGGGCTGGGCAGTGCGCCCGCCCGCCCCATGGCAGGCGCATTCGCGCCCACCCGGGCGCCGCATGCACCCGTATCGCCACCCGATGAATTCAAACTGGCGCGGCACACGCCCGCCTCAGCCCGACAGCCGCAGCACCGCCATGTAGAAGCCGTCCATGCCGCCCCGCTCGGGCCAGTAATCAGGGCGCAGGCGCAATCCGCCCTCTTCGGTGATCCAGTCGGGCTCGATGCCCGGCAGATCGAGCGCGGCGCGGTCGACCGTCAGCCCCGGATGCCGCGCGAGCGCCGCCTCGATCTGGCACTCGCCCTCGTCGGGCAGGAGCGAACAGGTGCAGAAGACCAGCCGCCCGCCGGGGCGCAAGAGCGTCAGCGCGTGGTCGATCATGCGTTCCTGCAGCGCGAAGAGTGCGGCAAAGTCCGACCCGTCCTTGGCATGGGGCAGGTCGGGGTGGCGGCGGATGGTGCCGGTGGCCGAACAGGGCGCGTCGACGAGGATGGCGTCGTATGGCCCGTCCGCATGGGTCAGCGCGTCGCCGGTGACGCAGCGGGCCGCGAGCCCGGTGCGCGCAAGGTTCTCGCGCACCCGCTGCATCCGCGCCTCGGAGATGTCGAGCGCCGTCACCTCGGCCCCGGCGGCGGCAAGCTGCAGCGTCTTGCCGCCCGGTGCCGCGCAAAGGTCCAGCACCCGTTCGCCCGGTTGCGGCGCCAGCAGGCGCGCGGGCAGCGCCGCGGCGGCGTCCTGCACCCAGAACGCGCCCTTGCCGTAACCCGGCAGGGCCGAGACCTGCCCCGTGGCAGAGAGCCGCACCGAGCCGGTGGGCAGGAGCGTACCCGAGACCCGCGCGGCCAGGTCGGCGGCATCGCCGCGCGCGGTCAGGTCGAGCGGCGCACCGGCGAAATGCGCCTTTTCCATTCCGTTGACCGCGCCCTTGCCCCAGGCCGCGACCAGCGGGTCGCGCAGCCACCCCGGCAGGCGCGGGATGCGCAGATCGTGCCAGCGGCGCAGGTCCTCTTCCGCCACCTTGCGCAGCACCGCGTTGACCATCGCGCGCCGCCGGGGCTGGGCCACTAGTTCCACGAGGTCGTCGACCACCCCGTGCGCCGCCCCGCCGGTACAGAGCTCGACCGTGCCCAGCCGCAGGACGTTCATCACCGGCAGCGGCGGGCGCTTGCGCAGATGGCGGGCGAGGATGCGGTCGGCGCGGTCGATCCCGCGCAGCGTGTCCAGCGCCAGCCTGCGCGCGGCGGCGCGCTCAGTGGGCGCCAGATCGCGGAACCCCGGCCGCGCGGTCAGGTCGGAGAGCAGCTCGCCGCGCTCCACCACCCCGGCGATCAGGCCGAGGGCCGCGCGGCGGGCGGGGTTTTTTCGGATGACATGGGGCGCGCGTCCTTGGCCTTGGCTCGGGCGCCGGCTATATCAGGAGGCGAAGCTGGAAGGAAGCCGAGCCATGGATAGCGACAACAAAGACCTGCCGCCGGCCGCCCTGCGGGCGCTTGCCGAAGCCGAGGAGCGGCGCAGGAACGCCCCGGCGCCCGACCTGCCGCCCGAACTGGGCGGGCGCAAGGGGCCCGAGCCGGTGCGCTATGGCGATTGGGAGAAAAAGGGCATCGCGGTCGATTTCTGATCCCGGCCGCGGGCCCGAGGCGGCACCTTCGCCGCGCTGCGCTGGACCCTTGAACCCGCCCGCCAACCCGTCTATACGCCCGCGGGTGGCCCTTTGCGCGACGCAGGGGCCACATCACCAGCGAACGCCGTGGTTGGCCCCATCCGCTTCGGGGGTCACATCCGGCTTGAGGAGAAGTGGACCATGAAACTCAACGAACTGCGCGACAATCCGGGCGCAACGAAACCGGCCAAGCGCGTCGGGCGCGGCCCCGGCTCGGGCATGGGCAAGACTGGCGGGCGCGGCATCAAGGGCCAGAAATCCCGCTCTGGCGTGGCCATCAAGGGGTTCGAGGGCGGTCAGATGCCGCTCTACCAGCGCCTGCCCAAGCGTGGCTTTACCAAGCCCAATCGCAAGAAATACGCGGTGGTCAATCTCGGCCTGATCCAGAAATTCGTCGATGCGGGCAAGCTCGACGCCGGGCAGCCCATCACCGAGGATGCGCTGCTCGCGAGCGGCCTCGTGCGGCGCAAGCTCGACGGCGTTCGCGTGCTGGCCAAGGGCGAGGTCGGCGCCAAACTGACGCTGGAGGTGACCGGGGCATCGAAGGCGGCCGTCGAGGCGGTCGAGAAGGCCGGCGGCGCGCTCAGGGTCACATCCGCGCAGGCGGCCGAATAAGCGGTTGTGAGCGGCGCCCGCGCCGCTTACATAACCCGCAGTTTTCCTGATGACGCCGCCCGGGCCGGAAAACGGCATGGGCGGCGTGTTCGCAAAAGACGGGATCGCGCATGGTATCCGCAGCAGAACAAATGGCCGCCAACACCAGTTGGGCCGCTCTCGGCAAGGCCACCGAGCTTCGCCGGCGCATCTTCTTCACTCTGGGACTTCTGATCGTCTACCGGCTGGGCACCTGGATTCCGGTGCCGGGCATCGACGGGGCCGAACTGCGCGAGTTCATGGAAGGGGCGAGCCAGGGCATCGGCGGCATGCTGAGCATGTTCACCGGCGGCGCGCTGGGGCGGATGGGCATCTTTGCGCTCGGCATCATGCCCTATATCTCGGCCTCGATCATCGTGCAGCTGATGGCGGCGATGGTGCCGGCGCTGGAGCAGCTCAAGAAAGAGGGCGAGCAGGGCCGCAAGAAGATGAACCAGTACACCCGCTACGGCACGGTGGGGCTGGCGACGCTGCAATCCTACGGGCTGGCGATGAGCCTGGTGGCGGGCGGGCTGGTGCAGCCCGACCTGCCGGCGCCGTTCTTCGTCGCCGCGTGCATGATCACGCTGGTGGGCGGCGCCATGTTCCTGATGTGGCTGGGCGAGCAGATCACCGCCCGCGGGGTCGGCAACGGCATCTCGCTGATCATCTTCGTGGGCATCATCGCCGAGGTGCCGGCGGCGCTGGCGCAGTTCTTCAGCCAGGGGCGGTCGGGCGCCATCAGCCCGGCGGTGATCGTCGGCGTGATGATCATGGTGGTGGCGGTGATCGCCTTCGTGGTGTTCATGGAGCGCGCGCTGCGCAAGATCCACATCCAGTACCCGCGCCGCCAGGTCGGCATGAAGGTCTATGACGGCGGCTCGTCGCACCTGCCGGTCAAGGTCAACCCGTCGGGCGTCATCCCGCCGATCTTCGCCTCGTCGCTGCTCTTGCTGCCGGTGACGCTGTCGACCTTTGCGGGCAACCAGACCGGGCCAGTGATGTCGACGATCCTGGCGTATTTCGGTCCCGGCCAGCCGCTCTATCTGCTGTTTTACGCCATCATGGTCGCGTTCTTCACCTATTTCTACACCTACAACGTCGCCTTCAAGACCGACGAGGTGGCCGACAATCTCAAGAACCAGAACGGGTTCGTTCCCGGCATCCGGCCGGGCAAGCGGACGGCGGAGTATCTGGATTACGTGGTCACGCGGATCCTGGTGCTGGGCTCGGGCTACCTGACGGCGGTCTGCCTTCTGCCCGAGGTGCTGCGCGCCCAGTATGCGATCCCGTTCTATTTCGGCGGCACCTCGGTGCTGATCGTGGTGGCGGTGACGATGGATACCATCCAGCAGGTGCAATCGCACCTTCTGGCGCATCAGTACGAGGGTCTGATCGAGAAATCGCAACTGAGCGGCAAGGGGCGCAGACGGTCCCGCAGGAAGGGGACGGCACGGCGATGAACATCATTCTTCTGGGGCCGCCGGGGGCGGGCAAGGGCACGCAGGCGCACATCCTGGTCGAAAAGCGCGGCATGACGCAGCTGTCCACCGGCGACATGCTGCGCGAGGCCAAGGACAGCGGTACCGAGATGGGCAACAGGGTCGCCGAGGTGATGGCGCGCGGCGATCTGGTGACCGACGAGATAGTGATCGGGCTCATCCGCGAGAGGATCGGGGGCCCCAATGGCGGCGGCTTCATCTTCGACGGCTTTCCGCGCACCCTGGCGCAGGCCGACGCGCTGGGCGATTTGCTGGCCGAGACCGGCCAGAGCCTTGACGCGGTGGTCGAGATGCGGGTGGACGACGACGCGCTGGTGAGCCGCATCACCGCGCGCTCGACCTGCGGCGGCTGCGGCGAGGTCTACAATGACGTCACCAGGCCCTGGCCCGCGGACGGCAAATGCGCCAGATGCGGCAGCACCGAGGTCAAGCGCCGCGCCGACGACAACGAAGAGAGCCTTCGCCAGCGGCTGATGGAATACTACAAGAAGACCTCGCCGCTCATCGGCTACTATCACGCCAAGGGCAAGCTGAGGCCGGTCGACGGGCTGGGCGAGATCGACGAGGTCGCGCGCGCCATCGACGCGGCGCTGGGCTGACATCGCGGGCACGGCCCCGGGGGGCTTGACGCCCCGGGATTTGCTCCTAATCACCACCTTCTCGTGAGAGACAACGATTCGTTTCCCGGCCGGCCCGGGGCGGCGAATCGACATCCCGAAGTCCATTGCGGCCCGGGCGGTAACGCCACGGGCCTGAGTTGTGAAAAAAGGTTCTGGCACTACGGAACCGCAACGAAAAGGAACCAGTCACTTGGCACGCATCGCCGGCGTAAACATCCCGACCAACAAGCGGGTGCCCATCGCGCTTACCTATATCACCGGTATCGGCCATTCCTCGGCCAGATCCATCTGCGAGGCGGTCAACATCGACCCGTCCCGCCGCGTCAACGAACTGACTGACGCCGAGGCGGTCGCCCTGCGCGAGCACATCGACGCCAATTTCAGCGTCGAGGGCGACCTGCGCCGCGAAGTGCAGATGAACATCAAGCGGCTGATGGATCTCGGCTGTTATCGCGGGCTGCGCCACCGCCGCAACCTGCCGGTTCGTGGCCAGCGCACCCACACCAATGCCCGTACCCGCAAGGGCCCGGCGAAACCCATCGCCGGCAAGAAGAAGTAAGGGAGGGCAGAGAACATGGCACGCGATACCCGCCGCGCGACACGCGGCAAGAAGAAGGTCTCCAAGAACATCGCCACCGGTGTGGCGCATGTGAATTCGTCCTTCAACAACACCAAGATTCTGATCTCGGACGTGCAGGGCAACGCCATCGCCTGGTCGTCGTCGGGCACCATGGGCTTCAAGGGCTCGCGCAAGTCGACGCCCTATGCCGCGCAGATGGCGGCCGAGGATGCCGGCCGCAAGGCCCAGGAACACGGCATGCGGACGCTCGAAGTCGAGGTGCAGGGCCCCGGTTCGGGCCGTGAAAGCGCGCTCAGGGCGCTCGCCGCGGTCGGATTCAACATCACGTCGATCCGCGACGTCTCGCCGATTGCGCATAACGGCTGCCGTCCGCCGAAACGCCGCCGGGTCTGAACGCCGGTCAACCGGACGGGGCCGCACACCGATTGCGGGTCCCGTCCGCGCATTTGAAAACCTCGGGCGTTCCGGGCCTTCGGACATGAGGCCGGAACAGGAATGGAGGCACCGCATGATCCACAAGAACTGGGCCGAACTGATCAAGCCGACGCAGCTGGAGGTCAAGCCGGGCAACGACCCGCTGCGCCAGGCCACGGTCGTGGCCGAACCGCTCGAGCGCGGCTTTGGCCTGACGCTGGGCAACGCGCTGCGCCGGGTGCTGCTGAGCTCGCTGCAGGGCGGGGCGATCACCTCCGTGCAGATCGACAACGTGCTGCATGAATTCTCGTCGGTCGCCGGTGTGCGCGAGGACGTCACCGACATCGTTCTCAACCTCAAGGGCGTGGCCCTGCGGATGGAGGTCGAGGGGCCCAAGCGGCTGTCGATCTCGGCCAAGGGGCCGGGGGTGGTGACGGCGGGCGACATTTCCGACAGCGCCGGCATCGAGATCCTCAACAAGGAACACGTCATCTGCCACCTCGACGAGGGCGCGGATGTGTTCATGGAACTCACCGTCAATACCGGCAAGGGCTATGTCGCGGCCGACCGCAACAAGCCCGAGGACGCGCCGATCGGCCTCATCCCGATCGACGCGATCTATTCGCCGGTGGTCAAGGTCAGCTACGACGTGCAGCCCACCCGCGAGGGCCAGGTGCTGGACTATGACAAGCTGACCATGAAGGTCGAGACCGACGGCGCCGTCACCCCCGACGACGCGGTCGCCTATGCCGCGCGCATCCTGCAGGACCAGCTGTCGATCTTCGTCAACTTCGAGGAGCCCGAATCGGCCGGACGCGAGGCCGAGGACGACGGGCTCGAGTTCAACCCGCTGCTGCTCAAGAAGGTCGACGAACTGGAATTGTCGGTGCGTTCGGCCAACTGCCTGAAGAACGACAACATCGTCTATATCGGCGACCTGATCCAGAAGACCGAGGCCGAGATGCTGCGCACGCCGAACTTCGGCCGCAAGTCCCTCAACGAGATCAAGGAGGTGCTCTCGGGCATGGGCCTGCATCTGGGCATGGACGTCGAGGACTGGCCGCCCGACAACATCGAGGATCTGGCCAAGAAGTTCGAGGACCAGTTCTGAGCTTTGACGCCGGTTTCCCGAGGGGAAACCGGCGCGCTGCACGACCCGGGCAATCTTGCCCCAAGGAGAGCGGCCTGACACGCATCATGCCGCCGGACAAAGCAAAACACGTCAAGGAGACACGAAAATGCGTCACGCACGAGGCTATCGCCGCCTGAACCGAACCCACGAGCACCGCAAGGCGCTGTGGGCGAACATGGCCGGCTCGCTCTTCGAACACGAACAGATCAAGACCACGCTGCCCAAGGCCAAGGAACTGCGCCGGGTGGCCGAAAAGCTGATCACGCTGGGCAAGCGCGGCGATCTGCACGCCCGCCGCCAAGCCGCGGCGCAGCTCAAGCAGGATGCCCACGTCGCCAAGCTCTTCGAGGTGCTGGGCCCGCGCTACAAGGAACGCAACGGCGGCTGTATCCGCGTGCTCAAGGCGGGCTTCCGCTATGGCGACATGGCGCCGATGGCGATCGTCGAACTGGTCGACCGCGACCCCGACGCCAAGGGCGCCGCAGATCGCGCCCGCGTGGCCGCCCAGGACCCCGACGAGGACTGAGCCCGCAGCGACCGTTCCGCGACAAGTCACAACCCCCGAAAACCCCCGCCGGCGCCGCCCGCGGGGGTTTCCGTCGCCGGCGCGGTGCTTGCATTCCGCGCCGCCGCCCCGCATATCGCAAGGGAACCACGACCGGAGACCGCCCATGCGTCTGGCGCTCATCCTCCTCTTGCTCATGGCCGGCCTGCCGGTGGCGGCCGAGATGGAGGTGCCTCAATCGCGCGCCGACATCCGGACCGGCTTTGTGCCGGTGGTCAAGCGCGCCGCGCCGGCGGTGGTCAACATCTATGCGCGCCGGGTGGTCGATGTGCGCAGCCCGTTCAGCGCCGATCCGTTCTTTCAGGGCCTTTTCCGGGATTTCGGCACGCCGCGGCAGCGGGTGCAGAACTCGCTCGGCTCTGGCGTGATCCTCGGCGCCGACGGCATCGTGGTGTCGAACTATCACGTCGTGGGCGACGCGACCGACATCCGCGTGGCATTGAACGACCGGCGCGAGTTCTCGGCCCGGGTGCTGCTGGCCGACGAGGAAAGCGATCTCGCCATCCTGCAGCTGGAGGACGCGCACGACATGCCGGCGCTCGAGCTGCGCGACAGCGACAGCGTCGAGGTGGGCGAGTTGGTGCTCGCCATCGGCAACCCCTTCGGCGTCGGCCAGACGGTGTCGAGCGGCATCGTCTCGGGGCTGGCGCGCTCGGGCACGGCCACCGGCAATCTGCGCGGCTACTTCATCCAGACCGACGCGCCGATCAACCCCGGCAACTCGGGCGGCGCGCTGGTCGACATGGGCGGCCGGCTCATAGGCATCAACACCGCCATCCTCAGCCGCTCGGGCGGCTCGAACGGGATCGGTTTCGCCATCCCCTCGGCGCTGGTGGCGCAGTTCGTCGAGCAGGCCCGTGCCGGGCACGAGACGTTCCGCCGGCCCTGGGCGGGGATCGACGGCCAGCCGGTCACCGCCGACATGGCCGAGGGGCTGGGGCTCGACCGCCCCGGCGGGGTGGTGATCACGCAGTTGCACCCGCAAAGCGCCTTTCTGGCCGCCGGGCTGCGGCCCGGCGACGTCATCACCGCCGTCGACGGGCACGCGGTGAACACCCCCGCCGAGATGATCTATCGCATGTCGGTGGCCGGGATCGGCGCCAGGGCGCGGATCACCGGCATCCGGCAGGGCCGGGAGAGAACGGTGGACGTCGCCCTGATCGCGGCACCCGAAGAACCGCCACGTGATGCGCGCGTCACCGGGCGGGGCGCCGCCATTCCGGGGATGCGGCTCGCCACTGTCAACCCGGCGGTGATCGGCGAATACGACCTGCCGCTCACGGCACGCGGCGTGGTGGTCGAGGACCCCGGCGAGGTCGGGCTGCGCGCCGGATTGCGGGCGGGCGATCTGCTGCTTGCGATCAACGGCGCGGCGGTGGACGACACGGGCGAGGCGCTGGAGCTCTTGCGCGCCGCGCGGCGCCGGCTGAGTCTCGAGGTGCAGCGTGGCGGACGGCGCGTGACCATGCGATTCCGGCTCTGATCGGGCGGGCGCGATGGCCGATCTTTTTTTGACACCCAGCCCGAGGCGCCGCCACCCGAGGGCGCGCCGCGTCCGCTGGCCGACCGGCTGCGCCCGCGCAGGATCTCGGATGTGGTGGGCCAGGAAAAGGTTCTGGGCCCCGACGGGCCGCTGGGCTCGATGCTGGCCTCGGGCAGTCTGGGCTCGCTCGTCTTCTGGGGGCCGCCGGGGGTGGGCAAGACCACCATCGCGCGGCTGCTGGCCGACGAGACGCGGCTGCATTTCGTTCAGATCAGCGCCATCTTCACCGGCGTGGCCGAGCTGAAGAAGGTCTTCGAGGCCGCCCGCCACCGCCGCGCCAACGGCCACGGCACGCTGCTTTTCGTCGACGAGATCCACCGTTTCAACAAGGCTCAGCAGGACGGCTTCCTGCCGCATATGGAGGACGGCACCATCCTGCTGGTGGGCGCGACCACCGAGAACCCCAGCTTCGAGCTCAATGCCGCACTTCTGAGCCGGGCGCAGGTGCTGGTGCTCGGCCGGCTCACGCTCGCCGATCTGGAGCGGCTGGCCCAGCGCGCCGAGGCCGAGCTGGGCCGCGCGCTGCCGCTCGACGGCGCGGCACGCGAGGCGCTCTTGGAGATGGCTGACGGCGACGGGCGCGCGCTCTTCAACCTGATCGAGCAGGTGGCGGCGTGGAAGGTCACAGGCAAGCTCGACGCGCAGGCGCTGGCCGGGCGGCTGATGCGGCGCGCGGCGCAGTACGACAAATCGGGCGAGGCGCATTACAACCTCATCTCGGCGCTGCACAAATCGGTGCGCGGCTCGGACCCCGACGCCGCGCTCTACTGGCTCGCGCGGATGCTCGAGGGGGGAGAGGACCCGCGTTATCTGGCCCGCCGCCTGACCCGCATGGCGATCGAGGATGTCGGCCTCGCGGACAGCCACGCGCAGGCGATCTGCCTGCAGGCCTGGGAGGTTTACGAGCGTCTCCGCCGCCCCGGGGGGGGGCCGGCGCCCGCGCGCGGGGGGGGTGCTCTCTCGCGCGGGCGCCGAACCCGCGCCCCCGCGCCGTGAGGCGGGGGGGGGGGCGGGGCAAAGGCCACTGGCGGGGGGGGGGGGGAGCCTGATCCCGCCCGCCCATATCCTGAACGCCCCCACCAAGCTGATGAAGGAACAGGGCTATGGCGCGGGGTACCAGTACGACCACGACGCCGAGGACGGATTTTCGGGCCAGGACTATTTTCCCGAAGACATGAAACGGCCGGTGCTCTATCGCCCGGTTGCGCGCGGGTTCGAGCGCGAGCTGAAAAAGCGGCTCGACTATTTCACCAACCTGCGGTTGCGGCGCGGCCCGAAGGGTTGAGCACGATCCCTGTGCACAGATGTCGTTTTTGGAATATGGAGCCCGTCGCGGCGGCTGCGTGCCGGGCGGAGCCGGGCTGAACGGTTCGTCATATCTCCCATGCGGGCTTCAGAAATCCGTGCTCCAGTTTAGAACAGGGGTAGAAGCCGCGCATTTTTCGTGTTTTGATTACACCATGTCGCTTTCAGGCCACTCGTGCGCCCCCTGCGGGGACAAGCATGGGCGGGTAATACCGCCCGCAGACGAGAAGCAGCCGACAACAATCACGAAAAACGGGGAGATAGCATGAGCAAGATCACCGACCAGGCCCTTATTGACCGGCTGGCCGACGCCGCCCGCGAGGGCAGGATTTCACGCCGCTCGTTCATGTATCATTCGCTGGCCGCGGGCATGACCGCCTCGGCCGCGACGGGGTTGTGGACCACCACCGCCCGCGCCGAGCCCGGGCGCGGCGGTACCTTCCGCATCGCCCAGCACGACGGCAACACCGGTGATTCGCTCGATCCCGCCACCTTCCAGTCAAACGCGCAGATCCTGCTCGCGCATACCCATCGCGCGTTCCTGACGCTGATCAACCCCGATCAGACGCTGGGGCCGGACGTGGCCACCGAATGGTCGGCGACTCCGGATGCGTCGGAATGGACCTTCAAGCTGAACGACAAGGCGACCTTCCACAGCGGGCGCAAGGTGACGGGCAACGATGTCGTGGCCTCGCTCAACTATCATCGCGGCGAGGATACCACCTCGGCGGCGGCGGCGCTGCTGACCGATGTCGTGGATATCGTCGATAACGGCGATCATTCCGTCACGGTCAAGCTGGCGGCGGGCAACGCCGACCTGCCGTGGCTGATGACCGACTATCACCTGGTGATCTGTCCGGCCAGGGACGATGGCGGTATCGACTGGCAGTCGGGCGACGGCTGTGGCCCCTACAGGCTGGAGAATTTCGCGCCCGGCGTGAACGCGAGCCTGGTGCGGCACGACGACTGGCACCTGGAGGGCGCGTATTTCGATGCCGTCGAGGTGACCTTCATCAACGACCCCAACGCGCGCCAGACATCGCTGGTGACCGGCGACGCCGACGCCGTCAGCCTGCTCGAGGCCAAGACGATGGCGCTCTTGCAGCGCCGCGGCGATGTCGAGATCGAGAACGTGCCCTCGGCGCAGGCGATCACCATGCCGATGTTCTGCGACGTGGCGCCGTTCGACAATGTCGACGTGCGCAACGCGCTGAAACTGTCGATCGATCGCGCGGATCTGGTCGAGAAGATCACCTTTGGCGCCGCCACCATAGCCAACGATTTTCACCATTCTCCGGCCATGCCCTACTGGCCCGATGACATCCCGCAGCGCGAATACGACCCCGATCAGGCCAGATCGCTGTTGAAGAAGGCGGGAGCCGAGGGGCTGTCGGTGACGCTGAGGACGGCGGATTCGATCGCCACCGGGGCGGTCGACGTGGCGGTACTCTACGCCGAGCATGCCAAGGCCGCGGGGATCGACATCCGGGTCAAGCGCGAGCCAAACGACGGCTACTGGTCGGATGTGTGGCTGAAGAAACCCTGGTGCATGGTCGCCTGGGGCGCGCGCCCGACGCCCGACGTGATGTATTCGCTGGCCTACAAGGCCGGGGCGGAATGGAACGAATCGCACTGGAACAACCAGCGTTTCAACGAGTTGCTGGCCCAGGCGAAATCCGAACTGGACGACAGCGTTCGCGCCGAGATGTATCGCGAGATGGCGATCCTCGGCGCGCGACGACGGCGGCACCGTCATCCCGTATTTCCCGAACTTCCTTTACGGGCGGCGCAGCAACGTCAAGACCATCGGCAAGGTCGCGGCAAGCTGGCAGCTGGACGGCTATCGTGCCGCCAGCCGCTGGTGGTTCGACGGCTGATCCGCGCGGGGCCATTTCGTGCGAGTGCGCCCCCGTGGTCTGATCCGCGGGGCCCGCACGAGACGCCGGAACACCCAAGCCCGGGGGTAATTGCAGGGAGGACAGACAGGACAGGGGCAGACGACCGCCAGGCGACAGGGGCAAGAAACCGCTTCGTCGGAAAGGTCCGCGCAGACGGATCGCAGTGCGGACGCATTCCGGCAGGGACCGGAGAACAAGAATTGTGAAAGCCAGGGGAGGCACCATGATAAAGACAGCGAATTCCATTCTTCTGGAGCGATTGGCAGAGGCAGCGCGCCACGGCCGGGTCTCGCGCCGGTCGTTCATGAGCACGGCCATTGCGGCCGGCATGACGGCGTCGGCGGCGACAGGACTCTGGACCGGTTCGGCCCGCGCCGAACCCAAGCGCGGCGGCACCTTCCGCGTCGGCATGCATGACGGCAACTCGTCGGACACGCACGACACCGGCCAGTATGTCTCGCGCCAGCAGATCTATCTGGCGCATCAGTACCGCAGCTATCTGACGATGATCGAGGCCGACGGCTCGCTCGGACCCGATCTCGCGACCGAGTGGTCGGCGAACGACACCGCCTCGGTCTGGACCTTCTCGCTCAATCCCGAGGCAGTGTTCCATTCCGGCCGGCCGGTGCTGGCCAAGGACGTGGTCGCATCGCTCAATCATCACCGCGGCGAAGACACCACCTCGGCGGCCAAGGCGCTCCTGACGACGGTGACCGACATTCAGGCCGACGGTGATCACACCGTGGTGGTGTCGCTGGAAAACGGCATCGCCGATCTGCCGTGGCTGATGACCGACTATCACATGGCGATCTGCCCGGCCAACGACGACGGCACCGCCAACTGGCAGTCCGGCGACGGCTCGGGCCCCTACAGGATCGACGATGGCGAATGGGGCGTGGGCTGGGATCTGAGCCGCCATGACGGCTGGCACGGGACCGGCGCCTATTTCGACAAGCTCAAGATGCTGGTGCTGAACGACCCCAACGCGCGCCAGACCGCGCTGGTGACGGGCGATGTCGATGCGGTCTCGCTCATCGACCTCAAGACTTCGGCGCTGTTGCAGCGCGACCCCAGCATCGTGGTGGAAAACGTGCCCTCGGCGGCGGCGATCACCATGCCGATGCTGTGCGACACCGCGCCCTTCACGGACGTCAACGTGCGCAATGCGCTCAAGCTCTTGATGGATCGCGACGAGATCATCGAAAAGATCGCCTTCGGCGCGGCCACCAAGGGCAACGATTTCCACCATTCGCCGGCCATGCCCTACTGGCCCAACGATATCCCGCAGCGCGAATACGACCCCGACCAGGCCAAGTCGCTGTTGAAGAAGGCGGGCGCCGAGGGCATCGAGATCACCATCTCGACCGCCGACAGCCTGTTTTCGGGGCGGTCGATCTGTGCGTGCTTTACTCCGAGCAGGCCAAGAAGGCCGGCGTCAAGGTCAACGTCAAGCGCGAGCCCAATGACGGCTACTATTCCGAGGTCTGGCTGAAGACGCCGTTCTGCGCCGTCTCCTGGGGGGCGCGTCCGACCCCGGACGTGATGTATTCGCTGGCCTACAAGTCGGATGCGGCCCCGAACGAGAGCCGCTGGCAGAACGAGCGCTTCAACGAGCTGCTGGTCAAGGCCAAGGCGGAGCTGAACGACACCCTGCGCGCCGAGATGTACCGCGAGATGGCGATGCTGGCGCGCGACGATGGCGGGACCATCATCCCGATGTTCAACAACTTCGTCTATGCGCGGCGCAAGAACGTCCAGCGGGGCGAGCACATCGCCGCCAGCTGGGAAATCGACGGCGCCCGGGCGCCGAGCCGCTGGTGGTTCGACGACTGACCGAAAGAACGCTCCGGCGCCCGCGCGCCGGAGCAACCATGTCCGGTCGGGCGGCGCGGGCCGCCGGGCCGGGCCAAGGACACGGGCCGGGGCGGGGCGGGGCGCCTGCCGCGCTGACCGGAGCGAAAAAAACTGTTTGGCCGGCCTGCATAACCACCCGAAGGTTCGAGGATGACGGTCACAACAGCAGGAGGGACGGATGGGAGACATCCTTGGGCTGGTTGGAAAACGGCTCGGACTGGGGCTGATCATTCTGCTGATCATCTCGATCATCATCTTCTTCATGGTCGAACTGCTGCCCGGCGACATTGCCCAGGCGGTGCTGGGACAAGGTGCGACCGAGGATAACCTGCGCGCCCTGCGCAAGGAAATGGGCCTCGATCAGCCGGCCATCGTGCGCTATCTCGGCTGGCTGCGCGGCGCGGTGGTGTTCGATTTCGGCAATTCCATCGTCACCGGCGAATCGGTGGCGCATACCATCGGCGAGCGGTTCCTGAACACGCTTTTCCTGGCCACCTACGCGGCGGTCATCGCGGTGCCGGTCTCGATCACCCTGGGCATCATCGTGGCGCTCTTGCGCAACTCGATCTTCGACCGGGTCGCCAACGTGGTGACGCTGTCGTTCATCTCGTCGCCCGAGTTCTTTCTGGGTTACATCCTGATCCTCTATTTCTCGGTCAACTGGGGCATGTTCCCGGCGATCGCGAGCCTGAGCGACGACATGACCCTCATCGAGCTGCTGGAGCGCACCTTCCTGCCGGCGCTGACGCTGGTGCTGGTGGTGATGGCGCACATGATGCGGATGACACGGGCGGCGATCATCAACCTGCTGTCGTCTCCCTACATCGAGATGGCCCGCCTCAAGGGCGCGCCGCCGTGGAAGGTGATCGTCAAGCACGCCCTGCCCAACGCCTGGGCGCCGATCATCAACGTGGTGGCGCTGAACCTTGCCTATCTCATCACCGGGGTGGTGCTGGTCGAGGTTGTGTTCGTCTATCCCGGCATCGGACAGGCGCTGGTCGACGCGGTCTCGAAACGGGATTTCCCGGTGGTGCAGGCGTCATGCCTGATCTTCGCTGCCACCTTCATCCTGCTCAACCTCGCGGCGGATGTGGGGGCGATCCTCACCAACCCGCGCCTGCGGCACCCCAAGTAAGGAGGCGGACGATTGACCTGGTTCGTCATCGGTTATTATACCGTTCTTCTCGCCGCCTCCTGTCTTGCGGCCTACTTCAACAAGCGGCAGATCTTCCTGCCGCTCTTTTCGCTGACGCTGGTGTCATTCGTGCTGGGCATCGTCGGCGGCACCGGGGCGCTGCAGTTCGTGGCCATCGGCGCCGGCCTGCTGGCACTGGCGGCGATGATCTCCTACGGGTTCCGCGAGTTCCTGATCGTGCTGACCTCGGACGAGATGGCCAAGGAGTTGCGCACCGCGCCGCTAACGGCCGCCTTCGGGATGTTCGTGATCTTCACCTATGCGGTGATGGGCATCTTCGCGCCGCTCATTGCGCCCCATGGTGAGGCCGAGGTGATCGCCTCGGCCTTTGCACCTGCGGACGAGAACATGCTCCTGGGCGCCGATCAGCTCGGCCGCGACATGTTCAGCCGCATCGTCTATGGCACCCGCAACTCGGTCGGGCTGGCGCTCACGGCGACGCTGCTGGCGTTCATCCTCGGTGCGCTGGCGGGGCTGCTGGCGGCCACCAAGGGCGGCTGGTTCGATCAGCTGATGGGCCGGGTGGCGGACGTGATCATGTCGATCCCGTCGCTGATCTTCGCGCTTCTGATGCTGTCGATCTTTGGCCCGCATATCCATGTCATCATCATCGCCGTGGCGGTGATCTATGCGCCGCGCGTCTTTCGCCTGACCCGGGCGGTGGCGGGCAACATCGTGGTGATGGATTATATCGAGGCCGCCAAGCTCAGGGGCGAGGGCACCTGGTATCTGATCCGGCGCGAAATCCTGCCCAACTCGACGGCGCCGCTGATTGCCGAATTCGGGCTGGAGTTCTGTTTCGTGTTCCTGCTGGTCGCCGGCCTGTCGTTCCTGGGTCTCGGCATCCAGCCGCCCACCGCCGACTGGGGCTCGATGGTGCGCGAGAACGCCACCCTGATCTCGTTCGGCGACATCACCCCGCTCATACCCGCCGCCGCCATCGCGCTTCTGACCGTTGCGGTCAACTTCGTGGTGGACTGGATGCTGTGGCGGTCCGCCGGCCTGAAGGAGACCTGAAGATGGGAAAGAAGTTCAAGGATTCGGAAGTCCTTCTGAAAATCAGGGGCCTGAAGATCCAAGGCTATACCGACGAGAAATGGATCGACATCATCAAGGGCGTCGATCTCACCCTGCACCGCGGCGAGGTGATGGGGCTGATCGGTGAATCGGGCGCCGGCAAATCGACCATCGGCGCCGCGGCGATGGGGGTATGCCCGTGACGGCACCCGCATATCCGAAGGCTCGATCGAGTTCGACGGGATGGAGTTGACCACCGCCAGCGAAAGCGAGAGGCGCGCGCTGAGGGGCTCGCGGATCGCCTATGTGGCGCAATCGGCGGCGGCGTCGTTCAATCCTGCGCACAAACTCATCGACCAGTACACCGAGGCGCCGGTTCAGTACCGCATCAAGAAGCGGCTCGAGGCGCAGGAGGACGCGATCGAGCTTTACCGCCGCCTGCGCCTGCCCAACCCCGAGGAGATCGGCTTTCGCTATCCGCACCAGGTCTCGGGCGGGCAGCTGCAGCGGGCGATGACGGCGATGGCGATGTCGTGCCGGCCGGACATGATCATCTTCGATGAACCCACGACCGCGCTCGACGTGACCACCCAGATCGAGGTTCTGGCGGCGATCCGCGACATTGTCGATCAGTTCAACACCGCCGCGCTCTACATCACCCACGACCTCGCGGTGGTGGCGCAGATGGCCGACACCATCAAGGTGCTGCTGAAGGGCGAAGAGGTCGAGCAGGCGCCCACCGCCGAGATGCTGGACAATCCGCAGGAGGACTATACCAAGTCGCTCTGGGCGGTGCGCAGCTTCAAGAGCCCGCAAAAGCACCGGCCCAAGGACGGGGTGCCGCTGATTTCGGTGCAGAACGTGGACGCCTCCTATACCGGCGGCGCCAAGGTGCTCGACGATGTGTCGTTCGACATCTACGAGGGCATGACGGTGGCGGTGGTGGGCGAGTCCGGGTCGGGCAAGTCGACCACGGCGCGGGTCATCACCGGGCTTCTGCCCCCGTCCAGGGGGCAGGTGCTGTTCAGGGGTGAACCGTTTCCGCCTGACTACAAGGACCGCACCCGCGATCAGCTGCGCCAATGCCAGATGATCTATCAGATGGCCGATACCGCGCTCAATCCCAAGGTCCGGATTTCCGAGATCATCGGCCGGCCGGCGCAGTTCTATGGCGGGCTGCGCGGGGCGGCGCGCAAGAACCGGGTCGATGAGCTTCTGGATCTGATCGAACTGGAGCCGTCGCAGTTCTACAACCGCTACCCGCCGGAGCTGTCGGGCGGGCAGAAACAGCGCATCGGCATCGCCCGGGCGCTGGCGGCCGAGCCCTCGTTCATCATCTGCGACGAGGTCACCTCGGCGCTCGACCAGCTGGTGGCCGAGGGCATCCTGCGGCTTCTGGACCGGCTGCAGAGGGAGTTGAACCTCGCCTACATGTTCATCACCCACGACCTGGCGACGGTTCGGTCGATCGCCGACGAGGTGGTGGTGATGCAACATGGCAAGGTGGTCGAGCAGGGGCCGAAGGACGAGATGTTCAAGCCCCCGCATCACCCCCTATACCGATCTGCTGCTCAGTTCGGTGCCCGAGATGGATCCCAACTGGCTGACCCAGCTGCTGGAAGAGCGCGGCGTCGACAATGTCGGCGATGCCGCCGCCGCCAGGATCGATCCAGACGACGACAAGGTTGGATAGGGCATTTCGCGTTCAATCGCAAACACCCGCGCGCGCCCCCGGGCTTGACCCGGGGCCGTGCCCGGCTGGCGGCAGAGGCCCCCGGCTCGCGGGCGGGGCGTGTGACGGGTCCGATTTGGCGCAATACGCCCCAGATCAGAGAATGGCCATTGCCGATCCCAGCATGGTGGCGACGATCAGGGCGTAGACGATCACGAGTGCCTGCCAGGTCCCGCCCCGGATGCGCCGCTCACGGATCCATTGATCACGGTTCATGGCTTTTTACCTTTCGGACAGGACGCTTGCGCGCCGGTAGTTCAAACTGCAAGCGCCGCACGGATGGAATCCGTCCGGCGCGATCTGGATGTGACAAAGAACATGGTCGGGGCGCGCGCCCGGCGCGCCCGGTCCCGGTATCAGGCGGTGATGGACATCGCCGACAGCAGCAGCGTTCCGACGATCAGGCCGTACATCACGGCCACGGCCTGCCAGCTGGCGCTGTGCATGCGGAGTTCGCGGTTCAGTTCGTCGCGGGTCATGATCGACCTCCATCGGCTGAAGGTTTCGGGGCGGTGCCTCGTGAGCCGCATATAGGCGAATTCGCCCATAATGCAAGACAGTTCCGGCCGGCGCACCATGCGCCCCGTGCATGGCCGGTCACGCCGGGTGGCATGGCTGCGGAACAACGGGTTTTCTTGGGGGTTTAGAGCGTGTCGCGTCTGATCATGTCCAATACCCGTCCCGGCCTTGGGCCCGGACCTCCTTTCGCGATGGCCAGGCCCCGGGTCACGCCCGGGGCGGGTGGACAACCGATCGGACGCGACGCGCCCTAAAGGTACTTGACAGGTGGACGCCGGACCGCCCGGCGCGGTCTTATCCCGGCCCCTGCAGCGCCATGACCTCAAGATCGCCCTCCTGGCGGGCCTGCATGGCACGGGCGGCGGCATGGGCGCCGGCAGCGGTGGTGTAATAGGGGATCTTGTCGTAAAGCGCGACCGAGCGGATTTCGCGGCTGTCCTCGACCGCCTGCGCGCCCTCGGTGGTGTTCATCACCAGCGCGATCTGGCCGTCCTTGAGCACGTCGACGATGTTGGGGCGGCCCTCATAGACCTTGTTCACGATCTCGCAGGCGATCTTGTGCTCGGTCAGAAACGCCGCGGTGCCGCGGGTGGCGACGATGGCGAAGCCCAGATCGACGAGGATGCGCGCGGTCTCGGCCAGCTGTGCGGTCTTGTCGGCGTCCTTGATCGAAAAGAACACGCGGCCGCCTGCGGGCAGGTTGGTGCCGGCGCCCATCTGCGCCTTGAGGAACGCGCGCGGGAACGAGACGTCCCAGCCCATCACCTCGCCGGTCGAGCGCATCTCGGGGCCGAGGATGGTATCGACGCCGGGAAAGCGGGCGAAGGGCAGCACTGCCTCCTTGACCGAGAACCACGGCATGTTCGGGTCCGCCAGCGTCATCTGGTCGGCCATCGGCAGGGTGCCGGGCTTGGTGTCCGACGGGTAGGCGCCGCGATGGGGGAAGGCGTCAAGCGTCTCGCCCGCCATCAGCCGCGCGGCGATGGCGGCAATGGCGCTGTCGGTGGCCTTGGCGACGAAGGGCACGGTGCGGCTGGCGCGCGGGTTGACCTCGATCAGGTAGATGTCGTCGCCCTTGACCGCGAACTGCACGTTCATCAGGCCGCACACCCCCAGCGCCAGCGCGAGTGCCCGGGTCTGGTGCTCCATCTCGGCGATGATGTCGGGCGACAGCGAATAGGGCGGCAGCGAACAGGCGCTGTCGCCCGAGTGTACGCCGGCCTCCTCGATATGCTGCATGATGCCGGCGACATGGACGCGGGTGCCGTCGCAAAGCGCGTCTACGTCGCATTCGATGGCGCCCGAGAGATACCCGTCGAGCAATACCGGGCTTTTGCCCGAGACCACCACCGCCTCGGCGATGTAGCGCTCCAGATGTGCCATGTCGCGCACGATCTCCATCGCCCGCCCGCCCAGCACGTAGGAAGGGCGGATGACCAGCGGAAAGCCGATCTCGTCGGCGATGGCGAGCGCCTGCGCACCGGAACTGGCGATGCCGTTTCTGGGCTGCTTGAGCCCCAGCCGATTGACCAGCGCCTGAAAGCGCTCGCGGTCCTCGGCGAGGTCGATGGCGTCGGGCGAGGTGCCGAGGATCGGGATGCCCGCATCCTCGAGCGCATTGGCCAGCTTCAGCGGCGTCTGCCCGCCGAACTGGACGATGACGCCGTGCAGCGTGCCGTTGTCCAGTTCGACGCGCAGGATTTCCATCACGTGCTCGAAGGTGAGCGGCTCGAAATAGAGCCGGTCGGAGGTGTCGTAGTCGGTCGAGACGGTCTCGGGGTTGCAGTTGATCATGATCGTCTCGTAGCCCTTGTCCGAGAGCGCGAAACAGGCATGACAGCAGCAATAATCGAACTCGATCCCCTGGCCGATCCGGTTCGGACCGCCGCCGAGGATCACCACCTTCTTGCGGTCGCTGGGGCGGGCCTCGCATTCGACCTCGCCCATCATCGGCGCCTCGTAGGTGGAGTACATGTAGGGCGTCTGCGCCTCGAATTCGGCGGCGCAGGTGTCGATGCGCTTGAAGACCGCATGCACGCCCGCCCCGAGGCGCGCGGCGCGCACCTCCGCCTCTTCACGCCCCGAAAGCGTGGCCAGCCTTGCATCGGTAAAGCCCAGCATCTTGAGCCGGCGCAGCCCTCGGCATCAATCGGCAGGCCGGCGGCGCGCACGCCTGCCTCGGCATCGACGATCTCGCGGATCCGCGCAAGGAACCAGGGGTCGAACCGTGTCGCCCGGTTGATGGTGTCATCCGAGAGCCCGTGGCGCATCGCCTGGGCGATCACCCGCAGCCGGTCGGGGTCTGGCGGCTGAGTGCCTTGATGATCGCGGCCTCGTCGGGGGCGGTATCGGTACCCGCCACGCCCTCGATGGCGATCTCGTCGAAGCCGGTCAGCCCGGTCTCGAGGCTCGCCAGCGCCTTTTGCAGCGACTCGTGGACGGTGCGGCCGATCGCCATCGCCTCGCCCACCGATTTCATCGCGGTGGAGAGTTCCGGCTTGGACCCGGGAAACTTTTCGAACGCAAAGCGCGGGATCTTGGTCACGATGTAGTCGATGGCGGGTTCAAAACTTGCCGGCGTCACCTTGGTGATGTCGTTGTCGAGTTCGTCCAGCGTATAGCCCACCGCGAGCTTGGCCGCGATCTTGGCGATGGGAAAGCCGGTGGCCTTGGACGCCAGCGCCGAGGATCGCGAGACTCGTGGGTTCATCTCGATCACCACCATGCGCCCGTCATCCGGGTTGACCGCCCACTGCACGTTCGAGCCGCCGGTCTCGACCCCGATCTCGCGCAGCACCGCGATCGAGGCCGAGCGCATCATCTGGTATTCCTTGTCAGTGAGCGTCAGCGCCGGCGCCACGGTGATGGAATCGCCGGTGTGCACGCCCATCGGATCGACGTTCTCGATCGAGCAGACGATGATGGCGTTGTCGGCGCGGTCGCGCACCACCTCCATCTCGAATTCCTTCCAGCCGAGCAGGCTCTCGTCGATCAGGATCTGGCTGACCGGCGAGGCGTCGAGCCCGGAGCGGCAGAAATGCTCGTAGTCGTCGCGATTGTAGGCCACGCCGCCGCCGGTGCCGCCGAGCGTGAAGGCCGGGCGGATGATCGCCGGCAGGCCGATATCCTCGAGCGCGGCCATCGCCTCTTCAAGCGTGTTGGCGATGGTGGCGCGGGGGTTTTCCAGGCCGATCCGCGCCATCGCCTCGCGAAAGAGCTTGCGATCCTCGGCCATTTCGATCGCCTCGCGGTTGGCGCCGATCAGCTCGACCCCGTACTTGTCGAGCACCCCCATGTCGGCCACGGCGAGCGCGGTGTTGAGCCCGGTCTGCCCGCCCATCGTCGGCAACAGCGCGTCGGGGCGCTCCTTTTCGATGATCTTGGCCACGATCTCGGGGGTGATCGGCTCGATATAGGTGGCGTCGGCCAGTTCGGGGTCGGTCATGATGGTGGCGGGATTGGAGTTGACCAGGATGACCCGGTAGCCCTCTTCGCGCAGCGCCTTGCACGCCTGGGCGCCCGAATAGTCGAACTCGCAGGCCTGACCGATGATGATCGGCCCCGCGCCGATGATCATGATCGACGAGATATCGGTTCTCTTCGGCATAGGGTGTCCCCGGGGCAGCGCAAATTGATGGCGGTTATAGCCATCACGCCGGGCGGTGCAAGGGGGCGCGCCCCGAAGCTATTCGATGGCTCCCGGGCGACTATTCGGCGGCGTGTCGGAGCGTGTCGCGCGCATCGGGGCGGTAGAGGTAGTCGCGCGTCAGCGGAACCGCGTCCTGCCGCTTGGCCAGCTGCAACTGGAACACCACCTGATGGTTGTAGCGGAATGTCAGTTCGCAGGCGATCAGGTAATAGCGCCACATCCTGCAGAAGCGGTCGTCGTACAGCGCGCGGGCCTTGTCGATGTTGGCCATGAAGCGGTCGTGCCAGTGGCGCAGGGTCTCGGCATAATGCAGTCGCCAGACCTCGATGTCGGTGGCGAAGAAATACTGACGTTCGACCCGGCTCATGGCCTCCGACAGCGCCGGCACATAGCCGCCGGGAAAGATGTATTTCGTGATCCACGGGCTGGTGTATCCGGGCGGGTCGGAGCGGCCGATGGTATGGATGAGTGCGATGCCGTCCTCATCGAGCAGGCGATTGACGGTGCGGAAATACTCCTGGTAATGGGGCACTCCGACATGCTCGAACATGCCCACCGACACGATCCGGTCAAAGGAGCCCTCGACCTCGCGGTAATCCATCAGCTCGAAACGGCAGCGGTCGGCAAGTCCGGCCTCCCCGGCGCGCCGGTTGGCCAGCGCGTGCTGTTCGCGCGACAGCGTCACGCCGACGACATCGGCGCCATAATCGCGCGCCAGCGTCAGCCCCATGCCGCCCCAGCCGCAGCCGATGTCGAGCACGCGCATCCCCGGCTCGATCAGCAGCTTGCCGGCGATATGGTGCTTCTTGGCCTCCTGCGCCTCGTCCAGCGTCATGCCGGGGTCGCGGAAATAGGCGCAGGAATACTGCCGGTCGCGATCGAGAAAGAGATCGTAAAGCTCGCCCGACAGATCGTAATGATGCGCCACGTTCGCCCGTGCCCGCGGTACCGGGTTGAATTGCAGCAACTGGCGCAGCGCGTACCGGCCCCAGACCAGCGGCTTGCGAAACCACGGATTGCCGCTCAGGGCGATGTTGCGGATGGCGAGGCCGAGAAACCCGTAAAGATCGTCGTTCTCGATCGTCAGGCGGCCGTCCATGTAGGCCTCGCCCACGGCCATGTCGGGCGACAGGATGATCCTGCGCGGCAGGGTCGGGTCGTGCAGGGTCACCGCCACCGGGGTGCCGCTGCCGTTGCCATAGCGCCGCGTGCGGCCGTCTGGATATGTCAGGTGCAATTCGCCGTCGCGAAAGAGGTGGGTCAGGAACCCGTCAAATGCCTTTTGCCACATGTCTCACCCCATCTGTTCGTGCCGGTCTCACGGGCGCCGGTGTTCGATGATGCAAAACCTGCCGAAATTGATCTCTGCTCGCTGGCGGGCATTCTTGCCCAAAATCGTTGATCTGTAAACGATTTTGCAACCGCAGGGCATCGCCCGGCGGCGTGGCGCCCCTTGACTTTGCCCCCCACCGCATGTGTATCGGCGCGAAACCGCGCCAGACGAGGAACGACATGCACGCATATCGCAGCCATACCTGCGCCGAGCTGACCAGATCGAATGTCGGCGAGACCGTCCGCCTGTCGGGCTGGGTGCACCGCATCCGCGATCATGGCGGCGTGCTCTTCATCGACCTGCGCGACCATTACGGCATCACCCAGGTGCTCTGCGACCCCGACAGCCCGGTCTTCGACAGCGTCGAGGGGCTGCGCAGCGAATGGTGCGTGCGCATCGACGGCGAGGTCAAGGCGCGCGACGAAAGCCTCGTCAACCCGCGCCTGCCCACCGGCGAGATCGAGGTCTATATCCGCGACATGGAGGTGCTGGGCGCCGCCGCCGAGTTGCCGCTGCAGGTCTTCGGCGATCAGGAATACCCCGAGGAGACCCGCCTGCGCTACCGCTACCTCGACCTGCGGCGCGAGGCGATGCAGCGCAACATGACGCTGCGCTCGGACGTGGTGGCCAGCATGCGCCGGCGGATGTGGGACACGGGCTTTCGCGAGTACCAGACCCCGATCATCACCGCCTCAAGCCCCGAGGGCGCGCGCGACTTCCTGGTGCCGTCGCGGTTGCATCCGGGGCGCTTCTACGCCCTGCCGCAGGCGCCGCAGCAGTTCAAGCAGCTGATCATGGTCTCGGGGTTCGATCGCTATTTTCAGATCGCGCCGTGTTTTCGTGACGAGGACCCGCGCGCCGACCGCAGCCCCACCGACTTCTACCAGCTCGACATGGAGATGAGCTTCGTCACCCAGCAGGACGTCTTCGACACCATCCAGCCGGTGATCCGCGGCGTGTTCGAGGAGTTCGGCGAAGGCGCCGGGGTCGACGAGGTCTGGCCGCAGATCACCTACGCCGACGCGGCGCTGTGGTACGGCACCGACAAGCCCGACCTGCGCAACCCGATCAGGATGCAGGACGTGAGCGAGCATTTCCGCGGCTCGGGCTTCGCGATCTTCGCAAAGCTCCTTGAACAGGAGGGCACGCGGATCCGCGCCATCCCGGCGCCAACGGGCGGCAGCCGCAAGTTCTGCGACCGGATGAACGCATTCGCCCAGAAGGAGGGCCTGCCGGGGATGGGCTATATCTTCTGGCGGGAACGAAGCTCCGAGCTTACTGACATCGATCTAAAAATGATTGAATGGTCAAAGCACAAGCTTCGGACCGAGGGAGCTTCTGAAGCGAAGATCAAAGAACACGAAAACTGGCTCCATAGGACAGAGGCCGCCGGCCCCCTGGCCAAGAACATCGGCCCCGAGCGCACCGAGGCGATCAGGGCGCAGCTGGGCCTTGGCAAGGGCGACGCGGCGTTCTTTCTCGGCGGCAAGCCGGCGGCGTTCGAGCGCGTGGCGGCACGGGCGCGCGACGTCATCGGCGAGGAGCTGAACCTCACCGAAAAGGACCGCTTCGCCTTTGCCCGGATCGTCGATTTCCCGATGTACGAGCGCGACGAGGAAACCGGCGCCATCGATTTCAGCCACAACCCGTTTTCGATGCCCCGGGGCGGGGGCGAGGCGCTCGCGGGCGACCCGCTCGAGGTGCTGGGCTACCAGTACGATCTGGCCTGCAACGGCTACGAGATCGTCTCGGGTGCGATCCGCAACCACCGCCCCGAGGTCATGTTCCGCGCCTTCGCGCTCGCCGGCTACAGCGAGGACGAGGTCCGCCGCCGCTTCGGCGGGATGGTCAGCGCGTTCCATTACGGTGCCCCCGCATGGCGGCTGCGCGGCGGGCATCGACCGTATCGTGATGCTGCTGGCGGGCACCTCCAACATCCGCGAGGTGATCATGTTCCCGATGAACCAGCGCGCCGAGGATTTGATGATGAACGCGCCAAGCGAGCCCGCAAGCGAGCAGCTGATGGAACTGGGGTTGAGGGTGCTGCCGCGGGAGTGAATTGAGCTTTACGTATCTACCACTCAGACTGCAAGACAGGCAGAATTCAGTATCTCCCGAGCCGAATTATGGGAATACGTCTTCCAGTTCGGCTTGTAATCGGCATCGGCCTGGTTGCCCCAGACTGTCCACCCCTCGCGGATGCCGCGCCCGAAGAGTTCCAGATACGGGCCCCAGGAGCAGCTTTCGATCAGCGCATACTGTTCGTCGGGCTTGCGCGAGTGCTCGCGCTTGCGGGTTTGGAGCATGTTCACCTGCCGCCGCCCCGGCGGCAGCGTTCGGGCGTTCTTGCCCCGCGTTCCAAACAGCAGGATTTCGGTGACGTTGCGGAAATAGAACCCCACCCCGCGCCCGTCCGAGCCGCCATCCTTGCGGATCTTGTGCCAGACGATGTTGGATTTGTAATCGAACCCCCGGGCGGCGAGCACCTGCAAGCCCTGAGGCAGGAGCGCGTTGGGCACCCACAGGTAGCAATGCGCGCGCTCCTGCAGGAAATCACCGACCGGCAGCGCGCCGATCTCTTCCACCGTCATCGTCGGGTAGCGCGACAGGCGCTTGTGTTCCGGCGCCACCTTGCCGGTGCGGTTGATGAACCGCCAGGGCGGGTCGGCCATGATCGTTCCGAATCTGTCATCACCGAGGAAATCGGACAGATGCTGTGAGGGGTCATTTGTCATACACAACTTATAGTCCGATCCGATGCCGATTGTCATGTCACTTTGCGGCGGCGGCCGCTCTGGAACATTAGTAGAACGAGAATCGTTAAACAAGTCTTGCCGCCGCCTGTTCGCGCCCCTCTCCGCGACGGAAGGTGAAGTGCGCCGCGTATGACGCTATGATCAAGTTCATCCCATGCCGCGAAAGGGTCGGCCCATGCGCTTCGATCCCGAGCGGGCGGCGATCCGTTTCGGCTGCGGGCTGTCGCCCTCGATCCCGCCTCCGGCTTCGCCGGAATGATGCTGGCGCTGCTTTCGGGCCCCGACCGGGCGGCGGAGCGGTTTGCGATCCCCGGCTTTCAGGTGGCGGTGGCCAACCATCTGGCCCGCCGCGACGCGCGCAAGGCGCTGCGGCGGGCGGCGACGGAGGCCGAACGCATGGCCGCGCGCAAGCGCGTCCGGGGGATCGGGCGCAAGGCGGGGCGCGAGGCCGCCGGGTGGCTGGCGCAGACGCTTTTGCGCCGGGCGCTGGGCGAGGACGGCCTGCGCGAGCGGCTGGCGGCGTTCTGGGCCGATCACTTTACCGCGCTGGAACGCGGCGGGCCGCTGCGCTACGCCCATGTCCTTTATGCCGAAGAGGCGATCCGCCCGCATGTGGCGGGGCGGTTTTCCGACATGCTGCGGGCGGCGGCCACCCATCCGCTGATGCTGCGCTATCTCGATCAGGCCCGGTCGATGGGCCCGAACAGCGAGGCCGCGAGCAGGCGCCCCGGCGGGGGGCTGAACGAGAACCTCGCCCGCGAGATGCTGGAGTTGCACACGCTGGGGGTGGCGGGGCCCTATACGCAAGGGGATGTGCGCGAACTGGCCAAGCTGCTGACCGGGCTCAGCTACGGCCTGAAGGGCGGTTTCCGCTTTCGCCCGGATTGGGCCGAACCCGGCGCCGAGACAGTGCTGTCGGTCAGCTATGGCGGCGCCCGCGCGCGGCTGGGTGACATCCTTGCCGCGCTCGACGATCTGGCGCGGCACCCGGCAACTGCGGCGCATGTCGCCCGCAAGCTGGCGGTGCATTTCGTCTCCGACAGCCCCGATGCCGGGCTGGTCGGGGCGATGACCGGGCGATATCTGGCGACCGATGGCGATCTCGCAGAGGTCTGCGGCGAAATGCTGACCCACCCGGCGGCCCGGGCCGATGCGCCGGGCAACGTCAAGCAGCCGATGGATTTCGTGGGCTCAGCGCTGCGCGCGCTCGGAATCGTGCCGGCGCACCTGCCGGCGGGCAACGCGCGCAAGATGCGGCGGCTCTTCGACCTGCCGCTCACGCTGATGGGCCAGCCCCGGGGCCAGCCCGCCGGGCCCGACGGCTGGTCCGAGTCTGACGCCGACTGGATCACGCCGCAGCGCCTGGCGGCGCGGGTGGGATGGGCGATGACCGCGCCCTTCGCGCTCAGGGGCGTGCTGCCCGATCCGCGCGACTTCGCCGGCACGGCACTGGGGCGGATGGCGCCGGAGACGGTGCGCTTTGCCGCGGCCGCCGCCGAAACCCGCCCCGAGGGGGTGGGAGTCGTGCTGGCCTCGCCCGCCTTCCAGCGGCATTAGGGAGGAGCGTTCCATGCCCCACGCCCCGCAGTCCCGGCGCGTCTTTCTGACCCGGTCGCTGGCCTTGGGCTGTTCGCTGGCCGCGAGCCCGCTGGTGACGCCCGTCACCCTGGCCAGCGCGCCGTGGCCGAACCGGCTGGTGGTGATCATCCTGCGCGGCGGGCTCGACGGGCTCGATGCGGTGCGCCCGGTCGGGGCGCCGGAATTCGCCGCGTGGCGCGCGCCCCTGCTGCAGGAGCCGGTACCGGACGCGACCGATCTTGACGGTTTTTTTTCGCGCTGCACCCGGCGCTGATGCCCTTGATGCCGCTCTGGCGGGCGGGCCAGATGGGGGTCGCCCATGCCGTCTCGACCCCCTACCGCGACAAGCGCAGCCATTTCGACGGGCAGGACCTGCTGGAGGCGGGCACACAGGCGCTGGGGCGCGAGGGGGCACGCGACGGCTGGCTCAACCGGCTGATGCAGGCGGTGCCGGGGGTTGCGGCCGAGACCGCCTATGCCATCGGGCGCGGCGACATGCTGCTGACGCGGGGCGCGGCCGGGATCGCCGACTGGTCGCCCGGGGCGGCGCTGCCGCTGAGCCCGCAGGCCGAGCGACTGATCGACTTGGTGATGCACGACGATCCCCTGTTCCGCGACGCCACGCGCGAGGCGATCGCGCTGTCGCAGGCAAGCCTTGCCGCCGGCGAGGCGCGGGGCAGCCGGCCCGAGGGCAGCGCCGCGATGATGCGGGCGATGGCCGATAGCATGACTGACGCCGCGCGCGGCGGCGGGATCGAGGAAATCGCCCGCTTCGCCGCCGGCCGGCTGCGCGACGACACACGGATCGCGGCGTTCTCGCTCGGCGGCTTCGACACCCATGCGGCGCAGGGGCGGGGGCTCTCGCGCGCGCTGGACGATCTCGCCGCCGCCATCCTTGCCCTGCGCGCCGGGCTGGGGCCGGTGTGGGACCGCACCGCGGTGATGGCGATGACCGAGTTCGGCCGCACGGCACGCGCCAACGGCACCGGCGGTACCGACCACGGCACCGCCGGCGCGATGCTGCTTTTCGGCGGCGCGCTGCGCGGCGGTCGCGTGGTGGCGGACTGGCCCGGGCTGGCCGAGGCCGACCTCTACGCCGGGCGGGACCTGATGCCGACGCGCGATTTGCGCGCTCTGGCAGGCTGGGTCATGCGCCCGCTTTTCGGGCTCGACAGGGGTCTCGTCGAGCGCACGGTCTTTCCCGGAGTCGAGCTCGGCCCGGATCCGGGGCTGGTCACGTGACGCTTTTGCTTTCCAATGACTCGGGCTCCCGCGTATTGTGGCGGCGATGAGTTTGGCCAGGGCAACGACGCGATGACCGACAGACGCCCGCTGGGGGCGCCAGTACCCGGCTGGACCCCCCCGCCGCCACCCGATGGCACGGCGATGGAGGGCCGTTATGCGCGGCTGGAACGGCTTGACGCCGAGCGCCACGCGGCGCTGCTCTATCAGGCGTTCGACGGGCATGACGAGGTCTGGGATTACATGCCTGACGGGCCGTTCGCCTCGGCCGCGCAGTTTCACCGCTGGGTACGTGCGGCGGCGGCGCGCGACGACATCCTGTTTCATGCCATTCGCGATCTCGACAGCGGCGAATTCGGCGGCTTTGCCTCCTATCTGCGGATCAAGCCCGAGGCGGGCTCGATCGAGGTTGGCTATATCGCGCTTGCGCCGCGCCTGCAGCGCAGCCGTGCGGCGACCGAGGCGATGTACCTGATGATGAAATGGGCGTTCGAGGCCGGCTATCGCCGTTACGAATGGAAATGCGACGCGCTCAACCGTCCTTCGCGCCGGGCGGCGCAGCGGCTGGGGTTCAGCTATGAGGGCATTTTCAGGCAGGCCACCGTGGTCAAGGGCCGCAACCGCGATACCGCCTGGTTTTCGGTGATCGACGCCGAATGGCCGGCGCTCGACGAGGCGTTCCGGCTCTGGCTCGATGCGGAGAACTTCGACGCGAACGGGCAGCAGCGCGAACGGCTGAGCGACCTCACCCTGCTGGTGCGCGCGGCGAGCGACCCGGGGCTGGCCTGACGCCGCTTTCCGGCGTGCGGACGCGGGGATTTCCTGCTCACCGCCTCAGATCGCGGCATGGCGTCCGATGCGGGCGTGCAGCATCGCCACCAGTTGCGCCGCCTCGGCCCGCCGCCCGCCGCCGGGGCGGCAGCGCGCCAGCGCGACGGCCGCGCGTTCGAGCACCGGGTCGCGTGCCGCGCGCGCCACCCCGCGCAGGAACTGCGCCGCATAGTCGATCGCCGCGCCGTCCTGCCGCGCGGTGAGCAGTGTCGCCACATGGTGCATGTCGTCGCGAAAGGCGGCGCGGTCGGGCCTGAGCGACGCGCCGCCCGCCCGGGGGGCATCCGCGACAGCCGCCCGCGCCGGCAGTGCGGCAAGGATCGTGCGCTGGAATGTCGCCAGGCTGTCCAGCGGCTTGGCCAGGAACCCGTCGGCGCCGGCGGCCAGCACGGGAAGGTTGCCGCAGGGTTCGCCGCTGGTACCGAAAACGGCGCCAAGGCGCGGGCGGGTGCGCGCGAGATCGGCGATCAGGTCGAGCCCGGAGCCGTCGGGCAGGCCGATGTCGACGATCACCGCCGCGGGGCGATAGGCCCGCAGATGCCGATGGGCCGCGGTGAGGTTGTCGGCCCGGCGCAGGCGCGCGCCGCTGTGCTGGCACATCAGGCGCAGGGTTTCACAGGCAAGGCGGCTGTCCTCGACCGCGAGGATGGTCAGGCCGCGCAGCGGATGGCTGGCGCAGGGCCGGCGGGGCGCGAGGAGGGTGGCGAGATCGTTCATCGAGGGGCTCCTTGCCGGGCAACGACACCCCTGACGCTACGCCGGTTCGGCTAACGAAGGGTAAAGACGCAATCGCCCGGTCCCGGCTCTCCGCCCTTGCCCCCGGGCCGGGCGCTTGCGCCGGTGTGCGCGCGGCGTCATAACGGGGACCGAGCCAAGCGAGGATGCCCCATGATCGGACGCCTGAACCATGTCGCCATTGCCGTGCCTGATCTCGAAGCCGCGGCCGAGCAGTACCGCAGCATGCTGGGCGCGCAGGTGGGCGCGCCGCAGGACGAGCCCGATCACGGCGTCACGGTCGTCTTCATCGAGCTGCCCAACACCAAGATCGAGCTCCTCTACCCGCTGGGCGAGGACAGCCCGATCCGGGGATTTCTGGACAAGAACCCGGCCGGCGGCATCCACCATGTCTGCTATGAGGTCGAGGATATCCTGGCGGCGCGCGACCACCTCAAGGCCCGCGGCGCGCGCATCCTCGGCGACGGCGAGCCCAGGATCGGCGCCCACGGCAAACCGGTGCTGTTCCTGCATCCCAAGGATTTCCAGGGCTGCCTGGTGGAGCTGGAGCAGGTCTGATGAGCATCGCCTCGGCCATCGTGTTGTTCATGGTGATCTGGTTCCTGACCTTCCTCATCGTGCTGCCGATCCGCATCCAGACCCGGGGCGAGGCGGGGCGCGTGGTACCCGGCACGCATTCGGGCTCGCCAGAGCGGCACCATCTGAAGCGAAAGATATGGATCGCAACCGGCGTGACGGTGGTGCTCTGGGCTGTAATCTTTGCCATCGTCGTCACCGGCACGGTGACGGTGCGCGATGTCGATTTCTTTCACCGCATGAACCCGCCGGCAGCCGAGCGGAACTGAGCCCGCCTCAGTGCGTGGCGGTGGTCGAAAAGACGTTGATCACCAATATGCCGGCGATGATCAGCCCCATGCCCAGCATGGCGGCCAGGTCGATGCCCTGCCGGAAAACCATCCAGCCCAGAAAGGCGGTCAGGCAGATGCCCAGCCCCGACCAGATGGCGTAGGTGACGCCCAGGGGCAGGTATTTCAGGACAATGGTGAAGATGTAGAAGGCTGTGCCGAAGCCCACCAGAACCCCCAGCGAGGGCCAGAGCCGGGTGAACTGCTGACTGGCCTGCAGCGAGGTCGAGCCGAGCCCCTCGAAGAGCACGGCGAGGATGAGAAGCAGATAGGCATGTGCCATGGAGCGCCTCCGAACCTTGGGTTTGGCGCCCATAGGGGGCGGTCGGCGCGCGCGCGTCAACCCCTCTCGGGTCTGCCGCGCGGTTCCCGGCCGCGAGGCCGGGCAAACGGGCGGGGCTGGCCGGGTCGCCCGCCGCCGCCCTGATTTCCCGGCTCAGCCGGCCAGCGCCTTGCCCAGGTTCTCGTTGACCTTCTCGAGAAAGCCAATGGTCGTGAGCCAGCCCTGGTCGGGGCCCACCAGCAGTGCCAGATCCTTGGTCATGTGGCCCGATTCGACGGTATCGACCACGACCCGTTCCAGCGTTTCGGCGAAATGCATCAGCCGGTCGTTGCCGTCGAGCTTGGCGCGGTGCTTGAGCCCGCCGGTCCAGGCGTAGATCGAGGCGATGGAGTTGGTCGAGGTTTCCTCGCCCTTCTGGTGCTGGCGATAGTGGCGGGTGACGGTGCCATGCGCGGCTTCGGCCTCGACGATCTTGCCATCGGGCGTCATCAGCTGGCTGGTCATCAGCCCGAGGCTGCCAAAGCCCTGCGCCACGGTGTCGGACTGCACGTCGCCATCGTAGTTCTTGCACGCCCAGACGAAGCCGCCGTTCCATTTCATCACGCAGGCGACCATGTCGTCGATCAGGCGGTGCTCGTAGGTGATCCCGGCCTTCTTGAACTTGTCGGCAAATTCGGCGTCGAAAATCTCCTGAAAGAGGATCATGAACTGGCCGTCATACTGTTTCAGGATGGTGTTCTTGGTCGACAGATACAGCGGCCAGCCCATGCCGAGGGCGTAATTCATCGAGGCGCGGGCGAAATCGCGGATCGAGTCGTCGAGGTTGTACATGGCCATGTAGACGCCCGAGGAGGGGGCCTTGAACACCTCTTCGTCGATCACGGTGCCGTCCTCGCCCACGAATTTCATGCTCAGCGTGCCGGGGCCGGGGAACTTGATGTCGGTGGCGCGGTACTGGTCGCCAAAGGCGTGGCGGCCGATGACGATGGGCTGGGTCCAGCCCGGCACCAGCCGCGGCACGTTGCGGCAGATGATCGGCGCGCGAAAGACCACGCCGCCCAGGATGTTGCGGATGGTGCCGTTGGGGCTGCGCCACATCTTCTTGAGGCCGAATTCCTCGACCCGTGCCTCGTCGGGGGTGATGGTCGCGCACTTGACCGCGACGCCTACCTCCTTGGTCTTTTCAGCGGCGTCGATGGTGATCTGGTCGTCGGTGGCGTCGCGGCTTTCGATGCCGAGATCGTAATAGAGCAGATCGACATCGAGATAGGGCAGGATCAGTTTCTTCTTGATGAAATCCCAGATGATCCGGGTCATCTCGTCGCCGTCCATCTCGACGATGGGATTTTCTACCTTGATCTTGGACATGAACGTGGCCTCTCGTTTTCAAAGACTGGTCTTGGCGCACGCCGTATCCGAAAACGCGGGCGTTGGAAAGTGCTGTATACTGTTGCATGCGAAAAGCCGCATGGCGGGCGTCAGCCGCGCCCTGCGGTGCTCCTGGGCGCCGGGTGCTCCATCCGCCGCAGCGCCAGCATCAGCGCAAAGGCAATCACCGCCATCGCCAGGATGCCGATGGCCAGCGGCAAGGGCGTGCCGTCGAACGCGAGCCCCACCGGCACCGCCAGCAGTACCGACAGCACTGTCGAGACGGCGCCGATGACACTGGCGGCCATGCCGGCGACGTGGCCCAGGGGCTCCATCGCGATGGCGTTGAGATTGCCGATGGTCAGGCCGGCCTGGTAGAAGATGCCGACCTGCCACAGGAAGAAGACGTAAAACAGCGCATCACCCCTGAGCCCCGACAGCAGGATCGCGATCATGCCGCCCGACAGGACGATCTGCGTGGCCAGCATCGTCGTCACCAGAAACCGCATCCCCAGCCGCATCACCAGCGCCGCGTTGAGAAAGCTCGACGTACCGGCGATGATCGCGCAGGCGCCGAACCAGAGCGGAAAGCTGTCGCCCCGGCCGAAACTGACATCGTAGACCTGCTGCACCGAGGAGAGCATGGAAAAGAGCATCCCGTAACAGAGCGCCTGCACCAGGATCGAGATGCGCACCGACGCATGTGACAAGACCTCCACCACCGCCGATCGCAGCGCCGCGGGCCGGAACGGGCGGCGCGCCGCGCGCGGCAGCGGCTCGGGCAGGCGCACCATCACCCAGAGTGTCGAGAGCGCCGAGAAGATCACGAACGAGACGAAGATGCTGCGCCAGCCGCCCACCGCCATGATCGCCGCGCCCATCAGCGGGGCAATCGCCGGCACCAGCGTGAAGACGATCATCACGAACGACATCAGCCGCGCCATTTCGCGCCCCGAATAGAGATCGCGGATGATCGCCAGCGTGACGATACGCGGCCCGGCGGCGCCGATGCCCTGCAGGAGCCGCGCCACCGGGATCAGTTCGAGGGAGGGCGACGCCCAGGCCAGCGCGGCGGCGGCGATGTAGAGCCCCGCACCCGCCACCACCACCGGCTTGCGCCCGAAGGTGTCCGAAAGCGGGCCGGTGACAAAGGTGCCCAGCCCCATCCCGAAGACGAAGGCGGTGACGATGAGTTGCGCCTCGTTGCGGTACTGCGGCGCCAGCTCGGAACCGATGGTGTGCAACGCCGGCAGCATCGCGTCGATGGAAAAGGCGATGGTGGCGAACATCATCGCCATCATCACCACGAACTCGACGGTGCCGGGGCCGGATGCGTGGCCGGTTGCGTGGCCGGCGCGAGGCGGGGTCATGGCCGGCGCTCCCGGGCGCGGCCATGAAGACGGCCAGGGATCATGCCCCCGCCGCGCCGTCCCGCGCCGCCCGCTCGGCGATCTCGTCGATGACCTTTATCCACAGCTCGGGCGGCTGGCAGCCGGGCACCGCGTGCTGCCCCGCGATAATGAAGGTGGGCACGCCAGAAATTCCCATTTCACGAAACTGACGGTCTTTCTTGTGGATAGCTTCGCTGTCGACATCGGATTCGAGCAATTTCCTGACCACCGCCGCATCCATGCCGGCACTGTCGGCGATGTCCGCCAGAACCTCTTTATCCCCAATGTCGCGCCCCTCCCGGAAATAGGCCCGAAAGAGTGCCATCGCCACCGGCATCTGCCGGTCCTCGATGCCGGCCCAGTGGATCAGGCGGTGTGCGTCGAGCGTGTTGGGCGTGCGCTGGATGGCGGCGAAGTCGAGCGTGAGCCTGGCCTCTTCGGCGCGTTCCAGCACCGGCGCGTAGGCGCGCGCCGCAGCCTCGCGGCCGCCGAACTTGGTTTCCAGGTAGGTATGGCGGTCCATGCCGTCCGCGGGCATGTCGGGGTTGAGCTGAAACGGCTGCCAGCGGATGGTGAAGGGGTGGCGCGGGCGTTCCGCCAACGCCCGGTCGAGCAGCGTCTTGCCGATATAGCACCACGGGCAGACGGGATCGGAGACGATGTCAAGACTGACCATGGCGCGCCTTGTAGATCGGCCGCAATTCGCGGCGCAGGAGTTTGCCGTTGGCGCCAGTGGGCAGCGCGTCGAGGTGGAAAAAGCCGCGCGGGCACTTGTAGCCCGCCAGCCGCTCGGCCGCGAACGCGGCCAGTTCGTCCTCGGGCAGGGGGCGGGGCCGGTATAGAAGGCCATGATCAGGCGCGCATCCTGCTTGACCTCGACATCCGTAACCGCCGCCTGGGTGATGCCGGGATGGGTGTTGAGCACCGCCTCGACCTCCATCGGCGAGACCCGGTAGCCGCCGGCGTTCATCATGTCGTCGGCGCGCCCGAGATAGGTGATGGCGCCGTCTTCGCCCATTGCGCCCTGGTCGCCGGTGAGAAACCACTCGCCGCGAAAGCGTCCGGCGGTGGCCTCGGGTGCGCTCAGGTATTCCAGCATCAGACCCGGGTCCGAGCGGTGCACGGCGATGGTACCCTCCTCGCCGCGGGGGACCGGACCCTTGGGGCCGAGGATCGCCACCCGGCGTCCCGGCTGGGGAAAGCCCAGGCTGCCCGCCGGCGCCGGCCGGCGAGGCGCGGCCGAGATGAAGGTCGAGCATTCCGACATGCCGTAGGCCTCGTAGACCGGCGTGCCGGTGGCCGCCTCCCACGCCGCGCGGATGCTGTCGGAAAGCTTTTCGCCGGCCGACAGCCCGTGACGCAGCCGGGGCAGGTCGAACCGCTCGCCGGGCTTGAGGAGCTTGCGGTAAACCCCTGGCGCGGCGGCAAAGATGGTGGCGTCGTGACGTTTGAGAAGCAGCGGCAGGTGTGCCGGTTCCAGCCCCGCTTCGGGAATGAGCGCGGTGGCGCCCATGGTCCACGGGTCCATCAGCCCGGTGCCCAGCGTGTAGGTCCAGTTGAAGGCGCCGGCATGCAGCAGCCGGTCGTCCTCGCCCAGCCCGTACCAGCCCGCCATCATCATCTGTCGCGCCCAGATCGCGCGATGGGCATGGACCACCGCGCGCGGTGTGCCGGACGTGCCCGAGGTATAGATGATGTAGCCCGGCCGGTCGGGGTCGCCCATTGCGAAATCCGCGGGCGGCAGGCTGTGCATCGCCCGAAGCGCGTCGGGGTCCAGCACCGGAATGCCGGTCGGCGGGCAGGCGACGGCAGGGTCGCGCAGGATCGCGCGCGGCGCGACGGTGGCGATGATGCCGGCGACCTCGGGCGCGGTCAGCGCCGCCGAGGTCGGCACCGGCACCAGCCCCGCGGCGATGGCGCCGAGATAGGCGATGGGAAACTCGACCGTGTTGCCGAGCCGCATCAGCACCCGCTCGCCGGGGGCCAGTCCCGCCTGCCTCAGCCCCGTCGCCGTGCCAAGCACCGCAGCCTTGAGGCGGCCATAGCTCCAGCGCTCGGTGCGGACGAGCCCCAGCACCGCCAGCGCGATCTTGTCGGGGTCGGCGTCGGCGCGACCCAGCACATGTGCCGCGAGATTGAAGGGCGCGGGGCAGGGCGCAAGGCGTTCGGGGCGGGTCTCGGACAGCATGCCCCCCGATTAGGCATCCCCGCGCCGTGTTGCAAGGGGCGGACCACTTGCCTATAGCGTCGGCCATGAACGAGACGCTGCCGGGAAACCTCATCCGCATCGCGCGGCCGGACGGTGCCGGGCAGGAGCCCGAACCGCTCAACCTCGGCGAACGGGTGCGCGGATTGCGCAAGGCGCGTGGCTGGACGCTGGAACAGGCCGCGCGTCGGGCCGGGCTGGCGCGCTCGACGCTGTCGAAGATCGAGAACGGCCAGATGTCGCCCACCTACGACGCGTTGAAAAAGCTGGCGGTGGGCTTGCAGATATCGGTGCCGCAGCTCTTCACCCCGCCTCAACGCGATCAGATCAGCGGCCGCATGGCGGTGACCAAGGCCGGCGAGGGCGCGCGCCATGCCACCGCAACCTACGAGCACGAACTCCTGGGCGAGGCGCTGAGCCGCAAGCGGATGCTGCCCTACCGCGCCCGCATCCGCGCCCGCACGGTCGAGGAGTTCGACAACTGGGTGCGTCATGACGGCGAGGAGTTCCTTTACGTGCTGACCGGCGTGATCCGGCTCTATACCGAGTTCTACAAACCCATCGAGATGCGCCGCGGCGACAGCGTCTATTACGACGCCGCGATGGGGCACAACGTGATCTCGGTCAGCGATGAGGATGCAACGATCCTTTGGGTGACCTCCCCGGGCTGAAGCGGTGGATGTGAAATCCCGAACCCGGAGCCTGTGGATGAAAAGGGCCGTCAGATCGGAATTGTCTCAGCGCGCGCCGTTCTCAGCCGGGCCGGCCCTGCGCCTCGAGCCGGTGATAGACATGGGTGAAGGTCGCCGCGCCGAGGATCGGGATCACCAGGTTCACCAGCGGCAGCGTCAGCGGCAACGCCATCAGGATGCCCGCGGCCCAGATCGTGAGCAGGTGCCTGCGCCGGGCCTTGCGCGCCTCTGCCCGGCCGATCCTGCGGATCGCGACCAGGGTGTAATATTCCATGCCCAGCAGATACCCGTTCATCCCGTAAAAGATGAATGGCGCCAGCGGGGCAAAGGCGACGTAAAGAAAGATCGCCACGATATTGGCGGCGATGATGATGCCGAGGAAATTCACGGTGTCGCGCACCGCCTCGCCCATCGGCGTCCGGCGCGCCGGTGGCAGGTGGCGGTAATGGCGGTCCTCGACCGCCTGCGCCACCTCGTCGAGGAACATCGAGGTGATGGCCGATGCGACCGGCACCATCAGCACCGCCGAGAGCACGATCATGAAGAGCAGCGAGCCCAGGCCCAGCAGGTCGCCCAGCCAGGTGACTTCGCCGATAAGGGGCAGGGTGATGCTTTCACCGGTGAGCGCCTCGACCGCAATCAGAAGCCCGGCATAGGCCGCCACCAGCAGCGCCAGCGTCAGTCCGATGCCGATAAGCAGCACCTTGCGAAAGCGCCGGTCGCCGATCTGGCCCACGGCCAGGAAGAAACTGGCGAAGATCATTCGCCCGCCCATTCGGTGATGGCGTCGATATCGGGGCGGGGACGTTCCGGCGGGGCCACGGTATCGGTGCCGATATGGATCATCCCGGCAACACGCTCATGCGCGGCAAGGCCCAGCGCCTCGGTCACGAAGGCGCGTTCATGCACCGGCCAGCCGCTCAGCCAGTTCGCGCCCCAGCCGGCGGCAAGCGAGGCGTTGAGCAGTGCCAGGCACACCGCCCCGGCCGAATAGCTCTGCTCGATTGCCGGCACCGTGGCCGAGGGTTTTTGTACCTCGATCACCGCCACCGCGAGGTTACCCTCGGCATATTGCGACCGGGCCTTGGCGATCTCGTCGGCATCGCGGCCCAGCCCCGGCCCCAGCCGCTCGACCAGCCCGGCCAGCCGCTCAAGCGCCGCGCGTTCCAGCACGATGAAGCGCCAGGGTTCGAGCTTGCCGTGATCGGGACTGCGGGCGGCGGCCGTCAACAGCGGGCGCAGCGCGTCACGGTCTGGCACCGGCGGGGTCAGCGTCCTGGCCGGGCGTGAGCGCCGGCTCAGCAGAAATTCAAGCGCGGCCGGATTCGGTGCGGGCATGGTCTGTATCCTGTCTTTCGGGTGTCGTGTCGGATCGCGCCCAGATGTCGGATGCCGCGGCGCGCGGGTCAAGCCTGCATCTTTCGCTTGTCCGCACAAGGCGCTAGGCAGTCTTGCATGAGCCTGCCCGATCTCAGCCATCTGGCCACTGCGGGCGCCGTCATTGCGGTGCGCGTCACGCCCAAGGCCGCAAGGAACGCCATCGTGCTGCGCGACGGCGCGATCCGCGTCAGCGTGACCGTCGCGCCCGAGGGCGGCAAGGCCAACGCCGCCGTGCAAAAACTGCTGGCAAAGGCGCTGGGAGTGCCGAAATCGCGGCTGCGCCTCAGCCGGGGCGAGACCGCCCGCGACAAGCTCTTTACCTTGGATTGAGCGTCTTTCCGCCCAGCGAATAGACCCCTTCGGGCAGGTCGAGCGCGGCGCCGAGATCGCGCAGCTGCGCCGGCGAGAGGGTGATCCGTGCCACGCTTTCGGTGCGGGGGTCGTATTGCTCGACCGTGACGCATTCGGCAAATGCGTTGACGATGACGTCCTCGCCCAACGGTGCCGGACCCTCGTCGACCAGCGTGATCACGGTGCAGTCGAATTCGTGCTCGATCGAAAACATGGGCGTCACCCTTTCTCCTTGGCGGGTCTTTGCAAGCGCAGGCGTCATTTCCTTATCGGGACTGGCGGCCGCGCGCCAGCCTGATAGAACGTTGATCGAAGTGGTTCACGGAGATCGCGGATGCGCTTGCTTGCGTTGTTGACGGCCCTGGCCCTGGCCCTGCAGGGCTGCACGATCGCGACCGGGCCGGCGGGGGCGCCGGCGGCGGCCGCGCGTCCGGTCCCGCAGGCCGGCGCGGCCGATATCGAGCGTTTTCGCACCGTTGCCGCGCGCATCGAGCCGGTAGCCGAACGCATCTGCCGCGAGCGCGCCCGCAGCCCGAACTGCGATTTCCGCATCGTCATCGACGACCGGCCGGGGCTGCCGCCCAATGCCTATCAGTCGCTTGATAAGGACGGCCGCCCGGTGCTGGCGTTCACGTTGTCGATTCTCGCCGATGTCGAAAACGCCGACCAGCTGGCCTTCGTGATGAGTCACGAGGCCGCGCATCACGTCGCCGGCCACATCCCGCGCCAGCAGCAGAACGCGATGACCGGAGCGATTCTGCTGGGCGGGCTGGCATCGCTTTCGGGCGCGGGATCGTCGGCGGTGGACGCGGCGGTGGACCTCGGTGCCAGCGTCGGCGCGCGCAGCTATTCCAAGGATTACGAGCTCGAAGCCGACGCCATCGGCACGGTGATCGCGCACCGGGCCGGTTTCGACCCGGTGCGGGGCGCTGCCTATTTTACCCGCATCGCCGATCCGGGCGACAGGTTCCTGGGCACTCACCCACCCAACACCAGGCGCATCGAGACCGTTCGCCGCGTTGCCGCCGGTCTCTGAGACCGGCACCGCCCCGCCGTGCGTTCAGGTTCAATGTACTGACTGCAAAGACAAACCGGCAACCCGGCCGGCGGGCGGCGGGACCGCGCTTGATTCAGGTCAAGGACGCGCGCCGCCGCCCGGGCGTAGCCTTTCGGGACCGCGTTCGAGCGCGGCAGGGAGAAAACCGAAGAGACCTGAACATGCCGATCACCCGGATACAACAGCGCCACGCCGAGCTGATGGAGCGGATGGCGACCGCGCTGGGCCTTGATCTGGACGTAAAGATCATGGAGGGCCAGCTTGATATCGAGGCGCTGGACGATGCGGTGCTGCGCTGCACCGGCTGCGCCGACCCCGATGGCTGCGACCACTGGCTGGCCGCTCAGCAGGGCATCGCTGCCGGGGCGCCGGGCACATGCCGCAACCTGACGCTGTTCGACATGCTCAAGCGCGGCACGCGCGTATAGAGATCAGGACTGTCAGGCCGGAAAATGCCGCGACAGCCGGCCACGCCGGCGGCGGCGAGGCGCTGCCGCGACGGCGCGCGGGGGGATGGTGCCGCGCCCTGAGGAGGAGCGATCACGATGACTGCGATACTGGCGCGCCTGGGCGATCCGAACCGCGCCTTCTGGCTCACCCGCTCGGTGGCGCGGGCGATTGGAGTGAATCTGACGGATGCGATGCAGCAGGGCGAGATTTCCGCCGCCGATTATACCGCCATGGTCACCCGCTGCCGGAAGTGCCTGCATGCCGAGGCCTGCGAGGCGTGGCTGGCGGTCAACGGTGCCGGGGCCGAGCGCGCGCCCGCCCATTGCGCCAATGCCGATCTGCTGAATGCCCTGCCGGTGGCGCGGCGCCGGGTGCGGCTCTGATCCGTCCCGTCTGACCAGCGTCACCGCCAACCGCGGCCTGTTCGGCCCGCCGGGGGGTTGCGGGTTCTGCCAAGTCGTGCCTTGATGCCGCCCGGCGGCAAGGATCGCAACGAGCAGGCAGGGAATGGCGAAGATGACACGAACCGGCGGGCAGCTCCTGGTCGATTGCCTGATGGCGTTGGGTGCGCGGCGGTGTTTCGGGGTGCCGGGCGAAAGCTATCTGGCGGTGCTCGACGCGCTGCACGACACCAGGGGGCGGCTCGATTTCGTGCTCTGCCGGCACGAGGGCGGCGCCGCCTTCATGGCCGCCGCGCATGGCAAGCTGACCGGGCAGCCGGGGCTTTGCATGGTCACCCGCGGCCCCGGCGCCACCAATGCCGCGATCGGCGTGCACACGGCAATGCAGGACAGCGTGCCGATGATCCTTTTCGTGGGCCGGTGGGCACCGGCATGAAGGGGCGCGAGGCGTTTCAGGAACTCGACTACCGCGCGGTGTTCGGCACGATGGCGAAATGGGTGGCCGAGATCGACGAGGCGGCGCGCGTCCCCGAACTGGTCGCCCGTGCCCGGAACACCGCCGTCACGGGGCGGCCCGGCCCGGTGGTGCTGGCACTGCCCGAGGACATGCTGACCGCCGCCACCGATGCGCTGCCCGTAACCGGGGCGGCCGCGATCGCCGAGCCGCACCCGGATCCGGCGGCGGTGGCGCGGGCGCGCGGGATGCTGGCGGACGCGCGCCGTCCGCTCATCCTCTACGGCGGCAGTAGCTGGAGCGCGCAGGGCAGCGTCGCGCTGCAGGGATTCGCCGAAGGCTCCGACATCCCGGTGGTTGCGGCCTTTCGCTATCAGGAACGGTTCGACAACCATTCACCGTCCTTTTGCGGCGAGGCCGGGGTGGCGATGGCGCCGCATGTGCGCGACCTCATTGCCGGCGCCGACACCATCCTCGCCATCGAGACCCGTTTCGGCGAGAACGTCACCGGCGGATATGAGCTGCTGAGCGTGCCCGAGCCGGCGCAGGCCCTGATCCATGTCCACGGCTCCGACCGCGAACTGGGCAAGGTCTATCGCCCGGCGCTGGGCATCCATGCCGGGCCCAACGCCTTTGCCATCGCGCTGGCGGCGGCGGGGGCGGTCCCGGGCGATGGCCGCGAGGGCTGGCGCGGGGCGGCGCGGCAAGCCTACGAGGCCGGCTTCGTTCTGCCCGATCTGCCCTCGCCGGTGGACATGGGGCATGTCATGGCGCATCTGCGTGCGGTACTGCCCGAGGACGCGATCGTGACCAACGGGGCCGGCAACTTTGCCGTCTGGCCCGGGCGGTTCCTGAAATTCGCGCCCGGGCAGCGCCATCTTGCGCCGCAATCGGGGGCGATGGGCTACGGGCTGCCCGCCGCCATCGCCGCCCGGCTCGAACATCCCGGCCGGCTGGTGCTGTGCTTTGCCGGTGACGGCGATTTCCAGATGACCTTGTCCGAACTCGCGACCGCCGCGCAGGCGGGGGCGCAGCCGGTGGTCCCGGTGCTCAACAACGGCATCTACGGCACCATCCGCGCGCACCAGGAACGCAGCTATCCCGGTCGCGTCTCGGGCACCACGATGAGCGTCAATCCCGACTTCGCGGCGCTGGCGCGCGCGTACGGGTTTCACGCCGAGCGGGTCGAGCGGACCGAGGATTTCGCCGCCGCCTTTGAGCGCGCCCGCGCCTCTGCCAGCGGTGCGGTGCTCGATCTGGCGATCTCGCCCGAGGCACTGAGCCCCCGCGCCACGCTGAGCCAGATGCGCGCGGCCGGAGAGGCCAAGGCGACCGGCGGCTGAGCAAGCCAAAAAAATCCGAAATTCCCCGAACCCTGCCCCGGACGGGTTGCAATATGCGCCGGTTCTGCGTCTTATTGGGGCATCGCAGTCTCACCCATCAAGCTCGACAATCACGGAGAGAGAGCAATGAAACACTTTATCTACGGCGCGGTTGCGGCCACTGCCCTTGCGGTATCCGGCGGCGCCTCGGCACAACAGTTCATCTCGATCGGCACCGGCGGCGTGACCGGCGTCTATTATCCCACCGGCGGCGCCATCTGCCGGCTGGTCAACAAGGACCGCAAGGAGCACGGCATCCGCTGCGCCGTCGAATCGACCGGCGGCTCGGTCTACAACATCAACACCATCAAGGCCGGCGAGCTGGAATTCGGCGTCGCCCAGTCCGACTGGCAGTACCACGCCTATCACGGCACCTCGAAGTTCGCCGACAACCCGTTCCCGGAAATCCGCGCGGTATTCTCGGTGCATCCCGAACCCTTCACCCTGCTGGTGCGCGCCGATAGCGGCATCGAGGATTTCGAAGGGCTCAAGGGCAAGCGCGTGAACGTGGGCAACCCGGGCTCGGGCCAGCGCGCCACGATGGAAGTGGTGATGGAGGCCTTCGGCATCGGCATGGGCGATTTCGGTCTGGCCACCGAATACAAGGGTTCGGAGATGGCCCAGCAGCTTTGCGACGGCAACATCGACGCGATGATCTACACCATCGGCCACCCCGCCGCTGCGATCCAGGAGGCCACCACCACCTGCAACGTCAAGCTGCTCGACGTGGTGGGCGAGCCGATCGAAAAGCTGGTCGCGGACAATCCCTATTACCGCGTCGCCACCATTCCCGGCGGGATGTATGACGGCAATCCGCAGGACACCACCACCTTTGGTGTCGGTGCGACCTTCGTCACCTCGGCCAACGTTCCCGAGGACGTGGTCTATGTCGTGGCCAAGGCGGTGATGGAGAACATCGACGATTTCCGCCAGCTGCACCCGGCATTCGCCAATCTCGATCCCTCCGAGATGGTGTCGGCGGGGCTGTCGGCGCCGCTGCATCCGGGGGCCGAGAAGGCCTACAAGGAACTCGGCCTGATCGACTGAGCCGACAAGAGCAGGCGCCCGGTATGCCCCCCGGGCGCCTGTTTCAATTAACAACGAACAAGACCGGGGAGGGGGACAGTGGGCGAGACCTCACGCGAGGCGCGCAGCGCCGACGACATGGTTGCCGAATCCGATATCGGCGCCCGCAATCCCAGCGCTGCCCGGCAGGCCCGGCTGATCGTCGCAACCTGTATCGTCTGGTCGCTCTTCCAACTCTACATTGCGTCAAGAGTGCCGGGGCTGGTGGCCGAACTGACCGGGCTGTCGGGGTTTGCCAATATCGTCGCACAGGCCCGCTATATTCACCTGGCCTTTGCCATCATGCTGGCGACGCTCGCGTTTCCGCTCTTTCCGAACTCGCCGCGCGACCGCATTCCGGCCTATGACTGGGTGCTGGTGGTGCTGGGGGTGGCGGCGTGCCTCTATCTCATCGTCTTCCGCTTCGAGATCGGCGACCGGCCGGGACTGTGGACCACGACCGACATCGTCATGTCCGCCATCGGCATGACCGTGCTGATGGTCTCGGTCTACCGCTCGCTGGGGCTGCCGCTGGTGGTAATCGCCTCGTGCTTCATCCTGTTCGCATTCTTCGGCGGCTATTCGGAATGGGCGCGCAACATCACCAATTTCGGCGGCGCGTCGCTGTCCAAGGCGCTGGGGCACTACTGGATGCAGACCGAGGGCGTCTTTGGCGTGGCGCTGGGCGTCTCGACCACGATGATCTTTCTCTTCGTCCTGTTCGGCGGGATTCTCGACCGCGCCGGCGGCGGCAACTGGTTCATCAAGGTGGCGATAGCGCTCCTGGGCGCGCTCCGGGGCGGGCCGGCCAAGGCGGCGGTGCTGAGCTCGATGCTGACGGGCATGATCTCGGGCTCGTCCATCGCCAACACCGTGACCACCGGCACCTTCACCATCCCGCTGATGAAGCGGATCGGGTTTCCCGCCGAAAAGGCCGGCGCGGTCGAGGTCGCGTCCTCGACCAACGGCCAGCTGACGCCGCCGGTGATGGGGGCGGCGGCCTTCCTGATGGTGGAATACGTCAACATCCCCTATATCGACGTGATCAAGCACGCGTTCCTGCCGGCGGTGATCTCGTACATCGCGCTGCTCTACATCGTGCACCTGGAAAGCCTGAAGATGGGGCTGAAGGGGCTGGAAAAGCCCGGCCGCCGGATCGGCGTGGTGCTGATCCTCTTCCTGTTCCTGTCGGGTTTCATCTTTCTGGGGCTCTGCACCTTCCTGATGATCGGGCTGAGGACACTCATCGACCCGATCATGGGCCATTCGGTCTATGTCGCGGTGGCGGTGGTGGCGCTGGCCTATCTGGTGCTGGTGGCGGTCGCCGCGCGCTATCCCGATCTCGAGGACGACAAGGACGACACCGGCCCGCCGGTGGCGCCACGGCTGACGCCGACGCTGATCGGCGGGCTCTACTTTGCCATACCGATATTCGTTCTGGTCTGGAACCTGATGGTGCGCACGGAAAGCCTCGACCGGCTGTCACCGGCGCTTTCGGCGTTCTGGGCCACGATCTTCATGATCGTGATCGCGCTCACCCACCGCCCGCTCAAGGCGTTCTTTCGCGGCCACAAGCTGTCCGAAGAGACCCGCCAGGGCTGGGGTGATTTCATCAACGGGCTGATCCTGGGCGCGCGCAACATGATCGGCATCGGCGTGGCCACCGGCGCGGCCGGCGTCATCGTCGGCACCATCAGCCTGACCGGCGCGCATCAGGTGATCGGGCAGGTGATCGAGGTGATCTCGGGCGGCAATCTGATGGTGCTGCTCCTTCTCGTCGCGGTGCTCAGCCTGATCCTTGGCATGGGGCTGCCGACGACGGCGAACTATATCGTGGTCTCCAGCCTGATGGCGCCGGTGATCGTCACCGTGGGCGCACAGGCGGGGCTGGTGGTGCCGCTTATCGCGGTGCACATGTTCGTCTTCTATTTCGGCATTCTCGCTGATGACACCCCGCCGGTGGGGCTCGCGGCCTATGCCGCCGCCGCGATCAGCCGGGGCGACCCGATCATGACCGGCGTGCAGGGCTTTGCCTATGACATCCGCACCGCGCTGCTGCCGTTCCTCTTCATCTTCAACACCGATTTGCTGCTGATCAATGTCGGCCCCGCCAAGGCGGTCTTCGTGTTCATCGTGGCGCTTATGGCGATGCTGCTGTTCGCGGCGGCGACGCAGGGGTATTTCATTGCCAAATCGCGCGTTTGGGAAAGCGGGGTGCTGCTGCTCATCGCCTTCATGCTGTTCCGGCCCGGTTTCTTTCTCGACCGGATCAGCGAGCCCTTCGTCACGGCCGAAGGCGCTGCGGCGCTGGCGCTGATGGAGGAGGCGGCTGCGGGCCAGGACATCCGGCTGACCGTCGAGGGCCGGATTTCGATTCCGGAAAGACGCGCTCGACGGTGATCGTCATTCCCGGCAGCGACGGCGGCGCGCTGGCGGCGCTCGACGCTCAGGGGCTGACGGCCATGGAGGAGGACGGCGCGCTGCGGCTCGAGGAGCCGTTTCCGGGCACGCCCTACTTCGAGTCCATCGGCATCGAATACGACTACTACGCCGATGCCCCGGTGGTGATCGCCCGGACCCAGATCGAGAGCGAACGGGTGCCCAAGGAGCTGTTTTTCATTCCTGCGCTCCTGCTTCTGGCTGGTATCGTCCTGATCCAGCGCCCGCGCGCCCGCCAACCGGCTTTCTGAGAGGGGACGGAGATGTTCGAGAGAATCCTGCTTGCCGTCGATCTGAACGCGATGCAGGGCGCCGAGCGGCTGGCCGATGCGGCCCGCCTGATGGCCGGCGCCTCGGCGGCTGAAATCCATGTCGTCAATGTGGTGCCCACGGTCGGCATGCCGATGGTCGGCGCGGCCTTCGGTGCCGAGTACAATCGCGACATGCTGAATGCGGCGATGGCCGAACTCGAAGAGTGGAGCGCGCGCGCCCTGCCCGAGGGGACCCGCGCGCACGTGTTGCAGGGCACGATCTACGACTGCGTGATCCGGCTTTCGCGCGAGATCGGCGCCGATGCCATCGTGGTGGGCTCGCACCGGCCCGAACTGCGCGACTATCTGGTCGGACCCAACGCGGCGCGGATCGTGCGCCACGCCGAACAATCGGTGCTGGTGGTGCGTCAGCCCGCGCGCTAGCGGGCGTCGCGTTCAATCGGTGTCCACCGCCCCGGGCGTGACCCGGGGCCTTGCCATCGCGAAAGGAGGTCCAGGGCCGGGACGGGTATTGGACATGATCAGACGCAACCCGCGCTAGCCATCCGGGCCGAGTGAGGCGCAGCTTCAACGATGCCGGTGTCTGACCGGCCGCCGAGGCACCGGGGCGCCGGCAATTTTCGTTGACCACGCTCTGCCGCAGCGCATAGACGGGGCGCGCGGAGACTCGCGGCCGGTCTGGCACCGGCCCGCCCGCGACCGCATCGCTGAACGTGTACCATGACTGCCGTCTCGCCGGCACCCGGGGCGAGACGTTCTTGGACAGGGAGGCCAGCGCCCGCGCCGGCAGGTAACCGATGGCCAACGAAACCCGTGATACCAGCGCAAACCGCCTGGGGTGGGGCAGGGCCGGCGGCTTCCTCGCGCTGGTGCCCGGGTTCCTGGTGGCGGCGATGATCGCACTGGCCAGCCAGTTCGTCTCGGAGCATTACGGAGCCCCCGCGATGCTGCTGGCGCTGCTCTTCGGGATCGCGCTCAATTTCCTGTCGGCGGAGCTGCGGTGCGCGCCGGGTATCGGGTTCACGTCAAAGACCCTGCTGAGGGCGGGGGTCGCGCTCCTGGGGGTGCGCATCAGCGCCGACATGCTGGCCGATCTCGGCTGGGACGTGATCGCGCTGGTGGTGGGCGGGGTGGCGGGCACCATCGCCTTCGGCCTCGTCGCATCGCGGCTTTTCGGGTACCGTTACCGCTTTGCGTTTCTGTCGGCCGGAGCCGTGGCGATCTGCGGCGCCTCGGCGGCGATGGCGCTGGCCGCGATCCTGCCGCGCGATGAGAAATCCGACGACCGGCTGGTCTTTACCGTGGTCGGCGTCACCGTGCTCTCGACCGTCGCGATGATCCTCTACCCGCTGATCGCCTCGGCATTGGGTTTCGACGAGGTGATGTCGGGCATCTTCATCGGCGCCACGGTTCACGACGTCGCCCGGGTGGTCGGCGCCGGTTATTCGATTTCCGAGCCGGCCGGCGATGCCGCGACGCTGGTCAAGCTCCTGCGGGTGCTGATGCTGGCCCCGGTCGTGGTACTGGGCGGGCTGGTCATTCGGGCAACGGCCGGGGCCAGGACCGGGACGGGGCCGCGCCCGCCGTTGATCCCCGCCTTCGTCGCAGGCTTCATCGTGCTGGCGGGGCTCAATTCCTTCGGCTTGCTGCCGTCGCTGGTAGTCGGGCCGGCGTCGGAGCTGTCGCGCTGGCTGCTGCTGGTCGCGATCGCGGCGGTGGGGTTGCGCACCGTGCCGGGGGAGGTGCTCAGGGTCGGGCCGGCGGCGGCGGCGCTGATCGTCGCGGAGACGGTGTTTCTGGGCGTGGTGGTGGTGGCCGGTCTTCATTTCATGGTGGGCTGAGCGTACCAGGGCAGCCACGACACGAAAGGAAACCGCATGTATCGCCATATCCTCATATCCGTGGCACTGGATCACGAAGGTCTGGTCGCGCAGAAGTTGGAGCTGGCCCGGCGCCTGCTCGAACCGGGGGCCGGATCACGCTGCTGACGGTGCTCGAATCGGTGCCGAAGTTCGTGGTTGAAATCGGTGACATCAAGCCGGACGAGCGTCTGACGCAGGAGGTCAGGGCGCGTCTCGACGCGCTCGCCGCCGCCGCGAGCAAAGAAGGGGCGGGGCAGATCGCAACTGCCATGACCACCGGAAAAGCCGGGCTGGAGGTGGCGCGCTATGCCCGCGATCACGATGCCGGGCTGGTCATCGTCGGATCCCGCCATCCTTCGGCGAAGGATTACTTCCCGGGATCGACGGCGGCGCGCATCGCCCGGCGGGCGCCCTGTTCGGTGATGATCGTGCGCGACTGAGGGAGGGCGCCGGATCATCCGGGGCGCGTCGCGTCCGATCGGTTGTCCCCCCGCCCCGGGCGTGACCCGGGGCCTCGCCATCGCGAAAGAAGGTCCCGGCCCAGGGCCGGGACGGGTATTGGATATGATCAGAAGCGACGCGCCCTAATCGCGTGAAACGAATTCACTCGTCCCGGCTGTCAGGGCTCTTCGGGCCGTCCCTACTTGAAGTAGTTCGGAAGCCCGACCGCGATTTCGGGGAAGATGAAGATGAGAGTCAGTCCGATGAGCTGCAGCAGCACGAACGGCCCGACCGAGACATACATGTCGCCGAAGCTGACGTTTCGGGGCAAAACACCCTTCAGCCAGAACAGGACGAAGCCGAAGGGGGCGTCAGATAGGCGATCTGGATGTTCACGATGAACAGCGCGCCGAACCACAGCTTGTCCACCCCCAGCGCATCCACGATGGGAATGAACAGGGGGGTGCAGAGCATGATGATCGCCCAGTCATCCATGACCATTCCGAGGATCAGGATGATCAGCATCATCATCGCCATGATCCCGGTCGCGCCGCCCGGCATCGACAGCACCAGTTCGGTCAACAGGTCCTGGCTGCCCAGCGTGTTGAAGATGTTGAGGTAGATGTTGGCGCCGATCAGGATCCAGAAGCCCATCCCGGTCAGCTTGAGGGTCGTGGCGATCGACGAGCGGAACACCTGCCAGGTGAGGCGCCCGTAGATCAGGTTGATGAAGACCGCGCCGGTGGCGCCGAACGCGGCGGCTTCGGCCGGGGTTGCGATGCCGCCCCAGATGACGCCGAGAACGATGAAGATCAGCACCGCGAACGGCCATATGTTGACCACGGCCTGCGCCTTTTCCCTGCCGCTGAAGCGCAGGTCACGAGGCAGCGCCGGACCCAGTTCCGGCTGCAGCCGGCAACGTACTCCGATATAGATCATGTAGAAGCTGGCCAGCATCAGGCCCGGCACGATCCCGGCAAGGAACAGATCGCCGATCGAGACCTTCGCCAGCAGGCCGTAGAAGATGAACGGCACGCTTGGCGGGATCAGGGCGCCCAATGCCCCGCCCGAAGCGATCGCGCCGATCGCGATCTTGCGGTCGTAGTTGTATTTCATCATCGACGGATAGGCGATCTGACCCATCGTGATGGTTGCCGGCGGCGTGATGCCGGTGACGGCGGCAAAGATCGTGCAGACCACGACCGTACCCACGGCAAGGCCGCCATGGATATGGCCAATCAGTTTGTAGACCGCATCATATGCCATATCGGCGATGCCGGAATACCTGATCAGGCTGCCCATGAACAGAAACAGCGGAACGGTGACCAGGATCGAGTTCCAGGGCGTATAGTAGAAGGCGCTCGGAATCGCCAGCAGCGCGCGCGGCTCGAAAATCATCGCGAAGATGACGGCCGTTCCCCCAGGGCCGAACGCGACCGGCAATCCCATGAAGAGGACCGTGAAAAGAACGATGAAATAAAGCGCGGTGATGATTTCCAGGCTCATTGACGGTCCTGCTGTTTGGATTGCGATTCAGGCAACGTCCCGAGCGCGAGAAGGCTCCGTGCACGGAAATGGCTCCGGGTCCGCGGTGCTATCGGTCCCTGTCCGGCGGATGACCGGATACGTCCGGTTTCAGCCTGCCCCCGACGATTCCGGGGGCAGGCATGGGGCCGGAAGCCCCGCGAGGCGCACCTCAGTCGATCAGGCCCTTGTCCTTCAGGAACTGGGTCCAGATGGCGACCCCCGGCGTTTCCATCGGACAGTTTGGCGACCTGTGGCCAGACCTCGTTGATGGATTTCTCGCGCATCCGGGCGATCTCGTCATCCGACATCATGATCACTTCGCCGCCGGCATCCTTGAAGACCTGCAAGGCATGATCCACCCCGTCCAGATGCATCTTGCTGGTTTCGAAGTAGGTCGACTTGAAAATGCCGTCGATCTGTTCGCGCTGCCAGTCGGTCAGCGCGTTCCACTTGTCGAGGTTGATGAAGATCTCCTCGGTGCTGCGCGGGGGTCCAGCCGGGCAGGCTCGCATATTGGGTCACTTCTTCAAAGCGACATGTCGTCGATGCCGCCGGTGTCCCAGTAGGTGCCTTCGATGGTGCCCAGCTTGATCGCCGTATAGATGTCGCCGGCATTCATCGAAACCGGTGAGCCGCCCATCGCGGCGTGGAAAATCGCCTGCGGTCCGCCAGCGCGCATCTTGCGCCCCGCCAGATCCTCCAGCTTGTTGATCGGGAAGGTCGTGAACATCGAGTTCGGCCCCTGGTCGGTCCAGCCGGCCCAGTGCAGGTTGCGCGCGTGGGCGGCCTCCTGCACGATATCGCCGATCCGGTAGTCGGGGTTGCCCCACATCGCTTCCCACGCCTCTTCGGGGTTGGTGGCGCCCATCGCCATGCCGTAGGCCAGCATGCCCTCGGGCATGCTGCCGCCATAGACGGTGGCCCAGCCCGCGTAACCGTCGGTCTGCCCGGCGACCGCGGCGCCGAAGGCTTCCGAACCGCTGGTCAGCGCGCCGGCGGGTTCCACGCGGATCTTGACGGTGCCCTCGGTGGCCTTTTTCGACCGCCTCGACCCAGGGTATCAGGCCGTTGTCCCAGCCCGCATCGGTCTGGTCGAACGCCGGCTGGAACACCCATTCGGTGACCTCGTCGGGTGGCCCGTCCGCTTGCGCCAGCGCGATCGAGCCACCCAGCGCCAATGCCCCCGCGGAAATGAATGTCGTCTTGAAGATGTCGGTCAGGATACTCATGGTCTTCTTCCTCCTGCTGGTTTCATGATACTCACTCGATGCCCCGTCGGGGCTCAAGGCAAGTCACTCCCGTCGTCATTGTCATTGCTTTGTGAATCCCGCCCCGTGACAATCGTTCGGACGTCGAACGCCAGCTGCTTGAGCACGACGAGCAGAACCGCGAAGGCGGCGATCGGAATTGCGCTCTTGATCGGATAGATCGGGATCGGCACGCCGGTGGGCGTGACCTGATTGAGCTTTATGGAAAGAAGCGCCGCGTCAATTCCCTTCCAGATCAGCACCCCCAGGAACAGAAAGGTGAAAGGCGCGGTCGCGATGTCGAGCATGGCCTTCTTGCGCGCGCTTGCTCCCGCGTAGAACAGATCGAGCTTCACGAAGGCGCCGTGGTTGAGCGCATAAGCGCCGCCGGTACAGGCGACAAGCACCGGGGCGGCTTGAATCGATGTTCCGATCCACATTGACGGCGCGTTCAGCGCATAGCGCAGGAAAACGTCCGTCACTCCGAAGCACATGCAATAGAGGATGAGGAGCCAGCCCAACCATCCGAGGAATTCCGACATGGCATCGACGCTTCGAGCCAGCCAATATCCCATGGGATGCCCTCCCCCCATATTTCATGCCGTCATCGCGCGGTGACGGCATCCGGAACCTAGTAGCGGAATTCGCTTGATTCCGCAACAATTCGCTGTCTGCCGCAGCGCGCTTTGAATTGATCCGTCAGGGCAATGAGGGCTTGCGGTCCGTGACGCGGCCGCTCTTGCCCCGCCGGAATGATCGGGCCCGATCCCGAATGCCACCTTGCGCGCATGGCCCGGAATTATCTGCCTGTCGGTCGTGTTCAGACGCGCCCGCGCCGCCGCTTTCGCCCGGATCGAAGGGCGGTTTCCCTATTCTGGCCGGGGCCGGCCCGAAGGGTCCGACAGACGCCGGACCGGGGCACGGACCGAAGCGGCGTTGTCGGTCCAAATTCTGCCGTCGACCGCCGTTCGGCTGTTTTCAAACCCGACCCGGACATCGCCCCCATGTTGCGCCGCAGCGAGCAGGCATTCATGCTCCTGCGGGCCGAAAGCGCAGAGCATCCATCGGGCATCCCCGGGCCCGGCCTTCAGAAACGGTGCGAGATCGGCAGGCGTCGAAACCTGCCCGGCGGAGTATCTTCCGAGAACGAACAGCAGGCTGTTCTGGTCCCTCGGCACCGTGCCGCTGGCCCGCCAGTCGAGCAGCAACGCGATATCGCCGGTGTCGTGGAGTATGTGTTGCACCTCGATCCCGTTTTCCGCGCAAAACCGGTAGATCACCGGGGCAAGTTCCGGCGAACGCGCAATTTCCCTGACCGAGATGCTGACCCAGTCCGGGCGAACTCCGCGCAGGCACGTCAACTGATCGGCAACGCTGAAAATCCCGGCCGCTTCGGTGGTGATCTGGATGCGCAACCCGGGGACGACACGCGTCAGCTCGCTCAGCGCTTCAAGGTACCGGCCCGCATCCAGAGAATGCCGGCCGGCATCGTCCCGAACATGCAGGTGCAGACCATTCGCCCCCGCCGCATGACATGCGCTTGCGCATTCCGTGATCTGGTCGAGCGACACCGGCAGCGCGGGGTGATCGGCGCGGCCGAGCCGTGCTCCGGTCGGCGCTACCATGACGAAAGGCAAGTTCATTCTGCGTCTGTCCTTGTCGTATCGAAGATGCGGGATCCGACTTTGTTCAGTGTCTCGTCGGATATCGTCGACGGGTGAAGTCGACTTCGACTTGTTTCCTGCTGTCGCAGCCGGCATTCGGGAAAGAGAAACGAGGCAACCGGGGCCGCGCAATGCCGTCATCGGCACAAGAGACAGCTGCACGCAGGGCCGGACGATGAAACATGATAACTCCAATGGATCGCATGGATGGGTTTGCCGGGACAGATGAGGCGATAATGCAATTGTTGTATATCATGAGAGCATGAGACACTTGAAATGTTCCGGTGTCCGCAAGGTGAGCGCCAAACCAAGCGTCCGGAAGGACAACAGACGACCTGCAAGGTGCAAGGCGGTGGATTCCGGGTCGCCACGGCCGGGCGCAAGGGTGCGAAAGATGCCGTGGGTCAGCCTGAAAAAGCCCATCCACAGCGCCGTGGCTATCCGAAACGGTTCCTCAAGGACGAGGCGCAAGGCGTTGCATCGCACGGTTTGGCCGCCTGGCCATGGCGGTCGGGGGGGCGGAATCCCTCGCGGCGGATTGAATTCGAGCAGCCAAACCCGAACCGGGTTGTCAGCCCCTCAGCCGTGCGCCGTCAGGGTCGTAGAGCGGTGCCCCATGCAGGCGGGCCGCGACCGTCTCATTGCCGACCATCAGCTCGTAGCGGCCCGACGCGAGGAAATCGGCGTCCACGCCCGTGGCGTTGCGCACATAGCCAAGGCCGATGGGCCGGCCGACGGTATAGCCAAAGCCGCCGCTGGTCAGATAACCCACCGGCTCGCCGTCGCGCAGGATGGTCTCGCGGCCGAGCAGCACCACGGCCGGATCCTCGGTGGTGAAACATGCCAGTTGCCTTGTTCGGGGCGCTGCGGCCAGTTCTTCGCAGGCGGTGCGGCCGATGAAGTCGGTGCCGGTCCCGAGCTTCACCGCCCAGCCCAGCCCCGCCTCGAAGGGCGAATCGCTCGGCGTGATGTCGGACCCCCAGGCGCGGTAGCCCTTTTCCAGCCGCAGCGATTCGATGGCGCGATAGCCTGCCGGGCGGATGCCCCGGGCCGCGCCCGCCGCCATCACCGCGTCAAAGACCGCGCCAATGCCGTCCGGCGGCAGATGCAGCTCCCAGCCCAGTTCGCCGACATAGCTGACCCGCAAGGCCCGCGCGGTCTGTCCCGCAATCTCGATTTCGCGCGCATGACCAAAGGCAAAGGCCGCGCCCGAGACGTCTGCCGCCGTGACCGCCGCCAGCACCTCGCGCGCCCACGGCCCCATCAGCGACAGGGTGCCCCAGGCTTCGGTGACGTCCTCCAGCGTGACGCCATCGCGCGGCAGATGCTCGGCGATCCAGGCAAGGTCGTGGGTGCGCGAGCCGGTTCCGGTGACGATATAGAACCGGTCCTCGGCCAGCCGTGCCACGGTCAGATCCGCCTCGATGCCGCCGCGCGAGTTGAGCAGCTGGGTATAGGTCAGCCGCCCCGGTTCCCGCGCCACCCGGTTGGCGCAGATGCGCTCCAGCGCCGCCGCCGCGCCCGCCCCGCGCAGCTCGAATTTGGCGAATGAGGACTGATCGAACAGGCCCACCGCCTCGCGCACCGCCCGGTGCTCCTCGCCCACCGGGCCGAACCAGTTTTGCCGGCCCATGGCAGGGACGTCGCGCGCCTCCGCCCCTCGGGGGCGAACCAGTTGGGCCGCTCCCAGCCCAGCTTGGAACCGAAGACCGCGCGCCGCGCCTTGAGGCGATCGTAAAGCGGCGAGGTCAGACAGGGGCGGCCCGAGACCGGTTCATCATGCGGCCAGGCGATGGTGTAGTGTTTGGCGCAGGCCTCGAGCGTGCGCGCCTCGACCCGGGGGCGGTTGCGGTGGACGCCCGCGAACCGGCGGATATCGACTGCCCAGAGATCGAGTGGCGCCTCGCCGCGCGCCACCCATTCCGCGAGTGCCCAGCCCGCGCCGCCGCCCGAGGCGATCCCGAAGGCGTTGAAGCCCGCGCCCACGAACATGTTGACGCATTCCGGCGCCTTTCCGAGGATGAAGTTGCCGTCGGGCGTGAAACTTTCGGGGCCGTGAATCATCTGCCTGACCCCGACCTGCGTCAGCGCCGGCACCCGGGCGATGGCCTGTTCGAGATGCTGCTCGAAATGGTCGAAATCGTCGTCGAAGAGGCGGAATTCCCACTCGTCGGGGACGTCGCCGCCTGGCAGGCCGGTGTGCCACGGCTGCGGATCGGGCTCGTAGCCGCCCATCACCAGCCCGCCCACCTCCTCCTTGAAGTAGGTGCGCCGGTCGGGGTCGCGCAGGGTGGGCGCGTCGGCGGCCAGCCCCGGCACCGGCTCGGTGACGATGTACTGGTGCTTGACCGGCTGCAGCGGCACCGAGACGCCCGCCTGCGCGCCGATCTGGCGCGCCCATTGCCCGCCGCAGTTCACCACCGTCTCGCAACCGATGCGCCCGGCCGATGTCTCGACCGCCGCGATGCGCCCCTCCTTCATCTCGAAGCCGGTGACCCGCACGCCCTCGATCAGCTGCGCCCCGTGCATCCGCGCGCCCTGGCCAGCGACTGGGTGATGTCCGAGGGGCTGGCCTGCCCGTCGGTGGGCAGCCATGAGGCGCCGACAAGGTCGCCGACATCCATCAGCGGCCACATGCGCTTGACCTCCGCGGGCGAGACGAGGTGCATCTCCATGCCGAAGCTGCGGGCGGTGGTGGCAAGGCGGCGGTATTCGGTCCAGCGGTCGGCGTTGGTGGCCAGCCGCAGGCAGCCGGTCATCTTCCAGCCGGTTTCAAGCCCGGTCTCGTCCTTCAGCCGCATGTAGAGGTCGACCGAGTATTTGAGCAACCGGGTGATCGAGGCCGAGTTGCGCAACTGCCCCACCAGCCCCGCTGCGTGCCAGGTCGACCCCGAGGTGAGCCGGCCCTGTTCCAGCAGCACCACCTCGGCCTTGTGATCGCGTGCCAGGTGGTAAGCGGTCGAACAGCCGATGATGCCGCCGCCGATGACGACGATCCGTGCGTGCGAGGGCAGGGTGGGGGTCATGCGAAGCCTCCGCCTGTGGCCAGAAAGCGATCCCGCGCCGCCAAAAGGCGCGTCCGTTGCGGGCGGCGGTAAGGCGAGATTGAAAGCCTCGAGGGGCGCTGTCAATCGAAATTTGTGGATTTCTAACCGTCGATAACCCATGATCGGGCTCAAACGGTCACAAAACAAGGTTGGCGGTCACATCTGCCCGAACCCCATGCAGCATTCCCCACGCCATGGCAAAATCCTGCAGCTGCTCTCGCGCGAGGGGGTCATCGGCGTGGCCGAACTGGCCCGCCGGTTGCAGGTCTCGGCCGAAACCCTGCGGCGCGACGTGCGCGCGATGGCCCGGCGCGGCGAGGTCCTGCGCATGCACGGCAGCGTCGGTTTGCCCTCGGTGGCGGGCGAGGCCCCCTTCGAGCGCCGTCTGCGCGAGAACCGCGCCGCCAAGGAGGCGATCGCCCACACCGCCGCCGCCACCATCCGCGACGGCGCGTCGGTGATGCTCGACAGCGGCACCACCACGGCGCTGCTGGCACGGGCCCTGCGCGGCCACCGGCGGCTGACGGTGGTGACCAACTCGTCGGACATCGCCCGCACATTGGCCACGCTCAACGGTAACAAGGTCTACATGGCCGGGGGTGAGCTGCGCAGCGACGACGGCGCCGCGCTGGGCCATGCGGCGATCGAGTTCGTCCGCCGCTTTCGGGTCGATCACGCCATCATCTCGGCCGGTGCCGTTAATTGCGAAAGTGGCGTTCTGGACCACGCCTTCGAGGAGGCCGAGTTCGGCCGCGCGGTCCTCGCCTGCGGTCGCCGCCGGGTGGTCGTGACCGACAACTCCAAGTTCGGCCGTCCCGGCTTGGTGCGCGTCTGCGGGCTCGCGGACATCGACGAGCTGATCGCGGAAGCCCCGCCGCCCGCCGATCTCGCCGCGGCGCTCAAGGCCGCTGGCACCGCGCTGCGCCTTGGCGATGAGACGCCAGCCGCCGGCACGTCCCGGCCTTCACCGGGCGCCGCGCCCGCCTGAGCCAGCCCCGGAACTCGTGCCCGCGCCGGCGATTGCGGGCGGTGAACGCGGGAGAGTGACGGGGGCCGGGCCGGCCGGCAGGAAACTGCTGGAAAACCCGTGGCGCGTTCCATATGGGTATGCGGCAAGCCAGAGAGGGGCCACGCACCATGACCGACCTTTTCAATTCCTTCATGACCGGGCCGGACGAAAAGGGCCGGTTCGGGCAGTTCGGCGGGCGATTCGTGTCGGAAACGCTGATGCCGCTCATCCCGGAACTGGAAGAGCAGTACGAGCGGGCCAAGACCGACCGGGATTTCTGGGACGAGATGCAGTATCTCTGGACCCATTACGTCGGCCGGCCGAGCCCGCTCTATTTCGCCGAAGGGCTCACCGCGCATCTGGGCGGGGCGAAGGTCTACATGAAGCGCGACGAACTCAATCACACCGGCGCGCACAAGATCAACAACGTGCTGGGCCAGATCCTGCTGGCGCGGCGCATGGGCAAGACCCGCATCATCGCCGAGACCGGCGCCGGCCAGCACGGCGTGGCGACCGCCACCGTCTGTGCCAAGTTCGGGCTCAAATGCGTGGTCTACATGGGCGCTCACGACGTCGAGCGGCAAAAGCCCAACGTGTTCCGGATGCGCCTGCTGGGCGCCGAGGTGGTGCCGGTGACCTCCGGCCGCGGCACGCTCAAGGACGCCATGAACGACGCGCTGAGGGACTGGGTCACCAATGTGCGCGACACCTTCTACTGCATCGGCACCGTCGCGGGTCCGCACCCCTACCCGGCGATGGTGCGCGACTTCCAGTCGATCATCGGCCAGGAAGCGCGCGAACAGATGATGGCGGCCGAGGGGCGGCTTCCGGACACGCTGGTCGCGGCGATCGGCGGCGGCTCGAACGCGATGGGGCTCTTCTTTCCGTTCCTCGACGACAAGGATGTTCGCATCATCGGCGTCGAGGCCGGCGGCAAGGGCGTCAACGCCAAGATGGAGCATTGCGCCAGCCTCACAGGCGGCCGGCCCGGCGTGCTGCACGGCAACCGGACCTATCTGCTGCAGGACGATGACGGGCAGATCCTCGAGGGCTATTCGATCTCCGCCGGGCTCGACTATCCCGGGGTCGGGCCCGAGCACAGCTGGCTGCACGATACCGGGCGGGCGGAATATGTGGCGATCACCGATGCCGAGGCGCTGGAGGCGTTCACGCTCTGCTGCCAGACCGAGGGCATCATTCCCGCGCTCGAGCCCTGCCACGCGCTGGCCCATGTGATGAAGATCGCGCCGGAACTGCCCCGGGATCACCTCATCTGCATGAACATGTGCGGGCGCGGCGACAAGGATATCTTTACCGTCGCTCGGCATCTGGGCTTCGATATGAACGAAGGCAACTGAGTGCCCGCGCGCCGGGGCGCGATGCGAGAGCCGCCGGGTGCGAGTTGCACCGGAATGGTATCGGCCGCCGGCCGCCAGAGGCATGAACCGGGCGGATTCGGTGCGTCACGACCCCGGGGCCGCGAGATACGCCACCGGCGGCGGGATTCCGCGATACCTGATGCCAGGCCAGGGCGCGCATCATGCCACAGCATGAACAAGGGGCGCGCGGTGAATGTGCGGCAGGGGTGTGTGGCAGAAAAAAGCGTGAAACCGCAACCCATTGAAAATATTGGAGGCGAGTACCGGAATCGAACCGGTGTGCACGGATTTGCAATCCGCTGCGTCACCACTCCGCCAACTCGCCGCCCAGGATGTGGTTGTCTTCGATTATCCGATCGCCGGCGGCTTCGCAAGGCCCGTTGGACGAGTTGTCGCGCCCCGAATGGCGTTGTCGGGCACCGGGATATGTGGCAGAACGTCAGGGAACCAACCGGATGTGAGATTTCAGCGTCATGACAGATTTCGCGCAGCGCCGCACGATGATGGTGGACACCCAGGTCAGGCCCTCCGACGTCACCAAGTTTCCGATCATCAACGCCATGCTCTCGGTTCCGCGCGAGGCGTTCGTGCCCGACCACCTGCGCGAGGCGGCCTATATCGGCGAAAACGTCGATCTGGGCGGCGGGCGCGTCGTCCTCGATGCCCGCACCCTGTCCAAGATGCTCGATGCGCTCGACATCCAGCCCGACGAGCTGGCGCTCGATATCGGCAGCGCGCTGGGCTATTCGGCGGCGGTGATCGCGCACATGGCCGAGGCCGTGGTGGCGGTCGAGGAAGACCCGGATTTCGCCCAGGAGGCGCAATCCCTGCTGCCCGAACTGGGGGCCGACAATGTCGCCGTGCACCAGGGTCCGCTGGCGCAGGGCGCGGCCGCGCACGGCCCCTTCGACGTGATCGTGATCGAGGGCGCGGTGGAAACCCTGCCGGAGGCACTGACCGACCAGCTCAAGGATGGCGGCCGCATGGCCGTGCTGTTTATGGAGGGCACGCTCGGCTCGGTGCGTATCGGCTACAAGATCGGCGGACAGATGAACTGGCGTTTCGCGTTCAACGCCGGGGCGCCGGTGTTGCCGGGATTCGAGCGACAAGCCGCCTTTACCTTCTAGACCCGTCCGCCACAGGCAGGAGAGTGCCCCGATGTCAGCCCGTTTCAAGTCCCGCCTGCTGGGTGCCGCCACCGCTCTCGTTCTGGCCACGGTGCAACCGCTCACGGCGGCGGCCGAGACGCTCGCCGACACGCTGGTCAGTGCCTACAATAACAGCGGCCTTCTGGCGCAGAACCGCGCGCTTTTGCGCGCCGCCGACGAGGATGTGGCGCAGGTGGTCGCCGGTCTGCGGCCGATCATCAACTGGACGGCGGACATGTCGCGCAGGTTCGGCCGGACCGAAAGGCGCAGCACCATCCCCGGCGTGTCCACCGGCATCAGGACGAACTATGCCACGATCGGAATTTCCCTCGACCTGCTGCTTTACGATTTCGGCACCACGCGGCTGAGCGCCCAGGCGGCCCGCGAATCTGTCCCGGCCACCCGCGAAAGCCTGCGCGACATCGAACAGCAGGTGCTCTTGCGCGCCGTCGCCGCCTATCTGAACGTGCGCCGCACGGCCGAACTGGTCTCGGTGAGGCAAAGCAACCTGCGGCTCCTGCAGGAGGAATTGCGCGCCACCCGCGACCGCTTCGAGGTCGGCGAAGTCACCCGCACCGACGTCGCGCTCGCCGAGGCCCAGATGGCGTCGGCACGCGCCGGGCTGGCGGCGGCGCAGGGCGACCGGCGCCAGGCGGTCGAGGAATTCCGCAACGCCGTGGGCCGTGACCCCGGCGCGCTCAGCCCGCCCGCGCAGCTGCCGCGGCTGTCGGGCGATGTCGCGGCAGCCAAGGGGCTGGCGGTGCGCAAGCATCCCGACATCCTCGGCGCGCAGCACCTGGTGGCGGCAACCGATCTGAGTGTGCGCGCGGCCGAGGCCGACATGAAGCCCAAGGTCAGTTTCAGCACCTCGCTGTCGGCCAGCGAAGAGGTGCGCGGCGGCGACTATGAACGTCTGGGCAGCGTCGGGATTTCCGTCGGAGGCCCGATCTACCAGGGCGGGCGGCTCAGCTCGGTGGTGCGCAAGGCGATGGCGCAGCGTGACCAGCAGCGCGCCGGGCTGCATCTGGCCCGGCTGCGGGTCGAACAGGACGTGGGCAACGCCTATGCCGATCTTCTGGCCGCTCAGTCCAGCCGGGAGGCACGGATCGAGGAGGTGCGTGCCGCGCGCGTGGCGTTTGAGGGACTGCGCGAAGAGGCCAAGCTCGGTGCCCGCACCACGCTTGACGTGCTCGACGCAGAACAGAATCTTCTCGATGCCCAGTCGGGGCTGATCGACGCCGAGACGTCGCTCTATATCGCGGCCTATACCGTGCTCGAGACGATCGGGGAACTGACCGCCCGGGATTTGCGGCTCGACGTGCAAATCTATGATCCGGCGGCCTATTACAACCTCGTCAAGGATGCGCCGGTGCCGATCAGCCCGCAGGGGCAAAAGCTTGACCGTGTGTTGCGCGCGCTGGGCAAACAGTAGAATTTTCCCGAACCAGTTGTGCGAAATCGGCCCGGGCGGTAGACTACCCGCAGGCAAGAGTGGTAATTCAGCATGTCAGACCCCATTGCGAACGCGGAGATCGAGGATGTCCTGTCCTCCATCCGCCGGCTCGTCTCGGCCGAGGAGCGCGGCGAGCGAACCGGCCGTGCTCGGCGGGACGATCATGAACGGCCCGATGCCAGACTGGTTCTGACCCCGGCCCATCGGATCGACGATGACCGGATCGACGAAGCGCCGGATGCGGTTCCGTCCGATGCACCGGACGGCGTGGAAATCGAGTTGCCCGAGACGGCTGAGGCCGTGCGCGCCCATGATTTCGACGGGATCGAGGATGCCGAGATCGTCGAGGGCGGCGAGCCGGCGGACAGCTCCGGCCCCGGCGGGTCCGCCGGATTGGCCGGCGAGGACCCGCCCGATACGGTTCAGGCCGGCACAGACGGTGGGGACGGGGACGACGAAGTTGTTGCCCGGTTCATGCGCCACACGACGTCAAAGTCCGATATCCCCGATGCGGCCATGGACGAGGCAGCCGGAATGCCGTCAGACACGGCCGAGCCCGAGCCGGGTGACGCACCGATGGTGGTGGACGGCCTCGATGAAACGGATGGCGAAGGCGCGGAAATTACCCAAGCCGCGGGGAATGCCGCGGAGGCCCCGGATCCGGCGGTCGGTCTCGAAGAGATCGGGGCGCGCATCGCCGAGTTCGAGAGCGTGCTTGCCGGACAGCCCGGCGAGTGGGAGCCGGACGGGACACCGGACGACGGCGACAATGCCGCCGATCCGGTCTCGCCCCTGCCTTGGGAGGAACTGGAGGCGGACACGTCCGGGCCGAACGGTGACGATGCCGGAGGCAGCGGGGCAGGGGCCACCGAGGGTCGTACCGGGGCGGGCGGCTGGTATTCCGAAGAGGCGCTGATCGACGAAGACGCGCTGCGTGACCTGATCGGGGAAATCGTCCGGCAGGAGCTTCAGGGCGCGCTGGGCGAGCGGATCACCCGCAACGTGCGCAAGCTGGTGCGCCGCGAGATTCACCGCGCGCTGATGTCTCAGGGCCTCGACGACTGAAGGCGTGACGCCACCGCCAAGGCGCACCGGAACCGTTGACGGGCATCCGGAGGCGCGCCGCGGCCTTTCGTTGTCGTAAAGGCGCTTGTTTGACCTGTCCTGGGGTGCCGTTCATCCTGCCGGCGTCTCCGGCGGCCCCGGTTTCGGTGACCGTGCCCGGCCGCGCTGACATGGACCCGCTCACACGAGTATCGCCGACAAGTCCGGCCAGGGCGCATCGCGTCTGATCGGTTGTCCGCCCGCCCCGGGCGTGACCCGGGGCCTCGCCATCGCGAAAGGAGGTTCCGGCCCAGGGCCGGGACGGGTATTGGAAATGATCAGACGCGACACGTCATAGGCGGGTCCGGGCGGCGGCGGCAGGGCCGGGGCGGAAAACCACTCAGGAAACGCCCGGAACCTGTCCGGATCAACCAAACCAGCTCTGTTGCACCGCCATCGGGGGTGCCATACTCTCACGGATCAACAAGGCAAGGTGGATTTCGGCGTGTCGACGCGATCTTGCGGCGTGCGGGATATCCCCCGGGGCTCGAGACAGGAAACAGGATAACGGAAGAGACATGACCGACGCTTTCATCTGCGACTATATTCGTACTCCCATCGGCCGCTACGGCGGTGCCCTGTCCCGGGTTCGCGCCGACGATCTGGCCGCGATCCCCGTGTCCGTCCTGATGGCGCGCAACCCCGGCCTCGATCCCGCTGCGGTGGAAGAGGTCTGGCTTGGCTGTGCCAACCGGGCGGGGAGAGGACAACCGCAACGTCGCGCGCATGGCGGCGCTGCTGGCTGACCTGCCCGATACGGTGCCGGGCGTCACGGTGAACCGGCTCTGCGGATCGGGCATGGAGGCCGTTGCCTCGGCCGCGCGGGCGATCCGGTCGGGCGACATGGCGCTGGCGATTGCCGGCGGCGTCGAGAGCATGAGCCGCGCGCCCTTCGTCATGGCCAAGGCCGAGACGGCGTTTTCGCGCGCGGCGGAGGTGCATGACACCACCATCGGCTGGCGTTTCGTCAATCCCGGATGCAGGCGGGCTTTGGCACCGACTCGATGCCCGAGACAGCCGAGAACGTGGCACAGGATTACGGGATTTCCCGCGAGGACCAGGACGCGTTCGCGCTGCGCTCGCAACAGCGCGCGGCCGATGCCATCGCGTCCGGCCGGCTGGCCGATGAGATCGCGCCGGTGACCGTCGATCTGGGCCGGGGCAAGACCGCCGAGGTCGCACGGGACGAACATCCCCGATCCGGTGTCACGCTGGACGATCTGACCCGGCTGAAACCGATTGTCCGTGCCGGTGGAACCGTGACCGCCGGGAATGCGAGCGGCGTGAATGACGGTGCGGCCGCGCTGGTCGTCGCCTCGGAAGATGCCGCCCGCGTCAACGGGCTCACGCCGATTGCGCGCATCCTTGGGTCCGCGTCGGCGGGAATTGCACCGCGCGTCATGGGGTACGGGCCGGTTCCGGCGGTGCGGAAGCTGTGCGATGTCACCGGTGTCGGTCTCGACCGGATTGATGTCCTTGAGCTGAACGAAGCCTTTGCAGCACAGGGCCTTGCCGTGCTGCGGGGACTCGGAATCGCCGATGACGATCCGCGGGTGAACCGCAACGGCGGCGCGATTGCCCTTGGGCATCCGCTCGGCATGTCCGGCGCCCGGATCACCGGCAGTGCGGCACTGGAACTGCAGAAGACCGGCGGGCGCTATGGGCTGGCCACGATGTGTGTTGGTGTCGGACAGGGTGTCGCCATCCTGCTTGAACGGGTCTGAGGTATCTACAAAAGGCGATGCGGCCTGACAGGCCCCCGAAGCCGTGGCCGGCGGGCCGGCCCGGCCCTACCAGATCTGGTCGGGTGACCGCGGCGCGCCGGTCAGGTTCAGATCGCCCGACATCCGAATTCGGGCATAGGCAGCGTCCGCCAAGGCCCTGCAATCGGCCAGGGATTCGGCCAGCCGGGCATGGCTGAACGCGGTCAGGCTGCGTGCCGCGAGGTCGGGCTCGCCCGCCTCGATCAGAATTCCGGCAATGCGTGTCGCGTCCGCCAGGCCGGCGATTGCGCCCCGTTCGACCTGGCGCCAGTGCGCCCGGACCTCGTCAAGGATCGGGTCGGGTTTCTGAAACGCCAGATGCATCAGGCGTTTGAACTCGTAGACGGCGGAACCGGCGGTCTCGACACCCTGGGCCACCACCGAGACGGAATCAGGGTCCTTGTCCTTCTTGCGGGTGTCCAGAAACCGATGGCTCTCGCCGACGGTCAGATAGCGATGCTGCCGGAACGCGTCGGGCACGCTGGTCTGTCCGAGGAAAACCGGCAGCAGCGGGGCGGTCACCGGGCCGACGGGGGCGTGCCACAGCATCCGCAGGGCATCGTGTTCGGGATGGACGAGCGGCACCACCTGGCCGTAGCCGGCGGTGTCTCCGGTCAGCTTTTCCGTGCCGATCGACCAGAACACATCCTCCAGCCCGATCTTCTGGGGCCGCGCGGCGAGTTCGCGCATGGCGCTCTCGATCCACTCGACGCCCGCCCACCGGCCCTTGCCATCGCCATAGATCGCGTTGACGTCGAAGGCGCCGGCGGCGGGATCATACCAGCCCTGTTCGATGGCCGTATCGAAGAAATGCCCGGGGAACAGGAAATCCATCGTCGGCCGCGCCGGGATCGCCCCGATATAGCCCGGGCGCGACGCGCGTATGCTGTCGGCGCCCAGCCGTTCGGCTGCCCACAGGCCGCGACCGCCGGCGAACTCGATCACCACCCAGGCCTCGTCGGGATCGCCGATGATGTGCGAATTGCCGCCATAGGTGGAATACCCGTGTTCGGCAATCAGCGCGGCGATCAGGTCGACCCCCTCGCGGGCGGTCCTGGCGCGCTCCACGACGATGCGTGCCAGGTCGGAATAGTTTGGGCCGGTCTGGTCCTTCGGGGTCATGGCGATCAGCTCGGCGCGCGATGTCGACCATATGTCGCGCACGGCGACGCCGTGTTCGTTCAGCCCGCCATTGGTCAACGAACCGGTAACGCCGCGAAAGTAGCTGTACCCGACGCGCAGGTTCCGGGCGGTTCTGCGGACCTGCGGAATGTCGCTCGGATGGCCCGGCATGTCCGCCTTCGGCGTGACCCCCACCGTGATGGTCGCACCTTCGGGGTGGTCCCGGGCGGGATGTATCTCGAGCCAGTGGCCGGACGGCTCGTCGCCGTAGCCGGCAAGATAGGCGATGCCGTCAGCGGTATGATCGCGCCCGATATAGATGCCGTAGCTCATTCGCGCAGTACCTTAACAGAGGGGAAAATGACAAGCGTGCCGGCGTCCGTCGGCCATCGTCCGGTGGATGGGTTTTTCCTGGCGGCAGCGATCCCGGACAATGGGGCAGCGGGTCGCGAAATCGCAGCCCTTCGGACGGTTGAGCAGGCTCGGCACCTCGCCGGAGATCGACACATGGGTGCGGCGCCGGTCCGGGTCGGGCTGGGGAATGCCCTCGATCAGCGCGCGTGTATAGGGATGCGCGGGGTTTTCGAAGATCGCCTCGGCGTCGCCCTGCTCGACGATGCGCCCCAGATACATGATCGCCAGCCGGTCGCTGATATGGCGCACCACCCGGCAGGTTGTGGGTGATGATCAGATAGCCCAGCCCGTGTTCGGCCTGCAGGTCGGCCATCAGATTGAGGATTTCGCCCTGTACCGAAACGTCCAGCCCGGCGGTGGGTTCGTCGGCGATGATCAGTTTCGGATTGAGCGCCAGCGCGCGCGCCACGCCCACCCGCCGGGCCTGCCCGCCCGAAAGCTCGTGCGGATAGCGCGACAGCAGCGGGCGGGGCAGGTGCACCATGTCGGCGAGGCGTTCGGCCTCGTCATCGGGATCGACGCCCCTGATGCGGTGTATCTGCAGCGGTTCGGTGATCAGCGCCCGCACCGATTTGCGCGGGCTGAGCGAGCCCACCGGATCCTGGAACATCATCGCCATGTCCCGCCTGAGCGGCTTGAACCGTGCCTCAGCCATGTTGCGGATGGCTTGGCCCTCGAAGGTGATGTCGCCGCCATCGGAGCGGAGCAGATTGAGCACGGCGCGCCCCAGCGTGGTCTTGCCCGAGCCGCTCTCGCCCACCAGCCCCAGCGTCTCGCCCGGCCGGACGCAGAACGAGGCGTCGAGCACGGCGTCGACAAACGGATGATCGACCCCGCTCAACCGGGCCCGCAGCGGGCCCATGGTGCGGAACCGTACATTGAGGTCGGCAACCCCGAGGATCGGCTCGCGCGAGATCGCCCTGGCGGCGGGTGCCTGCGTCCCGGTGCCGCCGGTCACGGTCAGAACCTCCGGCGGGGGCGGCCAGGCGGGGTCGCGGTGCGGCCCTTCCAGCAGGTGGCACCGCGCCCAGCCGCCCCGGGTCTTTGCGTCGGGCGGCGTCAGGGCAAAGCACTCGGCCAGCGCGCGCTGGCAGCGCGGGGCATAGATGCACCCCTTGAGCGGGCGCGCCAGATCGGGAATGTCGCCGGGGATGACCGGCAGCTTGCCGAGTCCGGGCCGGGTGCGGGCCGGATCGCATTCCAGCAGCGCGCGCGTATAGGGATGCTGGGGCGCGTGAAAGATCGAGCGCACATCGCCGGTTTCCACCACCTCGCCGGCATACATCACGATGACATCGTCGCAAAGCTCGGCGATCAGGCCCAGATTGTGCGAGACGACGACGATGGTGGCGTCGAGCTCGCTCTTGAGTTCCTGCAGAAGGTGGATGATCTGCGCTTCCATCGTCACGTCGAGCGCGGTGGTCGGCTCGTCCGCCAACAGCAGTTTCGGCCCGGTGAGCAGCGCCATGCCGATACCCGCGCGCTGGCGCATCCCGCCGGAAAAAGTGGTGCGGATAAAGGTCGATGCGGGCCTCCGGATCGGGGATGCCGACCTTCTCCAGCATCGCGATCGCCAGCCGGCGCTTTTCGGCGCGGCCCATGCCCGGCCGCCGATAGAGGATGTCGAGCATCTGCCGCGCATAGGTCAGCACCGGGATCTGGCTGGTCATCGGATCCTGAAAGACCACCGATATGTCCTCGCCCCGGATCGCGCGCAGGGCGGTTTCGTCCAGTTTCAGCAGGTCGCGGCCCTGAAACAGGATCTCGCCGCCGGTCACGCGCGCGTTGCCCGACAACAGGCCGGTGATCGCCCAGAGCACCGTGCTCTTGCCCGAGCCGCTTTCGCCGACGATGCCGACGATGCGGTTCCGGCGGATGGGAAAGGTGATGTCGCGCAGCGCCTTGACCGATCCTCGGGGGTGGCGAACTCGAGCGACAGGTTGCGGATATCGAGTAGCGTATCCATGCCTACCGCCCCTTGCCCATGCGCGGGTCGAACACGTCGCGCAGCGCTTCGCCCAGAAAGGTGAAGCCCAGCGTCGTCAGGATCAGCGGAACGCCCCCGGCGACGACCATCCAGGGAGTGTCGCGGATAACCAGGTAGCCTTCGTTCAGGATCGTGCCCCAGCTGGCCGTGGGCGGCAGCACGCCGAGACCCAGAAAGCTCAGCCCCGCCTCGACGGTGACGACCACCGGCACATCCATCGCCGCCAGAATGAGCAGCGGCCCGACGACATTGGGCAGGACGTGATGCACAAGCATCCGCGCGGTGCTGGCCCCGAGCGAGCGCTCGGCGAGGATGAAATCGGTATTGCGCAGGCTGAGCGTGGCGGTGCGTGTCACCCGGGCGTATTGCGGGATCGAGGTGATGATGATGATCGCCAGGACCAGCCCGAGGCTGGGGCCGGTCAGTGCCACCGTGGCCAGCGCCAGCACGATCGTCGGAAAGGCGCGTACGGTGTCGAACAGGAGCAGCAGCAGGTTGTCCAGCCAGCGCGGACCGAACCCGGCGATCATGCCCGGGGATCAGGCCGATCACCAGGGGCGACCGACACGCCGACCGCGGCGATCTTGAGGGCGACGCGCCCGCCATGAAGCAGCCGCGAGAAGGTGTCGCGGCCGAGCTGATCGGTGCCCGCCAGATGCGTGAGCGTGGGCTCCGAGAGACGGGCCGGAATGTCGAGAGCGTTGGGATCGTAGGGCGCGAGCCAGGGGGCGAATATCGCGCTGGCGAAAAAGGCGATCACCAGCACCAGCCCGATCAGCCCCTGCCAGTTGGTTATGAACATGCGCAGCTTTTCGCGCCGCTCGCGCGCGGCCGATTCCCTGCAGGTCGACCTCGCTCAGGTGGCTGGTGGCGCGGGCGGCGTCCAGAAACGGCGTCCCGGTGCCGGAGTCAGAGGGCTTCGCGGACACGGGGATCAAACCAGGCTATGAGGATGTCGGAGATGAGCACCACAAGGATATAAAGGCCGGTGGCCACCAGAACCGCGCCCTGCACGATGGGGAAGTTGCGCGCCATCACGGCGTCGAAGATCAGTTTTCCGATGCCCGGCCGGGCAAAGATGATCTCGGCAAAGACGGTGGCCGAAATCAGGCCGCCGAACCCCATGCCGATCAGCGTGATGGTGGGCAGGATCGCCACCCGCAGCGCATAGCCGTAGACCACCCGCCGGGGCCGGAGCCCGAAGGCCCGGGCCGAGCGGATGTAGTTCTCGCCCATCACCTCGAGCATCGAGGCGCGGATCATGCGCGCGAGATAGCCCACCCAGCTCAGCCCGATGGCAAAGGCCGGCAGCACCAGATGACTCAGCTGATCGCCGAGGTCTCCGGGCTCGCCGGCGCCGATGGCCGGCAGCCAGCGCAGATGCAGCGCAAAGATCAGGAGCGCCCAGATCGACACCAGAAACGAGGGCAGCGCGATGGTGCCGACCGACAGGATACCGGTGATCCGGTCCAGCCAGGAATTCGGCCGCACCGCCGCCAGACAGCCCAGCGGTATGCCCAGAACCACCGCCCAGCCCATGCCGGCGCAGACCAGCGCAAGGGTAAAGCCCAGCCGCTCGCCGATGATCGTGGTCACCGGCCGGTCCGAGAAGACATCGACCCCCAGATCGCCGGTCAGGGCGTTGCCGACATAGATCAGGAACTGCCGCCAGACCGGTTCGTCGAGGTGCATCTTGGCGGCGTAGCGCGCGATGGTCTCGGGCGTGGCCCGGGGTCCGAGGGCGACGGTGGCGGGATCGCCGGGGATGAGGTGCAAGAGCGAAAACAGCACCGGGATCACCGCGACGATCACCGCCACCGAAAGTCCAAGACGCTTGACCAGATAGATCAGCATGGCCGCATCTCGGGCCCGCGTTTGTTGATACGCGGCATTGCCTACGCGTCTTTGAACCTGCGATGGACCTGATCACCCGCCGGCGTGGTCTCCGCGATCAGGGTATCGGTGTGCGCATAGACTTCCGGTTCATGGTCGATCCAGACATAGGCGCCGGTCTCTTCCATGATGTCCTGCATCCTCAGATAGATGTCGCGCCGCTTCGCGTCGTCGATTTCGGCGATGCCCTCCTTGTAGAGCCGGTCATATTCCGGATCGCTCCAGCGTTCCCAGTTCCACACGCCGACCTGGCTCGAGACGAACCATTGCGTCGCCTCGTAGGGATCGGGCGTGGTGCCGAAGCGCATGAGCCAGATTTCCAGATCCTTCCACTGGTCGCCCGCGGCCTCGGACCCCATTTCCCAGAACGGGCCGCTGTCGACCGGCAGCACCGTCACCTTTATGCCAACCGCGGCGAGATTGGCCTGGATGATCTGCGCGGCAAGAACGCGTTCCTGCCAGTTGAGCGTGCGCAGGGTCAGCTCCAGCCCCGAAACCCCTGCCTCGGCCAGCAGATCGCGCGCCTTCTGCGGGTCGTAGTGATAGTATTTCGTGTCGTCACGATGGCCGATCAGGCCGGGACAGATGATGCCGTTCGATTTCGTGACGGTGCCGGAAAAGGCCCCGGCGATGATCGAATCGACGTCGATCGCGTGCTGAATCGCCCGGCGCACGGTCTTGTCCTGAAGCTTCGGATGCTGGGTGTTCATGCCGAGCCACATGTATTGCAGCTCGCCCGCCACGGTGATCGTGACATCGTCCGGCGGCGCCTTGGTGTAGCGCGCCAAGGTATCGGTTCCGATGGCGGTGCAGTCGAGTTCGCCCGCCTCGAACGCCAGTTCCGCCGCCTTGGTTTCGCCGATGACGTTGCATTCGACCCTGTCGAAGGCCGGCTTCGGGCCGGGCCAGTCCGGGCGCAGCGTGAAGATCACCTTCTGGCCGGGGATCGCTTCGTAGAGATAGGGGCCGCAGACGGCGGGAAACTCGGTGGTGAACTTGCCGCCAGCCGCGGTCACCGCCTTTTCGCACACCACCGCGCCGGGCCCGTGGCAAAGCGTCACCATGATGAAAGGGGCGAACGGCTGGTTCAGCACGATGGTGCCGTTGAGGTCATCGGTGACCTCGACATGGTCCAGCGCATCGAAATAACCCGACCAGTCGCCTGTCTTCATCCGTTCGAACGAGAACTTGACGTCGGCCGCCGTGACCGCGCCGTTGTCACCGGTCCATGTCAGCCCGTCGACCAGCTCGAAGTCGATATGGGTGGGGTCGCGCTGCTCGAGCTTCTTGACATAGGGTGACGGCTGCCAGCCGAGGGAATCGCCATCGCGTACATATTCGGCAAGGAAAGGCAGACATGCCATCTGCGCCTCGATCTCGCCCGCGCCGGTCATGTAGGCGGGGTCGAGGATGTCGTTGTCCGCATCCTGCCTCAGGCGCAGGACGCGCCCTTGCGCGAATGCCGCCCTGGGCGAGGTGGTCATGGCCAATGCGCCAACGGCGGCGGTCGAGGCCAGGAACCTGCGGCGTGTTGTGCCGATTTGTGCCATTTTCATTCCTCCCGTTATCTTTTATCCGACAATCATAGACGCTGCCGCGCCCAAGACCATTTCGCCCTTATGCTGCAGATGACGCGGTGGTCGCGTCAGTTCGCGTCATCAGCCATGATTTCGCGCGATACGCTCGTTCCATTCGATCTCCTTGATCAGGTCATCCCCTTCCCAGGCGCGCAACCGGGCCCGGATGACATAGGCGTCACGATCCGCCGACAGCTCGGTTTCGGTCTCCGAGCGCACGGACCAGTTCGCGCGCGACAGCCCCAGGGTCCAGCGCGTGCGGCCCTCGGCCGTGGTCGCATCCTCATGGCTGACCTTGAAGGATTCATGGCCCTGCTCGCGCACCGTCAGGTCGTTGTCGTGCCGCCGGTAGAGGCCATCGCCATCGGCGATCTGCATCTCGGTCGTTCCCGCGGCGGCATCGACGACGATGCGGAAATGCCGCTCGGGGTGGTCGAGGACATCCCTGTCCGGGGCCGGACAAACCACGGCGGCGCCGAAGTTCCGCAAATCCGCATCACCCGGCTGCGCTGCGCGCAAAGGCAGTTCCAGCGCGCTGCCGTCGGTATGCAGGGTGAGCCGCACCGGCTCCGGTGCCGGCCATGCCATCGGAAAATAGCTGGTCGAGAGCGCCAGCCGCACCCGGTGACCCGCGGCAAACCGCTGGGCCACGTGTTTCATCGGGATGACCACGTCATAGGTCCGGCCGGGTTCCAGCGGCTCGGGATTCTCGTGCCCGTTGCGGTGGCACAGGTTCAGCAGACCGAAACTCACCCGGGTCGACCTTCCGTCGGGGTCGACGTCGCAAATCCGCGCCGCGATGTGCGCCACCGGACGGTCGGCCGCCACGCGCAGGCGCACATTGGCGTCTCCCGCCATGGTCAGAGGCGCTTGCAGCGGGGCGGTGTCGAAACACAGGCTGCCGCCATCCTCGGCCCTCTGGTCGCCGGGCGCGTCACCGGGATTGGAATAGCCGCACCACTTGCCCGAATACATGCCGACATCTGCCGCCGACATATGCGTGAGCCGCGCGGCCGGCCCGGCGGAGTTGGGCGACAACCGGCCGTCCGCGCCAAGGTGATAATCGGTGCGGGCGATGTTCGGCGAGGGCCAGCAGGGCTCGGCGATCCAGTGGCCGGGGCGGTCGGCGTACCATCCCCGCGGCGGAACGCTGTCCTGCTGAAAGAGGCGCAATTGCGGCTCGTCCATGATGCCTGTCGCCCGTCCCTTCAGCCAGTGGTCCCACCAGCGCACTTCTTCGGCCAGAAAGTCGATCGCCGGCCCGGGTTGCCCGATATGCGGATAGCGGTGCGCCCACGGGCCGATGAGCCCTTTTTCGGGCCTTGCAGGTGTTGCATCAGCCGAAAGACGGCCCGGCAATACCCGTCGGCCCAGCCCGAGACGGCGTAGACCGGTATCCGGATTTGCGACCAGTCCTCGCAGACCGAGCCATGTTTCCAGAACGCGTCGCGGGTCTGGTGCTGCAGCCAGTTTTTCAGCCACAGGCCGCTGCCCTCCAGCCGTTGCAGCCACATCGCGCGCCATGCCTCGCCGACATTGGCCGGGTCCGGCGGCAAGGTGTTGCGGCCGAACATGATCGACGCCCAACTGAGCTGTTCGCCCAGCAGGCAGCCGCCCATGTAATGCACGTCGTCGGCATAGCGGTCGTCGGTCGAACACAGCGTGATGATCGCCCTGAGCGCGGGCGGTTGCATCGCCGCGATCTGCAACCCGTTGAAGCCGCCCCAGGAAATGCCGATCATGCCGAGATTGCCGTCGCACCAGGGCTGCTTTGCGATCCGGGCGATGGCGTCGTATCCGTCCTGCAGTTCCTGCGCGGTATATTCGTCCTGCATCAGCCCTTCGGAATCGCCGCAGCCGCGCAGATCGAGCCGGACCACCGCATAGCCGTGCCCGGCCAGGTAGGGTTGCATCGAGGCGTCACGGTCGGCGGTAAAATCGTTCTTGCGATAGGGCAGGTATTCCAGAATCGCGGGAACCGGGTTTTTGGCCGCGTCTTGGGGCATCCAGACCCGCGCCGCCAGCTTGCAACCGTCGGGCATCGGCACGGTCATGTGGGGCGTCTCGGAAATCGGGTGTGGAAATTCGGCGTCAGGCGTCAACGGGCTCTCTCCGGGCTGGGTGCGATGTCGCGCTTGGTCCGGACAGGTTGGATCGTTTCCGGCGAATTCGCAATTGCGCGGATATGCGCGACTTGACACTTTGCGCGCTTCGCTGTGCGATAGGGCCATGGACGCGGATTTCAGAACCAACCTGTCCTTGTTGTGCAGCTATCGCCCCTCGATCGCCGAGGTGTGCCGCAAGATCGGCATCAACCGGCAGCAATTCAACAAGTACCGGCCGGTCAGTCGCGCCCGTCGCGCCGCAACATGCGCAGGATCTGTGATTTCTTCGGGGTGACGGAAACGGAACTGCTATCCAATTCGGCCCATTTCGAAAGCATGATCGCACTGTGGTCCAAGCCCCTGCACCAGCAGGAGTTGAGCAAGCCGCTGCAGCATCTGGACCGGCTCTATCAGCACAGTCAAAGCCTGGCCAAATACAGCGGCTTCTACTTTCGCTATTTCTATTCCTTCGGTAATCCCGGGCGGGTCATGCGCTCGCTGGCCTCGATTCATGAACAGGACGGGCGCTATTACTGGAAGAACATCGAGATTCTGCGAGATGCGGTGTCGGGGCGGTCTTCGGGGCTGAACAAGTACGAAGGGGTTCTGTTCTATCTCGCGGACCGTATCTACATCATGGAATACGAAACGCTGCAATGCGGGTCGATTACCCGTGCGACGCTTTATCCCAGTCACCGGCACCGGCTGGACCTGCTGCTGGGCATCCAGACCGGCGGCCCGACACGGCGGGGCAGAAAGCCGGGGGCGTCAAAGGTGGCGTTGGAATATCTGGGCCGCAACATCAACATCCGCGAGGCCCTGAGACGGTGCGGCCTTTACGATCCAAGAGACAGCCGGATGCGGTCTGAAGTCATGACGCTGATCGAAAACAGGATCGACCCGCCGGCCTTTGTTCTGGATGTGGAAGAGCCGTGAGATGTCTTTCCGCCCGGGGGTTGGCGGCGAAACGGTTGCGTGTCGGTGCGGCGCATGTCAACGAGACGTCGTCCCCACCGGCCGACATGGTGCCTTGTGGCGGCTCCGGGGACAGCGGATTCGGCCGCGACGGCCTGGCCCATGCCATTCACGAGATGACCGATGCGCGCGTCGTCTCCTTCACGCCCTGATCGCAGGAGGCTCGCATGCCCGGAAAATCGGCACTTGTCATCGGCGGCTCGCGCGGGATCGGGCGGGCCATTGTCACCGCGATGGCGGACGACTGGCGCGTCGCCTATACCTATGCGAACGCGGCCGACGAAACGTCCTCCGCGCCGGCGTTTCGGGCGGATGTGCGCGATGCCGGCAGCATCGCGGCCGCGTTCGACGCCGCGGAGGCACGGTTTGGCGGGCCACTCGATTGCGCGGTGATCAGTGCGGGGATCAACGTGCCCGCGGCTCCGATGGCCAGCTTTCCGCCCGACGACATGCGCGCGCTGGTCGAGATCAACCTGATCGGGGCGTTCAATGCCCTGGCCGAGGCTGCGCGGCGCGTGGCCGATGGCGGCGCGATCATCGCGCTGACCACGTCGCTGGTGCGGCACCCGGTCGCCGGGACCGGCCCCTATACCGCGACCAAGGCAGCGGTGGAGGCACTCCTGCGTGCGATGCAAAGGGAACTGGCCCCGCGCGGTATCCGCGTCAACGGGGTCGCCCCCGGTCCGGTGGATACCGACCTCTTTCGTGGCGGCAAGGACGAGGCGGCGATCCGGCGTTCGGCTGCAATGTCGCCCTTCAACCGCATCGGCACCGCTCCCGAGGTGGCCGCGATGGTCCGCTTTGTCGCCAGCGACGAGGCGTCATGGGTCGCGGGCCAGATCCTGCAGCCCAACGGGGGTCTTGTCTGACCCCCGCAACTCCGTATCTGGTCATCCGGCCTTCGTGCCGATAGGGTTTCCCCGTCACTGCCCGGCCATGAGCGAGGCGCGACACGGCCGCGTCCCTCAAGATGGTGAGGCACATGCAGGATCCGCCCGGATCGACGAAACATCCGCACGACACCGCGCCCGGATTGGTCCCGGTCCACGGGATTTCGGGGATTTTCGTCGGAATCGGGCTGGCGCGGTTCGCGTATTCGCCGATCATTCCCCTTTTGATCCGGGACGGCTGGTACACCGAGTATCAGGCACAGCTTCTGGGCGCATGGGGCTCGCAGGGTACCTTCTGGGCGGGTTCCTGTCCCAGCGTCTGGCGCGGTGGTTTGCGCCCACGGGTCTGGCGGGAGCCATGGGCCTGCTGGTTCTGCTGAGCCTGTTCTTTTGCAGCTTTCCGATTCATTTCGTGCATGCCGCCTTCTGGCGGACCATGTCCGGGGTCGCCGGGGCGGTGCTGATGATCGTCGGCATGTCCGACGTGAATACAAGGCTGGTGGCGGCGGGAAGGCCGGGCTGGGCCGGTCTGGTCTTTCTCGGGGTGGGCGGTGGCGCGATGCTCGGCTCGATCATGATGGTCTTCCTGCCGGACGTGTCGGCGGTGGCGGCCAGCACCGGATTGACGGCGCTCTGTGCCCTGGCCCTGATCGTGAACCTTTATACCGGCCACAGGATGCGAAGGTCGCCGAAGCTGCATGATGCATCCGGTGTCAGTACGAAGGCCGAACCCGGGCTTCATCGCGCGGTGCTGCTGGTGATCGCGGCCTATGCGTTCGTCGCGTTCGGGATGACGGCACATACGCTTTACGTGGTGGATTACGTGACCCGCGTGGTCGGGCTGACTCCGCGTGCGGGCGCACTCATCTGGACGGGGTTCGGCCTTGGCGCGCTCCTTGCGCCGCTGTTGCCGCTGAGGCGGTTGCGCCGTGGATTGGTCTGGCTATGCCTCGCCAAGGGTGCGGCGATCGCTGGTGTCGCGGTCTCGACCTCGCCGGCGGTCTTCTGGTTCGCGACGTTCATTGTCGGGATCGCGGCGCCGGGGGCCGGCATGCTGGTGGCGGCCTTTATCCAGCGCACGGTCGGCACACGATCCTATATCCGCTATTGGGCGATGGCGACGACCGGCTTTGCCAGTGCGCAGGCATTGGGCGGGTTTTCCGCATCGCGCCTCAGCCAGCATTGGGGCGGCTATCCGCCGGTGTTCCTTCTTGGCGCCGCCTTTCTGGTTCTTGCCGCGCTGGTCGTGCTGGTGGCCGAACGGATGCGCGCCCGGACGCTGGCGGCGCATGTCCGGCAAGGGAACTGATAGTCGGTTTCGGCCAGCCTCCGATGTGAACGGCTGGTCAGGCGATGTCGCGGCGCCCGCATGATCACGGCCGCGAACCGATTGACGCCCTTTATTCCAATTCGCCACCGCCCGGGGCAAAGGGCGGGTAAATCACACCGCTCCGGCGAAAGGCACAGGAGAAACCGCCGGGGGACTGCCGCGATGTCGTCATGCGGACGGGCGGCACGCCCCCCTTGATCGTGTCCGGTATCGGAGAGCGCGCCGACGGATTGGCCTTTCAGCATGGCCGGCAATCGAAGCGTTGCGAGCCGTCGGTTGTCAGATCCTCAGATCGTCCAGCGACTTTCCCCGTTCAAGATAGAGTTTGATCCAGTTCGGCTGTCGCCCGCGGCCTGTCCAGTGCGCGACGGATCGGCCGGATCAGCATATTTCGGCGCGCTTTTTTGCGGTTTGCGGCCGGGCTTGACCCCCTCGTCACCAAAAAGTTCGTCGATCGAGAATCCCATTTCCCGCGCGGTCTTTTCCAGAGCGGCTTTCGCTTCCTTGCGCTCCTTCTTTTCCTGTGCGGTGATCGCGGAGGCAACGTCGCTTTGCAATTTCCGGAGTTCGGGGAGGCTCATTTTGGACAATTCGGAATTGGTGATCGGCATTCTGGTGTTCCTGTAAAGATTCGCATTGAATTCGGCTTATATACATATCGGGATTTGCAGGAAAACAAAAATCGTTCCCGAATTGGCGCGAGACCGCACCGTTTCGCTCCGGGAACTGTTACGGGAGTGCCTGTGGATTTGGCCGATACCGGATCGTCAGCCGCGTCCGCCGGCGAACCGCACCTGCCAGTCCTCGCGCTGGGCGTCGGTAATCTTGGCAAAGAGCACGTCCGGCACCGCGAATGCGTGACCGGCGGGCAGGGCCGAAAGCGCGGCGGGCACATCGTCGGGCCATCCGGCATCGGGGACGTTCATCGCCGCCAGCATCGCGGCGCCGGCATCGGGGATGAAGGGCGCCGAAAGCACCGCATAGACCGGGATCAGGTTCAGCGCCAGGCGGATCTGCATGGCCGCCGTGTCGGGGTCTTCCTTGAAGGCGGCCCAGGGCGCGGCCTCCTGCAGATACTCGTTGCCCACCACCCAGATCGCGCGCAGCGCCGCGGCCGCCTTGCGGATCTCGATGGCGTCCATATGTGCCTCAAAGGCGCGGATCTTTGCCGTCAGATCGGCAATCAGTGCCTCTTCACGGGGGCCGGGGCTGCCCCCCTGCGGCACCTCCGCCCCGAATTTCGAGCGGCAGAACTTGGTCACCCGGCTGACGAAGTTGCCGAGCACGTCGGCGAGGTCCTTGTTGACGCTGGTCTGGAAGTTCTCCCAGGTGAATTCGCTGTCCGAACTTTCCGGCGCATGGCTGAGCAGCCACCAGCGCCAGTAATCCGACGGCAGGATGTCGAGCGCGTCGTCCATGAACACGCCCCGGCCCTGGCTGGTCGAGAACTGGCCGCCATCGTAATTGAGGTAGTTGAACGACTTGACGTAATCCACCAGCTTCCACGGCTCGCCCGAGCCCATCAGCGTGGCGGGAAAGCTGAGCGTGTGAAAGGGGACGTTGTCCTTGCCCATGAACTGGGTATAGCGCACGTCGTCCGCGCCCAGATCGGTGCGCCACCAGCGCTGCCAGTCGGTATCGCCGAGCCCGTGCGCCGCGGCCCATTCGGCGGCGCAGGCGATATATTCGATCGGCGCGTCGAACCAGACGTAAAAGACCTTGCCCTCCATCCCCGACCAGGGCGCGCCGTCGAACTGGACCGGGATGCCCCAGTCGAGGTCGCGGGTGATGCCGCGGTCCTGCAGCCCGTCGCCGTCGTTGAGCCATTTGCGGGCAATCGAGGTGGTCAGCACCGGCCAGTCGGTCTTGGCGTCGATCCACTGGTTGAGCCGCTCGCGCATCCGGCTCTGGCGCAGGAAAAGGTGCTTGGTTTCCCGCAGTTCCAGATCGGTCGCGCCCGAGATCGTGCTGCGCGGGTCGATCAGGTCGGCGGGGTCGAGCTGCTTGGTGCAGTTTTCGCACTGATCGCCGCGGGCCTTGTCGTAGCCGCAATTGGGGCAGGTTCCCTCGATATAGCGGTCGGGCAGGAAACGGCCGTCGGCGCGGGAATAGACCTGTTTCTCGGTCACTTCCTCGATCAGCCCGGCGGCGTGCAGGTTGGCCGCCAGATGCTGGGTCAGGCGGTGGTTTTCGGGGCTCGAGGAGCGGCCGAAATGATCGAAACTCAGGCGAAACCCGTCCGAGAGCGCCTTTTGTACGCCATGCATCCGCGCGCAGTAGTCGGCCACCGGCTCTCCGGCCTTGGCGGCGGCCAGCTCGGCCGGGGTGCCGTGCTCGTCGGTGGCGCAGAAATACACCACCTCGTGGCCGCGCCCGCGCAGGTAGCGCGCGAACAGGTCGGCGGGCAGTTGGCTGCCCACCAGATTGCCCAGTGCTTGACCCCGTTGATATAGGGCAGGGCGGAGGTGATCAGGTGACGTGCCATGTCGCGCTTTGTCCTTCGGCCGGTGTCGGGTTCCCTTTAGCGAAGCTTGCCGCCTTGTTCCAGAGGGCAGCGCCGCTCAGCGGTCGTCGCGCGAGCCGCCGGTCAGCCGGCCGATGACAAAGCTGGTGCGCGGCGACCAGACATAACGCGTGCGCGGCCCCGTGGCGGTGCGCGCGCGCATCCGCACCAGCCCGAAGACGATCAGAAAGACATGCCCGGCCGCGATCAGCAGGAACATCGCCGCCGGGCTGAAACGCCCGACCAGCGCCGAAGCCGCCAGCGGCGCGGCGATGCCGCCAACCGCGTAGAAGAACATCAGCGCCGCCGACAGCTCGACCCGCTGGTCACTCTCGGCGAAGTCGTTGGCATGCGCGGCCGAGATCGAATAGATCGGAAACGAGGTCGTGCCGAAAAAGAACGCGGTCAGCATCACGCCGCCCGCGCTCAGCCCGTCAAGCGAGACGATGATGAGACAAACGGCGACGGAGGCGGTCGAGAACCCGATCAGTACCAGGCGACGGTCGAACTTGTCCGCGAGCCAGCCCGCCGGATATTGCGCCAGTGCGCCGCCCAGCACGAAGGCAGCCAGAAACCAGGGCGATCTGTGTGGGATCGAGTCCCACCCCCTCGCCGTAAAGCGGACCGACCATGCGAAAGGATGCACTCGACAGCGCCGCCACCAGCACTCCGACGGTGGCCAGCGGCGAGCAGCGGATCAGAAGCCCCGGCCGCAGGCGCGGCGCGGCGGAGGTTTCGGGCTGGCGCACGGTGCTCAGCGTCAGCGGCAGCAGCGAGGCGCAGCAGATGATGGCGAGGATGTTGTAGGAGACATAGCTCGCCGGCTCGAGAACCGAGATCACCAGCTGCGCCATCAGCGACGCGCCCATGTCGGCGACCCGGTAGGCGCCCATCGTCCGCCCGCGCGTGGCATTGGTAACCTTGGCCTGCAGCCACGCCTCAATCACCGTATAGCAGCCGGCCACGCACATGCCCGTGGCCACGCGCATCAGCGCCCAGGCATTCGGATCGACCAGCAGCATGTGGGCCTGCAGTCCGATTGCCCCGGCGGCGGTGAAGGCGGCAAAGGCGCGGGCGTGCCCGACGCTGCCCACCAGCCGCGGCGCCCACCAGCAGCCGATGAAGAAGCCCAGGAAATGGGCCGAGCCCAGCAACCCGATCTGGGTGGCGCTGAATCCCAGCTTGAGCCCCGACAGCGCATCGAGCGGCACCACCCCGCCCGAGGAAAGCTGCAGCAGGATCACCGACAGGATCAGGGCGGCAAAGGAGATCAGGGTCCGCATGGCGTGTCCAGCATGGCAGCCGGTTCGGGGGCGGCTGGTGTGTTTTCGACATGACGATGCCGTTTTGCGTGGCCCATGTCTATTTCGCGATATAGGCGAGGATGCGCAGGCCGATGTGGTCGCCGATCAGGCCGGCATAGCCGCTGGCGCCAAAGGCCCTGCGATCGATCCCGCCGGTCAGCAGCACGATCAGGCGGTCGCGGTCGGTGGGGGCGGTGTCGGGCTGCCGGTAGACCGCGGCGCGCAGGGTGACCTTGCGGGTGACGCCGCGCAAGGTCAGATCGCCGGTGACGGTGGCGTTGGTCAGGCTCCCGGTCACCGCGGTCGAGCGGAAGCGGATGAACGGATGGTGCGCCACGTCCAGCACCAGCGGCCCCCGCATCGCCTGCGTGGCGAGGAAGAACCCCGCCCGCGCGGCGCTCGCGTCGAGTGTCACGTCGACCTGGCTGGCGGGCAGGTTGTCGATGTCGAGCGACATCCGCGCCGCGTGCACCGGCATGTGCCCGGTCCTGGCGGTGCCGTCCATGGCAAAGGTGAACGTCACCGTCGAGCGGTGCGCGTCGAGGCGGTAGTTCTCGGGCGCGGCATGTGCGGGCGCGACAACGAGCCCGGCAAGGCCGAGAAGGCAGAAAAGAAGAACCCTGATCATGGCCTTTCACGACTTGCGTCTTGCGGTGTGGGGTTGCGCGGGGCGGCAGATCGGCCGGCCTCAGGCCGGTGCCAGCCTCCATCTACCCGGCTGCCCGGCAAGGCGCCAGCTTTTTGGTGGCAGGGTGCGGGCGCGGCGGCGGCAAAGGCGCCAGCCCGCCGCCTCGGGCCTGTGCGCCGGGGCCATGTGCCAGCGGGTCTCGACCGCCGGGGCGCCACCCTCGCCGGGGGTCAGGATCAGCCCCAGCGGCGCGCCCATCCCCGCCTTGGCGCCGGTTTCGGCGGCGAGATGCAGCCGGCGCACCGCCGTCATTCCCGGCGGGCGGGGCAGGTCGGCCACCGCCAGCGGCACCGCGCCGCTGCGCAACACCTCTTCCAGTGTCCACAGCAGGTCTTCCTCGCGGCGCGGCGAAAGAAAGACAAAGCGCCCGGGTCCGGCGAGCGCCGCCATGCCGTCGGGGTTGAGCGCGTCCGTGGCCCAGGCCGGCGCGATCCAGAACACCGGCCCTTGCGTGGCCCCGGCCGCCGGCTTTCGCAACGCTCCGGCAGGGTTCAACCGCCCGGCGCGCTTACGGGCCGGGCGCAGCGCGGCCCGTCGCACCACCTCCGCCACGCGCTCGAGTTGCGGCGCAAGCGGGCCGTGCGCCGCCAGATCATGCTGACGCGGCGGCTGGGCTCCGGGGCGCGGGAAACGGGCGACGGACACCTCCGGCCGAGCGGGTCTCGACCGGCACCGCCATTTCGGGGATCAGCGTGACGCCGATACCGGCCCCCACCATCTGCACCAGCGTGGAAAGCGAGCTCGCGTCGAGCGCCTCGCGCGGGGCGGCGGTGCGCAGGTTGCAAAACGACAGCGCCTGATCGCGAAAGCAATGCCCCTCCTCCAGCAGCAAAGCCGCATCTCGCGCAGCGCGTCGGCGTCGGGCACCGGCCGGCCGGCATCGGCCGCCGGGCGCACCAGCACGAAACGTTCGTCGAAGAGCACGACCTCGGTCAGACTCCGTTCCGACACCGGCAGCGCCACGATGGCGGTATCGAGCCGCCCATCGAGCATTTCGCCGATCAGCCGCTCGGTGAGGGTTTCGCGGATATGAAAGTCGATCCCCGGATGCGCCGTTGTCAGCGCCGCGATCGCGCGCGGCAGCAGGTAGGGCCCGATGGTCGGGATCACGCCCAGTCGCAGCCGCCCGGTCAGCCGCTCGCCACCCGAGCGCACGATGTCGGAAAGCTCACTCACCGCGCCGAGGATGGCGCGCACGCGCCTCGCCACCTCCTCGCCCGGCACGGTCAGCCGCACCTGTCGCGCGCCGCGCTCAAAGAGGGCCGCTCCGAGTTCCTCCTCGAGGTCGCGAATCTGCACCGACAGCGCCGGCTGCGAGATCGACGAGGCCGCCGCCGCGCGCCCGAAATGGCGGTGGCGGGCCAGTGCCTCGAAATAGCGCAACTGTTTCAGGGTGATGTTCGGCATAACCTCAACCTATCACAACGATCATATAATCCAAATATCCTTTATCGAGGCCGTCTGTTAGAATGGTTCTACGAGCGGGACTGCGCGCAGGGCATTCCCGCAACAGGATACCGGCCTCGCGGGCCCCGGCCAGTCCGGCCGCCCGGCCCGCAGCGATCAAGGAGAGAGGAAAATGGACGGAAACGACATCCCCGTCACCGGCAAGTGCCCGGTGATGCATGGCGGGCTGACCCATGCCGGCACCCCCAATACCGGCTGGTGGCCCAACGCGCTCAACCTCGACATCCTGCACCAGCATGACACCAAGACCGACCCGATGGGCCGCGGCTTCGATTATCGCGAGGAACTCGAGAAGCTCGACGTCGAGGCGCTCAAGGCCGATCTCACCGCGCTCATGACCGACAGCCAGGACTGGTGGCCGGCCGATTACGGCCATTACGGCGGGCTGATGATCCGCATGGCCTGGCACGTCGCCGGCACCTACCGGCTGGCCGACGGGCGCGGCGGCGCCGGCACCGGCAACCAGCGTTTCGCGCCGCTCAACTCGTGGCCCGACAACGGCAACCTCGACAAGGCCCGCCGCCTTTTGTGGCCGATCAAGAAGAAATACGGCAACAAGCTCAGCTGGGCCGACCTCTTCATCCTGGCCGGCAACGTCGCCTACGAATCGATGGGCTTCAAGACCTTCGGCTTCGCCTTTGGGCGCGAGGACGTCTGGCACCCTGAGCGGGACGTCTACTGGGGCGCGGAAAAGGAATGGCTGGCGCCCTCGGACAGCCGCTACGGCGATCTCGACGACCCCGCCACGATGGAAAACCCGCTGGCGGCGGTGCAGATGGGGCTGATCTACGTCAACCCCGAGGGCGTCAACGGCAAGCCCGACCCGCTGAAGACCGCCGCCCATGTGCGCGAGACCTTCGCCCGCATGGCGATGAACGACGTGGAGACCCGGCCGCTGACCTGCGGCGGCC
>JAOSKR010000003.1 GCA_027493545.1 Roseovarius sp. | reverse complement strand
GCCCCTCGGGCGTGCCCAGCGCGGCCGCCGCCTTTCGGTAGAGCAGGCGCGAGGCCTCGAGCTCGGTGGCCACCTCGCCCAGCATCCACTGGATGCCGTCGAGATCGAGATTGACGCCGCCGAACATCTTGCGCCCCTTGGCATAGGAGAGCGCGGTATCGAGCGCGGTCTCCATCAGCCCGCAGCAGCCGGCGGCGATCGAAACCCGGGCGATGTCGATCGCCATCAGCGACCCCTGCAGCCCCTGCCCCGGCGGCAGGATGATGTTGTCCTCGCTGACGGTGACGTTTTCCATGTACATCTCCGACATCGGCAGAAAGCGATAGCTCGGGGTGTCATAGAGTTCGCCAAAGCTCAGCCCGGGCGTGTCCTTCGGAATGGCGATCATCGCCATGTCCTTGTGTCCTGGCCGGTCGGTGGTCTTGACCACCGTCAGATAGACATCCGCCTCGCCGGCGAGGCTGACCCAGGCCTTGGCGCCGCTGATGGTCCAGGTGCCGTCGCCGTTGATTGTCGCCCGCGAATACATGGTGCTGGCGTCGGAGCCCGACTGCGGCTCGGTCAGGGCGAAATTCGCGAGCTTGCGCGCGGAGGTCAGCTCGCGCGCCCACGCCGCCTTGAACGGCTCGGTGCCGTAACCGCAGACCGCGAAGGTGCAGATGTTGTGCATCGAAAGGGCAAAGGCATAGGCGCCGTCGCCGCGCCCCAGCTCCTCGTAGACCCGGATGCCCTCGGCCAGCGGCAGCCCCTGCCCACCCAGTTCCTCGGGCGCGTAAAGTCCGGTCAGCCCCAGCGCCGCGGCCTGATCGGAGGCCGCGCGCGGCTGGGCACGCGCCTCGTTCCGGGCATCGACCTGCGGCTTGATCACCTCCTCGCAATGGCGGCGGGCGGCGGCGAGGACGGTTTCGATATCTGCGGGCATCATTCTTTTCCACTTGTTGCGACTCGACGGTTGCACAGAAATTGTCAGACATTTAATTGTAAGACAAATGAAAACCGATCCGACACCCAGACGCGACCTTTCGACCCGGATCGCCCATTCGATCCGCGACGCCATCGTCGAGGGACGCATGATCGTCGACGAGCGCCTGCCCTCCGAGGCCGAGCTGGCCGAACGGTTCGCGGTCTCGCGCCCGACCGTGCGCGAGGCGCTCAAGCGGCTGGCGGCACAATCGCTCATCCGCACCGAGCGCGGCGCCTTCGGCGGCGCCTTCGTCAACCGCCTCTCTTACGCCGAGGCCCACGGCCAGCAGATCACCACCGCGACGCTGCTCCTGTCGATGAATGCGGTGAGCTTCGCCACCGCCTGCGAGGCGCGCTACGCCCTCGAGGGCGCCTGTGTCGCGCTGGCGGCGGCGCGGCGCGAGGCCGGCCACCTTGCCGCCATGCGCGCCGAGATCGCCCGCCAGGCGCGCCCGGATCTCTCCGACGAGGGTTTTTGTGCCTCCGACGTGGCCTTTCACCGCGCCCTCGTCAATGCCGCCCGGAACCCGGTGCTGAGCTACCAGCTCGCCGGCGCGGTCGAGGCGATGCAGCCCTTGATGAACATGATCACCTTCACCGCCCGGTCGCGCGGCGCGATCGTGGCCCTGCACACCCGCATCGCCGACGCCATCGAGGCCCGCGACGCCGCCACCGCCACCGCGGCACTCGAGGAACTCGCCGGCTACACGCTGACGCTGGGCCAGGGCGTGATGGCGGCGCGGAAGAAACCCTGAGCCTCGGGGGCGCCGCCCCGAACCCCCGGAGTATTTGCCGGAAAGATGAAACAGGCGGACCCGCAGGCTTTCATTTTGCCCCAAATACTCTCGCCGAAGGCGGCCGGCCGGCCGCGGTTCAGAGCAGGTGGCCGGATTTCTGCGCCTTGGTCGCCAGATAGGCGCGGTTCTGCGCCGTCTCGCCGACCCTGAGCGGCACCCGCTCGACCACCTCGATACCGCTGCGGCGCATCATCTCGATCTTGGCGGGGTTGTTGGTCAGGAGCCGCACCGCCGAGAACCCCAGCCGCTTGAGGATTTCCGCGCCGATACGGAAATCGCGCTCGTCGTCCTCAAACCCCAGCCGGTGATTGGCCTCGACCGTATCGAAGCCCTGATCCTGCAGCGAATAGGCGCGCATCTTGTTGGCCAGCCCGATGCCGCGCCCCTCCTGGTTGAGATAGACCAGCACGCCCGCGCCCTCGGCCCCCATCTGCGCCAGCGCGCCCCTCAGTTGCGGGCCGCAATCGCATTTGAGCGAGCCCAGCAGATCGCCGGTGAAACAGGCCGAATGCAGCCGCGCCAGCACCGGGGCGTCACGCGCCGGCGCGCCGATCTCGACGGCATAGTGCTCCTCGCCGCCATCCTGGGGGCGGAAGACGTGCAGGCGTCCGGCCTCCGACACCGCCAGCGGCAGGCGGGCGCTGACCACCGGGTCGAGCGGGCTCACCGCCTCGAGATGCGCCGCCGCCGCCGCGGCGTCGACCGCCGTCAGGCAGTGCGCGGCGGCAAAGCCTGCCGGATCGTCGAGCGGCAGCACCAGCGCGGCGGGCAGCAGCCGGGCCGACTTGGCAAGCCGGATCGCCATCCGGTGCAGATCCGCCCGCCCGTCCCGCTGCGCGATCAGCGGGCCCTTCATCGGCATGCGCAGATCGTCGGCCGGATCGGCCACCGCGCGCACCCAGCCGGGCGTGGCGTCGGGCGGCAGCTCGATACGCGCCAGATCGCCGTCATAGGGGCGCGCCTTCAGCGTCTCGGCACGCCGGGCGGTGATCGCGAGCACCGGCCCGCCTCCCAGCGCCATCAGGTCCGCAAGCCGCGCCGCGCCCAGCGTCTCGGCCGCCAGCACCAGCGCCCCCGTCGCGCCACCGGGGCCTGCCAGCACCACCGGCACGCCCATGCGCAGATCCGAACGCGCGCGAGCGGTGATTTCGGCAATGTCGGGGGCAAGGCTCATGATCGCGGGTGTCCGGAGGGCTTGGGCGGGTTGCTTTCCTTTAGCGATCTTTGCAACGAATTGAAACAATTGCACAAGCGTCAACACTTGGCCGTGAACGGATGGTCACAAACCTTGTCGGACCGCCTCAGGGCAACACATCGGGAATGCAGAACCGGGGACAGTACAATGGCACAGTTGAAGAAAATCCTGCTTGTGGACGACGATGCGGACCTGCGCGAGGCGCTGGGCGAGCAGCTGGTCATGACCGAGGATTTCGACGTCTTCGAGGCCGGCACCGGCGCCGAGGCGACGACGCGGGTCAAGGACACCATCTTCGACCTGGTGATTCTCGATGTCGGCCTGCCCGACACCGACGGGCGCGAACTCTGCCGGCTGATGCGCAAGCAGGGCGTCAAGGCGCCGATCGTGATGCTGACCGGCCATGACGGCGATGCCGACACCATCCTGGGGCTCGATGCCGGCGCCAACGATTATGTCGCCAAGCCGTTCAAGTTTCCGGTCCTGCTGGCGCGCATCCGCGCCCAGCTGCGCCAGCACGAACAATCCGAGGACGCGATCTTTCAGCTCGGACCCTATACCTTCAAGCCGTCGATGAAGATGCTGATCACCGAGGACGACCGCAAGATCCGCCTGACCGAGAAGGAGACCAACATCCTCAAGTTCCTCTACCGCTCGACCGAGGGCGTCGTTGCCCGCGACACTCTCCTGCACGAGGTCTGGGGCTACAACGCGGGCGTGACCACCCACACGCTGGAAACCCACATCTACCGTCTGCGGCAGAAGATCGAGCCCGACCCCTCGAACGTGCGCCTGCTGGTGACCGAGGCGGGCGGGTACCGGTTGCTGGCCTGAGCATCCGCCGGCCGGGCCTGTCGCCCCGGCGGGTTTGACCGAAATCAAGGTCGCCTGCCGCGCGAATCATTATAATGCTTCCAACCCCGACACATGTGCGGGTCATCACATGTACCTCCCTGTTGGACTGGCCCCGGCTTTCGCCGGGGTCTTTTTCGCGGGTACCCCCTCTGGCCCCCCACATCGGGCCATGCTAGGCCAAGGCGCCGCAACCTTGCCGCCACCTTCAGGAGACCGCCGCATGTCCTTCACCATCGCCACCTGGAACATCAACTCGGTGCGCCTGCGCGCCGGCCTCGTGGCGCGGCTGATGCGCGAGGAGGCGCCCGACATCCTGTGCCTGCAGGAATGCAAGAGCCCGGTCGAGAAGATCCCCGCCGAGATCTTTGCACCGCTGGGCTATACCCACATGCTGGCGCGCGGCGAGAAGGGCTATAACGGCGTCGCGATCCTGTCGAAGCTGCCGATCACCGAGGCCGGGGCGGAGGATTTCGCGGGTCTGGGCCACGCCCGCCACATCGCCGGGCGGCTCGAGAATGGCGTCACCATCCACAACTTCTATGTCCCCGCCGGCGGCGACGTGCCCGACCGCGAGGCCAATGCGAAGTTCGGACAGAAGCTCGACTACCTCGCCGCCATGCGCGACCGCTTCCGCCTTGAGGCGCCGGCGAAATCCATTCTCGTCGGCGATCTCAACATCGCACCCCGCGAGGACGACGTCTGGTCGCACCAACAACTCCTCAAGGTGGTCAGCCACACGCCCGAGGAGGTCGAGCGCCTGAGCGAGGTGATGGAGGCCGGCGACTGGTGCGACATCACCCGCCGCGACATTCCCGAAGGCCAGCTCTACAGCTGGTGGAGCTACCGCGCCCGCGACTGGGAGGCCGTCGACCGCGGCCGCCGGCTCGATCATGTCTGGGCCAGCCCCGACATCGCCAGCGCCGCGCATTCGAGCCGCATCCTGCGCGCCGCGCGCGGCTGGGAGAAACCCTCGGACCACGCCCCGGTCTTTGCCAGCTTCGACCTTTGACACCGCCGGTCGGCGCACACATATAGGGCGCAACCGATGAAGGAGACGAACATGCTCGAACTGGGTGGAAACACGACCGCCGCGCCCGCCGGAGACCTGATCAGGGACGTCTCCGAGGCCGATTTCATGACCGAGGTGATCGAGGCCTCGAACCAGGTGCCGGTGATCGTCGATTTCTGGGCGCCGTGGTGCGGGCCGTGCAGGACGCTGGGTCCGGCGCTCGAGGCGGCGGTGACCAGGGCGCGCGGCGCGGTGCGGATGGCCAAGGTCAACATCGACGACAACCAGGCGATCGCGGCGCAGCTGCGCATCCAGTCGATCCCCACCGTCTATGCCTTCTGGAAGGGCCAGCCGGTCGACGGGTTTCAGGGCGCGCTGCCGCAATCGCAGGTCGACGAGTTCGTCACCCGCGTGGTGCAGGCCGCCGGCGGCGACGCCAGCGGCGGCCTTGACGAGGCCGTGGCCGCGGCCGAGGAGATGCTCGACCAGGGCGCGGCGGCAGACGCCGCCCAGACCTTTGCCGCGATCCTGCAGGAAGACGACAAGAACGCCCGCGCCTATGCCGGGATGGTGCGCGCGCACATCGCCCTCGATGACCTCGACCAGGCCGAGGCATTCCTGAACGGGGCGCCGGCGGAAATCTCCCAGGCGCCCGAGCTCGAGGCCGCGCATGCCGCGCTGCAACTCGCCCGCCAGGCCGCCAATGCCGGCCCCGTCGACGGGCTGAAGGCCGCGGTCGAGGCCGACCCCGACGACCACCAGGCGCGCTTCGATCTGGCGCAGGCGCTGCAGGCCACAGGGCGCAGCGACGAGGCGGTGGACCAGTTGCTCGAGCTGTTCCGCCGCGATCGCGACTGGAACGACGAGGCCGCCAAGACCCAGCTCTTCACCATATTCGAGGCGCTCAAGCCCACCGATCCGGTGGTCCAGCGCGGTCGGCGCAGGCTGAGTTCGATGATATTTGCCTGACCCCGCGCACGGGCTAGATTCCGCCCATGTTCAATCCGGCCGATCTGCCCGAGGTCATCCCCGTCTTTCCCCTGCCCGGGGCGCTCCTGCTGCCGCGCTCGCGCCTGCCGCTGCATCTCTTCGAGCCGCGCTACCCGGCGATGCTCGAGGATGCGCTCAAGACACCCGAGCGGCTGATCGGCATGGTCCAGCCCGTCAGGAAACCCGACGGTGCCGGCGCACAGTCCGACCGGCCGCCGCTCTACCGCATCGGCTGCGCCGGGCGGGTGACGCAGATGTCGGAAACCGAGGACGGGCGCTACATGATCACGCTGACCGGCATCTCGCGGTTCCGCGTCGGCGAGGAGGTCGAGGATTTGCCCCGTACCGCCGCGCGCGGGTCTCGTGGCAGGACTTCGGGCGTGATCTCGGACCCGCCGACAGCGATCCGGAGTTCGACCGGGCGGCGTTCATGGCGGTTCTGGGGCGCTATTTCGAGGCCCGCCAGCTGCAGGCCGACTGGGAGACGCTGAAGGCGGCCGAGGACGAGTTGCTGATCAACTCGCTGTCGATGCTCCTGGGTTTCGAGCCCGAGGACAAGCAGGCGCTGCTCGAGGCGCCCTCGCTGAGCACGCGGCGCGAGACGCTGGTCACGCTGCTGGAATACGCCCTGCGCGGGGGCGACGAGACGGAGACCCTGCAATGACCGACACACCCGACCGACCCGCCATCGACCGGCGCATGCTCGAGGCGCTGATATGCCCGCTGACCCACACCACGCTGCGCTATGACGCCGAGGCCCGGGAACTGATATCCCAGGCCGCCGGGCTGGCCTTTCCGATCCGGGGCGGCATTCCGGTGATGCTGGCCGACGAGGCGCGCGAGCTGGACGACTGAGCGGCGACGCAAGCGGCGCCGTCCGTGCCGCGCATCTCGTCAGTCTTCTTCCGCCCCGGCCGCCGAGCCGGGGTCTCCTGTCGGGATGGTGAGGCCCCGGATCAAGTCCGGGGCGGGTGACGGCACCGACCAAAGCGCCCTGAATTATCCCGAAAGGCGTCACAGGCCGGGGTCAGCCGTCCTTGCCCCCCGCGTCCCCGTCATCCCGGCCGATACCGGAAAAGACGAAACGGAACGGCAGCATCCACAGGAACCCCAGCACCACGTAAACGAGAAGCTCCACCAGAAAGGGCGGCCGGCCGAGCAGGTCCACCACGTTCACCGCCACCACGACATAGACCGGCAGGCCGATCACCGGGATCGCCAGCGCCCAGCGGCGCCGCGCCTTGTAGCTGAGCCTGGGCATCGCCATCGGCTCAGTCGGCGAAGGGATCGGTGACGAGGACGGTGTCGTCGCGCTCGGGCGAGGTCGAGAGCAGCGCCACCGGGCAGTCGATCAGCTCTTCGACCCGGCGGACATACTTGATCGCGTTGGCGGGCAGGTCGGCCCATCTGCGCGCGCCCTCGGTGCTCTCGTTCCAGCCCGGCATTTCCTCGTAGAGCGGCACGCAGCGGGCCTCGGGCGTCGGCGGCGGTGGGCAGGTGGTCGAGGCGCTCTCCGTCGAGATCGTAGCCGGTGCAGATGCGCAGGGTCTCGAACCCGTCGAGCACGTCGAGCTTGGTCAGCGCGATGCCGTTGACGCCCGAGGTGGCGCAGCTCTGGCGCACCAGCACCGCGTCGAACCAGCCGCAGCGGCGCTTGCGCCCGGTGACGGTGCCGAATTCGTGCCCGCGCTCGCCGAGACGCTGGCCGTCGGCGTCGTCGAGCTCGGTCGGGAACGGCCCCTCGCCCACCCGCGTGGTGTAGGCCTTGACGATGCCAAGGACAAAATCGATGGCGCCGGGCCCGACACCCACCCCGGTGGCCGCCTGCCCGGCGATGACGTTCGACGAGGTGACGAAGGGATAGGTGCCGAAATCGATGTCGAGCAGCGCCCCCTGCGCGCCCTCGAAGAGGATGCGCCGCCCGGCCTTGCGCTGCTCGCCCAGCACCTTCCACACCGGCGCGGCATAGCTCAGGATCTCGGGCGCCACCTGTCGCAGCCGGTCCATCAGCGCGGGACGGTCAACGGGATCGAGCCCCAGCCCCCGGCGCAGCGCGTCGTGGTGCAGGAGCGCCCGGTCGATGCGCGCCTCGAGCGTGGCCTCGTCGGCGAGATCGGCCACCCGCACCGAGCGCCGCCCGACCTTGTCCTCGTAGGCCGGGCCGATGCCGCGCCCGGTGGTGCCGATCCTGGCGCCGGGGCTGGCCGCGGCCTCGCGGGCGCGGTCGAGTTCGCCGTGGATGGGCAGTATGAGCGGCGTGTTCTCGGCGATCATCAGCGTCTCGGGGCCGATCACGACCCCCTGGGCGCGGATCGAGGCGATCTCGGCAACGAGATGCCAGGGATCGAGCACCACGCCGCTGCCGATGACCGAGAGCTTGCCCGGCCGCACCACCCCCGAGGGCAGCGCGTTGAGCTTGTAGACGGTGCCGCCGATGACCAGCGTGTGGCCGGCGTTGTGCCCGCCCTGAAACCGCGCGATCACGTCGGCGCGCTCGCTCAGCCAGTCGACGATCTTGCCCTTGCCCTCGTCACCCCACTGGGCGCCCACCACCACAACATTCGCCATGCCGATCCCCCGATGCAGGATTTGCCAGATTGAAACCCGCGCCGGTATAGCGATGCCGCGACACAGTTGAAACCGCAATTTCGACGCATCGCCGGGGCTCGGGTCTGGACAGGGGCGCCGGCCTGCGCAAAGATTTGGCCGAATAGAGATCGCGGGGGGCGCATGAGCGGATTTCTGTGGCGGCTTGCGGCGGCTTTCGGGCTTCTGACGGCCACCTTCAACCCGACCGAGTGGAATTACGTCAACTGGGTGAAGGTCAATTTCGCGCAACAGATGCCGCTGGCGGTGCTCTGGGGGCTGCTCCTGTTCGTGGGCTACGTGATCTATCTGCGCGCCACGCTGCGCTCGATCGGCGCGTTCGGGATGTTCATGGTGCTGGCGATCGCGGCCGCGTCGGTATGGGTGCTGCACGACTACGGGCTGCTGACACTGCACGAGACCTCGCAGGTGGTGTGGCTGGGCCTTGCCGCAATGGCCCTGGTGCTCGGGATCGGGCTGAGCTGGAGCCATGTGCGCCGCCGCCTCTCGGGGCAGGCCGACATCGACGACGTCGACGAATGACGCCGCGCTGAGGGCCGGCCCCGACGCGCGGCGCTTTGGCCCAAGTCCCGGGTTGCAGGGGGCGCGCGAATTGCCTAAACACCGCCCTGTTGCGAACTGCGGGACCGCCTTCATGCAAAACGTCATCCTTCTCGTCCATCTGCTGCTGACGCTGACGCTCATCATCGTGGTGCTGGTGCAGCGCTCCGAAGGGGGCGGGCTGGGCATGGGCGGCGGCGGCAACATGGCGACGGGGCGTTCGACGACCACGGCCATGCACAAGGTCACCTGGGCGCTGGGGATCGGGCTTTTCGTCACCTCGATGGCGCTGACGATCATCGCCGCGCAATCCTCGACCGGAACCTCGGTGCTCGACCGGATCACCGAGAGGCCCGCATCGCGCGAGGAACCCGCGCCCGCGGCGCCCGAGGCGGGCGGCGACCTGTTGCCGCCGGCGGCGGGCGACGATGCCCCGCTGACGCCAACCGCCGACTGACCACAACCGATTGAGGTCGCTGAGATATCCGCAACAGTATCTTGCGGTCACCTTGCGCTGTGCGCGCGAATGAGTTATGAATCGAGCCCCGTGGTCTTGCGGTCGAATCGGCCGCTCGGGTCCTGCGATTTGGGCATATCCGCCCGGTGGGCAAACGCGCTCTCTTGAACGCGCCCTTCGGGCAGAAACACGGGGGATGGCGGCACATGGCGCGCTATGTCTTCATCACCGGCGGGGTGGTTTCATCGCTCGGCAAGGGGCTGGCCTCTGCCGCACTGGGGGCGCTCCTGCAGGCGCGCGGCTTCTCTGTCCGGCTGCGAAAACTCGACCCCTATCTCAACGTCGATCCCGGCACCATGTCGCCCTTTGAGCATGGCGAGGTGTTCGTCACCGATGACGGTGCCGAGACCGATCTCGACCTTGGCCATTACGAACGCTTCACCGGGGTGCCGGCGCGGATGACCGACTCGGTCTCGTCGGGGCGGATCTATTCCAACGTGCTCGAAAAGGAGCGCCGCGGAGACTACCTGGGCAAGACCATCCAGGTGATCCCGCACGTCACCAACGAGATCAAGGACTGGATCGCCATCGGCGACGACGAGGTCGATTTCATGCTCTGCGAGATCGGCGGCACGGTGGGCGACATCGAGGGGCTGCCGTTCTTCGAGGCGATCCGCCAGTTCAGCCACGACCGGCCGCCGGGGCAATGCATCTTCATGCACCTGACGCTGCTGCCCTACCTGGCGGCGAGCGGCGAACTCAAGACCAAGCCCACCCAGCATTCGGTCAAGGAGCTGCAGTCGATCGGCATCGCGCCCGACATCCTGGTGTGCCGGTCCGAACAGCCCATCCCCGACAAGGAGCGCGAGAAGATCGCGCTTTTCTGCAATGTCCGCAAGGAGCACGTGGTGGCCGCCTACGACCTCAAGTCGATCTACGAGGCGCCGCTGGCCTATCACCGCGAGGGGGCTGGATCAGGCGGTGCTCGACGCCTTCGCCATCTCTCCCGCGCCGCGGCCGGACATGACCAAGTGGTTCGACGTCGAGGACCGCATCCGCAACACCGACGGCGAGGTCAACATCGCCATCGTCGGCAAGTACACCCAGCTCGAGGACGCCTACAAGTCGATCAAGGAGGCGCTGACCCATGGCGGCATGGCCAACCGCGTCAGGGTCAATGTCGCCTGGGTCGATGCCGAGATCTTCGATACCGAGGACCCGGCCGCGCGGCTCGAGGGGTTTCACGCCATCCTGGTCCCCGGCGGTTTCGGCGAGCGCGGCACCGAGGGCAAGATCAGGGCGGCGCAGTTCGCCCGCGAACGCAAGATCCCCCTATCTCGGCATCTGTCTGGGCATGCAGATGGCGGTGATCGAGGCGGCGCGCAACCTCGCCGGCATCCCCGACGCCGGGTCCGAGGAGTTCGATCACGAGACCGGCGGAAAACGTTTCACCCCGGTGGTCTATCACCTCAAGGAATGGGTGCAGGGCAACCGCAAGGTGCGCCGCAAGCCCGGCGACCACAAGGGCGGCACGATGCGGCTGGGGGCCTATGACGCGGTGCTGGCCGAGGGCTCGCGCGTGGCGGGCATCTACGGCACCACCACCATCGACGAGCGCCACCGCCACCGTTACGAGGTGGACACGAAGTATCGCGAACAACTCGAAGGGGTCGGCCTGCGGTTTTCCGGCATGTCCCCCGATGGCCGTCTGCCCGAAATCGTGGAATGGGAGGACCATCCCTGGTTCATCGGCGTTCAGTTCCACCCGGAGTTGAAATCCAAGCCCTTTGAGCCGCACCCTCTTTTGGCGGATTTCGTGCGCGCGGCGGTGGCGAACTCGCGGCTGGTCTGATGCCCGTCAGCCCATGCGCGGCAACAGCTGGCGCAACGCCGCGGGCATACCTTCGGGCCGGTGCGGCGGATCCAGCAGCAGGGCACGCCGGCGCGCGTCGTCCTCGTGCCCCGCGGGGCTGGCCAGCGCCGCTTCGACCAGCGCCGCATCGAGCACCCAGCGTCCGCGCCGCCCCTCGGCACCATCGGCACGCTGAACCTCGAGCCAGTTGCGCGCCCGCTCCCGGCCGACGATCAGCGGCCCCGGCCGCTGCCGGTAGAACCCGCTGTTCACCCGCAGGCAGACATTGTCGAGCAGCCGCGCCGCGCCACGATACGCGGCCGGCACGTCGCGCTTGGGCAGGTAGTTGAACCGCCCCGGATCGCCGTTGAAAAAGACGCTGAGCGCGGTGGCGAGGTCGATGCATCTTTGCGCCATGATCCAGCCCAGCACCGCCTCGGCGTGGTCCGACCATCGGTAGGCCCGGGCGATGCGGCGCAGTTCCTCCTCGGTGGCGGCATGGGCAAGGCTCAGCTGTTGCTCCCGGCTGCCAGCGGGAACTTGGAACCGTCCGAAGAGTGTCATGTGGCGGGAATCCTCAAACAGAATACTTGTGATGGCACCACCATCGCCGGGCAAATCGCACTGAGTTTGGAACAATTGTGACACTCCTGCGACCAATGGCGGTGGAATTCCGGCCCTGCCCCGGGGCCGATTGCCAATCCCGTCACCGAGGTTATCACTGTTTCCCGAAACCGACACCCGCGAGGCCCTCCGAGGACAGTTCCGAATGGAAGTCAAAACCCTGCTCCAGCGCCTTTTGCATGCCCGCCGCGCACCCCGGCCCCAACCCCTGCCCGAACCCGACGAAAAGCTCGCGCTGGGCGCGCTGATGGTGCGGGTGGCGATGTCCGACCGCGATTACCAACTGGCCGAGATCAGCCGCATCGACCGGCTGCTGGGACGCCTTTACGGGCTCGGGCCGATCGAGGCGGCCAGGATGCGCGCCACCTGCGAGAAACTGGCCCGGGCCGTGCCCGAGAGCGACCGATTCGCCCATCTCATCCGCGAAACCGTCAGCTTCGAGGCGCGAACCGGTGCGCTTGCCGCGCTGTGGGAGGTGGTGCTGGCCGACGGCTCCGCCGATCCGGCCGAGCTGCACGTGATCGAGGAGGTGCGCGAGGCCCTGGGGCTTTCGGAGGAAGACAGCGCACACGCCCGCGCCGCCGCCGAACGCAGTTAACGATTGGCGTGGCGGCGCGCGGCGCCTATATCGGTTCTCATGTTCGCCGATTTCCTGATCCGCCTCGTGCAACCCGACCCCGAACCCCTGGACAAGGCCGACGCGCGGCTGGCGCTGAGCGCGCTGATGGTGCGACTGGCGCGGTCGGACGGCGACTATGCCGCCGGCGAGGTCGCCCGCATCGAACGCATCATTGCGGCGCGCTACGGTCTCGACGCGGCGCATGCGCGCGATCTGCGCGAAGAGGCCGAACGGCTCGAGGCCGAGGCCCCCGACACGGTGCGCTTCACCCGCGCGATCAAGGACGCGGTCCCCTATGAGGAACGCATCGGCGTGGTCGAGGCGCTGTGGCAGGTGGCGCTCGCGGATGGCGCGCGCGATGCCGGCGAGGACGCGCTGATCCGCCTGGCGGCCAACCTGCTGGGCGTCGGCGACCGCGACAGCGCGCTGGCACGGCAACGGGTGGCGCGGGGGTGAGCCGCGCCAGCCTGCCGATGTACGACCGGCCCGAACTCGCGGCCGCCCATGACCGGCTCTGGCAGGCGGTCCGCACGCATCTGGGCGAAGGCCCGGCGACGCTTTGTCGCGGCGGCGATCCGTGGGACGACTGGCGCGCGCCCGACCTGGTGCTCTCGCAGACCTGCGGCTATCCCTACCGCGCGCGGCTTTACGGCCGGGTCGCGCTGGTGGGCACACCTGACCACCGCCTCCCCGGCTGCCCGCCGGGGCACTATTGCAGCGTCCTCATTGCCCGTGCCGGCGATCCGCGTGACGACCCGGCCGCATTCGCCGCAGCGCGGCTGGCCTATAACGAGGCGCTGTCGCAAAGCGGCTGGGCCGCGCCGCAAACCTTCGCCCGCGCGCATGGCTTCACCTTTGCCGAAACCCTGGCGACCGGGGCACACACGCACTCGGCACGGGCGGTGGCTGAGGGCCGGGCCGATCTGGCGGCGCTCGACGCGGTGACCCGGCGGCTGATGCGCCGGCACGACCCGGAGGCGGCCGGGCTGCGCGAGATCGCGCGCACGCCGCCCACCCCGGCCCTGCCCTACATCACCGCCATCACCCGCGACCCGGCGCCGGTGAGGGCCGCGCTCGATGCCGCCATCGCCGGGCTCCCGGAGGCCGATCGCGACGCGCTGTCGCTTTACGGCATGCAGCACATCCCCGCCGCGGCCTATCTCGCGATCCCCGATCCGCCACCGCCGGCGGGGTGAGCCGGCGAAACCGAACCGCCGGTCCCGTTTCCTCGGGCCAACCCTCACCCGCCGCCCCGTTTTGGCCGTTGCATTGCGCCCGATTTTCGGCCCTACTGCGGGTTGCTGCACCACCGCACACCGGGAGCCCGCCTTGAAAGACGCCACGCCCGTCATCGAAACCCGCAACCTGCACAAGGCTTACGGCACGCTCGAGGTGATCAAGGGCGTCGACATCACCGCGCAGCGCGGAAACGTCATTTCGCTGATCGGCTCGTCAGGTTCGGGCAAGTCCACCATCCTGCGCTGCATCAACCTGCTCGAGGACAGCCAGCAGGGCGACATCCTCTTCAAGGGCGAGCCGGTGCGCTGGCGCGGCGAGGGGCTGGGCCGCCACCCCGCCGACCCCAAACAGGTGCTGCGCATCCGCACCAACCTCGCGATGGTGTTCCAGCAGTTCAACCTGTGGGCGCATCTGAGCATCCTGCAAAACGTGATGGAGGCGCCGGTCACCGTGCTGGGCCGCGACCGCGCCGAGGTCGAGGAGGCCGCGCGCGGCTATCTCGACAAGGTCGGCATCGGCGACAAGTGCGACGCCTGGCCGGCGCAGCTGTCGGGCGGCCAGCAGCAGCGCGCCGCCATCGCCCGGGCGCTGGCGATGGAGCCCGAGGCGCTGCTTTTCGACGAACCGACCTCGGCGCTCGACCCCGAACTCGAACAGGAGGTGGTGCGCGTCATCCGCGATCTCGCCGCCGAGGGGCGCACGATGATGATCGTCACCCACGATATGCGGATGGCCGCGGACGTCTCCGACCACGTCATCTTTCTGCATCAGGGCCTGATCGAGGAGGAAGGCCCGCCCGACGCACTCTTCGGGCAACCCAAGTCCGGGCGGCTGCAGCAGTTCCTCAGCTCGACGATGGCTGCCTGATACCTCTGAAACCCCGAAAATCAACCATGGGAGAACCTTCATGAGAAAACTGATCCTTTCCGCTGCCGCGCTGGCCGTTTCGGCCGGGATGACGATGGCCCAGGACGTGGTGCGGCTGGGCACCGAGGGCGCCTACCCCCCCTACAACTTCATCAACGACGCCGGCCAGGTCGACGGCTTCGAGCGCGAGCTGGGCGACGAGCTCTGCAAGCGCGCCGAACTGAAATGCCAGTGGGTGACGAACGACTGGGATTCGATCATCCCCAACCTCGTCTCGGGCAACTACGACGCCATCATCGCCGGCATGTCGATCACCAGCGAGCGCGATGAGGTGATCGACTTCACCTCGCCCTACACCCAGCCCGACCCGTCGGCCTATCTGGCCGCCTCGCCGGACGTCGATCTGGAAAACGGCGTGATCGCCGCGCAGGCCGGCACCCTGCAAGCCGCACATGTCGCGGAATCGGGCGCGACGATGCTCGAATTCGCCACCCCCGAAGAGGCCGTCGCGGCAGTACGCAACGGCGAGGCCGACGCGATGTTCCTCGACAAGTCCTACGTCCTGCCCATCGCCGAGGAGGACGAAGGCCTGATGCTGGTGGGCGAGGACGTGCTCCTGGGCGACGGCATGGGGATGGGCATCCGCGAAAGCGACAACGAGCTCAGGGACAAGTTCTCGGCTGCGATCGACTCGATGAAGGCCGACGGCTCGCTCAACGCGCTGATCGAGAAGTGGCTGCCCGGCGCCGCCACCTTCTGACGCAAGGGAAAGGGGGGCACGCGCCCCCCTTTCGCCATCGCCCCGACAACCGCCGCCGCGACCCGGAAGGCCCGCCATTTTTGGTTTCTGCACAGACCCCTCGGCCCTGTCCGATCTGCAGTGGTTCGCCTGCTATCTGACCACCGGCAAGCATGCCGCGTTCTATGTCAGTTTCGGCACCGTGCTGCTGCTCTTGGCGGTCACCGCGCCGGCGGCGCTGATCTTCGGCTTTGTCGGGGCGGTGGCGGCGCGGGCGCAGGTGCTGCCGCTGCGGCTGTTGGGAAAGGGCTATATCGCCATCGTGCGCGGCGTGCCCGACATCGCCTTTTTTCTTTTCTTCGTCATCGCGCTCGATCAGGGTTTTGAGTGGCTGCGCCATCAGGTGCTCTGCCCCGACTGGGACCGGCCGATCCGGCAGGGCAACGATTTCGTCGTCTGCGCCGCCGCCAAGCTGCCGCTCTCGACGGCGCCGCAATGGGTCCATGAGGTTTACGGCTTCCTGCTCGCGGTGCTGACCTTCGCCATCGTCTTCGGCGCGTTCGCGGCCAACGTGCTTTACGGCGCGATGCGGGCGGTTCCGCGCGCCCAGATCGAGACCGCCGAGGCCTATGGCATGACCCGCGGCCAGGCGTTCCGGCGCATCCTGGTGCCGCAGATGTGGGTCTATGCGCTGCCGGGGCTTTCGAACCTCTGGATGGTGCTGATCAAGGCCACGCCGCTGCTCTTCCTGCTCGGGATCGAGGACATCGTCTACTGGGCGCGCGAACTGGGCGGCACCGCCAACCCGCGCTATACCGCCTATCCCCACGCCGACTGGCGGGTGTGGTACTTTCTGGCGCTGCTGATCTTCTATCTCGGCTTCACGCGGCTTTCGGAAATTTTCCTCGAACGCCTGACGGTGCGGCTCAGCCATGGCCAGGCCACCACAGGCGGCGCCGCGCAGAGGGTCGCCCGATGAGCTGCTGGCAGACCGTCCAGGACTACGGGCTGCGCAGCCTCGGGTATGGCGCGCGGCTGCTGCCGCGTGAGGGCTTCACGCTCTGCGAGCAGGTGACGCTGATCGGCTCGGGGCTGATCTGGAACATCTATTTCGGCACGCTGGCGCTCTTGGCCGGGTTCTTCCTGGCCAACGCGCTGGCGCTCGGCAAGGGCGCGCGCACGCCGCTGCTGCGCAAGCCCTCGGAATGGTTCATCCTGGTCTTTCGCGGCTCGCCGCTCTTCATCCAGTTCTTTTTCGCCTATTTCCTGTTCCTGTCACTGAAATCGGTGAGCCCGTTTTTCAATACCTTCACCTCGGCCTGGCTCGGGGCGCTGATCGTGCTGTTCCTCAACACCGCCGCCTATTCGGCCGAGATCTTCTACGGCGCGCTGCGCTCGATCCCGACCGGCGATGTCGAGGCCGCCGACGCCTACGGTTTTGCCGGCTGGGCGCGGTTTCGCCGCATCGTCTGGCCCACCATGATGCGGCTGGCATGGCCGGCCTACACCAACGAGGCGATCTTTCTCTTTCACGCCACCACGCTGGTCTTCTTTTCGGGCTTTCCGGCCTGGCAGCAGCGGGGCGACGCGCTCTATTACGCCAATTATTTCGCCGACAAGACCTTCAACCCGTTCGTGCCCTACCCGATCCTTGCCGGTTTCTTCATCGTGCTGACACTGATCATCGTCGGGCTTTTCGGGCTGATCAACCGCCGCCTCAACCGCCACCTGCCGCAGGAGGCGCGGCGCGGGCTGCGCCTGCGCATCAATGTCATCCGCTAGGCCCGCATGCGATCTTTTCATCGTGGGCGGCGGTGTCAACGGCTGCGGCATCGCCCGCGATGCGGCGGGACGCGGGCTGTCGGTGTGCCTGGCCGAGGCGGGCGATCTGGCCGGGGCAACTTCTTCGGCCTCGACCAAGCTCTTTCACGGCGGGCTGCGCTATCTGGAATATTTCGAGCTCCGGCTGGTGCGCGAGGGGCTTGCCGAGCGCGAGCGCCTCTGGCGCGCGATGCCCCATATCAGCCGGCCAATGCGCTTTGTGCTGCCGCTTTGCCCCAAGATGCGCTTTGACGACGAGACCCCGGCAGCGCGTCTGCTGGGGTGGGCGATGCCGTGGCTGCGCGGGCGCCGGCCGGTGTGGCTCATTCGGGCGGGGCTGTGGCTTTACGACCATATGGGCGGGCGCGGCATCCTGCCCGGCACCCGCGCGCTGTCGCTCGCCGGCACGCCCGAGGGCGCGCCGCTTCAGGCGCGGATGACCCGCGCGTTCGAGTATTCCGACTGCTGGGTCGATGACGCACGGCTGGTGGCGCTGAATGCCCGCGATGCCGCCGAGCGGGGCGCCGAGGTGCTGACCCGGCACCGGCTGACCGAGGCGCGCCGGGAGCGCGGATTGTGGCGGCTGACGCTCGAGGACAGCGAGACCGGCGCGCGGCGGTGGCGCAGCGCGCGGGCGCTGGTCAACGCCGCCGGGCCCTGGGCGGGCGAGGTGGCCGGGCTTGCCGGGGCGCAAACGAACGGCGCGCATCTGCGGCTGGTACGGGGCAGCCATATCGTCGTCCGCCGGCTTTACGATCACGACAAGTGCTATTTCCTGCAAGGCCGCGACGGGCGCATCGTCTTCACCATCCCGTTCGAGGAGGATTTCACCCTGATCGGCACCACCGATGCCGACCACCCCGACCCCGATGTGCCGCCGGTCTGCACCGAGGCGGAAGCCCGCTATCTGTGCGCCTTCGTGTCGGACTATTTCCGCCGCCCGGTGCGCGCCGAAGAGATCGTCTGGCGCTTTTCCGGTGTGCGCCCGCTTTATGACGATGGCGCGACATCGGCCACGGCGGCCACGCGCGACTATGTACTGCGGCTCGAGGCGGGCGGGGACGGGGACGCACCCTTGCTCAACGTCTTTGGCGGCAAGATCACCACCTATCGCCGGCTCGCGGAAAAAGTGCTCGAGCAGCTCGCGCCCCATCTTGGGGCGCAGGCGGGGCCGTGGACCGCCGGCGCGCCGCTGCCGGGCGGCGATTTCGCGGTCGACGGCGCGGCGCGGCTGGTCGCGGACCTCGCCGGCACCCACCCGTTTCTCGATGCGCGCAGCGCCCGGCGGCTGGTGCGCGCCTATGGCACCGAGGCGCGGCAGGTGCTCGCCGGCGCGCGGCACGCCGCCGATCTGGGGCGCGATTTCGGCGCCGGCCTTTTCGAGCGCGAGGTGCGCTGGCTGATGGAAAAGGAATTCGCCCGCACCGCCGAGGACGTGGTCTGGCGGCGCAGCAAGCTCGGCCTGCGGATGAGCGCGGCGGAAATCGCGGCGCTGGAAACCTGGATGCGGGAGCGGGCCTGACGGCGGCCCGGCGGGGAGGAAAAAGATGGATCATATCCTCGGCGATCGACCAGGGCACCACATCGAGCCGGGCGCTGGTATTCGACCGCGCCATGCGCATGATCGGGCTCGCGCAGCAGGAAATCGCCCAGCATTTCCCCGCGCCGGGCCATGTCGAGCACGACCCGGCCGAGATCTGGGACACGACGCTCGCCGCTGCCCGCGCCGCGCTCGATCACGCCGGCGTCAGTGCCGACCGCATCGCCGGCATCGGCATCACCAACCAGCGCGAGACAACGGTGATCTGGGAGCGCGCGACCGGACGCCCGGTTCACCGCGCCATCGTCTGGCAGGACCGCCGCACCGCCGACGCCTGCCGCGCCCTGCGCGAAGCGGGCTGCGAGGCCGAGGTGACCGAGACGACGGGGTTGCTGATCGACCCCTATTTCTCGGCCACCAAGATCGCCTGGGTGCTCGACAATGTCGCCGGCGCGCGCGCCGGCGCCGAGGCGGGCGAGCTGCTCTTCGGCACCATTGATTGCTATCTCATCTGGCGGCTCACGGCTGGGCGGGTGCATGCCACCGACGCCACCAACGCCGCGCGTACCGCGCTCTACGACATCCGCGAGGGCCGCTGGAGCGCCGAGATGTGCGCGCTCTTCGGCGTGCCGATGGCGATGCTGCCCGAGGTGCGCGACTGCGCCGCCGAGTACGGCACCACCGATCCGGCACTCCTGGGCCGCGCGATCCCGATCCGGGGCGTCGCCGGCGATCAGCAGGCGGCGGCGATGGGGCAGGCCTGTTTTTCCCCCGGCATGATCAAGGCCACCTACGGCACCGGCTGCTTTGCCCTGCTCCACACCGGGGCGGTGCCGGTGACCTCGAAATACCGGCTCCTGACCACCATCGCCTGGCGGCTCGACGGGCGAGTGGCCTATGCGCTCGAAGGCTCGATCTTTCACGCCGGGACGGTGGTGCAGTGGCTGCGCGACGGGCTGGGGATCATCACGGGCGCGCACCAGACGCAGGCGATGGCCGAGGCGGCCGACCCCGATCAGGAGGTGATCCTGGTGCCCCGCCTTCACCGGGCTCGGCGCGCCCCATTGGCGGCCCGACTGCCGCGGCGCGATCTTCGGGCTGACGCGCAATTCCGGCCCGGCCGAGCTGGCCCGCGCGGCGCTGGAAAGCGTGGGCTTCCAGACCCGCGACCTGCTCGATGCGATGGCCGCCGACTGGCCGGGTGGCGACGAGAACGGCGCGGTGCTGCGGGTCGATGGCGGCATGAGCGCCTCGGACTGGGCGATGCAGTTTCTGGCCGACATCACCGGCGCGCCGGTCGACCGCCCGGCGGGGCTCGAGACCACGGCGCTGGGGGCGGCGTGGCTGGCGGGGCGGCAGGCCGGGCTCTACCCCGACGAGGCCGGGTTCTCCGACGCCTGGGCGCTCGAGCGCCGCTTTGTCCCCGGCCGCGACGATGGCTGGCGGAACGCGCGGCACACCGCCCGGGTGCGGGCGGTCGCGGCGGCGATGACGGTGTAACCGCCTCGGTCGTTTCAGAAAAACTGAAATTGAATGCAGAATTTTAGATTTGATCTGAAATTCCCGCCGTGGCCATATGCCCCGACAGGCAGCGCGACAGCATGGGGGCAGGACATGACCGGGATCAGCCGCAACTACATCGCCGGACGGTGGGTCTCTGGCGCGGACGAGATCGAGAACCGCAACCCTTCGGACCTTTCCGACCTGGTGGGCGTCTATGCCCAGGCCGATGCCGCGCAGCTCGACGAGGCGCTCGCGGCCGCGCGCGCGGCGCAGGGCGAATGGGCGCATGCCGGACTTGAACGGAAACAGGCGGCGCTGATGGCGATCGGCTCTGAGCTGATGGCGCGCGCCGACGAGCTCGGCCAGTTGCTGAGCCGCGAGGAGGGCAAGCCGCTGGCCGAGGGCCGCGGCGAGGTCTGGCGCGCCGGGCAGTTCTTTACCTATTACGCCCACGAGGCGCTGCGCCAGCTGGGCGAGAACGCCGACAGCGTCCGCGACGGCATCGAGGTCGACATAAGGCGCGAGCCGGTGGGCGTGGTGGCGGTGATCAGCCCTTGGAACTTTCCCGTCGCCACCGCCAGCTGGAAGATCGCTCCGGCGCTGGCCTTTGGCAACGCGGTGGTGTGGAAGCCCGCCAACCTGACCCCCGCCTCGGCCCATGCCCTGACCGAGATCATCGCCCGGCAGGACCTGCCGGCGGGGCTCTTCAACCTGGTCATGGGGCCCGGGCGCGCGGTCGGCCAGAGGCTGGTGGAAAGTCGCGCCATCGACGCGATCTCGTTCACCGGCTCGGTGCCGGTGGGGCGCGGCATTGCCGCCGTGGCGGCGCCCAATTTCACCCGGCTGCAGATGGAGATGGGCTCCAAGAACGCGCTGGCGGTGATGGAGGACGCAGACCTTGACCTTGCGGTGACCACGGCCCTGGGCGGCGCCTTCGGGGGCACCGGACAGAAATGCACCGCCTCGTCGCGCCTGATCGTGCACGACAAGGTGCACGACGCCTTTGCCGAAAAGCTGGTGGCGGGCGCCAGGGCGCTCAAGGTCGGGCACGCTCTCGCCGAGGGCACCCAGATGGGCCCGGTGGTAAGCGCCGAGCAGCTGGCCGAGAACCTGCGCTACGTCGAACTGGGCCGCGCCGAGGGGGCCGAACTGGCCTGCGGCGGCGAGCGCCTGACACTGGAACATGACGGCCACTACATGTCGCCGGGCGTCTTTCTGAACACGAAAAATACCATGCAGATCAACCGCGAAGAGATGTTCGCGCCGCTTGCCGCCGTCATCCGCGTGGGCAGCTACGACGAGGCGCTGGCGGCCGTCAACGACACCGAATTCGGACTCACATCGGGCATCGTCACCCGCGATCTGGCGCGCGCCACGCATTTTCGCCGCAACGCCCGCACCGGTGTCGTCACCGTCAACCTGCCCACCGCCGGCACCGATTATCACGTCCCCTTCGGCGGCCGCGGGCAGAGCTCCTACGGGCCGCGCGAGCAGGGCACCCATGCGCGCGAATTCTACACCACCGTCAAGACCGCCTATATCGCCGCCGGAGCGCCGGCATGAGCTATCGCGTCGACGGCCTGCAATACGCCAACTGGTCGGAAAAGATCTTCCGCCAGATGCGCGAGGGCGGCCTAGACGCGGTGCATGTCACCATCGCCTATCACGAGAATTTCCGCGAAACCGTGCTCAATATCGAGCGCTGGAACCGCTGGTTCGAGGACCATCCCGACCTCATCTTTCAGGGACATGCCGGAGATGACGTGCGCCGCGCGCGCGAAGAGGGGCGCACCGCGATCTTTTTCGGCGCCCAGAACCCCAGCCCCGTCGAGGACGACATCGGGCTTGTCGAGGTGCTGCACAAACTGGGGCTGCGCTTCATGCAGCTTTCCTACAACAACCAGTCGCTGCTGGCGACCGGCTGTTACGAGGACGACGACCCCGGCATCACCCGCATGGGCCGTCAGGTCATCGCCGAGATGAACCGCGTCGGAATGGTCATCGACATGAGCCATTCCGCCGACCGCTCGACCATGGAGGCGGCCGGAATTTCCCAGCGCCCCATCGCCATCACCCACGCCAACCCGCACCGCTGGCATCCGGCATTGCGCAACAAGCGCGACGACGTGATCCGCGCGGTGGTCGCATCGGGCGGCATGATGGGATTTTCGCTCTATGCTCATCATCTGGCGAACGGCTCCGAGTGCACGCTCGAAAGCTTCTGCGAGATGGTGGCGATGGCGGTCGAGCGTTTCGGTATCGACCATTTCGGCATCGGCTCGGACCTCTGCCGGGACCAGCCCGACGGCGTGGTGACCTGGATGCGCAACGGCCGCTGGTCGAAGCGGACCGATTTCGGCGAGGGTTCGGCCGCCGCCCCCGGCTTTCCGCGGCAGCCCGAATGGTTTCGCGACAACCGCGATTTCGCTAACATCGCGCAGGGCTTGCGCAAGACAGGTTTCAATGCCGCCGAAGTGGACGCGCTGACGGGCGGAAACTGGCTGCGGTTTTTCGACCAGAGCTTCGGGGCCCGCACAACATGAAGGCTTTTTCGATGACCGGCACCATGCCCCCATCGCCTGCCGCCCGCCGGCCGAGGTGATGACGCTCCGACGGCTGGGCTCGTTCCACCAGTCGCGGCTTTCGTTCATGCGCCAGCTCCTGCGCCGGCTCAAGGCCGAGGCGTGGCGTTTCGAGAAACGCGCCTTCGAGATCGACGCGCGCGGGGTCGGGCACGCGGTCTATGCCGTGCACGGGCCCGAGCGCAGCTATTCGCTGGTGGCCTTCGCCCACGACCTCGCACCGGAAATGCGCTCGGACCGGGTGATCGCCACCGCCCGGGACGCGACCTTCACTCTCTTCGACGGGGTGCCAGAGGACGATGACATCGCCCGGCTCGCCGCCAACGTGCCCCGCCAGGAGGCCGGGCGCATCAGCGAGCGCGAGTTGTCGCTCAGCCGCGCCAACCGCTCGGTGCGGCTCTGGGATCACGTGGTCGAACGGCTGGCGGCGGGGCGGCAGCCCGACGCGGGCAAGATCGCCGGGGTGGGCTATCTGATGCGCACCACCGCGGTCTACGGGTCGGGCAAGTTCGGCGCCGCCGACCGCGAGGCGATCGCCGGGCGCGAGGAGTTCCGCGGCCCCTTCCAGGTCGAGATGCTGTCGGTCTACCTCACCCGCGCGTTCGTCATGGACCTGGTCGAGCACATCGCCCGCGCCCGCGCGCCGCAAACGGCCGTCGCCCTCGACCCCGGATTGCGGCGGCGTTTCGGCATCGGCAATTCCACCGGGCTCGGGATGGCGCCGTTCCTGCTCAACCATCCGGCGCTGCTCAACAACTGGATCGCCGCGCGCGAAGAGGCGCTGGCGCGGGTGCGCGCCCTGCCCCGGGCCGGCGCGGCCGAGGCGGCACAGTTCCGCCAGATGGCGGCGCGCGCGCACCACCATGCGAGGCTGTGGCAGTCCGCCCACCCGGTGCAGGTCAGGAAGGTCGCGGCGCTGAGGGCCGACATGGAGCGGCTTGTCGGCCATCTGGACAACGCCGATCTGCGCGCTGACCGTCCGTGGGACCGGCTCTGGCTCTGGGCGTGCGATGCACTGTCGGAGGAAGGGCAGGAACAGCTCGTCTCGCTGCTGCTGGAGCCCTACGGCGATCTGGTCGACGACCTTGGCGAGGACATGGGCGCCGACGAGATGGCCGAATGGCGCATCGACGGCGCCATGCCGCTCGCCGAACTGCGCCGGATCGTCGAGGAGGTCTACGCCCGGGCGCTGGCAACCGACTGGACCGACGCGCAGGCGCAGGCACGGATCTGGTACGTCTCGGAGGAAAAGCTGGAGCCGCGGCTGGGCGAGCGCGCCGATGCGGCGCTGGAGCCCTACGAGCAGCCCCTTTGCCCGGGACGCGACGCAGCCCGGCTTCATGCCGATCTGGCGGGGGCCGGTGATGCCACCGTGGCCGAATTCCTGCTGCGCCACCCCGAGCATCGCCATATCGCCCGACGTGCCCAGATCGCCGCCAGGCTGCCCTATGCGGAGATCCGCGACAACACCATCGCGGCGGCGATGCTGCCGATCGACCTCTTGCGCCTCAAGCTCAGCTTTTTCGGAGCCAGCCATTTCGACCCGCGCTCGGACCGCTGGGTGCGCATCAACATGTACCAAAACGCCCCCTTCCCCGGCGAACTGGCACACGGGCCCGCCGATGACTGGGGGTTGCCTCCGTTGCCGGAGCCGAAGTCGGAGGCGAGCCGATGAGCTGGTCCCTCAACGAGATCGAGAGCCTGGCGCGCCGGGCCGCGCGCGGTGCCGGCATGTCCTGGGGGCTGGCGGAGGAGGCCGGCAAGGCGGTGCGCTGGCTGGCGGCCGCGGGCTGGCCGGGGGCGCGGCGCTGGCGGCGCTCCTTGCGGCCGAGGACGGGGCCGAAGCCGAGACGCTGCGCCCCGACCCCGCCGATGGCCGCTGGCGGGCGCGCGGCGGGCTCCTTTGCCCGATCGCCACCGGGGCGGCGCTCTGCGACCGGGCGGCGGCGCTGGCGATGGGCGGAGGCATGACGCTCGGCCCGGTGGCGCAACCGATCCTGCTGGTTCCCTACATGGCCTGGGCGGCCGACGCCACCGGCGCGCAGCTGCGCATCGCCTGGCCCGGGGTCACCATCGCCCGGGGCAGGGGCGAGACCCGCGCCGCCTTCGACGGTCCGGCGGCGCTCGCCGCGGCGCGGGCCGAAGAGGTCAGGATCGGTGCGGGCGCGGCGCCGGGCGGACAGGCGGTCACTCAGGTCTGGCGCGGCGAGATCGGCGAGGCGACAGCGCATGCGCTGAGCGAATTCGCCCGCCGCACCTATGCGCCGGCCACCCCCGAAAGCCGCCTGTCGGGCGCCGGGGCGGGGCTGACCGACAACGACTAGGGGCAAGATGGCTCCCGATTGAACCACTGCCTTGAGGCGAGGATCGCGCCCGGCACCGAGGGTGGCCGGAGTCGCGCCGGCCCTGGGGGGCGGAGTGGTGGCGGGCCGGACAACGGGTATTCCAACGGACCGCCGAAACGCGTAGACCGGCCGCAACAGCCGGGAGAACGGAAATGCGCGCCGTCAGGATGATCACCGCGGTAGAGGCCCATGCCGAGGGTGAGCAGGGCCGGGTGGTGACCTCGGGCGTGCCGCCCCTGCCCGGCCGGACGGTCTTCGAGAAGATGCAGCACATGCGCGAGCATGCCGACGATCTGCGCCTGCTGATGCTGCGCGAGCCGCGCGGCCAGCCGGCGCTCTGCTGCAACCTGATCGTGCCGCCCTGCGACCCCGAGGCCGACGCCGGCTTCATCATCATGGAGCAGACCGAATATCCGCCGATGTCGGGCTCCAACACCATCTGCGTGGCCACCGTGCTGCTGGAAACCGGGATGCTGCCGATGCGCGAGCCGGTGACCGAACTGACGCTCGAGGCGCCCGCCGGGCTGATCCGGGTGCGCGCCGAATGCCGCGACGGCAAGGTGACTCGGGTGGGCTTTCGCAACGTGCCGGCCTTCGTGATGCATCTCGATGCCGGACTTGACGTCGAGGGTCTTGGCCGCATCGCGGTCGATATCGCCTGGGGCGGCATGTTCTACGTGCTGGCCGACGCCGACGCGCTGGGGATCGACCTCGGGGCCGCGAACGGCGCCGGGATCGTTCGCGCCAGCGAACGCATCCTTGCCGCCGCGCGCGAACAGCTGCCCGTGAGCCACCCGGAAAACCCCGCCATCACCGGGCCCACCATCACCCATCTCTGGGGGCGCCCGTCGCGGCCGGCACGCAGGGCCGCGGCGCGGTCACGGTGTCCTCGGGCGGCTACGATCCGGCCCGCCCCGACGCCCTGCCGGGCGCGCTCGACCGTTCGCCCTGCGGCACCGGCATCTGCGCGCGCATGGCAGTGATGTACGCGCGCGGCCAGCTTGAGCCGGGCGAGGATTACGTCCATGCCGGCCCGCTCGGCACCACCTTCACCGGCCGGATCGAGGCGCTGGCGCGGGTCGGCCCGCACCCTGCCATCGTGCCGTCGATCTCGGGTCAGGGCTGGATTTCGGGGCTCTCGACCTGGCTGCTCGACCCCTCCGACCCCTTCCCCGAGGGCTACACCGTCGGCGACATCTGGGCCGGCTGAGCGGCGCGCACCGTCAGCCGATCGCCGCCACCTCGTGGAGCCGCGCGACATAGCGCGCCAGCGTGTCGATCTCGAGGTTGACGAGGTCGCCCACCGCCACCGCGCCCCAGTTGGTCACCGTCTTGGTGTGCGGAATGAGGTTGATGCCGAAGCTGTTGCCGGAAACCTCGTTCACGGTCAGCGAGGTGCCGTTGAGCGCCACCGATCCCTTGGGGGCGATGAAGCGCGCGAGCCCGGCGGGCGCGCGCAGGGTGACGCGGGTGCTGTCGCCCTCGGCCTTCATCGCGACCACCTCGGCCACGCCGTCGACATGGCCCGAGACGATGTGCCCGCCCAGCTCGTCCCCGACCCTGAGCGCGCGTTCGAGGTTGACGCGCGTGCCCTCGGCCCAGCGCCCGAGATTGGTCTTTGACAGGGTTTCGGCCGAGGCATCGACCGCGAACCAGTCATCCCCCTTTTCGACCACGGTCAGGCAGACCCCGTCGCAGGCGATCGAAGCGCCGATATCGACGGTCTTCATGTCGTAGCGGGTGGCGATGCGGGCGCGCATGTCGCCGCGCCGTTCGATCCTGCGCACCTGCCCGATATCCGTGACGATCCCGGTGAACATTCGCCTTCTCCCGCCTTGCCGGCCCCGTGCTGATCCGCCTTGGGCCTACCCCCTCGTTACGCGCCGGGCAAGACCGACGGTGACACGGGTCTTAAATTCGTCCAGTTTTCCCGGTATCGGGATAGCCGAGAAGCATGACGAAAGCGATTTGTGCAATGGTAACCGGCGACGGGCGGGTATTTCTGTTTCTGCAAGGTCCGCACGGGCCCTTCTTCCACCGGCTGGGGCGGCTCGTCCGGCGCACCGGCGCGCAGGTCTGGCGCGTAGGCTTCAACGCCGGCGACCGCGCCTTCTGGCCCGACCGCGGGAGCTACATCCCCTTTCGCGCCCCGCAAGCGGACTGGCCCGATCGCTTTGCCGCGCTGGTGGCGGAAAAGGGCGTGACCGATCTGGTCCTTTACGGCGATACCCGCCCGGTTCATGCCGAGGCCATCGCCATCGCCCGTTCTAGTGGCCTGACGGTGCATGTCTTCGAGGAAGGTTACATGCGCCCCTACTGGGTCACCTACGAGCGCGGCGGCTCAAACGGCAACTCAAAGCTGATGCAGACGAGCGTGGCGCAGATGCGCAAGGCGCTGGGCCACGCCGATACCGATACCGCCATGCCGCCCGCCAGTTGGGGCGACACCCGCCAGCACATCTTTTACGGCGCGCTCTATCACGGCTGCGTGCTGCTGCTCAATGGCCGCTACCGCGCCTTTCGCCCCCATCGCGCGCTGAGCGTCGCCCAGGAGTTCCGTCTCTATCTCAAGCGGCTCCTCCTGATGCCGGCGCTGGCCGTCGAGCGGCGCGTCGCCACGCTCAGGGTGCGCCATGGCGGGTTTCCCTATCACCTGGCGCTCCTGCAGCTCGAACACGACGCCTCGTTTCAGGCGCACTCGCCCTTTTCCACCATGACCGAGTTCCTGCAGGCGGTGATCGAGGGCTTTGCCGAGGGCGCGCCGCGCCACCATCACCTGGTGGTCAAGGCGCACCCGCTCGAGGACGGGCGGATACCGCTGAGGCGCGAGTTGCGGCGGCTGGCGCGGGCGCACGGCATCGCCGAGCGGGTGCATTTCGTGCTGGGCGGCAAGCTCGCGCAGCTGCTCGACGAGACCGTGAGCGCGGTCACCGTCAATTCCACCGCCGGCCAGCAGGTGCTGTGGCGCGGCATCCCGCTCCGGACCTTCGGCGCGGCGGTCTACGCCAAGCCCGAATTCGTCTCGACCGGACCCCTGAGCGCCTTCTTCGCCCGGCCCGAGCGCCCCGACCGCCGCGCCTATGCCGATTTTCGTCGCTACCTGCTGGAAACCAGCCGGTGGCCGGGGGTTCTATTCCGCCTCCGGGCGGCGGCAATTGCTGCGCCAGGGCGGTCGACATGATGCTGAACTCCGACGATCCCTATCAGGCGCTCGAACGCGGCACCGCGGCCCCCGCGGCAACAGTTGCGCATCGTGACTTGACCGGCCCGGCCTTGCACGCTGGATTTTTGCCACGGATTCCGTTAACTTGCCCGAAAAACGCCGAGGCAGAACAATAACTGGTCGAGGAGACCGAGCAGTGACACCCCGAACCTCCCGAAGGGCGAAGGCAATCGCCCTGTGTCTGATTGCCGCGCTGGTGGCGTCCTGCGGTGTCCTGCCGCGCGTCGGTCCCAACAAGCGTGAAATCTACGCCGGATCAGTGCAGCGGCAGGGTGATGCCTTTGTCGTCGCCGTCAACGACCGGGTGACGCGCGCGACCTCGGTGCAGCCGGCGCTGGGGTTCACCGAGGAATTCCTGCGCTCCGACATCCTGCAATCGGACATCATCCGCCCCGGCGACACGCTGGGACTGACGATCTGGGAAAACGTCGATGACGGGCTGCTGGCCGGCGAGACGACCAATCAGACCGTCCTCGAAGAGGTCCAGGTCGACGGCGCGGGCTTTGTCTTCATCCCCTATGCCGGGCGCATCCGTGCCGCCGGCAACACCCCCGACGCGATCCGCCGGATCATCACCGGCAAGCTCGAGGACCAGACCCCCGACCCGCAGGTCGAGGTGCGCCGCCTGGCCGGCGATGGCTCGACCGTGTCGCTGGTGGGCTCGGTCGGCGCCCAGGGGGTCTATCCGATCGAGCGCCCGACGCGCACACTGTCGGGGATGCTCGCCACCGCCGGCGGGGTGACGATCGAACCGGACATCGCCCAGATCACGGTGATACGCGGCAACCTGCGCTCAAAGGTGTGGTTCCAGGACCTCTACAAATACCCCGAATTCGACATCGCCCTGCGCGGCGGCGACCGGGTGCTGGTCGAAGAGGATACCCGCGCCTTTACCGCGCTCGGCGCCACCGGTTCGCAGGCGCGCCTGCCGTTCGCCAGCCCCACCATCAGCGCCGTCGAGGCGATCGCGCAGGTGGGCGGCCTGCGGGCCAGCAGCGCCGATCCTACGGGCGTCTTCATCCTGCGCAACGAACCGGCCGAGATCGCCAACCAGGTGCTGGGCCGCGACGATCTGATCGGCGCGCAGCGCATGGTCTACGTGCTCGACCTGACCCGGCCCAACGGCATGTTCGTCGCCCGCGACTTTGCCGTTCGCGACGACGACACGCTCTATGTGACCGAAGCGCCCTTTGCCCAGTGGAACAAGGTGATCTCGGCGCTGACCGGCACGCTGGGCACGATCGGCTCGGTTTCCACGGCGGCCGATGCGCTGAGCGGATCGGGATGACGCCATCACAGGAGGAAAGCCCCGCCGGCCGCCCCCGCGACCGGCGGGTTTTCTTTTTCAACGCCGGGTTCGTGTGGCAACGGCGGGTGCGGCGCATCATGGCGCTGGCGGGATACCGGTTGCGATTGGGCCGGCCCGGGCCAGACGATCTGGTCGCGGCCTGGGGGCGCTCACCCTACGCCCGCCGGGGCGAGGCGGTGGCGGCACGCACCGGCGCCGGTCTCTTGCGCATCGAGGACGCCTTCTTGCGCTCGCTCTTTCCCGGCCGTGCCGGTGGGGCCGGGCCCTTGGGGCTCCTGATCGACCGCCGGGGCGTGCATTTCGACGCGGCCCATCCGTCTGACATCGAAACCCTGCTGGCGACCCATCCGCTCGACGACACCGCCCTGATGGACCGCGCCCGCGGCGCCATCGCGCGGCTCAAGGAGGCGCATCTGAGCAAATACACCGCCGTCGATCCCTGCCATCCCTGTCCGGCGCCGGGCTATGTTCTGGTGATCGACCAGACCAGGGGCGATGCGAGCGTCGTCCACAGCGGCGCCGATCTGGCCACGTTTCGCGACATGCTGATCTGTGCGCAGGCGGAAAATCCCGGCGCACCGGTGCTGATCAAGACCCATCCCGAGACTGCGCAGGGCCACAGGCCGGGCCATTTCGCAGCCGCCGACGAAAGCGACCGGGTGCGGCTCTTCGCCGATCCGGTCAGCCCCCGGGCACTGCTCGAAGGCGCCGTCGCGGTCTATACGGTCAGCTCGCAACTGGGTTTCGAGGCGATCCTTGCCGGCCACCGGCCTCAGGTCTTTGGCCGGCCGTTTTATGCCGGCTGGGGCCTGACCGAGGATCGCCACCCCGCGCCCCTTGCGCGGCGCGGGCGGCGGCTGAGCCGGGCGCAGATGTTCGCCGCGGCGATGATCCTCTATCCCACCTGGTACGACGCCTGCCGCGACCGGCTCTGCCCGCTCGAGGATGCCATCTCGGCGCTCGAGGCCGAAACCCGCGCCTGGCGCGAGGACCGGCATGGCTGGACGGCATGGGGCATGCGGATGTGGAAACGCGCACCGGTGCAGGGCTTTTTCGGGCGCCACGCCAAGGTGCGTTTTGCCGGCGAGAGGAAGCCGGCCCGAGAGACCACCGGCCGGGCGATGGTCTGGGCCGGGCGCGCGGACGAGGCGCCCGGGGGCGCGGTGCGCGTCGAGGACGGATTTCTGCGCTCGCGCGGGCTGGGGGCCGCGCTGGTGCCGCCGCTGTCGCTGGTCTGCGACGATCTCGGCATCTACTACGATCCCGGCCGCGAAAGCCGGCTGGAGCGAATGATTGCCGCGCGCGCGCGCCTGCGCCCCGATCAGGAGGCGCGCGCCGGGACGCTGATCCGCGCCATCGTGCAGGCGGGGCTGAGCAAGTACAATCTCGGCCGCCCCCCGCCCGACCTGCCGGCCGGGCACCGCATCCTGGTACCCGGGCAGGTCGAGGACGATGCCTCGATCAGCCTGGGCGCGGGCAGCATCGCCACCAACCTCGCGCTGCTCGAACGGGCGCGGGCCGAAAACCCCGGTGCGATCATCCTCTACAAGCCGCACCCCGACGTCGAGGCCGGGCTGCGCCCCGGCCAGGTGGCAACGGACGACCTCTTGCGGCTGGCCGACGAAGTGCTGCCCGGCACCGATCCGGCCTTGTTGCTGACGCAGGTCGACGAGGTCTGGACGATGACGTCCCTGATGGGGTTCGAGGCGCTCTTGCGCGGGGTTTCGGTGACCACCACCGGCGCGCCCTTCTACGCCGGCTGGGGGCTCACCCGCGATCTCGGCCCGGTGCCGGCGCGGCGGGTGGCGCGGCCGACGCTGGCGGGCCTCGTCCACGCGGTGCTGATCGACTATCCGCGCTACCGCGACCCGGTGAGCGGCCTGCCCTGCCCGCCCGAGGTGGTGGCCGAACGGCTGGCCGACGGCGGCCTGCCCCGTCCCGGTCCCGCCAACCGGGCGCTGGCGCGGCTGCAGGGGGTCTTTGCCTCTTACGCTTTCCTGTGGCGGTGAAGGCCAAAGGGAGAACGGGCACGGCAAGAACGTCGCTTGCCCTTGCTGCGCATCCCGAATAAACCGCGCCGGAACAACGCCGGACGCAAAGACCCATGCCCCTTCTCGTGATGAAATTCGGCGGCACCTCGGTCGCCAACATCGACCGCATCCGCCGCGCCGCCAAGCGTGTCGGCGTCGAGGTCGCCAAGGGTTATGACGTGATCGTCATCGTCTCGGCGATGGCCGGGCGCACCAACGAGCTGGTGGGCTGGGTCGAGGAAATCTCGCCGTTCTACGACGCCCGCGAATACGATGCCGTGGTCGCCTCGGGCGAAAACGTCACCGCCGGACTGATGGCGCTGATCTTGCAGGAAATGGACGTTCCCGCGCGCAGCTGGCAGGGCTGGCAGGTGCCGGTGCGCACCACCTCGACCCATTCGGCGGCGCGGATCGAGGAAATTCCCACCGACAACATCACCGCCAAGTTCACCGAGGGCATGCGGGTGGCGGTGATCGCGGGCTTTCAGGGGCTGAGCCCCGAGGGCCGCATCACCACGCTGGGGCGCGGCGGGTCGGACACCACCGCGGTGGCCTTTGCCGCCGCCTTTGGCGCCGAACGCTGCGACATCTACACGGATGTGGATGGCGTCTACACCACCGACCCGCGCGTCTGCGACAAGGCGCGCAAGCTCGACCGGATCGCGTTCGAGGAGATGCTGGAGCTCGCGAGCCTCGGCGCCAAGGTCCTGCAGACCCGCTCGGTCGAGCTGGCGATGCGCTACAACGTCACGCTCCGGGTTCTGTCGAGCTTCGGGGAGCTGTCCGACACCGCCGGCACGCTGGTCTGCAGCGAGGAGGAAATCATGGAATCGAACGTCGTCAACGGGATCGCCTTTTCGCGCGACGAGGCCAAGATGACACTGATCTCGGTGGCCGACCGCCCCGGCATCGCCGCAGCGATCTTCGGCCCGCTGTCCGAAGCCGGCGTGAACGTCGACATGATCATCCAGAACATCTCCGAGGAGGGGCGCACCGACATGACCTTTTCATGCCCCACCACCCAGGTGACGCGGGCGCAAAAGGCGCTGGAGGAAGCCAAGAGCCGCGGCGAGATCAATTTCCGCGAACTCGTCGCCGATACCGCCGTCGCCAAGATTTCGGCGGTGGGAATCGGCATGCGCAGCCAATCGGGCGTGGCGGCCAAGATGTTCCGCACGCTCAGCGACGAGGGCATCAACATCAAGGTCATTGCAACCTCGGAGATAAAGATTTCCGTTCTGATCGACCGGAAATATATGGAACTTGCGGTTCAGGCCCTGCATGATGCGTTCGGATTGGACCAGGCGACCTGATACACCCCCCGGCACCTGACGGGGGCCGGTCGCCGCTCGGACAGGCCGGATCGACGCATGACAGCGATGCCAGACAACCCGACAGACACCCGCCAGATGCTCGGCAGGCTGCGCGCCGTCATGGCCGAGGAGGGCGCCGGACAGGATCGGCTCGACCGCATCACCCGGCTGATCGCCGACGAGATGCATACCGAGGTCTGTTCGATCTACCTCTTTCGCGACACCGAAACGCTGGAACTCTGCGCGACCAAGGGATTGAACCCCGAGGCCGTGCACCGCACCCGGTTGCGGCTGGGCGAGGGTCTGGTGGGCCGGGTGGCGCAGCGCGGGCGGATCATCAACACCGACAACGCGCCGGGCACGCGCGGGTTCCGTTTCATGCCCGAGACCGGCGAGGAGGCATATTCGTCCTTTCTCGGCCTGCCGGTCCAGCGACTCGGAGAGACGCTGGGCGTGCTGGTGGTGCAGTCGAGGAGGCGCGCATCTTTTGCGAGGACGAGGTGCAGGCGGTCGAGGTGGTGGCGATGGTCATCGCCGAAATGGCCGAACTGGGCGCCTTCGTCGGCGAAGGCGCGGCGATGTCGGCACGCCACAGCCGGGCGGTGCTGTTTCAGGGCACCTCCGCGCAGGAGGGCGCCGCGCAGGGGCATGTCTGGCTGCATGAGCCGCGGGTGGTGATCTCCAACCCCTTTGCCGAGGATCCGGAGCGCGAACGCGAACGCCTGACCGAGGCGGTGGAAAAGCTGCGGGTGGGCGTCGACCGGATGCTGTCGACGGCCGGCACCGGCGACACCGACCAGATGCAGGTGCTCGAGGCCTACAGAATGTTCGCCAATTCCAAGGGCTGGATGCGCCGGATGGAAGAGGACATCGGGCGCGGGCTGTCGGCCGAGGCGGCGGTGGAAAAGGAACAGTCCACCGCCCGCGCCCGCATGGGCCAGGTCACCGACGTCTATCTGCGCGACCGCCTGCACGACCTCGACGATCTTTCCAACCGGCTGCTGCGCATCCTCACCGGACAGGGCACCGTGACCGGCGCCGAGATGCCGGCCGACCCGGTGCTGGTGGCGCGCAATATCGGCCCGGCCGAACTGCTCGACTACGGTCGCCGGCTCAAGGGTGTCGTGCTCGAGGAGGGTTCGGTCGGCAGTCATGCCGCGATCGTCGCGCGTGCGCTGGCGATCCCGCTGGTGATCCATGCCGGGAGGATCACCACCGAGGCGCTCAACAACGATCTCATCCTCGTGGACGGCGATCACGGCATGGTCCATCTGCGCCCCGACGGCGGCATCATCGCCGCCTTTCGCGACAAGATGGCGATGCAGGCGAAGGCCCAGAAACGCTATGCCTCGATCCGCGACAAGCCGGCCGAGACCTTGTGCGGCACACGCATCGCGCTGCACATGAACGCCGGGCTGATGGCCGACCTGCCCAGCCTCGAGAGTTCGGGCGCCGAAGGGGTGGGCCTTTTCCGCACCGAACTGCAGTTCCTGATCCGCAACCACATGCCGAAACGCGGCGAACTGAACCAGCTCTATTCCCGGGTGATAGAGGCCGCAAAGGGCCGCCGGGTGGTGTTTCGCACCCTCGACATCGGCTCGGACAAGGTGCTGCCCTACATGACCACGGTCGACGAGCCCAACCCGGCGCTCGGCTGGCGCGCGATCCGGGTCGGGCTCGACAAGCCGGGGGTGATGCGGATGCAGCTGCAGGCGCTCATCCGCGCCGCCGCCGGGCGGCCGCTGGCGGTGATGTTCCCCTTCGTCGCCCAGCGCGAGGGAATTCAACGCCGCGCGCGCCGAGATGGACAAGGCGCTGGCCCGCGAGCGCATCCTCGGCCACCCCCTGCCCGAGACGCTCGAGGTGGGCGCAATGCTCGAGACGCCGTCGCTCGCCTTCGCACCCGACAGCTTCTATCGCGAGGTCGATTTCCTCTCGATCGGGGGCAACGACCTCAAGCAGTTCTTCTTTGCCGCCGACCGCGACAACGAACTGGTGCGCCGCCGCTACGACACCCTCAACGTGAGCTTCCTGACCTTCCTCGAAGGCATCGCCGAGCGCTGCGCGCGCCTCGGCACGCCGCTGTCGTTTTGCGGCGAGGATGCCGGGCGCCCGGTCGAGGCGGCCTGTTTCGCCGCCATCGGGTTTCGGATGCTGTCGATCCGTCCGGCCTCGATCGGGCCGGTCAAGTCGATCCTGCGCCGCACCGATCTGGGCGAATTGCGCGCCGTGATCCACCAGGCGGGCGAGGACGGCGCGCAATCGGTACGCCCGGCGGTGATGGAGTATCTGCGCGGCAAGCTCTGAGCGGGGCGGGAGTGCCGGGCCGGGTTCTTCCGGTCACACCGAGACCGGCTGGCGCCATTGCCGTGGCCGGTGCGGGCTCAGTTACTGAAGAGAAAGTGCATCACGTCGCCATCCTTGACGACATAGCCCTTGCCCTCGGCGCGCATCCGCCCGGCATCCTTGGCGCCCTGCTCGCCACCGCAGGCGATGAAATCGTCGTAGGCGATGGTCTCGGCGCGGATGAAGCCCTTCTCGAAATCGCCGTGGATGACGCCCGCCGCCCGGGGCGCGGTGGTACCTTGGGGAATGGTCCAGGCGCGCGCCTCCTTGGGGCCGACGGTGAAATAGGTCTGCAGGTGCAAAAGCTCATAGCCGGCGCGGATCAGCCGGTCTAGCCCGGCCTCCTCCAGCCCCATCTCGTGCAGGAACTCGGCCGCTTCGTCGGGAGCGAGTTGGCTGATCTCCTCCTCGATGCGGGCCGAAATCACCACGCTGGCGGCGCCCTGGGCTTCGGCCATCTCCGCCACCTTGCGCGACAAGTCGTTGCCGCGCGCGGCGCTCGCCTCATCGACATTGCAGACATAGAGCACCGGCTTGGCGGTCAGCAGTTGCAGCGTCTTCCAGGCGCGCGCGTCCTCATCGGCGATCTCGGCCTGACGGGCGGGCCGGCCCGCCTCCAGCAGCGTCTGGGCGATGCCCAGCAGCCGGTCGGCCTGCACCGCCTCCTTGTCGCCACCCTTGAGCTTGCGCACCAGCCCGGCGCGGCGCTTCTCGACCGATTCGAGATCGGCCAGCATCAGTTCGGTCTCGACCGCCTCGGCGTCGGCCACCGGGTCGATGCGATCCTCGACATGGGTGACGTCCGGATCCTCGAAGCAGCGCAACACATGGGCGATGGCGTCGACCTCGCGGATATTGGCGAGGAACTTGTTGCCCAGCCCCTCGCCCCGTGACGCCCCCTTCACCAGCCCGGCGATGTCGACAAAGGTCATCCGCGTCGGGATCACCCGTCTCGACCCGCCGATCTCGGCCAGCCGTTCGAGCCGCGCATCGGGCACCGCGACCTCGCCCACATTGGGCTCGATGGTGCAGAAGGGAAAATTCGCCGCCTGCGCGGCGGCGGTACGGGTCAGCGCGTTGAAGAGCGTCGACTTGCCCACGTTGGGCAGGCCGACGATGCCCATCCTGAAACCCATCTCGCATCCTCTCTGGCGGCAGACGCGGGCATCTACGTTGCCGGGGCGCACAAGGTCAAGGCTGGGGCATTGATTTCCCGCCGCCTTTGCGCCAAACCCGACGCCATTGAGCACAAGGATGCCCGCATGACCCGTATCGACGCCAAGTTCACCGAGCTCAAGGCCGCCGGCAAGAAGGCCTTCGTCACCTACGTGATGGCGGGAGATCCCGATTACGACACCTCGCTGGCAGTGATAAAGGGACTGCCCGCCGCCGGCGTAGACATCATCGAGCTGGGCCAGCCCTTCACCGACCCGATGGCCGACGGCCCGACCATCCAGCGCGCCGGGCAACGCGCGCTCGCCGGGGGCCAGACGCTGCAGCGCACGCTCGACATGGCGACCGAATTCCGCAAGACCGACGACACCACCCCGATCGTGCTGATGGGGTATTACAACCCGATCTTCAATCGCGGCGTGGAGACATTCCTGGCCGACGCCCGCGCCGCCGGCATCGACGGGCTGATCGTGGTCGACCTGCCCCCCGAGGAGGACGACGAGCTGTGCATCCCGGCGCAGGAGGCGGGGCTGAATTTCATCCGCCTCGCCACCCCCACCACCGACGACCGGCGCCTGCCCAGGGTGCTGCAGAACAGCTCGGGCTTTGTCTATTACGTCTCGATCACCGGCATCACCGGCGCCGCGGCCGCCGAGGCCGCCGACGTCGCCCCCGACGTGGCGCGCATCAAGGCGCAGACCGAGCTGCCGGTGGTGGTGGGCTTTGGCATCCGCACGCCCGAGACCGCGCGCGAGATCGCCAATGTGGCCGACGGCGCGGTGGTGGGCTCGGCCATCGTGGCCAGGCTCGGCAAGGGCGACAGTGCCGCGGAGGTGCTCGATTTCGTCCGCAGCCTGGCCGAGGGTGCCCACGGCTCCTGATACGGCGCAATGCCGTCCCGGGCGGGAACCCCGGCCGGCGGTCAGGCTCGTCCCTGGTCTGCTCCGGCGCATCATTGCCGCGGATGGCGGCATTGCGCGGCCGGGCGCGAGCCGGTAAGCCATTCTGGCCAAGCCGACGGAGACCGCCCATGCCCGTGATCACCCGCATCGAAGACCTGCGCCGCCTCTATGAACGCCGCGTGCCAAGGATGTTCTACGATTACGCCGAAACCGGCAGCTGGACGGAACAGACCTTTCGCGAGAACAGCAGCGATTTCCACAAGATATACCTGCGCCAGCGGGTCGCCATCGACATGACCCGGCGCAGCACCGCCAGCCGGATGGTGGGCCAGGACGTAATGATGCCGGTGGCGCTGGCGCCGGTGGGCCTGACCGGCATGCAATCGGCCGACGGCGAGATCAAGGCGGCACGCGCGGCCGAACGCTTTGGCGTGCCGTACACACTCTCGACGCTGTCGATCTGCTCGATCGAGGACGTGGCCGAGAACACCCGCAAACCCTTCTGGTTTCAGGTCTACACCTTGCGCGACGAGGATTTCATGCGCCGCCTGTTCGAGCGCGCGGCGGCGGCGAAATGCTCGGCCCTTGTCATCACCGTCGACCTGCAGGTGATGGGCCAGCGCCACAAGGACATCAAGAACGGGCTTTCGGCCCCGCCCAAGCTGACCGTGAAATCGGTCGCCGACATGATGACCAAGGTGCGCTGGGGTCTTGGCATGCTGGGCACAAAGCGGCGCGAGTTCCGCAACGTGGTGGGCCATGCCAAGGGCGTCAGCGACCCCGGCTCGCTGGCCAAATGGACGGCCGAGGCGTTCGACCCCGCGCTCGACTGGGAAAAGATCAGGCAGTTCCGCCGGATGTGGGACGGCCCGGTCATCATCAAGGGGATCATGGATGCCCGCGACGCGCTCGAGGCGGTCAACGCGGGCGCCGATGCGATCGTGGTCTCGAACCATGGCGGGCGGCAGCTCGACGGCGCGCTCAGCTCGATCCGGGCGCTGCCCGAGATCGTCGACGCGGTGGGCGACAAGATCGAGGTCCATCTCGACAGCGGCATTCGCACCGGTCAGGACATTCTCAAGGCGCTGGCGATGGGCGCGAAGGGCGTGATGATCGGGCGCGCCTTCGTCTACGGTCTCGGCGCGATGGGCGAGGATGGCGTGACCCGGGCGCTCGAAATCCTGCAAAAGGAACTGGAAACCTCGATGGCGCTGTGCGGGCGCACCGATGTGCGCGATCTCGACCGCGACATCCTGCTGGTACCGGAGGGCTTCTCGGGCCGCTGGGAAAGCTGACCGGCGGCCGGTGGCCCGACGCCGTGGGGGCATTGCGGATCATGCCGGCGCCACTTCGGGCCTCGCCCGCATCCATCGACAGAAAGGCCCGCCATGCCCGCGCCAGAAACCGCCTCGAACCCGTCGCCATGACCGATGACTGAGCGGTTCCTGCTGGCCGATGTCGGCGGCACCAACACCCGGCTGGGACTGGCCGGGGACGGGCGGCTTTTGCCCGACAGCGTCCGGCACTACCGCAACACCGAATTTTCCGGGCTCGATGCGGTGCTGGCCGCCTATCTGGGCGCAAAGACCCCCGGCCCCATTGCCGCGCTCTGTGCCGCCGTCGCCGGGCCGGTGCGCGACGGCCGCGCACAGCTCACCAACCATTGCTGGCTGATCGACGCGGCGGCGTTGCGGGCGGCGACCGGCGGGGCGCGGGTGCATCTCGTCAACGATCTGCAGGCGCAGGGATACGCGCTCGACGACCTGCCGCCGGGCGCGGTGCGATCGCTCTTTGCCGGCGCCCCGGCGCCCACTGGTGCCCCGCGAATGGTGCTCAACATCGGCACCGGCTGCAACGTCGCGGTCGTGCACCGCGTGGCGGGCGGGCTGTTCGTGCCGGCGGCGGAATCGGGGCATTCCACCCTGCCGCACGGGTCCATTGCCGCCGGCCTTTACGATCACCTGCGCAAGACCCATCCCCACCTCCCCGTCGAGGCCGCGCTTTCAGGCCCCGGACTGGCCGACATCCACCGTTATCTGACCGGCAAAGACGCTACCCCCGACCGGATCGTCATGGCCTTTGCGGCGGGCGATACCGGGGCACGCGCGACCCTCATGACCTTTTCCGCGCTGCTGGGCCGGTGGCGGGCAATCTTGCCCTGCATCACCTGCCGATGGGCGGTATCTGCCTGTCCGGCGGCGTAGCGCGCGCCGTGGCGCCGCACCTTGCCGAACTGGGCTTTCTGCGCGCCTTCACCGATCGCGGGCCCTATACCGACATCGTCCGCGCGATCCCGGTATCCGTCGTCACCGAGGACGACTTTGCCCTGAGGGGCTGCGCGCGGTACCTGCGCCAGACATTGAAAGCATGAGGCATGTGGCGGCCCCGTCCGCTGCCATGGTGTCATTGTCTCGCCGGGTACGGGCAACGATGAGGCCGGCCAGCAAATCATCCGCCCGGCCCAGGGCAGCATCGACGGCCACGAGATGATCGGCACTGCCGCGGGCTGATCCGCGCGGACCCTTTCCCCGCACCGCGCGCTCTGCCATACTGCCGCCCAATCAACAAACCAAAGAGCAGCACCCGCATGGCCGACGACCTCCTGACCGCCACCGACAATACCGACTATACCGCCTCGGATATCGAGGTACTCGAGGGGCTCGAGCCGGTGCGCAAGCGGCCGGGGATGTATATCGGCGGCACCGACGAGCGCGCGCTGCATCATCTGGTGGCCGAGGTGCTCGACAACGCGATGGACGAGGCCGTGGCGGGCCACGCCACCCGTATCGAGGTCGAATTGCACGAGGATTTCTCGATCACCGTCCGCGACAACGGCCGCGGCATCCCGGTCGAGGAGCACCCCAGGTTCCCCGGCAAGTCGGCGCTCGAGGTGATCCTGTGTACGCTGCACTCGGGCGGCAAGTTCTCGGGCAAGGCCTACCAGACCTCGGGCGGGCTGCACGGGGTGGGCGCGAGCGTCGTCAACGCGCTCTCCGACACCATGGTGGTGCAGGTCGCGCGTGATCGCAGGCTTTTCGAGCAACGCTTTTCGCGCGGCGTGCCGCAGGGGCCGCTGGCCGAGATCGGCGCCGCCCCCAACCGGCGCGGCACCACCGTGACCTTTCACGCCGACGAGGAAATCTTCGGCCATCACCGTTTCAGGCCTGCGCGCCTCTTCAAGTCGATCCGCTCCAAGGCGTATCTCTTCTCCGGTGTCGAAATCCGCTGGAAATCGGCCATCGAGGACGGCGACACCCCGCACGAGGCCAGCTTTCACTTTCCCGGCGGGCTCGCCGATTTCCTGCGCGAGACGATGAACGGCGCGGCCACCTATGCCGAGACCCCCTTTGCCGGCACGGTCGATTTCCAGGAACGCTTCGGCACCCCCGGCAAGGTCGAATGGGCGATCAACTGGACGCCCTCGCGCGAGGGGTTCCTGCAAAGCTACTGCAACACCGTGCCCACGCCCGAGGGCGGCACCCATGTCGCCGGCTTCTGGGCGGCGATCCTCAGGGGCATCAAGGCTCATGGCGAGCTTGCCGGCAACCGCAAGGCGGCGCAGATCACCCGCGAGGACCTGATGGCGGGGGGCTGCGCGCTGGTGTCGTGCTTCATCCGCGATCCCGAATTCGTCGGCCAGACCAAGGACCGGCTGGCCTCGGCGCAGGCCCAGCGCCTGGTCGAGAACGCGGTGCGCGACCATTTCGACAACTGGCTGGCGTCGGACACCAAATCCGCCGGCGCGATCCTCGATTTCCTGGTGCTGCGGTCCGAGGAACGCCTGCGCCGCCGGCAGGAAAAGGAGACCAGCCGCAAATCCGCCACCCGCAAGCTGCGCCTGCCGGGCAAGCTCGTGGATTGCACCGCCAGCACCCGCGAGGGCACCGAGCTGTTCATCGTCGAGGGCGACAGCGCCGGCGGCTCGGCCAAGATGGCGCGCGACCGCAAGACCCAGGCGCTGCTGCCGCTCAGGGGCAAGATCCTCAACGTGCTGGGGGCGGCAAGTTCCAAGCTCGGCTCGAACCAGGAGATCGCCGACCTGACCCAGGCGCTGGGGGTCGGGCTGGGGACGCGGTTCAACATCGACGACCTGCGCTATGACAAGGTCATCATCATGACCGACGCCGACGTGGACGGCGCCCATATCGCCTCGCTCCTGATGACGTTCTTCTTTACCCAGATGCGCCCGATGATCGACGCGGGCCACCTCTATCTGGCCTGCCCGCCGCTCTTTCGGCTGACGCAAGGGCCGCGCCGGGTCTACTGCCTCGACGAGGCCGAGCGCGAGAAATGGCTGAAAAAGGGGCTGGGCGGCAAGGGCAAGATCGACGTGAGCCGCTTCAAGGGCCTGGGCGAGATGGACGCCAAGGATCTGAAGGAAACCACGATGGACCCCAAAACCCGCAAGCTCATCCGCGTGACCATCGACGAGGACGAGCCCGGCGAGACCGGCGATCTGGTCGAGCGGCTGATGGGGAAAAAGCCCGAACTGCGGTTCCAGTACATCCAGGAGAACGCCCGGTTCGTGGCGGAGGAACTGGATGTGTGAGATCAACCTATTCGTTAATCTCTCCTACGAGCAGATCGACCCAAGCATCATTATAAGTGTACGATTTATATACTGGACTATAGAAACAATAGTCTAAATTTGTTTTTTCCGGTATTTTTGACCCGCTATCCGGGCGAACTTTGTGTTTTTTCCACGCAGCCGTATGTAGATGAAAGTTAAATGTCTTTCCGGACCTTTCCGCGACCATCGCAACAACCTGACCTGGCTTATAAGGATGCGTTACCTCTAACGGCTTATATTTAACAAGGACATTAGATATTTGCTTGCCTTCCGCCGATCTTGGCGAGACAAATTGAAAGGCTGCCTTAGACTTAGAGCTTTCAACAGTTGTGTAAACAACAGAAAACTGGAACTCAAGATTATCCATCTCCTCACGCGTCATGCCATTAAAAATCTCCTTATTTATCGACTTAATAGCCTCAGGAAGCTTTGACTTTGCAATTTCGCTGATTTGATTCACCCGCAACCCGGAAAACTGAAGAGCAAAAGAGATTTCATCCACTAACGAAAGACGTTCTCCGAATAGATCGGTAAGTTGCCTTTCATAATTTAGACAGTTTGCTTGAAAAATTCTAGTCCACTCCTCATCATACGGGCCAAGAATCGTATGCTCTGTTGCATCTCTTATTTTGACCAAAGCTCTTAAATTCTTCTCAACCCCGTCGGAAAATGGATGCCCTTTCCCATTCAAAAAGTCACTGAGCGATATCGCTTTTCCGTCCTTCCTCTTCAGGGGAGGCCATTTCTTTCAGAGTACTCATGCACAAGGTAGGTCCACGCCACATTAGCTAACATCGAAAAATTCTCAGCGCGAAACTGAAATGATGGATTATTGAAAACGCTAACCGCAAGCTTCATAGCATCACGAGACTTAATTAATGTCTCATCTAGAAACGGATTTAGACCAGTTTTTAAATCGAATGACCTCTTAAATTTATGATATCGCAAAAAATCGTCTTTAGAGCACGGAATGATTGATACTTTCTTCTTAACATCCGCAATCCTTCCGGGATTTATGGTTGCAGAACGCTCAAGGTTAATCAACGCTTGAATGTCCTGATTGGTCCATTTTTCTCCGATTAGGTATTTTACAATTCTTCTTTCGATATCATTCAAACTGCCGGTTATTCCTTGTTGAAACATGACAACCTCTCAGGTTCAGTGCTTCATCCGAAACCTTCGTTCAATCCCAAGTGGAGTTTAAGACACCACGACACACGGAACAAGAAAATCCGGCCAGCCAGCATAACGCGGTCATTGTTGCTCACCATTCATCACCCATTAGCCGATAGGTCTTTGCCATGTCACTGCAGCACCTTCGCGCGGAACCAAGGCGCCCTGCCCTCCCGCCGCCCCACCAGCCCGCGCTCTGACCATCGCGCGAGGGATCGCGCGAGGGGCTGACGGGATGGGGGTGCATATTATTGGGGGAATATGACGTGTCGCGTCAGATCAGACCCGTCGCACGCCCCGGCCCCCGAGCCGGGGCCTTTCTTCCCGGCCGGGCGTGGCCCCGGGTCAAGCCCGGGGCGCGCGGGTGTTTGCGGCTGAACGCGGCACGCTCCGGCCCCCCTGCATCCGCGACCGCTGGCAACGGGGAAGGACAGAATGGCGGGCATGGAAATTGCGGCGTCTCTCACCCGGACCCGAGCCGATTGGTACCCGCGGCCGGATTCGAACCGGCACGGCCTTTCGGCCCGGGGATTTTAAGTCCCCTGTGTCTACCATTCCACCACGCGGGCCGTGGGCGCGCAGAATAGCCGCTCTGAACCCGGTGTAAACGGGCCTCCCTAATCTAAGGGCAGGTATCAGATCTTGTCTTCCACCGCCTCCAGCGCCGGCAGCAGATCGCGCTCGGGCAGCCATGGGTTGAGCCTGAGCGCGGCACGCAGCGCCAGCGCCGCCTCGCCGTTCCGCCCCAGCGCCACCAGCGTCAGCGCCTGCCCCGACATCGCGCCCAGATGGCGGGGCGACAGTTCCACCGCGCGCTCGAGATCAGGCAGCGCGGCCGCATAATCCTGACGGATGAAACTGACGAAGGCGCGCTGGTTCCAGCCCTCGGCGTAGTCGGGGCAATAGGCGATCAGCGCGTCAAACGCGGCAACGGCGCCGGTGTAATCGAAGGCTGCGCGCCGGGTCATGCCCTCGTCCAGCAACTCCTGCGCGTGGGCGTCGGGGGCATCGGCCCAGATTTCCCACATCTCGTTGGAAATCAGCCGCGCGCTCCGGGCGTCGGGGGCCTGCTGCACCGCCTCGATCAGCCGTGTCAGCTCGTCGGCGCGGTCCGGTGGCGCGGGGCAGTCCCCGCCCCATGCCGGCACTGCCACGAGGCCGAAGAGGAGGAAGCACAGATGCCGTCTCATGCAACCGGATTATGGCGCGCCGGGGCGCGCGATCAAATCACATCCTGATGAGCGGTTTCCTTGACCGCCTGCATCGCCACATAGGTCGAGGTGCCGGCAACATGCGGCAGGGTCGAGATGCGCTCGGCCAGAACCCGCCGGTAATCGGCCATGCCGTGGGTGCGGATCTTGAGCAGATAGTCGAAATTTCCCGCGATCATGTAGGCCTGTTCGATCTCGGGCACCCGCAGCACCGCGGCGTTGAAGGCCGCGAGCGCCGCCTCGCGGGTGTCCGTCAGACGCACCTCGACAAAGCTGACATGGTCCTGCCCCAGCCGGATCGGGTCGATCTGGGCGCGGTAGCCGGTGATGACGCCGGTCGCCTCCAGCCGCCGCAGCCGCGCCTGGGTGGGCGATTTCGACAGCCCGATGGCGCGCGCCAGATCGGTGATGCTGATCCGCCCGTCGCCGGCCAGGACGCGCAGAATCGCACGGTCGAAGCGGTCGAGGCGTGACTGGTCATCCTGCTTCGTTTTATCGGTCATATTCAGTCATTTCGCCCGTGATCATGCGTTCTTCGGGAAGAATGTTCCGTCATGGGGTGATATGATAGATCAATTCCCTCAGGATCAAGAACCGGAAAGACCGCCATGCCGAAAGACCGCGACCTGCGCCGCGCCATCGACCTTGCCACCTATGCCGATGAGGCCGAGACACTGACGCATCTGGTCGCGCTGGCCGATCTCGACCGCGACACGCGCGCCCGCATCTGCCGCCGCGCGGTGGAACTGGTGCGCGACATCCGCAGCCAGTCGAGCCCCGGCCTGATGGAGGTGTTCCTCGCCGAATACGGGCTCTCGACCGAGGAAGGCATCGCGCTGATGTGCCTGGCCGAGGCGCTCTTGCGGGTGCCCGACGCCGAGACCATCGACGCACTGATCGAGGACAAGATCGCGCCCTCGGACTGGGGCCGGCACATGGGCCAGTCGACCTCGCCGCTGGTCAATGCCTCGACCTGGGCGCTGATGCTGACCGGCAAGGTGCTGAAGGACGAGGAGCCCGGCCCCGTGGGCCATCTGCGCGCCGCCATCCGCCGGCTGGGCGAGCCGGTGATCCGCACCGCGGTGGGCCGCGCGATGAAGGAGATGGGCCGCCAGTTCGTGCTGGGCGAGACCATCGAGGCGGCAATGTCGCGCGCCGCCGGGATGGAGAAGAAGGGCTACAGCTATTCCTACGACATGCTGGGCGAGGCTGCGCGCACCGATACCGACGCGGCGCGCTATCACCTGGCCTATTCGCGCGCCATCACCGCCATATCCTCCGCCAGCGCCCATCGCGACATCCGCGAGAACCCCGGCATCTCGGTCAAGCTCTCGGCGCTTTTCCCGCGCTACGAGGTGGCCCAGCGCGACCGGGTGATGGATGTGCTGATGCCGCGGCTCAGGGGGCTGGCGCTGCTGGCCAGGTCGGCCGGAATGGGGCTCAACATCGACGCCGAGGAGGCCGACCGGCTGTCGCTTTCGCTCGATGTGATCGAGGCGACACTTGCGGAGCCGTCGCTGGCGGGCTGGGACGGCTTTGGCGTGGTGGTGCAGGCCTATGGCCAGCGTGCGGCACCAGTGATCGACCATCTTTACGCGCTTGCGCAGCGGCTCGACCGGCGGATCATGGTACGCCTCGTCAAGGGCGCCTATTGGGATACCGAGATCAAGCGCGCCCAGGTCGAGGGGGTCGCGGGCTTTCCGGTCTTCACCTCCAAACCCGCGACCGACATCTCGTATATCGCCAATGCGCGCAAGCTTCTGGGCATGACCGACCGCATCTATCCGCAGTTCGCGACCCACAACGCCCACACCGCGGCGGCAATCCTGGAAATGGGACAGGATCGTGACGCCTTCGAGTTCCAGCGCCTGCATGGCATGGGCGAGGCGCTGCACAACCTGATCAAGGGGGCCGAAGGCACGCGCTGCCGCATCTATGCCCCCGTGGGCGCGCATCGCGACCTGCTGGCCTATCTGGTGCGGCGCCTGCTGGAAAACGGCGCCAATTCGAGCTTCGTCAACCAGATCGTCGATGAGGACGTGCCCCCGAAGAGGTTGCGCGCGACCCCTTCGAGGCGGTGGCCGACGACACCCTCCGCCTGCCCGACGGCCCGGCGCTTTTCCTGCCCGAGCGGCGGAACTCGCGCGGGTTTGACCTGACCCACCAGCCCACGCTCGACGCCGTCAACGCCGCGCGCGGCCCCTTTGCGGCCCATCGCTGGCAGGCCGGCCCGATCCTCGCCGGCACCGCCGCGCCCGAGCCGGCGCACGCCGCGATGAACCCCGCCGATCCGGCCGACAGCCCCGGGCAGGTGGCCTTCGCCAGCGCCGCCGATATCGAGACCGCGCTCGCGGCCGCCGAACCGTGGCAGGCAACGGCGGCCGAGCGTGCCCGCGTGCTGAACCGGGTGGCCGACCTTTACGAGGAAAACCGCGGCGAGTTGTTCGCAGTGATCGCGCGCGAGGCCGGCAAGTCGCTGCCCGACGCGGTGGCCGAGTTGCGCGAGGCGGTGGATTTCCTGCGCTACTATGCGGCGCATGCCCCCGAGGCGGCACCGGTGGGCAGCTTTGCCTGCATCAGCCCGTGGAACTTTCCGCTGGCGATCTTCTCCGGCCAGATCGCGGCGGCGCTCGCCGCGGGCAACGCGGTGCTGGCAAAACCCGCCGAGCAGACCCCGCTGATCGCCCATGTGGCGGTGCGGCTGATGCACGAGGCCGGCGTGCCGCGCACGGCGCTGCAGCTGCTGCCCGGCGCGGGCGAGGTCGGCGCGGCGCTTACCTCCGATCCGCGGGTGGGCGGCGTGGCCTTTACCGGCTCGACCGAGACGGCGCTGAAAATCCGCGCGGCGATGGCCGAAAATCTCGCCCCCGGCGCCCCGCTCATCGCCGAAACCGGCGGGCTCAACGCCATGATCGTCGACTCCACCGCGCTGCCCGAACAGGCGGTGCAGGCGATCATCGAGAGCGCCTTTCAGTCAGCCGGTCAGCGCTGTTCGGCGCTGCGCTGCCTTTACGTGCAGGAGGATATCGCCGACAGCCTGACCAAGATGCTCACCGGCGCGATGGACGCGCTCAGGCTCGACAATCCGTGGCATCTGCACACCGATGTCGGCCCGGTGATCGACGAGGAGGCCCGCGCCGGCATCGCCGAACATATCCAGTCCGCCCGCGCCGAGGGACGGCTCATGCACGAGATCAAGACCCCCAACGCCGGCATCTTCGTGGCACCGACGCTGATCCGCGTCTCGGGCATCAAGGATCTCGAGCGCGAGATCTTTGGCCCGGTCCTGCATCTGGCGACCTTCCGCGCCGAAGAACTCGATGCCGTGATCGACGCCATCAACGCCACCGGCTATGGCCTGACCTTCGGGCTGATGACCCGCATCGACGACCGCGTGCAGCACGTCACCGAGCGGATGCGGGCGGGCAACATGTACGTCAACCGCAACCAGATCGGCGCCATCGTCGGCAGTCAGCCGTTCGGCGGCGAGGGCCTTTCGGGCACCGGACCCAAGGCCGGCGGGCCGCACTACCTGGCGCGCTTTACCCGTCGGGACGCGCCGGTCAGGGGCGAGGACTGGCCGGGCGCGGAGACCGGTGATCCGGGCGCGCGGCTGCGCGCGGCCAATGCCGGCGCCGGGGAGCGGTTGAGCGATCTCGTCCTGCCCGGACCCACAGGGGGAATCGAACCGCCTGGGCAGCTACCGGCGCGCCGCGCTGCTCTGCCTCGGCCCCGGCGAGGCCGCGGCGCGCGCCCAGGCCGAGGCGGTGCGCGCCCTGGGCGGCGCGGCGGTCGAGGCCGGCGGCACGGTGGCGCCCGAAGCGCTGACCGGGCTTGCGGGGTTTTCGGGCGCGCTCTGGTGGGGCGACACCGACCGTGGCCGCGCCTATGCCCGCGCGCTCGCCGCCCGCAAGGGCCCGATCCTGCCGCTGATCACCGGGCAACCCGACGCCGCCCATGTCGCCCATGAACGCCATGTCTGCGTCGACACCACTGCGGCCGGCGGCAACGCCGCGCTGCTGGGCGGCGCGGCTTGACGCGGGACCGCTTTCGCCCCAGCGTGACTCAATGATCCCGATACGCGATCACAACCCCTCGGGGCGCAAACCTTATGTGACCTGGGCGCTGATCGCGGCCAATATCGGCATCTTCCTTGCCTATTGGCCGCTCTTCAACGACCCGCGCGCGCTGACGCTGTTTTTCCACGACTGGGCGATGGTGCCGGCGAGGGTCACCCACCGGGGCGCCTATGCGGGCATCGTCAGCTCGATGTTCCTGCATGGCGGCTGGCTGCATCTGGCCGGCAACATGCTGTTCTTGTGGATATTCGGCGACAACATGGAAGAGCAGATGGGCCGTCTGGGCTATCTCGTCTTCTATTTCGCCTGCGGCATCGGCGCCGGGCTCGCGCAGGTGATGGCGGCGCCCGACGCGACCGTGCCCACGGTCGGCGCGTCGGGGGCGATCGCGGGCGTGATGGGCGGCTACATGCTGCTCTTTCCCAGGGCGCGCGTGGATATCCTGATCATCTTCATCTTTTTCATCCGCATCATCACCATTCCCGCCTGGATCGTGCTGGCGCTCTGGTTTGGGGTCCAGCTGTTCGGCGGCGCCGGCACCGACACGGATCAGGGCGGCATCGCCTACTGGGCCCATGCCGGCGGTTTCGTGCTGGGCGGGCTGCTGACGCTGCCGGTCTTTCTGCACAATGGCGGGACAGCCTTCTGGGCGCGCACCCAGGGGCACCCGCCGCACCCGGATGCCGATTACCCACATCATCTGACCCGGATGCCGAAAGTGCGGCGCCGGCGGTGACGCGCGCAACTACACGCCCCGGACGAGACCCGCGAATTTTGTAAAGATCACCTCGTTGGCGCAGATTACCTCGCCATCGCCGAGGATGTCGCGGCCCTCGCGCAGGGGCTCGGCCAGCCCGCCGGCCTCGCGCACGATGATCAGCCCCGCGGCCAGGTCCCAGGCGTTCAGCCCCCGTTCCCAGAACCCCTCGTAGCGACCAGCGGCGACATAGGCCATGTCGAGCGCCGCCGATCCCCAGCGCCGCACCCCGGCGCAGGACGGCATCAGCCGCGCCAGATCCTGCAGCGTCTGCGGCAGGTCGGGCCGCCCGCCAAAGGGCACGCCGGTGGCAAAGAGCGCCTCGATCATGCGGGCGCGCTTCGACACCCGCAGGCGGGTCTCGTTGAGCCACGCACCCTCGCCCTTCTCGGCCCAGAAAAGCTCGTCCTTGGCGGCGTCGAAGATGACGCCCGCCACCACCTGCCCCTTGTGCTCGAGCCCGATCGACACGGCCCAGTGCGGCAGCCCGTGCAGAAAGTTGGTGGTGCCATCCAGCGGATCGACGATCCAGCGCCGCGTCGGATCCTCGCCCGGCGCCTCGCCACCCTCCTCGGCCAGCCAGCCGTAGTTGGGCCGCGCGCCGCGCAGTTCGTCGTGCAGAATCTTCTCGGCGGCGATGTCGGCGCGGCTGACGAAATCGCCCGCCCCCTTCATCGAGGCCTGCAGGTTCTCGACCTCGCGGAAATCCTTGACCAGCGACCGCCCCGCCTTGCGCGCCGCCTTGATCATGATGTTGATGTTGGCGCTGCCGTGCATCCGGGGGCTCCCATGTCAAGGATCAGGGCGGGCGTATACGCCGCAGTGCCCGGGGTGGCAAGGGGCGCCATCGGCGGGCGCGGCGATCACGGGCCGCCGGGCCGGTCGCCGATATCGCCCGCCCACCAGGCACGCCGGATGCCCTGATAGATGCGGATCGGGCTGCCCGGCCGGAAACTCTCCAGATCCTCCGATGTGCGCAACAGGCTCTGCCCGGCGCGCCCCTGTCCGTCGCGCCATTTCAGCCGGTAGCGGGGGCGGTTGTTGACCTTCACCGAGGTGCGGAAGACCTCCGTGACCTCCGCCGGCTCACAGGTGCCGTAGCGGCGGGCGCGCACCGCCTCGACCACCCAGCGCCCGACCAGCCACAAGAGCCCCAGCCACAGCGCTCCAAGCACCAGCAGGATGATCTGCAGCACGCGCGCGCCCGGGCGTTGCTGCCGCGGGTGATCTCGACCCGGGTGGGCGCGCTTTCGAGATACCAGAGTTCGATCTCGGCACCCTTCCTGGCGCGGTGGTACTCACCGGTACCGACCGATTTGGTGATCGCGATCCCTTCGCCGGCCCGGGTGGTGAATTCCAGATCGAGCCAGCGGGTGATCGTGCGATCGCCATCGGAATCGGTGCTCTCGGTGATGTATTTCTCGGTCACAAGCGCCATCGCACGCCGGCCCTCGACCTCGAAGCGCTTGGCGGTGCTGAAGAATTGCTGTCCGATGAACGCCAGCACCAGCACCGTCGCGCCGAGACCGAGCACGAACCAGCCGCCCATCTTCAGGAACAGGCGCCACATCGAGACCGGGGCAAGGATCGCGTCGCTGGTCATGCGCCCGATCCTGCGGCAACCTCCCGCAAAAGCCAAGCGCCGCCATAACGTCTTTCCCTTCGCCCGGACATTCGCTATTCGAGGCGCGATCCTTTGGGGCAAGACACGGCGGGGAAGCGCGAGCGATGGCGATGGACAAGACTTTCGACGCGGGAGAGGCCGAAGGCCGCATCTATGACGCCTGGGAGAGCGCCGGTGCCTTTCGCGCCGGGGCCAATGCCAGCCGCGACGACATCTTCAGCATCATGATCCCGCCGCCCAACGTCACCGGCAGCCTGCATATGGGGCACGCCTTCAACAACACGCTTCAGGATATCCTGGTGCGCTGGCACCGGATGCGGGGGTTCGACACGCTGTGGCAACCGGGGCAGGATCATGCCGGCATCGCCACGCAGATGGTGGTCGAGCGGCAACTGGCCGAAGAGGGCAAGCGACGGACCGATTTCTCACGTGAGGAATTCCTCGCAAAGGTCTGGGAATGGAAGCAGAAATCCGGCGGCACGATCATCAACCAACTCAAGCGGCTGGGCGCGTCGTGCGACTGGTCGCGCAACGCCTTCACCATGTCCGGGGCCCCCGGCGCGCCCGAGGGCGAAGAGGGCAATTTCCATGACGCGGTGATCAGGGTCTTTGTCGACATGTATCACAAGGGGCTCATCCATCGCGGCAAGCGGCTGGTGAACTGGGATCCGCATTTCGAGACCGCGATTTCCGATCTGGAGGTCGAGAACATCGAGGTGCCGGGCGCGATGTGGCACTTCAAGTACCCGCTCGCCGGCGGCGAGACCTATGAGTATCTGGAGAAAGATGAAAACGGGAAGGTGATCTTCCGCGAGGTGCGCGACTATATTTCGATCGCCACGACCCGGCCCGAAACGATGCTGGGCGACGGCGCGGTGGCGGTTCATCCATCGGATGAACGTTACGCGCCAATCGTCGGAAAACTTTGTGAAATTCCGGTTGGGCCAAAGGAACACCGGCGGCTGATCCCGATCATCACCGACGACTATCCCGACCCCGATTTCGGTTCGGGCGCGGTCAAGATCACCGGCGCGCACGACTTCAACGACTACGGCGTCGCCGGCCGCAACAACATCCCGATGTACCGGCTGATGGACACCCGCGCGCATATGCGCAGCGACGGCGCGGATTACGCCACATGCGCGAAACGCGCGCAGGAGATTGCCGAAGGCGCCGATTTCACCGTCGACGAGGTCGATACGCTGAACCTCGTTCCCGACGACCTGCGCGGGCTGGACCGCTTTGACGCCCGCGAGCGTGTGATCGAGCAGATCACCCGTGAAGGTTTGGCGGTGATGGTGGAGGTCCCGGATCAAGCCCGGGACGGAACTGTGGATAACTCTGCCTCGGACACCGATCCGGGGCCTCACCTAGTCCCGCTTGTGGATAAAAAGCCGATCATGCAGCCTTTTGGTGATCGCTCGAAAGTCGTAATCGAACCGATGCTGACCGATCAGTGGTTCGTCGACACCGCCCGCATCGTCGGACCGGCCATCGACGCGGTGCGCACGGGCGAAACCACGATCATGCCCGAGGCCGACCGCAAGGTCTATTTCCACTGGCTCGAGAACATCGAGCCCTGGTGCATCTCCCGCCAGCTGTGGTGGGGGCACCAGATCCCGGTGTGGTATGGACCAAGTGTTGATGAAAACGGCGCAGCTGCTGACATGCCGGGCAGCAATTCTGTGCTCCGACAGAAGAAGAAGCCCTATCGCTCGCAACGAAGTATTATGAGGAAAAGCTGGGGCAGACGTCGATGTCAATATCCAAAGGGTTGAAGATACCGCTGACGGACGCAAAGAGCCTCTTCCAACCGCTGGGGTGGCGGCTTCGGGGCAGGTCCTTTCCGCTCTCCATAGTCAATATCGCCCGCGATCCCGACGTCCTCGACACCTGGTTTTCCTCCGGCCTCTGGCCGATCGGCACGCTGGGCTGGCCCGAGGACACGCCGGAACTGAAGAAGTACTTTCCCACCAGCGTGTTGATCACCGGCTTCGATATCATCTTCTTCTGGGTCGCGCGGATGATGATGATGCAGTTCGCGGTGGTGGGCCAGCGCCCGTTCGATCATGTCTACGTCCATGCCCTCGTCCGCGACGAGAAGGGCAAGAAGATGTCCAAGTCCCTGGGCAACGTGCTCGATCCGCTCGAACTCATCGACGAGTACGGCGCCGACGCGGTGCGCTTTACGCTCACCGCGATGGCGGCGATGGGGCGCGACCTCAAGCTTTCGACGCAACGTATTGCCGGGTATCGCAATTTCGGCACCAAGCTGTGGAATGCCGCGCGTTTCGCCGAAATGCATGGTGCGACCGGCTCGGACGGTCGGATTCCACCGGCCCGACATCACCGTAAACCGCTGGATTATCGGAGAAACTGCCAGGGTACGCGAAATCGTCGATCTGTCGCTTGCCGAGTTCCGCTTCAACGAAGCGGCCAACGCGCTCTATGCCTTTGTCTGGGGCAAGGTCTGCGACTGGTATGTGGAGTTCTCCAAGCCGCTGCTGATGGACGGAACCGAAACCGAGCGGGCCGAGACCCGCGCCACCATGGCCTGGGTCATCGACCAGTGCGTGATCCTGCTGCACCCGATCATGCCCTTCATCACCGAGGAGCTGTGGCAGACGCTGGGGCAGCGTGACAAGATGCTGGTACACGCCGACTGGCCGGATTACGGCGCCGCGCTGATCGACGCCGACGCCGACCGCGAGATCAACTGGGTGATCGCGCTGATCGAGGCGATCCGCTCGGCGCGCGCGCAGGTCAACGTGCCGGCGGGGTTGCAGGTGCCGATCATCGTGACCGACCTCGACGCCGCGGGCGAGGACGCCTGGAGGCACAACGAGGCTATGATCAAGCGGCTGGCGCGGATCGACAGCCTTGCCCGCTCCGACAGCCTGCCCAGGGGCGCGATCACCATCCCCGTGGAGGGCGGCGTCTTTGCCCTGCCGGTGGCCGACCTGATCGACGTGGCGGCCGAAAAGACCCGGCTGGAAAAGGCCGTATCCAGGCTGGAGAAAGAGATCACCGGCCTGCGCAAGCGTCTCGACAACCCCAAATTCGCCGAGAGCGCGCCCGCCGACGTGGTCGAGGAGACCCGCGCCAACCTGCATGCGCGAGAAGCCGAAGAGGCCAAGCTGCGCGACGCGCTGAGCCGCCTCGCGGAGCTCGTCTGAGCCATGACCGGGCCGCGCTATACCCGCCTTGTCGAGAGCCTGCCGGCCAGCGTGCCCTTTGTCGGCCCCGAAGAGCAGGAACGCACGCGTGGCGCGCCGTTCCGCGCCCGGCTCGGTGCCAATGAAAGCCTCTTCGGCCCCTCGCTCGCGGCGCTGTCCGCGATGCGGACGGAACTGGCGCATGTGTGGAAATACGGAGATTCATCGAGCCACGATCTGCGGCTGGCACTCGCAGCGCATCACCGGGTGGCGCCCGAAAACGTGCTGGTGGGCGAGGGCATCGACGGGCTCCTGGGCAATCTGGTGCGGCTCGTGGTCGAACCGGGCGATCGGGTGGTGACCTCGGACGGGGCCTATCCGACCTTCAACTATCATGTCGCGGGCTTCGGCGGCGTGCTCGAAAAGGTGCCCTATCGCGACGATGCCGAGGATCTGGAGGCGCTCCTGACCCGCGCGGCCGAAACCGGCGCCAAGCTCGTCTACCTCGCCAACCCCGACAACCCGATGGGCAGCTGGCACCGGGGCGAGGCGGTCACGGCCGCGCTGGACGCGTTGCCCGGGGACTGCCTGATGGTGCTCGACGAGGCCTATGTCGAATTCGCCCCCGGCGGCACCGCGGCGGCGGTGGCGGCCGACGACCCGCGGGTAATCCGCATGCGCACCTTTTCAAAGGCGTACGGCCTGGCCGGGGCGCGGGTCGGCTATGCGCTCGGCGCCCCGGGATCATTCGGAGCTTCGACAAGATCCGCAACCATTTCGGCATGAACCGGGTGGCGCAGGCGGGCGCGCTGGCGGCGCTGCGGGACGAGGCGTGGCTGGCTCATGTCCAGGCCGAGGTGACACGCGCGCGCCAGGAAATCGCCCGTATCGCCGCCGAGAACGGACTGAGCACGCTGCCCTCTGCCACCAATTTCGTCGCCATCGACTGCGGCGGTGACGGGGCGCTGGCAGGCCGGGTGCTGCAGGCGCTGGTGGCACGCGGGGTTTTCGTGCGCATGCCCTTCGTCGCCCCGCAGAACCGCTGCATCCGCGTCAGCTGCGGGCGGCCCGAGGATCTGGCGGTTTTCGCCGAAACCCTCCCCGACGCATTGGCGGAAGCGCGCGGCTAAACGGAGGGCCGACAGATTTTGCCTGACATGCACGAATTAAGGGTTAGACTGGGGCCATGAAACGCGGAGTCCTGCCAAAAGCACCCAACTACACCAATGCCGCACTTGTGATGGCATTGGTCAATCTTCTGTGGATATTCGCAGTGATCTGGGCGGTTTTCGGCATGCCGGTGGTGCTGGCGACAGGATATGCGCTGAACTGGGCGATCTCGCGCATCGGCCGGGGTGCGCAAGCCTAGGGCGCCGCGATCGCCGCCGCGGCAGCCGCCAGCGCCCCGGACCCGTGCGCGATACCGAGCGCCTGCATCCCCGCCTCGACCGCGCCAAGCAGCCCCAGCACCATATGCGCGTTGACATGCCCCATATGGCCGATGCGAAAGGCGCCGTCGGCCTGCGGGTCGGCAGGGCTTTCCATGCCAAGACCGATACCCAGGGTCACACCGGCATGGCTCTCCACCCAGCGCCGCAGCCGCGTGGCATCGGGCGGATCGAGCGCCAGCGCCGTCACCGCGCAGCTGCGATGCGCCGGATCGGCAATGTTGAGCCTGAGCGCACCCCCTGCCCCCATGCCCAACACGCCGCCCAGATGGCGCGCGCCAGCCGCTCATGCCGGGCCCAGACCGCCTCGATCCCCTCGTCGTGGATGATGTCGAGCGCGGCGCGCAGCCCGTAGAGGTGATGGGTGGGGGCGGTGCCGCCGAAATACTGGTAGAAACGCCCGGGCGCGGCGCGCGGCGTCCAGTCCCAGTACCTCGACACCCGCGCCAGCCGCGCGCGGGCGGCGGCGGCGCGGTCGTTGAAGAAGACGAACCCGAGCCCCGGCGGCAGCATCAGCCCCTTTTGACTGGCGGCGACCATGACGTCGGCGCCCCAGGCGTCCATCTCGAAACGGTCGCAGCCCAGCGAGGCGATGCAGTCGACCATCAGGAGCGCGGGATGCCCCGCCGCGTCGATCGCCCGTCGCAGGCCGGCGATGTCGTTGCGCAAGCTGGTGGCCGTGTCGACATGGGTTGCGAGAACCGCCTTGATCCGGTGCCCGGTATCGGCCCTGAGCGCCGCGTCGACGCGGGCCGGATCGGCCGGGCTCTGACGACCGAAGTCGATCAGCTCGACCTTCAGCCCGCGGGCCTCGGCCACCTCGGCCCAGCCGTGACCGAACCGCCCGGTCGCGGCAACCAGCACCTGCGCGCCGGGGGCGGCGACATTGGCCAGCGCCGCCTCCCACGCGCCGTGGCCATTGGCGATATAGATCGCCACCGCGCCTTCTGTGCGCGCCACGCGGCACAGATCGGGGATCAGCCCGGCGGTCAGATCGACGATTTCGCCCTCATAGATGTTGGGCGCGGCGCGGTGCATGGCGCGCAGCACCGCGTCGGGCACCACGCTGGGGCCCGGAATGGCCCGATAGGGGTGGCCGCCGGCATCGGTCATCGGGGTAGTCTCCTGTCGTGTTCCGCCCGGAGATTACGCCGCCGCGCCGCGGCGTCAATCGCCCGCGCGCAGCTTGCCTTAAGAGCGGCTTGCCCCTAGACGGGTCCGGCCCCGGCCGGCGGGGCGCCGGACCGGGAGCGCGGGACACGCGATGAAACTCATCAAACGGATCGTTGACTGGGAACGGGATCTGCGCGCCCGCTACAACACCGATCTCTCGACGCCCGAGAACCGCCGCCGCGCGCACATCTACAATCTGTGGTTCGACCACGCGGTGCTGCGCACGATCTGGACCAATTTCGACGAGGTGGCGCCCGGCGTCTACCGCTCGAACCAGCCCACGCACCGCCGGTTCGAAAAGCTCAAGGCGATGGGCATCCGCTCGATCCTGAACCTGCGGGGCGACGGCGGCGCGGCCCATTACCTGGTCGAGGAGGAAAGCTGCCGCGCACTGGGGCTCACGCTCGTCAACGTCACCTTCCATGCCCGCCACGCCGCTCCGGCCGAGGACATCCTCAAGGTGATCGAGGCGTTTCGCACCATCGAGCGCCCCTTCGTGATGCATTGCAAGTCGGGCGCCGACCGGGCGGGATTTGCCGCCGCGATCTATCTGATGGTGATCGAGGGGCGCCCGGTGGCCGAGGCGCGGCGCATGCTGGGGGTGCGCTATATCCACTTTCGATGGACGAAAACCGGGGTGCTCGACTACATCCTCGACCTCTACGAGGCCCGCAATGCGCGCGAGGCGATTTCCTTCGAGGACTGGGTGGCCGGCGAATACGACTACAAGGCGGTGCAAAAGGCGTTCAACGAAAGCAGGCGGACGATTTTCTGAGGGCGCATCAATACCGGCGCGCCAGCCGCACCGGATCGGCGCCGCACAGATAGCGCATCAGCAGCCACAGGTTGCGCGCGCCCCGTCTCAGCCAGCCCTCGCGCAGATAGCGTTCGGCGCTCGTCGTCACCACCATCGGCAAGGCCGTCAGCCGCCGCCCCAGCCGCCGCGCCAGCGCCACATCCTCCATCAGCGGGATGTCCGGGTAGCCGCCCGCGCGCTGGTACTCGGCCCACGAGATCAGGAGCCCCTGATCGCCATAGGGCAGACGCAGCAGGCGCGCGCGCAGATTGGCCCAGCCGGCGACCAGCCGCGCCGGCGCGCCCGGACGATCGAAGCGCAGCCGGAAATGCGCGGGCCTGCCCGTGGGCAGATGCGCCCGCACACAAGCCGCCCAGCCCGGCGGCAGCACCGTGTCGGCGTGCAGAAAGAGCAGCCATTCGCCCTGCGCCGCCGCCGCCCCGCGCCTGAGCTGCCCCCCCGCGCGAGGGCGGGCCCGCGACGATGACCGCCCCCGCCGCCGCGGCCAGGGCCAGCGTGTCGTCACCCGATCCGCCGTCAGAGATCACGACCTCACGCACAAGGCCGCCATCCACCCCCTCGGCCAGCGCCGGCAGGCAGCATGCCAGCACGGGGCCGGCATCGAGCGTCGGGATCACCACCGATAGCCTGGATTGCATCTTCCTGCCCTGTTGCCACGCCCATGAACGCATATATTACGGATACGAGCCAATCGGGAGGCGGGATGACACGCACGATCTTCGAGATTTCCGGCACGGACGCCGAGCATTTCCTGCAAGGGCTGGTGACCAACGATGCCGGCCGGGCCACGGAAGGGCTGGTTTATGCCGCGCTGCTGACGCCGCAGGGCAAGTACATCGCCGACTTCTTTCTTTTCCGGCGTGGCGACGCGATCCTGCTCGACGTCGCGGCCGGGCTTGGTCCCGACCTGGCGCGCCGGCTGGCGATGTACAAGCTGCGCGCCGATGTGACCATCAGCGAGACCGCGCTGAAGGTGCGGCGCGGCACCGGGCCGGCGCCAGAGGGCGCAATGGCCGACCCGCGCCACGCGGCGATGGGCTGGCGGCTTTATGGCGACGATGCGGGCGACGACGGCACCGATTTCGACGCCCTGCGGGTGCGCCACTGCATCCCCGCGTCGGGCATCGAGCTGACGCCCGATACCTTCATCCTCGAAGCCGGGTTCGAGCGGCTGAACGGTGTCGATTTCCGCAAGGGCTGCTATGTCGGACAGGAGGTGACGGCGCGGATGAAGCACAAGACCGAGCTGCAAAAGGGGCTGGTCACGGTGGAAATCGAGGGCGCTGCACCCATCGGCACCCCGATCACCGCCGCGGGCAAGCCCGCGGGCACGCTCTTTACCCAATCGGGCGGACAGGCGATCGCCCATCTTCGCTTCAACCGCGCCACGGGCGAGATGCGGGCGGGCGAGGCGACCGTCACCCTGCCCTGACCGCGCCGGACGCTCCGGCGGACGGGGACGCCGCGGCTCAGGCGCGCTCGGCGTAATCCATCGTCTCGGTGTTGACGACGATATCCTCGTCGGGGCCCACGAACGGCGGCACCATCACCTTGACGCCGTTGTCGAGCACCGCCGGCTTGAAGCTGTTGGCGGCGGTCTGCCCCTTGACCACCGGTTCGGTCTCGACCACCCGGCAGACCACCTTTTGCGGCAGCGTGGCGTTCAGGGCCTCGCTTTCGTGGAACTCCACCGTGATCGTCATCCCGTCCTGCAGGAACGGGCGGCGTTCGCCGAGGATGTCGGCCGGCAGCTCGATCTGCTCGTAGGTCGCGGTGTCCATGAACACCAGCTTGCCGTTGTCCTCGTAGAGGAACTGCTGGTCCTTCTGTTCCAGACGCACCCGCTCGACCTTGTCGGCGCTGCGAAAGCGCTCGTTCAGCTTGGTGCCGCTGCGCAGGTTGCGCAGTTCGACCTGGGCAAAGGCGCCGCCCTTGCCCGGCTTGACGTGGTCGACCTTGACCACGCTCCAGAGCCCGCCATTGTGCTCGAGCACATGGCCGGGACGGATCTCGTTTCCGTTGATCTTGGGCATCGTGGCTTTCTCATGACAAAAGGTTGATCAGGTCTTAACGGACCCTATATCTGGGGCTGGGCTGTGGAGCAATACGACGGATTTCGTGCTGCATGTGCAGAATGTGCAGAAAGATTTGCGCAAGACGCATGACAGCTATGCATCAGAAGGCTATCCGAATCGGATAAACTCCTCCATAACCAGCCCTGCGCCGAAAACACAAGAGCAATAAGTATCAAGGACGGATCATGAAGGATTTCGTTGACGGCACGGCTTTCAACGCCGAACAAGGCAACCGTGCGCGTAAGCTTTTCGCGGCCGTGGTACTGGCCGCACTGGACGATGCCATCGCCGACGACAAGAAGTATGGCAACGGTCCGGAACAGATCGCCCGCTGGGCGCGCTCGCGCGACGGTCGCGAGGTGCTGAGCTGCGCCGGTATCGACCCCAACGAGCGCGTGGTAACCGGGCTCATGGATTTCGTCTCCAAGGGCGTGCGCACTTCGGTGGCACTGTCGCGGGAGGAAAGCGAGCGCCGCCACGCCGCCGCGCTGGCCGAGGCTGCCGCGCAGGCCGAGGCCGCCTGACACGCACCGCGGCATCATCGGACAAAAAACGCCCCGGCCCCGAGCCGGGGTTTTTTCTTTGCCCGCCGAAACAATCCGGCCCGCCGGGATCAGTTCGGGATGGCCGCGGCCATGCTCGTGAATTCGGGCGGGCTGTGTCTCACATCCGGCGCCGCTTGCCCGTGGCCATCATCAGCAATTGCATCAGCAGCATCGCGCCCAGCACCGACGCCATCACGCAGATGGAAAACGCCGCCGCCTGCGACACCAGCCCGGAATCGTCGAGCCGCATGACCTGCACCGAGGCGACGCTGACCTTGGGCGAGATCAGGAAGATCACCGCCGACAGCGTCACCATCGAGCGCATGAAGAGGAAGAAGAACGTGCTGATGATCGTCGGAATCATGAACGGCAGCACCGCATCGCGCAGCACGTGCGTCAGGCCGCCGCCCATGCACATCACCGTTTCCCGCAGCGCCGGCGGGGTCGCCCGCATGCCGGTCATGATCGTCAGGAACCCTTGCGAGTGATAGTGGTAGAAGTTGCAGAACGCGATCAGCAATGCGCTGCCGTAGAGCAGTCCCAGCACCGAGTTCGGCAGGTTGAACGCCAGCACGTAGGAAAGCCCCAGGACAAGACCCGGCGCCCCGACCGGCAGAACCGCCAGCAGGTAGACGAACTTGGCCAAAGCCGCGGCCGATATAGCCCAGACCGAAGGCCGGGAAGAACAGGAAGACGACACCGAGGCCGGCGGCGATGAACGACACCAGAAAGGATGTCCACAAGGGGTCGTAGCCGCCGCTGACCTTGACGTTGTAGTTGGCCAGCGTCAACGACTGGTCGTAGGGCCAGAGTTTCACGAAACTGGCATAGGCGACGATTCCGACCACCAGCAGGACGCTGGCGCAGAACACCCAGACGAACAAGCCGAGGGGCCAGTCGCGGCGGGGGGACGCGTTCGGGCTCGACCGGGATCGAGCTCTCGGAGGTGCCGCCGAACTGCTGCTGGGCGGCCACGCGCTCGATGTAGACCGCGACCACCGTGGGCAGCAGCAGGAGCATGCCGACGACCGCGCCCATGCCGAAATTCATCTGCCCGACGACCTGCGCGTAAATCTCCGTCGCCAGAACGTTGTAGCCGCCCCCGATCACCGCGGCGTTGCCGAAATCGGTGATCGAGAGCGTGAAGATCACGAAGCCGGCGCTGAGCACGCCGAACTTGCTGTTCGGCACGGTGATGTCGCGGAATTGCTGCCAGCGGCTGGCGCCGAGCATCATCGCGGCCTCGTAATGCCTTGCGTCGGACTGGCGCAGGGCGGCGCGGATGATCAGCACCGCCCGGGGCACCGCATATATCGAATTGGCGATGACCAGCCCGGGCAGACCGTAGATCTCGATCCCCAGCCGGTCAGGTTGTTGACGATCCCGTTGCGCCCCAGCAGAAAGATCAGGCCCAGCCCCTGCACCAGCGACGGCGCCAGGAGCGGCAGGATCAGCACCACCTGGACGATCCGTCTGGTGCGAACGGCGGTGCGCTCCAGAAGATAGGCGATGGCAAAGCCGAAGACGATCGACACCGCCGTCGTCATCGTCGCCATGACCAGAGCTGTTCTGCACCGCCGTCAGGATGCCCGGCGACGCCAGCACCCGCAGATAATTACCGAACCCGATGCTGCCATCGGCCTGGGTGAGGCTCTTGAGCGCGACCATGAAGAGCGGATAGCCAAAGAACAGCACCAACCCGGCGAGCGGCACCAGGATACAGGTCAGAACCAGCGCCCGTTCGGAGGCGGCAACCCGCGGCTTGCGCGCCACGCCCGCTGCCGGCGCCGGCGCCGTCCGGGCGCTCATGTCTCGACCCATGTACCCGAGCCGGGGTCGAGCCCGATCTTCACGCGTGTCCCCACCGGCAGGGTTCCGGCGCCGGCCACCTCGGCGACCACCTCGTGCCCGGCGATGCTGACGGTGATGCGCGACAAATTGCCCAGAAAGAGGGCTTTTGTCACGGTGCCCGCGCCATCGGGATTTTCGTGCAGCAGAACCTGCTCGGGGCGGAACGCGAATTCATGCGCCTCGGCGGCGAGACCGTTCAGCTCGTCCAAGCGGTCGGGCATGACCTCGCCCACCCGGGCGGGCGGGAGGAAGTTCGACACGCCGACGAAATCCGCCACGAAGCGTGTCCTCGGTCGCTGATAGAGGTTGATCGGCGTATCCACCTGCACGATCTCGCCCTGGTTCATGCACACCACGCGGTCCGCCATCGTCAGCGCCTCTTCCTGATCATGCGTGACCATGATCGTGGGGATGCCGAGCGCCTGCTGCATTTCGCGGATTTCCCCGCGCATCGTCGTGCGCACCCGCGCGTCGAGCGCCGAGAGCGGCTCGTCGAGGAGCAAAAGCGCCGGTTCGGCGGCCAGCGCCCGGGCGATCGCCACCCGTTGCTGCTGTCCGCCCGACAGCTCGTGCGGGTAGCGATCGGCGAGATGGGGGCATCTTGACCATTTCGAGAAACCGCTCGGCCCGGGCCCTGACAGCCTGACGGGAGAGGCCGCGCAGCCTGGGGCCGTAACCCACGTTCTGCACCGCCGTCATGTTCGGAAACAGCGAATAGGACTGAAAGACGATGCCGAAATTGCGCTCGCGCGCGGGCGTGGCATCGAGCGGCTCGCCCCCCAGCAGGATGTGCCCGTCCTCGAACGGCAGCAGGCCGGCGACGATGCGCAGCAACGTCGTCTTGCCGCAACCGCTGGGTCCGAGCAGGCAGACGAATTCGGTTTCGCCGACGTCCAGATTGATGTCGTTGAGCGCAAGAAACGTCCCGAAGTTCTTGCGCACGTTCTGAATTTTCAGTGTCACGCCGTGCCTGTCAGATCGGGGGCTGCCCGGCCGTGGTCGGGCAGCCCGTTCGCGGGATCAGTCGCTGGTGATTTCCTTCCAGCGCGTCAACGTCTCGCCGCGGCTCGCGGCCGAGGCGGCGAAATCGACCGGGAACAGGACGTCCGCGAGGTTGGACGGCAGGCCCGCGGCATCCGCGGCGGGGGTGCGCGTCGCGCCCGGGACCGTCACGATGGCCTTGAACTGGCTGTAGACATCGGCGGCATCGGCGCCGAGGCTCCAGTCGAGGAAGCGCTTGGCATCTTCCTTGTTGTCGGAGGACGCCAGCAGGCCGCTCGCCTCGAGCTCGTAACCGGCGTAATCGGACGGGATCACCATCGCGATCGGAAAGCCGGCCTCGATCGACTGCATCGCCACGAAGGAAAACGAGGCGCCGATGGCGTATTCACCGGCGCGCGCCATCTTGCAGGGCTTCGAGCCCGAACTGGTGTACTGGGCGATGTTCTTGTCCAGATCGGTGATCAGCTGCCAGCCGTCTTCGCCGCCGCCCCGGACGATGGCGGCAACCTGCAGATACCCGGTGCCCGAGGAGGCGGGATCGGGCATCACGATCTCGCCCTTGTAGACGGGATCGGTCAGATCGGCCCGAGGATGCGGGCATGGGCAGGTTCTTGGCCTCCATCGCGGGCTTGTTGACGCAGAACGCGCCCATGTAGCCCATGGTGGCGAACCATTTTCCGCCCTCGTCACGGAACTTGGCCGAAAGCTTGTCGACGCCGGCCGGTGAATACGCCTCGAGCTGGTCGGAAATGCGCGGGTCGAGCATGTTGGTGACGGCAAACCCCCAGATCACATCGGCCTGCGGATTGCCGGCTTCCGCGATCAGTCGCGCCCCCGGTCGCCGGTGGACAGACGCAGCACATTGAACTCGACATCCGGCATCGCGGCCTTTGCCGCATCCAGATATGCGACGATCTCGTCTTCTTCCAGCGATGTGTAGAGCGTCAGCTCACCCGCCATCAGCGGCTGCGCCAATATCCCGCACGCCGCAATGGCCGCCGCGGCGGTTTTGGTTTTCAGGTGTTTCATGGGTCCTCCCGGTTGGCTGAGTTGCACGTCAGACTCTTGTTGTAATTTTGGGTATTATTGCTTTTTATTGTATTTAAGTCTAGATTTTTCTCACCGACATGAGGCAGGCTGCGGACGACATGCCCGTTCTTGCCGGCGGATCGAACAGCAAACGGATAAGGCATGAGTTTCGTCGATGACAGTACCGAAACAGCGGTCGCCTTTGCCGGCATGCTGGCGGACAAGGCAAGGGCGATCTCGCTGGCCGGGTTTCGTCAGGATTTGGATATCGCCTTGAAAAGCGACAAAAGTCCGGTCACGGCGATCGACCGGGACGTGGAATCGATGGTCCGGGACATGGTTGCGCGATCCTTCCCCGGTCACGGCTTCCTGGGTGAGGAGTTCGCGTCGGTGAACCTCACCTCCGATAACGTCTGGGTGGTCGATCCCATCGACGGCACCCGGAGTTTCATCACCGGCTGGCCGATCTGGGGCACACTGATCGCAAAGCTCGTGCGCGAGCAACCCAGCCTCGGGGTGATCGACATGCCCGCGCTCGATGAGCGCTGGATAGGCATCCGCGGCGGTGCCTGCACCTTCTCGAATGGCGGATCGACCGCGGCCTGCCGGGTGTCGGAATGCCGCTCGCTCGACGATGCCAGTTTCTACACCACCAACATCCTTTATTTCGGGGACGCGGACCGCCGGAAGGTCGAGGCGATACTGCACCGCGCCGCGATCCCGAGATTCGGCGGAGATTGCTATTCCTACGGTCTGCTGGCGTCGGGCCATGTCGATCTCGTCATCGAGTCCGACCTCGAGCCTTACGATTTTCTCGCGCTCGTGCCGGTGGTGGAAAGCGCCGGCGGCATCATCACGGACTGGGCCGGCAGGCCGCTCAACCGCCATTCCGGCAAGCAGGTGGTCGCGGCGGCCACGGCCGAACTGCACCGGCAGGCGCTTGCAATGTTGCGATAGACAGGCGGGCTCGGCGGATGTGGAAGAACGAACGGCACCAGCGCATCAGCCGGATCCTCGACGACCTCGGCCAGGTCAAGACCGATCACCTGGTCGAGGAGCTCGATGTCTCGCGCGAGACCATCCGCCGCGACCTTCTGGAAATGGAACGGCACGGCCTGCTCGAGCGCGTGCATGGCGGCGCCGTCGTCACGCAGGACCGGGAGGAGCCGCCACTGAGTATCCGGCAGGGCCTCAACGTCAAGGAAAAGATCGCGATCGCGAAGGCGGCAAGCGCCCTGATCACGCACCACAAGGTGGTTTTCTTCGACGCCGGCAGCACCACGCTGCACCTGGCACAACAGCTGGCCGGGCTGCGCAACCTGCATGTGATCACGAATTTCATCGATGCCGCGCAAAGCCTGCACGGCCATTGCGAGGGCTCGAGCCGGATCACCCTGCTGGGCGGCAACCTGACCCGTTCGGGCTTTGCCACCTCGGGGTGTCAGACCATCCGGGAAATCGGCCGCATCACCGCCGATCTGGCGTTTGTGTCACCGGCGGCCATCGACCTCGGCAAGGGCGCGCTGAACGCGGACGAGGAAGAGGCCGACATTGCCGCGGCGATGCTGGCCAACAGCCGCCAGAACGTCATTCTGGCAAACGCGGCCAAGCTGTCGGCGCGCGGAAATTTCGGGTATTGTGAATTTGCCCAGATGGACGTGTTGATTACCGACGCGTCCATTCGCAAGCAGCCCGGCGTTGAAGACCGGCTGCGGGAGCGGGTCGGGTCACTGATCATCGCCTGACGTCCGATACCCGCCAGAGATCGGTTTCGGGGTGCGGGCCGAACGCAAAAGGTTGAGCCGTGTGCAGTACGCCATGAGACATCGGCCCGGCCAGGGCCCGTGTCGCGTCAAGTCGGACCCGTTACACGCCCCCGCCGCCGAGCCGGTCTCTCTTGCCGGCCGGGCAAGGCCCCGGGTCACGCCCGGGGCGGGTGGACAACCGATCAGACGCGACGCGCCCCAAACGCAACACGCTCTCGCAATGCCGGGAATTCATTTGCTCTTTCAGCAAAGCGTCGGGAAGGGAGTGTTGGAGCGGGCGGCGGGAATCGAACCCGCTTCATCAGCTTGGAAGGCTGAGGTAATAGCCAGTATACGACGCCCGCTCAGCGACCGCACACGTATTCCATGCTTTGCGGGACGTCAAGCAAACCGCCCGTACGCCCCGGGACAATCGCCAGAAAATCCGTGGCTTCCACATCCGGCCGGACGTGCGTCATCGCTCGCATCCCGATGACGGCTCTTGCGGCGGGATCGGGCGCCGACGGGTCGATTGGCACATGCACGACCGGCGGTCGGTCCCGGCCCGGAGATTTGAGGTCGATCACTTGCCGGCCCATGTTCGGGGTTTTCGAATCAGGACGGGGTCGATTTCGTGGAATCCCCGGTATCGGGCTCGATCATGGTACGCTGCGTCAAACCGGTTCTGACCTGGACCCCGCGACCGACCCGGATCCTCGCCATTCGCGGCCAGGGTGAATCATGCGCGCTCAAGGGCCGGCGCCGCGACCATGTGCCTGCGCGAATGCGCCGTCCATCAGCGCTTTGTCCCGAGGCGTTTCGTGCCGCTCCCGCAAGTCCGGCCGCGGCGACATCCTATGCCCCCGACCGTGCCGGCGGCGGCGACAACCCCAGCACCGGGTTGGCACGGGCGCATTCCTCGGCGATGAGCGCGATAAAGGCCGATGCCACCGGGCTTCGCGAGCGTCCCTTCTGTTCCAGAACCACGACCTCGCGCACCGCCTCGCGGTCGGCAAGATCGCAGGCGACGACCCCCTCGGGCAACCGTGCCGCCGAAAGCGCGGGCAGCAACGTGACACCCAGCCCCGAGCCCGCCATGGCAATCAGCGAGGTGACATTGCGCACCATCAGCGGGGCGCGCTCGGCCAGCGCCTTGTATTCAGCCGCGTTGATGGTCTGCGAGGCCCCGTTGCGGATGATTCGCTCGCCCTCCAGGTCGCTCCATTCCACCGGTCGGCCGAGGTGCGCCAGCGGCGCATCGGCGCCGCACACCACGATGAAACGGTCGCTGAAAAGCGGCGTGCATTCCAGCGTGCCCCGCGTGCGCGGACGCCCGGCGATGCCCAGATCGACCTGCCCCAGTTCGACCAGCGCGGCGACGCTGGCGGTGTCGATGTCGAAAAGCTCGACCTCGACACCCGGCCTTTGCGCGATGAACTGCTCCAGCAGCCCGGGCATCAGGCTGGCTGCGACCGAGGGCACGCAGGCCACCGCCAGCTTGCCGATGCGGTTGTGCGCATAGGCCCGGATCGCCGAAATCGCACGGTCGAATCCGAGTATCTGGATGCGTGCGGTTTCCAGCACATAGCGGCCGACGGCGCTTAGGGCGTTCTTGCGCTCGGTTTCGAACAGATCGGCGCCGATCTCTTCCTCGAGCTGCTTGAGCGCCATGGAAATCGCCGAGGGCGTGCGCCCCAGCCGGTCGGCGGCGTCGCGGATATTGCCGATCTCGGCGACGGTGACAAAGACGCGGAGGGCCTCCAGCTTGATCATGCCGCTATCCTATTCAGAAAATTCGAAATCAGGAACGCCAATCTCGGAAATTCCGGAGTCGCTTCCGGTCAAAACCAGTTCAATTTCAATTATTCTGAAATTACAGTCAATATTTCTTGTTTGTCCGAAACGGAACTTGCCGTCACTCTTGTCCTGCCATGACCCGCCATGCTCACGATACCGAAAACAGGCATGGCCAGAAACAGACTCACGGGAGGACTGCACCATGACCTTGCGAAACACCCTGCTCCTCGGAGCTGCCGCGGCAGCGGCACTGGGGCTTGCCGCGCCGGCGAGCGCCGAGACCACCTGCGGCACCGACCGGAACATAACCATAGCCGGGATGACCTGGCTTTCGGCCGGCACCATCGCCTATATCACCCGTGATATTCTGGTCGATGGCTACGGCTGCAGCGCCGAGGTCGTGCCGGGTGACACGGTGCCCACGGCCACGTCGATGTACACTCGCTCCAAACCCGACATCGCCCCCGAGATGTGGGTATCGACGGCGCGCGCGATCTGGGAAAAGTCGATGGCCAAGGGCAACGTCTACAAGGCCGGCGACATCTTCCGAATCGGGCGGGATCGAGGGCTTGTGGATGCCCGACTACGTCGCCGAGGCCCATCCCGAGATCAAGTCGATCGCCGACCTCGCCGCCAACTGGGAGGTGTTTCAGGATCCGGCCGACCCGTCCAAAGGGCGCATCTATGGCGGCCCTCCCGGCTGGGGCGCCGAGGTCATCGTCGGCAACCTGTACAAGGCGTTGAATCTCAGCGACACCTTCAATCTCTTTTCTCCGGGGTCGGGCGAGGCGCTGAAGGCATCGATCGCGCGCGCGGTGGCCTCCGAGGAACCGTGGCTCGGCTATTACTGGAGCCCGACCGCAGTGATCGGCAAGTATCATCTGGTTCGGCTCGGCATGCCGGCCTATAATGCCGACAGGTTCACCTGCCTGACCGACTCGAAATGTGACGATCCGCAACCGTCCGACTGGGCCGTTGGCGAAGTCGCGGTGGCGGCGATCACCGAACTCAAGAACGAGGCACCCGCCGTCGCGGAATACCTCTCGAAGATGACCATACCCAACGAGACCGTGAACGAGTTTCTGGCTTGGGGTGACGACAATCATGCGTCTCCCGAGGATCTCGCCAAGCATTTCCTCGAGATCTATCCGGAAATCTGGACCAATTGGGTGCCTGAGGATGTGGCCGAACGGATCAAGAAGGCCGAATGACGCCACGCCGTGACCCATCGCACCGGACGGCCGCCGCTGCCGCCCGGTGCATGCGCGTGTTTCGCCCCGATCGCATGTCGATCCTTGTCCGGGCGGCCAACGCGACCCACCCTCAGCCGCGAGTGAACGCATGAACCGGGGATTTCCGAATCTGATCGATATCGCCGCCGTCTCGGACAGCCTCGACAATGCCTTCAACCAGCTGGTCGCCGCTTATGGCAACGCGCTGGAACAATTGTTCATGCCGGTCCTGCGCCTGCTCACCGGAATGGAGCGAACCCTGCAATGGATGCCGTGGTGGTCGATCCTGCTGGTGTTCGTCGCGCTGGCCTGGATAACGTCGCGCAACTGGCGCACGACCCTGATGGTTGCGGTGCTGACCTTTGCTCTGGGGCTGTTCGGGATCTGGGATCAGGCGATGGCGACAATCGCATTGATGGTGGTCTCGACCATTCTGGCGATCCTGACCGGGATCCCCGTGGGCATCGCGATGGCACGCTCCAAGACATTGCAGACGATCATGCTGCCGGTTCTCGACATCATGCAGACGCTGCCGATCTTCGTCTATCTCATCCCCTTCGTGATGCTGTTCGGCCCGGGCAAGATCCCGGCCCTGCTGGCCACCATAGTGTTCGCCATTCCGCCAGTGATCCGGCTGACCAATCTCGGCATCCGCCAGGTCGATGCCGAGGTGATCGAGGCGGTCACCAGCTTCGGCACCACCCCGCGCCAGCGGCTCCTGACCGTGCAGATACCGCTGGCGCTGCCGACGATCATGGCCGGGATCAACCAGACCACGATGATGGCGCTGTCGATGGTGGTGATCGCCTCGATGATCGGCGCCGGGGGCCTTGGCTATCAGGTGCTGCAGGGCATCCAGCGGCTCGAGGTCAGCCGTGGCCTGATCGCGGGTCTCGGCATCGTCTTCCTGGCGATCATCTTCGACCGCATCGCGCAATCCTATGGTCGCCGTGTGCAGCGGCACCTTCACCTCGACAGCTGAGACACGCCCCCATGACCGAGACCACGACCGACATCAAGATCAAGATCGAGAATGTCTCCAAGGTGTTCGGCCCCGATCCGGCATCGGCGCTGCCGCTGATCCGCGACGGTCTGAGCAAGTCCGAAATTCTCGAACGCAGCGGCCACGTGGTCGGCATCCGCAATGTCAGCCTCGACATCCCCGCCGGCGGCATCTTTGTCGTCATGGGGCTGTCGGGGTCGGGCAAGTCGACGCTGATCCGCCACATCAACCGGTTGATCGACCCCACCGCCGGGCGCATCCGCGTCGATGGCGAAGACGTGCTGACACTCGACGCAATGGCGCTGCGCGAGCTGCGCAGGCACAAGATGTCGATGGTGTTCCAGCGCTTCGGCCTACTGCCCCATCGCAGCGTCATGGACAATGTCGCCTACGGTCTGGTGGTGTCTGGCACTTCCCGAAAGGAGGCCCGCAAACGCGCCGAGAGGCAGATCGAGCTGGTCGGCCTCGAAGGCTTCGAGGACCACTATCCGCGCCAGCTCTCGGGCGGCATGCAGCAGCGCGTCGGGCTGGCCCGGGCACTGGCCACGGATGCCGAGATCCTGCTCATGGACGAGGCGTTCTCGGCCCTCGACCCGCTCATCCGAAACGACATGCAGGTGCAGATGAAGGAGCTGCAGGAGCGGCTGAAGAAGACCATCGTCTTCATCACCCACGATCTCGACGAGGCGCTGCGCCCGGGCGACCGGATCGCGATTCTCAAGGATGGCGAGCTGCGCCAGGTGGGCAATGCCGCCGATATCCTGCTCAATCCGGCGGATGACTATGTCACCCGCTTCGTGCGTGACGTGAACCGCGCGCGGGTGATCACCGTGGGTTCGCTGGCCCAGCCGGCGGCGGCGCTGGCGGCCTCGGAGCTGAGTGCGGAATACTGCCGGCATGCGCTGTCCAACGGCTCGGCGGCGGCCGTGCTGCCGGGGACGGACGGACCCGACCGGGTGATCACCCGTGGCTTTGCCGAACGACACGCCGGCGAAAGCGCCCAATGGTGGCGCGACCCGGACAACTTCCCCGCGCCGAGAGCATCCCGGCCGAGATCACCATCGAGGACGGCATGGACCGCATCGCGGCCGCCGACGGTCCGCTGGTGGTCACGGGCGCGGACGGCGTCCGCACCGGGGTCGTCACCGGCGACGCGGTGCTGCGGGCGCTGAGCCGCCAGCACGGCTGACGCGATCACGCGCGCGTGGGGGCGCCGACCGTGCTGCTCGAAGAGGTCGACCAGCTGCTGACGCGATCACGCGCGCGTGGGGGCGCCCCCATGCGCGCGCTCAGCTCAGATCGGCCGGGAGCCGGCAGAATCAGCGTCGAGGCTGACGGCGCGTTCCCGACTCGGCGTGATTTGCCGCCAGCGCCAGCATGTCGCGCACCAGGTCACGGTCGGCCCCGGCCTCGATCAGCCCGATCAGTTCCAGCCGGTCGGCGGTCGCGGCGGCGGTGTCGCGCGCAGCCCCGGCGGCAGCGGCCAGTTCCGGCGCCCCGGTGCCGCCGCTCCCGAGCCCGGCCCCGGGCCCGGAAACCCGTGCCAGCATGCGCGGCAGCAGCCATTCCGACATTGTCGTCTGCATGCGCTTATCCCCCCTGCCCGGCCATGGCCGGCTCGGGCGCGGCCAGGTCCAGCCCGGCCTTGAGCGCGCGCAGGTTGACCTCGGCCACATCGGGTTTCTGGCTTCCGGCTATGGTCTCTTCCAGCACTTCGGGCGCGAACAGCCCGGCCTCGCGCAAGAGCGCGCCCAGCGCCAGCGTGGCCAGCCCGCTGCGCGACACCTGCCGCGCGGTTGCCGCGAGCGGCAGCCTGAGCACACGCGCGGCGGTGGCGGGCAGCGTCAGCGCCGCATCGGCGATGACCGTCGAGCCCGCGGGCAGCGCGGCGATCCGTGCCGCGCAGCGTTTGAGCCCGTCATCGCTGAGCACCAGCACATAGTCGGGGGCGTCGATGGCGGTGAATACGATCGGCTCGGGGCTGAGGATCAGCTCGGCAATCGAGTGCCCGGTCATCACCGTGATCGGATAGTCGTCCTTTTGCGTGGCCTGCAGCCCGGCGGAGATCGCGGCGCGGGCAAATCCGGTCGCGGCCGAGCGGACCTTGCCGCCGGCGCTGCCGGCGATGACGATGCCGCAGGGCCGGTCCAGCGTGGCGCCGCCCCGTACCGCGATGGGCCGGGGCTGTGGCGCCCTCGCCTCGCGCGCGGCGGCGCGGTAGGCCGCGCCGAATTCCGGCCGCGGGGCACGGGCCACCATGCCGGCGGTCGCGCCCGAACTTTCCATCAGCTCGAACACGTCGCGTTTCTTGAAGCCGTTGCGCGGGGTGTAGTAGGCGGTGCAAAGCTCCCACACATCGAGCAGGGCAAAGCCCGGCTCGCGGATCGCTGCGGCGATGCTGTCTGCCAGATCGCGGTCGTAGACGGTGCCGCGCCGGACCCAGCCCGCCCCGGCGGCGGCCGCCACCGCGCAGATGTCGAGCGCCTGTTCGAGATTGCCCGCGGGCGTGGTCGAGGTGCGGCCGGCGCAGGGCGTCGTCACCGAATGCTGCCCGCCGGTCATGCCGAAATTGAAGTTGTTGGCGACGATCACGGTGATGCCGATATTGCGCCGCGCCACGTTGAGCATATGCGCGCCGCCAATGCCGCAGCCGCCATCGCCCATCAGCACGATCACGTCGAGTTCCGGCCGCGCCAGCTTGAGGCCGCAGGCATAGGTGATCGAGCGCCCGTGCAACCCGTGAAAGGCGTGGGTGTCGAAATAGCGGTCGGCAAGGCCGATGCAGCCGATATCGGTGACGATGGCGATGCGGTTCCTGGGCCGGGCCAGCGCCACCAGCGCCCGGTCGAGCGCCTTCAGCAGCGCGTCATGCCCGCAACCGGGGCAGAACGGCATCGGCCCGGGGGCCGGATCCATGTAGGTGTTGTGCACAAGCTCGTTCATTGCAGCAGTCCTCCGGTCTGCAGGATCTCGGCCGGGGTAAGCAGCGTGGTGTCCATCCGGTTCACCCCGCGCACCTCGGCGCCCGGTGGGGGCAAGGCGCTCGATCTCGCGGATGTACTGGCCCATGTTCATCTCGGGCACGACGATGCGCCGCGTCCCCGCCATCGCCGCGGCAAGCGCGGCCTCGGGCACCGGAAAGAGGGTCCTCAGCCTCAGCCCCGAGACCCGCGCGCCGCCATCGCGTGCCCGCGCGATTGCCACCCGGGCCGCGCGCGCGGTGACGCCGTAGCTGACGATCAGCGTCTCGGCGCCGTCCTGAAAATCGGTCTCGATGAGCGCGATCTCATCGGCCGCATCCGCGATCTTGGCACTGTAGTGGTCGATCATGCGCTGGATCACCGCCGGGCTGGCGCTGAGCTGGCCGTCCTCGTCATGGCTCGAAGTGGTGACGCGGGTGATGGTGTCGCCGCCCAGAGGGGCGAAGGCCGGCACCTCGGCCGGATCGGAAAAGGCATGCGGGCGGAAAGGCCCGGCCCCGTCATGCGCACGCCGCTCGATCCGCGGCGGCAGCGCCACCGCGTCGAGATCGACGGTCTCGCGGGTCATGCCGATTTCCTTGTTGCCGAGCACGAAGACAGGCGTGCGGAACCGCTCGGCCAGGTTGAACGCCAGATAGGTCATCTCGTAGCACTCAGTCACCGTCGACGGGCAGAGCGCGATCACCGGCAGCCCACCCGACGTCACCCATTGCGTGAACTGGATGTCGCCATCGGCGCCCTTGGTGGCCGAGCCGGTGGCCGGTCCCTGCCGCTGGACGTTGACGATGACCAAAGGCGTCTCGCCGATCATCGCCAGGCCGATGTTTTCGCTGTAAAGGCTGATACCCGGTCCGCTGGTGGTGGTCAGCGCCTTGCGCCCCGCCATCGCCGCGCCGATGCAGAGCCCGATCGCCGCGATCTCGTCCTCGGCCTGAACGCCGATGCCGCCCGAGGCCGGCAGCGCCTCCAGCATCGCCGACAGGATCGTCGATGAAGGCGTGATCGGGTAGCCGGCGAAGAAATCGCACCCCGCCGCCAGCGCACCGCGCGCCGCCGCCTCGTTGCCGTCCAGAAATTCGGTTGCCATCTCGCGTGTCCCTTTCGCTGTCGCCGCGCCTCAGCCGCCCGGCTGCGGGCTGAGAAGCTGGGCCTTTCCGGCGGCGGTCTTCCACACATCCGCGTCCGGCGGCGGCGCACCCTTTTCGGTGATGCAGGGCCAGATTTCGGCGTAGCGGCGATTGAGTTCGACCCACGGCTCGAAATCGCCCTCGCTGTCGGCAAAGATCGCGTCGGCGGGGCATTCGGGCTGGCACACGCCGCAGTCGATGCATTCGTCGGGGTGGATCACCAGCATGTTCTCGCCCTCGTAGAAACAATCGACCGGGCAGACGGTGACGCAGTCCATGTATTTGCACTTGATGCAGTTTTCGGTGACGACAAAGGTCATGGCATTGCTCCTGATGGGGGTGGCGGGCGCGCGCGCCTATTCGGCGGCGACGCGGTCGGCGCGCTCGGATTGCGGCAGCATCTCCATCGCGTCGAACGGACAGACGTTGTAGCAAAGCTCGCAACCGATGCACTTGTCGGGCGCGGTGACGATCTGGCCATCGCCAATGCTGAGCGCGTCGTAAAAGCACATCTTCACGCAGATCGAACAGCTCGGGTGGCGACATTTTTCCTGGTCGATGTCGACGTAGAGCGGCTCCATCTCGAGTGCTTCGGCCGGCGACTTGAACGCGCGTTCGGAGCCGAGCCCGTAAATCGCGTCGATGCTGTCGTAGCCGTGGGAGTCGAGAAAGCGGTCCATGCCCTTGATCACATCCTCGAGCCATTCGGTGCCCTTGAGCATCAGCACCGATCCGACCTGCATCACCTTCGCGCCCGACATGATGAACTCGACCGCGTCGCGGGCGTCGAAGATGCCGTTCGAGCCCGAGATTTCGGCGCCGAGCTTGCTGTAGATGTCGTGGATCCAGCGCTGGGTGATGTATTTCACCCACGGGCCCCCGACCCCCGCCGGGCCACCGATCCACGGCTCGCCGGTCTCGATGTCGATGGCAAAGCCGACAAAGCGACTGCTGACCGCGACCGAGACCGCGCCTGCATCCAGCGCGGCGCGCGCGATCTCGGTGATGCGGTTCGATTCCGGGGTGAGCTTGACCATCACCGGGATATCGACCGCCTCGACGATCCGGCGCGTCACTTCGGCGGTGACACCGGGGTCCTGGGCGATCCATATGCCCTCGGCCCCGGTGGTGTCGAGGTCGGTGGGGTGGGGGTGCTGGAAGTTGACCTCGAGCATCGGCACGCCGCAGCTCTCGACCATGCGCGCCAGCTCGCACCAGCCCCGGACCGAGTTCGAGGCGATGTTGCCGATGATGTGCGCGCCATTGGCCGCCGCATAGGCCCGGGTCTCGGTCAGGTACGCGGTCCAGTCCTGCGCCGGTTCGGTGACATAGCCCGATCGGCTGTAGAAGGTGAACGAACGCGGCACCTTGCCCCGGATCAACGCGCCCTTGTCGTTGAGAATGGCGTATTTCGAATTCTCGGTCAGGCGCTGCATGTTGGGGACGTCGCCGATGGTCTTGGTGATCACCCGCAGCGGCGCCGTAATCGATGCATTTGCGGATGTTCTCGACGCTGTTGCTCGGTTCTGCCGAGGCGACGATGATCGGGTTCTTGAAGCGCAGACCCGAAAAGGTGACGCTGAGATCGGCCATGTCCTGTCTCCCGGTGGCGGGCCCGTTACGGGCGATGCTTCCTGACTGAACATCCTGCGGCCGACAGTTTGATATTGGAAATTCAAATTTCTTGGCTATTAATTGATCTGGCTCATCAAACGGGAGCCCGGACCATGGCCCCGGGAACGGCGATCAACCTGCGCCATCTGCGCGCCTTCGTTGCGGTGGCGCACGAGCAAAGCTTCACCCGCGCCGCCGAGACGCTTTTCCTGTCGCAATCGGCGCTGACGATCACCGTACGCCAGCTCGAGACGCATCTGGGCGTGACGCTTTTTCACCGCACCACCCGGCATGTGGGGCTCACCGCCGATGGCGAGGCGTTCCTGCCGGCCGCCGAACGCATCGTCGCCGATTTCGAGGCCGCCATCGGCAATGTGCGCCACCTGGCGGCGCAGCGGCGCGGGCGGGTGGCAATCGCGGTGGTGCCCTCGGTGGCGACCCGGCTGATGCCGCCCATCGTGGCCGCCTTTCACGGCGCCAACCCCGACATCCGCCTGATCCTGCGCGACGACAACGGCCGCGGCGTGCAGCGGCAACTGCTCGATCACGAGGTCGATTTCGCCGTCACCAATGTCTGGAAACCGCATCCCGAGCTGGAGTTCACCCCGCTCACGCGCGACCGCTTCGGCCTGGTCTGCCGCCATGACGATCCGCTGGCACAAGCCGAAGGCCCCCTGCAATGGTCCGCGATCGACCCCGAGCGGCTGTTCGTCATGGCCTCCGATACCGGGATCTATACCGCGCTGCACGAAAGCCCCGGTTTCACCGAACGCTTTCCGGCCCCTGCGGGCGAGGTGCTGGCGATGGTGACGCTGCTGGAAATGCTGCGCGCCGGGCTGGGAATAACCGTCCTGCCGGAACTGGCGCGTCCCATCGACAGCGATACCGAACTGGTGTTCCGGCGCCCGGTCAACCCGGTGGCGTATCGCCGGCTGGGGCTGATGCGGCGGCGCCAGAAGCCACTTGGCCCCGGCGCGCGGCGGGCCTGGGATTTCATCCGCGCCCGGGTCCCGCGCGAGATCTCGGCCCCGGCCAGGGCCGTAAAGGACACTGAAATTGATTGATCATTGCAATCAATCTGGTTGGTTTTTCAATTTGTCGCATCAAACCCCCTGCCCCTATCCTTGCCCCGAGAAAACCGCGTCCCGCGCCGCCATGGTGTCGGGGCGCCGCGGCAAGGAGGACCCTCAATGGCCGGAAAGATCGACGCGCGGCTGGCTGAACTCGGCATCACCCTGCCCGAGCCGCCCGCCCCGGTGGCCAGCTACAAGCCCTATGTGGTGACCGGGAACCTGGCGGTCATCGCCGGGCAGGTCACGCTCGAGGGCGGCAAACTGAAACATGTCGGCCGGCTGGGCGACACGGTATCCGTCGAAGAGGGCGAGGCCGCGACCCGGCTCTGTGCGCTCAACGTCCTGGCGCAGCTGCGTGCGGCCTGCGGCGGCGATCTCGACCGGGTCCGTCAGGTCGTGCGCCTCAACGCCTTCTTCAACTGCACGCCCGATTTCCTCGACCACCCAAGGGTGATGAACGCGGCCTCCGACCTGATGGCCGAGATTTTCGGCGACAGCGGCCCGCACACGCGGGTGGGCGTCGGCGTCAATTCGCTGCCGCTCAATGTGCCGGTCGAACTCGACGGCATGTTCGAGATCGACTGAGCGCCGCCCCCCAATTCCAAAGGAAACCGACCGATGCTGACGCTTTGCGCCTATTACGAGGGCGACGTGCCCGAACCCGACCGCGACCGCTTTGACAGCCATGTCGAAAAGATCCACCTGCCGCTTGTCGCGCGCTATCCGGGGCTCAAGAGCCTGCGCTATCACAAGGGGATTGCGTGGAACGGCGCCGGGCCGGACCATTACCTCTGTTTTGAGCTCTGCTTTGAGACCCGCGCAGATTTCGACCGCGCCATGGCCTCGGACATCCGCAACCAGGCGCGCGCCGATCTGGAAAATTTCGTGCCGCTTTTCAAGGGCACGATGCGTCACGTCCTCTACGAGACGCAGGACATCGCGGTAAAGCCCTGAGCCACGCGCCGCTCAGGCAATCCGTACCGTGTCCGCGCCCGCCTCTGCCGCGCCGACGATCCCGGCCTTGCCGAAGCCCTCGGCGCGCAGAAAGGCGCAGGTTTCCCCCGGCTGCTTCGGGCGCGAGCGCGATCAGGAGCCCGCCCGAGGTCTGCGGGTCGGTGACGATGGCCCGCCATTGGTCCGACAGCCCGGCATCGAGCGTCACCGCGCCCTCGAAGCTCTGCCAGTTGCGCCCCGAGGCGCCGGTCACCACGCCGTCGCGGGCAAACTCGGCGGCGCGCGCGAGCAGCGGCAGCCGCGCGGCGTCGAGGCGGATCGAGACGCCCGATCCGCGCGCCATTTCCAGTGCGTGCCCGGCCAGCCCGAAGCCGGTCACGTCGGTCATGGCGTGGACCTCCGCGCGCTCTGCCAGCGCCTCGCCCACGCGGTTGAGCTGGGTCATCGAGCCGATCATCTCATCGTAATCGCCCCCTCCAGCAGCCCTTGCCGGTAGGCGGCGGAATAAAGCCCCACCCCCAGCCCCTTGGTCAGGATGAGTGCATCGCCCGGCCGGGCGGTATCGTTGCGGCGGATGCGCGCCTCGGGCGCGGTGCCGATGGCGACAAGGCCATAGATCGGTTCGGCCGCGTCGATCGAATGGCCGCCCGCGACCGGAATGCCGGCCTCGGCGCAAATCTCGGCGCCGCCTTCGAGAATGCGCCGGGTGTCGGCGACCGATACCTTGCCCAGGGGCATCCCCAGAACCGCCAGCGCCATCACCGGCCGGCCGCCCATCGCGTAGATGTCGGAAAGCGCATTGGTGGCCGCGATGCGGCCGAAGTCGCGCGGATCGTCGACCATCGGCATGAAAAAATCGGTGGTCGCGATGATGCAGGTGCCATCCTCCTGCCGCCACACCGCGGCGTCGTCACTCGATCCGTTGCCGACCAGAAGCTGGGGAAACGCCGCCGTTGCCGGGGCCGCGGCGATGAGTTCACGCAGCACCGCCGGCGACAGCTTGCAGCCGCAGCCACCGCCGTGGGCGAGCTGCGTCAGCGGAACGATCCGGGGCTCGTCGGTGCTCATGAAGTTCTCCTTTAGGGACGTGGCGCGCCCGCTCATAGCGCCATAGCACAGGCTCGGCAACGGCCTGTGGCGTGAGGGCTGCGCCGCCCCGGGGGGCGGGCCGGCGCTGCCCGACGGTTCCCGCCGGGCGAAACACTCCCTCGTCCCCCTTCCCCGCGCTCGCTCACAGCGCTACACCGCCGCCATGACCGCACGTTTCGACACCTTGGGCGATTTCCTCGATCACGGGTTTGACGCCGTGATCGACGTGCGCAGCCCGTCCGAGTACGCCGAGGACCACATCCCCGGCGCGATCAGCCTGCCGGTGCTCGACGATGCCGAGCGCGCCCGCGTCGGCACCATCTACACGCAGCAATCGCCGTTTCTGGCGCGCAAGGTCGGCGCGGCGCTGGTCTTTCGCAACGCCGCCGCGCATGTCGAGGGGGCCGCTCATGGGCCATGACGGCGGCTGGCGGCCGCTGGTCTATTGCTGGCGCGGCGGGCAGCGCTCGGGCAGTTTCGCGTGGATGCTGCGCCAGATCGGCTGGCGGGCGGAAACCGTGCCGGGGGCTGGCGCACATACCGCCGGCTGGTGACAAAGGCGCTTTACGACGACCCGCTGCGCCATCGCCTGATCCAGCTTGGCGGGCATACCGGCACCGCCAAGACCGAGCTCCTGCCCAGGCTGGAAGCGCGCGGCGTTCAGGTGCTCGACCTCGAGGGGCTGGCCAACCATCGCGGCTCGCTTCTGGGCACGATGCCGGGCGGGCAGCCGACACAGAAGGGGTTCGAGACCCGGCTTGTTGCGGCCCTGCATCTGCTTGACCCGGCGCGCCCGGTGGTCGTTGAGGCCGAAAGCAGCAAGATCGGCGGGCTGATCCTGCCGCCCAGGCTGTGGGAGGCGATGAAGGCCGCGCCCTGGATCGAGATCGCCGCGCCGATCGAGGCGCGGGCGCGGTACCTGGCGCGCGCCTATGACGACATCCTCTCGGATCCCGGGACGCTGCGCGCGCGCCTTGCACCGCTGCGCCACCATCGCGGCCACGCACTGATCGACCGCTGGGACGCGATGATCGCGGCGGGCGAGCGGGTGGCGCTCTGCCGGTCGCTGGCCGAGGATCATTATGACCCGGCCTATGCGCGGTCGCGTCAGGGGCGGCAGCGGCGGGTGATTGCCCGGATCGAGACACCGACGCTCGACGAGGCGGCGCTCGATGCGCTGGCAGCACGCATCGCCGGGGCCATCGGGACAGGCACCTGAGCGGTGTCGCTCAGCAGGCCGCCGTCACGATGATCTCGACCTTGATGTCGGGGCTGGCAAGCCGGGCCTCGCCGCAGGCGCGCGCCGGAGCGTGTCCCTCGGGCACCCAGGCATCCCAGACCGCGTTCATCTCGGAGAAATCGGCCATGTCGGCGAGCCAGATCACCGCCTGCAGGATGTTTTCGCGCGACGAGCCGGCTTTTTCCAGCAGGGTGTCGATGCGGTCCAGACAGTCGCGTGTCTGCGCCGCCACGGTGACGCCGTCGCCGACCTGGCCGGCAAGATAGGCGACGCCGCCATGCTTGACGATCGCGCTCATCCGCGTGCCGGTTCCGATGCGTTCGATCATGTGTCCTGCTCCTTGTCTGCCGCCCTTCGGCGGGGTCTGCCGCCCTTCGGCGGGGTTTGCCGCGCTTTGGCGGGGGTCCGGGGGCTATGGTCAGGCGGCCTGCCCGTCGGTGAACTGCAACCGCGCGAGACGCGCGTAAAGCCCGTCCTCGGCCACGAGGCTGTCATGGGTGCCCTGCGCGGCGATGCGGCCGTGATCCATCACCACGATGCGGTCGGCCTTCTTTACCGTCGCCAGGCGGTGGGCGACGATGATGGTGGTGCGGCTCCGGGCCATCGCCTCGACCGCCTCCTGCACCGCGCGTTCGCTCTCGGCGTCGAGCGCCGACGTGGCCTCGTCCAGAAGCAGCACCGGCGCATCGCGCAGGATCGCGCGGGCGATGGCGACGCGCTGTTTCTGCCCGCCCGACAGCATCACCCCCGCGCTCGCCCAGCCAGGTGTCGTAGCCCTCGGGCAGCGCGGTGACGAAATCGTGCGCCGCGGCCGCGCGCGCCGCCGCCTCGACCTCGGCATCGGACGCATCGAGCCGGCCAAAGCGGATGTTCTCGCGCGCCGAGGCGGCAAAGATCACCGGGTCCTGCGGCACCAGCGCCATCGCCCGCCGGAAATCGGCGCGCGCCATCTCGTTCAATGCCACGCCGTCAAGCGTCACGCGGCCCGCATCGGGGTCGTAAAACCGCTGGATGAGCTGGATGATCGTGGTCTTGCCCGCCCCCGAGGGGCCCACCAGCGCCACTGTCTCGCCCGGGGCGATACGCAGGTCGAACCCGTCGAGCGCCGCGGTTCCGGGGCGCGAGGGATAGGCGAAATGCACGTCCTCGAACGCAATCTCGCCACGCAGCGGCGCGGGCAGTGCGCGCGGGCGCGCCGGGTCGCGCACCCGGTCCTCGGTCCTGAGCAGTTCGACCAGCCGTTCGGTCGCCCCGGCGGCGCGCAGAAGCTCGCCCCAGATTTCCGACAGCGCCGCCACCGCGCCCGCCACCAGCACCGAATAGATCACGAACTGCACCAGCATGCCGACGCTCATCCCGCCCGCGCGCACGTCGCGCGCGCCGATCCACAGCACGCCGACGATGCCGGTGAAGACCAGAAAGATCACGATCGCGGTCATCACCGCGCGGGTACGGATGCGTCGGCTGGCGGAGGCATAGCTTTCTTCGGTCACCTCGGCAAAGCGGGCGCGGCTGGCGGTCTCGTGGGTGAACGCCTGCACCGTCTGCACACTGGTCAGCGCCTCGGCGGCGTTGCCGGAACTGGCGGCGATCCAGTCCTGGTTCTCGCGGCTGAGCGCGCGCAGCCGCCGCCCCAGCGTCAGGATCGGGACAATCACCGCCGGCACGATCAGGAGCACCAGTGCGGTCAGCTTGGGCGAGGTGTAGAGCATGAGCCCCAGCCCGCCGACGAAGAGCAGCACGTTGCGCAGCGCCACCGACACCGACGATCCGATGACGCTGAGGATGAGCGTGGTGTCGGTGGTGATGCGGCTGAGCACCTCGCCGGTCATGACGGTCTCGAAAAACGCGGGGCTGAGACCGATGACCCGGTCGAAGACCGCCTTGCGGATGTCGGCCACGACCCGCTCGCCGAGCTTGGAGACCAGCGCATAGCGCAGCGCCGTGCCCACCGCCAGCAGACCGGCGATGGCGATGGCGGCGACGAAATACTGATCGAGCAGAGCGCCGTCTTCGGTGCCGAAATTGTCCACCACCCGACGCACCGCCAGCGGCAGCACCAGCGACACCGCCGCCGTCAGGATGAGCGCCAGGACCGCCGCCAGCGCCAGCAGCCGATAGGGCCGTGTGGGGGGGGGGGGGGGCGGGGGCGGCCCGGCCGTCCGGGCCGTCCTCCCGGGCCCCCAATCCCCCCGCCCGCGTCTGCCCTGCGCACCATCACCCCACCCCGGTTCCGCTCTCGGATGCTTCTTGACCCGCTCGCGCCCGAGGGTCAAGGGCATGGTGGGCACTGCCGAGCCGCGAGCACGTGGTTTTCGGGATCGGCGCACCATGCGAGGCAGACGGACGTCTTTTCGGTTCATGCAGTTCCAAACACATCGAATCCAATATACGTGCAATTCAAACTCAAGGAGGATCAGCATGAAGATCGAAAAGACAGCGCTTGAAGGCGTGATCGCTCTTGAGCCAAGACGCTTTGGCGACCACCGCGGTTTCTTTGCCGAAACATATAACCGTGCCGCCTTTTCCGGGCTCGGGATCGAGACCGAATTCGTTCAGGACAATCACTCGTTCTCGACCGAGGTCGGAACTGTCAGGGGCATGCACTTTCAGGCGCCGCCCCATGCCCAGGCCAAGCTGGTCCGCTGCGGACGCGGAGCGATCTTCGATGTTGCCGTCGATATCCGCAAGGGCAGTCCGACCTACGGTCAGTGGGTCGGATATGAACTCAGCGCCGCGAATGGCATGCAGCTCCTGATTCCGGCGGGCTTCGCACATGGGTTCGTCACGCTCGAACCCGAAAGCGAAATCGTCTACAAGTGCTCGGACTATTATGCACCCGAAACCGAAGGCGCATTGCGCTGGGATGATCCGGGCGTCGATATCGACTGGCCCCTGTCTGGCGAGGCCATCCTGAGCGAAAAGGATGCCAGGGCCCCCTGCCTTGATGATCTGGACAGCCCCTTCGAATGGAAGGACGCGACATGAAGATACTCGTAACCGGAGGGGCGGGTTTCATCGGCTCCGCCGTGGTGCGGCTCGCCGTGGCACGAGGACACGAGGTCGTCAATCTCGACGCGCTGACCTATGCCGCCTGCCCGGAAAACGTGGCCGAGGTCGCCGACAGCCCGCTCTACAGCTTCGAACAGGCCGATATCCGAGACCGGACCGCCCTGAACCGCATCCTTGCGCATCACCGTCCCGATGCGATCATGCATCTGGCGGCGGAGTCCCATGTCGACCGTTCGATCGACGGGCCGGGGGATTTCATCTCCACCAACGTGACCGGCACCTACGAGCTGCTGGAAGCCGCCCGCGCCCATTGGGTCGAGCGCGGGCGGCCGCAGGAGTTCCGCTTTCACCACGTCAGCACGGACGAGGTCTTCGGCAGCCTCGGCCCCGAAGGCCAGTTCACCGAAGAGACGCCTTACGATCCGCGCTCGCCCTATTCGGCTTCAAAGGCGGCTTCGGACCATCTGGTGCGAGCCCGGCACCATACCTATGGTCTGCCGGTGGTGCTCAGCAACTGCTCCAACAACTACGGCCCCTATCATTTTCCCGAAAAGCTGATCCCGGTGATCATCCTCAATGCCCTTGCCGGAAAGCCGCTGCCGATCTACGGCGACGGATCGAATGTGCGCGACTGGCTTCATGTCGAGGATCACGCCGATGCGTTGCTCCTGGTGCTGGCGCGAGGCGCGGTCGGGCGCAGCTACAACATTGGCGGCGAGAACGAGCGCAGCAATCTGGAACTGGTGCATACGCTCTGCGCCATTCTGGACGAGATCCGCCCGAGGCAGAGCGGATCCCATGCCGATCAGATCGCCTTCGTGACCGATCGTCCGGGCCACGATGCGCGCTACGCGATCGACCCGACGCGCATGCGCACGGAGCTGGGTTGGCGGCCCTCGATGACGCTCGAGGAGGGTCTGCGCCGCACGGTCGTGTGGTATCTGGAGAATGAAGCCTGGTGGCGGCCCCTGCAGGCGCGTCATGGCGTCGGCCGGAGGCTGGGGGTAACGGCATGATCCTGGTCTTTGGCAGAACCGGCCAGGTCGCGCAGGAACTGGCGATCCTGGCCCCCGATGCCCGTTTTCTGAGCCGTGCCGAGGCCGACCTTGCCGATCCCGCCTCCTGTGCGGCCGCCATTCGCGCCCATGCGCCGCAGGCGGTGATCAATGCCGCCGCCTATACGGCCGTGGACCGCGCCGAGGAGGAGGAGGCGCTCGCCACAACCATCAATGGCGATGCCCCCGCGGCGATGGCCGGGGCCTGTGCGGCCCTCGGCATTCCGCTGGTTCATATCTCGACCGACTATGTCTTTGACGGGGCGGGAGAGGCGCCGTTCACGACCAACCATCCGACAGCACCGCTGGGTGCCTACGGGCGCTCGAAGCTGGCGGGCGAGGCCGGCGTGGCGGAATCGGGCGCGGTACACGCGATCCTGCGCACCTCCTGGGTGGTCTCCGCGCATGGGGCGAATTTCATCAAGACCATGCTGCGCCCGGGTTCCGAGCGCGAAAAGCTGACCGTGGTTGCCGACCAGATCGGCGGGCCGACGCCGGCCCGCGCCATCGCCGCCGCCTGTCTGGCCATCGCGGAACAGCTGCGGGATGCACCCGAAAAAACCGGTACCTATCATTTCGCCGGCCGACCCGCGACAAGCTGGGCCGATTTCGCCCGTGCGATCATGGCCGAGGCCGGGCTCGCCTGCACCATCGAGGACATCCCCAGCTCGGCCTATCCCACACCGGCGCGCCGGCCGCTGAATTCACGGCTCGACTGCACGAGCCTTGCCGTTTTCGGGTTGCGGCAACCCGACTGGCGAGCCGAGTTGAGCGATATCATCCAGGACCTGAAAGGCAGATCATGAACAAGCGCAAGGGCATCATCCTCGCCGGCGGATCGGGTACGCGGCTTTATCCGATCACCATGGGCATCTCTAAACAGCTTCTGCCGATATACGACAAGCCGATGATCTACTATCCGCTGTCCGTCCTGATGCTGGCCGGCATCCGCGAGATCGCGATCATCACGACCCCCGAAGACCAGAGCCAATTCCGGCGGCTGCTCGACGACGGCACGCAGTGGGGGCTGACCTTCACCTATATCACCCAGCCCTCACCCGATGGGCTCGCGCAGGCCTACCTGCTGGCCGAGGAGTTCCTTCGAGGCGCGCCGTCCGCGATGGTACTGGGCGACAACATATTCTTCGGGCATGGCATGCCCGAAATCCTGGCCGCCGCGAATGCGCGCACCGTGGGAGGAACGGTCTTCGGGTATCATGTGGCGGATCCCGAGCGGTACGGCGTCATCGATTTCGGTCCGGACGGCAAGGTCCGCGCGATCGTGGAGAAACCCGCCGTTGCGCCATCGAACTACGCGGTCACGGGCTTGTATTTCCTGGATGGCCGCGCGCCGCAATTGGCCGCCAAGGTCAGACCATCGGCGCGGGGCGAGTTGGAGATCACCGATCTCCTCGGAGCTTTACAGGGTGGAGAACACCCTTCGTGTCGAGAAAATGGGGCGCGGTTATGCCCGGCTCGATACCGGAACCCATGCCAGTCTTCTCGATGCGGGCAATCTGGTGCGTACGCTGAGCGTACGTCAGGGGTTGCAGGTCGGCTCACCCGACGAGATCGCTTTCCAGGCCGGGTGGATCGATCGCACCGCTCTGGCCAACCGTGCGGCGATCTTCCAGAAAAACGAGTACGGCTCATATCTGACGGGTTTGCTCGGATAACCAACCCGTGCGCACCGTCGACGGCCCCCAGACTGTCGACGGGTCCCCGAAACCGGCAACAGGCAGGACCGCGTGTTGCCGTCCAGCCCCGGCGATCATTCCGGCCGGCTTGCGGCTTTGGGGGCGCGCGAAGCGCGGCCCGGAATGATCGCCGCGCTCCGGTGTCACGATGCCACTCGGAATGCTCTGCGCCATCGAGGTAACAGGCCGGAAAAACCGCAAGTTTGCCGCATTGACCGCCGTGGGGACTTGACCTAGCGTTGCTGCATTCCGACAGAAAAAGAGGAGGCGGGACGATGACCGTCCAGACGCAATCGCTGCTTTTCAGCTTTGCGGCGATCCTTGTGTTGGCCGTGGTGTTCCTGCGGGTGCGCCTGCAACGCGGCGATGGCGAGGATTACGGGCCTGTCCAGGGACGTGCCTACCGCATCCGCGCGGTCTTCTTCTGGGTGCTGATACTCGTCGGGCTGCCGATCAGCCTGTGGCTCCTGCGGGCCATGCCCTACGCCAGCGCGGCGGCCGGGGCGCAGGTGGTCAACGCCACCGGCGCGCAATGGTACTGGGACCTCGACCGCGAGGAGGTCGAGGCGGGCAAGCCGGTGACCTTCAACGTCGCCAGTACCGACGTCAATCATGGCTTTGGCGTTTATGACGCGAATGGGCAACTGGTCGCGCAGGTGCAGGCGATGCCGGGTTATATCAACCGTCTGACCCACACCTTCGATGCACCGGGCACCTACCGGGTGCTCTGCCCGAATATTGCGGGCTGGCGCATCACGACATGATCGCCGAAATCACCGTCACCGCGACAGGAGGAACCGATGGCTGAAGCGCTTGCACAAGGGCGGCCGGACGCCGCGGCCGCGGATCGCGCGACACCCTGGGTCGTCATCTATCTGGTGACGACCGGGGTGGTGCTGTTGCTGATGATGCTTCTGGGCCTGCTGATGCGGCTGGTCCAGAGCGGCTGGCTGGCGCTCGACCACCCGGCGCTCTTTTATCAGATCATGACGGTTCACGGCACCGGCATGGTCGGCATCGCCGCGCTCGGCGGCGTGGCGGTGATGTGGCATTTCCTGGCGTCCTATGTCACCTTGCACCGGGCCGCCCTCGGCATCAATTTCGTGCTGTTCCTCATTGGTGTGGTCGCGATCCTGTGGGCGGATTTCATCTCCGGCTTCGGCGGGGCATGGACCTTCCTCTACCCGTTGCCCGCCCTTTCGGGTGGCGCATGGGAGAGCGGATCGGCGGCGCTGCACCTCTGGGGGCTGCTCGCCGTGGGCGTCGGCGTGCTGGTCATCTGCCTTGAAGTGGGCCGGGCGATCATCGTCGGCTATGGCGGGCTCGGGCGCGGCCTCGGCTGGCATGTTCTCTTCGCCGGCAGCACGCAAAACGTGCCGCCGCCGACGGTCGTCGCCTCGACCATGGTGGTGATCGTGACCACGCCGGCGCTGATCGCCGGCGCGGCATCGCTGGTGATGAGCCCGGTGAACCTCTACTTTCCCGATGTCGCGATCAACCCGCTGATGATCAAGAACCTGATCTATTTCTTCGGTCACACCATCATCAACGCGACCATCTACATGGCGGTCGTGGTGGTCTACGAACTCCTGCCGCGCATCACCGGGCGGCCGTGGAAGACGACGAAGGTCTTTCTCGCCGCCTGGACACTATCGACGACGATGGTGCTGGTCATCTATCCCCACCACCTGATGATGGACTTCGCGATGCCGACCTGGGCGCTGGTCATCGGGCAGGTGTTTTCCTACATGAACGCCTTTCCGGTGCTGGTGGTGACGGGCCTCGGCGCGCTGGCGATCCTCAACCGGTCGGGCGTGCGCTGGGATCTGCTGGTGACGCTGCTCTTGATCTCGATGTTCGGCTGGATGGCGGGGGTGATCCCGGCGGTGGTGGACGCCACCATCGCGGTCAACTCGGTGATGCACAACACGATGTGGGTACCGGGTCATTTCCACTTCTACCTGCTGCTCGGCCTGCTGCCGATGATCTTTGCCTTCATGATCTATCTCGCGCGCGGCGAGGATGTCGCCCCGCGTGGCGGCGACATGGCGGCGGTGCTCTACCTGATCTTCGGGCTGACCTTCACGGGCATGTTCCTGCTGGGCGGCTGGGCCAGCGTGCCGCGCCGCTGGGCGGTGCATCTGTCCGAATGGATGGTCTACGACCGAATCGCGACAATCGCCGCGGCCGGGGTGATCGTGCTGACCACGATCTTTATCGCGATGTTCCTCGCCCGCATCCCGCGCATCCTGCGCGGCGCATAGCGCCGTGCGGGTGGCGCTGACCGCGCTCGCCGCGGCGGCGGTGGCCGCGGTCGGCGCCGCCGCGCTCTGGTGGGGCACCGACGGCGGCCGCGCCTTCACCTCCGAGGCGGCTCGGCGGCTCGACATCGCGGCCGCGCCGCGCCAGCTGCCGGATGTCGGGCTGATCGACCGGACCGGCGCGCATCTTCGCCTCTCGGACTATCGCGGCGCGCCGGTGGTGATCGAGTTCGTCTATGCCTCCTGCCCCGATATCTGCGTCGCGCTGGGGTCGGCGTTCGAGCGGCTCAACACCGCGCTGCCACGGCGGATCCCGCTTGTCAGCATCAGCTTCGATCCCGCCGACGGCCCCGAACGCCTGGGCTGGTTTGCCGACCGTCACCGCGCCATAGCGCCGCGCTGGCGCGTGGCAGGCGTGGCGGACAACGCCGAGCGCGCGGCGCTGCTCGCCACCGCCGAAGTGGTGGTGATCCCCGACGGCGCCGGCGGCTTCGTGCATAATGCCGGGCTCTATCTCGTGGACGCCGGCAGCCGCCTGACGGCCGTGTTCGATCCCGACGACGCCGACGACGTGGTGCGCGCACTCGGCCGGGGTGGAGGCTAGGAATGCCGCGTGTGGCATGGGTTGTCGCGCTCGTCCTTCTGGCGCTGCCGCCGCCGCTGGCGCGGCTGTGGCAGGCGCATCTGACCACCCATCTTCTGGTCCAGTATCCGCTTCTGATCGCCGCGGGCGCGCTGGCGGGCGCGGCCATCGCCGGCCCCGGCCGGGCGCGCTGGAGCGCGGCGCCGGCGCTTCTGGGCGCCGCGCTGACGCTGGGGTTCTGGCTCTTGCCGCGCTGGATCGACGCGGCGCTGGCCTCGCCGCTGACGGACACGACCAAGGCGGCCTGCCTCGTTGGCCTCGTCGGGCTGCCGCTCGGCTGGGGCTGGAGCCGGGCCGGGCCGGTGCTGCGCGGGTTTGCCTTTGCCAACGCCATCTCGATGCTGGCGGTGATGGGCTGGCTGCAACTGGTGGTCCCGGCGCGCCTGTGCAACCGCTACCTGCTGGGCGATCAGCGCCAGCTCGGACATGCATTGCTGGCCCTTGCCGCCGTCATGCTGGTCGCGGGATTCGGGCGGGCCTTGCTCGGCCGGCAATCATTGCCAGATCAGGCCCGCGAACCCGACATGTCGTACTCGCAGCGCGGATCTGCGGACTCCGCACCCGTTTCATGTCCGGCCGGGACACCCGCGGTTCGTGCGTTCGCGAACCTCGGTCGCGTCATCGTCCGTCCACCCGGTGGAGCGGGCTCCAATACCAATGGCCGTTTCGACTGACCGGATTTCGCACTGCCGCCGACACCGGTCAACCCATCCTGCTCGTGTTCCGCCCTTTTTGCAGGCGGGTAACCCGGCTTTCGGCGGTCCCCGTCAATGAAAAATCGGTTGGCGTGAAACGGCGTTCCATAATCGACGCGCGAGACACGTCCCGCAATCCGTCAGATGCCGAGATAGGCCGTCCGCACCTTCGGGTCCGCGAGGAGCGCATCGGCCTTGTTCTGCATCACGACCCTGCCATTCTCGAGGACATAGCCATGGTCGCCGATCGTCAGCGCGACTTCGGCGTTCTGTTCGACCAGCAGGATATCGACGCCCATCCCGGAAATCTCACGGATCAGGTTGGCGACGCGCTCGACCACCACCGGTGCGAGCCCGATCGTCGGCTCGTCGAGGAGCAGCAGCTTCGGCGCCCCCATGAGAGCACGGGCGATCGCCACCATCTGCTGCTGACCGCCGCTGAACGACGAGGCGACAGTCGAAAGACGGTCCCTCAGCTCGGGAAAGAGCGCCAGAACGCGCTCGAAATCCGCTTCGATGGCGTGTCTGTCCGATCGCGCGTAGGCCCCCATCTCGAGGTTCTCGCGCAGGGTCATGTCGCCGAACAGCCGGCGCCCTCGGGCACCAGGCCAAGGCCCGCGCGGATCATCCTGTCGGGGCTGTAGCCCGTGCAGTCCTGGCCGTTGAAGACGATCTTGCCGCGACTGGCCCGCACAAGGCCGCTGATCGTCTTGATGAGGGTCGACTTGCCCGCGCCGTTGGCGCCGATGAGCGCAACGATACTGCCCTTTTCAACCCGGAGATCGATGTCATGAAGGACCGAGAAGCTCCCGTAGCCGGATGAGACCCCGGCCAGATCGAGGGTCGGCGCATCAGGCGGCATGGCTCTCTCCCAGATATGCTTCGATCACGGCCTTGTTGCCACGGATGTCTTCCGGGCTGCCCGTGGCCAGATGCGCGCCGTGGTGCAGCACCGGGATCCGGTCGCAGATGCGCATCACGGCCTTCATGTTGTGTTCCACGAGCAGGATCGCCCGCCCTTGCGTCTTGCGATAGTCATCGAGAACCGTCAGCACCGTGGCGACCTCGGTATCGTTCAGCCCGGTCAGGGGCTCGTCGAGGCAGAGCAGGCGGGGCTGCGCCGCGATCGCGATCGCCATGCTGACGCGGCGCTGCAACCCGTGCGGCAGATTGCTGGTCGTTTCATCGAGATGTTCCGACAGCCCCAGCCGGCGGGCAACCTCGACCACGGCGGCGTCGCGCTCGGCAGTCTTCTTGCGGACGATCGTGCCGAGCCGCAGGTTGTCGCGCACGCTTATGCCGCCGACGAAGCTGCCGTGCTGGAACGTGCGGACGAGGCCGGCATCGCTTGCCACCAGCGGCTTGCCGCGCCGCATCGTCTTGCCACAGATCTGCACCTTGCCCGTTGTCCAGGGGATGAACCCGCTGATGAGGTTGAAGGTGGTGCTCTTTCCGGCGCCGTTGGGGCCGATCATTCCAAATATCTCGCCCGGCCTGACCTCGAAATCGAGGTTGTCGACGGCCAGCAACCCTTCGAACCGCTTGCTGAGCCCGTTGACCCGAAGCAGGGCGTCATTGCTCGAGGGCTGCATTGGCGCCTCCTTTCACGTCCGTTTTCCGCAGCCGCATCCTGGCGACGGCGCCGACCGCGCCTTTCGGCATCAGCAGGACCACAAGCACGATCGCGCCACCGTAGATGAAATGTTCGTCACCGCCGAAGCCGAGGGCATAGGCCGAGAGCGAGACCAGGAAGATCGCGCCGAGGATCGGGCCGGCGAAGTGGTCTTCACCGCCCACCTTTACATAGGCCAGGGCGAAGGCTGCCATGAGGTAGCTGAAATCGCCGGGGCTGATGACATTGTTGACGAAGGCATGCAGACCGCCCGCGATCCCGGCTGCGAAACTTGCAAAGGCGATGGTGACGATCTTGTAGACGAAGGTGTTGATGCCGACGCTGCGTGCGACCTCCTCCTTCTCGCGGATGGCGAAAAGTACCCGTCCGAAATCGGACCGTTCCATGATGAAGAAGACGACAAGCAGCACGACGACCGTCGCCATGACGAGAAACGGCATCCACGGGTCCATCACGAGCGGCGGGAAGATCCCGACCATGCCGGAGGTGCCGCCAAGGGCGGGCACCTTGGAGTAGGTCACCCGGATGGCCTCGGTGAAGGCAAAGCCGATCAGCAGGAAATAGGGCCCCTTGGCGCGCAAGGTGACGGCGCCGAACGCCGCGCTGACGATCCCGGTGACGATGCCGGCGATCGGGATGGCCACCCAGAAGGGTATGTCCATGGCCGTGCTCAGATAGCCCGCGGTATAGGCCCCGATGCCCACGAAGGCGGCGATGGCGAAGTTGAGCTCGCCCATCAGCATGACGAAGCGGAGGCTGACCGCCAGCAGCGCACTGATGGCGATGAGGTTCAGGACACTGCGCAGGTAGAGGTCCTGCAGCAGCAGAGAGAGCAGAAGTGCCGCACCCGCGAACACAACCCAGCTGATCGTGGAGGAAGACGGCTTAAGCACGACCCATGACTCCCTTCGGGCGGAACAGCAGAACCACGATCACCAGTGCGAAGATCGCAATCGTCGCGTAGGAGGAGTCGAAGTAGTACCCGCCAAGCGTTTCGATCAACGCCACGAACAGGCTGCCGAGGATCGCCCCGGGCACGCTGCCCAGACCGCCGATGATGACGGCGATGAAACCCTTGATCAGATAGTCCGTGCCGATCACCGGAGAGACGATCGAGACCGGCGCGATGAGTGCCCCGGCGATTGCGGCGAGCAGCGAGGCGATGAGGAAGCCGAAGAAGGCGATGCGCCCATAGGGTACGCCCATCATCATGGCGGCTTCGTGGTCATACGCCACCGCGCGCAGCGCGCGGCCGAGCCTGGTGTGGCCGAGGGTCCAGTAGAGGATGCCGGCCATGAGGAACGCGACGCCGCAGAGAAACAGCCGCTGCACGGTGATCTGAGCGCCTGCGATGGAGACGGAGCCGGGAAAGATTTCCGGTACGCCGCGCACGGTCCCTCCGAACACGCGCAAGAGCACGCCGTCGAGCAGCAGCATCAAACCGATCGACAGGATGAAAGACCCGACGAGATCGCGCTGGAAATAGCGAAATCCGAACAGGTAGATGATAACCCCGAGGGCAAGTGCCGCGGCGATCCCGCAGGCCGAGGCCACGACATAGGCGGCGGGGCGGCAAGGCCGCCCCCAACCAGTATCGGAAGCAGATACGCGACCACGAGCGCAGCAACCGCGAAGATATGCCCATGCACGAAGTTGACGATCCGCATCACCCCGAAGATCAGCGTCAGGCCGAGGGAGAAGAGGATGTAGACGGCACCGATCTGAAGAGTGGTTGCACTTAGCTGAATGAAAGTCTGCACGGCATGTTCCCCGTAGGTCGGTCGCTGTTATCGCGTCACGGCGTCAGGCGGCCGACCTCGACGAGCTCGCCATCCCGAACCTGGGTCACGATGATCGGCAGGCGCATCTGTTGCACACGGCCGTAACGCTCTTCGCCGTAGAAGCCGATATCGCTGCCGTAGAACGACCGGAACGTCACGTTCGGCATCGCCTCGGCGACGGCCCGGGGATCAACACTGTCGGCGGCTTCCATTGCGGCTTTCAGCGCGTAGAGCGAGTCGTAAAACCCGATCTGGACCGCGTTCAGCGACTCACCGATCGCCACTTTCGCACGCTCGTTCACCGCGATCTGGTGCTCGGTGGCGGTATCGGGGCGGAAGGTCACTCCAGCACCCATGTAGACGCCTTCGGCAGCGGCGCCGGCAGTGGCTTTCAGGCCATCCGCGCCGGTACCGACCTCGAGGACCTTGATGCCGGTCCAGCCGATCAGCTCGAGTTCCTTGAAGATCGCGCCTGCGTCCGAGGGGGGCATCGCGCCGACGTCGACGATGTCGGGCTTGAATGATGCCAGACGAACCGCGATGGGCTGGAACTCGGTGGTGCCGCGCTCGTAGTAGTCGCTCGCGACGACTTCGACGCCCTGCTCATCCCAGACCTTGGCGGCGATTTCTTCGGTTTCCTGACCGGTCGCGTCGTTGGGGTTCAGCATGGCCACGGTTTTCGCGTCGGGGTGCTGTTCGACGATGTACCCGATGAGCATCGGCAGGATCTCGCCCGGCGTGTTCATCTGGGTAAAGGTCGTCGGATGATCAGGCCCCTTGAGGCTGGCGCCCCATGCGGTGGTGAAGACCAGCGCGCCCTGCCGCTCGGCGAGGGATTGCAGAGCCCTCACCGGCGCAGTGCCGAGGCTGCCGCCGATGAACTTCACGCCTTCCCGGTTGAAAAGCGCCTGGGCGACTTTCGTGCCCTCGGCCGCATTGTACTTGTTGTCGTAGGACAGGCATTCGAAAAAATAGGTTTCGCCCTGAACCGAAACGCCGCCGCTTTCACGGATTTCCTCGGCGGCGGTATTGCACATGAATTCGGCGCCCTTGCCCCAGATGGCCGCAGCCCCCGACAGTGGCGTGGAAAGGCCAAGCTTGATGACCTCTTCCGCCTGGGCCATCGGCGCGGCAGCGAAGGACGCCAACAAGATGGCCGCCCCCGACATTGCGCATTTGTTGAAAACAGTCATCCCAGCACCTCCTCCTGCTATTGGGAAAATATCCCGAAGGCATATTGTCCGATCATCAAACTTACAATAGTTAGCTTGGCACCATAGGCCGGCCCTATGTCCCCGAAATCAATCGCCGCGTTCACAATGGCGACCACGGTGTTTAGCGTGCTGATCATGTTTCCAAGGCACCCTCTCGGACTGCATAGCGCGTCCGCACGGCAGGGCGCGGCGGCCGGGGTACAAGCCGGCTCGAAAAACGCCGCGCGCCGGGCGCTTCGCCGCTTTTCCGTTTGACCCGCCGATCCCGACACCCAGCAAGACAGGCTTTGAAGAATGGACTTGAAACTGAGCGGAAAGACGGTTCTCATCACCGGCGCATCGCAGGGCATCGGCGCCGGCTTGGCAGAGGTCTTCGCGGAGGAAGGGTGCGCCCTGCATCTCGTCGCCCGCTCCATCGACAAGCTGGAAGCCAACGCCGCCCGGCTGCGCGAGACACACGGCGCGAGCGTCATCGTTCACAAGTTCGATATCGCCTCGCGCGACGCGGCCGACGGCATCTCCGAGGCGGTGGGCGACGTGGACATCCTGGTCAACAACGCCGGCGCCATCCCCGGCGGCGATCTGTGGCAGGTCGATGCCGATACGTGGCGCACGGGCTGGGAGGTGAAGGTCTTCGGCTATATCGACCTCTGCCGCGTGTTCTACAAGCGCATGAAGGCGGCCGGCGGCGGCGTCATCCTCAACAATATCGGCAACGGCGGCGAGAACCCCGACTTTCGCTATATCGCCGGATCCACGGGAAATGCCGCGCTGATGGGCTTCACACGCGCCCTCGGCGGCAAGAGCCTCGATGACAATATCCGCGTGATCGGGATCAATCCCGGGCCGGTGGCCACCGACCGGATCGTCAAGATCATGAAGGCACGGGCCCGCGAGGCGTGGGACGACGAAAGCCGCTATACCGAACTGCTGGAACAGTATCCGCTGGGCCGCGCCGCCAGTGTGCGCGAGGTCTCGGACCTCTTCGCCTTCCTCGGCCTCGCCCCGGTCGGGCTACACGTCGGGCACGATCGTGACCATCGACGGCGGCATCACCTCGCGCAGTTCCATCTGATCCGCGGCCGGCCTTGCATACCCGCATGTCCGAAAGGTTCAAAACCGCGCTATCGCCGCTCCGGGTCGGGCCGGTCACTATTCCCAACCGGCTGGTCCGGACCGCGCATGCGACGCTGTTCTCCAGGGACGAGGTGAATGACGATCATATCAATTACCACCTCGAACGGGCGCGCGGCGGCATCGGGCTGTCGATCCTCGAAGGGGTGTCGATTCACCGGTCGTCGAACTTTTCGCTTCACCTGACGGACGACAAGGCGATCCCGCAGCTCGCCAGGCTGGTCGAGGCGATCGAGCCCACCGGCATGAAGCTCTTCAACCAGCTCTGGCATGGCGGCGGGATCGAGGCCGCGCCGAACGGGGGGCCGTCATGGTCGGTGACCACCCTGCCCGGCCGCTATTCCCGGATGCCCCCGATCGAGATGTCCCGCAGGCAGATCGCCGAACTCGTGCGGTCCTACGGCGCCGCCGCCGCGCGGCTGGCCAGGGCCGGGCTGCACGGGGCGGAGGTTCTGGCCGGAAACGGGTATCTCTTCTCGCAGTTCCTGTCGCCCGGGCTGAACACCCGGACGGATGCGTATGGTGGCAGCCTCGGCAATCGGATTCGCTTTCTCGAGGAGGTGCTCACGGATATCCGCGCCAGCGTGCCCTCGGGTTTTGCCCTCGGCGCGCGCATGGGTTCCAGTTGCAACAAGAGCATCCTCACCTCGGAAGACGTCAACGCCGCGATCCTGCATCTCGAAGGCAAGGGGCTGCTGGATTTCGTCGATATCTCGCAGGGCGACTACTACTTTCACGTCGAGCGCTATGCCGGGATGGACCGGTCGGCGGGTTACCAGATCGAGGACGCGCGCGAGATCGGTGCGGGGTAAGCATCCCGCGGCTCATCGTCGGCCGTTTCGGCACGCTGGACGATGCCGAGCAGGCGCTGCGCGCGGGCGACGGGGACATGATCAACATGGTCCGCGCGACGATCGCCGACGCGCATCTCGTCAAGAAGGAACTGGACGGCCGCGCCGACGAGGTCCGACCCTGCATCGCCTGCAACCAGGGGCTGCATCGGCGGGCTTTTCTCGGGCCGCATGGGCTGCACGGTCAATCCGGTCGTGGGTTACGAGGCCCGGCTGGGCGAGCACCTGATCACCCCGTCCGAAAACCCGCAAACCGTCGTGGTGGTGGGCGGCGGCCCGGCGGGCATGGAGGCCGCGCGCGTCGCAGCGCTGGCCGGCCACAAGGTCACGCTCCATGAAGCCACGCCCGACCTTGGCGGGCAGATCAACATTGCCGGTCGTTTCCCCAAGAACCACGGTATCGGCGATATCACCAAATGGCAGGAAAGAGAGATCTTCCGGCTTGGCGTCGACGTGCACATGTCGAGCCATCTCGAACCCGGCGAGGTCGCGGCGATGGGTGCAGACGTGGTCATCCTCGCCACGGGTGCGATGCACATGGGAGACGGCTTCACCCAGACGGCCGCCCCGCATCTCGACGTGGATATCGCCCCCGACGCCAGAATCGTGAGGTCGGACGACCTGATCCTTGACGCCAGCCTGGACCTTGGAAAGAGCGCCGCCGTCCTTGACGACATCGGTCATTACGAGGCAATCGGGGTATGCGAATTCCTGCTGGAGCGCGGGCTGGATGTTACCTGCGTCACGCGCCATCCGGTCTTCGCCCCGGAAATCGAGAAGACCGGCCGCGCACAGGCGGCGCTGCGCCGCTTCTACCGGCTCGGCAACTTCCGCATCCTGTCGGACTCGCTGGTGCTGGCCATCAATCAAGGGTCGGTGGAGGTCCGCCCGGTGGAAGGCATCAAGGCGGAAACCGTTCCGGCCGACACCACCGTTCTGGTGACCTATCGCAAGACCTTCGGGCGCGAATGGATCGAGTTCGCGGATGCCGGGCAAAAGGTGTTCTTCGTGGGCGACGCGCTTTCTCCGCGCAACCTTCAGACGGCAATCCGCGAAGGTCATCTCTGCGCGCGTTCGCTCGACACGCCCGGGCTCGACCCGCTGTGGAACAACATGTGAGGCGCGGCACGTTCTGCCTGCGCTGCGGCACGGCCGAGCCCGCGCTTCGTGAGCGGCAGCTCCGGCAACAAGAGTGGTGACACGGACATGACGAAAAAGACCAGACTGGGATACATCGGGCTGGGCCAGATGGGTGGCGCCATGGCCGAGGCGCCTGATCGGCGATGATACCGAACTGCATGTCTTCGACACCTCGCCGGAGGCTCTCCGGGAAATTCACGAGGCTCGGCGCTGTCGCACATGGCTCGCCAAAGGAGGTGGCAGACGTCGCCGAGATTGTGTTCGCCTGCCTGCCGAACCAGTCCGTGAGCGAGGCCGTCGCGCACGGCCCGGACGGCGTGGTTCACGGAAGCGCCTTGCGCGTCTATTCCGAGATGTCCACGATCGGAAAGACCTGCATGGAGGCCATCGCCGCACGGCTTGCGGAGGCCGGGATCGCCACCGTGGACGCCCCGATCAGCGGCGGCCCGCCTGCCGCGCGCGAGGGCCGGCTGGCCATGCTCGCCTCCGGGCCGCAAGAGGCGCTGGACCGCGTGGTGCCGTGGCTCGACAGGATCGGGAAGCAGACCTACGTGATGGGCGAGAAACCCGGGCAGGCACAGATCATGAAAGTGGTGAACAACGCCGTGATGGCGACCAACATGGTCGTGGCCTCCGAAGGACTCGTCATGGGTGCCAAGGCCGGGCTCGACCCGGCCGGGATGATGGAGGTTCTCACCGCCGGCACCGGTCAGAGCGCCGCCGCCGGCATCCTGGCCAACGCGGCGCTTACCGGGCGGTTCGACTTCGGCGCGCATCTCTCCATCGTGGAAAAGGACGCCAGGCTCGGCCTCGAGGAGGCCGCCGAACTCGGCGTCCCGGTGAAAACGATGGAGGCCGCCGCGAAGCTGTGGGACCGGGCCGCGCGGGCCGGACGCGGCGGCGAGGATTTCACAGTCATCATCCAGCTGATCGAAGATGCAGCGGGCGCCAGGGTCCGGGCCAAGTGACCGGGCGGCAGCACGGCGCAAGGCCCTCTCGGGCAGAGGCCTACGGATCGGGGCCGTCTGACTGTCCCGGCCCGCGGTTCGCGAGGGACGGCATTTCCCGAAGCAGGCGGCCCCCGGGCGAAAGCAGCGCATGGCCCGCCCCCCACCCCCTGCGAGCCGGATCGCCGCAGTCGCCGGAAAACCCGAGATTGCCAGCTAGCCTAACATTTGTTAGTCGATCCCGGATCGACGGAATTGCCGCGTGGTCAGCAAAGGACGGACGCCATGATCCAGCAAAGCCCAGACCAGTACCGGGACATTCGCGACGGGGTGCGCGCGCTCTGTGCCAATTTCCCGGACGAGTACCATCGCAACGTGGATCAGGCCAAAGCGTATCCCGAGGAATTCGTGGATACCCTGGTGAAGGAAGGCTGGATGGCAGCGCTGATCCCCGAGGAGTTCGGCGGCTCGGGCCTGGGCCTCGCGGAGGCGTCGGTGATCATGGAAGAGATTAACCGCTCAGGAGGCAACTCCGGCGCGTGCCACGGACAGATGTACGTTATCAACACCCTGATCAAGCACGGTTCCGAGACGCAGAAGAACAGGTATCTCCCGGCGATCGCCGCGGGCGAAATGCGGCTGCAGTCGATGGCCGTGACCGAACCCACCACCGGCACGGATACCACCAGGATCAAGACCACCGCCACCCGGAAGGGCGACAAGTACGTTCTTAACGGTCAGAAGGTCTGGATCAGCCGGGTGCAGCATTCCGACATCATGATCGCGCTGGCCCGGACCACACCGATCGAGGACTGCACGAAGCCGTCGGAGGGAATGTCGATCTTCATCATCGACATCGCCGAGGCCCGCAAGAACGGCCTGACGGTCAACCCCATCGACAACATGGTCAACCATGAGACCAACGAGCTTTTCTTCGACGATGTCGAGGTTCCGGAGGAAAACCTGATCGGCACCGAGGGCCAGGGGTTCAAGCACCTGCTGAGCGGACTCAATGCCGAACGGGTGCTCATCGCCGCCGAATGCATCGGTGACGCCTACTGGTTCATCGACAAGGTCACCGACTACACCCGTGAGCGCGTCGTCTTCGGCCGGCCCATCGGCCAGAACCAGGGCGTCCAGTTCCCGATCGCCGAAAGCTACATCGAGACCGAGGCCGCCAATCTGATGCGCTTCGAAGCCTGCCGGCTCTACGATGCGAACGAGCCCTGCGGCGCACAGGCGAACATGGCGAAATACCTTGCCGCAAAGGCCAGCTGGGAGGCGGCCAATGCCTGCATCCAGTTCCATGGCGGGTTCGGCTTTGCCGGGGAGTACCACGTGGAGCGGAAGTTCCGCGAAACGCGGCTCTACCAGGTCGCGCCGATCTCGACGAACATGATCCTGAGCTATATCGGCCAGCACGTGCTGGGCATGCCGCGCTCGTTCTGACCGGAGCGGAGACCTTGTCTTGTGAAGTCGGGAGGTTCCCGGGACAGGAGGGAGCCGCCGCCACCGCATCGCCCCTTGAAATCAGCCGGATGAACAATGCCAGTCCACGTGTCCGCGCGGTGCGGGCTGGATGCACGATTTGCCATAGGGGCCATAGGAGGAATGGCCATCCGGGCAGGAAAGCTTGCACGAACCGGCCGACCGGCGTCAGTATCGTGAACAAGCTGTCCGCGGCCAGACACACCCGGACGGGGCCGCGAACCCTATCCCGGACCGCCGGTGAAGAGCGGCCCGACAGCCCGGGCCCGACCCCCTGCAATGTGGACAGAAATGGCACAATCGCTTACCTGATGGTTGACGCGCAGCCAGCAAGAAAGAGGAAAAGCTGCAGATGAACCAGACTGCTTCCGCCGGAAAAACCGGAAAGACCAGAAAAACCCGCGGTTCGGCAGGGCAGGAGAACCCGACCCGTGAAGGCATCCTCGAGGCGGCGGCGCAGCTGATCGTGAGCGAGGGGTTCAATGCCTGCACCATGCGCTCGATCTCCCAGAGGGTGAACATCAAGGCCGGGAGCCTCTACTACCACTTCGCCTCCAAGGATGAGATTGTCGTCGAGATCATGAACAAGGGCACCCAGACGTTGCTCGAACAGGTGCGCAGTGCAGTCGAGAACCTGCCCGACTCCACGCCCATGGTCGACCGGCTTCGTCGCGCGGTGCATGTGCATATCTCCTGCAAGGTCGATCGCGACCTGCCGCTGATGCAGGTCTACGAGCACCTCACGCCAGTCATCAAGCGGCAGGGCCGGATCGTTCGCAAGAAATACTCCGACTTCTGGAAGGACCTGTTCGCGCAGGGCAAGGCAGCCAACGAGATCCGCGCCGACCTCGATCTCGATCTTTTCACGCCCTACATCCTCAGCGGCCTGAACCGGGCCCCGGAGTGGGCCAATCTCGAACACATGAAGATCGAGGATGTCGTGGACATGGTCGTGGAGACGATCATGAACGGCATCGCGCCCAAGCCCGCCACCTGAGCCCGCCGCCCGCGCTCCCGGCTTTCCGACAAGGGCGGACCCTTTTGCCTCCCACGGCGGAACGCTCTTCCGGGCCGCGCCTTCCGGTCCTAGGGTGCGGGCGCACGACGTTGCCAGAGAGGTCGGCCGGATGCCCATGTCACCTGAAACCGACTTGTCCGCCTTCATCAGCGCCGGCGACACGATCGTGTGGGGGCAGTCCCACGCCGAGCCCCGCACCCTGATCCGCCACCTGATCGCGCAGCGGCATCGGTTCGGCCGGGTCCGGGTGTTCCTTGGCATGGGACTCTCCGGCCAGCTCCGGCCCGAACATGCGGACGCGATCGATTTCCTTGCCTATGGCGGCGGCGGCACCACCCGCAAGCTCGCGCCGAGCGGCGCGCTCGACATTCTGCCGGTCCATTATTCGCGCCTTCCCCACCTGATACGTTCGGGCGCCCTGCGGATCGACGTGATGATGCTGCAGGTCGCCCCGCCGGACGCGGACGGGCGTTACAGCCTCGGGATGGCGCGCGAATACCTGACCGAGTCGCTGCGGCATGCCCGGGCGGTTCTCGCGGAAGTGCATCCCGGCGTGCCGTGGACCCATGGCGGCCCCTATCTCAGCGAAGATGATTTCGATCTGCTCATCGACTCGCAAGACGACCTGCCGGCGGAGGCGGAAGCCACGATCGACCCGATCGCAGAGGCCATCGGCCGCAACGCCGCCAGCCTCATCGAGGACGGCGCGACGCTGCAGACCGGCATCGGCACGATCCCCGACGCGGTCATGGCGCAGCTGACCGACCGGCGCGATCTGGGCGTGCACACGGGCAGTATCGGCGACGGGATGGTGCGGCTCCACCGGGCCGGGGTCGTGACGAATGCCCGCAAGCCCGTGGATGCCGGGCTGAGCGTGGGTGGCGTTCTCATGGGGGGCCGATCTGCGTGCCTTTGCCCACCGCAATCCGGATCTCGAACTTCGCGGCACGGAATATACGCACGACCCGATGATCCTCGGGCAGATCCGGGAATTTCGTCGCCGTCAACTCGGCGGTCGAGGTCGACCTGACCGGGCAGATCAATTCCGAAGTCGCGGGCGGACGCTACGTGGGTGCCGTCGGCGGAATCGTGGATTTCCTCCGCGCCGCCGGGTCGGTGGAACGGGGCGTGCCGATCGTCGCCCTGCCCTCCGTGGCGCGCGACCGCAGCCGCATCGTCGCCCAACTCTCCGGCCCGGTTTCGGTACCGCGGGCGGACAGTTGCGTGATCGTGACCGAACACGGAATTGCCGATCTTCGGGGCCTCAGCCTCAAGCAGCGGATCGGGACGATGATCGCCATCGCCCACCCGCGGCATCGCGAAGATCTCGCACGCGCCGCCGGGGATGGCGGGATGATCTGACCCCGCGGGAGCCAAAGGTTTTGCTTATGGCGCCATCCGGAAAACCTGCGGCAGAAACTGCCGTGTTGACCGTATTGCCGGTGCGCCATAAATCTAACATTTGTTAGAATGATTTCTCGCCTCGATGCCATGGCGTTGCCCGCATCGTGCAGAAAAGGAGGATGTCTTGCGGCCAGACGCGACGGCAGGCATGCACAAGGCAAAAGGGCCGGTCCTGTCCGGGCTACGGGTGCTGGATCTCGGCCGGTACATCGCGGCTCCGTATTGTGCCCACCTTCTCGCGAACGAGGGCGCCGAGGTCATTCGCGTCGAGCCGCCCGAGGGGGCGACGGACCGGGAGGTCATGCCGATCGGGATCGACGGGCGCGGCGGGCTTTACCTGCAGGTCAACAGCAACAAGAAATCGCTCACGCTGGATTTCTCGACCGGGCCCGGCCGGGCGGTGCTCGAATCCCTGATCAAGACCGCCGACATCGTGATCGTGAATGTTCCCCATGCCACGCTGCACAAGCTGCGGCTGGATTACGAAAGCCTGTGCGCGATCAGGCCGGACATCATCCTGACGTCGATTTCCGCCTTCGACACCTCCGGGCACGACCGCGACCGTGTCGGTTTCGACGGCACCGGGCAGGCGCTCAGCGGCAGCATGTACCTCACCGGCGACGGCCAGCGGCCGACGCGCGCGGCGGTGTCCTATGTCGATTACGCCACGGCCATGTCCGCCGCCTTTGCGACGATGACGGCCGTGATCGATCGGATGCAGACCGGCCGGGGCCAGCACGTGAGGTGTTCGCTCATGGGCACCGCGCTGACCATGATGAACCCGATGCTCATGGAAGAGGCGGCGGGCTACCGCTCGCGCAAGCCCATGGGAAACCGCAGCCCGATCGCCGGCCCCTCGGACCTGTTCGCCGCCACCGATGGCTGGGTGATGGTGCAGGTGATCGGGGATACGATGTTCCGCAGGTGGGCCGACCTCATGGGCATGCCCGAACTGGTGGGCGACCCGCGCTACAGAACCGACAGCGACCGCGGCGAGCACGGCGAAGAGCTGAGCGCGATCATGGCCGAGTGGTGCAAGACTCGCACCATCCGACAGTGCCTCGACGAATTGTCCGCCAGCCGCCTGCCCGCCTGCCCCTCCCTGACACCGGCGGAAACACTGAGCTTCAAGGGTTTCGAGGATTACGTGGAAGACATCTCGGAGGAGGAGGGTGGCACGCCCATCCCGCTTGTCGCCCGGTCGATCCGCACCCGCAGCGCCGACAGTACTGACCGGCGCATGGCGCCGAAGCTGGGGGCCGATACCGTCGACCTGCTCAAGGGGGCTGGAGATGGGCGAGGACGACATCGAAAAGCTCAGAGCCGAGGGCATCGTGTGATCCGGGCCATCCCCGGCTGACGCCCAGTCCGCATCCCGCCCCACAGGCAGACATCCCGCGCAGGTTCGAGCCCCGTGCCGCGACAGGGCCGGCCATGCGGGCGAGCCCTTCAAGGTGAGCCTACCTAACGATTGTTATTTTCGTGGATTCAGAATCGCGCGATGCCCTAGCAATTTTCCCCCATGGGAGATGATCGCCTTCGGCGGTCAGGACTTTAAGGGAGGGGCCGTGATGATTCACACAAAATTCCAAGCACCCGCTATCGATATCAAGCATGTCTATTACCTGATGATGCTGGACAATCTCGGGTCGATTTCCAAAGCTGCCAACGCATTGGGCGTCGCGCAGCCGTCGCTGTCGGAAAACATCACCCGGCTGGAAAAGAAACTGAATACGCGCCTGGCCATTCGCAGCCCGCGCGGCGTGACGCTCACGGAAGCCGGCCGGTATCTTGCCCTCGAAGGCAAGTCGCTCGTCGATGTCGCGGACAAGATCGCCAACAGCCTGCGACTGCTCGGACAGGACATGAGCGGGACCGTCTCCATCGGCCTGCCACCCTCGCTCAGCCAGATCGTCAGCGTTCCGCTCGCCGAAACCAGCCGGCTGGAACTGCCAGGCATCAAGCTGAAACTGACCGAAGGGCTTACGGGCCACATCCAGGAATGGCTGATGGACGAAACCCTCGATTTCGGTTTCGTCTACGCGAACCCGCAAAACCAGGGATATCCAGATCACCCCGGTGATCGAAGAGGAAATGTTCCTCGTTTCGGCCCATGATGACATTCCGGTCGAACCCGACGCGCAGGGGAACGCGAGAATCCGGGCCGAAGATCTCGGCCGGGTGCCGCTGGTGATGCCGAGCTTGCCGCACAGCGCGCGCCGCGCCGCGGATACGTTCGCACACACCAACGGTTTCGACCTCGACGTGATCGTGGAGCTGAACTCGCTGTCGCAGATCATCGAACTTGTCAGTCGCGCCAGTGCCTGCACGATCCTGCCGCACGCCGCGGTGGCCAACGCGCTGGCCGGCAGGGGGCTTGCGCTCACCCGGATCGTCGCGCCGACTTTCATGCGTACCGCCTATCTCGCCCGCAAGCAGACGCGGACGGCGTCGCTGGCGAGCATGAAGGTGGAGCAGACGGTCCTGAATATCGTTCAGGAAATGATCGAGCGATACGACCTGCACGCGACCTGTCTCGGGCACGCGCCGGGGCAACACGATGGCTGACAACGTCGGCGCAGATGGCATAGGCTATACCTGTAACCAGAACGGGAACCACCGGCTGTTCTTTCGAACATATGCTAGTTAGCTATGGTGCCAGCGCCTCCGACCGGTCAGGAACTTCATGACATACCGGCAGGCGCGCTGCCTGCCGCGGCGGCGCGGCCAAGTGCAATTCGAACGCCGGTAGAGAATTCGGAGAACGGAACATGACCGACGCAAAACCCCGGCATCCGGAGCAACGCCACCTCGACAAGGCGCATGTTCTGAAACTGGCGGCGTCGATGGGGTTGGAAGATTACGACAGTCTGTTGAAATTCTCCATCGAGCACCCCGACATCTACTGGCAGGGCGCGATCGACTATCTCGGCATCAGGTGGGACACCCCGCCCGAGGGCTACGTGGACCTTTCGCGGGGCAAGGAGTTTCCCCAGTGGTTCCCCGGCGGCAGGCTGAATTGGGTCAACACGGTTCTGGCCTTCGGCGACGATTTCGGAACCGCCAGCCAGCTGGCCCTCGTGGCCGAAGACGAAGACGGGCGGGTCAACACGGCCACATTCGCGGAACTGAAGGAAAAGGTCCGCCGGTTCGCATCCGGCCTCCGCTCGGTCGGCATCTCGCGCGGAGACCGTGTGGGCCTCCTGTGCGACAACGGTGTGGAAGCCACCGTTTCGGTGCTTGCGCTCTCCGCCATCGGCGCCATCGTGGTTCCGCTCTTTTCCGGCTTCGGGCAGGAAGCGGTCATCTCGCGGCTGAAGCCGAGCGGGGCCAGGGCGATCATCGCCACCACGGGTTTTTCCCGCCGTGGCAACTACGTGGACATGCAGCCCGTGGTTCGCTCGGTTGCCCAGGCGCTGCCCTCGCTGGAGACGATCATCTGGAAATGCGCGCCCGGCGTCGACACCCCCGCGAACGGCGTGAACTGGAATGACCTCGTGGCCACCAAGGACGACGGCAAACCGGTTGAGATCATGGGTTCGATGGACCCGTTCATGGTGATCTTCACCTCCGGAACCACCGGCAAGCCCAAGGGGCCGGTGCACACGCATGGAGGCTGCCCGCTAAGGATGGCGCATGACTCGGCGGTGCATTTCAACGTGAGCAGCGGCGATACCTTCTGCTGGCCCGCCGACATGGGATGGATCGCCGGCATGCTGGTCCCGGCCTCGGCGCTCATGCGCGGCGCCACGCTCGTGCTCTACAACGGCGCGCCCGACTATCCCGACTGGTCCCGGATGTCGAAGCTGATCGAGGATCACAAGATCACCCATTACGGATCGTCACCGACGCTGATCCGCGGGCTGGCAGCGAACGAAAGCCTTGCGCTGAAGCACGACCTTTCCAGCGTCGAATTGCTGATCACCGCCGGCGAGGTGATCGACCGCGAACATTTCGTCTGGTTCCAGGACCATTTCGCCCCCCGGCACCCCGCTGATCAACTATACCGGCGGCACCGAGGTTTCGGGCGCACTGCTTGCCAGCGTACAGGTCAAGCCGATCGCGCCGGGCGGGTTCAACACCGCGGCCCCGGGCATCGACGTGGCCGTGACCGACGATGCCGGCACCCCTGTCGTGGGCGAGATTGGCGAATTGGTGATCCGGGAGCCCTTTCTCGGCATGACCGCCTCGTTCTGGCAGGACGATGCGCGTTACCTCGACTCCTACTGGTCGACCATCCCCGGCGCCTGGGTGCATGGCGACCTCGTCCTGAAGAGCCCCGATGGCTCCTACCAGATGATGGGCCGCTCGGATGACACCATCAAGATCGCGGGAAAGCGCCTCGGCCCCGCCGAAGTGGAAGACGTGGTTCTTGAACTTGACGATGTCAGCGAAGCCGCTGCCGTCGGGGTGACCGACCCGGTCAAGGGGCAGAAGCTCGTGGTTTTCATGATCCCCAAGCCGAAGTTCAGCGGGGACCCCGCAGCACTTGCGGAAACCTGCGCCGACGCGGTGGCCAAACGCCTCGGCAGACCCTTCAGACCAAGCAAGGTTCATATCGTGAGCCAGTTGCCCAAGACGCGCTCCGGTAAGGTCATGCGGCGCCTCATCCGGCAAAGCTACAGCAACGAGAAACCGGGAGACCTGTCGTCCCTCGACAACCCCTCGGCGCTGGAAGACATCAGCGCCCTGAGCAAGATCACTGCAAACTGAGGATGCACCCGATGAAAGACTACTCCCCGCTACACCGCGTTCAACGTCGACATGCCCGCGGACGGCGTGCTGCGCATCACCTTCAACCGGCCCGACAGTCTCAACACGCTCGACAGCGTCGGCCACGCGGAAATCGCCGCGATCTGGCCCGAGATCCACTCCGACGACGCGGTGCGCTCGGTTCTGCTGAACGCAGAGGGCCGTGCCTTTTCCGCCGGCGGGGATTTCAAGCTCATCGACGAAATGATCGAAAGCTACGAGACCCGCGTGCGCGTCTGGCACGAAGCGCGCAGCCTCGTGCACAACATCCTCGACTGCGAAAAGCCGGTGGTCTCGGCGATCAACGGCCCGGCCGTCGGCGCGGGGCTGGTGGCCGCGATCATGGCCGATATCTCGATTGCGGGGAAAACCGCCAAGATCGTGGACGGGCACACCCGGCTGGGCGTCGCCGCGGGCGATCATGCCGTGATCATCTGGCCGCTTCTGTGTGGGATCGCCAAGGCCAAGTACCACCTGCTGCTCTGCGAGCCCCTGACCGGCGAGGAGGCCGAGCGTATCGGACTGGTCTCGCTGGCAGTGGAGGACGACGAGCTTCAGCAAAAGGCGATGGAGGTTGCCGTCAAGCTGGCCGCGGGCGCCCCCACGGCCATCCGCTTTACCAAGCACGCCCTGAACAACTGGATGCGCAGCGCCGGGCCGGCTTTCGATGCCTCGCTCGCGCTGGAACTGCTGGGCTTCACCGGCCCGGAGGTCAAGGAGGGGCTGGCCGCCCACAGGGAAAAGCGCCGTCCCGATTTCAGCAAACCCGCAACGTGACCCGGGAGCCCGGAAAGCGTGACCGCAACCGCCCGCAACCCCATTGCCATCCCCACTGAGAAGGCCCCGGCGTGACCGGCACCGATGATCCGAGCCCGCAGGACGGGGACGGCCGGACCGAACCGGCGCGCAACGCCTCGCCGCCGTCCATGCCCGGCGCGGCGCGGGAGGCAGGCTGTCGCGGGCTGGTCACCCGCGTGCGGCTGGCGCCACACGGCTGATGAAGGGCTTGCCGGATCATGAGAGCGCTGAGCCGAACGGTTTTTCCTCTGCGACAAGGCGGGGCTTCTCCTCTGCGACAAGGCGGGGCTTCTTTCCGGCGGCGACGTGATCCTCCGCGGGTGCTGCGGCGACGGAGACGAACACGCGATCCGGGCCGGGAGCCCGGACAGATACACGGCCATGACGGCCAGGATTTCAACCCGATGAGGGAACGGCATGACGATTGACATCGACAAGTTGAGAGCCTTCCCGATCCCGGAAGGGCACCAGACGATTACGCCGAACGACATCGCGCTCTATGCGCTCTCGATCGGCATGGGCCGCGATCCGCTCGACCGCGACCAGCTGCGTTTCGTCGACCCGCTGCAGGGGCCGGAAATCATGCCCGCAATGGTGCTCGTGCTGGCGCATCCCGGTTTCTGGATGAGCGATCCGGCCTCCGGGGTGGACCCGAAGGCCATCCTGCACGCCTCGCAGGGATTGACCTGCTGGCCCCGATACCCACCGGGGCGAGGTGAGGAGCCGCACGGAAATCACCGACGTCATCGACAAGGGGGCAGGCAAGGCGGCGCTCATCGTGAGCAGGACGGACCTGCGGGATGGCACGGACACGGTCTTCGCCCGGCTGACACGCACCACCTATGTACGGGGTGGTGGCGGCTTTGGCGGCTTGTCCGGCGCCGGGGATCGGCGTCCCGACGAGCCGCAGGGCCCGCCCGACCGTTCGATCCTCCTCACCACGGGCCGCGAGCAGGCGCTGATCTACCGGCTGAACGGCGATCTGAACCCGCTGCACAGCGATCCGGACTTCGCCGCCGGGGTCGGCTTCGATCAGCCGATCCTGCACGGCCTTTGCACCATGGGCGTGGTCATCCACGCACTGCTCAGGGGCCTGGCGGAGTACCGGCCCGAACGTCTGCGATCGGTAAACCTGAAGTTTTCCAAGCCCGTCTTTCCGGGCGAAACCATCCGGACGGACATGTGGAAGGATGGCCGTTTCCGCGCCGCCACCACCGAACGCGGCGTTGTCGTCGTCGATGCCGGCATCGCGGAAATCTCCGACGCCCCAATCCCCGCCGCAGAAGGCTGAGATGATCTCCGAAGACGTGAAATCCTCGATCGACATGATCCGCGAAAGCGCGCGGGGCATCGTGCCCCATGGCGACCTCTCGCGCATCCGCAAGCTGCGCTTCAACGACCCGGGTTTCGACCGCGAGGTCTGGGCGCAGATGTGCCGGATGGGCTGGCCGGCCATGCGACTGCCGGAAGCGAAGGGCGGCGTGGGGCTCGGCATGCTGCCCTATTGCGCGCTGGCCGAGGAGCTGGGGCGCGGGCTGCTACCCGAGCCGCTCGTTCCGGCGGTTCTGGTCGCCGCCCTGCTCGATGGCGAGGCGCTGGCCGCGCATCTCGGCGGCGAAAGCCTCGTGCTGCCCGCGTGGCAAGACAGCCGCGATGCCATCGCCCCCGAAGAGCCGCTGGATCTCGATGGCGAAAAGGTGAGCGCCACCAAGCGCTACGTGGCCCTCGCCAGCGGCGCGGATGCCTTCCTCGTGATCGGCACGGATGGCGCGGTGCTGGTTCCGGCGGCGGCCGAAGGCGTGACCATTGCTGCGGAAATGGCGCAGGATGGCACCACGCTGGCCGGGTCACGTTCGACAAGGCGGAAGGCACCGTCATCAGGGCCGATCCGCGCGCCGCCTTCGCCGAAGCCGCGCTGGCAACCAGCGCCTACATGCTGGGCCTGATGGAAAGCGCTCTCGGCATGACCGTCGCCTATCTCAAGGAGCGGGTCCAGTTCGGCCGGGCCATCGGCTCGTTCCGGGTTCTCCAGCACATGGCGGTGGACCTGAAGCTCGAACTGGAGGTCTCACGCGCCAGCGTCGAGGATGCGGCACAGACCTGGGATCGCGACGGGCCGAGCGCGGCAAGCTGCGCGGCAGTCTCGCGGGCCAAGGCGCGCGCATCGCGGGCGGCGCTGAAACTGACCCGCGATGCCATCCAGCTCCATGGCGGCATCGGCTTCACCGACGAGCACGATATTGGCCTCCACCTGCGCAAGGCCATCGTCATGGCCGCCCGGTTCGGCAGCGCAGATTGCCACCGCCGCGCCTTCGCGGCGCTCAGCCGCCTGAAGAGGAGGCCTGATCCGTGGCGTATGACGAGTTTCGGCACGACGATTACAACGCTCTGAGCGACGCCGATTTCCGGGCGCTCGTGCGGCGGTTCCTCCGGGAGAACCACCCCGACGACATCCGCCACCCCGCCAAGCGCCTGCACTGGCAGGACGCCAAGCCGTGGTACATGATCCTGTCCGCCGCCGGCTGGCTGGCACCGGCCTTGGCCCGGGGAGCATGGCGGCATGGGCCTGGGCGCCTCCAAGCAGCTCATCTATGTCGAGGAATTTGAAAAATTCGGTGCCGCGCGCACGCCAGACCACGGCATGATGCTTCTGGGACCGCTGCTCATCAACTACGGCTCCGAGGAACAGAAAGCATATTTCCTGCCCAGAATCCTCTCTGGCGAGCATATCTGGTGCCGGGTTATTCCGAGCCCGACGCGGGCTCCGATCTCGCCAGCCTGCGCACCGAAGCGGTGCTCGACGGCGATGAATGGGTGGTGAACGGCCAGAAGACCTGGACGACGCTCGGCGCCGACGCGGACTGGATTTTCTGTCTCGTGCGCACCGACAAGGGGGTCAGGAAGCAAGCAGGCATCAGCTTCCTGCTGATCCCGATGGATTCCCCCGGCGTAACCACGCGCCCGATCATCAACCTCGAGATGGATGATGAATTCTCCGAGGTTTTCTTTGACGATGTTCGCGTGCCGGACAGGAACATCGTGGGCGAGGTCAACCAGGGCTGGACGATGGCCAAGAACCTGCTCGGCTTCGAGCGGATCTTCCTCGGCTCCCCGCGCCAGGCCTCGAACGCGCTCTCGAAGCTCCGGGGCCCGGGCGAGCATTATGGCCTGCTGCGGGATCCGGCCTTTGTCGACCGCTATACCGGGTTCCGGATGGAGCTCGAGGATCACCACTGCCTGTTCGAGAAGGTCGCGGACAAGCTTCGCCGGGGCGAAAGGCTCGGCGCCGAGGTGTCATTCCTCAAGCTCAACCAGACGTCGCTCTACCAGCGGATCACCGAGTACGGGCTCGAACTCATGGGCAGCGACAGCGCCCGGCTGGGCGCGATCGACGGAAACCGCGACCTCGCGATGATGAGCCAGTTCATGAATGCCCGCGCCGCCACGATCTACGGCGGCACCTCGCAGGTCCAGAAGAACATCCTCGCCAGGGCGGTGCTGGACCTGCCCTGACACAAGATCGAAGGAGACGAGGCTATGAGCAATCTGCTTGAAGACAAGGTCGCGCTCGTCACCGGCGCCGGCAACGGCATCGGGCGGGCCATCGTCGTCGCCATGGCAAGGGCCGGCGCGAAGGTCGTGATCAACGATATCGGCGTGTCGCTGTCGGGCGAAGGTGGCTCGGCCAGTCCGGCCGAAGAGACGAAGGCCGAGATAGAGGCCTTCGGAGGCGAGGCGGCGATCAGCACCGACTCGGTCGGCGAATGGGAAAGCGCCCGGAAGATCGTGCAGACCGCCACCGACAGTTTCGGCCGCCTCGACATCGTGGTGAACAACGCCGGCATCCTGCGAGATGCCATGTTCCACAAGATGTCGATCGAGCAGTGGCAATCGGTGGTGAACGTACACCTCAACGGTGCCTTCTATGTCAGCCGCGCCGCGGCCGGGCTCTTCCGGGCACAGGAAAGCGGCTCCTACATTCACATGGTCTCTACCTCGGGGCTGATCGGCAACCTCGGCCAGTCGAACTATTCCGCCGCCAAGATGGGCGTGGTGGGCCTGTCCAAGTCCATCGCGCTCGACATGCGTCGCTACAATGTCCGCTCGAACTGCATCGCACCCTTCGCGTGGGGCCGGATGACGTCCAACATCCCTGCCGAGACACCCGACCAGAAGGCCCGGGTCGAGAACCTCAAGAAGATGACCCCGGAAAAGAACGCGCCCATTGCGGTGTTCCTCGGCTCCGACGACGCACGCGACATTTCGGGCCAGATATTCTCGGTCCGCAAGAACGAGATATTCCTGATGGGCCAGAGCCGCCCGCTCCGCTCGGTTCACACCGCCGGCAACTGGACGCCCGAAACCGTGCGCGATCACGCCATTCCCGCGCTGCGCCCGTCCTTCTACCCGCTCGACCGCAGCCAGGACGTCTTCACCGGGACCCCTGCTGATTTCCACCACCAGGCCCGGGCCCCCGCCCGGCCAGCCAAGGAGCACATGCCATGCGCCGCGCCGCCATCGTCAGCCCTCTTCGCACTCCGGTCGGCGCCTTCGGCGGTGTCTTGCGCCCGGTCCCGGTCGAGGTTCTCGGGAGCACCGTCACCGGGGCCGTGCTCGAACGCACCGGCATCGACCCGATACTGATCGAAGACGTGGTTTTCGCCCAGTCCTACGCCAATTCCGAAACCCCCTGCGTGGGACGCTGGATCGCGCTGGATGCGGGGCTTCCGATCGAGGTTCCGGGCCTGCAGACAGACCGGCGCTGCGGCGGCGGGCTTCAGGCGGTCGCTACAGCCGCCATGATGGTCCAGACCGGCGCCTGCGACGTGGTGCTGGCGGGCGGGGTGGAAAGCATGTCCAACATCGAGTTCTACACGACGGACATGCGCTGGGGAAAGCGCTCGGGCACCACGCAATTCTACGACCGGCTGGACCGGGGCCGGGAACGCTCGCAGCCCGAACACCGCTTCGGCCATATTTCCGGAATGATCGAAACCGCCGAGAACCTTGCCCGGGATTACGGCATCACCCGCGAAGAGGCCGACGCCTTTGCCGCCGAAAGCCACCGCCGGGCGGCGGCCGCCTGGGATGACGGCCGCTTCGCCGAAGAGGTGGTTCCGATCTCCGTTCCCCAGCGCAAGGGAGAGGCGGTCCTCTTCGATCGCGACGAGGGCATCCGCCCCGACAGCACGCCTGAAAGGCTCGCCGGGCTGCGTGCCCTGAAGAAGGACGGCACCGTGACCGCGGGCAACGCCGCCCAGCAAAACGATGCCGCCGCCGCTTGCCTTGTCGTGGCCGAAGACATGCTGGAAGGGCTTGGTCTGACCCCGATCGCCTTCCTTGCAGGCTGGTCCGCCGTCGGTTGCGAGCCCTCGCGCATGGGTATCGGCCCGGTCCCGGCCACGCAGAAGGTGATGCGGAAAACCGGCCTGTCCATCGCCGACATGGGGCTGGTGGAAATCAACGAAGCGTTTGCAGCGCAGGTCCTGGCCTGCCTGAAGGGCCTCGACTGGGATGACCGCGACAAGCTGAACGTCAACGGTTCGGGCATCTCGCTCGGCCATCCCATCGGCGCAACGGGCGTCCGGATCATGACGACGCTGCTCTACGAGATGAAACGGCGCGGCGTGCGATACGGGCTGGAAACCATGTGCGTCGGCGGTGGCCAGGGCATGGCGGCGGTTTTCGAAGGTGCCCGGGGCCACAACTCATAGCCAGTTCATGACGGTTGCAGCGAGAGCGATTGCCGAGAGGAAGACCCTGGCTGTCGCCGCCGGGCATGAAGCTTCGTATTCATGCCGCCTGTGGTGCGGCCGATCCGGCGCCGGGACTGAACACCCGGCAATCGATCGCAGTCAATTGAAAGCATCCAAACCATCGATGTGGTTGGTGCCCCCACACGGACTCGAACCGCGGACCTACTGATTACAAATCAGTTGCTCTACCAGCTGAGCTATAGGGGCACGGGGGCTCAATACGCCAGTTTGCCCCTGTCCGGCAAGCCGCAATCGCGCACCTTGCCGCATGCGCACCATTGCGGTTCAACTACCTGAAAATGCCGCTATAGTGGCTGTCCGACACCGAAACAGTACGGGTTCCACCATGCAGATCGTCATTCACGCGGGCGCACATGCCACCGACGAGGACCGGCTGATCAACTGCCTGTCCGACAATGCCGCGATGCTGGCGCGGCAGGGCACCTGTGTGCCCAGGCCGGACGATTACCGCGTAATGCTGCGCGACACCATAAACGCCGCCACGCAGGACGGGGCCACCCCGGGCATGCGCGACGCCATCATCGAGGCGGTCGCGCCCGACGCCGGCACGACGCGGCTGGTGCTCTCGAACGACAGCTTTTTCGGCACCCACAAGATGGCGGTGAAGCGGATGTTCTATCCTGCCGCCTGCGCCCGGCTCGAGGCGTTGCGGCAGATCTTCGCGAATGACCGGATCGAGCTCTTCTTCGCCGTCCGCAACCCCGCCACCTTCATGCCGGCGCTGCTGGAACAGACCAATTTCAACTCGATCGAGGACATTTTCCGGGGCTACGATCCGCTCAGCTTTCGCTGGTCGGAGTTCTTCGAGCGCATCCGCCTGCAGGTGCCCGAGATCGCGATGACCGCCTGGTGCAACGAGGATACCCCGCTGATCTGGGCCGAGGTGGTGCGCGAGATGGCCGGGCTCGACCCTGTCGCGCCCTTCGAGGGCGAGTATGCGCTCCTGTCGGAGATCATGACCGAAACCGGCATGAAGCGCTTTTGCAGCTATATCGACGGCCATCCGGGCATGAGCGAGGTGCAAAAGCGCCGCGTGATCTCGGCCTTTCTCGACAAGTTCGCGCGCGAGGACGCGGTCGAGGAGGAATATGACCTCGACGGCTGGACCGTGGACATGATCAACCAGTTGACCGACATCTACGAGGAGGACGTCTTTGCGATCGGGCGCATTGCGGGAGTGAACCTGATCACGCCATAGAGCAAGATGACTCCCGGTTGAACCACCGCCCTCAGGCGAGGATCGCGCCCGGCACCGAGGGTGGGCGGGGTCGCGAGGATGGGGCAGGCCGGAGAAAGGGTTTGCCGATCCGGCCCGGAGGTCGGACCGGCAAGCCCCGTGAACCCTTACCGCAGCTCACCGATCTGGCAGGCCGGGTCGGGCGGAGGCGTTGCAGCTTCGGCATCGACCGTCATCGTGATGATCGGCTTCAGCTTGCCGTTATAATCGCCGACATGCCCGAAAAAGTTCGGTGCGATGATCTGGTGATCTTCCGCGCGGATGGTCAGTTCGCCCAGGATGGTCGAAAATGTTCCGCCTTCCATCTGCCTGGCCACCTCGATCGGCACGACGCTGTCGGCCCGCCGCACCGCCTCAAGGATGACCTGCATGCCCAAATACGTCTCGCCCTCGAAGTTGCTCGGCTCGTCACCGTTGTAAAAGGCCTTCCATGCTTCGACGAATGCCTTGTTCTCCGGCGTGTCGAGTGTCGACGAGTAGTTGATGATGCCGTAGATACCGCGAGAGATTTCTCCCAGCGCATTGACGGTGTTGTCCGTCACGAAGCTGACGCCGGCGGTTGTGACTTCACCGAACAGGCCGAACTGGCTGGCCTGGTTGGCGAAGGTCAGGGCATCGCGGCCGGCCAGTGCAATCCATACCGCCTCGGCACCGGAATCCCTGATCTGCTGGATATAGGGTGCGAAGTCGTTCGTACCGAAAGGCGAGAACAGGTCGATGGCGATTTCCTTGCCGGTGGCGGCGGCCGCTTCGACAAAGCTGTGCGACGCGTCCTGGCCCCAGGCGATGTCGGCGGCCAGAACCGCCCACTTGGTTTCCTCGCGATCCGCGAGCCATGGCCTGATCACCATCGCGTCCTGAGCGTCCATGTGGTTGACACGGAACATGCGCGCCGTGCAGCTGTCGCCCGAGATCTTGTTGCTCTTGTTGATGGTGGAGATGTAGAGCGCATCCCAGCGTTCCAGCATCGGCGCCATGGCGAGACCTTCGCCCGAAGCGATCGTTCCGGTCAGGAGATTGTATCCTTCAAGGGCGAGCTTTTCCGCCTGGCGCCGCGCCACTTCCGGCTTCGCTTCGGAATCGTAGACCTTGTATTCGACAGCGCGTCCATCGACACCGCCGGCCTTGTCGGCTTCCTGCACGGCGAACTCCACCGCGCGGACGGCCTGGTTGCCGAGATCGGCATACGTGCCCGACAATGCGGTCGGGACACCGATGCGGATCGGGTCTTTCGCCATCGCTGCGCCGGCCGCGAGGCTTGCGGTCAGGGCCAGTGCCCCGGCCAGACCCAGGCGGCCTTTCCTTGTTCCAACAGACATTTCTCATTCCTCCTTTTGGATTCTTGTTTCGTGTTTCCGGCACGTCTCAGATCGTGACGTGCCGCTTGAGCTCCTCCATGGAGAGTTTGCTCAAGTCTCCCTGATCGACCACGGTTCCCTTGGATAAGGCGTAATATCGTGTGGCGACCTGAGTGATCAGGCCCAGATGCTGCTCGATCAGCAGCAACCCCGTCCCGTTTTCGGCAAGCTGACGGAAGATCACGCCCAGCTCGTCGACGATAACCGGCGCCAGCCCCTCGCTCGGCTCGTCGAGAACGAGAAGCGACGGGTTGGCCATCAGTGCCCGGCCGATCGCCAGCATCTGCTGCTGGCCACCCGACAGTGCCGTGCCGGCAGATCCGCGCCGTTCGCGCAGGACCGGGAACAGTTCGTAGACCTTGTCCAGGTTCCACAAGCCGGACCTGTCCACCGCCGCCCCCAGAAGCAGGTTCTCCTCGACTGTAAGATTGGGGATGATGCAGCGGCCCTGTGGCACGATCGCGATTCCACTGCGGGCGGCCGAAAACCGGCGGAGATTGCGTGGCACGCGTCCCCCGAGGCGGATTTCACCACCGTTCAGTCGCGCGATACCGAGGAAAGTGTTCACGACCGTCGTCTTGCCGACGCCGTTGCGCCCGACGAGAGCGACGCTTTCGTTCGCACCAATGGAGATGTCGATGCCGTGCAGCACCCGGGCGGCGCCGTATCCGGAGTGAACTCCCTTGAAAGACAAAAGCTCGCTCATGCCGCACTCCCCAGATAGGCTGTGATAACCTCGGGGTTTTTCTTGATTTCCTGCGGCGATCCCTCTGCCAGGATCTTGCCGAGGTGCAGCACCGTGATGTGCTGGCAGATGCCGAACACGACATCCATGTCATGCTCCACGATCAGGACAGTCACTCCCCATCGCTGTGCGAGGTCGCGCAACATCTCCGCCGCTTCCATCGACTCCTGCATGGTCAGCCCCGCCGCGGGCTCATCGAGAAGGAGCACACGAGGCCGGCCGATCAGCGCCAGGGCGAGATCGAGCCGCCGCTGGTCGCCATACGAGATGTCCGCGGCGCGCTGGAAGGCATAGGGCACAAGGCCCAGTTCGTGCAGCACTTCATCGACATTCGGCTGCTCGGCATACCGCGCCGCCAGGTCGAGCTGTTCCACAACGCTGAGACCGGGGAAAATATTGGTGCGCTGGAACGAACGCGCGAGCCCGCTTCTGCGCCGCTCCTGCACCGAATACGAAGAGATGTCCTCGCCGAACAACCTGACCGTGCCGGACCGGTTTTCGGCCCGCCCGGACAGCACGTCGATCAAGGTGGACTTGCCGGCCCCGTTCGGGCCGATCAATCCGCGTATCTGCCCTTCCGATACGGCGATGGATACACTGTCGAGAGCGATGAAGCCGCCGTAGCGCCGGGTCAGATCAATACCTTCGATCGCATTCATTGCTCGGTCTCCCCGGTCTGGTTCCAGCGCTTGTGTGCCGCGGAAGTGAGCTGAACGATTGCACCGGCAATTCCCTCGCGCAGCATCAGGGTGGTGACGATGACGGTGATCCCGATGATCCCCGGCCAGTGCTCCGTCAGGTTGCCGGCAAAGTCCTTGACGAAAAAGAAAACGACTGCCCCGAGCGCAGGCCCCCACAGATAGTTGGGCCCACCGATGATCGCCATGATGAGCACCGATCCGGACAGGCTCCAATGGAGCATGTCGGGCGATACGAAGCCGTTGTAAAGCACCGCCATCACCCCGGCGAGCGAGGCCACGAATGCCGAAAGCGCATAGACGAGCGCTCGTGGTATGATCGTCCGGGAGCCGATAAAGCGGGCGCGCTCCTCGTTTTCGCGGATCGCCACGGTAATCCGTCCCAGCGGGCTGGTGGCGAATACCTGCAACGCCAGCAAGATCACGATCATCAGCACCCAGCAAATCACGAACATGCTCGAAGGATGCTGAAAGGTGCGGATCGAGATGCCGAACACATGCGCGGGAAAGGAGACGGCAAAGCCGTCATCCCCGACCGTGATATGGCGTGCCTTGAGGGCAAACTCGTAGAACGCCCCGGCCGACGGCCAGCGTAAGCATCGCAAAGGCCACCCCGGGGATGCGAACGATGATCAGGCCAAGGAAAAAGGCCAGCAGCGGCGGCAGGACGAGCGCCGCCATGATCGCCAGCTCCGCCGGAAGAAGGCCGTAGCGCAACGACAGGCCGATGATATACGCGGTCGACCCGTAGAAGGCGGCATGACCAAAGCTGACGACGCCGTTCTGGCGGAAAAAGCAGTCCTACGCCCGTGGCCGTGATGGCACCGATGACCGCCTGCGTCATCAGGCTGAGCAGAAGAACCGACGCGATCAGGCCCGGCAGGAACACGCCAACCAGCGCGGCCACGGCGGCCACGGCGGTCATAAGGAAGACCTTGCGCTTCGGACCGGTGGATGAATGCCGTCTGTCCGTTTTGGCACCGGATGTGATGTTATCGGTCATACGTGACTCCCCGCCACGCCGGTCGGCCGCCAGATCAGCACGCCAACCATCAGTATCAATGGAATCATCGTTGCCGCCCATGGCAGGTAGAGGATGGCGAAATTGTGAATCTGGCCGATGATGATCGCCGCCAGAAACGCGCCCGAGAAACTGCCCAGACCGCCGACCACAACCACGATGAAGGACTCGATGAGGATGAAGCTGCCCATGGCTGGTGACAACGCCAGAAGCGGTCCGGCCACGGTACCGGACAGGCCGGCAAGCCCGGTGCCGACAGCAACCACGATCATCGACATCTTGTCGGTGTCGACGCCCTGTATGGCCGTCGTCTCCGCATCCACGCTCGACGCGCGCACGAACAGCCCGATGCGGCTGTAACGCAGCCAGAGCGTCAGACCGACAGCCACCCCGGCGGCGACCAGAATCACGGCGAGCCGGTAAACGGGAAAGATGTCGTCGAAGATGGTGACCGTTCCCGACAGGAGCGGTGGGGTGGCCATCGAAAGGAAATCCTTGCCCCAGATGGTCTGCACGACGTCTTCGAGCACCAGCAAGATGCCGAAAGTGACGAGAACGGTAACGATATGGTTCTCATTTTGCAGGGGCGGAACACGAACCGGTCGAGCAACACGCCGAGCGCGGCCAGTGCGAGGACAGAAACGACGATGGCCAGCCAGAAGTTCGAATACATGGCGACCGTGAAGCCGACATATGCACCGACCATGAAAAAGGCCGCCATGGGCGAAATTCACCACGCGACGCAATCCGAAGATCAACACCAGAGCCGACAGCAACGATGTAGAGGAGCCCTCCATAGACGAGACCGTTCAGAATCTGGATGAACATGCCGCTCTCCCGCACGCTCGCCGCCCGGCGATGCCCGCGCGTCGTTTTGCAACCCGGAAATAACTCACCAGCCTTCCCCCTTCGGACCCTTTTCCAACCCATTGGACATGGCGGCCACGCCGCCTTCGACGCCTCCACGTCAGCCACATCCGTGCCCGATTTCCCCGCCCTCAACCCTGGGGAGAGATCAAACGAATCCTGACCTCCCGGGCACCTTTCTCGTCTTGATAATGGCACTGTCCCGTGCGCATCCCTCAAACTGAATGATGGTTCATTCATATTTGTTCGTCAACAGTTTTATACGCCGGGATTCGATTACTTCGGGCTCGACGCCCCGGTTGGCGACACACCGAAGCCGGAGAGCCCGAGGGCGGTCCAGGTGGGTGGTCGCTCAGCAATGGCGGAACAGGTGTTTCAGCATATCGTTCTGATACAGTGACCTGCCCTCCCCAAAAACCGGGGACGGTTCATAGGGAAATCTGGTCTTGCAAGGCGCATCGCGACGAGGAGATCAGACGAAATGCAAGCCGCGTGTCCCGGCGCGGATAGCGCGCAAGAAAAAGGCACCCAAGAACCCGGGTCCACACGACGAAGCCCGCCATCAAGAGCACCCCAAGATCGAGAACGGCTTTCTGCGGCTCAAATACTGGCAACACGTTGCCACCCGCCATGACACGTCCACCGAAGGTTTTCGGTTTGGCACGCGGTCTCGTCGCCGTCGTCATGTTCCGGATGAGACCCGACCCCGGGTCTTGCTGACAGACGGCGCGAGGCCGACCCGCATGCCCTTGACCTGACAAACAGTTTCGCCGTCCGCTTCAACCCTTCCATCCGCGATACCAAGTTTCAGGCGCCGATCTATCACCCGGAGAAAATCAACATGATAGGTCAGCAGCTCCTTTTGGGGCTGGACCATTCCGGACAGTTTGACCTCGCCTGCACCCATCGCCATTCCCAGGCCCTTCCAGCCCCGCCAGCCCAGATTGAACCCGGCCAACTGCCACAGCCCGTCGAGCATCAGGCATCCTGGCATGACCGGATTGCCGGGAAAGTGGCAAGGAAAGAACCAGAGGTCCGGATGCAGGTCCAGCTCGGCGGTGACGTGGCCGACACCGGCTGTTCCGCCATCATCGCTGATATCGGTGATGCGATCCATCATCAGCATCGGAGGCTCGGGAAGCTGTGCATTTCCGGGGCCGAACAACTCGCCCCTGGCGCATTTCAAAAGGTCCTCCTTTCCAAAGGAGTTGGGGAATTCTGGCATGGTTGGCTGTCCTATTGATGGTATCGAACTGTCTCCGGGCTCTCTGCAACACGAAAAGAAATGCCCCGCCTGAAATCAGCGCGTGACCCGAATTTTCCGCGCCGGCCTGATGGCCGTGTCGTCTTGCTGGCGCCGATGCAACGGCAGGGCCCTCTTGCAGGGTGGTGAGGCCCCGGGTCGAGCCCGGGGCGGGAGAAAACCGGTCTGATGCGACATGGGCTATGCCAATTGCGCGGTATGCCCACCATCGACCGGTATCGCCGCCCCGGTCATGAAGCTCGCGGCATCCGAGGCCAGAAGCAGAAGCGCGCCATCGAGCTCATGATATTCGCCCAACCGCCCGGGCGGGAGCCGCCCGATCAGTTTTTTCCCGGCGTCCGTGTCAAAAAAATCGGCGTTCATTTCCGTTCTGAAATAACCCGGACAGATCGCATTGACGCGGATATCGCTGGCCCGGAAATCCAGCGCCTGCGATTTGGTCAACTGGAGTACCGCCGCTTTCGAGATCGCATAGAGCGACAGGGCCGGTGCCGCGTTCATCGCGCAGATCGAGGCGATGTTGACAATATTGCCCCGCGCGCCGCGCGCGATCAGCCGCCGGGCAACCTTTGCCGACAGATGCCAGATCGACTTGACGTTGATGTCGAGGATGCGGTCCAGCTGATCGCCGGTCATGTCGAGGCTGTGCCCTTCATAGGTGATCCCGGCATTGTTGATCAGGATGTCGACACCGCCGAAACGCTCGGTCGCGGCATCGAGCACCGCGTCCATTCCCGGCGTGTCAGCCACATCCAGCGTCAGTGCCATGGCCTGACCGCCCGAGGCATGGATTTCCCCGACCAGTCGCTCCAGCCTGTCGGCGCGCCGAGCCACCGCCACCACATTGGCGCCAGCTGCGGCGAGTACCCTTGCAAAGTGGTTGCCAAGCCCCGACGAGGCGCCGGTGACAAGGGCCGTGCGGCCGGAAATATCAAATCGCGTTGGCGTCATTTTCAGGCCCATGAATTGCAGGTTGCAAGACGGGGCCACAGATCCGCAGCGCGCGGAATACCGGTGAGCGCCAGCCCCGGCCAGGCATCGGCCGGAATCCCGCCCGCCCTGGCCGATGCCACAGGTCCGTCACCGCCGGCTTCAGCGGCATCTGCACCCGTGTGGCCGGTCACTGGCCCGCTTCCTCTGTCAGCATCTTGCGCAAGACAAACTTCTGAATCTTGCCGGATGCCGTCGATGGCAACGCCTCGCGGATTTCCAACCGTTCGGGCCAGTACTGCTTTGCCAGTTTCTGCTCGGCGAGATAAGTCTTCATCTCCTCGAACGAAAACGCCTTGCCCGGGGTCAGGGTGACAAAGGCACAGGCGCGCTCGCCCAGACGCTCATCGGGATAGCCGACGACCGCCACCGTTGCGATTGCAGGGTGCTTGATCAGGATCGCCTCGACCTCGACCACGGGAATGTTCTCGGCTCCGCGGATGATGATGTCCTTGGACCGGCCACAGACGCGAATATAACCCTCTGCGTTCAGCATTGCGCGGTCGCCGGTGTTGAACCAGCCGTTCTCGTCGACATCGTTGAGATGCGGGCGCTTCAGATAGCCGCCGAAGTTCGAACACGAGCGCAGGAACAGATCGCCCTCGGTATCCGGGCCAACCGGGTTGCCGGTCTCGTCGCGGATCTCGATCTCGACGCCGGGCAAAGGACAGCCGTCGGTGGTCACCGCCCGGTCTGGCGGATCGTCGGGAAAGATCATCGTGACGGCACCGTTTTCGCTCATCCCCCACGCCGATATGACGCTGGCGCCCAGGCTCTTTTGTGCCCGATCGACCACCGGCCCCGGGATGGTCGTTCCGGAGCACAGGAAAACGCGTAGCGACGAGGTGTCCGCGCCGGTTTCCTCGACTGCCGCCGTGAGATCCATCAAAAACGGAGTAGAGGCCATGGTGAACGTCACCCCGTCCGATGCGATCAACCGGGCGGCGATGTTCTTGTCCCAGTTATCCATCAGGATGGTGCTGGCGTTTGTCTGGATGGACAGGACCAGGCCATAGGCAAAGCCTGTCTGATGCCCCATCGGCGAGGCCATCAGGAACACGTCGCTTTCGCCGAGGCGAAGCCGTTCGGCGAACGGGATGAGGTTGGCGTGGATCGTGTTCGCCGTATGCATGACGCCCTTGGGTTCGCCTGTCGTGCCGGAGGTATAGATGAGCTCGCACACTTCGTTCGGGCCGCGCCGGGTTTCGGTGAACTCGACATCATCGAAACCCGGATCGAGAAGAAGTGCGTCGAACGAATTTTCTCCCTCGCCGTCAACCACCACCGTGTGTTCGAGGTTCGGCATCTTCGCCTGCAATTCCCCGGCCATTGCCGCATGGTCGAAGCCGCGGAACCGAGCCGGCACGACGAACACCTTGCTTTCGCCATGCGCGAGGATGAAGCCAAGTTCCCGCTCGCGGAAAATGTGCATTACCGGATTGAAGACCGCCCCCACGCGCGTACAGGCCAGATAGGTGACCACGAACTCCCAGCCGTTTGGCAGCTGGCAGGTGACCACGTCGCCCGAAACCACACCCAGCCGGGTCAGGCCCACGGCCGCGCGCCGTGCCAGCCGGTCAAGCTCACGATAGGTCAGGTTCGTCCGTGCGCCGGTTTCAACCTTGATCGACGCAACGGCCAGCTTGTCCGGTGTCCTGGCCAGACACTGGTCAAAGAAATCGTTCGGGGTCCGGTCATGCCAGAACCCCTTTTCGGTCATTTCCTTGAGGCGTGGCTCGATAAGGACCGCATCAAATTCCATTCACCAGCACCTCTGCCTTGCTTTCCTGTCGTGAACATCGCGAAACGAGCACACCCTGTCACCTCTCCCGATGGCGAAGACCTGTTGAAATCCGTCGGATTGACGATGGCGCGACGGAGACCGCCCTTGCCGGCCACGGCTTGCCGCGCGGAGCGATGGAACAGCAGGCTCCGAGCCCTCGGGATGCGCCGGTCCTTGACATTTGCTGTTCAGCCACCTGCCCCTTGCAGGAAATTGTCCACCAGATCATGTGTGACGGGGTCGTTGAAGAGCTTCCCCGTTTCCGCGAGCTCCTGAGCCGCGCCGGCCTCGAAACCCTTGCGCGACGCCAGAATGCAGCGCTTGGCCGCAACGAGCGAATGCGCCGGCAATCCGACAAGCGTTTCGCATCTTGATCTGACCGCATCATCCAGATCGTCGTCCTTAAAGACGCCATCCAGTATTCCGTGCTCCAGCGCCGCTTGCGCGGAAAGAACCTGTCCGGTGAGAATCAGCCGCCGCGCGGCGGCTTCGCCGATCAGCCGCGGCAATCTTTGGGTGCCTCCCGCCCCGGGGACCAGGCCCAGCTTTACCTCGGGCAACCCGATCGAGGCCTTGTCCGAGCCAAACCTGAAATCGCAGGCCGGGGCAAATTCGCACCCGCCTCCGACCGCGGCACCCCTGATCTTCGCGACGATGATGAACGGCGAGGCCTCGAGCCGGTCAAAGAAGGCGTGCATTCCGCGCACCATACCAAGCATCTTCTCGACACCGGCTGCGGTTTTCACGGCATTTGCCATCACCTTCAGGTTGGCACCGGCAGAAAAAATCGGAAGCCCGCTTTCGAACATCACCACGGTGCAACCGGCCGCCCTGAATTGTTCAAAGGCTTCATCGAGCGCGGCCAGGAGGTTTTCGTCAAATGCGTTCGCGGGCGCCGCGTTCAGCGTCACCTCTGCGTATCCGTCACGGATTTGCGTGCTGATCATGCACCCGCTCCCCCTCGCTGTCGTTCAGTGAAGAATGATTCAGTATTCTGAAGTAGTCAAGTCCTCAAACGAAGCCCTCCATCGTGCGGATACCGCCACACGGCAGCTTCACACGACTCCGGCCTGTCACGACCAATAATTCTCTTTACTATTTAACATATTGGCGAATTCAGGTCGGTGATGAACATTGGCAGCGCACCAGGGTGAGGCATCGGCTCAAGCGCGGCGCAACAACATGTGAACTGAACATTCCGTCAGTTTGCTCTCGACACCGCCGAAAAATTGAGGTTTCCTCAGGGGGACGAAAACCGGGCATACGCATGCCGAACAGATCTGGAGAGACCATGAAAGCTGGAGAACAAACTGCGCTGATCACCGGCGCCGCGTCCGGGATCGGACTTGCAACCGCCAGAATCTTCGCGCGTTCCGGCGCGAAAACCATTCTGACCGACATCAACTCGGCAGCGGGCGAAGCCGCGGCCCAGGCTTTGCGTGACGAAGGCTGCGACGCGCTGTTCATCGGGATGGATGTGTGCGACCAGGCTTCGATCGACGCCGCCAAGAAAAAGGCGCTGGAATGGGCCGGCAAGATCACCACGGTGGTCAGTGTGGCCGGCTGGGGCAAGACCCAGCCCTTCGTCGAGAACACGCCCGAGTTCTGGAAGCAGGTTGTCGACATCAATTTCTATGGCCCGATCATGGTCATCCGGACATTCCTCGACGAGATGATCGAGCGCAACGAAGGCCGGATCATCACCGTGGCCAGCGATGCCGGCCGCGTCGGCTCGATGGGGGAAACCGTCTATTCGGGTGCCAAGGGCGGCATCATCGCCTTTTCCAAGTCGCTGGCGCGCGAGATGGCCCGCTTCCAGATAACCGTCAACTGCGTCTGCCCGGGCCCGACCGACACGCCGCTGATGGCGGCTGTCCCTGAACGGATCCAGGAAGCCTTCATCCGGGTGACCCCGCTGCGCCGCCTCGGCAAGCCCGAGGAAATCGCCGATGCCATCTTCTACTTCTCCCGGCCCGAAGCCGGATTCGTGACCGGTCAGGTCCTGAGCGTCAGCGGCGGCCTGACGATGGCCGGTTAACCAGACACACCCAAAAGGAATTCCGAACATGTACGAGCTTCAAGCCAAAGACTTCAAACCCGAGCACTTCAAGCTCGAGGTCCAGGACGGCATCGCCACCATCACGCTCAACCGACCCGAGCGCAAGAATCCCCTGACGTTCGAAAGCTATGCCGAGTTGCGCGACACGTTTCACAAGTTCCGCTATGTGAACGACGTGAAAACCGTCGTGATTACCGGCGCGGGCGGCAACTTCTGTTCCGGCGGGGACGTGCATGAAATCATCGGGCCGCTGACCGGGATGGCGATGCCGGATCTGCTGAAATTCACCCGCATGACCGGCGCGCTGGTCAGCGAAATGCGCGCCTGCCCTCAGCCTGTCATCGCGGCGGTCGAGGGCGTATGCGCCGGGGCCGGAGCGATCATCGCCATGGCCAGCGACCTGCGCTATGGCTCCGATGATTGCACAACCGCCTTCCTCTTTACCCGCGTCGGCCTGGCGGGCTGCGACATGGGTGCCTGCGCGATCCTGCCGCGGATCATCGGCCAGGGCCGGGCATCGGAACTGCTTTACCTCGGTCGCGCGATGACGGCACAGGAAGGCGCCGACTGGGGCTTTTACAACGCCCTTCTGCCAGCGGGCGAAGTCTTGACCCATGCGCAGAAGATCGCGTCGAAGCTGACCAGGGACGCACCGACTTTTGCCCATGCCATGACCAAGAAATGCCTCAGCCAGGAGTGGAACGTGTCCATCGAGGAAGCGCTCGAGATCGAGGCCGAGGCCCAGGCGATCTGCATGCAGACCCAGGACTTCCGCCGCGCCTACGAAGCCTTCGCCGCCAAAGAGCGCCCGGTCTTCGAAGGGAACTGAATGCTCCCGGGCCGTGGCCGCCAGTTTGGCGCCGCGGTCCGGATTTATCCTGATGGTTTGCCACATGCCACTCACAGAAACCGAAACCCTGATCCAGGAAACCGCACACCGGTTCGCACGCGAACAGGTGGTTCCACGCGCACGGGAATGGGACGAAAAGGACGAGTTCCCGAGCGAGATCGTATCGTTGCTGGGCGAGCTTGGCCTGATGGGCGTAACCGTGCCCGAAGAGTGGGATGGCACCGGCGCGTCCTACACCGCGCTTGCCATTGCGCTGGAAGAGATCGCCTATGGGGATGCCGGCCTGGCCACGATCATGAGCGGCCACAATTGCGTGGGCTGCATGCCGATCGTCAAGTACGGCACGGATGCGCAGAAGGAGAAATTCCTGAAGCCACTGGCCCGCGGCGAGAAGCTGTCGGCCTTCTTGCTGACCGAACCGGGAGGCGGTTCGGATGCCGGCAATCCAAAGACCCGGGCGGTCAGGGACTCGAACGGCGACTACATCCTCAACGGCGTGAAACAGTTCATCACAACCGGCCAGCACGGCGATATCGCGCTGATCTTCGCGTCGACCTCACCCGACAAGGGCAACAAGGGTATTTCCGCCTTTCTGGTACCCGCCGATACGCCCGGATATTCGGTCGTGCGCAAGGAGAAGAAGCTGGGGCAACGCAGTTCGGACACCTGCCAGATCGCACTGGAAAACCTGCGGGTGCCCGCTGAAAACCTGCTGGGGGTCGAGGATGACGGGTTGCGCATCGCACTTGGAAATCTCGAAGGCGGGCGTATCGGCATCGCCGCCGTGGCGGTGGGAATCGCGCAGGCAGCGCTCGATCACGCGGTGAGCTATGCCCGCGAGCGAGTGGTCTTTGGCAAGCCGATCTTTGAACACCAGGCAGTGCAGTTCCGCCTGTCTGAAATGGCCACGCGGGTAGAGGCAGGACGCCAGCTCTATCTCCGGGCAGCCTCGCTCTACGACCACGGCCAGCCCTGCCTGAAAGAGGCCTGCATGGCCAAGCTGGTTGCCTCGGACAATGCCGAGCGCGTGTGTTCGGACGCCATCCAGACCCTTGCGGGTTATGGATACCTGACCGACTATCCCGTCGAGAAACTGCTGCGCGACGCGATTGTCACCCGGATCTATGAAGGCACGAACGACATTCAGAAACTGGTGATTGCGCGCCACCTCTAGGGCGGCAAGCGAACCCGGACGCATGAACGGAGAAGACGATGGTGGAAGAACGACCCTGTTCGGGAGTGACGGATCTCGATTTCCGACCCCCGGCATTTCCGGCTCGGCGCCTCACCTCGTTCTGGGTGAACGAGGTCCGCGTACGGGTCCGCAAAAGCAATACCGGCTGCTCGATCAACGGCTCGCTCGAATTGGCCGTGAAACATCAGGGGTCCGAGGCCGTTCGCTGCTTTGCCGCCCTCGCGGCACCCGCAGCGCGGGGAAAACGCCCGCGCTGCGCGGCCCGCTCGATCAATCCGTCGCGAAATCGACCGCAACGTCCAAGGAACGCGAACCCGGCCATGCCAGTACATCCATTGATAGAAGGAAGAAACCGGGATAAAAGCGGTTTCAGTCTCGCTTGCCAGCGCGGTAACCATGCTGGAACGGGTGATGAGCGATAGAAAGGGTTTGTTTTGGTTTATCCCGATAACGTAGACGACCAGTTGAGTTCGTCCGTCAGCAACCCCAAACTCGTGAAACGCCGCCGCGAGCTGATCGTACGCAGCGCGATTACCCAGTTTTCGGAAAAAGGTTATTACAAGACTACCATTCAAGACATTGCGCGCGATGCGGGTTTCTCGCAAGGCTTCATCTATCAGTACTTCAAGGACAAGGAAGAGCTTTTGTTCTTCGCACTTCAGGTGGTCTTGCGGAAATACATCGAAGAGATCCCCAAAAGGGTTTCAACAACGCGTCACCCCCTGGATCGTCTTTGCGCAACGATAACGTCCTATTGCCAGATCAATGACGAAGCCCGGGATGCGACCGTTCTGGCCTACCGTTCCTCCAGATCCCTGCCCAAGGAAAAAAGACAGGTACTGCAGAAACTCGAGGAAGAGACGAACCAGTTTTTTCATGCGCCACTTGCCGACGCGATCGAATCGGGATTGATCACCGAACTGAATACCGACCTCATGGTCTACCAGTACATCCATTTCTGCCATGGGTGGGCTTTGAAATACTGGCATTTCGGCAGCAGGTACACGATGGATGAATATATCCGCGGCGGGCTTCAGATCCTTGTTCGTCCATTCCTGACTGACGCAGGCCGCTCCTACTGGGAGAAATACCACGCCTAATCCGGACGTTCCGACAAGAAGGTCGCATACTCGTCTATCGGCGTGCGGGCAGTGCGGAAAATGTTGACCGGATGTTTGGCATCCGGATATCCCAAAGCCATTCCGCAGGCGACACGCCGATCGTTCCCCAGCCCGATCATCGCCTTTACCGGGTCATCAGGCCTGCGGAATTGGGTCCACACACCCCGGATACAGGTCGCAAGCCCCGCATCGGCCGCCAGCAGGCACACGGATTGAACGAATGCTCCGATGTCGAGCCATTGGTTGCGAACCATGCGAGCGTCTGTGTGCACGATCAGGCCGACGGGAGCCCCGAAGAACTGGAAGTTTTTCAGCATCTGCTCCTTGCGGGCATCGTAATCCCGACGATCGATCCCGAGCGCGTGGTAAAGATTGTATCCGGCCTCGCGGCGGCGGGCCCGGTATGGGTCAGGAAGGTCATCGGGATAGAACAGGTCGGATGCGCTGCTCAGTTCCGGATGCCGGACCGCCTCATTTCTGGCAAACCGGCCGAATTCCTCCAGAAAGGGCCCGGTCATGGCGACGACGCTCCACGCCTGGACGTTTCCTCCCGATGGGGCGCCGCAGGCTTCGCTCAGGATTTCGCGCAGCAACGCCTCTTCAACCGGGCGGGCCTGATAGGCCCGGCAGGAATACCTGGCTGCCAGAAGATCCTTGAGTCTTGTCATGGTTGCCTGCCCAGATCGATCCGTCATCCGGCCATACTCAGGCCACCGGAAACGCTGATCACCTCTCCGGTCAGGTATCCCGCCTCCGGTCCGGCCAGAAATGCCACGATTCCCGCGACTTCCCAGGGCTGGCCGATACGTCGCATCGGAATTCCCTGCTCCAGCGATTTCCGGAACACCTCCGGCGAGCGGGCACCGGCAATAAAACCTTCCAGAAGCGGCGTTTCGATCGGGCCGGGACAGACCGCGTTGACCGTGATCCCGTCCTTGCCATGTTCGCGCGCCAGCGTCTTGGTCAATCCCAGCACCCCGGCCTTGGCCGAGGCATAGATCGATTCGCCGGGGCTGCCGATACGCCCCGCTTCGGAAGATATGTTGACGATCCGTCCGGCCTTGCCCCGGATCATGTCCGGCAGGAAGACCTCGATGGCGTTGAAAACCCCGAATAGGTTTATTTCCACGATCTTTCGCCGATACGCATCATCGGTATCCACGAAACGGCGGTACCGCTCCCAGCCTGCGCCGTTGATCAGGATATCGGCGGGGCCCCATTTGCGGGTCACGGCGTCCCGGGCAGATATCAGGGACTCGGTGCGACTGATGTCCACCTCGAACGCGAGCGCCCTGTCGGCTCCGTACCGGTCGCAAATCTCGTCGGCGACTGCCGTTGCCCTTGCCGCGTCCAGATCAAGTATCGCAACTCTCACATCCGCCTTCGCCAACCGCAAACTGATCCATCGCCCGATTTCTCCGGCGCCCCCGACAACAATGGCGATTGATATCTTTTCCTTAGTCATTACAATTCCTTACCAAAACATAGTCGGAGCTCGCCCGTCTTCTGTTGATTATTATTCAGCAACTGCATATTGTCAACACTGAGGGATTATTCAGTTCGTGTTTGGCGGCCGGAGACATTACCCGGCTTGCGACATCGGTTTTCGCCTCGAACAGCCGTCTGCACGAGGCAGGCGGGTCTCTGGAAGCCAGCTCGGAGGATCACGGTATGGCTGATCGCACGTTTCTCTCATGGCCTTTTTTCGAGAACCGCCACCGGGAGCTGGCCGACCAATTGGAGGTTTGGGCCGCCACGGAACTCGCCGGCGTGGATCATTCCGATACGGATGCCGCCTGCCGCGATCTGGTCTCGCGCCTCGGACGGGATGGCTGGCTGAAGCATTCGGCGGTCGACGAGACCGGTGCCGGGCTGGATGTGCGGACATTGTGTCTGATCCGCGAAACCCTCGCACGCCATGACGGGCTGGCCGATTTCGCCTTTGCCATGCAGGGCCTCGGGAACCGGCGCGATCTCTCTTTTCGGCTCACCCGAACAGCGGGCCGAATGGCTTCCCCTCACACGCAACGGACAGGCAAGCGCCGCCTTTGCATTGACCGAGCCGCAATCAGGCTCAGACGTGGCCAGTTCCACGATGACCGCCACCCGGGACGGCGACGATTTCGTTCTGAACGGCGAAAAGACATGGATTTCCAACGGCGGTATCGCTGACGTCTACACCCTGTTTGCCCGCACCGGCGAGGCACCGGGGGCAAGAGGCCTCTCGGCGTTTGTCCTGCCCGCCGGGTTGCCGGGGTTCGAAGTTGTCGAACGGCTCGAAGTGATCGCTCCGCACCCGCTGGCGCGACTGAAATTCACCGACTGCCGGATTCCGGCTTCGGCCATGCTGGGCGCGCCGGGACAGGGATTCAAGATCGCGATGTCGGTGCTCGATGTGTTCCGCTCCACCGTCGCCGCGGCGGCGCTCGGTTTTGCCCGCCGGGCGCTCGATGAGGCGCTGAGCCGCGTCTCGTCGCGACAAATCGGCGGCACACCGCTTTTCGACCTGCAGATGGTTCAGGGTCATATCGCCGACATGGCGCTCGATGTCGATGCCAGCGCATTGCTGGTCTACCGCGCGGCTTGGGCCAAGGACAGCGGCGCCCCCGGATCACGCGGGAAGCGGCGATGGCCAAGCTCTTTGCGACCGACCGTGCACAGGTCGTCATCGACCACGCGGTGCAGTTGCACGGCGGAGACGGAGTGAAATCCGGCGAGGTTGTCGAACGCCTATACCGTGATATCCGGGCACTGCGCATATACGAGGGCGCTTCGGACGTTCAGCGGGTCGTGATCGCGCGCCAGACACTGGATGCGTCCAGGTGATCCGTTCGAGAGCGCCTTGGGGCGCGCGGGCGCGTACCCGCCGCTGGCGCGACGGGCGGATGCTTCCAATCGAACGCCACACGCCATATTGGCCGGATGGCAGATCTTGAGCATCCTCCTGCGCTGGCTGGGTTTCCGGCAAGGCATACGCTACGCTCCGGATTCCGCCTTCGATGCAAACCATTCAACAACGGTTTGTGTTGACGGGCTGCGTTTGGCCCCGCGCACCTGAGAACGGCGGTGCAAAAGTCGGCCACGGTAGCGGCGGGATGATCCTGCTGCGGGCGGCGGAATAGTCGTCCACCTTTACCCTTTCTGGCGACAGGGAGGGCAGGAGGATTTTTACTGTGGACTTGTATCGCAAGGTTCGTCTGGCTTGTGCGGAAGGTATGAGCCAGCGAGAAGCGGCGCGGCATTTCAACATCTCGCGTGACAGCGTCCGCAAGATGATGGCGTTCTCGGTACCGCCCGGGTATCGGCGGACGGCGCCGGTGAAGCGGCCGAAGCTGGATGCCTTTACTGGCATTATCGACAGCTGGCTGGACGGCGATCGGGAGGTCCATCGCAAGCAGCGCCATACGGCGAAGCGGGTGTTCGAGCGGCTTCGTGACGAACATGGGTTCACCGGCGGCTACACGATTGTGAAGGATTACATGCGGCAGCGTGAACGGCGCGGTCGCGAGATGTTCGTGCCGCTGGCGCATGCGCCCGGACACGCTCAGGCCGATTTCGGTGAGGCGGTGGTTGTCATCGGCGGTGTCGAGCAGAAGGCGCACTTCTTCGTCATGGATCTGCCGCACAGTGATGCCTGCTTTGTGCGGGCCTATCCCGCAGCGACAGCGGAGGCACGGGTCGACGGTCACGTCCACGCCTTCACGTTTTTCGGCAAGGTGCCTACGTCGGTCCTATACGACAACGACCGCTGTCTGGTTGCGAAGATCCTGCCGGATGGAACGCGCAAGCGGGCGACGCTCTTCAGCGGGTTCCTGTCGCATTACCTGTTCCGCGATCGTTACGGACGGCCGGGCAAGGGCAACGACAAGGGCAACGTGGAAGGCCTGGTCGGCTATTCCCGCCGCAACTTCATGGTGCCGATCCCGCGGTTTGCGTCCTGGGACGCGTTCAACGCCTACTTGGAGGATCAATGCCGCAAGCGCCAGGCGGATATCCTGCGGGGCCAGTCCGAGACCATCGGAGACCGGCTCGCGCGGGATCTGGCCACGATGACCGACCTGCCGGCCGCGCCGTTCGATGTCTGCGATCAGGCCACCGGACGGGTCAGTTCCCGGGCGCTGGTGCGCTACGAGACCAATGATTACTCGGTGCCGGTCTCCTACGGCCACCGTGACGTCTGGATCAGGGGCTATGTCGACGTGGTCGTGATCGGCTGCGGCGGCGAGGTGATCGCACGCCATCCCCGCTGCTACGACCGTGAGGACATGGTCTTCGATCCGGTGCATTACCTTCCGCTGATCGAGCGCAAGATCAATGCCCGGATCAGGCGGCGCCCCGGCTGAATGGGACCTGCCGCCGGAGTTCGCGACCCTGCGCCGCCTGATGGAGGCGCGGATGATCAAGGCCGGACGCCGCGAGTATGTCGGGTTCTGCGCCTGCTGGAGACCTTCGACATCGACGACCTGCACGCGGCGGTGAAGAAGGCCCTGCAGCTGGGCGCGGTCGGCTTCGATGCCGTCAAGCACCTCGTCCTCTGTCACGTCGAGAAACGGCCGCCGAAATTGGATCTCGATGTCTACCCATACCTGCCACGGGCGAACGTCGAGACCACATCCGCGGCCAGCTATATGGCCCTGATGTCGGAGGATGCAGCATGACCGTCGCCCCGAAGATCCTGCTCGCGGATCATCTCAAGACGCTGAAGTTACCCACCTTCCTGCGGGAATACGACAAGCTTGCCCGCCAATGCGCCACCGAGGGTCGGGATCACGTCCAGTTCTGGCGCGCCTCGTCGAACTGGAACTGATCGACCGAGAGCGCAGGATGATTGAGCGGCGTATAAAGGCCGCGAAGTTCCCGGCCGCCAAGAGCCTGGACAGCTTCGACTTCAAGGCGATTCCAAAGCTGAACAAGATGCAGGTGCTGGAACTGGCCCGCTGCGAATGGATCGACCGGCGCGAGAACGTCATCGCCTTGGGGCCCAGTGGAACCGGCAAGACCCATGTTGCCCTCGGGTCTCCGGGCTGGCCGCATGCCAGAAGGGCATGGCGGTCAGCTTCACCACCGCTGCGACGCTGGTCAACGAGATGATGGAGGCCCGCGATGAACGCCGCCTGCTCCGCCTGCAAAAGCAGCTGGCCAGCGTCAAATTGCTGATCATCGACGAACTGGGCTTCGTGCCGCTATCCAAGACCGGCGCCGAGCTCTTGTTCGAACTGATCTCGCAGCGCTATGAGCGTGGCTCCACGATGATCACGAGCAACCTGCCATTCGACGAATGGACCGAAACCTTCGGCACTGAACGCCTGACTGGCGCGCTGCTCGACAGGCTGACACACCACGTCAACATCCTCGAGATGAACGGAGACAGCTATCGGCTCGGCCAAAGCCGCGCCCGAAAAGCCGAAGCCTCAACCTAATCATCCGTCACAGGATTGGCCCTGTGGGCCAATGCGCCATGGCACGCGCCAGCTATCTGGAGAGCGCGCGCGCCATGGCGCTTGCCACCCCGCCACTGGCCTGGTTTTGCGCCGCCGCGTGGCCGGATTTGTCTCCGCCGTTGACACGCACCGCCAACAAGTAGAAATCCTGCTTGCCCGAAAGCGTCTCCGGGGTGATCTGCACCAGATGATTTGCGGCAATGTCTCGCTGCGCGAGGAAGCTGCTGACGAGGGCTGCACCCTGACCCGAAAGCGCGGCATCCATGGCAAGGGTGGTTTGGCTCAGTCGCAGCCCGTGGCCCCCGCGATCTTCCACGTTCAGTTTCTTGAGAAACGCGGGCCAGAGGTCGTGGGCATCGTGCAGCTTGGGCAGACGTGACAGGGTTTCCGGGTCGAGCGGCAGGCTCTGCCCTGCCACGAAAGAAGGAGCCGCCACGGCAATGATCTCCTGACGGAAAAGGCGGATCGCGTCCAGTGCAGCGCCGAACGGCGGCTGCCCCTGGCGGATGGCGAGGTCGATCCCGTCACCGTGAAAGCGGGATATCTTTTCGGTGGCGAGGACCGCCAGGTCGACCTCTGGATGTGCGGCCGAGAAATCCGGCAGGTTCGGAATCAGCCATTTCGCGGCGAAGGTCGGCGTGACGCTAACCAGGACCCTGCCCGGCTCCGGGCGCAACGTTGCGGTGGCGGCGCGCAAGTCCTCGAAGGCTGTGGCGACACGCGTATGATAGCTGCGCCCGGATGGCGTGAACGCCAGCCCTTTCGGCAACCTCTCGAACAGCAAAATCCCCAGATGCGCTTCGAGCTGCCGCACCTGTTGCGCGACGGCCCCTTGCGTCACGCCCATTTCGTCGGCAGCGGAGCGAAAGTTCAGGTGACGGCCTGTCACATCGAAAGCGCGCAAGCTGTTGAGGGGCGGAATCCGATCCAATTGACGATAGCAATCCTGCTGGCACAAAGCATCAATTCTGGCGCGTAATCTTCTATTGTTACCGATATATTGGCTACCAAGCAATAATGGAGGATGCCATGCCAGTAGAAAAAGTAGCGCTTGTCACGGCTGGCGGAAGCGGGATGGGAGCCGATGCCGCCCGCAGATTGGCAGCGGACGGATTCCGGATCGGGATACTGTCGTCGTCCGGCAAAGGCGAGGCGCTTGGCAAGGAACTGGGCGGTTTCGGCGTCACGGGATCGAACCGCTCGACGGACGACCTTGCCGCACTGGTAAAAGGCGCGACCGATCGCTGGGGCCGTGTCGACGTGCTTGTCAACTCCGCCGGGCACGGCCCGAAAGGTCCGGTGCTGGATATCCCGGATGACGACTGGCACACGGGGCTGGAAGTCTATCTGCTGAACGTCATTCGGCCCACACGGCTGGTGACGCCGCTCATGCAGGCGCAGGGTGGCGGCGCGATCATCAACATTTCGACCTTCGCCGCTTTCGAACCCGATCCGCTGTTTCCGACCTCCGGCGTGTTCCGTGCGGCCCTGGCCGCGTTCACCAAGCTCTATGCGGACAAGTACGCGGCCGGGAATATCCGCGTGAACAATGTTCTTCCGGGTTTCATCGACAGTCTGCCCGAAACCGAAGACCGCCGCGCGCGTATCCCGATGGGGCGCTACGGGCGGGCGGACGAGGTGTCGTCCCTGATCTCATGGCTGGCGTCCGAGGAGGCCACCTACATGACCGGCCAGAACCTGCGGATCGACGGGGGACTGACCCGTGCCGTCTGATGTCGAGATGGCAGCGCCGGCAACGGGTCGGGTCGCTTTCACTGTCAAATGGGTTGCGTCGATCATCCAGATCATGGGCTACACGGCGACGGCTTTCGGCTGGACGCCGTGGAACCTCTATCTTTTCCTCATCGGCGTTCTCGGCTGGTTCACCGTCGGCATGCTCTGGAACGACAGAGCGATCATGCTGATCCACATCGTTGCCCTCGGTGCCATGCTGGCCGGGATGAGCAGTAGCTGACCTTGGTCAACCCGGACATTCGCTGCACCTGATCGAAGGTCATGAGAGGGCTCGAAGCAGAGTTGTTTACAAGGGACTTGCGCGGCCCGCCCCCCTGTCGGGCGGGCGGTCGTCGTCGATGAAGGCAGGCGCCGCACATCACAACCCCGGCATGGGCTGGCGCAAGCACGCGGATCCCGCCGCCTGGCGCGTCGTGTCGCGCCCCGGCACGACATCGCGGCGGATCGCCGGGCATGCCGCGATCGCGAACCCGCGCGGCACGAACAGGACGCCGATGACGCGTCGGGACCGGAATTTGCCGGTTGCGGCCTTTCGCCCGTCGCCATGTGCATTATGTTGCGGCAAGAAATGATCTTTTTTGGGGTGCGCGCCATGACCACTGATCCTCTCGTCGTCTTTACCCCTTCGGGCAAACGCGGCCGGTTTCCAAAGGGCACGCCGGTACTGACGGCGGCTCGGCAACTGGGCGTCGATCTCGATTCGGTCTGCGGCGGGCGCGGTATCTGCTCGAAGTGCCAGATCACACCGAGCTACGGCGAGTTTTCCAAGCACGGCGTCAGCGTGGCGCCGGACGCGCTGTCGGAATGGAACGCGGTCGAGGAGCGTTATGATCGTATACGCGGGCTGAAATCCGGGCGGCGACTGGGCTGTCAGGCCCAGATCATGGGCGACGTGGTGGTCGACGTCCCCCCGAAAGCCAGGTACACCGGCAGGTGGTGCGCAAGGCCGCCACCGCCCGCAAGATCGAGATGGACCCGGCGACGCGGCTTTATCTGGTCGAGGTCGACGAGCCCAGCCTGCACGAGCCGTCGGGCGATCTCGAACGCCTCGCCCGCGCGCTGAAGGCGGAATGGGGGATCGAGGCGGTCACCGCCGACATCACGCTTCTGGGCAAGCTGCAGGAGGTGTTGCGCAAGGCCAAGTTCCGCGTCACCGTGGCGGTGAACAAGTCGCACAACGACACTGTCGCGCGGGTGCTGGAAGTCTGGCCCGGGCTGCACGAGGACGGGCTTTACGGGCTGGCCATCGACCTCGGCTCGACCACCATCGCGGCGCATCTGACCGATATCGTGACCGGCGAGGTCCTGGCCAGCGCCGGCATCATGAACCCGCAGATCCGCTTTGGCGAGGATCTGATGAGCCGCGTCTCCTACGCGATGATGAACCCCGGCGGCGATGTCGAGATGACCCGCGCGGTGCGCGAGGCGATCAACACGCTGGCGGCGGAGGTCGCGGGCGAGGCCGGGGTCGATCCGCAGTTGATCGTCGAGACGGTTTTCGTGTGCAACCCGGTGATGCATCACCTGCTGCTGGGCATCGACCCGGTGCAGCTGGGACAGGCGCCGTTCGCGCTCGCCATCGAGAGCAGCATCACCCTCGACTCGCGCGATCTGGGGCTGACCTCGATCAACCCCCGCGCGCGCACCTACATCCTGCCCTGCATCGCCGGTCATGTCGGCGCCGACAGCGCGGCGGTGGCGCTGAGCGAGGCCCCGGACAAGTCCGAGGATCTGGTGCTGATCGCCGATGTGGGCACCAATGCCGAGATCCTGCTCGGCGACCACGGCACGGTTCTAGCCTGTTCGTCGCCCACCGGCCCCGCCTTCGAGGGGGCGCAGATATCATCCGGCCAGCGTGCCGCGCCGGGCGCCATCGAGGCCATCCGCATCGACCCCAAGACCCGCGAGCCGCGCTTTCGCGTGATCGGCTGCGACAAGTGGTCGGATGAAGAGGGGTTCTGGGACGAGACCGCCCAGACCGGCATCACCGGCATCTGCGGCTCGGGCATCATCGAGGCGGTGGCCGAAATGCGCCCGGCCGGGCTGATGGACGAAAACGGGCTGATCGGCTCGGCGGCGCAGACCGGCAGCAGCCGATGCATCCCCGAGGGACGCACCCATTCCTATCTGATCCACGACGCCAGCGCCGAGGGCGGGCCGAGGATCACCGTCACGCAAGGCGACGTGCGCGCCATCCAGCTGGCCAAGTCGGCACTCTACGCCGGCGCGCGGCTGTTGATGGATGCCCGCGGCATCGACCGGGTCGACCGGGTGGTGCTCGCGGGGGCGTTCGGGGCGCATATCTCGCCCCTGCACGCGATGGTTTTGGGGATGATCCCCGACGTGCCGCTGGAGAAGGTGCGCAGCGCCGGCAACGCCGCCGGCACCGGCGCGCGCATCGCGCTCGGCAACATCGGCTCGCGCGCCGAGATCGAGCGTCTGGTGCGCGAGATCACCAAGGTGGAAACCGCCGTCGAGCCCAAGTTCCAGGACCATTTCATCACCTCCAACGCCATCCCCCACAAGACCGATCCGTTCCCCGAGCTCCGCAAGATCGTGGTGCTGCCGGAGGTGGAGTTCAACGTCAAGGCCGAGAGCCACCAGGGCCGCCGCCGGCGGCGGGGCCCGGTCCCCAGCAGCGCTTGAGCGATCCGTGCCGATCGGCTAGCTAGGCGGGACGACCGGCGGCAAGAGGCATGGCATGGCATTCACGGTAGCGATCGACGGCCCGGCGGCGGCCGGCAAGGGCACCATCGGCAAGGCGGTTGCGGCACATTTCGGTTTTGCCCACCTCGACACCGGGCTGCTCTACCGGGCGGTGGCGCGGCACATGCTCGACGGCACCGATCCGATCGTCGCCGCCCGGGGCCTGCGCACCGAAGACCTGGATACCGAAGGGCTGCGCACGCCCGAGGTCGCCCGCGCCGCCAGCCGGGTGGCGGCGATGCCCGAGGTGCGCCGCGCCCTCGTGGACTTCCAGCGCGCCTTCGCCCGCAGGGGCGGCGGCGCGGTGCTTGACGGGCGCGATATCGGCACGGTGATCTGCCCAGAGGCCGAGGTAAAGCTCTTCGTCACCGCCACCGACGCCGTGCGCGCCGGGCGGCGGCATCGCGAACTCGTCGGCACCGGCCACGAGGTCAGCCTCGAGGAGGTGGCCCAGGACCTGCGCCAGCGCGACGCCCGCGACAGCGCCCGCGCTGACGCGCCGCTGCGCCCGGCCGACGATGCGGTCGTGCTCGACACTTCCAAACTGGACATCGACGCAGCGGTGGCGCGCGCCATCGACATTATCGGGCGCGCCCGGGGCTGAGCGGCCGGACCGCGCGCCGGATCCTGCGCGATTGGCCTTGATTCTCCCCCCCGCCCCTTCTATAGAGCGCCTGTCGACAAGGCGGACAACGCCGCAGAGCGCAAGGGATCAGGCAGGGTCGGGAAAACCGGCCCTCTTTCGTTTGCGGCCCGTCTGACCAACGAAACCCTTCAAAGACCGGCGGAGACAACCGCGCGGCCGGAAAAGCTGATGAAAAAGGAAACCGACGCCATATGGCTCAGAACGCAAGCATGGAGGAGTTCGAGGCCCTCCTGAACGAAAGCCTCGAAATGGACACCCCCGGGAGGGGTCTGTCGTCAAGGGCAGGGTCATCGCCGTCGAGGCGGGCCAGGCTATCATCGATGTCGGCTACAAGATGGAAGGCCGCGTCGATCTCAAGGAATTCGCAAACCCCGGCGAGGCGCCCGACATTTCCGTCGGCGACGAGGTCGAGGTCTATCTGCGCGCCGCCGAGAGCCCCCGCGGCGAAGCCGTGATCAGCCACGAGATGGCCCGCCGCGAGGCCGCCTGGGACCGCCTGGAAAAGGCCTATGCCGACGATGCCCGCGTCGAGGGCGCGATCTTCGGCCGCGTCAAAGGCGGCTTTACCGTCGATCTGGGCGGCGCCGTGGCGTTCCTGCCCGGCTCTCAGGTCGATGTGCGCCCGGTGCGCGACGCCGGCCCGCTGATGGGGCTCAAGCAGCCGTTCCAGATCCTCAAGATGGATCGCCGCCGCGGCAACATCGTGGTCAGCCGCCGCGCCATCCTCGAGGAAAGCCGCGCCGAACAGCGCGCCGAGGTGATCGCCCAGCTGACCGAAGGCGACAATGTCGACGGCGTGGTCAAGAACATCACCGAATACGGCGCCTTCGTCGATCTCGGCGGCGTCGACGGGCTCCTGCACGTCACCGACATGGCATGGCGCCGGGTGGGCCACCCCTCCGACATCGTCTCGATCGGCGAGACCGTCAAGGTTCAGGTCATCAAGATCAACAAGGAAACCCACCGCATCAGCCTGGGCATGAAGCAGCTCCAGGAAGACCCGTGGGATCTGGTGGCAATCAAGTATCCGCTGGGCTCGGTCCATGCCGGACGCGTTACCAACATCACCGATTACGGCGCCTTCGTCGAGCTGGAGCCGGGAGTCGAGGGGCTGGTGCACGTCTCGGAAATGTCCTGGACCAAGAAGAACATCCATCCCGGCAAGATCGTCTCCACCTCCCAGGAGGTCGAGGTCATGGTGCTCGAGATCGACCCGGCCAAGCGCCGCGTGTCGTTGGGCCTCAAGCAGTGCATGCGCAACCCGTGGGAAATCTTCTCCGAGACCCATCCCGTGGGCACCGAGGTCGAGGGCGAGGTCAAGAACATCACCGAGTTCGGCCTCTTCATCGGCCTGCCGGGCGAGATCGACGGCATGGTCCACCTCTCCGACCTCAGCTGGGACGAGCGCGGCGAGGACGCGATCCAGAGCTACAAGAAGGGCGATCTGGTCAAGGCCGTGGTTTCCGAGGTCGACACCGAAAAGGAACGCATCTCGCTGTCGATCAAGGCGCTGGGCGGCGACAAGTTCGCCGAGGCCGTGGGCGGCGTCAAGCGCGGCTCGATCATCACCGTCGAGGTGACCTCGATCGAGGATGGCGGCATCGAGGTGACCTATGACGGGCTGAAGTCCTTCATCCGTCGCTCCGACCTCAGCCGCGACCGCTCCGAGCAGCGCCCCGATCGCTTCTCGGTCGGCAACAAGGTCGATGTGCGGGTGACCAATGTCGATCCCAAGACCCGCCGGCTGGGGCTTTCGATCAAGGCCCGCGAGATCGCCGAGGAAAAGGAAGCCGTGCAACAGTATGGCAGCTCCGATTCGGGCGCCTCGCTGGGCGACATCCTGGGCGCCGCGCTGAAGGCCGACAAGGACGACTGACACCGCTTCATGCGGATCATCGCAACGAAAAATCCCGGGCCCCGCCGGTTAACGGCGGGGCCTTTCTCATGTGGGCAACTGTCAGGTTTGGCACCGATGCCGTGCGAGCGACCCGTCCGCCAATGACCGGACCACAGCCTTTCCGGCCTTTTCCGATACAGCGCAAAATGCCAAATCTCCGATTTGGCAGCGCCCGAACCGCCCCCACGGGGCGGGCGCTTCTCGCCCACCCCTCGGTTCGGGCGCGGCGCCTTGTTCCGGGCGGCGCGAGCGGCGGTAAAGTCCCGCACGGCGGACCTTCGTTTCATGCGCCGAAGATCACCGCATTCATGGTGCGCCCCGGCCAGAGGGTGAAGGCCCCGGCCGGGATGAGGGCAGGCACATGAAGCTCGATCATGGCATTGCGACAAGCGCCATCCGCCCGATCCAGGCATGACCGACAACGCAGAGGTACGCGGCGCCTGCGCAAGGACAGGCGCCGGCACCTGGCGCGCGGGGCGGCGAAGGCGAACATCAGTGCCGCGGTCACGCAGACGCGCGCCCGACCCATCGGAATTTGCGCCGAATCAATTGCTTTGCCCCGATCGTCTCTCTGCGTTGCGGCGTGCCCCATCTTCGGGGATTCGCGTGAAAGGGCATGTGCGCCCCGGACAATTCGGCCAAAAAGAGCAATTTCACGCCCGTGCCGGCCTCGCGGGCTATTTCGGTTTTTCTGATTTCTATCTATAGTTTATCCGACTGCCAGTCACGCCAGAACCGACCACCCGGGGAGATATCCGATGATCCGATCGGAACTGATCCAGAAGATCGCCGACGAAAATCCGCACCTCGTACAACGCGACGTCGAGCGGATTGTGAACACCATCTTCAACGAGATCACCAACGCCATGGCCGCGGGCAACCGGGTCGAGCTGCGCGGCTTCGGCGCCTTTTCGGTCAAGAAGCGCGACGCCCGTCTGGGGCGCAACCCGCGCACCGGCGAGGCGGTGGAGGTGGAGGAAAAGCACGTGCCCTTCTTCAAGACCGGCAAGCTGCTGCGCGATCGCCTGAACAGGAAAGCCTGATGCGTTACATCCGCTACGCCTCGATCGCCATCTTCGCGATCGCCCTCATCCTCGTGGCGCTGGCCAATCGCGGCATGGTCCGGGTGCAGGTGCTGCCCGGGGAACTGGCCCACATCGCCGCGCTCAATCCCTCCTACGAGGTGCCGCTCTTCGTGGTGATGTTCGGCGGAGTTCTGGCCGGGCTGGTGGTCGGCCTCGTCTGGGAATGGATACGCGAGGCCGGCGAACGCGCCGCCGCCGCCCGCCAGACGCGCGAGATGGACCGGCTCAAGGCCGAGCTGCGCCGCCTGAAGGGCGCGCAGCACAAGGACCGCGACGAGGTGCTGGCGCTGCTCGACAAGGCCGGGTGAGGCGCACCCATGAACACCGCTATCCGGGTCAAGATCTGCGGGCTGACCGATCTCGCCGACATCCCCGCCGCCATCGTCGCGGGCGCTTCCTATCTGGGCTTTGTCCACTTTCCAGGATCGCCCCGGCACCTTGCGCTCGAGCGCCTCGCCGAGATGACGATCACGGTGCCCGAGGGGGTGGCCAAGGTGGCGCTGACGGTCGATGCCGACAATGCGACACTCGACGCGCTGACAGGGGCGGCCGCCATCGACATGCTGCAGCTTCACGGCAGCGAAAGCCCCGCGCGGGTGCGCGAGATCAAGGCGCGCTACGGGCTGCCGGTGATGAAGGCGGTGGGGGTGTCCGGCCCCGAGGATCTGACCCAGATCGACTTCTACGCCCGGGTCGCAGACCAGCTCCTCATCGACGCCAAGCCCCCGGCGGACGCGGACCGCCCGGGCGGCAACGCGCGGGCCTTCGACTGGTCGCTGATCGCCGGGCGGCGCTGGCCGGTGCCGTGGATGCTGGCCGGCGGGCTGACCCCAGAAAACGTGGCCGCGGCGATCCGCGCGACCGGCGCGCGGCAGGTCGATGTCTCTTCGGGCGTGGAAAGCGCCCCGGGGGTCAAGGACGCCGACCTCATCCGCGCCTTTGTCGACGCGGCGCAGGGCGAACCCCGAGCCTCCGGCGGAACCGGCGGCGATGGGCACTGACCACCTCGACGGGGTCTACGGCGCGCTAAGCCCCGAGGAGGCGCGCGCCATCTACGACACATGGTCGAAAAGCTACGATGCCGACAATCTCGCGCGCGGTTTCCGGCTGCCGTTCCCGGGCGCCGGGCTGCTGGCGAGTTTTCTCGGCCGCAGCCAGGGCCCCCTGCTGGACGCCGGCTGCGGCACCGGGCTGGTGGGTGATACGCTCAGGCTGATGGGCTACGGCCATGTCTTCGGCTGCGATCTCTCGCCCGAGATGCTGGCGCGGGCAGAGCGGTCCGGCGCCTATGCCGGGCTCGCGCAGACCGACATGGGCGCGGGCCTGCCCTATGAGGACAATCACTTCGCGGGGTTTGCCTGTATCGGCTCGTTCGGGCCGGGCCATGCCCCGCCGGCGACGCTGACGCACCTGGCGCGGGTCACCCGGCCGGGCGGCTATACGGTGTCTTCAATCTGCTCGACGCCACCTGCGAGGCGCAAGGCTTTCCTCCGGTCATCGAGCGGCTCACCGCCGACGGCCAATGGGAGGTGGCGCATGTCACCCCGCCCTTCCTGCCGTACCTGCTGGCCGAGCCGGAGCTGTGGACACGTCTTTACGTGGTGCGGATATCCTGACTGCACACACATCCGGGGGCGCCACTTCAGGCGCGCCGGATGTCCGCGCCGAGCCCGGTCAGCAACGCCTCGAAGATCGGAAACGACGTGGCGATGGGCGACGCGTCATCCACGCTGACGGGGTTTTGCGCCGCGAGTCCCAGTACGAGAAACGACATCGCGATGCGGTGATCGAGCCGGGCCGCGCAGGTGGCCCCGCCCGCCACACCGCCGGGGCCGCGGCCATGGACCGTCCACCAGTCCTCGCCCTCGTCGACGCTGACGCCGCAGGCGCGCAGCCCCGCGGCCATCGCGTCGATGCGGTCGCTTTCCTTGACCCGCAATTCTGCGACTCCGCGCATCACGGTCGGACCTTCGGCGCAGGCGGCGACAACCGACAGCACGGGGTATTCGTCGATCATGCTGGCGGCGCGCTCGGGCGGCACCTCGATCCCCCTGAGGTCGGGCGAAAAGCGCGCGCGCAGGTCGGCCACCGGCTCGCCGCCCTCATTGCGGGGGTTCTCATAGGTCAGGTCCGCACCCATCTCGATCAGCGTGGTGAACAGCCCCGCGCGCGTGGGGTTGAGCCCGATCCCCGGCACCAGCACATCCGAGCCCTCGGAGATCAGCGCGGCACAGACCGGGAAGGCGGCCGAGCTGGGGTCGCGCGGCACGTTGATGGTCTGCGGGCCGAGTTCCGGCTGGCCGGTGAGCGTGATCACCCGGCCCTCGGCGGTCGTCTCGGTGGCGATCCGTGCCCCGAACCCCCGCCAGCATCCGTTCGGTGTGGTCCCGCGTCGCCTCGGGCTCGATCACCACGGTTTCGCCCGGGGCATTGAGGCCAGCCAGCAGCACCGCCGACTTGACCTGCGCCGAAGCCACCGGCAGGGCATAGCGCACCGGCACCGGGTCGGCCGCGCCGACGATGGTCATCGGCAGCCGCCCGCCCGCGCGCCCCACCGCCCGCGCGCCGAAGAGCGCGAGCGGCCCGGTCACCCGCGCCATCGGGCGGGAATTGAGACTGGCGTCGCCGGTGAATGTGACGGTGATCGGCGAGGTCGCCATCGCCCCCATGATCAGCCGCACCCCGGTGCCGGAATTGCCGCAGTCGATCACCCGGTCGGGCTCGGCGAACCCGCCCACGCCGACGCCGTGAACATGCCACATGCCGGCATCATTGCGCGTCACCTCGGCGCCGAAGGCGCGCATGGCCCTGGCGGTGTCGAGCACGTCCTCGCCTTCCAGCAGACCGGTGATCCGGGTCTCGCCCACGCTCAGCGCGCCCAGGATAAGCGCCCGGTGCGAGACCGACTTGTCGCCCGGAACATGGGCCTCGCCGGCAAGCCCGCGCGAGGCATGAGAGGTCATCGGGATGGGGGTGCCGTGGCCGGACATGGGCGCTGCGCCTTTTTCATAAGGGAGAACATGCTGGGTCAGCAGGCCTGATAGCGCAGGACGCGGTCGGCGTCCATCTGCTTGCAGCCCCGCGCCCGGGAGGGCAGACAGCAAGATCAGTTGACGAGGTTCGGCGGCGTCTCGCCCGCAAGCGCGGCCTCGAGGTTGTCGAGCGCGACAAAGCCCATGCGTTCGCGCACCTCGAGCGCCGCAGTGCCGAGATGCGGCAGCAGGACCACGTTCTCCATTGCCCTGAGCGCTCCGGGCACCTGCGGTTCCATCTCGTAGACGTCGAGCCCGGCGCCGCCGATCGCCCGCTCACGCAGCGCCGCGATGAGCGCGGCCTCATCGACCACATCGCCGCGCGAGATGTTGATGAGGCGCGCGTGCGGCTGCATCGCCGCCAGCACCTCCGCGCCGATCAGGTGGCGCGTGGCGGCCCCGCCCGGCACCGCCACGACGACGAAATCCGACGCCTGCGCCAGCTCCTCCAGCGTCTCCATCCGGGTGGCGCCAAAGGCGGTCTCGCGTGGCGAGCGGTTGACGTAGAGCACCTTCATGCCAAAGCCGTAATGGCAGCGCCGGGCGATCGCCTGCCCGATCCGGCCCAGCCCGACGATGCCCACGGTCTTGCCGGTCATGTGCAGCCCCAGAAGCTGCGTCGGGGTCCAGCCGGTCCATTTGCCGGCGCGCACCAGCCTCTCGCCCTCGCCGGCGCGGCGCGCGCTCATCAGCATCAAGGTCAGCGCGATGTCGGCGGTGGCGTCGGTCACCGCGCCCGGGGTGTTGGTCACCGCGATCCCCGCCGCCCGCGCCGCCGCCGCGTCGATATGGTTGAAACCGACACCGAAATTCGCCAGAACCTTGCAGCGCGACCCCTCGGCCCCCCGTGAAGACCTCGGCCGCAAACGTATCGCCCAGCGTCGGCACCACCCCGTCGTAAAGCGCCAGCGCCGCGCGCATCTGGCCCGGTTTCAGCGGCGCGGGGTCGTCGCGGATTTCGACCTCGAAGCAGCTTTCGGCCCGGGCGATCACCGCATCGGGCAGCCGGCGGGTGAAGAGCACGCGCATCAGTGCATCCGCCCCCGACGGGCACCTCGTCATCGGGAGCGATGAGCACGACCTCGCCGCCCGCATCGGGCACGCCCAGCACCAGCACCTCGGACATGACCGGCCCGATCTGGCGCGGCGGAAAGTTGACCACCGCCATCACCTGCCGGCCCACAAGGCTCTCGGGGGTGTAATGCGCGGTGATCTGGGCCGAGCTCTTGCGCTCGCCGATTTCGGGGCCGAAGTCGATCCAGAGCTTGATCGCGGGCTTGCGCGCCTCGGGAAACGGTTCCGCCCGCACCACCCGGCCGACGCGGATATCGACCTTGAGGAAATCGTCGAAGGTGATTTCGTCAGCCATTGCGCAGCTCCCTCGACCGGTCCGCCGCCGCCGCCACGGTGCGCATCATCAGCGGCGGCAGGCCGGTGGCGGGGTCCATCAGCACCTCGAGCCCGGCCTGGGTGGTGCCGTTCGGGCTGGTGACGTTGACGCGCAGCTCGGCCGGGGTTTCGTCGGCGGCCTCGGCCAGCGCGCCGGCGCCGGCGACCGTGGCCTTGGCCAGTCTCATCGCCAGATCGGGCGCCAGCCCCTGCGCCTCGCCCGCGCGGGCCATGCACTCGATCATGTGAAAGACATAGGCCGGGCCCGAGCCCGACAGCCCCGTGACCGCATCCATCTGCTCTTCGCTCTCGAGCCGCACCACCTGACCCACCGCCGACAGCAGGGTCTCGGTGGCATCGAGATGTGTCGGCGTGGCCTGTGCGTTGCCGACGATGGCGGTGATGCCACGCGCCACCGCCGCGGGCGTGTTGGGCATGGCGCGCACGATCGGCGTACCGGCACCGAGTGCGGCCTCGAGCGCGGCAATCGGCGTGCCGGCGGCAATGGAAAGAAAAAGCGTCCCGCCCCCGCCCAGCGCCTTCAGCGCCGGCAGGGCCTCGCCCATCATCTGCGGCTTGACAGCAACGAGCGCGATGGCGGGCGCCTCGGGCAGATCGCCGTTGAGGTTGACGCCGGTGCCGCGCAGCCAGTCGGAAGGCTTGGGGTCGATCACATGCACCGCGCCGGGCGGCAGACCGCGGTCGAGCCAGCCCGCCAGCATCGCCGACCCCATCTTGCCGCAACCCAGCAGGACCAGCCCGCCCTGCACCATGTCCTTGAGACCCACTTCTCGTCCCCGCTTCCGAACGTCGTTTCGGGACCCAGTGTTACGCTGGCCGGGACGCGGTTTCAATGGCGGCGCGTCAGGCCCGCCCGTAAGCCTCGGCCATCGCCACCTGCATGGCTTCGCGCGGGCTGCGGTCGCCCCAGACGGCAAGCTGGAAGGCGGGATAGTAGCGTTCGGCGCTATGCACGGCGGTGCCGATCAGGGTGTCCACCTGCTCGGGGCATACGCCCTGCGCGCCGGCCATCACCAGCCCGTAGCGGTAGACCATCAGCTTTTGCGCCGCCCAAAAGGTAAAGGCGCCGGCCCAGCACTTGTCGTTGGCCTCGTTGAGGATCTCGTAGAGAACCGGCAGCTTGTCCTCGGGGGGCTCCATCTCGAAGGTGCAGACGAGGCGCAGGGTCTCGTCATGGCCCGACCAGGCGAGGGTGACGGAATAGGTCCGCCACTGACCCTCGACGGCCATCGCGATCTGGTCGTCGCCGATGCGGTCGAACTCCCAGTCGTGGTGCTCGGCGAGATGCTCGACGATGTCGATGGGATGCAGATCGTCGTGCAGGAACTGCTCGGAAAGGGTCATGCCGCCACCTCGTTGGTTTTTTGGCGCCTGGAGTTGGCCGCACCCCAAACGCTCGGTGCCTGCTCTAGAGTCGGGGGAACACCCACACGACCCATACCAGATATGGTGGGGGCATTCGGAATCCCTGTAAAGCGATTTATTGGGGATAACCACAATAAGTTGGGGATGACGCAGAAACGCCATCAAGATGTGATGTTGTGGCATTGTGCGAGGGGTCGTTCAGGCCAGAAGGACGTTGTCCCTATGCCACTCCAGCGCCTCATCGTGAACGCGGAAAGCTGGGGTCCGCGCTTCCTCGATAGGATTGCCATGAAGGCCGCGAAGAAATTCATTGCCCTCAAGCGCGGCAACCCTGTCTGGCACGAGGATGCGCCGGTCCCTCCCTACCCCGACAAGCCCCCGGTCGAAAGCCCAGTGTAAATCCTTCGTCAGCGGCAGGCCATTCGCGGGATGATCCGAACCCCGGGCATGGACCGGCACCACATGCGCGGCATCGAGACCCACCGTCTTTTCTGTCACCGGAGAAACAAACCTGCGGCGTGTGAAGGCACACCGGTGGCCATATTGCTCCAGCACGATGTTTCGGAAAGCCCGGTCTCGGGCCCTACGAAAGGACAGAACTGGCGCGGTACCCCGTTCATCATCAAATGGTGACGCTGGCTTTTCAATCTGTGCCGCGAGGTAACGCTCGGCTTCCTTCAACTCGGCTGTGGAAACCGGAGGGTTCTTTGGGTCGACGGGCCCCCAGCGGGACTTGCCCAATCGTGCGTTGAGTTCTCGATATTCAGGCGTACCCTTTCGAAAAAGATGCATCTGAATAAAGCTGTCATCCGAAAGGTCCTTTGCAAAAAGAACGATATCGTCCGCGGTCGCGAGGGTGCGCAGGGGCCCGAGGTTATCCGTAAGTCTGTGTTCGGCTGGGCGCGTGCCGCCCCAAGTCTGGCATTGATAGCGTGTCTCGACGGTAGCAACCCTTTGGCCATCGACAAGAAGTTCCGCGACAAGGCGCATGTCTGCCGTCGGATGATCCGGCGACGTCGTGTCAGGTAGTGGAGGAAAAAACTTCGCTATGCCTTTGGGAATGACAATGCCGCCCTGGTGTCCAACGGCCGCACCGGTATCGTTGTGGGCCAGTTTCTTGAAAACCGCGTTGTCGAGCATGTCAGGAACACCTACGTGACTGTTCGGTTTTGAGATATATCCGCAGCAAGCACGTCGAGGAAGTGATTTACAGCCCCGGGATGTTTGCCTCGAAGTTCGCATTCCCAGATCACGATCACGCGCCAGCCCATCGCGCAAAGACGCAGATGATTACGTCGGTCCCTTCGCCGATTTCCGGCAAGCTTGCGCAGCCAATCGAGCCGATTGGTTTGGGGAATCTTGAAATAGTGGCACCCCCGGTGTGCGTGCCAGAAGCATCCGTTGACAAAGACAACCGCCTTTGAGGAGGAGAACACCAAATCGGGCCTGCCGGGCAACCGGCTGTCATGAAGGCGATACCTCAGTCCTTTGGCATGCAGGCCTCGACGCACAATCATTTCCGGCTTGGTATCCGCCGACCTGACTGCCGCCATATTTCGGCTGCGTGTGGCCTTGTCATGGACGTCAGACAGCCTTAACCTCCCTCCGATCCATTAGCGTGGCGATGTGAGGCGCCATTATGCGCGCAACTTCACTGAAAACAGGAACTGCGACACTGTTTCCAAACTGCCGGTATGCTTGCGTATCCGACACTGGAATACGAAAATCGTCGGTATACCCCCATAAGACGCGCACACTCGCGCGGCGTCAATCGGCGAGGGTTTCGCTCCGCGCCCTGATCTATCAGTATCTCCGAGCCATCCTTATGATATCGGGCAGACAGGGTTCGGGATATGTCGTCAGGACCGACTACGCTGCAACCAAACCCATTGCCGGCTTTCTTGTGTTTTTCACGATACGCTTTAAGGTATCCCCAAAGATGGTCTGACAGGGTATATTTCGGGTTGACCCGCGCCTCGCTCCCCAAGGTGTAGTCAGCTTCCGGGGCCTCGGTTCCATTTTCGGGGTGAAGGATAGATGCTAGCCTGATTCTGCCTTTTTCAGGCAATTGCATGCTTGAAAAGTCGAAGCCAGTATCCTGTAGAAATCCAACGATAACAATCCTCTGGCGATGCTGGGGAGGAAATGCTGAGCATCAATCACCTGATGCTTTACCACATAGCCCAGTTGACGAAGAGACCCTTTGATCACGTCAAAGGTTTTGCCTCTGTCGTGACTCTGAAGGTTCTTGACATTTTCGAGCACAAACGCTCGCGGCCTGTGGTGCTTGAGGGTTCTGACGACATCAAAAAACAACGTACCTTGCGTTTCATCTAGAAAGCCATGCGCCCGACCGAGAGCGTTCTTTTTCGAAACGCCCGCAAGGCTGAAAGGCTGACAGGGAAACCCGGCGCAAAGCACGTCGTGTTCGGGTACCTGATCGGCAGGCACTTGCCGAATGTCGCCAGCGATCGGCCGGTTGTCAGGATAATTGGCGAGGTAGGTCTGCTGAGCGAACCGGTCCCATTCCGAGGTGAACACACAATGACCGCCGATCTGCTCCATCGCGCGGCGGAGACCACCGATGCCGGCAAAGAGGTCAATAAAGGCAAAGCCCTGGAACATGTGTTTTTCCTTCTTTCGAGCACCATATATCGGTGCACGCTAAGGGTCCAGGACAGATTAGTGGATGCGTACTTAAAGCGATATGAAAGATGCACCGACACCGGCCGGCGTGGCGAGGCAAGAAAAACCTATTTCACGCCCTTCTCCAGCGCCTCGATGCGGGCCTTGAGAGCGGCGTTCTCCTCGCGCGCCTTCTGCGCCATCGCGCGCACGGCGTCGAACTCGTCGCGGGTGACGAAGTCGCGGTCGGCGAGCCAGCGGTCGATCATCGACTTCATCGCCGTCTCGGCCTCTTCCCGTGCGCCCTGGGCCACGCCCATGGCATTGGTCATCAGCTTGCCGATGTCGTCGAGAACCTTGTTGCGGGTCTGCATGGGGATTGCTCCGGCGGTGGCTTTGGCTTCTATATGGCGGCTGACGTCCGGGCCTGCAAGGTTGACTTGCCCCCGCCCGACAGAGCACGAGAGGCAGACATGCAGGCCGCGATCCGTTTTCCCGACATCTCGCCCGAGATTTTCACCCTGCCGGTCTTCGGCTTTGATCTGTCGCTGCGCTGGTATGCGCTGGCCTATATCGTCGGCATCCTGATCGGCTGGCGGCTGGTGGTGGCGGCGGCGCGGCGCCCGGGGCTGTGGCGGGGCGGCAACCCGGCGATTTCCGAGACCCAGGTCGAGGACCTGCTGACCTGGGTCATCCTCGGGGTGATCCTCGGCGGGCGGCTGGGTTTTGTCCTCTTCTACAACCCGGCATATTTCGCGGCCCATCCCGGCGACATCCTCAAGATCTGGCACGGCGGCATGTCGTTTCACGGCGGGCTTCTGGGGGTGATCGCGGCGTGCGTGCTCTATTCGTGGCGCCAGCGCATCGCGTGGCTGTCGGTCGCGGACGTGCTGTGCATGGCGACGCCGCCGGGGCTGCTGCTGGGACGGATCGCCAACTTCATCAACGCCGAGCTCTGGGGCCGGCCGACCGATCTGCCCTGGGGGGTGATCTTTCCGGGCGAGCTGGCGCAGTACTGCCCCGGTGTTGTCGGGGCCTGTGCCCGCCACCCCTCGCAGCTTTACGAGGCCGCGCTCGAGGGGCTGCTGCTGGGCGCGGTGCTGATCGCGATGGCGTTCAAAGGCGGCGCGCTGAAGCGGCCCGGTGCGCTGACCGGGGTGTTCTTTACCGGCTACGCGCTGGCGCGGTTTGCCGTCGAGTTCGTCCGCCAGCCCGACGCGCAGTTCGTGGCGCCGGGCAACCCGCTGGGGCTGGCGCTGCATGCCGGCGGCTACGGGCTGACGATGGGGCAGATCCTGTCGCTGCCGATGATCGCGCTGGGGCTGTGGCTGCTGATCCGCGCCCGCGTGCGCCAGGCGCCATGACCGCGCTCGGCGACCGGCTGGCGCGGCGCATCCGCGCCGACGGACCCGTCACGGTGGCCGAGTACATGGCAACCTGCCTGACCGATCCCGAACTGGGCTACTACACCACCCGCGACCCGCTGGGCACGAGCGGCGATTTCACCACCGCGCCGGAGATCTCACAGATGTTCGGCGAACTCATCGGGCTCGCGCTGGCGCAGGCCTGGCTCGACCAGGGCGCACCGGCCCCTTTCGCGCTCACCGAGCCGGGGCCGGGGCGGGGCACGCTGATGGCCGACCTCCTGCGCGCCACCCGGGCGGTGCCGGGGTTTCACGCCGCGCTGCGGCTGCATCTCGTCGAGACCTCGCCAGCGCTCCGGCAGGCGCAGGCGGCAACCCTCGGACGCGACGACATCGTCTGGCACGACAACGTGACCGATCTGCCCGACCTGCCGCTTTCCTGGTCGCCAACGAGTTTTTCGACGCGCTTCCGATCCGTCAGGCGGTACGCGACGGGGCGGCGTGGCGCGAGCGCGTGGTGGGTCTGCGCGATGACGCGCTCTGTCTGGGGTTGAGCGACCCCACCCCGCTGCCGCAGCTGGCGCACCGGCTGGAGGACACCGCCGAGGGCGACATCGTCGAGTTCTCGCCCGCGGCTCAGGCCATCGCCGCCCGGATCGGCGAGCGAATCACCGCGCGGGGCGGAGCGGCGATCATTGCCGATTACGGCGATTGGCGTTCGCTCGGAGACACGCTGCAGGCGGTGCGCGGGCATGAATTCACCGATCCGCTGGCCAATCCGGGAGGCGCCGACCTGACCGCGCATGTCGATTTCGAGGCGCTGGCGCGCGCCGCTCTGCCCTGCGCGGCCAGCCGGCTGACGCCGCAGGGCGTGTTTCTGGAGCGTCTGGGCATCACGCGACGGGCGCAGGTGCTGGCGCAGGGATTGACGGGGGCGGCCCTCGAGGCGCATGTCGCAGCACATCGGCGCTTGACCCACCCGTCCGAAATGGGGACGCTCTTCAAGGTAATGGCCCTTTTCCCCGCAGGTGCGGCTCCGCCGCCCGGACTGGACGCATGACGCTGGAAATCCTCACCGCCGACTGCCTCGCTCCCCTGCGCCACGGCTTTTTCACGCGCCGGGGCGGGGCGTCCTCGGGCATCTTCGCCGGGCTCAACTGCGGGTTGGGGTCGAGCGATCAGGCCGAGATCGTCCAGATCAACCGTGCCCGTGCCGCCGCCGCTCTGGGGGTCGATGCGCAGGCGCTGGTGACCCTGCATCAGGTGCATTCGGCCGATGTGGCGGTGATCGAGGGCCCCTCGCCCGGCCGCCGGACCGCCGATGCGATGGTCACCGACCGGCCGGGCCTGGCACTGGCGGTGCTGACCGCCGACTGCCAGCCGGTGCTCTTCGCCGACGCGCAGGCCAGCGTGATCGGTGCCGCCCATGCCGGCTGGCGCGGGGCGCTCGACGGGGTGCTCGAGGCCACGCTCGATGCGATGGAACGGCTTGGCGCAAACCGCGGAGACATACGCGCGGCGATCGGCCCGACGATCAGCCAGGCCGCCTATGAGGTCGGCCCCGAGTTTCTCGACGAATTCCTGGCCGAGGACGGCGACAACCAGCGCTTCTTCGCCGGTGGCGGCGCGGGAGGCTATCACTTCGACCTGCCGGCCTACGGGCTTCACCGCCTGCGCACGGCCGGTATCGGGCACGCCGAATGGACCCGGCACTGCACCTATTCCGACGCTGATCGGTTCTATTCCTACCGCCGCGCCACCCACGCGGGCGAGGCCGATTACGGGCGCCTTCTGTCGGCCATCCGCATGTGAAATCCGGCGGGGCCGGGGCGGAAATGGGCCGGTTTTGTCCGATGGATGCGTCACGGATTGCGACGGCGTTCCGATTTGTTTTGCCTTTACATCTTCTTAAGACAAGACGCCCGGGCATTTCGGCGGCATGCAATTTCCCGACGATACCCGGCGAAGCCCATGTCTCGGCCCAATAGTCGCCCCAATGTGCCGCAATACTGCGCCCCACAGCCACGGACCACACACCGCTGGCCAGAGCGAGGAGGGAATGCCACGATGAAAACGCGATGGATGAAAACGGTTGTCAAGACCAGCAAGCAGGCGGCGGCACCGATGCCGTTCCGCCGCGGACAGCGGAAAAGCGCTGGCCGCGGCACCCTGAACAGGACCGCCAGCGCGGCCTGATACCCGACAAGAGCCGTCGCCTTGTCTCGACCGGGCCCGGTCCTTCGACCGAATCGATGGCTTGCCAATTGTGGCGGGAACGTCGACGCCGGCAAAACATTCAGTGCGGCCGGGACGGGATTGTCGGGCCAGCCATGACAGAGACGGGTGAAATTTGACTAAACTGCGGCAATTGCGCCAATTGTTTGGCATCGAAGCTTAGTGCTTAACGTAAACGGTAAAACGTCCTTCTGGCGTTGTCGGTGGGGGGCCGACGCGGTTGAGACAGCCTCGAAAGGTGACTCGATCATGGTGACCCCTTCCTATGCCGCGCGGGCATTGCCCGCGTCATTTCCAGCCAATCCCCGGCCCGGTTTCCCGATGGGTCTTCGGCCGAAAGCCGCGCCCGGAAGGCCGGCCAGCCGGCACGCAAGCCGCTGGTGATGCGCAAGTATCGTATCTCGGCCCTTCTGAGCGATGGCCAGGTGCGCTGCTCCGACCAGATCGGCCCGGCGATACCCGCCTTCGAGGCGGCATTTTCCGCCTTTGCCCACGGCACCCAGATCGCCACGACCCGCGGCCCCCGTCCCGGTCGAGGATCTGGTGCCGGGCATGAAGCTGGTCACGCAAGGCCACGGCGCGCTGCAACTGCAATGGACCGGCTCGATGACACTGGTTCCGCGCTCCGACCGGTTTCCCGATGCCGTCAGCCTGACCCGGATCACCGCCGGCAGCTTTGGACCCGGCCGGCCACAATCCGACATCATGGCCGGCCCCGGCGCCCGTTTCCTGTTGCGCCCGGCCGGGTTCTTTCGACCGTCTCGGCGGCGAGCGCGCCCTGACGCCGGCATCGCATCTGATCGATGGCGACAACGCCATCGCGATCGTGCCGCGGGCCCCGGTCACCGTCTACCATCTCTGCCTGCGCCGGCACGCGATCATCTCGGCCGGGGGATGCAGGCCGAAAGCTATCATCCCGGCGCCGGGTTCGAACGCAGCATGGGCCCCAGGATGCTGAGCCTCTTCCTGTCGTTTTTCCCGCATGTCAAACAGCCGCGCGACTTCGGTCCGCTGGCGTGCCAGCGCCTGCCGCTGGACGACACGGCACCGGCGGACGTGGCCTGCGATTAGTTGCCTCCGGGACGCGCAGATCGGCCAGCGGCGCCCCTGCCGTCAGGCCGACTGCCTCAGCCGCTCTTCGAGTACCTCGAAGGGCACGCCGGGGTCGTCCTTGGCGCAGCGGATCACGAGCGAGGTCTTGACGCTGGCCACATTCTCGGCCGCCGTCAGCTCGCCGGTCAGGAACCGCTGAAAGGTCGACAGATCGGGTGCCACGCATTTGAGCATGAAATCGACCTCACCGTTCAGCATGTGGCACTCGCGCACCAGGGGCCAGGCGCGGCAGCGCGCCTCGAAGGCGGAGAGATCCGCCTCGGCCCGGCTTTGCAACCCGACCATGGCATAGACCTGCACCTCGAAGCCCAGTTCGCGCGCATCGACCCGGGCGTGATAGCCGAGGATATAGCCGCTTTCCTCCAGCGTGCGCACCCGGCGCAGACACGGCGGCGCCGAAATGCCGACGCGGCGGGCTAGCTCGACATTGGTCATGCGGCCGTCGGCCTGCAGTTCGGCCAGGATCTTGCGGTCGATCTCGTCCAGTCGGGTGGCGGACATGTCCCCTCCTCGAATTCGCGATTGTTATAGCATCACCGTCGATGCGCGCAATAATATTTCGCGCATACGCAAGATCGTTTCGGATGCGCCAAAGGGACGCGGCCCGGGTCATGCCGCCGGCGGACCACCCCGGGCGGGCTTTCGCCCGGACGCCGGCGCCGCTATATCTCGCAGCAGACTCGCCCAGACAAGGCCCGCCCAGACCGGAACAGACCGAAGGTTGCTGACATGCCCGAGCCCCGCCACACCAAATGCCTGATCATCGGGTCCGGCCCGGCCGGCTACACCGCCGGCATCTATGCCGCGCGGGCGATGCTCGATCCCCTGCTTGTTCAGGGGATCGAGCCCGGCGGGCAGCTCACCACCACCACCGAGGTCGAGAACTGGCCCGGCGACACCGAGGTGCAGGGCCCCGACCTGATGGTTCGGATGGAGGCGCACGCCCGCGCCGTGGGCTGCGAGGTGGTGAGTGACATCATCACTGCGCTTGACACCGACGCGCGCCCGTTTCGCGCCACCGGCGACAGCGGCACGCTCTATACCGCCGACACCGTGATCATGGCCACCGGCGCGCGGGCGAGGTGGCTGGGGCTGGAAAGCGAAGAGCGCTTCAAGGGCTTCGGCGTCTCGGCCTGCGCCACCTGCGACGGGTTCTTTTACCGCGGACAGGAAATCGTGGTGGTGGGCGGCGGCAACACCGCCGTCGAGGAGGCGCTCTTTCTGACCAATTTCGCATCGAAGGTCACGCTCATCCACCGCCGCGACGAATTGCGCGCCGAGAAGGTGCTGCAGGAGCGTCTGCTCAAGCACCCCAAGATCGAACCGCTGTGGTTTCACGAACTCGAAGAGGTGCTGGGCGACGACGACCCCAGGGGCGTGACCGGCGTGCGGGTGCTCGACAACCGCACCGGCGCGGTGCGCGTGATCCCCTGCAAGGGCGTCTTCATCGCCATCGGCCACGCCCCGGCAAGCGAACTGGTCGCGGGCAAGGTCGAGATGCACCACGGCGCCTATGTCAAGGTTGAGCCGGGCAGCACACGCACCTCGGTCCCCGGCCTTTTTGCCGCCGGCGACCTGACCGATCACGTCTATCGCCAGGCAGTGACCAGCGCCGGCATGGGCTGCATGGCCGCGCTCGATGCCGAGAAGTTTCTCGCCGAAGAGGCCGGCTGATCCGACCCCGGGGCGTTCGGCCGCCCGCGAATAGCGGTATTTCTGCCGGAACCCGGCAGAATATCGCATCCATGCCTTGAACCCTGACGCAAAGCGGGTTTATGGCGCCTCAAACACTGGGACCGGCACCGACGCCGGCCCTTTCCGTTCAACCGCAATTCGATGAGCGTGATCATGTCCGTTTCCAGCCTGGCCCCCATCCCCGAGCTTTACGTTTCCCACGAGTCGGCGCAGAAGCTGAAGGTCGAGGCCGCAGACCTGATCAGCTGGGATCTCACCCCGCGCCAGATCTGCGACCTGGAACTCCTGATGAATGGCGGCTTCAGCCCGCTCAAGGGCTTCATGTCCGAGGCCGATTACGACGGCGTCGTCAGCGAGATGCGCCTCGCGGACGGCTCGCTCTGGCCGATACCGATCACGCTCGATGTCTCCGAGGAGTTCGCGCAGAGCATCGAGCCCGGCCAGGACATCGCCCTGCGCGACCAGGAGGGGGTGATCCTCGCCACGCTCACCGTCACTGACCGCTGGACCCCCGACAAGGCGCGCGAGGCCGTCGGCGTCTTTGGCTCCGACGACATCGCCCACCCGGCGGTGAACTATCTGCACCACACCGCCGGGCCGGTCTATCTGGGCGGCCCCGTCACCGGCATTCAGCAGCCGGTGCACTACGATTTTCGCGCCCGCCGCGACACCCCCAATGAGCTGCGCGCACTCTTTCGCAAGCTCGGCTGGCGCAAGATCGTGGCCTTCCAGACCCGCAACCCGCTGCACCGCGCCCACCAGGAACTGACCTTCCGCGCCGCCAAGGAAGTCGAGGCCAACCTGCTCATCCACCCGGTCGTCGGCATGACCAAGCCCGGCGACGTCGATCACTTCACCCGGGTGCGCTGCTATGAGGCGGTACTCGACAAATACCCCGGCTCGACCACCACCATGAGCCTGCTGAACCTCGCCATGCGCATGGCCGGCCCGCGCGAGGCGCTGTGGCACGCACTGATCCGGCGCAACCACGGCTGCACCCATTTCATCGTCGGCCGCGACCATGCCGGACCGGGCAAGAACAGCAAGGGCGAGGATTTCTACGGCCCCTACGACGCGCAGGAGATGGTGCGCGCGCATCAGGACGAGATCGGCATCCAGCTGGTGCCCTTCAAGCACATGGTCTATGTCCAGGAACGCGCCCAGTACGAGCCCGTGGACGAGATCGAGGATCGCGACAACGTCACCATCCTCAACATCTCGGGCACCGAACTGCGCCGCCGCCTGCGCGAGGGGCTGGAAATCCCCGACTGGTTCAGCTTTCCCGAGGTCGTGGAACAGTTGCGCCGCCGCTACCCGCCGCGCAGCCAGCAGGGCTTTACCGTCTTCTTCACCGGCCTGTCGGGGTCGGGCAAGTCGACCATCGCCAACGCGCTGATGATCAAGCTGATGGAGATGGGCGGCCGCCCGGTGACGCTGCTGGATGGCGACGTCGTGCGCAAGAACCTTTCCTCCGAGCTCGGGTTTTCCAAGGCGCACCGCGACCTCAACATCCGCCGCATCGGTTTCGTCGCCAGCGAGATCACCAAGAACGGCGGCATCGCGCTCTGCGCGCCGATCGCGCCCTACGCCACCACCCGCCGCGCGGTGCGCGAGGAGATCGAGCAGTACGGCGCCTTTGTCGAGGTCCACGTGGCGACCTCGCTCGAGGAATGCGAACGCCGCGACCGCAAGGGGCTCTACAAGCTCGCCCGCGCCGGCAAGATCAAGGAATTCACGGGAATTTCAGACCCCTACGACGTGCCCGAAAACCCCGAGCTGCGCGTCGATACCGAAGGCCACGAAGTCGACAACTGCGCCCATCAGGTGGTGCTCAAGCTCGAACAGATGGGGCTGATCGCGGGTTGATCCGGGGTCCGGACCGCCGGTGGGATCAGGTTCCTGCCGGCACCGGACGCGGCGGAACCGGGCGATCCTCCAGCACCGCGCGGGCCGCGCGCTCGAAAATGTCGCCATAGGCCGCGGCCTGCGGCTGCGCCCGCAGCAGCCCCGGCAGGCGCGCGGCATAGTCCTCTTCCGACATCGCCGCCACCGCGGCCATTATCCCGGCCTCGGTTTCGCACAGGACCATGCCCGAGACATCCATGAAATCGGCAATGTTGGGACAGCCCCAGTAGATCGGCACCGTTCGGCACAGCACCGCGTCGATCAGCTTTTCGGTAAAGAAATTCCGCTCGCGCACGTTCTCGATCACCACCGAGTAGCGGTAGGGCGCCAGCCCCTCGGCCTTGGCGCCGAAGGGTGCGTAGCCGCGCCCCAGAAGATCGACGCCGAGCCCCTCGCGCCGCACCCGTTCGGCCAGGCGGTGGCGAAGCGCGTGGCCCTCCTGCGAACGCTTGGCCGAGGCGATGAGCGAGCACATCGCCTGCTTGCTCAGGTCGCGCTCGCGCCAGTCCGGCACCCATGACGTGCCGTAGGGAAAGAAGATGCCGTTGGGCAACCGCGCCAGCAGCCCCTCATCGTAACTCAGGATGCGGTGAAAGCGCCCGGCGCGGCGCACCAGGCGCCGCTGGCGCGCGGCGTGGATCGCCGCCGGCTCGGCCATGATGACCGAGATCAGCGCCCGCGTGCCCCGCCGCAGGCGCGGGCGCATCAGGTCCTGTGCGAGGCCGACGAGGTGATCCCCCGGCCCCAGATCGGCCAGCACGGCACCGGGGCGCATCAGCCCTTCAGGCCGGCCAAGCGGCCAGAACATGGCGTCGAGGGCCACCCGGCCCAGCCCGGAAAGCCCCGGGCGGGTGGCGGGCGGCAACACGGCAACGGCAGTGGAGGGGTCAGGCATCGGTGGCTCCGGTTCACGGCGAGTTGATAGGGTCAAACGTGCGCAGGGGCAATCCGCGCGAAGGCGGGCCGATCGTATGTGCACGGGTGCGCGCCGGCCTGTGCGCTTTACCGGGCGCGCTTTGCCCACTATCTCTTGTGCTGCGATCCCGGCCCCGCCGAAAGAGGAGAACCGCCCCCGTGCCAGCCACCGCGCCCCAGCGCCGAGCCTTTGGCACCGCGCGCCGATGACAGTGACGCGCGGGGCCTTCATCGCCGCGATGCGCCACATCGCGGCCACGGTGACCGTCGTCACCACCGACGGCCCGGCGGGCATGGCCGGCGCCACGGTGAGCGCCTTCACCTCGCTCTCGGCCGACCCGCCGTCGGTGCTGGTCTGTCTGAGGGACGACAGCCGCATCGCCCGGGCGGTCGAGGCCAACGGGGTCTTTTTGCGTCAATGTCCTGCCCGAGGACGCCGCCGATCTGGCGCGGGCCTTTGCCGGCGCCTTCGACGACCGCATGCAAAACCGCTTTGCCGGGCTCGAGGTCTCGGCCACCCCGTTCGGCCCCATCCTGCCGCGGGCGACAGCATTCGCCTGCGAGCTCGGCCACCGGCATGTGCACGGCAGCCACGCGATCTGCATCGGCAACGTGACCGATATCTTCGACGCCGGGGAAAAGCCGCTGACCTACATGCGCGGCAGCTATCACATCGTACGCCCGCAATAGGCATGAATTCGGGGCCGGTGGCCGGTCGGCCACAGCCCCCCGCGCGCCCTGAAATCATGCCCGCGGGGCCACATTGTTGCCGGCTTTCCGGGCAAAATTTCATCAAGTTGTCTTTGTCAGGATCCGCCAATGGGAAACCGCGAAAACGTCTACGAGCGCGAATGGGACACGATATCGCTGACCCGGACGCCGCTGGGCCTGACCGCGAGGGAGCGATTCGAACGTTTCCGCATGGAGGCCGTGTCCGAAATGGCGCTGCGCCTGACCGGCGGGCTGATGGTGGCGGCCTCGACGGTGCTGTGGCTGGTACTGCCGGAACAATCCGAACGCGGACAGTTCCTGTCGCACGGGCTGCTTGCGGCAATCTGCTCCGCCGTCGGGCTGGCGGTCTATGCCTACGGCACGCGGGGGTTTCGCCGGCAACTGGCGCTCGACGCCAAGCGCGGCACACTGGCCCTGACCAAGATCAACATGAATGACCGCGGCCGGGTCATGCGCACGATCGGCCTCGACGAGATCGATAGCCTGTTCTTGCGACGACCTGCGGCGCCGCTGATGCAGGCGTCGCTTTACGTGCGGGTGGCGGGACACCACACGCCACTGCTGGCGCTCACCGGCGACCGGGCCGACCTGGAGCAAATCCACCGCCATCTGTGCGACATCGTTCAGGACCGCGGGGCAAGACCGGATTTCCTGGCAGCCGCCGCTCACGATGGCATCGCATCGCGCAGCGACAGGCCGGCGCGGGCCTGACGCCTGACGCCTGACGCCTGACGTCCGCGCCCATCACCGCCCGAAGACACAAACGGAACGGGGCCGCCCCGAAGGGCGGCCCCAGCCGTGTTCCTGGTTCAGGCAGGCCAGCTTACATCATGCCGCCCATGCCGCCCATGCCGCCCATGTCAGGCATGCCGCCACCGGCGCCTTCCTTCTGCGGCTTGTCGGCGATCATCGCCTCGGTGGTGATCAGCAGGCCGGCGATCGAAGCAGCATTCTCGAGCGCGGTGCGCACCACCTTGGCCGGGTCGATGACGCCATAGGCGAACATGTCCCCGTATTCCTCGGTCTGGGCGTTGAAGCCGAACTTGGGATCGTTCGATTCGCGGATCTTGCCCGCGACGACCGAGCCGTCGACACCGGCGTTCTCGGCAATCTGGCGCAGCGGCGTTTCGAGCGCCTTGCGCACGATGGCGATGCCGTTGTCCTGATCGCTGTTGGCGCCGGTCAGCCCGTCGAGCGCCTTGGCGCCCTGCACCAGTGCGACACCGCCGCCCACGACGATGCCCTCCTGCACCGCGGCGCGGGTGGCGTTCAGGGCGTCCTCGACGCGGTCCTTGCGCTCCTTCACCTCGGTTTCGGTCATGCCGCCCACGCGGATGACGGCAACGCCGCCCGCCAGCTTGGCAACACGCTCCTGCAGCTTCTCGCGGTCGTAGTCCGAGGTGGTGTCCTCGATCTGCTGACGGATCTGGCTGACGCGGGCCTCGATCTCGGCCTTGTCGCCGGCACCGTCGATGATGGTGGTCTCATCCTTGGTGATCGAGATCTTCTTGGCCTGGCCGAGCATGTCCATGGTGACACTCTCGAGCTTCATGCCGAGGTCTTCGCTGATCACCTGACCGCCGGTCAGGATGGCGATGTCCTGCAGCATGGCCTTGCGACGATCGCCGAAGCCCGGCGCCTTGACGGCGGCGACCTTGAGCCCGCCGCGCAGCTTGTTGACCACCAGGGTGGCCAGCGCCTCGCCCTCGACGTCCTCGGCGATGATCAGCAGGGGTTTTTGCGACTGGATGACCGATTCAAGAAGCGGCACCATCGGCTGCAGCGAGCTGAGCTTCTTCTCGTGCAGCAAGACCACGCAGTCTTCGAGATCGGTGGTCATCTTGTCGGCGTTGGTGACAAAGTAGGGCGACAGGTAGCCGCGGTCGAACTGCATCCCCTCGACCACTTCGGTCTCGGTCTCCAGCCCCTTGTTTTCCTCGACGGTGATGACACCGTCATTGCCGACCTTCTGCATCGCGTCGGCGATCATCTGGCCGATTTCGGTTTCGCCGTTGGCCGAGACGGTGCCGACCTGGGCAACCTCGGCGCTGTCCTTGACCTCGCGCGAGGCGGCCTTGATGGCCTCGACAACCCTGGCGGCGGCGAGGTCGACCCCACGCTTGAGGTCCATCGGGTTCATGCCCGCGGCCACGGCCTTCATGCCCTCGCGGACGATGGCCTGGGCCAGCACGGTGGCGGTGGTGGTGCCGTCGCCGGCTTCGTCATTGGTGCGCTGGGCCACTTCCTTGACCATTTGCGCGCCCATGTTCTCGAACTTGTTCTCGAGCACGATTTCCTTGGCCACGGACACGCCGTCCTTGGTGATGCGCGGCGAGCCGAAGGATTTCTCGAGAATCACGTTGCGGCCCTTGGGCCCGAGGGTCACGCGTACGGCGTCGGCCAGCACGGTGATGCCCCGCATCAACTTGTTGCGGGCGTCGGTGTCGAATATGACGTCTTTTGCAGACATGTCTGTTGCTCCTGAAGTCTTGTTGTCTTGGGGGTCAGTTCACGATCCGGAACGCGGTCACGCAGCCTTGGCGGCCTTGCCGTTTTCGATGATGCCCAGAATGTCGCTTTCCTTCATGATCAGCAGCTCTTCACCGTCGAGCGTGATCTCGGTGCCCGACCACTTGCCGAACAGGATGCGGTCGCCGGCCTTGACGTCCAGCTTGATGCGGTCGCCGTCTTCGTCACGGGCGCCGGCGCCGACGGCGACGATTTCGCCTTCCTGCGGCTTTTCCTTGGCGGTGTCGGGAATGATCAGCCCGCCCGAGGTCTTTTCTTCGCTCTCGACGCGACGGACGAGCACGCGGTCATGCAGAGGTTTAAATGCCATGTCATTGGCTCCCTGGCTCAAGGTTACGTAGGAATGGCCCTCTCCCCGGGCCGTTAGCACTCATTCGCTCCGAGTGCTAACGGCGCATAGCTAGGCACTGCGTCTGAAGCTGTCAACAACCCCCTCGACATTTTTTTGATGCAAGGCCGGCCCCCGTCCCTGACCGCTCCGGCAAGGCGTCTCTCGGGCAACGGCCGGATCACACTAAAATCCATGCCGCAGCGCGGCAACATGCGTGACAAGCCCGCAAGACACGCCTATAACGCGCCCCACTTCCCATAGCCCAGAGGACGCCTGACGCATGCCTACCCTGATTCTCGGTCACAAGTCGCCAGACACCGATTCAACCGGCTCGCCGATTCTCTGGGCGTGGTACCTCAACGAGGTGCGCGGCGAGGCGGCCGAGGCGGTTCTGCTGGGCGAGCCCAATACCGAGGCCGCCTTCATGCTGGAGCGCTGGAACCTGCCCCGGCCGCGCATCATCGACGATCTGGCGGCGGGCCAGCCGTGCATCATCGTCGACACCAACAACCCCGCCGAGTTGCCCGACAACATCCAGGTCGCCGATCTGCGCGCCATCATCGACCATCACAAGCTGGTCGGAGGGCTCGAAACCCCCGTGCCGATCGAGATCACCATACGCCCGCTGGCCTGCACCGCCACGATCATGCTCGACCTGATGGGCGCGGATGTCGGGCGGATGCCCGACTGGGCCAAGGGCGTGGCACTGACCTGCATCCTCAGCGACACGCTGGAATTCCGCTCGCCCACCACCACGCCGCACGACCGCGAAGTGGCCGAGCGCCTGGCCGCCGAACTGGGACTGTCGATCCCCGATTACGCCGCCGAGATGTTCGCGGCCAAGTCCGATATCTCGGCCTTTTCCGACATCGAACTTCTGCGGATGGATTCCAAGGCCTACAGCATCGGCGGCAAGAGCTTCCGCGTCTCGGTGCTGGAGACCACGGCACCGGCGGCCGTCCTCGACCGCAAGCCGGGGCTGGTGGCGGCGATGGAGACCATTGCCGCCGAGGAAGAGGTCGATCAGGTGTTGCTCTTCGTGATCGACATCCTGCGCGAGGAAGCGACGCTGCTGATTCCGAACGACCCGGTGAAAACCGTCGCGGAAAAGAGCTTTGGCGCCAGTGTAACGGGCGACACGGTGGTGCTGCCCGGCATCATGAGCCGCAAGAAGCAGATCATCCCCAACCCCGGCGGCCTGAGGCGCGTTGCGCCGTTTGCCGGGTCACCCCGGGCGGCGGCCGTAGTAGAGCCCGACCACGTGCTCGGCCTCGGCGAAGAAGAGCCAGCGCGAGGCAGCGACGCCGGCGAGATGGCTCAGGGCGGCGAGCGCGGCCGGCAGATGCGCGCCGGGCAGCAGCAGCAGCGCCACCGGCAGCACGAACCCGAGGCCGAGCGCGATGGCGCGCAGCTTGAGCGCGTGCCGGCGCCCGACCTGATGGACGAACTCGCGCAACAGATAGTTGCCACCGGTATGGGGCGGCGCAAAGGCGCGCACCGAACCGATGCCGCCCAGCCCGGTGGCCGTCGCCAGCGTCGTGCCGCTTCGCGCCAGCGCCCGGTCACCGCGCAGCCACCACGCGATCTGCACCGCGCCGGCAAGCGGCAACAGCACCAGCGCCACGCCCGCCTGCCCCGCCAGAAGCGCGCCGCCCGCGAGCGACAGCGCGAGATAAAGCGCCGGCGTGAGCCAGGTCCGCCAGCGCGGCACCGCGGCAAGCTGGGCGTAGATCATCGCGGTGCAGAAAACCGTGCCCAGCGACAGCGCCGCGCCGATCGCACCCAGAACCGGCCAGGCCGTGCCGCCAAAGACCAGCTCCGCGCCGTAGAGCGCCATGACCAGCAGCGCGGCGACCGCGGCCACCGCCTCGCGGCTCAGCCATGAGCTGCGCCACTGGGTGAACGCCTTGACCGCCCGTTCGGGGCGGCCAAGATGAAAGACCGAGGCCAGAAGCCCGCCCGCGGCCAGCCCATAGGCGACGGCGAAGAAGACAAGGGCCGCCCAGCCGGTGACCAGGGGCAACCCGACGCCGAGAAAGGCCAGCAGGCCGAACCCCGCGCCCGAGAGCGTGGTGAAGACAATGACCGAGGGCGCGGGGTGCATCAGAGCTTCTCCAGCGCGCGGTCGAGCCAGGCGATGAAACCCCCGGCCTCGCCCGCCACCGGCTCGAGCCAGGGCGCCAGAACATCCACCTCCTCCAGCCGGTCGCGCGCGCGCGGCGGGAGGTACTTGTTGACCGGTTTCGTGCCCTGTTCGGGCATCAGATCGAAGCCGCCGCGCTCGGCCACCAGGCGCGAGACGTCACTGTCGGGGTCGCCGAGATCACCGAAATGCCGCGCCCCGGCCGGACAGGTGCGCACGCAGGCCGGCACACGGTCCACTTCGGGCAGGTTGTCGTTGTAGATGCGATCGATGCAGAGCGTGCATTTCTTCATCACGCCCTCGGCGGCATCCATCTCGCGCGCGCCGTAAGGGCAGGCCCAGGCGCAAAGCCCGCAGCCGATGCAATCGGCCTCGTTGACCAGCACGATACCGTCGTCAGCGCGCTTGAAGCTGGCGCCGGTGGGGCAGACGGTAACACAGGGCGCGTCCTCGCAATGCAGGCACGATTTGGGGAAATGCACCAGCTGCGCGGCGCCCTCCGCGGGCTCGACCTCGTAGGTATGCACCCGGTTGAGGAAGGTGCCCGAGGGATCGGCGCCGTAGGGGTCCTGATCGGACAGCGGCGCGCCGTAGTTCTCGGTGTTCCAGCCCTTGCAGGAAATCACGCAGGCATGGCAACCGACGCAGGTGTCGAGGTCGATCACCAGCCCCAGCTTGCGCGCGCCCGGCTCGGGAAGGGAGGTCATCTCGTCGATCCTCCGCGTAATTCGCGAGCGCGGGGCCGGGGCTCTGCCCGCCGCCAGTGTCTTTCGGACCAATGGCGCGACAATGGCAGCCCCGAGGTATTTGCGGCCAGATGAAGACGCAGGATCACTTTCCCACCTTCCGGGCAAGGTTTTCCGGCCCCTGACCAACCGGTGACGCAATCGGGCCGAAGGCGGGCTGGCTCTCGGCCGGGGGGCGGTCTTTTTCGATCTTGACGCGCAGGTCGAACCACGCCGCCTGGCCGGTCACCGGATCGGAATTGGCCCAGCGGCGCCCGTCGCCCCGCTCGGGCAGCAATTCGTGGATGAGATGATTGAGCAGAAAGCCGCGCGTCGCTTCGGGCGCGTCCTCCGAGAGCGCCCAGGCGCCCTTGCGCTTGCCGATGGCGTTCCAGGTCCAGACGGTGTCGGGGTTGAGCGCGGCCATGTGCGCCACCGGCACCACGATTGCCCCATGCGCCGAGGTGACGCGCGCCCAGTCACCCTCGGCAAAGCCATGCGCCCGCCACACCCCGGTGGGCAGGTAGAGCGGGTTCTCGCCGTGGATCTGGCGCAGCCAGGCGTTCTGCGAGCCCCAGCTGTGATACATCGCCATCGGCCGCTGGGTCAGCGCGTGGAGCGGATATTCCTCCGCGTCCACGCTCTCGTCCCCGAAGGGCGCGTACCAGACCGGCAGCGGGTCCATCGCCGCCTTGAGGCGGGCGCGCAGATGCTCGGGGGGCTGTATCTCTCCGTGGCCTTCGGCGGCGCGCTGAAAGCGGCGCATGGTCTCGGAATAGAGGTCGAAGACATAAGGCTGCGGGCGGTCGCAGAGCCCCATGCCGACGGCCCAGTCCTGATAGGCGCGGTTCCGGGGCTTCATGTAGGCGGCCTCGGGGGGGATGGGTTTCACGAAGAAGCCGCCATTGGCGATGTAGCTTTGCAGCTGCTTGGGATTGGGCGCGCCGCGACCATGCGTCAGCCCCGAGCGCCCCAGCCGCCACCCCGCCAGCGGCCCGATGCCCGGCTTGCGCTCGTGCCGGGTGATGTAATCGGCATAGTCGGCATAAAGCGGCGCGCCGGCGTCATCGACGAAGCCGGGCAGTTTCAGCCGGCTGGCGAGGTCGATCAACACGCTCTGAAAGCCGCGCACGCCTTCGTGGCCGGGGCGGTCGGGCTCGATCACCGGCCAGCGGATAGCGTCGGCCGCGGCGTCGGCGTCGCTGATGGGACGGTCCAGCAGCGAGATGCAGTCGTGGCGTTCCAGATAGGTGGTGTCAGGCAGCACCAGATCGGCATAGGCGACCATTTCCGAGGCGTAGGCGTCCGAACAGATGATCCGCGGGATCACATAGTCGCCCGCATCATTGGTGTCGGTGAGCATCTCCATCACCCGGGCCGTGCTCATCGACGAGTTCCAGGCCATGTTCGCCATGTAGAGAAAGAGCGTGTCGATCGGGTAGGGATCACCGGCATGGGCATTGGCGATGACCATGTGCATGAGCCCGTGCGCCGAGAGCGGATGCTCCCAGGAAAACGCCTTGTCGATGCGCGCCGGGCGGCCGTCCTCGTCGAGCGCGAGATCCTCGGGTCCGCGCGGATAGCCCAGATGCGGTCCGTCAAGCGGACGTCCCGGCGCGGCTCTGAAATGCGGCACGGGATGCGCCGGGACCGGCCTGGGATAGGGCGGCTTGAAGCGAAAGCCGCCGGGCACCTCGACGCTGCCGAGCAGGATCTGCAGCAGATGCAGCGCGCGGGCGGTCTGAAAGCCGTTGGAATGGGCCGAAATCCCGCGCATGGCGTGAAAGCTGACCGGCCGGCCGCGCATGGTCGCGTGGGTCTCGCCGCGAAAGTCGGTCCATGGCCGGTCGAGCACGATCTCCTCGTCAAACGCCACCCTCGCCAGCTCGGCGGCGATGGCGCGGATGCGGCCGGCGGGCACGCCGCAGCGGTCGGCCACCGCCTCGGGGGCGTAGTCCCGCGACAGGTAGCGCGCGGCGATGAGGTGCATCACCGGCTTGTGGGTGATGGCGCCGTCGCGATGGGCGGCCGCGAGATCGGGGCGCACGCCGGGGCGGTCGAACGGGGCAAGATCGCCGGTCACGCGGTCGATCACCTGCGGCGTGCCGGTGCCGTCGCGCAGGAAGAGCCCGAAATCCGCGGAGTTGGAATCGCGGTTCACCAGAAACGGCGCATTGGTGTAGCGCGCCAGATAGTCGAGATCGATCCGCCCCGCCCTGAGCAGGCAATGCACCAGCGCCAGAACCAAGAGCCCGTCGGTGCCCGGCGTGATGCCGACCCAGTCGTCGGCCACGGCGTTGTAGCCGGTGCGCACCGGGTTGACCGCGATGATCCGCGCGCCGCGTTCCTTGAGCCGCGCGATCCCCATCTTGATGGGGTTGCTGTCGTGGTCCTCGGCCACGCCAAAAAGCATGAGGAGGCGGGTGCGCTCCCAGTCGGGCTGGCCGAATTCCCAGAACGATCCGCCCATCGTGTAGATGCCCGCCGCCGCCATGTTGACCGAGCAGAATCCGCCATGCGCCGCATGGTTGGGAGTGCCGAAGTTCTGTGCCCAGAAGCCGGTGAAGGACTGGCTCTGGTCGCGGCCGGTGAAGAAGGCCAGCCGTTTGGGGTCGTCCTCGCGGATGCGGCCGAGCCACCGGGTGGCGGTCTTGAGCGCCTCCTCCCAGGTGATTTCCTCGAACTGGCCCGAGCCGCGGGGGACCGACACGCCTGAGCGGCGCGCGCAGCCGCGAGGGCGCGTTGACCTGCATGATCCCGGCGCTGCCCTTGGCGCAAAGGACGCCGCGGTTGACCGGGTGGTCGCGGTTGCCCTCGATATAGGCCACCCGTTTCCTGCCATCGGGACCGGTCTTCATGTGCACGTCGATGCCGCAGCGGCAGGCGCACATGTAGCAGGTCGTTCGGCGTACCTCGTCGGAGACCGCCGGCGAGGTTTCGATATGCGGCTCGGGGTGCATCATGGGCTGCTTTCTCGTCGCGTCGGCACACGCTAGGCAACCAGGGGCTGAATCGTAAAGGCGTTCCGGCGCGGGGCGGTCTGGCCAAACACGGGTTCCGCCCGCCGGCGCGGATGCGCGACGCATGTTCAGCGATCCTTCATCGGGACATAGCGGCGCGGCCCTGGCCCGTCATAGAGCGTGAGCGGGCGGATCAGGATGTTTCGGCGCTGTTGTTCGATGCACTGGATCACCCAGCCGGGCATGCGGCCGATGGCGAAGATCGGCACATAGAGATCCATCGGGATGCCATGCAGCTGGTAGATCACGCCGGAATAGAAATCCACGTTCACGTTCAGCCCGTGGCGGGCATAGGGCTTCATCGCCTCGACCACGGCCTGCAGGATCTCGTACCATTCCGGCGCGCCCATCTCCTCGCCCAGCCGGCGGACGCCCTCGCGCATGTGGCGGGCGCGCGGGTCTTCGCGGCGATAGACGCGGTGGCCGAACCCGGTGACCGCCTCGCGCGCGGCGCGCCTGGCCCTGACATAGGCGGCGGCGTTCTCGGGCTTGCCGATCTCGTGGACCATCTTCATCACGTCCTCGGCCGCACCGCCATGCGCCGGGCCGGCCAGCGTCGATAGCGCGGTGACGATGGCTCCGTGCAGGTTGGCCTCGGTGCCGACGGTGACGCGGGCGGCAAAGCTCGAGGCGTTGGCGCCGTGTTCGGCGTGCAGGATGAAATCCACATCCGCCAGACGCGCCGCCGCATCCGAAGGCATCTCGCCCTTCAGCATCCACAGCCAGTTGGCAGCATGGCCCAGTTCGGGGTCGGGGGCGACCGGATCGCGGCCCCGGCGGATCGCGTGATGGGCGGCGACGATCATCGGAACCTGCGCGGTCAGCCGGATGCCGTTGGCGACAAAGGCGTCCTCGCCGGTCTCGCGGCTCTGCGGCTCGAGCGCGGCCAGCGCCGAGACGGCGGTGCGCAGCACGTCCATCGGATGGCCGTCCTTGCAGGCCGCGATGATCTCGCGGACCGCACCCGGCAGCGTGCGCGCCGCCTTCAGCGCGGCATCGAATTCGGCCATCTGGCGCGCATCGGGCAATTCGCCGTGGATCAGCAGATAGCACACTTCCTCGAAGCTCGATTGCGTGGCCAGATCGTGGATGGAATAGCCGCGATAGCTCAACTCGCCCGCCGCGCCGTCGATGTCGCTGACGGCCGAGCGCTCGAAATAGACGCCCTTGAGGCCCCGGTTGATCTTGACGGTATCGGTCATTTCAGGCTCCTTTGCACTGCGGGGAGGGTGCCATGGCGCTTCTTGACGAGGCTTTCGAGCGGGCGCGCAAACGCTGCCCGCGGGTGGTATTTCCCGAGGCCGGGGACGCGCGCGTGGCCGAGGCCATCCGCCGGCTTGCGGGCGACGGGCTTTGCCGGCCGGTGCCGCTGGCCGAGCCATCGGCATCGCTGGTCGCGGCCCTGGCAGAAGCGCGCGGCATGAAGGAAGGCATCGCCCGCCGGCTGATCGCAAGGCCCTTGTACCGGGCCGCGGCGATGGTCACGGCGGGTGAGGCCGAGATGATGGTGGCCGGGGCCGATGCACCGACGCGGCGGGTGATCGAGGCGGCGGCGATGGTCATCGGCCTCACTGAGGGGGTGACGACACCGTCGTCGTTCTTCGCGATGCTGTTCGCCGACGGGCGCGAGATGATCTTTGCCGACTGCGCGGTGAACGTCGCGCCCGATGCCGCGGCGCTGGCCAGTATTGCGCGCGCCTCGGAACGCAGCGCGCGGGCGCTTCTGGGCACGGCGCGGGTGGCGATGCTTTCGTTCTCGACCGGGCAATCGGGCAGCGGCGACAGCGTCGAGCGGGTGCGCGCCGCCGCCGACGCCACCGGCTTCACCGGCCCGGTGCAGGCCGACGCCGCGGTCAATGCCGCGATCGCGGAGCGCAAGGGGATGGGCCGGGGCGACTCCAATGTCCTGATCTTTCCCTCCCTCGGATGCCGGCAACATCGCCTACAAGCTGTGCCAGGAGCTGGCCGGCGCGCAGGCGCTCGGCCCGTTTCTTCAGGGTTTTCGCCGGCCCGTCTGCGATCTCAGCCGCGGGGCCAGCGCCGACGATATCGTGGCCGCCACGGCGGTGGCGGCGATGCTGGGCTGATCCGGCTCAGGCCCGTTGCGGCTGCATGTCGGCCGGATCGATGCCGGCCACCTCCACCGGCCTGGTCATCGCGTCGCGGCGGAAGGGCTCGCCCAGCTCCTGATTGATCATCGCCTCGATCAGCGTGGTCTTTCCGGCCTTCTGGTCCTTGATCGCCTGCGCCAGCGCCTCGGTCAGCTCGTCCATGGTGCGCGCCACCACGCCCTGCAGGCCACAGGCCCGGGCGATACCGGCATAGCTCACGCCCTCGTCGAGCTCGGTGCCGACGAAATTGTCGTCGTACCAGAGCGTCGAGTTGCGCTTTTCCGCCCCCCACTGGTAGTTGCGAAAGACGACCTGGGTGATCGCCGGCCATTCGGGGCGCCCGATGGCCGTGAGTTCGGTCGCCGCGATGCCGAAGGCACCGTCGCCGGCAAAGCCCACCACCGGCACATCCGGACAGCCGATCTTGGCACCGACGATGGCGGGCAGGCCATAGCCGCAGGGACCGAAAAGCCCGGGGGCGAGGTACTTCCGCCCCGCCTCGAAGCTGGGATAGGCGTTGCCGATGGCGCAGTTGTTGCCGATGTCGGACGAGATGATCGCCTCGCGCGGCAGCGCCGCCTGGATCGCGCGCCAGGCCATGCGGGGCGACATCCAGTCGGGTTTCGGCGGCGCGGGCACGCTGGTTCCAGGTGGTGCCGGGGTCGTCATCCTCGTGATCCATCGAGGCAAGCTGCTGCGCCCAGGCCGATTTGGTCTGCGCGACAATCGCCCGGCGCTCCTCTCGGCCCTTGTCGCCGGCACCCTCGGGCAGCCGCGCCAGGATCGCATTGGCCACCTTGCCGGCATCGCCATTGATGCCGACACTCACGCGCTTGGTCAGCCCGATGCGGTCGGGGTTGAGGTCGACCTGGATGATCTTCGCGTCCTTGGGCCAATAGTCGATGCCATAGCCCGGCAGGGTAGAGAACGGGTTGAGCCCGGTGCCGAGCGCCAGCACCACGTCCGCCCCGGCGATCAGTTCCATCGCCGCTTTCGATCCGTTATAGCCCAGCGGCCCGGCGAAGAGCGGATGCGAGCCCGGAAAGGCGTCGTTGTGCTGGTAGCCCACGCAGACCGGCGCCTCCAGTCGCTCGGCCAGCGCCTGCGAGAGCGGAATGGCGCCGGCCAGCACCACGCCGGCACCGTTCAGGATCACCGGGAACCGGGCCTGCGCCAGCAGTCCGGCCGCCTCGTTGATGGCCGCTTCGCCGCCCGCCGGACGCTCGAATTCGACCACGGCCGGCAGGTCGATGTCGATCACGCGGGTCCAGAAATCGCGCGGCACGTTGATCTGCGCCGGCGCGCTGGCGCGGCGCGCCTTGAGGATCACCCGGTTCAGCACCTCGGCGATACGGGCAGGGTCGCGCACCTCTTCCTGGTACGCGACCATGTCGGCAAAGAGCCGCATCTGCTCGACCTCCTGAAACCCGCCCTGGCCGATGGTCCGGTTGGCGGCCTGCGGCGTGACCAGCAGCAGCGGCGTGTGGTTCCAGTAGGCGGTCTTGACCGCAGTGACGAAATTGGTGATGCCGGGGCCGTTCTGGGCGATCATCATCGCCATGCGGCCGCTGGCGCGGGTATAGCCGTCGGCCATCATCCCGCCCGAGCCCTCGTGCGCGCAGTCCCAGAACCGGATGCCGGCGCGCGGAAACAGGTCGGAAATCGGCATGAAGGCCGACCCGATGATGCCGAAGGCATCATTGATGCCGTGCATCTGCAGGGTTTTGACGAAGGCTTCCTCGGTGGTCATCTTCATGGCGCGTCTCCAGGTCCGGGCCCGCGGGGCCGCGGGCTGGCGTGAACCTACGGCAGCGGCCGGGCGGATTACAGGGCCAGTTCACATACCGGGTTATGGCCAGTTCGACGGTGGTCAGGCCGGTTCGGACAATTCTTCGGCCAACAGGTCTATGCCGGCGCCGATGCTTTCGGCCGGAATCGAGGAATAGGCCAGCCGGTAGTAGTTGCGCGGCGGGTCGGCGGCATGAAAGAACGGCCGGCCGGGCTCGATCAGCACCCCGCGTTCACGCAGCCGCGCGTCCAGCGCCTCGGTATCCACCGCCGCCGGCGCCCGCATCCAGATCGAGCTGCCGCCGAAGACACCGCGCCCCCTCGACCGCCAGCCCGTGCGCCGCGAGCGCCGCCTCCATCGCCCGGCGCCGCCCGGCCAGCACCCGGCCCATCCGCCGGATCAGGCTGTCGTAGTGCCCCAGACCGAGGAAATAGGCGGCGGTGCGCTGAACATGGCCGGGCGGGTGGCGGTAGACGCTGAGCCTGAGCGCGCGCGCCTCGCGGATGAACGGCTCGGGGCCGACCAGATAGCCCAGCCGCAGCCCCGGAAACACCGACTTGGAAAAGCTGCCGACATAGATCACCCTTCCGTCGCGATCGAGCGATTTCAGCGCCGGCAGGGGCGCGCGCAGAAACGCCATCTCGAATTCGTAATCGTCCTCGACGATCAGCGCCTCCATCTCGCGCGCCCGGCGCAGGAGCGCGCGGCGCCGCGCCAGCGGCATGGTGGCGTTGGTGGGCGACTGGTGGCTCGGGGTGGTGAAGATCACGTCGGCATGCCCCGGCAGCGCCTCGGGCGGCAGCCCGTCGCGGTCCACCGGCACCGGCGCCACGTGGCAGCGGGTCTGGCGCAAAATGTCGCGCAGGGCATGATAGCAGGGTTCCTCGGCCACCGCCGTGCGGCGCTGGGTCAGCAGCACTGGGCGGTCAGCCACAGCGCGTTCTGCGCCCCCATCGTCACCAGGATTTCCTCGGGCCGGGCGAGAATGCCGCGCCGGGGCAGGGTATGGCGGGCGATGAACTCGACCAGCCTCGGGTCGTCCTGGTCGTAGAGATCGGCGGCCGGGGTCAGGAAGTCCCGCTGCCCCAGCGCCCTGAGCGCACAGTGCCGCCAGTTGGCGTGATCGAAAAGGGTGGCGTCGCTCTGCCCGTAGATGAAGGGGTAGCGGTAGCGCGACCAGTCGTGCGGCTTGTCCGGCGCGGCGCCGCCGGTGAACCTTCGCCCCAGCGCCCGGGTCCAGTCGATGCGGTCATCTCCCGGGTGGCGCGCGGCGAGCCGCGGCGGCTCGGGCGCGTTCATCGAGACGTAATGGCCGGACCGGTCGCGGGCCTCGAGATAGTCGGAGGCAAGCAGATCTGTGTAGGCCAGCGTCACGGTGATGCGGCTGACGCCCAGGTGCCGCGCCAGCCGCCGCGACGAGGGCAGCCTTTCGCCCTTGCGCAGCCTGCCCGACAGGATGCCACCGGCGATCATCTGCCGGATTTGTGCCTGCAGCGTGCCCTCGGCCTCTGGATCGAGAAAGAAGGTTTCGACGGGGATGGCCATGGTGACGAGCCTGTGTCCTTTGGCATCGGTTTCTGGGGGCGTCCGCCTGCCGTGAGGCGGGCGGGTGCATGCCCGGCCCGCAAAGCACGCCGGGCAAAAGCGGATTTGAAATGTCAGGCTAACTCTAGACTGGCCTTAGGCATGGCGCAATCTGGTCTTATCCAAAGGCTCTTCAGCCCTTGCTCAGTCGATCCAGATCGTCACCCGGTCGGCGCGGCCCTCGGCGTCGATCACCGACAGGGTGGAGAACCCCCGCGCGAGCCCTCGATCACCGCCTCGCGCCGCCGCGCGCCGGTCAGCACCGGGGCGCCGTCGGCCATCCAGGTAAAGGGCGGCGTGCCGTCGCGCAGCTTGACCGGCAGCGCACCGCCCTCGACCGGCAGCCGCGCGCCGGCGGGCGGAAAGACCAGCTTGGGCGCGTCCCCGGCCGGGGCGAAGACCGCCTCGCGCCCGGTAAAGCGGCGCAGCGGCTGTGGCAGTTCGGCGGTCGAGACGGTCAGCGTCTCGGGCGGCGGCGGCGGCAGCGGGTCGGCGGCCGGCCTGAGCCGCTGGAACGCGTCGAAAAGAATCGGCGCCGCCAGATTGCCGCCGAATGCGCCCGGCACCGGTGTGCCGTCGGCGCGCCCGATCCAGACCCCGGCGACATGCGCCCCGTCAAAGCCCAGCGCCCAGGCGTCGCGGTGGCCGTAGGAGGTGCCGGTCTTGTAGGCAATGCGCCCGCGCGGGGCGCCGGGGGGCGGCGTCAGACCGGCGAGGATGTCGCCCACCTGCCACGCTGCCGCACGCCCCACAATGCGCGGCGTCTCCGCCTCCGCCGCCTCTTCGGCCCGCCAGCCGAGCGGCCGCGCGGTGCCGCCATGCGCCAGCATCGCGTAAAGCTGCACCAGGTCGGTCAAGGTCACGCCGACACCGCCCAGCGCCACCGCCAGCCCGGCCTGCCCGCCCGGCAATCGCGCCTCGACCCCGGCGCGGCGCATGGCATCGATGAGATGCGCCGGGCCGATCTCGTCCAGCAGCGTCACCACGGGGATGTTGAGCGACAGCCGCAGCGCCTCGGCCACTGTCAGCTGGCCGCGATACGCCCCGTCGAAATTGCGCGGCGCGTAGGATCCGAACGCGACCGGGCGGTCGTCGATCAGCGTTTGGGGATGCGCCAGCCCGCGGTCGAACGCGAGCGCGTAGATCAAGGGCTTGAGCGTCGAGCCCGGCGAGCGCACCGCGCGGGCCATGTCGACGAAGCCGTGCCGGTCCTCGTCCGCGCCGTAGCCGGGCGAGCCCACCGAGGCGAGGATCTCGCCGGTGCGGTGATCGGCCACCACGATGGCGACCGAGACCTCTTCGGGCAAGCCGCGCAGGCTGGCGCGCGCCAGCGTCTCGAGGCTGTGCTGAAGATCGCGGCTGAGCGTCAGCCGCTGGACCGGCGCCAGCGGCGCCTGCCGGCGGGCGAGGTCGGTCAGGTGCGGGGCGAACGCCGGGAACGGGATGCGCGCGGTCGGCACCGGCTCGGTACGCGCGGCGGCGGCCGCCTCAAGGCTCAGCACACCGGCGCTGGTCATCCGCGCCAGCACCCGGTCGCGGGCGGCGCGGGCGGCCGCGGGCGCGCGGTCGGGGCGACGCGCCTCGGGCGATTGCGGCAGCGCCACCAGAAGCGCGGCCTCGGCCGGGGTGAGGCGCGCGGGCTCCTTGCCGAACCACGCCAGCGTCGCCGCCCGCACTCCTTCGAGGTTGCCGCCAAATGGCGCGCGGGAAAGATAGAGATCGAGGATGCGCGCCTTGTCGAGCCGGCGCTCGAGCGCCAGCGCCACGCGTATCTGCCGCAGCTTGCCGGCCCAGCTACCAGTGCCGCTGTCCTCCAGAAGCCGCGCCACCTGCATGGTGAGCGTCGAGCCGCCCGAAACGACCCGGCCCCGTGCCATCGCCTGCCCCGCCGCACGCATGAGCGCCAGCGGATCGACCCCGGAATGGCGGTGGAAACGCCGGTCCTCATAGGCGATCAGCATCTCCAGGTAGCGCGGATCGACTCCGGCCGCGCCGACCGACAATCGCCAGCGTCCGTTCTCTACCGTATAGAGCCGCAGCAGCGCGCCGTCGCGGTCGCGCATTTCGGTCGAGGTCTCGGCGATGAGGCCGGGCAGCTCGGTCGCCGCCACCCAACGGTCAAACCCGTCGCGCGCCAGTGCCGCCAGAAAGAGGCCCAGCGCCAGCCCCCACAAGAGGCGGTCAATCCGCATGCTTCACCTCGCCCGACCATGCGTATTGAAAGACAGGGACAGAATGCGCGCGACGAATTCCCCGGGGTGTAGCTACGGCCTGTCCCACCGTTCCGCCCGGCGGGAACCGCCGGGCAGCGCCCGCCCGCCCCCCAGGCGGGCGCTTTCGCGCCCACCCCGGGCGGCCGCTGCCCTTTGCAAATTCCGGAGCCCAATGCCGAACCCCTCCAGTGGAAACGGCGCGCGATACAGCCTGTCGGACCCATGCCTGACTTTATCCGCCCCCGCTCACTCGGTCACGCGCATCTGCCCCGTACCGGTATGCGCCCGGTAGGCGGGGCGGTACATGTCCTCGACCGTGGCCGCCGGGTGGTGATAGCTGCCCGGCGAGACCGCGCGCACGATATAAGCCAGCCGGAAGGGCTTGTCCGAGCGCCAGTCGATCGCGGCGACAAAGCGGTCGGCGCGGAACTCTGCATGCTGCGCGGCAACGGGGTCGAGCCATTCATGCCTGCGGACATCGGCTGAGCGCAGCAGGTTGGGGTTGTCGATCTCCAGCCCCGCCGGCAGCGGATCGTCGATGATCAGCCGCGCCTCGCCCTTCTCGAAGGGCTGGACCTCGATCACCGCCATCAGCCGGGTGCCCTTGGCAACGCTGTCCGGGGCAACCTCCGAGCCGTCGTCGAGCGTGAAATACCTGCGCGAAATCGCATAGCCATAGCCCCCGGCCGCGGGCACCACGAGCGGAACCCCCAGCGTGGTGAGCGTGATGTCGGCCGCCCTCATGCCGGTATTGGCGACGCTCATCGGCCCGTCCCTGGCCATGACCTTGCGCACCAGCAGACCCGAGACCGGCTCACCGTCGATGGTGAGCCCGGAAAGCGCGGGATCGTCGATGAGCGCACGCGCCGCAAGCAGCGTCCAAGCCTGCTCCTGGGGCGACAGGTGCGGGCCGGCCCCCGCCAGCGCGCCCGCCAGCGTACCCGCCATCATGGCGCGGTCGACCGCCGCGCTGCCGGCCTCGGCCGCGAGCGCCAGAACGCCCGCCCGGTCGCGCAGGCGGGTGCCGTAATCGGCCCGCCACAGTTGCGCCTCGGTCCCCTGGTCCTGCCCGGTGATGCGCTGCCGGGCGGCAGCGAACATCCGGTCGGCGCGGGTCTGGTCGCCGTAAGCCGCCAGCGCCGCGCCCAGCTGAGCCAGCGCCAGCGGCGTGGCCAGCGCGTCGGCCTTGACGTCGGCGTAATAGCGCAGATCGCCCATCCGCGCCGCGCCCTCGCGCGCCAGCACCATCAGCGCATAGGCCACGTCCTCACCGCCCTCGTCGAAATCGGGGGCGTAGTTGACGCGGTTGCGCAGGTTGTCCATCGCCATGGCAAAGGCCCGGTCGGGCACCGAATGGCCCCCGCCCGCGCCCGCGACAGGAAATCGGTGACATAGGCGTCAAGCCAGAAATCCCCCGAATCGGGATACCAGAGCCCGAAGCTGCCGCCGCTCGTCTGTCGCGTCAGCACCTTGGCGATGGCCTCATTGATGCGCTTTTCGGCTTTCTCGCCCGCGCCCAGCCCCAGCGCCTGCGCCACCTTGCCGAAGTAAAGCAGCGGCATCGCCTGCGAGGCGACCTGTTCGGTGCAGCCGTAAGGATAGCGGTCGAGGGCGGTCAGCAGCGCCGGCGCGTTGAACTTCGCCAGCGGCCCGGCAGAGATGACGGCGCTGCCGGTGCCGGGGCGAAGATCGGCAAAGACGTTGTCGTCGAGGACAAAGCTCTCGCTCGCGCCCAGCGAAAACCGCCGCGTCACCGCGACCTCGGGATCGTTGCGGCGCACCCCAAGCGTCAGCGACTTGGTCAATTGCTGCCCGTCCGGCGTGGTCAGTGCCACCCGCAGGGCATGATCGCCCACCCCTTGGGCCGTGATCGGAACCAAAAGGGTCGCCTTTTCACCCTCGCCCAGATCGAGGCCCGAGGGCATATCGCCGCCCAGGCTCAGCCCAGCGGCGGTGATGTCGAGCCCCATCCGCCCGGCCGGGCCATCGGCATGGGTGATCTCGAGCAAGAGCCGGCTCCGGTCGCCCGGCGCGAGAAAACGCGGCAGCGACGCGGTGATCACCACCGGGTCGCGCACCACCACGTCGCGCGCGGCCTGCCCGACCGCACGCGGCGTCCACGCCACCGCCATCAGCCGCACGGTGCCGTTGAAATCGGGGATGTCGAAGCTGGCCGTCGCGGTGCCGTCGGCGCCAACCTCGAGCGGGCCGGAAAAGAGCGCCACCAGCTCCTCCTGCGGCGGCGGTGACTGGAACCCCCCGGCGCCGGCATCGCCGCCCGAGCGCACCCGACCCTCGGCCCCGCTCTGTCCGTCGATGAGCCGGCCATAGAGGTCGCGGATTTCGACGCCCAAACGGCGCTGGCCGAAATAATGCCCGACCGGATCGGGGCTTTCGAACCCGGTGAGGTTGAGCATACCGAGATCGACCGCGGCAAGGGTGAGATAGGCGGTCTCGCCCTCGGCCACACCGGCGACCGAGACGCTGACATCCAGCGGGCCGCGCGGGCGCGACAGGTCCGCCGCCGCGATTTCGACATCAAGCCGGCGGTCGCCCGGCTCGATGGTGGCGTAGGACAACCCCAGCGCACGGGCCGGGTTGTGGCCGGCGGCGACGTCCATCGGCCGGATCACCTGGGCGGTGACATAGGCGCCCGCGCCCCACTCGTCGGTGACGGCGAGGGGATGAGGTTCTCGCCCTCGCCGACCTCGACCGCCTGCATGGCGATCACCCGGTTCGACATCACCGTCACCAGCGCGGTACCGGCGTAGCGCGGCACGATGCGCAGCGAGGCGGTATCGCCGGGGCGGTAGCCGGGCTTGTCGAGCGACAATTCCAGCGTGTCGGGGGTGGTGGTGGCGTCCGCCGGCGCGTACCAGCCGGCATAGAAATCCGTGGACGCGGCGACGTAGGCGCCGTCGGTGCGCTCGATCACCAGTTCGTAATGGCCCCACTCGACCGGCGAGGACAACGCCACCGGGTCGGGGCCCTCGCCCAGCATCGCCTCGCCGGTGGCGACGCGGCTGCGGGTGGTCACGGGCTCCCAGTTCCACTGGCCGTATTCCTGATACCACTGATAGTGCGTCCTGATCCGGTTCACGGTCCATTTGACCGCCATCTGCACGGGTTCGAGCTCGGGGCCCAGCGCGATCACCCGAAAGGCCGCTTCGCCACCCTCTGACACCACCCCGTCGAAATCGGGACGAATGCCGATCATCGGCCCCGAAGGCGCCAGCATGCGGGTGAGTTCGCGCTCGACCGGGCGGCCCGAGCCCTCGCGCATCGCGAGCCGCACAGTCGCCTCGAAGGGCCGGTCCGCGACCGGCGCGGATGGAATATCGACGGCGGTCACGAGGTAGCCCGCGGCGTCGGTGGTGCCAGCGTCGACAAGGCCGGTCCGGGCCGAAACCTGTTCATCGTGGCGCCCGAAGAGATAACCGGGGCGGCTCTCGAGCGCGCGCCGGGGCCGGATGGTGACGGAGCCGTCGGCGGCAAGCCCCGCGCCCGGCGCGCCGAAAAGATAGCGCGCCTCGACGCTCAGCGGCGGGCTGTCGCCGGGCCGGATCGGACCCTCGGGCAGCGACATCTCGAAATCTATGCGCTCGGGCAGGAAATCCTCGACCAGCACGGTCTGGCTCGCCAGCGCCGGAGCGTCGGGGTCGGCCTTGATGTCGAGTTGCCAGGCCCCGCGCGGAGCGGTCGCGCCGACCGGCATTTCGAAGACATGCCCGCCGGCGGTGTCCTCGGCCGAAAGCTGGCGGGAATACTCGACCCCGTCGGGCCGGGTCAGGATCGCCGTGAGCGGCAGGTCGGGGATCGCCGCCGCGACGCCGTCGCGCGCCAGCGCGGTGGCGCGGATGACCTCGCCGGCGCGATAGGCGCCGCGGTCGGTGGCCAGAAACACGTCGATGGGCGGCGCCGGCGGACGCCCGGCAACGCCCCGATCAGACAGGTCGAACGCCGGATCGGTCAGCGACATGAACGCCAGATCGGTCCCGTCCCGCTGCGCCAGTACCATCGCCGGCGCCGCGCTGCCGGTGCCCCGCGTCAGCCCGGGGGCAAAAAGCGCGTGCCCCGCCGCATCGCTTTGGGCGCTGCCCAGCACCCGGTTGCTGCGCGACAGTAGCGTCAGTTCGACCCCGGCGAGCGCCTGCGCGTCCGACAGCGCGCGCACGAAGACATGCAGCCCGTCGATGCCCTTGAGCGTGGTGAGCCCGAGATCGGTCAGCACGAACCATTGCGTCGCGCCGGCGTCGTCATAGGGATCTTGCCCCGGCACCCGCGCGGTCAGCGCGTAGATGCCCGGCGCGCGGTCGGCCAGCACCTCGCCCAGGGGCAGGCGCGTGGTCATGGTGCGATTGATCTCGTTGCCGGTCTCGCCGGTGCCGGTCCAGACCTCCTCGGCCACCTCGCCGGTAAAGCGTTCCTCGGCGTAATAGCCGAGCGGCCGGGCGAAGTAATCCTCCTGGATGGCGCGCAACAGGTTGCGGTCGCTCACCCGGCGCAGACTGAGGTCGACCTCGTCAAGGTTGACCGTCTCGACCGGCAGCGCCGCGTCGGCGGCTCTGGGCAGCACATAGGCACGGCCGGGGAACGATACGGACGGGCTGCGGTCGCGCACGTAAAGCGCGATCTCGACATCGCGGATCAGCCGTTCGCCGCTCGCCGCCGGCAGCCCGGCGCGGAAGGTCACGGTGTAGCGTTGCCCATGCTCGACCCCCGTCGATGCAGATCTCGCGGTCCTCGGCCTGCACCACCAGCCCGGCATCGCCGAGCCGCACGAAGGGCGCGTAATCGGTGCCGGCCTTGACCAGCGGCTCCGAGAACTCGGCGCAGATGCGCGGGCGCGCGCTCTCGTTGTCGGCGCGGTGGCCGGTGACGCGAAAGCCGTATTTCGCGATCGCCGCGTCCAGCGCCGCGGTCACATCGGCGCGCGCGCCCTGGCCCTCGGCCAGCCGCAGGGCGCGCACCATGTCGCGGCCGCGTTCGAGCCGTTCCAGCGCCGGGGCCATCTGCATCAGCGCGTTCACGCGAACCGGTGCATTGAGCCCGCGCAGATAGGCGTTGGCCGAAGCCCGGAACGCCCGCTCGGCGTTGCGGCGCTGCTCGCTGCGGTTGTCTGTCTCGATGGCGAGCGACAGCCGGGCGTATTCCACCCACTGGTCGGGCGCGTCGGTGGCGGCGACGGCGGCGCCGATCCAGCGCATGGCGTTGAGGTAATCCGCCTCGGCGGTACGATCCTGCGCCGCGCGCAGTATCTCGAGCACCTGGTACTGCCCGCCGGGATGGTGGCCGCCGATCTCGACCGCCTGCTCGCGCGCGGCCTCCAGGTCGCTTGCCGAGAGAAAGCTCAGGTCGGCCGCGCGCTTGTCCGCCTCGGCCAGCACCCGCGGATCGGTGTCGAGGATGCGGGCCGAGATCGCGCCCTCGTAGGGCTTCATCTCGGCCACGTCGCTTTTCGGAAAACAGGCGTTCTTGCGCGTGTTGAACGTATAGGCACGGCAGGCGGGATCGGCCAGGCACGCGCTGCGGCAGGCGGCGCGCGTGGTGTCAAAGAGCGGTTGCAGATCGGCGCCGTAAAAATCGGTGTCGCGGGTGACCACCTCGCGGCGTTCGGGCACTGCGTCCTGCGCCATGCCCTGCGCGGCGAAAACGGCGAAAAAGACGACCGAAAGAACGCGGCGCAGCATGGCACCCTCCCTTGTAACCCGGTGCCATGGTGCCACGTCCCCGGTTCGCAAACAACGATTCCCCGCGACCGGCGGGCCGGCCGGGATTAAGCGTATCTTTACGCCGGTGGCGCAGAGTGGCGTCGCAATCCCCCGGGGTCCGGGTGGAGGTCGGGCGATGAGCCTCGCCAACAAGCTGGCCGAAGAACGCCGCGCCCGGCTGGCGGCCGAGCGGCTGCTGGAACAGAAGCAGGCGGAACTTCATGCCGCCAACCGCAAGCTCGGACGCCATGCGCTGGCGCTGTCGGAAGAGATCAGCGAGACCCGCGCCGAGGTGCGCACCGTGCGCGACGAGAACGCGCGCGTCCGATCCGACCTCAGCGTCGCCAACGAAAAGATCGAGATCGCCGAGCGGCGGCTCTGGCATTCGATCGAGACGATCCAGGACGGGTTCGCCTTCTTCGACGCCGACAGCCGGATGATCGCCGCGAACCGCGCCTGGCTGGCCGTGTTCGACGGCATCGAGGCGGTGCGCCCCGGCATCTCCTATGTCGAGATCCTGCAGTTCGCCACCGAAGAGGGCGTCATCGACATCGGCGAGACCGCTCCCGCCGCATGGCGCGAGCGGATGCTCGACCGCTGGCAAGGCCCCGCACCCGAACCCGAGATCATCCGCCTGTGGAGCGGCGAATACATCAAGCTGATCGACCAGCGCGGCCACGGCGGCGACATGGTCAGCCTCGGCGCTCAACATCACCGACACGATCCGCCACGAGACGCAGCTCAAGGAGGCCCGCCGCCTGGCCGAGGCGGCGAGCGCGGCCAAGTCCTCTTTCCTTGCCAACATGAGCCACGAGTTCCGCACGCCGATGAACGGCATCGTCGGCATGGCGGAAATCCTGCTCGACACCCAACTGGCGGACGAACAGCGCCTTTACGCCGACACCATCAAGAGCTCGGGCGAGGCGCTTCTGGTGATCATCAACGACGTGCTCGACTATTCCCGGATCGAGGCCGGCCGGCTGGAGCTGCACGCCGAGCCCTTCGATCTCGAACACTGCCTGCAGGAACTGGTCACGATGATGCAGGCCGGAAGCCGCGACAAGGGGCTCGAGATGCTGGTCGATTACGACCTCTTCCTGCCGGCCGGTTCGTCGGCGATCGCGGGCGCATCCGCCAGGTGCTGACCAACCTGCTGGGCAACGCCGTCAAGTTCACCAAGGCCGGCCACGTCATCGCCCGCGTCACCGGGGTACCGGCGGCCGACGGCGGCATGGTCGAGCTGCATGTCGGCATCGAGGATACCGGCATCGGCATACCGGCCGACAAGGTCGGGCACATCTTCGGCGAATTCAACCAGGTCGACGATGCCCGCAACCGCCGGTTCGAGGGCACCGGGCTGGGGCTGGCGATTTCCGAGCGCCTGATCGGGCTGATGGGCGGGCGGCTCTGGGTCGAATCCGTCGAGGGCGAGGGATCGACCTTCGGCTTTACCCTGACCCTGCCGGTGGCCGCCGATCCGGCCGGCATGCCCCGCGGGTCCGGCACCGCGACGACCGGCGATGACCCGCCGGAGCCGCGCGCCATGCGGGTGCTCGCGGCCGAGGACAACAAGACCAACCGCCCGGTGCTGTCGAAGATGCTCAAGGGGCTCGATATCGACCTGCAATTCGCCGAAAACGGGGCCGATGCGGTCGCGCTATACCAAGGCTTCGACCCTGATCTGGTGCTGATGGACATCTCGATGCCGGGGATGGACGGCAAGGAGGCCACCGCCCACATCCGCCGCGCCCAGTCCGAGTCCGGCCGGCACGTGCCGATCGTGGCGATGACCGCGCACGCGCTTTCGGGCGACCGCGAGGCAATCCTTGCCGCCGGCCTCGACGGGTTCCTGACCAAACCGCTGAAAAAGGCCGACATCATCGGCCAGATCGCCGCCGCCTGCCCGCCCCGGGCGCGCCCGCCGGTGCCGCAAGAGCCCGCCGTGCCTCCCTAGCCGGCCCCACGCAGAAACACCGGGCGGTCGGGTTCCGACCGATCCGGCTGCCAGGCATAGCCGCCGGTGTCGAATTCGTGCAGGCTTTCGGCATCGCTCAGCCGGTGCTGGACGATGAACCGCGCCATCGCGCCGCGCGCCTGCTTGGCGAAGATGCTGATGATGCGCGGGCCCTCGGGGCGGTCCTCCATGAAGACCGGCGTGATCACCCGCAGCCCCAGCGCGACGCGGTCGACGGCGCCGAAATATTCCCGGCTTGCGCAATTCACCAGCATGTCGGTGCCGATCTCGCGCGCCTGCGCGGCAAGCGCCCGCGCGATGCGATCGCCCCAATAGTCGTAGAGCGTCCGGCCGCGCGTCGTCTGCAGGCGGCTGCCCATCTCCAGCCGGTGCGGCTCGATCGCGTCGAGCGGGCGCAGCAGGCCGTAAAGCCCCGACAGGATGCGCAGATGCCGCTGCGCCCACGCCATCTCGTCGGGGTCGAGCGTGCGCGCCTCGAGCCCGCGATAGGTGTCGCCGGCAAAGGCCAGCGCGGCCGGCTTCGGCGCCATCGCGCCGAACTCGGCGAAGCGCCCGGCGTTGAGCCGCGCAAGGTTGTCGCTGATCCCCATCAGCCGGCGCAGTTGGTCGACCGAGAGCCCGCGCGCGACCTTTGCCAGCTCGCGCGCCTCGGGGCCGAAGGCAGGCTCTGTCGCGTGCGCGCACTCGACCGGCGTTGCGTCCATCTTCTTGGCCGGTGACAGTACGACCAGCATGTTGCACCTCCCTATCCCGCCACTGCGACGACGCGCTCAGTCCGCCGCCGACAAAACGTCCAGAAACGCGGCGCCGAAACGCTCGGCCCGGCGTTCGCCCAGAACGCGCGCCAGCGCCTCGCGGGTGCGCGGGCGGGCGGACGCCACCCGCGCCAAAAGCGCCGGCGAACAGCTCAGCGGCTTGTCGGCCCCACCCTCGCCACGGGCCAGTTCCGCCTCGGCCGCCTTCAGCCGGTCGAAGAGCGCCCCGGCCTCGCGGCCCGCCAGCTTGCGCCGGGTGGGGTGCATCGCGGCCGCCTCGCCGTTGATCACCTCCAGGAAGGCGCGTCCGTACTGCTCCAGCTTCCTCGCCCCCACGCCGCTGATGCGCGCCATCTGGTCGAGCGTTTCGGGCCGGGTCTCGGCCATCTCGATCAGGGTGCGGTCGTTGAAGACGATATAGGCTGGCATGCCTGCCGCCTCGGCCAGCGCCCGGCGCCTGGCCTTGAGCGCCGACAATAGCGGCGCGTCCTCCTCCGCCACCAGCGCCCTGGGCGCGGGGCGGCGCGCGGTCCGCTCCAGCGTGTCGCGCCTGAGCGTCACGCGAACCTCGCCGCGCAGCACCGGATGCGCCTTTTCGGTGACCATGAGCGCGCCGTGGCGCCCGGCATCGGGGCGGATCAGGTCATGCCCCATCATCTGCCGGAAGATCGCAGCCCAGGCGGGGCGCGGGATATCACGCCCGACCCCGAAGGTGGGCAGGTCGTGATGTCCGCGCGCGCGCGCCTTGTCGGTGGCGGTGCCGGTCAGGATGTCGACGAGATGGCCGGCGCCGAACCCCTGCCCCGTGCGCAGCGCCGCCGAGAGCGCCTTTTGCACCGCCTCGGTGGCGTCAAAGGTCTCGGGCGGGCGTTCGCAGAGGTCGCAATTGCCGCAATCCTCCGTCGTCTCGCCGAAATAGGCCAGCAGTACCCGCCGGCGGCAGCCGGTCGCCTCGGCCAGCCCCAGGAGCGCGTTGAGCCGGGCGTGATCGGCGGCGCGGCGCTCGGACGGGGCCAGCCCCTCGTCGATCTGCGTCCGGCGCAGGCGGATATCGTCGGGGCCATAAAGCGTCAGCGTCTCGGCCGGGGCGCCGTCGCGCCCGGCACGGCCGATTTCCTGATAATAGGCCTCGATCGACTTGGGCAGGTCGGCCTGCACCACCCAGCGGATATCGGGCCGGTCCACCCCCATGCCGAAGGCGACGGTGGCGACCACCACCAGATCATCCTCGGCGTTGAAGCGTTCCTCGACCGCGCGGCGGGCGTCGGCCTCCATCCCGCCGTGATAGGCGGCGGCGTTGTGGCCCTCCTCGGCCAGCGCGCGGGCCAGCGTCTCGGTGCGCGCGCGGGTGGCGCAGTAGACGATGCCGGACTGGCCCTTGCGGGCGGCGGTGAACGCAATCACCTGGGCGCGCGGCCGGTTCTTGGGCTGAAAGGCAAGGTGGATGTTGGGCCGGTCGAAGCCGCGCAGAAAGGTCCGCGGCGCCTGCCCGTCGAAGAGCTTGGCGACGATCTCTTGCCTGGTCTCGGCGTCGGCGGTGGCGGTAAATGCCGCCAGCGGCACCCCAAGCGCGCGCCGCAGATCACCAATGCGCAGGTAGTCGGGGCGGAAATCATGCCCCCACTGGCTGACGCAATGAGCCTCGTCGACGGCGATGAGCCCGACACCGATGCGCCGCAAGAGCCCCTGCCCGGCGCTGCCCGCCAGCCGCTCCGGCGCGATGTAAAGCAGCCTCAACGTGCCCTCGGCCAGCGCCTCATGCACCGCCCGGGTCTCTTCCTCGGTGTTGGCCGAGGTCAGCGCACCGGCCGCCACCCCGGCCGCCCTGAGCGCGCGCACCTGGTCGCGCATCAGCGCAATGAGGGGCGATATCACCACCGTCACCCCCTCGCGCATCAGCGCCGGCAACTGGTAGCAGAGCGACTTGCCGCCGCCGGTCGGCATGATGGCGAGCGTGTTGCATCCCCGGGCCACGGTATCGACGATCTCTTCTGCCCGGGCGGAACGCCTGAAACCGAAGACGTCGCGCAAGAGCGTGGCGGCGGTGTGGTCGATCTGCGCGGGCTCGGTCATGGCGTCCGGGACGGGGCGTGCGAAAGCTCAGCGCATGGCGCACCTGTCTGGCGATGACACGGGATATGCGCAAAGGGCAGTGCCGGGCCGCGGGTGGGGTTGACGGAGACGAGCGGCGCTTCGGGTGTCGGGGCCGCCGCGTCGCAACCGTCCCCTGCCGCGCACGCGGTCAGCGGGACGGATCCGGCGGCGTGAGCGCCCGGCGCGATACGTGTCTTCCCAGTGCTTCAAACCTGTCACCTGCCCCCGCCGACGGCTCTTGCGGACGACCATCCCACAGCCCGATTCGCGGCACAAGCCCCGGCGGGGTTTCAGCGAAGCAGGATCGAGGGCAGGATGTAATCGCGCAGCGAAATGAGGATGACGATCGCCACCAGCGGCGCCAGGTCGAGCGGGCGGGTATCGGGCAGGATGCGGCGGATCGGGTTGTAGATCGGTTCCAGCAGCCGGTTGAGGCCGTACCAGATCTGGGCCACGAACTGCTGATGCAGGTTCAGCACCTGAAAGCTGATCAGCCAGCTCATGATGATGTGGATGATCATGATAAAGAAGGCCACGTCGAGGATCAGCCTCAACGGTCCGTAAATCGCCATCATGCCGCGCGCTCCCTTTCTTGCCGCACCCACCTAAGCGCGCATGGCACGAAGGGCAAGCCTGACGCAAGGCTGCGGTCGCCCCGCGCACTAGGGGGTAACACACCGGTAACACATTGCCGCCGATGCAGGATTGACTTGCCCTCCCGCGCCCGGGCCTGTCTTATCGGCGTCCGCAGGGGCATCGGGGCAGGAATACGGCATGACAGGGCGCGCGGCGCGCAGGCGCATCTGGGGCTGGTACTTTTTCGACTGGGCGAGCCAGCCCTATCATACCCTGCTGGTGACCTTTGTCTTCGGCCCCTTCTTCGCCTCGATCGCGGCGGCGCATTTCATCGGCACGGGGATGGGCGAGACCGCCGCCGACGCCCGCGCCCAGAGCCTGTGGTCGCTGGGCCTGACCGTCACCGGGCTGATCATCGGGTTCGGTGCGCCGCTGATGGGGGCGCTTGCCGACACCGCCGGGCGGCGCCTGCCGTGGATCGCGGCGTTCTCGGCGATGTACGTGCTGGGCGCCGCCGGCATCTGGTGGACGCTGCCCGACGGATCGACGCTCTGGTGGGCGCTTTTCGCCTTCGGCATCGGGTTCGTCGGCGCCGAATACGCGCTCATCTTCATCAATTCGCAGCTGCCCTCATTGGCCCCGGCCGAAGACACCGGGGCGATCTCGGGCGCGGGGTTCGCCTTCGGCTATCTCGGCGGGCTGATCTCCCTGATCGTGATGCTGGCGTTCTTCATGGAAGGCGCGGACGGGCGCACCATACTGGGGCTCGCGCTGCCCTTCGGCCTCGACGCCGGCGCGCGCGAAGGCACGCGCATGGTCGGGCCCTTCGCGGCGCTCTGGTACGCGGTGTTCATGATCCCCTATTTCCTGTGGGTGCGCGACCTTGGCCCGCCGCGCCGCGGCGGCGGCCTGAAAGGCGCGCTGAGGCTGCTGAAAAAGACCGTGCTGGGGCTCGGACGGCGGCGCAGCCTCGCGGCCTATCTCGGCTCCTCGATGCTCTACCGCGACGCGCTCAACGGGCTTTACGGCTTTGGCGGCACCTATGCGGCGCTGGTGCTCGACTGGTCGATCACCTCGGTCGGGCTTTTCGGCATCACCGGCGTGATCTCGGCGGCGATCTTTTCCTGGGTCGGCGGGCGGGTCGACCGGGCGCTGGGCCCCAGACCGGTGATCGTCGCCGCGATCTGGGGGCTGATCGCGGTCTGCGTCACCGTCGTGGGGATGGACCGGACGCAGCTTTTCGGGGTGCCGCTGGCGCCGGGATCGGCGCTGCCCGATGCGGTATTCTTCGGCTGCGGCGTGCTGATCGGGGGCCTGGGCGGCACGCTGCAGGCCGCGAGCCGCACGCTGATGGTCCGCCACACCGACCCCGCCGCCCCGACCGAGAGCTTCGGGCTTTACGGTCTTTCGGGCCGGGCCACGGCGTTCGTCGCGCCGGCGCTGGTGGGCGCGGTCACCTTGACGACCGGCAGCGCGCGCATCGGCGTGGCACCGCTGATTGTTCTTTTCCTGGTGGGGCTCGTGCTGTTACGATGGGTCAAGGCAGAGGGGGACGAAGAGACATGGTCCGCAACCTCAGACTGATCGCGCTGGCCATCGGCCTGGCAGGCTGCGCCGCGTCGGCCCCGCAGGGCGCCGGCCCGGGGCTGGAGCCGATCCTGTCGACGCAGAGCCTGCCCGCGGCGATGAAGGGGGTGGAGGCAAAGCGCCTCTTCGGCGCCATGACGCATGGCTCCAGGCAGGCGCCGACGCCGTTCGGCAGCTACGCCAAGGGCTGTTTCGCCGGCGGCGCGCAACTGCCCGAGACCGGGCCCACATGGCAGGCGATGCGGCTTTCGCGCAACCGCAACTGGGGCCATCCCGAGACCATCGACTTCATCGAGAAGCTCTCGGCCTTCGCCGCCACCCAGCCGGGCTGGAAGGGGCTATATGTCGGCGACATCAGCCAGCCGCGCGGCGGGCCGATGCTGACCGGGCACAGCAGCCACCAGATGGGGCTCGACGTCGACATCTGGATGCTGCCGCCCAAACGGCTGGACCTCGACCGGGCCGAGCGCGAGAACCTGTCCTCGATCTCGCTTAGGCGCGCCAATGGCGCCTATACCAACGACAACTGGACGCCCCAGCATCACGCCATCATCCGCGCCGCCGCACAGGATCCGCGTACCGCGCGCATCTTCATCTTTCCCGGCGCCAAGGCGCGGATGTGCAAGGAGGAAACCGGCGATCGCGCCTGGCTGCGCAAGGTCCGGCCGTGGTGGGGGCATCACTATCACTTCCATGTCCGGCTGAACTGCCCCAAGGGCGCGCGGAGCTGCACCAACCGGGCCGCGCCGCCGGCGGGAGACGGCTGCGCCGAGGCCGAGGAGTGGGTGCAAAACATCCTCAAGCCGCCGCCGCCCGATCCGACGGCCCCGCGCCCCGCGCCCCGGCGCGAACTGGTGATGACCGACCTGCCGCGCGAATGCGTCTCGGTGCTGCAGGCCGATTGACGCCACATAATGGGGAAAATATCGCATGTACCCCTGTATTTTGTTTTGACAACGTCGAGAACTGTGGCAAGCTCGGGTCAACGTCAACAACTGAAAGGAGGTGGTCCAGTGTCAAAAGAGGTATTGGAGCGAGGTGCAGGGACAGTTCGGGAGGGCCGCGCCTAGGGCAGCCCCCGGGCGTATGTCGCCCCCCGGATTGGTGCGCCTAACCGCACCACCTCCTGAAACTTCTGGAGGGCCGCTTCGCAAGCCGGAGCGGCCCTTTCGGTTTTCGAGAACACCACAGGCAAGAACCATGCTGCGCATCACCGATCAGATCGCCATCGAGGACTGGGAACTGACCGAACAGTTCATCCGCGCCTCCGGCCCCGGCGGACAGAACGTCAACAAGGTGTCGACGGCGGTCGAGCTGCGGTTCGAGGCCGAACGCTCGCCCAACCTGCCCGATCCGGTCAAGCGGCGGCTCAGACGCCTGGCCGGGCGGCGCTGGACCAGGGAGGGCTCGGTGGTGATCCAGGTCGACGACACCCGCAGCCAGGCCCGCAACCGGGAGATCGCGCGCGAACGGCTGGCCGAGTTGGTGCGCAAGGCCACCGAGAAGCCCAAACGCCGCATCCCGACCCGGCCGACACTGGGGGCCAAGAAGCGCCGGCTGAAAGCCAAGAAGGTGCGCGGCGAGGTCAAGGCGCTGAGAGGCAAGGTCGACGGGGAGGAGTGAGGGGAGAGATTGATCCCCACCCTCCGGACGTTCCAAGGAATACCATAGCGTATCGCGTTTGATTGAAGCACCCGCCCGTCGCGCCAGCGACGGGCACGCGACCGCCCGCCCCAAGGCGGGCGCGTTCCGCGCCCACCCGGGCGGTCACGTGCCCGCCGTCGAACCGTTTCCAATTGAACACGACACGCCCCAGCGCCCTTTGCGCGTCCCTCAAGGTTCGTCTGCTCAAGATCGCCTCCGTTTTCGATCCTGAATCAAATCTCAGCCCGTTTGGGAATCCCTCAAATGAAGACGCCGCCTGGAAGGCAAATCTGAAATTCTGCTTTGGAATGCGTGGTTTGATTAGCTATTATCCACCTCGCCGAGCGTCACGAACCCCAGCCCCCGATCCCGCGCCGCGCCAAGGAAGCGGCGCAGATCCCGGGGGTGGAGTAGTAGTGCGAGCCGTCCTCGCCCTCGCGGATATCGTGGCCGGCGAAGACCCCGGTGCCGCCCAGATCGGCGATCGCGTCCAGCAGGCGCATCTGCCTCTCCCAGCCGGGAAAGGCGGCGTGGCGGAAATCGCAAAAGCCCAGGCAGTCGACCGCACGGTCAGGGCCCGCACGGCGATAGATGCGCGCGGCGAGGTTGCCGGGATCGAGGCTGCGCGGCCCGGCGGCGCGGGTGACGGCAAAGCGGCGGGCGGTCTCGGCGCGGGTCTCGGGCGTGGAGGCATGATAGGGGCTGGCGAAACTCGCCGCCGGAAAGCCCAAGGCCCGGTGGGTGGCGATATCGGCGTCGATCTCGTGCTCAAGCCAGTGGGCGAGGCCATGGCGGCGCAGATACGGCTCCAGCCGCGGATGGGTGCGCGAATGGCAGGCGATCTCGTGCCCGTCGGCTTGCAGCGCGCGCAGCTTTTCGATCTGGCGCGGGCGGGCCTTGTGCAGCTTGCAGACGCAAAAAGGTGACGCGGGCGCCGAACTCGTCGAAAAGCGGCCGCGCCGCGTGCCAGTTGCGCACGAAAAGGTCGTCGAAGGTGAGGGCGAGGGAGGCGGACACGGGCCTATGTAATGCGCCGGGCCGCGATCACGTTGGCCATCACCTCGACGATCTCGAAGCCGGCAGCACGGACATGTTCGAGAAAGGCGGAGGTGCTTTCACCCCGCCGCACGAACGGATCGGGATGCAACTCGACAATCGCCATGGCACAGCGCGCCAGCGCCTCGGCATCGTTCAGGAACAGGTCGAACTCGCCACCCTCAATGTCGCAGACCAGGCCATAACTGCCATCTATCCCCTTGTCGGCCAGCAGCGTGGCCAGCGTCATGGCCGGCACCTCGATCTCGCGGCTGCCGGCGTCATCCGCCGCTCCGGCGCCGGTCGTGACATGCGAGGTATGCAGCCCCGAGGTGACGGTAAAGCGCACCTTGTCCCGGCCATAGGCCAGCGCGGCCTGAACCACCTCGGTCTTGCCGCCGGCCTTCGCGACGTTGTCCTTGCAGATGTCAACCAGGTCCGGGTTGGCCTCGAGAACGATCAGCCGGGCGTCGTCGTCCAGATGCTTGCGGATGGTGTGGCTGACGATGCCGTAGGAGCCGCCGAGTTCGATCACCGGCAGGTCGGGGGCAGCCATTTTTTCGACAGTTCACGCTCTGGGCGCTCATAGCTGCCGGTCAGAGATCGCCTTGAGGGCCGGCACCGGAGAGCGCGGCGGAAGCTGGAAGGTGGTGCCATCGAGGTCGTAACGCGCACCGCGCTTGTCGTCGCGGCGGTGATAGCGAGCGTCGCTGAGGCGGCGGCGGAATGCCCTGAGGTCGAAGAATGGCTGGTGCCGGCGGCCTGATGGCCCAGCCGCTTGCGGTGGCGGGCGGCTTTCAGGTAATTGCGCCCGAAGGGCACGTAGGTGACCGCCGTCGACAGCAGCTCCCGGCCTGAGCGCCCGGCGGTACTTGTCGCGAAAGGCGTCGATGGAGGCGACGAAATCCGCGTCGATCTCGGTCAGACCCAGATGTTCGACGTGGAAGTCGATGACATAGGCCGACCAGCCGCGAAAGGCCGCCTGCTGCACCAGGTCGGCGCCATACATGTGAAAGCCCGAGAGGTCGCGGGAGGGGCCGAGATTGGCCGCCCGGCGCAGGATGATGAGGTTTTCGTCGAGCGTTTCCACGCGCACCGGCAGATCGCCGATGCGTTCGTTGTAGCCCATCGACGAGGTCATGCGCCGCGCGGTCTTGCGCCGGCCGTTCCGCCGGCATTGCCGGCCACGGCCCAAGCCGGATCGGCGTTTTCGATCTCGGCCAGAACGCGGTCGAGCTGTGCGCGGTCGTCAATAGCCGGGATGTCCTGATGGATCAGCATCACATATCGCCCACGCGCCTTGTGAATCAGGGTATTGAGCCCAGCATAGCCGTCATGGCTGTTGCCGGCGGTATTGTCGGCGTAAAGGAATTCGCAGTCATCGGCCGAAAAGCCGCGCGCGCGGAAGCTTGCGACCATATTGTGGTACTGGTCCGGGTTGGTAACCAGGGAGCAAAAGCTGTAGAAGATCCCATCGGTGGGAATGTCAGCCACGTTCCTAGCGGCGGAATGGATTGTCATGGTGACCTGCTTCCATTGCTTTTCTGGGTTTAGTAAATGCGAAATGCTTCGTGGTCCACATTGCGGAACGCCCGACAGCCATGATGGTTCGCAGGTCCGCAACCGGGGTCAAACCACCACCTCCAGCGCCTCCTGCTCGCCGACGCCGAAGACGCTCTTGTAGCGGGCGATCTCGGCGGGCGGGCCCATCGCCTTGAGCGGGTTGTCCGACAGCTTCACCGTCGGCCGGCCCTCGACCGCCACCGCCTTGCACACCAGGCTGAAAGGCGCGAGGCGGTCGTCCTCGGTCAACCCGCGGAAATCGTTGGTCAGCAGCGTCCCCCAGCCAAAGGAGGGCCGGCAGCGCCCGGCGAACCGGGTCTGCAACTCGACGATCTTTTCCGCGTCCAGCCCGTCGGAAAAGATGATCAGCTTTTCCCGGGGATCCTCGCCGCGCGATTTCCACCAGGCGATGGCGGTCTCGGCGCCGGTTGCCGGGTCGCCCGAATCGATGCGGATGCCGGTCCAGCCCGCCAGCCAGTCGGGGGCGTTTTCCAGAAAGCCCTTCGTGCCGTAGGTGTCGGGCAGGATGATGCGCAGGTTGCCGGAATGCTCCTCGTGCCAGTCGGCGAGCACCTTGTAGGGCGCCTCCAGGAGCTCGGCCTCGGTATCCGCGAGCGCGGCATAGATCATCGGCATCTCATGCGCGTTGGTGCCGATCGCCTCGAGATCCCGTTCCTTGGCGATCAGGCAGTTCGAGGTGCCGACGAATTTCTCGCCCAGCCCCTCGTACATCGCGCGCACGCACCAGTCCTGCCACAGGAAGGAATGCCGCCGGCGGGTGCCGAAATCGGCGATGCGCAGCCCCTCGACCCCGCGCAGGCGCTCGACCTTTTCCCACAGCTTGGTCATGGCGCGGGCATAGAGCACCTGCAGCTCGAACCGGCGCATGTCGTGCAGCACGGCGCGGCCGCGCAGCTCCATCAGCACGGCCAGCGCGGGGATTTCCCACAGCATCACCTCTGGCCAGGACCCCTCGAATGTCAGTTCATACTGCCCGTCGCGGGTTTCCAGCGTGTAGGGCGGCAGGCGCAGCCCCTCGAACCAGTCCATGAACTCTGGCGTGAACATCTGCCGCTTGCCGTAGAAGGTGTTGCCGCGCATCCAGGTGCTTTCCCCGCGGGCAAGCGAGAGTGAGCGGATATGGTCGAGCTGTTCGCGCAATTCGCCCTCGTCCACCAGTTCGGCCAGGCGGATTTGCGGGTTGCGGTTGATCAGCTGAAAGGTGACCTGGGTGTCGGGCCTGTTGCGCCGGACCGACTGGCACATCAGGAGCTTGTAGAAATCGGTGTCGATGAGCGACCGCACGATCGGGTCGATCTTCCACTTGTGGTTCCAGACGCGGGTGGCGATATCGACCATGAACGGGCTCCGATGCGCATTGCCGGGCAGGTTAAAGCAAAGCCGGCGGGGGGTGGCAAGGCAAAGGCGGGGCTTTCGGAATATCCGGCGCGGGCCATGGTCACGGGACGCTCAAGGGGTTGCCCGGCCCTGCTGCCGCCGGATCGACGCCCGGCTTGACCGAAATCATACCCGGCCGGCGCGCCTTGGCCTAGGATGGTGCGTCATCCAAGGGACAGCCACGGACAAAAGGGGCAGGTCGTGAAATTTCTGGTTACCGGCGGCGCCGGGTTCATGGGCATCAATCTGGTGCGTTTCCTGCTCGATCGCGGCCACGCGGTGCGCAGCTGGGACATCGCCCCCTTCACCTATCCCGAGGCGGACCGCATCGAGGTGCTCGAGGGCGACATCCGCGACGAAGGCCTGCACGAGCGCGCCTTTGCCGGCATCGATGTGGTGGTGCATTGCGCCGCCGCGCTGCCGCTGTGCGCCCGGGACGAGATCATGTCGACCAATGTCGAGGGCACGCGGCTCTTGTTGCAAACGGCGGCCGCGCGGGGGATGGCGCGCTTCGTCCATGTCTCTTCCACCGCCGTCTACGGCATTCCCGACCATCACCCGCTGGTCGAGGACGATCCGCTGGTCGGTGTCGGGCCTTACGGCGAATCCAAGGTGCTGGCCGAACGGGTCTGCGAGGAGTTCCGCGCCTCGGGGCTGTGCCTGCCGGTGCTGCGCCCGAAATCCTTTGTCGGGCCAGAGCGGCTGGGCGCCTTCGAGCTGCTTTACGATTTCGCCGCCGACGGGCACAACTTTCCGGTGCTGGGATCGGGGCGGAACCGCTACCAGCTGCTCGATGTCGATGATCTCAACACCGCAGTGCTGCTCGCCGCCACCGCCGAGGCGGATGTGGCGAACGATACCTTCAACGTCGGCGCGGTGCGTTTCGGCTCCTTGCGCGAGAGCTTTCAGGCGGTGCTCGACCGGGCCGGCCACGGCAAGCGGGTGATCGGGCTGCCGGCGGCACCGACGATCTGGGCGTTGCGCGGGCTCGAGGCGGTGGGTCTCTCGCCGCTCTACAAGTGGATCTACGAGACCGCCGGCAAGGACAGCTTCGTCAGCACCGACCGGATCGCCGAGCGGCTGGGCTGGCAGGCGCAGTTTTCCAACGAAGAAGCGCTCTTGCGCAACTACGACTGGTATCTGGCCAATCGCGACCGGATCGCGGCCCATGCCGGCGTCACCCACCGGGAGCCGTGGAAACGCGGTGCGCTGCGGCTCTTGCGGCTGGTGATCTAGCACGGGCGGCGGCGAATTGGAGCGCCGCTTGGGTTTCGGGGCGCGTCGCGTCTGATCATGTCCGATACCCGTCCCGGCCGTGGGCCGGAACCTCCTTTCGCGATGGCGAGGCCCCGGGTCACGCCCGGGGCGGGTGGACAACCGATCGGACGCGACACTCGCTAACGCAGCCGCGGTGGCGCATCGGGGTCCATTCCCGGCGCGGCACCGGGCATCTGCGCCAGCGGCTCGGGCCGGGGCAGATCGAAACGCAACCCGACGCGGGCGAGCCGCGTCACCGCCGGATCGTCGGCGCCCAGGAATACCACGTCGAGCGTGCCCGCCTCCGCCCCCGAAAGCCGCCACAAATCCGAAACCGTGCGCGCCAGCGCCAGCACCGCACCCGGCACGGCGTCGATCACCGCCAGCATGTGGCCGCGGGCGCCGTCCTCGTCCTCGATGCCCACCAGCCAGGCGCAGGCGGCCAGCCCGGCCGCGCCCGCCAGCCGCGCATCGAGCGCCCTGAGCAGATCCTCGGGCAGATACCCCCGGCGGATGGACGGCGCGCAGCCGCGTCTCCGATTCGGCGGGGTCGGGCGCCAGCGTCCCGGCCAGCCACGCCACCGCTCCGGCGGGCAGCAGGATTGCCGATGGCGCCACGTCGAGGTTGAGCGCCAGCCCCAGCCCCCGGCCGCCAGCATCTCCGCCAGCGCCCGGCCCGACAGCGCGGCCAAGGGCGCGGCGCCGCCTGCGAAGCGCGCCAGCCGCTCTTCGCGGTCGAAGGCCAGAACGTAGTCCGCCCCGCCGGCCCGCACCGTTCGCGGCGTCACGCTGTCGGCTGCCGCCTCGTCCTCGAGCAGCAGGAACAGCTCGGCCGCCGCCAGTTCGGCGTAAAACCCGCGCCGCGCGGCCTCGTCCTCGGGCGCAGCCTCCATTGCCTGATGCGCGGCATCAAGGCGTGTCGTCTCAGCCATCCATCACCTCCCTGACCCGCGCCCGGAGCGCCGGCAGCAACTCGGCCTGAAACCACGGGTTCTTTTTCAGCCAGGCGGTATTGCGCCAGGACGGATGCGGCAGCGCAAAGGCCCGCGGTGCCCAGGCACGCCAGTTCCGCGCCGTCTCGGTCACGCCGGTCCTGACGCCGAGGTGGTATTTCTGCGCGTAACCCCCACCAGCACCGTCAGTTCGACCCGCTCGAGCGCCGCCATCACCCGCCCGTGCCATGTCCGCCGGCAGACCGGCGGCGGCGGCAGGTCGCTGCCCTTGGCGTCGTAGCCCGGAAAGCAGAACGCCATCGGCACCACCGCGACACGGGTCAGGTCGTAGAACTCCGCATCCGACATCCCCAGCCAGCCGCGCAGCCGGTCGCCCGACGGATCGTCAAAGGGCTTGCCCGACTGATGCACCCTGATCCCCGGCGCCTGCCCCGCGATCAGGAGCCGCGCCGAGGGGCGAAACCAGACCACGGGCCGGGGTGCATGGGCGGTCTTTGTCGCCGCGAAACGCTCGGCGCAGAGCCTGCAGGCGGCGATCTCGTCGGCCAGGGTTGCCATTCAGGCTACCGTGACCCCCGCATCCGCCATCGCCCGCCACGCCGCCGCCAGCGAGCCGTCGAGGTCGATGGCGCGACAGAGCGCCTCGCGCACCGTCACCGCGTAGCCAAGGCGCGCGGCATCCACCGCCGAGAAGTTGACGCAGAAATCGGTGGCGAGCCCCGCCATGGTCAGCGCCCCGATGCCCCGGGTCCGCAAATAACCGTCCGGGCCAGTGGCGGTCTCATGATCGTTCTCGAAGAACGCCGAATAGCTGTCGATCGCCGGGTTGTAGCCCTTGCGCAGGATCATGTCGGCGCGCGACGTGTCGAGCCCGGCATGAAACGCCGCGCCGTTGCTGCCCTGCACGCAGTGATCGGGCCACAGCACCTGGGTGCCGTAGGCCATCTCGACAGTCTCGAAGGGGGCCTTTCCGGGATGCGATGACGCGAACGAGGAATGCTCCGCCGGATGCCAGTCCTGGGTCAGGATCACGGCGTCGAAATCGCCCATCAGCGCGTTGATGCCGGCGACGATCTCGTCTCCGCCCGCCACCGCCAACGCACCGCCGGGGCAGAAATCGTTCTGCATGTCGATCACGATCAGGGCATGGGTCATCTGCAGGCTCCTTTGGCTTGCGGTCCAGAGGTATTCCGACGCCCCGCCGGCGTCAACGCCGCCCCGCCGCCGCATCGCGCGGGAAGCGGCATATCATTGCGGCGCCGCACCCGGCGGCCGGGCATTCAGGCCGCGACTGCCACGGCCGGACGGCGCGGCCGGGTGCGCATCAGGATCAGGACTATGATGCCGATATTGAGGAAGTTCCAGACAATGCCGTTGACAAAGGCCATCTGATAGCTGCCGGTCACGTCGTAGATCCAGCCCGACATCCAGCCGCCCAGCGCCATGCCGAGGATCGTCGCCATCATCACGAACCCGACCCTGCGGCCAGCCTCGGCGCTCGGCATGTATTCGCGCACCACCAGCGCATAGCTCGGCACGATTCCGCCCTGCGCCAGCCCGAAAATGGCGCTGACGACATAAAGCGACACCATGCCGTCGAAGGGCAGATAGAGGAAGAGCGCAACGCATTGCAGCGCCGAACCGATCAGCAGCGTCCGCACTCCGCCCAGCCGATCGGCCAGCAGCCCCGAAACCAGTCGCGAGACGACCCCGCCCAGCAGCATCAGCGACAGCATCTGTCCGCCCACCGCCGGACCGTAGCCCAGATCGACGCAGAAACTGACGATGTGCACCTGCGGCATCGACATCGCCACGCAACAGGCGATGCCCGCCAGCCCCAGCATCAGCGCCAGCGTTCGCGGCGAAAACCCCGCCGCCTGCGCGCGCATCCGCGACAGGTTGTCGGCATGGGTCCGCGCCTCCAGAGGTACGCGCCGGCGCAGGAACATTGCCAGCGGCACCACCGCCACCAGCGTCACCACCGCCAGCACCAGATAGACCGCACGCCAGCCCTGCTCCGAGAGGATGCCGGCCAGCACCACCGGCCAGATCGCGCCCGACAGGTAATTGCCGCTGGCGGTGATCGCCACCGCGATGCCGCGGCGGCGCACGAACCACAGCGAGACATCGGCGATCAGCGGGCCGAAGCTCACCGCCGTGCCCAGCCCGACGATGAACTGCATCGCCGCGAGGACATGGACCGACGGGCTGAGCGCCGACAGCCCCATGCCCACGGCGATGACCAGCGCGGCGAGGGTAAGCGCCACGGTGATGCCGAACCGGTCGACGACACGGCCGACGGCGAAATTGCCCAGCGCAAAGCCCAGCATCGTAACGGTATAGGGCAGCGACGCGGCGGCGCGGTCGACGCCGAACTCGGCCTGCACCGCCGGCATCACCACGATGATCGCCCACATGCCAACATTGCCCACCATCGCGATGGCCAGCGAGATGGCGAGCCGCGTCCAGGCATAGCGGCTGTCGAGGATTTCGGTTCCGGTCATGGGCGCGACACTAGGCAGGCTCGATAGCAGTTGCCAGTGCCAAGTTCCGCCGGGGCTTGGCCTCGGGCGCGAGGCACGCTAAGGCTGCGCCAACCGACCCGCAGGAGCGCGGCCCATGACCGGAAACGACGGCACAAGCGACAGTGCCAGCCCCACGGCGATCGCCCGCGACGTCCTGGCCATCGAGGGCGCCGCCCTTGCCCGGCTGCACGACGAGATGCCGGCGGCTTTCGACACCGTGGTGCATCTGTTGCTGAACGTCCCCGGCCGGGTGATCGTCTCGGGCATGGGCAAGTCGGGCCACGTCGCCGCCAAGATCGCCGCCACGATGGCCTCGACCGGCACGCCGGCGCAGTATGTCCATCCCGGCGAGGCCAGCCACGGCGATCTCGGCATGATCACCGCCGCCGACGCGGTCATCCTGATCTCCAACTCCGGCGAAACCCGCGAGCTGGCCGACATCATCGGCCACACCCGCCGCTTTGCCATTCCGATGGTGGCGATCACCCGCAATTCCGACAGCACGCTGGCGCGCCAGGCCGACCAGGTGCTGGCACTGCCCGACGCCCCCGAAGCCTGTGCCATCGGCATGGCGCCCACCACCTCGACCACCTGCGCGATGGCGCTGGGCGACGCGCTGGCGGTGGCGCTGATGCGGCTCAGGGGCTTCGACCGCGCCAGCTATCTCGCCTTTCATCCCGGCGGCACGCTCGGGGCGCAGCTGCTGCTCGTCTCGGCAGTGATGCACAGGGGGGCCGCGCTGCCGGTGGTGGCCGAGACGACGCCGATGGGCGAGACGCTGCTGGAGATGACGGCCAAGGGGTTCGGCGTGGCGGCGGTGGTCGAGGATGGCCGCCTCGTGGGCGTCATCACCGACGGCGACCTGCGGCGCAATCTCGACCATCTGCTCGATCGCAGCGCCGGCGAGGTCGCTACCCGCAGCCCCCGCACCATCGCTCCCGATGCCCTGCTGACCGAGGCGCTGGGGATCATGAACGCGCACAAGATCAGCACCCTTTTCGCAGTCGATGCCGAAGACCGGCTTCAGGGTCTCGTGCACATTCACGACGCCCTGCGCGCGGGTGTCGCATGACCGGGCGGTGGCCCCGTCACTCCCAGGCCGCGCAAGCGTGTCGCGGATTGCCTGTCGGGCCGGTCCTCGGCGCACCAGAGCGTGTTGCACCGGACCGGATTCACTCGTCTGCAACCAGAGGGCATGCGGCCGCCCGGGTGGGCGCGAATGCGCCCGCCATGGGGCGGGCGGGCGCATGCCCGGCCCGCATGCGGGCCGGACGGGATGGATTCAAAAGGATACAACACGCACCAGGCTGACACGATGCGAGCGACCCGGGCGAACATCATGCACGATCCCCCCGCGTTTTCTGCGCGACCTCTTCGAGCAGGCGGTCGCGGTAGCCGACCCGATGCAAAGCCTTGCACGCCACCTGCCCGAACGCCTTCACGGCCAGCCGCCGGAGCGGGCACAGGTGGTGGGCGCGGGCAAGGCCAGCGCCCGCATGGCCGAGGCGGTCGAGGCGGTCTGGGGGCCCTGCGACGGGCTGGTGATCACCCGCTACGGCCATGCCCGCCCCTGCCGGGGCATCGAGATCGTCGAGGCCGCGCATCCGGTGCCCGACGCGGCCGGGCTCTCGGCGACGCGGCGGATGCTGGCTCTGCTCGACGGGCTGGGCGAAGGCGATTTCGTCCTGGCACTCGTTTCGGGCGGGGCCTCGGCGCTGCTGGTGCAGCCGGCCGGCGCGATCACGCTTCAGGAGATGCAGGCCGTCAACACCGCCCTGCTGGCGTCAGGCGCGCCGATCGGGCAGATGAACATCGTGCGCAAGCACCTCAGCCGTGTGAAGGGCGGGCAGCTCGCCGCCGCCGCTTACCCTGCCCGGATGCTGACGCTGATGATCTCGGACGTGCCGGGGGACGATCCGGGCGACATCGGATCGGGGCCGAGCGTGGGCGAGGCGAGCACGCCCGAAGACGCGCGCGCGATCCTTGATCGCCACGGCATCGCCCTGCCGGCCTCGGTGCGGGCGGTGCTGGACGCCCCCGCGCGGGTGATCGCGCCGGGCGACCCTCGGCTCTCAAGGGTGGAAAACATCGTCATCGCCGCACCCGCGCAATCGCTCGAAGCGGCGGCCGCACTCGCGCGCGCGGCGGGATGCACGGTGCGCATCCTCGGCGACGCGATCGAGGGCGAGGCGCGCGAGGTCGCCGCCAGCCATGCCCGGCTGGCGCGCGAGATGCAGGCAGGGCTGCGCGCCGGCGATGCGCCGGTGCTGCTCATGTCGGGGGGCGAGCTGACGGTGACGCGCCGCGGCGGCGGCATCGGCGGGCCCAACGCCGAATACGCGCTGGCGCTGGCGCTGGCGCTCGACGGCGCGCCGGGCATCCACGCCATCGCCTGCGACACCGACGGGATCGACGGCGCCGCCGAGGTCGCGGGCGCGGTGGTCGGCCCGGATACGCTGGCGCACGGGGCGGATGCCGCCGCCGCGCTGGCCGACAATGACGCGCACAGCTTTTTCGGGCGCATCGGCGCGCAGGTCGTCACCGGGCCGACGCTGACCAATGTCAACGACTTCCGCGCCATCCTGATCGAGGCGCCGGCCTGAGCGCCCGCTCAGCCGGGCAGCGGGAAATCGCTGAGCGGCGTGTCCTTGCGCAGGTAAAGCGGGTGTTTCGCCGAGCCGTCCTTGTTCAGCCCGAGGCATCTGAGCGGCCGCCCGGTCGCGGCAAGCGCGGCGACGGTCTCGGCCACCAGCGGGGCGAAACGCTGGTGCAGCTTGCCATAAGCCATCACCACCATCTCGGCCTCTCGCGCCATGTCCACCAGCGCCGCGATGTTGGCCGGGCTGCGGGCCTGCGCGGGGTCGGGCGGAATGTCCCCGGGCGACGTCGCCCGCCAGTCGAGCATATTGCCCTTGAGATACCGGGTGAACCCCCAGTCCCGCGCGAAGGTGAGTTCGCGATGACAGGTCGGGTCCGACACCTCGGCCGCCGCGACCGAAGGGTTCATGCCCACAAAAAGCACCGCGCGGGGCGCGCGCCCCGGCGGCGTCCAGTCACGGACGAGCGCCTGCCGGTAGCGGCCGCAATCGGAAAAGACCGCCTCGCCCTGCACACCCTCGGGCAGGCGCAGGCGGACCTTGCCGCCGGGGTCGTGACGGTCCTCGGGGGCGGCCATTATCAGTCCTCCGCCGGGGCGGTCAGAAAGACCCGTGCCGGGTGCAGCTCGCCCGCCCTGTAGCGACCCACCGCCACCGCCCGGCCCTGATGCGCGGCCCAGCATTCGTCGCCGTATTCCACGTCCTTCGCGATCACCATGCCGGGGTTGCCGTTTCGCAGCCGCGCCGCGCCCTCGTCGGTGGCAACGACGCGCGGCAGATCGGCAAGCCCGTCCTCGAGCGGGCGCAGATGCGCGTCAAGCTCGGCTGTCTGCGCCAGCCTCTCGATCTCGTCCATGCCGAGTGCCCCCTCGGCCTCGAACGGGCCGGACCAGACCCGACGCAGCCAGACGACATGCGCAAGGCACCCCAGCATCTCGCCCAGATCGCGGGCCAGCGCGCGCACATAGCCGCCCTTGCCACAGACCATCTCAAGCGTGACATGGTCGGCATCCGGACGGTCGGTCATAACCAGTTCCTCGACCCATAGCGGGCGCGGCGCGATCTCGACCTCCTCGCCGGCGCGCGCCAGCTTGTAGGCACGCTGGCCGTCGATCTTGACCGCCGAGAATTTCGGCGGCACCTGCATGATCTCGCCGACGAAGGCACCGAGCGCATCCCTGATCTGATCGTCGGTGGGCCGCGTCGGGGAGGTCGCGATCACCTCGCCCTCGGCGTCGTCGGTATTGGTGGCCTGCCCCAGCCGAACCCCCGAACTCGTAGGCCTTGAGCGCGTCGGTGATGTAGGGAACGGTCTTGGTCGCCTCGCCCAGCGCCACCGCCAGAACGCCGGTCGCCGCGGGGTCGAGCGTGCCGGCGTGGCCGGCCTTTTTCGCCTGAAACGCCCAGCGCACCTTGTTCACCACCGCGGTCGAGGTGATGCCCGCGGGCTTGTCCACGACGAGCCAGCCGGAAATGTCGCGACCCTTGCGTTTGCGTCCCATGCCTGATGCCGTCCCCGGGGTTGCCGGTGAGGTCTGGGGGCTAGCAAGCCCCATGCCTCGCGTCAATCGCCCGCAGCCCTTGCCGCGCTCACGACCGCCACCATCGGCCCCATCGGGAAACCGCCGTCTTGCCGGCCGATGTCCGGGGCGAAGAGACGCGATATGCTGCCGTCGAGATAGAGCGCCTGGGGGGTGCCCAGCGCGTCGCGGAAAAGCGTGGCGAAGCGGTGGAAATTGACCGCCCGGTCAGAGATCGCGAACCACACCGAACGCCCGTCCTCCGAGGTGCCCACGCCGTTGCGCACATAAAGGCTGTCGCTGTCGCGCAGAAACCGCGGATGCAGCGCCCCGTCGATCACCAGCATCGGCCCCGACTGGGTGGCATAGCGGCAGGCGGGGCGCTCACGCGCGAAACGTTCGGTCTCGATCACCCGCGCACGGCCCTCGCCGATGCAGAAGACACCGTTGGGCAGGAGTCCGAAATTCCCCGGACCCGCCGAGCGGATGAGCGGCGCGCGCTCGGTTCCGTCCTCGACATAATATCCCACCGGGCTGCGGTCCTGGTGGTACATGCCGGCATTCATCGCAAAGGCCAGGTCCAGCCCCTCGCGTGCCAGCATCGCCTGAAGATTGGCAAAGCTGCCCAGCGGCTTGCCGGTCTCGGGATCATCGAGGAAAAGGCGCAGATCGTCGCGCGCGGCATCGGCCCGGCAGACGGTGAACGCGGCGCCTCGATGCGTGAGAGGCCCGCAGTCGAGCGCGGTGGCGGGCACGACCGGCAGCAACAGCAGCAGCAGGCAGAGCACGCGCATCGTGCCTAGCCTTCGACGTCGCGGCGCACGTCATCCTGCGCGAAGAGCCGGCGGGTCTCGTCGAGCTTGTCGAAGGTCTCGTCGATGCGAAAGCGCAGCTCGGGCGCGTACTTCAGCGTCAGCTTGCGACCGATGATGCGCCTCAGCACACCCTGGTTGCGCGCCAGCAGCGCAATCACGTCCTCCTGCCCCGCACCGCCCAGAGGCAGCACATAGACAGTGGCGACCTTGAGGTCGGGTGAGGTGCGCACCTCGCCCACCGTCACCGACATCCGTTCGAGATCGGGATCGTGGAGGTCGCCGCGCGCGAGCACCTCCGAGAGCGTCCGCCGGATCAGCTCGCCGACGCGAAGCTGCCGTTGCGAGGGACCGGGGCCGTCATGAAAACTGCGTTTCGCCATGCCCATGCATCTAAGCTCTTGGCGGGGTTTTGCCAAGCGGCGATGACTGCGCTAGGGAAAGGGCGGGAACAGCTTGGAGACGACCGATGAGCGATCTGCCGGGTATCGTGGTGACGGGGGCTTCAGGGCGGATGGGGCGGATGCTGATCCGCACCATCGGCGACAGCGGCCGGGCGCGGCTTGCAGGCGCGATCGAGCGGGCGGGGCACGACTGGATCGGCCAGGATGTGGGCACCGCCATGGGCGGCGCGGCGCTGGGGGTGGCGGTCAGCGACGACCCGCTCGAGGCGATCGCTCGCGCCCATGCGGTGATCGACTTCACCGCGCCGGCGGCGACGGTCGAGTTCGCCGGCCTGGCGGCGCAGGCGCGCTGCGTCCACGTGATCGGCACCACCGGGCTTTCCGAGGCCGATCTCGCCCGCATTTCCGCCGCCGCGCGCCACGCCACCATCGTGCGCGCCGGCAACATGAGCCTGGGCGTCAACCTGCTGGTGCAGATCACCCGGCAGGTCGCCGCCGCCCTCGACGAGGATTTCGACATCGAGGTGGTCGAGGCCCACCACAACCAGAAGGTCGACGCACCCTCGGGCACCGCGCTGATGCTGGGCGAGGCGGCGGCCGAGGGGCGCGGGGTGGCGCTCGACCGCGTATCCGACCGCGGCCGCGACGGCATCACCGGCAAGCGCGCGCGCGGCCATATCGGCTTTCACGCCATTCGCGGCGGTGACATCGTGGGCGAACACGACGTGATCTTTGCCGGCGCGGGCGAACGCGTGGTGCTGCGTCATGTCGCCACCGACCGCGCGATCTTTGCCCGCGGCGCGCTCAGGGCCGCGCTCTGGGGGCAAGGGCGCAAGCCCGGAGAATACGACATGATCGACGTGCTGGGGCTGAAGGGCGGCTGAGACCGCCGCGGATGATGCGCGTGGCCGGCCAATGGCGCCCATCTGACCCGCAACGCATGGGCACCGGCGGCGCGCCCGTCTGCCCGGCGTTGCGCCCGGGCGGCCACCTTCCGAGAACCCTTCCGCGTTGTGGCGGTGAACCCATTTGTGGCGCGTTTGCCGATCCTTCCCCACTTCAACGGAAGACGAACCGGAAAATCGACCAATGGGCATCGCCCCCGGCAGAGCCGTTGCCGGATGGCGGTGGGCTCATGGCCGGTTCCCGAACCCACAAGGCACTCTTCTGTCGGCCGACAGGCAATCCGGGCGACAACGCCATCACGGCCGGCGGCATCGGGACGGATCACCGGATTATTCCGGCACCCGAGTCGAATCTCCGAGGGGCGATAATTTTACTATAGTTCATGATTATCGAATTATTTGTTCATTTGGATGGCTTTTCCGGTGATTAATTGCAAAATTTTCGGAACACACGCCGCAAATCACCAGAACATTTCCGCCGATTTCTCTATCCTGCCCAGTCAAGGATCAAAACCGCTGGCCGAAAGGAACCATGCCATGAAAATCGTCGTTCTGGGTGCCGGGGTGATCGGCGTCACATCCGCCCGGTATCTGGCCCGCGCCGGCCATGAAGTCACCGTGATCGACCGCGAAAACACGGTCGCGATGGATACCAGCCACGCCAATGCCGGGCAGATATCGCCCGGCTATTCCGCCCCTGGGCGGCGCCGGGCATTCCGCTCAAGGCGATCAGGTGGATGTTCATGCGCCACAGCCCGCTGATTGTCGGGCCGCGTCCCGACCTGGCCAAGCTGAGCTGGATGGCGAGGATGCTGCGCAACTGCACGTCCGAGCGCTACAAGGTCAACAAGGGCCGGATGGTGCGGCTGGCGGAATACAGCCGCGACTGCCTGATCGCGCTGCGCGAGGAGACCGGCATCGTCTATGCCGACCGCCAGAAGGGCACGCTGCAACTCTTCCGCACGCAAAAACAGGTTGACGCCGCGGACAAGGACATCGCCGTGCTGCGCGAGGGCGGCGTGCGCTTCGAGCTGCTCGACCGCGAGGGCTGTCTCGCCGCCGAACCGGGCCTGCGCGGCGCCGCCCAGCGCATCGCCGGCGGCCTGCGTCTGCCCGGCGACGAGACCGGCGACTGCTTCGCCTTCACCACCGCGCTGGCGGAACTGGCCCGCGCCGCCGGCGTCGCCTTCCGCATGGGCGTGAGCGTCCGGCGGCTGCACCGCTCCGGCGGGCGCATCACGGCGGTGGAGACCGACGAGGGCATGATCGAGGGCGACGCGTTCGTCGTGGCCCTGGGCCCGTACGCGCCGGCCCTGCTGCGCCCGCTCGGGCTGCGCCTGCCGGTCTATCCGGTCAAGGGCTACTCGATCACCCTGCCGATCACCGACGCCAGCCGCGCGCCGCAATCGACGGTGATGGACGAGACCTACAAGATCGCCATCACCCGGCTGGGCGACCGCATCCGCGCGGGCGGCATGGCCGAACTGCGGGGTTTCGACAAGAGCCTTCCGCCACGGCGCGAGGCGACGCTGCACCACTCGGTCGGCGACCTGTTCCGGGGCGCTGCGGATCACTCCGACAGCAGCTTCTGGTGCGGGCTGCGCCCGATGACACCCGACGGCACGCCGATCATCGGCCGGGCGGGGGCCGACAACCTGTGGCTAAATACCGGGCACGGCACCCTGGGCTGGACGATGGCGACGGGCTCGGGCAAGGTTCTGGCCGATCTGGTCTCGGGCCGCCCCGCGGCCATCGAGAGCGCCGATCTGGGATACGACCGCTACCTGCCCGCCACCGCGCGCGGCCGGACACGGCCGGACAGCCTGCGGCCGGCGCACGGCTGACGGGGCGGCTTGGCAAGCCATTGGCCGGGCCCCCGACGAAACGCCATCGGGTCGGGTGTGTTCTTAACGGGGTCCAACGCTGCGGCCGGGTCGCCCCCCGTGCCGCCAGAAACCCGCGTCGTCCTTGCGGGCCTTCGTGCCACCAGGGCGCGTCGCGGCTGATCGGTTGCCCACCCGCCCCGGGCGTGACCCGGGGCCTCGCCATCGCGAAAGAAGGTCCCGGCCCAAGGCCGGGACGGGTATTGGATATTATCAGACGCGACACGCTCTAGCCGCTTCAAGGGCCTGGCGGACTCGAAGGAAGACGCGGGCCGCGCGCTGTGCCGCGCCGCAATGGCGGCAATCGTCTTGCACAGATGTCAGTAAGGACCAGAAACGTCCGGATTTCAAGGTGACCCGCAACCCCGTCTGCGGGCAGCGGCATCAAGCCGGACAATCGAAATCCGCTTGATTGAAATCCCAAAGCGCCCCGGACCCTGCCCGGGGCGCGCGTCAAGGAACAGGGCTCAGCCCCGTTCCTCGATAATCTCGACCAGATGCGGGATCTTGGCGATCATGCCGCGGACGCTGGGGGTGTCCTCCAGTTCGCGGGTGCGGTGCATCTTGTTGAGCCCCAGCCCCACGAGCGTGGCGCGCTGATCTTTCGGGCGGCGGATGGGCGAGCCCACCTGCCGGACGACGACGGTCTTGGCCATGATGTGCTCTCCTTACGCTTCGACAACGGCTTCGGCGGGGGCCTCGGCCTTGGGCGCCTCGTCGCGCCGCAGGATGTCGGCCACCTTCTTGCCGCGCCGCTGCGCCACCTGCCGCGGGCTGGCCTGGAACCTGAGCCCGTCGAGCGTGGCGCGGATCATGTTGTAGGGGTTCTGCGACCCGATCGACTTGGCGACCACGTCCTGAATGCCCAGCATCTCGAACACCGCGCGCATCGGGCCGCCGGCGATGATTCCGGTACCCTGTGGCGCGGTGCGCATCACCACCCGTCCGGCGCCGTGACGGCCCTCGCCGTCATGGTGCAGGGTGCGGCCCTCGCGCAGCGGCACGCGGATCATCTGCCGCCTGGCCTGTTCGGTGGCCTTGCGGATCGCCTCGGGCACCTCCTTGGCCTTGCCCTTGCCGAAACCGACGCGGCCCTTCTGGTCGCCGACGACGACGAGCGCCGCGAAACCGAACCGCTTGCCGCCCTTCACCGTCTTGCTGACGCGGTTGATCGCCACGAGACGATCGGCGAATTCCGGCGTCTCGTCGCGGTCGCGACGGTCCCGGCGGCTGTCTTCTCTTGCCATGCTCTCGTCTCCTTACAGCTTCAGGCCGGCGTCGCGCGCGGCATCGGCCAACGCCTTGACGCGGCCGTGATAGAGGAACCCGCCGCGATCGAACTGGGCCTCGGTGACGCCCGCCTTTTGCGCGCGCTCGGCAATGGTGGCGCCGATCTTCTGGGCCGCCTCGACCGTGTTCTTGCCGAAAAAGCCCAGGTCCTTTTCCAGCGTCGACGCCGCGGCCAGGGTCACCCCGCGCGCATCGTCGATGAGCTGGACGCTGAGGTTCTTGCCCGAGCGGTGTACGCTGAGACGCGGACGCCCGGCATTGACCTTGCGAAGTTTGCTCCGAACGCGCAGGCGGCGTTTGAGGAACAGTTGTCTCTTGCTGTTTGCCATCTGTCGCGTCCTTACTTCTTCTTGCCTTCCTTCTGGAAGATGTACTCGCCCTTGTAGCGGATGCCCTTGCCCTTGTAGGGTTCGGGCCGCCGCCAGTCGCGGATGTTTGCCGCGACCTGACCGACGAGTTGCTTGTCATGGCCCTCGACCACCAGTTCGGTAGGCTTGGGCGCGGTGACGGTCACACCTTCCGGAATGTCGAAATCGACATCGTGGCTGAGCCCGAGGTTGAGCTTGAGCACGTTGCCCTGGACCTGCGCCCGGTAGCCGACGCCGCGGATTTCCAGCTCCGTGCGGAACGGTTCGGTCGATCCGTGCACGAGGTTTGCCACCACCGTGCGGCTCATTCCCCATTGCTGGCGCGCGCGCTTGGAATTTCCGCGCGGACGCACGGTAATCGCGTCCTCGCCGATCTCGATGGTGACATCGTCGGTGAAGGTAAAGCTCTTGGTCTGCTTGGGACCCTTCACCTCGATGGTCTGGCCGCTCACGCTGGCGGTCACGCCGGTGGGCAGGGGGACCGGTCTCTTTCCGATTCGGGACATCTTTCGGGCCTCCTCAGAATATCGTGCAGAGCACTTCGCCGCCAACATTGGCCGCGCGTGCGTTTGCATCCGACATCACACCCCGGGAGGTGGAGACAATCGACACGCCGAGGCCCTGACGGACCGACGGCAAGTCCTTGGCGCCAGCATAGACCCGGCGGCCGGGTTTGCTGACCCGCTTCATCTCGCGGATGGCGGGGGCGCCTTCGAAATACTTCAGGCTGATCTCGACCGCGGGGTGGCCGCGGCTGTCAGTGGCATCCTCGAAGCTGCGGATATAGCCTTCGTCGGCCAGCACCTCCAGCACGCGCACGCGCATCTTGGAGGCCGGGACCAGGACGGTGGACTTGCCGCGCATGCCGGCGTTGCGGATGCGGGTCAGCATGTCGCCGATAGGATCATTCATCTTGGGTCCTCCTTACCAGCTCGACTTGACCACGCCCGGCATCTGGCCGGCCGATCCGAGATCGCGAAGCGCGATCCGGCTGACCTTCAGCTTGCGGTAGTAGGCGTGCGGCCGGCCGGTGAGCTGGCAACGGTTGTGCAGACGGGTGGCAGAGCTGTTGCGCGGCAGTTCCGCCAGCTTCAGCGAGGCGCGGAAGCGCTCTTCCATCGGCTTCGATTGGTCGTTGATGATCTCCTTGAGCGCGGTGCGGCGGGCGGCATACTGCTTGACCAGCCGCTGGCGTTTTTTCTCGCGTTCGACCATTGCTTTCTTGGCCATGTCCTAAATCCTCCGGCTCAGCTGTTGAAGGGCATGTTGAAATGCTTCAACAGCGCCTTGGCTTCGGCGTCGGTGTGCGCCGTGGTCGAAATCGCGATGTCGAGCCCCCAGACCTCATCGACCTTGTCGTAGTCGATCTCGGGAAAGACGATGTGCTCGCGGATGCCGAACGCGTAGTTTCCGCGCCCGTCGAACGCCTTGGCCGACACGCCACGAAAGTCGCGTATCCGCGGCATCGCCACAGTGATCAGGCGGTCGAGGAAGTCGTACATCCGGTCGCCGCGCAGCGTGACCTTGGCGCCCACCGCCATGCCCTCGCGCAGGCGAAAGCCGGCGATCGACTTCTTGGCCTTGGTGATCACCGCCTTCTGGCCGGCGATCAGGGTGAGATCGTCCTGGGCCGACTTGGCCTTCTTCGAATCCTTCACCGCCTCGGCGCCGCAGCCGATGTTGAGCACGATCTTTTCGAGGCGCGGGATCTGCATGTCGCTGGTATAGCCGAGCTCTTCCTTCAGGGCCGGGCGGATGACGTCGCGGAACTGCTGGCGCAGGCGCGGAACATAAGCTGCGGTGTCAAGCATCGATCACGTCCCCCGTGGTCTTGGCGAAGCGCACCTTGCGGCCGTCCTCGAAGCGGAAGCCGACCCGGCTGGGCTTGCCGTTCTTGTCGAGGATGGCAAGGTTCGACAGGTCCACCGGCATTGCCTTGGGCAGGCGACCGCCCTGGCTCTGCTGGCTCTGGCGGGTGTGGCGGATGGCCATGTTGATGCCATCGACCACCGCCTTGCCGGCGGTGGGATCGACCGAGGTGATGGTCCCCTCGCGGCCCTTGTCCTTGCCGGCGATGACGACGACCTTGTCGCCGGTCTTGAGTTTCGCGGCCATGTCAGAGCACCTCCGGGGCGAGCGAAATGATCTTCATGTAGTTCTTGGCGCGCAGCTCGCGCACCACCGGCCCGAAGATGCGGGTGCCGATGGGGTCGCCGGCGTTGTTGAGGATGACCGCGGCATTGCGGTCGAAGCGGATGGCGGTGCCATCCTCGCGGCGGATTTCCTTGGCCGTGCGCACGACGACGGCCTTGCGCACGTCGCCCTTCTTGACGCGGCCGCGCGGGATCGCCTCCTTGACGGAGACGACGATCACGTCGCCCACCGAGGCGTATTTGCGTTTGGAACCGCCCAGGACCTTGATGCACTGAACCTTCCGGGCACCGGAATTGTCAGCGACATCCAGATTGGTCTGCATCTGGATCATTTGGTTTCTCCCGACCTATGGGGTGACGACCCCAGGGTTTCGCTCAAACCGGAATGTATCTTCCGCTCTCAGTGGCGCTCGTCGGTCCCGGCGGGCCCTCCTGGCGAGGACGGCCGGCCTGACGAGTGGCCGCTCAGGCTTCCAACACCTCCCAGCGCTTGCTCTTCGATTTCGGCGCGCACTCGATGATGCGCACGGTGTCACCCACCTTGAAGACGTTCTTCTCGTCGTGGGCGCGGTACTTCTTGGACTTGCGGATGGTCTTTTTGCAGGACCGGATGCTTGAAGCGGCGCTCGACCGAGACGGTCACGGTCTGGTCGTTCGCGTCGCTGGTGACCTTGCCTTGAAGAATACGTTTGGGCATCGCTCAGGACTCCTCAGTCTGCCGCCGCCTGGGCGGCTTTTTGGTTCAGCACGGTCCTGACACGCGCCACGTCGCGGCGCACCAGACGGATGCGCGCGGGGTTTTCCAGCTGGCCGGTGGCGGCCTGAAAGCGCAGGTTGAACTGCTCTTTCTTCAGCGCGAGCAACTGCTCGCGCAGCTGATCGGGGGTCTTGTCTCTCAACTCGGCGGCGTTCATGCGCCTCTTCCTTTCCGAAAACACCAGCGGGCCCCCCGACATCTGCCTCAGGGTCACCCGGAACCTGGTGGATGAATTGCACACGCGCGAATCCCCGGCACCCCGGGCCACGCGGATTGCGGCTCTATAAGCGACGTGGCGGCGCGGGGCAAGGGGTTGTTTGGGATATGTGCAGTCGCGGCCACGACATGACGCCAATTCCCGCCGTCCCCGGCCTCGCCGACCGAACCTCCCGGGTATGTCGCGATCAGTTGGAAACGGTTCGACGGCGGGCACGCGGCCGCCCGGGTGGGCGCGGAACGCGCCCGCCTTGGGGCGGGCGGGCGCGTGCCCGTCGCTGGCGCGACGGGCGGGTGGTTCAAATCGGTCGCGACACGCTCTATTCCCGAGGACAAGCCGATCAGCACCTCAGCGTCCACCTTTCAGGACGAGGAGACCGGCAACAATATCCCGAAAGCTCTCGATATGCACGATCGCAAATGGCCACTCCAGCGAGCAGTACTGCACCAACACCCGTGCCGCGCGCAAAAACAGTTTCAATTCGGCCCCCCGATCAATCAAAAGAAGTGCACAGTCGGGTTCCTCCTTTGGACCGACTGCATCATGCAGCGCTGGTTACACCCCAAACGGAAAGCCCCCGCCGATCTTTCGACGGGGGCTCTCGATAACGTATAGTGCGGGTATTTCCCCGGCCTGCCTACCAGTCCTCGCGGGCCACCAGGCGGGTCTTGATCGGCAGCTTCATGGCGGCAAGGCGCAGCGCCTCCTGCGCCACCGCGTCGCTGACGCCGTCGATCTCGAACATCACCCGGCCGGGCTTGACCCGGGCGGCCCAGAAATCGACCGAGCCCTTGCCCTTGCCCATCCGTACCTCGGTGGGTTTCGAGCTCACCGGAACGTCGGGGAAGATCCGGATCCAGACCCGGCCCTGGCGTTTCATGTGGCGCGTCATGGCGCGGCGCGCGGCCTCGATCTGACGCGCGGTGATGCGTTCGGGTTGGGCGGCCTTGAGCCCCCAGCTGCCGAAATTCAGATCCGACCCGCCCTTGGCCTCACCGTGGATGCGGCCCTTGTGCTGCTTGCGGAATTTGGTGCGCTTGGGTTGAAGCATCTCTCATCCTCCTCAGCGGCGGCCGACGGCGCCGCGGGGCGCGGGGCCATCCTGCAGCTCCTGGGCCTTGCGGTCGCGGGCGCTGGGATCATGCTCCATGATCTCGCCCTTGAAAATCCACACCTTGACGCCGATGATGCCATAAGGCGTCTGGGCTTCGGCCAGGGCGTAGTCGATATCGGCGCGCAGCGTATGCAGCGGCACGCGGCCCTCGCGGTACCACTCGGTGCGGGCGATCTCGGCGCCGCCCAGGCGGCCGGCGACGTTCACCCGGATACCGAGCGCGCCCATGCGCATCGAGTTCTGCACCGCCCGCTTCATCGCCCGGCGAAAGCTCACCCGGCGCTCGAGCTGCTGGACGATCGATTCGGCCACCAGCGCGGCGTCGAGTTCGGGCTTGCGCACCTCGACGATGTTGAGATGCAGCTCGCTGTCGGTCATGTTGGCGATCTTGCGGCGCAGCTTTTCGATGTCGGCGCCCTTCTTGCCGATGATGACGCCGGGGCGCGCGGTATGGATCGTGACCCGGCACTTCTTGTGCGGGCGTTCGATGATGACGCGGCTGACGCCGGCCTGCTTGCATTCCTCGCCGATGAACTCGCGGATCCTGAGATCCTCCAGCAGGAGGTTGCCGTAATCCTTGGTATCGGCGTACCAGCGGCTGTCCCAGGTGCGGTTGACCTGCAGGCGCATGCCGATCGGATTGACCTTGTTACCCATTAGGCTTGCTCCTCGATTTCACGCACCTTGATGGTCAGTTCCGAGAACGGCTTCATGATCCGGCCGAACCGGCCGCGGGCGCGCGGACGGCCGCGCTTGAGCGTCAGGTTCTTGCCGACCCAGGCCTCGGCGACGATCAGCTCATCGACGTCGAGCCCGTGGTTGTTCTCGGCATTGGCGACGGCGGATTGCAGGCACTTGCGCACGTCCTGCGCGATCCGGCGCTTGGAAAACGCCAGATCGTTCAGCGCCCGGTCGACCTTCTTGCCGCGGATCATCGCCGCCACCAGGTTCAGTTTCTGCGGGCTGGTGCGCAGCATGCGCAGCTTGGCCATCGCCTCGTTGTCCGCCACACGGCGGGATTCTTCTCCTTGCCCATGGCTTACTTTCTCCTGGCTTTCTTGTCGGCTGCGTGCCCGTAATAGGTGCGGGTGGGGGAATATTCCCCGAACTTCTGTCCGATCATGTCTTCGGACACGTTGACCGGCACATGTTTCTTGCCGTTGTAGACGGCGAAGGTCAGCCCGACGAACTGGGGCAGGATCGTCGACCGGCGCGACCAGATCTTGATGATTTCGTTGCGCCCCGACTGTCGTGCGGCTTCGGCCTTTTTCAGGACGTAGGCATCGACAAAGGGGCCTTTCCAAACAGAACGTGCCATGTGTTTTACCGGCCCTTCTTTTTTCTTCCTGGCGTGACGCGAGCGCAGGATCAGCTGCTGCGACGCCTTGTTCGCGTTGCGGGTGCGCGCACCCTTGGTCGGCTTGCCCCAGGGCGTGACCGGGTGACGGCCACCCGAGGTCCGGCCCTCGCCGCCGCCATGGGGGTGGTCGATGGGGTTCATCACCACGCCGCGCACGCTGGGGCGCTTGCCCATGTGACGGGTGCGACCGGCCTTGCCGATATTCTGGTTCGAGTTGTCGGGGTTCGAGACCGCGCCGATGGTGGCCTTGCATTCCTGCCGCACGAGGCGAAGCTCGCCCGAGCTGAGGCGGATCTGCGCATAACCGCCATCGCGGCCGACGAACTGGCCGTAAGTGCCCGCCGCGCGGGCGATCTGGCCGCCCTTGCCGGGCTTGAGCTCGATGTTGTGCACGATGGTGCCGATCGGCATGCCCGAGAACGGCATGCAGTTGCCGGGCTTGATGTCGGCGCGCGCGCCGGCGATCACCTTGTCGCCCACGCCCAGACGCTGCGGCGCCAGGATATAGGACTGCTCACCGTCGTCATAGCGGATGAGCGCGATGAAGGCGGTGCGGTTGGGATCGTATTCGATCCGCTCGACCGTCGCCTCGACGTCGAACTTGGTGCGTCTGAAATCGACGATCCGGTAGAGGCGTTTCGCCCCGCCCCCGCGGCGGCGTGCAGTGATCCGTCCGGCATTGTTGCGGCCGCCCTTCCTGGTCAGACCCTCGGTGAGGATTTTGACCGGACGCCCTTTCCAAAGCTCCGAACGGTCGATCAGCACCAGCCCGCGCTGGCCCGGCGTCGTCGGCTTGTACGACTTGAGTGCCATGCTTTCTGTCTTCCGTTAGCAAACGCCCCGGGCTTGTTCCGGGGCTATGTGTCGGCCAGGCTCCGGCCCGGCTCTGGGTATAGGGCCCCGAAGGTCCCCGGCTTGGATTGTTCCCGCGAACAAACACGCGAGCCCCGGACGAATCCGGGGCTTTGCGGATGGGCTCTCTTAGGAGAGAGCGGCTGGCGGGTCAAGGGCTTTGGCCGGGAAAACCGCGCTGTTGCGCCCTCTGCTCCAAGCGGCGCGATTGTCGACGCGCGCGGTAGCGATCCGATGTCTGTTCTGGGCACCTTATCCCTACCACGCTCGCAAAACACGTGAGCGGCGTGCGAACCCTCACTAAATCGCCGCCGCGTGGAGAAGCGTCATTCCGGAGGCATACTTCGGCATAACGATCGCGCGGCGGCCTTGGTCTGCGACCCGCGCATGCGGCGTGAGGCCCTCTCTGGCTCTGATTCTCACGCAACTCAATACCAAGAGAAATAGTGCTACTTCTTTCTTACAAAAAGAGGTTCTAATGCGGCCATCACCATTCTTGGAAGAATAAAGAGCAAACCGGGTGCCGCTACCAAGATACCTGCCCACCAAGGATAACCGAAAACGTCCACTACGGCGATGTAGGAGCCGATAGTAAGCGGAAGCATAATACGTAGAACAAAAGCTGAAGCGAGCGCGCCCAAAGCCCAACCTTGCCCGAGCCAATCTTCAATTCCCACATAGCCAAGCCATATTTGAACGGCGCCAACAACCAGAAAGACTGGCAACAACAAAAAAACCCAGCGCTTTCATATCACAACGCCCTCGCCTCGATTTCATCATCTGGCGATTCTCGTCTTTCACCCACTCTACTTCAAGCAGAATTGGGTCAACGATTACGGTACTCAACTGCGTCTTGTGTGTAGATGTCAACTGTAAATCCATACTTGGAACGAGTTCCCAAACAAACAAAACCCCCGGCCACTCGCGCAGCCGGGGTTTCTTATCGGTTCACCCGCCCCGGACTTGATCCGGGGCCTCGACGTTTAACCGTTCCGCCACATTCGGCGGGGTCCCGGGTCATGCCCGGGACGGGCCTCCCTCAGAGCCCCGTGGTCACGTCAATGGTATTGCCCTCTTCGAGGGTCACATAGGCCTTCTTGACGTCCTTGCGGGTGCCGGGGCGACCGCGGAACCGCTTGGTCTTGCCCTTGGTGATGGAGGTGTTGACCGCCTTCACCTTGACCCCGAAGAGCGCCTCGACCGCCTCCTTGATCTGCGGCTTGGAGCTCGCCATCGCCACCTCGAAGACCACCGCGCCGGCATCCGAGGCCATGGTCGCCTTTTCGGTGATGACCGGCTGGCGGATCACGTCGTAATGTTCCGGTTTCGCGCTCATTTCTGATCACCTTTCCCCAAACGGGCTTCCAGCGCCTCGACCCCGGCGCGGGTCAGCACCAGCGTGTCCCGGCGCAGGATGTCGTAGACGTTGGCACCCATGCTCGGCAGCACGTCGAGACCCTCGATGTTGGCGGCGGCCCGGACGAAATCGCCGTTCACCTCCGCCCCGTCGATGATCAGCGCGCGCTTCCAGCCCAGATTGGCGATCTGGCGGGCCAGGTCGCGGGTCTTGGCCACGCCGTCGGCGGCCTCGATGATCACCAGCTCGCCCGCGCGGGCCTTGGCCGAGAGCGCGTGTTTGAGGCCGAGCGCGCGCACCTTCTTGGGCAGATCGTGCGCATGGCTGCGCGGGGTCGGCCCCCTGTAGATGCCGCCCTTGCGGAAGATCGGCGCGTTGCGGTCGCCGTGGCGGGCGCCGCCGGTACCCTTCTGGCGGTAGATCTTCCTGTTGGAATAGCTGGTCTCGGACCGGGTCTTGACCTTGTGAGTGCCGGCCATCGCCTTGTTGCGCTGCCAGCGCACCACCCTGTGCAGGATGTCGGCGCGTGGCTCGAGCCCGAAGATGTCGTCGCCCAGCTCGACCGATCCGGCCTTGCCGCCGTCGAGTTTGATCACGTCGAGTTTCATTCGTCGCTGTCCTTCTTCTCGGCCTCGGCCGCCGCATCGGCGGCATCGAGCGCGGCCTGTTCGGCCTCGGCCGCGGCTTTCGCCGTTGCCTCTTCCTCGGCCGCGGCCTGCGCCGCCGCCTCTTCGGCCGCCTTCGCGGCCTCCGCGGCCGCCGATTTCAGCGCCGCGGGCAGGATGGCGTTTTCGGGAAACGGCTTCTTGACCGCGTCCTTGATCGTCACCCAGCCGCCGCTGGCGCCCGGCACCGCGCCCTTGACCATGATCAGGCCGCGCTCGGCATCGGTGCGCACCACCTGCAGGTTCTGCGTGGTCACCCGCGCCGCGCCCATGTGGCCGGCCATCTTCTTGCCCTTGAACACCCGGCCCGGATCCTGGCACTGCCCGGTCGAGCCATGGCTGCGGTGGCTGATCGACACGCCGTGGCTGGCACGCAGGCCGCCGAAGTTGTGTCGCTTCATGCCGCCCTGAAAACCCTTGCCGATCGAGGTGCCGCAGACGTCGACATACTGGCCCTCGAAATAGTGGTTGGCGGTGATTTCCTCGCCCACGGCGATGAGGTTCTCGGGATCGACGCGGAACTCGGCGATCTTGCGCTTGGGTGCGACCTTGGCGGCCGCGAAATGACCGCGCATGGCCTTGCTCACGCGCTTTGTCTTGGCCGTGCCGGTGCCGAGCTGGACCGCCGCGTAGCCGTGGTTCTCAGGGGTGCGCTGTGCCACCACCTGGAGATTGTCGAGTTGCAGGACGGTGACCGGCACCTGCCGGCCGTCCTCCATGAAAAGCCGGGTCATGCCGACCTTTTTCGCGATGACGCCAGAGCGCAACATTGCCATGCCCTCCTCAGACCGAAATCTGCACGTCGACGCCCGCGGCGAGGTCGAGCTTCATCAGCGCGTCCACGGTCTGCGGGGTGGGATCGACGATATCGAGAAGCCGCTTGTGAATGCGGATCTCGAACTGGTCGCGGGATTTCTTGTTCACGTGGGGGCCGCGCAGAACGGTGAACTTCTCGATCTTGTTGGGCAGCGGAATCGGCCCGCGCACCTCGGCCCCGGTGCGCTTGGCGGTGCTGACGATCTCGCGCGTGCTGGCATCCAGCACCCGGTAATCGAACGCCTTCAGCCGGATGCGGATATTCTGGCTTTGCATGTCTCTAGCCTTTCACGGCATTGATGTTGATAGGAGGACGGCCGGCATGTCCGGCCCCCCTCGTCGAACCTGTCCCCGGGCGTTGCCGTGGGAGGTTCCGGGCGCGGGGCCCGGAACCCGTAGTCGTTGTCGCTCCGCGCTCCCCGGTCACTCGAGGATTTTCGAGACCACGCCCGAGCCGACGGTGCGGCCGCCCTCGCGGATGGCGAAGCGCAGCCCCTCCTCCATCGCGATCGGCGCGATCAGCTCGGCGGTGAACTTGAGGTTGTCGCCGGGCATCACCATCTCGGTGCCCTCGGGCAGCGTCACCGTGCCGGTCACGTCGGTGGTGCGGAAGTAGAACTGCGGCCGGTAGTTGGCGAAGAACGGCGTGTGCCGCCCGCCCTCGTCCTTGTTCAGGATGTAGACCTCGGCCTCGAACCGGGTGTGCGGGGTCACCGACTTGGGCTTGCACAGCACCTGCCCGCGCTCGACCCCTCGCGGTCGATGCCGCGCAGCAGCGCGCCGATGTTGTCGCCGGCCTCGCCGCGATCCGAGCAGCTTGCGGAACATCTCGACCCCGGTGCAGATGGTCTTGCGGGTGTCGCGGATGCCCACGATCTCGACCTCGTCGCCGACGTTGATCACCCCGCGCTCGATCCGGCCGGTCACCACCGTGCCGCGGCCCGAGATCGAGAACACGTCCTCGATCGGCATCAGGAACGGCTGGTCGATCGCCCGCGCCGGGGTCGGGATGTGCTCGTCCACCGCCGCCATCAGCTCGGTGATCTTGTCCTTGCCGATGGCGTCGTCGCGGTCCTCGAGCGCCGCCAGCGCCGAGCCGGCGATGATCGGGATGTCGTCGCCCGGGTAATCATAGGCCGACAGCAGTTCGCGAACCTCCATCTCGACCAGCTCCAGCAGCTCCTCGTCGTCGACCTGGTCGACCTTGTTGAGGAACACCACCAGCGCCGGAACCCCCACCTGGCGCGCCAGCAGGATGTGCTCGCGCGTCTGCGGCATCGGGCCGTCGGCCGCGTTCACCACCAGGATCGCGCCGTCCATCTGCGCCGCACCGGTGATCATGTTCTTCACGTAGTCGGCGTGGCCGGGGCAGTCGACATGCGCGTAGTGGCGCGCGTCCGTTTCGTATTCCACATGCGACGTCGAGATCGTGATCCCCCGCGCCTTCTCCTCCGGAGCCGCGTCGATCTGGTCATACGCCTTGAACTCGCCGTACTGCTTGGTGATCGCCGCCGTCAGCGTCGTCTTGCCGTGGTCGACATGCCCGATCGTGCCGATGTTCACATGCGGTTTCGAGCGGTCAAACTTTTCCTTTGCCATGATGGCCTCCTTGTCTGTCGGATGCCGGACGGGAGCCCGGCTTGCGGGGGATGGGCAGGCCGGGCTCCGCCCGGCATCCCGTCAAGCGAATTTCGCCTGGATCTCTTCGGAGATGTTATGCGGAACCGGATCGTAATGATCGAACTGCATCGTGAACTGGGCCCGGCCCGAGGACATCGAGCGCAGCGTATTGATGTAGCCGAACATGTTGGCGAGCGGCACGAAGGCCTTGATGGCGATGGCGTTGCCGCGCGACTCCTGCCCCGACACCTGGCCGCGGCGGCTGGTCAGATCGCCGATGATCGAGCCGGTATATTCCTCGGGGGTGATCACCTCGACCTTCATGATCGGCTCCAGCAGCTTGGCGCCGGCTTTCCGAAGGCCCTCGCGCATGCACATCCGCGCGGCGATCTCGAAGGCCATGACCGAGCTGTCGACGTCGTGGAACTTGGCTCGGCTCCGCCCCCCTTGTCTCGGCCCCCGCCGCCCCCCCGCGGGGGCCCGGGCCCCCCCCCTCTCTCTGTCTCTTTTTCGCCCCGGGGGGGTGTTCCCCCGGGTATCGAACCGCCGACGATGCGGGACTCGAAACTGTAGCCCTCGCCCGGCTCGGTCGGTCCGATCACCATCTTGACCTCAGCGAACTGACCCGAACCGCCGGTCTGCTTCTTGTGGGTATAGGTGTGCTCGATCTCGTGGCCGATGGTCTCGCGGTAAGCCACCTGCGGCGCGCCGATATTGGCCTCGACCTTGAATTCGCGCTTGAGACGGTCGATCAGGATGTCGAGATGCAACTCGCCCATGCCCTTCATGATCGTCTGGCCCGATTCGATGTCGGTCTCGACGCGGAACGACGGGTCCTCGGCGGCGAGCCGCGCGAGCCCTGGCTCATCTTTTCCTGATCGGCCTTGGTCCTGGGCTCGACCGCGATCTCGATCACCGGATCGGGGAAGGTCATGGTCTCGAGCACCACCGGCTGCTTGGCGTCGCAGAGCGTGTCGCCCGTGGTGGTGTCCTTGAGCCCGGCCAGCGCGATGATGTCGCCGGCGAAGGCCTCGTCGATCTCCTCGCGGTTGACCGAGTGCATCATCATCATCCGGCCGATACGCTCGCGCTTGCCCTTGGTCGAGTTGAGCACCGAGTCGCCCTTCTTCAGGGTGCCCGAATAGATGCGCGTGAAGGTCAGCGAGCCCACGAACGGGTCGTTCATGATCTTGAAGGCGAGCCCGGCGAACGGCATCGCGTCATCGGCGCGGCGCGCGATGTTGCGGGTCTCGGTCTCGTCGTCGGGGGCGAAGCCCACGTAGTCGACCACGTCGAGCGGGCTGGGCAGATAGTCGATCACCGCGTTCAGGAGCGGCTGCACGCCCTTGTTCTTGAACGCCGATCCGGCCAGCACCGGCACGAAGGAAAGCGACAGCGTGCCCTTGCGGATCAGCTTGCGCAGGGTCGGCACGTCGGGCTCGTTGCCCTCGAGGTATTCCATCATCGCGTCGTCGTCCTGCTCGACGGCGTTCTCGATCAGCTTGCCGCGCCATTCGTCGGCGACCTCTTTGAGGGACTCACGGATCGGGCCGCGGGCCCAGGTCGCGCCCAGATCCTCGCCCTTCCAGACCCATTCCTCCATCGTGACCAGGTCGACGATACCCTCGAGTTCGGTCTCGGCCCCGATCGGCAGCGCCACCGGCACCGCCCTGGCGCCGGTGCGGTCCTCGATCATCCGCACGCAGTTGAAGAAGTCGGCGCCGATCTTGTCCATCTTGTTGACGAAGACGATGCGCGGCACCTTGTAGCGGTCGGCCTGGCGCCACACGGTCTCGGTCTGCGGCTCGACCCCGGCATTGGCGTCGAGCACCGCGACGGCACCGTCGAGCACGGCAAGGCTGCGCTCGACCTCGATGGTGAAGTCGACGTGACCGGGGGTGTCGATGATGTTCATCCGGTACTTGGTCTCGGAGGTTCCCTCCATGCTGGGATCCTCCTGCCGCTGCCAGAAGGTCGTGGTCGCGGCGCTGGTGATGGTGATGCCGCGTTCCTGCTCCTGCTCCATCCAGTCCATCGTCGCGGCACCGTCATGGGTCTCGCCCATGTGGTGCGACTTGCCGGTGTAGAACAGGATGCGCTCGGTGCAGGTGGTCTTGCCGGCATCGATATGCGCCATGATGCCGAAATTGCGGTAGCGTTTGAGCGGATAATCGCGTGCCATGGGAAATGCCTCTGTGGGGTTACCAGCGGTAGTGGCTGAAGGCCTTGTTGGCCTCCGCCATCTTGTGGGTGTCTTCGCGCTTCTTGACGGCCGAACCGCGGGTGTTGACGGCATCGAGCAGCTCGCCGGCGAGGCGCTCTTCCATCGTGTTCTCGTTGCGCGCGCGGCTGGCGTTGATCAGCCAGCGGATGGCCAGCGCCTCGCGGCGCTCGGGGCGGACCTCGACCGGCACCTGGTAGGTGGCGCCGCCGACCCGGCGCGAACGCACCTCGACCGAGGGCTTGATGTTGTCGAGCGCCTCGTGGAAGATCTCGACGGGCGCGCGCTTGACCTTCTGCTCGACCCGTTCAAGGGCGTTGTAGACGATCGTTTCCGCGACCGACTTCTTGCCGTCGATCATCAGGTTGTTCATGAATTTGGTCAGCACCCGGTCGCCATACTTGGCGTCGGGCAGGATCTCGCGTTTTTCGGCGGCGTGACGGCGGGACATCTGTCGTTCCTTCGGTCTTTTCTCTCACATGTCCCGGGCTTGCCCCGGAACCTCTCGATCTGACGAGGCCCCGGATCGGGTCCGGGGCGGGTCGAAACTCACTTGGGTCGTTTCGCCCCGTATTTCGACCGCCGCTGCTTGCGGTCCTTGACCCCCTGGGTGTCGAGCACGCCGCGCAGGATGTGATAGCGCACGCCCGGCAGGTCCTTGACACGACCGCCGCGGATCAGCACCACCGAGTGCTCCTGCAGGTTGTGGCTCTCGCCCGGGATGTAGCTGATCACCTCGAAGCCGTTGGTCAGGCGCACCTTGGCCACCTTCCGCATCGCCGAGTTCGGCTTTTTCGGGGTGGTGGTGTAGACGCGCGTACACACGCCGCGCTTTTGCGGGCAGCCCTGCAGATGCATGGACTTCTGGGCTCTGGTCTTGGGCTGCCGCGGCTTGCGGATCAGCTGCTGAATCGTCGGCATCGGGTCTTGTTCCCCATTTCTCAACACATGTGTCTGCCCGGGGCGCGCATCCCCCGCGCGGGTTTCTTCGACTCTGGCGCGTCTTGCGCGTCCGCAAAACGGAACAACCGCATCCGTACCCTGCTACCTGCCGGTACGACGCGGTGGGCTTCCAGAGGATCGGGGCGCGCACTGGCCCGGATCGTGACCACTACAGTTCTGATATCGGCCCGCAGGGACAAGCCCTTCGGCCGGGATGGGCGGCGTATATGCCGAAACCGGAATCGATGTCAACAGCCGTGAGGCGGATTTGCATGGTCCGGGACGGTCCCCCGTGCCCCGCCCCCGTGCACTCGAGCGCTCAGGGCCGTGCGCCCGCGCGCACGCCCCGGCATGCCTCACATTCCGCGCGGGCGCACGCGGCGGGACCGCGCGATGCGCGCGGCCCGCGACAGCCGGGATTCGCGCCAGAAGGTGAAAAGCCCGCTGCCGGCGACGATCGCCGCGCCGAGAAGCGTCAATTCCTCCGGCCACTCGCCGAAGACCGCCCAGCCCAGCACCAGGGCCCAGATGAGACCGGTATAGCGAAACGGCGCGACCACACCGACATCGCCCACCCGCATGGCCATGATGGAAAAGAGATAGCCGCCGATGATCATCAGCGCGGCCCCCGCCGTCAGCGCGATCTCGCGGCCGGTCATTGCGACCCAGTCGTCGGCGAGGCCCGCGAGCCCGAAGGCGACCATGACCGCGGCCGAGGTGACCAGCGTCACCAGCATCGACGGCGTCGCGCCCGACAGCCGCCGGGTAACAAGGTCGCGCAGGGTGACGAACCCCACCGCCACCAGCGCGTAGATCGAAAAGGCGTTGAAATCCGCCGTGCCCGGGCGGACGATCAGAAGCACGCCGGCAAAGCCCAGGGCGATCGCCGCCAGCCGCCGCCAGCCCACGGACTCGCCCAGAAACAGCCACGCCGCCAGGGTGATGGTGAGCGGCAGTGTCTGCAGGATCGCGGTGACATTGGCCAGCGGCATGTGAAAAAGCGCGGTGAGAAAGAAATAGGCCGCGCCGGTCTCGGCCACGGCGCGCCAGCCGATCAGCCGCCAGTCGCGCCGGGCGGACGCGCGCGCAGCGCCCCGGGCGCACCGCGATCGCCGCCACCGCGATCGTGGTCAGCACGCCGCGCAGAAAGAGCAACTGGAAGAGCGGCACCTCGCCGGCCATCGCCTTCATCATGGCGTCGTTGAACGTGAAGGCCGCCATCGAGGCCATCATCAGCAACGCGCCGGTCAGATTTTCGGGCTCGATGCCGTTGATATGGCGCCGTTCTCCAGAAATCCCCTTCCCTTCATACTTTTGATGCGGTGGTGGTCGGCCCCCTCGACCACCGTCGTAGTAACCGTCCTGGTAATCTCGGCCGACAATTCACCCTCGATGATCAAAAAGGTTGTTTCGAACAGTTTTCACGATCTGCAATCCCCCCCTTCGAGGATGCCGAGACCGGCACCTTGCCCGCACGCCGCGCCCTTCCGAGCCCCGGCCTTCCCCTCTCGGGTCGGGCCGAGTAACTCTCGTCCAGCTCCACCTGGCCGCGGAAGGGGCAATTGCGCCAGTTCGGCCATCGCCCGCGCAGAAGGCCGAAGTCGCAGCCCCGTCTTGTGGTTCAGCCCGTCAGAACCGCCCCGATCGGCGGTGATGTCGGGCAAGAGGGCAGATGCGAATTTCCTCCGAAATTCCCCCCGAAACAGATAGGCATTTTTCTAGCCATGGGTTAGCATACTCTCAGAAACCTCAGCTGGAATAGTTGCGGCAAGATGAAATGACAAGCCCGGCGGCTCAGGGCGCCAGTGCCGCGGTGAGGCGGGCATGAAGCACCGGGTTGGCGGCCACGACGCCCTCGACCAGCGGCTCGGGATTGTTGAAGCGCAAGCGGCCGCCGCGGCGGTTCGGAGGTCACCCGCGCCGGCCTCGCGCAGGATCAGTTCCCCCGCCGCGTCCCATTCCCAGCACCGCCGCAGCGTCCCAGCGCGAGACCGCGCTCGCAACCTCGGGCACCCCAGATGCTGAGCCGGTAGGCGAGCGAGGGCCGGAAGACCCGGTCGACCTGCGGCACCGCCGCGCGCCAGTTCCGCGGCGCGAAGGCCGGCTTGGCCGACACCACCGAGGCACCGGTGAGGTCGCTGCGCGCGCTGACGCGGAGCGCACGGCCGTTGAGCGTCGCCCCCTGCCCCGAAGCGGCGGCATAGAGCTTGTCGGGCTCGGGCAGGAACACCACTGCCGCGGTGACGGTGCCACCCTCGGCCACGGCGATGGAATGGGCCCAGTGGCGCGACCCTTCGATGAAGCTGCGGGTGCCGTCGATCGGATCGAGGATGAAGACCCGGTCGGCGGCAAGGCGCTCGGGGGTGTCCTCGCTCTCTTCGGAGAGCCAGCCGTAATCCGGCCGGGCCGCGCGCAACACCCGCTCGAGCGTCGCGTTCACCGACAGGTCGGCCTCGCTCACCGGGCCGAGCCCGCCGGGCTTGTCCCAGTATTTCACGGTGCTCTGATCATAGCTCAGCGCCACCTCGCCGGCGGCGCGCGCCGCCTCGACCAGCAGCGCGAGGTCAGTCACCGGCAAGGGTCAGCCCCTCGACCAGCAGCGACGGCACCACCCGGCTGAGCCAGGGCCTGGCGTCGTTGGCCGGCGTCATCGCGCGCAGCATCCGCGGCAGGCTGCCTGCGATGGTGCATTCCTGGACCGGGTAGGCGATTTCGCCCCGTTCGACCCAGAAACCCGCCGCGCCGCGCGAATAATCGCCGGTGTTGGGGTTGATGGTCGAGCCGATGAGCGACGTGACCAGGAGCCCGGTGCCCATCTCGCGCAGCAGATCCTCGCGGCTCTGCGCACCCTGGCTCAGCGCCACGTTCCATGCCGCCGGGCTGGGCGGGGCCGAAGGCCCGCGCCGGGCGTTGGCGGTGGGCGCGAGCCCGAGTTGCCGGGCGGAGGCGAGATCGAGCAGCCAGCCGGTGAGCACGCCGCCATCAATGAGCGCGCGCGCCCGCGTCGGCAGCCCCTCGGCATCGAACGGGCGCGAGGCGGCGGCGCGCGGGCGGTGCGGATCCTCGATCAGGCTGAGCGTGTCGGGCAGCACCGGCTCGCCCAGCCGATCCCGCAGCCACGAGGCGCCGCGCGCCACCGCCGCGCCGTTGGCGGCGGCCAGCAGATGGCCGATGAGGGTTGCGGCCACGCGCTCGTCGAAGAGCACCGGAAAGGCGCCGGTGGGCGGCTTGCGCGCGCCCAGCATCGCCACCGCGCGTTCCCCCGCTCGCTGTCCGATCTCGCGCGGGTCGCGCAGATCGGCGCGGAAGATGCGGCCATCGCCGTCGCTGTCGCGCTGCATGGCGGTACCGCTGCCGGCGATGGCGGTGCAGGAAAGCGCGCTGTCGGTGCGCGAAAGCGTGCCGGAAAAGCCGTTGCTGGCGGCCATGCGGATGGTGCGGCGCGACCAGGCGGCGCGGGCCGACTGCACCTGAGTGACGCCGGCGACGGCCAGCGCCGCCGCCTCGGCCGCGAGCGCCGCCTCCTGCAGGTCGGAGGGGGCGGGCTCGGGCGCGGGATCGGCCAGTTCCAGCGCCGCGGGATCGCAACCGGCCCCGGTCTGGCCGGGCTCGGCAAGGCCGGCATGAGGGTCCTCGGGCGCCTCGCGCGCCATCGCCACCGCGCGCTCGGCCAGTGCCGCGATGGCGGCGGGCCGCATGTCCGGACGTCGCGACGCAAGCCTGCCGCCCGCCGATCAGCACCCGCAAGCCGATCTCGGTCCCCTCGGCGCGCTCGGCCTCTTCAAGCGCACCGCCGCGCACCCCGACGCTGAGCGCCCGGCCCTCGACGGCCAGCACGTCGGCCGCTCCCGCGCCTGCCGCAAGCGCGGTCGCGATCAGCGCGTCAGTGATGGTATCGAGGGGTTCGCTCATGGCCTGCCTTTCGTGCCTGAGCGTCTGAGCTAGACCTCAAGCGGGCAAAGCGCAAGGCCGCGCGGGTGGCGCCGCGCGGCCCGGCAGGGGCGATTCCGCCCCGTCCGCGATCTACTTGATGCGCTGACCGTTGGCGAGAATCTGGCCGTTGCCCTTGACCTCGATCTTCGAATTCAGCGTGTCCTCGCCATCGCCCGGGACGGCAAAGAGCCCCATCATCATGCGCATGCCGCCGGCCTCGTCCTCGGGCACCAGCCCCATCTCAACCAGCTTGTCGAGAAGCGCGTTTCCGCCCACCAGCGTCAGGTTCACCGCGCCTTCGGGCGCGGGCATCCCCTCGTAGGTCTCCAGATCGTCGTTATTGAAGGTGAAGGCGCCCTTGCCGGTCAGCTCCGCGCCGGCCACGCGCAGCGTCAGGCCGTTGATCTCGAGCGACTCTATCTCGCCCGGCACGGCCTCACCCTTGTCGATCGCCTCCATCTGCGCGGGATCGAGCAGATCGGTCAGCAGACGTACCGTGCCCGACAGATTGATGGCCACGGTGGCGGGATCGCGCGGCAATTGCCCGGCGGGATCGAAAATGCCCCAGAGCATGTCGGACATGCTGAAATCGCCCAGCGTCAGGCCGAGATCAAAGCCCTGCGGCGCCTCGCCCGACATCAGCGGCATGGTCGCCTCGAGCGCGGTCTCGGCCATCGCGACGTCGATCGGAAACGGCAGATCCCCGCCGGCCATCGTCATCTCGACATCCGCCGAGTTGAGTGCATAGACGAGGCCATCCCTGCCCATCGCCATGCGCACCCCGGTGCTGGCCGAGCGGCTCTTGCCCTGCGCCATCTCGTCGCCGTCCCGGAAATTGAAGTCGGTGGTGCTGTTGTCGATCGAGAACTTGCCGTCGAAGGCGAAGCCGTCCATGAGCATCCGCGCCATGTCGCTCGCGTCCATCTCGTGCGGCAGGCTGACGGTGCCGCGGAAATCCATCGCGTCGGCACCACCCTTGACGACCAGGCGGCCGTCGCCGCCCTCAGGATCCTTGAAATCGACCAGATAGCTCAGCGCCCCGGTGGTGACCTTCTGCGTCGCCCGGCGCAATTCGTCCACCACCATCTGGGTCGAACCGGCGATGTCGGCGATTTCGAACCTTGCGGTGCCGAAGGTGGCCATGTCGACCTCTTCACCCTCGACCATGAGGCTTTCCAGCGTCATCGTCAGGTTGGCGGCGGAGTAGGTATAGCTCATGTCGCCGGGATTGCCGGCGACGATCACCGAAAGCCCGCGCGTGGCGTAGTTGAGCCCGATATCGGCCTGATCGCCCTCGGGGCCCGAGACCATGATCCCGATCGGCAGGTTCGGGGGAATTTCGATCGCCACGGTGCCGTCGCCCCGGTCGACAAAGACCATGTCGCCCATGCTCAGGGTGACGGTACTGTCCTCCTCGGGGATGACGAACGACATCACCGTCCCGCTCACGGTCAGCCGGTCGCCCGAGCGCGTCTCGACCGCATCCACCTCATAGCCGGCACCGGCGATGTAGTCGCGCCAGTCGGCCCAGACCTGTTCGGCGGTGACATCGGCCACGGCCGCGGACGCGCCGAGAAAGCCGCAGAGCGCCGCTGCCGCGGCGACGCGCTTTTGGGGAAATGCCATGTTCAACCCTTCTGTTTCGAATTTGCGTCCCAGCTTCCGCTCAAGCACCGGACGGGTCAAGCGATACTTGCCTTTTGTGTCATGGTCGCGAGTATGGCGCCGGCAAGGAAGGGAAAGGACGACATGACCATGACCCAATCGGTGACAGGCAAGGCGGTGCTGATCACCGGCGCCAGCCGCGGGATCGGCGCGGCGGCGGCGCGCGCGTTCGCGGCGGCCGGGGCAAGGGTGGCGCTTGCCGCCCGCAACGGCGAGGCCATCGCGGCGCTCGCCGGCGAGATCGGCCGGGATGCCGTCGCCATCCCCTGCGACGTCGGCCGCTACCGGGAGGTGGCGGCGGCGGTCGAGGCCTGTCGCACCGCGTTCGGCGGGCTCGACGTGCTGATCGGCAATGCCGGGGTGATCGAACCCATCTCGCCGATCGACGCCGCCGATCCCGAAAGCTGGGGCAAGGCCATCGACGTCAACCTCAAGGGCGTCTTTCACGGCATGCGCGCCGCGCTGCCGGTGATGAAGGCCGCCGGCGGGGGCACCGTGCTGACCGTGAGCTCAGGCGCCGCGCATGCCCCGCTCGAGGGCTGGAGCGCATATTGCGCCTCCAAGGCGGGCGCGGCGATGCTGACCCGCGCGGCCGATCTGGAGGGGCGCGCGCACGGCATCCGGGCGATGGGGCTCAGCCCGGGCACCGTGGCCACCGAGATGCAGCGCACCATCAAGGCGAGCGGCGTCAACCCGGTCTCGCAACTCGACTGGGAGGACCACATTCCCCCCGAATGGCCGGCGCGGGCGCTTTTGTGGATGTGCACGCCCGATGCCGACGAGTTCATCGGTACCGAGATCAGCCTGCGCGACGCGGCGATCCGCGCCCGGGCAGGGCTGGCATGATCCGGCTCGACAAGGAGGGCGGGCTCTGGACCGCGACCATCGACCGGCCGGACAAGGCCAATTCGCTGACCGAGGCGATGGTGGCCGACCTGGCCGGGATCGCCGAGGTCGCCACCGAGGCGCGCGCGCTGATCCTGACCGGGGCGGGCGGGGTCTTTTCCGCCGGCGCCGATCTTGAGGCGGCGCGCGCCGGACTCGCCACCAGCCCGCTCTGGGAGCGGCTCTCGGGGGCGATCGCCGGGCTGCCGGGGCTGACCATCGCGGCGCTCAACGGCACGGTGGCCGGCGGCGCCATGGGCATGGTGCTGGCGTGCGATCTGCGCGTCGCGGTGCCGGGGGCCAAGGCGTTTTACCCGGTGATGAGGCTGGGATTTCTGCCGCAACCCTCCGATCCGGGGCGGCTGGTGCGCCTGATCGGCCCGGCGCGGGCGCGGATGCTGCTGATGGCGGGGCACAGGATCGACGCTGATACGGCGCTCGCCTGGGGGCTTTTCGACCTGATCGCCGAGCCCGGCACGCTGATCGAGACCGCGCGGGGGCTTGCCACCGACACGCTGGCGGCCGATCCCGTTCATGCCGCCACCATCAAGGGGATGTGCCGAGGCTGAGCGGGAGCGGCCAGTTCACCGGGCAACAGCTCGCCGCGTCTTGGCGCAAGCCGGCCGCGGGTGGTGCGGAACGCGCCGTTAGTGGGGGGCAGTTGGCGCGTGGCTGACGAAAGAGAAATGGGAGCAGCGTCGAAAAGATGGCGCGCCCGTCCCTTCCATGAATTCTTCGGAGCAGGGCACGCCCTTCGCGGCCGTTTCGCCCGGCGGGAACCGCCGGGCAGCGCCCGCCCGCCCCACAGGCGGGCGCTTCGCGCCCACCTCGGCGGCCGCTGCCCTACCGCAAAACCCGATCCCCCGACCGTCCGTGAACGGCGCGTGCCACGCCATCCGCGGCCGGCCTCATCCCTCAGACCGCCCCTGCCCGCCTCACCCCGCCGCGCGCCGCGCCATCAGCCGTGCCATGTCGAGCATCCGGCAGGAAAAGCCCCATTCGTTGTCGTACCAGCCGAAGACCCGCAACAGCCCCCCGCGCGAAACCGAGGTCTCGGGCCCGACCATCACCACCGATTCCGGGCGCCCGCGCAGATCGGCGCTGACCAGCGGCTTTTCGGTCCAGCCGAAGACGGGCGAGGTCTCGGCCGCCGCCCTGAGCACCGCATTCACCGACGCGACGCTCGCCGGCGCACGGGTCACCACCGTCAGGTCGATGGCCGAGACGCTGGCGGTGGGCACGCGGATCGCGCGCGCCTCGATCCGGCCCTTCAGGTGCGGCAGCACCAGTCCGGTCTGGGCCTGGGCGCTGGTGGTGGTGGGCACCATCGACAACGCCGCCGCGCGGCTGCGCTCGGGGGCGCCGCGGGGCTTGTCGACGGTGGGCTGGCTGCCGGTATAGCAATGCACCGTGGTCATCTGCCCGCTTTCCAGCCCGAAGGCGTCGTCGATCAGCCGCGCCAGCGGCGCCAGCGCGTTGGTGGTGCAGGACGCGTTCGACACGATCCGCTCGGCCCCGAGCCGGTCCTCGTTGGCGCCCATCACCAGGGTGATGTCGGCCTCGGCCGAAGGCCCCGAGACCAGCACCGCGCCGGCACCCGCCGCCAGTCCGCGTTCGGCCACCGCGCGGGCGCCGCCCATCCCGGTGCACTCCAACACGAGGTCGACCCCGGAGAGGTCGAGCGCGCTGAGGTCCGGCTCGGCACGAAACGGGATCGCGCGGCCGTTGACCAGCAGCGAGCGGTCGCCGGCGACGACCTCTTCGGGCCAGGGGCCGTAGACGCTGTCGTACTGAAAGAGATAGGCGCAGGTCTCGAGTGGTTCGATCTCGTTGATGAGCACGATTTCGAACTCCGCCCCCCGCTCCGCCCCGTTGCGCAGCAGGATGCGCGTCAGCGTCCGGCCGATACGCCCGAAACCGTTGATGGCGAGGCGGATGGGGCGGTTGGACATGGCAAGGCTCCTGTCACGAAGGGTCAGCGGAGCGGACTTTCAGCCGCGCGCGGCGGATTCGCCACCCCCTGACATGAAACTTGATCAAATTCATGCCGCGCCGCCGCCGCCCACGGCGCGTTCCAGCGCCGGATAGCGCAGCCCCAGCGTCACCGCCCGGGCGACATAGCTCAGCAAAAGCGCGATCCACAGCCCGTGATTGCCCAGCCCCGGCGCCAGCGCCAGCACCGCGCCGACATAGACCGCAAGGCTCAGGGCCATCATGTCGCGCATGTCCCGCGCCCGCGTGGCGCCGATGAAGATGCCGTCGAGCATGAACGGCGCGAGCCCCAGCAGCGGCGCCAGCGCGACATAGACCGGTATCCCTGCGCCGCCGCCCGCACCTCGGGCGCGGTGGTCATCAGCGCGACGATCGCGGGGCCGAAGACGGCAAAGGCCAGCGCCAGCGCAGCGGTCACGACGAGCCCCCAGAACCCGGCCAGCAGCGCCCCGCGCCGCAGCGCCGCGACGTCGCCGCGCCCCACCGCCTGACCGACCAGCGCCTCGGCGGCGAAGGCGAAACCGTCGAGCCCGAAGGCCGATACGCTGAGAAACTGCAGCAGCACCTGGTTGGCCGCGAGCGTCACGTCGCCGAACCCGCTGCCGACGAAGACGAACGAGACGAAGATCACCTGCAGCATCAGCGAGCGCAGCAGGATGTCGCGGTTGACGGCGGCCATGCGCCTCAGCCGTTCGGGGTCGAAGACCCGCGGCCAGTCGCGCCAGGCCGGCACCGCGAACGCGCCCCGGCACAGCCACAGCCCCAGCGCCAGTCCCGACCATTCGGCGGCAAAGCTGGCCCAGGCGACGCCCGTCACCCCCAGCCCAGCCCCAGCACGAACCACAGATCGAGCCCGACATTGAGCCCGTTCATCGCCACCTGCACCGCCAGCACCGCGCCGGTGCGCTCCTGCGCGATCAGCCAGCCGGTCACGCCGAAAAGCGCGATCATCGCCGGCGCGCTCCACACCCGGACCGCCATGTAGTCGCGCGCCAGTGCCTCGGCCTCGGCGCTGGCCGGCGCCAGGGCAAAGGCGGCGGCAAAGACCGGAACCTGCACAGCGATGAGCGCCGTCCCCGCGCCCAGACCCACCAACAACACGCGTGTCAGCAGCGCCGCGACCTCGCCGCCCTGTCCGGCCCCGAATGCCTGGCTGGTCAGCCCGGTGGTGCCCATGCGCAGAAAACCGAAAATCCAGTAGACGGCGGTCAGGATCATCGCGCCCATGCCCACTGCGCCGATGGGTGCGGCTGCACCCATCTGTCCCACCACGCCGGTATCGACCACGCCGATCAGCGGGACGGTGACGTTCGAGATCACCACCGGCAGGGCGATCCTCAGAACCCGGGAATGGGTCAGCGCCCGTGCCGGCGCCTCAGCCATCCCCACGCGGCATGACGAAATTCCCCGTCGCCTGGGCGAAGGGGCGCGCGCGGTTGTCCTGCCAGGCCTCGACATGCACGCTGGCATAGCGCCGCCCCGAGCGGTTGACGCGGGCACGGGCATAGGCATCCCGCGGCAGGCCCGAGCGCAGATAGTCGACGGTAAAGGAAACCGTCCTTGGCAGGCGCGGCAAATCGCCGAGCAGCAGCGTGTCGGGATCGAGCGTGCCGCCCTCGATCTCGTCCCACAGGAGCGACCAGCTCAGCCCGATGATCGCCGACACCTCGAGAAACGCCGCCGTCGCGCCGCCATGCAGCGCCGGCAGCGCGGGGTTGCCGATCAGCATCTCCTGAAACGGCATGATCGCCGTCAGTTCGTCACCGCGGCGCTCGAATTCGATACCCAGAAACCCGATGTAGGGCACCCCCTCGACGAGCGCCTTCAGCGCCGCGTCCCGACGCTGCTTGACCACCTGGACGGGCTCGGGGGCGCGGGCGGGCCATCAGACGCCCCCGGCGGTGAAGGTGCCGGTGGCAGTGGCCACCGGGCGGTCATCGTCATCGTCCATCGCCCGACCGCGCACGAAGGCCACGCTGCGGGTGACGTGAAAACACTCGGCCTCGGCGCGGATGCGCTGGCCGGGAGTGGCGGGACGCATGTAGTCGATGCGCAGGTCGATGGTGGCGGCCCAGCCGACGCAGGCGGGGTGGCTCAGCGCCGCGGCGCCGCAGCAGGTGTCCATCAGCGCCGAAACCGCGCCGCCGTGGATCACCCCCGTCTCGGGATCGCCGACAAAGCGCGGGTCGTAGTTCATGGCGATCTCTGCGCACCCGTCCCGGATCCGCGTCACTTCCATCCCCAGCGCCCTGAGATGCGGGACGGCGTCAATGAACTCACGGGCGATCGTGCTGCGGTCCTTCGTCATTCCATCCCTCTCGCCGGCCTTGTGCGCCCCTTATGTGCCGCAACCGCCAAAGGGCCGCAAGCGCGGGCTGTTGTCCCGCGCCTCACATCCAACTACCTTTGGCGCAGGGAGTGCCGCAGAGATGCCCGAAACCCGCCTCTCCTTCAAGGAAATGTGTGCGCGCTTCGATGTGCCGCCGCGCAGGTTGCGCTATTACGGGCATACGGGGCTGCTCAGCCCCGGACGCGCGGGCCGGGCGCGGCTCCACGGCCCGGCGGCATAAAGGGAGACCCGGAAAGATGCCCAGCTACACGCCCCCCGCCGGGGATATCCACTTCGTCCTGCACGAACTCCTGAACGTCTCGGCCTCCGACATCCCCGGCTATGCCGATCTCGAACCCGATTTCACCGCCGCGGTGATCGACGAGGCCGGCAAGCTGGCGCGCGACGTGGTGGCGCCATTGAACCCGGTGGGCGACACCCAGGGCTGCGTGCTGGAAAATGGTGTGGTGCGCACGCCCGTGGGCTTCAAGGCCGCCTTCGACGAGGTGCGCGCGGGCGGCTGGACCGCGCTCGACCTGCCCGAGGAATATGGCGGGCAGAACATGCCGGTGCTGCTCGGCACTGCGGTGAGCGAGATGTTCTCGGCCGCCAGCCAGGCCTTCACCATGTACCAGGGCCTTGCCCACGGCGCCGCCACGACCATCATCGCGCATGGCACCGACGAGCAGAAGACGACCTATGTGCCGAAGATGGCCGCGTGCGAGTGGACCGGCACCATGAACCTGACCGAGCCCCATTGCGGCACCGATCTGGGACTGATGCGCACCCGCGCCGAACCGCAGGAGGACGGCAGCTACAGGCTGACGGGGCAGAAGATCTTCATCTCGGCGGGCGAACACGACCTGGCCGGGAACATCGTCCATCTGGTGCTGGCGAAAATCCCCGGCGGGCCCGAGGGCATCAAGGGCGTGTCGCTCTTCATCGTGCCCAAGTTCCTCGTCAATGACGATGGCAGCCCCGGCGAGCGCAACGCGGTCAGCTGCGGCAAGATCGAGGAAAAGATGGGCATCCACGGCAACGCCACCTGCGTGATGGACTACGACGGCGCCACCGGCTGGCTGCTGGGCGGCAAGCACGATGGCATGAAGGCGATGTTCACGATGATGAACGAGGCCCGCCTCGGCGTCGGCATGCAGGGGGCTGGCACAGGCCGAGGTGGCGTATCAGAACGCGCTCACCTACGCCCGCGAACGCCTGCAGGGCCGGGCAGTCACCGGGGCCGAGAACCCCGACGGGCCGGCGGACCCGCTGATCGTGCACCCGGACGTGCGCCGGATGCTGCTCGACCAGAAGAGCTTTGTCGAGGGCGGGCGCGCCTTCCTGCTCTGGGGGGCCTCGATGATCGACCGCGCGCACCGCATGGGCGACGAGGATGCCCTGGGCATGATCAGCCTGCTCACCCCCGTCATCAAGGGGTTCCTGACCGACCAGGGCTTCGAGATGACCATCCTCGCCCAGCAGGTCTATGGCGGGCACGGCTATATCGAGGAATCGGGCATGTCGCAGTTCGTCCGCGACGCCCGCATCGCGATGATCTACGAGGGCGCCAACGGCGTGCAGGCGCTCGACCTCGTCGGCCGCAAGCTGGCGGCGGATGACGGCCGCCACGCCATGGCCTTCTTCGAGATGGTCAAGGAGTTCATCAGGGACAACGAGGATGACGCCGCGCTCGAGGCCGACTTCCTCGACCCTCTCAAGGCGGCATCGAAACACCTGCAAGCTGCGGCCATGTTCTTCGTGCAGCACGGCATGGAGAACCCCAACGCCGCGCTGGCGGGCAGCCACGATTTCATGCACCTCTTCGGCCATGTCTGCCTCGGGCTGATGTGGGCGCGCATGGCCCGCGCGGCGCGCGCGGCGCTCGATGCGGGCGCGGCCGACAGGGATTTCTACGAGACCAAGCTCGCCACCGGGCGCTATTACATGGCCCGCCGCCTGCCCGCCACCGCGATGCACCTGGCGCGGATCGAGAGCGGTGCCGGGCCGGTGATGACACTCGACGCCGCGCTGTTTTGAAACCACGCCCGGAAAACAGGAGGCTGCGATGCCGAAACGCTTTCGCCTGACCCGCCGCTTCAACGCCGCGATGACCGAGGACGGCTATCGCCGCCTGCGCCGATTCGCAACCGAGGCCGGGCTTGATGAGGGCGAGGCGCTGTCCTTTCTCTTCGAGAATTTCGACAGCGTCACCGACTCGGATGCGCTGACGCACCGGCTGCGATTGTTCAATTCCGAACTCGAGGCGCGCAAACGCTGATGCGGAAGCGGAGGGAGGACATGGATCGAACCGCACCGCAGCTTGGCGCCGGCGGACGCCTCCGGCGGGAGTATTTGGGGAAAGATGAAGTCAGGGGCGCGCACCCTGCCCCGAACGCTGGCCCAGGGCCATCCGGGACGGGGCAGGGCTTCACCTTGCACGGTCATCGGCTCTCCAGCCTGTACCGCGACACCGATCCAGGCATGGTAGGGTTAACGACGGGTGAATTCGCCCCGATTTCATCTTGCTGCAAATACTCTGCGGGGGTGTGGGGGTGCAAAACCCCCACTCCGGCGGCACCATCAGGGAGACACGCATGACGGCCAGACTCTACTGCTTCGGCGAATCGGGCAACGCCTACAAGGCGGCGCTGGCGCTGGAACTCTCCGGGCTCGACTGGACGCCGGTTTACGTCGATTTCTTCGGCGGCGAAACCCGGACCGAGCAATACCGCCGCGAGGTCAACGAGATGGGCGAGGTGCCGGTGCTGATCGACGGCGATCTGCGCCTCAGCCAGTCGGGCGCGATCCAGGCTCATGTCAGCGACCGCGCCGGGCGCTTTGCCGGCGCGCCCGAGGACCGTCTCGAGGTGCTGCGCTGGGTGCTCTGGGACAACCACAAGCTCTCTGGCCAGGCCGGGATGACCCGGTTCCTGATGAACTTCCTGGCCCCCGGAAAGCGGCCGCAGGAGGTGATCGCGTTCATGCAGGGGCGGCTCAAGGCCACCTATCCGGTGCTGAACGAGCACCTCAAGGGGCGCGACTGGATCGTGGGCGAGGGCCCGACCAACGCCGATCTGAGTTGCTGCGGCTATCTCTTCTACCCCGAGCCCTTCGGGTTCGAGCGCGCAGAGTGGCCCGAAATCGACCGCTGGCTCGCCAATATCGAAGGCTTGCCGGGCTGGAAACACCCCTACGATCTGATGCCGGGATCCCCCGCGGATCGCGAGCGAAAGGAGACGACATGACCGACGCCTTCATCTATGACGCCGTGCGCACACCGCGCGGCAGGGGCCGCAAGGACGGCGCCCTGCACGAGGTCACCAGCCTGGCGCTCTCGGTGGGGGTGCTGAACGCGCTCAAGGAACGCAACGGGCTCGAGGGTCACGCGGTCGAGGACGTGATCTGGGGCAACGCCACCCAGGTCGGCGAACAGGGCGGGTGTCTGGCGCGCACCGCGGTGCTGGCATCAGATCTCGATGAAGCCATTCCGGGGCTCGCCATCAACCGCTTCTGCGCCTCGGGGCTCGAGGCGGTGAACCTCGCCGCCAACCAGGTGCGCGGGGGCGCGGGCGAGGGCTATATCGCGGGCGGGGTCGAAATGATGGGCCGGGTGGCGATGGGCTCGGACGGGGCGGCGATCGCCGTCGATCCGTCTGTCGCGATGAAGCACTACTTCGTGCCGCAGGGGATTTCCGCCGACATCATCGCCACCCAGTACGGCTTTTCCCGCGAGGATGCCGACGCGCTGGCGGTACAGTCGCAGCGCCGCGCGGCAAAGGCGTGGGAGGAGGGCCGCTTCGCGCGCTCGATCATTCCGGTCAGGGACGTCAACGGCCTCGTCATCCTTGATCGTGACGAGCACATGCGCCCCGAGACCGACATGCAAAGCCTCGGCGCGCTCAAGCCCAGTTTCAAGGATATGGGCGAGGTGATGCCGGGCTTTGATGCGGTGGCAAAACTGAAATACCCGCATCTGGAGCGCATCGAGCACATCCACCACGCCGGCAACTCCAGCGGTATCGTCGACGGCGCGGCGGGCGTGCTGGTGGGCAGCAAGGCGTTTGGCGAGACATGGGGCCTCACCCCCCGCGCCCGCATCCGCCAGACCGCCAGGATCGGCACCGATCCCACCATCATGCTGACCGGCCCGGTACCGGCGACGCAGAGGGCGCTGGCAGATGCCGGGATGGAGATCGCCGACATCGACCTTTTCGAGGTGAACGAGGCGTTTTCGGCCGTGGTGCTGCGGTTCTGCCAAGCCTTCGAGGTCGATCAGGCACGGGTCAACGTCAATGGCGGCGCCATCGCCTTGGGTCACCCGCTGGGCGCCACCGGGGCGATGATCCTTGGCACGCTTCTCGACGAGATGGAACGCGCGGACAAGGCCACCGGGCTCGCGACGCTCTGCGTCGCATCCGGAATGGGTGCCGCCACCATCATCGAGCGCGTGTGACGCGGGCCGGAAGGGAGTTGAAGGACATGACCGATTTCACGATGGAAAAGGGCGCCGACGGCGTCGCGGTGATCACCTGGGACACCCGGGGCAAGTCGATGAACGTGATGACGATGGAGGCGTGGCCGGTGCTGGATGGGCTGATCGACGATGCCCTTTCGGACGACGCGGTCAGGGGCATCGTCATCACCTCGGGCAAGGCGGGCTCGTTCGCGGGCGGGATGGACCTCAACGTCATCGCCCGGATGAAGGAGGGCGCCGGCGACGACCCGGCGCGCGGGCTCTTCGAGGGGCTGATGGCCACCCACGCCATCCTGCGCAAGATCGAGCGCGCCGGCATGGACGACAGGAACCGCGGCGGCAAGCCCATCGCCGCGGCGCTGCCGGGCACGGCGCTGGGCATCGGGCTGGAACTGCCGCTCGCCTGCCACCGCATCTTTGCCGCCGACAACGCATCGGCCAGGATCGGCCTGCCCGAGATCATGGTGGGCATCTTTCCCGGCATGGGCGGCACCACGCGGCTGGTGCGCAAGATGGGCGCGATGGCGGCGGCGCCGCTGCTTCTGGAAGGCAAGCTGAGCGATCCCCAAAAGGCGAAATCCGCCGGGGTGGTGGACGAGGTGGTACCGGCCGGCGAATTGCTGGACAGGGCGCGCGAATGGGTGCTCTCGGAGCCCCGCATCGTCAAGCCGTGGGACGAGAGGGGCTACAGGATGCCGGGCGGCGCGCCCTATCATCCGGCGGGCTTCATGACCTTCGTTGGCGCCAGCGCGATGGTGCAGGGCCGCACGCAGGGCGCGTTCCCGGCGCCCAAGGCGCTTCTCTCGGCGGTCTACGAGGGCGCGCTGGTGCCGTTTGACACCGCGCTGAGGATCGAGGCGCGCTGGTTCACCAACATCCTGATGAACCCGTCATCGAGCGCGATGATCCGCTCGCTCTTCATCTCGAAGGAGGCGCTGGAAAAAGGCGCCAACCGCCCCGACGCGCCCGACCAGAGGGTGCGCAAGCTGGGCGTGCTGGGCGCCGGCATGATGGGCGCGGGCATCGCGCTGGTCGCGGCGCAGGCGGGCATCGAGGTGGTGCTGATCGACCAGAACCAGGAGGCCGCCGAGCGCGGCAGGTCCCATGCCGCCGACTACATGGACGAGGGCATCAAGCGCGGCAAGGCCACCGAAGAGCTGAAGGCCGAGGTGCTGGGACGCATCAATGCCACCACCGATCTTGCCGCGCTGAAGGGGTGCGATCTGATCGTCGAGGCGGTCTTCGAGGACATGACGGTCAAGGCCGAGGCGACGAAGGCGGCGCTGGCGCAGGCGGGCGCGGACTGCATCTTTGCCACCAACACCTCGACCCTGCCGATTTCCGATCTGGCCCGGGCCAGCGACAAGCCCGACCAGTTCATCGGCATCCACTTCTTCTCGCCGGTCGAAAGGATGATGCTGGTCGAGATCATCAAGGGCCGCGAGACGGGCCCGCGCGCTGTGGCCAAGGCGCTCGATTTCGTGCGCCAGATCCGCAAGACGCCGATCGTGGTGAACGACGCGCGTTTCTTTTACGCCAACCGCTGCATCATCCCTATATCAACGAGGGGATACGCATGGTGGCCGAGGGCGTGGCGCCGGCGCTGATCGACAACGCCGCGCGGCAGCTGGGCTTTCCGGTGGGGCCGTTGCAGCTGGTCGACGAGACCTCGATCGAGCTGGGCGCCCGGATCGCCCGCGCCACCAGGGCGGCGATGGGCGCGGATTATCCCGACGAGGCCGTCGATGAGGTCATCTTCTGGATGGAGGGCGAGGGCCGCCTCGGGCGCAAGGTCGGCAAGGGCTTTTACGACTATGACGAAAAGGGCAAGCGGCTGGGCTACTGGCCGGGGCTGGCCGGGCGATTCCCGCGCGCGGCCGGGCAACCGGCGCTGGCGCAGGTGCAGGACCGGCTGATGTTCGTGCAGGTGCTCGAGGCGGTGCGCGCACTGGAGGAAGGCGTGCTGGAGGACATCCGCGAGGGCGATGTCGGCGCCATTCTCGGCTGGGGGTTCGCGCCGTGGTCGGGGGCCGTTTTCCTGGCTCGACATGCTGAGTATCAGCGAGGCCGCGCGGCGCTGCGATGCACTGACAGAGGCGTTCGGGCCGCGTTTCACGACGCCGGAGACGTTGCGCGAGATGGCGCGCTCGGGCGAGAGTTTTTATGGCCGGTTTGGAACCCGGACGGCGGCCTGAGCGGCGGTGCGCTGATATCGTCCTGTCCGGATTTGGAGTATTTTTGGCAAGATGAATGGAGTGGGGAGGCCGCTTCAGCCAAATCGGTAGCCGAAGCGGGCGATGTCCCCGGCGCACATGTCCGCCACGCGGGCGGCGTCGGGGTCGGAATAGTAGCGCCGGTAGTCCTCGTGCCGGTCCGAGGTATTGACCCGCGGCAGGACCAGGCGAAAGCCCAGATGCGCCCGGAGCGGCTCGGAATCTTCCGCGAAATGCTCCAGCCGGATGAAGGCGCGGCAGTGCTCGCACCCGTCGGCGGCGGTCACGTAGCGGCCATAGGGGTTGGCGGCGATCGTCTCGCGCGTGTGCTCGGCCGCCAGGAATTCGCTGAAATCGCACGACTTCGCCAGCTTCACCGCCGGATGGTCGAAATCCTGTGCCCGCAGCCAGCGGTAATAGCTCACCATCCGGTCCCAGGGGTTGCGCACCAGCGTCGCGACAAAGGCGCCGGCGATGAATGCGGGCGTCGCCAGCCCCGAGATGTCGGCAAGCGTGGAATGCTTCCACAGCCGGCCGGCAACCGTCGCGCCGCGAAGGCGATTGCGGCGCCGGCGCGCCTTGGGGGTGTCGCCGATCAGGATGTCGTCGGCCATCGCCCGATCCTCATAGGCCAGCGTCAGCGCGGTGCCCGCGGTCTTGGGGATATGCACGAAGATGAAGTTGCGCCCCGGGGAGATGATCATGGAGCGCAGGCTAGACCGGCCCCGGCCCCTTGCAAAGCGCCATCATCCGGGCAAATCCTTTGCGTTGACACCGGGGATGCGCAATATCTTCGGGGCCAGGGCATCGCGGCGAGGGAGGCACCAGATGGGATGGATGAGCGACGAAACCGGGCTTGAAAGGAACGCGGCCAACTTCGTGCCGCTGACACCGCTGTCGCATCTGCGCCGGGCGGTTCGGCTTTTCCCGGATGACGAGGCGCTGGTCTATGGCCGTTTTCGCAAGAGCTATGCCGAGTACCATGCGCGCTGTTCGCGTCTGGCATCGGGGCTGGCGAGACTTGGGGTGAAACCGGGCGACGTGGTGGCCACGCTCTTGCCCAACATTCCCGCCCATGCCGAGGCGCATTTCGGGGGTGCCCGCGTGCGGCGCGGTCCTGAACGCGATCAACATCCGCCTCGAGGCCGGGACCGTCACCTATATCCTCGATCACGGGGGCGCCGGGCGATCCTGGCCGACAGCGCCTTTCTGGGGGTGGTCGAAGAGGCCATCGGCCGGATGACGGGTCCGGCGCCCGTCATCATCGAGGTGCCTGATCCCGAGGCCGGCATCGGGCCGAGCGGGCGGCACACGCTCTACGAGGACCTGCTTGCCGCGGGCGACCCGGATTTCGACTGGATCATGCCGCAGGACGAATGGGAGAGCCTCGCGCTCAACTACACCTCGGGCACGACCGGACAGCCCAAGGGCGTCGTCTGTCACCATCGCGGCGCCCATCTGATGACCATGGGCACGGCGATCAGCTGGCCGCTGCCGCGCGGCGTGCGCTACCTCACCATCGTGCCGCTCTTTCATTGCAACAACTGGAACCACGTCTGGGCCATTCCGATGCTGGGCGGCACCACCGTGTGCTGCCGCGACATCACCGCCAAGAACATCTACGACGCCATCGCCGACGAGGGCGTGACCCATTTCGGCGGCGCGCCGATCGTGCTCAACATGATCGTCAACGCGCGCCATGCCGACCGGCGCGAACTGGGCCATGTGGTCGAGGTCTTCACCGCCGGCGCGCCGCCGCCCGCCGCGACGCTCGCCGCGATCGAGCCGCTGGGCTTCAACGTTACCCAGGTCTACGGGCTCACCGAAACCTATGGCCATGTCACCGAATGCCTGTGGCAGGGCCGCTGGGACGATCTGTCGGACGACGAACGCTATGCCATCAAGGCGCGCACCGGGGTTCTCATGCCGATGATGGAAGAAATCACCGCGATGGAGCCGGAAAGCATGACCCAGATCCCGATGAACGGGGTCGCCCAGGGCGAGATCATGATCCGCGGCAATTCGGTGATGAAGGGCTACCTGAAGAACCCGCAAGCGACCGAAGAGGCGTTTCGCGGCGGCTATTTCCATTCCGGCGACATCGCGGTCCAGCACCCCGACGGCTATCTCAGGATTGCCGACCGGGCCAAGGACATCATCATCTCGGGGGGCGAGAATATCAGCTCGATCGAGGTCGAGGGCGTGCTGATGAAGCACCCCGCGGTGATGCTGTGCGCGGTGGTGGCCCGGCCGGACGAGAAATGGGGCGAGGTGCCCTGCGCCTTTGTCGAGTTGAAGGAGGGCGCCGAGGCCGGGGAGGACGAGATCATCGCGTTTGCGCGCAAGCACCTCGCCGGCTTCAAGTGCCCCAAGCGGGTGCTCTTTCAGGAGCTGCCGAAAACCTCGACCGGCAAGATCCAGAAGTTCGAGCTGCGCCGCATCGCCGCGCGGGCCTGACCGCCGCACCCTGCCTGCCGGCCATGACAGATTGCCGCGGCCGGCCGGTCCGTGCTATCCTTTTCGCAAAGAGGCAGAGCAGGCCCCGGCCCCGATATGACGGCGTTGCAGCAATATCAGCGGCTTGAAGCGTCAGGTCTCTGGCGCGCCTCACCCGAGGTGCAGCGGCGCGAGGTGATCGTCTCCATCGGCGAGGCCACGCTGGTGATCAGCGATACCCGCGAACGCCCGCTGACGCACTGGTCGCTTGCCGCCATCGCCCGCGCCGGCGCCGGCGCCGGGGCCGAGCCCGGGACAACGGTCTATCATCCCGACGGAGACCCGGCCGAGACGCTGGAACTGGCCCCCGGCGAGGCCGAGATGATCGCCGCCATCGAGACCCTGCGCGCGGCGGTCGAGCGGCGCCGCCCGCACCCCGGACGGCTGAGGATGACGGTGGCGCTGGCGGTGCTGGCCGCGATCACCCTGGGCGTGGCGCTGTGGCTGCCGCAGGCGATGCGGGGGCAGGCCATCGCGGCGGTGCCCGAGGTCGGGCGGGCCGAGATCGGCGCCGAACTGTTTCGCCAGATCCAGCGTGTCACCGGCCCGCCCTGCCACACCCCCGACGGCCGCGCCGCGCTCGACCGGCTGGCGCGCCGTATCCCCGCGCCGGGCGGGCCGGGGCACCTTGCGGTGATGCGCGACGGCGTGCGCGGCACCGTCACCCTGCCGGGCGGCACCATCCTGATCGGCCGCGCGCTGGTCGAGGATTACGACGACCCCGACGTGGTGGCGGGGTTTCTGGTGGTCGAGCGGTTGCGCGGCGAGCGGCACGATCCGCTGGCCGACCTGCTGCGGCAAAGCCCGCTCTGGGCCAGTTTCCGGCTGCTGACCACGGGCGCACTCGACGATGCCACGCTTGCCCGCTACGGCGAGCGGCTGCTGACGCGACAGGCGTCGGCGCTGGACGACGAAACCCTGTTGGCGCGGTTCGAAACCGCCGCGGTTCGCACCACGCCCTATGCCTATGCCCTCGACATCTCGGGAGGAGGCAACGCTGGGGCTGATCGAGGCCGACCCGATGACCGGGCACGCCGCGCCCCCGGTCATGACGGACAGCGACTGGCAGCGCCTGCAGGGCATTTGCGGCGGATAGGCGGGTGTGGCGAGCCGTGCCGAGCCGTGATCGGACGACACCGCACAAGACGGGCGGGACGAGGCATGGACCATCAAAAGCGCCAGAGCCCGGGCGCTCATCGCCGGGCGTTCACCGACTGACGAGGCCTCTCGCGACATCATGAAATCATTCGCGCCATCTTGAGCCAAGCTCTCAGAGGGGGCGGGTCTCCTTGACGTGCGCCTCGAAGAAGTCCGAAAACGTCGCGACACGCAACGGCAATTGCTCGTAGGGCGGATAGTAGAGGGTCAGCCAGATTTCTGTCGCGGCCCAATCGGGCAGCACCTCGATCATCCGCCCGGCGGCGACGTCGGCCTCAACGATGAAGCGCGGCACCGGGGCGATGCCTTCGCCGTTCAGGACCAGCGCCGCCAGAAGATCGCCGTTATTGGTGCTGAGGCGGCCCTCCGCCTTGTGGTTGCGCCGGCGCCTGCCATCGGACAGCTGCCAGACCTCGTCGCGCAAATCGTCGCGATAGGCGATACAGTCGTGTCCGGCCAGGTCCTCGGGCTGCCGCGGGGTGCCGCGCGCGCGCAGGTATCCCGGTGTGGCGACCAGACGGCGCGGAACCTTGCAGATCTTGCGCCAGATCGTGGATTTGTCGCTCGGCGGGCCGGAAATGCGGATCGCCAGATCGACATCTTCCTCGACGATGTCGACAAAGCGGTCGGACAGGCTGACGTCCAGATGCGTCTGTGGATACAGCGCCCCGAACTGCGACAGAACCGCTGGCAGAACCTTGACCCCCAGCGACTGAGGCGCGCTGATCCGGAGCCGGCCGGAGATGATGCCTTGGGCCTCGCGGGTTTCATTCGCCGCCTCGGCCAGCCCGTGCGACAACGGCGCCGCGCGTGCGGCATAGACCGCCCCCGCCGAGGTCAGCGAGACCTGCCTCGTCGTGCGCACCAGCAGTTGCACGCCAAGGCGCGCCTCAAGCGCCGCAATCGTGCGCGTGACCGATGCCGGGGTCATCCCCAGATGGCGCGCGGCGCCGGCAAAGCTCTGCTGCTCGGCCACGGTCAGGAAAACGCGAATGGATTCAAGCTCGCCCATGGGCTATCATTACATTATCAGCAATAGTGAATGCAATATTATAGCCGTTCACGATAATGAACCCCCAACCTATATCGGGTGCAGGCAAACACACCCATCCAGGAGAAACGCGATGCTCACGCAGATCAAGGGCCTGCACCACGTCACCTCGATGGCGTCCGACGCGCGGCAGAACAACGCGTTTTTCACCGGGCTGCTCGGCCTGCGGCGGGTCAAGAAAACCGTGAACTTCGACGCGCCCGACGTCTATCACCTGTATTACGGTGACGAGGTGGGCTCGGCCGGAACGGTGATGACCTATTTTCCGTTTCCGCATATCGCCAAGGGCCATCGTGGTACCGGCGAGGTGTCCGAGACGGCGTTTGCCGTGCCTGAAGGTTCGCTGGACTTTTGGCGCGGACGGCTGGAGCACGCCGGGGTCGAAGGCATCGCCGCGGACGAACGGTTCGGCGAGACGCGCCTGCGCTTCCTCGGACCCGATGGCGACAGCTTCGCGCTGGTCGAGGTCGCGGACGACCCACGCGCGCCCTTTGCCGGCGGGCCGGTCCCGACCGAACAGGGTATCCACGGCTTTCGCGGGGTGACCATGCTGCTGCGCGACACCGGTGCGACAGCCGGATTGCTGAAACTCATGGGGTACGAGGAACTGGATCGTAACGGCGGCCTGACCCGTCTTGCCCTCAAGGGCGGCAATGGCGCCGACATCGTCGACCTCGAGGCGCGCCCCGACGCGCCCAGGGCACGCGAGGGCGCGGGATCGGTGCATCACGTCGCCTTTGCGGTCGAGGACCGCGCGGCGCAGTTGCAGGTCCGCAAGGCGCTGCTGACGGCCGGAGCCCATGTCACGCCGGTGATCGACCGCGATTATTTCTGGGCGATCTATTTTCGCACCCCGGACGGTGTGCTCTTCGAGGTCGCAACGCACGAGCCGGGCTTTGCGCGAGACGAGGACCCGGCGCATCTGGGCGAGGCGCTGAAGCTGCCCGACCAGCACGCCCATCTGCGCACCCGTCTGGAGCAGTCCCTGCCCGCCATCGCCAACTGAGCCGGAAATCCGCCATTGCTGCCCGACCTGGCATCCCCGCGTTCGGCAAGCCCGTCCCCTGACGCAGAAAAGGAGACCGAGATGACGACCCGCCACCTCGAAACCATCTGGGCCCCGCGCATGCTCGGCGTGTTGACGATCATGGCCGCGCTGATCTTCCTTGCGCACGGATCGCAAAAAGCTTTTCGGTTTTCCGGCGTCTGACTTTTCGCCCGCTGCCTTCACGATGCCGTGGATTGCCGGGGTGCTGGAACTGTTCGGGGGCGCCTTGCTGGTCCTCGGCCTGTTCACCCGCCCGGTCGCCTTCGTCCTCTCGGGCCTGATGGCGGCGGCCTACTTCATCGCCCATGCGCCGCAGAGCTTCTACCCCGCCCTGAACGGCGGCGACGCGGCGATCCTCTTCAGCTTCGTGTTCCTCTACCTCGTCTTCGCCGGCCCCGGACCCCGGAGCCTGGATGCCCTGCGCGCCCGGGGTTCCGGGCCGGCCAGCGAAAGCGTCTGACACATTGCCTTTGATCAACCCAACCGACAGGAGAACGACCATGACCGTCAAACTCGCCATCATCTACTATTCCAGCTACGGCACCAACCACCAGATGGCCTCGATCGCGGCCGAGGCGGCCAAGGCCGCCGGTGCCGAGGTGCGGCTCTTGAAAGCACCCGAAACGGCCCCGGACGACGTCATCGCCGGCGTCGATGCCCGGGCCGCGCAGGTCGAAAAAGACCGCCGATATTCCGGCCGCGACCGCCGACGACATGGAATGGGCCAATGCCTATCTGATTTCGGCGCCCACCCGTTTCGGCATCATGGCCAGCCAGATGCGCGCCTTCATCGACACGCTCGGCGGCGTCTGGGGCAAGGGCGGTCTGGCGGGCAAGCCGGTATCGGCGATGACATCCGCGCAGAACATGCATGGCGGGCAGGAAACGACCCTGGTGTCCTTCTATGCCACCGTCATGCACTGGGGCGGCATCGTCGTCGCGCCGGGCTATACCGATGAGGTCATCTTCAAGACCGGCGGCAACCCCTACGGCTACAGCCACACTCAGGGCGCCGAGTTTGCCGGAGAGGTGAAATCAGCGATCGGCCACCAGGCGCGGCGTCTGGTCGAGGTTGCCGGCAAGCTCGCCTGACGCCTCTGAAACCTCTGTTTCGCAAACCAGGACCCCTGCCGTCGGCACCGTCAGCGATGTTCGTCGCGGCTGTGCTGGCGGCGGACCGGCCCTGATCAGGAGCCTCCACCGGACTTCTGGCGAAAGGCTCTCTTGTGCGGGAACTGGCCCCTGGCGATGTATGTCTCCTCGGCGGGGGTCGACTTGCGGTTCAGGATATTGTTGCGATGAGGATGCCGGCCAAACGCGGCAATGATCTTTCGAACGTCGCGGGCCTGGTCGGCCAACGATGAATAGATCGCCCGCAAATGGATCGGCGCGGCGGCGGCAATGTCTTCGCGCAGGCTGATCAGCAGGTCGAGGCGCTGCAAATGGTCGGGGCCTTCGCAATGGCCCAACGGCAGGCCAAAGACGATCCGGAACCGGGGCGTCTCCAAAGAGGCATAATGACCGTTCGACAAGCCCTCGGTCGCCAGCGAGAGTGCGTGCGGATCCTGCGCGAAGGCGCGGGCGTCGTCTCGCCAGACCGAGCGGGAGAACTGATCGAGGAGGATGATCAGCGCCAGCCGTCCATCCGGGCTGACCGCCCAGTGATCAAGGCCGCCCCGTGCAGCCCTTTCGGTCAGATCCGAAAACCGCGCGATGATCTCGTCATCCGCACCGCCCTGCATCCTCCAGAGCCAATGCGCGTGGTGCGCGGACGCCTCGACATCCAGAGCGCGCCCCTCGGGAAACCAGAAATCGAGAACATCGTCCCATTCCCGACGATCCTTGACAGCTGTCATGTCCACGCTCCTTCCGAGATACCGTCAATGTCACTTGCCCGCGCCCATGAGGCGCGGGCGTTCTGTTGTGTCAATCGGCACCTTACGCCGCGACGCGCTCTGCCTTCGCCGCGACGGCTCTGGTCCTGGCGGCCTTCGGCACCCGCAGCAGGCGCATGCCGTTGAGGATGACGATCAGCACCGAAAGCTGGTGAACCAGCATCCCGCCGGCCATGTGGATCGAGCCGGTATAGACCCCGAAGAGCAGGCCAATAACGGTCAGCACCGAGATGACAAGGTTCTGGCGCATGTTGGCCAGCGTGGCGCGCGAGATCTCCATCGCCTCGGCGATCTTGCCAAGATCGTCGGTCATCAGCGCGATATCCGCCGTCTCGATGGCGATATCGCTGCCGCCGGCACCCATGGCAATGCTGATGTCGGCCGCCGCCAGGGCCGGGGCGTCGTTGATGCCGTCGCCGACCATCGCCACGCGCAGGCCCTCGGCACGCATCGCCCGGATCCGGTCGAGCTTGTCGGCGGGCATCATCGCGGCATGCACCTCGTCCACGCCAACGGCCCTGGCAATCGCCTCGGCGGCCGGGCGCTGATCGCCGGTCAGCATCACCACCCGGTTCACCCCGAGGGTGTGCAGGCGGTCGATCATCGGCCTGGCGCTGGCGCGCGGCATGTCGGCCAGCCCCAGCAGACCCACGACCTCGCCATTGCGCGCCACGATCACCACGGTGTGGCCCAGCCCGTGCAGGCGGGCAATGCCGTCCCTTGCCTCGGCGTTGAAGTCGATCTTGAGATGATCGAACAGGCGGTGGCTGCCGACGGCGATTTCGTGACCGTCATGGCGCGCAATCAGCCCCATGCCGGCGATTTCCTCGAGCGCATCGGCGGTGGGCAGGCGGCCCTGCTTGCGCGCGGCCTCGATGATCGGGCGGCCCAGCGGGTGGCTCGATCCGGTCTCGGCAATCGCCGCCCAGAGCAGGACATCGGCCTTGCTCTGGCCGGCCAGTGCGACGATCTCGGCCAGGCGCGGCTGGCCCTCGGTCAGCGTGCCGGTCTTGTCGAGCGCCAGTGTATTGATCCGCCCGGCGTTCTCCAGATGCTCGCCGCCCTTGATCAGGATGCCGGCGCGGGCCGCGCGTCCGATCCCGGCCACCACCGATACCGGCGTCGAGATGACCAGCGCACCGGGGCAGCTGACCACCAGCAGCGTCAGCGCCAACTCGACGTTGCGCGTGACGATATAGCTGACCACCGCCATCACGAATACGGCCGGTGTATACCAGCGCCCGAAGCTCTCGATCATCCGCTGGGCCGGAGCCTTGGCCTCCTGCGCCTCCTCGACGCGGGTGATGATCCGGGCCAGCGTGGTGTCGCCGCCGACACCGGTGGCGCGCAGGTGGAGCAGGCCGTTTTCGGCCAGGGTTCCGGCAAAGACCTTCGATCCGGGGGCCTTTTCCGCCGGGATCGGCTCGCCGGTGATCGACGCCTCGTTGACGGCGGCGGTGCCTTCGATCACCTCGCCATCGACCGGCAGGCGCTCTCCGGCCCTGACCAGAACGGTCTCGCCAAGCGCCACCTCATGGGCGGCCACCTCGACCCTCTCGCCACCCCGCAGCACCGTGGCCGTCACCGGCGCGGCGTCGATCAGCGCCGTCAGTGCGCCGCGTGTGCGGCTCATGGTCCGGGTCTCGAGCCAGGCACCCAGCATGAACAGGAAGGTGACGGCGGCGGATTCCCAGTGGTTGTCGATGAAGAGCGCGCCCACGGCGGCCACGATCACCAGCAACTCGATGCTGAGCTGGCGCAGGCGCAGCGCGCCCCAGGCCCGCAGCGCGATGTCATATCCGGCAAGCACGGCGGCAATGGTCATCAGCGGCGCCCAGGGGGCGGCCAGCCCGAAGCCATACCATGCGACCAGCGCAACGGTGATGAACAACCCGCTGGCGATGGTCAGCCATTTGCGCCGGCTGGCAGGATGTCTGTAGATATTCATGAGTTCGGAAAACATGCTCTCCCTCCTTTCAGGGCAAAACCCACCGCCTGAAGGCGGTGGGGCAGGAACGAAGTGAGACGGGAGGTCAGAACGCCGAAGCTCTGGCGGTATAGCCGGTCCTGGCGATGGACTTCACGAGCGCGGCCACGTCGCTGAGTGCCGGGTCATGCTCGACGTCGATCCGCCCGCTGGCGAACTTCACCTCGGCCTTCGTCACGCCGGGCAGCGCCAGCAGCGCGTTCTCGATCTTCGGCACGCAGGAAGGACAGGAAAGCTCGTCGCTGCGCAGGGTGGTGCGGGTTGTCACATTGGTCATGGCGTTATCCTTTCATGGGGTCGCTGTTGCGTCTGACCTCAATATGGCTACACATTCAACGCACAGGGAGTAGCGAAAGCGGAAAGGTGTCCTTGCATGAATGCACAGCTTGCGAATTGGGACGACCTGCGGGTGTTTCTGGCCGTGGCGCGCGCGGGCAGCCTCTCGGGGGCGGCGCGCAGTCTTGGCGTCAACCATTCCACGGTGTTCCGCCGGATTGCCGGCCTTGAGGAAACGCTGGACGTGCGGCTCTTCGAGCGCCTGCCGACCGGCTATGAACTGACCCCGGCGGGCGAGGAAACCCTCGGCATCGTCGAATGCATCGAGGACGATGTCGCCACGCTGAACCGCACGGTCACCGGGCAGGATCTGCGCCTGAGCGGATCGGTGCGGATCACGGCGGTCGACATGCTGGCCTTCTGGCTGCTGCCGGACCATCTTGCCCGGTTTCGCGAGGCTTATCCGCGGATCGAGATCGGCGTGGCGGTTGGCAACGAGACGCTGGACCTGTCTCGGCGCGAAACCGATATCGCCCTGCGCATAGGCAACACCCCTCCGGAAACCCTGGTGGGGCGGCGGGTCGGTACGTTGAAATTCGCGATCTACGGTGCGGCGGACTATTGCGCCGCGCACCCCGATACCGAGCTTGCAGAACACCAGTGGATCGGCCTCGATGGCGGCCATGCGCCCCTGATCCGCCGGTTCGAGCAATTCCTGCCCGGTGTACGGCCCGCCGTGCGCTCGAATTCGGTCGCCTGCACGGTGCGACTGGCCAAGGCGGGGCTTGGCCTTGCCGCCTTGCCCTGCGCTGTTGCCGGGCAAAAGCCCGACCTGATCCGTGTCGCCGAACTGCCCGATACCTTTGCCCTCGATCTGTGGCTGCTGACCCACGAAGACCTGCGCCACACCGCCCGCATCCGCGCCGTTCTGGATTTCCTGACACCCGCGCTGGCCGAGAGCCTGGCGGCGTCCGGATAACACTTTGACGCCTGATCAAAGGCGATCTTTTTCCAAACGGAACTCCTGTTCGACCAGCAAGCCCGTCATGTCAGGTGCCGGGGTTTGCCTTTGGATCACCGACCCGGCCGCCATCCAGGACGATCTCTGCCCCCCGGCAACCCGGGACGAACGCCCGGTCCCGGCAAGCCCGCCCCGGTGTCCCGTTCGTCCGTCGGGCTCCTCCTCCATGGAGCCGCTATCGCCCAAATCGCTGTCTCAGGAAACCGTACACCGAGGTCGTCGGACCGTGTGGCAGCAGCAATGTCCGGATGGCGAGGCCTTTGTGATGAAAGGTCGGTGCCGATCCGTTCGGGCGGACCGGAAAGAGCGCCCGCGCCTTGTCGATCAGGTCAGCGCAGTGCCTGCTCCAGATCACCGATCAGGTCGGCGGCATCTTCCAGCCCGCAGGAAAGCCGCACCATGCCATCGACAATGCCGCGCCGGGCACGCTCGGCGGGGTCGAGCCCGTGATGCGTGGTCGTGATCGGCTGGGTCACCAGGCTCTCCGCCCCGCCCAGACTGGCTGCAATCGTGAAGAGTTTCAGCCGGTCCACCACGGCGGCGGTTGCTCCTGCATCGCCGTCATAAACAAAGCTCACCATGCCGCCAAACCCCGTCATCTGACGTTTCGCCACTGCATGGCCGGGAAAGTTGCCAAGGCCCGGATAGTTTACCTGCAAGATCTTCGAATGCCCCTGCAGGAATTCCGCCACGGCCTGCGCCGTCGCGTTCTGCTGGCGCACGCGCACCACCAGCGTACGCAGGCTGCGCGCCAGCAGGAAGGCCACCTCGGGCGCCATCATCTGGCCGAGATTCTTTCGCGAGGGCCAGATCGATTGCACCAGCGCTTCCGGGCCGATGACCACGCCACCGGTGAGGTCGCTGTGCCCGCCGAGATACTTGGTGACCGAATGGATCACCAGATCGGCGCCCTGTTCCAGCGGCGACTGGTTGACCGGCGAGGCAAAGGTGTTGTCCACCACCACCAGCACGCCCGCACCATGTGCCGCCTCGGCCACGGCGGAAATGTCGATTACCTCCATCGAGGGGTTGGTCGGCGTCTCAAAGAACACGATGCGGGTATTCGGCCGCATGACCTCATTCAGCCGGTGTGCTTCGCTGCCCAGAATGAAAGTGGTCTCGATACCGAGATTTGGCAGGTTGTCGCCCAGAAGTTCAAACGTGCCGCCATAGACATCGCCGATACAGACGATGTGATCGCCTGCCTTGCAATGGGCCAGGAAGGTCGCGGCCTCGGCGGCCATGCCCGAGGAGAAGACCAGCGCTGCCGCGCCGCCCTCCACATCGGCGAGCTTGCTCTCGACCGTGCGGATCGTCGGGTTCATGCCGTAACGGGTATAAAGATTGCCCTCCCGGCGGCCCTCGACCACGTCGAGCAGCGCCTCGGTCGATGCAAAGCCAAAGGTCGAATGATTATAGAGCGGCATATGCACCGCCCCTTCGGCATCCATCTTTTCGCCAGCATGAATGCAGCGCGTCGAAAGCCCGCGCGCGGGGACGGATCTACTATCGGTCATGGTTGGTTTTTCCCTTGTTGATATGGTTCTTCACACCACCGGGTCAGCCAGGCGTTCCCGTCATCTCGGCGATTATCGGCTCGCACCCGCAGGAGCGCAGGAAACCCACGAGCGCGGCGGGCGCGAGCCCCACGCTTTGGGTGCTGACCAGCGGGTGGAAATTCAGCTGCTCGACCTCCATCAGCCCTGCATCAATCACGATCGAAACCTCGCGGGCCGCTTTCGCGATGCGCGCCAGCGGCGTCAGCGCGCCGGGACCGACCCCCAGCGTGGCGATCATCCGCTCCGGTGACACGAAGCCCAGCCTGCCGCTGGCACCGATACGCCGGTGCAGGGTCTTCAGGTCGATATCGCGATCCTCATGCGCCGTCACCAGATACATGCGCCCCTTCTTGTCTTTCAGCGCCAGATTCTTGGTGAAGGTGCCGGCCATGTCCCCGCGCAGCGTCTTGCCCTCCTCGACGGTGTCATGCGCCGGGTAGGGCAACACCTCCACCGCGATGCCCAGCTCGTCGAGCCGGGCATGGAGAGCATGGATGATTGCGGCGTTTTCCTCCTCGCTCGTCATGACGCCTCCACATGCTCGAGCGGAAGCCCGGCGGCGCGCCATTCCGGCAATCCGTCCTCCAGCCGCCGCACCTTGAAACCGCGCTTGCGCAGCTCGGCGACGGCTTCGAAGGACAGCACGCAGTAGGGACCGCGGCAATAGGCGACGATTTCCTGTCCAGGGTCGAGTTCGGCCAGACGCGCTTCCAGCGTCTCCAGTGGCAGGTTCAGCGATCCGGGCAGGTGGCCCGCAGCATATTCGTCGGGCGGGCGCACATCCAGCACGGTCACGCTGCCCGCGCGCATCAGTTCGAGAAGCTCTGCTTGCGAAACGGGCTTCAGATTGTCACGATCCGCAAAGTAATCGCCGACAATGCGATCCACCTCGGCAAGGCCTTTCTCGGCAACGTGCCGCAGTGCCGCCAATAGATCCAGCACCGCGTCGTCTGCCAACCCGTAGAAGATGAACTTGCCTTCCCGCCGCGTACTTACCAGGCCCGCGCGGCGCAACTGCTGCAGATGGTGCGAGGCATTGGCCATAGCCATCCCGACGCGCTGCGCCAGCGCTTCGACGCTGCGCTCACCCTGCGCCAGATGCTCGAGCAGTTCCAAGCGGCCGGGATGGCTCAGCGTCTTGGCCACCAGCGCGAATTGCTCCAGCAGCGCCTGTTTCGGGCCTTGGGCTGACATTGCGACGGCCCCAACATTTTGCCGCTCTTATCAGTATCAGATTGATATCGGGTGCTTGCGCTGTCAACCCCGTTCGCGACGCCAGTTTCCCGCCAAAGGCGATCAAACCATGACGGCAAAACAGGAGGACTTCGCGGGTGGTGACCGGCGCGCGTGGGGCGCAGAGCGCCCCCTGCGGGGGTGGCTCTTCGCCAATCCATCCTTTTCACGTCCTGCCCGGCGCCCAGCCGAGGCTGGGCGAGCTGGTTCGGTTCTCCCGGGGCGTGCGCCACCATCGGATTTCCACCGCCCCTTCGCGCCACGATCCCCGTTCGCACCCGCGAAACATCTGCCCTTTTGCTGGAGGCCAGGCGGCGTTCAGCAAAAGGACCTGGCGCGCGATACGCTGCTACGGCTGATACTTCAGGGCGCTGATCTTGCGGACGGTACTGGCTTGCGGGCCGATCTCGCTATCTTCATGACGCGCCACCAGTTCGACCGTATCCCCGACTTTCAGGGCGTCGAAATCCCCGTCTATGACGGAGTTCCGATGAAAGTAGACCAGCCTGCGATCAGTTGCCTCGATCTGCCCGAAGTCCCTGTCATGCCTGATCTCGACGATCTTGCCTTGCAGCATGCCGTCCAGCACCTTGACCTCGCCGCGCATCTTTTGCCTGTAGATCTTCAGATCGCGCTCGACGATGGCAAAGGCATCGCGCAACGCGATGCGCAGATGCTGGCGCTCTGGCCTGTCGCCCTTGCGATCGCTCACCACCAGTTCCGTGCCGGGAACCCGCACTTCGATCGTGATGTCATAAATGTGGCCCGTCTGCCTGCTGTGCTGCGGCAACGAAACATGGACCCGGCAGGTTGTGATGCCGTCGTACAGCTGGCCGAGGAAGTCGACCCGTTCGCGGATAAAGGCCTTGATCTCGTCGTCAGGCTCAATGTGTCGAAACGAGATTTCGAGAGGGATTTGCATCTGATGCTCCTTGTCAGTCGTCGTTGGAATGCGGGCCGGCCGTGTTGCGAAGGTCGTAAAAATCTGACTGTGGCGAAATTTCCAGGAGAACCGAACCCGCCGAACCGGCAGCGACAACGGCCGGGGAGATCACGCCATTACGAAGACTACAGATATCAGCAGACCTGCGCCACCGGTCAATGAAGTGGGTCAAGATCCGATCTAGGATCGGCTGCGGGAGGATGTTCGTGCCACGATCGAGGCGGCTTTCGAATGGGAACCGGACGCGTTTCGGGCCCGCGGGCTGCCGGCACGCCCAACCCGACGACCGGAAAAGGGTCTGCCGCTGCCCCGGCGCGGGTGGTTTTCCCGCTCCGGGGCGCGGTTGCCGGCGATGTCTTTCTGGGCACTCTTGAATCCTGCCTGTCTTCCTCGGCCTCTGTCCGCCGCCAAGGCCGGCCTTGGCGACCCGGTTCTTCAGGCAGCGTTCACGACAGCCTCGATATCCGGGATCGTGAGATTGGTCAGGTCCTTTGGAATTTCGCCGACCAGAAGCTCCTTGAGCAGCCCGCTGTATGTCGGCCGCATCTCGCCGAGGGTTTCGGGATCGGCGATGATCACGATATCCTTGAACTGTTTCTGTTCGGCCCGCTGGTTCAGCTTGGCAACCAGTTCCTTTGCGAACGCCGTTTCCCGGGCCTCGTGTTCATCGGCCTGCTTGTGCCCGGAGCTCCCCGGACGAAACTTCGCCTGCTCGCGCCCCGGGCGGTCGCGCACGAGGTCCTGGGTCTGCGGCACGTCAACCTCGTCATGTTTCAGCACACGCAAATCCAGATGATCGGGCCAGCCCAGGTTGTGGAGGATGAGGTACTTGTTGCCATTGGCCACAACGACCCAGGTGTCAGTCTTCAGTTTCATTACGCAGTTCCTTTGCAGCAGTGAATTTTGGCCTTTGTGCAATCCACGAACACATCACGCATGAACATGGATCAATTCCTGCATGATAGTTGAGCCATGGCCGGGGTGCTTGCAACAGGTGTTGTTGCCGCGTCAGACAGTGTCGATGTCCTTGCACGTGATGGTATCCACCGGTGGTGCCCCGGCTCATGGTGGCGACACCCTTGTTGCCGACCCTCCTGGCCTGCTGCTTTGATCGAAGAGACACGATCCCCGACGATCGCCCCCGCAGCATCGCGATGCGTTTCGTCGGTATATCAATCCGGCCGCCGATGTGGGATACGGAAGGGATTGCCGGAAGCACCGGATGGAACGCGAAATCCAGCCGCTCTGGCTGGAAAATGAAGGGGAAATCGATATGGAAGGCAGGGAAGCCTTTGAAAACGAGCTGCGAGCCCAGCTTGACGAATTCATCGCCATTGTCGGCAGGATGCGCGCGAAGGTGGAAACCGAGCATGGCGATTTGCAGATGAAGCTCATGGCGGAAGTTGACAACCTTGCCGCGTATCAGAGACGGGCCGAGACCTATCTGCAAGAGTTGCGCGAAGCCCGGGGTGATGCGTGGAAGGACATGAAATCCGACTTCGAACTGGCCCAGGGCGAGATACGCCAGGCACTGGATCGCGCCTGGAAACGCATCAGGATCGATCCAACGGCTGCTGCACACTCAACGGGTGAGGACGCTTCCGATCCCGAAGCCTTTCCGCACAGGTCTTCGTAGCTGTCGCGATGCCCTTGTCCTGACCTTGTACGAATCCACGGCAAACCGGCCTCCGGCAAACCGCGCGCGGTTCATCACGGGCAAGACGCACTGGAAAGATCATCCGGTCACCGTTCGGGCCCTGGCCAGGGCAGGATGACTCCCGATTGAACCACCTCCCTCAGGCGGGGATCGCGCCCGGCACCGGGGGTGGGCGCGATCCGGGGCTGACGCCCCGGAGGAGAATGGGGCGGTCGTTGATTCAGGCAGAACTCATCCTGCTCTGGTGACCGGTGCGCCCGTGCTCGCCAAAGCGCATGCATCGGCTGAAAAGGCAGATCGGCCGCAGGCTCGAAGGCTCTTCACCTTCCACAGATGGATACCGGCGGTGTCGGGCCAATTCTAACCGGCCTCCACCCGGACAGGGGCGCTGTTCTTCATGCAGCGCCAGGATTGCGCCACTCGACAAGGGCGGCGCCGCGCTCATGGAGCAGGTCTTCGGCGTTTCCAGGCGAAAGCGGGAAACGCACCGGAGCGTCGCGGCCTGGCGGATGATCTCGGGGCTGGTTTTGACGTACGTGAAGGGCGCGCATTTTTCCATGCGGACATGGCAGGGGCCGGAACCGCCTGCCTCAAACCGGTTACCCTGACATGACTGCTTGAATGAATAACGTTGACCGGGCTGTGGGAATTGCACACTGATAGGGCAGTATTTCTGGTTCATGCCCTGTGTCATCCCTGACCCCCAGATGCGGCAAGGGTGGCACAAAAGGCTGATGGGGGACAGGTGCGGAGCGGCTTTTTATCAATCAGCCGGGGGCTTGACCGGATCACCACATGGCTTTGCGCCGCCGCCTGCGCGGTGCTGACCGGTGCCGTTCTGGCCATTGTGATCCTGCGCTTTGGTTTTGATACCGGCTTCATCCGGCTGCAGAACCTTGCCGGCTATGCCTTCGCGGTGCTGATGATCCTGTCGCTGCCCTATTGCCTGCGCCGCGACGGTCATGTCCGGGTCGAGGTTCTGTCCGAACGCCTGCCCGCCGGTTACGGTCGCGCAGCGGATCTGGTTGCACTGGTGCTGTTCCTGATCCCGGTATTCGGCCTGATGGTCTGGGCCCGGCTGCCCGATCTGGCCTATAGCTGGAAAATCCTGGAGGGGGCCATCGAGACCGGCGGGCTGGGCGGCGTGTTCCTGATCAAGACAATGCTGCCATTTGCAGGTGTTCTGATGATCGTGCAGGGCATCGCCGTGCTTGTCGATCCGTCGTTGAGCGCACGATGATCGCACATGAGGCGTATCTTGCCGTCATGATTCTGGCGCTTTTCGCCGGAATCCTCAGTGGCATTCCGGCGATGCTGGCGATAGCGGGCGCGCCCCTGGTGATGGCGGTCCTTGGCAGTCTCACGGGCGTGTTCGACATCGGCTTTCTCAAGTTCTTTCCGGCGCGGGTCTACGGCGTGATGTCGAACCCGCTGCTGATGGCGGTGCCGCTGTTCGTGCTGATGGGCGTGCTGCTGGAAAAATCCCGTCTGGCGGAGAGCATGCTCGATGTCCTGGGGCGGATGCTGGGCGGGACGTCGCGCGGCATGGCGTTGTCGGTTCTGGCATTTTCCGCAGTCATCGCGGCCTCGACCGGGATCGTCGGCGCCACGGTGGTGATGCTGGTGCTGATCGCCCTGCCGACGATGCGCGAGGCCGGTATTCCAAAGCGGCTGTCGGCGGGGATCATCTGTGCCAGCGGCACCCTGGGGCAGATCATTCCGCCCTCGATCCTGCTGGTGTTGCTCGGCGACCAGATCGGCAACACCTATCTGGAGGCCCAGCAGAAGGCCGGCAATTTCGCACCTGATCCGGTTTCGGTGGGCGATCTCTTTGCCGGGGCGTTGCTGCCGGGTCTGGTGCTGGTGGGGCTCTATGGGGTCCATATCTTTGTGCGCCTGCGCCCGTCGGCGCACGGGATCGTTGCGCCCATCGCCACCAAAGCCGGTTCGCGGCACGGAAATCCTGTCGAGCTTTGCACCACCCTTGCTGCTGATCCTGTCGGTGCTCGGTTCGATCCTGGCCGGGATCGCGACCACCACCGAGGCGGCCGGGCTGGGAGCGATCGGCGCGCTGATGCTGGCGGGTTACCGCAGTGGCGTATCAGGTATCGGACGCACTCTTGTGCTGACCTCGGTTGCCGCCGCCTTTGCGCTGATGGCACTGCGACTGATCAGTGATGCCCGCACCGAGGCCGTCAGCCCGGGGGCGCTGGCAGCGGTGCTCGCGGTGCTATTGGTGCTGGGGGTGATCGTCGCGGCCTCACGCCTCTGGACGAGCAAGATGTTGCACAGCGCGGTGGGCGATACGCTGCGCATCTCGGGCATGGTTTTCGGGATCGTGGTGGCGGCTTCGATGCTGGCGCTGGTGTTTCGCGGTTTCGGCGGCGAGGAGCTGGTGATGGAGGCGATGGCGGCCGTGCCCGGCGGCACATGGGGGCGCTCATGCTGGTCATGGTGGTGGTCTTCGTGCTCGGGTTCATCCTCGAGGCGGTCGAAATCATCTATATCGTCGTGCCGTTGCTCGGCCCGCCAGTGCTCGGCGGAGACATCTCGCCGGTGTGGTTCGGCGTCCTGCTGGCGATGAACCTGCAAACCAGCTTTCTCACGCCGCCATTCGGCTTTGCACTGTTCTATTTCCGCTCGACAGCGCCGCGCGACATCACCACCGGCGACATCTACATGGGTGTCGCCCCCTTCGTGGCGCTGCAACTGCTCGGGCTGGGGCTGCTGATCGCCTTTCCGGCACTGGCCACATGGCTGCCGGAACTGATATTCAGGGGCTGAGGTTTTCGGCCTCATCAATCGGGAGAAGGATACCACCCATGAAACGCAGAACTTTCTTGACATCCGGCGTGGGCGTCACCGCCGCCGCCGCGGCTCTTGCCAGCCCCGCCATCGCGCAGGGCAGGATCGAGTGGAATCTGCCGACCGCGTTTCCCAAGAACGCTCCCGGGGTCGGCTCGAACGTGCAGAATTTCGCGGCAAAAGTGGCGGCCATGTCCGACGGCCGTCTCAGCTTCAAGGTGTTCGGGGCCGGTGAACTGGTGCCCCCCTTCGCCGTCGAGGACGCGGTGCAGCAAGGCAATGCGCCGGCGGGTCACGGCCCGACCTATTACGCCGCCGGCAAGAACCCGGCGTTGCACTGGTTTACTGCCGTCCCCTTCGGCATGACATCGGGCGAGCAGGTCGCATGGCTGAAATTCGGCGGCGGGCAGGAAATCTGGAACGACATCTATGCCGAACGCAATCTGGTGCCGTTCTATTCAGGCAACTCGGGCACCCAGTCGGGGGCTGGTTCAAGAGCGAGATCAACAGCCTGGATGACCTGAAAGGCCTCAACATGCGCATCGCCGGCCCGGGCGCGGAGGTATTGCGCAAGCTTGGCGTGAATGCCGTTCTGATGCCGCCGCCGGAAATCTTCCAGGCGCTGCAATCGGGCGCCATCGACGCCGCCGAATGGGTCGGGCCGATGCTCGATCAGGCCTTCGGACTGCAAAAGATCACCAAGTTGTGCTATCTGCCTGCCCTTACCGAACCCGGCGCGGGGCTGGCCATCGTCTTCAACAAGGATGCCCGGGCCGAATTGACGCCCGACCTCCAGAGCATCTGCGAAAACGCGGCTTATGCGGCCGCACTGGAGAACCACGCGAATTTCGATTTCCACAACGCGCAGGCAATGACGGCATTGCGCGCCGATGGTGTCGATTTCCGCGCCTTCAGCGACGATATCGTCGCGGCGATGCGGACGGCGTGGCTGGAAGTACAGGACGAGCTGACGGCGGCCAGCGCCGATGTGGCGCGCGTACGCGAAAGCTATGACGCCTATCTGGCAAGCGCACGGGATTACGCCAACGCGATGACCTTGCCGATGCTGGCCGGGCGCATCTGAGGCGACGCGGATCGGGTCGGACGGTGGTGTCAGACCCATTGGAACGGTCTAGGGCGCGTCGCGTCTGATCGGTTGTCCACCCGCCCCGGGCGTGACCCGGGGCCTCGCCATCGCGACAGGAGGTTCCGGCCCGGGGCCGGGACGGGCATTGGATACGATCAGACGCGACACGCTCCAGGGCGGGACAGTGATGCTGTCCCTTATGTCGCGCGGAAACCGCGCCACTCGGCGAGAGCGGCGGCGCGGTCAGGTGGCGATGAAGGTTGCAGAGTTGCACGGGCGCGCCATCTCGGAACCCTGAGCCCGGAGGCAGTGGGCCGGGCGCGGGGGTCACCACGGCCGGGGCGCCATCGCGCCTGACCACGAACTCGCAGGTCTTCTCTTGATCGTGAAGGTTGCGACGACACGGAAAACGGTGACCGGCGACGCACCACAGCGCCGCCTCGTGAAGTCATCGGAAAAAATCAGATGAACATTCTGGTCCGGAGTGTACGGGTCCATATCCCGTGGGACAGGGTTGAACCCTCGTTCGCAGCGCTCCCGCTGTCGAAACGGCGAAATCGGGCGTTTCCGCCCGATTGACCCTTTTTGCTTGCATAATAGACATTTCAGCCCAGCCGGTGGCCATTAATTGGTAGTCAGAACAAAACAGTTGATCAGACATTCCCTAGCTGCATTTCGAATGGCCGCAGGCGGCGCAGGTCATGCAGCCCTCGATCATGCGCATGTCGAAACTGCCGCAGGCCGGGCAGGACGGACCCCGGGGCGCGTCGAGCCCGACCACCTGCGCGGTGGGGTCGGTCTTGAGTCCCAGACCCTCGCCCGCGAGAAAGCCGATCTCGACCATGTGCCGCTCGAGCACCCCGCCGATGGCGGCAAGGATCGAGGGGACATATTTGCCGTCCATCCACGCCCCCCGCGCGGGTCGAACACCGCCTTCAGCTCCTCGACCACGAAGCTCACGTCGCCGCCGCGCCGGAACACCGCCGAGATCATCCGCGTCAGCGCCACCGTCCGGGCGTAGTGCTCCATGTTCTTGGAGTTGATGAACACCTCGAAGGGGCGCCGCCGCCCGGCCAGAATGATGTCGTTGACGGTGACATAGATGGCGTGGTTGCTGTCGGGCCATTTCAGCTTGTAGGTGCGCCCCTCCAGCTCTCCGGGCCGGTCGAGGGGTCGGCCATGTAGATGACGTCGCCGCCCTCGACCGGCAATGTGCCACCCCCCTGCCCCGGCGCCTCGCCAGGCAGGCTGTCGGCCTGCTCGGGCACACTCAGCACCGCCCCCGTCACCTCGTTCGGCCGGTAGGTGGTGCAGCCCTTGCAGCCGGACTCGAACGCCTGCAGGTAGACGTCCTTGAACGCCTTGAATCCGATGTCGGCGGGCACGTTGATGGTCTTGGAGATCGAGCTGTCGACCCACCGCTGGGCCGCCGCCTGCATGCGCACATGGGCCTCGGGCGCCAGCGTCTGGGCGTTGACGAAATAGTCGGGCAGTTCGGCATCGCCGAACCGCTCGCGCCAGAGGCGCACGGCGTAATCCTCGACCTCCTCTTCGGTGCGCGAGCCGTCCTTCTGCAGCACCTTGCGGGTATAGCGGTAGGCAAAGACCGGCTCGATGCCGGAACTGACGTTGCCGGCGTAAAGGCTGATCGTGCCGGTGGGCGCGATCGAGGTCAGCAGGGCGTTGCGGATGCCGTGGCGGGCGATCTCGTCGCGGATGTCGGCATCCATCGCCTGCATGGTGCCGCTGGCCAAGAACCCCTCCGTCTCGAAAAGCGGAAATGCCCCCTTTTCGCGCGCCAGCGCGACCGAGGCGCGATAGGCCGCCCGGGCGATCCGGTGCAGCCACGCCGCGGTCTGCGCCGCGGCCTCCTCGGAGCCATAGCGCAGCCCCTTCATGATCAGCGCGTCGGCAAGTCCCGTCACCCCCAGCCCGATGCGCCGCTTGGCCTGCGCCTCGGCTTGTTGCGCCTTGAGCGGAAAGCGCGAGACATCGACCACGTTGTCCATCATCCGCACCGCGACGGCGACGAGATCGTCGAGCTCTGTGGCATCGACATGGGCGTCTTCCGCAAAGGGCTCGCGCACCAGCCGCGCCAGGTTGATCGAGCCCAGCAGGCAGGCGCCGTAGGGCGGCAGCGGCTGCTCGCCGCAGGGGTTGGTGGCGGCGATGGTCTCGCAATAGGCGAGGTTGTTCATCGCGTTGACGCGGTCGATGAAGATCACCCCCGGCTCGGCGAAATCATAGGTCGCCTGCATGATCCGGTTCCACAGGTCGCGCGCCGGCAGCGTGTGATAGACCTTGCCGCCGAACTGCAGATCCCAGGACGCGTCGTCGCGGATCGCGGCCATGAAGGCGTCGGTCACCAGCACCGAGAGGTTGAACATCCGCAGCCGCGCCGGATCGGCCTTGACGGCGATGAAGTCCTCGATGTCGGGATGGTCGCAGCGCATCGTCGCCATCATCGCGCCCCGTCGCGAGCCCGCACTCATGATCGTGCGGCACATCGCGTCCCACACATCCATGAAGGAAAGCGGCCCGCTGGCGTCGGCGGCGACGCTTTTGACCTCGGCGCCGCGCGGCCGGATGGTCGAGAAATCGTAGCCGATTCCGCCGCCCTGCTGCATCGTCAGCGCCGCCTCGCGCAGGGCGTTGAAGATACCGTCGAGGCTGTCGGGGATGGTGCCCATCACGAAGCAGTTGAAGAGCGTCACCTCGCGCCCGGTGCCGGCCCCGGCAAGGATGCGGCCTGCGGGCAGAAAGCGGAAATCCTGAAGCGCGGCGTAAAAGCGGTCTTCCCACAGCTGCGGCTCGGCCTCGGGCGCGGCCAGCGCGCGCGCCACCCGGCGCCAGCTGTCCTCGACCGTGCGGTCGTGCGGGGTGCCGTCGGCGGCCTTGAAGCGGTATTTCAGATCCCAGATCGATTCGGCGATGGGGGCGGCGAAACGGGTCATGACGGTATGGTCCGGGGCTGTGATGCGCGGCTTTCGTGGAGGGCCTTCCACGATACCACCTATTGAAGTCCGATCCTAGCCCTCTACGATATATGTCACGCGCATCGGGAGATTCGCCTTTGGCCAGCCTGCACCTCATCAAGCTCAGCGTCGGCAGTGAAAGCGTCGACAGCCTCGCGGCGTGGCAGGCGACCCGCGCCGCCCAGGCCGCCGACGGGCTGCCACGCCATATTACCCGCATGTGGCCCCGGCGCGCCGACGAACTGCTGGACGGCGGATCGGTCTACTGGGTGATCCAGGGATTCGTGCAGTGCCGCCAGCGGCTCTTGCGTCTCGACGAGGTCATCGGCGAGGACGGCATCCGCCGCTGTGCCCTCGTGCTCGATCCCGACCTGGTGCGCACCACGGCGGCACGCAAGCGCCCGTTCCAGGGCTGGCGCTATCTGCAACCGGAGGACGCGCCGCCCGACCTGGCTGCCACGCGCGACGGCGAGGAAAGCCTGCCGCCGGAAATGTCGGCGGCGCTGGCAATGATCGGGGTCCGGTGAGAAAACGCAGGGCAGGAAACCGATGACGCAGCCGGCGATCGGTGAGGCCCCGAGCGTGCCGCTGACTCTGTTCTACGGGCAGAGCTGGATTTGCGGCGACGGCTACAACGGCCGTGTGTTCGATGCGCGCATTTCCTGAAAACGCGCTGATGCTGGCGGATCCGCTCGTCGCGGACACCTCGATCGACTCTCCGCGCCACCGGGCTGGCGACAGGCGCCTGCCCCGGTACGCGAAAAGGAACCAGTCGGCCAACCGGGGCAATATCCGCCTTGCCGAGACCTGGCGCTCGGAATTCCTGGACGCGACCCTTGAGCAATGGCTCGCCTCGACCCGGGTCGTTATCGGCGACTGAGAGACCATCAACGCCCGGGCACGGTCGCAGGACCACGGGAAAATCCGATCCGGCGGATCATTCAGGGGTACGTGCGGTACCGCTCCGCCGGCGCCGCAGCGCGGCCGCCCGCAGGTGTGGGCCGCAGCACCGGCGAAGACCGGCATGTCCGGAGGCATGCCGGCGCGCGGCGGCAACTCCGCGCCGTCGGCACGATCTGGCCGAAATCCCTTGCCGGACGGCGGTTACGTGCCAATTCACCCCACCCCCGATCACGAAAAGCTGATATCGCCCTTGGCCCCCTTGCCGCAACACGAACCCTGCATATCTTGCGATCCGAGCGCCGGCGGTTCTTGCGAGCAGCCCGCCGGTGTGCGTCGCCCGCCGGACCGTTGCAACCCTTGAAAACGGCGGCTGGCGGCGACCCCCGAAACAAGCTCCGCCCAAGTTAAGAAGGAGATCGGACATGAGAACGATACTGACCATGCTGGCCGTGACCGCGATGGGAACCACTCCGGCACTGGCCGGCAGCCCCGTCGCCCCACCGCAGGATCCGGTGATCGCGGCCCCCGCCCCCGTCATCTCGGCCAGTCCCGACTGGACCGGCTTCTACGGTGGCGCCCAGCTTGGATGGGGGCAATGTCGACACCAACATTCCCGGTGTCAGCGGCGACGACATGATCGGCGGCCTGACCTTCGGCTACGACTACGACCTCGGCGACTGGGTGGTCGGCGGCGGGCTCGACTACGACTGGGCCGACATCACGCTCGCGCCGGGGCTGAACGTCGACAACATCTTCCGCGCCAAGCTGCGCGCCGGCTACAAGATCGGCAGCGGGCTGCTCTATGGCACCGGTGGTTATGCCAATGCCGACACCAATCTGATCGGCGCCGAGGACGGCTATTTCGTCGGCGCCGGCTACGAACACCTGATCTCGGACAACTTCTCCCTGGGTGGCGAGGTGCTCTATCACGAGTTCGACGGCTTCAACACGCTGCCGTCCACGGATCTCGAGGCGACCACGGTTCAGGTGCGCGGCACGTTCCGGTTCTGAGTAACCGTCAGATTGACAACGAGGCCGCGGCCGGGCGTACCGGTCGCGGCCTTTTTCATGTGCGGCCGGGCAGCGCTCAGTCGGCGCCGAGCCGCGCCAGCAACTCCGCCATCGTCGCCCGGTCGGCACCCTCGGGCGGGGCGGCACGGGTGCGGTAGAGCGTCGCCTGGCTGCGCAGGATCAGCCCGTCATCGAGCACCTTGAGGTGATTCGCCCTGAGCGTGTCGCCGCTTGACGCGATGTCGGCGATGGCCTCGGCGGTCTCGTTCTTGACGGTGCCCTCGGTCGCGCCCTGGCTGTCGACGAGGCGGTAATCGGCGACGCCCGCATCGCGCAGGAAATCGCGCACCAGCCGGTGATACTTGGTGGCGATGCGCAGCCGGAACCCGTGCACGGCACGAAACGCCGCCGCCGCCGCGTCGAGATCATCGAGCGTGTTCACATCGACCCAGGCGCGCGGCACCGCCAGCACCAGATCGGCCTGGCCGAAGCCCAGCTCGGCCATCTCCTCGACCCGCTGCTGCCAGCGGCCCAGCCGCTCGCGCACCAGATCGGTGCCGGTCACGCCCAGATGGATGCGCCCGGCGGCCAGTTCGCGCGGGATTTCACCCGCCGAAAGCAGCACCAGTTCGAGGTTGTCAATGCCCCCGACGCGGCCGGCATATTCGCGCGCCGACCCCGCCCGCCCGAGCCGCACCCCGCGGGCGCCGAACCAGTCGAAGGTTTTTTCCATCAGCCGCCCCTTTGACGGCACTCCCAGCTTGACGGTCATCGCTTCGCCCCCGTCCCGGCCAGGGCCACCGTCAGCCCGGGGCGGATGACGCCGCCCACCGCCGGGATTTCGCGCCCGCCGCCCAACTGGCGCGTGAGCGCGTCATAGCGCCCGCCGCTGGCGACCGGCGGCAGGTCGGGCCGGGAAGCGGCATAAAACCCGAAGACGAAGCCGTCGTAATATTCCATCTGAGTGCGGCCGTAGCTCGTTTCGAATTCCAGCCGGTCGATGTCGATCCCCTGTGCCGCCAGCGCATCGAGCCTTTGTGCCAGGCGGTCGACGGCGGGGGCGATCCCGGGCATGTCGACGGCGATGTCGCGCAGCCGCTCCAGCGCGTTGGGACAGGTCTCGCGTACCGCCAGGACGGCGTCGATCAGCGCCACCTGCGTCGCGGCAATGGGGGGCGCCGCTGCATCCTCGCGCAGCACCTCGATGCGGGCGCGGATCTCGGCCTCGCTTCTCAGCCCGATCACCGGCCCGGCCCCTGCCATCGGGTCGGCGGCGGCCAGCAGCGCGGCACGGGCGTCGGGCACCGGCGCACGGCCCGAATAGCGCTCGATCAGGGCCCGGAACCGGCGCGGGCGCCAGATGTGGCGCCTCAGCGCCGCCTTGCGCCTCTGGGTGGTGTCGAGCGCCTCGACCGCCGCCATCAGGATACCGATATCGCCGGTGGCCGCGCGCAGCCCGAGCGGCGCCAGCACCCGGTGAAAGAGCGCAAAGACCCGCGCGTCCGCCGCCGCCGGGTTTTCGCGGTCGAAGACCTCGAAACCGGCCTGGAAGTATTCATTGGCGCGGTCGGGGTCGTCCTCCTGGCGGCGAAAGACCTCGCCGGCATAGGCATAGCAGGCGGGTTCCGCCCCTTGGGCCATGTGCATCTGCACCACCGGCACGGTGAAGTCGGGGCGCAGCATCTGCTCGCCCCTCAGCGCGTCCGAAGTGACATAGGCGCGCGCGCGGATGTCCTCGCCGTAGAGATCGAGCAGAACATCGGCCGGTTGCAGGATCGTGGTCTCGACCGGGGTCGCGCCCTCGGCCTCGAAGAGGCCGCGCAGGCGCATCGCCTCGGCCCGGATGGCGGCGGGGTCTGCCATTACCCCTGCCCGTCCAGCATCTCGCGGATGCGCCGGGCCAGTTCGGCGCGCGGCACCTCGACCTGGGCGGGTCGCTCCTTCCATTCCTCGAGCGTCGCGCTTTCGGCGATCCTGGCGCCAAGGATCAGGTCCTTGACCTGCACCACGCCGCGCGCGCGCTCGTCCTCGCCCTCGATCACCGCCAGCGGCGCGTTTCGGCGGTCGGCGTATTTCATCTGGTTGCCGAAGTTTTTCGGGTTGCCGAGATAGACCTCGGCGCGGATGCCCGCCTGGCGCAGTTCCGCCGCCATCGCCATGTAGTCGGCCATGCGCTTGCGGTCCATCACCGTGACCACCACCGGGCCGGCCTCCTGCCCGCCGACGCGGCCCTTTTCGCGCAGCGCGGCAAGCAGCCGGTCGACCCCGATCGAGATGCCGGTCGCGGGCACCGCCTGACCGGTGAAGCGCCGGACCAGATCGTCATAGCGCCCGCCGCCCGCGACCGAGCCGAACTGGCGCGGCCGGCCCTTGTCGTCGAGAATTTCAAAGGTCAGCTCGGCCTCGAAGACCGGGCCGGTGTAATAGCCGAGGCCGCGGACGACCGAGGGGTCGATGACGATGCGGTCGGGGCCATAGCCCTGGGCCTGCAGTAGCGTGGCGATCTCTTCGAGTTCGTCCACCCCGGCAAGCCCGGCCTGCGACGCGCCGACGGCGGCGCGCAGATTGGCCAACGTCCGGTCGGCATCATCCGCTCGCGAGGTCAGGAATGCCAGCACCGGCCCGGCCTGATCGTCGCTGAGCCCCACCCCGTCGATGAACGCGCCCGAGGCGTCGAGCCGCCCCTTGCCCAGCAGCTCGCGCACACCGGCTTCGCCGACCTTGTCGAACTTGTCGATGGTGCGCATCACCGCGTCGCGCGTCACTCCTTCGGTCAGGTCCATGACCTCCAGCACACCGTTCAGAACCTTCCGGTTGTTCACCCGGATGATGTAGTCCCCGCGCGCAATCCCCACCGCCTCCAGCGTGTCGGCCAGCATCGCGCAGATCTCGGCATCCGCCGCCATCGAGGCGCTGCCCACCGTGTCTGCATCGCATTGGTAGAACTGGCGAAACCGGCCCGGCCCGGGCTTTTCATTGCGCCACACCGGGCCCATCGCGTAGCGCCGATAGGGGGTCGGCAGGTGGTTGCGGTGCTGGGCATAGACCCGCGCCAGCGGCGCGGTCAGGTCATAGCGCAGCGCCAGCCAGTCGCCGCCGCCTTCGGCCTTGCCGTCGCCCTCGTCCTCCTGCCAGGCGAATACGCCGGCGTTGGGGCGGTCGACATCGGGCAGGAACTTGCCCAGCGCCTCGACGGTCTCGACCGCGCTCGATTCCAGCGCCTCGAACCCGTAGCGGTGATAGACCTCGGCGATGGTGGCCAGCATGGCCGCGCGCTCGCTCACCTCGGCCCCGAAATAGTCGCGAAACCCCTTCGGCGTCTCGGCCTTCGGCCGCCGCTCTTTTTCGTCCTGGCCATGTCTGAGCTTCCCGGCGCTGGCAATTGCGGCGCGGTCTAGCCCAAGGGCGCGCAAGGGGCAAGCACAGGGGCAAGCGTACTGGCCACTTGACCGTGCCCGGCGCCGCGCCTAAGCCTCGGCCTCATGCACGAGATCGAGGAACATATCGCCCACCTCACCCGCACCGTCGACGAGTTGTCGGACGTGGTCGCCCGGCAACAGCGCGAAATCGCCACCCTCACGCGGCGGGTGCAGCTGCTCATCGAACGCGAGGCCGGCCGCCAGGACGAGGCTGGCGGCGGCGCCTTCTTTGCCGACGAACGCCCGCCGCACTGGTAATCCCGACAGCGTTCAGATTTCCTCGACCATCGCCACGCCCGGCAGGCTGCGCAGCGCGCCGCGGATCTGCGGCGAGACCGGGAAATCGTCGCCCAGCTCGATCTCGACCTCGCCCGGCAGCCCCGGGGCGATCAGGCAGAACCGGATCGGGCCGCGCCCGCCGCGCGCGTCGGACGCCCCGCGCAGCACCGTCTTGGCGGTGTCCACCGCCTCGGGCGCCTCGACGAAGACCCTGAGCCCGACGCCGCCGGCCTCGACCGCCACGCCATCGACCGGCTGCACCCCGCGCGCCAGCAGCTTGATCTGGTCCTCTTCCATCGTCGCCTCGGCGCTCAGCACCACCATCGCGCCCGGCTCGAGATGCTCGCGCGCGGCCTCCAGCGTGTCGGAAAAGACCGTCACCTCGTAACTGCCGGTGGGATCGGACAGCTGGACAAAGGCGAACCGGTTGCCGCGCGCCGAGCGCCGCTCCTGCCGCCCCGCCACGACCCCGGCCAGACGCACCGCCACCGGGGCGCGGCGCGCGGCTTCGGTCACTTCGGCCAGGGTTTGCACGTTACGGCGCCGGAGCGCCGCGGCATAGTCGTCAAGCGGGTGGCCGGACAGATAGAACCCCACCGCCTGGAATTCCTCGCGCAGCCGCTCGGCCGGCAGCCAGTCCTCGACCGGCGCCAGCCGCGGTTCGGGCAGGTCCTCGCCGGCCTCGCCGAAAAGCGACACCTGCGCCGAGCCCTTCTGGTCGTGCACGGCGCCCGAGTAACTCATCAGCCGCTCGATGTTGTCGAAGACCCGCCGGCGGTTGCGGTCGAGCGCATCGAACGCGCCGGCTCGCGCCAGCATCTCCAGCGACCGCTTGCCGATCCGCTTCAGATCGACCCGGCGGGCGAAGTCGAACAGCGTCACGAATGGCCGCTCGGCGGGTGCAGCGCACGCGCCGCCATCGCCGCGCCGCGCCGCCACGATCAGGCGCATCGCCTCGACGCCCACGTTCTTGAGCGCGCCCAGCGCGTAGACGAGCGCACCGTCGGCGGTGGCGAAACCGGCCTCGGAGCGGTTCACGCAGGGCGGCACGAAGGGCAGGCCCAGCCCGTGGCGGACCTCCTCGAAATAGGTCGCGAGCTTGTCGGTGAGGTGGATGTCGCAGTTCATCGCGCCGGCCATGAATTCCAGCGGGTGATTGGCCTTGAGCCATGCGGTCTGGTAGCTGACCACCGCATAGGCCGCGGCGTGGGACTTGTTGAAGCCGTAATTGGCGAACTTTTCCAGCAGGTTCCAGACCTCGAGCGCCTTGGCGTCATCGACGCCGTTCTTGCGCGCGCCTTCGATGAACTTGGGCCGCTCGGCGTCCATCGCCTCCTTGATCTTCTTGCCCATTGCCCGGCGCAGCAGGTCGGCGCCGCCGAGAGTGTAGCCGGCCATCTCCTGGGCGATCTGCATCACCTGTTCCTGATAGACGATGATGCCCTGGGTCTCGTCGAGGATATGGTCGATCAGCGGATGCAGCCGCTCGCGCTGGGACAGCCCGTTCTTGACCTCGCAGTATTTCGGGATGTTTTCCATCGGGCCGGGGCGGTAGAGCGCCACCAGCGCCACGATGTCCTCGATGCAGGTGGGCTTCATGCGCTTGAGCGCGTCCATCATGCCCGAGCTTTCCACCTGGAACACCGCCACCGTGCGGGCAGAGGTGTAAAGCGCATAGGTCTTTTTCGTCGTCGAGCGGGATCTGCCCGATATCGTCCTCCGCCCCCTCGAAAGGCTCGTAGATGGTGTGACCGTCGGCCGCCTCGTGCAGCGCCCGCCCCGAACGGTGGATGAGCTGGATGGCATTGCGGATCACCGTCAGCGTCTTCAGCCCGAGAAAGTCGAACTTCACCAGCCCGGCCTTTTCCACCCACTTCATGTTGAACTGGGTGGCCGGCATCTCCGAGCGCGGATCCTGAAAGAGCGGCACCAGCTCGTCCAGCGGGCGGTCGCCGATCACCACACCGGCGGCGTGGGTCGAGGCGTTGCGCAAGAGCCCCTCGACCTGGCGGCCATAGGTCAGCAGCCGGTCGACCACCTCCTCGGCGCGGGCAGCCTCGCGCAGGCGCTCCTCCTCCTTCAGGGCCCGCTCGATGCTGACCGGCTTCACCCCTTCGACGGGGATCAGCTTGGAGAGCTTGTCGACCTGGCCATAGGGCATCTGCAGCACCCGCCCGATGTCGCGCACCGCGGCCTTGGAAAGCAGCGCCCCGAAGGTGATGATCTGCGCCACCTTCTCGCGCCCGTACCTGCCCTGGACATAGCGGATCACCTCCTCGCGGCGGTCCATGCAGAAGTCGATGTCGAAATCGGGCATGCTGACGCGGTCGGGGTTCAGGAACCGCTCGAACAGCAGCTTGTAGCGCAGCGGGTCGAGATCGGTGATGGTCAGCGCCCAGGCGACCAGGCTGCCCGCGCCCGAGCCCCGCCCCGGCCCAACGGGGATGTCCTGTTCCTTGGCCCACTTGATGAAATCGGCCACGATCAGGAAATAGCCGGGAAAGCCCATCCGCTCGATGATGCCGAGCTCGAAATCGAGCCGCGCGGCATAATCCCCGACCGGGGCGGCATGGGGCACGACCGCGAGCCGCGCCTCAAGCCCGGCCTGCGCCTGGCGGCGCAGTTCGTCGACCTCGTCCTCGGCGAAGCGCGGCAGGATCGGGTCGCGGGTCCTTGCCCCAAAGGCGCAGCGGCGGGCGATCTCGACGGTATTTTCCACCGCCTCGGGCAGATCGGCGAAAAGCGCCGCCATTTCGTCGGCGGTCTTGAAATAGTGCTGCGCCGTCAGCCGCCGGCGCGGCGCGCTCTGATCGACATAGGCACCCTCGGCCACGCAGAGGAGCGCGTCATGAGCCTCGTACATGCCGGCGTCGGGGAAATGCACATCGTTGGTCGCCACCAGCGGCAGGCCCATCCCGTAGGCGATCTCGACATGGCCGCGTTCGGTCATCCGCTCGGCCTGCGCCGCGCCGCTTTCGCCGGGATGGCGCTGCAACTCGACATAGAGCCGGTCGCCGTAGGCGTGCTGCAGCGCCGCCGCCAGCGCCTCGGCCGCCGCGCGCTGGCCGGCCTGCAGGAGCCGTCCCAGCGGCCCGTCCGGCCCCCCGGTCAGGCAGATCACGCCCTCGGCGTGGCGCACCAGTTCGTCGATCGTCACATGCGCCGGCTGGCCGTCGCCCCGCAGGTAGAGGCACGAGTTGAGCTTCATCAGATTGGCGTAACCGGCCTCGTTCTGCGCCAGCAGCACCACCGGCGCCGGGGCGGCGGGCATCTCGCCGGGTTCGGGTTCGCGATACCTCAGGTCGATCTGGCAGCCCATGATCGGCTGCAGCCCCGCCCCCTGGGCCGTCACCGAGAATTCGAGCGCCGCGAACATGTTGTTGGTGTCGGTTACCGCCACCGCCGGCATCCGCGCCTTGCGGCACAGATCGGGCAGCGCGGCGAGCCGCACCGCGCCGGTCAGAAGCGAGTATTCGGTATGCACGCGCAGATGGATGAATCGGGCGGGAGTGCTCATGGCGGCCACCATAGGCCAGCCGCGGCGGCTCGGAAAGCCGCCCGCGCACGTGCTTGAGCATTGCCGTCCCCCGCGCGGGCGGGTTAGAGGGAGAGGCGACAGGGGACAGAGTTTGCGATCGGATCACAGCCGCGTGCCAGCCGACCTGCTTTCGATAACCGGGCTCAGCAAGGCCTATCCGGGCGTGCTGGCCAATGACGGCGTCTCGCTTTGCATCCGCACGGGCGAGGTGCACGCGCTGTTGGGCGAAAACGGCGCCGGCAAGTCGACGCTGGTCAAGATGATCTACGGGCTGGTCAAGCCCGACAGCGGGCAAATGCGTCTCGACGGGCGGCCCTATGCGCCCTCCGAGCCGCGCGCGGCGCGCGCCGCCGGCGTGGCGATGGTGTTCCAGCACTTCTCGCTCTTTGCCGCCATGAGCGTGGCCGAGAACGTCGCGCTCGGGATGGAGCGCCCGCCGCGCCTGCGCGATCTGGCCGCGCGCATCCGCGAGGTGTCGGAAAACTACGGGCTGCCGCTCGATCCGGAGCGCATCGTCGGCGACCTCTCGGCGGGCGAGAGCCAGCGGGTCGAGATCGTGCGCTGCCTGCTGCAGGAGCCGCGCCTGCTGATCATGGACGAGCCCACCTCGGTGCTGACGCCACAGGAAGTGGATATCCTTTTCGAGACCCTCCGCAAGCTGAGGGATGAGGGCGTGGCGATCCTCTACATCTCGCACAAGCTGCGCGAAATCCGCGCGCTCTGCGACACCGCCACGATCTTGCGGCGGGGGCGTGTCGTGGCCACCTGCCGCCCGGCCGAGACCTCGGCGCGCGAGATGGCCGAGACGATGGTCGGCGCCGCCTTCGCCGCGCCGGCGGCGCGTCCGGGCCGGGCGCCGGGCGCGGTGGCGCTCGATCTCTCGGGGCTCTCGGTGGCCTCGCCCGCCCCCTTCGGCACCAGCCTGCGCAACATCCACCTGACCGTGCGCACAGGCGAAATCCTCGGCATCGGCGGGGTCGCGGGGAACGGGCAGGACGAACTCCTCGCCGCGCTCTCGGGCGAACTGACGGTTCCGGCCGACGCCATCCGCCTGGCTGGCCGCGCCATCGGCCGGCTGGGGCCTGAGGCGCGGCGCCGGCTGGGGTTGCTCTGCGCGCCCGAGGACCGGCTGGGCCACGCCGCTGCCCCCGAGATGAGCCTGAGCGAAAACACCCTGCTGACCGGAGCCCGCCGCGAACGCCTGATTGCCAGCGGGTTCCTGCGCCGCGAGCGGATGCGCGCCTTCGCCGGCCGCATCATCGAGCGTTTCGACGTGCGCACACCCGGCCCCGACACTGCCGCGCGCGCGCTTTCGGGCGGCAACCTGCAGAAATTCGTCATCGGCCGCGAGGTTCTGCAGCGCCCCGAGGTGCTGGCGGTCAATCAGCCCACATGGGGCGTCGACGCCGCCGCGGCGGCCGCGATCCGTCAGGCGCTGATCGACCTCGCCGCCCGCGGCGCGGGCGTCATCTGCATCAGCCAGGACCTCGACGAGCTGATGGAAATCTCCGACCGGCTGGGCGTGCTGAACGAGGGCCGGCTGTCGGATATCCGCCCGGCGTACGCGCTCTCGCCCGAAGAGATCGGGCTGATGATGGGCGGCGCCCACGGCATGGAGGTCGCTCATGGCTGAGCGGCGCGCGCCTTCTTCCTGCCGGAAGTTGCAGGAGAACCCGGGGCATGATGATGTTGGTTTGAACCACCGCGTCGAGGCGAGGATCGCGCCCGGCCCCGAGGGTGGGCGCAATCGCGCCCGCCCCGGGGGGCGGGGTCGGGCGCGAACCGGGGCTGACGCCCCGGAAGAGAAGAGGGCGGTCCTTGATCCCGAGGGAACTCATCATGCTCTTGGGCAGGGTTCGCCCGAGGCAGGCGCGAAAGCGCCCGCATCGTTTCGCTGGCACACCGTCGGCAAGCCTGGGGCAGGCGTACGCTGCCCGACCGTTCCCGAAGGGCGAGACGACCGCGTCGGGTATGTCGGAATCCGGAAAATCCAAGGCGGAGAGATCTCTTTCAACCCGCCGGTGCCGCTTCTTTTTCCTCTTGTCGGCCACACGAACCTCACCGCCGCAAGGCCCGCTCCATGCTGAGGCTCGAGCGCCGCCCCCAGCCCTCGCGGCTCTGGGCCTGCGCCACGCCGCCGCTGGCGGTGGCCATCACCATGATCGCCGGCACGGCGCTCTTCGCTGCCCTGGGCAAGGACCCCGTCGCGGCGCTCCGCACCATCTTCTGGGAGCCGCTTTTCGGCGAGTTCGCCTTCTACTACCGCCCGCAGATGCTGCAGAAGGGCGCGCCGCTGATCCTGATCGCGATCGGCCTCAGCCTCGGCTTTCGCGCCGGCATCTGGAACATCGGCGCCGAGGGGCAGTACATCGCCGGCGCGCTGGCCGGCGCCGGCGTCGGGCTGGCCTTCTACCCGCTCGACGCCTGGTACATCTTTCCGCTGATGGTGGCCGCGGGCGCGCTCGGGGGCTGGGCCTGGGCAATGATCCCGGCGCTGCTGAAAATCCGCTTCGGCACCAACGAGATCCTGGTTTCGCTGATGCTGGTCTATGTCGCCGAGCAGCTGCTGGCGCAGATGTCCCTGGGCACGCTCAAGAACCCCGAGGGCATGGGCTTTCCCGGCTCGCGCAACCTGCAGGACTATGCCGCCGCCCACAACGCCGAGATCGTCGCCGGCACCGGCATCCACTGGGGGGTGGTGGCGGCACTGATCTCGGTGATCTGGGCGCATGTGCTCCTGCAGCACCACATCCTCGGCTTTCATGTCCGCCTCGCCGGGCAGGCGCCGCGGGCGGCCCGCTTTGCCGGTGTGCGCCCAAGCCGGATGGTGCTCTTCTGCCTTGGCACGGCCGGGGCGCTCGCCGGGCTGGCCGGGATGTTCGAGGTCTCGGGCCCCTCGGGCCAGATCGGCATCGACTTTAACGTGGGCTACGGCTTTACCGCGATCATCGTGGCCTTTCTGGGCCGGCTCAGCCCGCTCGGCATCCTGCTGGCGGGGATGCTGATGGCGCTCACCTATATCGGCGGCGAGATCGCCCAGTCCGACCTCAGCCTGCCGGCGGCGGCGATCCGGGTGTTTCAGGGCATGCTGCTCTTTTTCCTCCTCGCGGTCGATCTGCTGACCAATTACCGGCTGCGCCCGCGGGTGGCGGAGGCGGCGCGATGAGCCTCGGCGCCATCGACCCCGCGCTCCTGCTGGCGGCGCTGCTGGTCGCGGCCACGCCGATCCTGCTGGCGGCGATCGGCGAGCTGGTGGCCGAACGCGCGGGCGTGCTCAACCTCGGGGTCGAGGGGATGATGATCACCGGGGCCATCTGCGGCTTCGCGGCGGCGGTCGAGACCGGATCGCCGGCGCTGGGATTTCTTGCCGCCGCCGCCGGCGGGGGGCGCTGGCGCTGCTCTTTGCCGGGCTGACGCAACTCGCGGTCGCGAACCAGGTCGCGAGCGGTCTGGCGCTGACGCTCTTTGGCCTCGGGCTGTCGTCGCTGCTTGGCCAGGGCTATATCGGCATCAAGCCGCCGCCGACACCCCGGCTCGACCTCGGCGCGCTCGGCGATCTGCCGTTTCTGGGCCGGGTGCTCTTTTCCCACGACATCGTCGTCTATCTGGGGCTCGCGCTCGTCGCCGCCGTGTGGGCGGGGCTGCGATACACCCGCGCGGGGCTGATCCTGCGCGCGGTGGGCGAGAACCACGACGCCGCCCACGCGCTGGGCTACAAGGTGGTGCGGGTGCGCGTCGCGGCAATCCTCTTCGGCGGCGCCTGCGCCGGCCTCGGCGGGGCCTATGTCAGCCTCGTGCGGGTGCCGCAATGGACCGAAGGCATGACCGCCGGCGCCGGCTGGATCGCGCTGGCGCTCGTGGTCTTCGCCTCGTGGCGGGCGGGGCGCGTGCTGCTGGGGGCGTGGCTTTTCGGCGGGGTCAGCGTGCTGCAACTGAACCTGCAGGCCGCCGGCGTCGCCATCCCGGTCGAATATCTTTCCATGTCGCCCTACTTGATCACCATCCTCGTGCTGGTCATCATGTCGGCCGACCGCTCGCGCGCGCCGGGCTCTTTGGGGCGCGTCTTCCACGCCTCGGACTGAGGCGCATCGACCATACGCAAACGACACATGAACGAGGACAGGGGGACCCATCCATGACAATCACCAAACTGCTTGCCGGCGCGGCTCTGGCGCTGGGGCTGGCCGGCGCGGCGGGCGCGGCCGACGACAAGACCCGCGTCGGCTTCATCTATGTCGGTCCGATCGGTGACGGCGGCTATACCTTTGAGCACAACCAGGGCCGGCTGGCGGTGGAGGAACATTTCGGCGACAAGGTCGAGACCGTCTACCGCGAAAGCGTGCCCGAGGGCGCCGACGCCGAACGCGCCATCACCGAGATGGCGCTCAAGGGGGCGGACCTGATATTCACCACCTCGTTCGGATTCATGGACGCGACCATCGCGGTGGCCAAGAAGTTCCCCGAGGTGAAGTTCGAGCACGCCACCGGCTACAAGACCGCGCCCAACGTCTCGACCTATTCCGCCCGCTTCTACGAGGGCCGCGCGGTGCAGGGCCTCATCGCCGGGCGGATGACCAAATCGAACATCGTCGGCTATATCGCCTCCTACCCGATTCCCGAGGTGATCCGCGGCATCAACGCGGCCTTCATCCACGCCCGCAAGGCCAACCCGGATGTCGAGTTCAAGATCGTCTGGGCCTACACCTGGTTCGACCCGGCGAAAGAGGCCGACGCCGCCCAGGCGCTGATCGAACAGGGCGCCGACGTGATCCTGCAGCACACCGATTCGACCGCCCCCCACGCGGCGGCCGAAAAGGCCGGCGGCATCGCCACCTTCGGGCAGGCCTCCGACATGGCCGAATACGCACCGTTCCCGCGTGTGAGTTCGATCATCGACAACTGGGCGCCATACTACATCGCCCGTACCCAGGCGGTGATGGACGGCACCTGGCAGTCGCACGAGGTCTGGCAGGGCATTGGCGACGGCATGGTCGAGATCGGCGAAATCACCGATGCGGTACCGGCCGACGTCAAGGCCGACGCGCTGGCGCTCACGGCGGCGATCGGCAGCGGCGCGTACCATCCCTTCACCGGCCCCCTGAGGCGGCAGGACGGCTCGGGCTGGCTGGCTGCGGGCGAGGTGGCCGACGACCCCACCCTGCTGGGGATGGATTTCTTCGTCGAGGGCCTGACCGGCGAGATCCCGCAATAGACCGGCGAGGCGACGCCAACATGCCCCGCCGCCACCTGCCCGCCGAGACCGCGTCGGTCGCCTTTCCCGACGGCGGCGCGCGGCTCTCGGCGCCCTCCGCGGCGCGCAACCTGGCGCCGATCCTGGCGCTTCTCGAGCGCCACGCCCCGCCCTCGGGGCGGGCGCTGGAACTGGCCAGCGGCACCGGCGAGCATGTGCTGGCCTTCGCCGCGGCCTTTCCCGGCCTGACCTGGCAGCCCAGCGACGTGGCGCCCGAGCGGCTGGCCAGCATCGACGCCTGGGCCGCCACCCGCTCCCTGCCCAACCTTCGCCCGGCGATCAGCCTCGACGCCACCGCGCCGGGCTGGGGGCGGCGCATCCCGGGCACGACCTGATCGTGCTGGTGAACCTGTTGCACCTCGTCAGCGAGGCCGAGGCGCGCACCCTGGTGGCCGAACTGCCGGCGGCTCTGGCCCCCGGCGGGACATGCGTGCTCTATGGCCCCTTTCTGCGCGGCGGCATCGCCACATCAGAGGGTGATGCGCGGTTTCATGCCGCTTTGCGCGCCGCCGATGCCCAGACGGGATACAAGAACGACGCCGACCTTGTAGAGTGGCTGCAGGAAGCCGGGCTGCGGCCGGTCGAGGTGGCTTCGATGCCCGCCAACAACCTCGCCTTCGTGTCGCACCGCCCGCTGGAGGATTGAGCCCATGCCGCGCACCGCTTCTGCCCGTCTGGCACTGGTGATGGCCTTGGCTTTGGCCTGGCCCGTCCTGCCTGCCGGCGCGCAGCAGGCCACGATCTCGACCCGCGCGGCGGCCTTCGACGACCGCGACCCGGTGGAGTTCGGCCGCCACGCGCCCCGGCGCCTGCCGGTCCACGGCATCGACGTGTCACGCTTTCAGGGCGGCATCGACTGGCATGCCGCCGCCCGCTCGGGCGTGAACTTCGCCTTCATCAAGGCGACCGAGGGCGGCGACCTGCGCGATCCCGAATTTGGCCGCAACTGGCAGGCGGCGGCGCACGCGGGCGTGCTGCGCGGCGCCTACCACTTCTACTATTTCTGCACCGATGCCCGGACCCGGGCGGACTGGTTCATCCACAACGTGCCTCGCGGGGCGGGCGCGCTGCCGCCGGTTCTGGACATGGAATGGAACCCGCATTCGCCGACCTGCCAGAAACGCCCCGCGCCGGAGGTGGTGCGCCGCGAGATGGGCGTCTTTCTCAATCGGCTGGAGCGTCATTACCACCAGCGCCCGATCGTCTACACCACCCCGCGATTCTATCGCGAGAACGATCTGGGGCAGGTGAAGGCGGAATTCTGGCTGCGTTCGGTCGCGCACCCCCTGCCCGAGGTCTACCCCGGCCAGAGCTGGCATTTCTGGCAATACAGCGGCACCGGCATCGTCGGCGGCGTAAAGGGCGATGTCGACCTCAACGCCTTTGCCGGCAGCCGGACCGACTGGGCCGCATGGGTGGCGCGGCGTCGGCAGTAAACCGGACGTCGGCGCGCGCCCGTCGCAGACTGCCTTCGGCGGCGGGCTTGCGGCACCACCCCCTCAGTGGAACTTCGCCCTGATCCGGCGCACCAGAAACCACACCAGCGCCACCACCGGCAAGGTGACGACCGCCGCCACCATCCCCTTGCCGACGCCGAGGACGTCGGTCAGCGGGTAGAGCAGATAGCCCGCCAGCGACACGGCGTAATAGCTGATCGCCACCACGCTGAGCCCTTCGACGGTCCTTTGCAGCCGCAGTTGCAGGTCGGCGCGGCGGTCCATGCTGGCCAGCAACGCCTGGTTCTGCGCGCTGCGCTCGACATCGACCCGGGTGCGCAGCAACTCGGCGGCGCGCTGCGCCCGGTCCGCCATCGCCTGCAGCCGCGCCTCGGCCGAACGCACGGTGCGCATCGCCGGCTCATACCTGCGCATCATGAATTCGCCAAAGGTCTGGCGGCCGCAAAAGCGCTCCTCGCGCAGAACCTCGATGCGCTGCGCGACGATGCGGGCGTAAGCCTCGGTCGCACCGAAGCGAAACGAGGACTGCGCCGCCATCGCCTCGAGCTCGGCGGAAATGTCCAGCAGGTCGGGCAGGGTGTCCTCGGCCCGCTTCTCGCCGCGGGTCATGTCGCCGATCATCGCGCGCATGCGGTTTTCCAGTTCGCCCATGCGCGGGCCGAGATCGTGTACCCGGGCAAAGCCCAGCATCGACATCGACTTGTAGGTCTCGATCTCGCAGAGCCGCTGCATCACCCGGCCCACCCGGCGCGACCCGGTGCCGGGCGCCGTCACGATCAGAAACCGCTGATGACCGGCCGGGTCGATGCGGAAATCGCTGGCGATGACGGCGGCGTTGTCGAGCACCCGCGCCACCGCCACGCTTTCGGGCACGAACCATTCGGAGATGGCGGCGGCAAGCGTGTCCTCGTCGTGCATCTGCTCGATCCGGATCAGCGCCGAGGTGATCCGCACCCCCGGCGCCGTGGCCAGCCAGTCGCCCGGAAAGGCCGCGAAATCGGCCGGATCGAAAGGCCGCGCGCTCAGCCCGTCGGATATTGCGGTGTAGGTGACGAACTCGGTATGGCTTTCCCATTTCAGGGTGTGCCGCCCGATGCGGCCGGAATAATGCGTGGCGTCGGGCTGGGGATGCGGAGCGCCGTGGCGATCGAGGAGCGCGGCCAGATGGGCGAGATCGGCCGCCCGGTCGCGCGCGGCGGCGGCGTGCTCGTGCTTGACCGCCAGATAGGCGGCGGTGGCCGGCGGTCTGACCGAGGGAAGGGACGGGCGTGCAGCTCGTTGGCGAGCCGGTAGCGCAATGGATGGTCGTCGATGGGCGGCATGGGGTGAGGGTGTCCCGCGATTTTCGCGCAGACTAACCGCCCAGCCGCCATATGCAAACGGACTATTTCCGCTACGTCAATGGGTTATGGGAATGCCGTTGTATACTTACGCCAATATCGAGCCAGGACAAGATGACTCCCGATAGAACCACCGCCCTTAGGCAAGGATCGCGCCCGGCACCGAGGGTGGGCGGGATCGCGCCCGCCCCGGGGCGGGGTCGGGCGCGATCCGGGGCTGACGCCCCGGAGGCGAATGGGGCGGTCGTTGATTCAGACGGAACTCATCCCGGTCCGGTCGATGCCAGGTGCCCATGGGGGCGCCTGAACAAGTGAGATTACCCCATCCTGATTGTCTTCCAAGTTGCAGGCCGCCGGGGGCTTTGGCTGTTGCGGCAAACTCATCACTCGCAGCATCCAGGACCACATCGGAAAGGCTCAGATCATCAATGGACGACATCGAGCCATGCAACTCATTGATTGACGGCGCTGGATGAAACCCGTTCACCTGAACCGGGCGAGCGAAGAGCAACTCCGTACAAGACACGCCGGGCCACACATCTCCCGAACAGCGCGCCGTGCGGAATCTTTGTTTCCTCGCTCGCCAGGTCGATCATCTCAGCCGATCAGGCCCAGGAGCCGGGTGATGCTTTCCTTGGCGTCGCCGTAGAACATGCGCGTGTTCTCCCGGTAGAAAAGCGGGTTCTCGATGCCGGAATAGCCGGTCCCCTGCCCGCGCTTGAGCACGAAGACGTCGCGCGCCTTCCACACCTCCAGCACCGGCATGCCGGCGATGGGCGAGTTGGGATCCTCCTGTGCCGCCGGGTTGACGATGTCGTTGGAACCGATGACGATCGCCACGTCCGTCCGGGGGAAATCGTCGTTGATCTCGTCCATTTCCAGCACGATGTCGTAGGGCACCCGCGCCTCGGCCAGGAGCACGTTCATGTGCCCGGGCAGGCGTCCGGCGACCGGGTGGATGCCAAAGCGCACGGTCTTGCCCTTGTCCCGCAGCTTCGACGTCAGCTCGCTCACCGCCTGCTGCGCCTGCGCCACCGCCATGCCGTAGCCCGGCACGATGATCACGCTGTCGGCATCGCTCAGTGTCTGCGCCACGCCCTCGGCCTCGATGGCGACCATCTCGCCCTCGATCTCGGCCGCCGGCCCGCCGTCGCCGCCAAAGCCCCCAGGATCACGCTGACGAAGTGGCGGTTCATTGCCTTGCACATGATGTAGCTCAGGATCGCGCCCGACGAGCCCACCAGCGCGCCCACCACGATCAGCAGATCGTTGCCGAGCGAGAAGCCGATCGCCGCCGCCGCCCAGCCCGAATAGCTGTTGAGCATCGACACCACCACCGGCATGTCGGCGCCCCCGATGCCCATGATCAGGTGATAGCCGATGAAGAGCGCCAGCGCCGTCATCAGCAGGAGCGACCAGAGCGGCGCACCGTTCATGTAGACGATGAGCAGGATCACCGACAGCGCCGCCGCGCCGGCGTTCAGCATGTGCCCGCCGGGCAGCTTCTGCGCCTTCGACGTGAGCTTGCCGGCGAGCTTGCCGAAAGCCACCACCGAGCCGGTGAAGGTCACCGCGCCGATGAAGATGCCGAGGAACAGCTCGACCCGCAGGATCGTGAGTTCGACCGGGGTCTTGTGCGCCAGCACCGCAGCGAACCCGACAAGCGCGTCGCGCTGGTCGGCTGCCATCGCGGCCACGCGCGCTGCCTCGATATGGGCGTTGAAGCCCACGAAGACCGCCGCGAGGCCGACCAGCGAATGCATCGCCGCGATCAGCTGCGGCATCTCGGTCATCTGCACCCGTTGCGCCACGACGACGCCGATGGCGCCGCCGCCCGCAAGCAGCACGAGCGACAGCAGCCACAGCCCCGAGCCCGGCCCGATCAGCGTGGCAAAGACCGCCAGCGCCATGCCGACGATGCCGTACCAGACCGCGCGCTTGGCGCTTTCCTGACCCGAAAGCCCGCCCAGCGAGAGGATGAAGAGGACAGCCGCGACAACATAGGCGGCAGTGGTGAATCCGAATTCCATGGCCTCGCCCTCCTCAGGATTTCTGGAACATGGCGAGCATGCGCCGGGTGACGAGGAAACCGCCGAAGATGTTGATCCCAGCCATGAAGACCGAGACCGCGGCGAGCAGGATCACCAGCCACGCCCCCGATCCCATCTGCAACAGCGCGCCGACGATGATGATCGACGAGATCGCGTTGGTGACCGCCATCAGCGGCGTGTGCAGGCTGTGGCTGACGTTCCAGATCACCTGGAAGCCGATGAAGACCGACAGCACGAAGACGATGAAGTGCTGCATGAAGCTCACCGGTGCGATCAGCCCCACCCCCAGCACCAGTGCGCTGCCGACGGCCAGAGCGTGACCTGACGCCTGGTCTGGGCCTGAAACTCGGCCAGTTCGTGCGCCTTGCGCTCTTCCCGCGTCAACTCGGTCTTGGCGGGCTTGGCAGGCGGGGCGGCGATCGCCTTGATCTTGGGCGGTGGTGGCGGCCAGGTCACCTCGCCGGCGTGCGTCACGGTGGCGCCGCGGATGACGTCGTCGTCCATGTCATGTACCGGCTGGCCGTCCTTCCCGGGCGTCAGGTCGTCGAGCATGTGGCGGACGTTGTTGGCGTAAAGCGTCGAGGCCTGCGCCGCCATGCGCGAGGGAAAATCGGTATAGCCGATGATGATGACGCCGTTGTCGGTGACAACGCGCTTGTCGGGCTCGGTCAGATCGCAGTTGCCGCCGCGCTCGGCCGCAAGGTCGATGATCACCGAGCCGGGCTTCATCGCCGCGACCATGTCGGCGGTCCAGAGCTTGGGCGCCGGGCGGCCGGGAATGAGCGCGGTGGTGATGACGATGTCCATGTCGGGCGCGAGTTCGCGGAATTTCTCGAGCTGTTTTTCGCGGAACTCGGGGCTCGAGGGCGCGGCATAGCCGCCGGTGGCGGCCGAATCCTGTCCGGTCTCCTCGAAATCGAGATAGACGAACTCGGCGCCCATCGATTCGATCTGCTCGGCCACCTCGGGGCGCACGTCGAAGGCATAGGTGATCGCGCCCAGCGATGTCGCGGTGCCGATCGCGGCGAGCCCGGCGACGCCCGCACCGACCACCAGCACCTTGGCCGGGGGCACCTTGCCGGCGGCGGTCACCTGACCGGTGAAGAAGCGGCCGAAATTGTTGCCGGCCTCGATCACCGCGCGGTAGCCCGCGATGTTGGCCATCGACGACAGCGCGTCCATCTTCTGCGCGCGGGAAATCCGCGGCACCATCTCCATCGCGATGACGCTGGCGCCCTTCTTGGCCGCGATCTCGAGCCCGGTCTCGTTTTCGGCCGGGTTGAAGAAGGAGATCAGCGTCTGATCCTTCCTGAGCCGCTTCAGTTCGGTCTCGGTGGGCACGCGCAGCTTGGCGACGATGTCGGCCCCTTTCCACAGCGCGGCGGCGGTCTTGACGATCTCGACGCCGGCGGCCTCGTAATCGGCGTCGCGAAAGCCCGCGCGCTCCCCCGCCCCGGTCTCGATCGCGCAGTCATAGCCGAGCTTTTGCAGGGCCCTGGCCGAATCCGGCGTCATCGCGACGCGGTTCTCGCCGTCAAGAATTTCCTTTGGCGTTCCGATCTTCAAGTCGTCGTCCCCCATGTCCTGTTCTTAGCGGCGCATCGCCCCTCGCGACGGCACCGGCGCGCAAGCTAGCCGATCACTGACGGGATGTCACATTCCGGTCCACAATGGAATACCCTCGGTCGGGTCAGGACGGTTCAGAGCCAGCGCCGTGTCTTTTCGCAATAGCGCGCGAAATCGGCACGGAACTTGCGCCGCAGGCGGTTTTCCTCGGGAATGACGAAGCGCCGCTCGAGAACCCACAGCAAGACCGGCACCAGGGGCAACGACAGCACCGCATCCCACCACAGGACAAGCCCGCCGAGAATCATCACGTCGGCCGGTAGATGGGGTTGCGCGAGCGGCTGAAGATTCCCGACTGCACCAGCCGTTCGGCGTTGCGATGCGGCACCAGGGTGGTTCGGTGGCGGCGCATCTCCAGGGCCGCGAGCAGGGCCAGCAGCACGCCGCCGCCCAGCAAGAGCCCGCCGGCGAAATCGGCCCAGGCGCCGCCAAAGCTCAGGCCGAGGCCGAGATACCGGCTCTGACCCCAGGCGAGCGCGGCAAAGAGCGCCAGCCAGACGGGCGGTATGTCGATCCATTTCAGCATCGGGTTCAGCTTATCTCTCACCCCACCGGGCCTGTCCATGGGGCATGCCGGCCGCCCTCAGGCCCGCCGGCGCGCCGGGCCCTGCCGGCCGGCCCGCCAATCGCGCGCGGCCTGGCCGAAGGCGCCGAACAGCGCCCGGCTGACCGGATCGGCGGCGGCGTTGTATTCGGGGTGCCACTGCACCGACAGCGTGAACCCCGGGGCACCCTCGACATAAATCGCCTCGGGCGTACCGTCGGAGGCGTAGCCGTCGATTACCACGCCGCGGCCGGGCTTGACCACGCCCTGCCCGTGCAGGGTGTTGGTCATCACCTCGCGCGTACCGAGCAGGCGGTGAAAGACCCCGCCCTCGGCAAAGCGCACGCAGTGGCGCAGGGCGAACTTTTCCTCGAGCGTGCCATCGGGCGGCATCCGGTGATTGTCGCGCCCGGGCAATTCGCGGATCTCGGGGTGCAGCGTGCCGCCCAGCGCGACGTTGATCTCCTGAAAACCGCGGCAGACGCCAAAGACCGGCTGCCCGCGCGCCACGCAGGCACGGATCAGCGGCAAGGTGAGCGCGTCGCGGCCGCGATCGAACTGGCCGTGCGCGGGCGTGGGGGTATCGCCGTATTCCTCGGGGTGGACGTTGGGCCGCCCGCCGGTCAGAAGAAAGCCGTCGCAAGTCGCCAGCAATTCCTCGACCGAGACGAAGTGCGGATCGCTCGGCACGATGAGCGGCATGCAATCGGCCACCTGTGCCACCGCGTCCGAGTTCATCTTGCCCCCTGCGTGCACGGGGTAGCTGTCGTCGATGAGATAGCTGTTGGAGATGATGCCGATGACGGGGCGGGTCATGCCGGTCTCTTGCTGTTCCTTTACCGGTCACACATATAACCCCGTAACGCTTGCGAAAACATCCATGATTGCACAACCGGCCGCGCGCGGGTGCAGAGACGGCCGCCCCCCCCTTGCGGCTCGGGATGGTTGCGCTACACCTGCCGGCACACCAACGGAGGCCCGAGCCATGCGAGACGCCGCACCGCAGACGATCCACCTTGGCGACTACACGCCCTTTGGCTATCGCATCGACAAGGTGGCGCTGACCTTTCGCCTCGCCCCGCACGCCACACGGGTTCTCTCGCGCATCGAGTTCCGCCCCGACCCCGATGCAGCCGAGCGCCGCTTTTTCCTGCATGGCGAGGGGCTGCGGCTGATTTCAGCGGCGATTGACGGGCAACCTGTCACACCTGAGGTGACCGACGAGGGGCTGACCTGCCCCGTCCCCGAACGCCCCTTTGTCTGGCAGGCCGAGGTCGAGATCGACCCCGCCGCCAATACCGCGCTCGAAGGGCTCTACATGTCCTCGGGGATGTACTGCACCCAATGCGAGGCCGAGGGCTTTCGCAAGATCACCTACTATCCCGACCGCCCCGACGTGATGGCGCCGTTTCGACGTGCGCATCGAGGGCGACGCACCCATCCTGCTGTCGAACGGCAACCCCGGCGAGGCCGGCGCGGGCTTTGCCGAATGGCACGACCCCTGGCCCAAGCCCGCCTATCTCTTCGCATTGGTGGCGGGCGATCTGGTGGCGCATCGCGGCGCCTTCACCACCCGCTCGGGGCGCGAGGTCGCGCTCAACATCTGGGTGCGCCGCGGCGACGAGGACAAATGCGCCTTTGCCCTCGAAAGCCTGAAAAAGGCGATGGCCTGGGACGAAGAGGTCTACGGGCGCGAATACGACCTCGACGTCTTCAACATCGTCGCGGTCGACGATTTCAACATGGGCGCGATGGAGAACAAGGGGCTCAACATCTTCAACTCGGCCGCCGTGCTGGCCAGCCCCGAAACCGCCACGGACGCCAATTTCGAGCGCATCGAGGGCATCATCGCGCATGAGTATTTCCACAACTGGACCGGCAACCGCATCACCTGCCGCGACTGGTTCCAGCTGTGTCTGAAGGAAGGGCTGACGGTCTATCGCGACGCCCAGTTCACCGCCGACATGCGCTCGGCCGCCGTGAAGCGCATTGCGGACGTGATCACGCTGCGCGCCCGCCAGTTCCGCGAGGACGCGGGACCGCTGGCGCATCCGGTGCGCCCGTCGAGCTTTGTCGAGATCAACAACTTCTACACCGCCACCGTCTATGAAAAGGGCGCCGAGCTGATCGGGATGCTCAGGACACTGGTGGGGGATGACGCCTACTTTCGCGCGCTCGATCTCTATTTCACCCGCCACGACGGCCACGCCGCCACGGTCGAGGACTGGCTGAAGGTCTTCGAGGACACCACCGGCCGCGATCTGAGCCAGTTCAAGCGCTGGTATACGGACGCCGGCACACCGCGCCTGCAAGTCACCGACGACTGGCAGGACGGCCGCTATACCATTCATTTCGAACAGAAAACTCCGCCAACCCCGGGGCAGGACGAAAAGCCGCCGCGGGTCATTCCGATCGCGGTGGGGCTATTGGGCCCCAACGGCGACGAGGTCGTCGAAACCACCGTGCTGGAGATGACCGAGACGCGCCAGAGCTTCAGCTTCGAGGGTCTGGGCGCGCGCCCCATACCCTCGATCCTGCGTGGTTTTTCCGCCCCGGTGATCGTCGAGCGCCAGACATCAGATGCCGAGCGCGCATTTCTTTTGGCCCACGACACCGACCCCTTCAACCGCTGGGAAGCGGGGCGCGCGCTGGCGCGCGCGGGGCTGATGGCGACCCTGCGCCAGGGCGCCGCACCCGATCCGCTTTATCTGGACGCCATCGCCCGCATGGCCGGGGACGAATCGCTCGATCCGGCGTTTCGCGCGCTGGCGCTCGATCTGCCGGGCGAGGACGAGCTGGCGCAGGCGCTTTTCGACGCCGGCGACAGCCCCCGACCCGCGGGCGATCTGGACGGCGCTCGAGGGGCTGCGCGAGGCCCGCGCCGGGGCGATGAAGTCCCTCGCGCCCGCGCTTTACGCCCGCCACCGGGTCAGCGCCCCCTACCGCCCCGACGCCGAACAGTCGGGCGCCCGCGCGCTGGCCAACGCCGCGCTGGCCATTCTCAGCCGGCTCGACGACGGCGCGGCGGCGCAAATGCAATACGCGCAGGCCGACAACATGACGCTGCAGCTTGCGGCCCTTTCCTGCCTCGTCCGGGCCGGTCGCGGCGCCGAGGCGGTGCAGGCGTTTCATGACCAGTGGCGCCACGACCGGCTGGTGCTGGACAAGTGGTTTTCCCTGCAGATCGTCAACGCCGAGCCAGACGCGGCCGCCGATCTGGCCGAGGCGCTGACCCGCCATGCCGATTTCACGATGAAGAATCCCAACCGTTTCCGCGCCGTGCTGGGCGCGCTCGCCGCCAGCCCGGCCGGTTTCCATCATGCGTCGGGCAAGGGCTATGCGCTTCTGGCCGACTGGCTGATCCGGCTCGACCCGCTCAACCCGCAGACCGCGGCCCGCATGTGTACCGCCTTCGAGACCTGGCGGCGCTACGACGAGGGACGCCAGCAGATGATTGCGGCCCAGCTCGACCGAATCCTCGCCACCCCCGGCATCAGCCGCGACATGACGGAGATGGCTGGCCGAATCCGCGCTGCCTGAGCGACGCCAGCACCCGATATGGGCGAGTGCGGAAAGCCGCGCACAGGGTCCGCGAGAATTCGGCCGGGCAGCGCTGCTTTTTCCCGGCATCTCCCCCGGCCTGCCCCAATTTTGGCGAATTGCACCGGCAAAACTGCCCTGTATTCAGAAAGCCATGCTCCAGTTAAGAACGGCGGGTCGCTCATGCTAGAATCCGGGTCTCGGTCGAAATTGCCCAGCGGCACGTTCTCGAGATTGCGCGACCTTCTGGCGCGGAGATCCGCAAGGAGCGCGCGGAATGCGCCTCCGCGAATGACCGAGCGCGAGATCGATACCCTGGCCAAGCGCGTCATCCTGCCCTCGCTGCCGGTCTCGGACGAGGAAATGGCGCGCGCCACTCATCAGGACGAGGGCCAGCGCCCGGCCCGGCAGGACCGCTGGCCGGAGCTGTCGCGCCGCATCCGCCATGCCGACACCACGCGCCTGACCACGCCGGGCGGCGAGACCGCATCGCTGCTGATGGCGTTCGGCGCGCGCTCGGACGTGGTGTCGGCGGCGGAGGACGCGCTGCATGACGGCGCCGAGCCCGACCCCGAGGCGATGGCGGCGCTGGAAGAGGTATCGGACGATTATCCCGACGACTATCCCTGCGCGCTGGTGGTGGCGCTGGCGCATCTCGATATCGCCTGGGCCTCGGCACAGCATCGCCTTTGCCCGCACACCCGACAAGAGCCTGACCCGGGCCCATGACCACCTCGCCCGGGCCGAGGCGCTTCTGGCGCCCCATGACGGCGCGGCACTCGACGCACCCTCGATCCTGGCCGCCCGCTGCGCGCTGAACGCCACCACTGGCATGCGCGGCCGGCAGCTGGCCGACGACTATGCCGCGCTCATCTCGCTCGACCCCATAAGCCACCGCCACATGCGCGCACTCGGCCGGTACATGCTGCCGCTGCGGCGACAGGAGCCCGGCGCGCTGGAGGTCGAGGCCCGCCGCACGGCCCTGCAGACGCGCGACAGCTGGCAGGCGGGCGGCTATGCATGGGTCTATTTCGACGCCCCGGCGGTCGAACCGGGGGCGGTCGAGCTGCTCGACGGCGATTTCTTCGTCGAGGGCATGCGCAACATCATCGGGCGGCAGAAAAACCAGCACATCGTCAATCAGTTCGCCGCCTTCTGCGCGATCACCATGGCACCTTGCCAGCGCGAAAAGGCGCTGTCGCGCCGGGCCGAGGCGACCCGTGCGCAACTGCATGACTGCCTGGGCTGGATCCTGTCCGAGCACCTGCAGGAGCTGCACCCGCTGATCTGGTCGCAAACGCTGCTGGCACCGGGCACGACAACGCGGCTGCCCCCGCGCCGGGCGTTGGTGCTCAAGGGCCGCCAGACCGCGCTGAGGATCATCGCCGCACGCTTTTCCGGCGAGATGTCCGATGGCAGCTCGATCGCGTTTTCGCCCTGCGGCATGTACCGCCTGCCCGCGCTCTGAGGCGCGAGGGCCACACCCTCAGTCTTCTCCGCAACCGCCGGCGGTCGGCGTGACCACGGTGATCGCCTCGCCGGGGTCAAGCACGGTCTGATCGCAGCCGCGCAGAACCTCGGTGCGCCCGTCATTGCGCCGCACCTCGGTGCGCCCGACCCGGCCGTCGCCGCCGCCACGGATGCCGCGCGGCACCACCCGGCGGTGCGAGCCGAGGATCGCGCAGTCCATCCGTTCGAGAAAACGGATGCGCCGCTCGGTGCCGTCGCCGGCGGCAAAGGCGCCCTGCCCGCCCGAGCCGGGGCGCAGGCCGAAATGTTCCAGCAGGACGGGAAAGCGCATCTCCAGCACCTCGGGGTCGGTGAGGCGCGAATTGGTCATGTGAACATGCACGCCCGAGGTGCCGGCAAAGCCGCGGCCGGAGTTCATGACCCCGGCCGGCGAGCCCGAGCAGATGGTCTCGTAATACTGGTAGGTGTCGTTGCCGAAGGTGAGGTTGTTCATCGTCCCCTGGCTGTTGGCGATCGCGCCGAGCGCACCGAAAATGGCGTTGGTGACGTGCTGCGAGGTCTCGACGTTGCCGGCCACCACCGCGCGCGGATAGGCGGGTTTGAGCATCGAGCCCTCGGGGATGACGATGCGGATCGGGCGCAGGCAGCCGGCATTCATCGGGATCGGCGCCTCGACCATCACCCGGAAACAGTAGAGCACCGCCGCCCGGGTCACCGGCTCGGGCGCGTTGAAGTTGTTGTCGGCGGCGGGCGAGGTGCCGGTGAAATCGACCGTGGCCTCGCGCGCGGCGCGGTCGACCGAGATTTTCACCCGGATCACCTGGCCCGTGTCGGTGGGATAGTCGTAGCTGCAATCCTGCAGCCGTCCGATCAGGCGGCGAACCTCCTCGGCGGCGTTGTCCTGGACATGGCCCATATAGGCGCGCACGGTGTCGAGGCCGAACTCGCCGACCATGCGCCTGAGTTCGGCCGCGCCGCGCTCGTTGGCCGCGACCTGGGCCTTGATATCGGCAATGTTCTGGTCGGGGTTGCGCGCCGGCCGGGGTGGTCGCTCAGCAGCCGGCGCAGCGCCTCCTCGCGGAACTCGCCCTGCTCGATCAGACGGAAATTGTCGAAGAGCACCCCCTCCTCGTCGACGGTGCGGGCCAGCGGCGTCATCGAGCCCGGCGCGGTGCCGCCGACATCGGCGTGATGGCCGCGGCTCGCCGCCCAGAAGAGTATCTCGCGCCCCTCGTCGTCAAAGACCGGTGAAACCACGGTGATGTCGGGCAGGTGGGTGCCGCCGTTATAGGGCGCGTTGAGGGCAAATACATCGCCCGGAGCGATGGCGCCGGCATTGAGGCGGATCACCGTCTCGACCGAGCGGTCCATCGAGCCCAGATGCACCGGCATGTGCGGCGCATTCGCCACCAGCGCCCCGGTCCGGTCGAAGACGGCGCAGGAAAAATCGAGCCGTTCCTTGATGTTGACCGAATGAGCGGTGTTTTGCAGCGCGACACCCATCTGCTCGGCGATGTTCATGAAGAGGTTGTTGAAGACCTCCAGCAGGATGGGGTCGGCCCGGGTCGCGCCGGCTGCCGCGGCCCGCGCCATCCGCGCGTGCCGGCGCATCAGGATGTTGTCGCGATCGGTCAGCTCGGCGGTCCAGCCGGGCTCGACCACAACGGTCTGGTTGGCCTCGATCACCAGCGCCGGCCCCTTGATCCGGTCGCCGGGGGCAAGAACCTCGCGGCGATGAACGTCCGCCTCGACATGCCGGCCGCCGCAAAAGACCGGCACGCTCGCGTCGCCCCGAATGGTGCGGCCGGCCGCCGGGCGCGCGGCCCTCGCGCCGGTCCCCAAGGTTTCGGGCGCAGGCTCGGTCGTCTCGACCTCGACCGCCTCGACGGTAACCGCCTTGTCGGGGCTGACAAAGCCGAACCGGGCCTTGTGCGCGGCCTCGAAGGCGGCGCGCGCGGCGTCGATGTCGTTCTCCCAAACGACCGGCAACGCGGTGTCGGTCCCGGCGTAGCGCAAGAAGAGCCGGGTGGCGCGCCGGGCCGATTCCGCGTCCACGCCCTGTTCGGCCAGCTCGGCCGCGACCGCCCTGGCGAGCGTCTCCTCCAGCGCCGCGATCGCCGCCGCGCTGTCGCGCTCCAGTGGCTTGACCAGCGCCTGCTGGCGACTGGCCGAAACCGTCGCGCGGCCGATGCCGTAGGCCGACAACAGCCCCGAGAGCGGATGGATCAGCACCGCCTCCATCCCCAGCGCATCGGCCACCAGGCAGGCGTGCTGGCCGGCGGCGCCACCGAACGCGTTGAGCAGGTAACCGGTCACGTCGTAGCCGCGCTGGACGCTGATCTTCTTGATCGCGTTGGCCATGTTCTCGACCGCGATGGTGAGAAAGCCCTCGGCCACCTCTTCGGGGGACTTGCCCTCAGTCCGCGCGATCGCGGCGAATTTCTCGTGCACGACGGCCGCATCGAGGGGCTGATCCTGACCGGGACCGAAGACAGGGGGAAAGAATTCCGGGCGCAGCCGGCCCAGCATGACATTGGCGTCGGTCAGGCTGAGCGGTCCGCCGCGGCGATAGCAGGCCGGTCCGGGGTCGGCCGCGGCCGAATCGGGGGCCGACACGAAAGCGGCCGGGATCGGCGTGCAGGATCGACCCGCCGCCCGCCGCGACGGTGTTGATCTGCATCATCGGCGCGCGGATACGCACGCCCGCAACCTCGGAATCGAAAGCGCGTTCGTAACTGCCGGCGTAATGCGCAACATCGGTCGAGGTACCGCCCATGTCGAACCCGATCACGCGCCCGAAACCGGCGTCATTGGCGGTCTCGACCATGCCGACGACGCCGCCCGCCGGCCCCGACAGGATCGCGTCCTTGCCCTGGAACCGCTCGGCCGCGGTCAACCCGCCCGAGGACATCATGAATTGCAGCGTCGGACCCGGCTGGCCCGCCGGCGTGGCGCCGAGCGCGGCGGCGACGCGGGCGACGTAGCGGTCGAGGATCGGCGAGAGATAGGCATCGACCACGGTGGTATCGCCGCGCCCGACGAGCTTGACCAGCGGGCTGACCTCGTGGCTGACCGAGACCTGCCCAAAGCCCCTGGCGCGCACCAACCTGGCGAGGGCGGCTTCGTGGGCGGGGTTTTTCCAGGCGTGCATGAGCACGATGGCGACGGCGCCGATACCGTCAGCCCGGGCGGCATCGAGCGCGTCTGCGATCGCCGCGGCATCGGGCGCACGTTCGACCGACCCGTCGGCGCGCAACCGCTCGTCCACCTCGATCACGCGCTCATAGAGCTGTTCGGGCAGCACGATCTCCTTGGCGAAGATGTCGGGCCGGGCCTGATAGGCGATGCGCAGCGCGTCGCGAAAGCCCCGGGTGATCAGCAGGAGCGTGCGCTCTCCCTTGCGCTCCAGCAGCGCATTGGTGGCCACCGTGGTGCCCATCTTGACCGTGCCGATTCGCGCCGGTGCGATCTTGCCGCCCAGGAGCCGGCGAATGCCCTCGATGGCGGCATCGTCGTAGGCGCCGGGGTTTTCCGACAGGAGCTTGAGCGGATGCAGCGCCCCGCCGGGGGCGCGGCCCACCACGTCGGTGAAGGTGCCGCCGCGGTCGATCCAGAAATCCCATGGGCCGGGATCGGTCGGGGCTGGCATCGGCGTCTCTCCCTGTCGATTGCTGGTGACCGCATGTTTATGGGCGGTCCCGGGGCGGATGGCGCCACCCATCTTTTACAGTTACATTTTGTTGACAAATTGTCGGCTGTTGGTCAAGCTTTGCCTTGCGCCGGGCCGATCATGAGCCCGGAGAAACTCGCCCCCGCGCCGCAGGCGTCAGGGCGCAGCATGGGAGACCAAGACATGACCCTGACACTTCGCAGCATCGCCCTTGCCGCCGGTCTAGGCACAATCGGCCTTCCCGCAGCGGCTCAGACCGCCCGGGACATGCCCACACCCTATGGCGACGCGGTGTTCCACACCCAGAACGTCATTCAGTTCGCCGATGATGTGCGCGCCGCCACCGATGGCGGGCTCGACATCACCGTGCATTCGGCCGGCTCACTCTTCGGCCACGCCGAGATCAAGGACGCCGTCCGCCGGGGCCTCGCGCCGATCGGCGAAGTGCTGCTGTCACGACTGGCGAACGAGAACCCGGTCTTCGAGGTCGATTCGATCCCATTCCTGGCCAACAGCTATGCCGATGCGGGTGCGCTCTGGCAGGCGTCAAGGCCCCAGATCGAGGCGCTGATGGTCGACCAGGGGCTGACGCTGCTCTACGCCGTGCCGTGGCCCGGACAGTCGCTCTACCTGACCGAAGAGGTGACCGACCCCGCCGAGCTGCAAGGTGTCACCTTCCGCGCCTACAACACCGCCACCGAACGGCTCGCCGGCCTGCTGGGGATGGTCCCCACCCAGGTCGAGACCGGCGACATCCCCACCGCCTTTGCCACCGGCCGGGTCTCGGCGATGATGACCTCGCCCTCGACAGGCGTGTCGTCGCAGGCGTGGGACTTCACCAATGTCTATGTCGACGTGCAGGCCTGGCTGCCCAAGAACGCGATCTTCGTGAACACCGCCGCCTTCGAGGCGCTGCCCGAGGACCAGCGCAACGCGGTGCTCGAGGCCGCCGCTGCCGCCGAAACCCGCGGCTGGGAGATGAGCCAAGCCGAGACCGCCAAGCAGATGGCGACGCTGGCGGAGAACGGCATGACCGTGACCAAACCCTCCGAGGCGCTGGCCGCCGCGATGGCCAAGGCCGGCGAGACCATGGCCGCCGAGTGGAAGGAACGCGCAGGCGACGCCGGCGCCACGATCCTAGACGCCTACCGAGCCGCACGATAACGGCGTCAAGGTGGGCCGGGCGCGCGGAGCCCGGCCCGCGTGCCTTGCCAGCCCGTCCCACAGCCGGAGGCGCCCCATGCGACGCGCGCTCGACCTGATCTATGCCGGCGCGCTGGCGCTGTCGGCGCTGGCGCTGGTTGCGATCGCCGCGCTGGTCTTCGTCCAGATTGCGGGGCGCATCCTCGACCGCTCCCTGCTGACGCTGGGACGCCACGCGGTGGGGCTGCAGGTGCCGTCGCTGGCTGAAATCGGCGGCTTTCTCTTTGTCGCATCGGCGTTTCTGGCACTGCCGGCAACATTGCGCGGGGCCGGACACGTACGGGTGGCCCTGCTGGCGCGGGCGCTGCCGCCGGGGCCGTCGCGGGCGCTGATGGCGCTGGTGCTGACAGCGGCGCTGGCACTGGCCGGGTTCGCCGCCTGGCACAGCGGGCTGCAGGCGCTCGACAGCTGGCGGTTCGCATCGGTCTCCTACGGGGTGGTGCGGGTGCCGCTGTGGATCCCGCAAGGTGCGATGACGCTGGGGCTCGGCATATTCGCGCTGGCGCTCCTCGACGAACTGACACTCTGCCTGCGCGGAGCGACCCCGGCCTTTCTGAGCGCCGAAGAGACCCGCGACATCGGCGGCAGGAAGGACTGAGATGGACATTCTCACGCTGTCGCTGGTGCTTGTCGGGGTGCTCTTCTTCTGTCTCGCGCTGGGGCTCTGGGTCGGGTTCTCGCTGATCGTGGTGGGGCTGGCGGGAATGGTTCTCGCCACCCCCGCCCCGGCAGGCGCGGTGTTCGCGACCAAGGCATGGGCCGCGCTCAACATCTGGGATCTGACGGCGCTGCCGATGTTCATCTGGATGGGCGAAATCCTGTTTCGCTCGCGGCTTTCCTCGGACATGTTCCGCGGCCTGTCACCCTTTACCCGACGGCTGCCCGGCGGGCTCCTGCATGTCAACATTCTGGGTTGCGCGCTGTTCGCGGCGGTCTCGGGCTCGTCGGCGGCGACCACCGCCACGGTCGGGCGGATGTCGCTGCCCGAGCTGCGCGCCCGCGGCTACGATGACCGCATGGCGATCGGCACGCTGGCCGGGTCGGGCACGTTCGGCTTTCTGATCCCGCCCTCGATCATCCTCATCGTCTACGGCGCGGCCACCGAACAGTCGATCGCCCGGCTCTTTCTGGCCGGGGTGCTGCCGGGGCTGATGCTGGCGGCGATGTTTTCGGGCTACACCATGCTCTGGGCGTGGAAGAACCACGACCGGATGCCGCCACCCGACCCGCCGCTTCCCTTTGCCGACAAGCTGCGCGCGGCGGCGCTGCTCTTGCCTACGGTGCTGCTGATCGTGGCGGTGATCGGGTCGATCTATGCCGGCCTCGCCTCGCCCACCGAGGCCGCCGTCGTCGGCGTTATCGGCGCGCTGCTGATCTCGGGGGTGTCGGGCGGCATCGACCGCGCCGGGGCTGGGAGAGCCTGCGCGGCGCCACCACGACCACCTGCATGATCGCCTTCATCCTCGCCGGCGCCGCGTTCCTGACCGGTGCGATGGGCTTTACCGGCATCCCGCGCACATTGGCGGCCTGGATCGGAGAGCAGGGGTTTTCGCCTTACGCGCTGCTGGCCGCGCTCCTGGTCTTTTTCATCGTGCTGGGGTTTTTCCTCGACGGCATCTCGATCGTGGTGCTGACGGTCTCGGTAATCCTGCCGATGGTGATGGCCGCCGGGATCGACCCGATCTGGTTCGGCGTCTTCCTCGTTCTGGTGGTGGAGATGAGCCAGATCACCCCGCCGGTGGGCTTCAACCTCTTCGTGCTGCAGGCGATCACGGGGCGCGACATCTTTACCGTGGCGCGCTACGCCCTGCCCTACTTCCTGCTGCTGGTGCTGGCGGCTGCGATCCTGACGCTTTTTCCGGAGATCGCGCTGTGGCTGCCCGGAACGATGTCGGCGAAATGAGCGACACCTCGCGCCCCACCCCTCCCGTTGTGGGACCGGTCGTCTCGTCGGCGCACCTGGCGGAGTCCGCCCTGCCGGCGCTCTCGGAGCTCGAGTTCGCGCTGACCATGGCCAACCACGCCTATCAGCGCTGGATGGTGCGCTGCATGACCGCCGCCGGCGGCCCGGCGATGTCTCCGCTCGAGGTGCTGGTGCTGCATCTGGTATACCACCGCGGCCGGGCCAAGACGCTGGCCGAAGTCTGCCTGATTCTCAACGTCGAGGACACGCATGTGGCCAATTACGCGATCCGCAAGCTGACCCGAGCGGGGCTTGCCGAAACCGGACGCAAGGGCAAGGAAAAGACCATACAGATCACCGACGCCGGCGCCGCCCTTTGCGCCCGCTACAGGCAGGTGCGCGAGGCGCTTCTGGTGCGCACCGCCCGACAGCTGGGGCACGATCCGGCCGATATCAGCCGCATCGCGGCGCTCCTGCGGGCGCTCTCGGGCAGCTACGACCAGGCCGCGCGGGCCGCGGCCGCGCTGTGATGCATGCCCTGGCCGCGGCGGTCGCGGCGCAGGGGCGCTGGATGCTGGTGGCCGGGCTGGTCGTCGGGCTGGCCTCGCCCGCGGCGGCGCAGATGGTGCGGCCCCATGTCGGCGTTCTGGTCATCGCAGTGCTTTTCCTGGCAATCCTGCGGATCGGACCGGCCGGGCTGAGGCCCGGGCGCGCGGCGCTCGTGCGGGCGCTGACCGCCGCGCTGCTCTTTCAACTGCTGCTGCCGATGGCGGTGGCGGCGTCGTTCATGGCGGCGGGGCTGCTGGCGGACCCGCTGGCCCTGGCGGTGGTGCTGATCCTCGCGGCGGCGCCCATCACCGGCGCCGCGCCGATCGTGGCGATGACCGGAGGCAATCCCGGCCCGGCGCTGCACCAGACCGTGATCGGGACCGCGCTGCTGCCCCTGACGGTGCTGCCGGTCTTTGCCCTTGCGCCTGCCTTCGGTGATGCCGGCGCGGTTCTGGGAACCGCATCGCGGCTCCTGGCGGTGGTCGGGCTGGCCGGCGGCGCGGCGTTCGTTCTGCGCCGGACCGGAATCGTGCCCGGCACCGCGCGCGCCCTCACCGTTGTCGACGCGCTCTCGGCGGTGCTGCTGGGGCTGGTCGTGATCGGGCTGATGTCGGCCGCCGCCGCGGCGCTGCGCGAGGCGCCGGCCATGCTGGCGGCGACGCTTGCCCTGGTGTCGGCGCTCTGCTTCGGCCTTCAGGGCGCCACCGCGCGGCTCTGGCCGCATGCCCCCGACGCCGCGCCGTTCGCCGTGACCACCGGAAACCGCAACGTGGCGCTCTTTCTCGGTGTGCTGCCCGCGGCACTCACCGACGATCTGATGCTGGCGATCGGATGTTATCAGATCCCGATGTACCTGACACCGCTGGTGCTGCCGCGGCTTCTGGCCTGGCGCGCCCGTGCGGGCCGGTGCTGACCGCCCCTCAGCCGGCGGCGGCGAACTCGGCGGTTTCCTCCAGCAGCTCGGGATACCATTCTTTGAGCGCCGGCAGAAACGCCTCGCGAATGCGCGCCACCTGCGCCGGGGTCAGATCCTCGCGCCAGACCCCGGCCTGCCCCTTGGCGAAGAACGCGCTCATTCCGGCGGGGCGTTCCTGAAAGCCGAGCCGCTCTTCCTGCTTCTTCATCGCCTCGAAGGTGGTGGCCTTGATCGCGCGCGCCAGCTTGGCGGCATCGGGCTTGACGCTGAGGAACTCGAGCAGCCGGCGCATGGTGCGCGCGGGCTTGTCCAGCAGGTCCTCGTAGCGCACCACGTGGCGCGGCAGCCCCGGCGCCGCGGTCCAGGTGCGCACATGGTCGTCCCAGCGGCCCATCGCGTCGCGGATGCCGGTGTCGGTGCCCATCATCGTCTCGGGGTTCATCATCCGCTCGATGGCAGTGTCGATGTCGGCGCTCTGGTGGCGCGCGAACGAGGGCGCCAGATCGAACGGGTTGCGCATCATGTAGATCGCGCCGGCGGTCACCTCGGGCGGGATCAGGTGATGGCCCATGTACTGCACCGCCTGGCAATGGGTCTTGACGAAATGCGTCCCCGGTTTCGAGGCGGCGATCAGGCGCACCGCCCTGCCGCGCACCTGCAGCCATTCGGCGACGCTCTTGCTGGCGAACGGGCGCCCGGCGGCGGCGTCGAAGAAATCCTGGCGCACATCGGCGGTGGTGAAGCGGCGCAGGTTGTTGATGTCGGGCGCCTGGCCGGGCGGCATGAAGTAATGCGCGAGCAGACTGCGCATCCAGGTGTTGCCGGACTTGGGATAGGACGCGAGCCAGATGATGCGGCGGAGGTTCTGGGCTGGGTCAATCATCGAGATACCCGTATTTCTGCATGATCTTGCGATGATCGCGCCTGACCTGTTTGACCAGCTTCGGCGCAAGCTCGGTGCGCCACTGCCCCGCCTTGCCGCGCGAGAAAAACCGCTCGTTCTTGGGCGAGCTCTCGACGAAACCGTCCTTTGCCTCCTGGCTCGAGACCTCGTCGAAACTCGAAAACCGGATCGCCTTTTCCAGCCGTGCCGGATCGACCGGCATGCCGATATGTTCGAGCATGGCGGCAAAGCTTTCCCGCGGCTTGTCCAGCATGTCCTCGTAGCGCACCGTCAGGACCGGATAGGGCAGCCTCGCGGTCCAGCTCTGGACATGGCCCGACCAGGTGCCCAGGAACTGGGTGACGGTGGTGGCGTCGGCGGCGTTGGAATGATCGGTGCGCGCGATGGCGGCGACGGTGTCGGCATGGCTCAGGCCGTAATGGCGCGAGAACGACAGCAGCATGTCGAGCGGGTTGCGGATGATGTAGATCGCCGAGCGGGTGAACTTCTCGGGGATGAGGGTCACGCCGAACGCCGCGTCGTGGACGTTGTGGGTCTTGACGAAATTCACGTCCGCCTTGTTGGCCACGATCGCCGCCAGCACCCGCTCGCGCAGGCTGAGTGTCAGACGATAATCGCTCACGTCGATGCGCCGGCCGGCAATCATGTGATAGGACTTGGCGATGGAATCGCCCATGCCGAACCGATGCACCTGGTTGATCGGCACCGGCCGGTCGGCGTTCATCAGGTAGTTGGCGAGGAAAATCCGCGTCCAGGTGTTCCCCGACTTGGGGTAGGACGCGAGCCAGACGATGCTCTTGGGCGCGCTCATGCCAGATATCCATAGGTTCCGCTCGGGGACTTGCCTATCCGCTCGGGACGGTGGGGGCAAGCTCGGGGTCGGCCGCCAGATGATCCGGGGCGCGCCCCGGGCCTGACCCGGGGCCTCGCCAGTTTGCATCACGAGGCCCCGGCTCGGGGGCCGGGGCGGAAGCGCTGAACACCCGCGCCTTGAGCCAGCATCACGGCAAAAGCCTGTCACCAAAACGAAAACGGGGGACTTTCGCCCCCGCCTGTTCGAACGATACGACCGAAGCTTAGAAGCTCAGGTTGATCGCGGTGCCGAGAACGGTGCCCTCGACTTCGTCGCCCGGCAACAGCAGGCCGATGATGCCACCGGTGGCGTTCCGGGTTTCGTGCACCAGGTAGATGTCCCAGTCCACGCCCGGGCCAAGCGCCCGGCTGGCGCCGATACGATAGGCCTCACGCTCGGTCTTGGAGCCCGGGATGCGGGCACCGGCAAAGTTCAGGTTGGTGTCCGACTGGTAGGTCAGAGCCTCGAACGACCATACACCGGCGTTGTAGGTGGCGCCGAGGCTCCAGCCTTCCGAGTCGCCGGCGCTGACGACACCGGCCGGGGCCGGGGTTTCGTCGTTGTCGTTCTCGGCATAGCTGCCGCCGACGGTGAAGTTGCCGAAACCAACCTGGAAGCCGACACCCCAGGTTTCGAAGTCCGACGCACCCACGGCCACGCTCGGCGTGTCACCGGTGCCCCAGCGGGCCGACAGGGTGATGTCGGTCGAGCCGAAGGTGTTGGAGTAGTTCACACCGATGTCGAAGATGTCCGACAGCACAGCGTTCTTGTTGATGCTGAAGCTGTTACCGGCGTTCACGGCACCCTGGTTCGCATACGAGATACCCACGGTCAGGCCGTTGAAGTCCGGCGTGTAGTAGGTGATCCGGCTGACGTCGTTGTTGCCGCCGACTTCGGTGTAGGCCGAGAGGCCCGCCTGACGGAACGGCAGCGCGGTCAAGGTCGAGCCGGTCACGCCGTAGAAGGCGCCAAGGATGGCGTCGACGCCGGTGTAGGGGATGAAGGTCGAGGTCGACGGCGAGTTGATCGACATCGAGGTCACTTCGGGCGCGGCGGTCATCAGCTTGTAACCGGCCGAGTTCTCGTTGCCCACATCCAGACGACCGAAGGTGTCGCTGCTGATCGACGCGTAGGATTCGTCGATCCACGGGCCACCGGTGATGTTGCCTTCGAGCTGGATGTTGATGCCGAAGGTCATCCCGTTGTCGAGCGTCACGCTCGGCGTGAAGATGATCTCGGGGTTGGTGTGGATATCAACACCTTCACCGTCCCACTTGGGGCTCGCGACGCCGGTGACCGCGGTGATGTTGTCCGAGATGTCGCCGATGCCGACGTGGGTGTTGAAGAACCCGCCCCAGGTCATGTTCCAGTCCTGGGCTGCTGCGGGCGCAGCGGCGAGGCCAAGGGCGATCGCGCTGGTGCAGAGAAGTTGCTTTTTCAAGGTTGTCCCTCCTAGGTCAAGCAGAAGAGTTGCATTTTCCACCGCACCAGAACAATGACACGGCTTGGCAAATGGAATGGGCCAAATCCCCTACGACTGTCAACGCGACCCCGGTTCGGCTGGTGCTTGTTGCCACGGTTGTGGCGTATTGATCACACAGTTTCCGGCCGCCCCGCGATAAACCGGCCCGGAATCAGCAAAATCGGCGATTTTTCCTGATTTCGCGGCCCCCTGCCGCGCGCCGCGCCGGTCCCGGAAAAGGGGGGATTCGCCACCCGCAAGGGCCCGGAACCAGGCCGCCGAGCGGCTTTCGGCACCGCCGGTTCCGGCCGTCCGGAGGTGTCTGGCCGACCTCGGTTCCGGCTCGGCTTTCGGCGCCGGCCGGCCCGCCGCCGGGCAGTCGCCGGGCAGCCCTCATGCCGCGCGCAGCCCCAGGATGGCGCGCGCCTCGGCCGGGCTGGCGACCGGGCGGGCGTGTTTTTCACAGAGTTCCGCCGCCCGCCGGACCAGCGCCGCGTTCGACGGCGCCAGCCGGTCGCGGTCGAGGCGGACGTTGTCCTCGAGCCCGGTGCGGGTGTGTCCGCCGGCGGCGATGGCCCATTCGTTGACGGTGATCTGCCCCGCCCCGATGCCGGCGGCGCACCATTGGGCGCCCGGCGCGCGCTCGCGCAAGATCCGCACGTAGAAATCAAAGACGTCGCGGTCGACCGGCATGGCGTTCCTGACCCCCATCACGAACTGGACGTAGAGCCGCCCGTAAAGCAGCCCCTCGCGGTGCATGCGGATCGCCTGCAGGATGTGCGAGAGGTCAAACGCCTCGATCTCGGGCACCACCTCATGCGCGCGCATCTCGCCCGCCAGCCACGCCACCAGGTCGGGCGGGTTCTCGTAGACGCGGGTGGGAAAGTTGTTCGAGCCAACCGACAGCGACGCCATGTCGGGCCTCAAGGGCAGCATGCCGCCGCGCGCCTGCCCCGCGCCCGACCGCCCGCCTGTCGAAAACTGCACGATCATGCCGGGGCAGTGGGCGTTCAGCCCCTCGCGCAGGCGGGCAAAGCGTTCGGGGTCCGAGGTGGGCGTGCCGTCCTCCATCCGCACATGGCAATGCGCGATGGCGGCGCCGGCCTCGAACGCCTCGTGGGTCGACTCGATCTGCTCGGCGATGGAGATCGGCACCGCCGGGTTGTCGCTTTTCTGCGGCACCGAACCGGTGATCGCGACGCAGATGATGCAGGGGTCGGGCATTGTCGGTCTCCTTGGCCCCGGGAAAGCTTGCAGAAGTGGCGTCGCCCCGCAACCGGGCCGCCTAGAGCCCGCGCTCGTCGAGCACCTTCTTGGCGGCGCGGAAGCATTCCAGCCCCTGCGGCACGCCGCAATAGATTGCCACCACATGGATGATGGCACGGATTTCCTGCTTGGTGACACCGTTGTTGAGCGCCCCGCGGCAGTGGATTTCCCATTCGTGCATCTTGCCCAGCGCCCCGATCATGGCGAGGTTCATCATGCTGCGCGTCTTGGGCTCGATGGCATCGTCACCCCAGCCGAAGCCCCAGCACCAGGCCGTCATCGCCTCCTGAAAGGGACGGGTGAAATCGTCGGCCGCGGCGAGATCCTTTCCACATACTCCGCTCCCAGCGTCGCCTTGCGCGCCTCAAGTCCTTGGAGAAACAGGTCTTCGTCGAAAATACCGCTCATCGTGTCTTCCTTTTCCGGCCTATCGCGTTCTGATCGCCACGTTCTTGGTCTGCACGTAGTTCAGGAGCGCCTCGCGCCCCTTTTCGCGCCCGTATCCCGACCGCCCGTAGCCGCCAAAGGGTGTCTCGACCCCGCCGGCGAACCATTCGTTGACAAAGACCTGCCCCGCGCGCAAGCCCCGCGCCGCCCGCGTTGCGCGGTCGAGGTCGCGGGTAAAGACGCCCGCAACCAGCCCGTAGCGGGTGCCGTTGGCGATGGCGATCGCCCGGGCCTCGTCGCGAAACGGGATGACCGACAGGACCGGGCCGAAAACCTCGTCCCGGGCAATCGCCATGTCGGGGGCGACATCGGCCATCACCGTGGGCTCGAGAAACGCGCCGGGGATGTTCATCACCCGCCCGCCGGCGGCGGCGCGGGCGCCGGCGCGCTCTGCTGCGGTCACCATCGCCGCGGCACGGTCGCGCTGGGCCTCGCTCACCATCGGGCCCATTCCGTGGCCCGGCTCGGTGCGCTCGATCCCCGGCCCCACCGACAGCCCCCGTGCGATGGTACCGGCGCGCTCGACCACCTCGTCATAGAGGCTTTCATGCACCAGGATGCGGCTCATGGCGGAACAGACCTGCCCGGCATTGGAAAAGATGCCGCGGCGGATATCGGCCCCGAAGGCGTCGAGATCGGCATCCTCGTGCACGATTGCCGCCGACTTGCCGCCCAGCTCCAGCACGCAGGGCACGACGTTCCCCGCCGCCGCCCGGGCGATGGCGATGCCGGTCTCGACCGAGCCGGTAAAGACCATCTGGTTGATGGCAGGATGCGCCGCCAGCGCCGCGCCGGCCTCGTGCCCCCAGCCGCACAGGATGTTGACCGCACCCGCGGGCAGCCCCGCCGCGACCGCCGCACGCGCGAGACAGGCGCTGGAAAGCGGCGTCAGCTCGGAGGTCTTGACCACGCAGGCATTGCCCGCCGCCAGCCCCGCCGCGATCGAGCGCGCGGCAATCTCCACGGGAAAATTCCACGGGATGATCTGGGCCGAGACGCCGTAGGGCTCCAGCTGGGTGAAATCGACATAGCCCGCGCCGAGCGGGATCGAGCGGCCCTCGAGCGTTTCGGCCTGATTGCCGTAATACTCGAAATAACGCGCCGCGCCGGCGATCTCGGCTCGCGCCTCCCAAAGCGGCTTGCCCTGCTCCAGCGTCAGGATTTCCGCCACCTCGTCCCGGTGCTCGAGCAGGTAGCGGCCCATCGCCTGCACCATGCGCCCGCGCTCGACCGGGCGCAGGTCGGTCAGCACGCCCGATGCATGAACGCGCGCGGCGGCCTGCACCGCGCGGTCGACGTCGGCGGCGTCGGCCATCGCCTGCGCGGCCAGCACCGCGCCGGTAGCGGGGTCGATCACCTCGGCCCGTCCCGCGCCGCCATCCGTCCAGGCGCCATCAATGAAATTCTGCCAATATGCGTCCATCAAGCCCCCCGCGCTGCGTCGCGTAGGGTGGTAGCGCGCTTTCGGCGGGGGGTAAACCGGTGGCGCGGACGTTCAGGCGGCTGCGGCCAGCCCGGTGCCCTTTTCAGACACGAAGACGTCGTGCAGACAGCGCACCGCCGCTTCGCGATCCTCGCGCGACACCGCGAATTGCGCCTCGACGTTGCGCGGGCTCTGCTGGGCGGCGACGACGTCGATGCCGGCCTCGTCGAGCGCCCGCAGGCCGCGGCCCAGCACGCGTTGCCCGCTCAGGTCGCGCCCGATCACCGCCACCAGCGCCAGCGACCGCGCGCCGACCTCGGCCTGCGGGTAGGCCGCCTCGATATCGGCGATGACCCGCCGCGCGGTCTTGAGCGATGCCTTGACGTAATGGGTGATGGTATTGGCGTTCGAGGTCTTGGACACGATCCAGACATTATGGCGCCTGAGCGCCTCGAGCGCGGTCGCGTCGTAGCCCTTCACGCCGACCATGTCCTGCTCGAAAGCTCCAGCGCCACCACGCCAAGGCCGGTGACGATCTCGACGCCCGGGGTCTCGGCCGGCGCGTCGTCGATGCGGGTGCCCGGATCGCCGGGATCGAACGCATTGGTCACCCGCAGCGTCAGCGCCCGCGCGGCGCAGGATCTTGGCGGCGTTGGGGTGGATCGCCTCCATCCCCATGTTGGCCAGCTGGTCGGCCACGTCATAGTTGGTATGGCCGATCTTGCGCGCCCTGCCCTCGCCCACGAGCCCCGGATCGGCCGACGAGAGATGGAATTCCTTGTGGATGATCGCCTCGTGGGCGCCGGTGAGCGCGGCGATGTTGGAAAACGTCACCTCGGAATAGCCGCGGTCGTATTCGCGCATCAAACCTTCGGCGCATTGCGCGTAGCCGGTGACGATCGGCAACTCGGTACTCAGGTCGATGTCCCTGAGCCCCGTGGTGATGCGTTCTTTCAGGTTCAGATCGGCCTCGTCGCGCCAGCCGCTGAGATCGACGAACCGCGCGTCGACCCCGTGGCGTTGCAGCAAGAGCGTGGTGACGAAGGCCGAATGCGCCTCGCCCAGCCCCGACAGCAGTTCGCGTATCACCAGCATCTGGTCGGACAGGCGGAAATGCCCGAACGAGCAGAGCCGTTGCAGATCGAAGAGACACGAGCGCGCGCCCTCGATGCGCTCGCGCACGAACTCGTCGGCCATGCTCAGATCGCCGGGATGGTCGAGCACCGCGCCGTGGGCCTCGCGCATTGCGGCGCCCACCCGGCTCAGCGCATCGAGCCAGCCGTGATCGTCGTCATCGTTGGCGAAAAGCCCGTAGACGCCGGGCTGCCCCGATTTCTTGTGCTCCAGGAGCAGGTCGGTGATGCCGCCGAAGGCCGAGACCACGAAGATGCGGCCATAAAGTCCGGCACCCTCGCGCTCGCCGATCAGGAGCGAGCCGACCAGTTCGTTGACGCGGCTCATCGAGGTGCCGCCGATCTTTTCGACGGTGTGCTTTGGAAAATCCATCTTTTCGTGCCTTTCGGGGCGCTCAGCCCTCTTCCAGCGCATAGGAGCCGTCGGCGCGGTGCACCTCGTTGCCGGCCACCGGGGGTTGAAGACGCAGGCCATCACCAGCTCTTCGACAGCGCGCAGGGTGTGGCGGTCGTGCCGGTCGAGCGCGTACATGATGCCCGGCCTGATTTCGTGAGTCTCGCCGGTGGCGTGATCGGTGATCGAGCCGGTGCCCGACATGCAGTAGACGCTCTCGAAATGGTTCTTGTACTCGAAGATGTGCTCGGACCCGGGCTCGAGAAAGGTGATGTGAAACGAAAATCCCATCCCGTCCGAGGCCAGCAGCATCCGCACCGACGACCATTTGGCATCGCTCACGACGCGGTCGCGCTCGTTGGCAACGATATCGTTGAAATCACGCACGATCATGGGATCACTCCGCCGCCATTTTCGCCGAGGCGGTGACGTCGCGCACCGCGTCGCACAGGATCGAGAGCCCCTTGCGGAAGGTGGCCTCGGGCGTGGTCAGCGGCGCCAGCACCTTGACCACCTGGTCGTCGGGGCCCGAAGTCTCGATGATCAAACCCTGCTGATACGCGCGCGCACAGATCGCCGCCGCCAGTTCACCCGAGCCGACATCGACCCCCTGCATCATTCCCCGCCCCTTGAGCCGGGAGCCCGGGACCATCTCGGCCATCTCGCCCAGCGCGGTGGTCAGGATGACCGATTTCGCCGCGATCTCCTGCTGAAAGCGGCTATCGGCCCAGAACTTCTCGATCGCCACGCGGGCGGTGACGAAGGCGTGGGTGTTGCCGCGGAAGGTGCCGTTGTGCTCGGCCGGGCCGAAGATGTCGTATTCGGGGCGCACCGGGGCCAGCGCCATCGGCAGCCCGAAGCCCGAGATGGATTTCGCCATTGTCACGATGTCGGGGGTCACGCCCATCTCCTCGAAGGAAAAGAACGTCCCCGTGCGGCCGCAGCCGGCCTGGATGTCATCGACGATCAAGAGCGCGCCGTGCTTTTTCGCAAGCTCCGCCACCCGGCGCACCCATTCGGGGCTGGCGGCATTGAGCCCGCCCTCGCCCTGCACCGTCTCCAGCAGGATCGCCGCCGGCGCGTCGATGCCGCCCGAACGGTCGCTCAGCATCGCGTCGATCAGGTCGGCGGTATCAAAACTTGCGCCCATGTAGCGGTCGAAAGGCATCCGCGTCACCCCGTCGAGCGTGGTGCCCGCGCCGGCGCGGTGATAGGCGTTGGCGGTCGCCGCCAATGCCCCCAGCGTCACCCCGTGAAAGCCGTTGGTGAAGGCGATGACGTTGCGCCGCCCGGTGGCCTTGCGCGCGAGCTTGAGCGCGGCCTCGACGGCATTGGCGCCGGTCGGGCCGATGAACATGACCTTGTGGTCCATGTCGCGAGGCTTGAGGATGTGGCGCTCGAACGCGGACAGAAAGCGCGCCTTGACATCGGTGTGCAGGTCGAGCCCGTGCGCCACCCCGTCACCGGCGATATGCTCGATCAGCGCCGCTTTCATGTCGGGGTCGTTGTGCCCGTAGTTGAGCGACGAGCATCCGGCGAGAAAGTCGATATAGCTGCGCCCGGTGGCGTCGGTCATCTCGGACCCGCGGGCGCGGGTGAAGACGCGGTCGATGCTGCGGCAATAGCTGCGCACCTCCGATTCGCGTCGGTCGAAAACGGTCTTGTCAGCTGACTTGTCAGTCGGCATGGGAACTCCTTTTGTCGATTTTGGTCGCGGGCGACGGCGCGCAATCGGCGGCGCGCTGTCGGGCCGCTCGGCTCAGGCCGCCTTGCGCAGCTCTTCCGCCAGGTCGATCGTGACCATGTATTCGGTGTCGTGCTGGCCGCGGAAATGCAGCGCCTGCCCGAAATGGGCCTGTGTGCTCAGCCCGCGCCCGTGACGGCGGGCGAACTTGCGGAAAAGGCCCCAGGATGCGGCGTTCGAGCGCGTGATCGTGGTCTGCAGCCGGGTCACGCCCCGGCATGCGTCGCGCCCCAGCAGGTGTTGCAGCATCAGCGCGCCCAGCCCGGTGCCGCGGGCCCTCTCGGACACCGCCACCTGCCATACGAAAAGCGTCTCGGGATCGTTTGGCATGACATAGGCCGAAACCCAGCCCGCCGGGGTGCCGCCCAGTTCGGCCAGCACGCAGGTGTCGCGGAAATGGTCGCACTGGATGAGATTGCAATACATCGAATTCTCGTCGAGCGGCTTGCATTCCCGGATCAGCGCCCAGATCTCGGCCCCGTCCTCGGCCGCGGGCTTGCGCAGCACGGGGGTGGCCTTGGCAGCCAGGTCCAGAAAATGTCTCATCGGTAAGGCTCTCCTTTATTGCTTCGATCGTCAAAGTAATTGGATCACCAGGAAACTTCAACCCACGAAGCATTCATGGGCAATATGTCGCGTAATTGCACCAGCATACCGCTACAAGACGACCCAAGGTGCTATTTTTCCTTAGTAACTCTAAGCTTTTGCAAGATTGCCGGAATCCGGTGCCTGAGGTAGAATTCAGATCGTACTTGCCGGAAAGCCGCCCGAAACCCGCCCGGGATACCGACATGGAACGCATCGACGTCTGCCTGATCGCCCTGCGCCGGATCCTGCGCGCGACCGACACCTATGCGCGCGAACTGGCGCAGTCGGCGGGGTTGACGGCAGTACAGTTCCGCGCTCTTCAGCTGATCGCCGAGACCGGGCACACCACCGCCACCGGGATCGCGCAGCGGATGCTGGTCAGCCAGGCGACTGTGACGGCGCTGGTCGACAAGCTGGTGCGCAAGGGGCTGGTCATGCGAGAGAAATCGCATACCGACCGGCGTCAGACCAACATCATCCTGACCGATCTGGGCCGGGCCACGATCGACAATGCCCCCGACCCGCTGCAACAGCAGTTCGTCAAGCGCTTCGAGGCGCTCGAGGACTGGGAACAGTCGATGCTGGTGGCGGCGCTGGAACGGGTGGCAATGATGCTCAACGCCGCCGATCTCGACGCCGCGCCGTTGCTCGATTCGCGCGACATCCGCACCGGCGAGTGAATGCGCCAGCCAGCCCGGGGATGCGGGCCGGTCTTTGCCATCAACCCGAAACGCCCCGGTAAAGGGCGCGCGCGCGCACGGCCGCACGGCTTTGGCCGGCAACGGTCAGTGACAGCAGGAAAGAAACCCCCGCCGGAATCCGGCGGGGGGAGGGCAAGATGCGGTTCTGCTCCGGCCGGTCTCAGCCGTGCAGCGCCTCGTATTTGGCCATGAGTTCATCCTCGCTCTCCTCCCATTCGGGATCGGCAACGATGCACTCCTCCTCGGGACAGACGAGCTGGCATTGCGGCTCGTCCTCGGCGCCGACGCATTCGGTGCACTTGAACGGGTCGATCACGTAGATCGGATCACCCGGGGTGATCGCCTCGTTGGGGCATACCGGCACGCAGGCGTCGCAGGCGGTGCAGTTCTCCATGATTCTGAGCGCCATGAACTTGTCTCCTTTTTCTGTATCATGAAGCCTTGAGCAATGTGCCGGATTCGGCAAGTCTTTGATGCCGGAACGCGCCCCAGAGCGCCGCGCCGATGGCGCCGGCATAGATCGAGTCGGGGTGGCTCGCGACCTCGCATTCCATGCCCCGCATCTTGCCCAGCTCCTCGCGCATGGCCTCGACCAGCCCGTCATCCTGCGCCAGCCCGCCGGTGACCAGCACCCGCTTGCCGTTGGCGCCGATGGACTTCAGCAGCCGCGCCAGGCGGCTGGCCATGCTGAGATGGATGCCCTTGAGGATGTTGGGCGAAGTGATCCCGCGCGAGACCATGTTGATGACGTCGGTTTCCGCGAGCACCGCGCAGATGCTCGACACCTCCTCGGGGTTGTCGGCCTGCTTGGAAAGCTCGCCGATCTCGTCCTGGGCGATGCCCAGGTAGCGCGCGATGTTCTCGAGGAACTGTCCAGAGCCGGACGCGCACTGGCTGGTCATCTTGTACTTCTCGACCTTGCCGCGATCGTCGGTGACGATGGCGCGACCGTGCAGCGCGCCGCAGTCGAGCATCGCCTGCGCCGCCGGATCGAGATGCCGGGCCCCGCGCGCATGCGTGGTCATCGAATAGAAGTGCCCGGTGTGGAAGGGGATCGATTCGCCCTCGCCGGTGGTGGCGATATAGTCGAGATCCTTTTCCCTGATCCCCGCGTCCTCGAGCGTCTGCTCGAAGGCCTCGCGCGCCAGTTCCAGCGGGTCGCGCTGGCGGATGCGCATCAGCGAGCGCGACAGCCACTCCTCCTTGCCGTTCTCGACCCGAAAGAGCGCGGCCTTGACCGCACCGGTGCCCACATCAATCCCTGCTGTCAGTGTCATGCCACCACTCCTTGCTCGAAATCTTCCTCGATGCCTTCCATGCGACCCTCGGCGGCGCGGCGGGCGAATTCGGCCCCCCAGCGCACCGGTATAGATCGAGTCCGGGTTGATGTTGATCGTCACCTCCCCGTAGTTCTCGCTGATGAGCTTCCTGAGTTCGCGCACCGCGGCCTCGTTCTTGGCCACGCCGCCGGTAAAGGTGAACTCGTCGGCCACCCCGCCCGACCGCGACAGGATCGACATCGAGCGCAGGATGATCGCCCGGTGCAGACCGGCGAGAATGTCCTCGCGCCGCTCGCCCAGTGCCAGCCGGTCGCGCAACTCGGCGCCGGCAAAGACGGTGCAGGTCGAGTTGATGCGCGAGGGCTTGTCGGATTTCAGCGCCATCGGCCCCAGCTCGTGCAGGCCCATGTTCATCTCGTCGGCGATATAGCCCAGATAGCGCCCGGTGCCGGCGGCACAGCGGTCGTTCATCTGGAAGTTCTCGACGATGCCCCGGTCGTTGATCTGGATGCCCTTGGTATCCTGCCCGCCGATATCCAGCACCGTGCGGGTGTTGGGATACATCATGTGCGCCCCCAGCCCGTGGCAGAGGATTTCCGAGCGGATGTGCTCCTTGGGGAAGGGCAGCGTCACGCGGCCGTAGCCGGTGCCGACGACATAGGCTTCCTCGAGCTCGATATCGAGCATGCCGGAGATGCGCGACAAAAGCGCGGCATCGGCCTCGGCCTGGGAGACGTCGCCGGCGCGCACCCGGTCGAGGGCGCTGCGGAACTTCTGGTTGAGGCTGCCTGAGGGCGGGCGGTTCTCGACCGCGATGATCGACTTGTCGTAGACGTTGAGCATCAGGTCATAGGACAGCGCGGCCTCGCGCGCCACGGTCTCGGCATGCTCGAGATAGCGCGATCCCGCGATGTCGCGGAAGAAGTCCGACTTGCGCTCGGCCTCGGGGCCGAACATCGCCGGTGCCTCGCCGCGAAGGCGGCGAAAGACCTCGGCCAGTGCCTCCTTGACGGCCGTTCCCTGTTCTTCGAACCGGTCACCGCGAACCTGCCCGACGCAGGTCTCCTCGAGGTCGCCAAGTTGCTCGAGGAACTGTTCCAGCCGGAACGAGCGTTCCAGGTCGGCCAGGAAGATCTCGATGTCGGAGCCGGTCACCTCGCCGCCGAAGGCCCGGCGGAAGAGGGTGAAGCGCGCGTCGATCTGCGCCTCCTGCTTGGCCACGCTGCAGGCGGTGTCGTAGTTCGACCGCGAGTTGGTGATGCCGCGGCCGAGCACGTCGCCCGCCTCGTCGAGCAGGATCGCCTTGGTGGTGGTCGATCCCAGATCAATGCCAACATAGGTTTTCATGCTGCCGTCTCCTTTTTCGCGCCACTGCGCTTTTGTTCGATCATCTGGAAATAGCTTTCGAGACGGTTCTTGACGTTGGCCGCCGAGAAATAGCGCGGGTCGACAAGGTCGGTCTCGACAAAGGCCGCCGGCTTGCCGGTGCGCTTTTCGACCTCACGCATGATCAGCAGCTGCCCGGCCGAGAAGCTGTTGCAGCTCTTGATCGAGTTGATCAGCAGGCCGTCGGCCTCGTATTCCTCGATATAGCGGCACAGCATGTCGATACGCATCGGCAGGCTGCGGTTGGTGTAGACGCCGAGGCAGTATTCCGCGAGCGTTTCCAGCGGCCGGTCGGGGTCGTGGCGGAAGCCGTAATCGTAGGTGCCGCCGACCTTGGTATAGGACGAGGCGACCACGGTCGCGCCTTCCTCGTAGAACATCTTCCAGAACTGGCGGAAGCTGGTGTAGTTGGGCGGACCCTCGACCACGAGGCGGTACTTTTCTTCCTCCATCACCCCGTCGGGGGTGACCGGGCCCAGACCCTTGGCGACGCGGTCGTCGACCTCCTGGCGGAGGAACCTGTAGTAGTCGATCGCGTCGTCGGTGCCGCGGAAGGCACCGAAGATCGGCCCGATGTAGTAGATGCCGCCGAAATAGGCATCGATCGGCGAGGGCTTGTTCTTGGCCGACTGCAGGACATGAACGAGGTCATCCTCGGCCTTGGCCGACTTCCTGAGGTACTCGCGCAGCCGGTCGATGTCGAACTTGACGCCCGAGACCTTTTCCAGCTTGGGGATGACGTCCTCCTTGAACTGCTTGACCATGTACTGGACCATGTTCGGCGTGATCTTGCCGTCGGCCAGATAGGGGGTCTGCAGGAAGATCGTCTCGCACTTGTACTGCTCGCGCAGCAGCTCGAACCACTTCATGAAGGTGAAGCAGCCGGTATAGCTGAGCATCAGGACGTCGGGGTCGGGCAGCTTGCGGCCGTTGGGGCCGATATTGCCCTTGGCCATCATCCCGATGTCGGATTTCACATAGGTGCAGACGTCCTCGGAATGACCGGCGCGCTCGGCCTCCATGATGTAGCCGCCCGACTGCCGGCGCAGGCCGGCCTGGATGGCGTTGACCTCGGGCAGGTTGTTGACCAGGTCGAAGCACATCAGCAACTCGTTGAGGTTGCCGGGCACGAAGGTCGAGGCGACCTTTTCACCATTTTCCTTGGCATCGGCGAGACGGTCGTAGTGCTTGGCCATCATCGCCTTTTGCAGAAGCATCGAGTCGTCCTTCTGGACCTCGGCGGCGGGGCTTTTGGGTTTGGCGGTCATGCTGCACTCCAGAGCTTGATGGAATCTACGAACGTGCCGGCCTGCTCGCGAATGGGCTGCATCTGGCCGGAGTTCTCGGCGTATTTGAAGGCGATGTAGGGGACGCCGGCGTCGCTCAGCTTGTGCTGCAGCATCGGCCGGTCCAGCAGCGCCGGGTCGCAGAAGCTGGGCGAGGCAAAGATCACCCCTTCGGCGCCGGTGCGGCGCACCGCCTCGATCAGGAACTTGCCTTTTTCGGCCTCGTTGGGCTCGTACTTGGCGGCGGTGCTGACCGAACGGTGCAGGAACGCCTGGGCAAGGTTGTGCAACCCGTCGCCTTCGGTCGGGACGTCGTCGATCAGCCAGCGCGAGACCAGCATGAAGTCGTCTTCGACCACGTAGCAGCCGCTCAGTTCCAGCGACTTGATGAGGTTGAGCGGCGGCTGCTCGCAGAACATCCCCGTCACCACCACCTTGGCGTTGTCCTTGATGGGGCGGTCGCTGTTGCGGGCGGCGTCGATGTAGTCGCGCAGCAGCACGGTGTGCTCCTCGACCGGCAGCAGCAGGCCCGCGCGCAGTACCAGGTACGCTTCGGAGGCGGGAACCTTCCACGGTTGCTCGGCCCGCAGCTTGTAAAGGTCGCGGATCACGCGGCGGTTCTCGTTGTAGACGCCGATCGAGTTCAGCAGGTCGTCGTTGGTGACCTCGCGGCCGCCGATGCGGCCCAGATCCTCGAGCAGCTCGCGCATCTCACCCTCATAGAAGGTGCCGCCGATTTCGTCCTCGTAGGTCTGGGGGACATCGAAATAGCGCGCATAGACCTCGGGGAAGAGCATCTTCCACATACCCGAGAGGTTGCGGATGACGTCGCAGATCGAGGGAAACAGCATCCCGTCGACGAAATCCAGCCGGCCCGACACGCCCAACTCGATGGTCGAGCGCGGAATGCGGCAGATATAGCTCTGGTAGTAGGCGTCGCCGTGGATCACTTCGAGGTTGTCACCCCCGCCCATGATGCCCAGAGGCATCATGCCGGCCGCGTGGATGATCTCGCGCGGGACGTAGATCGGCATGTAGCCGACCACCTTGCGCCCGTCCTCGGCCGCCTTCCACTCGCGTGCGGCGGTAAAACGGGTGTCCTCGTAAAGCGCCTGGCAGCGCGCCACGATGTCGGATAGGGAATTTTGGGTCATTGATTGCTCCAGTTCGCAGGGCGCTTTTCGAGAAAGGCGGTGAGGCCCTCCACGGCATCGCGGGTCTTCATCAGATCGTCGAGATAGAGCCTCTCGACACGCTCCAGCTTGGCCGAGATGCGGTCGGCCAGATCGAGACGGGCGGCGCGCACAGCGCGACGCAGAGAGCTTGCGCTCTTGCCGCTCAGATGCTTGTCGAACCAGTTCAGCGCGGCCTCTTCGGGGTCGGGCGCGATCACGTCGACGAGACCGATCTCGCGTGCCTCGGTGGCGGCGATGGTGCGCGCCGACCACAGCAGGTCCTCGGCCGCGGCCTGGCCGATACGTTCGGGCAGCAGGCACGAGGCGGCGGGCGCGAACACCCCCAGCATCATCTCGGGCTGACCCAGCTCGGCATCGGCGCTGGCGAAAAGCCGGTGCCCCGCCGTGGCCAGTTCCAGCCCGCCACCGAGGCAGCGGCCGCGGATGCTGACCAGGATCGGCACCGGGCATTCCACCATTTGCCGCACCAGCGCGTGCAGCGCCACCAGCATCTGTTCGCAGCTCTCGGGCATGTGCTCCTCGACGCTGGCGCCAAAGCTGAAATGCGGCCCCTCGGCGTCGATCAGCACGGTCTTGAGCGCGGGATCGCCGGTGTGTTTGGCAAAGGCCGCATCCAGCGCCGCGATCATCTCGGCGTCGAGGATGTTGGCCTTGGGCCGCGACAGGCGCAGCCGCAAGAGCGCACCGTCGCGGTCCAACCAGGTGGTGAGCGGTGTGCTCATGCGCGCGCCCCCGGCATCAGGCTGTCGATGTAGTCGTCGTTCCAGCGTGCGCCCGCGGCCAGTTCGCGGCGGAGCTGGATGAAATCGACCTCGCGGCCCACTTCGCGGTTGCCCTCGTTGAAGGCGCGGAAACCGGTGCGCGCCTCGGTCATCATGTTGAGCCCGAGCCAGGCGCGCGAGTTCTCCTTGTTGGCGTTCCACGCGTTGAGCTTGGGCTTGCGCAGTTCCTCGACCGACTTGGTGGTGCAGCCCGGGAAGGTCATCATCAGCTTGGTGCAGAACTCCTCGACCTTGGCGTCGAGTGCCGACAGGTCCACGGTGCCGCGAGCGACGAGCTCCTTGCCCTTCTTGTAGTCCTCGCCGGTCTTGAGTTCGCCATGCAGGATGCGGCCGATTTCGTCGGTGATCATCCGGGTTTCAACCAGGGGGTTGGCGACATATTCGCCGTCCACCTTCAGCCCCGGCACGATGTCGGTGAGGATGCCCAGCCGCATCGCCTTTTGCGCGGTGAAGGGTTCGCACATAACGCCGGAATAGAACGCCATCTCGCAGCCGATCATCACCGGCAGGAAGTCGGTCGAGCCGCCGATCGCGGCCGAGCCGTGCTTGGGGCCGGCCTGGCCGAACCGGGCCATGTCCTGGGCGATGGAGAAATCGCAGGCCATGCCGATTTCCTGACCACCGCCGATGCGCATGCCGTTGACGCGGCAGATCACCGGCTTGTCGCAGGCCAGGATCGAGCTGACCATGTCGTTGAAAAGGCGCATGTACTGGCGGTACTCGTCGGGCCGGCCGGCATAGTACTCGGCGTATTCCTTGGTATTGCCGCCGGTGCAGAACGCCTTGTCACCGGCGCCGGTGATCACCACCGCGACGACGTCGCGCGCGTTCGAGGCCGCGCGCAGCGCCAGGATCATGCTCTTGACCATGTCGGTGGTGTAGGCGTTGAACTGGTCGGGATTGTTGAGCGTGATCCAGGCGTTGTAGAGCCCCGCGACCTCGCTGCCATCGGGTGCCTTGGCGGGACGCTTTTCATAGAGGACTTTGCCGGTCAGGCCGGCGCGTACCTCTTCGTCGACGATGTCGTGCGAGAGGAATTCGAAACCGTTCGGTATGGCGGTACGTGCGTCCATGTTGAGAGTGCTCCTTGGTATCTGTTGTGTCTCGTTCAGGGGATCATGATCGCGCGGCGCTTCAGCTCGCCGTCATGGACGGCGCGGAAGACCTCGTTGATCGAGTCGAGCGGGCAGTGTTCGACGAAGGGGTCGAGCCTGACCTTGCCCGACAGCACAAGTTCCAGCGCGCCGGGATAGAGTTCGGGCGGGCAGCCCCAGTTGCCCAGCATCCGGGCGTGAAAGGCCATCAGGTTCGACAGCCGCACCGTGACCTTGTCCATGGTGAAGCCGACCACGCAGAAGGTGGCGCCGTGTACCATCAGGCCGAAGGCGGCGGTCTGCCCGGCAGCGGTGCCCGAGCATTCCATGATGATCCATTCGGTCTGGCGCAGACCCTGCTCCCTGGCAAAGGCGCCGATGGCCTTTTTCAGCGCGCGCCCGTCATGTTCGCGGGCATTCAGCGTCAGCGCCGCGCCGTGGCCCCGGACCGCCTCGAGTTTGGCGTCGTTCACGTCGATCGCCACCACCCTGGCGCCCAGCGCCGCGGCGACCTGCACGGCATAGCCGCCGACGCCGCCGACACCGTTGACGATGACCAGATCGCCCTCGCCAATGCCGGCCTGCACCGCCGCCTGATAGGGCGTGGTCAGCGCGTCGGCGACCACTGAAACATCGGCAAGTGTGAGCCCGACCGCCGCCAGCCGGTCGGTGTCGACCGGGCAGAGCCCGCGCGCGGGAACGGTGATGTGCGAGGCGAAGCCGCCCTCGATGTCATTGCCCGGCATCTTCTGGTTGCGGCAGATGGTGCTCTTGCCGCGCTGGCACAGATCGCAGGTGCCGCAGGGCATCACGGCGGGGACGATCACCGTCTTTCCCAGCCAGTCCCCGGCGCCGGGGCCGGCGGCGGTGACGGTTCCGCTGATCTCGTGGCCGAGCGTCAGCGGCAGCGGCTGGTTGGTGCGCACGCCGTCATAGTAATAGCCCAGATCGGTATGGCAGACGCCGCAACCGGCGACCTCGACCACCACCTCGCCCTCGGCGGGCGGGGCGGGTTCGAATTCTTCCATCCGGAAGCGGTTCACCCGCGGCAGCCATCATCCAGCGTCTTGCCATATCGGTCGTCTCTCCCCCGGTCATCGACGCCCTGGCGCCGTGTCGCTTTGTGCCCTCAGAGCCCTTGCGCGTTTCGTTTGACAGGCCCCGTATTCGCTAATATAGTAAAACAGTACTCGAATACGTGTTTTGGGTCAAGAGGCTTAAGTCGGCCCCCCGACCCCCGCAGGAACCAAGGGAGTTCAGGACGCATGACACAGCAGAAAAGGCCCAAGAAAAGCGTCTCGGCCGCCATTGTCGGCTCGGGTGGCGCGGGGGCGCTGACCGCCGGCTCGATCGTGCTCGAGGCCGCCGGCCAGACCGGCTGGTACGGAATGATGAATCGGTCCGTCGGGCCGCAGATTCGCGGCGGCGAGGCGGGGGCGCTCCTGCGCCTGGCCAACCATCCGGTCGATTGCATGAATGCCGAATTCGACGTTCTGGTCGCCATCGACTGGAAGAACGTGCAAAGGTTCTCGGCCGAGATGCCGGTCCGTCCGGGCGGCACCATCATCGCCGATCCGGCGCTGGGCGAGGTGCCCGAGATCATCACCCGCTCGGGGGCGCAGGTGAAGCTGGTGCCGATCAAGGAGCTTGCCGCCAGCGTCAAGGGCGGGCGCGAGAACATGGTCGCCGCCGGGCTGGTGGCGCAACTGATCGGCCTCACGGAAGAGGGGCTGGCCGAGATCATCAACGCCCGCATCGGCGCCAAGGGCGAGGCGGCGGTCGCCAACAGCCTTGCCTGCGCGCGCGCGGGCATGGAGGCCGCGGCCGGGCTGGGCCTTGGCGACTCGCTCGAGATCGGCGAGGCCTACCAGAAGGACCAGGGCCGCTGGCTGATCACCGGCAACGAGGCGGTGGGCCTCGGCGCCGTGCGCGGCGGCGTCCGCTTTGCCGCCGGCTATCCGATCACGCCCGCGACCGAGGTGCTGGAATGGCTGGCCGCCGCCCTGCCCGAGGCCGGGGGCACGCTGGTGCAGGCCGAGGACGAACTCGCCTCGGTCAACATGATCCTCGGCGCCTCCTTCGGCGGACGCCCCTCGATCACTGCCACCTCGGGTCCGGGCCTGTCGCTGATGATCGAGACGCTCGGTCTCGCCGTGGCCTCCGAGGTGCCGATGGTGGTGGTCGACGTGATGCGCTGCGGTCCCTCGACCGGCATCGCCACGAAATCCGAGCAATCCGACCTCAACGTCGCCATCTACGGCTTTCACGGCGATGCGCCGCATGTGGTCGTGGCGCCGATCTCGGTGGCGGACTGCCTTTATACCGCGCAATGGTCGGTCTACCTGGCCGAAGCGATGCAGACCCCGGTGATTCTGTTGTCGGATCAGGCCCTCGGCCAGTCGCGGGTGGTGATGAAGCGCCCCGCCAATCTCAGCTTTGTCGGCAAGCGCAAGACCTATGCCGGTGCCGTCGGGGACGAGCGGTATCTGCGCTACGCGATCACCGCTGACGGGGTGTCGGAAATGGCCATCCCCGGCACCACCGGCGGCCAGCACACCGCCGACGGGCTGACCCATACCGTGTCGGGCGCGCCGTCGTCATCGGGCGCGGACCAGAAGGAGCAGATGGACAAGCGCCGGCACAAGATCGAAGCTTTCGACTATGGTGTGCACTGGGGCGAGACCTTTGGCGAGGGCGAGACGGTGATCCTGACCTGGGGGTCGCTCACCGCACCCGCACGCGAGGCCCAGCGCCGCCTGGCCGAGGAGGGCATTGCCGTCAAGGTGGTGGCGCCGCGGCTGCTGTCGCCCTTCCCGCACGAGGGGCTGGCAGGGGCGCTGGAGGGCGCCGAACGCATCCTCGTGGTCGAGCAGTCCCATGCCGGGCAGTTCCGCACCTATCTGCGCGCCAACACCGAGCTGCCGGGCGAGACGCGCCATTTCCACCGTCCCGGGCCGCGCCAGATCGGCGCCCGGGAAATCACGCAACAGATCAAGGACTGGGTGAACCAATGAACGCGCCGACGCTGAACGCTTACAAGGCCAAGGACTACCGCTCGGAGATGGACCCGGTCTGGTGCCCGGGCTGCGGCGACTATCACGTGCTGATGTCGCTCACGAAATCGCTGGCCGAACTCGGCACCCCGCCCGAGGACATCGCGGTGATCTCGGGCATCGGATGCTCGTCACGCATCCCCGCCTATACCAACTGCTACGGCTTTCACGGGGTGCACGGGCGCTCGCTGGCGCTGGCCACCGGGCTCAAGATCGCCCGGCCCGACCTTACCGTGGTGACGATGAGCGGTGACGGCGACGGGTTCTCGATCGGCGGCAACCACTTCATGCATGCCTGCCGGCGCAACATCGACATCACCTACGTGGTGATGGACAACCGCGTCTACGGCATGACCAAGGGCCAGCCCTCGCCCACCACCGAGACGGACTGGGACAGCGCTATGTCGCCCGGCGGCACCGGCATGAGCCCGTTTCACCCGCTGGTGATCGCGCTGGCCTCGGGTGCGAACTTCGTCGCCCGCGAGTTTTCCGGCGATATCAAGTCGACCACCCAGACCCTGGTCGAGGCGGTCAGGCATCCCGGCTTTTCCTTCGTTCAGATCCTCAGCCCCTGCGTGACCTTCCGCCCCGACCAGCGGGAATGGAAGAACACCGTCCACAAGGCGCCGGTCGAACCCACCGACGACCCCGCCCGCGCGGCGCGGCGGATCATGACCGATGACGGGATGAACACCGGCATCCTCTATCGCGGCAATCGCCGGCCCTATCACGTCCGGATCAACGAGCCGGCAGTGGAGCCGCCCACCGACCTCGACCGGATGTTCGAGATCTGACAATGCCGACAGGCGGCTCGGGACGGGGGCGGTGCCAAATGCCGCCCCCTTTGCCCGTGCGCCGCCTCTTCCCCTCGCGCCCGGGACCCCGGCTCTGGCACCGGCCCCGCTGGCTCGGCAGGGTTTCCCGAGACCCGAAAGACGCCAGCAGGGTTTTCGGGGTGGGGGCAACGCGCATTCCAAAGCGGCGCGCCGCGATCCGTCATGACTGATGATCGAAGGCGGCTCTGTCCGTGCTCTCGCCGCCGCCGCCATGTTCCGGCGGTGAATCCTGCCATGGCGTACCGCGTCAGATCGGACCCGTCACCCGCCCCGGCCTCCGAGCCGGGGCCACTCTTGCCGGCTGGGCGTGTTCCGGCCGGGCGTGGGCCCCGGGTCAAGCCCGGGGCGCGCGCACGCGGGTGTTTCCGATTGACCGCAACCTGCCCTAGCGGATGACCAGCACCGGAACGGGCGTCTTGACCAGCACTTCCGATGTCTGGCTTCCGAGCAACATCTTTTGCACACCCCGCCGCCCATGTGACGACATCACGATCAGGTCGCATCCACTCAGCTTGGCGGTCCGGACGATGGCTTCGGCCGGGGAATCGTCAATCTCATGTGCCAGGTTCACCGTGATATCGTGGTCCCGTGCGCGGTCTTCGATAAACGCGAAGCGTTCCTTCATGAGGCTTTCAAGCTGTTGATCATAGCGTGTGGCGGCGATATCCACCCCCGCCAATTGCGCGGCTCGCAATGCTTCCGGGTGCAAAGGTTCTGACACCGTCAGGATCGTGACTTTCGCATCAAGCGACTTGGCCAGTGCCAATCCGTGCTCAAGCCCCTTGAGAGCAAGCTCGGACCCGTCAGTGGCAACAAGGATGTGTTTGTACATGTGTTTTCCTTCTATGAACCCTCGACCGCGATTCCCGGTGTATCGTTATGATCCATTCATTTTGTCTCCGATAACGTGACAGGGCAAGCGGTCCCGGACCCGTGCGATTACATGTCTCATATCTGTCTCATCCGGGACGATCGCACGGACCCTCGCCGCGCTGGAAAGGCAGCCTTCAACGGCATCTCCCCGCCAAACCTGGCGCAAAGGAAAACCGGCGCCCGCCAACGAAAAACCGCGGCGGACAGGCGCCCGCCGCGGCTCGACGTTCCGCCAACTCCGTCAGACCGGGCGGCGCAGGCTGATCTTCTGGGCGGGGGCGAATTCCATCGCGTCGAGAAAGCCGATAAGCCCGATGTCGTTCCAGTCGGTCTCGCTGCGCACCGCGCCCGCGCGCAGCACCGTCAGGTTACCCATCAGCTGCGACATCAGCGCCCGCCCGACGCCCTGCCCGGCATAGGCGGGATCGACGCCGATCGCCTCCATCACCGCCTCGTCGGCGGTCTGGCCGAACTCGCCGTAATCGACGCGGGCCATGACAAAGCCCGCCGGCATGCCATCGATCTCGGCCATCAGCGACAGCCGCACGCCCGAGCGGTTCAGCACCTGGTCGAGCTTGCGCGCATAGTAGGCGGTGCGGTCGCGACCCGAATGCCGCCGGTCGATGGCCGCGACACCGGCCAGATCGGTCTCGGTGAGCGAACGCACCGGGATGCGGTCGCGCGCCAGCGAGGCGGGATCGTCGGCGAAGGGCGAGCTGTGGTCGATCTCGGTCGGGCTTTCGGGCTCGGTGTCGGGCTCTTGCTCGGGGGCAGTTCGGCCGCCGGCCGGCTCAGCACGACCCGCCCGTCAAGTCCGAACCCGGCGGCGCCGAGAAACTCGAGCAGCGCGCGCTGGCTCCAGTCGACCTGGGTGACCAATTCCGAGACCCCCTTCTTGCCCAGCGCCTTGATGACCGCGCCCATCAGGGCGCGCCCGCCGCCCCGGCCCTGCGCGGCCTTGTCGACGCCGATGGCATCGAGCACCGCGACGCTGCCGGGGCGGCCGAACTCGCCATCCTCGAGGCGCACCAGCGCAAAGCCGGCAAGCCCCTGATCCGAGGCAAGCGCCAGCGAAATCGCCTCGTCGGCATAGCGCTGGCCGCCGTCGAGGCGCTTTTCGAAATAGCCGCGGCGCGAGGCGCCCATGTGGCCCGTGTCGATGGCAGTGATCCGGTCGAGATCGGCGGCCTCGACGGGACGGACGCCGAACGACCCGCCGGCGGCGGAACTCTTGTCCTTGGTGGTCATTGCTGGTCCCTCCTCAGGGGTTGTGGGCGGCTTCGAAACCTTGGGCCAATTCCATGTCCTCTTCGGGATCCAGCAGATCCTCGAGTGCCGGCAGCAGGCCCATTTCCTCTTTCTGGACGTGGGAATACATCATCTCGATGAACTGGCCCGCCTGGTCGCGAAAGATCTTCCAGCTATCATCGGTAAAGCCCGAATCCAGCGCCTCGGCGGCGATCCGGCCGACCTCTTCGCCGAGCGGCACCAGCGCGGCGTGTTCTTCGCGCAGATGGGTGCCGATGCCCACGTCGCCGGCCTCTTCCAGCCGGGTGAACAGTTCGTCCTCCTCGAAGGAGAAATGGCCGCGAAGCTCGCGGTCGATCATCGCGGCGGTTTTTGACAGCGTCTTGCGGGTGGCGGCGTCCGAGGTGTCGGGCATCTTCCGTCCGGCCTTGCGGATCACCTCCTCGAGTTCCTCGACCAGGGCGATGGTGTTGGCGTGGTCCTCGTGCAAGAGCTGGGCTGTGCGTCGTGAAAACTCCATGGGCGCGGTCTCCTGATGCGTCTCGGCTTGTCAAAAGTCTATTCTGGTACTATAATACCAAAATAAGATTGGCGCAACAGGGACGATCCATCGTGACAGGGCTACTTGCGACGAGATGCGCGCTGGTTTCGGGCGGCGCGCGGGGGCTTGGCCGGGCGATGGCCGACGCTCTGGCAGCGGAAGGGGCGAGGGTGCAAGTCTTCGACGTTGCCCCGGACGATGCGGGCGGCTGCGGGCCGCACGGGTTTCACCGCGTCGACATCACCGATGCGGAGGCCGTCGCCGCGGCGGTCGCGGCGCTCGATCCCGCGCCCGACATCCTCGTCAACAACGCCGGCATCACCCGCGACCGCACGCTGATGAAGATGAGTGCCGAGGAGTGGGGGCAGGTGCTCGACGTCAACCTCACCGGCGCCTTCAACCTGATCCGCGCGGTGGCGCCGGGGATGGCGGCGGCGGGCGGCGGCGCGATCGTCAACATCACCTCGATCAACGGCATCCGCGGCAAGATCGGGCAGGGCAACTACGCCGCCTCCAAGGCCGGGCTGATCGGGCTCACCCGCACCGCCGCGCGCGAGATGGGGCGCAAGGGCATCACCGTCAACGCGGTGGCACCGGGCATGGTGATGACCGAGATGGCCCGCGCCCTGCCGCCCGAGATACTGCAACGCGCGCTCGACGAAACCGCGCTGGGGCGTCTGGCCGAGCCCGGAGACATCGCCGCCGCGGTGGTGTTTCTGGCCTCGAACGCGGCGCGGATGATCACCGGGCAGGTGCTGCAGGTGGATGCCGGTCAGCTGATCTCCTGACGCGGCCGGGCCCCCCGGGGCCGATTTCCTGCCGACGACAGACCGGCCCGCCGCGACCATAGCGCGCGAAATCCCTTGATCCGGATGGACAATTCGGTCCGGAGTGGTAATTCTTTGCGCAGATACAGTCGGGAAACACCGCAAAGCGCGTCACATATCCGTCGCGCCTGCCCCGGCATCCGTATCTGTACGCACACAGGGAGATTGTTTATGGATCGTCGTTCTTTCATCAAAACCGCCGGCGTCGCGGGACTGGGAACCACCGCCACGGCCCTGGCCGCACCCGCCATCGCGCAAGGCACCATGACCTGGCGCATGGTCACCACCTGGCCCAAGAACTTTCCCGGTCTCGGCGTCGGCGCCCAGCGCCCGGCCGACCGCATCACCGCCGCCAGTGGCGGCAAGCTGACCATCCAGGTCTATTCCGCCGGCGAACTGGTGCCGCCGCTGCAATCGCTCGACGCGGTCATCGACGGCACCGCCGAGATGAGCCACGGCGCCGCGTATTACTGGCAGAACAAGTCGCCCGCGCTGTCGTTCTTCACCGGGGTGCCCTACGGCATGACCTCGCGCGAACTGACTGCTTGGGTGCGCTATATGGGCGGGCAGGAGATCTGGGACGAAATCTATGACCAGTTCGGCGTTCAGGGCTTTCTGTCGGGCGACACCGGAACCCGGGCGGGCGGCTGGTTCAAGAACGAGCTCACGGGCGTCGACAGCGTCCAGGGTCTGCGCTTCCGCACGCCGGGCCTTGGCGGCCGGGTCTGGGAAAAGCTGGGCGTGACCGTCACCAACATGGCCGCGGGCGAGATTTTCCGGGCGCTTCAGGCCGGCACGCTCGACGCCGCCGAGTTCGTCGGCCCCTACAACGATCTGGCGCTGGGCTTCTATCAGGTCGCCAAGAACTATTACTTCCCAGCTTCGTCGAACCGGGTCTGGCGACCGAGCTTGTGGTCGACAAGAAGAAGTACCAGGAACTGCCGGACGATCTGCAGGCGCTGATCCGCGACATCGCCCAGGCCGAATACGATCAGGTTGCCTCGGACTTCTACGCCAACGACCCGCGCGCGCTCCAGACGCTGGTCAACGAACATGGCGTCAAGGTCCACGCGTTCCCCGAGGAAATCCTCAAGGCCGGCGCGGAAGCCTCCAAGGAGGTGATGACCAGCCTGCGCGATTCCGATGACCCGCTGGTCAAGAAGACGGCAGAAAGCTTCATCTCTGCCCTCAACATCCTGCGCACCCGCTCCGGAAGGCACCGACGGCGCCTATATCCGGGCACGCGAAAAGTACTTCACAATCTGACCCGGACGCGAGAACAGACCTGAACGAAAGGCCCGGGCCGACGCCCGGGCCTTTTTCGTGCCGGATCAGCCGGCAACCAGCCGCGGCAGCCAGGTGACGATCTCGGGAAACACGAACAGGATCGCGATCGCCACGACCTGAAGGGCAACGAATGGCATGATGCCCTTGTAGATCGCCCCGGTGGGCAGCTCGGCCGGAGCCACCCCGCGCAGGTAGAAAAGCGCGAAACCGAACGGCGGGGTCAGGAACGAGGTCTGCAGGTTCACCCCCACCAGCACGCCCAGCCAGACCGGATCGACATCGAGCGCCAGCAGCACCGGCGCGGTGATCGGGATCACGATGAAGATGATCTCGAAGGTATCGAGAATGAACCCCAGCAGGAACATGATCGCCATCACCATCGCGACCGCGGTCAACGTGCCGCCGGGCAGGTCGGAAAGGAACTCGTGCACCAGGCTGTCCCCACCCATCATCCTGAACACGACAGAGAAGACCGACGCGCCAAGAAGGATCACGAACACCATGCTGGTGATCGAGGCGGTGGCGATGGCGGTCTCGCGGAGGATCGCGAACGACAGCCGCCAGCGCAGCGCCGCCAGGATCATCGCGCCGACGGCGCCGACCGAGGCGGCTTCGGTGGGGGTTGCGATGCCGCCGAGGATCGAGCCCAGCACCGACAGGATCAGCAGCAGCGGCGGCACCAGCGCCACCATGACCTCGCGCGCGAGGTGCTGCCGCTCGTCGGCCGGCACCGGCGTCGCCGGGCAGGATCCCGGATCGGTCACGGCCTTGAAAAGCGTGAACGCCAGATAGAGCGCGACCAGCAGCAGGCCCGGCAGCAGCGCCCCGGCGAATAGGTCGCCCACCGAGACCGGCATCGGCGCGAAATTGCCCTTGGCCATCTGCACCTGGCTGTTGATCCCCGACAGCATGTCGCCCATGAAGATCAGTACCGTCGAGGGCGGGATGATCTGGCCCAGCGTGCCGCTGGCGCAGATCACCCCGGTGGCCAGCTTCGGATCATAGCCCGAGCGCAACATTGCCGGCAGCGAGATCAGGCCCATCGTCACCACCGTGGCCCCCACCACCCCGGTCGATGCGGCCAGCATGGCGCCGACCAGGATTACCGAAAACCCGAGACCGCCGCGCAGGTTGCCGAAGAGCTTGCCCATCGTCACCAGCAGCTGCTCGGCGATCTGGCTGCGCTCCAGCATCACCCCCATGAAGATGAAAAGCGGCACCGCCACCAGCACCTCGTTGGTCATGAAGCCTATGTACCGGTTCGGCAGCGACCCGAAATTGCTGGGGTCGAACACGCCGAACTGCATCCCCACCGCCCCGAACAGCAGCGATACGCCCGCCAGCGTGAAGGCGACGGGAAAACCCAGAAGCAGAAACCCGATGACCCCGAAGAACATCAACCCGGCCAGCAACTCGCCGATTGTTGTCGGGTCCATCAGGCGACCCCGCCTTCATCGGCACGCCTGTCGTCGGGATAGCGCATCAGTACCGGCACCAGGTCCGCCCGTCCGGCGAGAACCAGGACCGAGCGCAGCGCCATCGCCACCCCTTGCAGGGCGATGAGGACCGCAAAGGCGATGATGAAGGTCTTCAGGATGAAGAGCCCCGGCATCCCGCCGACATTGGCCGAAGCCTCGGAATAGCTCCAGGCGCGGACCACGAAGGGGATCGAATAGAGATACACCACCCAGGTGTAGGGCAGCAGGAAGATCAGCACCCCCACCAGGTCGACGATGGCGCGGGTTCTGAGCCGCGCCGGGCGATAGAAGATGTCGACGCGCACATGATCGTCGCGCAACAGCGCGAACCCCGCCACCGCGGTGAACATCGCGCCGCTGAGCCAGATGTAGAGATCCTGCATCCAGACATAGCTGATGGCAAAGACATAACGCTGCACAACGACGGTGAAGCAGACGGCGACGACGCCCAGCGACAACCACGAGAACAGCATTCCGATGAACCAGTTCAGCCGGGCGATCGCCGCCGCCACAGCCGCCAGTAACCGCATTGTCACACCCCCTGATCCATCGCCGGTCCGGTTGCCGGGGTCAGGCCGGATCATCCCGGCATCCGCCCCGTTGTCTGTTCTCGGTCGTCACCCGGCGCGGATACCGCGGGCGCGACGCCTTGATAAGCGCAGAGAACGCGATCGGCAAGTCCGCCCTGCGGACCGCGGACCGCACTGTTGCCGGAGGCGCGCGCCGGCGCAAAGACCCGGCCCGCCGGCGGCGCGCCGGAAAACGGCTTGTCATTTCGCCACGGTTCGCTAATCCTCGCGGTAGTCCACATGGGAGTTCGCATGCTCTTTCGTATCATCGACGGTCTGAACGAAATTGTCGGACGGATCGTTTCGGTGGTTGCCGCGATCTTTGCCGCAGTCATCATCTACGATGTGTTCATGCGCTACGTCATGAACGCTCCGACCCGCTGGGCGTTCGACGTGACCAAGCAGCTCTACGGTTTCTATTTCGTCATGCTGGGCGGCTACGCCTTGCGCCATCAGGCGCATGTGCGCGTCGATCTGGTCACCGAGGCGCTGAACGCGGCCGTGCGGCGCTGGGTCGAGGTGGCGGGCTACGTGATCTTCTTCTTTCCCTTTGCATGGGTGTTCCTGACCCGGTCATACGAATTCGCAATGCGGTCCTACACCCAGGGTGAGATAACCTACGGCTCGGTGCAGCTGCCGGTCTATCCGCTGAAAATCGCGATGGCGGTGGCGTCCGCGCTGCTCCTGCTTCAGGGCATCTCCGAATTCCTGAAACTCGTGCTCGGCCGGCAGGAGAGTGCCCGTGACGCCTGAACTCATCGCCCTTTCGATGTTCGGCCTGCTGCTTCTGGGCCTCTTCATGGGTCATCCGCTTGCCTTCGTGCTGGGCGGCAGCGCCGTGCTCGGCACGCTCATCGCCGGCAAGCCGATGGTGCTGGGGATCGTCATCAACCGCATCTTCGGCGACGTGCTCGACAACTACACCCTGATCGCGATCCCGCTCTTCATCCTGATGGCGCGGTTTCTCTCCGACAGCGGCGTCACCGACAAGATGTTCGAATCTCTGCGCCTCCTGATGTCGAACGTGCGCGGCGGGCTGGCGCTGGCGGTGGTGTTCATCTCGATCCTGCTGGCGGCGACCACCGGCATCATCGGCGCCTCGATCACGGTGATGGGGGTGATGGCGCTGCGTCCGATGCTGCAATACGGCTATTCGCCGACGCTCACCGCCGGGGTGATCGCCGCGTCGGGCTGTCTGGGCATCCTCATTCCGCCCTCGATCATGCTGATCCTGATGGCCAGCTATTCGCCGCTTTCGGTTGGCGAGCTCTTCGCCGGCGCGATGATCCCCGGCGTGCTGCTGGGGCTGCTCTACGCGGTCTGGGTGGTGATCGTGGCCATCATCCGCCCCGACATGGCCCCGGCGGTCGAACCCGACGAAAAGATCGCGCGCGGCGCGCTCATCCGGATGCTGGCAATCGAGGCGGTGCCGCCGCTGGTGCTGATCCTCGGCATCCTCGGCTCGCTCCTGGCCGGCATCGCCACCGCGACCGAGGCCTCGGCGATCGGCGCGGCGCTGGCGCTGGCGATCGTGATCCTGCGGGGCAAGTTCACCTGGTCCAGCTTTTATGGTGCCATGCTCGAGACCGGGCGAACCTCGGCGATGATCCTGTTCATCGTCATCGGCGCCACCGCCTTTACCGGGGTGTTCAACATCACCGGCGGGCTGCGCGCCACCCAGGAGATCATCCGCGGCATGGACATGGCGCCGTGGCTCCTGATCGCGATGATGATGTTCGTGGTCTTCATCCTCGGCGCCTTCCTGGACTGGACCGGCATCGTGCTGCTGTCGTTTCCGATCTTCCTGCCGATCGTGCAGGAGATGAATTTCGACCTGCTGTGGTTCGTGGTGCTGATGTCGGTGGTCCTGCAAACCTCCTTCCTGACGCCGCCCTTCGGTTATGCGCTCTTTTACCTGCGGGCCATTGCCCCCAAGAGCGTCCGGACCTCGCAGATCATCATCGGGGGTGATACCCTTCATCGGGCTGATCATCGTGATGTGCTTCGCCGTGGCGCTGGTGCCGCAACTGGTCACCTGGCTGCCCGATACGCTTTACCACCAAAAACCCTGAGGAGGACTTGGTATGACCATGAAAAAAACGACACTCGCCGGCCTGGCGCTGGTCGCCGGAATGGCGACCCAGGCCGTGGCGCAGCAGAGCTGGACCATGACCACGACCTGGCCCAGCTCACTGGAATTGATCGAGATCGACCGGCATTTCGTCGAGCTGGCCAACAAACTGACCGGCGACGACCTGACCATCGAGTTCTTCGAGGGCGGCGCGCTGGTGCCGGCGGGCGAGGTCTTTGGCGCCGTCGAATCGGGCACCATCCAGGCCAGCGGCGACTGGCCCGGCTACTGGGCCGGTCGCAACTCGGCCTTCTCGCCGCTGTCGACCACGGTCAGCCTTTTTCAACGCCATCGATTACGTCAACTGGATCAACGAGTGGGGCGGCGACGATTTCTACAACGAAATCTACGGCAAGTTCGGCATGGTCTATCTGCCCTACGGCGTGACCAACAACGAATCGGGCTTCCGCACCAACAAGGCGATCCGCACGCTGAAGGATCTCGAGGGCATGCGCCTGCGGCTGTCGGGGCTTGAACAGGGCCGGTTGCTGGAAAAACTCGGCGGCAGCCAGGTGTCGATGGCCGGCGGCGAAATCTATCAGGCGCTCGAGCGCGGCGTGATCGACGGGGCCGAGTTCTCGACCCCGAACGTCGACTGGTCGGGCGGCTTCCAGCAGGTGGCCAAGTTCTGGGCAACGCCGGGCTGGCACCAGTCGGCCTCGCTGTTCGGGGTGATGATCAACAAGGCGTCCTGGGACGCCCTGTCGGCGGAAACCCAGGAAGATCTGAAGGTTGCCGCTCAGGCCAACCTGATCTGGTCGCTGTCCTTTACCGAAAAGCGCGCCACCGAGGCCTACCAGAAATTCGTGGACTACGGCATCGAGATCACCCGCTATGACGACGAGACCCTCGCCAGGGTTCAGGAAATGGCCAACGAGGTGATCGAGGTTACCGCCTGCGAGAACCCCGATTCCGCAAAGGTCTATCTCAGCCAGCTGGAATATCTGGCCGATTACGCCAAGTGGCGTGACGCCTCGGCGCCCTTCAATCTGGGCCGGACACCTGACGGCCCCGATATCGAGAAGATTCGCGCCTGCGTGAAATAACCGCGAAAAAACTTCGGGCAGCACCGATGCCCATGGGGGCCCGCATGGCGATGCGGGCCCTTTTTCGCGCGCGACGCCACCGACCTGCCCGGCACGAAATCGGCATCACAAAGCCCCGGCCCCGCCGCGCCGCCGGCAATTTCCGGGCGCAGGCTGACCGAATCGAGGAGGGCAACCATGCCACACACCGCAGACAAATGGAGAGGCACAAGCCGCCGCCCCGGGCGCATTCCGTCCTACCGGCCGCAAAAGCCGTTCCGCTTCACCGACTGGGCCGCGCTCTGAGCGCGCTCGCCGGCCGGTATCAGGATACTTGCCGTCCGTGCCCGCTTGTCATCGTGTCAATTCCCGGGCGGTGTGCCGGACGGTGGTGACGGCGCCGCCCTGCGTCACCGGATTTTGATTTTGCGTCCGGTGGATGGCACACTAGATGGAAGCGTTGGCAGGCACCTCATCGACAGGAGAGCGACATGACCAGCAGGCGCCTCTTTCTCGCCACCGGGCTTGCGGCACTGGCCACACCGGCGCTGGCGCAAGGGTTTGAACTCAATTCGAAATTCCGCCCAACTTCGGTGCGGATCAAGGGCCAGTACGGCCCCGGCCAGCTCCTGGTGCTGCCACGAGCGCATTTCCTCTACTACATTACCGCCCCCGGCGAGGCGATCCGCTATGGTGTCGGGGTGGGGCGCGCGGGGCTCGAATTCAAAGGCACCGCCGTCATCGGCGCCAAGCGCAAATGGCCCACCTGGCGGCCCACCGACGAGATGATCAAGCGCGAGCCCAAGACCTATGCCGAGTTCGTCGACAACGACTACGTCCAGCCCGGCGGCCCCGGCAACCCGCTGGGTGCGCGGGCGCTCTATCTCTTTCAGAACGGGCGCGACACCTACTATCGCATCCACGGCACCAACGCCCCCCGCACCATCGGGCTGTCGGTTTCCAATGGCTGCATCCGGATGCTGAACGAGCACGCCAGGGACCTCTACGAGCGGGTGCCGATCGGCGCCAAGGTCACCGTGCTCTGAGCCGCCGACGCAATCCGGTGCCAAGATTCCTCTTGAAAACGAACCCGAAGCCGCTCATATAGAGGGTCGCGACGTTATCTCTATCGACCATCTGATCCCGTTCCACGGCCAGTCAATCGATCAAGTAATGACGAGCCGGCCTGCCGCAGTTCCGTGGGCAGGAAACAAAGGAGTGATACAGATGGCCAATGGCACTGTAAAATGGTTCAACGCCACCAAAGGGTTTGGCTTCATCGCCCCCGAATCGGGCGGGCGCGACGTGTTCGTGCACATCTCTGCGGTCGAGCGTGCGGGGCTGACCGGCCTTGCCGACAACCAGAAGGTGACCTTCGACGTCGAAGCCGGCCGTGACGGCCGCGAGGCGGCGACCAACCTCGCACTGGCCTGAGCCTCTCGCCAGAGACTCGGAGATAACGGATCAGGGCCCCTCGCGGGGCCCTTTTTCATGGCCGCGCTGATTGCGCCGCCTCGATCAGCCGCATGACCGCCGGCCCGATCGCCTCGACGATGCGCGCGACGCCGGCAGCATTGGGGTGGATGCCGTCTGGCTGCATGAACCTGCGCGCCTGATCGGGGCTGTCGGCGTCCAGCCCGGCAAGGAAATCCGGATAGAAAAGCGTACCGTACGCCGCCGCGAGATCGGAGTAGATCGCGTCGAAGGCCGCCTTGTAGTCGGCGCCGAAATTGCCGCTCGCCGGCACCCGCACCAGCAGCACCGGCACATCGCGCGCCGCCGCCGCCTCGAGGATCAGGGCGAGGTTGGCGCGAGTCACCGCCGGGTCGATCCCGCGCAGCATGTCGTTGGCGCCGAGTTCCGGGATCATTGCGTCGATCCCGGGCGTGAGGCTCCAGTCGATGCGCGCCGCACCCCCGGCGGTGGTCTCTCCCGAAACCCCGCCATTGACGATCCCGGCCGCAACCCCGCGTTCGGCCAGCCAGGCGCGCAGTTGCGGGACGAACCCCTGATCCTGAACCAGTCCGTAGCCCTGCGTCAGACTGTCGCCGAAGGCCAGGACCGTGACCTCATCGGCATCCTCGGCAGCCTTTGCCGGCCCCGCCAGCGCCACGCAGATCGCCAGGCAAACGACCAGCGCCTTGCCCGCCGTCCGCCCCGACCCATATGACAGGAAACCCCTGATCCTGCGGCGCCATTTCATGACCTCTACCGTTCTTTCGCTCATCAATGCCTCACTCGAACTCGAGGGGAATGCCGGCCCCGTGAGAATACTTGATGCGATCACGCTGGATGTCCACCGCGGCCAGACGGTGGGGCTGGTCGGACCCTCGGGGTCGGGCAAGTCGTCGCTCCTGATGCTGATGGGCGGGCTGGAGCGCGCCACCGGCGGCCGGGTCTGCGCATTGGGCCACGACCTGGGGCAGATGAGCGAGGACGCGCTTGCGCGCCTGAGGCGCGATCATTTCGGGGTGGTGTTCCAGTCCTTCCACCTCATCCCGACGATGACGGCGCTGGAAAACGTCGCCACGCCGCTGGAACTCGCCGGCGCGCCCGACGCCCGGACCCGCGCCGCCGAAGAGTTGCGCGCGGTCGGACTGGCGGCGCGGGCACATCACTATCCGGCCGAGCTTTCGGGCGGCGAACAGCAGCGCGTTGCACTGGCGCGCGCCTCCGCGCCGCGCCCCGAGATCCTGCTCGCCGACGAGCCCACCGGCAACCTCGATTCGGTGAACGGCGCGGCCATCATCGAGATGCTCTTCGGCCTGCGCGAGCGCCATGCCGCGACGCTGGTGCTCGTGACCCACGCGCCCGAGCTCGCCAGCCGCTGCGACCGGGTCGTTCACCTGCATGACGGGCGCATCGTCCCGAGCAGCGGCGCGAGGACCGAAGCGGACACGGGCGCGGCATGAGCCTGCGCGTCGCCGCAAGGCTGGCCCGGCGCGAACTGCGCGGAGGGCTTGCCGGTTTCCGCATCTTTCTCGGCTGCGTCATCCTCGGGGTTGCCGCAATCGCCGCAGTCGGCACGGTGCGCGAGAGCGTCGCCCGCGGCCTTGTCGCCGAGGGTGCGATATTGTTGGGCGGGGATGCCGAGATCACGCTCACCTACCGCTTTGCCACCCCTGATGAGCGCGCCTTCATGGACAGCACGGCCGAGGCCGTCTCGGAAATCGTCGATTTCCGCTCGATGGCGGTGACCCCGGACGGCGAGCGGGCGCTCACCCAGATCAAGGCGGTCGATGCCGCCTATCCGCTGGTGGGCCAGGTGGGGCTCGACCCGCCGATGCCGCTTGGCGCGGCGCTCGCGGGCGACGGCGGCCTGCCCGGCGCGGTGGTGCATCCGCTTCTGGCCGAACGGTTGGGGATCGCCCCGGGCGACAGTCTTCGGCTCGGACGGCAGGATTTCCGGCTGATGGCGCTGCTTAAGGACGAACCCGACAGCGCCGCCGCCAGTTTCGGCCTCGGGCCGCGAAGCATCGTCGCGACCTCGGCGCTGGCCGACTCGGGGCTGCTCAGCGCCGGCACGCTCTATTCCACCCACTACCGGCTCGCCCTGCCGCGGGGCGCCGATCTCGCGTCGGTCAAGGCGGTGGCAAAAACCGCGCTCAAGGATAGCGGCATGCGCTGGCGCGACGCGCGCAACGGCGCACCGGAGGTGGCGATGTTTGTCGACCGGATGGGCAAGTTCCTGGTGCTGGTGGGGCTTTCCGGGCTCGCCGTGGGCGGCGTCGGCATCTCGGCGGCGCTGCGTGCCTATCTGGCGGGCAAGACCGGAACCATCGCCACGCTGCGCACGCTCGGCGCCGACCAGCGCACGATATTCCTGACCTATTTCCTGCAGACCGGCGCGCTGGCGGTGCTCGGCATCGTGCTGGGCCTCGCGTTGGGCGTCGGCGTGCCGCTGCTGCTGGCGCCGCTGATCGAGGCGCGGCTGCCGGTGCCGGCGGTCTTTGCCCCCTGGCCGGGACCGATGGCCGAGGCCGCGCTCTACAGCGCGCTGACGGTGCTGATCTTTACCCTCTGGCCGCTGGCCCGGGTGCGCGACGTGCGCGCCGCCGCGCTCTACCGGGGCGCGCTGGGCCATGCCCGCAGGCTGCCGCCCTGGCCCTTCAGCGCCGCCACCGTGGCGCTGCTGGTCCTGCTGCTGGCCGCGGCGGCGGTGTTTTCGGACAACCCCGAACTGACGCTCTGGACCGCCGGCGGCATCCTGGCGGCGCTGGCGGTGCTGGCGCTCGCGGGGTGGGCCATCGCCACGGCGGCCCGTGCGCTCCGGCCGCGCGCGCACGGTCGCCCGATGCTCGGCTGGGCGCTCGCCGCGATCGGCGCGCGCGGCGGCAGCGCCGAGGCGGTGGTGCTGTCGCTCGGGCTGGGACTGTCGGTCCTGGCGGCGGTGGGCCAGATCGACGCCAACCTGCGCGGCGCCATCACCCGCGAGCTGCCCGACCGCGCGCCGGCCTTCTTCTTCGTCGACATCCAGCAGGATCAACTGCCGGCGATACTGGAGCGACTCGAGACCGACCCCGCCGTCAGCCGCATCGACCACGCGCCGATGCTGCGCGGCATCATCACCCGGATCAACGGCCGCCCGGCGGCCGAGGTCGTGGGCAATCACTGGGTTCTGCGCGGCGATCGCGGCGTCAGCTACGCCGATGCCCTGCCCCGGCGCACGCAGCTCGTCGCCGGCCGCTGGTGGGGCGCGGGCTATGACGGCCCGCCGCAGGTGAGCTTTGCCGCACGGGAAGCCGCCGAGATGGGGCTCGAACTGGGCGACGAGATCACCGTCAACCTTCTCGGACGCGAGATCACGGCGCGGCTCACCTCGTTGCGCGCGGTCGATTTCTCGACCGCCGGGATGGGGTTCATCATGGTGATGAACGAAGCCGCACTCTCGGCCGCGCCGCACAGCTTCATCGCCACCGTCCATGCCGAGCCGGAGGCCGAGGCGGCGATCCTGCGCGACATCACCACCGCCCATCCCAACGTCACCGCGATCCGTGTGCGCGAGGCCATCGACCGGGTGAGCGACCTGCTGGCGGGTCTCGCCTCGGCCACCGCCTGGGGGGCGGCGGCGACGCTGCTCACGGGGTTTCTGGTGCTGATCGGCGCCGCCGCCGCCGACCAGCGCGCGCGCCGCTACGAGGCGGCGATCCTCAAGACCCCGGGTGCCACCCGCGCGCGCATCCTCTGGGGGCTCAGCCTGCGCGCGATCCTGCTGGGCGGGGCGGCGGGGCTCGTCGCACTCGGCGCCGGCATCGGTGGCGGCTGGGCGGTCAGCCATTTCGTGATGGAGACGGGCTATGCCGTCGCCCGGGGTCCGGCGCTGCTGATCGTGGCCGGCGGCGCGCTCATCAGCCTGCTGGCCGGGCTCGCCTTTGCGTGGGGCCCGGTCTCGGCCGGGCCCGCACGGGTGCTCAGGATGCAGGAGTGACCGGCGGGGCGCCATCGCCCTCCGCCCCCCCGTCGAATTCATCCGCGCTGGTCTGCCTGGCGGGCCGGACACGCGCCCGCCCGCCCGTCACGCCACAGGCGTGCCTCTGGCGGGACGGCGGGCGCATGCCGTCTGGTCAAGAACCCGCGAACGCGGTCCGATTGGCATTTCCTATTCAGCGGCGTCCGAATACGCCTCCAGCGGCGGACAGGTGCAGATCAGGTGACGGTCGCCATAGGCGTTATCGACGCGGTTGACCGGCGGCCAGTACTTGTCGACCCGGAACGCGCCCGGCGGAAAACACGCCTCCTCGCGGGTGTAGGGGCGATCCCAGTCGCGCACCAGGTCCTCCATCGTGTGCGGCGCGTGCTTGAGCGGGTTGTTTTCGGGGTCGATCCGGCCCTCCTCGATGGCGCGGATTTCCTCGCGGATCGCCAGCATCGCGTTGCAGAAACGGTCAAGCTCGGCCTTGGTCTCGCTCTCGGTGGGCTCGACCATCAGCGTGCCGGGCACCGGAAAGCTCATGGTGGGGGCGTGAAAGCCGTTGTCGATGAGCCGCTTGGCGATGTCGTCGACGGTGACGCCGGCGCTGTCGGCAAAGGGGCGGGTGTCGAGGATGCATTCATGCGCCACCCGGCCGGCCTGCCCCTTGTAGAGCACCTCGAACGCCCCTTCGAGCCGCTTGGCGATATAGTTGGCGTTGAGGATCGCGACCCGGGTGGCCTGGGTCAGCCCCTGCCCGCCCATCATCAGGATATAGGCCCAGCTGATCGGCAGGATCGAGGGCGAGCCGTAGGGCGCGGCCGAAACCGGCCCCTCCTGCCCGCCGGTCTCCGGGATGGCCGGGCAGGAAGGGCGTCAGATGCGCCTTGACCCCGATCGGCCCCATGCCCGGGCCGCCGCCGCCGTGCGGGATGCAGAAGGTCTTGTGCAGGTTGAGGTGGCTCACATCGCCGCCGACATCGCCCGGCCGCGCCAGCCCGACCATGGCGTTGAGGTTGGCGCCGTCGATATAGACCTGCCCGCCGTAACCATGCACGATGTCGCAGATCTCGCGCACGCCCTCCTCGAACACGCCGTGGGTGCTGGGATAGGTGATCATGCAACCGGCGAGGTTCTCGGCGTGGGCCGCGGCCTTGGCGCGGAAATCGTCGAGGTCGATGTCGCCGTTCTCGGCCGATTTCACCGTCACCACCTTCCAGCCCACCATCTGCGCGCTTGCCGGGTTGGTGCCGTGCGCGCTGACCGGGATGAGGCAGACATTGCGGTGGCCCTGGCCGTTGGCGCGATGATACGCCGAAATCGCCAGGAGCCCGGCATATTCGCCCTGGGCGCCGGAATTGGGCTGCATCGACATCGCGTCATAGCCGGTGATTTCGCACAGCTTGGCGCACAGGTCGTCGAGGAGCTCGCGATAACCTTCGGCCTGATCGGGCGGGCAGAAGGGATGCAGCCGGGCGAACTCGCGCCAGCTGATCGGCATCATCTCGGCCGCCGAGTTGAGCTTCATCGTGCAGCTTCCCAGCGGGATCATCGCCCGATCGAGCGCAAGGTCGCGGTCCGCCAGCCGGCGCATGTAGCGCATCATCTCGGTTTCGGCCCGGTTCATGTGAAAGACCGGATGGGTCAGATAATCAGAGGTGCGCAGAGACCCCTCGGGCATCCGGTATTCGGGGGTGAAATCGTCATCCTCGCGCTCGATCCCGAAGGCACGCCAGACGCTTTCGATATTCTTGGGCCGGGTCGCCTCGTCCAATGTGATGCCGACCCGGGTCTCGCCCACGCGGCGCAGGTTGATGCCCTCGTCGACGGCCGATTTCAGCACCGCCGCCTGCAGCGGGCCGACATCGACGGTGATGGTGTCGAAGAAGGTCTTCGGATCGACCCTGAACCCCGCCTCCTCGAGCCCGCGCGCGAGCCGCACCGTCTTGCGGTGGATGCGCTGGGCAATCGCCTTGAGCCCCTTGGGCCCGTGAAAGACCGCGTACATCGACGCCATAACCGCCAGCAATGCCTGCGCGGTGCAGACGTTGCTGGTCGCCTTCTCGCGGCGGATGTGCTGTTCGCGGGTCTGCAGCGCCAGACGATAGGCGCGGTTGCCCGGGCTGTCGATCGACACGCCCACCAGCCGCCCGGGCATCGCCCGCTTCATCGAGTCGCGGCAGGCCATGTAGGCGGCGTGCGGGCCGCCATAGCCCATCGGTACGCCGAACCGCTGGGCGCTGCCCACGGCGATGTCGGCGCCCATCGCGCCCGGCTCCTTCAGAAGCGTCAGCGCCAGCGGATCGGCCGCAACGACACCGATCGCACCATGCGCGTGCAGCGCCTCGATGTGGGCGGTGAAATCGCGCACATGGCCATAGGTGCCGGGGTACTGGAACACCGCGCCAAAGACCGCCTCAGCGTCCATCTTGTCGGGGTCGCCGACGATCACCTCGATGTCCAGCGGCGCGGCACGGGTCTCGATCACGGCGATGGTCTGCGGGTGGCAGTCGCGATCGACAAAGAACGTGCGCGCCTTCGACTTCGCCACCCGCTGCGCCATGGTCATTGCCTCGGCGCAGGCAGTGGCCTCGTCGAGCAGCGAGGCGTTGGCGATCTCGAGCCCGGTGAGGTCCGAAATCATGGTCTGGAAATTCAAGAGCGCCTCCAGCCGGCCCTGACTGATCTCGGGCTGATAAGGCGTATACGAGGTGTACCAGGCCGGGTTTTCCAGAATATTGCGCTGGATCGCGGGCGGCGTCACCGTGCCGTGATAGCCCTGCCCGATGAGGCTGACCAGGACCTTGTTCTTGCCCGCCGTCATCCGCATGTGGTGCAACAACTCCCGCTCCGAGAGCGGCTTGCCGAAATCAAGGGGTTCGCGCTGGCGGATGGACCGTGGCACGGTCTCGTCGATCAGCTGATCGAGACTGTCGACGCCCAGCACGCCGAGCATCTCGGTCATCTCCTCGGGCGAGGGGCCGATATGGCGGCGGTTGGCGAAATCGTAGGGCAGATAGTCGGTGGGCTTGAAGGGCATGGTTTCCTCATCCGTTTGGCGGGCGCCGCCGGTCGAGCCCGGCGTGCGCCCCAAAGCGTGTCGCGTTCATTGGCATTCGCGCGCCCCGCTCCAGGCTATCGATCTCGCATGTCCGGGAAGCACGGGACCGGATCCCGCTTTTCGTGCGACATGCGTTGGTCCTTCATCTTGCCGGGAAATACTCCCGCCGGAGGCAAGATACTCTTGCCCCGCTGCCGCTCAGGCGATGAACGCCTTGTAGGCGGCCTCATCCATCATGTCGTCCATCTGCGACGGGTCCGAGGGCTTGATCCTGAAAAACCAGCCTTCGCCCGTGGCATCCTCGTTGATCTTGCCGGGCTCGTCGGCGACGGCCTCGTTCACTGCCGTGATCTCGCCGTCGATGGGGGCGAGGATCTCGGACGCCGCCTTGACGCTCTCGATCACCACCACCTCGTCATCCTTGACAACGGCGGTGCCGATCTCGGGCAGTTCGACAAAGACGATGTCGCCCAGCTCGTTCGCGGCATGTTCGGTGATGCCGACGACGACCTCGTCGCCCTCGACCCGCAACCACTCGTGTTCCTCGGTGTATTTCATCTCGCTCTCACTCCCTCGTTGGATCAGCGTTTGATACCGGCCGGTTGAAACGGCAGCTTCGCCACCCGGGCGGCCATGCGCCGGCCGCGCACCTCGCCCCAGAGCATCGTGTCCGGCGCGGCCAGACCGGTGGGAACATAGCCCATCGCGATGGGCGCGCCGACGCTTGGCCCGAACGCACCCGAGGTGATCACGCCCACCGGCTCGCCCCCTTCGGCGGACGCGAAGAGCGGCGTGCCGTCGCGCATCGGCGCGCGGCCCTCGGGGCTCAGTCCGACGCGCCGGCGCGCGGGACCATCCCGCAACTGCCGCAGGATGCGGTCGGCGCCGGGAAACCCGCCCTCGCGCTCGCCGCCAGTGCGGCGCACCTTCTGGATCGCCCAGCCGAGCCCCGCCTCGACCGGGTCGGTCGAGGTGTCGATGTCGTTGCCGTAAAGACAGAGCCCGGCCTCCAGCCGCAGGCTGTCCCGGGCCCCGAGCCCGATCGGCTCGACCGCATCGTGCGACAGCAGCGCGCGTGCCAATGCCTCGGCCCGCTCCGCCGTCACCGAGACCTCGAACCCGTCCTCGCCGGTATAGCCCGAGCGTGACACCCAGAGTTCGCCGTAATCGGATGGAAAGACGCCCACATCCATGAACCGCATCCGCGCAGCCTCGGGCAGGATCGCGCCCAGCACCGCCTCGGCCTCGGGGCCCTGCAATGCCAGGAGCGCGCGCTCGGTCCGCTCATCGACGTCGATGCCCGGCAGTCCGGCCCGCATATGGGCGATGTCGGCCGTCTTGCAGGCGGCGTTGACCACCAGCAGCAGGTGATCGCCGCGATTTGCGATCATCAGGTCATCGAGGATGCCGCCCGCATCGTTGGTGAAAAAGCCGTAGCGCTGGCGCATCTCGCCCAGCCCCAGCAGATCGGCCGGCACCAGCGCCTCCAGCGCCTCGGCAACGGCCGCGCGGCCGCTTTCATGGCGCAGGATCACCTGGCCCATGTGGCTGACATCGAACAAACCTGCCGCGGCGCGGGTGTGCAGGTGCTCCTTCATTACCCCGGGCCGGTACTGCACCGGCATCTCGTAGCCGGCGAACGGCACCATCTTTGCACCCAGCTCCAGATGCAGGGCATGCAGCGGCGTCTTGCGCAGGTCGCTCATCCCGCGTCTCTCCCGTTACTTTGGGCCGGCTCGACCTTGGAATCGCTTCCGACACCGTTGCGGCGCGCGAAATCCGCGCGCCTTCGATGCCCCCTCTGTCCTTTCGCCTGAGATCGCTATCCCTTCGGCGCCCCGGCGCGGCGGCCGGGATCTCTCCAGAGTCTGTCACAGATGCGGAACGGTCCCTGTCGCCTGAGAGTTTCCGGGGCGGTTGCTCCTTCGGCACCGGCAAGTCCGGTTCTCCCGTTCCGATCACCGGCCCACCGTATTATGCGACGCCTCTCGTTTCAAGCCTTCTCGAGCAACCCATCTGCGCGAAAAATCCAGCCAGCGCGTCGTTGCCGCAGACCAGATCGTCGAGCGTCAGCCCGTCGAGATGGGTAAAGAACGCCTCTGCCGCTTCGGTCAGCGCGGGGCGCAGCCGGCAGGTCTCGGACAGCGGACAGGTGTCGTCGGTGTCGGCCAGGCATTCGGTGTGGTGCGTGGGCGCCTCGAGGTCGCGAAACACCGCGCCGACGGAAATCTCGGGCATCGGCCGCGCCAGCCGCAGCCCGCCCGAGCGGCCGCGCCGGGTGTGCAGATAGCCCAGTTGCGCCAGCTGGTTCACGACCTGCGCCAGGTGACTTTCGGAGGTGTTGCACTGCTCGGCGATCTCGGCCTTGGTGGCCAGCCGGTCGGAATGGTAGGCGCAGAACATCAGCACGCGAAAGGCGAGGTTGGTTCGTTTGGTCAGGCGCATGGCGTGAAACGGGCTCCAGCTTGATATCCGGGCAAATTGCCGGCAGTTATTAAAGTTGACCATGACACAGATCAAATCGACAAATTGCCCCACCCGGGCGCGGTCCGGACCGGAAATCCCGGACCAGCCAACCGAAACCGACGGCTGGTTTTTCGGTTATGGCAGCCTGGTGAACCGCGCGACGCATGGCTACGGCCCCGCCTTGCCCGCCCGGCTCGGCGGCTGGCGCCGGGTGTGGCGGCACACCCGCCTGCGGCCCGTGGCCTATCTGACGGTCGTCCCCGATCCCGGCGGCGAGATCGACGGGCTCATTGCCGCCGTGCCCGGCACCGGCTGGGCCGCTCTCGACGCGCGCGAAGGCGCCTATGCCCGCCTGCCCGCCGGACACCAGATCAGCCACGCCCTGGCCCACGCGCCCCGGATCGCCCTCTACGCCATTCCCGAAGGCCGCCACGGCACCCCCGACAAGGCCTGCCCGGTACTGCTGAGCTATATCGACGTGGTGGTGCAGGGGTACTTGCGCGAATTCGGCGAGGCGGGCGTCGGCCGCTTCTTCGCCACCACCCATGGCTGGGACGCGCCGGTGCTGGATGACCGCGCCGCGCCGCGCTATCCCCGTCACCGGCTGCTGAGCACCGACGAGCGCACCCTGGTCGACGACCACCTCGCCGCCCTCGGGGTCCGTCCCTTCCGCGGCTGAGCTCCGCCGGCTCTGGACGCGGTCCGCTCCTTGACGCATCCTTTTGCGCATGATCGATATCAAACGTCTGTCAGGAACGGGGTTTATGCTCCTGCGTCTCACGCGCCGGCTCTGGGTGCGCGTGGCGCTGATGGCGGTCCTGGCGCTGCTGGCCGCCCTCGGCGCGACGCTGCTCGAGGATTTTCTCCCCCGGGGCCTGCGCAAGCGTTTCCCCGCCGAATCGGTGAAGCCGATCCTGACCATTCTCGCCTCGGGGATGCTCGTGGTGAGCACCTTCTCGCTCAACGTCATGGTGTCGGCCTATCGTGCGGCGGCCTCGCAGGCGACGCCGCGCGCCCACCGCATCCTTCTGGCCGACACCACGACCCAGACCGTGCTGGCGACCTTCATCGGCGCATTCGTCTATGCGCTGAGCGCCTTCATCCTGATCCAGGCGGGTTTCGCGGCGGAGGGTTCCTCGGTCCTCTACATGGCCGTCACCGTCGCCGTGGTGGTGGCGGTCATCTTGGCGATGCTGCGCTGGATCGACCACCTCAGCGATCTGGGCAGCATGGACGCAACCCTCCGCCGGATCGAGAAAGACGCCCGCGCAAGCCTGATGCAGACCCGTGCCGCGCCGGCGCTGGGCGCGACCCCGCTGACATCCGAAACCATCATCCCGACCGATGCCCGGCCGATCCCGGCCCCCGCCTCGGGGTATCTGCAGTTCATCGACATGCCGGCGGTCAATGCCGCGCTGGGGCGGTCGGAGGCACGGGTCTACCTGCATGTCGCGCTGGGGAGTTTCGTCCTGAAGGGGCGCGCGCTCGGCTATGCCTTCGGCCTCGACGAGGAGGGTATCGGGGCGGTGCAGGCGGCGCTGACCTTCGGGCAGTTCCGCACCTTCGAGCAGGACGCGGCCTATGGCCTGCTGGTGCTCTCGGAGATCGCCTCGCGCGCACTGTCGCCGGGGATCAACGACCCCGGCACGGCCATTGACGTGATCGCCCGGCAGGAGCGGCTGATCTGGGACTGGGCGACGACACCGCCCGCGACCGGCGCCCCGACCTTCGACCGGGTGTTCATGCCGACGCTCGAGCCCGGCACCCTGATCGGCAACGCCTTTTACAGCACCGCGCGCGACGGCGCCGACAAGATCGAGGTGGTCTGCCGGCTGCTGCACGCGCTCAGATCGCTGGGCACATGCGACGATCCGCGCCTCGGCGTCGCCGCCCGCGAGGCCGCCGACCGCACCCGCGCCCATGCCGAGGCGGCGCTTGTCCTCGATGCCGACCGCGACCGGATGCGCCGCGCCCATCAGGCCGAGGGCGTATTCATTCCTTCGCCCTGATCCGCTGCAGCAGCGGCAGCAGCCGGCGCATGTCGGGTCCGTGGCTCTGCCCGGTCAGCGCCAGCCTGAGCGGCATGAAGAGAGCGCGGCCCTTGCGCCCGGTGGCCGCCTTGACCTCCGCGGTCCAGGCGCCCCAGCTCTCCTCGTCGAGCGGCCCCTCGGGCAGCATCGCCAGCGCCTGCGCCACGAAGTCGCGGTCGGCGTCGTCGATCACCGGCTCGGCGCCGTCGCGGCAGAGTTCCCACCACGGGCCAAGGTCGTTCAGCGTGGTGATGTTCTCGCGCGCGACCTCCCAGAATCGCGGTGCAAGCGCTTCGGGCACACCGAGCGCGGCAATGGCACCCGCCACCTCTGCATAGGGCCGGGCCTGCAGCACATGCGCGGTCAGCGGAAAGAGATCGTTCGCGTCGAACTTGGTCGGCGCCGCCCCGAAACGGGAGAGGTCGAAGCCCTCGACCAACTCGTCGATGCTGCCACGCAGCTCCACCGGATCGGCCGAGCCGAGCCGCGCCATCAGCGACAGAAGCGCCATCGGCTCGACACCCTGCGCGCGCAGATCGCGCAGGCTGAGTGTGCCCAGCCGCTTGGACAGCGCATCGCCTTGGGCCCCGGTCAGCAGCGAATGATGGGCAAAGGCGGGCGCGCGGCCCCCCAGCGCCTCGATGATCTGTATCTGGGTCGCGGTGTTGGTCACATGGTCCGAGCCGCGTACCACATGGGTCACCCCCATCTCGATGTCGTCCACCACCGAGGCCATCGTATAGAGCACCTGTCCGTCGCCGCGGATCAGAACCGGGTCCGAGACGCTGGCGGCGTCGATCGAGACCGGGCCGAGGATGCCGTCTTCCCAGCCGATGCGTTCGCGGTCGAGCCGGAAACGCCACACCCCGGGGCCCCGCTCGGCGCGCAGCCGGTCGCGCTCGGCCTCGGAGAGCGCCAGCGCCGCGCGGTCGTAGACCGGCGGGCGGCCCATGTTGAGCTGCTTCTTGCGCTTGAGGTCGAGCTCGGTCGGGGTCTCGAACGCCTCGTAGAGCCGTCCCGCCACACGCAGCCGGTCGGCGGCCTCGGCATAACGGTCGAGCCGGTGCGACTGCCGCTCGATCCGGTCCCAGGCCAGTCCCAGCCATTCGAGGTCTTCCTTGATCGCATCGACGAAATCTTCCCTGGAACGCTCCGGGTCGGTGTCGTCGATGCGCAGGATGAAGGTGCCCCCGGCCTTGCGCGCGATGAGAAAGTTCATCAGCGCGGTGCGCAGGTTGCCGACATGGATATGGCCTGTGGGCGAGGGGGCGAAACGGGTGACGGTCATGGTCGCGGGCTCCGGGTGACGTGCGCGCGCCATGTCACAGGCCGGGCGCTTTGTCCAGTTCCGGGCCGCCGGCGCGCCGCTGGCCTTCCCTTTCGTCGCACGTCGCCGCATATCTGGTGCATGAGCCGCAAGAACCCCGCCCTGCACGAGATCGAGGAGATGGCGCGCGCCGCCGTCGACGCGCTGCCGCCCGCGTTCCGTGGCCCCGCCCGAGCCGTGGCGCTCCGGGTCGAGGACCGGCCCGCGCGCTGGATGCTCGACGAGCTCGGCATGACCGACCCGCTGGAACTGACGGGCCTTTACGACGGCATCCCTATGACCGAGAAATCGGTCTCCGATCAGCCGATGGGCCCCGACACGGTCTGGCTCTTCCGCGAACCGATCCTCGGCGGAATGGCGCGAGCGCGGCGATGTTGCGCTGACGGACCTCGTGGCGCATGTCTTGGTGCATGAATTCGCCCATCATTTCGGCTGGTCGGATGCCGATATCGCCACCATCGACCGCTGGTGGGAATGACGCCGGGCTTTCACCGCCGGCGCGCCCGGGGTAAGCAATGCCGGACCACGCATATCAAGACATGGATCGACCGATGACCCAAACCCTCGCCACCGCCCTCCTGCACGCGCTCAAGGATCGCGGCGCCGACCGCCTGTTCGGCATTCCGGGCGATTTTGTCCTGCCCCTTTTCCGGGTGATCGAGGAGAGCGCGATCCTGCCCTTGCACACGCTCAGCCACGAGCCCGGCGTCGGCTACGCCGCCGATGCCGCCGGACGCATCACCAGCACGCTCGGCGTGGCGGTCGTCACCTACGGCGCCGGCGCGCTCAACATGGTCAATGCGGTGGCCCAGGCCTACGCCGAGAAATCGCCGCTGGTGGTGATCTCGGGCGCGCCCGGCGCGCAGGAGGGCAAGCTCGGCCTCAGCCTGCACCACCAGGTCAAGACGCTGAACTCGCAGTTCGAAATCTACCGCGAACTGACCTGCGCGCAGGCCGCGCTCAACGATCCCGCCACCGCGCCCGCCGAGATCGCCCGCGTGCTCGACGCCGCGCGCCTCTATTCCCGCCCGGTCTATCTCGAGGTGCCGCGCGATCTGGTGAACGCCCCCTGCGCGGCGGTGCCGGCCTTCGATCCGGCGCCAACCGACCCCGAGGCGGCGCGCGCCTGCGCCAAGGAAATCCTCGGCCGGATGCGCAAGGCCAGCGCGCCCGCGATCCTTGTGGGCGTCGAGGCACGGCGCTACGGCATCGAGGACAAGATCGCCGGGCTCTGCCGCAAGCTCGGCCTGCCGGCGGCGACGAGCTTCATGGGCCGCGGCCTGCTGGCGCGCCAGGACCTGCCGCTGATGGGCGCCTATCTGGGCTCGGCCGGGAGCGAGACCGCGGCGCGCTATGTCGAGGGCGCCGACTGCCTGCTGATGCTCGGCGTGATCGTCAGCGACACCAATTTCGGCGTCTCGGGCCGGAATATCGACCTGCGCGGCGCGATCCAGGCGCTCGACCGGAGCGTGACCTTTTCCCACCACACCTACCCGCAGGTCACGCTGGAGGCGCTGGTCGACGCCATGACCGAACTGGCCGAACCGCTCGACCACGCCCGGCCCAATGCGCATGCGCCCGACTACGCCCGCGGCCTGCCCGATGACGACACGCCGCTCGCGCCGGCGCATGTGGCGCAGGCCGTCAACGACCTGTTTGACGCCCACGGGCGGATGCCCATCGCCACCGACATCGGCGATTGCCTCTTCACCGGGCTGGAAATCGTCGATACCGAGTTCGTGGCGCCGGGCTATTATGCCTCGATGGGCCTCGGTGTGCCCGCCGGCATGGCGATCGCCGCCTGCACCGGACGGCGCCCGATCGTGCTGGTGGGCGACGGCGCCTTTCAGATGACCGGGTGGGAACTCGGCAACTGCCGCAAATACGGCTGGGCCCCCGATCGTGATCGTGTTCAACAACCTGAGCTGGGAAATGCTGCGCGTCTTTCAGCCGGGGCCGTCCTATCACGACCTCGACGACTGGCATTATGCCGAGATCGCGGCGCATCTGGGCGGCCACGGCGTGCGCGTACGGACCTGCGCGGAGCTGGGTCGCGCGCTGGCCGAGGCCCATGCCGACGTCAGCCGCTTTCAGCTGATCGAGGTGATGCTGCCCCGTGGCCAGACCTCCGCCTCGCTCGCCCGCTTCGTCGGCGCGGTGCGCGAGATGTCGGCGCTCAAGGAAGAATGAGCGCCGCGCCGATCCGCGCGCCATGCTTTCATCTTGCCGGAAATACTCATGGCGCCGCCCCGGCCGGAAACGCTCAATTCCCGCCGGTCGTGTCGCGCCAGCGGTTGACCAGCGGATAGCGCCGGTCGAGCCAGAAGGCGCGCCGCGACAGCCGCGGGACCCGGCGCCGACTGGAAGCGCTTGTATTCGGACACGCGAATCAGCTGCGCCACCTGTTCGGCGTCGGCACGCGAAAACCCCGCCGCGACGCAATCCGCGACCGAACCGTCGCGGTCGATCAGAACCTCCAGAATGCCGTCGAGCACCGGGTAGTCGGGCAGTGAATCGCTGTCCTTCTGATCTTCGCGCAATTCCGCCGAGGGCGGCTTGTCGATCACCCGGGGCGGGATCACCTCGCCCGCAGGCGCCCGCATCCACGGCCGGTGGTGGGCGTTGCGCCAGCGGCAGATCTCGAAGACGCGGGTCTTGTAGAGATCTTTCAGCGGATTGTAGCCGCCGCACATGTCGCCATAGATGGTGGCGTAGCCCACCGCCACCTCGGACTTGTTGCCGGTACTGAGCAGCATCTCGCCGAACTTGTTCGACAGCGCCATCAGCAGGATCCCGCGCAGGCGCGACTGGATGTTTTCCTCGGTGAGATCGGGGGCCAGCCCCTCGAAAAGCGGCGCCAGCGTCTGCGTGACCGCCGCCCGGGCGGCCGAGATCGGCACATCGTCCAGGCGGCAGCCAAGGCGCCCCGCCACCGCCTGCGCATCCTGAAGCGAAGCGGCCGAGGTGTATTCCGAAGGCAGCATCACGCAGCGCAGGTTCTCGGGCCCCAGCGCATCGGCGGCGATGGCGGCGACAAGCGCGCTGTCGAGCCCGCCCGAGAGCCCCAGAACAGCCTTTGAAAATCCGCTCTGCGCATGTAGTCGCCTGTGCCCAGCACCATGGCGCGGTAGTCCTGCTCCCCCGCCCCCGCCGCCGCCCCCCCCCCCCCCGGCCCCCCCCCCCCCCCCGGGCCCCGCGCCCCATCTCGAGGGGGGCAATGGCCTCTTCCATCACCGGCAGCTGCAACGCCAGTTCGCCACCGGGGTTGAGCACGAAACTGCCGCCGTCGAAGATCTGATCGTCCTGCCCGCCGACGAGGTTGAGGTAAATCAGCGGCAGCCCGGTCTCGACCACCCGCGCCACCATCAGGTTCAGACGCTTGTCCATCTTGTCGCGGCTGTAGGGCGAGCCGTTGGGGACGAGCAGGAATTCGGCGCCGGTCTCGGCCAGGGTCTCGGTCACGTCGTCGAACCAGGCATCCTCGCAGACCGGGCTGCCGATGCGCACCCCGTCGAGGGCATAGGGTCCGCCCACGGGCCCGGCGGCGAACAGGCGCTTTTCGTCGAAGACCGTCTCGTTGGGCAGGTGATGCTTGAAGATGCGCGCCGCGATCCGGCCCCGGTCGAGGATGTAATAGGCGTTGAAGAGTTCCGCCCCCTCCAGCCCCGGGGCGCCGATCGCCAACGCCGGGCCGTCGGCGCAATCGCGCGCCAGCTCTTCGATCAGTGAAATGGCCTCCTGGTGAAAGGCGGGTTTGCGCACCAGGTCCTGCGGGTTGTAGCCGGTCAGGAACATCTCGGGCAGCGCCACCAGCCGCGCCCCGGCCGCGCGCCCCTCGGCCCAGGCGCGGCGCGCCGCCGCGGCGTTGCCGGCCAGATCGCCCACGGTGGCGTCGAGCTGGGCCAGGGTCAGGCGGAACCTGTCGGACATGTCGCTGGAACCTTTCGCTGCCGGGCCTTTCGCGCCCGATGTAGCAGATGCGGCCGCGAGGGGGAAGCCGGTTTCGGGCAAAAGCCGTTGTCAGCCCCTGCCGCGTCCTCTAGGTTTGGCGCCAGCGCAGGGATGACAGGCCGGGGCATCAGGGACAGACATGAACAAGAGGCTGACCGTATCGCTTGCCGTTGCCATCGTGGCCGCCGCGGGCGCACTGGCACAGGGCGGCGACGTCCAGACCAAGCAGTATGAGGATGGCGGCATCTACGAGGGCACCTTCAAGGACGGGCTGCAACACGGCACCGGGACCTACACGCTGCCCAACGGCTACGAGTACACCGGCGAGTGGGTCGAGGGCGAAATCCGCGGTCAGGGCGTGGCGCGATTCCCCAACGGATCGGTCTACGAAGGCGAGTTCGTCCGCGGCAAGCCGCACGGCGTCGGCAAGATCGTCTTTACCGATGGCGGCACCTACGAGGGCGAATGGCAGGACGGCAAGATCACCGGACGCGGAACCGCAGTCTATGCCAACGGTGTGCGTTACGAGGGCGAGTTTCTCAACGCCATGCATCACGGGCAGGGCCGGATGGAAAGCCCCGGCGGCTATGTCTATGACGGCACCTGGGTCGAGGGCGTCAAGGACGGCGAGGCCACCATCACCTATCCCGACGGCGCGGTCTACGAGGGCCAGGTCGTCAACGGCGCGCGCGAGGGCCAGGGCACGCTTTCGATGCCCGACGGGCTGGTCTACACCGGCACCTGGAAGGACGGCCAGATCGACGGCAAGGGCCGGCTGGTGCAGCCCAACGGCGATGTCTACGAGGGCGATCTGGTCCGCGGCCGGCGCGAGGGCGAGGGCCGCGTCACCTACGAGAACGGCGACGTCTACGAGGGCCAGTTCAAGGACGACCGCCGCCACGGGCAGGGCACCTTCACCGGCACCGACGGCTATCGCTACGAGGGCAACTGGGTGGCCGGCAAGATTTCCGGTCAGGGCAAGGTCACCTATCCCGACGGCTCGGTCTATGTCGGCGCGTTCCGCGACGATCTCGCCAACGGCCAGGGCAGCATCACCTATCCCGACGGCTCGACCTACGAGGGCGAGTGGGTTGGTGGCGTGATCGAGGGCAAGGGCAAGGCCACCTATCCCAACGGGCTGGTCTACGAGGGCGAGTTCGAGAACGCACGAAACGACGGCTTCGGCGTGATGACCTATGCCGACGGCTATCGCTACGAGGGCGAATGGAGAGAGGGCCAGCGCCACGGCCAGGGCACCGCCACCTATCCCGACGGCACCGTCTACCAGGGCCAGTTCGAGAACGGCCAGCGCCACGGCCAGGGCAAGATCGTGATGCCCGACGGCTTTACCTACGAGGGCGAGTGGAAAGACGGCGAAATCTCGGGCATTGGCGTGGCAACCTATTCGAACGGCGATGTCTACGAGGGCATGTTCAGGGGTGGCAAGCGCCAGGGCCAGGGCACGATGCGTTATGCCACCGGCGAGGAAGCGAGCGGCGAATGGCAGGACGGCGCGCTGGCCGAGGCCGCCGCCGATGGCCCCGCCGAAGAGACGGGCACGGATACCGGCGCGGAAACCGGGGCCCAGCCACCCGCCGCCGAATAGGGCGCAGATGCCAATTGCGGGTTTTCAACCGCGATCAGCCCGGTTATAGTTCCGCCCCATGATGATGCAGAACCATATCGCCAGGACAGCCCCGCGCCCGCGCGCGGCTTGTCTCCCGGTTCTGCTGCTCCTAAGCCGCCTCTGAGCGTGCCATCCGGCGCGACCGCTCAGAGGATGTGCCTGTCATCGCGCCAAATGGCTTAGGACAACCGAAAAGAGACCCGACATGACGACCGACAAGAATCCCGTTCCGTCGACGGCGAACAAGGACAGAGTGGTGATCTTCGACACCACGCTGCGCGACGGCGAACAATCCCCCGGCGCAACCATGACTCACGAGGAAAAGCTCGAAATCGCGGGGCTGCTGGATGAGATGGGCGTCGATATCATCGAGGCCGGCTTCCCGATCGCGTCCGAGGGCGACTTCCGCGCCGTCAGGGAAATCGCCGAACGCAGCCGCGATGCGGTGATCTGCGGGCTGGCTCGTGCCAACCTCAAGGATATCGACCGCTGCTGGGAGGCGGTGCGCCACGCCGCGCGGCCGCGCATCCACACCTTCATCGGCACCTCGCCGCTGCACCGGGCGATCCCCGGCCTCAGCCAGAACGAGATGGCCGAACGCATCCATGAAACCGTGACCCACGCGCGCAACCTTTGCGACAACGTGCAGTGGTCTCCGATGGACGCAACCCGCACCGAATGGGACTATCTCGCGCGCGTGGTCGAAATCGCCATCAAGGCGGGCGCCACCACCATCAACATCCCCGATACGGTCGGCTATACCGCGCCGGTCGAATCGGCCGAACTGATCCGCCGCCTCATCGCCGAGGTGCCGGGGGCGGAGAACGTGGTCTTCGCCACCCACTGCCACAACGATCTCGGCATGGCCACCGCGAATGCGCTGGCCGCCGTCGCCGGCGGCGCCCGCCAGATCGAATGCACGATCAACGGGCTCGGCGAACGCGCCGGCAACACCGCGCTCGAGGAGGTGGTGATGGCGCTCAAGGTGCGCGGCGACATCATGCCGTATTACACCGGCATCGACAGCACCAAGATCATGCATATCAGCCGCCGCGTCGCCACCGTCAGCGGCTTTGCGGTGCAGTACAACAAGGCCATCGTCGGCAAGAACGCCTTTGCCCACGAATCCGGCATCCACCAGGACGGGATGCTCAAGAACGCCGAGACCTTCGAGATCATGCGCCCCGAGGATGTCGGGCTCTCCGCCACCAACATCGTCATGGGCAAGCATTCCGGGCGGGCGGCGCTGCGCTCCAAGCTCAGGGATCTGGGGTTTGAACTGGGCGAGAACCAGCTCAACGATCTCTTCGTGCGCTTCAAGGAACTCGCCGACCGCAAGAAGGAGATTTACGACGAGGATCTCATCGCGCTGGTGACCGCCGGCGAGGACGCCGCCCGCGACCGGCTGGTGATCCGCTCGCTGCGTGTGGTCTGCGGCACCGAACGCCCGGCCGAAGCCGAACTGGTGATGACCATCGACGGCGTCGAGAAAACCGCGCACGAGACTGGCGACGGCCCGGTCGACGCGACCTTCCGCGCGGTGCGCAAGCTGCACCCCAACGACGCGCATCTGTCGCTCTATCAGGTCAGCGCGGTGACCGAGGGCACCGACGCGCAGGCGACGGTGTCGGTACGGCTCGAGGAGGACGGCAACATCGCCACCGGCCAGTCGGCGGATACCGATACCGTGGTCGCAAGCGCGCGGGCCTATGTCAACGCGCTCAACCGCCTGCTGGTGCGACGTGCCAGGACCGGCGAGGACACACGGGAAATCAGCTACAAGGACGTCTCGTAAGACGCGCATGGCGGGCGGCGGGCGTGGCCCCGTCGCCCGCCATGCGCACGATTCCCGCGGGGCGTGCTTGAGGCCAGCAAGAAACGGCTCGGCGGCCGGGGGCTAAGGCGTATCGCGTCCGATCATATCCAATACCCGTCCCGGCCCCGGCCGGACCTCCTGTCGCGATCGCGAGGCCCCGGGTCTCGCCCGGGGCGGGTGGACAACCGATCAGACGCGATGCACCCTAGCAATCGGTGCCGGTTCCGGCCCATTCCCAGGGCCGCGTGAACCGGCCCAGCACATGGCCGACCTTGTCCTCGTCGAAGTTGCCCAGGCGTTCGATCTGCGCCACCAGTCCGCGCTTCTTGCAGTCGATGACCTGCGCGACACGCGCGGGGACGCCCTCCTTTTCCAGTTCGGCGTCAAAGATGCGCTTGATCGCCAGCTTGCGCAGGTCGGGCTTGAAGACCTTGCCGATCGCGGTCTTGGGCAACTCGTCGAGCACCTCGATATGCTTGGGCATCGCCGCGCGTTCGTGCACATGCACCCTGCAATGCTCCATCAGCTCGTCGGCGGTGACGGTGCCGCCGTTGACCAGTTCGACATAGGCGCAGGGCAGTTCGCCCGAATAGGCGTCGGGCTGGCCGATGGCGCCGGCCATCGCCACCTGCGGATGCGCCATCAGCGCCTCCTCGATCTCGGCGGGGTCGATGTTGTGGCCGCCGCGGATGATCAGGTCCTTGGCGCGGCCGGTGATCCAGAGATAGCCGTCGGGGTCGATGCGGCCGAGATCGCCGGTGCGCAGATAGCGTTCATGGTAGAAGAGGTCGGCGTTCCTGGCCGCCTCGGTATAGGTCCGGCCGGGATAGACGCCGGGGTTCGAGACACAGATCTCGCCCACCTCGTCGGTCGCGGTCTCGACCGGCGCGCCATTCTCGCCCGCCTTCAGGATGCGCACATCGGTATAGGGAAAGGGGATGCCGACCGATCCCACCCTTTTTTCGCCGTCGGGCGGGTTGCACGAGACCAGGCAGGTGGTCTCGGTCAGCCCGTAGCCCTCGATCACCGCCATGCCGGTGGCCGACTCGAACCGGTTGAAAAGTTCGAGCGGCATCGGCGCCGAGCCGGAAAAGGCGTTCTTGACGGTCGAGATATCGGCATCGACCTTGCGCTGCATCAACGCCGCCACGGCGGTGGGCACGGTGATGACGAAGGTCGTCTTCCAGCGCTCGCAGAGCTTCCAGAAATTGTCGAAGACCCCCTCGCCGCGATAACCCGCGGGCGTCGGAAAGACCACGTGCGCGCCCGATTTCAGCCCCGCCATCAGGATCACGTGGCAGGCGAAGACGTGAAAGAGCGGCAGCGGGCACATGATGCTGTCTGCTTCGGAAAAGAGCAGCCGGTGCCCCAGCCAGCCGTTGTAGATCATGCCCGAATAAAGGTGCTGGGCCACCTTGGGCATGCCGGTGGTGCCGCCGGTATGGAAATGGGCCGCGACGCGGTCGCCGTCTGCATCCGGGAAGGAAAGCGTTTTCGGCTGGCGTCCGGCCTCGTGGTGGAAATCCCTGACATAGGCGTGGCGCCGGCCGGCGGTCGCAGGCCGGATCAGCGGCACGATCCAGCTTTTCGGCGGTGTGAGGTAGCGGTTGAGATCGACCTCGAGCACGGTGTGGACGTCGGGCGCGTGACGCACCGCCTCGGCGGCCTTCTGCGCGATGTCGGCCCTGGGGAACGACTTGAGCGTCACCACCACCCGGGCACCGGTCTGGCGCAGGATGGCGGCGATCTGCTCGGGCTCCAGGAGCGGGTTGATCGGGCTGGCGATGCCGGCGATCATTCCGCCGATCAGCGCCACGGCGGTTTCCAGGCAGTTGGGCAGGATCAGCGCCACGACATCGCCATCGCCGCGCTTGAGCGAGCGAAAGAGGTTGGCGGCCTGGCAGACCTGATCGTGGAACTGGGTCCAGGTGAGGGTCTGCGCCGGGGCGCGCGGGCCCGACAGCAGCTGATAGCTGATCGCCGGCCGGTCGGGAAAGGCGTCCCGCACCTCGCGCAGCATCGCGTAGATCGTCTGCGGGCGCTCGCGCGCCTCCCAGGGCATCTCGTTCTGGATGTCGAGCGCATCCTGACGCGAGGCAAAGGTCATGGCCCCATCCTCCCCTGACGTCGCCCGCAATGGTGTCGCATCGGGCGCCGGTCTCCTGCCTCCGGACAACATGTAAGGCTTTGCCGGACCGTGCAAGTTCGACGCTGCATTTTGACCCCGATCCCGCCTACCGGTCCGCCGCATTCGCAGGGGAGGGCGAGGAGGGCGGAATTTCACCTTGACTGTTTTCACCGGAAAATGCACGAATATCTTATTAATTTACTCGGATAACAAAAGGGACCGATCCGGAATGACCCATCACCCCCGCAGCCTGGCCCTGGCGGCAGCCATCGCCGCGCTGGCCCTGCCGGCGCTCGCAGACAGCGTCAACGTCTATTCCAGCCGCCATTACGACAGCGACGACGCCCTCTATCAGGAGTTCACCAAGGAAACCGGCATCGACGTCAACCGCATCGAGGCCAAGGCCGACGAACTGATCGCGCGGCTCGAGGCCGAGGGCAAGAACAGCCCCGCGGACGTCTTCATCACCGTCGATGTGGGCCGGATGGCGCGGGCCGAGCAGGCCGGCGTGCTCCAGCCCTTCTCGTCGGACCTGATCGAGGCGCGTATTCCGCAGCACCTGCGCCACCCCGACAACCTGTGGTTCGGCATCGCCCAGCGCGCGCGGATCATCTTCTACGCCCGGGACCGGGTCGAGCATCCGCCGGTCACCTACGAGGCCCTCACCGACCCCGAATGGAAGGGGCGTATCTGCATCCGCTCGTCCTCGAACGTCTACAACCAGTCGCTGCTGGCCTCGCTCATCGAGATACACGGCGAAGAGGCCGCCAAAGAGTGGGCCGCCGGCATCGTCGCCAACATGGCCCGGCCGCCCCAGGGCGGCGACACCGACCAGCTGCGCGGGCTGGTTTCGGGCGAATGCGACATCGCCGTCGCCAACCACTATTATTTCCTGCGCGGCTTCGACGGCAACGTCTCCGGGCTGAGCGCGGGCATCGAGAACATCGGCTGGGTCTGGCCCAACCAGAACGGGCGCGGCGCGCACATGAACCTGACGGTGGCGGCGCAGACCAGATCATCGCCCAATCCCGAGGCGGCCACGGCCCTGCTGGAGTTTCTGACCGGCGACTGGGCGCAGCAGTACTTTGCCGGGCAGACCCACGAATACCCCGCTGTTCCCGGTGTCGGGCTCGACCCCGGCACCGCGCGGCTGGGCCTCTTCATCCCCGACAGCACCACCGGCACCGATGCCTACAGCCGCAACGCGGCCCGCGCGCAGACGATCTTCAACGAGGTCGGCTGGGACTGATCCCGGCCGCTGCCGCGACAGCCACTTGCCCCCGCCAGACCCCCGCCCACCCGGCGGGGGTTTTCACTTGTGAGCGCCGGTCAGGCTCGGGGCAGCGGCCGCGTTTGCCCGAACGGACACCCCGGTTGCGAGCGCTTGCAGGCGCATCAAACGCGGCCTTGCGCCGAAACGGGCGCACAGTCGTAACGTGTTCGTGACAGGGAATTCGCCCTCGCCGAAAAGACGATAGTTTAGAATCTGTTGAAATTACACCGCGCAGCGCTAAGCTATCAGATAGCATTATGGGAGGCTCTGACCATGACCAACAAGATTTCGCAAGACGTCGTGATCGACACCGACGCCGCCGACGAACCCGCCCGCCGGTCGTTCCTGAAGAACACCGGTCTTACCGCACTGGGCGCCTATGTGGGCATGAATATCCCCTTCGAGGATAATCTGATGGCGCTTGCACAGGGCATGAGCGAAGAGGACATCATGGCGAGCAAGGACGGGCTCATTCTGATGAACGACCGGCCGCTCAACGCTGAAACGCCTGCGCACCTGCTAGACGCCGATGTGACGCCCTATGAACATTTCTTCATTCGCAACAACGGGCTCGTTCCCGACACCGCTCTGAACATGGACGCTGAAGGCTGGACCCTGACCATCGACGGCGAAGTGGACACGCCGCTGGAACTGAGCATCGCCGATCTCAAGGAGCGGTTCGAAGTGGTCACCAAACGGCTGGTGCTGGAATGCGGCGGCAACGGGCGGGCATATTTCAATCCGGGCGCGTCAGGCAACCAATGGACCACCGGCGCGGTTGGCTGTGCCGACTGGACCGGCGTGCGGCTGAGCGATGTCCTCAACGCCGCGGGGGTGAAGGACAGCGCCGTCTACACCGCCCATTACAGCAACGACCCGCATCTGTCGGGCGACCCCGACAAGGATGCCATTTCGCGCGGTGCGCCCATCGAAAAGGCGATGGCCGAAGGCAGCATGATCGTATGGGAAATGAACGGCGAGCCGATTCCGGCTGTCCACGGCTTTCCACTGCGGGTCATCATTCCCGGCTATCCCGGATCGGTGTCTCAGAAATACATCAACCGCATCTGGGTGCGCGATCAGGTTCACGACGGCGCCAAGATGACGGGTTATTCCTACCGCCTGCCGGCCTATCCGGTCGCGCCGGGCACTGAGGTGCCCGAGGAAGACATGGTCATCATGACCGAGATGCCGGTCAAGTCCCTGATCACCTTCCCACGGTCCGGCACCGAAACACCGGCCGGCCAAGCCACCGAGGTCCGCGGCCATGCGTGGGCGGGCAGTGGCGACATCGCGTCGGTCGACGTGTCCATCGACTTCGGTCAGACATGGATCGCCACCAGGCTGGACCCCGCGAAGAACAAGTTCGCGTGGCAGCGGTTCCGCGCCGACGTCACCCTGCCCGAGGCGGGATATTACGAGGTCTGGGCGCGGGCGACCGACATGAATGGTGTCGCCCAGCCCCCGGTCGTTCCAGGCTGGAACCCCCGCGGATACGGCAACAACATGCAGCACCGCATCGCGTTGATCGCCACCTGACCCCTGCACCGGAACCGGGTGATGTCCCCCGGTTCCGGCCACCAGCCGAAAAGGCCGACATGAACAAGACGCTGATATCCCTGCGTGCCGCATTATGTGCGTCCGCCGTCATTGGTGCGACTGTGTCAGTGTCGCAGGAGGCCTACGATCCGATGCGCCCGGCAGGCAATCCGCTCGTGCCCGGTGCCTCCACGCAGACACCCGCCGCGCCCGCTGCGGAGCCCGACCCGGAACTGGGAAATCTGCCCGCCGGACCGGGCGCCGAAGACACGTACTACCAGTGCGTCGCCTGCCATTCGACGGCGATCATCCGGCAGCAACGCCTGAGCGATGAACGCTGGGATTACCTGTGGAAATGGATGGTCGAAGAGCAGGGGATGTTTGAGCCGGATGAAGAGACCAGGGATTCGATCCTCACGTATCTGAAAACCCACTTTTCGTCAGAGCGATAAAGCCGGTCCGCAAGATGCGGCACGCTGCGCCGCGCTTCAAACCAGGTGGCGCAGCGTCTCCCGGCGCAATCGCGGCCCGTTCGAACTATCAAGACATGCCTGCCCGCGGAATACGCCGGGCGGCGTTGATAGCCATTCCGCTCCGGGGCGCGAAGCGGACCTCGGATACCGTGCGGCAATCGCGCGCCACACACTCAGGCATCGTGTTTTTTGCCGTGCTCTCGCCGGGCTTGACCCCGGTCAAGGTGGAAACATGCGAAAGGGTGCATAGATACGCCCGCGCAACCGAAAACGGAGTGACACCATGGTTGAGAAATCCCAAGTCTCCGGCCTCTGGCCCAGCGTCTACGAACCCTTCCGCAATCTCGGCGCACGCATGGCCGACTGGCTGTCGCCGGCGTCGGATGCCAAGGCCGACGACAACGCCTATCGCATCACGCTCGAACTGCCGGGCGTCGAGGAAAAGGACATCGACGTCTCGATCCACGACGGCGTGGTGACGGTCAAGGGCGAGAAATCGGCCGAGCGCGAGGAAAAGGGCGACACCTGGTTCTTTTCCGAACGCCAGTACGGCGCGTTCAGCCGCACCTTCCGGCTGCCGGCGGATGCCGATGGCGACAAGATCTCGGCCGATCTCAAGGACGGCGTGCTGACGCTGAGCGTGCCCAAGCTGACACCAAAGGCCGCCAAGGCGACCAGGGTCGCGATCAACAAGGGCTGAAGCGGGGCGTTTGACGGCGCTGGGGGCATCCCGGGCCAGCGATTCCTGTGATCGACCGTTCTTAAAGCCTCTGCCGGATCGCCCTGCGATCCGGCATGCGCCCACCCTTGGCGGCCGCATGCCCTCGGTCGGACAAGGCCGGCCGTCATTGCGGCCATTGATCTCAGACGGCCCCCTCGCTCATCGCCACCACATAACCGATCGCGCCGGCCACGATGAGGCCGAGGATCACGGCGATGGCGATCTTCCAGGCCGACCAGGGGCGCTCGCCCTGGACCTTGCCGGTGCGGCCGTTGACGACAAAGCGATAGGTTTTGGCCCGGTACTTGTAGGCGGCCAGCCATACCGGCAGCAGGATATGCTTGAAGGTCACGTCGCTCACATCGGTGTCGATGTCGTGGATGCGCTGGCGGTCGCCGCCGATATCAAAACGCACGTCACGGGCGATGACTGCGTCCATGCGCGCGCGCGCCTCGACAAACCCTTCCTCCAGTTCGACCTGATAGCCCTCGGCGCGGAACCCGGCCAGGAATTCCGGCCGGTAGGGCTCGAGCGCCGCCAGGTCCCAGGGTTCCAGCCCGTCGGTGTAGACCTTGGGCAGGCTGCGCGAGGCCAGCACCAGCACGTCGTCAAAGGCCCGCGCCACCCGGCCCGATACGGGTGTCCAGCGCACCTTTGCCACCTGCACCTGCTCGCGCTTGCCGTTGCGCGTGACGGTCTGGGTCTCGTAATAGACGATGCCGCGCTCGCCGCGATAGCGTGAGCGGGTGTCGGCGTCGAACGTCCAGTAGGGCACGTAGATGCCCTGCATCCGCCGCCCCTTGCGGGCGTATTCCTGCAACCCGTTCGGCGCGAACCACAGCCGCCCCAGCCAATCGGTCATGGCCCGGCGCGCGGCGCGTTCATCGAGCGCGAAAGGCAGCACGCCGCGGGGCTTGATGTGCCGGTGGGTGCCGGTGCCTGTGACCACCGGGGTGGCGCAGAACGGGCATTCGGCGGCGTGGGTAGCCTCACTGAATTCCACCTGCGCGCCGCAGTTGGGGCACGACAGGACGCGGGTTTCCTCGATCTCGCTGGCGTCCAGCTCGCCGGAAAGCGCGGTCTCGAAATCGAGTTCGCGGATCGTGGCCGCCCAGGGCCCGGGCTGGGCGATCTCGTCGACGTGGCCGCAATGATCGCAGACCAGCTGGCCCCTGTCGGGGTCGAAACGGTAATCGGCCCCGCATTGCGCGCACGGGAAACGGTGTTCGTCCTGCGCGCCGCCCGCCGCCTCCGCCTGCATTCCTTCGGTCATCGCGCGCGCCCCCGGCCGGCTGGTGACAGATCGAGCCCGTCATGCGCCCCGGCCCCCGGGCCGGGGCCGTCGTCAGGCATGATGCGGCCCCGGGTCGAGCCCGGGGCGGGCGAGAGATTGATCCGCCGCGACACGCCTAGCCCTGCCAGCTTTCGACGATGGCATCGGCCTCCAGCTCGACCAGCCAGTCGGGGTTCACGAAGCCGCTTACGGCCACGATCGTACAGGCCGGGCGGATGTCGCCGAAATGCTCCTTGCAGACCGCCGCGACCGCCCGCCACTGGCCGATATCGGTCAGGAGCACCCGCAGCCGCGCCACGTCATGCAGCCCCGATCCGGCCTGTTCCAGCGCCTCGCGGATGATCCCGATGCATTGCCGGGTCTGCGCGGCCACGTCGCCGGCGCCCACCGTCTTGCCGTCGGCACCGATCGACGCGGTGCCCGCGACCGAGATGAACGGCCCCACCCGCACCGCGCGGCTGAAGCCGACCTCCTCTTCCATCGGGGTGCCGTTCGAAATCAGGTGTCGGTCATAGGCCATTTGTCCCTCCTCGCGGTTTGCTGTCTCACGTCCGCACGTGTTCGCGCCTCACGCCCCGGCGGGGGCGGCGGCAGGATGGTGAAAAGCTGTGCCAGTTCGCGTACGTCGCCCGCCTTCATCCAGCCGTCCTGGCCGGCGGTCCAGACATGTGTGCGCGGTCAAGCTTGCCGTCCTGGGCCATCCGGCCCATCGTCGCCCTTGAATAGGGTCCATGGGTCTGGCCGTTCTCGGCGATGTGCCAGACATGCTCGACCGGCGGCGGCGGCGGCGGGCGGCGGCCGGAGCCGGGGCCGGGTCCGGCGTGGGGCGCGCGCCCCACGGCCCCACGGCGCCGGCCATCTGCTGAGCCATCCCCATGCCCATCCCCATCCCCAGCCCGGCGCCGATACCGGCACCGGCACCGCCGGGGTTCTGCGCCGCCGCGGTCATCGCCTCGGCCGCGGAATACTGGGTAAACCTGCCCAGATCACCCGCCAGCCCCATCGAGGTGCGTTTGTCGAGCGCCGCCTCGACCGCCGGCGGCAGCGAGATGTTCTCGATGTAGAACTCGGGGATTTCCAGCCCGTACCCGGACACCACACCCGTTATCTCGGCGGCGACGAGCTTGCCCAGATCGGCGGTGTTGGCGGCCATGTCCAGCACCGGGATGCCGCTGCCGGCGATGGTGCGCGAGAACGCCTGGACGATGATGTTGCGGATCTGAAAGCTGATCTCGTCCATGGTGAATTCGCCGTCGGTGCCGACGATCTCGGTCAGGAACCGCGCCGGATCGGCCACGCGCACGGTATAGGTGCCAAACGCGCGGATCCTGGTCGGCCCGAATTCGGGATCGCGCAGCATCACCGGGTTCTTGGTGCCCCATTTGAGGTCGTTGAACCGTACCGTGCTGACGAAATAGATCTCCGACTTGAAGGGCGAGCGAAATGCGTGATCCCAGTGCTGCAGCGTGGTCATGATCGGCATGTTGTTGGTCTCGAGCATGTAGAGCCCGGGGGTGAACACGTCGGCCAGTTGCCCCTCGTGCACGAATACCGCCGCCTGTCCCTCGCGCACCGTCAGCTTGGCGCCGTACTTGATCTCGTGGCCCTCGCGCTGAAACCGCCACACCATGGTGTCGCGGGTGTCGTCGGTCCAGTGGATGACGTCGATGAACTCGCCGCTCAGAAAATCGAAAATGCCCATCTTGCAGGTCTCCTTGTTGTCACATCGCCCCCGCCGGCCCGACAAGGATACGGCGGATGATCGGGCGCGCCTCCTCGAGCGTCATCCCCGGCCGCAGCGCGGGGTGGTAGAGCAGGCTCAGCAATTCCTCGTCATGGCTGGTCAGGTAGGCGAATTCCTCGTCGTCGTTGAAGATCGAGGGCCGCGCCGCCGGACTGTCGTTGCCCAGCCCCAGCCCCTGCGCCAGTTCCTCGTGGATGCAGGACTGGCGCATCAGTTCGGGCTGTTCGGTGCGGATGAGGGCAATCGCCTTGCCGTAGATGTCGCGCTGCCCCGGGGAGACGAAGGTCAGCACCATGCAGTAGATGCTGCGCGGCGGATCGGCGACAAGGTTCAGCGTTGCCGGCCCGATCGACGGCGCCAGCGCACGCACACGCGCCAGCGTCCAGTCGCGGTCGTCCTCGGAGGCGAAGATGACGTGGAAATTGGCGCTGCGATTGACCACCCGGATGTCGTGCCCGGTCACCCGCGCCAGCCGGTCGGCATAGGCCGCAACCGCCGCGCCGTCGACTTCGCGCACCTCCGGCGGCACGTTGGCGCCGAATTCGACGCCCATACGTACCGGCACCTGCCAGCGCCGCAACACGCCGGGGCCGTCGCGCGATGTCTGCAACCCCCCGCCACGGACATATTCGTCATAAAAGGCGATGCGCTCGAAGTTGCGCGCCACGTCCGCCGGCGTATAGGGCGTGTCGACGCCACCGCCATCGGTGCGCAACAGCCCCTGGGTCAACAGATGCGCCTGCAGCCGCTCGTAATAGCGCGTCAGCGCGGCGCTGCGCGGCGAGGGCGCCGGCCGCGCCGCCTGCGCCGCCGCGGGCCGTTCGTCCGGCGGGCGTTGCGGTGGCTCCATCGCGACACACCCGGACAGCACCATGAGCCCGGCCAGGGCGCAGACCGCCCCGGCCCGGCGCAAACCCGGCCTGCCCCTCGGACCCAAGACCGGCCTCAGCTGCCGGGCACGGCGGTGGCGGCGGTATCGCCGGCCCCGTCGCGCCTCACCTTGGCGGCGGCCAGCGTGTCGCGCAGATCGCGCTCCATCTTCTTCAGCTCCTCCTCGGCAGCGGCGCGGCGCGCCTTGCCCTCGTCGGCGATCCTCAGACTGTCCTCGATGGTGCCGATCAGGTCGGCGTTGGCCTTCTTGACCGCCTCGATATCAAAAACGCCGCGCTCCATCTCCTCGCGGATCGCCTTGTTGCTTTCGCGCAGGTTCGCAGCGTTTGCCGTCAACAGCTCGTTGGTCAGGTCGCTGGCCTCGCGCACCGCCGCCGCGGCCTCCGCCGAGCGCTGGATCGTCACCGCCTGTGCCAGCTGGGTTTCCCATAGCGGCACGGTATTGACCAGCGTCGAGTTGATCTTGGTCACCAGGCTCTTGTCGTTCTCCTGCACCAGCCGGATCGAGGGCAGCGACTGCATGGTCACCTGTCGCGTGAGCTTGAGATCGTGTACGCGCCGTTCGAGATCGTCGCGCGCGGCGCGCAAATCGCGCAGCTCCTGCGCCTTCATCACCTTGTCCGCTTCCGCCGCCGCCTCGACCTCGGCCTCCCTGGCGGGAATGTCGGTGTCGTCGAGTTCCTTGAGCTTGGCCTCGCCGGCGGCGATGTAGAGTGCAAGTTCATCGTAGAATTCGAGGGTTTTTTCATAGAGCTTGTCGAGCGACTTGATGTCCTTCAGGAGGGTGTGCTCGTGACCCAGCAGGTCGTCGGTGATGTTGTCGATCTGGGTCTGCACAGTCTCGAAGCGGGCGGTGAACTTGGCAAACGGCGCGGCCCGGCCCCAAAGCCGCTCCCACCAGCTGCGCTTGCGCCTCACGTCGAGTTCGGAGACCGAAAATCCGCGGATGGTGGTGACGATGCTGCGCAGGCTGTCGCCCGCCGGCCCCACATCCTTGTTGCGCACGCCCATGAGCATGGATTGCGAGATTTCCTGCAAGCCCGCCTGCGCGCCCGAGCCGAACGCGACGATCGAGTTGGTATCGCCCATGTCGATCTCGCCCATCCGCCGGGTGATCTCGCGCGACTGGTCCTTGTCGGCGGACTCCAGCGGAACCACGGCATGGGCATCGGCCGGCTCGGGCAGGATTGCGCGGCTGACTTCCTCGACCTCGGCCAGCGCGGCCTCGGCTTTCTGACGAATATTGTCCGACATGGGTGAAATTCCTCATTCCTGTTGGTTTGCCGGGCGGATGCCCTCGAGTTTCAGGCGGTCGCGCAGCACCTCGATCTCGACCTCCAGATCCGAGGCATCGTCGCTGAGCAGGGCACGCGTCTTGGCAGCGAAATTGCCTTCGAGGTCGCTCAGCAGGGAAAAATAATCGGCGCGCGCGGCCCCGTCGCGGGTGCGGGCGTAGATGTCGGCGAACTTGACCGTCGCGTCGCGCGCCCCCGTCAGGTAGACGGTCAGGTATCTGCGCGCCGCGGTCAGGTCGCGCGGGTCGTTTTCGACCGTGCGCAGCATCTCGCGCACGCTGGCCTGAAAGCGCTCGACCCGGTCCTCGGCGCGGCGGTCGCCGGCGCGCCGGACCGCCTCGGCCATCACCCGCAGATTGCTCTCGGCCTTGTCGACGGCGCGCGCCACCCGGTCGGTCTGAAAGGTGTCGATGCCCTCCATCCCCTTGTCGCGCAGCGGATCGAGACCGAAGGCCAGCGCGTGCAGCGCAGCGCCCACCACCGCATAGATCGCCGGCCCGGCAAGCCCGCCGGCGGCCGCGAACCCGGCCAGCCCCAACCCGACACCGGTCGCGAGGCTGCCGGCGATCTTGCGCGGAAAGGCGGGGCGGCGGGCGATCTTGCGCGCATCGTAGGCCTCTTGCGCGCGCAGCCCCTCGCGCGTCAGCCACGCCGCCAGCAGCAGCAGCCCCAGCGCCGCGAGGTTCAGCACAAGACCGTGCGGCCCCGAGGAAAAGGCGGCCCAGACCAGCGGCAGCGGCGCGAGAAAGAGCAGGTTCACCCGCCCGCCCGCACGGGTGCGAACCGCCCCGCGATAGGCGCCGGGGCCGGTATCGGACACAGGGCCGGAACTGGCTGGCGTGTCCGCCCCTCCCTGTCCTTCGGGGCTGAATCTGCCACCATAGCGGCGGGCCATCTAGAGCCCCCCCGCAATCGAGACGTAGAGAATCAGGATGACGAGCAGGACAAAGGCCAGCTTCTGAAGCCCGGTTTCCGACATGCCGCCCCTTACCACCCTCTTGACAGATTCAAGTTAGGTGATGCAGCCCGCGCTTTCTAGGGCAAAGATCGCAGTACCGCGCCGGGGTTCATGATGCCCGCCGGGTCGAGCGCGGCCTTGATTGCGCGCATCGCCCACAATTTGGCCGGATCGCCATAGCGCTCCAGGTCGCCGACCTTGAGCCGCCCGATGCCGTGCTCGGCACTGACCGAGCCGCCCATCGCATCCACCATGTCGTGGACCGTGCGCTTGATCTCGTCGCGCTGGCCCCGAAAGCCGTCGCGCGACTGTCCCGGGGGCGGAAAGACGTTGTAGTGCAGATTGCCGTCCCCGAGATGCCCGAAACAGTTGACGCGAAACGGGCCCAGCGCGGCGATCGCGGCCCCGCCCTTTTCGACGAAGCCGGCAATGGCGCTCAGGGGCAGCGAGATGTCGTGCGAGCTGATCGCGCCGACATGGCGGTTGGCCTCGGGTATGCGCTCGCGCACCTCCCAGAACGCGTGGCGCTGCGCCTCCGACTGCGCAATGACCCCGTCCGACACCAGCCCGGCCTCGTGGGCATCGGCAAAGAGAACCTCCAGCGCCCCGGCGGGGTCGAGCCCGCGCGCCAGCCCGATGTCGATCAGCACCGTCCATTCGGGCGGCTCGGCAAAGGGCAGGCGGGTGTCGGGCAGGGTCTCGGCCAGGAAATCGAAACCGGTGCGGTGCATCAGCTCGAAGGCCGAAATCCCCTCGCCCATGTGCTCGCGCGCCAGCGCCAGCAGGCTCAGCGCGGCGGCCGGGTCCGCCACCGCCAGGAGCGCGGTGCCCTCGCCCGCCGGGCGGGGATAAAGCTTGAGCGTGGCGGCGGTGATCACCCCCAGCGTGCCTTCGGAGCCGATCAGCAGGTTGCGCAGATCGTAGCCGGTGTTGTCCTTCCTCAGTCGCCTGAGGCCGTGGAATACCTGCCCGTCCGGCAGCACCGCCTCGATCCCGAGGCAGAGGTCGCGCGCGTTGCCGTAACGCAGCACGTTGACGCCGCCGGCATTGGTGGCCAGAAGCCCGCCGATGCGGGCGCTGCCCTTGGCGGCGATGGAAAGCGGAAAGAGCCTCTCCGCCGCCGCCGCGGCGTCATGCACATCCGCGAGAATCATGCCCGCCTCGACCTCGATCACGTTTTCCTCGGGCCAGATGCCGCGCACCTTGCGCAACCGCTCGAGGCTGAGGATCATCGGCGTCGGACCCTCCGGCACGACCTGCCCGCCCACCAGCCCGGTGCCGCCGCCATAGGGCACCACCGGAACCCGCGCGGCGGCGGCCTCGCGGATGGCGGTGGCCGCTTCCTCGGTACTGCCGGGGGCCACCACCACCCCTGCCCGGCCCGCCCAGCGCCCGCGCGGCTCTTGCAGATAGGCCGGCGCGACCTCGCGCAGCGCGGCCGCCGGCAATGCGGCACGAAGGCGGGCGATGAATCCTTCATCGGCGGGGCGACGCGTCATCTCGAACCGTCCTTTTCCAGTGGATACGCAGCAATCACCGAAAGAGCTTCTTGAGCCCCCGCTCGACCTCGTCCTTCAACTTGTCCTCGAGGGCATCCTCGAGCGACTGACCCTCCTCGACGGTCACGCCCAGTTCCTTGCCGATGGCACGGCGCACCTCTTCTTCGGCGCGGTCCTTCAGCTCTTCCTTCTCCTCGGCAAGGTTGAGGTCGATGGCCTTTTCGAAGTCGGGCACGATGGCGGGATCGGCCCATGGTCCGCGGATGCGCACCGGAATGGCCAGCCCGTCGCGGTCCTCGCCCTCCAGCAGGACCGGCGTGAAAAGATAGTCGATTGTCCGCGCGCCCAAATCGACGGTGCCCTTGCCCTCGGCGCGCGCGAGCGGCAGCGACATCCGCAGGTCGTTGTTGGCCAGCACGCCGCCCGCGATGCGGAACGTCGCGCTCATCTCGTCGAAGATGGTGGTGCCGCCGGTCAGCTTGCCCCGGCGCATCAGCTTGTCGAGATCGAAGCCCTTGATGACCCCGTCGGCGGCCCGGACCGCACCCTCGCCGCTCAGGCTCGAGATGATCGCCTGCTGGCTTTCACCGGCGCCCAGAAAGCTGACCTTCCCGTCAGCGGTGCCGGTCAGGCGGGTGACGTCCGCGGCATCCGCGAGAAAACTCTCCACATCGAGCCCGGCCGCGGTCAGGTCGCCCCCCACCGACAGGCCCGAACGGTTGTTGATCACGAAATTGCCGGTGATCAGCGCCTGATAGGCGCGCACCTCGCGCAGGTCGAAGACCAGCCGCGAGCGGTCGAGCGTGGCCAGGCCGCGGGTCTTGCCGATCTTGAGGTCGCCCAGGTCGATGCTCTCGGCCGAAAATGCCACCTGCCCGTCGGCGATCGCCAGCGCCCCGGCGTCGATCGGCGCCCGCGACCAGCCACCCGCCGCCGGGGCACCGCCGGCGCCTCCGCCCTGCCCGGCGGTGGCAGCATCGCCACCCCCGGCCCGACAGGTCGAGCGCCCCGACATCGAGTTGCGCGTTCACCCGCGGCCCTGGCACCGTCCAGCGCCACGTCCGCCGCCCCGGTGACGCGGTTGCCCCGGTCGAGGCTCAGCGCCATGTCGCGCAGCGCCAGCCGTGTCCCATCGGTCAGCGTCAGCCGCGCGTCGGCAACAACGCTGCGGCCCAGCCCCGGCGGAATGTCGGGGCGCGGCAAACCGAAGGTCGCCAGAACCGCCGCCGTATCGTTCAGCTTGGCGGTGAGCCGCCCCTCGGCCTGCGCGTCTACACTGGCCCGCCCGGCGAAATGCGCCTCGCCCGCGTCGGTGTCGAGGCTCACCTCGATATCGCTCACCGCGCCGTCGATGAAGGCGTCGAGCCGGTCGAGATGGCCCGAAATGCGCACCGGCGCACCGGCTGGCCGCAGGGTGATGTCGAAACTGGCCCGGCCGCGGTATTGGGGCCAGCGCAGATCGAAATCCATGCCCGTCATTTCGATGCGCTTGCCGCTGCCGTGATCGGTGTAGCGAAAGACGGCATCGGTGATGAGCGCCCGGTCGAGCGTCAGCGCCAGGGCCCTCGACCGCGCCGGCGCCGCGCCCGGCTCGGCCTGACCCGAGGGCGCCACCCCCTCGACCCCGACCTCCCAGTTCACCCGCCCGTCGGCGGCGCGCTCGAGATTGATGACCGGGTCGCGCGCCTCCAGCCCGGTGATGCGGATATCGCCGCCCCAGAGCACCTGCGGCTCGACCCCGATCTTGAGGCTTTCGGCCTGAAACATCGGCCCGCCCTCGCCCCAGTCGGCATTGGCGACCCGCACCGGGCCGGTGGCCACGCCCAGTACCGGCCAGAAGCTGACGCGGGTTTCGCCCTGCATCTGGACCTCGCGTCCGGTCATGTTCGAAATCTGCCGCGCCGCGATCGCCGCGATACGCTCGCCCGGCAGCATCAGCAGCGAGCCCACCGCCACCGCCGCCACGACGACCAGGAACCCCACGATCCGAATGATCCAGCGCATCTCCGCCTGCCTCCGATTTCACGACGAATCTAGGCGGGCTGGCATCCGGCAACAACCGGCTTTTTTCGCCCGGCCGCCTGCGCGCAGACGGCCGCGTCAGGCATGACGGGCGCCAATCCTCCGGATCTTCGCGCCGATCCGGCAGGCGCCGGCATGATCGTGACCGGGTAACGGGACGGCAGGCCCGGCCGCATCGTCGGCATTTACCCGCCCAGGATAGCAGGCCCCGAATGGCCCGCGCTGGCACACTGGTGCCGGGCTGATACCGGCACATACGGATTGACACGATGTTTCTTGAGGTTGCGGTCGCAAGTTCAGGTCTTGCGTCAACCCCGACTTGTGCGTGTCGCCGGTTTCATGCCCAGCCCGGATTGAGGCCCGCAACCCGACATCTCCATCCGGCCATGCTGAAACACGGGGCGCGGCCCCCTCGCACTCGACTGCCGGCCCGTCATGTTTACCGAACCTGTGAAGAAAGAGCCCTGATTGCCGCTTACTACAAACATGAGAGATGTTTCGGAGGATAAACCGGCATCCAAGGTGGCTAGACAGCCAGACGTGATTGTTGATACCATCGCCACTTACGGCATCGCCAGCTGCCGCATTCGCGCCGGTGCGTCCGGGGTCGGAGGCTGCCCCTTCGTCGATGGGGGCGCCGACCGCCTCGCCCCCGGCGACATCGCGGCATCGATCCTCGGCAAAGCGTCGGAGCAGGAACTGCCGGGTTGGCCGGCCTCTCCGGCATCCGGCCATTGACCCGTATCAAGGCGTGCCCGATATGCCTGAGGCATGATTGCGTCGGGCGCGGTCACGCGACCGCCCCGGCGCGCCGCAACCTCAGGAGTGAAACCATGTTCACCAACAAGATCGACCTGTTCACGATCATGGGCTTCCGCGTCAGCCTCGATCTGACCTGGTTCGTCCTTGCCATCCTGATCGTGTGGTCGCTCGCCGGCGGCTACTTTCCCTCGGTGATCGAGGGCATCGACACCGGAACGGCGGTCGTGCTCGGCATCGCCGGGGCGCTGGGCTTGTTCGTTTCGATCATCCTGCACGAATTCTCCCACGCAATCGTGGCGCGACGTTACGATATACCGATCAAGGGCATCACTCTGTTCATCTTCGGCGGTGTCGCCGAGATGGAGGACGAGCCCCCGAGCGCCAAGTCCGAATTCCTGATGGCCATCGCCGGACCGATCATGAGCCTGTTTCTGGCGCTGGTCTTTCAGAGCGTCGCCCTTGCCCTGCCCGGCGCGGTGGGAGAGGCGCCGCTGGTCGCGCTCTTCGCCTATCTCGCGCTGATCAACGCGGTGCTGGCGATCTTCAACATGATCCCCGCCTTTCCGCTCGACGGCGGGCGGGTGCTGCGGGCGGCGATCTGGTGGTGGACGGGCAGTCTGGACCGTGCCACCCGCATCAGCGCCGGGACCGGGCGGCTGCTGGGTTCGGTGCTGGTGGCGCTGGGCTTTCTCAACGCACTCACCGGCAATATCTTCGCCGGCATGTGGCAGGCGCTGATCGGGCTTTTCATCATCGGCGCGGCGCGCTCGGCCGAGACGCAGATGACCATGACCAACCTGCTCGAGGACATCCCCGTGCGCCGGCTGATGGTCACGCACCCGATCACCGTGCCCGACGACACGCCGCTCGATTATCTCATCGAGAACTACTTCTACCGTTTCAACCACAAGGTCTTTCCGGTCCTGCGCGACGGCGCGCTTCTGGGCTGCGTGCGGCTCGACGATGTCGGCCGGGTACCGCTCGAAGAGCGCGCCGGCCGCACCGCCGGCGACATCCTCGCCACCGACAGCGCCGAGCGCACGGTCGGCCCGGAAACCCCGGTGCTCGAGGCGATAAAGGTCATGCAGACGCACAAAGTCAGCCGCCTGATGGTGGCCGAGGCGGATGATCTCGTGGGCATTCTGACGATGCGCGACATCGTCTCCCATATCGGCATCCGCCGCGAACTGGGGCCGGGGGCGGGGGTACGGCCTTGACATTCCGATTTTTGAATATCAGATACGCCCTTCGTAGGGTGCCGCCGGCGCCCCTTTGTTCCGTCGATGATCGCAGGAGGGTGCGACCCATGCGTCTCATTCCCGCTCTTCTCGGGCTGCTGGCGCTCACCGCGGCCGCCCGGGCCGGCGACTTTGCGGTTGCGCCGGTCACCGTGACCGAGTGGAAACCCGTTTACGGACAGGTCGAGACCCGCGACCGCGTGCCCGCCCGCGCCCGCATCGGCGGCACCATAGCCGAGCTGTCCGTGACCGAGGGCGACCGGGTCGAGGCCGGCGAAACGCTGGCGACGATCGAGGACGTCAAGCTCGATTTCCAGATCGACGCGCTCGATGCCCAGCTCGATGCACTGGGTGCGCGACTGGAAACCGCGCGCGCGGATCTTGCCCGCGGCGAGACGCTGATCGAACGCGGCGTCATCACCAGCCAGCGCTTCGATGCCCTGCAAACCGATGTGGACGTCATCGAAGGCGATATTTCAAGCACCGAGGCCGAGCGCGCGGTGGTCCGCCGCCAGATCGAGGAGGGCCGCGTCCTGGCCCCCGATGCCGGCATCGTGCTGGCGGTGCCGCTCTCGCGCGGGTCGGTCGTCACGCCGGGCGAGGCGGTGGCCGAAATCGGCGGCGGCGGCGTCTATCTGCGCCTCGCCGTGCCCGAACGCCACGCCACCGACCTCGCCGAGGGCGACCGTATCGAGATCGGCGGCGACGGCGCCACACGCACCGGCGTTCTGGCCAAGCTCTACCCGCTGATCGAGGGCGGGCGCGTGCAGGCCGATGTCGAGGTCGAGGGCTCGATCCCCGCTTCGTCGGTCGCCGCCTGCCGGTGCGCCTGCCGGTGGGGACGCGCGACGTTCTGCTGGTGCCCGAGGATTCGCTCGAGCGCGAAGGCGGGCTCGACTACGTGACCGTGCGCACCCCGGCCGGACCGCTGCGCCGCACCGTGGTGCCCGGCGCCGTGCTGGAGCGTGACGGCCAAACGATGCGAGAGATCCTGTCGGGGCTCACCCCCGGCGAGGTGGTGGTGACACCCGATGAGTGACAAAAACGGCGTACGCCCCAAACCGCTGGGGCTGGCGGGACACCTGACGCAGGCGTTCATCGCCTCGGCGTTGACCCCGCTCATCCTGATCGCGGCGCTGGCGGTGGGCTTTCTCGCCCTGTTCGCCCTGCCTCGCGAGGAAGAGCCGCAGATCTCGGTGCCGATGGTCGATATCCATGTACGCGCCGACGGTCTCAGGGCGCAGGACGCGGTCAAGCTCGTGACCGAACCGCTGGAAATCATCGTCAAGGGCATCGACGAGGTCGAGCACGTCTATTCCGACACCCGCGACGATGGCGCGATGGTCACCGCGCGTTTCGAGGTCGGCGTTTCCGCCGATACCGCCATCCTGCGGGTACACGACAAGATCCGGGCCAACATGGACCGCATCCCCGTCGGCATCCCCGAGCCGCTGATCGTCGGCCGCGGCATCGACGACGTTGCCATCGTCACGCTTACCTTCAGCCCGGCGCCGGGCAACGCCGCGATCAGTGCCGCCGATCTCACCCGCATCGCGCGCGAGGTCGAGGTGCGCCTGGCGCGGATCCAGGATGTCGGGCTCAGCTATCTCATCGGCGCCGAGGACGAGGTGCTGCGCGTGGCCCCGACCCCGCGCGGCTGGCGCTTTACGGCATCACCCTGCAACAGCTCGCCGGCAAGGTCGGCGGCGCCAACAGTTCCGCGCCCGCCGGCAATCTGCGCGACGGCGGCCAGCAGATCGACCTCATCATCGGCCAGACGCTGGCCACGCCCGCCGAGATCGGCAACCTCGAACTTACCGCCCGCGACGGGCGCACCGTCTATGTCCGCGACGTGGCCGATGTTGGCTTTGTCAGCGGCACCGACGAGCGTCAGGTCGCCACGCTCACGCGCAACGCCTCGGGCGGCATCGACCGCCACCCCGCCGTCACCCTGGCGCTGGCCAAGCGCGCCGGCGCCAACGCGGTGGTGGTGGCCGAGCAGATCCTCCACCGCGTCGACGAGATGAAGGGTGAACTCATCCCCGACAGCGTCACCGTCGAGGTCACCCGCGACTATGGCGAGACTGCCAACGAGAAGGCCAACGAACTGCTCTTTCACCTCGGTCTGGCCACGGTTTCCATCGTCGTGCTGATCTGGCTGGCGATCGGCTGGCGCGAGGCAGTGGTGATGGCGGTGGTGATCCCGGTGACGATTCTGCTCACGCTTTTCGCGGCCTGGATCATGGGCTACACGCTCAACCGCGTGTCACTCTTTGCCCTGATCTTTTCCATCGGCATCCTCGTCGATGACGCCATCGTGGTGATCGAGAACATCGCGCGGCACTGGGGCATCGACCCCGAAAACCGCGCATCAGGCCGCGATCGAGGCCGTGGCCGAGGTCGGCAACCCCACCATCGTGGCGACGCTGACGGTGGTGGTGGCGCTCTTGCCGATGCTCTTTGTCTCGGGGCTGATGGGCCCCTACATGAGCCCCATTCCGGCCAACGCATCGGCCGCGATGATCTTTTCCTTCTTCGTGGCGGTGATGGTCACTCCCTGGCTGATGATCAGGATCGCCGGGCGCGCGCCGCTGCATCACGAACCGGGCGGCGGCTTTCCCGGCGGCCGGCTGGGGCGGATCTATGCCGCCATGGCCCGCCCGGTGCTGAAGAGCAAGGGCCGCAGCGGGCTTTTCCTGGTGCTGACCGTGGTCCTCTCCTTCGGCTCGCTGGGTCTCCTTTACACCAAGGACGTGGCGGTCAAGCTCCTGCCCTTCGACAACAAGTCGGAACTGGCCATCGTCATCGACCTGCCCGAGGGCGCCAGCGTCGAAGCCACCGACGCCGCGCTGCAGGACGCCGCCCGCGCCGCCATGGACCTGCCCGAGGTGGTCTCGGCCCAGACCCATGCCGGCACCGCCGCGGCCTTCAACTTCAACGGGCTGGTGCGGCATTATTACCTGCGCGCGGCGCCCCAGATGGGCGACGTGCAGCTCAACCTGCAGCCCAAGGACATCCGCTCGCGCACCAGCCACGAGATCGCGCTCGATCTGCGCCAGCGGCTCTCGGCGCTGCCGATACCCGAGGGCAGCGTCGTCAAGGTGGTCGAGCCACCCCCCGGCCCGCCGGTTATCGCCACGCTGCTGGCCGAGGTCTACGGCCCCGATCCCGACACCCGCCGCGCCGTGGCCGAGCGTGTGCGCGGCGCGTTCGAGGCGGTCGATTTCGTGGTCGATGTCGACGACAGCTACGGCACCCGCGCCCGCCGCCTGCGGGCCGAGCTGCGCCCCGCCGATCTCGACTTCTTCCGGGTCGAGGAGGCCGACGTGCTGCAGACGCTTCGCCTGCTCAATGGTTCCAGCACCGGTGGGCTATTCCCATCGCGGCGAGGGGCGGCACCCGATCCCGATCGTGGTCGAGCGGCCGAAATCCGAGCGCGTGATGGACGCCGCGACGCTGTCGACGCCGGTGCCGGCCAATGCCCTGCCCGGCGGGCGCGGCGTGGTCGAGCTGGGCGACGTGGTCGATATCGGCGAGGAACGCGCCTCGTACTCGATCTTCCGCCACAACGGCTATGACACGATCATGGTCACGGGCGAGCTGGCCGGCGCGTTCGAGGCGCCGCTCTACGGCATGCTCGACGTGGCCAAGCGGCTGGACGCGATGGACTGGTCCGACCTGCCGAAACCGGCGATCCGCCTGCACGGCCAGCCCGAGAGCACCGCCCAGCCGACGCTTCTCTGGGACGGCGAATGGGAGGTCACCTGGATCACCTTCCGCGACATGGGCGCGGCCTTTGCGGTGGCGCTTCTGGGCATCTACATCCTGGTGGTGGCGCAGTTCGGCAGCTTCCGCCTGCCGCTCGTCATCCTCACGCCGGTGCCGCTGACCTTTCTCGGCATCATGGCCGGGCACTGGCTTTTCAGTGCGCCCTTCTCGGCCACCTCGATGATCGGGTTCATCGCGCTTGCCGGCATCATCGTGCGCAACTCGATCCTGCTGGTCGATTTCATCCGCCATGCCGACCCCGAGGGCCGGGTGAGCATCGAGACGCTGATCGAGGCCGGAGCCACCCGGTTCAAGCCGATCCTGCTGACCGCGCTCGCCGCCATGATCGGCGCGGCGGTGATCCTCGCCGATCCGATCTTTCAGGGGCTGGCAATCTCGCTGCTCTTCGGGCTGTTGTCGTCGACCGCGCTCACCGTGCTGGTGATCCCGGCAATCTACCGCATCGCCAAGACCTGAGCCTCGCTCAGCCCTCTTCGGCGGCGGCCACCACCACCGGGCAGCGCGCGGCCTCGACCAGCCGCGCTACCGGCGGCAGGATGGCGGGGTCGGCGGCAATGATCACCGCAGCGGGGCTCAGCGCGCCCAGCCGGCGCAACAGGTCGTCGGGCCCGTGAAAAACCTCGCCGGCCACGCCTGCCGGAGGCGAGGCATCCGACAGCACCAGAAGACGCTTTTTCAGCCCCGCCGCCAGCACCGCGACAAAGCCCGGCACGGCGTGGCCTTCACCCAGCACCAGCACCACGCTGCCGCTGTCGTCCATCGCGCGGCGATAGCCGAAGACCGCCACCCCGCCGGGACCGGCGGCCTCTTGCACCGTCTCCCAGAGCCGGCCCTCTATGGCGTGAAAGTTCGCCTGCAGACGCGCCAGCCGCGCAACGCCTCTCAGCCGTTCTGAAAAGTGACGCGCGTCGGCCTGATATGCCCTGAGCAGCGCGGTCTCGGTGACCTCCTCGGCAACCTCGCCCGAGAACGAGACCGCGCGCACCCGGAATACCCGCACCGCGCCGAGGCTTACCACGTCCCGCACCAGTAGTCCGTGCAGCTCGGCACCGGCATGACGCGCGAGCTCTACCGCGATGCCGAGCCCGCCCTCGGCATCGGCGTAGGAGGTCGCCCCCAGCACCACCCGGCGGCGGGCTTGCCCGTCGCCGTCAGCTCTGTTCTGCGGAGCCATTGCGTGCCTCCCTGGCAAAGCGTCTGCGGATGTCGGCGAATTCGGTCAGCCGCGCCTCGACCCGGGCGTTGAGGCTGCCCTCGGCAAAGCTGCCGTCGGCGCCGCGCTTGCCCGGCGTCATCCCGGTCAGCGCCGCCAGCCCGTCGGCCACCGCCGCCATCGGCACGATGCGAAAGCGGCCCTCGGCCACCGCGTCGATCACCCGCTGGCGCAGGCACAGGTTCTTGACGTTGGCGGCCGGGATCAGCACCCCCTGCGACCCCGTCAGCCCGCGCGCGGCGCAGATGTCGAAAAATCCCTCGATCTTTTCGTTCACGCCGCCGATGGCCTGGATGTCGCCGAACTGGTTGACCGAGCCGGTGATCGCAAGAGACTGGTCGATCGGCGCCTCGGCCAGCGCCGACAACAGCGCTATGAGTTCGGCCGCCGACGCGCTGTCGCCATCGACGCCGCCATAGCTTTGCTCGAAGACCAGGCTCGCCCACAGCGACATCGGCGCCGTGGTGGCGTAGGTGGCGGCCAGATATCCCTGCAGGATCAGCATGCCCTTGGAATGGATCGGACCGCCCAGTTCGGTCTCGCGCTCGATATCGACCAACTTGCCGGTGCCGGGGCGTACCCGCGCCGTCAGCCGCGACGGACGCCCGAACATGTGGCCACCCAACCGCAGCACCGAAAGCGCGTTGATCTGGCCCGTGCGCGTGCCTTCGGTGTCGATCAGCATCGTGCCCCGGGTGATCGCCTCCTGGCTCAGTTCGCGCAGCCGCCCGGCGCGGCGCTCGCGGGCGGCGGCCACGGTGTCGATATCGGCGGCCGCAATATGCGGTGCCTTGCGCTCGCCGGCCCAGAAATCGGCCTCGTGGATGAAATCGGTCAGAAAGCCCGTGTTGAGCGTCAGCCGCTCGGCGTCGCCGGTGGCGCGCAGGCTTTCGCGTATCAGCCCGGCAACGGCGCCGGCCTCCAGCGGCCGCGTACCCACCCGGCTCGCCAGTCCGGAGATCAGCCGGGCATAGCCCGCGCGGCTGTCGTCGGCGAGCGCGAGATGGTCGTCGAAATCGGCCTCGAGCTTGAACAGCTGCGGAAAATCTGGGTCGAGCGCCGACAGCAGGTAGTAGTGCTTGCGCTCGCCGATCAGGATCACCCGCACCTTGAGCGGCACCGGGTCCGGCGTCAGCGACACGGTCGAGATCAACCCCAGCCGTTCGCCCGCCGAATAGATCGGGATCTCGCCGGTGCGCAGGCAGCGCTTGAGCCCGTCCCACGCCATCGGCTCGCTCAGCACCCTGAGCGCGTCGAGCACCAGATAGCCGCCGTTGGCACGGTGCAGCGCGCCGGGCTTGATCTTGGTGAAATTGGTCACCAGCGTGCCCATCTGCGAGGCGTATTCGATCCGCCCGATCAGGTTCTCGAGCGTCGGCAGGTCCTCGACCACCACCGGCGCGGCGCGTTCCTCGACGCAATTCGAGACCATCACGTTGACGGCATAGGGCTGGAACTCTGCCAGGTTCGCCTGCCGCGTCGCGGCCGGCGGGAACGGGCCCGCTTTCTCGCCCTCGGGGCGCTGCAGGAAGATGTCGGCGTTTTCGATCAGGTGGTCGCGCACCCGGTCGAGGTGATCCAGAACCGCTTCCTGCCCGGCGAACGCCTCGCGTACCTCGGCGATCGCGGCATCGACGCCTTGCCTTGCCAACCCCGAATTCAGTTCCTCGACCTCGCGGCGATGCGCCTTTTGCTGCTTGGGCAGCGCGCGCAGAACCTCCGAGAGCTTTTCCTGGGTCTCCTCCATCGCCGTGTCGAGCGCCTCGCGGTCTTTCTCGGGCAGCGCCTCGTACCGCTCCTTGGTCATCGCCTCGTCGCCGTCCAGCCCGGCAAAGGTGAACCCCATCGGGGTTCGCAGGATCGCCACCTTGCGGGCGCGGGCCTCCTCGAAGACCGCGCTCATCGCCGCTTCATGGGCCGAGGCGAAACCTTCCTCGATGGCGCGGCGGCGGGTCTGGTAATCCTCCGACTCGAAGAGCGCGGGAATGTCGCTGGCCAGGTCGTCGATCAGCCCTTCCATCGCCTTGCGAAAGCGTTCCGCGTCGCCCGGCGGCAGCGCGATGGCAACGGGCTTGTGGGGGGTCTCGAAATTGTTGACGTAGACCCAGTCGTCCGGGCAGGGCCTGCGGCTTGCGGCGTCGCTCAGGATCGCCCGTGCGATACGGTGGCGGCCGCTGCCGGGGTTGCCCATGACGAAGGCGTTGAAATCGCCCTGCTCCATCGCCGCGGCCATGCGCATGACGCCGATGCCGCGATCCTGGCCCAGCCAGTCGCCCAGCGGCTCCAGCGTCTCGGTGGTGGCGAAATCGAAATCCGCCGCCGATATCGGCGCGCAGAGCGCCTCGGGCGGCAGGGGCGGCGGGGTGGTCGGGTTCGGACATGATCGGCTCCGCTTCTGTCTGGCACGGCGCGCACGGGCAGTCGCGCGCCGCTTCATGGGCCACGGCTCTCTTCTCAAGCTAGACCTGCCATGCCCGCATAACAAGTGAGCCTCAGCCCGTCTCGCCTCTCGCCATCGCTTGGCGACGCCGCCAGGTCATCGCGGCGGGCTCCACCAGCCCGGCGCAGACGATCAGCACCAGCCCCGCCGCCTCGCGCACACTCAGCGGTTCTCCGGCCCACAGCGCGGCGGTGACGGCTGCGACCACCACCTCGGCCATGAACAGCAGTCCGCACACCCCGGGATTGAGCCGCGTCGGCGCATAGACGGTGGCCAGCCCCGCCGGCAGGATCAGCACCATTGCCACCGGAACCGCCCAGACGGCCATCGGCAGAAAGGCATTCCAGTCGGGCCGACCGATCAGCCCGGCGCCACCCGCGACCAGCGCCGCCAGCACCGACAGCACCGCTGCGGCGGCAAAGAAATTGATCCCGTGAACGAGGGCACTCACCCGCCGTTGCATCAGGATCATCAGCGACGCCACCGCCCACAGGAACCCGCTCGTCGCCGCGCACCAGTCGCCAAGGTTGCGCGGCAGCGGCACGCCGGCCCCGGCCCCGAACACCACCGTCAGACCGGCCAGCCCGATGGCGATGGCGGCCCAGCGATACCAGGTGATGCGGTCGCCCAGGAGCGCCCAGCCCAGCAGAAATCCCCAAAGCGGCATCGTGTAGAAAAGAAGGATGGCGCGCACCACCTCGGTATAAAGAAACGCCACCCCGTAAAGGACAAAGGCCGCGCCGGCCACCACTCCGCCCAGCAGGTCGACCACCGGCCCTCTGTGTAGACCGCCCGGCGACGCCAGGCCAGCGGCAGCGCCAGCAACAGCGGCAGCCCCGACAGCACCGCGATCGCCCAGGGGCCCTCGAAACCCGCATTGTTGGCGGCACGGATCGGCAGCCAGAAAAGGCCAAAGGCGAGGCCGGCATAAAGCCCGGCCAGCACCGCCAGCCGGTCCTGTTGATCGGGGCCGACCATTCCGCGGCCCTCAGTGTTCCGGGTCCTGCCCGATCAGCGCCACCGGCGCGTCCGGCGCACGCTCGAAATCCGCCGGCGGGGTGACGGCGGGTTCGGTCACGCGCTTGAATTCGAACCGCACGGCCTCTCCCTCTTCCTCGGCAGCGACGATCAGACAGTCCGCGACCAGCCGCGCGCCGTCGTAAAGCGCCACATGCCCGCGCAGATGCCGGGCCACCTCGCGGGTCACGGCAAACCCGTCCTCCCACGCGCCCAGAACGGGATATTCGTCCTCGCCGGCCCGAACCCGCAATCGTCGACCCTTGCGCCATGCCCGCCTGCGGGCCTCGTCGAGCCCGGCCTTGACCTCTGGCGGCAGAAACTCCTGCATGGCATCACCCGATGTTTCCGGTTCTCCCGAAACCTAGCGCCCCGGTGCCCGATGTCACCATGCATCGTCCCTCAAACCGGTTTTGGTCCCGGGCTGTGGTTTTCACGCGCCCGGCGTGCGGCTTTTGCCGACGCCGGGACCGGGCCGGAAGGTTCGGGCCGAAACCCGCCGAATACGCGACATGTGCGCCGCCGCACCGCCCCTGCGCGGGCGCGCCTCTGGGCACAAGCGGTGTCAGCATCTAGATCTGGAGCCGGGGCAACTCGAGAAAGGAGGCCGCGCATGGGACTGCTGGTCGACGGCCAATGGCAGGACAAATGGTACGACACCGCATCCACCGGGGGCGAGTTCGTCCGCACGGACGCCGGGTTCCGCAACTGGATCACCGCTGACGGGGCTCCCGGCCCCTCGGGCGAGGGTGGCTTCGCGGCAGAGAGCGGGCGCTATCACCTCTACGTATCGCTCGCATGCCCTGGGCGCACCGCACGCTGATCTTCCGCGCGATCAAGGGGCTCGGAGATCACATCGGGGTCTCGGTGGTGCATCCCGAGATGCTGGCCGAGGGCTGGGAGTTCCGGCGCGACTTTGCCGGCGCCACGGGCGATGAACTTTACGAACTCGACTATCTGCGCGAACTCTATCTGAAGGCGGCGCCCGGCATGTCGGGCCGGGTGACGGTGCCGCTGCTCTGGGACCGGGCGCGCGAGACCATCGTCTCCAACGAGAGCGCCGAGATCATCCGCATGCTGAATTCCGCCTTTGACGGGATTACCGGCAACAGCGACGATTACTGGCCCATGCCGCTGCGCGACAGTATCGAGACGGTCAACGCGCGGGTCTACGACACCCTCAACAACGGCGTCTACAAGGCCGGTTTCGCCACCTCTCAGGCGGCCTACGACGCCGCCATCCGCCCGCTTTTCGACACCCTCGACTGGCTCGAGGCGCGGCTCGGGCGCAGCCGCTACCTGATGGGCGACGCGCTGACCGAGGCCGACTGGCGGCTCTTCACCACGCTCATCCGGTTCGATGCGGTCTATCACACCCATTTCAAGTGCAACCGGGCGCGGATCGTCGATTATCCCAACCTCCGGGGCTACATGCGCGAGCTTTACCAGTGGCCGGGGGTGCGCCAGACGGTCGATCTTGACCATATCACGCACCACTATTACGCCAGCCACCGCACCATCAACCCCCACGGGATCGTGCCGATCGGCCCACACCCCGATTTCGACGCGCCGCACGGGCGGGGTTAGGGCGAGCGTTCTTGCTCCGACGGCATGACCGGCGCGGGAAACCCCCGGTAGCATTCGGCATGGCTGCCCGCGTGGTTTGCCATCCCCGGTTTCGTCAGGCAGCCGCGGGGTGCGATGTAGCTGTCGATCCGCCGCGCGGGCCGCTCGTGCCATGACAGGTTGAAGGCGGCCATGCGCGGAAAGAACTGCATCCGCGAATAGGGCAGGTGGTCGTGGACCCACCAGGCCAGAGACCGCCAATCCGCGCCGGCCTCGAAGCGGTCCGCGAACCAGGGGATCACGATGCAGGCGGTGGCGCCGCTGAGGCCCTGCGCGTCGCGCCGGTCCCAGATATGGCCGGCACGGCTGGCCGCGTTCGAGGCGCAGCTGTAGCCCTTCCTCCCCGCGCGCTGCTGCTCGTTGCAAAAACGGTTCACCGCCGCCGAGCGATAGGCCGATCGCACCACCACCTTGCCGAATGTCGCATGCAGCGGCTCGAGCAGGTCTTGGCACAGGCGCCGGCCCACGGCCACCGCAAGGTCGGGATCGTCGGGGATGTTGGGGATGCCGTGAAGGTTCGCGACCTCGCTCAGGAGGAATTCGCGCATGAAGAAGGAGGGTGACAGGCGCACCCGACCCAATTCGTCGAGGGCGGCGACGGTTGCGGGTTTTCGAATCATGGTGATGTTCCGGTCTCTGGCGTCCGGGCGACAGGTTCGCCGCCCGGCCCGCGTCCGCGCAAACGGGCGGTTTCGCCCGTCATCGGACCGACGCTCCGATCACCCCGGCGGGCGCCGGTAATCCGCATCGCTCACCTGCTCCAGCCAGTCGACCACGCGGCCGTCATCGGCCTCCTGGATCGCGAGGTGGCTCATCATCTGCCCGGGCGCCGCGCCGTGCCAGTGCTCTTCGCCCGGGGCGAACCAGACGGTATCGCCGGGACGGACCACGAGCGGCGCCCCGCCCCGCAGCCCCACCAGCCCGGTGCCCGCCAGGATATGCAGCGTCTGGCCCAGCGGGTGGGTGTGCCAGGCGGTTCGCGCGCCCGGCTCGAAGGTGACGCGCAGCGCGCGCACCCGCGCCGGCGCCGGCGCCTCGATCACCGGATCCTGCCAGACCCGGCCGGTGAACCAGTCGTCCCGGGCCAGACGGCTGGGCCGGGCGTCGGCGGTGACGATTTCCATCGCATGTCCTTTCGTTGCAATCCTCGACAGGGTAGGCGTTGCGGCGGCACGATCAAGCATCCTCGCAAGCGCGGCCGGCAGAGCGATTTTCACTGGCGAATCCCTTGACGCCCGCACGCCATCGCCGTAAAGACCGACGACGGATTTCGGGGCGCCGCCGCTTGCGGTGCCCGTTTGCATTGCCGGGCGCAGGGCGCGCCCCGCCAGGACGAGGATGATCCACATGTCGCGCGTCTGCGAACTGACCGGAAAACGGCCGATGGTTGGCAATACTTGCAGCCACGCCAACAACAAGAGCAAGCGGCGCTATCTGCCGAACCTCAACGACGTGACCCTGCAGTCGGAAACGCTGAACCGCGGCATCAAGCTGCGCATCTCGGCCGCCGCGCTGCGCAGCGTCGATCACCGCGGCGGGCTGGATGCCTTCCTGGCGAAAGCCAAGGATACCAACCTCTCGGCCAGCGCACTGAAGGTCAAGAAAGAAATCGCCAAGGCACAGGTCGCAACCGCCTGAACAGGGCGCCCAGCGACCGGCCGGCCAAAGGCCCCGCCGTACCGCGGCGGGGCCTTGTCGTTTCAGTCCAGAAGTTCGGCCACCCAGGCCGGCACCACCTCGCTCGCGCGGCCCTGCCGGAACTCGTCGAAATCGGCCGAGGCGGCGGAGGGCTCCAGGTTCAGCTCGACCGTATGCGCGCCTGCAGCGGATGCGAGTTGTGCAAATCCCGCCGCCGGCCAGACCTGCCCCGAGGTGCCGATGGCGGCAAAGAGGCCGGCCCCGACGAGCGCCGCCTCGATCCTTTCCATCCCGTGCGGGATTTCGCCGAACCAGACCACGTCGGGGCGCGTCATCGCCTCACCGCAGCCCGGGCAGGCGTCCCGCGGCGACATCGCCGCCGGCGCCTCCCAGCGCCATCCGCAGGCATGGCAGAGCGCGCGCGCCAGTTGCCCATGCATGTGCAGCACGTTGCGACTGCCGGCGGCCTCGTGCAGGGCGTCGACATTCTGGGTAACGATCAGCACCTCGGCCCGGCGCGCCGCCTCGAGCCGCGCCAGCGCCAGATGCGCGGGGTTGGGCCTGGCCGCCGCCGCCTGCGCCCGCCGGGCGTTATAGAACTCGTGGACCAGCGCGGGATTGCGGACAAAGCCCTCGGGCGTCGCGACATCCTCCAGCGGGTACCGCTGCCACAACCCGCCGGCATCGCGAAAGGTGCCGAGCCCGCTTTCGGCCGAAATTCCCGCCCCGGTGAGAATGACGATCTTTTCCATTCTCCCTGCTTGCCCTATCAAGCCCGGCATGGCCAGCCGCATCCTCTTTGTCTGCCTCGGCAATATCTGCCGCTCACCCGCCGCCGAGGGGGTGGTTCCGCGCGCTGGCCCCGGACATCGAGACCGACAGCTGCGGCACCGGCGACTGGCACGTCGGCGCGCCGCCCTACGCCCCGATGCAGACCGCCGCACGGGCGCGCGGCTACGACATATCGGATCTGCGCGCGCGCCAGTTCGTGCCCGAGGATTTCGATCGTTTCGACCTGATCGTGGCGATGGACGACGCCAATCTGCGCGCGATCGAGGCGCAGCGCCCCGCCGGCAACGCCACCCCGGTGCGGCTCTTCACCGATTTCGCCCCCGAGACCGGCGCCGATCACGTCCCCGACCCCTATTTTACCCGCGATTTCGACGGCGCGCTGGCACTGATCGAGATCGCGGCGCGGGGGCTCAAGGCCAGCCTCTGACCGGCCTTGGCGGCAGGTGGGGGCCATGCCCATGGCAGCGATACCCGACCGGACAGGTTGGACAGCCCGGGCGAAATCCGCAAGCTGGCCGCAAACGATCAGGGACAGGCAACCATGAAGCTCGCGAGGTTTTCCCGTGCGCGCCTTGCGCATCCGCCCACCCCGCCGGAGCCGCTGACGCGGCTCTCGGCCCATCTCGACGGACCCGAAATCCGGATCAGGCGCGACGACTGCACCGGGCTGTCGATGGGGGGCAACAAGACCTGCACGCTCGTACTCCTGATAGCCAAGGCACAGGCGCAGGGCGCCGACCTTGAGTTGCCGCGGTGGCATGCTCATATGCAAGTCAAGCCTGCGGCCCCCTGCGCCGCCACAGTCAAACCATCGGAAAGGATCATGAGATGACCCGTGAGACCGTCTTGTTCAGCGCCAAGGATACTCGCCCCCGCAGCGGCATCGCGGCCTTTCTGCGCGATATGGCCGACAAGATAGAGAGTGGCTCGGTGACATTGCGCCAGGGCGAGATCGCGCAAGACGTCGTCCTGCCTGATTACATGGTCCTGGAAATCAAGCTCGAGGATGAACACAAGGGCAAGCGGGGTATCCGCCACTGCCTCGAGATAGAAATGAAATGGTACGACGACATGGGGGCGCCCGCCGGCATCGTGCTGGAGTAAGCCATCCGGGCATCGCTCGTATCCGCCCGCGATCCGACACTGGTCCCTGAGTTGCCCGAACACGATCCCGATGCGGTTGCGGCGCTTGTCGCAGGCGATCCCGGCGGTCCGAATCGGGCCGACCGGTAGCGGTCGGCTCTCCGCTCAGCTCCGCGCGTGCTCGAGTTCGGCGCGTATCGTCTCGGTCTCCTGGCGGGCCTCGCGCAGCCCGTCCATCGTCGCCGCCAGCTCGGCCTCGGCCTGGGCCAGCTGGTTGGTCAGTTCCGCCTCGCGCTGCTGCAGGTAGGTGATCGCCTGGTCGCGGGTCTCCTCGGCCTCGTGCAGCTCCTGCGCCATCCGCTCCAGCTCGCCCACGTCCGACTGCGGCACCCGGATGAAGCGGTGTACCAGCCAGTTCGCGAACCAGCCCAGGCAGAAGGCCACGAACAGGATGATCGCGGTCACGATGATGAATTCAGTCCTGTTCATCGGCCGTGCCTTCCTGCGTTTCACTGTCCGGGGACGGGGCGGCGTCCGCCGCCTCGCCGGTCTCTGCCGCCGTTTCGCCCTCGCCGGCGTCCCCGGCATCCGCTTCGGCCTGTTCTTCCGACGTCCCGTCCCCGGTTGCAAGCGCCTCCTGCCGCGCCGCCACCTCTTCGGGCACGATCACGTTGAATTCGATGCGCCGGTTGGCCTCGCGCCCCTCCTCGGTATCGTTGTCGGCGATGGGCTGGCTCTCGCCATAGCCCACGGCGGTGATCGAGCCGGTCAGGACCCGGCGCATGCGCAGCTCGTTCAGGACCGTCTCGGCGCGGGCGAGGCTGAGGCGCTGGTTCATCACCTCGCGCCCCTGGCTGTCGGTGTGACCGCCGATCTCGAGCGTGATCTCGCCGCATTCCTTCAGGATTGTCGCGATCTCGTCCATGATGTCTGAGCCGCCGGGGTCGATGGTGGTCGAACCCGGCCCGAAGGTGATCTTGTGCTCCGTCTGCACCGCGGCGATGCGTGTCTCGCATTCCTCGGGGGTGGGCAGGCTGGCCACCGGATCGAGCGCCTCGACATACTCGACGTCGATGCTGAAACGCGCGCCCTTGCCGAGCTTTTCCGACAGCACTCCCGAGATTGCGTTGCCGGCACCCGCCTCGCCCGTCGCGCCGGTGATCGACAGATCGTCGGGCGTGACCTGCGCCACCCCGTGCGACAGGTATGACAGCGCATCGAGCGCGGCGAGAGTGCGATAGGTCCAGTTCTCCGGCAGATCCTTCGCGGCACGGGCGGCCATGTGGACGCCCTCTGAAGAAAACCGCGCCCGGGCGAAGCTGTCGATCAGCTCGCGATCGGCCCCGGCGACGCGCCCGCGCAACTGCACCAGCCCCTCGGGCGACAAGGTGGCGATAAATTCCGGAGGCTCGCCGGCGCCGGCGTCTTCCTCGGTCGGCTCGGGCAGCACCGCGTGCAGGGCAAAGGCCTCGGGCAGCGCGCTCTCGAGGCTGCCCACGATATCGTCGAAGCGGGCCTGCGCCACGGTTTCGTCCGCCACGAGCGAGATATCGGCGTCCGAGAACGTCACCACCCCGCCGCCCAGGTCCGAGAGCGCGGCGATGGCCTTTTTCGGCGGCCTCGGCCCATTTCGGCGACGGCACCCCCAGCCCGATCAGACAGTTGGCCGGCCCGGTCAGCCCGGCGGCGCGGGCGGCGGTGTGGATGCGCTCGCGCGCGGCTTCGGTGTCGGCCGAACAGGCGTCGAAACGGGCGTTGCCGTCCTCGATCACGAAGCGCAGCGCGAAGGGCGCGATCACCGGCCGTGGCGCCGAGATATCAAGCGCCAGCGACACCCCCTCGGGCAGACGGCGCGACAGCTGCGCCTCGACACTGGCCTTTTCGGCGGGGCTGTTGGTCATCGCGGTCACCACCACGCGCCGAGCATCGAGCGAAATCTTGGTGCGCTGCAGATCCTTCAGCGATCGCAGCGCATAACCGGTGGCGGCATCCCATGTGGCGGGCTCGGGGTAATCGGCGGTCTCGAGGAAATCGGCCACCGGCGCGCCGGCCGTGGCCGCCTCGACCCCGGCCACGAAACCTTCGCGGTCCATCGCTGCGGGCACCAGTCCGATCAGCGACACGCCACCTTCGTTGCGCAATATCTCGATCGAAAAGCGCGGCGGCTCGACCGGATCGCGGTCGGTCACCAGCATCTGGTCGATCACCCGCGCGGCATCGACCACCGTGCCCGCCACCGACAGCGCCTTGAAGCGCATGGCCTCCGACGGGGCGGTACCGGCGAGAAACACCTGCAGCCCGTTGGCGTCGACCTCGCTCCAGGTCAGCCCGGCCCGGTCCAGCGTGTCGCGGACCGCGATGCGCGAGGTGTCCTCGATCGTGCCCACCGCGAAGCGGGCACAGACGAGGCTCAGCGCAGCGGCGGCGAGGAACGCCCCCGCGATGGCGAATATCCTGGAAAGACGCATGGGTCGCAATCGGTTATCCATAGCTCAGGGGGCTTGTTTAGGCCCCAACGCGCACGAGTGCAATCAGAGCAGCAGCGCGACGGCGAAAAACGGCAGGGGCAGCAGCCCGGCGTCGCGGTTGGAGCGGAAGAGCGCCAGCAGGCGGGGGTTGTCATCCATGTCGAAGCGGGAAAGCTGCCAGGCCATGTGCCAGCCAAAGGCCCAGGTTCCGGCCAGCGCCACGATCATCGCCGCCAGCGGGCCGCCGATCAGCGCACCGATCACCGCCAGCCCCTGCAGCGTCACCGCCACGACCAGAAACCGGCGCAACCAGATGGGGGAGCGCTCGCCAAAAAGCCGGGCGGTGGATTTCACGCCGATGAGCGCGTCGTCCTCGGCGTCCTGATGGGCATAGATGGTGTCGTAGAAAAGCGTCCACGCGATCCCGGCGAGATAGAGCACCACCGCCGGCCATTCCAGCCGCCCGGCATGGGCCGTCCACGCCAGCAGCGCGCCCCAGTTGAAGGCGAGCCCCAGAAAGACCTGCGGCCACCGGGTGAACCGCTTGGCGAAGGGGTAGATGCAGGCCGGCACCAGCGCCAGGATGCCCAGTGCGATCGCCGCGGGGTTGAAGGTCAGCAGGATGAGAAGTGCGACCAGCGCCTGCGCCACCAGCCGGGCCAGAGCCCCGGCCACGCCGACCTGACCCGACGGGATCGGCCGCGAGGCGGTGCGCGCCACCGAGCCGTCGATGTGGCGGTCGGTGATGTCGTTCCAGGTGCAGCCCGCCCCGCGCATCAGGAACGCACCCAGCCCGCAGCCGGCGAAGATCCACAGATCGAACCACGCGGCGCGTCCGTCATGCAGCATCGCCAGCAGGAGCCCCCACCAGCACGGCAGCAGCAAGAGCCAGGTGCCGATCGGCCGGTCGGCGCGGCTGAGCCGCAGAAAGGGGCGTGCGCCGGGCGGCGCCAGGCGGTCGACCCAGTTGCCGCTGACGGCGTCGGCGACGCGGCCCGTGGCCTCTGGCGTCTTGTCCCTGCCGGTCATAAGGTCCACTCCATGACGGATGCGAAAGTCAGGCTTTATGTAGATCACCCGCTGGGGCAAGGGCAAACGGTTCCCCTGACCCGCGAGCAGGCGCATTACCTCTATGGCGTCATGCGGCTGGGGCCGGGCGACGCGGTGCTGCTCTTCAACGGGCAGGACGGCGAATGGCGCGCCACAGTGGCCGAAAACACCAGGCGCGGCGGCCTTCTGAGGGCCGAGACACAGACCGCGCCGCAGCGTGATCCGCCCGACCTGTGGCTCGTCTTCGCGCCGATCAAGAAGGCGCGCACCGATTTCATCGTCGAGAAGGCCACCGAGATGGGCGCCGCGCGCATCCTGCCGGTGCAGACCGATCACACCAATACCGAACGCATCCGCCGCGACCGGCTGCAGGCGCACACGGTCGAGGCGGCCGAGCAGTGCGGCGGCACCTTCGTGCCCGAGGTGGCGGAATTGCAGAAGCTCGCGGACGTGCTGGCGGACTGGCCGGACGGGCGGCGGCTGATGTTTTGCGACGAGGCCCGGGCGGGTGGCTCTTCGGCCCTGCCGGCCGGTCTCGCGGGGGTGCCGTGGGCGATCCTGATCGGGCCCGAGGGCGGATTTTCGGCCGCCGAGCGCACGCGCCTCGCGGCGCTGCCCTTTGCCCATCCGGTGGCGTTGGGGCCGCGCATCCTGCGCGCCGACACCGCCGCGGTGGCCGCGCTCACGCTCTGGCAGCAGGCGCTGGGGGACTGGGGATGAGCCTGGTGCGCCCCGAGGCGCGCGCCGCGCTGTGGCGCTGGCGCGAGGCGCTGGTGGGCGCCGCGGTGCTGGGGCTGGGGCTCTGGTGGGGGCTGGGCGGCACGGGCCTCTTGCCGTGGATCGGCGGCGCGGTTGGCGTGGCCGGCGCCGCACTCGTCCTCGCCGGAGTGCAGCGCGCACGCTTTCGCCCCGGTTCTGGCGGCCCGGGCGTGGTGCAGGTGGACGAGGGCCGCATCGCCTATTTCGGCCCGCTGACCGGGGGCGCGGTGGCGCTGTCGGAATTGGGCGCCGTCGCGTTCGATCCCACCGGCCGGCCCGGCCACTGGGTGTTGTCGCAGCCCGGCCAGCCCGACCTGCATGTCCCCCTGAACGCCGAAGGAGCCGAGGCGCTCTTTGATGCCTTCGCCGCGCTGCCGGGGTTTCAAACCGAAAGGATGCTGGCCGCGATGGCGCGGCGGGGGCCGCAGCCGCTGCCGATCTGGCGCCGCGCCGATCACGGTATCGCAAGGCTTGCCCGCCCGCATTGACACTCCCGCCGAATGAGGCCAGTTGTCACCCCCGTTCGAGCCACGCCGATGAAGGAGGCCAGCCACATGTCCATTCCCCAGTCAGGCGGAGGGCCGATCGAAAGCCGCGATCAACTGGCGGGCTATCTCGAATCGGGCTGCAAGCCGCGCGAGGCGTGGCGCATCGGCACCGAGCACGAGAAATTCGGCTATTGCAAGGACACGCTCAAGCCCCTGCCCTATGCCGGCGAGCGCTCGATCCTCGCCGTGCTCGAGGGTCTGCGCGACCGCCACGGCTGGGCGCCGGTCATGGAGGCCGGCAACCTGATCGGGCTGGAAAAGGACGGCGCCAATGTCAGCCTCGAGCCGGGCGGGCAGCTGGAACTCAGCGGCGCGCCGCTCGAGACCATCCACGAGACCTGCGACGAGGTGAACGCGCATCTCGCCGACGTCAAGGACATCGCCGACGCGGTGGGCGTGGGCTTCATCGGCCTTGGGTGCGGCGCCGATCTGGCGCCACGACGAGATGCCGATGATGCCCAAGGGGCGCTACCGGCTGATGACCGACTACATGGACCGCGTCGGCACCATGGGCAAGACGATGATGTACCGCACCTGCACGGTGCAGGTGAACCTCGATTTCGGCTCCGAGGCCGACATGGTGCGGAAACTGCGGGTGGCGCTGGCGCTGCAGCCGGTGGCGACCGCGCTCTTTGCCAATTCGCCCTTCTTCGAGGGCAGGCCCTGCGGCCACAAGTCCTGGCGCTCGCGGGTCTGGCGCGACCTCGATCCCGACCGGACGGGGATGCTGCCCTTCGTCTTTGACGACGGGTTCGGGTTCGAGGCCTGGGTCGATTACGCGCTCGACGTGCCGATGTATTTCGTCTACCGCGACGGCCACTATATCGACGCGCTCGGCCAGTCCTTCCGCGATTTTCTCAAGGGCGAGTTGCCGGCGCTGCCCGGAGAGGTGCCGACGCTGTCGGACTGGGCCGACCACCTGACCACGATCTTTCCCGAGGCACGGCTCAAGACCTTCATGGAGATGCGCGGCGCCGATGGCGGCCCGTGGCGGCGGCTTTGCGCGCTGCCGGCGTTCTGGACCGGGCTGATGTATGATCAGGCGTCACTCGACGCGGCCTGGGACTTGGTCCGCGGGTGGGACGCCGAGACGCGCGAGGCGCTGCGGGTGGCGGCGAGCGAGACCGCGCTCGACGCGGTGGTGGGCGACATCCGAATGCACGATCTCGCGCGCGAGGTGCTGGAGATCTCCGATGCCGGGCTCAGGGCGCGCGCGCGCAGGGGCGCGGGCGGCATGATCAAGGACGAGACCCATTTCCTCAACGCACTGAAGGAAAGCGTGGAGTCGGGCCAGGTACCGGCTGATGAATTGCTGGCGAAGTACGAGGGTGAATGGGACGGGGATCTCACGCGCATCTACGGCGAATACAGCTACTGAGGGCGTCGGGTAGGCCGGGCTTCAGCTCGGCAATGCCCGCCGGGCTTCAGCCCGGCCTGCGGCGATCCATGGCGAAATGCCGAAACCGCCGTTTATTTCTGCCCGATCTTCGGCTCGGTTCCCGCCCTGAGCCGCGCGATGTTGGTCCGATGACGGACAAAGACCAGCAGCGTCAGCACCACGCCGAGGGCAAAGGTTTCGGGATAGTCCAGCAGAAGGATCCAGATCGTCGAGAGCGCCGCCGCCATCAGCGCGCCCATCGACGAAATCCGCGTGACCGCCACCGCCAGCGCCCAGCTGGCGCAAGAGGCCAGCCCCACCGGCCACGCGAGCGCCAGCCAGAGGCCGAGGAACGTTGCCACCCCCTTGCCGCCGCGAAACCCCAGCCAGAGCGGAAAGCAATGGCCCAGAAACGCGGCCAGCCCCGCCAGTTGCGCCGCATCTTCACCCGCAAGGCCCCGCGCCAGCAGCACCGCTACCGCACCCTTGGCGCCGTCGAGCAGCAGCGTCGCCGCCGCCGCGCGTCTTGATCCGGTGCGCAGCACGTTGGTGGCGCCGATGTTGCCCGACCCGATCCGGCGCAGGTTCCCAAGCCCCAGCCAGCGGCTGATGATGAGGCCGAAGGGGACGGAGCCCAGGAGATAACCCGCCCCGGCCCAGAGCAGCAGCACCAGGGCGGAGGTCTCGAGCGGTGGCATCAGTCGGCCCCGTGGACGCGCTGGCCGCCGACCCAGTGCCCAGCACCCGGCCTTGCAGGCGCTGCCCGTCGAACGGGGTGTTCTTGGACTTCGATGCGAGTTGCCAGCGGTCGAGCACGAAGGGCTTGCCCGCATCAAAAAGCACCAGGTCGGCCGGCGCGTCCACCGCCAGACGTCCGGCATCCAGCCCCAGCCGCCGGGCGGGGTTGAGCGACAGCGCGCGGAAAAGCTGCGCCAGCGTCAGATCGCCCGAATGGTAAAGCCTGAGCGCCGCAGGCAGGAGCGTCTCGAGCGCCACCGCGCCGCTGGCGGCCTCCTCGTAAGGCAGCCGCTTGCTTTCCTCGTCCTGGGGGGTGTGCATGGAACTGATGATGTCGATCAGCCCCTCGCGCAGCGCCGCCACCACCGCCTGGCGATCGTCCTCGGACCTCAAGGGCGGCTTGAGCTTGAAGAAGGTGCGATAATCGGCGACGTCGAACTCGTTGAGCGTCAGGTGATGGATCGAGGTGCCGGCGGTGATGTCGAGCCCGTTGGCCTTGGCCCGCTCCAGCGCCGGCAGCGCGCGCGCGGTGGTGATCTGGTCGGCGTGATAGCGCGCCTGCGTCATCTCGATCAGCGCGATGTCGCGGTCGAGGCCCATGCGCTCGGCCATCGGCGAGACCGCCGGCAGCCCCTTGAGCGAGGCGAACTTGCCCGAGGTGGCGGCGGCGCCGGCCGACAGTCCCGGCTCCTGGCAATGGGCGATCACCAGCGCGCCGCAGCCCCTGGCATAGGTCAGCGCGCGCGACAGCACCTTGGTGTCGGAAACTACCCGGTCACAATCGGTGAACGCCACCGCGCCGGCATCCATAAGAAAGCCGATCTCGGTCATCTCGCGGCCCTCGCGCCCCTTGGTCAGCGCCGCCATCGGCAGCACGTTCACCGGCGCGGCGGCATTGGCGCGGCGGGCGACGAATTCCAGCGTCTCGGGGCTGTCGATAGCCGGCGTGGTATCGGGACGGGTCACCATCGTGGTCACCCCCCGGCGGCCGCCGCACGGCCGGCCGAGCGATAGCTTTCCTTGTGCCGCTCGCCCGGCTCGCAGACCTTGACGCCGATATCGACGATGCCGGGGGCCGGGCAATGACCGCCGCAATCGATGCGCTCATCGGCCCCGGGCGGGGCGTCTTCGCTCCCCCGCGCCCGGATCGCGCCACCCTCGACCAGCAGCCAGCCCGGCGCATCGGTGCCGGCCTCGGGGTCGATCAGGCGGGCGTTGGTGAAGAGGGTTTTCATGCGCCGGACCTTCTCTTGCTCATCTCGCCACCAACGCGGCCAGCAGGGCCAGGAGTATTGCCGCGACCACGATGATGAGCACGCCCGCCCAGCCCCAACGGCCCCGGGCCGGGCGGCTCGCGGGCGCGGGTGCCACGGTGCCGACGGCGGCCTCGGAGGGCAGCGACGCAAAGGTGACCGGCGTGCGCTCCTCGGACAGGCTGGCCAGCAGCCTCAGCGGCGCGCGCGGGGTGAGCGTCTGTTCCCGGCCCTCAAACGCGCGCGAGGCCAGCACCATCACCGTGCCGGTCTGCGCATCGAGCCGCTCGCGCAGCCCCTGAAGATCGCCGGGCGCGATGCCGTGACCCTCTTGCAGATAGCGGGCAAGCCCGACCCCTTCGAGATCGGAGACCGCAAAGACCTCGACCCGGGCCGGATCGAGCGCCTCGGCGCCCAGTGCCTCGCGCAGCGGCCAGCTGCCGTTGCGGCGGGTGAAGGCCTCGAGTTCGGCGCCCGCGAGATCGACCGCGAAGACCCAGACCCGGCCTGCTTCGCCTTCGCGGACATGGATGCGCGCGCTCATGCCATCGCCCCGGCCGTCGCGTGCCGCCGCGCCCGCAGCCCCCGCGCCAGCAGGTCCATTGCGGCCATGCGCACCGCCACCCCCATCTCGACCTGGTCCTGGATCACCGAGCGGTTGATGTCGTCAGCGATCTCGCCGTCGATCTCGACCCCGCGGTTCATCGGCCCGGGGTGCATGACGATGGCATCGGGCCTGGCGTGCGCCAGCTTTTCGGCGTCGAGCCCGTAGCGAAAGTAGTATTCGCGCTCCGACGGGATGAAGCCGCCGTCCATCCGTTCCTTTTGCAGCCGCAGCATCATCACCACGTCGACGCCCTTCAGCCCCTCGGCCATGTCGTCAAAGACCTCGACCCCGAAATCACTGATGCCGGCGGGCATCAGGGTCGGCGGGCCGATCAGGCGGATGCGGTTTTCCATCTTGTGCAGCAGCAGGATGTTCGAGCGCGCCACGCGGCTATGCGCGATATCGCCGCAGATGGCGATCGAGAGCCGGTGCAGCCGGCCCCTGGCGCGGCGGATCGTGAGCGCGTCGAGCAGCGCCTGGGTGGGGTGTTCGTGGCGCCCGTCGCCGGCGTTGAGCACCGCGCAGTTGACCTTCTGCGCCAGGAGGTCGACCGCGCCGGACTGGGGATGGCGCACCACCAGAAGGTCGGGATGCATGGCGTTGAGCGTCAGCGCCGTGTCGATCAGCGTCTCGCCCTTCTTCACGCTGCTGGCCTGCATCGCCATATTCAACACATCCGCGCCCAACCGCTTGCCGGCCAGTTCGAAACTGGCCTGGGTGCGGGTGGAGCTCTCGAAGAACATGTTGATCTGGGTGAGCCCGGCCAGTGCGTCGGCGTGCTTGTGCTCGGAGCGGTTGAGGTCGACATACTGCCCGGCGAGGTCGAGCACCTCGGTTATCTCGGCGGGTGAAAGCGGCTCGATACCCAGAAGATGGGTCTGTGAAAACTGCATCCGTCGCTCCCGTCCGGTTCGCCAAGGTTATAGGAAGAGCGGCGACCCGGAGCAAGCCGGCGCTTGACTGTTCCAAGTGCCGGCGCGGCAGGGTAGCCTTGGAGGCATGGAATCGACCCTGGATCACCCTGGCGCGCTGGCGCTGCTCGCCTGGCAGATCGAGCTGGGCGCAACCGAGGCGATCGGGGATGCGCCCGTCGACCGCTACGCCCTGCCGGCCGAGACGCCGGGGCCCCGCCGCGCCGCGCGTCCTGTCGCGGCGCCGGCCGCTCCGATTGCCGCCCGTCCCGTCCCGCGCCCTGCCGCGCCGGCGGCGATGGACGACCCGGTCGCGGCCGCCCGTGCCGCCGCCGGGGGCGCGCGCGATCTGGCTGCGCTCGCGGCGGCGCTTGACGCCTATGCGCATTGCGATCTGAGGCGCGGCGCGCGCAACCTCGTCTTCGCCGACGGCAACCCCGGCGCACGGGTGATGATCGTGGGCGAGGCGCCGGGGCGCGACGAGGATATCCGCGGCAGGCCCTTTGTCGGCCGCGCAGGACAGCTGCTTGACCGGATGCTGGCCGAAATCGGATTGGCACGCGACGCCGACGAGGCGGACCGCGCGGTCTACATCACCAACATCATGCCGTGGCGGCCGCCGCAGAACCGCGACCCCACGCCGCAGGAAATCGCCATGATGCTGCCCTTTGTCGAGCGCCACGTCGCGCTCGCCGCGCCCGAGATCGTGGTACTGATGGGCAATATCAGCTGTCAGGCGGTGCTGGGGCGCCGCGGCATCACCAAGCTGCGCGGCAACTGGACACAGGTCTGGGACCGCCCGGCGCTGCCGATGTTCCATCCCGCGGGGCTCTTGCGCAACCCGCACAACAAGCGCTTGGCCTGGGCCGATCTGCTGGAACTTCAGGCGCGGCTGGAGGGAGAGCCATGAAGATACTCGCCTTTTCCGATCTGCACCTGGCGCGCGCCCGCGCCGCGGCGCTGGTCGACGCGAGCGCCGAGGCCGATCTGGTGATCGGCGCCGGCGATTTCTGCAACATGCGCGAGGGCCTGGCGGAGGCGATGGCGATGCTCAGGGGGATCACCGCGCCGCTGGTGATGGTGCCCGGCAACGCCGAGAGCATTGACGAGCTGCGCGCGGCCGCGCCCGAGGGCGCGCATGTGCTGCACGGACAGGGCGCCGTGATCGGGGGCTTGCGCCTTTTCGGGCTGGGCGGCGGCGTGCCGGTCACCCCCTTCGGGCCGTGGTCGTGGGATCTGACCGAGGCGCAGGCGGCAGGGCTCCTGGCCCCTTGCGCGCAGGCCGACATCCTGATCACCCATTCGCCGCCCAGGGGCGTGGCCGACGTCACCTCGGACGGGCAATCGGTGGGCTCGACCGCCATCCGCGAGGCGATCGGGCGCATCGGGCCGAAGCTGGCGCTCTGCGGCCACATTCACGACAGCTGGGGCCACGAGGGCACGATCGGGCGGACCCGCGTGGTCAATCTCGGGCCGCGCCCGAACTGGTTCGAGCTGGCGCCATGATCGACACCGTGACCCTGCTGGCCTTCGTCCCCGCCGCGATCGCGCTCAACCTCACGCCGGGGGCGGACATGATGTTCTGCCTCGGTCAGGGGCTGCGCGCCGGTGCCCGCCCGGCAGTGGCCGCCAGCGCCGGTATCGCGGCGGGCGGGCTGGTGCATGTCACCCTCGCGGGGCTCGGGCTGGGGGCCGCGGTGGCGGCCCTGCCGTGGGTCTTCGACGCGATCCGCTGGGCCGGGGTCGCCTATCTGGTCTGGCTCGCCATCCATGTCCTGCGCCACCCGCCGCAGGCGGGCGACGCGCCTGCCGTGCGCCCGGCCCGCGCGTTTCGCGACGGCATGGTGGTGAACCTCACCAACCCCAAGGTGATTCTCTTCGTGCTGGCCTTTGTTCCGCAATTCATCGACCCCGGCCGCGGCGGCGTGCTCGGGCAGTTCCTGATCCTGGGCCTGCTGATCGCCGGGGGCGGGTTCGTCGTCAACACGCTGGTGGGCGTCTTTGCCGGCGGTCTCGGCCGGCGCCTGGCCACCTCGCCTGCCTTTTCCCGCGGCATCGGCTATGCCTGTGCCGCCATCTTTGCGGGTCTCGCCCTGCGCCTGGCCCTGATCGAAAGGACCTGAACACCATGAGCCGCATCGCCGACGACAACCCCTTCATCCCCGCGCGCATCGCCGTGCTGACCGTCTCGGACACCCGCGACGCGACGCAGGACCGCTCGGGCAATGTGCTTGCCGACCGGATCGAGGCGGCCGGCCATATCCTCGCCGACCGCATGATCGTGCGCGACGAGCGCGACCAGATCGCGGCGCAACTGCGCAAATGGATCGCCGCCGAGGATGTCGACGTGGTGATCTCGACCGGCGGCACCGGCCTGACCGGGCGCGACGTCACGGTCGAGGCGCACCGCGACGTCTACGAGAAAGAGATCGACGCCTTCGGCACCATCTTCACCATGATCTCGTTTCAGAAGATCGGCACCAGCGCGGTGCAGTCGCGGGCCACCGCCGGGGTGGCGGGGGGCACCTATCTCTTTGCCCTGCCCGGCAGCCCCGGCGCCTGCAAGGATGCCTGGGACACGATCCTCGGCCCGCAGCTCGACTATCGCCACGGGCCGTGCAACTTCGTCGAGATCATGCCGCGCCTCGACGAGCATCTGCGACGGAAATAGCGCGGCCGCGCGCAGAACCGGCGCGAGCTTGGCTTTCGGCCGGGTCTGCCTACATTCTTTCCGGGCCCGGATCTGCCGGGCGCGACGGGGTCGAACCGAGGGATGCGTTTTCTGCGCCACAGCCTGACCGGACTATTTCTTCTGGCGCTCACCCTGGGGTTTCTCGGCTATGCCGCGCAGACCGTCATCGACGCCGTGCGCGCGCGGATGGATGACACCCCCGCGATGCCCGAGCGGCAGGAGCGGGTCTTTGCCGTCAGCGTCATCGAGGCGCGTGAACGCACGCTTGCGCCGGTGCTCACGGCCTATGGCGAGGTCCGGAGCCGCCGGACGCTGGAGATCCGCGCCAAGACCGCCGGCACGCTGGTGATGCTGGCCGAGGATTTCGAGGAAGGCGGCCGCGTCGAGGAAGGCGCGCTGCTGGCCCGGATCGACCCGGCGGACGCGGAATTCGCGCTGAGCCGGGCGCGGACCGAACTGACCGATTCGCAGGCCGAGACCCGCGAGGCGCGCCGCGCGCTCGACCTCGCGCGCGACGAGGTCGCGGCGGCGGCGGAACAGGCGGCGCTGCGCGAGCGCGCCCATCGCCGGCAGGCCGACCTCGAGGCGCGCGGCGTCGGCACCACCGCCACGGTCGAGACCGCCGAACTGGCCGCCGCGCAGGCGCGTCAGGCGGTCATCGCTGCGCGCCAGGCGCAGGCGGTGGCCGAGGCCCGAACCGATCAGGCCGAAACCCGGCTCGCGCGCTCCAGGATCGCACTCGACGAGGCGGAACGGCGGCTGGCCGACACCCGTATCGTGGCGGGGTTTTCCGGCACGCTGAGCGATGTGGCGGTGGTCGAGGGGCGGCTGGTGTCGGTCAACGAACGGCTGGGCACGCTGGTCGACGGCGCCGCGCTCGAGGTCGCGTTCCGGGTCTCGACGGCGCAATATGCCCGGCTTGTCGACGAGGCCGGCGCGCTGATCCCTGCCCCGGTCACCGCCCGGCTGAGCACGCACGGCCTCGACCTCACGGCACGGGGCGTGATCAGCCGCGAGGGCGCCGCCGTGGGCGAGGACCGCACCGGGCGGCTGGTCTTTGCCCGGCTCTACGAGGCGCCGGCGATGAAGCCCGGCGATTTCGTCACCGTCGTGATCGAGGAGCCGCCGCTCGAACGGGTGGTGCGCCTGCCGGCAGCGGCGCTGGGGGCCGACGGCACCGTGCTGGTGCTGGCGGACGACGACCGCCTCGAAGCGCTGCCGGTGACGCTGCTGCGCCGGCAGGGCGACGACATCCTGGTGCGCGGCGAGGGACTCGCCGGCGCCCGCGTGGTGACCGAGCGCACACCGCTTCTGGGCGCGGGGCTGAAGGTGCGCCCGATCGAGGCGCGCTCCGACGCCGCGACCGGCGCGACGTCCGGCCCCGATGCCACCCTGCAGCTGAGTGCCGAACGCCGGGCACGGCTGAAGAGCTTTGTCGAGGCCAGCCCCGACATCGGCGCGGCGGACAAGCGCCGGCTGCTGGCCGCGCTCGAACGCGACCGGGTGCCCGTGCGCATGGTGGAACGGCTCGAAGGCCGCATGGGGGGCTGAGCGATGGCGCGCGATCCTTCGCCCCGGCTGACCGGAGTGCTGTCCTATTTCACCCGCCATCCCACCGCCGCCAACCTGCTGATGGCGGTGATGGTGATCCTCGGGCTGGCCGCGGCGCCGCAGATGCGGGCGCAGTTCTTTCCCGATGTGGTGGTCGACAATGTCAGCGTCTCGATCATCTGGGAGGGCGCCAGCCCCGAGGACATGGACGCGGGCGTCGTCCAGGTGCTGGAGCCGGTGCTGCGCGCGGTCGACGGCGTCGAGAAGAGCAGCGCCACCAGCCGCGAGGCGGTCGCCACCATCGTGCTGGAATTCGAGCCCGGCTGGGACATGGGGCGCGCCGCCGACGAGGTGCAGGCCGCCGTCGATACCGCCACCAGCCTGCCCGTGGACGCCGACGAGCCGGTGATCCGCCGCGGCGCCTGGCGTGACCGCGTGACCGACATCGTCCTTTCCGGCCCGATCGCCCCCGAACAGCTCGGCCGCCTTGCCGACGAACTGGTGGCGCGGCTCTTCGAGGCCGGGGTGACGCGGACCACCATCCGCGGTCTCGCCGCGCCCCGGACCGTGGTCGAGGTGCCGTCGGTCAACCTCATCGCGCACGACATCACCCTGGCCGAGATCGCCGCGGCCGTGGGCGCCGGGGTCGATGTCGCTCCGGCCGGCGATGTCGCCGGCGCCAGCACACGGGTGCGCACCGGCGCCGAAAAGCGCACCACCGCCCAGATCGCCGCCATCACCCTGCGCTCGCGTCCCGACGGTACCCGGCTGAGCGTCGGCGACGTGGCCCGCGTGCATGTCGAGGGGGTTACGCGCAACCGGCAGTATTTCGTTGGCGAAAACGCGGCGATGTCGATCCGGGTCGACCGCTCGGCCCGGGGCGACGCCATCGGCATCCAGCACCAGGTCGAGGGTGTTGTCGCGGAAATGCAGCGCAGCCTGCCGCAGGGGGTGGAGCTCTCGCTCATCCGCACCCGGTCCGAGTTCATCTCGGGCCGGCTCGACACGCTGCTTGCCAACGGGCTCACCGGGCTCGGGCTGGTGCTGGCGCTGCTCTTTCTCTTCCTCAACGCACGGACCGCCTTCTGGGTCGCCGCCGGCATCCCGGTGGCGCTGCTGACGGCGGTGGCGGTGATGTACGCGGTCGGGCTGACGATCAACATGATCTCGCTCTTTGCGCTGATCATCACGCTGGGGATGATCGTCGACGATGCCATCGTGGTGGGCGAGCACGCCGATGCGCGGGTTCGGCGGATGGGAGAAAGCCCGGCCGAGGCCGCCGAGAACGCCGCCCGCCGCATGGCGCTGCCGGTTTTTTCGGCCACGCTGACGACGCTCATCGCGTTTTTCGGTCTCGTCGCCATCGGCGGGCAGTTCGGCGACATGATCATCGACATTCCCCTGACCGTGATCGCGGTGCTCTCGGCCTCATTGGTGGAGTGTTTCCTGATCCTGCCCAGCCACATGGCGCACGCGCTCGTCCATGCCGGACGCAGACACTGGTACGACTGGCCCAGCCGGGTGGTGAACCGCGGCTTCGTCCGGCTGCGCGAGCGGCTCTTCCGGCCGCTCGTCGTGCTCATCGTGCGGGCGCGGTACCCGGTGATGGCGGGCATTGTCGCGCTGCTCGCTGCGCAGGCCGCGCTGGTGATCCGGGGCGATGTGGTCTGGCGGTTCTTCAACGCGCCCGAGCAAAGCAGCGTCACCGGCAATTTCATGATGGCGCCGGGAGCCACCCGCGCCGACAGCCTGGCGATGATGCGCGAGATGCAGCGCGCGACCGAGGCGCTGGGAGCCGATTATGCCGAGCGTTACGGCCGCAACCCGCTCGAATTCGTGCTGGCCGAGGTCGGCGGCGTCAGCGGGCCGGGCCTCGCCGGTGCCGACACCAAGGAGCCCGACCAGCTGGGCGGCATCGCCATCGAGCTGATCGACGCCGACCTGCGTCCCTATTCCGGCTTTGCCTTCGCCGCCGAGCTGCAGCGCCGGGTCGAGCCGCACCCGCTGGCCGAGGCGGTCAGCTTTCGCGGCTGGCATTCGGGGCCCGGCGGCACCGCGCTCGACGTCGAGTTCCACGGCGCCGGGGCCGAGACGCTGAAGGCCGCAGCCGAGGCGCTCAAGACGGAACTTGACCGCATTCCCGAGGTGTCCGCGGTCGAGGACAACCTCGCCTTCGACAAGGCCGAACTCGTGCTCGAGCTGACCCCGCAGGGCGAGGCGCTGGGCTTTTCCATCGGCGATCTCGGCCGCGTGCTGCGCCACCGGCTGACCGGGATCGAGGCCGCGACCTACCCCGACGGGCCGCGCAGCGCCGAGGTGCGGGTGGAGCTGCCCGAGGACGAACTGACCGCCGATTTCCTCGAGCGGATGCAGATGCGCACGCCGCTGGGCGGCTATGTGCCGCTGGCCGATATCGTCAGCGTCGAGCGCAGCACCGGCTTTTCCACCATCCGGCGGGAAAACGGCGTCGCCCAGATCAACGTGACCGGCGACATCTCCGAGGACGACCCGGCGCGCGCCGCCGAGATCATGCGCCTTCTGCAAGACGATATCCTGCCCCGCATCAAGGCCGGGTACCGGGTCGACTGGCGCCTGTCGGGGCTTTCGGAACAGGAGGGCGAGTTCCTCGCCGACGCGCGTACCGCGCTGATCCTGACCCTGGCCGGCATCTATCTGGTCCTGGCCTGGGTATTCGCCAGCTGGTCGCGGCCGCTGGTGGTGATGGCGGTAATCCCCTTTGGCCTTATCGGCGCGATCTGGGGGCACTGGCACTGGGGGTGCCGCTCAGCATGTTCACGGTGGTGGGGCTGCTGGGCATGACCGGGATCATCATCAACGATTCCATCGTGCTGGTCAGCACCATCGACGAACACGCCCGCGACCGCGGCATGCTCCGCGCGATCGTCGACGGCTCCGCCGACCGGCTGCGCCCGGTGCTGCTGACCACCGCGACCACGGTGCTGGGGCTGGCGCCGCTGCTGTTCGAGCGCTCGGTGCAGGCGCAGTTCCTCAAGCCGACCGTGATCACGCTCGTTTACGGGCTGGGCTTCGGCATGGTGCTGGTGCTGGTGCTGGTGCCGGCGCTGATCGCCGTCCAGCACGATCTCGGCCGCCGGCGGGCGGCGTTGCGGCGGGCGCTGGGTGCGCGCAGGGCGCGGGGGCTGCGGCTGGCGCTTGGCTCGACGCTGGCCGCGACGCTCGGATGGCTGGCGGCGACGCTGGGCGTGACGCTGGCCGAGGGCGCGCTGCCCGGCCCGATGGCGGGGGCGTTGGCCGGTATCTCGCCGGCCCTGGCGGAGCTGCCGCCGCTCTTGGCCGCGTTGGTGCTCTATGTCGCGGGGGTGGGCGCAATGGTGCTGCTGATGCTGGCGGGCGCCGTGCTGTGGCGGCTCTGGCGCCAGCGTCAGCCGGCGGCGCAGCCCTGAATGTCGACGGCGCGGCCGCGGCCCATGACCGTGATGCGGATGCCCGAGCGGTCGAGCGCGAAGGACCGCCCCTCGGCATGGTAAAGCCGCGTCGCAGCGATCAGCCGGCCGCCGCGATGTGTCGTCCTGGCCGAGGCAACCCAGATGCGCGGATTGTCGACCTCGATCACGGCGGCGTCGTAACCGGTGGCTCCGGGTATCTCGATCTCGGCCTGCAGGCCAAGCCCGCCCTCGATCGGCGAGATCCGGCAGGCGACGCCGCGCACTCCGGCCTCGGCCGCGGTATCGGGACGGCTGGCAAGGGCCGCGACGATGCGCGGGTCGGGCCTGGCTGTGGCATTGGGCAGCTGCCCGGACACGCGCACAGCGACCGGCACGCAGATATCGCGGCATACCCCCATCTCGATCCGCCCCGTCAGCGTCACGTCGCCCCCCGAGCGCGCGGGCAGCACCCGGATCGGCAGCACCAGCACGTCGCTGTAGCCGATGGTGCGCACCCCGCCCTTGTCGCGAACGCTGGGAGTGGGCCAGACGATTTCGACCCCGGTGAGATTGTGCGAGCGCCGCCAGTCGAACTGTGGCGGAATGCCGGTATCGCCGGGCGCGCGCCAATAGGTCATCCAGCCCGGGCGAAGCCGCATCTCGATCGCGGCGATATGCAGCCCCTCGGGCGTGCGCCAGCCCGGCAGCACCCGAACGTCGACCATGTCGGCCGCCTGCTGGGCGCGCGCCGGCCCCGCAATCGCCAGAAGCGCCACACCGAGACCGGCACACAAGAGGTGAAGAAGCCGCAAGACCATGCTGATCAGATGGATCATCACGCCCTCAATGCCAAGTCACTTTCCGGCGAGCGGCGGGAACCCGTGGCAGGCACGCCGCCGCGGCGCGCGCGAATGCCGCGCTTGCAACCCGGCCATCGAATGCCCATCATCGGGGGAACCGCCCTGCCGGAGGCCCGCGTGAGCGCAATCGACCTCAACGGAAAGCTGCTGATCGCCATGCCTGACATGGGCGATCCGCGCTTCGCCTATTCGGTGATCTTCATCTGCGCCTATTCCGCCGAGGGCGCGATGGGGCTGGTGGTCAACAAGCCAACGCAGGAGTTGCGCCTTTCCAACCTTCTGGACCAGCTCGAGATCTCCCAAAGCACCGATGCCCGTGACATGGCCGTGCATTTCGGCGGCCCGGTCGAACACGGGCGCGGCTTCGTGCTGCACGACTATGGCTATCATTCGTCGATCTCGACGCTGGAGGTGAGCGACGATTTCGCCATGACCGCGACGCTCGACATTCTCGAGGATCTCGCCCAGGGGCGCGGGCCCACGCATGCGCTGGTTGCGCTCGGCTATGCCGGCTGGGGGCCGGGGCAGCTCGAGGCGGAAATCGCCCAGAACGGCTGGCTCATTTGCGACGCCGACACCGAGCTGGTGTTCGAGACCGCCGACGCCCTGAAATGGGAGGGGGCGCTGAAAAAGCTCGGCATCAGCGCGCTGACGCTCTCGGGCGACGCCGGGCGGGCGTGAGGGCGGGTTTCAGCCCCGCTCAGCTGGCATAGTCAGACCCTTCGCCATCGAGGATGGCCTTGAGTTCGGCAAGATGCCGCTCGGCCTGGTCGGGATAGGCCTCGATCTCGCGCGCGGTCTTTTCGGCGATCTCATCGGAGAGCACGCGCAGCGGCCGGCCGGTCTGGAGCGCACGGATATAGGTCTCGGCGGCGCGCTCGAAATAATACATCCGGTTGAAGGTATCGGCGACGCTGTCGCCCATGACCAGAATGCCGTGATTGCCCATGATCATGACCTTGCGCGCCGGGTCGGCGAGCATTCCGGCGCAGCGCGCGCCCTCGGCCTCGAACGCCAGCCCGCCGTAACCCTCGTCGATCACCACCCGGTTGAAGAAGATGGCGCTGTTCTGGTCTATCGGCGGCAGGGTGCTGTCGGCGAGGCTGGCCAGGACCGTGGCGTGGATCGAATGCACATGCATCAGGCAGCGGTGATGCGGGCAGGCGCGGTGGATCGACCCGTGCAGCCCCCAGGCGGTCGGATCGGGCGCGTCCGGCCGGTCCGGAACCCCGGGGTCGGCGGCATCGAGCAGCAGCAGGTCCGACGCGCGGATGCGGCTGAAATGCATCTGGTTGGGGTTCATCAGAAAGCGCGTGCCCTCGGCGTTCAGCGCGAGGCTGAAATGGTTTAACACCGCCTCGCGCATGTCCAGCCGCGCGGTCCAGCGAAAGGCGGCGGCAAGGTCCACGCGCTCGGGCCAGTGGGCGATATTGGCGGCGGGGCTGGCGGGCTGGGGGTGCTGCATCGGTCCCTCCTTCGGTGACCGGCAGAGCCTGCCAGCCGGCGCCAGGAATGGCAACCGCCGCGCGCCGGCAGGCGCCCTACCCCATCAGTTCCTTGACATGCGCAACCACGCTGCGCGCCAGCGCGCCGGGCTCGTAGCCGCCCTCGAGCATCGACAGGATGCGACCATCGGCGTGGGCGCCGGCCACCGCCACCAGTTCGCGAGTGAGCCAGCGGTAGTCGTCCTCGCTCAGCGCCAGCGCCGACATGTCGTCGAGCAGATGCGCGTCGAACCCCGCCGATACGAACAGGAACTCGGGCCGGAAACGGTCGAGCGCCGGCAGCCAGTGTTCGCTCACCGCGGCGCGGAAGCCGGCGCCGTCGGTACCCGCGGGCAGCGGCACGTCGACCAGGTTGGTGGCGTCGCTCTCGTGCCCGGTGAAGGGGTAGAACGGATGCTGGAAGGTCGAGCAGAAGAGCACCCGCTCGTCGGAATGAAAGATGTCTTCGGTGCCGTTGCCGTGATGCACGTCGAAATCGACGATCGCGACGCGCGACAGCCCGTATTCGGCCAGCGCATGCGCCGCCGCAACGGCGATGTTGTTGAACAGGCAAAACCCCATCGCGGTATCATGGGTGGCGTGGTGGCCCGGCGGGCGGATGGCGCAGAATACCGGGTTGGCCTCGTCGCGCATGATCAGGTCGACCCCCAGCACGCCCGCCCCGGCGGCGTGCAGCGCCGCCGTCAGGGTGCCGGGCGACATCACCGTGTCGCCGTCGATCTCGATACTGCCCGTCGAGGGGGCGGCGGCAAAGATGCGGTCGAGATAGGCCGGGGCGTGCACGCGCGCCAGCTGGTCGCGCGTGGCCTGCGGCGCATCATAGTGGCGCAGCACGAAATCGAGGCCCGACATGATCAGCTGGTTGCTGATCGCATCGAGCCGCTCGGGCGTGTCGGGATGCATCGGGCCGGCGTCGTGGTCGTGGCAGGCGGGATGCGAAATGAAACCGAGCATGGGCGCGCCTTTCTCAGAGCCAGTGTTCGACGATCACGCATTCGCGGTCGTCGGGATCGGGGGTGATGGTAAAGCCCAGCTCTTCCATCAGGCGCAGCATACCGACGTTCTCGCGCAGGACCGAGCCCTCGATCTTGCCCAGCCCATGATCCCGGGCGGCGGCGAAAAGCGCCTTCATCAGCCGCGTGCCGATGCCCTGGCCCTGCAGCTTGTCCGAGACCACGATGGCGAACTCGCCGCTGGTGTTGTCGGGGTTGATGACATAGCGCGCCACCCCGTGCTGTTCGGCTTCGGGGCCCGAGCCGACCATCGCCACCAGCGCCATCTCGCGGCGATAGTCGATCTGGGTGAAGCGCGCCAGCATCTCGTCGGAAAGCTCGTTGACGGTGCCCATGAAGCGGAACCGCTTGGCCTCGGGCGACAGGTCGCGCACGAAGGCGGCCTCGGATTCGGCATCCTCGGGCCGGATCGGGCGGATCGTCAGCGCGGTGCCGTCGGTCAGGTGCTCGTTGCGCACCAGATGCCTCGGATAGGGCTGGATGGCGACATGATCGTAGATCCCGTCCCGGGCCGGCGGGCGGGCGACGCGGATGCGCGCATCCACCGCCAGCACGCCGCCGGGCCCGGCGATGAGCGGGTTGATGTCGAGTTCGACGACCTGCGGCAGCTCGCAGACCATTTCAGAGACGCGCAGCAGAACCTCGATCACCGCCGCGCGGTCGACCGCCGCACGGTCGCGAAAGGCGCCAAGCACACGCGCCACCCGGGTGCGGTTGATCAGTCGGTCGGCCAGCACCTGGTTGAGCGGCGGCAGCGACACCGCGCTGTCCTGCAGGACCTCGACCATCGTGCCGCCGGCACCGAAGAGGATCACAGGGCCGAAGACAGGATCGCGGCTGACGCCGACCACCAGTTCGCGCGCGTCGTCCATATGCGCCATCGCCTCGACGGTGACGCCCTTGATGCGGGCATCGGGGCGCAGCCGCTCGGCCGCGAGCGTGATGTCGCGCACCGCCTGCTTGACCTCGACCGCCGAGCCGACGTTCAGCCGCACACCGCCGACGTCGGATTTGTGGATGATCTGCGGCGAGTTGATCTTGACCGCCACCGGATAGCCCACGGTCTCGGCGGCGATCAGCGCATCGGTGGCGGTCGCGGCCTCGATGGTGATGTTGATGGGGATGCGAAAGGCCCTGAGCAGCGCCTTCGATTCGATATCCGTCAGCATTTCGCGGCCTTCGGACAGCGCGCCGCTGATGATCATCCGCGCGCCATCCAGATCGGGCGGGTCGTCGTCGTGCAGCGGCCCCGGCACCTCGTGCGCCAGTATCCGGTGGCCGTGATGCTGTGCGAGATACGAAAACGCCTCGACCGCGCGCTCCGGCGTGGTGAACTCGGGAATGCCCGATGCGGAAAGCAGCTTGCGCCCCTCGATCACCGCCGTCTCGCCCATCCAGCAGGCCAGCACCGGCTTGGGGCAGCGCTCGGGGATGGCGTCGATCACCGCCTGCGCCGCCGCCGTCGCGTCGGTCATCGCCTGCGGGGTCAGCATCACCAGCACACCGTCGAATTCGGGTTCGTCGAGCGCCGCCTTGACCGCCGCGGCAAAATCACCGGGCGCGGCGTCGCCGAGGATGTCGACCGGGTTGGCGCGCGACCAGAAGGGCGGCAGCGCCGCGTCGAGCGCGGCGAGGGTCTTTTCCGATGGCGGCGGCAGCGTCACTCCCAGATCGCCGGCACGGTCGGCCGCCAGCACGCCGGCGCCGCCGCCATTGGTGATGATGCCCAGCCGGTTGCCCCGCACCCGCTTGCCCGGCGACAGGATTTCGGCGGCCGCGAAAAGCGCGCCGAAGGTCTGCGCGCGCACCACACCGGCACGCGCCAGCGCGATGTCGAACACCGCATCGTTGCCGATCAGCGCGCCGGTATGGGTGTGCGCCGCGCTCGAGCTCTGGATGTGCCGCCCGGCCTTGAGCACGACCACCGGTTTGGTCCGCGCCGCACCCCTGAGCGACGACAGGAAGGACGGAGCGTCGCGCACGCCCTCGACATAGAGCAGGATCGCCGAGGTCTCGGGATCGTCGGCGAGAAAGTGCAGCACGTCGCCAAAGTCGATGTCGAGCGAATTGCCCAGCGACACCAGCGCCGAAAACCCCAGATGGTTCGGCGCCGACCAGTCGGAAATGGCCGAGCAGAGCGCGCCCGACTGCGACACCAGCGCCAGCCCGCCCTGGGGCGTGCGCGAGCGCAGGAACGTGGCGTCGAGCCCGATCCACGGCCGCACCAGCCCGACGCAATTCGGCCCCATGAAGCGCACGCCGGCCTGGCGCGCCGCCGTCATCAGCTTGCGGGCGTTGTCGTTGCCGGGACCGCCGCCCTCGCCGAAGCCTGCCGAGAGCACGATGGCATGGCCGGTGCCGGCCGCGCCGCACTGGCGGATGATGCCGGGCACGGTGTCGGCCGGCGTGGCGATCACCGCCAGATCGACAGGCCCGGGGATATTTGTGATATCGGGCAGGCACTTGACCCCGCCGACGGTTTCATATCGCGGGTTGACCGGATAGAGAGCGCCCTGAAACCCGGCGCTCCGGATGTTGGCAAAGACCCGTCCGCCGACCGAATCGGGGCTGTCGGAGGCGCCGAACACGGCCACCGATTGCGGGTTGAACATCGGGCTGAGAGGGCTGCGGTCCATCTGGTTTCTCCGGCATCGGGTGCGCGCGCGCCTGACGGGGCACGGATACCGGCGCGTCGTGCTGCATCGCGGCACCAGCCCAGTCATCTGCCCGAAGCGTGGCGGGCGCATTGATTTCAGTCAACCACGGGCAAGACGCCGTGTCAGGGCGCCCGGCGGGTTTCGCCCGGAGATGGCGGTTCAGGACCGTATCCGGTAGCCGGTCCTGAAGATCGCCCAGATCAGCGTCAGGCAGATCGCGGTAAAGAGCGCGATCGCCATGAGGCTCAGCCCGATCGCCACATCGGCCTGTCCGAAGAACGACCAGCGAAAGCCCGAGATCAGATAGACCACCGGGTTGAAAAGCGTGATCGTCTGCCACACCGGCGGCAGCATCGAGATCGAGTAGAACGAGCCGCCCAGGAACACCAGCGGCGTTACGATCAGCAGCGGGATGAGCTGAAGCTGCTCGAAATTCTGCGCCCAGATGCCGATGATGAAGCCGAAAAGCGCGAAGCTGAGGCAAGTCAGCACCAGGAACGCCACCATCGCCAGCGGGTGCGCGATGCTGAAATCGACAAAGAGCGACGCGGTGACGAGGATCACCACTCCGATGAAAAGCGCCTTTGTGGCCGCCGCCCCGACATAACCCAGCACCACTTCGAAAAAGCTGACCGGGGCCGACAGAAGCTCGTAGATGGTGCCGATGAATTTCGGGAAATAGATGCCGAAGGCGGCGTTGGTGATCGACTGGGTGATCACCGACAGCATCACCAGTCCCGGCACGATGAAGGCGCCGTAGGCCACGCCCTCGACTTCGTCGATGCGGCTGCCGATGGCGGCGCCGAAGACCACGAAATAGAGCGAGGTCGAGATCACCGGCGAGACGAAGCTCTGCAGGAGCGTGCGAAAGAAGCGCGCCATCTCGAAGACATAGATCGCCCGGATCGCCCGCAGGTTCATGCCGCGGCCTCGTCGCTGACCAGGTCGACGAATATTTCCTCGAGGCTCGATTGCGCGGTCTGCAGATCCGACAGCGCGAGGCCCTCGTCCGACAGCGCCCGCAACAGCCGGGTGATGCCGGTGCGCTCGGCCTGGCGGTCATAGGTATAGCTCAGCTCGCACCCGTCCGCGGACAGCTCCAGCCCGAAATCCGCCAACGCGGCGGGGACCGCCCCGATCGGCTTGGCCAGTTCGATGCGCAGGCATTTGCGCCCCATCTGCCGCATCAGCGTTTCCTTCTTCTCCACCAGCAGGATGTCGCCGCGCAGGATCACCGCCACGCGGTCTGCGATGGCCTCGGCCTCTTCGATGTAGTGGGTGGTCAGGATGATGGTCACGCCGCTTTCCTTGAGCCCCTCGACCACACGCCACATGTCGCGGCGCAACTCCACGTCCACCCCGGCGGTCGGTTCGTCGAGAAAGAGCACCCTGGGTTCGTGACAGAGCGCCTTGGCGATCAGCACCCGCCGTTTCATGCCGCCCGACAGCTCCTTGATCGGGCTCCGGCGCTTGTCCCAGAGCGAGAGTTGCCGCAGGATGCGCTCGATCAGCGCATCGTTGCGGGGCTTGCCGAAGAGCCCTCGCGAAAACCGCACCGTGCTGATCACCTTCTCGAACGGCTCCAGCGTGATTTCCTGCGGCACCAGCCCGATCATCGATCGTGCCGCGCGATAGTCGGCGGCGATGTCGTGGCCGCCCACGCGCGCGCTGCCCCCGGTCGGCGTGACGATACCGCAGAGCGCCGAAATCAGCGTCGTCTTGCCCGCCCCGTTGGGGCCGAGCAGCGCCAGGATCTCGCCCTCCTCGATGGCCAGCGTGACGCCCTTGAGCGCCTGAAACCCGTCGTCGTAGGTCTTGCTCAGGTTGTCGATTTCCACGATCGGTGGCATGGGTTCCGCTCCGGTCAGATCCGGGCTTAACCTAACCGCCGGCACGGGAAGTGCAATCACGCCGCGTTGCAGCTTGGGCTGTGCGGAATTCCACCAATTCACGAAATCGAACCAGACTGTTTCCCGAGGCTGAACATGCTGGCCCGATTGTGGTTGAGAATCGGTCACGGTTTTGTCACACTTTTTCCTTGGGGGCGTAACCATCCTGCATTCGCGCCGGCGCGACGCAGGACGGTCAGAGTAAAGAGATACCGACGCCCATGTTCCTTCGTATGATCGTTCTGGCTGCCTCGGCGGCCCTGCTTTCCGCTTGTGGCGAATCCGTCACCCGTGATTTCCCCTCCCGCATTCTGGTCGTGGGCGATTCGATGCTCGCCACCAACCGTCTCTCGGACCGAGCCGTCGCCGACGCGATCGAGGCGACCCTGCGCGAGCCGGTGGTCGACCGGTCCACCATCGGGGCGCGGTTTCACTATGCGCTGCCCATCTCCGGCAGTGCCGGACTGAACATCACCAAGCAATACGTGCCCGGCGATTGGGACTGGGTGGTGGTCAATGGCGGCGGCAACGATCTGTGGTTCGGCTGCGGCTGCATGGTCTGCGGACCCAAGCTCGACCGGCTGATTTCCGAGGACGGCACCAGGGGCACGATCCCCGGCTTCCTGTCGAGACTGCGCCAGTCGGGCGCCAAGGTGGTCTATGTCGGTTACCTGCGCAGCCCCGGCCGCGCCTCGCCCATCGAGCATTGCCGCGACGAGGGCGCCGAACTCGAGCGCCGCATCGCCCGGCTGTCGCAGCTCGACGGCGGTCTCTATTACCTGTCGCTGCAGGATCTGGTGCCCGACGGAGACGGTTCATATCACGCCATCGACATGATCCACCCCTCGGTCAAGGGCAGCACCGCCATCGGCCAGATGCTGGCCAACGTCATCGAGGGGCCGTAGCGGCCGCGTGGCGCGTATCGCGTTCAATCGAAAAACCTGCGTCCCGGCCGGACCCGGGGCCTCGTCCCGCCGGAAAGAGAGGCCCCGGTTCGGGGGGTCGGGGCGGGTGGCAGATCTAGTTGGCGCGCCTCGCCGCTTACTCCTTGCGGGTGATGAGGCGCTTGAGCCAGCCTTTCTTTTCGGCCTCGGGTGCCTCGTCCTCTTCCTTGGGGCCTTCGATCACCTCTTCAAGCCGGGCAAAGAACTGGTCGGCCATCTTCCTGGCGAACCCGTCGACGATGCGGCTGCCGAGTTGCGCCAGCTTGCCCCCGACCTTGGCCTCCACCTCGTAGGCCAGAAGCGTGCCGTTTTCGGTTTCGCTCAGCGTTACATCGGCGCTGCCCTTGGCAAAGCCGGCGACACCGCCCTTACCCTCGCCGACAAGCTTCAGCCGCTCGGGGGCGACCATGTCCGGCAGGGTAACGGTGCCGTGAAAGGTGGCTTTCACCGGGCCGACCTTTTGCACCACCGTGGCCTCGAACCCCTCTTCGGGCGAGCCGGTGACCTCCTGCGCGCCGGGGACGCATTCCTTCAGAACCTCGGCGCTGGTCAGCGCCGCCCAGACCGTTTCCCGGTCCGCGGCGATCTCTCTTTCGCCCCTCATTTCCATTCCGGCAACTCCTCTTCCCGGGAAATCCGGCACGACCGTAACGCAGCGCCCACATCTGGCCAATAGCACACCGGCGGCCGGAGTGCCGCAAACCAACAAGGGCCGGGGAAACCGGCGTGACGCCGTGCCGTCAGAGCCGTTCCAGCGCCAGCGCGATCCCCTGCCCTCCGCCGATGCACATGGTCACCAGCGCACGCGTGCCGTGGATGCGTTCGAGTTCATAAAGCGCCTTGATGGTCAGGATCGTCCCGGTCGCGCCCACCGGATGGCCGAGCGCGATGGCGCCGCCATTGGGGTTGACCTTGTCGGGATCGAACCCCAGCGCGCGATTGACCGCGATGGCCTGGGCGGCGAACGCTTCGTTCGACTCGACAACGTCGAAATCGCCGGCCTCCAGACCGGTCCTTTCCAGCAGCGCCCGCACCGCCGGCACCGGGCCCATGCCCATCACCTCGGGCGCTACCCCGGCATGGGCATAGCCGATGATGCGCGCGCGCGGTGTCAGCCCCGCCGCCTCGGCCGCCCCGGCGCGCGCCAGCACCAGCGCCGCCGCGCCGTCGTTGATGCCGCTGGCATTGCCGGCGGTGACGGTGCCGTCCTTCCGGAATGCCGGGCGCAGACCGGCCAGCGCCTCGGCCGTGGTCGCCTTGGGGTGTTCGTCGATATCGAATGCCACGGTGTCGCGCCGCACCCGCACCTCGATCGGCTCGATCTGCGAGCGGAAATGTCCATCCGCGATGGCACGTGCGGCGCGGCGCTGGCTTTCGAGCGCAAAGGCATCCTGATCGGCGCGGGTGACGTCATGCCGTTCGGCCACGTTTTCGGCCGTCACGCCCATATGGCCGGTTCCGAAGGGACAGTTGAGCGCACCCAGCATCATGTCGAGCGTGCGCACGTCGCCCATCTTGGCGCCCCAGCGCTGATCGGGAATGACGAAGGGCGCGCGGCTCATCGATTCGGCGCCGCCGGCGAGTGCGAAATCGGCATCGCCGAGCATCAGCGCCTGCGCCGCTGACACCACCGCCTGCGCGCCCGAGCCACAGAGCCGGTTGACGTTCATCGCCGGGACGGTATCGGGAATGCCGGCCTCGATCGCGGCAACGCGCGACAGGTACATGTCGCGCGGCTCGGTGTTGATCACGGTGCCGAAGACGACATGCCCGATCTGACCCGGCTCGACGCCCGACCTCTCCATCGCCGCGCGGACGACATGGGCGCCGAGCGTCGTGGGCGGCGTGCCGGCCAGCGCTCCGCCGAAGGTGCCTATGGCGGTGCGGGCGCCGTCGAGCAGGACGATATCGGTCATGGCGTGTATCCTTTCAACTGGATCGTCTGGGAATGGCGCGCCGCGGAACGGGCGCGAGACGAAACGCGGAGTCAGCAGCATGCGCGACCCGCCGCAGCGGCGCAACCCGCGCGCCGGCGGGGCAGGCATATGGGCGGGCAACAGGCACGCCGCGCCGAAACCCGAAACGATAAGTGATTTGCAAGCTGCGGCATTTTGTCGCAGCTTTCTGACGGTTTCAACAACACCGGGAAACGGAACAATGAGGGGACTGGCGTTCTGGTTCATGCTGTGCGGGGTGGTTGCAGTGTTGATCGGCATGGCCTGGGGGTTGCGCATGGCCGCGACGCACGATCACACGATGATGCCGGCACACGCCCATCTCAACCTCGTGGGCTTCGTCAGCTTCGCGATCTTCGCCTTCTACTACCACCTCGTGCCCGACGCGGCCGAGGGACGGCTGCCCCGGCTGCACCTGGCACTGTCGCTTCTGGGCCTCACGGTCATGGTGCCCGGCATCGCGCTGGCGCTGCAGGAGAGGACCGAGGCGCTGGCCGCGGGTGGCGCGACCATCAGCGCACTCGGCATGCTGTGTTTCCTCACCGTGGTACTGCGGGGGGCACGGACGGCCTGAGACCGGCGGGGCGGGAAACCGGCAGCGGACCTGCCTGCCGGGCGGCAGCGGCGCCGAAGGCGTCGAGCCCGTGATGCATGCGATAGCTTTCGATCCCGATATCGCCGGACCAGCGCCACAGCGCGACGACACCCTCGGGGCCGGTCTGACAGGCATGGGGCAGATAGGTGGAATGATGCACGGCATGGCCCGGCGCCATCTCGCGCTGCGTATCCCCGGCGGTCCAGTGGGCACGGCCGGCGATGATCACGTAGGTTTCCACCGCCGCGTGGGAGTGCAGGCCATAGCGGGTATCGGGCCGCTGGTAGTAGAATCCGGCCCGGAGGGTCGGGCAAAAGAGCGGGCCTTCGGGCCCCATCAGGTTGGCGACACGATAAAGACCGTTGTCTTCGGCCGAGATGCGGGAGGCGACGGGATTGCGGCCCCAGGGCAGCGCGTCGAACGCGGCCAGCGTGGCATGGGCCACCGCCAGCGGAGAGGCGGCAAGGAGCGCACGGATGACATCGGCATCGGCATCGGCATCGGCCCCGCAAGCGGCCGCGTCCGGGCCCGGGAAGGTCGCCAGGATATCTGCGGTCCGGTCGGCGCAGGCGCGGCTCTCGGCGCGGAAGACGGCGGCGATTTCCGCCAGCATGCGGCGGCTGGGGTCGGGCATCGTCTCCTCCCAAATCGGATGCTTGACGGATCGTCCCCAACCGTTAGGCGATTTTTCCGGCCGCCGGTTTTCCGAGGGCGACCGGCCGGGTCGTTTTCAAGGCGCCTGTTTGCGGCAGCATGTCGTTTTCGCGCCGTCCGGACGGCGCCGGACCACGGCGCACCTGACCGGCGTCCGCGATCCCCGCCGCCCTTGCGGACAGCGCGGGGACGTCGGCGCCCCCGATCCGGGGGGCGTCAGGCGACGTCGAACTCCAGCGGCCGCACCTGCTGGAAGAGCTCCGACGCTTCGAGTTCGGCGATCACCTCCGGCGCCACCGGCTCATCGACATAGAGCAGTGCGATCGCCTCGCCGCCGGCCGCCGCCCGGCCGAGGGTGAAGTTGGCGATATTGACGCCGTGCTGGCCCATCGTCTGACCGAGCACGCCGATGATGCCGGGCTCGTCACGGTTGGTGGTGTAGAGCATGTGGCGCCCGATCTCGGCGTCGATGTTGATGCCCTTGATCTGGATGAAGCGCGGCTTGCCGTCGGAAAACACCGTGCCGCCGATCGAGCGCTCGCGCCTGGCGGTCACCACGGTCAGCTTGATGTAACCCTCGAAGGCGCCGGACTTGTCCTGGCGCGTGGTCGAAATCCTGACGCCGCGTTCCTTGGCCATCAGCGGGGCGGAAACCATGTTTACCTCCGGGTTGACGGCCTTCATGATGCCGGCGACGGCGGCGCAGGTCAGCGCGTCGAGGTTCATCTCGCTCACCACCCCGTCATAGAGGATGTTGATGGCCTTGATCGGCTCGTCGGTCATCTGGCCGATGAAACTCCCGAGATGGTCGGCCAGCTTGATCCAGGGGCCCATCACCCTGGCCTCCTCGGCGGTCACAGAGGGCATGTTGAGCGCGTTCCTCACCGCGCCGGTCAGCAGGTAGTCCGACATCTGCTCGGCCACCTGCAGGGCAACGTTCTCCTGCGCCTCGGTGGTGGCCGCGCCCAGATGCGGGGTGCAGACGACGCCCGGCAGGCCGAAAAGGCACGTTCTCGGTCGCCGGCTCGACGCTGAAGACATCGAAGGCCGCGCCCGCCACATGGCCCGATTTCAACAGTTCCGCCAGCGCCGCCTCGTCGACCAGCCCGCCGCGGGCGCAGTTGATGATGCGCACGCCCTTCTTGGTCCTCGGCAAGGTTCTCGGCCGACAGGATGTTGCGGGTCTGGTCGGTCAGCGGCACGTGCAGGGTGATAAAGTCAGCACGGGCCAGGAGTTCATCGAGATCGACCTTCTCGACCCCCATCTTGTCGGCCTTCTCCCCGGACAGGTACGGATCATAGGCGATGACCTTCATCTTCAGCCCGCGGGCACGGTCGCAGACGATGCCGCCGATATTGCCGGCGCCGATCACCCCCAGCGTCTTGCCGGTCAGCTCCACACCCATGAAGCGCGACTTCTCCCACTTGCCGGCATGGGTCGAGGCGCTGGCCTCGGGCAGCTGGCGGGCGACCGCGAACATCATCGCGATGGCGTGCTCGGCGGTGGTGATCATGTTGCCGAAGGGTGTGTTCATCACGATCACGCCCTTTTTCGACGCGGCCTCCTTGTCGATGTTGTCGGTGCCGATACCGGCGCGGCCGATGACCTTGAGCCTGTCGGCGCGTTCCAGCAGCTTGGCGGTCACCTTGGTGGCCGAGCGGATGGCGAGGCCGTCATAATCGCCGATCACCTCGGCCAGCTTGTCCTTGTCCTTGCCCAGATCGGGCCGGAAATCGACCTCGATGCCGCGATCGCGGAAGATCTGCACCGCGGTTTCGGAAAGCTTGTCGGAAACGAGTACCTTGGGAGCCATGTTCGTTGGTCCTTTGAATGGAGTTTTCGGAGAGCATGCCGGGCTGAAGCCCGGCCTACAGAATTCCGGGATTGCCGTGCAGGCCGGGCTTCAGCCCGGCACGGATCACGCGGCCGCGGACAACGCCGCGATCTCGGACCGGAACGCCCATTCGATCCACGGCATCAGCGCGACCACGTCCGCGGTCTCGACCGTAGCGCCACACCAGATGCGCAGCCCCGGGGGCGCGTCGCGATAGGCGCCGATGTCGAACGCCACGCCTTCGGCCTCGAGCCGCTTGGCCACCGCCCTGGCAAAGGCGGCGCCGTCGGTGATGCGCGGGTCGGTGAACTTCAGGCAAACGGAGGTGTTCGAGCGGGTCGCCGGATCGGCGGCCAGAAACCCGATCCAGCCATGTTCGGCGACAAAGCCCTGCACCACCGCGAGGTTGGCGTAGGCGCGTTCGCGCAGCCCCTCGAGCCCGCCCACTTCGCGTGCCCAGTCGAGCGCCAGCAGGTAATCCTCGACCGCCAGCATCGACGGGGTGTTGATGGTCGCGCCTTCGAAGATGCCCTCGATCAGCTTGCCGCCCTTGGTCAGGCGAAAGATCTTGGGCAGCGGCCAGGGCGGGGCGTAGCTTTCCAGCCGCTCGACCGCCCGGGGCGAGAGCACCAGCATGCCGTGCGCGGCCTCGCCGCCCAGCACCTTCTGCCAGGAAAAGGTGGTGGCATCGAGCTTGTCCCGGGGCAGGTGCTGGGCGAAGGCGGCCGAGGTGGCATCGCAGATCGTCAGCCCCTGCCGGTCGGGCCTGATCCAGTCGCCGTTGGGCACACGTACGCCGCTGGTGGTGCCGTTCCAAGTGAAAACGACATCGTTGTCGGTGTCGACCGAGGCCAGATCGACGATCTCGCCATAGGGCGCTTCCTTCACCTCGGCGTCGAGCTTCAACTGCTTGACCACGTCGGTCACCCAGCCGGCGCCGAAGCTTTCCCAGGCCAGCATCTCGACCTTGCGCGGACCGAGCAGGTTCCACATCGCCATTTCGACCGCGCCGGTGTCGGAGGCGGGCACGATGCCGATGCGATAATCGTCGGGGATACGCAGGATTTCGCGCGTGCCGTCGATCGCGGCCTTGAGCTTGGCCTTGCCGATGGCGGCGCGATGGCTGCGGCCCAGCGCGGCATCTGACAGCTTGTCGAGCGAGAATGTGGGGGGTTTGGCGCAGGGGCCCGAGGAAAAGCGCGGATTGGCCGGCCGCGTCGCCGGTTGGTCGATGGACATCGGTGTTACCCTTCCAGATATACGCCCCTCGTTGGGGAGGGGTGTCCCACGGACCGGATACCGCAAGCGCTGAGAAATATGCAAGTCCTAATGCGCATCACCATGCCGGTTCTGGCAGCTTGCGGGGTACGCGCGCAAAGCCCACTATCGCGCGGTACGCGCGCAACTCCCTCGGGGCGGTCCCGGCAAAAGACCATCGGCATCGGGTCCGTTCCGAAGGAGGCCCCGTTTTGCCGACGCTTTCCGTGGGTATGCAAAGTCCTTCTGGCGGCCCCGGGCCGTCAGGGCGCCCAGCAAGGAAGTTCGCGATGATCCGCAATCCCGTCCGCTGGCTCTTTTCGGGGTGGAACTGGGTGCCGACGAGGTTGTCGCGCCCCACCACCGCCGTGACCGCGCCGCCATAGTCGACATGGGCGACAAGGTGTGCCGGGTCGGCGGCGCGGAACTGATAGGAATGCACGAAATAGGCGTGATGGCCAGTCTCGACGCCCTCGAGCACCGGATGCGCGCGGTCGATCACCAGATCGTTCCAGCCCATGTGCGGCACCTTGAGCGCGGGATCTTCGGGCACGATCCTCTCGACGGTGCCGCCGATCCAGCCGAACCCCGGGGTCGGCTCGTATTCCGAGCCTTCCGTGGCCAGCATCTGCATGCCGATGCAGATGCCCATGAACGGCCGCCCGCCCGCGATCACCGCCTCCTCGATCGCCTCGAAAAGGCCGCGCTGATCGAAAAGCTGCTTGCGGCAGGCGGGAAAGGCGCCGTCGCCCGGCAGCACCACGCGGTCGGCGCGGCGCACTGCGTCGGGATCGGCGGTGACAGCCACCGCGCCGGCGCCGGCCTCGCGCGCCATGCGCTGGAACGCCTTTTCCGCGGAATGCAGGTTGCCGCTCTCATAGTCGATGATGACGGTGGACATGGTCCTCAGAGCGCGCCCTTGGTCGAGGGAATGGCGTCGGCCTTGCGCGGATCGGTCTCGACCGCCTCGCGCAGGGCGCGGGCCACGGCCTTGAACGCGGCTTCAGTGATGTGGTGGCTGTTGATCCCGTGCAGGGCGTCGACATGCAGCGTGATGCCGCCATTGGCCGCGAAGGCCTGAAAGAACTCGCGCACCAGTTCGGTGTCGAAGCTGCCGATCTTCGCGGTCGGCATCGCCACGTTCCAGACCAGATGGGCACGCCCCGACAGATCGAGCGCGGCGCGCACCAGCGCGTCGTCCATCGGCAGCAGGCAGGCGCCGTAGCGGCGGATGCCGGTCTTGTCACCGAGCGCCGCGCCCAGCGCCTGCCCCAGCGCGATGCCCACGTCCTCGACCGTGTGATGGTCGTCGATGTGGGTGTCGCCCTCGCAGCGCACCTGCAGGTCGATCAGCGAATGCCGCGCGAGCTGGTCGAGCATGTGGTCGAAAAACCCGACGCCGGTGCGGTTGTCATAGTGCCCGCCGCCATCGAGCGCGATTGTCACGCGGATGTCGGTCTCGGCGGTCTTGCGGGTGATCTGGGCCCGGCGCATCGCTCTGGTATCCGTCTTTCTGCCCGCACCTTATAGGGGGCGGCGGCGCAGGGGCCAAGTGCGGCAGACGGTCTTTGCGCGGAACGTGACAATGAGGCCGGACGGAAATGTCCGCCCTGCCGGGGCGATGCCGCGAGATGGGCGGCAAGGCGCCGATGGCGGCCGCTATTTTGCGATACCGTCTGGCCATGACGGGCGGCAGGGATTAGGCACCGCATATGTCGACGGCATCTCCCCCCATGCGCGGCAGCGATGCCGCGCGTCGCACCCGGTTGCGGATATTTCGCATCCTGGCTTGGGTCGTGTCGGCGGCCATCCTTGTCCTGACGCTGAGCCCGACAATCCCCGACGTCCCGCTGCACGTGAGCCATGCCGACAAGCTGTCGCATGTGCTGGCATTTTTTGTCTGGGCAGCATTGGTGACGGCCGGCTGGCGATGGCCGGGCTGGCTGGTGCTGGTCGTGGCGGCGGGGTTTGGTATCGGTATCGAACTGGTGCAGCCGCTGACCGGCCGCGATGCCGAACTGGCCGATATCGCCGCGGACATGGCGGGGGCGGCGGCGGGGCTCTGGCTGGGGCTGCGCCTGCGCGCCGGGGACCGCGATGCCAAGACCCGGGACGGGGCGGCATAACCCGTGAACCGCTTGCGGCATGGCTAAAAATGGAGTTTATGGATTACATGAGGGGCTTTGTCAGGCGGATGCGGGGTCGCGCGGAACCGGATCTGCCCCAAGCGCCGCCGGTGCGCGGGCCGATGCCCGGGCAGCCGTTCATCGCGGTCGGCGACGTGCATGGCCGCGCCGATCTGCTGATCGAGATCGACCGCCTGATCGAGGCGGATCATGCCGGCTGGCCGGTGGTGTTTCTCGGTGATTATGTTGACCGGGGCGAAGAGAGCCGCAAGGTGCTCGAGCTGCTGATGTCGGTCTCGCCAGAAGGGACTCCGTCCGTCACCTGCCTGATGGGAAACCACGAGCGGATGATGCTGGACTTTCTCGACGATCCGTCCGAGCGCGCGCGCCGCTGGCTGCGCAATGGCGGGCTGCAGACGCTGGCCAGTTTCGGGGTGGCGCCGCCATCGGCCGGGCTCGACGACCCCCGGCGATGATGGCGATGCGCGACCGGCTCGTCAAAGCGATGGGAGACGAGATGACCGCCTGGCTGCGGGCACGGCCGCTGACATGGCGCAGCGGCGACGTGTGGGCAGTGCATGGCGGTGCCGATCCGGCCCTGCCGATGGACGGTCAGCCGCCCTCGGCACTCTTGTGGGGGCATCCGCAGTTCATGCGCAAGCCGCGCGCGGACGGCCAATGGGTGGTGCACGGTCACACCGTGGTCGACACTCCCCAGGTCGCCGACGGGCGGATCGCGGTGGATACGGGCGCATTCGCAACCGGCTGTCTGACCGCCGCGGCGATCTCGGCCGATGGCGTCACCTTCATCCAGACCATGGGGCGGCGGGCGTGACCGCGGCGCGCTCTTGCCTGTCGTGCGGAACCGGTGCCGGGCGCCCAAAACATGAAAACCCCCGGTTCGATATCCGGAAACTGCCGTTGAATGCCGCGAAATCAGGGAAATCCGCGGTTTTTGCTTTGATCCCGGCCAAGTTGTGGCTAATGCGGCACTGATCTGCCAGAACGGACATGAACAAGTACAGCACGCGAATGAAAGATGCAGCCAAACCCGTTGCCGGCCCGTTTCGCCAAGACCGACTAGAACCGGACCGGGACGACGACGAAATCGACCTGATGGAACTGCTCCGCGCGCTCTGGCGCGGCCGGTGGATCATTGCCCTGACGACCGCCGTGGCAATGCTGCTGGCGGGCTACTATGTCTTTGGCGTCGCGGAACCGAAATTCCGCTCGACGGTGGAGATAACGCTTGAGGTGCGTTCCAAGCAGGTCGTGGACCTCGAAAGCGTGATCTCCGGCGTTTCGACCGATGCCGCGGCGTTGAACACCGAGATCGAGGTGCTGCTTTCCAGGCGGGTTTTGGGCAAGCTCGTCGATCGGCTCGACCTCGTCGAAGACCCGGAATTCAACACCGCCCTCAACCCGCCATCGGTGCTTGCCCAGGTCAAGGGGTTCGTGGCAGGGCTGGTCGCCTCCGGCGATGGTGGGGAGGACAGCGAGTCCGTCAGCAAATCCCCCCGTGACCAAACGATTAGCGTTTTGAAGCAGATGCTTTCGGCCTCGGTCAAGCGCGACACCTATGTCTATACGCTCAGCGCCACCACGGGCGATCCCGTGAAATCGGCCCGGATCGTCAACACGCTGGCCGATATCTATATCGACGAGCAGATCGCGGTGAAGTTCGAAGCCACCGAGCAGGCCGTATCGTGGCTGTCGGAGCGCGTGACCGAGCTCGAGGCCGAGTTGCGCACCAAGGAGGAGACGCTTAAGGCCGCCAAGGCCGAAACCGATCTCATCAGCCCCGAGGCGCTGCAGGGGCTGAACCTGCAGGCCAAGGATCTGCGCGACCGGCTGCAGGAAATGACCGCCGAGGCCGAGCGAGCCGACAAGGCGGGAACCCGGCTGCGCGCCCTCCTGGAAACCGGCGACCGCGCCGCAGCGGTCGAGGAGACCGACGATGCCGCCCTGAAACGCCTGCTGCCCGAAGTGCACGACGGTGACGCCGAGGCGGCTCGGCTCTTCGATCAGCGGCTGGAGACACTGGCGATGCGCGCACAGGCCGAACGCGCTCGCCTCGGCAACCAGATGGCGGCCTTGCAACAGTCATATGAACGGCTTCAGAACCGGATCGGTCAGCAATCCGAGGACCTGCTGCGCATCCAGCAGATGGAGCGCGAGACAGAAACCACGCGCACGCTTTACGAGACCTTCCTCACGCGGCTCAAGGAAACTGCGGTGCAGCGCGGGCTGCAGCAAGCCGACAGCCGGGTGCTGTCGGATGCGATCCTGGGCAATAAGGTCGAGCCCCGCCCGGCGTTGATCCTCGCGCTGGCGATGGTGCTGGGGATGATGGTCGGAGCCGCGATCGTTCTGTTGCGGCAGTTCCTGCACAGTACTTTCCGCAGCGCCGAGGAACTGGAGGCCGCGACCGGTGCTCCGGTGATGGGCCAGATCCCGGCGATGCCGTTCAAGGCGCGCACGGATCTGATCGATTACCTGCAGGACAAGCCGACATCGGCGGCGGCCGAGGCGGTGCGCAACCTGCGCACCTCGATCCTGCTGTCGAACATCGACGCACCGCCCAAGGTGATCATGTCCGTCTCGGCGCTGCCGGGCGAGGGCAAGACCACGCAGGCGGTTGCATTGACGCAGAACCTCGCCGGGCTCGGCAAGAGGGTACTGCTGATCGAGGGCGACATCCGCCGGCGCACCCTGAACGAGTATTTCAAGGAGGCCCCCAGGGTCGGGCTGATCACCGCGCTGGCCGGCGAGACGCCGCTGCGCGACATCGTCTTTCATGACGAACGGCTGGGTGCGGATGTGCTGATGGGGCAGAAATCGCGTGCCAATGCAGCCGACATCTTTTCCTCCGACCGGTTCCGCGACTTCATCACCGAGGTGCGCGAAGCATACGATTATGTCATCATCGACACGCCGCCGGTTCTGGTGGTGCCCGACGCGCGGGTGATCGGGCAGCATGTCGACGCGATCGTGTTCTCGGTAGCCTGGAACCGCACCTATCGCGGCCAGGTGGCGGCAGCGCTGCGCGAATTCGAATCGGTCAACCTGCGGGTGACCGGGCTGGTGTTGTCGCAAATCGACCCGAAGGGGATGAAACGCTACGGATATGGCGGCAAATACGGGGCCTATTCGTCCTATGGCAAGAGCTATTACGAGGCCGGATGACGCCGATTCGGACCGGCAGGGCGAATTCCCGGTTTAATTTCTTACCCAAGGCTGTATGATGCAGCCGAAGCTTCAAAAGGATCATCGATCATGAAGAGATTTTCCAATACCCTGCTGGCCGCCGTCGCGTGCGTCGCGATGCCGCTGGCCGCGGTCGCGCAGCAGCAGGTCACCACGCCGCCGCTGCCGGGCGAAACCGCGCTCGACTACGCCCAGAGGATCGACGCCTGCAACGGTGCGACCGTGCTGGGTGCCGATTTCATTGATGGCGGGACTCTCCTGCAGGTGCAATGCCCGGCTGCCGGCGCCACCACCGATACCGCCGGCATGTCCGGCGGGCTGGGCGCGGCCGCCGCGTCCGCGGCCATCGTGATCGCGCTCTTCGCGCTTGCCGGCGGCAGCAGCACCTACTCGACAACATCGACAACCGGAACGAACTGAGATCAGCCCATCCCGGGCTGGACAGGCTGCCTGCAGACTGTATTCGATAAATCAGACGGGCGGAATCGCGATGCGGTCCCGCCCGTTTGATTTTTGCCAATGGCCGGCCACCGATCCGGCGCAGTGCCTCAGTTATTGACGGCGAGGGCGGCTGTCGATGTCAGCAGTGACGGCACGATCTGCTGGATTACGCGGCCCCATTTGGTGATCGGCTGTTCCTCGATGAAGACGATATCGTTCGGCCGCATCTGCATCCTCGTGGCGAGCGTCATGTTGACGGCGTTGCCCGCATCCAGATGCCAAGCGGTGACGGCGCCGAATTCCGCCGGATCGCTCGAGGGGCGCAGCACGTAGATGTTGCCCGGATTCGCGGTCTGGGTACGAAAACCGCCGCCATCGTAAAGCACATCGGCCAGCGTGGCCTGCTGTTCGTAAGGCAGCGCCATTCGGGCCTGCTTGAAAACCTCGCCCGACAGATAGACATAATCACGCGCCTCCGCGCCGTATTCCTGTCGCGCGTCGAAATTGCCGCGCCGCTCTTCCAGCATCCCGCGGCGGAGTTCGACTTCGGCCTGAAGCATGTCGATGGTGTCCTTCCGGGCCTGGCTGCGCAGCCGGATGACATCGATTTCCTGGCGGTAGAACTCGAGCGCGCGGTCAAGATCATAGGTCGTGTCGACAAAGACGGCGTCCCCGTTCACGAGCCTCATATCCTGCAGCGCCGGGCGGGAAAGATAGTCCTGATAGGGGATCTGATAGAGCGTACCCGCGCGATAGATGCGGATCGAGGCATATTGTTCGTCCCGGATCACCATGCCGCCGGTGGCGGTCAGCGCCTCGCCCAGCGTCAGCGGGCGCAAGGTGATTGGTACGCGCACGGCCTTCTGCACCGCGCCACCGACCGTCACCCGCTGCGAATTGAATTCCGCAACCTCAAGCGAGAAGGCCGGATCGACCTGTTGTTCGAGCAGGAACCTGAAAATCTTGTCCTGCGCCTCCTGCAGGGTCAGCCCGCCAATTTCGACCCGCCCGATATCCGGGATCGAAATGCTGCCGTCGTCCGAGATCGTGTAGCCTTGGCGCTGGGTCTGCGCCGCCAGAAGCCCGCTGAGCTCCTCGATGCTGCTGCCACTCTTCTTGGTCGCCAGCAGCACGACGTCGCCGGTGCCAAGACGATAGGGCTGGGGCGCAGCATCGGGGGGCACCCGCAGTTCCAGCCGGCGGGGACGTTCGTCGGGCAGCTCCGGTGCGGCCGGCAGGGCGCCCATCCCGAGGCCCTGCTGGGCGTTGGCGGCGGCGTAGAATTCGCGCGGCAGGTTGCGCGGGCTGTAGGGTGTGCGGTTGGCCAGCAGCACCGTTTCAGGGGTAAGACCGATAACGCGGACATCGATATCGGTGCCGGCGTCTCGGCTCACTTTGGGGCTGGTGTAAACGACCCCGCACCCGGCGGGTAGCAGCACCGCGGCCGCGAGGGCCATCCCCATCGCGGTCCGGGCCAGAAGCGTGGCCTTGCTGTTCGTCATTTCATGCCCTCCAAATTCCGTTCTTTCGTCATTAGCGCAGTACTTGCTGTGTTTCCATGTATTCGATGGTCGGGCCGACCCATTGGCGCGACTTGATCACGCGACCGGCGGCATCGAGCCAGTAGCTGTTGGTGACGGTCTCATCGGGTGAGACGCAGATCTCGTCGATCCGCCCCCCGCTGCCACCGCCGCGGCGGCACTGGAAGCTGCGAAAGACAGTGCGCTGTTCACCATCCAGATAGGTGCGGATCTGCGGGTAATAACCGCCATCCGTGGCGCCGCGCAGCATCGCCACCGTTCCGGCGGGGTCCGACGACATCAGATCGTGCCCCAGGCCGCGCGTCTCGATCAGGACACCGCTGTGAAAGCTCAGACTGATCCCGTCGAGCGTCTGCCAGACCGTGACACCGCTGTTGCGCGATACCGGGCCCAGCACGGCCTGCGCGTCCCGCGCCGGCAGCGTCACGCGCAACCGCTCGGGGCCGATCAGACGCGGTGGAACAGCGGCCACGTCGCCGCCCAGCCCGAGTGTGGTGATCAGGTTCGAGCACCCGCCGGCAAGGAGCAGCGCCAGTGCCGCCGCGCCAGCCGCTGCCCGCCGGGATATGCGTCCGAACCCCATCATCGCCAGAACTTCCCCCATCCGTCCTGCAGCGCCGGTTCCTGCAATGGCCGGACCCGTTCGTAAAGCCGTCCGCCGACATCGACCCGCGCGCCGCCGTCGCGCAGAACCGACCGGATCGTGGTGGAGTACGCGGTCTTGTTCGGCTCGCCGGTCAACCAGGATATCGGGATCGAGATGCGCAGCCCCTTGTCGAAAGAGCCCTCGCCGAAGGTGCTGTAGGGCACGTCGGTGAGCGTTGCGAACGCGCCGATCTTCCAGCCGTTGTTGAATTCGCGGTCCACGGTCAGAGTGGCGCCCCAGTCGCCGGCCAGATAGCGCCCGGCGTCCAGCTGGGCGTGAAATCCGTTGCCGATGTCCCAGTAGGCCGAGACGTGCCCGGTGGCCACCTCATAGCTGCGAAAGCCCAGCAGCTGGTCGAAGTCACGCTGCCTGACATAATTGGCTTCGATCCCCAACGCGAAGGGACTGCCATTGGGCATCCACAGAAGTTCACCCGATATCCCGCCATACATCTTTTCCAAGTATCCGACCGTCACCCGTCCATAGACATCGCGGCCGGGTTTGAAATACCGGGCGGCGATCAGATGAGTGATCACCGGATCGCCCTGCTCGTCGTAGAGGTTGAAATCGCTGCGCACATGCGGCAGCACCGAATCCGACCGTCGTGTCGCATCGGCGAGGTTGCCGACCAGCCTCTTGCGGATCCCGCCCGCTATCTCCCACCCGGGCGCGGGCTCGAAACCGGCGGTCAGTTCGGCGCCGAAGTCGGCACGAACCGGGTTGTCGGGATCAAAGAGGCTGGGGGCCAGATAGGGCTTGAGCCGCCAGTCAAACCGCGGATAGCGCTCGGGCCCCGGCATGGTAAGACCCTCGGGCGACGAGATGCGCGCGCGTGCAAAGCTCTTCCAGCTGCCGTCGAGATCGTGCTCGAGGGTTTCCATGTCGCTGCGGCGGATCGCCAGCTGGCTGACCGGCATGCCGCCGGTTATCGGCACGATCACGAAGGTCTCGATGCGCGCCGGCATCAGCCGCGAGAGCACCCGCGCGGTGCGCCCGATCGCCTGGGCCTCGAGCGGGTAGGCGGTGTTCTCGATCTCGACCCGGGCGCTGTCGCCCGAGAGGGTGAGCCCGTGCAGGCGAATGCCCTGCTCCGACAGCGCCTCGGTCACGCGGGCGCGGAAACCATCGCGTTCGCCAATGCTGGCGGGCCACGAGAGCGCCGCGGCCGATGCGCGAGCCAGTACCGGCGGTGGCGCCGGCTCACGCCCCGAAGGGTTGGCCGGTTCCTTGGGGTTCAGCGCCGCCGTCAACTGAACGCCGAATTCGGTTCCGTAAAGGTAGCGCACCGACAAATCAATGCCGGGCCGCAGCTTGTAGCTGGCGCCGAGATTGAGCTGCGAGTCGCGGCTGAAGGCGGACGGCGACTCGATCGGATAGGCATCCGAGGAATACTCGGCCGTGAGCTTCAGCCGGTCGGTGGCCTGCCATTCGACCCCGCCAAAGAGCGCGGCATCGCCGCGAAACCAACTGGCCGAACGGACCGTACCACCCAGGCCCCCGCCCGGTGGCGGCCGGGTTTCGAGCTTGCTGATGAACACCGAAAGCGGGTTCTTGAAGCCGCCGCTGGTGCCCAGCCGCCCCAGCCCATGCCGAGGCTGAAGCGCAGGCGCGGACCCACGGTCTTGGTAGCGACGACATATTCGGACGAATAGATGCCGGTGCCGAGGAAGTCATTGAGCCCCACCGCTACCGCCGGTCGCAACCCCGCCTCGTCGATAAGGCGGTAATGCAGCGAAAAGCTGCGGTCGTAGTTGGTTACCAATCGGCCGGCCGAGGGATAGTTCTGCAGTTCGGTGTAGCGAAAGCTGCCCGAAAGGCGCGGGGTGATCTGAAAGGTCAGCGTGGTCCGGGTCTGGCCGGCGAAGCTGCTCGCCGTAAAGGCGAGTTCGCCATCGGGCCGGCTGGTCGCCACGGGCATGTCGATGAGGCCGGGATAGCCGTAGCTGTTATACCCGGTGGCGATTTCGGACTCGGCAATTGAGGACGCCGGAGCCGTCGCGACAGCGACCGCCAATACGCCCCGCCCGAGTTGTCTTGAAATCCCAGCCCTCATACCAGTCGTCTAGCCTTTATGGCGTCCGCGCGCATCGAAAACTGCCAGAAATGGCCGTTCTGCCGGGTTTTCGTTGCCAAAGAATCACGGGAGACTGGGGATAAGTCGCCCGAGCCGCCGGGCATGAGCGAATAGCTGCCGGCACGGGGCCCCGATGCCCCGGATGGGGCGCGCCATCGACTCACTCAACAATGGGACAGTGCGGTTTTGCATGGCCCGGAATACCCGCCGATGGTTGCAACGCCTCGGCGCCCGGAAGGGTGCGCGCGAGGTCCGCGGGGTGGCGATCGAATCGCACCTGGAAAATCCAACCTCAAGGGCATCGCGGGGCGCTGGTGTCTTGGCCACGGGCCCGACCCGAGGTTTTCGACCCTTGCGGATACCGGCCCGACCCGCCCGGTGACGACCTGTCCGGGACGACCACCCTCGTCCCCGATAGTCCGTCCGATGACGAACCGGCGGCAGGGCACGCCCGCTTGCCGGCAAGCCGAAGCCCGCCGCCAGGCCCTCACCGGAGCGCGGCGGCCACCTTGGCGCCGCTGCCGGCGACATGTCTGGAAAATTGGAGCGGGCGATGAGATTCGAACTCACGACCCTTACCTTGGCAAGGTAATGCTCTACCCCTGAGCTACGCCCGCATCCTTGGGTGACTGGCAGATATAAAGTCTGGCGCGGGGCTGCAAGCCCCAATTTCGACCCCGTGCCGAATTTGTGCCGGTTGAGCCGGCACAGGCCGCCGGTCTGATCTGACGGCAACGGCTATTCCAGCTCGATCATCAGGTCCTTGGCGTCGATCTGGCTGGCGGGCTGGACGTGCACCGCCTTGACCGTCGCGTCGCGCTCCGCATAGATGCCGGTCTCCATCTTCATCGCCTCGATGGTCAGGAGCGCGTCGCCCTCGCGCACCTTCTGGCCGACCTGCACCGAGACGCTGGCAACCACCCCCGGCATCGGCGCGCCGATATGGTCCGGGTTGCCGGCTTCGGCCTTGGGCCGCCGGGCGGCCTGCGCCCTGGCCTTGCGGTCGGGCACGCGGATCACCCGCGGCTGGCCGTTGAGCTCGAAGAAGACGCGCACCTCGCCCTGGTCGTCGGTGTCGCCCATGGTCTGCAGCCGGATCTCCAGCGTCTTGCCGGGGTCGATCTCGACGCTGATCTCCTCGGCCGGCTCCATGCCGTAAAAGAAGGTTCTTGTCGGCAGGGTGCGCACCGGCCCGTATTGCCGGTGGCGGCCCATGTAGTCGAGGAAGACCTTGGGATACATCAGGTATCCGTTGAGATCCTCGTCATCGACCGCCCTGCCCTCGAGCTCCTCCGACAATCTGGCGCGCGTCTCATCGAGGTCCACCGCCGGCAGGTGCCGGCCGGGGCGCTCAAGGTTGGGTGCCTCGCCCTTGAGCACCTTTTTCACGATCGCGTCCGGAAAGCCGCCCGGCGGCTGGCCGAGATTGCCGCGCATCATGTCGACGACCGAATCGGGAAAGGCGACCTCGGTATCGGGGTCCTCGACCTGCGACCGGGTCAGCCCCTGACTGACCATCATCAGCGCCATGTCGCCCACTACCTTGGACGATGGCGTGACCTTGACGATATCGCCGAACATGGCGTTGACATCGGCATAGGCCTGGGCGATCTCGGGCCATTTCTCTTCCAGCCCCATGCTGCGGGCCTGGGCCTTGAGATTGGTGAACTGCCCGCCCGGCATCTCGTGCAGATAGACTTCGGAGGCCGGCGCCTGCAGCCCCGACTCGAATGCAACGTATTGGGCGCGCACATGTTCCCAGTAATGCGAGATGTCGCGGATATGGCCGATATCGAGCCCGGTGTCGCGCCCGGTATGGGCAAGCGCCTCGACGATCGAGCCGAGGCACGGCTGCGCGGTGCCGCCCGAAAGCGCGTCCATCGCCGCGTCGGCGGCATCGACCCCGGCATCCGCGGCGGCAAGGATCGAGGCCCCGGCGATGCCGCTGGTGTCGTGGGTGTGGAAATGGACCGGGATCGAAAGCTCGTTCTTGAGCGCCGTGACCAGCGCCTTCGCAGCCGCCGGTTTCAACAGCCCGGCCATGTCCTTGAGCCCCAGCACATGGGCGCCCGCGGCTTCGAGTTCGCGCGCCATGCCGACATAGTATTTCAGATCGTACTTGGCACGGTCGGGGTCGTGGATGTCGCCGGTATAGCAGATCGCGGCCTCGCAGATGCGGCCCGTGTCCAGCACCGCATCCATCGCCACGCGCATGTTCTCGACCCAGTTGAGGCTGTCGAAGACGCGGAAGACGTCGATGCCGGTTTCGGCCGCCTGGCGGACGAATTCGCGCACCACGTTGTCGGGATAGTTGGTGTAGCCCACCCCGTTCGATGCCCGGAGCAGCATCTGCGTGAGCAGGTTCGGCATCGCCGCGCGCAGCTGGCGCAGCCGCTGCCACGGGCATTCCTGCAAGAAGCGGTAGGCCACGTCGAAGGTCGCCCCGCCCCAGCATTCGACCGAAAACAGCTCTGGCAGGTTCGCGGCATAGCTCGGTGCGACCTTGATCATGTCGATCGAGCGCATCCGCGTGGCCAGGAGGCTCTGGTGGCCATCGCGCATGGTGGTGTCGGTCAGAAGCAGCCGCTCTTGCGCCAGCATCCAGTCAGCTACCGCCCCGGGGCCCTTTTCCTCCAGCAGGGTGCGGGCCCCCGGCGCCGGGGTATCGGTGACCGGTTTCGGCGGCCGCGGTACCGGCGCGCCGGCGGGAGGGCGGGCGCGGCCCTGCGTCTCGGGGTGGCCGTTCACGGTGATGTCGGCGATGTAGGTCAGCACCTTGGTGCCGCGGTCACGGCGGCGCGCGAACCGGAACAGCTCGGGCGTCTCGTCGATGAACCTGGTGGTGTAGGCGTTGGCGCGGAAGGTGGGGTGCTTGAGCAGGTTCTCGACGAACGCGATGTTCGTGCTGACGCCCCGGATGCGGAACTCGCGCAGCGCCCGGTCCATCCGCGCGATCGCCTGCTCGGGCGTCGGCGCCCGGGCGGTGACCTTGGTCAGCAGGCTGTCGTAATAGCGCGTGATCACGCCGCCGGCATAGGCGGTGCCGCCATCGAGACGGATGCCCATGCCGGTGGCGCTGCGATAGGCGGTGATGCGGCCGTAATCGGGGATGAAGTTGTTTTGCGGGTCTTCGGTGGTGATCCGGGTCTGCATGGCGTGGCCGTGCAGCGTGATCTCGTCCTGGGATTTCTTGCCGGTGGCCTCGGCCAGGGTCTTGCCCTCGGCAATAAGTATCTGCGCCTGCACGATGTCGATGCCGGTCACCTCTTCGGTGACGGTGTGTTCGACCTGCACGCGCGGATTGACCTCGATGAAGTAGAACCGGCTCGTATCCATGTCCATCAGGAACTCGACCGTGCCGGCGCATTCGTAATTGACGTGTTTGCAAATCTTGTAGCCAAGTTCGCAGATCTCGGCGCGCTGCAACTCGCTCAGATAGGGCGCGGGGGCGCGTTCGACGACCTTCTGGTTGCGCCGCTGGACCGAACAGTCGCGCTCAAAGAGGTGGTACATCTGCCCGTGCTTGTCGCCCAGGATCTGCACCTCGACGTGGCGGGCGCGGGTGATCATCTTTTCCAGATACCCCTCGCTGTTGCCAAAGGCGGCCTGGGCCTCGCGCCGGCCCTCGATCACCTTTTCCTCCAGCTCCTCGGGGCCCATCACCGGGCGCATGCCGCGTCCGCCGCCGCCCCAACTGGCCTTGAGCATCATCGGATAGCCGATCTCGGCGGCCTGGGCGCGGATGGTGTCCATGTCCTCGCCCAGCACCTCGGTGGCGGGAATGACCGGCACGCCGGCCGCGATCGCCACGCGCCGCGCACTGGCCTTGTCGCCCAGTGCGCGCATGGTCTCGGCGCGCGGGCCGATGAAGGCGATGCCGGCGGCATCGCAGGCGTCGACGAAATCGGGGTTCTCGCTCAGCAGCCCGTAGCCGGGATGGATGGCGTCGGCGCCCGACTGACGCGCCACGCGGATGATATCCTCGATGGAAAGATAGGCCGCCACCGGCCCCAGACCCTCGCCGATGCGATAGGCCTCGTCGGCCTTGAACCGGTGCAGGCTGAGCTTGTCCTCCTCGGCAAAGACCGCAACGGTGCGCTTGCCCAGTTCGTTGGCCGCGCGCAGGACACGAATGGCGATCTCGCCGCGGTTGGCGATCAGGATTTTCTGAAACTCGGCCATGTTCCTCCCCCGGAAATGCCCTATCTGGCGCTGTCGCCGCGCTGCGGCGTGCCGGTCTTTTAGGAGTTGTGACGGCTTTGCGCAATCGGGCAATCGGGGACGCGGGCAAGGCGCGGGGGTCAGCCGGGCGGGCAGAGGCGGCTGCGCGCCTGCGTGACTTCCGTCAATCCGAGCTGGCCCATGTTGGCCAGCAGGTCGGCCTGGAGGATCGCCGCCAGATGCGCCGGGCCGCCCGGCCCCAGCGCGGCCAGCGCGTAATGCCAGCCCCGCCCCATCATCGTCAGATCGGCGCCCGCCGCGAAAGCCCGCAGGATGTCGAGCCCGCCTTCCATGCCGCTGTCGTAGATCAGCGGCAGCGTGGTGGCGGCGCGAATCAAAGGCAGGACTTCGATGGCGGGCGGCGCGCCGTCGAACTGCCGCCCGGCATGGTTCGACACCCAGATCGCGTCGACCCCCTCGGCCTCGAGCCGCCGGGCCGCGTCCGCGTCGAGCACGCCCTTGACGATCAACGGCCCCTGCCAGCGCTCGCGCAGCCAGCGCAGATAAGCCATGTCGGGCGCGATGCGCAGCAGATAGCCGGCATGGGCGGTCGACGGCAGGCCGCGCTTTTTCGGTGCGTAGTCGTCGATCAGGCGCATCCGGGGCATCCCCGGCAGGCCATGCCCCAGGCCCAGGCCGGCCGCAGCGCGACCTGCGCCAGAAGGCGCGGCGTCAGCCGCGGCGGCTGGGTCAGGCCCGAGCGCACGAGCCGTTCGCGCCGGCTGGCGACGGGCACGTCGACGGTCAGCACCAGCGTCCCGAAGCCCGAGGCGCGCGCCCGGGCCAGCATGTCGGCGCGGATGTCGGGGTCGCGCGGCGGGTAGAGCTGGAACCACCCATGCGCGCCGACCGCATCGTGCAGGTCCTCGGGCGTGCGGCTCGCGACGGTCGACAGGCAATAGGGGATGCCGGCCTCCGCCGCCGCGCGCGCCAGGGTCACCTCGGCATCGGGCCAGATCAGGCCCGACATGCCGACGGGCGCGATGCCCACCGGCAGATCGAACGCCGCACCCAGAAACCGCACTCCGGTTGTTGCCGGCACCTCTCCTTGCAGGATCGCGGGCATCAGGCGCACCCGGTCGAGCGCGGCACGGTTGCGCGGACCCGTGGCCTCGGCGCCGGTGCCGCTGTCGAGAAACTCCCACACGAAGCGCGGCAGGCGCGCCCGGGCGCGGGCGCGCAGATCGGCGAGGGCGGGATAGCGGCTTGCGGAGTCCATCCCGGCCATTTGCCGACGGCATGGCGGAATTGTCCAGAGGCGGCGCGCGTCACCAACTCATGGCATATGCCGATCATATCAGACAGGGACACGCGGGAGGTCGTCCTGGTCCGCGGGTGGCTTTCCAAGCCTCATGTCATGGCCCGAAGTCGCAGGGTTGCGACGCGACTTTCGATACACCCTGTACAAGACGCACAACATGATCGGGTATCTTTCAAACGGAATCAGATACCCGTGGGCTGTTCGGGGCAAACTGGCGATAGCGTGTCGCGTTTGATTGGAAACGGTTCGACGGCGGGTACGCGACCGCCCGGGGGGCGCGGAACGCGCCCGCCTTGGGGCGGGCGGTCGCGTGCCCGTCGCTGGCGCGACGGGCCGGTGCTTCAATCAAACGCGACACGCTCTAACCGGATTCATTCAGCCGAACGCTTTCCTCCTGCGTCGTTGCAAGATCGGCCAGGATGGGGCAGTCGGGGCGGTGATCTCCGGCGCAGGCATCGACCAGGCGTGCAAGCGTCGCGCGCATCTCCGTCAGTTCCGCGATCTTCCGGTCGATCTGGTCAAGGTGCACTTCGGCGATCCGCTTGACCTCGGCGCTGGTGCGGTGGTCGTCCTCGTAGAGCTTCAGGAGGTTCCGGCAATCCTCGATGCTGAAGCCGAGCGCGCGGGCCCGCCCCAGGAATGCCAGCTTGTGCACGTCGCGGTCGCGAAAGCTGCGGTAGCCATTGGCGCTGCGCAGTGGCTTGACCAGTCCGATATCCTCGTAATAGCGGATCGTCTTGGCCGGCAGGCCGGATCGGTTTGCGACATCTCCGATGTTCATATCAACATCCTCCTTATTCGGCTGGCGCGGGGGAAAGACCGGCGGCGGGGCGGACGGTCCCGGTCTCGTCCATCGCGGGGGATACGCGGCGAAGCCTGAGCGCGTTGGTCAGCACGAAGACCGAGGACAGCGCCATCGCCCCGGCGGCCGGGACCGGCGACAGGAGCAGGCCCGACACCGGGTAGAGAACACCAGCCGCCACCGGGATCAGCGCCACGTTGTAGCCAAAGGCCCAGAACAGGTTCTGGCGGATGTTGCGCATGGTGCGGGTGGAGACCCGATAGGCGTTCACCACGCCGCGCAGATCGCCCGACATCAGCACCACATCGGCCGACTCAATCGCCACATCGGTGCCGGTGCCGATGGCGATGCCGACATCCGCATGAGCCAGCGCCGGGGCATCGTTGATCCCGTCGCCGACAAAGGCAACGTGGCGCCCACCCTTTCGCAAGTCGTCCAGCGCCGCGACCTTGCCATCCGGCAATACCCCCGCGATCACGTGGTCGATGCCCGTCTCCCGGGCGATGGCATCCGCCGTCTCGCGCTTGTCGCCGGTGATCATCGCGACCTTCAGTCCCAGATCGTGCAGCGCCCGGATCGCCGCTGCGCTCGAGGGCTTCACCGGGTCGGCCACGGCGATCACGGCGGCCACGCGCCCGTCGATGGCGGCGAAGAGCGCGGTGCGGCCCTGTTCGGCAAGGCGCTTTTCCGCCTCGGCCAGCGCGCCGATCTCGAGCCCTTCGCGGGTCATCAGCCGGTCGGCCCCGACCAGCACGTCGCGACCCGCGACCTGTGCGCGCACGCCGTGCCCGGTGATCGACTCGAAGCTCTCGACGTCGTGACGCGCCGCGTTTTCGACGCGCGCCGCCCGCACGATGGCGTCGGCAATGGGATGTTCCGACTGCGCCTCGACCGCCGCCACCAGCGCCAGAACCTCGGCCCGGTCGAACCCCTCGGCCAGAACCATGTCGGTCAGTTCCGGGCGGCCCTCGGTCACGGTTCCGGTCTTGTCGACGGCCACGACGCTGACGCCGGTCAGCTGTTGCAGCGCGTCGCCCTTGCGAAAGAGCACCCCCATCTCGGCGGCGCGCCCGGTGCCGACCATGATCGAGGTCGGCGTCGCCAGACCCATCGCGCAGGGACACGCGATGATCAGCACCGACACGCCGGCCACCAGCGCATGGGAGAGCGCGGGCGAGGGCCCCACCACCAGCCAGACCAGGACCGTCAGCGCCGCAAAGGCCATCACGGCAGGCACGAACCACAGCGTAATCCGGTCGACCATGCCCTGAATGGGCAGCTTGGCGCCCTGCGCCTCTTCGACCATGCGGATGATCTGCGCCAATGTGGTGTCGGCGCCGACGCGGGTGGCGCGGAACTGAAAGGCGCCGGTGCCATTGACCGTGCCGCCGGTGACCGGATCGCCGGTGGTCTTGGCCACCGGCACCGGTTCGCCGGTGATCATGCTTTCGTCGACATGGGCGCTGCCTTCGGTCACCTCGCCGTCGACGGCTATCCGCTCGCCCGGGCGCACGACAAGGATATCGCCGGTGCGGATCCGTTCGATCGCCATGTCCTGCGGCTCTCCATCGACGAGAACCCGCGCGGTGCGCGCCTGAAGCCCCAGAAGCTTCTGGATCGCGGCGCCGGTGCGGCCCTTGGCGCGCGCCTCCATCCAGCGTCCCAGAAGGATCAGCACCACGATCACCGCCGCCGCCTCGAAATAGACCGCGCGCGAGCCTTCGGGCAGCAGCGCGGGGGCAAAAAGCGCCACCAGCGAATAGAGATAGGCCGCCGAGGTGCCGACCGCGACGAGGCTGTTCATGTCCGGCGCGCCCTTGAAGAGCGCCGGAAAGCCCTTGGTGTAGAAAGCGCGGCCGGGCCAGGCCAGTACGACCGTCGTCAGCACGAACTGGATCATCCAGCTTGTCTGATGCCCGATGGTGCGCCCGATCAGATCGTGCACACCCGGCACCATATGCGCGCCCATCTCCAGCAAAAAAGACCGGCAGGGCAAGGAGGGCCGCCAGAGCGGTTGTCCGGGCGAGTGCGTGTGCCTCGCTGGCCTTGCGGGCGCTGCGGTCCTCGGCGGCGCTGTCCTCTGCCGGTTCCGCCGGGTAGCCCGCATCCTCGGCCGCCTTCAGCAGATCGGCAAGCTCCACGGCGCCTTCGGCATAGGTAACGGTCGCGGTTTCCGAGGCGAGGTTGACGTTGACATCAAGCACGCCCGGCACCAAAGCCAGCGCCCTGTCAACCCGCCCGACGCAGGAGGCGCAGGACATCGAGGCGACGTTCAGACGCACGCTTTGGGTCCGCGCGGGATAACCCGCCTCGTTGAGCGCCGCTGTCACGTCGGAAACACGGGCAGGTCTGTCGATCTGCGCCTGCACCGTCTCGCTGGCGAGGTTCACGCGGACGTCACCGACGCCCGGCAGCGCGGAGAGCGCCCGCTCGACCCGTCCGACGCAGGAGGCGCAGGACATGTTCTGAACGGAAAGCCGAAGAGGGTGCGGGGATGGCATGGCGGGCTCCTGACTGTGTCCTCCATCACATAGTGGTTCCACCAACTGGAAGGTCAACCGGGGGAGAGAATTTTTCTATCCCGGCCTTGACCTTCCGGCGGTGGAAGACCTCACCTGAAGGAACAGTCAAAGGAGACAGACATGACCAGATTGAGCGTTCCGGATATGACCTGCGGGCACTGCACCGCTGCCATCGAGAAGGCGATCAAGGCAATCGACCCAACCGCCACGGTTTCGTGTGATCTTGGCACCCGCAGTGTCGACGTGCAGAGCCCTCTGAGCGAGCAAGCCCTGTCCGGAAGCCATCCGCGATGCCGGGTACGACGTGACGGCACGGGCAGCGACCTGAAACGATGACTGGCGCCGGTTAGCCCGGCGCCGTTTCAGCAGCCGTTTCAGCATGTGACGCGATGAGTCGGATCAATCGCGTTCCCGCGTCTTGTCGACCAGAGCCTCCGGTTCCTCCCGTTCGACAGCGCCGGAAACGAGGTCATCGCCGATCACGAAAGACCGCATTCCGTTGACGTCGAGCGCCTGAGTCGGGCGCATTGTCAGCCTCCGTCTCCCTGGCGCTCGGCGGCGCTGCGTTCGGCCTGGATCTGGCGCTGCCGGTCCGGCCATGTCGATTTGATGTAGGCGAGGATGTTCCGGATCTGGTCGTCGGTCAGTTGGTCGCCGAAGCCGGGCATGCCGCTTGCAAAGTCGATACCCTGTGCGGCGAGGGCCGCCTTGCCGCCAAGCCGGGTGTAGTCGAAGAGCATGCTGTCGGGATGATGCCGGTATGGCCCGTGTCATCATGCGGCGGAGCGGGCAGCGCGCCATCTGGTCCGGGCGAGCGCCAGTCGGGCTGGCCCTCGAGGTTCGCGCCGTGGCAGGAGGCGCAGTAACCCTGGTAGAGTTCCTCGCCCTGTGCCAGGGCGACGCTTTGCGGAGCAGTGCCGGTTCCGGCCCCGGCCCGCGTCATCAGCCATGCCCCCGCCGCGGCACCCGCTATGAGCAGGGCGGAGAAGAACAGGTATTTTCGCATTACGCCACCTCCAGCCAGGTCATCATGCCCGAAGCCGCGTGGCTGAGCACATGGCATTGAAACAGCCCTTTCCCCGGGTTGTCCGCGACGAAGGCGATGGTCCGGGTCTCGCCACCCAACATCAGCAGCGTATCGCGGAAGGGGTGCAGGAAGCTTTCGCGCGCATCAGGACAAATGGCCAGACCATGGGCTTTCATCGCTCAGAAGATGCCATTTTCCTTTTGAAGTTCACGAATGTAGCGCGCGATCATTTCCACATCGCCATTGGTGAGCCCATCGACCGGGGGCATGTCGCCGAAGTTCCAGTGATGCGCCCGTACGCCGTTCTTCGCCGCAAGGACGAATGCCATGTCGGAATGGTGGCTGGGCTCATAGATCCTGTGAACAAGGGGGGGTGCCACGCCGTTCTGGCCCGCCGCGTTTGCCCCGTGACACTCGGCGCACTTGGCCTCGAACGCCCGTTTTCCCATCCGGGCTTCTGCCGACAACTCGGCCGGGATCGCGACATCCGCGATAGGCGCGCCCTCGGCCAGAGCTGCTGGTATCGGGTGGAACCATCGAATGACCCGCCCCCTGCGGCGCCGGTTGCTCCGCATTCCAGTAGACCGCGAAGCCCCCGACGAGAAAGAAGGCGACGATCGCCAGCAATGTCTTGTTCATACGGCTCCTTCTCCTTCGCAACCCGGACGCCCGGTCAGATCAGCTTGACCTGGGTGCCAACCGGCGTTCTGTCGAAAACCTCGATGATTTGCTCGTTATAAAGGCCGATGCACCCGCTCGACGACTTGCGGCCGATCTTGCGGGTGTCGTTGGTGCCGTGGATGCGATAGTATTGCCAGCTCAGGTGCATGGCGCGTATCCCAAGCGGATTGTCCGGCCCTGGCCCCACATAACGCGGCAGGCTGGGGTCGCGCTCGATCATCGACGGGGTCGGCGCCCAGTCGGGGGCCTCGTCCTTGAAGACGATTTCGGTATAGCCACGCCGCGTCAGCTCGTCGGACTGCGGAACCGACGTCGGATAAAGGCGGGTTTCGCCATCCGCGGTCCAGTGCTGCAGCACCCTGGTGTTGGTATCCGAGATGATGATGCCCTTGCCAAGGCTGTCGAAGTGATCCCGCCAGTCATGCAGCCGGAACGCCGACATGTTCCTCCGCACGCTCTCCGCGTCCTGAGCCCGGACGATCGCGGGCATTGCCAAAGCGACCATGCCGCTCGCCGATGCCACCAGAAATCCGCGTCTGTCGATAAGCCTTGCCGCGCGCTTCGCCATGCCCTGCCTCCTGCATCTGTCCCGCCTGGTTCGGTCGGATAAACCGGCTTCCAGCGCGGGAAGGTCAACCAGGAGCGCGATGACAATACCGTGATTTTCCGGATCGGTTCGGACCGCTGGGCTTGCGGCGCGGGACGCCTCCCGCCCATCTCCAAGCATAGAGGAGCTGGGCAGCGGTGCGATCAGTCATAACACGTCTTGACCTTCCAGTCAGTGGAAGGGTTAGGTTGACCCTCGCCGCCCCGAAAGGACCAGAAAATGACCGACCACACGCATGACACCGCATCCGACATCGACAACGTAGTTCATGTCTGCCCGATGCATCCCGAAGTGAGGCAGGACGGACCCGGTGATTGCCCCAAATGCGGGACGCACCTCGTGCCGGAGGCAGAGCTCGAGGCTCACGGCCCGGGAAGCCATGCAAGCTTGGACAACGGGAAATACGACACCGTGCCGGCCGGTCATGACGGAGCCGTCTACACCTGCCCGATGCACCCGCAGGTCCGCCAGACCCAACCCGGTTCCTGCCCGATCTGCGGCATGGGGTTGGAGCTTGAATCGGCGGCGATGGCGGCGGATGGCCCAAATCCCGAGCTGGTCGATTTCACCCGGCGCTTCTGGGTTGGCACGATTCTGACCGTGCCGATTCTGGTTCTTGCGATGGGGCCGTTTGTCGGCTTTCCCGAAGTGCGCGAGGTCTTCGGCGAACGTGCATCGCTCTGGATCGAACTGGTGCTTGGCACGCCGGTGGTGCTCTGGAGCGGATGGCCATTTCTCGTTCGCGGCTGGAATTCGTTCCGGACCATGAACCTCAACATGTTCTCGCTGATCGGCATGGGCGTGATGGCAGCCTGGCTGTTCAGCGTCGTCGCGGTTCTCGTGCCGGACATCTTCCCGGACGGATTCCGCGATCCCGAGGGTCATGTCGGCGTCTACTTCGAGGCCGCGGCGGTCATCGTGGTCCTGGTCCTGTTGGGGCAGGTCATGGAACTGCGCGCCCGCGAGGGGACGGGCAAGGCGATCCGCGCGCTTCTGGACATGGCTCCCAACACCGCGCGGGTGATCCGAGCTGACGGGTCGGAGGAGGAAATCCCGCTCGAAGATGTGCATGTCGGCGACCGGCTGCGCGTGCGCCCCGGCGACAAGGTGCCGGTGGACGGTGTCGTGGTCAGTGGTCAGTCCTTTGTGGACGAAAGCATGATCTCGGGCGAGCCTGTTCCGGTCGAAAAGACCGAAGGCGATCCGGTCACCGGCGCCACGATCAACGGCAACGGCAGCCTGGTGATGGAGGCGACACGGGTCGGCGCCGACACGATGCTGTCCCGGATCGTCGAGATGGTCGCGAATGCGCAACGCTCGCGCGCGCCGATCCAGAAATACGCCGACAAGGTGGCGGGTATCTTCGTCCCGGCGGTGATCGCCGTCGCCATCCTGTCCTTCATCGCCTGGGGCATCTGGGGGCCGGCGCCGGCGCTGTCCTATGCGCTGGTCTCCGCCGTCGCGGTGCTGATCATCGCCTGCCCCTGTGCGCTTGGCCTCGCCACGCCGATGTCGATCATGACGGCGACGGGCCGCGGCGCGCAGGCGGGCGTGCTGATCAAGAACGCCGAGGCGCTGGAGCGGTTCGAGAAGGTCGATACCCTGATCGTCGACAAGACCGGCACCCTGACCGAAGGCGCGCCGAAACTGGTCGCCGTGCTGCCGGAGGCCGGCCATGACGAGGCCGAAGTGCTGCGCCTTGCCGCCTCGCTCGAACGCGGATCGGAGCACCCGCTTGCCGAAGCCATCGTCCGGGGCGCCGAGGAACGCGGCGTGACGATGAGTGATGCGCAGGATTTCGAGGCCGTCACCGGCAAGGGCGTCAAGGGCACGGTCGACGGCAAACCCGTCGCGCTCGGCAATCTGGCGATGATCACCGATCTGGGGCTCGAGCCAGGCGAGCTGACGGCCACGGCGAATGCGCGCCGCGACGAGGGCGAGACGGTGATGTTCGTGGTGCTGGGAGATGAAATCGCCGGTCTGGTCAGCGTCACCGACCCGGTGAAGGAAACAACCCCGGCGGCGATCGAGGCGCTGCACGAGCTCGGGTTTCGCGTCATCATGGCGACGGGCGACAACGAGCGCACGGCCAGGGCCATCGGCGCCCGGCTCGGTATCGACGAGATCAAGGCCGACGTGCTGCCCGAAGACAAGGCGCGCATCATCAGGGAGTTGCAGGAGGCAGGCCGAAGCGTCGCCATGGCGGGGGACGGCGTGAACGACGCACCGGCGCTGGCGCAGGCGGATGTCGGCATCGCCATGGGCACCGGCGCCGACGTGGCCATCGAGAGCGCCAGCATCACGCTGGTGAAGGGCGATCTCGACGGCATCGTGCGTGCGCGCCGCCTTGCCCGCGCCACCATGCGCAACATCCGCCAGAACCTTTTCTTCGCCCTGATCTACAACGCCGCGGGCGTACCGATTGCTGCCGGGGTTCTGTTTCCCTTCTTCGGCATCCTCATCAGCCCGATGTTCGCCGCCTTCGCGATGAGCGCCTCGTCGGTGTCGGTGGTGGGCAACTCGCTGAGACTGAGAGGGGCAAGGATATGAGGGGGACGTTCCGGGAGCCGGGCCGATTTACATCAGGAATACAAGGGAATCTGGTAGCGGAGGAGGGACTTGAACCCCCGACACGCGGATTATGATTCCGCTGCTCTAACCAACTGAGCTACTCCGCCGGACCGAGGCGCTAGGTAAGACAGCCCTTCACGTGCGTCAAGGGCGAAATGGTTCGGCCCGGCCCGGCGGCGGGGCGGCACAGGCATTAAAAGACGACGGGAAATGCCGGCGATCACGGCGTGCGTCCCCGGGCTCCGGCATCGGCGGTTCGTCCAAGCGTCGGGCTTTCAACTCGCGCCTTGCCCTTCGCCCACCTCTGGCGCAATCTGCGGCTCATGTCACAAGCGATCCTCGACGCGCTCGGCGCCATCGCGGGCCCCGCCCATGTCCTGACCGGGGCAGACGCCGCGCCCCATGCGCGGGACTGGTCGGAAATGGTGCGCTGGCAGCCGCTCGCGGTGGTCCGCCCCGCCGATACCGGCCAGATCGCCGCCATCGTGCGGCTTGCCAACCAGACCGCCACGCCGGTGGTGCCGGTCTCGGGCAACACCGGGCTGACCGGCGGCACCAGCGCCGAGGGCGCGATCATGGTGTCGCTGTCGCGCCTTTCGGCGATCCGCGCGATCAACCCGGCCGCCCGCACCGCCGTGGTCGAGGCCGGCGTGATCCTGTCGCGGCTCCATGACGCCGCCGCCGAGCACGATCTGATCTTTCCGTTGACTCTGGGCGCCCGCGGCTCGGCGATGATCGGGGGCTGCCTTTCCACCAATGCCGGCGGGTCGAACGTGCTGCGCTACGGCAGCGCCCGTGCGCTCTGCCTCGGGATCGAGGCGGTCACGCCGACCGGCGAAGTGATGGATTGCATGAGCGCGCTCCACAAGGACAATTCCGGGTATGACCTGCGCGATCTGCTGATCGGCGCCGAGGGTACGCTGGGGGTGATCACCGCCGCGACACTCAAGCTCTATCCACGCCCCCGCGCCTATGCGACGGCGATGATTGCAATGTCGGGCGTCGATGCGGCGCTGGCGCTGCTCAACACCCTGCAGGTCGAGACCGGCGGTGCGGTGGAAGCGTTCGAATACATGCCGGGCGCCTACATGGATGCCTGGCAGCGGCGTTTTCCGAATGCCCGCCCGCCCTTTTCCGAGCGCCACGAGGTCAACATCCTGGTCGAGGTGGGCGCGCTTGCCGCCCGCGACGCCGACCCCGGGCCCGATGGCACCGTGGCGATCGCCGCGCATCTCGAAGACGTGCTGGCACAGGGCCCGGAGGACGGAACGGTACTCGATGCGGTGGTGGCGCGATCCGACGCCCAGCGCGCCGAGATGTGGGCCCGGCGCGAGGCGGCGGCCGAGGTGTCGCGCCTGCGCACGCCGCTCATCGACAACGACATCGCGGTGCCGCTCGATGCGATGCCGGCGCTGCTGGAGCGTACCACCGCCCGCGCCCGCGCGCTCGATCCCGGCATCGCCTTCATGCACGTGGCGCATCTGGGCGACGGCAACCTGCATTTCTCGGCCTGGCCCGAAACCGCCGACACGCGGATACACCACGCCATCCGCGAGGCGGTGGAGGAAGAGACGCTGGCGCTCGGCGGCTCGTTCTCGGCCGAGCACGGTGTCGGGCTGTCGAAGCTGCCGGCAATGGCGCGCCACAAGGACCCGGTGGCGCTGTCGGTGATGCGCGCGATCAAGCGCGCGCTCGACCCGGGCGGCATCATGAATCCCGGCAAGGTCCTGCCCTGAACGACCGGCCGCGCGGCTACCCCCGCCAGTCGAAAAAACCGGGGCCGGCACGTTCCAGCAACCGGCGCGCCATTTCGGCGCCCAGTTCGGCGCCGTCCTCGACAGGCGCGCTGGCGTCATCGCTCAGGCGTTCGCTGCCGTCAGGGCGCAGGATCTCGCCCCTCAGCCGCAACGTGCCGCCGTCCAGTTCCGCCAGCCCCGCGATCGGGGTTTCGCACGAGCCGTCGAGCGTGGCCAGAAACGCGCGCTCCGCCGCCAGTTGCAGCCCGGTCCCGACGTCATGGATGGCGGCCAGCATGTCGGCCACGCGGCTGTCGCCCTCGCGCCGCTCGATCCCGATCACGCCCTGTGCCACCGCCGGCAGCATCTCGTCGGGCGCCATTGCCCGGCGCGCCACCTCCGCCCGGCCCAGCCGGTTGAGCCCCGCCATCGCCAGAAACGTGCAGGCCGCCACGCCCTCATCGAGCTTGCGCAGCCGGGTCTGGACGTTGCCGCGAAACTCCACCACCCGCAGCTGCGGAAAGGCCGCCAGGACCTGCGCCCGGCGCCTCAGCGACGAGGTGCCCACCTTCGCCCCCTCGGGCAGCGTCGCCAGCCCGTCCGCGACCGGAGAGACGAAGGCGTCGCGCGCATCCTCGCGCGGCAGACAGGTGTCGAGCACCAGCCCCGCGGGTTGCAGCGTCGGCATGTCCTTCATCGAGTGCACCGCGATGTCGATGCCCCCCGAGAGAAGCGCCTCCTCGATCTCGCGGGTGAAAAGCCCCTTGCCGCCCAGCACCTTAAGCGGGGTATCCGTGGCGATGAGCGCACGATCATCGCCGGTGGTCCTGATCGCCACGATCTCGAAGGCCCGCGCCTCGAGCCCGAACGCCGCCGCCAGCCGGTCGCGGGTCTCGTGCGCCTGCGCCAGCGCCAGCGGCGAGCCGCGGGTGCCGATCCTGAGCGGGCGGTCGGGGGTGGGCAAATCGTTTGTCATGGCGCCCGTCTAGACGCGCCGGACGCGGCTGACAAGCGCAGGGTGGTTGACATTGCACGCCGGGAAGGTGACCACCCCCATGAAACGGAGGGCCGGGCCATGGCACAGACGAAAACCATCCTCGGGGCGCTCGCGGGCGAGGTTCAGGAAATCCCGCCCATATGGATGATGCGGCAGGCGGGGCGCTACCTGCCGGAATACCGCGCCACTCGCGAGCAGGCGGGCGATTTCCTGTCGCTTTGCTACAACAGCGATCTCGCGGCCGAGGTGACGCTGCAGCCCATCCGCCGCTATGGCTTCGATGCGGCGATCCTCTTTGCCGACATCCTGCTGCTGCCGCAGGCGCTGGGTGCCGATCTGTGGTTCGTCACCGGCGAGGGGCCGCGGCTGTCGACCCTGACCACGCAGGCGGATTTCGACCGCCTCTGCGGCGCGCAGGACATCCACGACACGCTGGCCCCGATCTATCAGACCGTGCGCAACCTCACCGAGGCGCTGCCTGCCGAGACCACGCTCATCGGCTTTGCCGGAGCGCCACTGGACGGTGGCGACCTACATGATCGCCGGGCGCGGCACCCCCGACCAGGGGCCGGCGCATGCGCTCAAGGACGAGAACCCGGCGCTGTTCGACGCGCTGATCGAGCGGCTGAGCGCGGCCACGATCGAATACCTCTCGGCCCAGATCGAGGCCGGGGCGGAGTGCATCAAGCTCTTCGACAGCTGGGCGGGATCGCTCGGGGGCGAGGATTTCGACCGCTACGCCATTCGGCCCACGCGCCGGATCATCACCGAGCTCAAGGCCCGCCACCCCGGCATCCCCATCATCGCCTTTCCGCGCGAGGCCGGCGAGCGGTACATCGGTTTTCATGCCGCCACCGGGGCCGATTGCGTGGCGATCGACAATTCGGTCTCGCCGGAATGGGCGGCCGGAAACGTCCAGCCCGCGGGCTGCGTGCAGGGCAACCTTGCACCGGGGCACCTGGTTACGGGGGGCGAGGATCTGGTTCGCGAAACCCGCCGGATCGTCACGGCCTTCGCCGGGGGCCCGCACATCTTCAACCTCGGCCACGGCATCACCCCCGACGCCGACCCCGACAATGTCACCCGCATGATCGAGGCGGTGCGCGGCGGCTGAGACACCCGCGCGCCCCGGGGCCTGACCCGGGCCTCGCCCGGCGGGCACGGAAAGGCCCGGCTCGAGGGCCGGGGCGGGTAACGGGTCCGGTTTGGCGCGACACGCCATAACCGCCGCTTCGGCCTGATGTGCGGCATTGCCGCAGGAATGTCGGTTTCGGACGCGGGCGCGTGTCGCGAATGAACGCGCAGACGCGGTGTGCGCGGGCAAGCTTGGGCAGAGCCCGCCGCCGAGGAGTGCCGCCATGCCCGCCCATTACCGCGACATCCGCAAGATCGACCCCACCCGCGGTGACCGGCTGGGCGACAACACCCCCAACGACGCCGACCGCATCGAGATCGGGCCGACACGGCTCGCCTTCGCCGAATGGGCCGAGACCGGGCTCGACCTGCCCGACCTTCAGGCGATGCGGCGTTATCGCTGGCAACGCCTGACGCAGCATGTCGTCGCTCGCGACTACGCCGGCCTCCTGCTCTTCGATCCGCTCAACATCCGCTACGCCACCGATTCGACCAACATGCAGCTGTGGAATACCCACAACCCGTTCCGGGCGCTGCTGCTTTGCGCCGACGGCTACATGGTGATCTGGGACTACAAGAACACGCCCTTCCTGACATCGTTCAACCCGCTGGTGCGCGAACGCCGAACAGGCGCGGACCTTTTCTATTTCGACCGAGGCGACCGCATCGACGTCGCGGCGGACGTCTTTTCCAACGAGGTGCGCACCCTGCTCGCGGAACACGCCCCCGGCAACCGCCGGCTGGCGGTCGACAAGATCATGCTGCACGGGCTCAGGGCGCTCGAGGCGCAGGGCCCGGAGATCATGGAAGGCGAGGAGGTGACCGAGAAGGCCCGCAGCATCAAGGGTCCGGATGAAATCCGCGCCATGCGCTGCGCCGTCGACGCCTGCGAAAGATCGGTCGCGGTGATGGAGCGATTCGCCCGCGAGACCGTGCCGCTGGGGCAAACCAGCGAGGACGACATCTGGGCGGTGCTCCATGCCGAGAACATCCGCCGCGGCGGCGAATGGATCGAGACCCGGCTGCTGACGAGCGGGCCGCGCACCAACCCGTGGTTTCAAGAATGCGGGCCGCGCATCGTTCAGCCGAACGAAATCGTCGCCTTCGACACCGACCTGATCGGCAGCTACGGCATCTGCGTCGACATCTCGCGCACCTGGTGGATCGGCGACGAAAAGCCCTCGAACGCGATGATCTACGCCATGCGCCACGCGCATGAACACATCGCGACCAACATCGAACTACTACGCCCCGGTGTGATGATGGGCGACCTCGCGAATGGGATGCACGTGCTCGACGACTGCTTTCAGAAGCAGAAATACGGCTGCATGATGCACGGCGTGGGGCTTTGCGACGAGTGGCCACTCATCGCCTACCCCGATGCGGCGGTGCCGGGGGCCTTCGACTATCCGCTGGAGGCGGGCATGGTGCTTTGCGTCGAAGCGCTGGTGGGCGAGGACGAGGGTGATTTCTCGATCAAGCTCGAGGATCAGGTGCTGATCACCGATGACGGTCACGAGAACCTCATCTCCTATCCGTTCGATGCCGCACTGATGGGCGAGGACTAGAGCCGCTCGCATACCCTCCGGTCGCGGGCGGACGAAATCGACAATACGCTGCAGTACGCTTCTGGAGCGTGTCGCGTCTGATCATATCCGATACCCGCCCCGGCCTTGGGCCGGACCTCCTTTCGCGATGGCGAGGCCCCGGGTCACGCCCGGGGCGGGTGGATAACCGATCAGACGCGACGCGCCCTAACCCGCCTGCGTCCGCCCCCGCCGGTCGGCCCTGAGCTGCGCATAGAGCACATGCGTCCGCCAGCGCCCGTCAATCTGCAGATAGCTCTGCGCCACGCCCTCGTACTTGAAGCCGCAGGTCTCGAGCAGCCGGCGCGAGGCCTGGTTCTCGGGCAGGCAGGCGGCCTCGAGCCGGCTGAGGTCGAGCCGCTCGAAGGCATGATGCGCCACCCCTCCGAGCGCCTCGCGCATGTAGCCCTGCCGCGCATGGCGCGCGCCCACCCAATAGCCCAGCGTCCCGGCGAGCGCCGGGCCGCGGCGGATATTGTCGAGCGTGATCGCGCCGACCAGTTCGGCGTCCTCGCGCCGGATCAGGAAGAGCGGCACCGCCGAGCCGTCGCCCAGCGCGCGCTGCGCCCACCAGACACGGTTGGCAAAATTCTTGCGCGACAGGTGGTCGCGAGACCATTGCGGCTCCCACGGGACCAGGAAATCCGCGCTTTCCCTGCGCAGGGAAGACCACGCGTGATAGTCGGAGAGCCGGGGTTCGCGCAGGGTCAGGCGTTCGGTTTCGATCCGCATCTTCCGGCGCGGCAGGAACATCAGGCGGCGCGCCTTTCCTGCAGCGCCTCGAGGCTCGGCGCCGCCTCGACCGGCCCGTAAAGCGCCATCGCGGCGGGCGCGGTGGCGATGGTGCGCTCGGCGACCTCGCGCAGATCGCGCAGGCTCACCGCGTCGATCTTTTCCACCACCTCCTCGAGCGGCGGCACCCGGCCCCAGATCTGCAGCATCCGTGCCAGCCGCTCGGCCCGGCTCGAGGGGCTTTCCAACCCCATCAGCAGCCCCGCCTTCATCTGCGCCCGCCCGCGCTCGAGCTCGGCCAGGCTGATGTCGTCCGCGGCGCGCTTCATCTCGTCGATGGTGATCCGCGCCAGTTCGGGCATCTGGGCGGCCGAGGTGCCGGCGTAGATCGTGATCATGCCGGTATCGCTATAGGCCCCGGCCTGGGCATAGATCGTGTAGCACAGCCCCCGGCGCTCGCGGATTTCCTGAAACAGCCGCGAGGACATCGAGCCGCCCAGGGCGGTGGCGTAGATCTGCGCGGCATGGATGCGCGGATCGGTATAGTCGGGGCTCTCGAACGCCAGCGCGAAATGCGCCTGCTCCAGCGGCTTGACATGGCGGCTTTCGCCTCCGGCAAAGCGCGCGGCCGCGACCGGGCCGGGGTCGCCGCCGGTCATGTCGCCAAAATAGCGCTCGGCATCGCGCACCAGCGCGCCGTGATCGACCGCACCGGCGGCGGCGAGGATCATGGCCCCCGGGCGGTAATGCCGATCGACAAAGCCGGTCAGGTCGCCCCGGGCAAAGCCCCGCACGCGCGCGGCCTCGCCCAGGATGGCGCGGCCCAGCGGATGGTCGGGATAGGCGCGCTCCTGCAGCCAGTCGAAGATGATGTCGTCGGGAGTGTCGAGCACCTGGCCGATTTCCTGCAGGATCACCCCGCGTTCGACCTCGATCTCGCGCGGATCGAAGACCGGCGCGCGCAGGATGTCAGCCAGCACGTCGAGCGCCAGCGGCGCGTCTTTCTGCAATACGCGGGCGTAATAGGCGGTCACCTCGCGCGAGGTGTAGGCGTTGATGTAGCCGCCCACATCCTCGATCGCCTCGGCGATCTGCAGCGCGCTGCGCCGCTCGGTGCCCTTGAACGCCATGTGTTCGAGAAAATGCGCGATGCCGTTCTCGGCCGCCGCCTCGTGGCGGGCGCCAGCCAGCACCCAGACCCCGACCGCGGCCGATTGCAGCCCCGGCATGTACTCGGAAACGATGCGAAACCCGTTCGGCAAGGTGGTGAGATTGACGCTCAATTCCCGGTCCGGTCCCTGATGATGTCCTCAATGGCAGCGAGGTCGTTCGCGACCCGTGTCACCCGTTCCGGACGCTCATACAGGTCGGCCATGTGCAAAGGCAAGGGCGGGCGCGTGCCGGTGGCCGCCTCGACCGCGTCGGGGAACTTGGCCGCGTGCGCCGTGGCCAGCGTGATCATCGGCGTGCCCGGAACGAGGTGTTCGCCCGCCACCTTGACGCCGACCGCGGTGTGCGGACAGATCAGCCGGGCGGTGGTCTCGCGGATGCGGGCGATGGTGGCGCTTGTTTCGTCTTCTGACGCGCGGCCGCTGTCGAAGCTCTCGGCCAGCGCCTCGCGCGCGCCCTGGCTGAGGGTGAAGCCGCCCGCCGCCAAGTCGTCCATCAGCTGCGCCACCGCGCGCCCGTCCTGACCGTAGGCGTAATAGAGTGCGCGCTCGAAATTCGAGCTGACCTCGATGTCCATCGACGGGCTGATGGTGGGCTCTACCCCGGACGGCCGGTAGGCACCGCCGCTCAGGCAGCGGTGCAGGATGTCGTTGCGGTTGGTGGCGACGATCAGCCGGTCGATCGGCAGGCCCATCCGTTTTGCGATGTAACCGGCGAAGATATCCCCGAAATTGCCGGTCGGAACGGTGAAACTGATGCTTCGGTGTGGCGCACCGAGCGAGACTGCGGAGGTGAAGTAATAGACCACCTGCGCCAGCACCCGCGCCCAGTTGATCGAGTTGACCCCGGCGAGGCCCACCGCGTCGCGGAAGGCAAAGTCGTTGAACATGTCCTTCACCCGCGCCTGGGCGTCGTCGAAATGTCCGTCGATCGCCAGCGCGTGCACGTTGGACTCGGTGGGCGTGGTCATCTGCCGGCGCTGCACCTCCGAGACCCGACCGTGGGGGTAGAGAATGAAGACGTCGACCGCGTCGAGCCCCCGGAACGCCTCGATCGCGGCGCTGCCGGTGTCGCCGCTGGTCGCGCCAATGATGCAGACGCGCCGCCCCGAGCGCCTGAGCGACGCCTCGAAAAGCTGGCCAATGAGCTGCATCGCGAAGTCCTTGAACGCCAGCGTCCGGCCGTGAAAGAGCTCGAGCAGGAAATGCCCCGGCGCCAGCTGCACCAGCGGCGCGCGGGCCGTGTGGGCAAAGCCCTCGTAGGCCCGCGCGAGGATGGCGCGGAACTCGTCCTCGGCAAAGGTGTCGCCAAGAAAGGGCCGCATCACCCGGAACGCGACTTCCTCGTAGCTCTGCCCCTCCAGCGCGGCGATCTCGGCCGGGGTCATCTGCGGGATGGTTTCCGGCAGGTAGAGCCCGCCGTCGCGCGCCAGCCCGGTCAGCATCGCCTCCTCGAAATCGAGCACCGGCGCGCGCCCCCGCGTCGAGATGTATCTCATTACCCCGTTCCTTTCCGCGGGGTCCGCCCGCGCCAGATGAAGTAGCCGGTCATCGCCGCCCAGACCGCGGCCAGCGCGAACCAGGTGATCGCATATTCAAGGTGATCGTTCGGAATCGCGGCGGTGTCCACCGGCAGCGGCGTCACACCCTGCTCGGACGGCGACATCTGCCGCACGATCACCAGCACCGGCTCGGTCCCGAGCGCGCCTGCCATATCGGGGATGTCGCGCGCGTACCAGATATTGCCCCCGACATCGTTTTCAGGCGTGGCGGAGTTGCGATCGTCGGGCCAGTGCAGGTTGCCCGAAATCGTGACCTCGCCCGCGGGCGGCGGCGGCACCGGATCGGCGACGGGCACGAAGCCGCGATCGACCAGCACGATCCGGCCACCGGCATCAAACGGCGAGATCAGACGGTACCCCGCGCCAAAGAGCTTGCGGCTGACCAGCACCCGCAGCGCGCCCTCGCCGAAGCGCCCCTCGATCCGCACCGGCCGGTAGCGGTCGCGCCCGGCTTCGGGGGCGGCGGGCAGGGGCCCTGGTTCGGCCGCGATGCGTGTCTCGATACGGGCGATGACGGCGTCTTTCCAAGCCAGCCGCTCGATCTGCCACACCCCCAGCCCGGCCAGGACCGCCACACCGAGGAAGCCAAAGATCAGGGCCGGGATCCACCGCAGGTTCATGTGTCAGACTGTCCATCGGTCAAAATGCGAAGATGCGGGGAGGCAGCCCCTCCCCGCATCCGGTTTCGTCCTGGTCGCGAATACCCTCGCCGAAGGCGAAGGACGCGCGCGCCGCCGGCGCTCAGCTGCCCCAGATATAAATCACGCCAAAGAGGAAGAGCCAGACCACATCGACGAAGTGCCAGTACCATGCCGCGGCCTCGAAGCCGATGTGGTTCTCGGGCGTGAAATGGCCCCGGAGCACCCGCATCAGGCACACGAAGAGGAAGATCGTGCCGATGATCACATGGAAGCCGTGAAAGCCCGTCGCCATGAAGAAGCTCGCGCCGTAGATGTTGCCGGCAAAGCCAAAGGCCGCGTGGCTGTATTCATAGACCTGAAAGACGGTAAAGAGCGCGCCCAGTACAATCGCAAGGCTCAGCCCCCACTTCATGTCCTGCCGGTTGTTCTCGTGCACCAGCGCGTGATGCGCCCAGGTCGCCGCGGCGCCCGAGCTGAGCAGCAGCAACGTGTTGATCAGCGGCAGGTGCCGGGGATCGAAGGTCTCGATGCCCGCGGGCGGCCACTGCCCGTCGACCAGCGGGCTGTCCGGGCCCATCGGGTACATCGCGTGCTTGAAGAAGTTCCAGAACCACGCCGAAAAGAACATCACTTCGGACATGATGAAGAGGATGAAGCCGTAGCGCAGCCCGATCCGCACCACCGGGGTGTGATCGCCCTCCTGGTTCTCGCGGATGGTGTCGCCCCACCAGCCGAACATGACATACGCCACGCCGAGCATCCCGATCAGCATCATCCACGGCCCGGAATCGTGGAAATAGAGCACCGCGCCAAAGAGCATCACGAATGCCGAGACCGCCCCCATGAACGGCCATGCCGAGGGGGTCAGGATGTGATAGTCGTGGTTCTTTTCGTGTGCCATAGCCGTATCCCTCGCCAGAGCATTTGTCAGTTTGATGTTGAGCCGGTTTCGCCCTCGGCCGTCAGCGCGGCCTGTTCCCGGGGCAGGTCGATTTCGTAAAAGGTATAGGAGAGCGTGATCGTGTGCACGAATTTCGCGTCGCGGTCGCTGATGATGCCGGGATCGACGTAGAAGGTCACCGGCATCTCGACCCGCTCGCCGGGCTGAAGAACCTGCTCGGTAAAGCAGAAACAGTCGATCTTGTTGAAGAAGCCGCCCGCATCGAACGGTGTGACGTTATAGGCGGCCTGGCCCGCGACGGGACGGTCGGTGGGGTTGTAGGCCTCGTAGAACGCGAGCCCGGTCTCGCCGATGCGCAGTTCCATCTCGCGCACGAGCGGGCGGAATTCCCGGGGGAACCCGCGATCCCTGGAGGCGTCGAAGCGCACCTTGATGGTCTGATCGAGGATTTCGCCGGGGGCCGCGGTCTCGGTTCCGGGGGTGCCGCCATAGCCGGTCACGCGGCAGAACCAGTTGTAAAGCGGAATCGATGCCCAGGCCATCGCGCCCATGAAAAAGATCACGCCGACCAGCCCCACCAGGGTACGGGTATTGCTGTTCATCGCCATCAGCGCACCTCTCCGGCCGGCGGCAATTCGGCGTTGCCGTTTGTCACCTTGACCAAGGTCAGCCCGAAGAAGAGCACCACCAGCACCCCCAGCACCAGCCCCAGCCCGAGGTTGCGGGAAAACCGCCGCTTGTGCAGCTCGTGTTGCCTCGACAGCGCCATCACCACACCCCGACCCAGAGCGGCGCCGTCGCGGTATCGAGCGCGATGGCCCCGAAATGGCCGAAAAGATAGAAGAGCGAGATCGCGGAAGAACCGCTTCTCGACGCGGTAGCCATCCGCCTCTGCCCGGGCCTCGTCGCGCCGCCAGATCGCCCAGGCGCCACGGAGGAAAAGCACGTTGAGAACCACCGCCACGGCCAGGTAGACCGGCCCGCCCAGCGCGGTAAAGCCCGCCCCAGCGCCAGCCCGGCCAGCAGAACGGTATAGACGAGGATATGCGCGCGCGTCACCTTGCGGCCATGGGTGACGGTCAGCATCGGCACGCCGGCGTCGTGATAGTCAGTCTTCATGAACAGCGCGAGCGCCCAGAAATGCGGCGGCGTCCACATGAAGATGAGCGCGAACATCAGCACCGCCTCGATGCCGATGCCGCCGGTCGCCGCGGCCCAGCCGATCATCGGCGGAAACGCCCCGGCGGCGCCGCCGATGACGATGTTCTGCGGTGTCCAGCGCTTGAGCCACATCGAATAGACGACGACATAGAAAAAGATGGTGAAGGCCAACAGCGCGGCGGCAAGCGCGTTGGTGGCCAGCCACAGCAGGATCACCGCGAACCCCGCGAGCGCCATGCCGAAGCCGAATGCCTCGGCCTCGGTGATGCGCCCGGCGGGAATCGGTCGGCTCTGGGTGCGCCGCATCACCCGGTCGATATCGGCATCCCACCACATGTTGAGCGCGCCCGACGCGCCCCCGCCCACGGCGATGAAGAGGATCGCGGCCGAGCCCCACCAGCGGATGCACCGAAGCCGGGGCAGCGTAAAGGCCGACGAAGGCGGTGAACACCACCAGCGTCATCACCCGCGGCTTGAGCAGGGCGAAGAAGTCGGCGAATCCGGCCTCGCCGGTACCGGCGGTGGCGCTGCGAAGCCCTGCGTCACTCATGTCTCCGTCTCCCCCTGTCGCGAATCGAGCGGCCCCTGCCCGGCCCCGGCTTTCGCGTCTTCGATACCGCCTCGGAACCGCGCCCGGTCAGTTGGCCGCGGCGACCTTCACCTCGCGTGGCGTGCCGGCGTATTCCTCGATCGCACCGTCGAGCCACTTCTCGTACTCCGCCCGGCTCACCACCTTTACGGTGATCGGCATGTAGGCGTGATCCTTGCCGCAAAGCTCCGAGCACTGGCCGAAATAGGTGCCCTCCTTCTCGGCGGCGAACCACAGCTGCGCGATCCGGCCCGGTACCGCGTCCTGCTTCACGCCGAAGGCCGGAATGGTCCAGGAATGGATCACGTCGGCGCCGGTGACCTGCATCACCACGGTCTTGCCGATCGGCACCACCACCTGCGTATCGGTGGCCAGCAGGTATTCGTCGGGCGCATAGCCGTACTCCTCGAGATCCTCGCGCGCGAGCAGGAAGCTCTCGAACCCGAAATCGTGGTCGGTATACTCGTAGCCCCAGAACCACTGGTAGCCGGTGACCTTGATGTTGATGTCGCCCTCGGGGATCTCCTGCTGCTTGAACAGCACCGGCAGCGAGAACGCGCCGATGAAGATCAGGATGATGATCGGCACCACCGTCCACGCGACCTCGAGCGGCGAATTGTGGGAAAAGCGCGCGGGTTCGGGATTGGCGCGGCGGTTGTAGCGCAGCACGCAGACCAGCAGCAGCGCGCAAACCAGCGCGACGATGGAAAAGATGATCACGTTGATCATCCCGTCGAGCCATTGCAGATCGCGCGCCAGCTCGGTCGCGGCCGGCTGGAACCCCATGGCGCCATCGACCGGCTTGCCGATTGTCTGACCCCTCTCCCGGGCCAGTGCGGGAAGGGCTGTCATCGCGGCCGTGGCGGCCATCAGGCTGGTAAGTCGTCGCATTTCGCACCCTGTTCCGGTTGCGGCGGTCTCCCGCCGGTATTAGCTCGAGCGGGGATGATCGGCGCGAAGCTGCCGGCACCCCTTGGTATGCAAGTGTTTCAAACCATATTCTGCCATCGCAGACAAGGAAGAGCGAGGGGTCTTGACCCGCTTTTTTTGACATAGATCAAATTTCCTTGCGCGTCAGAGACGAGGACGACCCATGACCGACGCGCCTTTTCGCCCCTTCGAGTCCGATCTTGACCGCGACGCGGCGCTCGAACATCTGCGCGCGGCCACCGCCGGGGCCGAGGACGGCGAGCTTTTCCTCGAACGCCGCCGGGCCGAGGCGCTGGTATTCGACGACGGGCGGGTCAAGACGGCCTCCTTTGATGCCGCGCAGGGATTCGGGCTGCGCGCGGTGGACGGCGAGGTCGCGGGATACGCCCATTCCACCGAGATATCCGAAGCCTCGCTCGGCCGCGCGGTCGCGACCGCGCGGCTCGCCGTGGGCGCGGGCGGCGGGGTGATGGCGCCGCCGCCGCCGCGCACCAATACCCGGCTCTATACCGATGCCGATCCGATCGCCGGCGCCGCGTTTCCCGTCAAGCTCGACACCCTGCGCGAAATCGACGCCTTCGCCCGCGGGCTCGATCGCCGCGTGGTGCAGGTCAGCGCCACCCTTGCCGCCGGCCTCCAGGAGGTGGTGATCCTGCGCCCCGACGGGCACGAGGTCACCGACACCCGGCCGATGGCGCGACTCAATATCAGCGTCATCGTCGAAGAGGACGGACACCGCGAATCGGGTCAGGCGGGCGGCGGCGGCCGGGTCGGGCTCGACGGGCTGCTCGACCCCGCCGACTGGCAGGCGAAGGCACGCGAGGCGCTCAGGATCGCGCTGGTGAATCTGCGCGCCGACCCCGCCCCTGCCGGGATGATGGATGTCGTGCTCGGCCCCGGCTGGCCCGGCATCCTGCTGCACGAGGCGATCGGGCACGGGCTCGAGGGTGATTTCAACCGCAAGGGCAGTTCGGCCTTCGCCGGGCTGATGGGGCAACGCATCGCCGCGCCCGGGGTCAACGTGGTCGATGACGCCACGCTGCCCGACCGGCGCGGCTCGCTCACCATCGATGACGAGGGCACGCCGGGTCAGCGCACCGTGCTGATCGAGGATGGCATCCTCGTCGGGCTGATGCAGGACCGCCAGAACGCCCGGCTGATGGGGGTCGATGCCACCGGCAACGGCCGCCGCGAGAGCCACGCCCACATGCCGATGCCGCGGATGACCAACACGCTGATGCTGGGCGGCGATGCCGCCCCGGGCGATCTGGTGGCCGAGCTGAAGGACGGGCTTTACGCCGTGGGATTCGGCGGCGGGCAGGTCGACATCACCAGCGGCAAGTTCGTCTTTTCCTGCACCGAAGCCTACAGGGTCAGGAATGGCCGGATCGGCGCGCCGGTGCGGGGCGCCACGCTCATCGGTGACGGGGCGACGGCATTGCAGCGCATCCGCGGCCTGGCGAACGACATGGCGCTCGATCCCGGCATGGGCACCTGCGGCAAGGCCGGGCAATGGGTGCCGGTGGGGGTGGGCCAGCCCACGGTGCTGATCGGCGGACTGACGGTCGGCGGTTCGGCGGCAGGCTGAGCGCGGGGCGAAGAATTCATCAGCCGGTTTACCGGGCGTTAACCCTGCGCGCGCTAGGAGTGGTTCCGCAAGATGGCGGAGTCGCGATGACCGAGGATACACATCCTTCCACTCACCCCCCACTCCCACCCACCACGGAAGATGATCGGGTATCGTGGCTTCGCCTCTTGCGCTCGCGCCGGGTCGGTCCCTCGACCTTCTACCGGCTGATGGCCGAACACGGCAGCGCCGCGGGCGCGCTCGCGGCGCTGCCCGAGATTGCCCGCGCCGCGGGCGCGCGCGACTACACCCCCTGCCCGGTTGAGGCGGCCGAGGCCGAATTGCGCGCCGCGCGCGCCACCGGGGCGCGGATGATCTGCATCAATGATCCCGCCTACCCGCCGGCGCTGGCCGAAATCGCGGACGCCCCACCGCTTTTCTGGGCGATGGGCGATGTCGCCATCCTCGCGCGGCCGATGATCGCGCTCGTGGGGGCGCGCAACGCCTCGTCGCTGGGGCTGCGCATGGCGCGCGCACTGGCCGGGGGTCTGGGCGAGGCGGGTTATGCCGTGGTCTCGGGTCTGGCGCGCGGGATCGACACCGCCGCGCATGTGGCGGCGTGCGACACCGGCACCGTCGCGGTGCTGGCCAGTGGCGTCGATATCGTCTACCCGGCCGAAAACGCCGGGCTCGGTGATGCCATCCTCGCCCGCGGCCTGCGCCTTTCGGAACAGCCGATGGGGCTGGTGCCGCAGGCGCGCCACTTCCCCTCGCGCAACCGGATCATCAGCGGGGTGGCGCAGGCACTGGTGGTGGTCGAGGCGGCGGCGAAATCGGGCTCGCTCATCACCGCGCGCGCCGCGCTCGACCAGGGGCGCGACGTGCTGGCGGTGCCGGGCCACCCGTTCGACGCGCGCGCCGCGGGCTGCAACCTGCTGATCCGCGACGGCGCGACGCTGGTGCGCTCGGCCGGCGACGTGATCGAGGCGTTGCCGGCCGGCAGGGCGGCGCCGCTTCGGCCCGCCCTCGCCGAGGCGCCGCCGCGCCCGGCGCAGCCCAAGGGCGCGCGCGCCACCACGCCGGCGCCGCCGGGCATGCCGGTTTCACCGCCACCCGACCGGCGCGGCCTGCGCGAAACCGCGCTGCTGCATCGCGACATCCTCGACCGTCTCGGCCCCTCGCCGCTGGCCGAGGATCAGCTCATCCGCGACCTTGCCGCCCCGGCCGCAACCGTGGCGCCCGCGCTCACCGAGCTGGAACTCGACGGCCGGATCACCCGCCACCCCGGCGGCCTGCTGTCGCGCGGCGCCTGAAGCGGCGCCGCGCCCGTCCGGACAACCGGCATGGGCAGGTATGACAGACGCTGCCGCAACATCCGCCGCAACCCGTCCCGAACGCCTGCGATGGCCCGGCCCATCCCCTCCGATTGACATTCCCGCTTGCCAGCCCACATCGTGGCCCGCCATAAGCGGTGGCCCGAGTCGCAAGGAGTTCTCATGCCAGTCGTCGTCGTCGAATCCCCGGCCAAGGCCAAGACCATCAACAAGTATCTGGGGTCCGACTATACGGTTCTGGCGTCCTACGGCCATGTCCGCGACCTGCCCGCCAAGGACGGCTCGGTCGATCCCGAAAACGGCTTCGCGATGACCTGGGAGATCGACACCGACGCCCGCCGCCACGTCAAGGCCATCGCCGACGCGCTCAAGCACGACAACCGCCTGATCCTCGCCACCGACCCCGACCGCGAGGGCGAGGCGATCAGCTGGCACCTCGAGGAGGCGCTGCGCAAGCGCCGCGCCATCGGCAAGGATACCGAGGTCAGCCGCGTCGTCTTCAACGCCATCACCAAGTCCGCCGTCACCGAGGCGATGAAGGCCCCGCGCGATATCGACAGGGATCTGGTCGAGGCCTACCTCGCGCGCCGCGCGCTCGACTACCTCGTCGGCTTCAACCTCTCGCCGGTGCTCTGGCGCAAGCTCCCCGGCGCGCGTTCGGCCGGGCGCGTGCAGTCGGTCTGCCTGCGCCTGATCGTCGAACGCGAGATGGAGATCGAGGCGTTTCGCGCCCGCGAATACTGGTCGATCACCGCCACACTCGCCACGCCGCGCGGACAGGAATACCAGGCGCGGCTGGTCTCGCTGGCCGGCCGCAAGCTCGACAAGTTCGACATCCCCGACGCCACCCAGGCCGAACTGGCCCGCGCCGCCGTCGAAAGCCGCGACCTGAGCGTGAGCGCGGTCGAGGCCAAGCCCGCCAGCCGCAACCCCGCGCCGCCCTTCATGACCTCGACCCTGCAGCAGGAGGCCAGCCGCAAGTTCGGCATGGGCGCGCGCCAGACCATGAGCGCGGCGCAGCGGCTCTACGAGGCCGGCCTGATCACCTACATGCGCACCGACGGCATCGACATGGCGCCCGAGGCGGTGCACGCCGCGCGCGACGCCATCGCCGCGCGGTTCGGGCCGCAATACGTGCCCAAATCCCCGCGCATGTACAAGAACAAGGCCAAGAACGCGCAGGAAGCGCATGAGTGCATCCGCCCCACCGACATGACCCGCGACGCCGCCGCGATCCGGGCCTCCGACCCCGATCAGCGCAAGCTCTACGACCTGATCTGGAAGCGCACGCTGGCCTGCCAGATGGAGGCTGCGCGCCTCGAGCGCACCACCGTCGACATCGCCAGCGCCGACGGTCAGGTGGGGCTGCGGGCCACCGGGCAGGTGGTGCTTTTCGACGGGTTCCTGAAGATCTACGAGGAGGGGCGCGACGACAATGGCGACGATGACGGCGGCGCGCGCCTGCCCCAGATCGCGGCGAACGAGCCGGCCGAAAAACGCGCGGTCAGCTCTGATCAGCACTTCACCCAGCCGCCGCCGCGCTACACCGAGGCGACGCTGGTGAAACGGATGGAGGAACTGGGCATCGGCCGGCCCTCGACCTATGCCTCGATCGTCACCACGATCCAGGAGCGCGAATATGTCCGCAAGGAAAAGAACCGCCTCATCCCCGAGGACAAGGGCCGCATCGTCACCCATTTCCTACTGAACTTCTTCCGCAAGTACGTGGGCTATGAATTCACCGCCGACCTCGAGGAAAAGCTCGACGTCGTCAGCGCGGGCGATGCCGACTACAAGCAGGTGCTGGCGGATTTCTGGCGCGACTTCTCGGCCGCCATCGCCGAAACCTCGGAACTGCGCATCTCCGAAGTGCTCGACAAGCTCGACGCGGCACTCGCGCCCACGCTCTACCCGCCGCGCGAGGACGGCGGCGACCCGCGCGTCTGTCCGCTCTGCGGCGACGGCCGGCTGCATCTCAAGACCTCGCGGACGGGCGGCTTCGTCGGCTGCTCGCGCTACCCGGAATGCCGCTACACCCGGCCCATCGGCGGCGAGGCCGAGACCGGCGACCGTGTGCTGGGCGAGGACGGGGGCGACGAGATCAGCCTGCGCACCGGCCGGTTCGGACCCTACGTCCAGCGCGGCGAGGTGACCGAGGAAACTCCCAAACCGCCCCGCGCCAGCCTGCCCAAGGGCTGGAGCCCCGACGACATCGACCTCGAGCGCGCGCTCAGGCTGCTCAGCCTGCCGCGCGAGGTCGGCCCGCATCCCGAGGACGGCGAGCCGGTCGAGGCCGGCATCGGCCGCTACGGGCCGTTTGTGCGCCACGGCCGGCTCTATGCCAATCTCAAGGACGCCGACGAGGTCTTTACCATCGGCATGAACCGCGCGGTCGAGGTGCTGGCGCAGAAGGCGGCCAGCCGCGGCAAGGGGCGCGCCGGGGTCAAGCCGCTCAGGGAGCTGGGCGAGTACCCGGAAAAGGGCGGCGCGGTCAGCGTCATGGACGGCCGCTACGGCCCCTATGTGAAATGGGACAAGATCAACGCGACCCTGCCCAAGGACGTCGCGCCCGCCGACGTGACGATCGAGATGGCGGTGGCGCTGATCGACGAAAAGGCCGCCAAGAAGGGCAAGGGGGGCAACAAGGCGGCCCCGCGGCGCAAATCCGCCGCCGGGAAATAGAGACCCCGCCGATCCACAGACGAATGCCTCCGGCGGGAGTATTTCGGGCAAGATGAAGGCGAGGCGCCCGGTCGGGAGGGCGCAGGCGTTGACACTCCCGCCCCGCCCGCATCATATCGGGGCGAAACTCAGGAGGGTAATTCATGAGCAAGATCTACGGGTCCGCGGCCGAGGCGCTCGACGGGCTGCTGCACGACGGCATGCTGATCGCGGCCGGAGGCTTCGGCCTCTGCGGCATTCCCGAACTGCTGCTGCAGCAAATCCGCGAGGCGGGTGTCAAGGACCTGACGTTCGCCTCCAACAACGCCGGCGTCGACGATTTCGGTATCGGCATCCTGCTGCAGACGCGCCAGGTCAGGAAGATGATCTCGTCCTATGTCGGCGAGAACGCGGAATTCATGCGCCAGTACCGGCGGGCGAACTGGAAATCGAGTTCAATCCGCAAGGGACGCTGGCCGAGCGGATGCGCGCGGGCGGCGCCGGCATTCCCGGCTTCTACACAAAGACCGGCGTCGGCACCCAGGTGGCCGAGGGCAAGGAGCACAAGGAGTTCGACGGTCAGACCTACATCCTCGAGCGCGGCATCGTCGCCGATCTCGCGATCGTCAAGGCGTGGAAGGCCGACGAGACCGGCAATGCCGTCTTTCGCAAGACCGCGCGCAATTTCAACCCGCCGGCGGCGATGTGCGGCCGCGTCTGCGTGATGGAGGTCGAGGAGATCGTGCCGGCCGGCAGCCTCGATCCCGACAACATCCACCTGCCCGGCATCTACGTGCACCGCCTGATTCAGGGCGAACACGAGAAGCGCATCGAACAACGTACCGTGAGGGAGGCCTGAAACATGCCCTGGGACCGCAATCAGATGGCCGCCCGCGCGGCGCAGGAACTCGAGGACGGGATGTACGTCAACCTCGGCATCGGCATTCCGACGCTGGTGGCCAACTACATCCCCGAGGGCGTGCATGTCACGCTGCAATCGGAAAACGGGATGCTCGGCATCGGCCCCTTCCCGACCGAGGAAGAGATCGACGCCGACCTCATCAACGCCGGCAAGCAGACGGTGACGGAACTGCCCCACACCGCCTATTTCGACAGCGCCACCAGCTTCGGCATGATCCGCGGCGGCAAGATCGCGATGGCGATCCTGGGCGCGATGGAGGTGGCCGAGAACGGGGACCTGGCCAACTGGATGATCCCCGGAAAGCTGGTCAAGGGCATGGGCGGCGCGATGGACCTCGTCGCCGGCGTCGGCCGCGTGGTGGTGGTGATGGACCACACCAACAAGGCCGGCGAGCCGAAACTCCTGAAGGAATGCACCCTGCCACTGACCGGAAAGGGCGTGGTCGACCGCGTCATCACCAATCTCGGCGTGCTCGACGTCACCCGCAAGGGCCTGCACATCCAGGAATGCGCCCCGGGCGTGACCCGCGAAGAGATCATCGCAAAGACCGAGGCCACGGTCGTATAGGCGCCCGGCGGGCGCCGCCGGCGCCCGTCAGTTCGCCGCCAGCCGCAGCGCGCAGGCGTCGGTGACGAGTTCGGGCGGCGTCCTGCAAAGGCCGCTGGCCACGCGGAAGGCGGCCAGCACCTTGGGGATGTAGTCGCGGGTCTCGGCGAAGGGCGGCACGCCGCCATGCGCCCGGACCGCGCCCTCGCCGGCGTTGTAGCCGGCCAGCGCCAGCACCGCGTCGCCGCCGAACTCGCCCAGAAGCCAGTCGAGATAGGCCACGCCGCCACGGATGTTCTCGGCCCCCGACAGCGGGTCGGCCACGCCGAACCGCGCGGCGGTGTCGGGCATCAGCTGCATCAGGCCTTGCGCGCCCTTGTCGCTGGTGGCCCCGCTCCGACCGGCTGATTCGACCGCGATCACCGCCAGCGCCAGCGCCGGCGACACCCGTGTGCCGATGGTGGCGCGCAGGATGTCGGGGCCGTCGCGCGCCGCGATGGACTGCAGCAGCTGCAGCCGGGGGGCGGCGACACGCGCGCCCTCGGGGCCCTTGCCGAGGCGATCGAAGGCGCGCGCAAGCCGCGCGGCGGGGTCGGTATCGGCGCCGGCCGAAACCCCGGACCAGAACCAGCCATAACGTGATGCCGGGGATGCGGCGCCCGGGCTTTCGTCCTCTTCGGCCGCCTCTTCGGTATCGCGCAACCTGGGCAGCGGCTGGTCGCCGGGCTTGATCTGCACGGTGATGCGCTTGCCGGCGCCGGGTTCGGGCGGCTTGCCCATCTTGAAGGTGAACTCGGGAAAGGGCGGCGGGCCGTCGGCCATGGCCGGCCCCGCAACGGCAATGGCGGCCGCGATCGCCAGGTGCATCAAAAAGCGGTTCACTGCTCTGCCCCGATATTTTCCTCACACCATAACCGAAACAGCCCGCCGATTCACGGGAATTGTCCGCCACCCGGAAACGATCACCCGGGCAATCGGGCCCCCAAAGCCGCCCCGGACGGGCAGAATTTCGCAATTAATGGATTTTTAATTCTTTGTATTCAGCATCTTGCAAGAATCAGCGGCAGGCGAATCAAGATTCACAAAATGCCTCTAATGCTGCCAAATTCCTGCCCGAATCCACTGGCTATATCTGTCCATACCGCAACGGCGACGGGCCTTGAGAGAGAGGCGGCCCCGAACACCCCGGCGCGGTTGGAAACCGCAGTTCTAACGATCCTTTGGAGGGACCGACCATGATCAAGTTCATCAAGAAATTCCGCCAGGAAGAAGAAGGCGCCGTGACCGTTGACTGGGTCGTGCTGACCGCAGCCGTCGTGGGCCCGGGCGTCGCCGGCGTGGCCACCGTGTCGGGTGGTGTCAACAGCCTGGCCAGCAAGATCGAGACCGGCGTGTCTGCCGGTACCGGCGGGACTGGTGGCGTTGGCCTCCCATCGAACTGAGCCGTCGTCTGAACGATCAAACTGGCCGCAAGACATCTGTCTTGCGGCCGGTTTCCTGTCTGCGGACGCCAGATATTGACGGTTTGAGAAACAACTCCCTCAGGATGACGCGAGGTCAGCGGATCTTGACGCATCGAAAGGCAGGGGCGCCATGGCAGATACCATCGAAGGGGTCGCGGCACGGTTCCGCACCCGCTGGCATGACAGCCCGTTTCGCGCCCGCTGGCGGGACGACAGCGGCACCGTCACTGTCGACTGGGTGGTGCTGAGCGCCGCGATCATCGGCACGGCGCTCGGGACCGTCAACCACATCTCCGGCGCGACCTCGGCGTTGTCGTCCAAGGTTAGCACCGGCGTCGCGAGCGAACCGATTGGTGACGGGAACTGAGAGACCGGCCGCGCAGGTCCGCGACGGAATTGACAGCGAGACCAGCGAGAGGTCCCGCAAAGCTCCATCCGGGTTCCGTAATTTCGCCACAAAGACGAGGCACAATGCCCGATGCGAAACCGGCCTACTCGGTGCCGGGAAAAAAAAGAGCAGTCGATCGGAAAGGATAGGCCATGCGTTTGGTTTTCGGGCTCGTGCTTTTGCTGGGGGTCGGCCTCGCGGGATCTGCAGTCTACATGGCAAAGAGCTATATACAGCAGTATCAGAGCGCATTGGCCCATGAACGCGCCAACCGTGATCCGGGGATCGACACCGTCGATATCTATGTCGCCGCCAAGCCCCTGAAATATGGTCAGCGCCTCAACCTGGACGATGTGCGCCTGACCCCGTTTCCGCGCATTTCGCTGCCCGACGGCGTGTTCGCGGCCGAGACGGCGCTCTTTCCGCAAGGCACGGAAAAGCCCAGACGGGTACTGCGCGCGATCGAGCGGGGCGAGGCCATCCTCGCCGTCAAGGTCACCGAGCCGGGAGAGGAGGCGGGGATCACCTCGCAGCTCGGGCAGGGCATGCGCGCCTTTGCCATCAAGGTCGATGTCTCCAGCGGGGTTTCCGGCTTTCTGCGTCCGGGCGACCGGGTCGATGTCTACTGGACCGGCCAGACCGGCAGTTCGGGCGGTCCCGAACTGGAGGGGCGCAGTACCGGCGGCGTCACCAAGCTGATCGAAACCAATGTGCGGCTGATCGCGGTCGACCAGGTCGCCAACACCGACATGACCGAGGCGGTGATCGCCCGCACGGTGACGGTTTCGGCCACCCCGCAGCAGGTTGCCGCGCTGGCGCAGGCGCAATCCACCGGCCGGCTGTCGCTGTCGCTGGTGGGCGCCGAGGACGAAACCGTCGCCCAGGCGATCGAGGTCGACCAGCGCAGCCTTCTGGGCATCGAGGAACAGGTGGTCGAGCGCGCGCCGCCGCAAAAGGAGGTGTGCACCATCCGCACCCGCCGCGGCGCCGAAGTGATCGAAACCCCGATCCCCTGCACCAACTGAGCCCGGACACCCGGCGGCGCCCTCAGCGGCGCCGCTCGCGACCTGAATGGTGCCGACCCACGCGGGACAAACGGTTTCATTCATGCAACGCTGGCATAAAAACCCGGCTCAAACCGCCCACAAACCCATTGATTCTTGCAAAATTCCCCGAACTGCCCCATTCTCGGGCCAAAGGCGGGCGTCAAGCCCTGACTGAAGAGGCGTGATCGGAAAGGCAGGTCACATGAAAATCCGGGGCTTGTGGAAAGCCGCCCTTGCGGGGCTGGTGCTCGCGTTGACGCCGGTGGCGTTGTCCGCGAACGCCGAGACGTTACGCGTCCTGCGCCAGGGCACCGCGCAGGATCTGAGCATCACCATGAACCGGGCGGTGGTCGTCGAAAGCGACGTGCCCTTTGCCGAACTCAGTATCGCCAACCCGGCCATCGCCGACTTCTCGACCCTGTCGGATCGCACCATCTATGTGCTCGGCAAGGCCCCGGGGCGCACCACACTGACGCTGCTGGACGCCGCCGGCCGGCTGATCACCAATGTCGATGTTCGTGTCAGCGCCGACGTCACCGAGTTCAAGGAGAGGTTGCGCCAGATCCTGCCCAATGAGCGTATCGACGTGCGCACCGCCAATGACGGCATCGTTCTGTCGGGCACCGTCAGCAGCACCACCCGCATGGACCGGGCGCTGGAACTGGCCGAGCGCTACGCGCCCGAACGAGTATCGAACCTGATGTCGGTTTCGGGCCGGCAGCAGGTGATGCTCAAGGTGCGTTTTGCCGAGATGCAACGCAGCGTTTCCAAGGCGCTGGGTACGTCGCTGTCGATCGACGGGCGCAACAGCTCGGGTCTCGGCATGATCGGCGGCACCAACACCACCAACACGCAAGGCGCGGTGCTCAACACCCTGAGCGGCGCCATCCCCAGCGTCCAGTCCAACACCGGCGCCATCGCGTTCGGCTTCGACGTCGGCTCGGTCGAGGTCGGCATCCTGCTGGAGGCGCTCGAGGAAAAGGGCGTCGTGCGCACGCTTGCGGAACCCAACCTGACCGCGCTGTCGGGGCAGGAGGCGACGTTCCTCGCCGGTGGCGAATTCCCGATCCCGGTGGCACAGGACAACGGCACCACCACCATCGAGTTCAAGCGCTTCGGGGTCGAGCTGAACTTTACCCCCGGGTGGTGGATGACGGGGTGATCAACCTCGAGATGGCGGCGGCGGTCTCGTCGATCGACTCGGCCAACGCGCTCACCGCGAACGGGCTGACGGTGAACGCCTTTCGCCGCCGCGACACCTCGACCACGGTAGCGATGCGCGACGGGCAGAGCTTTGCCATCGCCGGGCTGTTGCAGGACGATTTCCGCGACAACAGCGGCCAGGTGCCGTGGCTGGGCGATGTGCCGGTTCTGGGCGCGCTCTTCCGCAGCGCCGACTATCAGCGTTCGCAGACCGAACTGGTGATCATCATCTCGGCACATCTGGTGATGCCGACCACCGGCGAGGCGCTGATGCTGCCGACCGACCGGATCCGCCCGCCCTCGGAGGCACAGCTGTTCCTGCACGGGCGGACCGCGGTCGGCGTGCAGGAGGGCCAGAGCCCCGCCGGCGAGGTCGCGCGGCAGGATTTCGAAGGCTCCTACGGCTATGTCATGGAATGAAGGAACGGGGATCGCCATGAAACATCTCGTCGCCGCCCTTGGCCTCGTCGCGCTCGGCGCCTGCACCACCCAGCCCGGAGAGAGCGTCGGCGTCTATAACGGCAAGCCGGGTGTCCTCATCGACGGCCCGGCCTTTGGCGAGGCGACGATGAACAACACCCAGATCATGACCGGCGAGAAGGTCTTTGTCGTCGATCTGGCGCACAAGTTCGCCAACAAGGTGCCCAGCATGGTCAACTTCGCCTTCGATTCGACCCGGCTCGACGCCCAGGCACAGGCGGCGCTCCTGCAGCAGGCGCATTTCATCCGCCACTACCCCGAGGTCCGGTTCCGGGTCTACGGGCACACCGACGCGGTGGGCACGGCCGCCTACAACAAGGGGCTCGGCCTGAGGCGCGCGCAAACGGTGGTCAACTATCTGGTGGCGCAGGGAATCAGCCGGTCGCGGCTCGAAGCCGTGGCCTCGTTCGGCGAAACCCAACCGCTGGTGGTGACCGAGGGGCGCGAGCGCCGCAACCGCCGCACCGTGACCGAGGTCTCGGGCTTCGTGCAGTCGCACCCGCTGATCATGGACGGCAAATATGCCGAAGTCATCTATCGCGAATACATCAAGAGCGCCGAGCCCGCCAGCACGCTGCGCCTTGTGCAGCAAGGCGGCGGCGGCGGCGGCGAGGAATAGGCCGCCACGCGGCGCGACACGGCAATTCTCCCTGTCCGGCAAGTGCCGGACCAACTGAACAAACCCGCCCCGAAAGGGCGGGTTTTTTTGTCTCAAGGTTTCGCACAATTACGGTTTTTTGGCCCAAATGTCGCCCTGTTTCTAGGAGAGGTTCGGTCAGGTAATAAAGCGTTCCCCCGTGTTGAGGTTGCGGGACAGGCGGCAGCGCGAGGGCTGTTCCGCCCTCCGACGCCACAGCACATCGACGAATGGATACCGTAATGACGAGTCGTGACAGCACATCGGACGGACAAGACCGGCTGATCGCCTGTACGGTCAGCCGCGACGTGCAGAATTTTGACCTTCTGATCGAGGATATGGAGGCCGCGCTGGGCGAAGCCTCAGGGCGATCTCAACATCAACGAGGCGATGGCGTTCTTCGGCCAGCCCGAGGCCGGAGAGATCGAATTCGCGGCCCTGGCGATCGACGATTCGGACGAGGACGACCTGCCACTCCTGCGTGAGATCATCACCCTGGCGGCGTCACGCAACATCCGCGTGATCCTCATCGCCGAGGATGTCAGTCCCGTCGTCCTGCACCAGCTCCTGCGTCAGGGCGCGGACGAATTCGTCCCCTATCCCCTGCCCGAGGGCGAGCTGGAGGCCGCCATCGGGCGCATCCGCAAGCGCGAGGAACTGGCGTCGGTCGAGGGTACCCCGTTCGCCGCGGGCACCGCACCCGGCGACGGCGTCCTGCTGGCGGTGCAGGGCCTGGCCGGGGGCACAGGCGCCACCACGCTCGCCGTCAATCTGGCCTGGGAGCTGGCCCTGGTCGACAAGGCCAACCCCCCGCGCGTCTGCCTGCTGGATTTCAGCCTGCAGACCGGCACCACCGCCACCTACCTCGATCTGCCCCGCCGCGAGGCGGTGTTCGAGATGTGGTCGGACACCGATTCAATGGACGAGGACATCTTCAAGCAGTCGCTGACGCCCTTCGAGGACAAGCTCTGGGTGCTGACCGCACCGTCGGAGATGCTGCCGCTCGACATGATCACCCCCGAGGACGTCGGCCGCGTGCTCGAGATGGCGCGCCGCAAGTTCGATTACGTGATCGTCGACATGCCCGGCACGCTGGTGCAATGGACCGAGACCGTCCTTTGCGCCTCGCAGATCTATTTCGCCACGCTCGAGCTCGACATGCGCTCGGCCCAGAACGCCCTGAGACTCAAGCGCGCACTGAGGGCCGAGGACCTGCCGCTCGAAAAGCTGCGCTACTGCCTCAACCGGGCGCCCAAGTTCACCGACCTCAACGGCAAGGGCCGGATCAAGCGGCTGGCCGAGAGTCCGGAGATCAGCATCGAGGTGCAGCTGCCCGATGGCGGCCGCGTGATCACACAGGCCGGGGACCACGGCGCGCCGCTGGCCAGCGCGGCCGCCAAGAATCCGCTGCGCAAGGAAATCGCCAAACTTGCCCTCTCGCTGTACGAGGTCGGCAAGGCGGACACCGACGAAGCCGCGTAACGAGGACTCGAGCCATGTTTTCCCGCTACAAGAAATCCGCCACGGCCACGGCCAAGCCGGTCAAGGCAAGGGAAACCCCCGAGCCGCACGCCGTGTCGCGCGCCGAGACGGCGCCGAAGCCCTCGCTGCGGCGCCAGGCGGCCAAGCCGGCGGTCGCGCCGCGACCCATCGAAAAGGAACGCAAGCGCAAGGAGCGGATGGCCGACATCAAGCTCGACCTGCACCGTTCGCTGCTCGACAACCTCAACCTCGCCGCGCTCGACACCGCCACCGAGGCCGATCTGCGCGCCGAGATCAGTTCGATCGCCGCGGAGGTGCTGGAGGAAAAGGGCATCGTCCTCAACCGCGAGGACCGCGCCACCCTGACCCAGGAGCTTTACGACGAGGTCAAGGGGCTGGGCCCGCTCGAGACCCTGCTCAAGGACGATACCGTCAACGACATCCTCGTGAACGGCCCGCACCAGATATTCGTCGAGCGCGACGGCAAGCTGGAAATCAGCGACGTCACGTTCAAGGACGAAAAGCACCTGCTCAGGATCATCGACAAGATCGTGTCGGCGGTGGGCCGGCGCGTGGACGAATCGAACCCGTACGTCGACGCGCGCCTTGCCGACGGTTCGCGCTTCAACGCGATGGTGCCGCCGATCGCGGTCGATGGCAGCCTGGTGTCGATCCGCAAGTTCAAGAAGGACAAGCTCGGCATCGACGACCTGGTGAGATTCGGCGCCTTCTCCGAGGAGATGGCGGCCTATCTGGAGGCCGCTGTCGCGACCCGGCTCAACATCATCGTCTCGGGCGGTACCGGCTCGGGCAAGACCACCACGCTCAACGCGCTGTCGAGCTTCATCGACAACGCCGAGCGCATCCTGACCATCGAGGACACAGCCGAACTGCAACTGCAGCAGTCCCATGTCGGCCGGATGGAAAGCCGCCCGCCCAACGTCGAGGGCAAGGGCGAGGTAAGCCCGCGCGACTGCCTCAAGAACGCGCTCAGGATGCGCCCCGACCGGATCATCGTCGGCGAGACCCGCGGCGAAGAGGTGATCGACATGCTGCAGGCCATGAACACCGGCCATGACGGCTCGATGACCACGATCCACGCCAACAACGCCCGCGACGCCATCAGCCGGCTGGAAAACATGATCGCCATGGCCGGTATCGAGATGCCGCTCAAGGCCATGCGCAGCCAGATTGCCAGCGCGGTGAACCTGATCGTGCAGGCGTCGCGCCTGCAGGACGGCTCGCGCCGGATGATCTCGATCACCGAGATCACGGGCATGGAGGGCGACGTCATCTCGATGCAGGAAATCTTTCGCTTCCAGCGCACCGGGCTGACGCCGGACAACAAGATCATCGGGCATTACACCGGCACTGGCGTGCGCTCGAACTTCACCGAGCGTTTCCGCCTCTGGGGCTACGACCTGCCGCCTGACATCTATGAACCGGTCACGAGGTAGACGACCATGAGCATCTCGATCGAGCCGATCATCTACGGGCTGATCTTCGTCGCCGTGCTGGCGCTGGTCGAAGGCATCTACCTGACCGTCTTCGGCAAGTCGATCAGCCTCAACAGCCGCGTCAACCGCCGCCTCGACATGCTCGACAAGACGGGCAACCGGCAGGAGGTGATGGAAAAGCTGCGCAAGGAGATGACGCAGCACCTCAAGGCGCGCAACATCCCGATCTACTCGATCCTGTCGTCAAAGGCGCAAAAGGCCGCGATCGCGTTTACCCCCAGGCAGCTGATCATGCTGATGGCCGGGCTGTCGGTACTGGCCTTCGTCGGATTGACGCTGGGTACGGGAACCGAATTGCCGGTGCGCGCCGCGGTTTCGGTCGGAATTGGTATCGGCGGGGTGTTCGTCTGGATCAACGCCAAGGCGTCCAAGCGCATGAAGCTGATGGAAGAGCAACTTCCCGACGCGATCGAGCTGATGGTGCGCAGCCTGCGGGTGGGGCATCCGTTCTCGGCGGCCATCTCGGTCGTCGCAGAAGAGGTCTCCGACCCGCTGGCGACCGAATTCGGCATCATCGCCGACGAGAGCGCCTATGGCCGCGACGTGGGCGAGGCGTTGAAGGACATGGCCGAGCGGCTCGACATGCAGGATCTGCGCTTTCTCGCCGTGGCGGTCACCATCCAGCAGCAATCGGGCGGCAACCTGGCCGAAATCCTCGAAGGGCTGGCCAAGGTGATCCGCGCGCGGTTCCGCCTCTTCCGCCGCGTGAAGGCGATCACCGCCGAGGCGAAATGGTCGGGCAACTTCCTGTCGGCCTTCCCGGTTCTGGCGCTGGTCGGCATCCAGCTGATCAAGCCCGACTATTACGACGAGGCGATGAACCATCCGCTGTTCATTCCGGCCTGCCTGGCCGTGGGCGGGTTCCTCGTGGCGAACATTTTCGTCATGCGCGCACTCGTGAACATCAGGGTCTGAGGCGCGCAGCATGAGCATTTTCACGGACATTTCCGACACTCTGACCGACACGCTCGGTCCGTTCGGCCCGCTCATCCTGGTGGGTACGCTCGGGGTGGTCCTGGTCCTGGTCACCATCCCGATCCTGATCAGGCAGTCACGCGACCCCCTCGACAAACTCAGGAAAGCCACCGTCAGCGGGCGGCCGGAGGGGCGCAACAAGCAGAACCTGCGCACCAAGGGGCACAACGACAAGCTCGACAAGTACGCCAACTTCCTCGAGCCCCAGGACGAAAAGCAGCTCAGCCAGATCCGGCTGACGCTGATGCAGGCAGGCTATCGCGATCGCGACGCGGTGCGATATTTCCACTTCGCGCAATTCGCGCTGGGAATTCTCGGCCTGGTCCTGGGCGTGGTCTATTTCCTGGTCTTCAAGTCGGGCGGGGAAACCAGCACCCGCAGATGCTGCTCTACATCCTCGGGCCCGGCGGCGTCGGCTACATGATCCCGAAATACTGGGTCACCAAGCGCCAGCAGCAGCGCCAGCAGGAAATCGAGGAGGGCTTTCCCGACAGTCTCGACATGATGCTGACCTGCGTCGAGGCCGGCCAGTCGATGGATCAGTCCATCATCCGGGTCTCGCATGAAATCCGCGCCTCGTTTCCGGCACTCGCCGACGAATACGAGATCGTCTCGCAGCAGATGAAGGCCGGCCGCGACAAGCCCTCGGTCCTCTCGGACATGGCCGAACGCTGCGGTGTGCAGGATATCTCGAGCTTCGTCACCGTGCTGATCCAGTCGCAGACCTTCGGCACCTCGATCGCCGACGCGCTGCGCATCTACGCCGGCGAGATGCGTGACAAACGGGTCATGCGGGCCGAGGAAAAGGCCAACAAGCTGCCGACGAAGATGACATTGGCGACGATGATGCTTACAGTGCCGCCACTACTGATCATCCTGGTGGGGCCGTCTGTTCTGGGCATCATGGAACTGGTCTCGATGGGCTCGCAATAACAGGCAGGACACCGTCGGGGTGGGGCGGAAATGATACGGGCAGGGGCGATTTTGCTGGCAGGTCTCGCTCTCGTCGCCTGCGACGAGGGCACCGCGCACGACACTCCCTATGCGCCCGGGCCCGACCGGGGCGGTGCGGCGGTGGATGGCCTGCTTGTCGGGCATCGACTGATGGATGCGGGCGAATACGATCTGGCGATCGACGCCTATTCGCGCGCCGCGCTCGAACACGGCATGACCCCGGAAATCCTGGCCGGCATCGGATCCGCCAATCTCGGACTCGGGCGCGTGGTGACCGCCGAACGGCTGCTGCGCCAGGCCCTCGACAAGGACGAAAAGGCGCCGGAAATCTGGAACAATCTCGGCGTCGCCCTGATGGAGCAGGGCGAGACCGCCGAAGCCGCGCTGGTCTTTCGCCGCGCCTACGCGCTCGACAATGGCGAAAGTGACTCAATCCGGGACAATCTGCGGTTAGCTCTCGAAAAAACCGAAAAACCGGATTATGATGCCCCGGAGGACCAGCCTTACAAATTGGTGCGGCGGGGCAGCAGCGACTATCTGATCCGCAAGATACCATGACCGGGCGAGAGCAGTAAAAGGACGCAAAGATGCGCCACCCCATCCTTTTTGGCCTGTGTGCCGCGGGCGCGATCGCGCTTGCGGCGTGCGACACCACGTCAACCGCCGATGTCGACCGCGCCTTTCAGGGGGTCAACGCCGTCGACGGCAACAATCTCAACGATGTCATGCTGACCGTGGCCGACCCCGAAGAGGCGGTCTCGTATTTTCAGCGCAGCCTCGGCCAGCAGCCCGACCGGATCGACCTGCAGCGCGGGCTGGCGAAATCGCTGGTGCGCGCCAAGCGCCAGACCGAGGCGGTTTCGGCCTGGAAGGCAGTGGTCGACCACGCAGAGGCGACCGACGACGACCGCGTCGATTTCGCCGACGCACTGATTCGCAACAACGAATGGGATCGCGCCGACAAGATGCTCGACACCATCCCGCCCACCTTCGAGAGCTTCAAGCGCTACCGGCTCGAGGCGATGGTCGCCGACAGCAACCGGGAATGGAAAAAGGCCGACAGTTTCTATGAAATCGCCATCGGCCTGACCACCCGGCCGGCGGGGGTGATGAACAACTGGGGTTATTCCAAGCTCTCGCGCGGCGATTTCTCCGGGGCCGAGCGCCTCTTCTCCGACGCGATCCGGCAGGACAATTCGCTGTTCACCGCCAAGAACAACCTGATGATGGCGCGCGGGGCGCAGCAGAACTATGCCATGCCGGTCATCCCGGTGTCGCAGACCGAGCGCGCGCAGCTGCTCTACACGCTGGCGCTCTCGGCGATCAAGCAGGGCGACATTGCAATAGGCAAGGGGCTGTTGCGTGACGCCATCGAAACCCACCCGCAGCATTTCGAGGCCGCGGTGCGCTCGCTCCGCGCGCTTGAAGACAATGTGAGCAACTAGCGCGCATGGGTCTGCAGATCACCCCGGCCGAGGCGCTCTGGTTCCTTCCCTTCGTGGCGCCGCTCTGCCTCTGGGTGATGTGGAGCGATCTGAGCGCAATGCGCATTCCCAATCCCGCGGTCCTGGCCCTGGTGGCGGTCTTTGTCGTGGTCGGGCTGCTCGCGCTTCCGCTCACGGACTATCCCTGGCGGCTGTTGACCATGGCGGTGGTGCTGGTGGCGATGTTTCTCGCCAACATGGCCGGGCTGATGGGAGCCGGAGATTCCAAGTTCATCGCCGCCGCCGCGCCGTTCGTCGACCCCGGCGATGTCGCGCCGCTCGCTCTCATCTTCGCCGCCTGCCTGCTGGCGGCCTATCTGAGCCACCGCATCGCCAAGCATTCGCCGCTCAGACGTCTGGCGCCGGGCTGGACCAGCTGGGACCGCGGCCGCAAGTTTCCGATGGGCTTTGCGCTTGGCGGCGCGCTGGTGATCTATCTCGCGCTCGGCGCCGCCGGCTGAACCGGACCGCCCCGCCCGCGCCCGTCGCAGACCATAATTTCGGCACGTTTTCCCGCAATACTGGGCCCGGCCCGGCCTGCGCGCCGGTGTCGATGCAAGGACAGGGGCAAGCACCGATGAACATGCAGGTCAGCCAGGGCGTACAGCCGCCGCCGCCACCCAACCGGATGGAAGAGATGCGGCTGCCGATCGTGATGATGCGCGACATCCTCATCAAGACGATATTCCGCAAGAACATCGACATGGTCAGCGAACTGGCCGAGGCGGTCTGCCTGCCGCGCGCGGTGACGCAGGAACTGGTCGACATGGCGCGCGCCCAGGCGCTGTTGCAGGCCACCGGCACGCTCAGCGCCACGGCCGGCAACGAAATGGGCTATCAGCTGACCGACAGCGGCAAGGCACGCGCGCTCGACGCGCTCAGCCAGTCGGAATATTTCGGCGCAATGCCGGTGCCGCTCGACGCCTATGGCGAGCAGGTCAAGCGCCAGTCGATCCGCGACATCCAGATCACCCGCAACGAACTGGTGCAGGCGATGGGCCAACTGGTGCTGCCCGAGAGCCTGCTCGACCATCTCGGGCCGGCGGTGTCGGCGGGCCGGTCGATTCTGATGTACGGCCCCCCGGCAACGGCAAGTCCTCGATCTCCAACGGCATCCGCGACGCGATGGGCGACCGCATCTACGTCCCGCGCGCAATCGAGTATTCCGGCCAGGTCATCACCGTCTACGACCCGATCGTGCATTCCAAGGCCGAGGTCGAGCGCGACGACCCGAACAGCCTGCGCCGCCGGCGCAGCTTCGACACCCGCTACGTGCGCTGCGAGCGGCCGACCGTGATCACCGGCGGCGAGCTGTCGCTTTCGATGCTCGATCTGGTCTACAACCCCACCGCGCGCACCTATCAGGCGCCGTTGCAGCTCAAATCCTCGGGCGGCATCTTCATCGTCGACGATCTGGGCCGCCAGCAGGAGCCGCCGCAGGCGCTGGTCAACCGCTGGATCGTGCCGCTGGAGGAATCAAAGGACATCCTCGCCCTGCAATCGGGCGAAAAGTTCGAGGTGCCCTTCGATACGCTGGTGATCTTCTCCACCAACTTTCACCCCAACGAGATTTTCGATCAGGCGGCGCTGAGACGGATCTTCTTCAAGATCAAGATCGACGGGCCGAGCCAGGCCGACTACCTCAAGATCTTCGCGATGGTAGCGAAAAAGCGCGGCATGCCGCTCAGCGAGGCGGCGCTCCTGCATCTGCTCAAGAAGAAGTACCCCACCATCCAAAACGTCTACGCCAACTACCAGCCGATCTTCCTGATCGACCAGATGATGGCGATCTGCGATTTCGAGGGCATCCCCTACCAGATGACGCCCGACCTCATCGACCGGGCCTGGGCCAACATGTTCGTGCGCGACGAAGCGATCGTGCACTGACGGCGGACGCGGCCGTTGGCGAAAAAAAGACCCCGGGGCTCGCCCCGGGGTCTCTACTTTCAGCCTTCGGCAAAGCTCACTTGGGACCGAGATCCATTCGCAGGCCGACGCGCAGCGCGTGCTGTTCGACCGACACCGGCATGATCACCCCGGGAAAGCCGGGAACGAGGTTGCTGCGCGCCGTGCCGTAATCGGTATAGGCGTATTCGACGCGCAGCGAGGTCATTGCGCTCACGCGCGTGTCGAGACCAACCGCCACCGTCCAGCCATCCAGTTCATCGCTATAGCCGTTACCGACAAAGCCGGCCGGGGGCGGGCCGCCGCGAAAGTCGAAATCGCCATAGCTGTAGCCGAGCGCGCCGTAAAAGAGTGCCGGACGCGTGCCAAGCGCGGTGGCATAGCCCAGAACGCCGCGCACGGTGCCCTGCCAGTTCAACTCGGACTTTCCGCTTGAGCCAATACTGGCATAGGTGCCCGAGGCGTTGGAACCTTCAAGTCCGATCTCGGCACCGTAGACGGTGCTGCCGGACTGAAAGGCATAGCCCGCGAAGCCGCCATAGAGCACGCCATCGGGATCCGAGCCGCCGCCCAAGACGCCGTTGGAAAAGCTGTGGGTGGCGTCATGGGTGGTGTAGCCCAGCGTCAGCCCGCCGTAAAACCCGTCCCAGTCCTGGGCGGCGGCCACGGCCGGCAAGGCCGCAATCGCGGCCGTTGCGGCCAGATTGCGGAGCGTTCTGGTGATTGTCATGGTGTCATCCCCTCTTTCTGAGTGGTGCCGGAGGCCGGAGGCGGCCGATCGGCGGCACAACCGTGTCTTGTTAACCTTAGCATACCGGCCCGGCCGACGCATGTCCTTGACACCCTGCAACCAGAAAAAGGGCGCGCCTGTGTCTTTCCTGTTTTCCCCGAACTGCAATCCGTCTGAACCGGCGGCGTCACTGCCCTGCCCCGTCTTTCAGCGCCTGGTTGGCCGGCCGCGTTCGATGCATCGAACGCGGCGCTGACGCGCGTTATCGGCTTGCCGGGACGGGGCGGTGTGTGGCTTAACGTCCCCACCAAGAGGACGCACCGCGATGACACCCCGGACCGAAGAGAATATCCGCAAGAGCTTTGCCGCCCAGGCGATGATGACGACGCTGGGGGCAACCCTGGTCAGCGTGGCGCCGGGCGAGGTCGAGATCGCCGCGCCGATCCTCGAAAGCAGCCGCCAGCAGCACGGCTTCGCCCATGCCGGGCTGACCTTCGCCATCGGAGACAGCGCGGCCGGCTACGCCGCGCTCAGCACCATGCCCGAGGACTGCGAGGTGCTGACCGCCGAGATGAAGATCAACCTGCTTGCGCCGGGGGGCGGCGACGGGCTCATTGCCCGCGGTCGGGTGATCCGGCCGGGGCGGCGGCTGGTGGTGGTGCAGGCGGATGTCTTTGCGCTCAGGGACGGCGCCGAGACCCATATCGCGCTCCTGACCGGCACGATGGTTCCGGTCGCATCCGGGCGGTAGCCGAGCCGAGGCGCCCGCTCAGGCGGTCAGCCCCCGCGGCTCCTCCAGCCCGTTGGCGCGACAGCACGCGGTCACGGTGTTGGCCAGCAGGCAGGCGATGGTCATCGGCCCGACCCCGCCCGGCACCGGCGTGATCGCGCCCGCCCGCGCGGCGGCGCTCTCGAAATGCACGTCGCCCACGAGGCGGGTCTTGCCTTCGCCCTTTTCCGGCGCGTCGATGCGGTTGATGCCCACGTCGATCACCGTCGCGCCCTCGCCGATCCAGTCGCCCGGAACCATCTCCGGCCGGCCCACGGCGGCGACCACGATATCGGCGCGGCGCACCACATCCGCCAGGTCTTTCGTGCGGCTGTGGGCGATCGTCACCGTGCAACTGTCGCGCAGCAAGAGCTGCGCCATCGGCTTGCCGACGATGTTCGAGCGCCCGATTACCACCGCATCCAGGCCCGACAGGCTGCCATGATGCTCGCGCAGCATCATCAGGCAGCCGAGCGGCGTGCAGGGCACCATGCTTTTCTGCCCGGTGGCCAGCAGGCCGACGTTGGAAATGTGAAAGCCGTCGACATCCTTTTCGGGATTGATCGAGTTTATGACCAGGTCTTCGTCAAGATGGCCGGGCAGCGGCAACTGCACCAGGATGCCGTGCACGGCCGGATCGGTGTTGAGTTTCTCGATCAGTGCCAGCAGGTCGGCCTCGGACGTGTCGGCATCGAGCTTGTGCTCGTAGGAATTCATCCCGGTCTCGACGGTCTGCCTGCCTTTTGAGCGCACATAGACCTGGCTGGCCGGATCCTCGCCCACCAGCACCACCGCCAGACCGGGGTCACGCCGTGGTCCTGTTTCAGCCTTGCGACATGCGCCGCCACTTTTTCCCGCACCTTCCCGGCAAAGGCTTTCCCGTCAATGATCTTGGCCGTCATCCATTCACACCTTCATCTTTCCCAGAAATACTCCCGCCGGAGGCCGGGCCGGGCTGGGCCCGACGCCCCGGCCGGCCCGTTCAGGCTCAGAACAGCCCTTCGATCTGGCCCGCATCGTTGAGCCGGATCGTTTCGGCCGCCGGCCGGCTTGGCAGGCCCGGCATGGTCATGATCTCGCCGCAGACCACCACCACGAAGCCGGCGCCGGCGCTCAGCCGCACCTCGCGCACCGGCACCGAATGGCCCGTCGGCGCGCCGCGCAGGTTGGGGTCGGTCGAAAAGCTGTATTGCGTCTTGGCCATGCAGACCGGCAGGTGGCCGTAGCCCTGCTCTTCCCAGAGATGCAGCTGGTCGCGCACCTTCTTGTCGGCCAGCACCTCGTCGGCCCAGTAGATCCGCTTGGCGATGGTCTTGATCTTCTCGAAGAGCGGCATCTCGTCGGGGTAGATCGGGCTGAAATTGGCGTTCCCGGCCTCCGCGACCTCGACCACCTTCCTGGCCAGATTCTCGGCCCCCTCGCCGCCCAGCTCCCAGTGCCGCGACAGAACCGCCTCGGCACCCAGCCCCTTGGCATAGTCCTTGATCGCCTGCACTTCGGCATCGGTGTCGGTCACGAAATGGTTGATCGCCACCACGACCGGCACGCCGAAGGATTTGAGGTTCTCGATGTGGCGGCCAAGGTTCGGGCAGCCGGCCCTGACCGCGTCCACGTTCTCCGGCCCCAGATCCTGCTTGGCGACGCCGCCGTTCATCTTCATCGCCCGCACCGTCGCGACCAGCACCACGCAATCGGGCGCCAGCCCGCCTTGCGGCACTTGATGTTCATGAACTTCTCGGCGCCCAGGTCGGCGCCGAAGCCGGCCTCGGTCACCACGTAATCGGAAATCTTCAGCGCCGTCGTGGTGGCGATCACCGAGTTGCAGCCATGGGCGATGTTGGCGAACGGGCCGCCATGCACGAAGGCGGGGTTGTTTTCCAGCGTCTGCACCAGGTTGGGCTGCATCGCGTCCTTCAGCAGGACGGTCATCGCGCCCTCGGCCTTGATGTCGCGGCAATGGACCGGGCTGCGGTCGCGCCGGTAGGCCACGATCATGTCGCCGAGCCGCCGCTCGAGGTCCTTGAGGTCACTGGCAAGGCACAGGATCGCCATCACCTCGGAGGCCACCGTGATGTCATACCCGGCTTCGCGCGGAAACCCGTTCGCGACCCCGCCAAGCGAGACGTTGATCTGCCTCAGTGCGCGGTCGTTCATGTCGACCACCCGGCGCCAGACCACCCGGCGCACGTCGATCTCCAGCTCGTTGCCCCAATAGATGTGGTTGTCGATCATCGCCGAGAGCAGCGAATGCGCGCTGGTGATGGCGTGAAAGTCGCCGGTGAAGTGGAGGTTCATGTCCTCCATCGGCACGACCTGCGCATAACCGCCCCCCGCGGCGCCGCCCTTCATGCCGAAGTTCGGGCCGAGCGAGGCCTCGCGGATGCAGATCGTCGCCTTCTTGCCGATCCGGTTGAGCCCGTCGCCGAGCCCCACCGTGGTGGTGGTCTTGCCCTCGCCCGCGGGCGTGGGGTTGATCGCCGTCACCAGGATCAGCTTGCCGTTCTTCTTGCCCTGAACGGAGTTGATGAAATCCTGGCTTACCTTGGCCTTGTCGTGGCCGTAGGGCAGCAGATGATCCGTGGGAATGCCGAGCTTTTCGCCGATCTCCTCGGATCGGCTTCTTGTGGGCCTCACGGGCGATCTCGATATCGGTCTTGTGGCTCATGCTCGCTCCTCAGGATGGCGGTGACAGGGGGGGCTCCGGCTCGCTCAATACAAAGTCCGCGACGGTATACCGGTCGCGAATCCGACATTTCCCGCCCCACTTGCGGCGGCAGGCAGCGCCTGAGTTTCGTATCGGAAACAGACACCATGTCCGCCCCCCCTCAGCCCAGCGCGGCGCTGCAGCGCGCACAGGTGCCGGGATGTGCATGCGTACCCACATCCGCCAGGATTTTCCAGCAGCGCTGGCATTTCTTGCCCTCGGCGTGCTCGAAGACCACGGTGATGCCGTCGATCTCGGGCAGGCGAAATGCCTCGGCGGGGCTCGGATCACCTGTCAGCCGGACGCCCGAGGTGATGCAGATGTCGGCGAAATCGACCGACTTGAGGATCGCCAGCAACTCGTGATCGCGCACATGCACCACCGGCGCCGCCTCGAGGCTGGCGCCGATCGCCTTTTCGGCACGCTGCACCTCCAGCGCCGCCGTCACCACCCGCCGGGCCCGGCGCACCTGCGCCCATTTCGCCGCCAGCGGCTCGTCGAGCCAGTCGGCGGGGGTCTCGGGCATGTCCGTCAGATGCACGCTGCTCTCGTCTCCGGGAAAGCGTTCCAGCCAGACCTCCTCCATGGTGAAGACCAGCACCGGCGCGAGCCGGTGGTCAGCCGGTGAAAGAGCAGGTCCATCACCGTGCGCGCGGCTCGGCGGCGGGGCGTGTCGGCGTCGCAATAGAGCACGTCCTTGCGGATGTCGAAATAGAACGCGCTGAGCTCGACCGTGCAGAAGTTGAAGAGCGCCTGAAACACGCCCTGGAAATCATAGGCCGCATAGCCCGTGCGCACCTTGTGGTCGAGTTCCGCGAGGCGATGCAGCACCCAGGCTTCGAGCTCGGGCATCTCCGAGGGCTCGACCCGATCCTCCTCGCGGAAATGGCTGAGCGCCCCCAGCAGAAAGCGCATGGTGTTGCGCAGCCGCCGATAGCTGTCGGCCACGCCTTTGAGGATTTCCGGCCCGATGCGCTGATCGGCGGTATAGTCCGACTGCGCCACCCAGAGCCGCAGGATATCGGCGCCGTATTGCCTGACCACCTCGTCGGGAACCACGGTATTGCCGAGGCTCTTGGACATCTTGTTGCCCTTGGCGTCGAGCGTGAAGCCATGCGTCAGCACGCCGCGATAGGGGGCCCGTCCGATGGTGCCGCAGGCCTGCAGCATCGAGGAATGAAACCAGCCTCGGTGCTGGTCGGTGCCCTCGAGATAAAGGTCCGCGAGCCCGTCCTCGCTGCCGTCCTCGCGGTCGCGCAGGACAAAGGCATGGGTCGAGCCGCTGTCGAACCACACGTCGAGAATGTCGTCGACCTTCTCCCATTCGTCGGGATCGTGATCCTCGCCCAGAAAACGTTCCTTGGCGCCGGGCTTGTACCAGGCGTCCGCGCCCTCGGCCTCGAACGCGTCGAGGATGCGGGCGTTGACGGCCGTGTCGCGCAGCAAGAAATCCGGATCGGTGGGCAGCGCGCCCTTTTTCACGAAACAGGTGAGCGGCACGCCCCAGGCGCGCTGGCGCGACAGCACCCAGTCGGGGCGCGCCTCTATCATCGAGTAAAGCCGGTTGCGCCCGGTCTGCGGCGTCCATGTCACGAGCTCGTCGATGGATCGGAGCGCGCGCTGACGGATGGTCTTGCCATAGCGGTCCTGCCCGTCGCCCACGTCGCGGTCGATCGCAGCGAACCATTGCGGCGTGTTGCGGTAGATGACCGGCGCCTTGGAGCGCCAGGAATGCGGATATGAGTGCTTGATCTTGCCGCGCGCCAGGAGGCCGCCGACCTCCGCCAGCTTGTCGATCACCGCCTTGTTGGCGTTGCCCTCTTTTCCTTTTCGGTCAAGGATATAGGTGCCGCCGAAAAACGGCAGGTCGGGGCGGAAGGATCCGTCATCCAGCACGTTCCAGGTGATGACCTTATCGAGCATTCCGAGGCCGCGGAAAAGCTCGTATTCCTCCATCCCGTGGGAGGGCGCGCAATGCACGAACCCGGTGCCCTCGTCGTCGGTGACGAAATCGGCGGCGCGGAAATCTCGGGGGTCGTCCCATTCGCCTTTCGAGCCTTCGGCATGGGCGAGGGGGTGCTTGACCGAAAGCGCAGACAACTCGTGCTCGCTCACATCGCGTACGCGCCGCCACATGCCCGGCTCAAGCCGCGCCTTCGCCATCACGTCTTCGGCCAGCTTGTCGGCGAGGAGGTATTTCTCGCCCACTCTGGCCCAGCACTCTTCAGGCGTACCCGTCACCTCGTAAAGGCCGTAGGCGATATCGGCGCCGTAGACGACCGCCTTGTTCGACGGGACCGTCCACGGTGTGGTGGTCCAGATCACGACATGGGCGCCCTCGAGCCCCGCAGCCGTCGCGCCCCGGACCTGATCCGGGGCCTCGCCAGTCACAGAGGCCCCGGCTCGGGGGCCGGGGCGCGATGCGAGCACCCCGAACTTCACCCAGACGGTAAAGCTCTCCTTGTCGTGATACTCGACCTCGGCCTCCGCGAGCGCGGTCTTCTCGATGGGCGACCACATCACCGGCTTGGAGCCCTGATAGAGCGTGCCGTTCATCAGGAATTTCTGGAACTCTTCCGCGATGATCCGCTCGGCGCGGAAATCCATCGTCAGATAGGGCCGGTCCCAGCTTCCGGTGACGCCGAGGCGCTTGAATTCCTCGCGCTGGATGTCGATCCACCCTTCGGCGAACCTGCGGCATTCCTGGCGAAAGGCGACGATGTCGACCTCGTCCTTGTTCTTGCCCTTGGCGCGATACTGCTCCTCGATCTTCCATTCGATCGGCAGGCCGTGGCAGTCCCAGCCGGGGATGTAGCGCGCGTCGCGGCCCATCATCTGCTGGCTGCGCACCACCATGTCCTTGAGGATCTTGTTGAGCGCGTGGCCGATATGCAGATGCCCGTTGGCATAAGGAGGCCCGTCATGGAGGGTAAAGGGCACGCGGCCTTTCCGGTTTCGCCCGTCCGGGCGAGGGCGGCCCGCTCGCGCAGGCGGTCGTAGACGCCGAGCCGCTCCCAGCGCTCCAGCCAGCCGGGTTCGCGCCCGGGCAGCCCGGCGCGCATCGGGAAATCGGTGCGCGGCAGGTTCAGGGTGTCTTTGTAATCGGGCGTTTCGGCGCACATCTGATGCGTCCCTCGTCAGCTGTCTTGTCGGATGTCGAAACAGGCGGCGCGGCATCGGGCGCGCCTTGGTTCCCGGCCGCTCTGGGCAATCAGAGCGCCGGGCATGTAATTCGGACGATGATGGAAAGACCTTTCATCACGCGGGCGGTTATAGGACGGCGCCCCTGCCGCGTCCAGAGCCCCTTGCGCGCTCTGCGTACGCGGGCCACATAACGGGCATGAGCACCGCCCTGCCCCCGCGTTTCGACGTCTCCCGGCCCGATATCGAGCGGGTCGTCGCGCGATTCTACGCCGCGGTGCGCGAGCACCCGGGGCTCGGCCCGATCTTTGCCGTGCATGTCACCGACTGGCCCGCGCACGAGGCCAGGGTCGCCGATTTCTGGGCCAACACCATCCTGCACGAACGCCGCTATCAGGGCACCCCGGTCGAGGCGCATCTGCGCGCCGGCAATGTCAGCCCGGGGATGTTCTCGACCTGGCTGGCGCTTTTCGACACGGTGCTCGCGGCCGAACTCGACCCCGGTCAGGCCGCCGCGTGGTCGGCGCTGGCGCACCGCATCGGGCGGTCGATGCGCGCCGCCGTGGTCGAGCGCGAAACCCACGCCGGGGGCGTTCCGAGGCTGCGCTGACCCGTCGAGGGGGCGCCGCGGGAGCCGGCCGCGAGCCTGAGTATTTTCAGAAGGGTCTACCACAGCTCAGCGTCTGAGGGGTTTTATTCTGCACGATCTGAGCAGGATGCGATAGAGGTCTGTTTCTCGGTTGTTGAAGCGGAATTCGGTTTCTTTGAGGAAGATCGGAAAGCTGGTCCGGCGCAGGCCGTTGAACTTGGCGTGGCGGCGTTTGGCGTAGCTCCAGAAGCTCTCGATGCCATTGATGTGGACGCCGTTCTCGGAAAAGATCGCACGGTCTCGGTTCCAGTATTTGTTGATCCGGTGATGGCGTTTGAAGCCGGCTTCGACCAGTCCGTCGTAGCTGCGAAAGCCATCGGTGACGACCTCGGCCGACAACTCCACCCGGCCCTCGAGAATGGCCAAGAGCGTTGCTTTGGAACAGTTTTTCACGATCTGACAATGCACTCGCCCGCCACGTTCCAGGATGCCGAAGACGGGCACCTTGCCTGTGACGCCGCGTCCCCGGCCGAGGCCGGACCTGCCCCTTTGGCGGGTCGGACCGAAGTAGCTCTCGTCCAGTTCGACCTGGCCGCGGAAGGGGCAGCCTTCCTGAGCCAACTCGGCCATTCGCAGGCGCAGGAGGCGGTAGAGCGCGAGCGTCGTATTGTGATGCAGGCCGGTCAACTCGGCCGCGCGATCGGCGGTGATATCGAGGGCGAAGAGGCGCAGGAGATCGCGGAATTTCCTCTCCGAAATTCTCCCCCGAAACAGATAGGCGTTTTTCTGAGCCATGAGAGCACCTTAGCATACTCTCAGAACACCTCAGCTGTGGTAGACCCTTGCAGAAAGATGAAACACGGCACGTCGGCCCCGGTGCCTTTCCCGTCCCGAACGCCAGACACGAAATCCCGCGCCCGCGGGATCATCTCGGGATCAGCGCGGCATCGGATTGAGCGCCTTGTCGTAGGGCCGCCAGTCGGTGATCTCGGGGTAATACATCTGCCGCCAGAGCCGTACGCGCGGGTTCATCTTCCGCCGCCACAGCGACGGAATCAGCGCCGCCGGGTCATCAGCGGATAGCCGTAGGGGCAGTTGCGGCGCCTCGTCGGTGCCGTAGTTCTGCAACAGCGGAAAGCGGCGGTCGGGCCGCAGGTGGTGGTCGGAATGGCGTTGCAGGTTGATCAGCAGCCAGTTCGATGCCTTGTGCGCGGCGTTCCAGCTGTGGCGCGGCCTGACCGGCTCGTAGCGACCCTCGCCCAGATGTTTGCGCGTCAGCCCGTAATGCTCGACGTAATTGACCAGTTCGAGCTGCCAGACCGCGACCAGCGCCTGCCACACGAAGAGCCCCAGCCCCGCCCAGCCGCCGATGAGCACCGCCAGCAGCAGCATCAGCCCCTGCAGCATCCAGTAGCGGAAAAACGGGTTGGCGGGACGCGTCCAGCCCCGGCCGCGACGGGCGAGCTTGTCCTTCTCGGCCCGGAACGCCGAGACCAGCGACTGCCGCAGCACGCGCGGAAAGAAGCGGTGAAAGCCCTCGTTCATGCGTGCCGTCACCGCGTCGCGCGGGGTGCCGACATGGCGGTGATGCACCAGGAGATGCTCGGAGCGAAAGTGCGAATAGAGCACCATCGCCAGCAGAAGTCGGCCATGAACCGCTCGCCCCGGTCCTGCCGGTGCATGAGTTCATGGCTGTAGTTGATGCCGATGGTGCCGGTGATGACGCCGACGCCGAAGAAGAGCACCACCGTCTCGAGCGCCGACAGATGCGCGTCACCGGGGCCGGTGACATACCAGATCAGTCCGAAGAGCAGGCAGAATTGCACCGGAACCCAGACCAGGGTGAGGGGCTTGTACCAGCGCAGCCGGTCTTCGGCGGTCTCGGGGTCCGCGTTTTCGGTATTGAGCCCAAGGGCGGCGTCGAGCCCGGCAAAGACATACCAGGCGGCAACCGGCAGCAGAAGCACCGTCCAGCCGCCCCGCGCCGCGCCGATCAGCGCCAGAGGCACCAGCAGCAGCGACACCCAGAAGGGCAGCGCGCCTTGCAGTCGCGCGAGCCGGTCGGCAGATATCATCGGGTTTTCTCCTCTTTCGCGCGCATATCGCCCGGCGCGGGGGTATTGTCGAAACTTCCGCGCGCCAAGTCAAAAACCTTTCGCATCAGGGTCGGCATCTCGCCGGGGCGGAATTCGACCGCCGGCACGAACCGCCCCCGCCGGGGCACGGCACCGGCCGGCAGCGCGGCCACCTCGATGGCCAGGCGCAGGTGAAAATGGGTGAAGGTGTGGCGCGCCTCCGCGCCCAGCCGCCGCCAGTCGCCCGCCGCCGGCTGGGCCGGTTCCGGGGCCTCGCCCCAGTCGCTCCCCGGCCAGCCCAGCATCCCGCCCAGAAGCCCGCGCGCCGGCCGGCGCTCGACCAGCCAGGCGCCGTCGGCGCGCCGCCCGACATAGGCGATGCCCAACCGCATGGGCTTGGCCGCCTTCGGTGCCCGGCGCGGCAATTCGCCGGCGATGCCCGCCGCGCGGGCGGCGCAGGCCCCGGCCCAGGGGCAGAGCCCGCAGGCCGGCCGCCGCGGCGTACAGATCGTGGCGCCCAGATCCATCACCGCCTGGGCGTAATCGCCCGGGCGCTCGCTCGGCGTCAACCGCGCGGCGGCGGCGCGCAATTCGGGTTTCGCCGCCGGCAGCGGCGTCTCGATGCCGAACAGCCGCGCCATCACCCGCTCGACATTGCCGTCGACCACCGTCTCGGGCGCGTCGAACGCGATGGCGGCGATGGCCGCCCCGGTGTAGGGTCCGATCCCCGGCAGCGCCTCGAGCCCGGCGCGGGTTTCGGGAAAACGCCCGCCGTGATCGCGCACCACCGCGCGCGCGCACCTCACCAGGTTGCGCGCCCGTGCGTAGTAGCCGAGCCCGGCCCATTCGCCCATCACCGCCGCCTCCTCGGCGGCGGCAAGCGCGTGCACGTCGGGCCAGCGCGCGGCGAAGCGCTCGAAATAGCCGCGCACCGCCGCCACCGTGGTCTGTTGCAGCATCACCTCCGAAAGCCACACCGCATAAGGGTCGGGGCGCACACCGCGCGCCCGCACATCGGGGCACACGCGCCAGGGCAGATCGCGCGCATGGCGGTCGTACCAGTCAAGCAGCGCCTCAACCCCGGCGTCACGCATCCGTTATCCCTTTTGCCTGCGGCCGGCACTGGCCACGTCCCCAGTTTGCGCCTAGATAGGGCAAACGCACGGGGAGGTCATCCATGTCGGCCGAAAAGCGCACCACGCGGGGGTTTCGGCGCAGCGCGTCGCTTCTGGCGCCGCAGCTGCGCAAGCTTTCGGAATCGCGGGGCTTTGCCGTCGGCCGGGTGCTGACGCACTGGTCCGAGATCGCCGGAGAAGATATCGCCGCCATCGCCCGCCCGGTCGAGGTGAGTTACGGCCGCGCGGGGTTCGGCGCCACGCTGACGGTGCTGACCACCGGTGCCGAGGCACCGATGCTGGAGATGCAGAAGGAGGCGTTGCGCGAGCGGGTGAACGCGGTCTACGGCTACAACGCCATCGCCCGCATCCGCATCACCCAGACCGCGCCCACCGGCTTTGCCGAGGGCCAGGCGGTGTTTGCTCCGGAGCCTGACGCGCGCCCCCGCGGCGCCGCCCGATCCGGCCACACTCCGAGCCGCCGCCGAGATCGCCCGGCCGGTTGCCGACGAGGGTCTCCGGCAGGCCCTTGAAGCTCTGGGTCGGAACGTTCTATCCAGACCCAAATCCCGAGCGAAGGACTGACCCGATGAATCGCATGATCCTACCGGGGGCAATTGCCCTCGCCCTTGTTGCCGGCCTTGGTCTGGTGGCTCACCGCGCGGCCCGAGCCGGAAACGGCCATTCCGGCCGGGACCACCGCCACCCAGCCCGCCGATGACACGCTGGCCGAGGACGTCGACACCTCGTCGATAATCGAGATGACGCTCGGCGACCCGGATGCGCCGGTGACGGTGGTCGAATACGCCTCCTTCACCTGTCCGCACTGCGCCAACTTCCATGACGACCAGTTCAAGCGGCTCAAGGCCGATTACATCGACACCGGCAAGGTGCGGTTCGTCTTTCGCGACGTCTATTTCGACCGGCTCGGGCTCTGGGCGTCGATGGTCGCCCGCTGCGGCGGGACCGACCGCTTCTTCGGCATCGCCGGCATGCTCTTCGATCAGCAGCGCAAGTGGATCGGCGACGGGCAGGATCCGGTTGCGGTCGCCGACCGGCTGCGCAAGATCGGCAAGGCGGCCGGGCTCGACAACGAGCTCCTTGACGCCTGTCTGGCCGACAACGACAAGGCCAGGACCCTGGTGGCCTGGTATCAGCAGCACGCCGAGGCCGACGGCATCTCTTCCACTCCAAGCCTGGTGATTGACGGGGAGAAGCATTCCAACATGGCCTATGACGAGTTGAAGGCGCTGATCGACAAGGCGCTGGCGCAATGAGCGCGGCACCGCTCGCCGGGCTCAGGGTAGTCGAGCTGGCGCGCATCCTCGCCGGTCCCTGGGCCGGGCAGACACTGGCCGATCTCGGTGCCGAGGTGATCAAGGTCGAAAGCCCCGCAGGCGACGATACCCGCGCCTGGGGTCCGCCGTTCATCGAACGTGACGGCGATCGCTCGGCGGCCTATTTTCACGGCTGCAACCGCGGCAAGAAGAGCGTCACCGCCGATTTTCGCACCGAGGAGGGGCAGGAGAAGGTACGCGCGCTGGTGCGCGAGGCCGATATCCTGATCGAGAACTTCAAGGTCGGCGGGCTGGCGCGCTACGGGCTCGACTACGACAGCCTCAAGGCGATCAACCCCGGACTGATCTATTGCTCGATCACCGGCTTCGGGCAGGACGGGCCCTATGCCCACCGCGCGGGCTACGACTATATCATTCAGGGGATGTCGGGGTTCATGTCGATCACCGGCGACCCCGACGGCCAGCCGCAGCGCGCCGGCGTGGCGGTGACCGACCTTTTCACCGGGCTCTATTCGGTGGCCGGGATCCTCGCGGCGCTTCACCAGCGCGGGCGTACCGGGCGAGGTCAGCATATCGACATGGCATTGCTCGACTGCGCGGTGGCCGCGACAGCGAACCAGGCGATGAATTACCTCGCCACCGGCACATCGCCGGGGCGGACAGGCAATTTTCACCCCAACCTCGCACCCTATCAGGTCTTCGACTGCGCCGACGGCCATATCATCATCGCTACCGGCAACGACCGTCAGTACCAGCGACTCTGCGGCCTGCTGGGCTGCCCCGAGCTGGCCGAGGCCCCCGAGTATCGCAGCAACGCCGACAGGGTCCTGAACCGCCTCGCGCTGAGTGACGCGCTCACGATCCGCACCAGGGGTTTCACCAGGCACGAGCTGCTCGCGGCGTGCGAGGCGCAGGGCATTCCGGCCGGCCCGATCAACGACATGGCCGAGGTGTTCGACGACCCGCAGATCAAGGCGCGCGGGCTCAAGGTCGTGCTCGACGGTGTTCCGGGGGTGCGCGGCCCGTTCCGGTTTTCCGACGGGGAACTGGCGCTCGAACGGCCCTCGCCCCGGCTGGGCGAGGACGATTGAGGGGGGGTGACCAGCGCACTCGGCCACCCCATGTTCCTGCAGCCTCACGCCCGTGCTAGACGTTGCGAGCGTGACGTTCGTCACGGAGGTCCGCTGTGCGGGACCAAGCTGACATTTGCGCGAAAATCTCAGAAGTCGGCTTCGGTGAATTCTGAAATCTGGTTCAGAAGCTCCAATTGCATGTTCCAGCCAGTTCGCCGAGGATATTCCTTAGACCCGAAATATCGAATATCGCAGTGTTAGGGTTTTCACCGTAGGGAATCGTCTGCAGGACAAGCCTGTCTTCGTCCAGCATTTCCTTTAATAAACTTCCTGCCCAATCGGGTGCAAAGGTTGCCTCGCGGTCTGTTGACACACCCCAGCGTTCCTTTCTTGCTTCTCCCTCTCCAATCCGGACGATGACGTTCTTCCACTCGGAATAGACGTCACGGGAGTCGTCCCCGAGGTAGTCGCCCCAGATCACATACGTCTCAGTCTTGCTCGACTTACAGCGCGCCACAAAGGTAATAGGATTTCCGAGACGGGACGTGCCGGTCTCTGCCTCGAGCGAAAGGGTAACGGTACTCGTGTCGTCGATCGGGTTAGTTCGCGTGTGTAACCGCCAAAGACCGGCTTTTGTGGTCTCGGCAGTGGATTTGACCACTTCATCTGGAACGGTTGCACCATCGAATTCATCAATTTCGTAGGAGTATGTCCCGCACAAACCTGGGCTGCTGATATCGAACGGAGGCTCGGGCGTCTGAAATACCGCAAGATTCAGCGTCGGCGGAAGACCTAACAGGCTGTGTTCATAGAAAACCGCGTAGAGTTCTTGCTCAGAATCCTCGCCACCACAAAGCGTGTTGCCGTTCTGAAGTGGGCCGGGATGATCAGAAAGCACAAACACCTCGGCCGTTTGCTTCCCTCCCGACAAGTCCCAGGGTCCGCCAAGACGCTCCTTGGGACGTGAGTTCGACGGTCGCGCCATTCGCGAATGTCATGTTCATTCTGGTTCCTTCGGACGCGAATCCAGCATTCCCTGAAAGCGTGATGACGCCCGTAATCGCCGCGGCCGTTCTGCTGCCGGGTTCAAATGTTCGCGCATCTTGCCAAGCATGTCGTTCTATTGCCGATTGAGCGCCAGCTTCCGAAGCGATCAAAAGTACTGTAAGCGGTAAAATGTGACGTCTCAAATTTCCCTCCAACAGCCGTCATGTGGAGTGTTCTGCCGGATGATTACGGCCATTTAATGATGGTGCAGCATCCGCAACCCTGGGCTCCAACCCGCCATTGCGGAATTGCGGATCGCCAATGAGGCCACGCGCGCGCTCCGGCATCGCTGGTGAGGTGCCTCCCGGCCCGGAGGCGAGAACATTTCCCGCAAATGGCGTCCTCGGAGACTCGTTTCAGGTTTGGGGCGGCGGAAGGTTTTCCGCCAGCGCCGCGTCAAGCGGCCCCCAGTCCCCGATCTCGAGCCGCACCGGCAGCGTCACCACCTTCTGACGGAACGCCTGCGGCAGGCGCACCGCGTCCTTTTCGGTGGTGACCAGCTGGGCACCGACGAGCAGCGCCTCGTTTTCCAGCCGCGCCATCAGCGCCGCCGTCAGCGGCTGGTGATCCTCCAGCGCCTCGGCACGCACCAGATCGGCGCCGAGCGCGCGCAGCGTGGCAAAGAACTTCTCGGGATAGCCGATGCCGGCGAAGGCGAGAAAGCGGCCGTCGGCCCAGTCCATGCCGGTGGGAAGCGGTTCCAGCCGCCCGGTGAGATGCGGCAGCGACAGCCAGCCGCCCCAGCGCGCCCCGAATTCGCGCTGCGCGGTGTCAGGCCCGATCGACAGCAGCAGATCGGCGCGCGCGAGGCCTACTGCTACCGGCTCGCGCAGGGGGCCGGCGGGAATGCAGCGGCCGTTGCCAAAGCCCCTGGCGGCATCGACCACGACCACCGAGAGGTCCTTGGCGACGGCCGGGTTCTGAAAGCCGTCATCCATCACGATCACGCCCGCGCCCGATCGGGCGGCGGCTCGGGCGGCGGCGGCGCGGTCGCGCCCGACCCAGACCGGGGCAAAGGCGGCGATGAGCAGGGGCTCGTCGCCGACATCCCGGTGGGTGTGGGCGCGCGGATCGACCGCCACCGGGCCCTTGAGCGCCCCGCCATGCCCGCGCGAGATCACCGCCGGGCTGAGCCCGCGCGCCCTGAGCCGATCGATGAGCGCGATCACCGTTGGCGTCTTGCCGGTGCCGCCGGCATGCAGGTTGCCGACGCAAATGACCGGCACGCCGGGGCGAAAGCCCTCGCCGCGCGCGATGCGCCGGGCAGTGGCGCAGGCGTAGAGCGCACCGAGCGGGGCCAGCAGGCGGGGCCGGGGACCGGGCGCGCCGGGCGGATTGTCCCAGAAGGCGGGCGCGCGCATCAGCCCGCCCCGCGCGCGTCGAGCGCATCCAGGACGATTTCGACGAGACGATCCATCACCGCCGCGTTCTTGGTCGCCACATCCCAGGCCGCGTGCGCCATCCGCGCCGCCTGATCGGGCGGGATAGTGCGCCGCACCGCCCCGGCGAGCGTCGCGGCGTCGCGCACGATGCGCGCCGCACCGGCTTCGGCATAGAGCGCATAGGCGGCGACGTGGTCACGGATATTGGGGCCGTAGAGTATGGCCGAGCCATGCGCCGCCGGCTCGTCGGGGTCGCTTCCCGGCCCGCCCGGCACCAGCGATCCGCCCATGAAGCTGATCGGCGCGATCCGGTACCAGAGCCCCAGCTCGCCCGCCGTATCGGCCAGGATCGCCTGCGTCGTCTCGTCCGGGCGCGCCCCTTCGGACCAGGCGACATAGCGCAGGCCGGCGGCCTCGAGTGCCTCGCGGAAGGGGGCGCTCCGTTCGGGCCGTTCGGGTGCCATCACCACGAGCGCGCGATGCGAGACCCGGATGATCCCGGCATTGGCCTGCAGCACGATTTCGGCCTCTTCGGGGCGCAGATGCGCCGCCAGCCAGACCGGGCGCGCCCGCAGGAGCGCCGATAGCTCCTCGTGGTCGCCTTGATCGAAGGGCAGCGGTTTGGAGGTCACCCGCAGCGGTCCGGTGACGGTGATCGCGGCGTCGCGCAGCCCCAGACGGCGGCGCAGGGCGATCTCGTCAGCGCTGCTGCGCGCCATGATCAGCCCGAAACGTCGCAGTGCCGCGCGCGTGGCGCTGGGAATGAACCGCCAGCTCGTGCCCGGCAGATGCGCCGCGTCGGCATCGACCAGATAGAGCGGCACGCCGCTCCTGTCCGCGGCGGCCAGCAAGGCCGGTCTTACCTCGCCGGCCGTCCAGATGCCGATATCCGGCCGCCAGTACTCGACAAACGCCTGCACGGCAGGGCCGTCATCGCCGGGCAACGGACATGCGAGAACGCCGGAGCAAGGCGACCACTCAGCCAGAATTCCGGGCGCCCCGGTCAGCAGCACATGCAGGCCCGGACGGTCCCGGGTCAGCCGTTCGGCAAGCTCCTCCGCCAGGTCGGCATGATCGGGCGTCGTGGCCTGGTACCAGACGACCTCGCCTTCGGGGCGGGGTGGCGGCGGCACCCCCCGCGCAGGCGCGGCGCCGGGCCGTGCTTGCATCCGGCTGATCCCCGGCTTGCCCAGGACGGCCATCCTTCCTCAGCCCAGCTCCTCGGTCGGCGAGGCTTCGGTTTCCTCGTCGCGCAGGCGGTGCAGATGGGCGATGTAGTAACGCATGTGCGCGTTGTCGACGGTGCGCTGGGCTTCGGCCTTCCGGGCGTCATAGGCGCTAGCATAGTCGGGAAAGACCCCCACGATATGAATGTCGTCGACGTTCTTGAAAATGTTCTTCGCGGGCTCTTTCAACTCGCCTCCGAAGACAAGGTGCAGGCGCTGGGTCATCTTGGATCCTCTGGCGGTCTCGGGCTCGCGCGCAGGGTATTCCTTTGCCCGGCGGGGTCAACCCGCGCGCTTGACGGGGGGCTTTGAAACCGGCCAGTCAGGGCCGGCGTTTTCGAGGAACCCCGCATGCCCAAGCCCTTTCTGGTCCTGCAACTGCGCCCGGAGGCGCAGGCCGCCGATGACGAGTTCGCCGCGATCCTGCGCAAGGGCGGACTGGATGCGGCGCGCGCCCGTCGCATCCGGCTCGATTGCGAGGCACTGCCCGAAGGCTTGCGCCTCGACGACCATGCCGGGGTGATCGTCGGTGGCGGGCCGGGCTGCGTCAGCGATCCGCCCGAAAGGAAATCCCCCGTCGAGGCACAGATCGAGGCCGGGGTGCTGTCGCTCATGCCGCGGATCATCCAGAGGGATTTCCCGTTCCTCGGCTGCTGCTACGGCATTGGTATTTTGGGCCGCCATCTGGGCGGCGATGTCGGCAAGCACGCCTTTTCCGAGCCGGCTGGCACCTCGGCCTGCGAGGTGACGGCGGCTGGCAGGAACGACCCGCTGCTCGACGGCGTGCCGACCGCCTTTGACGCCTTCGTCGGCCACAAGGAGGCACTGCAGGCGCTGCCAGATGGTTGCGCGCACCTGGTACGATCGGTCGCCTGCCCGTTCCAGATGGTGCGCCACGGGCGCAACGTCTATGCCACCCAGTTCCACCCCGAGGCCGATGCCGACGGGTTCGAGACCCGCATCCGAATATACCGCAACAAGGGCTATTTCGCGCCCGAGACCGCGGACGACCTGATCGCGATGTGCCGCGCGGCGGACGTGTTCGCACCCGAGATGATCCTGCGCAACTTCGTGGCGCGCTACGGGTGAGACCGGCCCCGCGCCCCGGGGCGCGGGCAGGGGATCGGACCGGACGATGCGGGTGACGGGGGCGGGCGGCCGCGCGAGCCGCCCCGGCCCGCCTATTCCGCGGCCTTCAGCGTCGCCAACCCCTTGAGCACGTCGACGGCATAGGCCATCTGGTAGTCCTCCTCGCGCAGCTTGGCGGCGGCCTCCGCGCGGAGGCGGTCCTCCTCGATCAGGCGGATCTCGTCCTCGGTCAGGCTGTCGTTGTCGAGCCGGCCGCGCAGATCGGCCTCGGAACGGGCGACGGGACGCTTGGCTTCGTCCCCGACCTCCTCCTCCTCGGCCTTGGCCGACCGGCGCGGTTGCGGCACCAGGATGTCGGGCGAGATGCCCAGCGCCTGGATCGACCGTCCCGAAGGCGTGTAATAGCGCGCCGTGGTCAGGCGCATGGCGCCGTCGCCCCTGAGCGGCATCACCGTCTGCACCGAGCCCTTGCCGAAGCTCTTGGTGCCCACGACGATGGCGCGATGGTGATCCTGCAACGCGCCGGCCACGATCTCGGATGCGCTGGCCGAGCCGCCATTGATCAGCACCACGATCGGCAGCCCATTGGTGATGTCGCCCTCGGTGGCGTTGAAACGCTCGCCGTCCTCGGGGTTGCGGCCGCGGGTGCTGACGATCTCGCCCCTGTCGAGAAAGGCGTCCGAGACCTTGATCGCCCGGGTCAGCAGGCCGCCGGGATTGTTGCGCAGATCGAGCACCACGCCCGAGACCTTGTCGATGCCGCCGGCGGCCTCGATCTGTTCGAACATGTCGTTTTCGAGGTTCTTGTACGTCTGGTCGTTGAAGGTGGTGATCCGCACGACCACCGCGTCGCGCTCGAGGCGCGCGCGAACCGCCTTGATCTCGATGGTGTCGCGGATGATCGACACGTCGAAGGGTTCGGCCTCGCCCTCGCGCACGACGGTGATGACGATCTCCGAGCCGACCGGCCCGCGCATCAGGTCGACGGCCTCGTTCAATGTCAGGCCGAGCACGCTCTCGCCGTCAACGTGGGTGATGAAGTCGCCCGCCTCGATGCCGGCGGCATCCGCCGGGGTGTCGTCGATGGGCGAGACCACCTTGACGAAACCCTCTTCCTGCGTCACCTCGATGCCGAGACCGCCGAACTCGCCGCGGGTCTGTACCCGCATCTCGTCGGCGGCGTCGGGCGACAGATAGCTCGAATGCGGGTCGAGCGAGGTCAGCATGCCATTGATCGCCGCCTCGATCAGTTTGCGTTCGTCCACCTTCTCGACGTACTGGGAGCGGATGCGCTCGAAGATGTCGCCGAAGAGGTCGAGCTGTTCGTAGACATTGGTGGTCTTCGCGGCCTCCTGCGCCAGCAGCGGCGCCGCCACCGGGTCGTCACCACCACGCCGCCGAGCGTACCCGCGGCGGCCGCCATCAGGAATTTCTTCATGCGCATCGTCATCCTTTGTCCGTCCTGAACCACGCTTCGGGATCGACCGGTGCGTTGTCCTGTCTGACCTCTATATAGAGCGTTTGCGTCCGCCCTGCATCCGTTCCCGGTGCGTCGCCCGCCAACAGCCCGTCGGCACCGGTCCCGGGGCCGCCCATCAGGCCGACCGGGCTGCCGCCCGGCAGCACCTCGCCCGTCTCACCATAGACCACATCCAGCCCGGCGATCACAAGCAAAATGCCCGCCTCGGGCTCGAGAATGATCACGTTGCCGTAATCCAGAAGTGGCCCGCGATAGCGCACCGTCGCCGCGGCGGGCGTGGTCACCAGCGCCCGGGGCCGGGTCGCGACGACGATGCCGGGGCGGGTGATGCCGGCGGCGTCGGCTTCTCCGGCCCGGTGCAGGACCGTGCCGCTCACCGGCAGCGGCAACGTGCCCTTGCGCCCGGCGACGCCCGGCAGGCTGCCGGGCACCTCGTTCACCGCGATCTGGCTCAGCCCGCTGGCAAAGCCGTCCAGCGTCTCGGTCGAGGCCACCAGCAACGCCGTCTGGAGCGGATCCTCGGTAAACCGGCGGGGCAGGTCGGTGCGCTCGGCCACCGCCTGGCTCAGTTTCGTGCGCGCGGACTGGGTGCTTTCCAGACCCTCGCGCAGCTTTGCCGCGGCGCTTTCCTGAAGCGCGCGCAGGACGCTCACTTCCTGCAGGTCGCGGCGCAGATCCCGGGTCTGCGCCTCCAGCGCCGGCGTCACCTCCGCCAGCATCATCGCCGCGCGCGCGGTGCCCACCGGACCCGAGGGGTGCAGCATCAGCACCGGTCCGGGCGAGGCGCCGATGCCCAGAAGCGCGCCCAGCAGACGGGCGATCGAGTCCTCGCGGGCGCCGAGTTCGCGCGCCAGCGTCTCTTCGCGGATGGCGGCGCGGCGCACACCCTCGCGCATTGCCTCGAGCCCGTCCTCATAGGCGCGAATCGCTTCGGTCAGGGCGCGCACGCGGTTGCGTGCGCCCTCGGCCCGGTCCACCATCTCGCCGGCCTCGGCCAGTCTTTGCGCCGCGGCGCGGGCGGCCTGAGCGGGATCGCCGGCATCCTGTGCCGTTGCGGCGCCGGCCAGAGCGAGGCCGAGGATTGCTGCCGCCAGTCTCATGACATGAGGTTCTCGCCGGTCATCTCGGGCGGTTTCGGCAATCCCATCAGCGCCAGCACCGTCGGCGCCACGTCGGCCAGCCGTCCGGATCGCAGCCGCGCCCCCGCCGGCCCGCCAAAGAGAATCACCGGTACCGGGTTGGTGGTGTGCGCGGTATGCGGCTTGCCGGTGGCGGGGTCGATCATGGTCTCGCAATTGCCGTGATCGGCGGTAACGATCATCGCCCCGCCGGCGCGCTCCAGCGCCTCCGCAACCCGGCCCAGGCCGCGATCGACCGCCTCGCAGGCGGCGATGGCGGCGTCAAGGTCACCGGTATGCCCGACCATGTCGGGATTCGCGTAGTTGACAACGATCAGATCGTACCCCCGGCGATGGCCGTCACCACATGGTCGGTCACCTCCGCCGCCGACATCTCGGGACAAAGGTCGTAGGTCGCGACCCGGGGCGAGGGCGCCATGTAGCGCTCTTCGCCGGGCTCGGGCGCCTCCTTGCCGCCGTTGAGGAAGAACGTGACGTGGGGGTATTTCTCGGTTTCGGCGACATGGAACTGCCGCCGGCCGTGGCTGGCCACCCATTCACTCAGCGTGTTGACCGGACGTTCGTCGGGAAAGACGCAGTCCATATAGTCGGAATGCCGGCGCGAATATTCGGTGAAACCGCTGACGATGGCGAAACGCGGCCGGCGGCCGGTGTCGAAGTCGTCGAAATCCGGATCGGCAAAGGCGGCGAGGATCTCGCGCGCCCGGTCGGCGCGGAAATTGAGACACAGGATGCCGTCGCCATCCTTCATGCCGCTATAATCGCCGAGCACGCGGGGCTTGATGAATTCGTCCGTCCGCCCCTTGCCATAAGCCTCGGCGATGGCATCGGCGGCGGTCCCGGCGGTATAGCCCTCGCCCAGCGCCAGCGCCCGGTAGGCCAGTTCGACCCGCTCCCAGCGATTGTCGCGGTCCATCGCGTAGTAGCGCCCCGAAACGGTGGCGATGAACGCGCCCTCGGGCAGCGACCGGCGGAGCGCCTCGAGATAGGATTTGGCCGAGACCGGCGCCACGTCGCGCCCGTCGGTGAAAGCGTGGATCGCCACCGGGATGCCGCGGTCGGTCAGCGCCCGGGTGGCGGCCATCATGTGGGCGATATGCGAATGCACGCCGCCGTCAGAAAGCACGCCCAGAAGATGCGCAGTGCCGCCGCTTTCGGTCATCCGTTCGGCAAACCGGACCATCCCCGGCAGCGCGGCGAAGGTGTCATCCTGAATCGCCCTGTCGATCCGGCGCAGGTCCATCTCGACCACGCGCCCGGCACCGATATTCATGTGCCCCACCTCGGAATTGCCCATCTGCCCCTCGGGCAGGCCGACATCGGGCCCGTGTGTGATCAGCTCGGCATGGGGACACGTCGCCCAGAGCCGGTCGAAATTGGGCGTGTCGGCCAGCACCGGGGCGTTGGCCTCGGTCTGTTCGGACAGCCCCCAGCCGTCGAGGATGCACAACAAAACCGGTTTGGGTACGTTCATGATTGCTCCTGCCTCGATGACGTTCTTCTAGCGTCTCGAAAGACAGAGGGGAAACCGTTTTGCGCAAACAGCGGCTCGGCCGACACCCGGCCGCGCATGGGCCCCGGCTTCTTTCCGGCCGGGCGGGCGGGAAAGACCCGGCTTGCAGCGCGGGCTAGTGCCCGAAAAGCCCGGTGAGCGCGCGCCGCACCAGCCCGCCGACCGATGGCCGGCTGAGGCGTGCAAAGGGCAGCGGGCGGCAGACCTCCATCGCCGCCACCCCCACCCGGGCCGTGAGCGCGCCATTGACCACCCCCTCGCCAAAGCGGCGCGAAAGCCTGAGAGCACCCCACCGCCGGCGACCGAGCCCAGCAGGTCGTCGCCCACCGCCACCGCGCCGGTCGCCACCAGATGCATCATCACCGCCCGCGTCAGCCGCCAGCCGCCGAGAATGCCCGCGCGCCCGCCATAGATCTCGGCGATGCGCCGGATCATGCGCAGATTGGCCCCGAGCGCCACCATCACATCGGCAAGTGCCAGCGGCACCAGCGCCGTGACGACCGCGACCTGCCGCGCCGCCGCCTCGACCTCGCGCGCCGCGGCGCGATCGAGCGGCCCCAGCAACTCGGCCTCGGCCACGCCCAGCAGCGCCGCGGCGTCGAACTGGTCGGCCTGCGCCCGGGCCAGCCGCTCACGGCCCCAACTGGTGTCCTCGCGCCCGTGGTAGAGCCGTTTGAGCGCGTCCACCGTGTCGCGCGCGCCTTGCAGATCGTCGCCCGAAAGCGCGGCCTCGGCCTGGCGTTGCAGCCGGTCGATCCGGCTCAGGCGGGCAAAGGCGGCAAGCTCCCGCAGCGCGATGCCCGCGAGCAGCACCAGCACCGCCGCCATCAGCGCCGAGATGCCATAGCCCAGCACCGGCACCCGCGCGACCAGCCCGGCGGCGAAATCCCATGCCGCCACCGCCAGCACCGCGCCCAAAAGCGTCAGCGCAAGCCCCCAGAACCACCGCATGAGCCGTGACGGCCGGCGCGCGGCCAGCACCGCGAGCGTCTGCATCGCGCGGCCCTCGGGCGGCGCCGGCGCCTCGGGTTCAGGCACCGGCGGGGCGGTGTCGGGGCCCGGCGCGGTGTCGGTCTCGTCGAGGTCGATGACGATCGGGCCCCTGGTCATAGCCGGTCTCCGAACAGGAATTGCGCGGCTTGGTCGAGCCGGATATGCGGCGGCCCCTCGCCAGGTTTCAACGTCAGCGGCGCCGGCGCGAACCGCATCGCGCCATAATCGCCGTCGAGCCATTCCCCGGCTCCCGCCCGCGCCGGTTGCAGCAGCAGCGCGGGGTCTTGCGGCAGATCGCCGGGATGAAACGCCGCCTGCCGCCCGCGCCCGCCATCCGCAGTCAGCAGCGTGCCGCGCACAAAGGCGAGTTGCCGGCCCTCGTGGGCGCGTGTCTCCTCGGTGGTGGCGCGCAGCGAGGAGATGGCCATGGACGCGGTTTCGGCACCGGCGAAATCGGCGCGGTCGCGCGCCTCGCGCATCAGCGCCACCATGATCGCGGCCAGGCGCGCGTGCTGGGAATGGTGCAGATGGTCGGCCTTGGTGGCGGCAAAAAGGATGCGCTCGACCCGCCGCCCGCCGGTGAGGCGGCTGAGAAAGGCGTTCCGCCCGGGGCGGAAGGCGCCGAGGATCCCGGCCATGGCGCGGCGCGTCTCCTCCAGCGCCGCGGGGCCGCGATGGATGGCGTCGAGCACGTCGACCAGCACCACCTGCCGGTCGATGCGGGCGAAATGGTCGCGGAAGAAGGGTTTGACCACGCGCGCCTTGTAGGCCTCGAAACGCCTCTCCAGCTCGCGCCGGAGCGAGCGGCGGGGGCCCCGCCCCGAGGGCGTCAGCGGCGCGAAGGTCAGTACCGGCGAGCCGGCCAGATCGCCCGGCAGCAGGAAGCGCCCCGGCGTGCCGCCGGCATGCCCCGCCGCGCGCGCGGCCCCCAGATAGGCGGTGAAGGCCGCCGCCAGCGCCTGCGCCGTTGGCTCGTCATGCGGTCCCTCGGGATCGGCGTCCCGCACCGCCCGGCGAAAGGCGTCCGCCTGCGGAAGCGGGGCAAGCCGCTCCAGCGCCTCGGCCGACCAGGCGGCATAATCCTTGTGCAGAAGTTCCAGATCGAGCAGCCATTCGCCGGGATAGTCGACGATGTCGAGATGCAGCGTGCGCGGCCCGGCAAGCCCGGCCAGCAGCCCCGAAGGCCGCACCCTCAGCGACAGGCGAAGCTCGGAGACCGCGCTGGTGCTTTCGGGCCAGTGCGGGGCGGGGCCGGTGAGCGCGCCGAGATGGGTCTCGAAATCGAACCGCGGCACCGTGTCGTCGGGCTGGGGCTGCAGGAACGCCGCCACGATACGCCCCTCGGCCGCCGCCGCGAGGCCCGGCATGCGGCCACGATCGAGCAGGTTCGCCACCAGCGAGGTGATGAATACGGTCTTGCCCGCTCGCGCGGGGCCCGTGACCCCGAGGCGGATCACCGGCTCGAAGAGCGCCTCCGAGACGCGCCCCGCGACACCCTCGGCGCCGCGCGTCAGCCCGTCCGCGATGGAGGAGATAATCAAACCGCCGCCTTTCCCTGCCCGTTCGCAGGCCAAGATAGACACCGCCCGCCCCGGTTGCCAGAGGGCGCGAGCGGCGGACGGCGGGATTGCCCGCCGCCGGGTGCCGCGCTAAGAGCCACGCCATGCCCCGTTTCGCCCTCAGGATCGAATATCACGGCGCCCCCGTTCGCCGGCTGGCAGCGGCAGGCCGACCGGCCGAGCGTGCAGGGCGCCGTCGAGGGCGCGCTCGCCCGGCTGGAGCCCGGCCCCCACACCGTCGCCGCGGCCGGGCGCACCGATGCCGGCGTGCATGCACTGGGGCAGGTGGCGCAGTGCGACCTGGCAAGGGACTGGGATCCCTTTCGCCTGTCGGAGGCGCTCAACCATCACCTCAGGCCGCAGCCGGTGGCGATCCTCGCCTGCGCCCGTGTCGCGGACGACTGGCACGCGCGGTTTTCGGCCCTGGAGCGGCGCTATCTCTTCCGCCTGCTGATGCGGCGCGCACCGGCGGTGCACGATCGCGGGCGGGTGTGGCAGGTGCCGCGCGCGCTCGACGTCGCGGCGATGCGCGCGGCGGCCGGGCATCTGGTGGGGCACCATGACTTCACCACCTTCCGCGCCGCGCTCTGTCAGGCAAAGAGCCCGGTGAAGACCCTCGACGAGATCGCCATCGACGAGGTCGAGGGGCTGGGCGGGCCGGAGCTGCATTTTCGCCTGCGGGCACGCTCCTTCCTTCACAACCAGGTGCGCTCGATCGTCGGCACGCTCGAGCGCGTGGGCGCCGGCGCCCGGACCCCCGATGACGTGGGCGCGGCACTTGCCGCGCGCGACCGTGCCGCCTGCGGCCCGGTCTGCCCGCCCCAGGGGCTCTACCTCGCGGCGGTGCGCTACCCCGTTGATCCGTTCGCCTGAGCGGTCGTTTTAGCCTTTGATCTCGACCGGGCACGCGGGTAAACCGGGCGCCAGCGGTCCCGTAGCTCAACCGGATAGAGCAGCTGACTTCTAATCAGCAGGTTGGGGGTTCGAGTCCTCCCGGGATCGCCAGCAAACCCGATCTGCTGCCAAGGGGGCATAAGAGTGCGCAAAACGGCGGTTTTTCGTGCGCACCCCTGTCAAGAACTATTTTCGCAGGTTGCGGTGAGCTTCTTGTAAAGCATTTGGAAAGAATAACAATTTCCATTATGGAAGACCGATTCAGGCGATTTCGGCATAGTTGGGCATTCGCGTGTGCCGCCTCGACGGAGCAACGCTGCTCCGCTACTTGACAGCTCTGACAGCCTCGGAGCGCAAGTAGACCGGTCCAAAATCCCGCCCGTCCGCGGTGAAGCGAGTGACTTGGGAGTTCGCGAGAAGGCGCTTCAAGGTGTTGCGGTGGAGTCCGGTTTCCTCTGAAAGAGTTGTCAGCGTCACAAAGCGCCGGTGGAACGAAGCGATGTGCTCGGCGCTGAGGCGGTATTGCAGACGTCCCGTTCTCGGGTTCGTACAGGGCAGCGCAGGTGTCTGGCCGGCCTCGATCAGGGCAAGAAAGTTTCCATGGTCGCGCAGTCCGACTGACCGACCGAATGCGGCGGCACTTGCTACCCCGGGAAGCTCTGCTTTGACGGGGGTTTTCATAAGTTCGGAGCGTGTTGGCGAGGTTGTTAACCTGCTTCATATTGACGACGATCCCGTGAAAGCCGGGAACCGATACCCGTTGCCCCACGGATAAGCGCTTTTCGCGGATCGCCCCGACCAACGTCGACAGGCTGATCCTCCGAGCGCCGGCAAGCGAGCAGAAGAGTCTCCCAATAATCGCCGCCCGGCGCGACAGGAAGGGCACTCGTAAGGAGCTCGCCGACAAGGGCTGTCCCGTCCGAAATCCGCCATGGGTTCTTGATCTTGCTGGCGCGCGTGCGCGGAATCAAAAGGCCCTCTTCCTTCAGCGCGGCGAGTTCGCTTTTCGTTGCCCCCATCGCCTTGCGCATCGAGGGGGAGCTAACAAGAGTGGGGATTTCAGCCAGCAATTCGGCATACGCATGTGCGTCAAAAACACGGCGACTCCGGGGGCGAAAACCTTGGCCGCAGAATGCGTCGGCCTCGATCAGGAATTTCTCGATAATATTCGCACCAACGCCGATCTCCTTCGCCGCGGTAACGAGGGAGTGCAGGCGGCGTTCGGTGACAACTTCACCCAGCAGGACTTCGCCGGGGGCGATGGGCCAATGGTCAAGGATGGACTCCCGCAAGATACGGCGCAGCGGGCCGAACCCATCTTCCTCTGCATAATCTCTGTTGAGTGCAGTAAACAGTGCGCCGAAGGCTTTGTTGGGCTCATCAAGGTGGCCAGTGGCCGCCGCAGCAATCTGATCGAGGGCCTTTCGGATGGCGGTCTCGCCGTGTCGTGCAACATTAAAACCGGCGGCATGAACCGAGCCCGGGTCAGGTGTGCCTTCGGTCTGATTTTCCATAGGGAGGGCGTGCCCCAATAGCCGGCAGCAAGTTGTGGCGGCAAACAGGGGGAGTTTCCTGAACCATGTCTCATCCTGGCCATCCAGAAGCCGCCGATCCAGCCATAGATCGTAAAGGGAGGGCGGAGTTGCCGGTTGCTCCAGCGCCCCAGACAGAATGTCGTCTTCTATCTCGCGCAGGCGCGCTTGGATGTCATACCGGTCGCGAGGATTGTCTGAACCCCATAGCGGAATCAGAGGATGGCTGTGCCGGACACAGACATTGACCTCTCGCATCTGCCAATCCCCGCGCAGGACCATCGCTGCCGTGGCTGATCCTACATGCCCCTCAACGTCCTCGCGAAGGCAAACAGGGCACCCCCTCATCACCGGATTGCGAAGCGCCCGGGACACCAGCTGCTCCCCACGGAAGTTCATCCTTACGTTTCCGGCCCGGATCCCGGTCCAGGAGAGCATCTCTTTCAACTGGTGCGCGTCAAGGTTTGCCCAGTCGGCAAGGATCTCGAAGGCCTCGGCGTCCTGTTCAAGGAAATGCTTGAAAGGGGCTCCCATGTCACGGGCAAGATCCGGGACCTCCGTCCGCCACGTCGCAGCAAGGCGGGACAGATACGAATAGACTGTTTCCCGGGCAGCAGGTGGAGGGCTGGAGACAGGTAGCATGGTCACTTGGCGAATACCGGGTTCGGTCAATCCAGGGCACCCGGCCCTGGACAACGGGTTTACGGAGCGACAAATTGATCAGCCTACTCGGCGGTTGGCTGGTGCCCCGAGGCGAGGTGGGTGGAAGTTACCTCCGAACGACTATGGTCTCAATGCTGTCACATCAGGTCGAATTATTCGGCATATCTCGATTTCAAATCAGCAAGTTCTGTTCTGGTGGGATCGTCCATGCCATTCCTTCCTCAGTATGCAGTGGGAAGGGGGCCGGGTGAGATCTGATTGAGGATTTTTGGGATTCCGCAATGGCTATTGGAGATATCGGAGCCTGTCAGGCGCACAGAGCGGAACGGAGCAGCGTGTTGCGAATGGTCATTCCGGCAGCGCTGCATGGTACCAGTGTAGATCAAAGCAATGAAATTGCCCGCGCTGACAGAGAGATGAGCAGAGGACCTCTTTCCAAGCATATTAGCAGCGAATTCCACCTTCCCATGCTTCGAATCGGCTAAGTGCTGTTCGCCCTGAATTGTACGGAGTCTGCCACGAATGCCAGATGCTGCGAGTGACTGGCGTCACGGAAATCCTGTTGCTTGTACACCGGCTGCGGCCGCGCCCAATTGAGGCGCAGCCTGTTGAGGTGATTATCGGGCATAGCTAAACCGCGCCAGCAGCTCGCTGATGCGCGCGCCGTGCCACATCGTCATGTCGGACGCGGGCAGATTCCGGGCCTGGCCAATCCGATCGAGCGCCGACGGTGCCAGTCCCTCCAAAGCCCGATGGATCGAGCGCAGTGCGGTTTGCACAGCTTTCGGGTCCGGAAACGGCTGACTATAAGCCGTGTGCAGGTCGCAGAGCCCCGTAAACCCGGTGGGGTCCTCGAGCGCATCGAGCAGGTCACAAAGGCTCGCTCCGTGTCGGCGGAGGTAGGTGTCAACGGCGGAGACAAATCCGGCCACGCGGCGGCGCAAAACCAGGCCAGTGGCGGGGTGGCAAGCGCCATGGCGCGCGCGCTCTCCAGATAGCTGGCGCGTGCCATGGCGCATTGGCCCACAGGGCCAATCCTGTGACGGATGATTAGGTTGAGGCTTCGGCTTTTCGGGCGCGGCTTTGGCCGAGCCGATAGCTGTCTCCGTTCATCTCGAGGATGTTGACGTGGTGTGTCAGCCTGTCGAGCAGCGCGCCAGTCAGGCGTTCAGTGCCGAAGGTTTCGGTCCATTCGTCGAATGGCAGGTTGCTCGTGATCATCGTGGAGCCACGCTCATAGCGCTGCGAGATCAGTTCGAACAAGAGCTCGGCGCCGGTCTTGGATAGCGGCACGAAGCCCAGTTCGTCGATGATCAGCAATTTGACGCTGGCCAGCTGCTTTTGCAGGCGGAGCAGGCGGCGTTCATCGCGGGCCTCCATCATCTCGTTGACCAGCGTCGCAGCGGTGGTGAAGCTGACCGCCATGCCCTTCTGGCATGCGGCCAGCCCGAGACCCAGGGCAACATGGGTCTTGCCGGTTCCACTGGGCCCCAAGGCGATGACGTTCTCGCGCCGGTCGATCCATTCGCAGCGGGCCAGTTCCAGCACCTGCATCTTGTTCAGCTTTGGAATCGCCTTGAAGTCGAAGCTGTCCAGGCTCTTGGCGGCCGGGAACTTCGCGGCCTTTATACGCCGCTCAATCATCCTGCGCTCTCGGTCGATCAGTTCCAGTTCGACGAGGCGCGCCCAGAACTGGACGTGATCCCGACCCTCGGTGGCGCATTGGCGGGCAAGCTTGTCGTATTCCCGCAGGAAGGTGGGTAACTTCAGCGTCTTGAGATGATCCGCGAGCAGGATCTTCGGGGCGACGGTCATGCTGCATCCTCCGACATCAGGGCCATATAGCTGGCCGCGGATGTGGTCTCGACGTTCGCCCGTGGCAGGTATGGGTAGACATCGAGATCCAATTTCGGCGGCCGTTTCTCGACGTGACAGAGGACGAGGTGCTTGACGGCATCGAAGCCGACCGCGCCCAGCTGCAGGGCCTTCTTCACCGCCGCGTGCAGGTCGTCGATGTCGAAGGTCTCCAGCAGGCGCAGAACCGGACATACTCGCGGCGTCCGGCCTTGATCATCCGCGCCTCCATCAGGCGGCGCAGGGTCGCGAACTCCGGCGGCAGGTCCCATTCAGCCGGGGGCGCCGCCTGATCCAGGGCATTGATCTTGCGCTCGATCAGCGGAAGGTAATGCACCGGATCGAAGACCATGTCCTCACGGTCGTAGCAGCGGGGATGGCGTGCGATCACCTCGCCGCCGCAGCCGATCACGACCACGTCGACATAGCCCCTGATCCAGACGTCACGGTGGCCGTAGGAGACCGGCACCGAGTAATCATTGGTCTCGTAGCGCACCAGCGCCTGGGAACTGACCCGTCCGGTGGCCTGATCGCAGACATCGAACGGCGCGGCCGGCAGGTCGGTCATCGTGGCCAGATCCCGCGCGAGCCGGTCTCCGATGGTCTCGGACTGGCCCCGCAGGATATCCGCCTGGCGCTTGCGGCATTGATCCTCCAAGGAGGCGTTGAACGCGTCCCAGGACGCAAACCGCGGGATCGGCACCATGAAGTTGCGGCGGGAATAGCCGACCAGGCCTTCCACGTTGCCCTTGTCGTTGCCCTTGCCCGGCCGTCCGTAACGATCGCGGAACAGGTAATGCGACAGGAACCCGCTGAAGAGCGTCGCCCGCTTGCGCGTTCCATCCGGCAGGATCTTCGCAACCAGACAGCGGTCGTTGTCGTATAGGACCGACGTAGGCACCTTGCCGAAAAACGTGAAGGCGTGGACGTGACCGTCGACCCAGGCCTCCGCTGTCGCTGCGGGATAGGCCCGCACAAAGCAGGCATCACTGTGCGGCAGATCCATGACGAAGAAGTGCGCCTTCTGCTCGACACCGCCGATGACAACCACCGCCTCACCGAAATCGGCCTGAGCGTGTCCGGGCGCATGCGCCAGCGGCACGAACATCTCGCGACCGCGCCGTTCACGCTGCCGCATGTAATCCTTCACAATCGTGTAGCCGCCGGTGAACCCATGTTCGTCACGAAGCCGCTCGAACACCCGCTTCGCCGTATGGCGCTGCTTGCGATGGACCTCCCGATCGCCGTCCAGCCAGCTGTCGATAATGCCAGTAAAGGCATCCAGCTTCGGCCGCTTCACCGGCGCCGTCCGCCGATACCCGGGCGGTACCGAGAACGCCATCATCTTGCGGACGCTGTCACGCGAGATGTTGAAATGCCGCGCCGCTTCTCGCTGGCTCATACCTTCCGCACAAGCCAGACGAACCTTGCGATACAAGTCCACAGTAAAAATCCTCCTGCCCTCCCTGTCGCCAGAAAGGGTAAAGGTGGACGACTATTCCGCCGCCCGCAGCAGGATCATCCCGCCGCTACCGTGGCCGACTTTTTGCACCGCCGTTCTCAGATGGTCTCCCTTTTGCATGCGTGATCGATATTGGTGCCTGATTCATCGGCGTCATGTGCATGTTGGGGACGGGCGGCGTGCGGAGGTCTCTTCCTGTTGGGTTCTTATCGTTGGTATTCTGTTCTAATGATCTCGATATTGGTCGTTTCGCCACGGCACGAAGGAAAAATCCGAGGGTAGATGCATTTTTCTATAATTGGCTGGCCCACACCCCCGGCTCGTGGCGCGGGGGCGTTGACCGATCTATCAGACTGCCCGCCAATCCTGGATGGGAGCGATGCCGGCACCGCGCAGGGCATCGTCGAGTCCGTCTGCGAGCAGGCAGATCTCGGGCACGGCCGGATCCTCGGGTTCCAGCGGCGAGACATCCCGGGCGCAGTCAGTTTCGAGAAGCAGCAACCCGCGCAGATCGAGCAACCGGCGGCGCAGGCGTGCGGTCAGTGGCCCGGGCTGGCTCAGACCATCGCGGATCAGGTTGACGAGCCGGGCGCCGCGCCGATCGGCCAGCAGGACGGCGGTATGGCCGAGCGCGGCGTCGTGATCCGCGAGATACGCGCGCAGTGCCAGTTCGCCGGTCGTTATAGCGCGGATATCCGAGCCGGATTGAATCCTCGGTGTGATACATTGAGGGCCTCCATTGTTGTTGTATCGGTCCGGGGTTCGTCCCGGGGTCAGCAGGATGGGGGAGGTCCAGTGTGGGCGATCGCCGCGTCTCGCGCCTCAATTCAGGGGACTGAAAGCAGCGGCTGGTAGATGATCCCGTTGTTTCTTTCTTCAAGTGGCAAGTACTTTTTGCGCTGCGGTCGACAACGACATTGGCCAGAACCTGCGAGGACGAAGGATTATTTTGAAAAAATTACTGCTCGACCTGCAGGCGCGCGGCGGTCATGGCAATTTTCTGACAAGGTAGGCCAAGCAATCAGATAGAAATCCCGTAGGGTACGGGCGGAGCGCGGTCATTCGCTGCGACGAAATAATATCGAACGCAGCCTTCAAGAGCAGACATTGACCTGCCAAGAGTCATCTTTAGCATGTCCACCGTTGCAGCGGCGGCGTCGAACAGAAAGCTTGATTTTAGCCCAATACGATCGACTTGATGGGCTTATCTTCGCATACTGGCTTACCAGGGGCCCTAATAGTTGAAAATCCTATCCTACAATCCAGGCCATGATGGCGCGATCGTCTATCTTTCGGACGGTCGGTTGGAGACGTCAATTGAGACAGAGAAGAACTCCAACTACCGGATTCTCGCCATTGTCTGGCCCTGACGTTTTCAATGCCATCGGAGAATTGGACGGTATTCCGGATGCAATATGCTCTGGAGGCTGGTGGCCACGCGATCATCACGAATTCATGCACGGATCACCAAGCACCGCTGGCTACCGGGGTATCACGCAGGATGCCATTCTGGTTAGTGAGCGGCGGTTTCTGAAGAAGAATATCCGATACTTTTCTTCTTCTCACGAACGGTCCCATATCCTTTGCGCATTTGGTATGTCACCGCTCCCGACTGGCGCGCCATGCTATGGGCTTGTTTGGGAGGGTGCGATCGGAGCTTTCTACGAAATCGACGCCGGCCTCAACATCACTCATCTCGCGGACGTCATGAACCAACCGGGCAACCGCTACGGCCAGATATATGGCTTCGCCGACCCACATTTTCCTAAAGACGGTCGCCTTCCCGGATTTTCAGACGCGGGGAAACTGATGGCTCTCGCATCGTTTTCTACCCGCAATGTCCCGACGGCCGAGGAGCGCAAATTGCTTGAATTCCTGCTCGATGGCCCGTTCCGGGAGTTAAGTTCTAACGAGGACATCACCGGCGCAGTACACTATAATGTTGGGCTCGACGATCCAGAGTTTCGCAACTTCGCCGGCATCTACAGCGACGCGATCTTCGAAACCTTCTATCGCTTCGCGAGGGAGAACCTGAAGCCGAACTTGCCCCTCGTGATCGCCGGTGGCTGTGGCTTGAACTGCGACTGGAACACTAAGTGGAAGGAGACCGGCTTCTTCTCCGATGTTTTCGTGCCACCTGTTGCAAACGATTCCGGTTCCGCCATCGGCACTGCAATTGATGCTCAGTTCTACTTTACCGGAAATCCGAAGATCGAGTGGGACGTTTACTCTGGGCTTTCATTCCAGTCCGAGGGCGATTTCGATTGTGGACGATACGATATCCGCTCGATGGGCCACGACGAAGTAGCGGAACTGCTGACCAACGACCTCGTGCTCGGATGGGTGAGCGGTCGCTATGAAATTGGTCCGCGCGCACTCGGTAACAGGTCGATCATTGCCGCCCCGTTTCGCGACGATACCAGGGGAGCGCTTGAACACCATAAAGCAACGCGAGCAATTCCGTCCGATTGCGCCTGTCTGTTTAAGCGAGGACGCCGAACGGTGGTTCGGCTGCCCGAATGAGAGCCCCTACATGCTCTACACATACAAGGCGACGACGGACGCGCTGGCTGCGGTTACCCACGTGAACCACACCGCTCGACTTCAGACGGTCACGCCCGCCTCTAATAAGAACCTTCATAGTCTGCTCGTCGCCTTCAAGGCTCGCACAGGCTATGGGGTATTGTGCAATACCTCGCTGAACTTCAATGGGAAGGGCTTCATCAACAATATTCGGGACCTCGACGCCTACACCGTCCAGCATGGTCTTGACGGATTTGTGGTCGACGGGCGAGCGCATCTTTTTGAAAAGCTCGCAGCGCTATCAGGACTATCTCGCGAAGTCTCCCCATCAGGCCGTAAGAGGTGCCAAAGCAGGGTGACACGTCAGTTCGCTCTTCCAAAGCGCAGTCGACACCGACTTGCGCAAACACCGGACCCAAAAGGACGCACGCACAATGCGCAGTTATCCGCCAGGATTTGAAGAGAATGATACACTTCGTTCTGAATTTATCCGAGACCTTACCCTGCATGTTCTACAGAGCCCCGCCTCTCACGATGCCGGAGGAACGCCATTCTCGGGAGAAGTGCCTCGGACATTGATCCAATATTGGCACGACCCGAGCGACCTGCCGAGCGATGTCCGGGACTGCATCGCGAGTTGGGACAGTCTCGCCGACGAAGGTTTCCAGAGGCGAATGTTCGACGATGCGAGCGCCGCAGCCTACATTGCCGAACGGTTCGGTACTCGTGAGCGGGCGGCATTCGAGAGCTGCCGACACCCCGCGATGCGCAGTGACTATCTGCGTATGTGTGTCATCCTCTCGGAGGGCGGTCTCTACGTGGACACGGACGATGTGTTGGTCGGCGACGGGTGGAAGGATTTGTTCGGCGATGGCCGGTTGAAAGTTCAGCCGCTGTGTTACGATATTCCGACAGCCGGGATGGTGCCGACCGCCAAGATCTGGCGCGCGGATCTCCCCACTGCCGAACGCATTTTCTATGTCAACAACAATCCAATTGCGGCGCCCGTGGGTCATCCAGTCATGCGAAGCGCACTTGCTCGTGCAACTGATCGGCTACTCGGCGACGAGCCATACCCCGCAATCCAAGCGACGACAGGTCCCGGAAACCTGACTGCCGCATTAGCGGCTCATGCGCACGACCTAATCGCCGTCGGAGCACCTCTCGACTTCGAGATTCTCCGCGACTGGGAGACCATCGCAGAGACGCGCTGGCACCTTTCTTATCGCAAAGATGAACGCAATTGGCGCTACATGGAAGCTGATTGAGGCCCGTGAGCGAACTATGAACCTCCAAAGCGCTTCAGGAATTATTCGCCTCTGGACCTTCCGCGCCGCTCGCGCCGCAGCAACCAGACTGCCGGGCGGCCGGATCCCTGCGTTCGGAACGTGCCCACACAGGATTGAATCCATCCTGATCTTGAATCTCGATCGACAGCCGGCAAGGTGGCGCGGAATGCTCCGCGAACTCGGGCGCTTCCGAACCTTTGACGGAGCACCTCTCACTTCCATTGCGAAACGACTCGCGTCGGTGGATGCCCGCGACGGTCGCGCGGTTGCCGCCACGGCCGATGTCGACCCGAACTACCGACTGGGTGACCAGTTACACGTCCAACCGGATGCGCGACTGGAGGCTTGCTTTAGCGCGGACGAGCCTGTCCGCATGACGCGCCAGGAGGTCGCGGTCGCAAGATCGCATATCGAAGCCCGGAAGGTCATCGCGACGGGCCAGCACGAGCACGTTCTGGTTCTCGAGGACGATGTCTGGTTCACGCCGCGCGCAGCCGAGTCCATCAACTGTGGCTGGCGCGCGGCCCTCGAACGGTGCCGCAAAGAAGGTGGGCCGCGCTTGCTCTATCTCTCCTATGAGGATGCCGGAGAGACAGCCGAGCGCGCTGACCCCTGTGACGTGTCAACGGCGGAGACAAATCCGGCCACGCGGCGGCGCAAAACCAGGCCAGTGGCGGGGTGGCAAGCGCCATGGCGCGCGCGCTCTCCAGATAGCTGGCGCGTGCCATGGCGCATTGGCCCACAGGGCCAATCCTGTGACGGATGATTAGGTTGAGGCTTCGGCTTTTCGGGCGCGGCTTTGGCCGAGCCGATAGCTGTCTCCGTTCATCTCGAGGATGTTGACGTGGTGTGTCAGCCTGTCGAGCAGCGCGCCAGTCAGGCGTTCAGTGCCGAAGGTTTCGGTCCATTCGTCGAATGGCAGGTTGCTCGTGATCATCGTGGAGCCACGCTCATAGCGCTGCGAGATCAGTTCGAACAAGAGCTCGGCGCCGGTCTTGGATAGCGGCACGAAGCCCAGTTCGTCGATGATCAGCAATTTGACGCTGGCCAGCTGCTTTTGCAGGCGGAGCAGGCGGCGTTCATCGCGGGCCTCCATCATCTCGTTGACCAGCGTCGCAGCGGTGGTGAAGCTGACCGCCATGCCCTTCTGGCATGCGGCCAGCCCGAGACCCAGGGCAACATGGGTCTTGCCGGTTCCACTGGGCCCCAAGGCGATGACGTTCTCGCGCCGGTCGATCCATTCGCAGCGGGCCAGTTCCAGCACCTGCATCTTGTTCAGCTTTGGAATCGCCTTGAAGTCGAAGCTGTCCGGGGCTCTTGGCGGCCGGGAACTTCGCGGCCTTTATACGCCGCTCAATCATCCTGCGCTCTCGGTCGATCAGTTCCAGTTCGACGAGGCGCGCCAGGAACTGGACGTGATCCCGACCCTCGGTGGCGCATTGGCGGGCAAGCTTGTCGTATTCCCGCAGGAAGGTGGGTAACTTCAGCGTCTTGAGATGATCCGCGAGCAGGATCTTCGGGGCGACGGTCATGCTGCATCCTCCGACATCAGGGCCATATAGCTGGCCGCGGATGTGGTCTCGACGTTCGCCCGTGGCAGGTATGGGTAGACATCGAGATCCAATTTCGGCGGCCGTTTCTCGACGTGACAGAGGACGAGGTGCTTGACGGCATCGAAGCCGACCGCGCCCAGCTGCAGGGCCTTCTTCACCGCCGCGTGCAGGTCGTCGATGTCGAAGGTCTCCAGCAGGCGCAGAACATGGACATACTCGCGGCGTCCGGCCTTGATCATCCGCGCCTCCATCAGGCGGCGCAGGGTCGCGAACTCCGGCGGCAGGTCCCATTCAGCCAGGGGCGCCGCCTGATCCAGGGCATTGATCTTGCGCTCGATCAGCGGAAGGTAATGCACCGGATCGAAGACCATGTCCTCACGGTCGTAGCAGCGGGGATGGCGTGCGATCACCTCGCCGCCGCAGCCGATCACGACCACGTCGACATAGCCCCTGATCCAGACGTCACGGTGGCCGTAGGAGACCGGCACCGAGTAATCATTGGTCTCGTAGCGCACCAGCGCACGGGAACTGACCCGTCCGGTGGCCTGATCGCAGACATCGAACGGCGCGGCCGGCAGGTCGGTCATCGTGGCCAGATCCCGCGCGAGCCGGTCTCCGATGGTCTCGGACTGGCCCCGCAGGATATCCGCACGGCGCTTGCGGCATTGATCCTCAAGTAGGCGTTGAACGCGTCCCGGGACGCAAACCGCGGGATCGGCACCATGAAGTTGCGGCGGGAATAGCCGACCGGGCCTTCCACGTTGCCCTTGTCGTTGCCCTTGCCCGGCCGTCCGTAACGATCGCGGAACAGGTAATGCGACAGGAACCCGCTGAAGAGCGTCGCCCGCTTGCGCGTTCCATCCGGCAGGATCTTCGCAACCAGACAGCGGTCGTTGTCGTATAGGACCGACGTAGGCACCTTGCCGAAAAACGTGAAGGCGTGGACGTGACCGTCGACCCGGGCCTCCGCTGTCGCTGCGGGATAGGCCCGCACAAAGCAGGCATCACTGTGCGGCAGATCCATGACGAAGAAGTGCGCCTTCTGCTCGACACCGCCGATGACAACCACCGCCTCACCGAAATCGGCCTGAGCGTGTCCGGGCGCATGCGCCAGCGGCACGAACATCTCGCGACCGCGCCGTTCACGCTGCCGCATGTAATCCTTCACAATCGTGTAGCCGCCGGTGAACCCATGTTCGTCACGAAGCCGCTCGAACACCCGCTTCGCCGTATGGCGCTGCTTGCGATGGACCTCCCGATCGCCGTCCAGCCAGCTGTCGATAATGCCAGTAAAGGCATCCAGCTTCGGCCGCTTCACCGGCGCCGTCCGCCGATACCCGGGCGGTACCGAGAACGCCATCATCTTGCGGACGCTGTCACGCGAGATGTTGAAATGCCGCGCCGCTTCTCGCTGGCTCATACCTTCCGCACAAGCCAGACGAACCTTGCGATACAAGTCCACAGTAAAAATCCTCCTGCCCTCCCTGTCGCCAGAAAGGGTAAAGGTGGACGACTATTCCGCCGCCCGCAGCAGGATCATCCCGCCGCTACCGTGGCCGACTTTTGCACCGCCGTTCTCAGATGCCCTCGAAAAGCTTGATGAATACATCAAGTCGCGCTTCTGGATCGTCGTCATGCTCGACGTGGCAAGCCGGATGCCGTTGGGATGGGTAGTCACCGAGAGCCCCTGTGCTGAAGCCACGGTTGCACTGTTCCGCATGGCCACGCGTGACAAGACTCGGGAAAAACTTCTGTACGGATGTACGGGTGAGCCCGCGGCGGCGGTGGGACTGCTTCATGTCAAGAACGACAATGGATCTGGCCTGCGGAACAGCGCGGCCGTTGGTGCTCTCATGGGTATTGGAAGCGTCAACACGATATCCCGCGCCTACGAATCTGCCGAACGGCCACACATTGAGAGCCTATTCGGAGTACTGGAAATCGATGTCTTGAACCTGTTGCCGGGCTTCACTGGCGGGCGCCCTGGCGCATTGCCCGGTTATGACGCGATGGAAAACGGGGTGATGTCTGTTGAAGAGCTTCACGAGATCATCACTCGATACTTCATCGATGAATATCCATCCACGCGGCACCATGGTGTCACCATGGGCGGGCGTCGGCCCACTGAAATGTATAAGGCCATCAATGAGGCTCGGGGACAAATCCCGCTAATCGATCCGCACCTTCGCCGCATCAATCTTGGATGGGAGCAAGAGGTAACCCCGACGGATGAAGGCGTGCGTGTGTTCCAAGGTATCTGGTTCAATTCCGATGAGTTGCAGGAGCAGTGCGAAAAACACAACGCGCGAAGCAAGGTGAAGGTCTTCGTCGATCCGGACGACATGAACCTTGCGACGGTCATCCTACCCTTGGTGAAAGATCCTATCGAAGTCCGGCTTCAGATCACAGCTTTTGCCGACATGACCCTCCCTGAGATTCTCCGACTCATGGCGGAACTGCGTCGGGAAGACCCTGTAACAACGGAGTTTCACGAAGACCAGATCATGCAGACACGGTTGGACCGGTATGACCGCATCAAGGCCATTGGCGTCGAGCACAATCTGTCGCGGAGCTATTCGACCATCGAGGAATGCGAAACCCTCGGAAAAGTGGTGTTTTCAGGATCGCTTGAGATCCGATCGGAGCGCTTCAAAGGCACGACTCCACCCGGCCAGATCACCGACCTGCAAGCGACTGAGGGCGTTTACACCATCGGTAGCGAAGAACGACAGATAGATGGTGGAGCATCGAGCGACGATTGTCCGAAAAATGTGAATTCCGCGCATGAAGGTTCCGACGGCTCCCATGACCACGAAACATCGACGAGCGCATCGAAACCCAAGGGCACAGCGAAGAAAAAAACAGGGCTCGAAAAAAACCAGCGGTCGCTGATCAATCTTTTTCCCGCCCTAAAAATCTGAAGGTGCTGAAATGAACCAATTTGTCCGGACTGACGTCGTCAATATCTCCAAGCCGCTGAAGGACGCTCATTTTGAGTTCCCTCGAGGCGAGGAACTCTTCCGGGCCATGTCATGGTGCACGACCGATTATTACACCAAGGCATTGAGCGGAAATCCCTTTGAAGCGCGCGGTATTCTCGTGATTGGAGAGTCACGTCAGGGGAAATCCCACGAGATCCGAAAGCTGTTGGAGCAGTTCAATGATGGCTCGGTCGTCATGCCTGACGGTCGACCCGCCAAGATCCTTCACTGCATCCTTTCCGGCAAGGTCACTTGGAAGGACTTGGGCGTCAGGATCCTCAATCTCCTCGGTTACAAGCTGAAAGGGCGCCGCACTCAGGCCGATATCTGGGAAATGGTCATTAAATACGCCAAACTTCAGGGTGTTGTCGGTATTCATTTTGATGAATGCCAGCATGTGTTCACGGACGATGGACAGCGGACAAACCAGCAAATCCTGGATAGTTTTAAGACGCTCCTGAAAGAATCCCGTTGGCCACTCATGCTGATCTTGTCGGGCATTCCCAGCCTGGCTGTGCAGGTCGCGAAGGAGGAGCAGTTGGCTCATCTTCTTCGGACGGTTCGCTTCGACAACATCAATCTTGAACGCGAATCTGATATGGAGGAACTGCTCCAGCTGACCTACAGCTATTCCGAAAAAAGCTGGTCTGGACTTCAATCCGCTGGCGAAAAGAGACTTCCTGGAAAGGCTGGCCTTTGCGTGCTGTGAGCGTTGGGGGTTGGTCATCGAGCTTCTGATCGAAGCGTTCACCCTTTGCCAACTTGCCGGAGATGAGGTCTGTTCGAAGGAAAGATTTTCGGAGGCGTTCGCTCAGAAATACTCGACTGCGATCGGGTATTCACCGTTCACGGTTTCGGATTATCGCGACAGCTTTGATCGTGATATCTTGCTGGAAGTGCTCAATCGATCACGCTGATCCGATGAAAACGTGACTGCAAGGGCCCGCTTTTGGCGGGCCTTTTCTTTTGCCTCGTGCGGGCTGGAATGCGCACGCTTTGTGTTCCAGTGCGCACGCTTTTGCCTCATCCGTCAATGCAGCGTAAGAATGCCGTATATTTATCAATGGGCTACAGGTGATTCGAAATGGTCGGGCAAGCCAGGTGCGCATCCATATCACCCGTTGGCATCTGCGCCATCCTTCCGAGGCAAACGGCGAAACGCCGCCGCTCCTCAATCAGCGCCCTTACGGCGGCCCCCGTGCGGGGCTTTCGTGCGGGCCGGGTCGGCGCGGCGGTGAGCGTTCAAGGCAGCGTTCCAGTGCCGGGGTCCGGCCGACATGCGGGTTCCTCCGGTCGATCCCGGCCATCCCCGAAACCGGCCGTGTCGTGCAACCTGCTTTGCCTGACATGCGACATGTGGCGCCCCGGAGACGAAGCGTTTGCGACCGCCCCGATTTTTTTCCGATACTCGCCCCCGAGAGGCCGAGTCTCGCCATGCGCATACCCCGCGCGGCGGGTGGCGCGACAGGAAAGAACGACATGGACTATCACGCCCCCACGACGCTCGATGCGGCGGTCGACATCCTCGCCGGCGCGAGCGGCGATTGCCGGGTGCTGGCCGGCGGCACCGATCTGCTGGTTCGGATGCGATCCGACATGGCCCACCCCGATGCGGTGGTCGACATCAAGCGCATCGCCAGCCTGCGCACCATTACCGAGGAGGATGGCGGCTGGCGCATCGGCGCGGCGGTCTGCGGCGCCGAGATGGGCGAACATGCAGGCCTCCGCGCGGCCTGGCCCGGGGTGGTCGAGGCGGCGCAGCTGATCGGATCGACCCAGGTTCAGGGGCGGGCGACGATAGTGGGCAACCTCTGCAACGCCTCGCCCGCCGCCGACAGCGTGCCGGCGATGGTGGCGGCCGGGGCGCTGGCGCGGATCGCCGGGCCCGAGGGCATCCGTGACGTCCCGGTCGAGGAGGTGCCCACCGGACCGGGCAAGACCTCGCTCGGGCACGGCGAACTGGTCGCCTCGATCTTCCTTCCGGACCGGGCGGAGCGGTCGGGCGACGCCTATCTGCGCTTCATCCCCCGGACCGAAATGGATATCGCCGTTGCGGGCTGCGGGGTGTCGCTGACGCTGGACGAGGACGGCGGGATCATCCGGGCGCGGGTGGCGCTGGGGGCGGTCGGACCCGGGGTCATGGTGGTCGCCGAGGCCGGCCGGATGCTCGCGGGCTCGCATCTGCGCGAGGGCGGGCTGCAGCAGCTTGCCACCATCTGCTCGGCTGCCGCGCGCCCCATCACCGACAAGCGCGGGACCGAACATTACCGCACCCACATCGCCGGAGTTCTGGCCCGCCGGGCGGCGGTGATCGCCTATGCACGCGCAGGAGGAACCCTGGAATGAGCAAGCTCCACGTCACCACCACCGTCAACGGCGAGGTGCAGGAATTCCTCTGCGAAGCCGAGGAGACGCTGCTCGATGTGCTGCGCGACCGGCTCGGGCTGACCGGCTCGAAGGAGGGTTGCGGCACCGGCGATTGCGGCGCCTGTTCGGTCACCGTCGACGGCCGGCTGATCTGTTCGTGCCTGATGCTGGGCGCCGAGGCCGAGGGCCGCGAGATCGAGACCATCGAGGGCATGGCCGAGGGCGAGACCCTGCACCCCCTGCAACGCAAGTTCATCGACATGGCCGCGCTGCAATGCGGCATCTGCACGCCGGGCATCCTGGTGGCGGCGAAATCGCTGCTCGAGCGCAACCCCGACCCCACCGAGGAAGAGGCGCGCTACTGGCTGGCCGGCAACCTCTGCCGCTGCACCGGCTACGACAAGATCATTCGCGCCGTGCTCGAGACCGCGGCCGACATGCGGGAGGCATCGTGATGGCGCTCGACACCAAGCAGGACACCCGCACCGAATTCAAGATCGTCGGCACCCGCGTGCCGCGCCCCGACGGCATCGACAAGGTCACCGGACGGGCGCGGTTCGGCGCCGACATGAGCGCGCCGGGGATGCTGGTGGGACGGGTGCTGCGCAGCCCGCACGCCCATGCAAGGATAGTGTCGATCGACACAGCGGCGGCAGCGGCGCTTGACGGCGTGCACGCGGTGGTCACCCGTGCCGATTTTCCCGATATCCCGCTCGATGCCGCGCTCGCCGACATTCGCGACAACTGCATGGCCGGCGCCAAGGCGCTTTATGACGGGCACGCGGTGGCGGCGGTGGCGGCGACCTCGGAGTCCGTGGCGCGGCAGGCGCTCAAGCTCATAAAGGTCGACTACGAGCCCTTGCCGCACGTCACCGATGTCGACCGTGCGATGGACCCGGGCGCGCCCGCCCTGCACGAGGGCCGCACCGACGAGAGCGTGCCCGAGGACATGTCGCCCAACGTCATGGCGCGATACGAGTTCGGGCACGGCGATGTCGAGGCGGGGCTGAAGAAGGCCGACCGCGTGCTCCGGCGCACCTACCGCACCGAGGCCACGCACCAGGGCTATATCGAGCCCCATGCCTGCCTGGCGCAGATGGGGCCCGACGGGCAGGCCGACATGTGGTGCTGCACCCAGGGGCAATACATGGTGCGCGATACCTGCGCCGCCATTCTCGGGCTCCGGCAGGGGCAGGTCAGGGTGACCGCCTCGGAGATCGGCGGCGGTTTCGGCGGCAAAACCACGGTCTTTCTCGAACCGGTGGCGCTGGCGCTGGCGCGCAAGGCCGGGCGCCCGGTCAAGATGGTGATGAGCCGATCAGAGGTGCTGCGCGCGACCGGACCCACGGCGTCGAGCTCGATCGACGTGGCGGTCGGCATGGCCGCGGACGGCCGCATCACCGCCGGCTTTGCCGAGCTGCGCTATCAGGGCGGCGCCTATCCCGGCTCGCCGGTCGAGCTGGGCGCGATGGCGGCGTTCGCGCCTTATGACCTGGAAAACGTCCGCACCATCGGCTGGGACGTGGTTGCCAACCGCCCCAAGCAGGCGGCCTACCGCGCCCCCGGCGCGCCGATGGCGGCCTTCGCGGTCGAAAGCGCCATCGACGAGCTGGCCCGCGGCTTTGGCCTCGACCCGCTGGAGGTGCGGCTCAGGAACGCCGCCCGCGAGGGCACCCGCTCCGCCTATGGCGTGACCTTTCCCGCCATCGGGCTCGAGGCGACGCTGCGCACGGCCAGGGACCATCCGCACTGGGGCGCGCCGCTGGGCGACAACCAGGGCCGGGGCGTCGCCTGCGGCTTCTGGTTCAACTTCGGCGGCAACACCTGCGTGTCGCTCAACATCGCCTCGGACGGCACCGTCAACGTGACCGAGGGCAACCCCGACATCGGCGGCAGCCGGGCGTCGCTGTCGATGATGGCGGCCGAGGAACTGGGCATTCCCTACGAGCAGGTGCGCACGGTCATTGCCGATACCGCCTCTCTGGGGCTCAACGACGTCACCGATGGCAGCCGGGTGACCTTTGCCGTCGGGCTCGCCACCATCGAGGCCGCCCGCGCCGCCAAGCGCGAGATGTGCCGCCGGGTGGCCGGGCTCTGGGGCATCGACGAGGAGGCGGTGGTCTGGAAGGACGGCGCCGCCTGCCCCGCCGGACCCAACGCCGGCGATCACGACCCGATGACGCTGGCCGAGATCGCCGCCATCGCCCCCAATACCGGCGGGCCGATCGCCGGGCACCACGAGGTCAACGCCGAGGGCGCGGGCGTCAGCTTCGCCACCCACATGGTCGATGTCGAAGTCGATCCCGAGACCGGGGCAACGAGGGTGCTGCGCTACACCGTCTTTCAGGACGCCGGCAAGGCGGTGCACCCCGATTATGTCGAAGGCCAGTTCCAGGGCGGCGCGGCACAGGGCATCGGCTGGGCCCTGAACGAGGAGTACATCTATGGCGAGGACGGGATCCTGCAGAACCCCGGCTTTCTCGACTACCGCATTCCAGTGGCCTCTGACCTGCCGATGATCGACACGGTGATCCTGGAAATCCCCAACCCGGGGCATCCTTATGGGGTGCGCGGTGTGGGCGAGACCTCGATCGTGCCGCCGCTGGCGGCGATCGCCAACGCCGTCTCGGCGGCGGCCGGGGTGCGGATGACCGATCTGCCGATCTCGCCGCCGAAGCTGCGCCGGGCGATCGAGACGGCATAGGTCGCGCCATGGTCAAGGTGCGGGTCTGGGGCTCGCTGCAATCGGCAACCGACGGGCGGGCCGAGGTCGAGATCGAGGCCGGCACCCTGCGCGAACTGCTCGACGGGCTGGCCGAGAAATACCCCGCCCTGCGCCCGCAACTCGATCGCGGCGTGTCAGTCGCCATTGACGGCAAGGTCTACAACGACAGCTGGTTCACGCCGATCTCGCCCGAGAGCGAAGTGGTGCTGCTGGCGCGGCTGCGCGGGGGGTAGCCCCGCCCGCACAAAGAGCGTTGCGAAACCACCTCTGTGTCGTCGCATGGCTGCGGCCGCCCGACCGCGCTCGCGGTCCATGCCGCCGGCATCCAGGACCGCGACGTGCGCCGGAGGTGCCCGCCCTGCTAGAATGCATGCCTCGCATAGCACATCGTGTCTTGACCGATAGCGGGGTGGCAGGGGTGGATTGGACGCCGAGGGCCTGTGCAATGAACCCGGCGATCAGGCCGAAGAAATTGCCGTTGGGATCGAACTTGTTGACCGGATCGTTGTTGGCGTAGTCGTAGCGGTTCGTCCCGACGCCAGGTTCGGTCACGCCCAGCCAGTCGGGCTGGATGAAGAGCGCCAGTTCCGGGTCGTAGTAGCGGTTGTTGAGGAACTGCAGTTCGGCGTGTTCGTCGTAGCGTTCACCGAGGAAGCCCTTGTCTTCCTTCGTCAGGGCGATGTCGAGGGTCACCTCCCGGGCGATCTTGCCGAACGGGTGATAGGCGCGGCGTTCGGCGCTGGCGCCGGTGCTGTCGGAGATGCCGATGATCGAGCCCAGCTGGTCGGCGTGCAGGTAGTGGGTGCGCACCCCCGCCGCCGCGGTCTATCCCGGTCGCAGCAAAATCGAGCGGGAAATTCATTTGCGAAACGACTTGAGACCATTTAGAAAAGCCGAGCCACCTCTGAACTATCCGCTCCACTTTTTAATTTACAATTGTGTCTACAAACTTGCTCACCGAAAATCGGTAAGCGACCAATTGACCATCGCGCATTTCCAAGTAGATTCTTGCCATTCCGAGTCTGGGAGTTGTGAAGCCAACCGAAAGAAAGACCTTAGGTTTATTACTTTCGTCACACGAAACAAATTTTAACCCATACATATCACCTACTCTCCAATCAGCAAGAAACTCTTCTACGACATACTCGCCTCTTATCTCGCGAAAAACCTTCTCCCACACTGCCCGGTCTCTTGTTCCCTTTTTCAAAAGCCAATGCACCTGTACAGGTACGGAGCAATTGATTCTTACTTCCGATTCCACAACCACATTCTGGGATATATCATTCGGATTATTGCTAGAAACAGGAACTTCGGGTGAGACTAGGCATCCCGCGCAGGCTAGCATAGTAGTTGCCAAGAAGGATAATTTAGTACGCACTAATCAACCTCCTCATATCCTCCGTACTAAAATGCCGGTGTGCTTGGCGAAGATACTCCCGCATCAAGCTAGTGCCAGAGCCCTGATGTCCCAATCCCATCCAATGCCCGGATTCGTGAAGGAACGCTTTTACAAAATTTCCTCTGTAGCCCGGTTTGAACCTAATCAAATTTCCATGCTTGATTGATCCATCTGGGTATTTCCAGCGTTCATATTCCGCAATTGCTGCAGGGGCGCTGTGTTCCAATGGGCCTTCAGATACTATTAGGTTGGCTATCTTAGGATCATGCACTCTGAGCAGATTCAAGTTCATTTTGTAGCCTCCAGCAGAATGGTTTCGCAACTCTGCAGCAGCAATATCTGTATTATTGCAAAATGTCATGTTTCCTTCACAAAAATAGGTCGCTCCACCTTTTAGTGTATTTCCGTGAGATGTTAACCCAGTATCAGGATTGAGATTAACATCGTCGCGAAATCTACCACCAGAGACATCTGCTGCCTCTGGAAATTTCGTCCCAAACAGTCCACTCTCCTGAACCCCTACCTTCATCATCGTCATTGCGAACTGGATCGTCGCGGATTTGACCACATCTCCGAGGCTTGCGCCATTGGCCAAGGCGACGGCGCTGTCGACGCCGATGCCGATGGCTGCGATGGCGAGGACGGACTCGACGCCGAGGGCCTGTGCGATGAACCCGGCGATCAGGCCGAAGAAGTTGCCGTTGGGATCGAGCTTGTTGACCGGATCGTTGTTGGCGTAGTCGTAGCGGTTCGTCCCGACGCCAGGTTCGGTCACGCCCAGCCAGTCGGGCTGGATGAAGAGCGCCAGTTCCGGGTCGTAGTAGCGGTTGTTGAGGAACTGCAGTTCGGCGTGTTCGTCGTAGCGTTCACCGAGGAAGCCCTTGTCCTCTTCCGTCAGGGCGATGTCGAGGGTCACCTCCCAGGCGATCTTGCCGAAGGGGCAAAATGGGACTCAGCTGTGCTCACGGAGGAAATGATCGCCGCAGCGCCTACTTGCCGGCGTCGAGGCCGTCTGGTTCACGAAGTAGAACCTCGATACCTCCAGCTTCTCCGATGCAATTAGACTCATCCACAGTGATAGCGATGTCTACTGGTGCCCGAGGGCAGAAACCAGCAGCGTACAGGACGCCAGAGGTGGTCCGTTCTGCACTGTAGGGATGCTGAACTATCAGATCGACGGGGACCGCGGGGAGAAGTCAGCCGCGTAAACGCAACCGATTGACAACATCGAGCAGTTGCTCGAGCTGAAGCCCATACTCGTTCGGTTGGTCGTTTTCAGCCAACCCGCGCATCATGAATTCATTGTTAATCCAATTGCATAGCTGATCCACCTTCCAGCTCGGGATATCCTCTGTAGAAAAATCGGCCATGAAGTCCTCGTAATGAACGTGATTCAGTTCAAGGATTTGTGAGAGGATTCGCTTCTGGTCTCGGTCCAATATCATTGCCCCCTGACTCCCGATATTCCTCTAGGCCAAGTTGTGACGACCAGATGCCGGGGCTGAACACCGGCGCATATGTCAACATGATTGAGTTTTGCACGGTAGAACTGATCTGCAAGACGTGCGGACCGCAACCCGCCGTCACACGCCCGCGCGGAACTTCTTATCCGCGGTGACCGGCGCTGCCGCTCTCGGTCACAATCTCGGACGAGCGCTCGAGCGTACGGTGCACGGGGCACTTGTCGGCGATCTCCATCAGCTTGGCGCACTGCTCCGGGCTCAGGTCTCCCGCCAGCCGGATCACCCGGTGGAAGCGGTCCACCCTGGCGCCCTGCCGGTCGGCGGCGTCCTGGGCGTGAACCTTGTCGTGGCTGACATCGACACTGACGCCGGTCAGCGGCCAGCCCTTGCGGCGGGCATACATGCGGATCGTCATGGAGGTGCAGGCGCCCAGACCGGCGGCGAGAAACCCGTAGGGCGACAGCCCCCGCCCGGTGCCGCCATAGGCCTCGGGCTCGTCGGCCAGCAGGTGATGATCGGGGCCGGCATTCACGTCCTGCAAGAAGCCGTCCGGATCCGCCTCGGTCACGCGCACGATGCCTTCGGGCGCGCCGGGTGGCGGCGCCGGCGGGCTGAGATCGAGATAGCGCACCGCCCAGGCCGCAATCACCCCGGCGGCATACTCGGCGTCGTCGGGGTCGGAGATCAGGTGATCGGCATCGTCAAGGGTGACAAAGCTCTTGGGGTGCTTCGCGGCGCGAAAGATTTCGGTGGCGTTGTCGATCCCGACGATGGCGTCGCGCGGAGCGTGTAGGATCAGGAGCGCGCGGCGCAGATGCGCGATGGCATCCACCAGCCGTTCGGAGCGGAGGCTGTCGACCAGATCCTTGCCGATGCGTATCGGCCCGCCGCCCAGATCGACCTCGGCCACGCCCTCGGCGTCGATCTGTTCCAGCGCATCGGCGAAATGGCGGGTCACGTGGGCGGGATCGAACGGCGCGGCGATGGTGACCACGGCGCGCGCGCTGGCGATCCGGCCTGCCGCCGCCAGCACCGCGGCACCGCCCAGGCTGTGCCCGATCAGCAGGTCCGGCGCCATGCCGCGCGCCTCGAGCGCGTCGGCCGCCTTGACCAGATCGCCGACATTGCCGGTAAACGAGGTGTTTTCAAACTCGCCCTGCGAATGCCCCAGCCCGGTGAAATCGAACCGCAGCACCGCGATGCCCGCCCCGGCGAGGCGCGCGGCGATGCGACGGGCGGCATGGATGTCCTTCGAGCAGGTGAAGCAATGGGCGAAAAGCGCGGTCGCCAGCGTGGGCCCCTCCGGCAGGTCGAGCCGCGCGGCCAGGTCATGGCCGTCATGGCCGGCGAAGGTGAAGCGTTCCGTGGGCATGGGATATCCTTTCGTCGGCGCTCATCCGCGCGTCACCCTCAAGGCTAGGATGCGCCGTGCCGATGTTCCAGCCCCGGGGCCGGACTTTCACGGCAAGTTCAGGGATTTCGGCCCCGCTACGGCAAAAGCGGCGCGAAAAGGCAAATCTTGCATGAAATGCGCACCATTTTTTTCGGACCCGGGCGACGGATATGTTGCGATTGTCTTAACGGTTGCGGCGCACACTCGATCGCGGTGATGGCGTGGGAGAGTAGAATGGAATTGCTTTTGCGGGACATGCGCGACGTGCGCGCGTTTTCCGTGACCGTCACGGCGGCAGCGGTGCTAAGCAATCTGGCGCTGCAAAGCGTACTGATCCCGTCCGACATGCTCGGACAGATCCGCTTTCCCGGATCGGTCATCGCGCTGGCGCTGGCGGCGCCGGTGTCGTTCTTCGTCGGGCTCCGGCTGCGGGACATTCATCGCCTGACGCTCGATCTGCGGCAGGCGGCGCTGCACGATCCGCTGACCGGGGCGGTGACCCGCGCCCGGTTCTACGAACGCGCGGCCGAGATCGGCAACGTCCCGATGACGCTGATCGTCGCCGACATCGACCATTTCAAGGCGTTCAACGACCGTTTCGGCCACCTCGCGGGCGATACCGCGCTCAGGCAGGTGGCGACGACGCTGATCCGGAACTGCCGCCGCGAGGACGTGGTCGCGCGGTTCGGCGGCGAGGAGTTCCTGATCCTGCTGCCCGGCACCACGCTGGTCGACGGCGCGCGCGTGGCCGAGCGGCTGTGTGCCCGTCTGCGCGGCAAGCCGGTGCTGATCGAGGGCGAGCACCTGCCGGTGACCGCCAGCTTCGGGGTGGCGACGGTGGAAAGCCCCGCGGCGATGGACGCCGCCATCGCCGCCGCCGACGACGCGCTCTACGCCGCCAAGCGCGCGGGGCGCAACCAGGTCAGCATTGCCCGGTGATCGCGTGGCGCGGGTCGCGCCCGGCTGAATTCACGCGATCCGCGGGCCGCGTGGAGGCGATGCGCCCGGCGCCTGCAGGCAGGCCGATCCGACCATCAGAACCTCAGCGACAGGCAGGACATGCCGCCATCGAGCTTGGCGCATTCCGAATTGTTGATCTCGACCACCTCGTACCCCGCCTTGTCCAGCATTTCGGCGGTGCGCGCAAACCCCGCCGGCAGCAGGACGAGGTCGTTGAAGCGGACGCTGTTGGCCGCCGCTTCCTCGCCCTCGGGGACATGCAGAACCCGGTATCCTTCGAAACATCCCGACGCGTCGAGCCGGCGGGTCGCAAGGATGGTCTCGCCATCGAGAAGCGAGCAGTCGGTCTTGAAATGCAGCACCCCGGGCGGGGTGAAGACCTCGCGCAGGTCATGCCCCCATTCGGCGACGATCCCGGCCAGTTCGGCCACGCCGGCGGCATCGGTGCGGTCCGAGCGCCCGACCAGGATTTCACGCCCGGTGACCAGGATATCGCCGCCCTCGATATGGCCGGGGCCCCTGATGCGGCGGACGTCGTCGTAGACCGCGCGGATGGTGGGTTCCATTTCCGCCACCTCGCCCAGCCGGCTGGCCGCGCCCGGGCGCATCATCACCGCGCCCTGCGGCAGGCAAAGCGCGGTATCCTCGACAAAGACCGCGTCGGGGTAGTCCTCGAGCGGGGGCAGCTCGATCACCTCGGCGCCGGTGCGTTTCAGCGCCGCGACATACCGGGCGTGATCCTTCAGCATCTGCGCCAGGTCGGGGGTGCCGGTATCCTCGGCGCGCAGCCCATCGACGATGCTCGCGGCGGGACGGCGGGTGATGGCGCGGGAAAACTGATAGGTCGGGTCGCTCATCTGGGCCTCATCTGGTTCGGTTTCGCTCGAGAGCCGGCCCTGGTCAGGCCGGTTCGGATTGCAGCCGCGCGGCGTGGGCGACGATCCGGTCGCAGGCGGTGTCAAAGGCGCGGTCATCGACCGTGAGCGCCACGCGCACCCAGTTGTCCAGGGTATCGCCGAACGAGGCTCCCGGCATGACCGCGACGTTGCCGTGTTCGAGCAGGTGAACGGCATAGTCGGCGCCGTTCATGCCGGTGGCCGAGACGTCGATCATCGCGAACATGCCCGCCTGCGGCGTGTTGACCCGGAGGTGGGTGTCGCGCGACAGGCGGCGGTGCAACCGCGCGGCCCGCTCGGCAAAGCGGTGCGTCATGCCCGCAGCCACGCTTGATCCTTCGCGCACGGCTCTTTCGGTCATGTCGGCGATGAATGGCTGGTTGCCGAAGAGCATCGTCTCGGAAAGCGGCAGCAATGCCTCGGCAAAGGCCGCGGGGCCGACGCACCAGCCGCTGCGGAACCCCGGCGCGGCGTGGGACTTGGAGATCGACGAGACCACGATCACCCGATCCGCCAGTCCCGGCCGCGCCAGCGGCGAGGTGAAGGTCGCCCCCTCGAAGACAAGGTTTTCATAGACCTCGTCGGACACGATCCACAGATCGTTTTCCACCGCCACCCGGCCGATGGCGTCGATATCGGCGCCGGTCAGGATCGACCCGGTGGGGTTGTGCGGCGTGGTCAGCAATATGGCCCTGGTCCGCGGCGTGAGCCGCGCCGCCAGATCGCCCGCATCGAGGCGAAACCCGTTTTCGGGCCGCAGCGGCACTGGCACCATGTCCGCACCGCTGGCGCGGATCACGCCGGCATAGGTGGCATACATCGGATCGCCGACCAGCACCTCGCAGCCATCCTCGGCCACGCCCATCATCACGGCAAAGAGCGCGGTCTGCGTGCCCGGAAAGCAAAGCACCTGATCCTCGGCAATCGCGCGTCCGGTCGAGCGTGAATAGCGTTCGGCCAGGGCGGCGCGCAGCCCCGGCTCGCCACGCCCGTTCGAATAGCCGGTCCGGCCGCGGCGCATCGCCGCCTCCGCCGCGTCGATCAGTTCGGGCGGGGTGGGTACGTCGGGCTCGCCGATGGTCATCGCGATGATGTCGCGGCCCTCGGCCGCCAGCCGGGCGGCTTTGAAATGCACCTCCCATTTGGCGCCGCCGAGGCCTGCCAGGCGTTTGGTGATCGCGGTCTGTCTCATGTCCGGCTCTCTGCTTCTTTCAAACTCAACCCAATGATGCCGGCAACCGACTCGAGGCCGATCGCCGCCAGCTCGCCCGGGGCAAAGGCGCCGGGCAGCGCGCCGCCCTCCATCCACAGCCCGTCTATCACCGCGTTGCAGGCGATCGCCAGCCGGCGCAGGCGGCTTGACGTCACCGCGACGCCGGCTTCGCGCAAGGCATCCGCGATCAAGGCCTCCAGCCGGTCGCGGAAATCGCGATAGGTCTCTTCGTGGATCGCCTGCATCCGCGTATCCTGCCGCACGGTGTTGAGAAACCCCGCCCAGAGCGACACCGAACCGGGATCGACCACCGGCGGCCTGAGGCTGGCCTCGACGAATGCCGCCAGACGCGCCCGGCAGGAGGCGTGAACCCCGACGCAGGGAGCCGCCGAGAGGTCGGTCATGCGTCGCATGTGATGCTCGTAGGCGGCGGTGATCAGATCTTCCTTCGACGAGAAATGATGCCGGATCAGCCCTGGCGTCACCTCGGCCCGCCGGGCGATGGCCCGCACCGTCGCCGCGCGCACGCCGTGCTCGGCGATGATCGACAACGTCGCCGCGATCAGCGCCTCCTTGCGGTGTTCCGCGGGCGCGCGCCTGAATTTCGGAACGGTTTCCACCACGGGTTCATCCAGACCTGCAATTATACACTTGCATAATTACGGAATCGCGGCATTACTACAACATGGAATTTTGGGGGGCGGGATGACGACCGCAGAAACGGCCGTTGAGACTATCGCCACGCCCGGCATGCGGGACGAGGCCATTCGGGTTACCGACCTGCACAAGTCGTTCGGCGCGCTCGAAGTCCTCAAGGGCGTCTCGCTGACCGCCCGCAAGGGGGATATCGTGGCTATCATCGGTGGCAGCGGTTCGGGCAAGTCCACCTTCCTGCGCTGCATCAACTTTCTGGAAACCCCGACCTCGGGCAAGATCGTCGTCAACCGCGAGGAAATCGCGATGCGCGCGGACGGCACGCCGGTCGACCGCCGCCAGATCGAACGCATTCGCACCCGGCTGGGCATGGTGTTCCAGTCCTTCAACCTCTGGACCCACCGGACCTTGCTGGAAAACGTCATCGAGGTGCCGGTTCACGTGCTCAGGGTGCCCCGCGACAAGGCCGTCGAGCGCGCCACGGTCCTGCTCGAGCGGGTCGGGCTGGGCGACAAGGCCGACACCTTTCCGTCTTTCCTTTCGGGCGGCCAGCAGCAGCGCGCGGCGATCGCCCGGGCGCTGGCGGTCGATCCCGAGGTGATGCTCTTCGACGAGCCCACCAGCGCGCTCGATCCCGAACTTGTGGGCGAAGTGCTGACCGTGATCCGCGATCTCGCCGCCGAGGGCCGCACCATGCTGCTCGTCACCCACGAGATGAAGTTTGCCCGCGAGGTCGCGACCCATGTGGTCTATCTTTTCGAGGGGCGAATCGAGGAAGAGGGTCCCCCGGACGAGTTGTTCGGGAACCCGAAATCCGCGCGGTTGCAGCAGTTTCTCGCAACCGTGGGCTGAATACCGGAAAACCAATCCGGGAGGGAGACCAACAATGACATTCAGGAACCTGATCGCCGCGGGGCTTGCCGCCGCCACTCTGGGCATCGGCGCCGCTGCTGCGGAAGAAGTCAAGATCGGCATCGCCGCCGAACCCTATCCGCCGTTTGCCTCGCTTGATGCGTCCGGCAACTGGGTCGGCTGGGAGGTCGAGATCGCAAAGGCCGTCTGCGCCGCGGCGGAACTCGATTGCGTCATCACCCCGGTCGCCTGGGATGGCATCATCCCGTCACTGACCGGCCAGCAGATCGACGCCATCATGGCATCGATGTCGATCACCGAGGAACGGCAGAAGACCATCGACTTCAGCGATCCCTACTACAACACCCCCGCCGTGATCGTGGCCGACAAGTCGATGGACATCGCGCCGACGCCAGAGGGCATTGCCGGCAAGATCCTCGGCATTCAGGCATCGACCATCCACGAGACCTATGCCAACGCCCATTTTCACCGACGCCGCCGAAATCCGCGTCTACCAGACCCAGGACGAGGCCAATCAGGATCTGGTCGCCGGCCGCATCGACGCCACCCAGGCGGACAGCATCGCGATGGCCGATTTCGTCAACTCCGATGCCGGCGCCTGCTGCGAGATCAAGGGCGCGGTCGCCAATGACGAGTCGATCCTCGGCCGCGGCATCGGCGCCGGGGTGCGCAAGGGCGACGACGCGCTGCGTGAAAAGCTGAATGCCGGGATCGCCGCGATCCTCGCCGACGGCACCCATGCCGAGATCACCTCGCGCTACTTCAAGGCCAGCATCTACAGCGAATAGGTCTTGGCGCTGAACGCGATTCTCGAAACGCTGGGCCTGGCACAAAGCGCGGAACTGCTGGCGCTCAGCCCGCCGGGCTGGGGCGGAAACCTGCTGCGGGGTCTCGCGAACTCGTTGCAGATCGCCACGGGCGCGTTCGGTTTCGGGCTGGTGATCGGGCTTTTCGGAGCCTACGGCAAGCTCTACGGCGGGGTGGTCACGCGCGACCTCCTCGCCGTCTACACCACGGTCATCCGGGCGGTGCCGGAACTGGTGCTTATCCTGATCCTCTATTACGTGGGCTCGGACCTGATCAATCAGGCATCGCTGGCGATGGGCTATGGCCGGGTCGAAATCAGCGGCGTTGTCGCCGGCATCTGGGTGCTGGGCGTCGTGCAGGGCGCCTATGCGACCGAAGTGCTGCGCGGGGCGATCCAGGCGGTGCCCAAGGGCCAGATCGAGGCCGCCCGGGCCTTTGGCATGCCGCCCTTCATGCTGATGCGGCGGGTGACGATCCCGGCGATGATGTCGTTCGCCACGCCGGGGCTGGCCAACCTGTGGCTCATTGCCACCAAGGATACCGCGCTGCTGGCCATCGTCGGCTTCAGCGAACTCACGCTCGAGACCCGGCAGGCGGCGGCCAGCACACGGGCCTATTTCACCTTCTTTCTGGCGGCGGGCGCGCTCTACCTGATCGTCACGCTTTGTTCCGGCGCGGTTTTTACCCGAATCGAGAAATGGGCCCGCCGGGGACAGCCCTCGCTGAAGGGGCCCGGAAAATGAAGAACCTGCGCGCATTGATGCAGCCGCACCGGATCGTGCTGATGGCGCTCTTTGCCGGGCTGGTGATCTGGTGCGCCCTGGCGCTCAACTGGGAATGGCTGCCGAAATATGCGCCGCTGGCGCTCGAGGGGCTGTGGCGGACGATCTGGATACTGGTCGTCACCTGCGTTCTGGGCTTTCTGCTGGCGATCCCGCTGGGGCTGGCGCAGGCGGTCGGGCCCTGGTACCTCTCGGCCCCGGCCCGCACCTTCTGCACGATCATCCGCGGCACGCCGCTCCTGCTGCAGATATGGCTGCTCTATTACGGGCTGGGATCGCTCTTTCCGCAGATACCTGGATCAGGAGCAGCGAGCTCTGGCCCTACCTGCGCCAGGCCTGGCCCTATGCGGTGCTGGCGCTGACGCTCTCATACGCGGGCTACGAGGGCGAGATCATGCGCGGCGCGTTCGCCAGCGTCAACAAGGGCCAGCTCGAGGCCGCGCGGGCCTTTGGCATGCCCCGCTTCACCATCTTCCGCCGCGTCTGGCTGCCGCAGGCGATCCGCAGCGTCCTGCCGACGCTCGGGGGCGAGACGATCCTGCAGCTCAAGGCGACGCCGCTGGTGGCGACGATCACCGTGGTCGAGATCTACGCGGTCTCGTCGCGGGTGCGCTCGGACACCTTCATCGTCTACGAGCCGCTCCTGCTGCTGGCGCTGGTCTACATGATCATCGCCGGGGTGATTGCCCTGATCTTCCGCCGGATCGAACGGCAGGTCCCGGGCGCCTGACGACAGGCGGATTGCCGCGATCATCCGCCCGGCGTGGCGGGGTATCCCCAGTTTCAGTATGCCGCGCAGCTGTCGGGAGCGCGCGCCTATCGCCCCGCGCCAAAGATGTGTTCCGGGCCGGGAAACTCCCGCTTGCGGACCTCTTCGGCATAGGTTGCGATGGCGGTTTCGACCTCGCCCAGGATCGAGGCGTAGCGCTTGACGAATTTCGGCCTGAATGCCGCGAAGAGACCGATCACGTCGTCGATCACGAGGACCTGCCCGTCGCAGGCCGCCGAAGCGCCGATCCCGATGGTCGTGACCGAGGTCGCGGCGATGACCTCGCGGGCGGCGGCTTCCATGACGCCCTCGATCACCAGCGCGAAACAGCCCGCCGCATCCATCGCCTTGCCGTCGGCGACCAGCTTGCGCACCGCGGCCTCGTCCTTGCCCTGGGTCTTGAACCCGCCGAGAGTGTTGACGGATTGCGGTGTCAGCCCGACATGGCCCATCACCGGAATGCCACGTTCGACCAGAAACGAGGCGGTGGCGGCCATCTCGGTTCCGCCTTCCAGCTTGACCGCGTCGCAGCCGGTTTCCATGAGGACGCGGCTGGCCGACATGAACGCCTGTTCGGGCGACGCCTGATACGAGCCGAACGGCAGATCGACGACGACGCAGGCATGCTTGCAGGCCCGCGCCACCGCCCGTCCGTGGCGGATCATGGTGTCGAGATCAACGCCCACGGTCGAGCTTTCGCCGTAGATCGTCATGGCAAGGGAATCGCCGACCAGAACGAAATCGACCTTGTCGTCCATCGCCGCCGCGATCGGCGCGGTATAGGCGGTCAGCCCGACCACCGGGGTGCCGCCACGCCGGCCGGCAAGCGACATCGGTGTAAGCTTGCCGGATTTCGAATGTGTGCTCATGTTCCGCCCCTCGGTGTCATGCCAAACTGGCATTCCCGACCCTGCATGCCGTGTTTCGCATCCGGTTTCAATGCGGCGTGCGCCCCACCCGGCCGGGCCGGAACAGCCGCCCCTCGCCCGTGCTCAGGCACAGGCCAGCAGCCAGTCATGGACCAGCCGCGCCCGGTCGGACGCGTGCGGCTGCAGCTTGACGTAGAAATCCTCGACCGTTTCGATCTCGTCGGGGACAAGCGGCACCAACTGCCCGCTGTCGATGTAGCTGCGCGTCAGCCCGACCCAGCCCAGCACCGCGCCCATGTCGTCGCGCGCCGCCTGCAGCGCGATGACATAGTTGTTGACGCGGTGGCTGTTGTTGATCGGCCCGTCATGGCCGAGCGCCCGGAACCAGCCGCGCCAGTCGGTCCAGCCGGCGACGCCGGAATCGAAATGGATGAGCGGCAGCGCCGCCAGATCGCCGACCCCCGTCAGCGGATGCGCCCGGGCAAAGCGCGGACTCCCAGGGCCATGATCCGGTCATGGAAGAGGACGCTGCAGTTGCCGCTGTCGCGTGCCATGTCGCCGTAATGGATGGAAAGATCGCAATCGGCCGGCGCCTGCCCGGTGTCGCTGACGATCTGGGCCACCGAGACGTCGCCATGCGCCTTCCAGAACTGCGCAAGCTTGGGCGTCAGCCACAACGAACTGACCGCGGTCGTGACGCGGATGGTGACCGAGGCGCGGTTGGTGTGCTTGCGCAGCTGGTCGACGGCATCGCCCATCGTCTCGAAGCCGCGCTGCAGCGCCACCAGCAGATAGGCGCCGGTCTCGGTCAGCTCGACTCCGCGGTGATGACGGTGGAAAAGCAGGCATCTGAGTTCGGTCTCCAGCGCCTTGACCTGGTGGCTGATCGCGGCGGGCGTGACGTTCAGTTCGCACGCGGCGGCCTTGAAGCCGACATGGCGCGCAGCGGCCTCGAAGGCCACCAGCGCGCTCATCGCGGGCAGTCCATAGGGGCGTTGGGGCAAGTTGACCTCATTGCAAGGTGTTCAATGCGTCGGTTCCGGCGCGTTATTGTCGCATATCAACATTCTTATGCGTTAGTTCATCTAACCCTAAATGAATATTTTGACAATTGCGAAACCGCCTGCCACGGGGGATCGTGCCGGGCACACGGTCGCCCGACCCACCCGGCCATGACCGCCCTTCCTGAAGGAGCCCGCCCGATGTTGGAAATCCAGACGGCCCAGCCCGCCCCCTCGCCGCTCCCGCCGGGGCCAGACCCGCGGTGCCCGCAGCGCCGAGCCCGGCCAGAACGCGCATCTGCGGGTGCCGTTTATCACCCGCAAGATACCGACCTACGACCTTCTGGGCGACGACGCGCTGGACCGGATCGAGGCCGCGGCCGACCGCATCCTCGCCGAAATCGGAATCGTCGTGCGCGAGGATGCCGAGGCGATGCGCCTCTACCGCGCCGCCGGGGCCGAGGTGCGCCCGGCCAACGGCGCCGCCTGGAACATCCGCTTCGCGCCCGGCATGGTGCGCGAGATCCTGCGCACCGCGCCGGCGCGGTTCACCCAATGCGCGCGCAACCCCGCCAACAATGTCGAGATCGGCGGCGATGCGATGGTATTCGCGCCAGCCTACGGCTCGCCTTTCGTCATGGATCTGGACACCGGGCGCCGCTATGGCACCATCGCTGACTTCGAGAACCTGGTGAAGCTCGCACAATCCTCGCCCTGGCTGCACCATTCCGGCGGTACCATCTGCGAGCCCACCGACATCGCCGTGAACAAGCGCCATCTCGACATGGTCTACGCCCACATGCGCTATTCCGACCGCGCCTTTCTGGGCTCGATCACCGCGCCCGAGCGCGCCGCCGACAGCATCGAGATGTGCCGCATCCTCTTTGGCGCCGGTTTCGTCGATGAAAACTGCGTCATCATGGGCAATTTCAACACCACCTCGCCGCTGGTGCTCGACGGCGTGACCACCGCCGGCATCCGCACCTATGCCGAGGCCGGGCAGGGCTCGATCCACCTGCCGTTCCTGCTGGGCGGCGCGGTCTCGCCGCTGACCATGGCCGGGTCGGTGGCACAGTGCCTGGCCGAATCGATGGCATCGGCGGCGCTGACGCAGCTGGTACGCCCCGGCGCGCCGGCGGTCATCGCGGGGTTCCTGTCGTCGATGTCGCTGCGTTCGGGCAGCCCCACCTTCGGCACGCCCGAGCCCGCGCTCGGCTCGTTGGTGATGGGGCAACTGGCGCGGCGACTGAACCTGCCCCTGCGCTGCGCGGGCAATTTCAGCACCTCCAAGCGCCCCGACGGACAGGCGATGCAGCAATCGATGATGTCGATGATGTCGGCGATCCAGGGCGGGGCCAACTACATCCTGCACACCGCCGGTTTCCTCGACGGGCTGCTGTCGATGTCGTACGAGAAATTCGTGATGGATTGCGACATGGCCGGGGCGCTGCACGCCTATCTGGCGGGGATTGAGGTGAACGACGACACGCTTGGCATCGAGGCGCTGGCGCAGTTCGGACCGGGCGAGCATCTCTTTGGCACCGACCACACCCTGCGCCACTACCAGACCGCCTATTGGGACAGCGGCCTGAACGACGACCAGCCCTATGAGACGTGGGAGGAACAGGGCAGCATCGACCATGCCCACCGCGCCAACACCCGCTGGAAGGCGACGCTGGCGGGCTATGAGGCACCACCGATGGACGCGGCCACCGACGAGGCGCTGAAGGACTACATCGCGCGCAAGAAGGCCGCAACGCCAGACGCCCGGTACTGACCGAGACCCGAGCAAGGAACGAGAATGTCCAAAGACCCCCTGCTGCAGCCCTACCAGCTCAAGCATCTCACGCTGCGCAACCGGATCATGACCACCGCGCACGAACCCGCCTATCCCGAGGACGGGATGCCCAAGGAGCGTTACGCCGCCTATCACGCCGAACGGGCCAGGGCCGGGGTGGCGCTGGCGATGACCGCCGGCTCGGCGGCGGTAAGCCGCGACAGCCCGCCGGTCTTCAACAACATCCTCGCCTACAAGGACGAGGTGGTACCGTGGATCCGCCAACTAACCGACGTCTGCCACGATCACGGCTGCGCGGTGATGATCCAGCTGACCCATCTGGGCCGCCGCACCGGCTGGGCCAAGGGCGACTGGCTGCCCTCGGTGTCGTCGTCGAAACACCGCGAACCGGCGCACCGGGCCTTTCCCAAGCTGGCCGAGGATTGGGACATAGAACGCATCATCGCCGATTTCGCCGACGCCACCGAGCGGATGAAGGAAGGCGGCATGGACGGGGTCGAACTGCAGGTCTACGGCCACCTGCTCGACCAGTTCTGGTCTCCGCTGACCAACGATCTCGACGGGCCCTACGGGGGCCAGAGCCTCGACACCCGGATGCAGCTGGTATGGGACGTGCTGGGCGGCATCCGCAAGCGGGTGGGCGACGACTATATCATCGGGCTGCGTTATACCGCCGACGAGGCCGAGGCGGGCGGGATCACCCCCGAGGAGGGGATCGAGATATCGAAACGGCTGGCACAAAGCGGCATGGTCGATTTCCTCAACGTCGTGCGCGGGCGCATCCACACCGACCCGGCGATGACCGACGTCATCCCGGTGCAGGGGATGAAGGCCGCGCCGCATCTCGATTTCGCCGGCGCGGTCAGGGCGGCCACCGGCATGCCCACCTTCCATGCCGCGCGCATCCCCGACGTCGCGACCGCGCGCCACGCCATCGCGGCGGGGCTTCTGGACATGGTGGGAATGACGCGGGCGCACATCACCGACCCGCATATCGTGGAAAAGATCATGGCGGGGCGCGAGGACGACATCCGCCCCTGCGTCGGCGCCAACTTCTGCCTCGACCGCATCTATGCCGCGGGCGAGGCGCTGTGCATCCACAACCCCGCCACCGGGCGCGAACTGAGCATGCCGCACCGGATCGAACCGGCGCCGACGCGCAAGCGCGTGGTCGTGGTGGGCGCCGGCCCCGGAGGGCTCGAGGCCGCGCGCGTCGCTGCCGAGCGTGGCCACCAGGTGACCGTCTTCGAGGCCCAGCCCGATCCCGGCGGACAGGTGCGCCTGACCGCGCTCAACCCGCGCCGGCGCGAGATGATAGGCATCATCGACTGGCGCATGGCGCAATGCACCGCCCGCGGCGTCGAGTTCCGCTTCAACACCCTGGCCGAGGCCGCGGACGTCACCGCGCTCGGGCCCGACGTGGTAATCGTCGCCACCGGCGGGCTGCCCAATACCGAACTTTTCGAGACCGGGCAGGAACATCCGCTGGTGGTCAGTGCCCGGGATCTGATCTCGGGCGACGTGAAACCGGGCCGGGACGTGCTGATCTATGACGAAAGCGGCGATCACCCGGGGCTGATGGCGGCCGAGGTCGCCGCCGAGGCCGGCGCCACGGTCGAGGTGATGACCCCCGACCGCAGCTTTGCCCCCGACATCATGGCCATGAACCTGGTGCCCTACATGCGCGCGCTGCAACACCGCGACGTGACCTTTACCGTGACCCGCCGGCTGCGCGACGTCATTCGCGACGGCAACCGGCTCAAGGCGGTGATCGGCACCGATTACAGCGACTTCACCAGCGAGAAGCACTACGACCAGGTGGTGGTGAACTATGGCATCCTGCCGCTCGCCGATCTCTATTTCGAACTGAAGCCGCTCTCGCTCAACGGCGGAGCGGTCGATTATGACGCGCTCATTGCCGGGCGGCCGCAGGAGGTGGTGCGCAACCCGGAAGGCGCCTTTCACCTCTACCGGATCGGCGACGCGGTAAGCGCCCGCAACACCCACGCCGCGATCTATGACGCGCTGCGGCTGATGAAGGATATCTGAGCGCCGCGGCAACAGATCTGATTGATGCCCGCCCGGCCTCCGAGCCGGAGTCTTTGCGCCGGCGGAACAAGGTCCCGGGTCGAGCCCGGGACGGGTGTTTCCGATTATGGCGTGTCGCGTTTGATTGGAAGCACCCGTCCGTCGCACCAGCGACGGGCACGCGACCGGCAGCCACCTCGCGTAGGCCGGGCTTCCCGACGGAAAACAGGGCCGGCGGGCGGCCTCAGGCGTCCTCGGCCACTCGCTCGGAGGGATCGCGCGGCACCAGCGCCCGGACCAGATCCTGCATGTGCAGGATGCCCACCTGCCTGCCCCCGCTCGTCACCCGGTAGAGGTTGGTGGTGTCGCCGCCGGACTTCTTGATCACCGATTCCAGCGTATCCTCGGCATCGACCTCGCCCGAGATCCCGTCCGCCTCGGCCGCGGTTTCCTCCATTACCGAGCGTACGCGCAGCACCCTCGCGCGGTTGATGTCGCTCACGAAATCCTCGATGTAGGGATCATTGGGATTGAGCAATATTTCCTGCGGCTCGCCCTGCTGGACGATGAAGCCGTCCTTGAGGATGACCAGGTGGTCGGCCAGCTTCAGCGCCTCGTCGAGGTCGTGGGTGATGAAGATCACGGTCTTGGCCAGCTCGTCCTGAAGGTCGATCAGCAGGTTCTGCATGTCGGTGCGGATCAGCGGGTCGAGCGCCGAGAACGCCTCGTCCATCAGCATGATGTCGGAATTCGAGGTCAGCGCGCGGGCCAGCCCGACACGCTGCTGCATTCCCCCGAGAGCTGCGCCGGGTACTGGTTGCCCTGTCCCTCGAGCCCGACCCGGTCGAGCCATTTGGTCGCCTCCGCCGCGTATTGCTTGCGGCTCTGACCCTCGATGGAGGGCGCCATGCCGGCGTTTTCCAGAACCGTGCGGTGCGGCAGGAGCGCGAACTTCTGGAACACCATCGACATCTTGTGCTGGCGCAGGTGGCGCAGCTTGCGCTCGCCATAGGTCAGGATGTTCTCGCCGTCGACAAAGACCTCGCCGGCGGTGGGCTCGATCAGGCGGTTGAGGTGCCGGATCAGGGTCGACTTGCCCGACCCCGACAGCCCCATGATCACCGTTGTCTTCCCGGCGGGCATGTCAACATTGATGTCGTTGAGGCCCAGCACATGGCCGGTCTCGGCCTGCAACTCGGTCTTGCCCATGCCGGCCTTGACCTTTTCCAGCGCCGTCTGCGGATCGCTGCCGAAGATCTTGTAGAGGTGGCGGACGGAAACCTTGATTTCATCGCTCATGGCCGGTCCCTATTTCTGTGTCGCATTGATCCGCGCCAGCGCGGCCTTGGTCACCCGGTCGAGGATGATCGCCAGCAGCACGATCCCCAGCCCCGACACCAGGCCGACGCCAAGCTCGAGGTTGCGGATGCCGCGCAGCACCAGCACGCCAAGCCCCGGCGCTGAAACCAGGCTGGCGATGACCACCATCGCGAGGCTCATCATGATGGTCTGGTTGACGCCCGCCATGATGTTGGGCAGCGCCAGCGGTATCTGCACGCGAAAGAGCTTCTGCCGCCTGGTCATGCCAAAGGCATCGGCGGCCTCGATCACGTCCTGATCGACCAGCCGGATGCCGAGATCGGTCAGGCGCACCACCGGCACGATGGCGTAAAGGATGATGGCGATGCCGTAAAGCTTGGGCTCGGTGACCGAAAAGAGAAAGATCAGCGGAATGAGGTAGACGAAGGGCGGCAGCGTCTGGAGCATGTCGAGCACCGGGATCGCGGCGCGCTGAAACGTGTCGTTGCGCGACATGGCGATGCCGATAGGCACCCCCAGCACCACGCATATGAACGCGCAGACAAAGATGATCGCCAGCGTCTGCATGGTGTAGTCGTAATAGTCGATGAAGGCGAGAAAGCCGAACGAGAGCACGATCAGCCACACCAGCCTGAGCGAGCGACCGACCCCCACGCGATCAGCGCCAGCGCCGGGATCATGATCCACCACGGGATCGACTGCATCACCCAGAGCGCGTCGTTCAGCGCCCAGCTAAGCGGCTGCGTCAGCGGATCGACGACCACCTTGAGGCTGTCCTTGATGGCCAGAAAGCCCTGTTCGAGCCCCAGCGTCAGGTCGCGTGATTGCGGGATCGCGGGGCAGGCCTCGTGCAGCACGTCGAGCGACGGAAACGGCGTGTCCCAAAGCGATACTTCGACCTTGCCGCCCGTCGCCTGGCCCATCAGATCGGCCATCGACGATAGCCCGCCCTTGTCGGTGCCGCAGGCCTCCTTCAGCCCCAGCGCCTCGAACACGAAATCATAGGTTGCCATCTTCCCCTTCTCCGGCCCGTTCGGACCCTGTTGTTTGCCTGGTTGTCATGCACGCCGGATCCGGCACATCCGAGCGGGCCGGACACCGCGATCGACTGGCGGCAAAAGGCAGGGGCGGCGTCTGTTCACGCCGCCCCGCCCGCAGTCCGTTGCGGTTACTTGTCCAGCAGCTTGGAGAGCTTCGCACGCGCATCGTCGTTCAGCCATGCACCCCAGGTCTCGGTGTTGTTCTGGAGGAAATAGACGGCCGTCTCTTCGGCGGTGGCCTTGTTCTCGTCCTGCCAGGCCAGAAGCGCGCTCATCTTATCGGTCTTGAAGCTGACATTGGCCAGGAATTCCGACACCACCGGATGCGAGTCCCGGAAATCGGTGGTCACCACCGTCAGCACCGGCGCAATCGGGAAGGCCGACGGCTTGGGATCGGGGTTGCCGGGGTTCTGGTTGGCCTCGTGCGCGGCCTTGTCATAGGGGCCCAGATCGATGCTGGTCATGTCGTACTTGCCCAGTGGGGTGGTCGGCGCCCAATAGTAGCCGAACCAGGGCTTCTTGTCGGTGTAGGCCGAGGCGATCGAGGCCGCCAGGGTCTCGCCCGAGCCGTGGTCGAAGACCTTGATGCCATGCCCTTCCAGATCGAAGGCACGCGCGAGGTTGTCGCTGACGATGCGGCAGCCCCAACCGTCGGGGCAGTTGTTGAACATGCCGCCGACCAGTTCGGGATTTGCCAGAACGCCCTCGATGGTCTTCAACTCGGGGTGCGCTTCGGCCAGGTAGGTCGGGATCCACCAGCCTTCGACCCCGCCCGGATCGAGCGTCTGGGTCAGCTCGGCGATCTTGCCGCCCTGCTTGAGCTTGTCATAGACCTCGCCGACGGAGTTCCTCCACAGCTCGGGGACGATGTCGGGTTCGTTGTTTTCCGCCAGCGAGGTGACGGCGGGCGTGGTATCCGAAAGCACGACCTCGACTTCGCAGCCATATCCCTGTTCCAGCAGGAATTTGGAAACCGCGACGCCGATCTGCGCCGAAGCCCAGTTCATTTCGCCGATCGTAACCTTGCCGCAATCCTGCGCGACGGCCAGTGACGGCACGGCGAGTGCCAGCACGGCTCCCAACAGGTGACGTTTCATTACGTAACTCCTCTCTTCAATGTACACATTCCGGCTGCGGTACGCGCCGGAAGGCCGGGTTTGATCCCATTTCTGCCCGCACGACGCACCGATTGCAGCAGCCCCTTTCAGGGATCGCTCCATCCGGCCGAGTGCAGAACTGATTTGCCCGCGGGCAGTAGAACAGACTTGGATATCAGTTGCAAATCCCCCTTCCCCCATGACCGAGGGCATGCGCATCAGGCCCTCTTGGCAATGCGGCGTAACGCCTCATGTGCCGCCCCCCTGTCAGGACAGGTGCAAGAGCGTCATGCCGGGGAACGCCGCCAGCGCGGCGTCCATCGCGCCGCGGTCCTCCATCACGCAGAGCGCGGTGCTCAGCGCATCGGCCAGCGCTGCGCTCGGGCCGGTGACGCTGACGAGGCGCCAGCGCGCCTGCGTGGGCTGTCCGCTGGCCGGGTTCAGGATATGCCCCGGTCCGGTGCCGCCCATGCGCATTCCCAGCGGCGAGGACGTCGCCAGCGCCGCGTCACTCAGCCCGGTACGGCCCGGCACCTCGCCGTCCGGCGCCTGCAGCGTCACCGGCCGGGCGCCGCCGCCCGGATGCCCGCCCAGCGCGTGCAGCTCGCCGGTGTCGATCATCACCTCGTCCAGCCCCTCGCGGCGCAGCATCATTGCCACCCGGTCGGCGATATAGCCCTGGGCGATGCCGTTCAATGTCAGCGCCATGCCGGGACGCGCGAGCCGCACCGCGCCGCTGTCGAAGGCCACCCCACGCCAGCCCACCAGCTGCCGGGCGCGCTCGATCTCTCCGCGGTCGGACGTCTCGTCCGTCTGTGCGCGCGCTAAGGCCGCCCAGAGCGGCTGCACCGTGGGATCGAACGCGCCGCCGGTGGCGCTGTGCGCGCGGTCGCAGAGCCCGAGGCATTCAAGCAACTCGAAGGGCGGCGCGGGCAGCACCCCGTCGCGGTTGAGGGCGACAAGCGCCGAGTCCTCGCGATAGAGGCTGAAGACCGCCTCGAGGCGGCGCAGTTCGGCAAAGACGCGCGCGGCGATGGCCTCGGCATCGGGATGGGCCAGGCTGAGCGTCACCTGCGCGCCCAGCGCGCGTTCGCGCCACTGCGTCAGCGCGGCGGCGGCATGGGCGCCAGGCGCGAACGCGGCGGCGCAGGCGGCGATGGTCAGAAATCGGCGGCGGGAGAGCGGCTGCATCTCAGTTGATCCTTTCCTCGGAAAGCGCCCGCAGGCGCGACTTGAAATCCTCGGTCGCGTCGGCCTCGGACCCGGCGACCGCGTCGCGGTCGGTCTCGGGCGCCAGCACCGCGGCGTCGGGAATGTCGTCGAGTTCCATCACGCGCCCCCCCTGGGCGCTGGCAAAGCGCTCGGCCGCTTCGCCGTCGGCGAAGGGCACGATCTCGGCCGCGCCCATGCCGCCCGCCCGATCCGAGCCGACGACGTACCAGGCGCCCTCGGCTGCGGTCCAGTTGTCGCGCCCGGGCGCCTCCCAGCTCGGCGCGCGGCCCATGTCGCTGACATAGACGGCGGCGATGCGATGGCTCTGCTCGGGCATGCGCAGATAGGCCAGCGCATCGCGCACCTGCGAAAAGAAGAGCGGCGCGCCGGGCATCCCCTCAAGATGCACCTGCGCCTTGGGACCGGGGTGTTCGAGCAGGTTCATCTGGCAGAAATGGCCCACCGCCACCTCGGTCATGGCCACCGCCTGGGGCTTTTCGGCCGCCTCCTGCTGGCAGGCGGCCAGCAGCGCGAGACAGAGCGGGACAAGGATGCGTTTCATGGCGTCACCTTTCGAAAGACCAGAACCGAGGCGATGAGCGCGATGAGCGGCCACAGCATCAGCGACATGAGCGCCTGAACCGGCGGGATCGTTCCCGCCGCCCCGCCGATACCGGCGGCGGCCGCGGTTGCCTCGGACGCGGCGAGATTGAACAGGCGAAAGGCATCGGCCGGATTGGCCACCAGCAGCCGGGGAAAGAGATCGGTCGTGAACCAGCCGCCATCGTCGGCAACCACCGCCGCCGGGAGCCCCAGATCGTAGAGCACGATCATCCCCAGCCAGAGCCCGATCGCGAGCCCCGCCGCCCCGGCCGGCCGGCGCGCAAGCCCCGAGAGCGCGTAGCCAAGGCACAGGAATGCCGCGCCCAGCAGCACCGAGGTCCACGTCAGCCGCCAGAGCGCCGGCAGCCCGGCAAGCGCGCGCGTATCGGTCGCGACCGCGGCCACCGCGGCGCTGCCATAGCCTGCGGCCACCGCCAGCGCCAGAACCCCCAGATGCGCCCCGAGCTTGCCCAGGATCAGCTCGGTGCGCGAGACCGGATAGGTCAGCACCAAAGGCAGCGTGCCGCGCTCGACCTCGCCGGCGATGCCGTCGAAGGACATCAGAAGCGCCACCAGCGGCACCAGATAGACCGCGAGCGATGTCAGGCTCGCCACCGTCACCGACAGCCGGTCGGCCCCCAGAACACCGGTGGGCGCCGAGCCCGCCGCCGCCAGCACCAGCGAAAAGATCACCATCATCACCACCGCGATGGTCACCCAGCGGTTGCGCAGCGCGATCAGGAACTCGGTCCGCGCGGTGGCCAGAATGCGGCTCATTGCCCGTCCCTCCGGCTGAAATGACTGTAGATGTCCTCGAGGCTCGGAGGGATCACGTCGACATCGGCGACGATGCCATCGAGCCCGGCGATGCGCATGAGCGTCGCCAGCTTGGCATCGGGCGCGCAGCTCAGATGCAGCCCGGTGCCGTTCATCCGCCCCTGCGGCAGCGCCTCGGCCAAGCGCGCGCCCTGCCCTTCGTGCGGGACCACGTTGAGCGCCACCGGCAGCGCCGCCTGCCGGCGCAGATCGGCAAGGCTGCCCTCGGTCACCAGCCGCCCGCCCGACAGGATCACCAGCCGGTCGGTGCGCGCCTCGACCTCGGTCAGGGCGTGGCTGGAGAGCAGGATCGAGGCGCCCTCGGCGGCGAGATCGTCGAGCAGCGCGTAGAAATCGCGCCGCGAGACGGGATCGAGCCCGCTGGTGGGCTCGTCGAGCACCAAAAGCCGCGGCCGCCCGATCAGCGCCTGCGCCAGCCCGACGCGCTGGCGCATCCCCTTGGAATAGGTGCCGATGCGGCGTCGGCCGGCCTCAGCCAGCCCGACCCGTGCCAGCAGATCGGACGCCAGGCGCACAGGCTCGCCACGCAGACGCAGGTAATAACGGATCTGCTCGAGCCCGGTCAGCGCCGGGTGAAAGGCCGCGTTTTCCGGCAGGTAGGCCACGCCCGCGCGCGCCGCGCCCGAGCCGGGCGCCGCGCCCAGCACGCGCACCTCGCCGCTGTCATACGGGATCAGCCCCAGCACGATCTTCATCAGCGTCGACTTGCCGGCGCCGTTGTGGCCCAGGAGCGCCACGCGCTCGCCCGCGCCCACCGCAAGGGTCACGTCGCGCAGGGCCTTGGTGTCCTGGTAGCTCTTAGTGAGCCGCGAGAGGGTCAAACTCTGTGTCATCTGTCTTTCCGTCGCGCCATTTTCCGGCCGCCTGCCGGGAGAGGTCGCGGATTTCGGGGGAATGGCGATCTCGACCGGGCGCATCAGCGGGTGGCTGTCCACCACCCCGCCCGGCAGCGTCGCCGGAAAGCTCGACTGCGACCAGCGGATCAGCTGCACCGCCGGTGAGCCCACCAGGAGCGCCGCCGCCGGCTGCGACCACAATATGTGATCCATCAGATCGTTGGGCCGGAAGGGGCTGTCGGCACGGCCGTCGCCGTCAAGATCGAACGCGGCATGGTCCGACCAGTAGTTGCCGACGCCCTCGAAACTCCATTCCACGTCGGTGGTTCCGACATATTTCACCTGGGTGCGGTTGCCGATAAAGGCGTTTCCGGTCAGTGCGTTGCGTTCCGACCCGGCGGTGAAGTGGATGCCGATGCCGCAGCCGTCGAAGCGGTTGCCGACGATCAGGTTGCGGTGGGCGTTGTAGATGAAGGTGCATTTATCGGCCCCGCCCCACACCAGGTTGCCGCGCAGGTCCGAGCTGTTGGTGTAGTTCAGCATCAAGCCGTGGTCGCGGTCGTGAAGCGAAAGGTTGTCGAGCACCCTGAGCCGGTTGGAATACATCAGCGCATAGCCCAGATGATTGCCGATCGAGACGTTGCCCGACACCTCGCTGTCATGGGTGTACATGTAGTGGACCGCAAAACGCAGATCGCGAAAGAGGTTGTCGCGAAAGACGTTTTTTCGCGAGGTGTTCACGAAGATGCCGTCGCGGCCATAGCGGATATCGTTGCCGATCACCTCCGCGCCCGGTGCGTTCCAGACATAGATGCCGTTGCCGCGCGAATTCATCCGCCGGTCGCGCCGGCCGACGATCACATTGTCCCGGACGACGCTGTCGTCGGCGCCGTGGATGTCGATGCCGTAGAGGTTGCCGATCAGGTGGTTGTCCTCGATCAGCCCGCGGCGGGCGGTCTTGGTCAGCTGGATACCGGAATCGATGGTCTGGTGATCACTGCCGGAACCGGTGATGGTCAGCCCGCGCACGGTGATGTCGGCCCCGGTGACGGTGACGACCGAGCCCCGGCCGCCGCCCTCGATGGTGGCGCGGCCCTGCCCGTCGAGGGTGATCGGCCGCGACAGCGTCACCGGGCCGGCATGGCGGCCCGGTGACAGGATCAGCACGTCGCCGGGGTCGGCCCCGGCGACGGCGGCTTGCAGCGCCCCGTCCCCCGCCGGCACGGTCAGCGTCTCCGTCCGCGCCATCGGCGCGGCGACGATCGCCAGCACGACCAGAAGGGAACGCAGCCACATGGCTCAGGCGCCCTTCGGCTTGACCAGCATCCGGCCGCGCATCTCCATGTGGAGCGCATGGCAGAACCACTGGCAATAGTACCAGTAGACCCCGGGCTTGGCGGCGATGAAGGTGACCGACGCGGTCGCCTGCGGCCCGACCTCCATTGCCACACCGTGGTTGTTGAGGCAGAAGCCGTGGGTCAGGTCGTCGATGTCATCGAGGTTGGTCACGATCACCGTCACCTCGTCGCCCTCGGTCACCTCGAACTTTTCGAGCGAGAAGGTCGGCGCGACGCTCGACATGTAAACCCTGACCTTGTTGCCGTCGCGGATCACCGTCTCGGCCCAGTCGTCGATGTCGACGCCGTCGGCCTCGGCCTGGCGGCGGGTATCGGCCCACATCGGGTCGTTGCGGTCCCACACGCTCACCGGGTTGATGATGTCGCGCCGCACGATGATGCTGTCGTGGGGCTCGGCAAAGGTCGGGCCGTCATGCAGCAGCGTCATCCCGTCATCCTCGATCGAGAAGAGCTGCTCGTTCTCGGGCTTGAGCGGCCCGACATTGAGGAAGCGGTCCTTCGAGAACTTGTTCATCGAGATGTACCATTTGCCGTCGGCCTCGAGCGTCTCGCCCATCGAGGTTGAGTTGTGGCCGGGCTGATAGTGCACGTCCTGCTTCGCTATGATCGGATCCACGTTCTCGCCGTTATGGGCACGGATCGCGTCTTCGATGTTCCACATGACCACCTGACTGTCGAGAAAGAGCGTGGTGAAGGCGTTGCCCTTGCCGTCAAAGCAGGTGTGAAGCGGCCCGAGGCCCAGCTCCGGCTCGGCCACCACGATCGAGCGCGGATCGGCATCGTCGTCAAAGAGCGCGTCCATTTTGGTCACGTCGAGGACCGAGCAGGTGGGCGACAGCTTGCCGTTCACGACCACGTGCTTCTGGTCCGGCGCGGTGTTGATGCCGTGCGGGTTGTTGGGGATGGGCACGTAACGGGTATACTTCTTGTTCTGGCCCTTGCGCCCGTCGATCACCTTGACGCCATTCAACTCGATGAAGTCGCCGGCGGCGATGCCGGCCTCGATCTCGGCGAGGTTGAAGATGACGACATGGTCCATCTCGTTCTCGGTCATCTCGGCAAGGTTCATGCCCATTTCCGAGTTGTAGGAGGTCGAGAAGGCGTACTTGCCCTGATAGTCGCAATCGGTGTTGTCGAGGTTGCCGGACACGATCACCTGCCGGGCGATTTCCATCGTGTCGCCGTCGAGCGCGGTGAAGAAGTTGACGTACTTCTCGGGCTCGTCCAGCACCGACCCGTCGTTGACCATCGGAACCTCGTCCTCGCCATTGGCAAAGACATAGCCGGTGCGCGGGAACTTCTGCGGGCGCAGGCCGTGGATCGCCTTGGCGTTGGGGATCTCGACGATCTTGTCGGTCTTCATGACATCGCAGCGCACCGCGCGACGCGACGCGGGTGTTGGCCTTGTCGTTCATGAACAGATAGCGCCCGTCATAGGTGCCGTTGGTGAACGACATGTGCGGGTGGTGCAGATCCCCGTTGTCGTGGACGCGCTTGCCGTTGGCGTTGAGGAACGCCTTGGTTTCGGGCAGCATCCCGTCCTCGAAGATTTTCAGGCTTTCGTTGGTCTGCCCCCAGCCGGTGGCCGAGCAGCGGTTGAAGACCGGTATGCGCATCAGCTCACGCATCGAGGGCACGCCGAGGATGCGCAATTCGCCGGTCTGGCCCGAGGACCAGATGCCGTAGTAGTCATCCAGCTCGCCCGGCGCGAGGTTGATCGAGTCGGAGGCGGCACGCGCGGCGGTGGTGCCGGCGGCGGTGGCGGCCACGCCGGCAGCGCCGCCCATCAGCGCCAGCCGTGCGCCGCCAGCGCCGCCCAGCAGGGCCGCTCCACCAGCGGTCGCGCCCAGCATGGCACGCCGGCTGAGACCGGTTTTCTCTGTCTTGTCAGACATTTGTCTTCTCCTTTTGGTTGGGGTGATTGGTAATGATGCGATCCAGATCGGCGATCCCGCGGGCGGTGCTCTGGCGCCGCTTTTCCTGCCGGATGACAACCGGACACTTGGTTTTCGAGCGATAGAGAACCTGGCAATGCATGCAGTTCACGCATTCATTGGGGTTGATCTCGCCGGTGGGGTGGATGGCCTGGACCGGGCATTCCTTGGCGCAGGTCTGGCAGGGGTTGCCGCAGTCGCGGTAACGCTTGAGCCAGTCGAACATGCGCAGCCGCGCCGGGATCGCCAGCGCCCCGCCCAGCGGGCAGAGATACCGGCAATAGAACCGCTCGACGAAGAGTCCCGCGATCAGCAGCGCCGCGGCATAGGCCACGAACGGCGGTGCGCACGAATTTCAGGATGATGGCGGTCTTGAATGGCTCGACCTCGGCCAGCGCCTCGGCCTGCTCGAGCGAGGTCAGCGAAACCCCGAAGAGGCCCAGGAAAATCATGTACTTCAGCGGCCAGAGCCGTTCGTGCAGCCCCCAGGGCAGGGTCCATTGCGGAATCCCCAGCCAGCGCCCGAAACGGTTGGTCAGTTCCTGCAAGGCACCGAACGGGCAAAGCCAGCCGCAATAGGCCCCGCGCCCCCAGAAGATCAGCGCGGCGGCCACCGCGAACCACAGGATGAAGGTCAGCGGGTCGAGCAGGAACGCCTGCCAGCTGAAATCCGTGGTCAGCGCGGCAAAGAGCGCCAGCACGTTGACCACCGAGAGCTGCGCGTTGGTGTACCAGCCAAGGAACACCAGCGTGACGGTGAGGTACGACATCCTGAACCAGAAGGTCACACGGTCGGACCGGGTCAGAACGCCCTGGAAGAAGAACGCCGCCGTCAGCACCAGCAGCATCGCCGACAGGCCGGCGATCTCGACCGTCTTGTCCTTCCAGATGCGTTGCCACAACGCTGCCCGGGCGGCGCTTTCCTCACGGTCGGCGACGGCCCGCGCCTGGGCGGTTTCGGGTGGCGGCGCGGCGGCGGGCAGCGCGCGCAGATACATGCCGGGCAGGCGGTAGCCCATATCGAAGGTGGTGAAGACGCGCTCGATCGCCGCCACGTCGCGCTGGACCAGCAGTTGCAGGCGGAACGGCTCGGTCGGGTCGAACCCCGAATCGGCGGGAATGCGGAAAATGTCGAGCTCGCTGAACTCGGGCGCGCCCTCGGCCGCGATATCGCCCAGGCGGCGGTGCATCCGGTCGCGGAAGCGCACCGATATGTCGCCCTGAATCAGCACGATGCGGTCGAAGATGCCGCCGCGCACATAGCCCGAGCCCTTGAAGGAATAAAGCCCCCGGCCGGCCACCATGATGGCACTGTCGCCCTCCTCCAGCCAGCTCTGGAGATTGGCGTTTTCGGCAGGGCCGAGCAGCGCCTCGCCCACCGTCGGAACCGAGACCAACCCCATGTACATCTCGATGAAATTGGTAACGGCCGGCTCCTTGATCGGCCGGCGCGCCGCGCGCGGATCGTCAACCGCCTCGAAGGCGGCGTTGACCTGGCCCACATCCAGCGACAGGCGGCGGAGCGTGCCGTCGCCCTCCGGGGTCAGCCAGTCCGGGGCCGCCTGCACGTCGGGGTCGATCTCGAATTTCGGGCCGGTATCTGCCTCGGGTGCGCTCAACCCGCCCAATCCAAAATGGCGCGCCACCTTCAGCCCGGCACGGACGATCGAATCGTCGATCACCATGATGGTGACGGTGGCCCCGGCGATGATCTGCAGATCGTGCGCCGTACCGCCCGAACTCGCCTCTGCCACCAGGTCGAGCCCGGCGTACTCGGCCACCAGCGCCTGAATCTTGCTGTCGGGGATGCCGATCAGCACGATCGGCTCGGAATGCTTGACCAGCTTGACGCCGCGCACGATCGCCGCGTCGTCGACCGCGACCATGGTATGAATGGGTTTGCCGGAATAGCCGGTGGTGCCGACATAGTCGGAGGTGATGTACGCCCAGGCGATGCGCTCGCCGCCCTTCAGCACCGGCACGACCGGAATGTCGTCGCGCACCGGGCCGAAGGCGTCGGCACCCGCGACCAGATCGCCGGGGGTCACGTCGGCCGGTATTGCGAAAGCACCGAACCGGCCGCCTGCGCCCGCACGGATTGAGCGGCGAGCGTGGCAAACGCGATCAGGCAGAGGGCGATCAGGAGGCGGGCGAGGCGCGCCGGAGGCCGGGTGAGCGCGGATGTCGGGCTCGGTCTGGCGCCGGGGTCGCGGGTCGGGCTCGACGACGCGGGGGCGGGGCGAAACGCGGGAGAGGAGGCAAGGAAAGATACGGAAACGACCATGACTGTTCAGTGTTCCTTCGGAGGACCGCGGGCACGCCGCCACGGGCGATTGAGCCCGGTGTGCAGCGATTCCTCGGATTTTGGGCGAAAGCGACCGGACGATCCGGTGCGGCGCTGTCAGCAGAGCGGACACCGCCTGCAGGCCATCGGCATGCGGCCCGCAGAACGAACAGCTGCGACAGTCATGCAACGACGAGGGCTCGACCGGCTGGCCGCTCTGGTCAACGAGGACGGTGGCCGCGCTGCCATCGGCGCAGATCACCATCGCGGCGACGCCGGGCGGCAACGTCCTGGCCAGCGCGCCTGCCGATCCGGTCAGGATCAGGGCAAGCGACAGCACGATGCCAAGAGGGATATCGAACTGCAGGCGGGTCATGTCTGCGGTCTAGACCTTCGCCGGCGCCGCCGACTTGACCGAGGTCAACATTGCGGAAAATTTATGCTGCACCAGCAAAATATTTATGCCGCATATGCAAAATGAATTTGCGGCTCATCTATTCGGCCGCTGATCTCAGCGTACTCATCAGGTGATGAAACTTTTCGCCCTGCACGGCAACATGGCGACGGACGGCGTCCGAGGCCGCCGGCGCATCGCCCCGCTCGAGCGCGGCGACAATTGCCTCGTGCTCGGCCATGGATTGCCCCAGGCGCCCGCGCAATCGCAGCTGAAGCCGGCGGAAGGGGGTCAGGCGGCGGTGCAGGCGCTTGCACTCCCGCTCCAGAAAACCGTTTCCCGACTGCCGGTAGAGGATGGCATGAAAGCGTTCGTTCTCATGATAATAGCCATCGGCGTCGCGGGCCTCGACGGCGCGCTGGCAATGCGCGTTGGCGGCGCGCATCTCTCCAAGCGCGGCGTCGGTGATTCGGGTGGCGGCAAGCCTGGCGCAGGCCGCTTCGAGCTCCGCCATCACCTCGAACATCTCGACCAGCTCGACCGGGCCGGGCTGCCGGACAAAGACGCCGCGATGCGGAATCTGCTCGACCAGTTCCGACAGGGCAAGCCGCTGCAACGCCTCGCGCAAAGGTGTACGCGAGACCGAAAAACGCTCGGCCAGCTGGACCTCGTCCAGCCGCTCGCCATCGGCGAAGGTGCCGTCGAGGATCATGCCCTCCAGAGCCTCGGCGATGGTATCGGAGCGTTTGCGGTCCATGCGACATGTATACAGAATCGGAATTGATTGAACAAGAATGCGAGTATTGTATACAAAAATTATTGACCCAGACACCGGAATTCTGCACCCTGCACGACGATGTGCCCGCATACGGGCCATTCAAAACGGGAGGAGTCATCATGAAATATACCGCAACCGTCGCCGCGGCAGCCCCCGCCGCCTTTGCGATCGGCGCCCGGGCCAAGGAACTGCGCGTCTCGCATCAATGGTCCGAGGCCGATGTCCGCCACAAGGTCGCCCAGATGGTCGCCGACGAGGTCGCCGCCGCCGATGTCGGGCTGGATATCAAGATTTTCCCCAGCCAGTCACTGTTCAAGGCGCGCGAGCAGTACAAGCCCCTGTCGCGCGGCCAGTTGGACATGGCCGTGTTTCCGCTCTCTTACGCCGGGGGCCTGCGCAACGCCTACAACCTCACCTTGATGCCGGGGCTGGTGAAGAACCACGACCACGCCGCGCGCCTCAACGATTCGGAGTTCATGGACGAGATCGAAAAGATCATGGCCGAGGATGACGTGATGGTGCTGGTACACGGCTACCTGGCCGGCGGTTTCGCCGGCACGGAGACATGCATCACCGCGCCCGAGGATGTCGCCGGACTGCAGATGCGCGCCGCCGGCAAGGCGTTCGAGCAGATGCTCGCCGGCGCCGGTGCCTCGATCGCGTCGATGGCTTCGTCGGAGATCTACAACGCCATGCAGACCGGCGTGCTCGACGCCGCCAACACCTCGTCGTCGTCCTTCGTCAGCTACCGCATCTATGAGCAGGTGGCGTGCTTCACCCCCGCGGGCGACTATGCGCTATGGTTCATGTACCAGCCGATGCTGATGAACAAGTCGGTGTTCGATGGCCTGAGCGACGAACAGCAGCAGGCGCTCATGACCGCCGCCGAGAAGGCCGAGGCGTATTACCTCGAGGAGGCCAAGAAGCAGGACGGCAAGGCGCGCGAGGTCTTCGCCGAGAACGGTGTCGAGATTGCCGACATGACCCAGGAGGAGTTCGACGCTTGGCGCGCCATCGCCAGGGAAACCTCCTACAAGGCGTTCCTCGAAGGCTCGCCCGACGGCCAGCGCCTGCTCGATCTCGCACTTTCGGTCGAGTGATCCGCCGGGGTCCGGGGCGGACGCCGCCCCCGGACGCCGTTCCACCCCTGATCACGGAGACGCGGCCATGTCCGGCACACCCCACGCCACCGCCAGCGCCCGCCACGGCGGCAACCCGGCCCTGCGGGCGATCGGTTGGCTCAGCCAGGGCGGCCGGCATCGTCTCGGCATTTCTGATCATGGCCTCGATCATAGTCACCTGCCAGATGATCTTCATCCGCTTCGTGCTGAACGGCTCGACCATCTGGCAGACCGAAGGCGTCACCTACATGATGATCGCCGCCACCATGCTGGGGCTTCCTTACGTCCAGTTCATGCGCGGGCATGTGAATGTCGATCTGCTGCCGCTGATGCTGCCGGTGCGCGCGCGCAAGGCGCTGGCGCTCTTGGTGCTGGCGCTGACGCTGGCGGTGACGGGCGTGATGCTCTGGCACGGCTATCATTTCTGGTACGAGGCGTGGGATTGGGGCGAAACCTCGAATTCGCCCTGGAACCCCAAGCTCTGGGTGCCCTACCTGGCGCTGCCGCTGGGCTTCGGCCTCTATGCGCTGCAGCTGGCGGCCGATCTCCTCGCCACCACGAGCGGGATCGAGCGTCCCTTCGGTTTCGACCCCGGGGCCGGGCTCACCGACGCGCTCGCCGAAAGGGCCGACTGATGGACGCGCTGACACTCGGCCTGATGGTCGCGCTTGTCACCGTGGCGGTGCTCTTTTCCGGCATCTCGGTCGCGGCCGGACTATTGGTGGTCTCGGCGGGATTCCTGATTGCCTTCGACGGCTTCTCGTCGCTGGGGCTGATGCCCGAGGTGTTTTTCGGCAAGCTCGACAATTTCGCGCTGCTGTCGATCCCGATGTTCATCATCATGGGCGCGGCCATCGCCTCGACCCGCGCGGGCGCCGACCTTTACGAGGCGCTCGAACGCTGGCTGACCCGTGTGCCCGGCGGGCTTGTCGTGTCGAACCTGGGCGCCTGCGCGCTGTTTTCCGCGATGAGCGGGTCGAGCCCCGCGACCTGCGCGGCGATCGGCAAGATGGGCATCCCCGAGATGCGCAAACGCGGCTATCCCGACAGCGTCGCCGCCGGGTCCATCGCCGCCGGCGGCACGCTGGGCATCCTCATTCCGCCCTCGGTCACGATGATCGTCTACGGCATCGCCACCGAAACCTCGATCGGGCGGCTTTTCCTCGCCGGAGTCGTGCCGGGGCTGATGCTGGTGGTTCTGTTCATGGCCTGGTCGCTCTATTCGACCTGGGCCTCGGGCGACGCCGGCGTGTTGCGCGCGGGCAGCTACAGCTGGCGCGAGAAATTCGAGATCCTGCCCCGCGTGCTGCCCTTTCTGGCGATCATCCTCGGCGTGCTCTACGCCATGTACGGCGGTATCGCCACGCCGTCCGAGACCGCCGCGGTGGGGGCGCTCCTCTGCCTGGTGATCGCGATGATCATCTACCGGCTGTGGAGCCCGCTGCAGATCTGGCGCGTCCTGCGCGACAGCACCAAGGAATCGGTGATGATCCTCTTCATCATCGGCGCGGCGGGGGTGTTCAGCTACATGATGTCCTCGCTCTTCATCACCCAGTCGATCGCCGAGTGGATCGGCTCGCTCGACGTCAATCGCTGGGTGCTGATGGGGATGATCAACCTCTTCCTGCTGGTCGCGGGCTTCTTCCTGCCGCCGGTCGCGGTGATCCTGATGGCCGCGCCGATCCTGATGCCGATCATCCTGACCGCGGGGTTCGATCCGATCTGGTTCGCGGTGGTGCTGACCATCAACATGGAGATCGGGCTGATCTCGCCACCGGTGGGATTGAACCTATATGTCATCAACAGCATCGCCCCCGACATCAAGCTCAAGACCATCCTTGTCGGGTCGCTGCCCTATGTCGCGTGCATGGTCCTGGGGATCGTGCTGCTCTGTCTCTTCCCCGGCCTCGCGCTGTGGTTGCCGGATCTGATCATGGGGGGCCGAACGATGACCCTGCTGGCCGATCTTCTGTCGACGGTTTTCGAACGCCGCCACGGCGCCCGCCGCAGCGGGCGCGCCGACACCCGCCCGATGCCGGAGCTAGTGGCCGAACTCATCGGTACGCAAGGCGAGGTTTCGGGGCTGACGCTGGCCCGCACCATCCTCGACCGTTTCGACGCGCTCGACGACGACGGCAAGCTCGATTTCTTCCGCCACCTCGCCCGCGACATGGCGATCGACCCCGACCGTGTGCGCGCGGCGCTCGACAACTACGAGGCGGGGCAGAGCAAGACCAGCTACCGCGCATTCCTGGCTGCTGCCGAAGCCCCTCGGCAGGAACTGATGCGCCGCCTCAATCAGGTGCGAGGCGCCACCCATGCGCTGGTCGAGATGCGCGCCGACCTGCTGCGGCTGGGGCGCGGCGATGACACGCTGATGGCACTCGACCTCGATTTCCGCCACCTCTTCGCCAGCTGGTTCAACCGCGGCTTTCTGGTGCTGCGCCCGATCAGCTGGGAGAGTCCGGCCTATATCCTGGAACGGATCATCGCCTACGAGGCGGTCCACACCATCGACAGCTGGGAGGACCTGCGCCTTCGGGTCGAGCCGTTCGACCGGCGCTGTTTCGCCTTCTTCCACCCGGCGATGCCCGACGAGCCGCTGATCTTCGTCGAGGTGGCGCTGACGCGCGGCGTACCGGGCTCGATACAGGGGCTGCTGGCAGAGGATCGCGAGGAACTCGACGAGGAAGAGGCCGACACCGCCGTGTTCTATTCCATCTCCAACTGCCAGGCCGGGCTTGCCGGCATCTCGTTCGGCAACTCGCTGATCAAGCAGGTGGCGGCCGATCTGTCGCTGGAACTGCCCGGGCTCAAGACCTTCGTCACGCTCTCGCCGATCCCGGGGTTCACGGCATGGCTGAAGGCCGAAGACCTGGTCCACAATCCCGGGGACGACGCACAAATGCGCATGCTGGCGGCGTACTATCTGCTCAGGGCCAAGCGCGGCAACGGTCAGCCGCTCGACCCGGTGGCACGGTTCCATCTCGGCAACGGCGCCTCGATCCACCAGATCCATGCCCGCGCCGACACCTCGCCAAACGGGCAGGCGCAGTCGGCCGGGGTGATGGTCAACTATCTCTACGACCTCGCGAAGGTCACGCAGAACCACGAACGCTTTGCCGCGACGAGCCAGGTCGCCGCCGCCTCCGAAGTGCGCGCACTGGCCACCGCCGCCGACAAGGCGCGAAGCAAGGAGTAACCGATGGCCAACGCGCTTTTCGATGCGCTCTTCGCACCCCATGCCGGGCGCGACGATCCCTTTCTGCATCTGCCGGGAGGCGATCGCCTGACCTATGCCGGGTTTCTGGCGCAGACCGCGCGCATCGCCCGGGCGCTGACCGAAGCCGGGCTGAGGCCCGGCGACCGGTTGGCGGCGCAGATCGAGAAATCGCCGCTGGCGCTGGCGCTCTATGCCGCCTGCGTGCAGGCCGGCGTGATCTTTCTGCCGCTCAACACCGGCTATACCGGCGACGAGCTGGCCTATTTCGTCGGGGACAGCGGCGCGCGGATGCTGGTCTGCGATCCCGCGCGTGCCGGGGCGCTGGCACCGATGGCCGAGACGCAGGGGCGCGCCTCGCCACGCTCGACGCCACCGGCGGGGGCACCCTTGCCGAGGCCGCGCGGGGCCAGCCCGACACGTTCGACACCGTGGCGCGCGAACCCGGCGACCTGGCTGCCTTTCTCTACACCTCGGGCACCACCGGGCGCTCGAAGGGCGCGATGCTGAGCCACGCCAACCTGCTCTCGAACGCGCAGGCGCTGGCCGATATCTGGCGGTTCTCGGGGCAAGACGTGCTGCTGCACGCGCTGCCGATCTTTCACACCCACGGGCTGTTTGTTGCTACCAACGTGATCCTCGCCGTCGGTGGCTCGATGATCTTCTTGCCGAAATTCGACCTTGACGCGGTGATCGACGCACTGCCGCGGGCCACCGCGATGATGGGGGTGCCGACCTTCTACACAAGGCTCCTGGACGATCCGCGACTTGACCGCGACCTCACCCGGCACATGCGCCTTTTCGTCTCCGGCAGCGCGCCGCTCCTGGCCGAGACGCACAGCCGCTTCGAGGCCCGCACCGGCCACCGCATCCTCGAACGCTACGGCATGACCGAGACCAACATGAACACCTCCAACCCCTATGATGGCGAACGCCGTCCCGGCACCGTCGGGCTGCCCCTGCCGGGGGTCGAGGTCAAGGTTACCGACCCGGCAACCGGCGCCATCCTGCCCCCGGGCGAGGTCGGGCAGATCGAGGTGCGCGGACCCAACGTCTTTCAGGGCTACTGGCAGATGCCGGAAAAGACCGCCGCCGAGATGCGCGAGGACGGCTTTTTCATCACCGGCGATCTGGGCAGCTTCGACGCGGACGGTTATCTGCAGATCGTCGGGCGCGGGAAGGATCTGATCATCTCGGGCGGCTACAACATCTATCCCAAGGAAATCGAACTGGTGATCGACGACCAGCCCGGGGTGCTGGAATCGGCGGTGATCGGCGTCCCGCATCGCGATTTCGGCGAAACGCCGGTCGCGCTCATCGTGGCCGAGCCCGGCGCCACGCCGGACCTCGATGCGATCGCCGAGGCCGCGCGCAAGACGCTGGCGCGGTTCAAGCAGCCACGGGCGTATCTGGCCATCGACGAGTTGCCGCGCAACACCATGGGCAAGGTGCAAAAGGCCATCCTGCGCGAGCGCCACAAGGACATGTTCACGCCCGCCTGAGCGGCACCCGTATAGGGGGGTTGAACCGCAACGGGTTTACGTACATGCTCTGGCCGCGACGTGACGTCGCGGCCAGAGCTGGGAGACGGATGACGAACCACCATCACGGCACCGCATGGTTTGTCGCGCAATTCAAGCCCAACAGTCACCGGATTGCCCAGCGCAACCTGTTACGGCAGGGGTTCGAGACGTTCCTGCCCCAGCAGGAGGAGACGCGACGCGCGAGGGGCCGTTTTGTCACGCGGATGCGGCCACTCTTTCCCGGCTACCTTTTCGTGTCGCTCGACATCGCCGGAACCGGACTGCGCGCGGTCAACTCCACATTCGGCATCTCCCGGGTGGTTGGCAGCGGCACCATGCCCGCGGCGGTTCCTGGCGACTTCATCGATGCGCTGCGGCGGCGTTGCGACGACGAGGACCGGCTGATACCGGCCGACGAGATGGAAACCGGCGACACGATCACGGTCACAAGAGGACCGTTCGCCGATTTCGTGGGCCGGATCGAGAGCATCGAAGCGGACCGGCGCGTCTGGCTATTGCTCGAGATCGCCGAGCGACAAATCCGGGTCGCCGTGCCTGCCGATCATGTCCTCCGGGCGTGATGGCGAGCGCCACTCCCCTCGGCGGCAGGCCGGCGGTATCCATCATGCCACGGCCCGATCTTCGGCGCCTCGGCCGGGACGGTATGGTTTGACAAGACCGGTACCCGGGTGTCATGGAGCACGTGCATCTCTTCGGCGGCATTATCGGAGGAACGCATTTCTTTTTGGCGGAAATTAGCGCACCTGACGCGGAACGGCATCAATCAATTGCGGGTTGTGCGAGTCTCCTTTACGGGTTGAACTCGGGTTTCCAGCGCGGATTTTCGGGACAGGCAGACCGATGAACAGCTTACTTTCCAAGCTTACCAGACTGGACCGGCGCACCAAACGCGCCATTCAGATGCTGACCGACACCACGCTGGTGTTGATCTGTTTCATTGCCGCGATGTCGTTGCGGCTGGAAAATGCGTCCTTCCTTGCCAGCGCCACCGCCCGGCAGGCGCTGTTGCCGACAATCCTCGTCACACCCGCCGTTTTTTTACGCGCTGGGGCTTTACCGTTCCGTCATCCGCTACATCACCGGACACGCGCTGAAGGCGATCCTGATCGGGGTTCTGGCTTCGTCCGTGGTCCTCTTCATCAGTTCTCAGCTGCTGTCGGCGCCGGTGCCGCGCTCGGTTCCGGGCATCTATGCGCTGCTGCTTTTCCTGACGACCGCCGGCCTGCGGTTCCTGATGCAGAGCCTGTTCCGCAATACCAGGCTGGGCAACCGGCAGCCCGTGATCATCTACGGCGCGGGCGAGGCCGGGCGCCAGTTGGTGAGCGCGCTGGCACATGACTGCGAATACGCGCCACAGGCCTTCGTCGACGACGACCCGGGATTGCAGCGGAACTGGGTCGAGGGCAAGCAGGTCTTTGCCCCCGATCAACTGCCGCAGCTCATCGAGCGGATGAACATCCGCTGCATCCTTCTGGCCATCCCCAGCACCAGCCGGGCGCGGCGGCGCGAGATCGTCGCGAAGATCGAATCGCTGGGCATCGAGATCCGCACCATTCCCGGCATCGCCGACATCGTCGACGGCCGCGCCACCTACAGCGACCTGCGCCGGGTGACGCCCGAGGATCTGCTCGGCCGCGAACCGGTGCCGCCGCGCACCGACCTGATGGGGCACGATATCACCGGCAAGGTGGTGCTGGTGTCGGGCGCCGGCGGCTCGATCGGTTCCGAACTCTGCCGCCAGATCATCCGCCACGACCCGGCAGCGCTGGTGCTGCTCGAGGTATCGGAATTCGCCCTTTACACCATCGCCAACGAACTGAGGGAGACGCTGGAGCGGGAGGGGCGCAGCCTGCCCGTCGAGCCGGTACTCGGCTCGGTCCAGAACCCCGGGCGGGTACGCGCCATCCTGCGCAGTTTCGGCGTGCAGACCGTCTATCCACGCCGCCGCCTACAAGCATGTGGTGCTGGTCGAGGAAAACGTCGTCGAGGGCATCCGCAACAACGTCTTCGGCACCAAGGTGATCGCCGAGGCCGCAGCCAATCTGGGGGTGGAGAACTTCATCCTGATCTCCACCGACAAGGCGGTGCGCCCGACGAATTTCATGGGCGCCTCGAAACGCATGGCCGAACTGATCTGTCAGGCGCTGGCGCAGGAGACCAGGCGCACCACCTTCTCGATGGTGCGTTTCGGCAATGTGCTGGGCTCGTCCGGTTCGGTCATCCCGCGCTTTCGCGCCCAGATCGAACAGGGCGGGCCGGTCACGGTGACGCATCGCGACATCACCCGCTTCTTCATGACCATCCCCGAAGCCTCGCAACTGGTGATCCAGGCCGGCGCGATGGCACGCGGCGGCGACGTCTTCGTGCTCGACATGGGCGAGCCGGTGCGCATCCTCGATCTGGCGCAGACCATGATCCGGCTGCACGGGCTGAAGCCCTATATCGTCGAAGACGATGCCCCCGATGCCGCCCGCGGCGACATCGCGATCCGCATCGTCGGGCTGAACAAGGGCGAGAAGCTCTATGAGGAGCTGCTGATCGGCGAAAACCCGCGCGGCACCGAGCATCCGCGCATCATGACCGCGACCGAGGTGGCGCTGAGCAGGGCCGAGGTGGAACGCCTGCTCGACCGGCTCTGGCGTGCCTGCCAGGGCTTCGACCTGCCCGAAATCCGCCGGATATTCCTCGAGGCGCCGCTGGCCTATCAGCCCAATGGCGACGGGGTGCATGACCTGATCTGGAACGCCGCCCGCAACCATCATCGCCAGATCGAGCTGGAACTCGTGGGCACCTGACCCCGCCCCGTGCCGGACGGTGAAGGCCGGGCGCGAGGCCCGGCCCCGACGGCTCAGAGCGCGGCGTTGAAGAGCGCGGTCAGGTTTTTCTCGGTCAATGGCACCGGGTTGCCGCCGCAGGAGGGATCACTCAGCGCGTCGCGGACCAGATCGGGGATCGCCGCGGCCGTTACCCCCAGTGCCGACAGCCCGCGCGGGATGTCGAAACGGTCGTTGAACTCCTGTACGAAGACGCGAAACCCGTCAAAGCCGCCCTTGACGCCCAGATAGGGCGCGGCGCGGTCGAAGCGTGCGGCGATGGCGGGTGCGTTGAACTCCAGCACCGCCGGCATGCAGACGGCGTTGGTGGTGCCGTGATGGGTGTTGAAATGCGCGCCCACCGGGTGGCTCATGGCATGAATCGCGCCCAGCCCCTTCTGAAACGCGACCGCGCCCATCGCGGCGGCGCTCATCATCTGGGCGCGGGCCTCGATGTCGGAGCCGTCGTCGAAGGCGCGCGGCAGGTTCTCGATCACCAGCCGCATCCCCTCGAGCGCGATGCCCTGGCTCATCGGGTGGTAATGCGGACTCGAGAACGCCTCGACGCAATGGGCGAGCGCATCTAGCCCGGTTCCGGCGGTGATCGTGCGCGGCATGCCCACGGTGAGTTCGGGATCGCAGATCACCACCGTCGGCAGCACTTTGGGGTGAAAGATGATCTTCTTGGCGTGGGTCGCGGAGTTGGTGATGACGCTGGCGCGCCCCATCTCCGAGCCGGTGCCGGCGGTGGTCGGCACGGCGACGATCGGGGCGATGGCGCTCGCGTCGGCGCGCGTCCACCAGTCGCCCACATCCTCGAAATCCCACACCGGCCGGGTCTGGCCCGACATGAAGGCCACCATCTTGCCCAGATCGAGCCCGGAGCCGCCGCCGAACGCGATCACCCCGTCATGACCGCCGGCGCGGAACGCCTCGACCCCGGCGGCGAGGTTGACCTCGTTGGGGTTGGGATCGACCTCGGAGAATATCGCCCGCCCCATGCCGGCTTCGTCCATGATGTCGAGCGCGCGCGCGGTCACCGGCAGCGCGGCGAGCCCGCGATCGGTCACCAACAGCGGACGGGAAATGCCTGCCTGCGCACAGGCCGCGGGCAATTCCGCGATCCGGCCGGCGCCGAATTTTACCGCCGTGGGATAGGACCAGTTTGCAACCAGGGTCATGAGGTCACCTTTTTCAGATGGTAGGATTTGGGGCGCGTGAGGTTGTGATAGCCGATCTGCGACAGCGCGCCGCCGCGCCCGGTGTTCTTGCAGCCGGTCCAGCACAGGCCAGGGTCGAGATAGTCGGCGCGGTTCATGAACACGGTGCCGGTCTCAACACGGTCGCCGATCCGTGCGGCGCGGTCGGGGTCGGCGGTCCAGATGCTGGCGGTGAGGCCGAACTCGCTGTCGTTCATCAGCGCGATCGCCTCGTCGTCGCCGCTCACGGCCATGATCCCCACCACCGGACCGAAGCTTTCGTCGCGCATCACCCGCATCTCGTGGCTGACGCGCGTGAGTATCTGCGGGCTCAGATAGGCGCCGCCGTCGTCCTGCGCGAATGTCGGAATATGCGCCATCGCGCCCGCCGCCACCGCCTCGGCGGTCTGGGCGCGCACCTCGGCAGCGAAACGCGAGCTGGCCATCGGCCCCAGCGTCGTCTCGGGATCGAGCGGGTCGCCCAGCCGGTAGCCCTGAACGATCGCGACCGAGCGGGCGACGAAATCGTCGAAGTGGCGTTCGTGAACATAGATGCGCTCGATGCCGCAGCAGCACTGGCCGGAGTTGAACATCGCCGCGTCGATCAGCGTCTCGGCGGCGGCGCCGATGTCGGCATCCTCGGCGACATAGCCCGGATCCTTGCCGCCCAGTTCCAGCCCCAGCCCGGTGAAGGTGCCGGCGGCGGCGCGCTCCATCGCCTGCCCGCCCGCGACCGAGCCGGTGAAGTTGACGAAATCAAAAGCACGGGCCGCGATCAGCCCGGCGGTGGTGTCGTGATCGAGAAAGACGTTCTGAAAGACGTCCTCGGGCACCCCGGCCGAATGGAACGCCTGCGCCATGCGCTCACCCACCAGCAGCGTCTGGGTGGCGTGCTTGAGCATCACCGTGTTGCCGGCGATCAGCGCCGGCGCGACGGTGTTGATCGCGGTCATGTAGGGATAGTTCCACGGCGCCACCACGAACACGACGCCCTGCGGGACGCGGCGGATGTAGCGTTTGAACGTCGCGTCCTCGCCCACGTCGATGTCGGCGAGCGCGCCCCGGGCGATCGCCGCCATGTGCTGCGCGCGCTCGTCGAAGCCGCGGAACTCGCCGCCATAGCGGATCGGGCGGCCCATCATCCGCGCCAGTTCCGGCACGATCTCGTCGTTCATGGCACCCACGGCGGCGACGCCCGCCAGCACCAGCTCGATGCGCTCCTGCAAGGGCCGCGCGGCCCAGCCGGGCTGGGCGGCGCGCGCGCGTCCGGCGGCGGCCTGCGCGGCCTGCGCCGAAAGCGTCTCGCGCGTGGCAAAGACTGATCCGTCGATCGGCGAGATGCATCTCAGTGTCGTCATGTCGTTCGGTTCCGTTCAGGCCCGCTCGAAGCCGCGGGCGATTTCCCAGTCTGTCACCACGCGGTCGAACTCCTCGAGCTCCCATTCGGCGGCGCGGGCGTAGTGGTCGACCACCGCATCCCCGAACGCCTCGCGCAGCATGTCCGAGGCGACCAGAGCCTCGCGCGCGTCGCGCAGGGTGCGCGGGATGTGGTTCTTCTCGTCGTCGGAATAGGCGTCGCCGCGATAGGGCGCCGCCAGCGGCAGCTTTTCTTCGATCCCCTTCAGCCCTGCCGCCAGCATCGCCGCCTGCGCCGGTAGGGGTTCATGTCGGCGCCCGGTGTGCGGCATTCGATCCGGACCGCACTGGTCCCCTCGCCGCAGATGCGAAAGGCGGCTGTGCGGTTGTCGACCGACCACACGATCTGGGTGGGGGCAAAGGACGCCTTGGCAAAGCGCTTGTAGCTGTTGACATAGGGCGCCATGAAGAAGGTGTAGTCGGCGGCATAGGCCATCAGTCCGGCGAGGTAATGATCCATGAGCTCGGACTTGCCGATCTCGCGCCCCTCGTCGTGAAACGCATTCTTGCCGCCCTGCCACAGCGACTGGTGGATATGCGCGGCGCTGCCGACCTTGTCGTGGTGCCATTTCGGCATGAAGGTCGCCGCCAACCCGTTCTGGTGGGCGATCTCCTTGAGTGCGTGCTTGGCCAGGATGTAGTAATCGGCCGTGTCCATCGCGCCGGCATAGCGGATGTTGAGTTCCCCCTGCCCGGTCTCGGCCTCGCCCTTGCTGCCCTCGATGGGAATGCCCATCGCGACGAGCCCGTTGCGCACGGGCCGCATGACGAACTCTTCCTTGCCGGTCTGGAAGATGTTGTAGTCCTCGTTGTAGCTCGAGATCGGGCGCAGGTCGCGAAAGCCGCGCGCGGCGATTTCGTCGTGCGTGCCCTGAAAGAGGAAGAATTCGAGCTCCGCCGCGGTCACAGGATCGAAGCCCAGCGACTGGCAGCGCGCGATCTGCGCCTTGAGCATGGCACGGGGCGAGAACGGCACCTCGGCATTCGTGTGATGGTCAAGCAGGTCGCAAAGACCAGCACCGTGCCCTCATGCCAGGCGACGGGCCTTAGCGTTGTGAGATCGGGGCGCATGGTATAGTCGCCATAGCCCGCCTGCCACGAGGTCGAGGCATAGCCGCCGGGGGTGGCCATCTCGAGATCGGTGGCCATCAGGTAGTTGCAGCAATGGGTCTCCCTGGCGCCGCTATCGACGAAATAGCGGGCGTGCAGGCGCTTGCCCATCAGCCGCCCCTGCATGTCGATGATGCAGACGATGACGGTGTCGACCTCGCCCGAGGCGACCTTCGACTTCAGATCATCAAAACTCAGCGTTCCCGGCATTTACGTCTATCCTGATGTCGGTGTGGATCGGAAGGCCCCCGCGCGGGGCCTTCCTGGATTGCGGGCGCGTGCCTCAGGTCTCTTCGCCGTAGCGGTAGGGCGGTCCGGCGCGGCGCATGTCGGCGTTGTAGCTCTTGAAGATCTCGACGACCTTGGCCTTCACCTCGGATTGCGAGGCCACCTCCTCCCAGAACTTCTCGGCGGCCGCCTCGACCTGCGCCCATTCATTGTCGGGGATCGAGGTCAGTTTCATCTTGTCGCCGTTCACGCGCAGATAGGCCTCGCCGCCCCAGTACCAGTACTGCCGGTAATAGTGCGACTGATCGCAGCAGACCTTGAGCAGCGTCTTGAGATCCTCGGGCAGTTCGTCCCAGCGCCCCTGATTGGCGAAGAAATGGCCGATCCACGCACCCGAGATCGGGTTGGTCACGAAGTAGTTGGTCACATCGGCCCAGCCCACCGTGTAGTCCTCGGTGATGCCCGACCAGGCAACGCCGTCGAGTTCGCCGGTCTGCAGCGCCACCTCGATATCCTCCCAGGGCAGGGTGACCGGCACGACACCGAACTGCGACAGGAATCGGCCGGCCGTCGGGAAGGTGAAGATGCGCTTGCCGTTGAGATCGGCAAGGCTGCGGATCGGATCCTTGGTTGCGAAGTTGCACGGATCCCAGGCGCCGGCACTGATGTGCTGTACGCCCACCTTGGCGTATTCCTCCTTCCAGATCTCGTCGAGCCCGTAGCGGTGGAAGAGCACCGGCACGTCGAGGCTGTAGCGCAGCGCCAACGGGAAGTAGCCGCCGAAGACCGTGACCTCGGTGGGCGAGGCCATGGAGTCGTCGTCCGACTGCACCGCGTCAATGGTGCCGCTCTGCATCGCCCGGAAAAGCTCGCCCGTCGGCACGATCTCGTCGGCGTTGTACAACTCGATCTGCATGCGGTCGCCGGCAATCTTGTTGAACAGGTCGATGGCGGGCTTGGCCACGTGGGCGGCAAGCGCGGCACCGGCATAGGTCTGCATGCGCCATTTGATCGTCGACTGGGCGATGGCAGGCGCGGCCAGCGGCGCGGCGGCGGCACCCAATGCGGCAGTGGTCAGGAACTTGCGTCTCGTGGTCATTGTCTTTCTCCTTTTTCGGCTGATCGGGCCCTTACGGCACTCTTCTGGTTATTTTCCGTAGATATGGTTCGGCAGCCACATGGCGACGCCGGGGAAGGCCATAACGATCGCCAGGGCGAGGATCATGACCGCCACGAACGGGATGATCGAGCGGTAGATGTCACGCATGCTGATTTGGGGCGGGGCCATTGCGCGCATCAGAAACAGGTTATAGCCGAAAGGCGGTGTCATGTAGGCGATCTGAGTCGTGATCGTGTAGAGCACCCCATACCATATCAGATCGAAACCCAATTCGCCCACCAACGGCACATAAAGTGGTGCGACGATCACCAGCATCGCGGTGTCGTCGAGGAAAGTGCCCATCACCAGGAAGCTGAGCTGCATGAGGATCAGGATCACCCAGGGCGACAGGCCCAGCTTTTCGGTAAAGAGGTTCTCGATGGCCTTCACCGCGCCCAGCCCGTCGAAGATCGCCCCGAAGGCCATGGCCGCGAGGATGATCCACATGAACATGCAGCTGATCCCCAGGGTCTGGCGCACCGAGACCTCGAAGACCTCGCGGGTCATCCGCCCCTTGAGGACGGCGGCCGTAAACGAGGCCAGGGCGCCGACCGCCGAGCTTTCCACCAGCGAGGTCCAGCCCTTGACGAAGGGCACCATCATCACGAGGAAGATGATGATCGGCAGGATGCCGGCGCGCAGCAGGCGGAGCTTCTCGGCCATCGTGTACTGTTCGCGCTCGGCGCGGTCCATCGCCGGCCCAAGCTCCGGCTGCACGAGGCAGCGCAGCCAGATGTAGAGGGCGAAGAGCCCGGCCATCATCAGCCCCGGAAACACGCCCGCCAGCCACAGCTGCCCCACCGGCTGGCGCGCGATCATCGCATAGAGCACCAGCACCACCGAGGGCGGCACGAGGATCCCGAGGCTCGATCCGGCCTGGATCACGCCGGTCACCATGATCTTGTCGTAGCCGCGCCGCAGAAGCTCGGGCAGCGCGATGGTGGCGCCGATCGCCATGCCCGCGACCGAAAGCCCGTTCATCGCCGAAATCAGAACCATCAGGGCGATGGTTCCGATGGCCAGCCCGCCGCGCACCGGCCCCATCCAGACATGGAACATCCTGTAGAGATCGTCGGCGATGCGCGATTCCGACATCACGTAGCCCATGAAGACGAACATCGGCAGCGTCAGCAGCGGATACCATTTCATCAGCTTCATCGCCGCCGAAAAGGGAATGGCCTCGCCGCCGACGCCCCACAGCAAGATCCCGGCCACGGAGGCGACGAAGCCGATCGCGCCGAACACCCGCTGTCCGGTCATCAGCATCAGCATCATCGTGCTGAACATGGTGAGGGCGATCATGTCGTGGGACATCAGTCGATCACCCCCTTGATACGACCGATATCGCGGCAGAGCTCGGCCAGCACCTGCAGGATCATCAGGAAGACACCCAGGCACGTGATCAGCTTGACCGGCCACATCAGCGGCCGCCAGGCGGTGGGGCTGCGCTCGAGAAAGCCCAGCGATTCCCTGGCGGCGCCCGGACCCTCGGTCACGGCGGTCCAGATCAGCGAGGCGAAGAAATGCATCGGCGCGTCGCCGAAATAGCCGAGCGAATAGGCGAAGGAGGCGAGCCCCCCATAAAGCAGCACGCCAAGATAGAAGAGCAGGAAGAGCACCGTGAAGGCATCGACCCACGCCTTTGTCTGCGGCCGCCAATCGCCATAGAAGAGATCCATCCGAACGTTCGAGCCGAGCTGGATCGAATAGGGGCCGCCGAGGACGTAATAGGCGACCAGCAGGAATTGCGCCGTCTCAAGCGTCCAGTTCGCCGGCGTCATCAGGACCTTGGAACTGGTCGACCACATCAGCACGGCGATCATCACGAAAATCAGGTACATGACGATCCGCCCGATGAAGCGGTTGATCGCATCGATCACCCGGACATAGGCCAAGAGCGCACGGATCATGCCGCGTGCTCCCGTGCGTATCGCTTCGCAGCCCGTCCGATCCACGGCGCCAGCACCTCCGCCATCGCCTGCTGGCGCTCGGGGGGTCGGGATCAGGTCGTTGCGGATTTCGATCATCACCGAAGCCAGCCCGTTGTCCGCGCCGTGCAGATCGAGCGTGTGGGCCACGCCGTCGGCGGCGCTGTAGGGCTCGTTGAGGCGCACGAGCCAGGGCAGATCGGCGGGCTTTTCGGCCATCATCGCGCGCGCCATCGCAGCGTCGCGCCCGTGCAGGATGCCGATCTCGACCGCGCGTGCAACGCCGCGATAGACCGGCGTGAAACTGTGCACCGTCACCAGCAGGCGCAAATGCGGCCGCCCGGCGGCGATCCGCGCCGCGAGCGTGCGGCGGAAGGGCTCGTGGATCTCCGCCACCCGTTCCGCCCTCGCCTCGGCCGAGAGGTCGCGATTGCCGGGGATGACGTGGATTTCGCTCACCTCGGGGATGGCATCGGCGGCCTCGGGCGGGCGGTTGCAGTCGTAGACCAGCCGCGAGACCGCCCCATGCACCAGCCCCGCCCCGGAGCGGCGCCAATGCCCGGGCCACACCCAGCGCGCCCGGATCCGAGGCGACATGGCTTTGCCGCGTGGCGGCGTCGAGCCCGAGTCCGTCCAGTGCGTCCGGCACCCGGTTCGAGGCGTGTTCGCAGACCAGAAGGCAGGACGCCCCCTCTGGCGCGGGAAGCTCCTCGACGGCCGGGCCGAAAACGGAACTCTCTGGCGGTGTTGTCATGCACCAGACCATTCCGGCAAGAAAAGCACCTGTCAAGAATGTTCCTGAAATAAAACCTTCGCGATCTGCGGTCTTGTAATATATTTTACATTGCAGCCCGTCCCGGTGCCGGGCAAACCATGTCGATAGCCGAAAAGATACAAACCAGTCTCAAGTCCATGACCAGATCGGAGATCCGGCTGGCCGACACGATTCTGGGTGACTACCCGGTCTCGGGGCTGGGCAGCATCACCGAGATCGCCGAAAAGGCCGGGGTGTCGACCCCCACGGTGCTGCGCATGGTGCGCAAGCTGGGCTTCAAGGGGTTCCCCGACTTTCAGGCCTGCCTGCGCCGGGAACTTGGCGAGGTGATCTCGAACCCGATCACCAAGCGCGCCGCCTGGCAGAGCGACCTGCCGCGGCAACACATCGTCAACCGCTTTGCCCAGGCAACGCTGGACAACCAGCGCGCGACGCTTGATCAGCTCGACATCAAGGCGTTCGACCGGTTGTGCCGGCTGCTCGCCAATCCCCGCCGCCGGATCTTCGTGGCCGGGGGCAGGTTGACCCATGCGCTGGCGCAATACTTCTATCTGCACCTGCAGATGATCCGCGCCGATGTCCGCCTGCTGCCCACCTCGGCGTCGTGGACGCACGATCTGCTCGACATCCGCAAGCACGACCTGCTGATCGTCTTCGACATCCGCCGCTACCAGAACGATACCCTGCTGATGGCGCAGATGGCGCGCGACCGCGGCGCGGTGGTGGCGCTCTTCACCGATCAGTGGCGCTCGCCCATTCACCGATTCGCGCAACTCAGCTTCGGCGCCCGGGTCACCGTGCCGTCGGCCTGGGATTCGGCGCAGTCGCTGATCCTGCTGATCGAATGCGCCATCGCGGCGGTGCAGGAGGCAAGCTGGGATTCGGTGCAGAAGCGTACCGCCGAACTGGAGGCCGCCTTCGACCAGACGCGGCTTTTCCGCAAGTTCAGCTAGCCCGCCTCACCGGTCGTGGCGGCGAGCTCCGCCCCCGGTGCGGGATCGGCATCCATGAGCGGAGGACGCAGGTTCAGCCAGCGCATGTCACCCGTCCGGTGCGCCTTGAGCGATTTCAGCCCCGGAATGAGCCCGGCGCGCTCGGCGGCGCGGCGATGCGCGATCACCGGCTGCAGCGCCGCCTCGGCAGCGGCAAAATCACCCGCCGCCGCCAGGTCATGGACCGCCCGGATCGCCGCCGCATTGGAATTGCAGGTGGCCGAGATGCAGCCGGCGCCCCCGACCGCAGCGCATCGACCAGAAAGACCTCCGACCCGGGAAAGACCGAAATCCGGGGCGCTGCCGCGATCACCGCCCGGGTGTTGTCCCAATCGCCGGAACTGTCCTTGTAGGCCACGACGGTCTCGGGAAAGGCAGCGTTGAGCCGGGCCGCCAGCGCCGGGGATATGCCGATCCCGGCCATCTGCGGGATGTGATAGAGGCAGATGCGCAGCGCGTCACTGGCCACCGCCTCGATCAGCCGGCTGAAATACCGGTAAAGCCCCTCGTCGCCCGCCGTGACATGGAAAAACGGCGGCAGAACCATCACCGCGGCACAACCGAGATCGACCGCATGACGGGAAAGCGTGCGCGTTTCTTCCAGAGAACAGAGGCCGGTACCGGGCATCAGCCGATCCGGCGGGATGGCGCCCGAAGCGGTCAGGCGCTCGATCGCGTCCATGCGTTCGCGCACCGAAAGGCTGAGCGCCTCACCGGTGGTGCCGAACGGCGAGAGATAATGCACACCCCCGGTCAGACAGCCCGCGGCGTGTGCCTCCCAAAGGTCGAACGCGACCGAGAGATCGTCGCCGAAGGGGGTCAGGATGGGCGCGATCACGCCGCTGAAACGCGGCGCGGCCGGGGCGGACGGGTGTGCGGCGGGCATCGGACGAGGGATCCTTTCGATATCGGGTCGGGGGCGAGGTTGCGCCAATCCCGCGGCGGGGGCAAGTCGCGGCCCCTCTCAGCGGGGGGAAAAGCGCATCGGCAGGGTGAAGGTGTAGCTGGGCTCATCGAGCCCCTCGGGCGCCGCCGGGAACCGGCCCGCGGCGCGCACCGCGCCGAGCGCCGCGCGGTCAAGCCCGCCATGGCCCGAACTCCTGGCCACCGCTGCCGCCATCAGCCGCCCGTCACGGGCCACGGTCAGGCGCACCGTGACGGCACCGCTGGCGCGGCCGGCGTCGCGCGGATAGCGCTTGCGGGCCTCGACGCGGCGGCGCAACTCGGCCCCCCACCGGGCCAGCCGGCTGCTGCGCTCGCCCGAGCTGAGCGTCGCGGCCCGTGCCGGGCGCGCGGCAGCGCCGCGTTCTGGCCCCCCGCCCGCCGCGCGCGCTCGGCGGCGCTTTGCCCCGCTTGGCCCTGCGGCTGGGCAGCGGGGTGGCCTGGACCTCGGCGCGGGCGGCCTCGGCGGCGGGCGGAGGGCGGGCGGCTCGGCACGTGGCTCGGGCGCCGGCTCTGGTATCGGCTTTGCAGCCGGGGGCGGAGGCGGCACCGCGGCGGGCGGCGCGGCGGGCGCAGGCATGGGCGGCGGCATCGGGTCGGCGCGCCCGGGCTGGCGGTCGGGCGGACGGTCGGCGACGGCAAGCGTGGCGGCCGGATCGCGCGCGGCATCGGGGCTGGCCGGCAGCGCGACATCGGCCTGCAACAGCGGCGGTGGCGCCGGCAGCGGCAGCGGCAATGCGGTTATCGCGGCGTCGGGCGGGCTGTCGGCGCGCGGCGGCGCCAGCTCCGGGCGGGGCGGGCTTGGCACCTGCTCAGGGCGCGCGGTACGCTCGGGCAGATCGGGCAGCGCCTCGGGCGCGGGCGTCTCGGACGGGCGCCGGGGTGCGGGTGCCTCCTCGGGCGCGGTCTCCCAGCGCTCCACCAGCGCCGCCAGCCGCGCGTCGGAGGCCTGAAGCGTGCTCAGCGCCTCGCCCGACTGGCCGGCGGCCTCGATCCCCGCCGGCGCCGGTGCGAACCCCGCCGCCGCCAGATGCAGCCCCGCCGCCAGCACGGCGAAAACGGCAAGTTCCGCCACCCGTCTCATCTCGGCACCGTCACCAGGCTGATCTCGGCAAAGCCGGCCTCGGCCAGGCGCGGCATCAGCGCCGCCAGCCGCGCCGCCGGCAGGCCGGCATCGGCGCGCAGCACCAGCGCCGGGCGGACGCCTTCAGGGCATCCCGCCGCACAAGCCGCCTGCGCCGCCGCCGTCAGCGCCGACAGAACAGCATCGGTGCCGCGCGCCTCTTCAAAGGCCGGGGTGCCGTCGGCGGCAAGGTAGAGCGTGGGCCGGTCCTCGGCGCGTCCCGCCTCACCCTCCGCCGCCGAGGGCGGCGCCACGTCCACCGGATCGGGCGGCGCGATCTCGGCGGTCATCAGAAAGAAGATCAGCAGCAGGAATACCACGTTGATCATCGGCACGATGTTCTCGGACCGGCGGCGGTGGCGGAGAGGGGCCAGGCGCATCCGCTCACTCCACCAGCGCCAGCCCGGTGAAGCCGGCGGCGCGCAGCGGCTCGACCACGTCGACGAGCCGTTGCACGCTGGCGCCGTCCAGGGCGCGCAATATGATGGTGTCGCCGGGCGCATCGGTGAGCTGCATCAGCCGCGCCGCAAGCGCCCCCGGCGCCACCTCCTGGCCGTTGAGGCGAACGCCATCGGGCAGGATGTCGACCAGCCTCGGCGGCCCGCTATAGGCCGTCTGCCCGAACCGGGCGGCCGCCGCCAACGGCAGATGCGTCTCGGACCCGAAACGCGAGGCGAGCATGAAGAAGACCAGCAGCAGGAACACCACGTCGATCATCGCCGTCAGGCTGGGGGCACGGCGTCGCCGGGATGTGCCGAAGGCGAACATCCCCGCTAACCGGCCGCCACCCGGTCGGCGACCGTATCGGTCGCGCGGGCGGTCCGGACGCCGGCACGGGCGCCGCCGGCCGGGCGCAGAAAGATGCGGGTGGCGGCGTCCTCCATCTGCAGGCGCAGGCGGTCGGCCACGCTTTCGAACCAGCTGAGCGCCATCGAGGCCGGAATCGCCACCGCCATGCCGGCGGCGGTGGTCAGCAGTGCCTCCCAGATGCCGCCGGCCAGAAGCGCCGGGTCGGCGCGGCTGCCGGCCTCCTGCAGCGCCTGAAAGGCAGCAATCATCCCCAGCACGGTTCCCAGAAGCCCCATCAGCGGCGCGATCGTCGCAATCAGTTCCAACGCCCGCAGCCCGTCCTGCGCCTCGGCCAGCAGGCGGCGGGCGACACGCTCGGTCTCGGCGCGCGCGCCGGCGTCGTCGAGCGTGGGGTCGCGCCGCGCCTCGATGGCGGCGCGAATCAGCGCGGCCCGGCAGCTGCGCCGCCCTTGCAGACGGCCCAGCGCCGCCACCTCGTTGCCTTCCTGCCAGAGCGCCACCGCCTCGCGCGCGCGGCGCCCGCCGGTCCAGGCGCCCATCCGCGCCAGCCGCCACACCTTCCACAGGATGAGCGCGAGCGCCGCCACCGACACCGCCGCGATGGCCCAGATCGCCGGTCCGCCGCGGCGCAGGAAATGCATCGCGCGCGACTGCGCGGCGGATGCACGGGCCTGCAGGCCGGCGGGCGCCGGCGGCGCGGCGGCGGGTGCGGCCGTGGCGGCCGGATCGGTGACCGGATCGCCCGCCTGCCCGGCCCCGGTTGCGGGCACCGGCATCTGCGGCGCCGGTTCGGACGCGGCCGGCGGTCCGGCGGGTGCGAACTCCGCACCCTCCGGCGTGGTCTGGGCGATGCCGCCCCCGGGCAGCACCGGCAGGACCGCCAGCGCCGCCCCCGACCAGGGCCGCCCGCGCGGCCCGGCCCGTGAGGTGCCCGGAAGCGCTCAGAAGCTCGCTTCGATGGTGACATAAAAGCTCCTCCCTGGTTCGTTGACCTGCGTCACCGTGGGGTCGAACAGGTTCGCCCGGCTCAGGTGATTGGCATAGGTCTTGTCGGTCAGGTTGTCGATGCCGGCGTACAGCGTCGCTGTCCGGGTGATATCGTAGCTGCCGAAAAGATCAAACGTGGCATAGCCCGAGGTGGTGCCGGGTCGCGCGCGGGGTCGATGCGGGTCTGCTCGAGCGCCCAGTTCACGCGCCCGCCCGCACGCCACCGATTCTGGCCATAGCTGACCGCAAGCGCACCCTGCAGCGGCGGGATCTGCGCCAGCGAGCGGTTGTCGGTCTCGTTCTCGCCATAGGTATAGGTGGCGTCGCCGGTGACTTCCCAGCCGTCCCGCTGCCAGCCGCCCGAGACCTCGATCCCGGCCAGCCGGGCCGAGACGTTGCGGTAGGTTGTCACCCCGGCGACGCTGAACTGGTCGCGCAGGATGAAATCATCGACCCAGTCGGCAAAGACCGAGGCATCGAGATGCCAGGCGCTGCGCTCGATCTCCACGCCCAGGTCGATCTGGTGGTGCTTTTCCGGTTTGATGTCGGGGTCGCCGACCCAGTTCATCCGCGCAATGCCGCGTTCGGTGGCGTCGGCCGTGCGCACCGAGCGCGACAGCCCCGCGATCAGCACGGTGCCCGGCGCGACGGTGTATTCCAGCCGCGCCAGCCCGCCGAAGTTGTCCTCGGTCCGGGGGGCGTTGAAGTTGGTGCCGTATTGCATGGCGTAATAGGTATTGGGCGTGTTGCCGGCATCGAGTGCGGGGGCGACATTGGCCGCGCCGGCCTCGGCCTTGACCCGGTCATAGCGCGCACCCAGCCGCAGCGTGGTACGGTCGGAAAGCTCGGTATCGGCCTCGACGTAAAGGCCGGTCTGCGCGATGGTGAGATCGGGCCACAGCATGAACCGCGCCCGCGCCGGGTTCTCGGCCTCCAGCTGCGGGATCATTCCGGGCATTCCGGCATAAGCCACCGCCGGGCGGTTGTTTGATTGCCGGTCGACGCCAACCCGCATCGTCGTGGCACCAAAGCCCAGATGCGCCTCGATCTTGCCTCCGGTGGTGTCCGACGAGGTCGGCGTGCGCATCGCCATCATCCCCACCGGCCGCAGCGAATAGTTGTCCATGACATGATCGACGCCACTGAAATAGAAGCTGCCCTCGATCCGCTGCAGTGACCCGGCATCGACGTCGATGCCGCCGCGCAGGCGATAGACATAGGTCTCGTCGAGGGGGCTATCCATGCCGGCGCCGGGATAGAGCGCATCCTCGACCAGGGTGTAGTCGGTATCGATCGCGAGATCGAAATTCCGCCCGGCATAGCCCAGCGTGACACCGGCGGCGTTCTGATCGAACGCGCTGCGCACGGTGCGCCCCGAGCCGTCCGTGTAGTTGCCGGCGGATTTGTGCTGGGCCCCGCCGCGCAGGTAGAAGCCGTGCCCGAGGTCGAGCGTGAACCGCCCGGCCATGTCGTACCCGTCGCCGTTCTCGCCATACCCGCCCGAGACCGAGCCGCTCAGCACGCGGCCGGTGTCCAGATCGGGCGTGTCGCGTTCCAGCCGCACCGTGCCGCCGCTGCCGCCGGGGCCGCCGGTGACGCTGGCATACCCCTTTTCGACCACGACCCGGTCGGCGCGGTAAAAGGTGGCGGTGCTCGCGGGCGGGTCCATGCGGTTGGGGCAGCCGCCATAGGTGAACGCGCCGGCGTCGATCACGTTCAACTGATTCTGCTGCTGGCCGCGGATTACCAGTTCGAGCCCGTAGCCGCCCATCCGCCCGGAGGTAACGCCGGGCACCTGGCGCAGGAGTTCGCCGCCGTCCTGTGCCGGCATCGGGCTGAAATCGCCGGGCGCCAGCACGCTCGACATCGGGCCGTCGGCGGAGGCGGCGCCCCTGACCATGATCGGATCGAGGGGAGTCGTCTCTTCGGCGGCCAGCGCCAGGGCGGGAAGTGCAGTGGTGAAAAAGGCGCCGAGGCCGAGGCGCCGCATGGAATTCGCTGTCATGTTCTTGGTCCGTCATTTCGTCTCATCGAACGGGCGCGGCGCCGCAAGACGCGCGCCGCCCGCGGGCGGAGGCACCGGTACGCGGCGCCGGGGCGGTCAGACGATGACGGGAGGAGCGCGGATGGCGTCGGGGCGGCCATGCAGGCGGCCGCTGGTCTGCGGCGCCGGGGCGACGGGGAAACGGTACGTGAGCGCAGCGCGGACAGGCGCGGACAGCGGTGCGACGCCGGGCGCGAGCGTGGCCGCGACGATGCACAGCGGGCAGTGCCCCTTGGCCGGGGCCTTGGGCACCGGGGCGCCGTCAGGCGCGAGCGTGACCGCGCGCTCGCCATCGCCGGTGCAGAGCACCAGTTCCAGCCCGTCGCCCTGCCCCGCCACCGGCAGAAAGGCGGTCGCCACCTGCACCGACAAAAGCAGCGCAAGAAGCGGCGACAGGATGCCGCCCCAGCCAAGCCGGGCAATGCTGTGACCCATTCGAGACATGGGCGGAAATCTGCCTCACGGTCTCGTGATCTGGCAAGGCATAAAATCGTCCGCCGTGCGCCGGGCTTTGCGTCATTTGGTCGCTTGCGGGGTTGGCGGGGCCGGTCGCGGTCGGCGCTGCCGGCCGGGCGCGTTCAGCCGGGCTCGACGTCCGCCAGGTTCCAGTCGCGCAACAGCGCTATCAGTTCGCGATGCGCGGCATCGGCGGACTTGCGCGAGGTCTCGACGCAGCCGGGCGCCTGTTCGTAAAGCGCCTGCCAGCTGGCCAGGATGGCGCGCAGCTGGTCGCTTACCTCGGGGTGATCGGCCATCGGCGACAGCGCACCCTGATCGCGCACCCGCGCCATGTGCTCGTCCGGAGAGGTCTTGAGCCAGACGGCATGAAACCGCGCCAGCAGGGTCTTGTAGGTCTCCGGTTCGGCCACGATGCCGCCGGCCACCGCCAGCACCACCGCGTCATGGGTTTCGATCACCCGCTCGAGCGCCTGCTTTTCCAGCCGCCGATAACCGTCATGACCATAGAGTGCCGGGATCTCGTCCAGCGACATGCCGGAATGCTGCTCGATCTCGGCGGTGAGTTCGACGAAGGGCACGGAGAGGTCGCGTGCGACCATCGCGCCGAGCGTCGACTTGCCCGCACCGCTGAGCCCGATCAGGCAGATGCGCCGCGCGCGCATGCGCTCGGGCGGCTCGTGACTGAGCAGGTCGAGCACGCGGGCACGGGTCTCTGGCGCGGCGGTGCGATAGAGGTCACTCACCCGCACCACTTCCGAGGTCCAGGGGTCCTCTTCGCTCACCAGCCATTCGATGCGGTGATCGAGCGCCAGCGCCACCCGTTGCAAAAGCCCGATCGAGATGTTGCCCTCGCCCGCCTCGAGCTGGGCGAGGTAGCGCGGCGAGACGCCCGAAATCTCCGAGAGCACGCGCCGCGGCAGGCCCTTGCGCTCGCGCGCCTTGCGCACGCGCTCGCCCACGGTGCTGATCAGCGCCTCGACCGTCAGCTCGGTGGCAGCGCCGCGGTCGGGCTTGTAGCTGCCGACATCAGCCCTGGCGATATCTTTTGTCTCGTTTCGCAACTCGGTCCCTCGATCCTGCCCTACATCCCGCGGTACGGAAAGGAAATGCCGCTCCCCTATTCCGCCGCCGCCGCAATGCCGTTGCGCAGCCCGGTGTCGAGATGGCGCTCGACGACGGCACGAATGTGGGGCGGCGGCGTGCATTTCTCGAAGCGGGCGGGGGTCACGAACACGTTGACGAAATCGCCCTCGAAACAGAGCTTGCCGTCCTGGTGCCCATCGACATGGAAGCCGACCGAAGTCCGCCCCAGCAGGTTGGGCCGCACCGTGCAGATCAGCCTGTGCCGGGGCGTGACCGGGGCGCGGAAGTCGATGTTCATCTTGACGAACGGCGTACCGATGTCGTGATCAAGGTTCATCCCGTACCAGCCGCCCAGACCCTGATCCTCCCACCACGCATCGATGGCTTGCAGCGCGAACTCGGGGATGCGCGCGGTATAGGCGATGGCGGCGGGATCGCAGTCGCCCCAGCTGACATGGATTTGGTGTTCAAAGCTCATCAATAGGTCTCGACATGATAGCGGCCGGCCTCGCGCATGGCGTCGCGGGTGTCGGTCCAGTTGAGCCCGGCGGCGCCGGCGATTTCGGTCAGGGCCGCCTCGACGCCCTCTTCCATGCCCTTGAGGCCGCAGATGTAGACGTGGGTGCGCACGTCTCCCAGCATGGCGGCAACGCTCTCGCGCTCGGCCAGCATGCGATGCTGCACATATTCCTTGTCCTGCCCGGGCACGCGGCTGAAGACGAGGTGCTTTTTCAGCACCGTGTCGGGCACTTTCCCAAGCGGGCCGAAATAGGGCAGGCTGTCGGGCGTGCGGGCGCCGAAGAAGAGCACCATGTCACCGTCGCCGCGACCACCGGCCGACATCCTCTGGCGGCGCATCGTGAAGGCGCGGAAGGGCGCCGAACCGGTGCCGGTGCAGATCATCAGGAGCCGCGCCGCGCCATCGTCAGGCATCAGGAAGGTGGCGCCGAAGGGGCCGGTGACGCGCACCTCGTCGCCCGCCTTGAGGTCGCAGACATAGTTCGAGCACAGGCCTCGCGGCTCTCTTTTGACGGTCAGCGAGACGTTGTTGTAGTTCGGCCGCTCGCCGTCTCGGGGGCTCGAGACCGAATAGAGCCGCGGCAGGTGCGGCTTGCCCTCGGCATCCTCGCCCGGCGGGATGATCCCGATCGACTGGCCCTCGAGCACCGGAAAGGGCTGGGCGGCAAAATCGAGGATGATGTGGCGCACGTCCGAATCCGAGTCCCCGGCGGTCAGGCGGTAGTTGCCCTGAACCCGCGCCCGGGCCGGGCGTTCGAGGTTGTAGAGGTTCACCGACGCCCTGGCGGCCGAGGCCGGCGCGCGCGTCTTGCCGCCGGCACCGGCATGGGCCGCTTCCAGAAGGCGGGCGATCTCGTCGTCGAGCGCCTCGATGCCGCCGCCGTCCGCCGCCTCGGCGATCTCTTCCTGCGCCGGCAACTCGTCCCAGGAAAACTGCTCTTCGAGCGTATAGGGCGTCGTCACCACGCGCCATTCGTCGATCGCGCCGGTGGGGCAGACCGGGATGCAGGCCATGCACTGCTCGCAGATGGCGGGATCGACCACGACGTTGTTCTCGTCATGACTGATGGCGTCGATGGGACAGGTGTTTTCGCAGGTATAGCACCGGATGCAGATTTCCGGGTCGATCAGGTGCTGCATGAACGGTTTGGTCATGGAGGTGCCTTGTGCCGTGACGCTTCGAGCCGGAAATGCGCGCGCCGCGACCGGCACGGCGCGCGCAATGATCAGGCCATGTAGAGCTGGACGTATTCGAAATCGCCCGTCTTGTTGTCGATGCCGACCTTGGGCGGCGCGATCCAGCGGGCGAACTTGCCGGGCTCGTACTGGGGCTTCATCAGCGACTGGATGAAATCGCCGTCGGCATGGGTGGGCAGCCATTGGGACTGGCCCGCGTCGTACTCGGCGCCCGAGACCACCTTGCCCTCGGGATCGAAGAGCCCGCCGGTGAACACCCCGATCTTGCGGTTGAACGCCTCGTGCGGCAGTTTCAGTTCAAAGTCGACACCGGCCTTCTCGATGATCTTGTTCCAGCGCTTGACCCCGCCCGCGGCGTCGCGGGTGTAATCGTCGCGCAGGCGCATGTTGATCGCGGTGAGCGCCGGCACTTCCTTTTGGACGGCCCTGCCATCCTCGAGGTCCCAGACCGTATAGGTGTCCGAGGTCAGCCTGTGGTCGTCCTCGATCTTGTGCTCCATGTAGCGGCCCTTGATGCCGGCGTTGAAGGCGTTGGCGGCGTTGGTCGACACCTCCTGCCCGAAGAGGTCGAGCGAGAGCGTGTAGTGCAGGTTGAGCTTTTTTCTGAATGAGCGGCAGGTCGATCACGCCCAGCCCGCGGATGCGGTCGACATCGGTGGGGTCGTCGATGCCGTTTTCCTTCATCACCTCGCAGGTGCGCTCGATGGTGCGCCCGACGCCGGTTTCGCCCACGAACATGTGGTGCGCCTCTTCGGTCAGCATGAAGCGGCAGGTGCGGCTCAATGGGTCGAACCCCGACTGGGCCAGGCTTTCGAGCTGCATCTTGCCGTCGCGGTCGGTGAAATAGGTGAACATGAAGAACGACAGCCAATCCGGCGTTTCCTCGTTGAAGGCACCGAGCATCCGCGGCGCCTCTTCCGGAGCCCGACTGCCGGCGCAGCAGGTCGTCGGCCTCCTCGCGCCCGTCCTTGCCGAAATACTTGTGCAGCAGATAGACCATCGCCCAGAGGTGGCGGCCCTCCTCGACGTTGACCTGAAAGAGGTTGCGCATGTCGTAAAGCGAGGGCGCGGTCAGCGCCAGCAGGCGCTGCTGCTCGACCGAGGCCGGCTCGGTGTCGCCCTGGATCACGATCAGCCGCTTGAGCATGTTGCGGTACTCGCCCGGCACCTCCTGCCAGGCCGGCTGGCCGAAATGTTCGCCGCAGGGGATGGTGCGGTTCTCGACCTCGGGCGCCAGCAGGATACCCCAACGGTATTCGGGCATCTTGACATAGTCGAACTTGGCCCAGCCCTTGGGGTCGACGCTGACGGCGGTGCGCAGGTAGACATGGGATTCCTGGAACTGCTGGGGGATGAGCTTGTTCCACCAGTCGAGATAGCCGGGATGCCATTTCTGCAGCGCCTTGAGGACGCGCCGGTCCGAGCTGAGCCCGACGTTGTTGGGGATCTGGGTGTCGTAGCTGACATTGATGAGATCGAGCATGGGGTATCTCCCTGTGTGGTTCTCTTGTGTTTCCGGTTTGGCTCAGACGCGGCGGCGGTCGAATTCGCCTCGCTGGCCGGTGCCGTAGCGTTGCAGCGCGCCCTCGGGGCCGGTGGCGTTGGGGCGGTTGAAAATCCAGTTCTGCCACGCCGTGAGCCGGCCGAAGATGCGGGTCTCCATGGTCTCGGGACCGGCAAAGCGCAGGTTGGCCTCCATCCCGGTCATCGCGTCGGGGCTGAACGAGGCGCGTTCCTCGTAGAAGATGCGCAGCTCGTCCTCCCAGTCGATATCGTCGAGGATGAAGGTGACGAGCCCGGCCTCGTCGGCTTCCTCGGCCTCGAGCGGCTCGCCGATGCGCCCGCTCGCGGCCTCGACCATCCCGGGCGCACCCAGAAAGCGGGTTTCCAGACGACTCAGCCCGTTGCCCATCGGGTAGCGGCCGAAATTGCCCGCGCTCAGCGTCACCGTGGCGGTGGGGCGGTTGTCGCCCTCGAACTCGCCTTCCATCATGTAGCTGCGGTCGGCGGCAAACAGGAGCTCGGCCAGCACCCCGGCAAAGCACGAGCCGTGCTCGACCACCGCCACCAGCGAGCGTGAAGTGACGTCGACGCGCTTCAGGAGACGTTTCCAGCAGGCCAGGATTTCGGTCGCCAGCCAGTGCCCGTAATGCGCCAGCAGCAGTTCCTCATGCGCCAGCACCAGCATTGGGTCGCCCTGACTGTGAAAGCTCAGGATGCCGATCTCGGGCTCGTTGAAACGCAGATGCAGGATCGCGTCGTCAAGCTCGCGCGCCAGCCGCAGCAGGTAGAAATCCGCACCCTGCGCGACCACCTCGTTCATCGTCGCGGGCGCGTCGGCATCGGGCCCCGAAAGCGTGATGGTGGCGGTGCGGGCGGCGCGGTCGATGGCCACCTCGACCAGCGAATAATGCACGCCGTCCTCATCAAAGCGGCGTTCGAGCGGGGGCAGTGCGATGCCCTTGTCGACATCGGGCTTGGCCGATTTGGCGGCGAATTCGCGGGCGCGCTCCTCGACCACGGCGTCGAATTTCGAGTTGGGGATCACCTCGTCGACGAGCCCCCAATCCTGCGCCCGCTTGCCGCGCACGCCCTCTTCGACCGAACTGAAGACATCGGCGAGGTCGCGGCGCACGCGGCGCTTGTCGGTCACCCTGGTCAGCCCGCCGGTGCCCGGCAGCACCGCCAGAAGCGGCACCTCGGGCAGCGCCACCGACGAGGTGCTGTCATCGGTCAGCATGATGTGGTTGCACGCCAGCGCCAGCTCGTAGCCGCCGCCGGCGCAGGCGCCGCGGATGGCACAGATGTATTTCTGGCCCGACTCGTCCTCGGCCGCCTCGTAGGTGTTGCGGGTCTCGTTGGTGAACTTGCAGAAATTCACCTTGTGGCCGTGCTCGGCGCCGCCCAGCATGCGGATGTTGGCGCCCGAGCAGAACACCCGGTCCTTGCCCGAACGCATCACCACCACCTTGACCTCGGGGTGCTCGAACCGCATCCGCTGGACGATGTCCGAAAGCTCGATGTCGACGCCCAGATCGTAGGAGTTGAGCTTGAGCTTGTAACCATCAAAAAGCCCGCCATCCTCGTCCACATCCATGTAGAGATTGGCCACCGGCCCGTCATACTCGACCCGCCAGTGGCGATAGCGAGAAGGGTCGGTCTGGAAGTCTATGCTCTGGGACACGCGGCCCTCCTTTCCTGTCGGCGCCCTGACTTCGGGTGCTTCAGAATCATTCTAAACGTGAGTCTGGGATGCACCATATTGCCCATAACAGCGCCGAACAAGCCATTATTGCTGACTGGCAGGACGTTTTTTCGACTTGTAATGCAGCATTATGCACATAATCCCCGGATCCATGGCAGCAAGCCATTGCATTATCGTGCGTTACTCATCGGCCGACTCGCCCGCGGCCTGACGTCTGAGCGCCGCGATCACACCGGGCGCCAGGCCCATCGCGCCCCCGGGGGCGCGCAGCGCCGCCTCGGCCAGCGCGGCATCGGCCAGCGCAAGGATGCGCGCGGCCGCCCTGCCCCGCCCCATGCGCGCCTTGAGCCCGGCATTGGCGAGCTGGATCAGCCCGCGCAGCAGAACCCGTTCGGCCCCGGCCGGCGGCAGGCGGATCCAGACCGCCTCGAACATCTCGTGCGCCTCCCAGTAATAGCGGCGCGCAAAGAACTCCCTTCCCGCGGCAAAGGCCGTGCTGGCAGCCAGATCGGCCGGCTCCGAGAGCCCCGCCAGCCCCGCCTTGAGCGGCGCAAAGACGGCCTCGGGCGGGCGCGGGGTGCGGCCGGGCAGGTGCGGACCGCCGGACAGGTCGCCCCCCTGCGTCGCGGCACCCGCCCGGGCCGGGGCTTGCGCGGTCATGCGTGTTCGGGCTGCGCCGCCTCGATCCGCTGCAGCCGCTCGGCGAACTCGGCCACCGCCGCGAGTGTCTCGTCGGGGCGGTCGAGATGCGGGGAATGGCGGCAATCATCCAGGAGCAGCACATCCACCGGCGAATAGCAGCGCTCCTCGATTTCGCGCACCTGCGCCAGCGTACCGTACTGGTCCAGCCGGCCCCGGATGACCAGCACCGGGATGCGCAGATAGTCGATCACGTCGGCCACGTTCCATTTGCGGAAACCGGGGTCGAGCCAGGCGTCGTTCCAGCCGCGAAAGGTGGCCTCTGGATCGCGGTGGTGCCGCTCCATCCGTTCCCTCAGATCGCCGGTCCGGAACGCCTCGCCGGCGCGGGCGATCTCGGCCAGCCCGCTCTCTTCGGCAAAGAAATGCGGCGCCATCAGGATCAGGCCGCGGACGCGGAAATCCTCGATCCGCCCGGCATATTCGGCGGCGATGGTGGCGCCGTCGGAATGACCCAGGAGGATGACATGCGCCGCCCCGATGGCGTCGAGCACTTCGCCCAGGGGGCCCGTCGCCTCGCGCGTCATGTAATCGAGCGGGCGCGGCAGCTCGGCCGGGTCGGATGCCCCGTAGCCCGCGCGCGACCAGGCGAAGACCGGCAACCCCGTCGCGTGCGCCACCCTTTGCGGGAATTCACGCCAGAGGCCGAGACTGCCCAGCCCCTCGTGCAGCATCACGATCACCGGCGCGTCTCCCCCGGGCGCCGGACCGAAGCCCGCCCATTCCAGCGTCTTTCCGCCCGCTTTCAGCGTGCCGCCGCCGGCGGCCCAGTCCAATGCCATCACTGCACCTCCTCGAGCTTGGCTCCGGTCAGTTGCGCCTCGCGCAGCTTGAAGCGCTGGATCTTGCCGGTGGCGGTCTTGGGCAGTTCATCCACCACCTCGATCCAGCGCGGATATTTCCACAAACCGATCTTTTCCTTCACGAAGTTCTTGAATTCCTTGGTCACGGACGCGTCCACCCCCTTTTTCAGCACCACGAAGGCCGCCGGTTTTTCGAGGTTCTCTTCGTCGCGCCGGGCCACCACCGCGGCCTCGAGCACCGCCGGGTGCTCGATCAGCGCCTGTTCGACCTCGAAGGGCGACAGCCAGATACCCGACACCTTGAACATGTCGTCGGCCCGACCGCAATAGATCAGCCGGCCATCGGCGTTGCGTTCGTACTTGTCGCCGGTGCGCGCCCACTGGCCGACAAAGGTCTCCTGCGATTTGGCGCGCCGGTTCCAGTAGCCCTCGGGTATCGACGGGCCGCGGACCAGCAACTCGCCGATCTCGCCGTCCGCGACCTCGTTGTCGTTTTCATCCACCAGCCGCAGGTCGTACCCGGGGACCGCGATGCCGGAGGTGCCATAGACGATGTCGCCGGGCCGGTTCGACAGGAAGATATGCAGCATCTCGGTCGAGCCGACACCGTCGATGATCGGCGCGCCCATCAGCCGGTCCCAGCGCTCGCCCACCTCGCGCGGCAGCGCTTCGCCGGCCGAGGTGCAGATGCGCAGCGTGTGATCGGGCACGCCGTCCGCCTCGCCGGCGTTCACCAGCGCGGCGAAAAGTGTCGGCACCCCGCAAAAGATCGTCGGGCGGTGGTTTTCAAACACCCCGAAGACCAGATCGGGCGTCGGCCGGGCCGCGAGCAGCACCGTCGAGCCGCCCACCGCCATCGGAAAGGTGATCCCGTTGCCGATGCCATAGGCGAAAAAGAGTTTGCCGGCCGAGAACACCCGGTCGTCCTCGCGAATCCCCAGCACCTGGCTGGCGAAGGTGTCGTGGGTTGCCTTCATCGAGGAATGGACGTGGCGCACCCCCTTGGGCAGGCCGGTCGAGCCCGACGAATAGAGCCAGAAGGCGACCTCGTCGGCGCTGGCCTCGGCGGTCTCGGCCGCCGGCGCGTCGCGGACGAACTCGTCAAAGGTCTCCGCGCCCTCTCGCGGCCCGCCGATCACCACCACCTGGCGCAGGAAGCGGTTCGCGGCGAGCGCGGGCGCGACCGTGTCCCAGAGCGCCTCGGAGACCACCAGTATCGAGGCGCGGCTGTCGTTGAGAATGCCCTCGTAGAATGCCGGCGTCAGCATGGTGTTGATCGGCACCGGCGTGGCGCCGGCCTTGACCGAGCCCCAGAACACGATCGGAAACTCGATCTGGTCGAGCACGATCATCGCCACCCGCTCCTCGCGGCGGACGGCGCGACGCAGGAGCGCGCCGGCAAAGCGCGCGGTGGCATCGGCCAGCGCGCCATAGCTCAGCTCGCGCCGGGCGCCGTCGGCCTCGATGAAGGCGATCCTGTCGCCGCGCCCCTCGTCGATGTGGCGGTCGACGAAAAAAAGTGCCGAATTCTGGTTTGCTGGGATCGTCACGTCCTGTCCTCCCTGCGCGGCTGAGCCGCTTTGGTCATTTTGCAGTGAACCCGATCGCCCCGCCGGGGAGCAGATAGATCGCATGCGCATCGCCGTCCGGCGCCGTCGGACGATTCCGGGTGCCGGCACCGGAAACATACCACCCTTCGGCAAAGCCGTCGAACACCGGCGCGCCCCCGAACGCTGGGATTGCACCGCAATCGCCCCTGGAACGGATGTGGTGGGGGCCGCGCAGATCCTGCCGGCGCACGGCATCGACGCCGGGCGGCAAGGTGGCGTCGGGATGATGGGACCGCTCGGGGCCAAACGGACGATTCGCGATGCCCCGTGCGATTGCGCCCGGATGCGTATCGAAACAGTCGTGTGCCATGTCTGCCCCCATGCGGTGCCGCAGGCCGGACCGCGCAACCTGATGGGGTCGCGGCAATCCCGAATTCGGGCTCGCAAGCACCGAGTCGGCGTGAATTTATGCGTTATCATGCATCATACGCAGAAAAATGCAACAAACGCCTTTACCAGTTGCAATTTTATGCATAACCCTGAAATATTCCCCGCAAGGCGCTTGACGCCGGGGAACTGTCAGGGAGGAGCGACATGAAACCCAAGATATTCAGCCTTGCGCTGGCCGCCGCCGCCGGCATCGGTCTGGCGGCGCCGGCCGCGGCCGAGACCAAGGTCGGCCTGCTGCTGCCCTATTCGGGCACCTACGCCGCGCTCGGCAACGAGATCACCGACGGCTTCAACCTCGCGCTCGAACTCGCCGGCCGCAGCGGCGAGTTCGACATCGTGCGCGAGGATACCGAGGTCAAGCCGCCGGTCGGGCTGGCCAAGGCGCGCAAGCTGGTGCTCGAGGACGAGGTCGACGTGATCGTCGGCATCGTGTCATCGGGCGTCCTCGGCGCGGTGCGCGACTTCATCGACGGCGCGCAGGTGCCGCTGATCGTGGCCAATGCCGGCAACGACAACGCCACCGGCGATGCCTGCTCGGCCTATATCACCCGGGTGTCGTTCTCCAACGGCCAGGTCAACCGGCCGATGGGCACCTGGCTCGCGGGCCAAGGCGTCAAGAAGGTCTACACGCTGGCGCCCGACTATGCCGCGGGACGGCAGATGATCGAGGCCTTCACCGAAACCTATACCGCCGCGGGCGGCGAGATCGTGGGTGGCGAATACACCCCCTTCGGTCAGACCAGCGATTTCGGCCCCTACCTGGCCAACGCCAAGGCCTCGGGCGCCGACGCGATCTATACCTTCTATGCCGGCGGCGAGGCGATCAGCTTTGTCAAGCAGTACGGCTCGTTCGGCAAGGAACTGCCGCTCTACGGCTCGGGCTTCCTGACCTCGCCGCTTTACGTCGCGGCCGAGGGCGACGCGGCCGTGGGCGTGATCACTTCACTGCACTATGTGCCCACGCTCGACACGCCCGAAAACAAGGCCTTCGTCGAAGCGTTTGGCGCCGCCTACGACCGTGTGCCCTCTGAATACGCGGTGCATGGCTATGACGCCGGCATGTCGTTGATGGCCGCGATCGATTCGGGCGCCTCGGACCGCGAGACGATCGCGGCGGCGCTGCCCAAGGTCAAGTATGTCGGACCGCGCGGCCCGCTGGAGATCGACCCGGCGACCAACAACATCGTCCAGAACATCTATATCTACGAGACCGTCAAGGACGGCGACGGGCTGACGCAAAAGGTCGTCGGCACCGTCGAGGCAGTCAGGGACGCGCCCAAGGGTTGCAACCTGCGCTGATCCGCTGCATGAAAATCCGGCCCCGCCCGCCCCGACGGGCGGGGCCGCTTGCACCACGCCCCCCGCCCGGGAGAAACCGACGATGGACGCCAGTTTCTGGATTCTCCAGTTCCTGAACGCGGTGCAGTTCTCGATGCTGCTGTTCCTGCTGTCGATCGGGCTGACGGTGATTTTCGGGCTTTTGCATTTCATCAACCTGGCGCATGGCGCGCTCTACATGCTGGGGGCCTATATCGGCATCTCGGCCGCCGCAGCCACCGGCAGTTTCTGGGCGGCACTGATCCTCGCGCCGCTGGCGGTGATGCTGATCGGCGCGGTCCTTTACTTCACGCTGATCGACCGGCTGCGCGGTGCCGGGCCGATGAACCAGGTGCTGGTCACCTTCGGGCTGATCTTCGTCTTTCTCGACCTCGTGCGCATGGGCTGGGGCGACGTGGCGCTGGGGCTATCGGCACCGCCGTCGCTGGCGGGCACGAGCGAAATCCTCGGCGTGAAGTACCCCGCCTATCGCCTCTTCATCATCGCGCTCGGCCTCGTCATCATGGCCGGGCTCTGGATCACGCTGGCGCGCACCCAGATCGGTGCGATGATCCGCGCCAGCGTCGAGAACGGCGCGATGGCCGCGACGCTGGGGATCAATGTCGGGCGGCTCTTCTTCATCGTCTTCTGCCTCGGCTGCGTGCTGGCGGGGCTCGCGGGCGTGGTCGCGGCGCCGGTCACATCGGCCACCACCGGCATGGGCATCTCGATCCTGATCCCAACACTGATCGTGGTGGTGATCGGGGGCCTGGGCAGCCTGCAGGGTGCCATCGCCGGTTCGCTGATCGTCGGTTTCATCGAGACCTTCGGCGCGGTACTGCTGCCCGGTTTTGCCGCAGTTCTGGCCTATATCCTGCTCGCGGCCATCCTGGTGCTGCGCCCGCAGGGCCTGTTGCCGGCACGGGGGCACTGATCCGATGTTCCGGCAGACCCCGGCGCGCAGCCTTGTCCTGATCGTCACGCTGGCGGGGCTCGCGGCCTACGCCTCGGCCGGGGGATTTTTCGCGCGCGAGATCGTGATCGAGATCGCCATCCTCGCCATTCTCGCCATCAGCCTCGACGTGGTGGCGGGCTTTGGCGGCATGGTGTCGCTGGCGCATGGCGCGATGATGGGGCTTTCGGCCTATACCTATGCCATCTTCTCGGTCAAGCTGGGCTGGCCGCCACTGCCCTCGGCACTGTTGGGGGTGGCCGCCTCCGGCATCTTCGGCACCCTGATCGGCTGGATCACCGGACGCACCACCGGCATCTTCTTCATCATGGCGACGCTGGCGTTCGGGCAGATGGCCTATACCGTCTTCTTCAAGTGGCGCTGGCTCGGGGGCGATGACGGGCTCGGCGGGCTTTCGCGCTTCGACCTGGGCGGGCTCGGCATCAAGATGGGCAATTCGCTGACCTTCGCCCTTTTTGCGCTGGTGCTGGTTCTGGCGGTCTATGTCGCCGCCGCCTGGGTTCTGCGCACCGCGTTCGGGCGGACGCTGACCGGCATCCACGTCAACGAGGACCGGATGCGCGCGCTCGGCGTCAACACCGTCATGCACCGCGCGCAGGCGCTGGGGTTTTCGGCGCTGCTGGCGGGCGTCGCGGGCGTGCTCGCGGCGCAGCATGTCCAGTACATATCGCCGGAACTGCTGGTCTGGACGGTGTCGGGCGAGGTGCTGATCGTGGTCATCCTCGGCGGGCTCGGCACGCTGATCGGGCCGCTTCTGGGGGCGGTGATCTTCGTGCTGCTCAAGCACGAGATCTCGGGCTACACCAACCACTGGCACATCGTCATCGGGCTCTTGCTGATCGCCACCGTGCTGGCGGGCGGGCGTGGCATCTACGGCCAGGTCGAACACTGGTTTTCCCGCCGTCCGCCCCCGCCCGCCGGGACCGCGGAGGCGCACGATGCTTGAGGTCCGCAAGCTCTGCAAAGCCTTCGGCGGGCTCAAGGTCACGCGCGGCGTCACCTTCGCGCTGGAACCGGGCGAGCGGCGGGTCATCCTCGGCCCCAACGGCGCCGGCAAGACCACGCTCTTCAACCAGCTCGTCGGCACCCTGACGCCGTCCTCGGGCGACATCCTCGTCGAGGGCCGCTCGGTGATGGGCCTGTCAGTTGCGGCGCGCGCGCGGGCGGGGTTGTCGCGCAGCTATCAGAAGAACAACCTCTTCGAGGATCTCAGCGTACGCGAGAACCTGATGCTCGCGGCGGCCGCCGGTCAGGGCAAGGCGCACAGCGTCTGGCGCGACAGTTTCCGCGATGCCGCGGTGCGCGAGACGGTCGCGGAGGTAGCGCAACAGGTGGCACTGACCGAGATGCTCGACATGCCGGTGCGCTCGGCCTCCTACGGCAGCCGCCGGCAGCTCGAGGTCGGACTGGCGCTGGCCACGCGCCCGCGCATCCTGCTGATGGACGAGCCCACCTCGGGTGTCGGCCCGACCATGATCGAGGGCTTCCACCGCCTGCTGCATTCGCTGCCGCGCGAATTGACCGTGCTGATCATCGAGCACGACATGGACCTGGCCTTCGACGTCGCCGACCGGATCACGGTGCTGAATTTCGGCGAGGTTGTGTTCGAGGGTACGCCCGACGAGACGCGCGGCAACAAGGTGGTGCGCGACATCTACCTGGGGGACTGGCAGGCCGATGCTTGAACTCAAGGGCGTGGAAAGCGGCTATGGCGAAACGCGGGTGCTGCACGGGCTCGACTTCGTGGTGCGCGAAGGCAGCGTGCATGCGCTGCTGGGCCGCAACGGCGCCGGCAAGTCGACGACGCTGAAAACCATCATGGGGCTGGTGCGGGCGCAGAACGGCGAGGTGGTTTTCCAGGGCCAGACCATCACGCGCCACGCCCCGCACGAGATCGCCCGGCTGGGGCTGGCCTATGTGCCCGAGACGCGCGATATCTTCGGCGCGCTCTCGGTGCGCGAGAACCTGCAACTGGCCGGGCGGCTCGCGGGTGCCGCGCCGGAGTGGACCATCGAGCGGGTGGTGGAGTTTTTCCCCAACCTCGCCGACCGGCTCGACAATGGCGGGCACGAACTCTCGGGCGGCGAACAGCAGATGCTGGCGATCGGGCGGGCACTGATGACCGGCCCGCACATCCTGATCCTCGACGAGCCGACCGAGGGGCTGGCGCCGATCATCATCCAGCAGATCTATGCCAAGCTGAAGGATCTCAAGAAAAGCGGGCTGACCGTGCTGCTGGTCGAGCAGAACCTCAACTTCGCCCTCGGGCCTTGCCGACGAGATCAGCCTGATGGGGCGGGGCCAGATCGTCTGGCGCGGCGACGCCGCGGCGCTCGAGGCCGACGAGGAGGCGCACGGCCGCTGGCTGGGGGTCTGAGCGCCCTGCCCGGCGGCAGCCGGGGTGCAAGAGGATTTTCCACCTCGGTCATACCGTCGAGATCGTGAACAGGTGGTTCCGGCAGCAGCCAGTCCGGCCGACTCTCCGGAAAAGGAACCCAACAGGCACGAGACGCGCGGGAAACGTTGCGGATGTCGTTGCGCGCTATCGCTCAACAGCAGGAAACGACCCCGGCGGGGCCCCCTTGTTTCACTGGTCGGAGTGAGAGGATTCGAACCTCCGGCCCCTGCCTCCCGAAGACAGTGCTCTACCAGGCTGAGCTACACTCCGACCGTGGCCGGCGGGATAGACGAGGGCGGCGTCCTTGGCAAGGGGAAACGGCTCTCCCTCGCGCCGCGGATACGGCCGCTCAGAGGCTCGCGTCGAGCGCGGCGAGGATGGCGTCGCCCATCTGGCCCGTCGAGACTGGCGTGACGCCCTCCTCGCCCAGCAGATCGGCGGTGCGCACGCCGTCGGCCAGAACCTTTTCCACCGCCCGCTCCAACCGCGCGGCCTCGTCACCCAGATCGAACGAATAACGCAGCGCCATGGCAAAGCTCAGGATGCAGGCGATGGGGTTGGCCTTGCCCTGCCCGGCGATGTCGGGCGCGCTGCCGTGGACCGGCTCGTAGAGCGCCTTGGGCCGGCCGTTGGCCATCGGCGCGCCCAAGCTGGCCGACGGCAGCATGCCGAGCGAGCCCGTGAGCATCGCGGCGGCGTCCGACAGCAGGTCGCCAAAGAGGTTGTCGGTCACGATCACGTCGAACTGCTTGGGCCAGCGGCAGAGCTGCATCGCGCCGGCGTCGGCGTACATGTGCGAAAGCTCGATATCCGGATAATCGGCATCGCGCACCCTCTGCACCACCTCGCGCCAGAGAACGCCCGACTCCATCACGTTGGCCTTTTCCATCGAGCAGACCTTGCTGCCGCGCTTGCGGGCCAGATCGAAGGCCGCACGCGCCACGCGGTCGATCTCGGACTCGGTATAGCGCTGGGTGTTGATGCCGACGCGCTCGTTCCCTTCCTCGAAAATCCCGCGCGGCTCGCCGAAATAGATTCCGCTGGTGAGTTCGCGCACGATCATGATGTCGAGGCCGGCCACCACCTCGCGCTTGAGCGACGAGAAATCTGCCAGCGCGTCAAAGCACTGCGCCGGGCGCAGGTTGGCGAAGAGATCCATCTCCTTGCGCAGGCGCAGCAGGCCGCGTTCGGGTTTCACCGAGAAATCGAGATCGTCGTATTTCGGCCCACCCACGGCACCCAGCAGCACCGCATCGACCTCCTGTGCGCGGGCCATGGTGGCGTCCGAAAGCGGCACCCCGTGCACGTCATAGGCCGCGCCGCCGACGAGATCCTCGCCGACATCGAAGACGAGGCCGCGGCGGGCGCCGAACCAGTCGATGACGCGACGGACCTCGGCCATCACCTCGGGGCCGATGCCGTCGCCGGGCAGGATGAGGAGCGAGGGGTTTGTCATGGCACTGATCCTTGCGTTCACGGGCGGACACCGGCACCGCCTAGCCCGAAGCCGGGGGCGGGTCAAGAAAGCCTCGATATCAGGGGCGCCGGCCGGTCGTCCCCGCAACGGCGATATCCACCCAGACCAGCCGGTGGCGGCTGGCGGCGGCGACGGCAGCGGTGCGCGGATCGCCCGCGGGCGGCCAGAAAACACCCGCATCCATCACCTTCAGGTCGACCGAGGGAAGCACGTAGCTGACCCTCAGATTACCCGGTCCGGGCGCCGGCCAGGCGGCGGTGTCGAGCGCCGGATCGCCGCTCTGGCCCGGCTCGGCCGGCACCCGGCCGGGGCGGCGCGGCGCGGGGTCCTGCAGGCGGCGATCGGCCAGCAGCGCGCGGATCGCCGGCTTGCGTCCGTCACTGTCCACGGGATCGAGATTGGCATCGCCCACCACCACGAAACGCGCGTTGGGCGGCGGCCCGAAGACGCCGTCGAGATAGCGCCGCCAGAAGATAATCTCGTCGTGGTTGCGCCGGCCGTTGCGGTCCCCCGGCCCGTCGAAAACGGGCGGCGTGGCATGAAAGACCAGCAGATGCAGGTCCGCGCCCGCCACGCGAACCGGCACCACCCAGTGCCCGACCCGCGACAGCCGCTGGGCCGCGCGCACCTCGTCGGCCATGCCCGCCGGCAGGATCGCGCCGGGCAGATCGGCCCAGAGCAGCGCGCTGAAATCGTGCACGGCGCCGGCCTCGACCGGAAAGCGCGACAGGATCGCCATGCCGCGCGCGCCGGCAAAGCGGCCGAAACCCTGCGCATCCTCCGGTTCACCCAGCCGCCCGTCGCCATCGAGATCGAGCCCGGTGGCCATGCCGCTGTTGGGCCGCAGCGCGAAGATGTGGTCGTAGCGCCGGCCGGCGGTGGCGATGACGTCGCGCAGCGCGGTGAGGGCGCGCAGGTTCAGATCCCAGTCCACCCCTTGCAACACCAGGATATCCGGCGCCGCTGCGTGCCACCACCTGCGCCACCGCCCGCACCTGCGGATCGCCCTTGCCGATGTCGCGCAGAAGCAGCCCCGGCCCCTTGCGCGACAGCTCGGCATTGTAGGTGGCGATGCGCAGGGTGTCGGCCGTGGCCGTGACGCCGGCGGAAGACGCCAGCCAGAACGCCGCGATCAGATGTTCGGCAAGGCGTTTCAGCCAGCCGTGGCCGCGGCGCCCAGCAACCTGCGCCGGGCGTCGATCAGCTGGGCCACGCGCAACAACGCGATGCCCCGTATCAGCATGCTGGCAGGCAGAAAGGCCCATGCCACCGTCACCCAGATCAGCGTCTGCGGATCGCTTAGCGAGGCCGGGTCCAGAAGGACCGGCACCGCCTTGATCACCGCCGGAATCATGAATGGCAGCAATATCCCTAACACCACGTTAACGCCGGCATCCCGGCGCAGCCGTTCGACCACGTCGCCGCCCCGGGTCGGGTCGAAGAGCGGCAGGTTGATCCAGACATTGAACGACCGCCCGCGAAGCGGCCAGTTTCGCAAGCGGACGATCAGGATGAAGACCGCGACCATGGCCAGCGACACGGTATAGCTGAGCCCCGTGGCCATTCGCAGGCAATCGACCACCTCCGGGTTGCCGACCGGAGACAGCGTCAACAGCATCAGCCGGACCGGCGAGTAGGGAAAATCAGTGGCCTGGCCGAGCATGGCGCCGTAATGGCCCAGGACCACGCTCAGGCTGCCGGGATCGACCTTGCCGCGGATGATCGTGGATAGGGTCAGAACGGCCAGGGCCAAGGCGCCGAACCGCAGCCGGTTGAAGGGCGGGGCGAAGCGGAATTCGATCAGGCTGGGGTAGCGCCCGTAGTATTCCAGAAATACCAGAAGCGCCGCCAGGAACGCGATCACCACCACGAACTGCGACGTCCCGGTTGCCACGTCCGGCAACAGCAGCGACGGCGCCACGACGATCATGGCCACGCAAATGGCGCGAAAAAACGCACCGGCGATCTGTGAAAGCACTACCCGTTTCCCTTCAAACTGGCCAGATCCGGTACGATGCCGGACCCTTGTTCCAACTTGATGCCGCCGATTGTGGCGGTCTGCCTCATTCCTGACCATTTTCTGCCCCTTTTGCAGATCGGGCTCAAGCGCACTGGAACCTCAGCCCGGATTTCAGGCCGATTGATGATGCAACTGGTGCGGGAATGCATCAATTCGATGCCGCAATTTTGACGATCTGGTGGCCACCCGCATCATGTTGTGGATGTTGGCATATCCGCCACAATAACTGCCAGATGTGCGGCCACCCATCTGTTAACGTCATGCGCGAAAAAACGCCCGCCGGATACCACCGACGGGCGTGATTGTGGCAGGAACGTGACGTTTCGGCGCCGCGCGTCAGACCCAGGGCCGCTCTCCGGCCGCCCTGGCCTCAAAGGCGGCGATGGCATCGACCCGGGCCATGGTCAGCCCGATATCGTCGAGCCCTCCAGCAGGCAGTGCTTCTTGAAGGCGTCGACCTCGAAGGTGAGGGTGTCGCCGTCGGAGGTGGTCACCGTCTGCGCCTCGAGATCGACGGTGATGCGCGCATTGGCGCCCTTCTCGGCGTCCTTCATCAGGATGTCCACCTGCTCCTGCGGCAGCACGATGGGCAGGATGCCGTTCTTGAAGCAGTTGTTGTAGAAGATGTCGGCAAAACTGGGTGCGATGATACAGCGGATACCGAAATCCGCGATCGCCCAGGGTGCATGCTCGCGGCTCGATCCGCAGCCGAAATTGTCGCCGGCGACCAGTATCCGCGCCTCGCGGTACTGCGGCTTGTTGAGCACGAAGTCGGGGCGTTCGTTGCCATCGTCGTCATAGCGCATCTCGTCGAAGAGGTTGACCCCCAGCCCGGTGCGCTTGATCGTCTTGAGGAACTGCTTGGGGATGATCATGTCGGTATCGACATTGATCTGCGGCAGCGGCGCGGCAATGCCGGTGAGTTTATCGAACTTTTTCATATCTTTCGCCCTTCAGAATCTCGGCCGATCCGCCGAGCCGTCATTTCCTGGCCGCGTGGCCCGCTTCCCTGACGAAAAACGCCAGCACCACAAGCCCCACACCGTTGAACAGCAACTCGATCCCCAGCAGAATGCCCAGAAGCGGCAGCGCCACGGTGGCGAAATTCACCGGGATATAGGCCGCCAGCAGCAGCGACAGCGCGCCCGAAATCAGCATTACCCAGAAATACCGCGTCAGACGCATTCGCCAGGCCAGAAAAATCCGCAGGGCCCCGCTGAAGCCCAGCATGATCAGCACCAGCATCGCCAGCGAAATCACCCCTTCCAGCGGGTTGAACAGAAAGGACAGACCCACAAACGCCATCAATGTGCCCAGGATGACGTTGAACACCCTGCTGCCGCTGCTGCCGGCCGAACTGACCGCGCCCGCGATCTGGAACGCGCCGATGATCAGGAACAGCGCCCCCGTCATCGTCGTCACGGCAAGCGAGGCGATGACGGCATTGCCCAGGGCGAACACGCCAAAAGCAATTGACGCCAACCCCAGCAAGAGCCACTTGACCCAATCCTTCATGTCATTGTCCTTTCACTCCACGCCACGCGCGGGAGAGGTTTCACATCAGATCCCTGACATCCGTCAGCCGGCCGGTCACCGCCGCCGCCGCGGCCATCGCCGGGCTCATCAGGTGGGTGCGCCCGCCGCGGCCCTGGCGGCCCTCGAAATTGCGGTTCGAGGTGGCGGCGCAGCGCTCGCCGGGGCTCAGCTGATCGGGGTTCATGGCGAGGCACATCGAACAGCCCGCAAGGCGCCATTCAAAGCCCGCCTCAAGGAATATCTCGGCCAGCCCCTCTTCCTCGGCCCGGGCGCGCACCAGCCCCGAGCCGGGCACGATCATGGCGCGCAGCCCCTCCTTGACCTTGCGGCCCTTCAGGATCGCGGCGACGGCGCGCAGATCCTCGATCCGGCCGTTGGTGCACGAGCCGATGAAGACGGTGTCGATCTCGATCTCGGAAAGCGGCGTGCCGGGGGTGAGACCCATGTAGTCGAGCGAGCGCCGCACGGCCTCGACCTTGCCGCCCTTGAACTCCTCGGGCGCCGGCACCCGGCCGGTGATCGGCAGAACATCCTCGGGCGAGGTGCCCCAGGTGACCACCGGGGCAATGTCCTCGGCCCGGATGGTGACGACCTTGTCCCAATGCGCGTCCTCGTCGGAATAAAGCGTCTTCCACCACGCCAGCGCGGCCTCCCACTGGGCGCCCTTGGGCGCGTGGGGCCGGCCCTTGACGTATTGAAACGTCTTTTCGTCCGGGGCGATCAGCCCGGCGCGCGCGCCGCCCTCGATCGCCATGTTGCAAACCGTCATCCGCCCTTCCATCGAAAGGGCGCGGATCGCTTCGCCGCAATACTCGATGACGTGGCCGGTGCCGCCGGCGGTGCCGGTGCGGCCGATCACCGACAGGGTGATGTCCTTGGCCGTCACCCCCGGTCCGAGCTTGCCGGTGATCTCGACCTTCATGTTCTTCGACTTCGACTGGATCAGCGTCTGCGTGGCCAGCACGTGCTCGACCTCGGAGGTGCCGATGCCATGCGCCAGCGCGCCAAACGCGCCATGGGTGGCGGTGTGGCTGTCGCCGCAGACCACGGTCATCCCCGGCAGCGTCCAGCCCTGCTCGGGGCCGACGATATGCACGATGCCCTGGCGGATGTCGTTGACGGGGTAATAGTGGACGCCGAAGTCGCGCGCGTTGCGGTCGAGCGCCTCGACCTGGATACGGCTTTCCTCGTTCTCGATGCCGTTCACGCGGTCGGGCGTGGTGGGCACGTTGTGATCGGGCACGGCGATGGTCTTGTCGGGCGCGCGCAGCGGGCGCCCGGCCAGGCGCAGCCCCTCGAAGGCCTGCGGGCTGGTGACCTCGTGCACGAGATGGCGGTCGATATAGATCAGGCTGGTGCCGTCTTCGGCCTCGTGCACCAGATGGGCCTCCCATATCTTGTCATAGAGCGTCTTGGGGGACATGCGGAAAACTCCGGTTCGTCAGATGAGATTTCAGTGTGACAGGGATATGCGCGCGCTCATGGGCGCGACAGCACCGTCAGTGTCGCGCCGAAAAAACGCCAGGGCAGGCGCGCGCGGTCATCCATGTCGAAAACCCGTGTCATGCCTTTGCAGATATAGCGCATTCGGTCATGCCGCAAGTGAAAGGCGCCCCGGACGCGGTATCGGTGCCATTCTCGCGGACGTGTTCGGCCGGCTCTGACACGGCGGCGTTAACCCTTCCTCAACCATCCCCGCGCTATCGGTTAACGATGATTGACAGCCAGGGGAGGCGGCGATGGTCGCTCGCGCCTACACGGTCGCGTTCGAAGGCGTCGAGGCCCGCCCGGTCGAGGTGCAGTGCGCGATCACCGCCGGGCTGCCCGGCATCTCGGTTGTGGGTCTGCCCGACAAGGCGGTGAGCGAGGCGCGCGAGCGCGTGCGCAATGCGCTGAGCGCGATGGCCATCGCGCTGCCCTCCAAGCGCATCACCATCAACCTTTCCCCCGCCGACATGCCCAAGGAAGGCAGCCATTACGACCTGCCGATCGCGCTGGCGCTGCTCGCCGCACTCGAGATCATTCCGGGCGACGCGGTCGAGGGCACCTGCTCGCTGGGCGAGCTGTCGCTCGACGGCGCGCTCCTGCCGGTGATCGGCGCGCTGCCCGCGGCGATGAGCGCGGCCGAGGCGCAGCGCACGCTGCTGTGCCCCAAGGGATCGGGCGCCGAGGCGGCCTGGGTCGGCGCGGCGCAGGTGATCGGCGCGGCGTCCCTCGCCGACGTGGTGCGCCACTATACCGGCCAGTCGCCCCTGCCCCCGGCAGAGCCCGGCGAGGTGACCGACGACACCGCCGCGCGCGACCTCGCCGACGTCAGGGGGCAGGAACGCGCCAAGCGCGCGCTCGAGATCGCCGCCGCCGGGCGGCACCACCTGATCATGGTCGGCCCGCCGGGTTCGGGTAAATCCATGCTCGCCGCGCGCCTGCCCGGTGTCCTGCCGCCGCTCACGCCGCGCGAGGCGCTGGAAACCTCGATGATCCACTCGCTTTCGGGGCTCATCCGCGAGGGCGGCATCAGCCGCACCCGCCCCTTTCGCGCACCCCATCACACCGCCTCGATGGCGGCCATCGTCGGCGGCGGCCGCCGCGCCGCTCCGGGCGAGATCAGCCTTGCCCACAACGGCGTGCTCTTCATGGACGAGTTCCCCGAATTCAGCCGCGCGGTGCTGGAAACCCTGCGACAGCCGGTCGAGACCGGCGAGGTGGTGGTTGCCCGCGCCAACGCCCATGTGACCTATCCCTGCCGGTTTCTGCTGGTTGCCGCCGCCAACCCCTGCCGGTGCGGGCACCTTGCCGACCCCGCCCGCGCCTGCAACCGCGCGCCCGCCTGCGGTTCCGAGTACATGGGCCGCATCTCGGGGCCGCTGATGGACCGCTTCGATCTGCGCCTCGAGGTGCCGCCGGTGGCCTATACCGATCTCGACCTTCCCGCCTCGGGAGAGGGGTCGGCGGTCGTCGCCGCCCGCGTCGCGGCGGCCCGCGCGGTACAGGAGGCGCGCTTTCGCGACCGGCCGGACATGCACCTCAACGCCGATGCCGAAGGCGCGGCGCTGACCGGGATCGCCACCCCCGACGCCGAGGGACGCGCGCTGCTGACCCGGGTGGCCGACCGCTTCGGCCTGACCGCGCGCGGCTATCACCGGGTGCTGCGGGTGGCGCGCACCATCGCCGATCTCGACGGCTCGGCGAGCGTGCGCCAGCCGCACGTGGCCGAGGCGGTCAGCTATCGCCTGAGCTCGGCGGCAACGCACTGATCCAGCCGCCGAGTTGCCGCAGCGTCGCCGTCGCCTCGGGCAGCCAGCCCTGAAAGAACGGCCAGACATGCGGCAGACCGCTTGCCTGCGTCACCGTCACCGCCACGCCCTGATCGCGCAGATTCGCCGCCATCCTTCGGGTGTCGTCGAGCAGGATTTCGGTGTCGCTCACCGCCAGCCAGACCGGCGGCGCGCCGGTGAAATCGGCGAAAAGCGGCGAGGCGCGCGGATCGTCGGCCGCCGCCCCCTGCAGGTACATCGCGGCCGTCTCGTGCGCCCGCGCCGCCGGCAGCACCGGGTCGGCGCGCTCATTGGCGCGCAGGCTGTCGCCCGAAAACGTCATGTCGGTGAGCGGCGAGAAGGCGAAAACCCCCGCCGGAGGGGCCAAGCCCCGCCGCAGAACCTCGGCCAGCACCGCCAGCGCCAGCCCGCCGCCGGCACTGTCGCCGCCCAGAACGATGCCGCCGGGGCGGCCGGCCAGCGCGGCACAGACCGCCAGCGCGTCCCCGACCGCCGCCGGAAAGGGGTGCTCGGGCGCCAGCCGGTAGTCGGGCAGGCAGGCCGGCAATTGCGCCAGTTGCGACAGCCGGCCCAGCATCGCCCGGTGCGTGTCGGACGAGCCGAAGACATAGCCGCCGCCGTGAAAATAGAGCAGGAGCGGGCCATCCTCGCGCCGCACCCCGCGCGCCGCAACCCATTGCACCGGCACCCCCGGCCACATCGCCGCGGCCAAAGGCCGTCCCCCGCGGCGCCCGGAAGAACAGCCGCGCCTTGGTCTCGAACGGCCGGCGCAATTCCTGCGGCGTGGCGGCGTGCGCCAGGGCGCGCTTTTCCGTCAGCCTCAGCCAGGCGTTGAGAAGGCGCCGGCGCAGGCTCACCCGCGCCGCGCCTCCACCGCCTCCCAGATCCTTGCGGCCACGTTCACCCCGTCGAAACGTTCCAGCTCCTGAATGCCGGTGGGCGAGGTCACGTTGATCTCGGTCAGATAGTCGCCGATCACGTCGATGCCGACGAAGACCTGGCCCCTTTCGCGCAGCAGCGGGCCGATCCGGGCGCAGATCTCGCGGTCGCGCGCGGTCAGTTCGGCCTTTTCCGGCCGTCCGCCCACATGCATGTTCGAGCGCGTCTCGCCCTCCCCGGGGATGCGGTTGATGGCACCCGCGGGCTCGCCATCGACCAGGATCACGCGCTTGTCGCCCTGCGCGATCTGGGGCAGGTATTTCTGCACGATCAGCGGCTCGCGCGAGAGGCCGATGAACAGTTCGTGCAGTGCCGCGAGGTTGCGGTCGCTTTGCGGCAGGTGGAACACGCCGGCCCCACCAGCGCCGTAAAGCGGCTTGAGGATGATATCGCCATGCTCGTCGCGAAAGGCGCGGATGGTGTCGAGATCGCGGGCGACAGCCGTCGGCGGCGTGAGGTCCGGATAATCGAGCACCAGCAGCTTTTCGGGAAAGTTGCGCACCCAGAACGGATCGTTCACCACCAGCGTGCCCGGCACCAGTCGCTGCAGGAGATGCGTGGTGGTGATGTAGAACATGTCGAACGGCGGGTCTGGCGCAGCCACACTACGTCCATGCCCGAAAGGTCGAGGACCGCCTCGTCGCCGAGGCGGAAATGGTCGCCGTGGGTGCGGCGCACCTCGAGCGGGCAGGCGCGGGCCTCGATCCGGCCCTGGTTGTAGCTCAGGTGTTCGGGCAGGTAGTAATAGAGCTCATGCCCGCGCGCCTGCGCCTCCTCGGCCAGCCGGAAGGTGCTGTCGGCGGTGATGTCGACCGCGCCGATCGGGTCCATCTGAAAGGCGATCTTCATGAGCTGCCCCCGGAGACAATTGCGGTTGCGCCCTACATGCGCCAACCCGTCACGGGGTGCAAATCAGAAATGGCTGAACTCCGCCTCGCGGATGTCGATCCGCCCGACGCCATCGACAAGCGCCAGATCGAACCGCACCTCGGAGAGCTGGCCGGTCGGGGTCTGCCCGAGATACTCCGACGCGGTGGCATGGATGCGACGCGCCTGCGCCGGGCGCAGCCGTTCCGCCGCCTCGTCGAAGCTGCGGGCCTGCTTGACCTCGCAGAAGACATAAACACCCCGGTCCAGGAAAATCAGGTCGATTTCGCCACCCTGACCCCGCCAGCGCGTCTCGATCAAATCGGCGCCGCGACGCTCGTACTCGGCGGCCACTGCCCTTTCGGCGCTCAATCCCGAAAGATAGGCGCGCCGCCCCCGACGGCGCCGGACCGGAGAAACCTCGGGCCGCACCGCCTGAATGGCGTTGTGATCAAGCCGGAAATGTTTCGTCATTCCATATCTTTCGCAAGCGCCAGCGCGCGTTGGTACACATCCCGCCGCTTCAGCCCCAGCCGCGTCGAGACCTCATCGGCGGCATCGCGTACCGACCGCATGCGAAGCGCCGTCGTCAATTCCCGGTCTAGATCAATTTCCCTAACGTTTCCCGAATCCCCATCCGCCGCCCCGACCAGGACGACGATCTCGCCCCTGAACGTCCGCGCCGCCGCCGTCTCGGCCAGTTCCCGCAGGCTGCCGCGCAGCACTTCCTCGAATTTCTTGGTCATCTCGCGGCAGAGCGCCGCCGGCCGGTCGCCGCCGAGGATTTCGGCCGCCTGTTGCAGCATTGCCGTCACCCGCCTGGGTGATTCGTAGAAAATCAGCGTCGCGGGGACCGCCGCCAGCTCGGTCAGCGCGGTTTTCCGCTTGCCCGCGGTTGCGGGCAGGAAGCCGGCGAAAAGGAACCGCTCGGCCGGCAGCCCCGACAGCGTCAGCGCCGTGATCGCCGCCGAGGGGCCGGGCGCCGAGACCAGCGCATGCCCCTCCGCCACCGCCGCGCGCGCGAGATCAAACCCCGGGTCGGAGACCATCGGCGTTCCCGCCTCGGCGGCATAGGCCACCGACTTGCCCGCCTCGAGCGCATCCATGATCCGCCGCCGCGCCGCCGCCGGGCTGTGATCGTGATGGCTGACCAGCGGCCGTCCGCCGAGCGCGATGCCGTGGATCTCCATCAACCGCCGCAGGCTGCGGGTGTCCTCGGCCGCCAGCACATCCGCCGCGCCCAGGATATCGAGCGCGCGCAGGGTGATGTCGCGCGCCGCGCCGATCGGGGTGGCGATCAGATAGAGCCCCGGCGCCAGTGCCGTTTCGTCCCGATTCACCACTGGACCCATCCCGCGTGACGTCTATTATCGGGCACGAAACCCGCGAGGGCGCCCCGTCCCGCCACAAGACAAGGAGCGCATGCCGTTCATGTTCGCCGTTTTTCAAAGGCTCCGCAAGCCGTTCGCCGCCCTGTTCGCGCTCATCCTCGCGCTCGTTCTCGCGGCCTGCCAGGGCGGCCCGCTGATCGGGTCGGGGCCCTCGATCTCCCCCTCCGCTCCGGTGCCCGTGGCCCTTCTCGTGCCGCACGGCTCGGCCGACGCCAACGAGGAAAAGCTGGCGCGTGACCTGGAAAACGCCGCGCGGCTGGCGGTCTCGGACCTTGCCGGCGTGCAGATCGACCTGCGCGTCTACGGCACCGCCGGCAACGCCGCCAAGGCGCGCGAGGCGGCGCTCAGGGCGGTGAGCGACGGCGCCGGCATCATCATCGGCCCGCTGCATGCGCAATCGGCCACCGCCGTCGCCCAGGCCGCCGCCGGGCGCGGGGTGAACGTGCTCGCCTTTTCCAACAACCCGACCATCGCCGGCGGCAACCTCTTCGTGCTGGGCCAGACCTTTCGCAGCACCGCCAACCGGCTGGTGAGCTTCGCCGCCGCCCAGGGGCCGCGACCGCATCCTGACCGTCTATGCCGGAACCGGGGCCGAGCGCCTCGGGCAGCAGGCGATCCAGGAGGCGATCACCCGCAACGCCGCCTTTCCAGCCGGTAGCGTCAGCTACGAGTTCTCGCAAAAGGGCGTGATCGACGCGGTGCCGCGGATCAGGCAGGCAGCCGAGGAAAACCAGGCCAACGCCATCTTCTTCACCGCCAACACGGCCGGCGCGCTGCCGCTTTTCACCCAGCTTCTGCCCGAGGCCGGGCTGGGGCAGGACAAGACGCAGTATATCGGGCTGGCGCGCTGGGACACGCCACCGCAGACGCTGGAGCTGCCGGGCGTCCAGGGGGGCTGGTTCGCCCTGCCCGACCCGCAGCGCAGCGCCCAGTTCCAGGCGCGGTTCGAGGCCGCCTATGGCAGCGCCCCCGCACGCGCTGGCCGGCCTCGCCTATGATGGCATCGCCGCCGTGGGCGCGCTGGCCAGCACCGGCGCCCGCGACGCGCTGAGCCGGACGAGCCTGATCCAGCCGGCCGGTTTTCAGGGCGTCAACGGCGTCTTCCGCCTGCTGCCCGATGGCACCAACGAGCGCAGTCTCGCGGTGGCGACGATCGAGAACCGCAAGGTCGTCGTGATCGGACCGGCGCCGCGCGGTTTCGAGGGGGCGGGGTTCTGACCCCGCCCGGCCCGGCCCGCGAATGAAGGATGACAGCCCCCCTCCGGCAGGGCTGATCCGCCCGGCGGAGGAACTCTTCGATTCCGCCGCCATCGCAAGCGCGATCGACACCGCGCTCGAGGATGCCGCCGGCACCGCACCCGCCGAGGCCCGCAGGCGCATCGTCGGGATCCTCGCCCCGGCACTCAAGGCGGGCCGCGCCGCCATCGCCGAGGCGTTCGCGGCCGACCCCTTTGCTGCCGGCCCGGCGATCCGGTCCTATTGCTGGCTTGCCGATCAGGGCGTCGCCTGCGCGCTCGATGTTGCCGCACGACGGCTGCACCCGCTCTCCGCCCCCACTGACGCCGAGCGCCTTGCGGTTCTGGCGGTGGGCGGTTACGGGCGCGGCGAGATGGCGCCCTTTTCGGATGTCGACCTGCTCTTTCTCACGCCGTGGAAGATCACCCCCTGGGCCGAGAGCGTGATCGAAACCACGCTCTACATCCTGTGGGATCTGCGGATTGCGGTCGGCCATGCCACCCGCACCGTCGAGGATTGCCTGCGCCTCGGGGCCGAGGATTTCACCATCCGCACCGCGCTCATGGAAAACCGCTTTCTGTACGGCGACCGCGGCCTTGCCGAAACCCTGCGCGCGCGGATGAGGTCCGAGCTTTTCGAGGGCAGCGAGCGCGACTTCATCGAAGCCAAGCTCGCCGAGCGCGGTGTGCGCCATCGCAAGCAGGGCGTACGCTACATGGTCGAGCCGAACGTGAAGGAAGGCAAGGGCGGCCTGCGCGACCTGCAATGCCTCTTCTGGGTGGCGAAATACGTCCACCACGTCGACGACGCGGCCGAACTCGTGGCGGCGGGGCTCTTTACCGAAGAGGAATTCGCCACCTTCGCGGACGCGCACAATTTCCTCTGGGCGGTGCGCTGTCACCTGCATCTCGTCACCGGCCGCGCCAGCGAACAGCTGACCTTCGACCTGCAGGTCGAGGTCGCGCGCCGCATGGGTTACGCCGACACCGCCGGTCGCCGCGCGGTCGAGCAGTTCATGCAGCACTATTTCCGCCACGCCACCGCGGTGGGCGAACTCACCCGCATCTTCCTGACCAAGCTCGAGGCGGCGCACATGAAGTCCGAGCCGCTGCTGCAGCGACTGTTCAAGCGCAAGCGCCGGCTCAGGGCCAACTACACCGAGGTGCATGGCCGCCTTGCCATCATCGACCCGGACAAATTCCTCGCCGACCGGCTGAACCTCTTGCGGCTCTTCGAGGAGGGGCTGCGCACCGGGCTCTTGATCCATCCCGACGCGATGCGTTTGGTGACCGCCAATATCCAACTGATCGACGACGGCCTGCGCAACGACCCCAGGGCGCAAAGGCTCTTTCTCGACCTGCTGGTGAAGCACGGCAACCCCGAGCGCGCGCTGAGACGGATGAACGAGCTTGGCGTGCTCTCGGCATTCATCCCCGAATTCGAGCCGATCCGCGCGCTGATGCAGTACAACATGTACCACAGCTACACGGTGGACGAACACATCATCCAGTGCGTCGGCCAGCTCGACAAGATCGAGCGCGGCAAACTGGCCGAGGAACTGCCCATCGCCTCGGCGATCCTCGAAGCGGGGGTGAACCGCCGGGTGCTGTACGTGGCGCTGCTGCTGCACGATATCGGCAAGGGGCGCGACGAGGACCATTCGATCATCGGCGCGAGGATCGCCCGCAAGGTGGCGACCCGGCTGGGGCTCAAGCCGCGCGAGATCGACACCGTGGAATGGCTGGTGCGCTATCACCTGCTGATGTCGGACATGGCGCAAAAGCGCGACATCGCCGATCCGCGCACGGTGCGCGATTTCGCCAAGGCGGTGCAGACGCGCGAGCGACTCGACCTGCTGTGCGTGCTCACCGTCTGCGACATCCGTGGCGTCGGGCCGACGACGTGGAACAACTGGAAGGCATCGCTGCTGCGGGCACTCTACCGCCAGACCCGCCGGGCGATGGAGGGCGGGCTCGAGGACCTCAACCGCGAACAGCGCGGATCGGAGGCCAAGCGCAACCTGCGCGAGGCGCTCTCGGACTGGGACGCGCGCGACGTCCGCACCGAACTCGCCCGCCATTACGATCCCTACTGGCAGGGGCTCCACGTCACCGCACACGTGGTCTTTGCCCGTCTCCTGCGCAATCTTGGCGCCGACGAGATCGGCGTTGATCTGGCGGTGGACGAGGATCGCGACGCCACCCGCGCCTGTTTCGCGCTCTCCGATCATCCGGGCCTGTTCTCGCGTCTTGCCGGGGCGCTGGCCCTCGCGGGCGCGAACGTGGTCGACGCGCGCACCTACACCTCCAAGGACGGGTTCGCCACCGCTGCGTTCTGGATCCAGGATGCCGCCGGACACCCTTTTGATGCCGCCCGCCTGCCGCGGCTGCGGCGCACCATCGACCGCACGCTCAGGGGCGAGGTTGTGGCCGGCGAGGCGATCAAGTCGCGCGACCGCATCCGCAAGCGCGAGCGTGCCTTTCGCGTGCCCACCCACATCACCTTCGACAACGAGGGCTCGGAAATCTACACCATCATCGAGGTCGATACCCGCGACCGTCCGGGCCTTCTCCATGATCTCACCCGGACGCTGGCCGCCAGCAACGTCTACATCAACTCGGCGGTGATCGCGACCTATGGCGAGCAGGTGGTCGACACCTTCTATGTCAAGGACATGTTCGGGCTGAAATTCCATTCCAAGGCCAAGCAGGCGGCGCTGGAGAAGAAGTTGCGCGCGGCGATCGTGGAAGGGGCCGAACGGGCGCGGGCGTAGGTTGTGCGGCGCGCCCAGCCGGTTTCAGGCCGGCCGCCTTGCCGGCAGCGGCGGGATCGGAAACACGAGGTCGTAGAGCCAGTTGTAGACGAAGGCATAGACCGGTAGAAGCCGGCGAATGACAGATCCATCATCAGCGCCTGCCACAGCGTGATGCCCAGATACCACGCGATCAGCGGCAGCAGGACCACCAGCAGACCGCCCTCGAACAACACCGCGTGAACGACCCGCATGCCCGGCGTCTTGCGGGTGTCGCCGAGCAGCCGTCTCAGCACCAGATCGAAGCCGAGGTTGTAGAAATAATTCCAGATCGTCGCGATGGTGGCGCAGGCCAGCGCCAGCACGCCGATATCCTGTATCGGCTGGTCGAACAGCCACGCCCCCAGCGGCGTGACCAGAACCAGCCCGATGATCTCGAAAAAGATGGCGTGGCGTATCCGGTCGGCAATCCCGCGCATGATGCCTCCTCAGGGGGAATTTCGTGTCATTCGGGCGGTCACGCCCGGGCCTGCATGCACTGCCGCCCGTCGGGACCCCGCACCCACAATGTGCCATCCGCCTTCCAGCACAACTCGGCCGACTCGAAATGCAGCAGCGGCGCCGTGGCCCGGAAGGAAAAACGCGTCAGCGCGCCCTGCTGCCGCTCCGCGAGCAGCATCAGAAGCTGCGCCAGAAGGGGTCCGTGAACCACCAGTCCGCCATAGTTCTCGGTGCCGCGCGCGTAATCGAGATCGTAGTGGATGCGGTGCCCGTTGAAGGTCAGCGCCGAATAGCGAAACAGCATCGTGGTATCGAAGTCCACGCGTTCGCTGATCGTCTCGTCGGTCGCGGCAGTGGGCGGCACCGGCGGCGGCGCATCGGTGCCGGGGTCTTCGCGATAGACCAGGTCCTGCCATTCGCTGAGCACGCGCCGCCCCCCTTGCAGCACGTCGTGGCGCAGGGTGACAAAGCCCAGCGGCCCGCTGCGGCCCTGCTTGCGTGCGGTATTCTCTACACGGGTCACGCGCTCGGCGGCGGTCCCGGCGACCAGCGGCGCCGCAAACTCGAGCCGCCCGCCGGCCCACATCCGCCGCGGCAGCCCCATGTCCGGGATGATGCCCCCACGCGGGGATGGCCGTCGCGGCCCAGCCGCGCCGGCGGCTGAGGGTCCCAGAAATAGAGCTGATGGAAAAAGGGCGGCAATGCATCGCCCGCGCCGATGTCAGGCTCCAGCCCGAGCGCGGCCTGCATTGCCCCGGGCACGGGCGGGGTCGATGGCGTCGGTGACGGTGTGTACGTGCTCGTTCATGCCGGCAAACTAGGCTGCGCACTCCGCCGGCTCAAGCCCCCCCTTTCCTGCCGGTCGGGCATCAGCCCAAGCGCCCGCGCAGCGCCTCCATCCGCTTGTCGAGAGCCTTGCGGTAGCGATCGCTCTTCAGCCGGCCCTCGGCGTCGAACTCGTCGCCCGCCAGGGCCACGCAGAGCGGTGCGCCCGGCACCACATCGGCCTGATGCGGCACCGGGCACGAAAGCAGCATGAACTGCCCGGTCTCGCCGCCGGTGCGCCCGTCATTGGCCGACATCACCGCCACGGGCTTGCCCCTGAACGCCATTCCCGGCACCCGGCTGACCCAATCGAGCGCGTTCTTCATCACCCCCGAAATCCCCTTGTTGTATTCCGGGGACGAGATCACCACCGCGTCAGCCTCGCGGATCTGGGCGGCCAACCGCTCGACCGCCTCCGGCACGCCGCTCGCATCCTCGAGATCGCCGTCATAGAGCGGCAGGCGCAGGTCGGCCTCGTGCACCTCGGCCGGACCGAAGGCGCGCACCGCCTCGCGCAGGAGCATCCGGTTGTAGGAGCCCCGACGCAGCGAGCCGGAAATCGTCAGGAGCCTTGGGTCGGCCATGCGGGAGTCCTTTCGTTGGGGTCACTTGCCACGGGATTTGGCCGGTTTCGCAACGCAAGGCAACCGCAACCGCCGCACAAAACCTGTGCAACCTCATCCCAAGGGTGGCAAACGCGCGAAACCCGGCAAACGACCTGCCGGGGGTATCGTGCCGGGTCTGCCCGAGCGCGGCAAACGGCACACTCTCACCAGTCGATCGGACCCTTGTCGGCAAAGACCTCGACCAGAAAGTCGATGAACGCGCGCACCTTGGGCTGGGTGAAACGGCCCGGGGGATAGACCGCATAGATGCCCTGGGTCTCGACCGGCAGGTCGGGAATGACGTCCTCGACCAGCCCCTCCTTCACCGCGCGGGCATAAAGGAAGCTGGGCAGATAGGCGATGCCGAGCCCCGAGATCGCGGCGTTGAGCAGGGACTGCCCGTCATTGACCGACAGCCCGCCGGCGGTGCGGACCTGGCGCTTTTCGCCCGAGGGCGCGGTCAGCTTCCACACCGACCCGCCGGCCTCGGCTGGAATAATGCAGGAGCTTGTGCTCGTTGAGATCGTCGATCCGGGTCGGGCGGCCGTACCTGGCCGGTAGGCGGGGCTGGCGATCATGCGCCTGGTAGTCTCGGAGAGCTTGCGTGCGCGTAGCGTGCTGTCTTCCAGATCGCCGATCCGCACCGCCATGTCGAAGCCTTCCGAGATCAGCTCCACATAGCGGTTGTTGAGCACCATGTTGACGGTGATGTCGGGAAATTCGTCCAGGAACTTCCCCAGGATCGGGCTGAGATGATTGACCCCGAAATCGGTAGCCACCGAAATCCGCAGCAGCCCCGAGGGATCGGACTGCATCGAGCTGACCAGCGCATCGGCCTCGCCGGCGTCGTTGAGCACCCTGAGCGCGCGGTCGTAATAGGCCAGCCCGATCTCGGTCGGGCTGACGCGGCGGGTGGTGCGGTTGAGCAGGCGCGCACCCAGCCGGGCCTCGAGCGAGGAGACATGCTTGGACACTGCGGATTTCGAGATGCCCATCTTGCGCGCTGCATCGGTGAATCCCCCTGATCCACCACCGTCGCGAAAGCCTCCATCTCAGTCAGGCGATCCATGATCGATACCTCTGCGTTTCGTGCCCCGGCACCTTATCGGCATAGATGTGGGCACAACTGCGGCACTTGACCGACAATATCTGGGGATTTGTTTGGATCGTTCGTGTCGGGGAAACAGCGAAGCCCGGCGCGGCACGGGTCAAACCCGCGCGGGGGCCGCCGTGTGCCAGATCGTGGAAGTCACGACAAGCAAGGACGCCATGATCAACCGGTCAGCTCCGAGGTGATCACGGTCACGACGAAATAGCGCGCGAGCCTGGGCCCGCCGCGTCAGACAGAGGCCGTTGCCCGCCCCGCCCCCCGAGCCGGAGCCACTTGTCCGGAGATGGCGAGGCCCCGGGGCCGAGCCCCGGTGCGGGGCGTCATCCGGCTCGGGTGGCAGGCGCTACAGCATCGCGGCCAGCCGCACGCCCTGGTCGATCGCCCGCTTGGCATCGAGCTCGGCCGCCACGTCGGCGCCGCCGATCACATGCGCCGCGCGCCCCGCCGCCGCCAGCGCGTCGGCGAGGCCGCGTTCGCTCTGCTGGCCGGCGCAGAGCACGATGGTGTCGGCCTCGATCAGCCGCGGGTTCGCGCGCTCCTCGCCGAAACTTACATGCAGCCCGCGCGCGTCGATCCGTTCGTAATTGACGCCGGCGACCATCTCGACCCCCTTCATCCGCAGCGCCGCGCGGTGGATCCAGCCGGTCGACTTTCCCAGCCGCTTGCCGAGGCGTTCGTCCTTGCGCTGCAGGAGCGTGACCGCCCGCGCCGGCGGTTCGGGCGCGGGGCCTTCGGGGGTCAGCCCGCCCCGCGTCTCGGACGGATCGCCCACACCCCATTCGCGCTTCCACGCCTCGAGGTCCACGGTCGGGCTCCTGCCGTCGTGCACGAGATACTCGGCCACGTCGAACCCGATGCCACCGGCACCGACGATCGCCACCCGCCTGCCCGCTTCCACCCGGCCCGAGAGCAGATCGGCGTAGCCGACCACATGCGGGCCGTCCTGCCCCGGGATCTCCGGATCGCGCGGCACGACGCCGGTGGCGACGATCACCTCGTCGAAATCCGCCAGATCATCGACGCCCGCCGCCCGTCCGAGCCGCAGGGCAACCCCGGTCTCGGCGACCATCGTCTCGTACCACGCCACCAGCCCGTGGAACTCTTCCTTGCCGGGGATGGCGCGGGCCATGTTGAGCTGCCCGCCAATGCGGCTGTCGCGGTCGAAGAGCGTGACCGCATGACCCCGCCCGGCCGCGGTGATCGCCGCCGCCAGCCCCGCCGGCCCGGCGCCGACCACCGCGATGCGCCGCGGGTTGGTCGCTTTCTCGATTGGCAGTTCGGTCTCGTAGCAGGCGCGGGGATTGACCAGGCAGGTGGAAATCCTGCCGCTGAAGGTGTGATCCAGGCAGGCCTGGTTGCAGGCAATGCAGGGCGCGATGGTGTCGGCCCGCCCGGCCACGGCCTTGGCGACGAAATCGGCGTCCGCCAGAAACGGGCGTGCCATGCCGACCATGTCGGCGGCCCCCGAGGCCAGCACGTCCTCGGCCACCTGGGGCGTATTGATGCGATTGGAGGCGATGACCGGAATGCCGACCTTGCCCATCAGTTTTCGCGTCACCCAGACAAAGGCCGCGCGCGGTACCGAGGTGGCGATGGTGGGGATGCGCGCCTCGTGCCAGCCGATGCCGGTGTTGATGATCGAGGCGCCCGCCGCCTCGACCGCCCGGGCAAGCTGGATCACCTCGTCGAAGGTCGAGCCATCGGGCACGAGGTCGATCACCGAGAGCCGGTAGATGACGATGAAGTCGTCGCCCACCGCCGCGCGCGCCCGGCGCACGACGTCGAGCGCCAGCCGCATCCGGTTCTCGTAAGACCCGCCCCAGCGATCCTCGCGCTTGTTGGTGTGACGCACCAGGAACTGGTTGATGAAATACCCCTCGGAGCCCATGATCTCGACTCCGTCATAACCCGCCTCGCGAGCGCGGGCGGCGGCGGTGACGATGTCGGCGATCTGCGTCTCTATCCCGGCCTCGTCCAGCGCCGTGGGCGCAAAGGGCGAGATCGGCGATTTGACGGCCGAGGGCGCGACGCAGTCGGGGCCGAGGGCATAACGGCCGGCGTGGAGCACCTGCATGGCGATTAGCCCGCCGGCGTCGTGCACGCGGGATGTGACGATGCGGTGGTCGGCGATGTCCTGCGTGCTGTAAAGACCGGCGGCGCCGGGACGGATCCCGCCCTCCGGGTTGGGCGCCATGCCGCCCGTCACCATAAGCGCAACCCCGCCGCGCGCGCGCGCGGCGTAGAATTCCGCCACCCGGTTCCAGTCCCCGGTTTCCTCCAGCCCGGTATGCATCGAGCCCATCAGCACACGGTTCTTCAGCGTGACATGGCCCAGATCGAGCGGAGCAAGGAGGCGGGGATAGGCGGTCATGGCAGTCTCCGGTTTGTTGCGGTGCAGCATGGCGGGGCGGGCATGTGCGCGCCCGCCCCATGGCGGGGGCATGCCCGTTGTTCGGTTCCTGTCAACCGTTCCCGATCCGGCTCAACCCGCCTCACCCTGCCGACGCCGCCCAGTCCCAGTAGAGCTCGCGCACGCGGCGGCTCATGGGGCCGATCTGGAAACGGGTGTCGTCGAACGCGGTGACCGGCGTCACCTTCATCAGGTTGCCCGAGAGGAATATCTCGTCGGCGGCGTGGAAATCCTCGAACGTCATCACCGTCTCGTGCACCCTGACCCCGTCGGCGCGCAGGTTGGCCATGTGCCGTGCCCGGGTGATGCCGGCGAGAAAGGTGCCGTTGGCCACCGGCGTGAAGACCTCGCCATCCCTGACCGCAAACACATTGGCGGTCGCCGTCTCGGCGACGTTGCCTACCGCGTCGGCCACCAGCGCGTTGGTGAACCCCTTGGCGCGGGCCTCCACCAGCATGCGGGCGTTGTTGGGATAAAGACATGCCGCCTTGGCGTTGACGACCGCATCCTCCAGCACCGGGCGGCGAAAGCGGGTGCGGGTCAGCGTGGCGGCGGCATCGGGCGGCGCCATCGGAATTTCCTCGAGGCAGATGGCGAACCCCGTGCGCCCGCCTTCCTTGGGCACGATCGCCGACATGCCGCCGTCGATCGCCCAGTACATCGGACGGATGTAGACCGCGGCATCGGGAGCATAGGCCTTGAGCCCCTCGTGCACGATGGCAACCATCTCCTCGACCGAAACCGTGGGGGTGACCATCAGCGCCTCGGCCGAGGCATTGACGCGGGCACAGTGCCGGTCGAGGTCGGGGGTCAGACCATGCGCGTACCGCGCCCCGTCGAAGACGTTGCTGCCCAGCCACATGCCGTGATCGGCGGCCTTCATCACCGCGATATCGCCCTCGTGCCAGCTGCCGTCGAAATAGGTCCTGATATTGGTGCCGGTGGGCATGTCTCGTCTCCTGTGCGTGTTCGCGGGCAGGTTATGCCGGTCGGCCGGCAGGGTCCAGAGGCGTGCCTATGGCGCCTCTGCCAGCAGCGCGCGCAGGTCGAGCGGGGCATTGTTCATGGCCAGGTTGCCCTGCGCGTCGCGGGGCCACTCCGCCTCGGGACGATCGCGGTAGAGTTCGACCCCGTTGCCGTCGGGGTCGGTCAGATAAACCGCCTCGGAAACCCCGTGATCGGCGGCGCCATCGACGGGCATGCCGGCCTCGACCACCCGGCGCAGCGCGTCCGCCAGCTGCGCCCGGTCGGGATAAAGGATCGCGGTGTGATATAGCCCGGTATGGCCCGCAGGCGGCGGCGTGCCGCCGAGGCTGTCCCGGTGTTGAGCCCGATATGGTGGTGATAGCCGCCCGCCGACAGGAACGCCGCGCGGTCACCGAATTTCTGCCGCACCTCGAACCCCAGCACGCCGGAATAAAACCCGATGGCACGGTCAAGGTCGGCCACCTTGAGGTGGACATGCCCGATGCGGGTCTGCGGATGAATGGTCCGGGTCATGGTGGCTCCTCTGGCTGAGTTCGGGAAAAGATAGTACCCGGACCCCGCCTTTCCCGGCAACTGGCGGAAAACGCTCCTCCCGTGTGCAGGGCTGCACGGAACAATGTTCCAGATCAGCCTGCCAGAAAAGGCAGCGTGCGGTGTGCGGCCGTGATAGGGTCCGGCCGAGAAATCGGACTGCTCAAAGGATTCATATCATGGCAAAGGACGGCATTCGCGGCAACTCGGGCCGCGGCAGGATTTTCGACAGCATCATCGACACCGTGGGCGACACGCCCACGATCCGCGTCAACAACCTCGGTCCCGAGGGGGTGGAGATGTTCGTCAAGGCCGAGGCGTTCAACCCGGCGGCCTCGGTCAAGGACCGGCTGGCGATGGCGATCATCGAGCGCGCCGAGGCCACCGGTGCGCTGAGGCCCGGGCAGACCGTGGTCGAGGCCACCAGCGGCAATACCGGCATCGGGCTGGCGATGGTCTGCGCCCAGAAGGGCTATCCGCTGGTGGTGACGATGGCCGAGAGCTTTTCCATCGAGCGCCGCCGGCTGATGCGGATGCTGGGGGCCGGGGTGGTGCTCACGCCCAAGGCTGAAAAGGGCTTTGGAATGTATCGCAAGGCGGTCGAGCTGGCCGAGGCCAACGGCTGGTTTCTCGCCCACCAGTTCGAGACCGAGGCCAACGCCGACATCCACGAGGCTACGACCGCGCGCGAGATCGTCAACGATTTCGCCGGCCGGCGGCTCGACTACATCGTGTCGGGCTACGGGACCGGGGGCACGGTGACCGGCATCGGCCGGGTGATGCGCAAGGAGCGCCCCGAGACCAGGATCGTGTTGTCGGAACCCGCCAACGCCGCCCTCGTCGACAGCGGCCAGGCGCAAGCGCGCAACGAGGCCGGCGAGGCGGCGGCGAGCCATCCGGCGTTCGAGCCGCACCCCATCCAGGGCTGGACCCCCGATTTCATCCCGCTGGTGCTACAGGAGGCGATCGACAAGGGCTATTACGACGAGATCATGCCCATCGCCGGCGCCGTGGCCATCGATTGGGCGCGCAAGCTCGCCGCGGGCGAGGGTATCCTCACCGGGGTCTCGGGCGGGGCGACCTTTGCCGTGGCCATGCAGATCGCCGAGCGCGCCGCGCCCGGCACGACAATCCTCGCGATGCTGCCCGACACCGGCGAGCGCTACATGACGACGCCGCTTTTCGAGGGCATTCCCGAGGGCATGACCGAGGAGGAGGTGGAAATCTCGCAATCGACGCCGGGGTATCAGCTCTGACGCGGGGCGTGGCTGCATTCTGTCGCCAGGAACCGTTTCATCCTGCCGGCTTCACCTGGCCCGCTTGCGGGCCGGGTATGCGCTCGCCCCCATGGCGGGCGCATGCCCTCTGATCACGGCCTGAAAAATCCGGACCGGCACCGCCCTTTGCCGAACTCAGCCGTCGTTTTCCCGCCCTATCCGACGATGCACCAGCGTCTCGATGGCGTTGGCCAGATGCACCTCGCCGATGGCTGCATCCCCCCGCGCCACCCGGTCGCGATGGGCCTCGGCCAGCACCTCGGCGTGGGTGGCGCCGGCGGGCGGCTCGAAGCGGTAACACGCCAGCTCGATCAAGAGGCCCAGCGGCTCGCGGAAATAGATCGAATCCATGAACCCGCGGTCCTTTGGCCCGGAATGGGCAATGCCGCGCGCCTTGAGGCGCGCTTCGGCCTGGGCAAAGGTGGCGCGGCTGACATTGAACGCCAGGTGATGCACGCAACCCGGATCGGCGGGCGTGCGGCGATGCACCGGCTTGCGCCCCTCGTCGGTGAAGACCGTGATCAGCCGCCCGTCGCCGGGGTCGAAATAGAGATGCCCCTCGCCCGGGTTGTCGAGGTTGGGCTGCTCGAAGACGAAGGGCATGCCCAGCACCCCCTCCCAGAAGTCGATGGATGTCTGCCGATCGGCGCCGGTGAGCGTGATGTGGTGCACGCCCTGCACCTGAAGCCTTTGCATGGCGGGTCTCCCTGTCCTGGGGAACTATCGCGGCAAGGGGCCGGCGTGGCAAGGCGATCAGGCCGTGTCGCGCCAGATCAGGCCCGTCACCCGCCCCGGGCTTGACCCGGGGCCTCTCTTGCCGGCCGGGGCGAGGCCCCGGGTAAATCCCGGGGCGCGCGGGTGTTTGCGATTGAACGCGACATGCTCTGCGCCCTGCGCAAGCTGACAGCCGCCCTGCTCAGGCCCCGACCATGCCCATGATGCGGTAGGTCTCGCGCAGGATCGGCGCGGCGATGGCGCGGGCGCGCTCGGCGCCCCGCGCGAGGATGCGGTCGATCTCGGCCGCATCCTGCATCAGCCGCGCCATCTCGGCCGAGATCGGGGCGAGGTGCTCGACCGCCAGGTCCGCCAGCGCCGGCTTGAACTCGGAAAACGGCCGCCCGCCCAGGTCGGCCAGCACCGCCTCGACGCTTTCGCCCGCAAGCGCGGCGTAGATGTTGACCAGGTTGCGCGCCTCGGGCCGTGCCTCGAGCCCCTTTACCGTCTCGGGCAGCGGCTCGGGGTCGGTCTTGGCCTTGCGAATTTTTCTGGCGATGGTGTCGGCGTCGTCGGTGAGGTTGATCCGGCTCATGTCCGAGGGGTCGGATTTCGACATCTTTTTGGTCCCGTCGCGCAACGACATCACCCGTGTTGCCGCCCCCTCGATCACCGGCTCGGTGACGGGAAAGAACTCGACCCCGTAATCGTGGTTGAACTTGCGCGCGATCTCCTGCGTCAGTTCAAGGTGCTGCTTCTGGTCCTCGCCCACCGGTACATGGGTGGCGTGATAGACGAGGATATCGGCGGCCATCAGCGCCGGGTAGGCAAAAAGCCCCAGGCTCGCCTGTTCGGCGTTCTTGCCGGCCTTGTCCTTGAACTGGGTCATCCGCTTCATCCAGCCCATCCGCGCGACGCAGTTGAAGACCCAGGCCATCTGCGCATGCTCGGCCACCTGCGACTGGTTGAAGAGGATCGAGCGCTCGGGATCGAGCCCCGAGGCGATGAACCCGGCGGTGAGTTCGCGCGTGGCATGGGCCAGCGCGGCCGGATCCTGCCAGACGGTGACGGCGTGCAGGTCGACCACGCAGTAGATCGACTGGATGCCGCGGTCCTGCGTCTCGACGAAACGCTTCAACGCGCCGAGATAATTGCCCAGATGCAGGTTTCCCGAGGGCTGGATGCCGGAAAACACGCAGGGGGTATGCGCCGCCTCGGCCATTTGGAGACTCCGTCTGGAATTTGTCGCCGGCCTCGCTTACTTGTGGCCGCGCATGGCGTCAAGGAGAGCAGGCATGAGCCACCCCGCCCCATACGGACCGGGCAATCCCGGCCCCGTCAACCCGCTGCCCCTGACGGTGGTCGCGCTGGTGGCGGTCATGGCGGTGGTCGAGGCCGCCTTCACGCTGGGTGCGCGCGGGCTGATCGGCGGGCCCGAGGCGGTGGGCTGGCGGGCGGTCGCGATCCGGGACTACGGGTTTTCCAACCGCGCGGTGACGTGGATGCTGGAAAACGGCGTCCTGCGCGCCGATTACCTCGTTCGCTTTTTTCACCTATCCGTTCGTTCATGCGAGCTTTACCCAGATGATCTTTGCCGCGGTGCTGACGCTGGCGCTGGGCAAGTTCGTGGGCGAGCGGATGCCGCAATGGGCCGTGCTGGTGCTTTTTGTCGCCTCTGCCGCGCTGGGTGCGCTCGCCTATGCGCTGGTACTGCCCGAAGGTCCGGGGCTGGTCGGCGCGTTTCCGGGCGTCTACGGGCTTATCGGCGGGTTTACCTGCCTGCTTTGGCTGCGGCTGGGCGAGGTCGGCGCGCCGCAATACCGTGCCTTTTCCCTCATCGGGCTGCTGCTGGCGCTGCAACTCGTCTTCGGCCTCGTCTTCGGCAGCGGGCTGATGTGGGTGGCCGATCTCGCCGGCTTCGTTTGCGGCTTTCTGGTCTCGTTCCTGCTGGTGCCCGGCGGCCCGAGCCGGCTGCGGGCCAAGATCCGGCACCAATAGGGCCTGTCGCGCCGTTTCGGGCCATCGCGCCTGACCGGCATCGGGACGTCTTCCGTTGGATGGCCGGGCCCCGGGGCAAGGCGAGGCGCGGAACGCCATGACCGGTGCTGCCGTGGCAGAGGAAGTCCCCGCCACGGCAGCTTGCCATCCCTGCGGGTTATTTCTTGACGGTCTTGGCGCCGGGTTTCGCCGGCTTCTGCTTCTTGTCGCCCATGACAAAGGAACCTTGCTCAAATGGGCCGGCACCGCGCCGGTCCCTGATCCGATCATTATCAATCTTCGTTCGCCCGTCTGTGCCGATTTCGACCTGCAGGATGTCGGAAATATGCATTGTGCGCGCCATCCCGCCGACGCCGCAGACACCGGCGCGGGCGAACCGATCCGCTATCCTGACCTGATTCGCAGATTGCGGTTTGCAGACTTTGCAAAACCGCATGTGACCATCACCTGAAGTTTGACAGGCCAGATGCTTTGCAAAAGTTTGCAGCCTGTTTCGCGCCCGATCTGCAAATTTCTTGTGGCATTCTGTCCCTCATCGCCCACCGCCCTCTTGCCGCCGGGGTTACCGGTCCCGTAACAAAAGGGACAAGGACCGGAGGAGACGATCATGGGATACAAAGACGTCTATGAGAGCTGGAAGCGCGACCCCGACGCCTTCTGGATGGAAGCCGCGCGCGAAATCGACTGGGACAGGATGCCGTCGAAGGCGCTCTTCGACGAGAACGCACCGCTTTACGAATGGTTCAGCGACGGGCTGGTGAACACCTGTCACAACGCCGTCGACCGCCATGTCGCGGCCGGCCACGGCGACCGCACCGCGATCATCTACGACAGCCCCGTGACGGGCCGGAAGGAAAAGATCAGCTTTACCGAACTGCAGGCCCGTGTCGCGCGTCTCGCCGGGGGGCTGCGGCGGCAGGGGGTGGAAAAGGGCGACCGTGTGATCATCTACATGCCGATGGTCCCGCAGGCGGTCGAGGCGATGCTGGCCTGCGCCCGGCTGGGCGCGATCCATTCGGTGGTCTTCGGCGGTTTCGCCGCCAGCGAACTCGCCGTGCGTATCGACGACGCCCAGCCCAAGGCGCTCATCGCCGCCTCCTGCGGGATCGAGCCGGGCCGCACCGTGCAGTACAAGCCGCTCTATGACGGCGCCATCGCCCAGGCCAGCCACAAGCCCGAGTTCTGCGTCATCCTCCAGCGCGACGAGCACCGCGTTGAACTGGAACCCGGCCGCGACCACGACTGGCACGAATTCCAGAAGGACGCCGAGCCCGCCGACTGCGTACCGGTCGAGGGCAACCACCCCGCCTATGTCCTCTATACCTCCGGCACCACCGGGTCGCCCAAGGGCGTGATCCGCGCCACCGGCGGGCATCTGGTGGCGCTGAACTGGACCATGAAGAACATCTACAACGTCGATCCCGGCGAAGTGTTCTGGGCGGCATCGGATGTCGGCTGGGTGGTCGGCCACAGCTATATCTGCTACGCGCCGCTCATCCATGGCAACACCACCGTGGTGTTCGAGGGCAAGCCCGTTGGCAACCCCGACGCCGGCACCTTCTGGCGGGTGATCTCCGAGCACAACGTGCGCAGCTTCTTCACTGCGCCGACCGCGTTCCGCGCCATCAAGCGTGAGGATCCCAAGGGCGAGTTCGTCAGGAAATACGACCTCGGCTGCCTGCGCATCCTTTATCTCGCGGGCGAGCGCGCCGATCCCGACACCATCAACTGGGCGGCCGGGCAACTGGGCATTCCGGTGGTCGATCACTGGTGGCAGACCGAAACCGGCTGGACCATCACCGGCATCCCGATGGGCCTCGAGGCGATGAAGATCAAGATCGGCGCGTCGGGTGTGCCGATGCCGGGCTACGACATCGACATCCTCGACGAGACCGGCAAGCCGCTGGGGCCGGGGCAACTGGGCGCGGTGGCGGTGAAACTGCCGCTGCCGCCGGGCACGCTGCCGACGCTGTGGAACGCCGAGGCACGGTTTCGCAAGAGCTATCTCGACACCTTCCCGGGCTATTACGAGACCGGCGATGCCGGCATGATCGACGAGGACGGCTATCTTTACATCATGGCGCGCACCGACGACGTCATCAACGTCGCCGGTCATCGCCTCTCGACCGGTGCGATGGAAGAGGTGCTGGCGGAACACCCCGACGTCGCCGAATGCGCGGTGATCGGGGTCGGCGACCAGCTCAAGGGCCAGTTGCCGGTAGGCTTCATCTGCCTGACCAAGGGCGTCGATCGTCCCAAGGACGAGATCACCGCCGAATGCGTCAAGCTGGTGCGCGAGCGCATCGGCCCGGTGGCGGCGTTCAAGCTCTGCGTGGTGGTCGACCGCCTGCCCAAGACGCGCTCGGGCAAGATCCTGCGCGCGACCATGGTCAAGATCGCCGACGGGCAGGAATTCAAGATGCCCGCCACCATCGACGATCCCGCCATCCTCGACGAGATCAGGGCGGCGTTGCAGACGATCGGCTACGCGGGGGGGTAAGGCGCATTGCGCCCTGGCTGAATGCACCCGTGTCCCGTCCGCCGCCCGCCGGGCCGGTCATGCGTCCGGCATGTCCGTTCCGGTGCAACGCTCCTGAAACACGAACCGGCCGGCACCGTGAAGGCGCCGGCCGCTGGCGTCCGTGGCGGGCCGGCTCAGCCCTTGCCGACGATGTTGTGCTCGGGACCGAACGGAAAGCCGGTGATGTTCTCGGCGCTGTCCTCGCCGATCACCAGGATGTCGTGCTCGCGGTAGCCGCCGGCGCCGGGCTGGCCCTCGGGGATCATGACCATCGGCTCCATCGAGACGACCATGCCGGGCTTGAGCTCGGTGGCGATGTCTTCGCGCAGTTCGACCCCGGCCTCGCGGCCGTAATAGTGGCTGAGCACGCCAAAGCTGTGGCCATAGCCGAACGAACGGTACTTGAGCAGGTCCCATTCGCGGTACATCTCGTTCAGTTCGATCGCGACATCCATGCAGCGTACGCCGGGCTTGAGAAGCTCGAGCCCGCGCTCGTGCACCGCCACGTTCTTTTTCCAGATGTCGAGGCTGGCATCGTCGACGCTGTCGCAAAAGAGCGTGCGCTCGAGCGCGGTGTAGTAGCCGAAGATCATCGGAAAGGTGTTGAGGCTGAGGATGTCGCCCGACTGCACCGGGCGGTTGGTCACCGGGTTATGGGCGCCGTCGGTATTGATGCCGGACTGGAACCAGGTCCAGGTATCCATCAGTTCGACGAAGGGGAAGGACTTGGCGATCTCGCGGATCATCGCGGTTGTGCCGGCGATGGCGACCTCGTGCTCGGGGACGCCGGCCCTGACCGCCGCAGCCACCGCGTAGCCGCCGACATCCGCGACGCGCGCGCCTTCCTTGATCAGCTTGATTTCCTCGGCCGACTTGATCGTGCGCATCCACATCGCGGGCTGGCCGACATCGACGAACTCGACATCCGGCAGGGCGTCCTCAAGCTGCTTGCGGTAGTCGATCGAGACGTGGTCGAACTCGATCCCGATGCGCCTGGCGCCCTTGGTCAGCTGCTGGATCGCGCGATAGAAGTTGTCGCGCCGCCAGTCGGTGTAGGTGATGTTGTTGCCAAAGCTCCGCCGCCAGGGCTGGCCGCCGTCGATGCCGGCCGAGATCGTGGTGGCGTTCTTCTGGTCGATGACCATGCCGTACTTGCGGCCGAAATAGCAGTAGAGCCATCCCGAGTAGTAGTTGATGCAGTGATAGGACGTGAACAGCGCCGCATCGACGTTGTTGTCGGCCATCCAGGCGCGCAACTCATTCTGGCGGCGTGCCATCTCGTTGTCGGAAAACGGCGAGAACTCTTTCTCGCCATTGTGCCATTCCATGACGTGCAACATGTCGTCAAGCATTGGGATCTCCTCGCTGGCATTCATGAAAATTCGCTACCAGCAAAGATGCCCGAAACAAAATTAATAGCTTTGATTTTTGAATAAGAAATTCTGATGCTGTTCCCGCCTGCCACTCGGGAAACCGTGCGGATCAGCTTCGCGCATAGGTGGGTTTGCGAAAGCCGCTGACGCCCTCGGCGATCAGCTCGATCAGCTTCAGGGCGGCGTCGGAGGCCTTCACATGCTTGTAGAACAGCCCTACATGGAGGTTGGCGAGCTGCGGGAAACCCTCCCCGGGTGTGAGCACGCGCATCCCCGGCACCAGCGTCTTCTTGGTCAGGGCGGTCACCCCCATTCCGTCGAGCACGGCGTTTTGCAGCGCGCCGATGCCGGGGCTCTCAAAGACAATTCGCCATTCGCGCCCCTCGGTGTCGAGCGCACCGATCATCCTTTTGCGGTAAAAGCACCCCTCGGGGTGGGCGATGATCTGCACCGGCTTGTCGGGGCTGTAGCGGAAATCGCGGCCGCACACCCAAAACGGCCGTTCCGACCAGTAGATCGACACGTAAGGCGCCGGCATGGTGTCGGTGATGGCGATGGCCAGGTCGAGGTCGTCGGCATGCAGGCTGCCGAGGATGCTGCGGCTCCAGTTGCAGCGGATATCGAGCGTGACGTCCGGGTTCGCACTCGCGAAGTTCGCGATCAGCCGTTGGAAATAGCCGATCGAGTAATCTATGGGCAGGCCCACGCGCAGCCGGCCCATGAACTGCGCGTGCTGGAAATTCGCCACCGCGCGGTCGTTGAGCCGCAGGATCTCGCGCGCGTATCCGATCAGCGTATGCCCTTCGGGCGTCAGTTCCAGCGTCTTGCCCTTGTGCTGCAGGAGCTTGCTGCCGACGAGGTCCTCCAGCCGCTTGACCTGGAGCGATATGGCGGGCTGGGTACGGCCCAGAACCTGGCCGGTTTCGGTGTAGTTGCCCAGATCCACCACCGTGACGAAGGTCCGCAGCAGATCGGTCTGAAGGTTGGTGAACTGGCGCAAGATTAATAATCCTTATTCACTCATTGCTACTATGAATTATGCGCATGATGCAATCCGTCATAGGCTGTCTCCGATTGTCGCACGGAGAATACGAATACAATGCACCACAAGACCGTTTTCGCCGCCGAGCTGACCTGGCCCGACTACCAGCGTCGGGTCGAAAGCGGCGAGACACCGATCCTGATCCCGTTCGGGTCGATGGAGCAGCATGGCCATCACATGCCGATGCATGTCGACGTGCTGCTGCCCACTGAATTCGCGCGCCGCGCGGCGCAGGAACTGGGGGCACTGGTCGCGCCGCCCTTTACCTATGGCTACAAGTCGCAGCAGAAATCCGGCGGCGGCAATTTCTTCCCCGGCACCACCAGCCTTGATGGCGCCAGTCTGGTGGGCGCGCTCAAGGACGTGATTCGCGAGTTCGCCCGCCACGGCGCCCGCAACCTCTGCATCGTCAACGGCCATTTCGAGAACACCTGGTTCATCGCCGAGGCCATCGACCTGGCGTTGCGCGAACTCGGCTGGGGCGGCATCCACGACGTCAAGGTGGTGGTACTGTCCTATTGGGATTTCGTCGACCAGGCGTCGATCGGGCGGCTTTATCCCGACGGGTTCCTGGGCTGGGACATCGAGCATGGCGGAGTGCTCGAAACCTCGCTGATGCTGCGGCTTCATCCCGAACTGGTGTTGCTGGAGCGGGCCGTCGACCATCCGCCCGCCAGCTTTCCGCCCTATGATGTCTATCCGCCCCATCCCGAGTGGACGCCGGCCAGCGGCACGCTGTCGTCGCCCAGGGACGCCACCGCCGAAAAGGGCGATATCCTGCTCGATGTCTGCACGCGCGGCATCGTGGACGCGCTGCGCACCGAGTTCCGGATGACCGATGGCCCCGCCGCCCGATGAGGCGGCGCACGGCCCAATAACCAACCACAAACCTGACAAGGAGACCCCAGATGACACCCAAGTTGAAGTCCCCGACACGCCGGCAGCTCTTGCAGATGACCGGCGGTGCGGCGCTGGCGATGCCGTTCCTGTCGATCCGCGCCGCGGCGCAGACCGTCAATCTGTCGATGCTGGCCTGGTACGGCCACGCCGAGCCGGACATCGTCGGCGAATTCGAAGAGGCCAACAACGTCAAGTTCACGCCGAAATACTATACCGGCGGCGACAACATGCTGGGGCTGATCGCGCAATCCCCGCCGGGCACCTACGACGTCATCCTGTCGGATGCCGAATATGTCCAGCAGCTCAACGCCGCCGGCTATGTCCAGGAACTCGACCCGGCCGATTACCCGTTCGACGATTTCTTCCCCGAGTTCCAGAAGTTCCCCGGCCACTGGAAGGACGACAAGCTTTTCTCGGTGATCACCCGCTTCGGGTTCCTCGGCGTGGCCTACAACACCGACGCCTTCACCGAAAAAGAGGCGTCAAGCTATGGCCTCTACTGGGACGACCGCGTCACCGGCAAGCTGGGTCAGTTCGACTGGCACCTGCCGAACCTGGGCCAGATCAGCCTCTACAACGGCAATCCCTCGCCCTACGACATCGACGAGGCGACCTGGGAAAAGGTCAAGGAGACGGCGATGAGCCTGCGCCCGCAGGCCGGCGGCTTCTTCGACTATGGCGGCACCTTCTCGTCACTCAACAACGGGCAGATGCTGGTCTTTTCCGGGATCGGCGACTGGATCACCGGCACGCTGGAGAAGAACGGAAGCCCGGTGCGCACCGTCATCCCCGAACAGGGCGGGCTGCAATTCACCGAAAGCTTCTCGATCGGCACGGGCACCAAGAACTACGATATGGCGCGCAAGTGGATCCAGTGGATCACCTCGCCCGAGGGGCAGGCCAAGTCGGCCAACATGGCCGCCTATCCGTGCCTCATCCCCAGCCAGGCGGGTTGGAAGGTGCTGAACGACACCAACCCGGCAGAGGCAAGGCGTCAGATGATGGTGCCGGGCGAGCGCAACGTGATGGATCTGATCCGCGAGGGCCGGATCCAGTACCGTCAGTTGCCCGTCCAGCAGAGCCTGGAGGACTGGAACGACTTCTGGTCCGACTACAAGGGCGCCTGACGCCCGCCGCGTCGGGGCCCGCCCTCCCCGGGTCCCGGCGCACCCGCCCACCGAGAAAAGCCCCGACATGACCTTTCGCCGCCCCCCGTCTCTTCACGCTCGTGCTGTCGTTGCCGCTGCTGATCTGGCAACTGGCCTTCTTTCTCTTTCCGCTGCTTTTTCTGGTCGCGCTCAGCTTCTGGACCGTGCGCAACTTCCAGATGCAGCCCGACCTCGATTTCGGCAACTGGGAACGCATCCTGACGCGCCGCGCCTTCTGGGACGCCTATCTGCTGACGGCGCTGCTGGCCACCGCCAGCGCCGTACTGACCAGCCTGATCGCCTTTCCCGCCGCCTATGCGATCTCGTTCAAGGTGTCGGACCGCGTCAAGCAATGGCTGATCTTCGTCCTGATCATCCCGTTCTTCACCAGCTACCTGGTGCGGGTCTATTCCCTGCAGGTGTTCCTGTCGGACGCCGGCATCATCAACGCGTTTCTGGGCTTCTTCGGTCTTGGCCCCATCCTGATGCTCAACACTCTCTTCGGCACGCTGGTGGGGCTCGTCACGCTCTGCCTGCCGCTGGTGGTGCTGTTGCAGACGTTCAGCCTCAACTTCGTCGATCGCGATCTGGTCGAGGCGGCGCACAACCTGCGCTGCGGACGCCTGAGGACGGTATTGATGGTGATCGTGCCTTCGGCCCGGGTCGGGCTGGTGATCGCGGCGCTTTTCGCCTTCATCCTCAGCTTCGGCGATTTCGTCAGCCCGCTCTATCTGGGCGGCGGCAACCCGCCCACGCTGTCGATCATGATCACCGACATCACCAAGTCGGGGCAGCAATGGCCGCGCGCCGCGGTGGTGGCGCTGATGATGATCACCACGCTGCTGACGGTCGCGTTCCTCGCCATCCAGTTCGCCTACAAGGAGCGCGGAAAATGACCGGCAACCGCAACATCGTGATCGAGGCGCTCTTGCGGCTGCATGTGCTGGCCTGCCTGATCTTCATCTTCGCGCCGATCCTGGGCAGCTTCGTCTTCTCGCTCAACTCCGACCGCTTTCCGTCGCTGCCGCTGGGGCATTTCTCGCTCGAATGGTACCGGCTGATCTGGGAGGATCCGTTCGTCTGGTCAGGCTTCTTCAACACCGTGATCGTCGGGCTCTGCGTGGCGGTGATCGCCACGCTGCTGGGCTTTGGCGGGGCCTATACCGATTATCGCTACAAGTTCGTTGGCAAGAACGTCTATCTCGCGCTGGCGCTCCTGCCGCCGACGATCCCGGTGGTGATCATGGGGCTGGCGATGCTGGCCTTCCTGTCGCGGATCAACCTGTCGGGCAGCACGATTTCGGTGATCATCGCGCACGGCGTCATGTGCAGCCCCTTCGCCATGGCCATCATCCGGCTGCGGCTGTCGCAGATGGACCCCGACCTCGAGGCCGCGTCATGGAACCTGGGCGGCAACGAATGGGCGACGCTGCGCCACGTGATCGTTCCGTTCGCCAGGCCGGCGATCTTTGCCGCGCTCTTCATCACCATGGCGGTGTCGTTCGACGAGTTTGCCGTCGCCTGGTTCGTCTCGGGCCTCAACGAGACCCTGCCGGTCAAGATCCTGGGCTTCCTGCAAGGTCAGGTCAGCCCCGGATCAACGCCATCGGCTCGCTTGCCTTCCTCAGCTCGATCACGCTGATCGTTCTGGCGCAGGTGCTGCTGCGCAACTCTTCCAAGGACACGCAATGACCATGACCCCGACCACCTCGGATGCCATCGTGAAACTGGACGGTGTCGTCAAGAAATTCGGCGATTTCGTCGCCGTCGAGCGCGCCGATTTCGAGATCGGACGCGGCGAGTTCCTGGCGATCATGGGCTCGTCGGGCTGCGGCAAGACCACCACGCTGCGGATGCTGGCCGGGCTCGAGGATCCGACCGAGGGCGATATCTGGCTCGACGGCGAGCGCGTCAACGGCAAGGCGACCTGGGATCGTGACACGCCGATGGTGTGGCAGAGCCTCGCGCTGTTTCCCTTCCTCACGGTCAGAGAGAACGTCGAGTTCAGCCTCAAGATGCGTAGCGTGGGCAAGGCCGAGCGCGCCGAGCGGGTGCACAAATGGCTCGACCGGATGCAGATCGTGGAGTTTGCCGACCGCAACATCTCGCAGCTTTCGGGCGGTCAGCGCCAGCGCGTCGCGCTGGCCCGCGCGCTGGTGACCGAGCCCGAGATCCTGCTGCTCGACGAGCCGCTTTCCGCGCTCGACGCGCATCTCAAGGTGCGCATGCAGGCGGTGCTGTCGAACCTGCAAAAGGACCTTGGCATCACCTTCGTCTACGTCACCCACTCGATGTCCGAGGCGTTTTCGATGGCCGACCGGGTGGTGATCATGAGCCGTGGCAAGATCGAGCAGATCGGCACGCCGCAGGAAATCTATCACGCCCCGCGCAACCGTTTCGTGGCCGAGTTCCTGGGCTCCGCCAACATCTTTACCGGCCGGATCGTCGAGCGCGCCGGCGAGAACTGGATGGTCGAGACCGATTACGGCCGCTTTGCGGTGCCCGCCTCGAAGGCGGCGGAAAAGACCGTGGGCGACAGCGTCAGCTTCATCGTCAGCGCCGAGAACATGCAGCTTGGCCCCGAGAGCGCCGATATCCCCGGCATCTCTGCCCGCGTTGTCGGTGAGGAGTTCGTCGGCGCCACCGCCATGGTCTTTCTCGAGACCGAGAGCGGCGAGGAGCTGAAAGTGCAGAAAGGCCATGCCGAGCTGGCGGCGATCGACCATCGCGCCGGCGCCAGCCTGGTGGTGCATTGGGACAGCGAGGCCTGCCATGTCCTGCCTGCGGAGTGATCCGTTGATCGAGGGCCGCGCGATCGTGCCCCAGGGCGCGGCCCATTACGCCGTCGAGACCGGGAAGCCCCCGCGTCACTTCGCCTTTTTCCTGCTGCCCGAATTCACCCTGCTGGCGTTCAGCGCCGCGCTCGATCCGCTGCGCATCGCCAACCAGCTGGCACAGCGCGCGCTCTACCGCTGGACGGTGTGTTCGGCGGACGGAGAAGCGGTCACCAGTTCGTGCGGCATGTCGATCAATGTCGACCGGCCGTTTGCGCGCTTTGATCGCGACACCGATCTCGTGGTCTGCGGCGGCACCGTGCGGCCGGCGGAGCGGGGTGACCAGATCCCGGGGCTCCTGCGCACGCATTCACGCTTTGGCGGGCGCGTGGGGGGCATCTGCACCGGCGCGATCATGCTGGCGCGCGCAGGTCTGTTGCAGGGGCGCAGGGCCACCCTGCACTGGGAAAACCAGCCGGCCTTTCGCGAGCAGTTTCCGGATGTCGAGATCACCGGGAACACCTATGAGGTCGATGGCGCCATCTTCACCTGCGGCGGCGGCTTCGGCTCGACCGACATGATGCTCGAACGCATCGCGGCCGATTACGGGGATGGTTTTGCCGATCTGGTGGCCGACATGTGCCTGCTGAGCCAGCGCCGCAGCACTCGCGCGCCACAACGCTCGTCGGTCAGCACCGCGATCGAGACGCGCAACCCCCTTCTGGTGCGGGCGATCAAGACCATGCAGGCCAACATCGAAACCCCGCCCGCGATGGACAAGCTGGCGGCGAAGGCAGGCTGTTCGCGCCGGCAGATGGAGCGCCTCTTCGTCAAGTATCTCCGCAAGACGCCCTATCGGTTTTTCCGCGACATGCGGCTTGATCATGCGCGTGGGCTCCTGCGCGAGACCGACATGAGCGTGTGCGAGATCGCCGTCGCCTCGGGGTTCACCTCGCCGCCGGTCTTCGCAAAGGGGTTTCGCGACCGTTTCGGCCATTCTCCGCGGCAGTGCCGACAACCGGCCTGAACGGCGCCAATCCGGAAACCCGCGGGGGGCTTGGGTGCCGGCCGTGAAGGCACGCGCGGCTTCAACGCCCGATGCCGGCCTTGATCCAGGGTATCCGCGCCGATGTGACGGCCCGGCACCTCACTTGCGCGCGTAGACGTCCTCGTAACGGATGATGTCGTCCTCGCCCAGATAGCCGCCGGTCTGCACCTCGATCAGCACAAGGGGCAGCTTGCCCGGGTTTTCCAGCCGGTGAACGGTGCCCAGCGGGATGTAGACGGACTCGTTTTCCGCCATCAGCCTGACATCCTCGCCGATCGTCACCCGCGCGGTGCCCTCGACCACCACCCAATGCTCGGCCCGGTGGTGATGGGACTGCAGCGACAGCACCCCGCCGGGATGGACATGGATGCGCTTGACCTGGAACCGGTCGCCGGCAACCAGCGTCTCGAACCACCCCCAGGGCCGGTGATCCTTGCGGAACTCGGTTGCCTGACGGGCGTTCTTGGCCTTGAGTGCCGTCACCGCCTGCTTGACGTCCTGCGCGCGGCTGGCGTCGGCCACCAGGACCGCGTCGGGCATGGCCACGGCGATGATGTTCCGGAGCCCGATGCCCACCACTTCGAGCGCGGCATCCTCCGACCGCAAGAGCGTGTCATCGCAATCGATGGCGGTGGCGTGGCCCGAGAGCCCGACGCCGCGCCCATCACGCCCGCCCTCGCGCCAGACCGCGTCCCAGCCGCCCAGATCGGACCAGCCGCCGGCAAAGGGCACCACCGAAAGGTTGTCGGCCTTCTCCATCACCGCGTAGTCGATCGAGATCGCCTCGACCCCGGTCCAGGCCTCGGGCGCGAGGCGCAGGAAATCCAGATCGGTCTCGCCCTGATCGAGCGCTGCGCGCACCGGCGCGATCATCTCGGGGCGGTGCGCGCGAAAGGCATCGAGGATCGCCGCCACCGAAAAAAGAAAGATGCCGGCGTTCCACAGATGACGCCCGGAGGCGAGCATCGCCTCGGCCGCGGCACGGTCGGGTTTCTCGACGAAGCGGCGCAGCGAAACCGGTTCGGGCGTCCCGCCTTCGGCGAGGGTGTCGAGTTCCAGATAGCCATAACCGGTTTCGGGCCGGTCGGGGCGGATGCCGAAGGTTACCAGCCGGCCCGCGGCGGCCGCAGGTACGCCCGCCGCGACCGCCACGCGAAAGGCGGCGGCGTCGGGAACGACATGATCGGAGGGCGCGACCAGCATCAGCGCGTCGGGGTCGCGGGTCTCGAGCCACAGCGCCGCGGCGAGGATCGCGGGGGCGGTGTTGCGGCCCTCGGGCTCGATCAGGATGGCGCGCGGATCGATGCCCGCCTCGGCCAGCTGCTCGGTCACGATGAAACGAAAGGCGGCGTTGGTGATCACCAGCGGCGCCGCGAAACCTTCGCCCGAAAGCCGCGTCGCGGTGGCCTGAAAGAGCGTTTCCTCGCCCGTGAGCGGCACGAACTGCTTGGGATAGCTCTGGCGCGAGAGCGGCCAGAGCCGCGTCCCCGACCCGCCGCAAAGGAGCAAAGGCGTGATCTTCATCTTTGTGGTCCCGCGCTTGTGGGCGCCTGCGGGCGGCGCGCCCCGGCTTGCCGGGATTTCTTTCCGATTTGACCCGCGATTGCAACCGCGCCGCTCAGCGTCCCTTCCAGACCGGATCGCGCTTCTCGGCAAAGGCGCGCGCGCCTTCGGCCTGATCCTCGGAGGCGTAGAGGACATCGACACTCGCGAACTGCCGCCGCGTGATCCGGTTCATGGCGTCCTGAAAGGTCATCGCCTCGGCCTCGCGCACGATCTCCTTGATCGCGGCATAGACCAGCGGCGGGCCGCCGGCGAGATGATCGGCCAGCGCGCGCGCCTCGTCCATCAGGTCGGCCGCGGGATAGACGTGGTTCACGAAACCCCAGCGCGCGCCCTCCTCGGCGCTCAGCCAGCGGCCCGTCAGCAGCATCTCCATGGCGATGTGATAGGGGATGCGCTTGGGCAGCTTGACCGAGGCCGCATCCGCCACCGTGCCCGAGCGGATTTCCGGCAGGGCAAAGCTGGCGTGCTCGGCGGCCAGAATGATGTCGGCCGAAAGCGCCCACTCGAACCCGCCGCCGCAGCAGATGCCGTTCACCGCCGCGATCACCGGCTTGTTCATCGCGCGCAGCTCCTGCAGCCCGCCGAACCCGCCGACGCCGTAGTCGCTGTCGGCGGCCTCGCCGCCGGCGGCGGCCTTGAGATCCCAGCCCGGGCAGAAGAACTTCTCGCCCGCGCCGGTGATGATCGCCACGCGCAGATCGGGATCGTCACGGAAATCGGCGAAGACCTCGCCCATCGCGCGGCTGGTGGTGGCGTCGATGGCGTTGGCCCTGGGCCGGTCGAGGGTGACCTCGAGCACCGCGCCGCGGCGCTCGGTACGAAGGGGGGTGTCGGTCATGGGCAGTCTCCGATCCGGATGAGCGCATCCGCCGCCACCGCGCTTGTGGCCGTGCAGATGAGCGGGTTGATCTCGGCCTCGTCGAGGCCCGCGGCATGGGCGACGACATAGTCCTGCAACGCCAGCACCGCCCGCAGGATGGCGGCGCGGTCGGCCGGTGGTCGGCCGCGATAGCCGCGCAGCAAAGGCGCGATGCGCAGGCCGTCAAGGGCCGTGTCGATTTCCGCCGCCGTCACCGGCAGGATGAGCGAGACACTGTCGCGCAGGATTTCCGTCAGCACCCCGCCGGCGGCGAGGGTGAGCACGAAGCCGTGCGCCGGATCGCGGCGCACCCCCACCAGCAGTTCGGCCAGCGAGCCGACGATCATCTGTTCGACCAGATAGGGCGGGCTGGCCATCGCCTTGGCGGTGGCGCGCACGGCGCCTGCGTCGGCAAGGCCCAGCGCCACCAGCCCGGCCTCGGTCTTGTGCGCCGCGCCCGAGCCCTTGAGCACGACCGGAAAGCCCAGCCGCCCGGCCGCGCGCGCCGCCTCGTCGGCGGTGTCCGCCAGCGCCGATGGCGGCACGTCGAGGCCGTGCGCGGCCAGTGCCGCCTTGGCCCCGGCCTCGGACAGCACCAACAGGTGTTCGGGCGCGCCCGGCAGCAGAACCGGCTCGGCGGGCGGGGTCGCGGATCCGAGCTTCGCCGCCGCCGCGACTGCCGCCAGCGCGTCATCAAGGCCGCATAGCGGCACCAGATCGTTGCCGATGATCCGCCCGGCCACCGCCTCGGGCATCGCCTCGGGCAGGGTCGCGACCAGCGCCAGCGGCTTGCCCGCGCGCCGGCGCGCCCCGGCCGCCGCTTCGATCGCGCAATCCCAGGCGGACGCATCGCAGCGGTCGGCGCGGGGAAATCGACCACCAGCAGCCCCATCGCCACATCGCCCGCAAGCATCGCGGCAAAGGTGTCGGCCATCGCAGGCACATCGTTCCAGATATAGGTGTGATAATCGAGCGGGTTCGCGAGCGCCACCTTGGGTCCCAGCGCCGCGCGCAGCGCCCCGTGCTGGGCCGCGTCGAGCGGCGGAAAGACCACGTCATGCCCGGTCGCGGCATCGGCCACGAGGCTCGCCTCGCCGCCCGAACAGGCCATTGCCACGATCCGGTTCGATGGCAGCGGCCCGGCGAGGTGCAAAAGCTTGAGCGTCTCCAGCAATGCGGTCAGGCTGTCCACCTGCGCGATGCCGAGACGCGCGAGGAGCGCGCGCGAACCTGCCTCGCTGCCGGCCAGCGAGGCGGTGTGGCTGAGCGTCGCCGCCTGCGCCAGTTCCGACCGCCCGGCCTTGAGCGCCACGACCGGCTTGCCGGCATCATGCGCAGCCCGAGCCAGCGCCTCGAATTCGCGCAGATCCCCCACCCCTCGATATGCAGCCCCAGCGCGGTGACGCGGGGATCATTGATGAGCGCGCGCCCGATCTCGGCCAGCCCGGTCTGGGCGCCGTTTCCGGCGGTGGCGACATAGGCCAGCGGCAGCTCGCGCGCCTGCATGGTCAGGTTGATGGCGATGTTGGAGCTTTGCGTGAGAATCGCCACGCCGCGCCCGACCCGCCGCCCGCCATGCTGGTCGGGCCAGAGCAGGGCGCCGTCGAGATAGTTGATGAAGCCGTAGCAGTTGGGCCCGATGATCGGCATCTCCCCCGCCGCCGCCAGAAGCGCCGCCTGCAGCGCATCGCCGTCGCCGGTCTCGGCCTGCGCCTCGCGGAATCCGGAGGCGAAACAGACCGCTCCGCCCGCACCCATCCGGGCCAGCGCGCCCACCGCCTCGACGGTGGCGTGCCGGTTGATCCCGACAAAGGCGGCGTCAGGGGCGGCGGGCAGATCCTCGAGCTTGGCGTATGCGGCGACGCCGCCTACCTCGGATCGGGTGGGATGCACCGGCCAGACCGGCCCGGAAAAGCCCATCTTGCGGCATTGCTCGATAACGCTCGCGCACCGGCGCCGCCGCCGATGACGGCGATCGAGCGCGGGCGCAGGAGGCGGGTGAGGTCGCGCGTCATGGGCGCGCCCCGGTGCTTGTGGCCGCCCTGAAGGGGCGCTGCCCCTCTTGGCCCCGGAGCAGGTCCGGGGCCAATTCACCCCGAGGTATTTCCGGCCAGATGATGCAACGGTTCGTTAACCTGTCCGTGGCAGCCTGGAGACGCGGTACAGGCTGAGGAGCCGATGACCGCGCCAGGTGACGCCCCCCGTCCCGCGCGGGCGGGGGGTGCCGCAAACCCGCCCTTGCCATCATCTGGCCGGAAATACCTCGGGGGCTTGGGGGCGGAGCCCCCAAACCGACCGCAGGGCACATCGCTGCCGGCGCCTGCATCACGCCCCCAGCGGCCGCAGCAGTTCGCGGCCGATGATGTGGCGCTGGATCTCCGAGGTGCCGTCCCAGATGCGCTCCACCCGCGCATCGCGCCAGAAGCGCTCGATCGGCAGGTCGTCCATCAGTCCCATGCCGCCGAAGATCTGCAGCGTGGCGTCAGTCACCCGCGCCAGCATCTCGGTGGCGTAGAGCTTGGCCGAGGCGATCTCGCGGTTGGCCGGCAGGCCCTGATCGAGCCGCCACGCGGCCGCGAGCGTCAGCCAGTCGGCGGCGTCGATCTCGGTGATCATGTCGGCGATCTGGAAGCTCACCCCCTGGAAGCGGCCGATCGGCTGGCCGAACTGGCGGCGCTCGGCGGCGTAGGCGAGCGCGAGGTCGAAACAGCGTCGGGCGCGCCCGACGCTCATCGTGGCCACGGTGATCCGGGTGGCGTAGAGCCATTCGTTCATCACCGCGAAACCACCATCGACCTCGCCCAGCACCTGGGCGTCGGGCAGGCGGCAGTCGTCGAATTCGAGGATCATGTTGGCATAGCCGCGATGGCTGACCGAGCGATAGCCGGGCCGGATGGCGAAGCCGGGCGTGCCGCGGTCGACGAGAAAGGCGGTGATGCGTTTCTTGGGGCCCTTGGGGGTCTGATCCTCGCCGGTGGCGATGAAGACGATGACGAAATCGGCGTGATCGGCGCCCGAGATGAAATGCTTGGTGCCGTTCACCACCCAGTCGCCGCCATCGCGGCGGGCAAAGCACTTCATCCCGCGCACGTCCGAGCCGGCATCGGGTTCGGTCATCGCCAGCGCGTCCATCCGCTCGCCGCGCACCGCCGGCAGCAGGTAGCGCTCGCGCTGTTCGTCCGTGCAGGCCATCAGGATGTTCTGCGGGCGGCCGAAGAAATGCGTCAGCGCCATCGAGCCGCGCCCCAACTCGCGCTCGACCAGCGCGAATTCAAGATGCGAAAGCCCCGCGCCGCCCACGTCCTCGGGGAAGTTGCAGGCGTAAAAGCCCAGATCGAGCGTCTTGCGCTTGATCTCCCCTGGCGATTTCCTCGGGCACCACGCCGGTGCGCTCGACCTCTGCCTCAAAGGGGTAGATCTCGTTCTCGACGAAGCTGCGCACGGTCGAGACGATCATCTCCTGTTCGTCGGTCAGTCCGAAATGCATCTGGTTCACTCCTCGGCGTACAGGGCTGCGAGCGCCGCGACCTTTTGCGCCACTTCGGTGGGCGGCTCGCAGGTTCGGCGGGTCTTCAGGCTCACATGCAGCATCAGCTGGTCGCAGGTGGCGAGTTCCGCACCGTCGGCGGCGCGGATCATCCGGTGAAAGCAGCGCAACTTCTTGCCACGGCCGTCGGTGACGCGGGTGTGAACCTCGACCCGCTCGCCGGCATGGGTTTCGGCGAGATATCTGATCGTCGTCTCGATGGTGAAATAGCTTTGGCCGGCGGCGACGTAATCGGCATCGGCGCCGACAAGGGCCATCACCGCCTCGGCCGCGTCCGAGAATATCTGCCCGTAGCGCCCCTCGTTCATGTGCCCGTTGAGGTCGGTCCAGTCGATGGGCACCACGCGGCGCTGGGTGATCATGGGGTTTTCGGCCACGGGCGCGGCGGCAAGCCGGGCCTGGTGCTCGAGGATCAGCCGGCCGGCGGCGTTGCCCTGCTGCTTGAGCGCGCGCATCATGGCGATGAGGTTGCGGTCGCGTTTCTGCTCCAGCTGGCGGATGCTCAGATGCCCCGATTGTGCGTCGGACTGCGCCGCGATGGTCTCGATCAGCTCGTCGGTGAGTTCGGGGACATCCATGAGCCGCGTCGAGGGCCAGGCCAGCGCCGGCCCGAACTGGGCGATGAAGTGGCGCATCCCGGCCTCACCGCCGGCGACGCGATAGGTCTCGAACAGGCCCATCTGCCCCCAGCGCAGGCCAAAGCCGTAGCGGATGGCGTTGTCGATCTCCTCGGTGGTGGCGATGCCGTCCTTCACCAGCCACAGCGCCTCGCGCCACACCGCCTCGAGAAAGCGGTCGGCGATGTGGGCGTCGATTTCGCCGCGCACACGCAGCGGGTAGAGGCCCAGGGCGCGCAGGTGCTCCTCGGCGGTCTGCACCACCGCCTCGGAGGTGGCGGGCGAGGGAACGACCTCGATCAGAGGCAGCAGGTAGACCGGGTTGAAGGGTGCGCGACCATGATCCGCGAGGGGTCCGTCGCGCCCTCCTGCAATTGCGACGGGCGGAACCCCGAGGTCGACGATCCGATCGGGACTTCGGGCGCGGCGGCCTGGATTTCGGCGATGACGCGATGCTTGAGGTCGAGCCGTTCGGAGACGCTTTCCTGCACCCAGTCCGCGCCCGCCACCGCCGCCGCGATGGACGAATGAAAGCCGAGCCGCCCTTCGGCCGGCAGCGCACAGTCGTAGAGCATCGGCAGCGCGGCGCGGGCGTTGGCGAGCACCTCGCCGATCTTGCGCTCGGCCTCCGGGTCGGGGTCGAAGACGGCCACGTCCCAGCCGTTGAGCAGAAACCGCGCCGCCCAGCCGCCGCCGATCACGCCGCCGCCGATGATTGCAGCCTTTTTTGTCATGGTACCAATGTCTCCGTATGTCCGTCCACGGCCATTACCTGACCGGAAATCTTCGCTGCGGCCGGCGAGGCGAGAAAGAGCGCCATGTCGGCGACGTCGTCGGCGCTGACCCAGGTCCTGAGCGACACGCCCCGGACGTATTGCGCGCGCACCGCCTCGATGCTCTGGCCGCTGGCGGCGGCCTCGTTGGCAAGCACGCGCTCCATCCGCGCGCCCTCGACCGCACCGGGGGCGAGCGCGTTGACGCGCACGCCGGCCGGTCCCAGCTCCATCGCCGGGGTCCGGGTCAGCCCGACGACGCCCCATTTCGCCACCGCGTAGGGCGCGCGCAGCGGGTAACCGAAAAGCCCGGCGGTCGAGGCGGTCAGCAAAATGAGCCCCGAACCTTGCGCCCGCATCACCCGCGCCGCCCAGCGGCAGGTCAGGAAGGCGCCGGTGAGGTTGACGCCCGGGCAGGCGGTCCAGTCATCTAGGTCCAGATTCTCGATCCGCCCGGCCGGGCCGCCGGTGCCGGCATTGGCGCAGACGACGTCGGCGCCGCCCCATGTCGTCTCGATCTCGGCCAGAAAGGCGCCCATCGCGGCCTCGTCGGTGACATCGGCCACCCGTGCGAGGATACGGGGATACCCCGCCGCGACCCGGTCCACCGCCGCGCCATCGGCATCGCAGATCGCGACCCGATCGCCGCGCTCGGAAAAACGCTCGGCCATGCGCAGCCCGATCCCCGATGCGCCGCCGGTAATGACGACGCGCGCGCTCAACCCCTTGGCGCCCGTTTCACCAGCCCCGGGCGCTGGCGCACCTCGTCGGGGCCGATGACGCGCGCGCCCATGCGCTCGATGATCTCGCGCGCGCGCTCGACCAGTTGCCAGTTCTCGGCCAGCACGCCGCGGTCGAGCATCAGATTGTCCTCGAGCCCGACGCGCACATTGCCCCCGGCCAGCACCGCCGCCGCGACATAGGCCATCTGGTTGCGTCCCAGCGAAAAGGCCGAAAAGGTCCAGTCGTCGGGGATGTTGTTGACCATCGCCATGAAGGTGTTGAGATCATCCGGCGCCCCCCACGGCACCCCCATGCAGAGCTGCACCAGCGCCGGCGATTCCAGGATGCCGTCCTTGACCAGCTGCTTGGCGTACCACAGATGGCCGGTGTCGAACGCCTCGATCTCGGGCTTGACGCCCAGTTCGGTCATCATCGCGCCCATCGCCTGCAGCATGCCGGGCGTGTTGGTCATCACATAGTCGGCCTCGGCGAAGTTCATGGTGCCGCAATCGAGCGTACAGATTTCCGGCAGGCATTCGGCGACATGGGCCACGCGCTCGGTGGCGCCGGCCATGTCGGTGCCGGCCTCGTTCAGGGGCAGCGGGCGCTCGGGATCGCCGAAGATCATGTCGCCGCCCATGCCGGCGGTGAGGTTCAGCACCACATCGGTGTCGGCATCGCGGATGCGGTCGGTGACCTCGCGAAACATCTTCGGGTCGCGCGACGGTGCTCCGGTCTCGGGGTCGCGCACGTGGCAGTGTACGATCGCGGCGCCGGCGCGGGCGGCGGCGATGGCGCTTTTTGCGATCTCCTCGGGGCTGCGCGGCACATGCGGACTGCGGTCCTGGGTGGCGCCCGAGCCGGTGACGGCGCAGGTGATGAAGACCTCGCGGTTCATTGCAAGCGGCATGGCTGGCCTCCTCTTTCCAACACTGGATTCGGGGTGGATCGTATCGCTGGCGGCGGGGCAAATCTTGCGGTAATAGACAACTATCATGCAGAAATGGACAAAACCTCCAGCCAGCCCCGTGCGCATCGCCGTACTGGTCTTCGACCAGTTCTCGAACCTGTGCCTTGCCAACTGCATCGAGCCCCTGCGCGCGGCCAATACCCTGACCGCGTCCCGCGCCTTCGAGTGGCGGATTCTCGGCATCGACGGCGGCGCGGTGCGATCCTCGAGCGGGATCGACATCCTGGCGGGAGAGGCGCTGGGTCGCGAGGGGCCGAACGATTATCTCTTCGTGCTGGCGAGCTACGGGCACGAGCGCCACGACACCGCCGCCAACCGGCGCCTCCTGCGCGCCGCCGCGCGCCGGGCACGGGTGACGGTGGGGCTCGATACCGGCCCCTGGCTGCTGGCGGCGGCGGGGCTCATGGCGGGGCGGCGCGCGACCGTGCACTGGGATGTGCTCGACGCCTTTTCCGAGCGGTTTCTCGATGTCGAGGCGGTGCGCGCGCGGGTGGTGCGCGACGGGCCGGTGCTGACCTGCGCAGGTGCGATCTCGGCGCTCGATCTGACGCTCGACCTGATTGCCGAAACCCTCGGGCTCTCGGCGCGGCTCGATGTCGAGGCACTCTTCATTCGCGACGATCCGCCCGAGGGCGTGCCCGATCCGGTGGCCGACCCGCTGGTGCGCCGGGCGCTGGCGCTGATGCGCGAGACGGTCGAGCGCCCGCTGCCGCTGACCCGGCTCGCGCAGCGGCTGTCGTGCCAGCCGCGCACGCTCGACCGGCGGTTTCGGGCCCGCCCGGGCGCCGCGCCCGGCACCGTCTACCGCCACCTGCGGCTGGCGGCGGCGCGCAAGCTGATCGAGGAGAGCGCGCTTCCGGTGGCCGAGATCGCGCTGCGCTGCGGCTACGACAGCCCCGCCGCGCTGGCGCGCGCGGTCAGGCGGACTTATGGCGCCGCACCGACCGCGCTGCGTTCCGGCCGGGGTGCATAGACCGCGTGACCCGGGGCGGGTTGACAACCGATCAGACGCGACGCGCCCTAGCTGTACGGTTTGACCCGTGTATCGTCACGCCGTGGAACGGTCTGGCGTTCGATCATGCGGCGCACCCTTGGCTTTCCCGGCCCGCGATGGAGCGCGTGAAGGCGGTCCGAGATCCCGGCATCCGCATGGGTCCGCCGCTCGTTGTGGCGCACATATTCGCCCCAGGTCGCCACGTGGTAGCTTTCGCTCCATTGCTCGGGGTTCTCCAGATCGCGCAGCAGCACCCATTGCTGTGCCCCGTCGCGGATGCGTATCCTCCGCCTCTGGCTCATCGCCGACAGGAATTCGGGCACATCCGCCGGGTCGATGATGTAGTCCACCATCACCATGACCGGGCCGCTTCGGTAATTCAGATCCAGCCGCAGCGCCGGTTCGCGAAACCGGTTCAGCGGATCGAGGTTGAGCGTACCGAACTCCGGCAACGGCAGGCGCAGACCAATCAGCGCGCCGGCCACCAGAACGCCCGCCGCCCCCAGCAGCGCCCATTTCGGCTCGCTGTGCTGCGCCAACGCGCCCCATATCCAGCTGCCTGCCGCCATGCCGCCGAAGGTGCCGGTCTGATAGAGCGCGATCGCCCGCCCCACGACCCAGCGCGGCGTCAGGAGCTGGATGGTGACGTTCAGCATCGACAGCGCCAGCACCCAGCAGGCGCCACCGAGGAAGAGCGCCGCGCCGCTCAGCACCGCCTGGTTGCTGAACGCGACGATGCCGGTGCTGGCGGCGAAACCCAGAAACGCGCCGCGCGCGATCCGCTCGTTCACGAACCGCGCCCGCAGCCCGGCGTTCGCCAGTGCGCCGCCGACTGCCCCGATCCCGAAACAGCCCAGCATCACGCCATAGAGGAATGCGCTGCCCTGCAGCGTCTCGCGCACGACGACCGGCAGCAACGCCTGCAGGGCCACCGCCGCCAGCCCGAACACGAACCCGCGCAGGATCACCCGCAACAGGTTCGGCGACATCGCGACATAGCGCAGACCAGCGGAAAACGCGGTCCCCATCGGCTCTCGCGGCAGCCGCGTGTCGCGAACGGGCGAACGCCAGCGCAACAGCGCGATGATGATGGCGATATAGCTCAGCGCATTGACCGCAAACGCCGCAGCCGCCCCGGCGAGCGCCACGATCGCGCCGCCCGCCGCCGGGCCGACGCTGCGCATCAGGTTGAAGCCCATGCTGTTCAGCGACACCGCCGAGGGCAGTTCTTCGCGGGTGACGATGTCGCCCATCGTCGCCTGCCGGGACGGGTTGTGAAGCGCCGTGCCGCAGCCGATCAGGAAGGTGAAGGCCAGCAGGGTCCAGGGCGTCAGCAACCCCTGATAGGCCATCGCCGTCAGCGCGATGGATATCGCGAACATGAAGCCCTGCGCGATCAGCATGACGCGGCGGCGGTCGAAATTGTCCGCAAACACCCCGGCCAACAGTGAAAACACCATGATCGGCAGCGTGATCGAGCCCTGCACCAGCGCCACCATGCGTTCGGACTCCGACAGCGAGGTCATCATCCACGCCGCGCCCACCGCCTGCACCAGCCCACCGAAATTGGACGCGAGCGCCGCCACCCAGAGCATCCGGAAGGTCTGATTGCGGAACAAGATGAGAGGAGAAACACTCTCCGGCACGGATCAGGTCCTTTTTCCGCCGGGCTCATTGACGGATACGATGAGCCTTGCCGGGAGACAAGGCAGGCCGGTGGCCGCGTTGACCTGCCACCGGGCTTTCACCCAATCGGAACCAGCGTCCTCAGGCCAGTGGTCCGACCCCGGACATGGCCGCATCACGTCATCTCGCCGGCCTGCTTGCCGAGCACCGCCGCGCATTCTGCCTGCCATGCAGCGCGGTGGCTGTCGGGATCGGCCGGAAAGCGGCCCAGCGCGACAGCAAGATCGAAGAAACCGCGCCTCGGCATGTCGCCCGCGCGGCTTACGACCAGCGCCGCCACCATCGGGCGGCCCGCGGCGATATCCTCGCGCATGGTCTGCTCGAGCGCGGCGGCGACGCGCCGGATGGTGCCGGGAGGCGTCAGGCCGAGTTCTGTCGCCAGCGCCTGATAGGTGAGGCAGGGCGCCCCCTGGTCGCGCTCCGAAAGCAGGGCCCGCACCTGCTCTGCCAGCGCCACCGGATCGTTCGCCGCGCCGGTCATGCCTCAAGCCCCAGCCGCGCACGCACATCCTTGAGGCCGGGGTCCCCGGCACGGACCGGCTTCAGTTCGCCGCGCCGGAAACGAATGGACATGGCCCGGCCCCCGCGCGCACCGACGGCGATCCGGTCAAGCGTGCCGATCGCATCCTCCCGCGTCTTCACCGCGCCGACCTTCGCGGTCTCCGTCATGTCCGGGTTCGAACGGATCGACCGCGCGTCCCTGCTCCGCCGAGACCATTCGTTCATCAGTCAACTCCGTTCAGGTTCTGGTTCCCGTCTGAACGGCTAACATATTCCCGGGATGTCAGACCAGCGAGGCTTGAACGTGGACGGCACTGGTTGAGAAAAGCGCGCAAAAGCGATCGAGGAAACCGTTGCCCGGAAATTCACAACCGACCGAGGCACGCATCCGGCGGCCGAACTTCCATGCGCGAAACCGCTTGACAGGGGCGGCCCCGTTACCGAAGTCCCGACCCTGAGCGCGTCTTTGGCAATGCCGCGCCTTTTTCTGGTACTTTGGGATTTGCGGGACAGAACATGGCTGTCAGAGAATGATCGCCCGATCCGGATATCGTTGAACCTTGTTTGGACAGTGTCATGACCACACCGAATTTTCAGACCACATTGTTTGAGGCATTGGTGGAAAATACCGATGGCGCGGGTGGCCTGTCCGACGCACAGGCGAAACACGAGCCCGCAAATTTCCTGCGCCATGCCGGATCCCTGTCGATGAGCAAGATCGCAGACGGGCTGATCGACCCGAAACTGGTCTTGTCATGGCTCCTCGCCCATTTGGGCGCGTCTGCATTTTTCGTCGGCCTGCTGGTTCCGATCCGCGAGGCGGGGGCATTGCTGCCGCAGTTGTTCACCGCTCCGCACGTGCAGGCCATGGAACGGCGCAAATGGGCATGGGTCGCGGGCAGTATCGGTCAAGGTGCCGCAGCGGCGGGGATCGTGCTGGCCGCGCTGACATTGACCGGGCACGGTGCCGGCGCCGCGATCTGCGCGCTGCTGGCCGTGCTGGCGGTGTCGCGATCCATCTGTTCGGTCAGCTACAGCGATGTGCTGGGCAAGACCGTGGGCCAATCGCGGCGCGGCGCGGCGACCGGCGTCGCCACGTCATTGGGGGCGGGCGCCGTCGTGATCTTCGCGCTCGCCCTCATGTCGGGGCTGGTGGACCGCGCAACACTGGTTCTGCTGGCGATTACCCTTGCGGCACTGTTGTGGCTGGGCGCCGGCATCCTGTTTTCCACCTTGTGGGAAGAGGCGGCGCCGGGCGCGGGGGAACACCGGCACTGGGCCAACTGAACATCCTTCGCCGCGACCCGCAATTGCGCCGGTTCATCTGGGCGCGCGGGCTCTTGACGTCGACGGCACTGGCGCCGCCCTATATCGTGCTGTTGGGCACGCAGGCGGGCCAGAGCGGTTTTGACCGGCTGGGTGCGCTGGTTCTGGCATCGTCCATCGCCTTTCTGTGCGGCGTTTGCTCTGCGCGAAGCGGTATGACCTGTTGCCAGTCTCGATTATGGCGCAGTGGTGCGTGACGCGATCCAAAAGCGCGGTTGTCATCTTGGCATCGCCGAAGACAGCGACCCATTCCCCGAACTCCAGGTTGGTGGTGATGATGACGCTGGTTTTCTCGTAGAGCTTGCTGATCAGGTGGAACAGCAATGCGCCGCCGGATTTCGGGAACGGGATATAGCCCAACTCGTCGATGATGACGCAATCCAGGGCTGACAATTGCCGGATGATCTTCCCGGCGTTGCCGTCGGCCTGTTCCTTGATCAGGGCATTGATCAGATCGACCGCGTTGAAGAAGCGGGCCTTCTTGCCGTTGTTGATCAGGGCGGTTCCAAGCGCGATGGCGATATGGGTTTTGCCTGTCCCGGTTCCGCCCACCAGGATGAGGTTATGTGCCTCTTCGGTGAACTGGCCCGAGCAGAAGGGCTCGACCTGGGTTTTGGTGACGGCTGCTGCGCCGTAATCGAAGGTAGCGAAGTCCTTGTGATGCGGGAACTTCGCGATCCGCATTTGATACTGGATGGAGCGCACCCGGCGCTCTACAGTCTCCGCGTCGATCAGGTGTTTTATCGCAGTGGTCAGACTTGGCGGCTTGCGCGCGGACAGCAAATCATGTGCGCAAGCTGCCATTCCATGCAGTCTCAGGGCGGTCAGTTGGTCGATGAGGGCGTTCATGCGGCGGCCTCCTCGGCGGAGTACAATGCCTCATAGCGCTTGCAATCGGCTTCCGGGCGCAGGGTCAGCTGCGGATAGGTGTATGGTTCGCCCAAGGGGGTGATGACCGGCTCGACCAGCTGGTTGATCAGATTGACGATGGTCGGCAGGCGCAGGGTATTTTGCTCCACCGCCAGATCACACGCAATCTCGACGACCTCGATCCCGTGATCCTGAGCCAGCAGAAGCAGGTCGACAAACTCCCGATCCCCTCCTTTGCCGGCCATGTAATGTTCTCTGATCCGATGCATGGCATCGGGCAGTTGCCAGTCCACGAAGGGTGCCCCGTTGCGCAAGGCGCCGGGTTTGCGGTCCAGCAGAGGAACGTAATGCCACGGTTCAAAGTAGCTGACGTTGCGGGTGAAGCGGCGCCTGTGCTCGGCAATGACATCCTGGCCTGACACCAGCACGATCCGGCCCGCATAGGCGCGCAGGGAGACATGCTGGCCGGCAAAACGGGAAGGCACGCTGTAGCGATTGCTGGCATATTGAACCAGGCAGGTGGAGCGGACACGCACCGTCTTCTCCACGTAGCCGTCAAAAGCCCGCCCCAGGGGGCGCAGCTCGGCCCGCTCATCTTCAAAAACCTCCGCAATCGTGCGAGCCGATTGTTCAGGATGGGCGCGATTTGCCAGCTCCTCGCAGCGCAGGCGCAACCAGTCGTTCAGCCCGTCCAGATCATCGAAGGCTGGCATGGGAACAAACAATCGGCCTCGTAAAAATTGGACCTGGTTCTCGACCTGCCCCTTCTCCCAACCCGACGCGGGGGTGCAGGCCACCGGCTCCATGACATAGTGGTTCATCAACGCCAGGAACCGCGGATGGAACACCCGGTCCTTCGAGCGGGAGACATAGGTCACCATCGTTTTGGGATTGTCGATGATCACCCGTCGCGGAACCCCGCCGTAGAAGGACAGCGCCCGCACAAAAGCATCCAGCACCATCTCCTGGCTCTCGCCGGGATAGGCGACGACAAAGGGCTTGCGACTGTGGCACAGGCGGAAGTGGGCAACCTTAACCTTCTGCTCGACACCGCCCAGGACAACGCGCTCTTCGCTCCAGTCAAACTGGAGGGCATCACCGGCAGCAAAATGCAGGGGGATGAACGCCTCTCCCGATCCGGCACCGGCGCGCTTGAGGTCTCGGACGAAACGCTGAACCGGCGAATAGGACCCGGTATACCCCTCCGACACAAGCTGCTCATAAAGCCTCACGGCCGTTCGCCGCTCCCGGCGCGGACGCTTTTGATCCTGCTCGAAGAGCCCCTGAAGCCGCGTGTCAAATCCATCGCAAAGCTTATGACGAGCCGGTGGGGCTTGCCGCTGGTAGCTTGGCGGGTTGTCGTCCTTCAGATACTTCTTGATCGTGTTGCGCGACAAACCGGTTGCCCGCGCCACAGACCGGATGCTGCGACCCTCCTGCAAAATCCAAAGTCTGATCTTCGATACACTTTCCATCAATATCACCTGCTCTTTCCTCCGCGCTATTCGGCGCGGATGCTAACGTGGCAGGTGGGTATTTTACTTCTCTCATAACCCCACCCGCGGGACAACTCCACCCCGGATGCAACAAAATTGGTTTATTTAGTTTTGGCCCCCCAGGAAAGGGCAAGGCCCTGTTTTTGATATATTTCCAGGGGGTAAACCCGATAGGGTATAAAGGGATGGGTGGTAAAAAAGGGGGGAAAGAGGAGAGTGGGGTTTGCGGAGCAGCGGGATGGTGTTGCGCGGCAAAATCCGCGCCAGGAGAGGAGTGCGGGGGCACGGGGGGGACACCCAGAGGGGGGGGGCGCGCACAATATACCCTGAGCTTGACAAAAAGGGGAAAAAACCGATGCAAGCGCCACGTTCTCGACCGGCAGCTTCACCTCCGACCTGCATATCCCCCCCCACCCGCGGCCATCCTTACGTCGACGGATGTCCTGATCTAATCCTTTTTTCCTTTTTTTTAGCACCCCCCAATCGGCGCCGATCCCGACACCAGCCAGTGCCAGCCGATCGAAGGGCGGTTCGACACGCAGGTGATGATCGAGAAATGATGCGGGCACACGTCGGCGACGGCGCAGGAGATCCGAGCCAGTGCGCCCACGGTCGCCTTTCTTGCCCGGAACAAGCGGTTCGATCCGCGCCCATTGCGCGTCCGTCAGGGTTCGTCTGCTCAAGATCGCCTCCATTTTCGATCTTGAATCAAATCTCAGCCCGTTCGGGAATTCCTTAAATGAAGACGCCGCCCAAGGCGCCACGGCCCGGCCGACGGGATCGTGACGGACAAGCTGCGCTCAAATGGCGCCGCGCTGCGCGATCCCGGCATCGAGCGACGGTCCACTTGGGAATGCCGTCTAAAGAGGTACGTCGTCATAGCTGCGCTTCGTGGACGGGAATACGATCTTTGGCCCCTCGATTCCGGGGACAGACATGATTTCCATCACGCGCGATACCTGGGCGCGATAATCCTCCACTGCCTGATTGTAGAAATCAGCCTGCACTTTGCGAATGTCCTCAAGACTCCTGCACGCCAACATGGCCTTCTGAGTCGCAATATCCTTCTGCATGCGGGATGAGACAAACTGCAGCGCCTCGAGGCCCATGCCGAACCAGGCTCTCAGCGCCGTCTCGGGCATCACGCTGAAGGCCGTCATGCTGTCTTGCGCGACCGTGGTGGCGCCGCTTTCGGTATTTCGGGTTTTTTTCGCAGGTTCTGTCACTGTCTGTCCTTCTGGTCACTTCGGATCTGCAGAATACGCGTTCAGCGCTTGAGCACATATAGGTCTGCGACGTGTCGGAATTCAACCAGGCTTCTGCCACCTCGACCTTATCAAGGTCAGAGCTCTTGACCTCGATATCTCATACCAACCGCCCTGACCGCTGACCGGCGCCCTGCTCGACCGGCTGACCCATCACGTCAACATCCTCGAAATGAACGGCGACAGCTATCGCTTGGCACAAAGCCGGGGCCGCAAAGGCAAAGCCATCAATTGATCACCTCGCAAGATTGGCCCGGGCAGGCCAACGCGCCCAAACACCCGCAAGCTACATGGAGAGCGCGGGTATCCGCGACAGCGGCGCATTGAATTCACTTCAATGCCAAGCCGCTCTTGTGAAACACAATGCGGTTGCCCATGTAATAGAAGCCAACGTTATGCTCTGCGACTCTCTGCCTCCGTTCACCCGGCTTCAGACGATCGACTCAGTCTGACTTTGCCGGGCTGCCGCATCGTGCGGGCAGCATCCAGAACAGGAGATCACGGATATGGCCAATGGCACCGTGAAATGGTTCAATTCTTCCAAGGGCTTCGGCTTCATCGAGCCCGAATCGGGCGGTAAGGACGTCTTCGTCCACATCTCGTCCGTCGAGCGGGCAGGTCTTACCGGCCTTGCCGATGCTCAAAAGGTGACCTTCGATGTCGAATCCGACCGCGACGGGCGCGAAAGCGCGACCAATCTCGCTCTCGCCTGACCTGACTGTCGCCGGGCGTCCAAATGGACGCCCGGACCACGGCAACGCAGGGCAAGCGATGTCTCAGGCACCGGAGCCCGTTCGGGCCTCAGGCCCGGGACCGGCTGGCGCCCTGACACCGCGTCTCGCGGCGTATCGCACCCCGATCCCGTCGCGCAGCCGCATCGAGCTGGCCGTGACGGCCATCCCCTTCGCCGCGATATTCGCGCTGTCATGGGCGGCGCTGTCGGTCAGCCCGTGGATTTCGGTCGCGTTGTCGCTGGCAAACGCGGCCTTTGTCGTGCGCCTCTTCATGATCCAGCACGATTGCGGCCACGGCGCCTTCTTCGGCAGCCGGCAATGGAACGACCGCGTCGGCCGGATCATCGGCGTGCTGACGCTCACACCCTATGACGTCTGGCGAAGAACCCATGCCATCCATCACGCCACCACCGGAAACCTCGACCGTCGCGGAACCGGGGACATCCCCACGCTCACGGTCGCGGAATACCGCGCGAAACCGCTTTTGGGACGGGTTCTCTACAGGCTGGTACGGCACCCCGTGGTCCTGTTCGGCATCGTTCCGTTCTACAGCTTCTTTCTTCAGAACCGCATCCCCGTGGGGCTGCTCCGGTCCGGCCGGCGTTACTGGGCAAGCGCGCTCGGCACCGATGCCGCGATCCTGGTCATGCTTGGATCGCTCTATCTTCTGGGCGGCGTCCCGGTGCTACTGTTCGTCTACCTGCCGATGATGTTGCTCGCCACTTCGACCGGCATGTGGCTCTTCTACGTCCAGCACCAGTTCGAAGAGACATCCTCGGGACGGCGACACGGAATGGTCCGTGCACAATGCCGCTTTTCACGGGTCCTCCCACTATGTGCTACCACCGGTCCTGAGGTGGATCACCGCGAATATCGGCGTCCATCATGTCCATCATCTGGCCAGCCGGATCCCGTTCTACCGCCTGCCCGAAGTCCTCCGGGACCATGAGGAGTTCGCCAGCGCCGGGCACCTCACGCTCCGCGACAGCCTGCGGTGCGCAAGTCTCGCACTCTGGGACGAAACCGGGCGAAGGCTCGTTTCATTCGCCGAGGCACGGCGGCTGCAGGCGTAATCCCGTCGCGCAAAGACGTTGATACCCGCAATCCGGGAGAGTATCCCACATGATATTCTTGAGTACACCAGGCCGATCGGACGGTCCCGCTGCCGGAGCGTGTTGGTGATGTCAAGTGTGTGCCCCCCGATGTTCCGCGGCTTCTTTCAACCGTTGATGAGAATAAAGCGTGGGGTTCCGGGCCATCATTGCGATTTTCATTGGTTCTTCCTTTCGATGGGCAGGATGCCCGGGGATTTGCACCTCATCTTTGCGCGGGAATGGCGATTGGCGCATATCGCTCAGGTATGAATGCGCCGGGTCGACCAGAATTCTCCGGCCCTTCAGAGCGGCTCGGCCGATAATCAGATCAACGGTCATGGCGTCGCGATCCGCCAGGGACACGTCGATATGCCATCGGTGACTGCCCAGCATGAGCAGCGTTCCGATCACAAAGCGGCTTTCCGGAATGCCGCTTGTATTCTTGATCTCGCGCTCCACCTTGATGGGCGCTTCGATCAGGTGCGCAGGCTGGTTCTTTACCTTTGGCGCTTTGAAACGCACCCGGCGTTCGGCGTTTCGCTCAAACATCGTGCGCGTCAAGTCCCGGACGTCATCTTCGTAAAGCCGGCTGCGACCACCGCCAGGCGGACGCCATCGGCGTCGAGGCAGGCCGTCCGGCGCCCCACACCCCGCCGTGGCCGATCAAAGGGGGAGGACATTCGCGCCGGGCGCGCTAGAATCACATCAGATCGTCGGGGTGAATCACCCGGCCTGCACATCGAGGCGCGCCCGACCATGACGGACAAACCCAAACTCGCCTTCCACGTCCCCGAGCCGGAATTGCGGCCCGGCGACACCCCCGATTTCTCCCATGTCGCCATCCCGCAGGCCGGCTCCGTGCGCCGCCCGGAGGTGGACGAGCATCCCGAGGCGATGCGCGATCTGGCCTTCTCGATCATCCGCGTCCTCAACCGCGAGGGCGAGGCGGTCGGTCCCTGGGCCGGCAGCCTGACCGAGGCGGAACTGGCCGAAGGGCTGCGCCACATGATGCTGCTGCGCGCCTTCGACAGCCGGATGCTGACCGCGCAGCGGCAGGGCAAGACATCGTTCTACATGCAGCATCTCGGTGAGGAGGCGATTTCCTGCGCCTTCCGCCGGGCGCTCGACGATGGCGACATGAACTTTCCCACCTACCGGCAGGCGGGGCTGCTCATCGCGTCGGGCTATCCGATGTCGAAGATGATGAACCAGATCTACTCGAACGCGGGCGACCCGCTCAAGGGGCGGCAGTTGCCGGTGCTCTATTCGTCGAGGGAGCACGGGTTCTTTTCGGTCTCGGGCAACCTCGCCACGCAGTACATCCAGGCGGTCGGCTGGGCGATGGCTTCGGCCATCTCGGGCGATCACCGCATTGCCGCAGGCTGGATCGGGGACGGCTCCACCGCCGAGAGCGACTTTCACGCCGCGCTGGTCTTTGCCTCGACCTACAAGGCGCCGGTGATCCTGAACATCGTCAACAATCAGTGGGCAATCTCGACCTTTCAGGGCATCGCCAAGGGTGACGCGGGCACCTTTGCCGCGCGCGGACACGGGTTCGGCATCCCGGCGCTGCGGGTCGACGGCAACGACTATCTGGCGGTGCACGCGGTGGCGAAATGGGCGGCCGAGCGAGCGCGGCGCAACCTCGGGCCGACGCTGGTGGAATACGTCACCTACCGCGCGGGCGGGCATTCCACCTCGGACGATCCCAGCGCCTACCGCCCCAAGGCCGAAAGCGAGGCCTGGCCGCTGGGCGACCCGGTGCTGCGGCTCAAGGGGCATCTGATCGAGGTCGGCGTCTGGAGCGAGGAGCGGCACAAACAGGCCGAGGCCGAGATCCGCGACGAGGTCATCGCCGCGCAGAAGGCGGCCGAGAAGATCGGGACATTGCACACTGGCCGTCGCCCGTCGCCGCGCGACATGTTCGAGGACGTGTTCGCCGAGATGCCGCCGCATCTCGTGCGTCAACGCCACGAGGTGGGGTACTGACATGACCCGCATGACCATGGTTGAGGCGATCCGCGATGCCCATGACGTCGCGATGGAACGCGACGACAGGGTCATCGTCTTTGGCGAGGACGTGGGCTATTTCGGCGGCGTGTTCCGCTGCACCGCGGGCCTGCAAAAGAAGTACGGACCCTCGCGCTGTTTCGATGCACCGATCAGCGAGAGCGGCATCGTCGGCGCCGCCATCGGCATGGCGGCCTACGGGCTGAAACCCTGCGTCGAGATCCAGTTCGCCGACTACATGTACCCCGCCTATGACCAGATCGTGTCCGAGGCCGCGCGCCTGCGCTTCCGCTCGGCCGGGCAGTTCACCTGCCCGATGGTGGTGCGGATGCCTACCGGCGGCGGCATCTTCGGCGGCCAGACCCACAGCCAGAGCCCCGAGGCGCTCTTCACCCATGTCTCGGGGCTCAAGACCGTGGTGCCCTCCAATCCGCGCGATGCCGGGGGGGCTGCTGCTGGCCGCCATCGACGATCCCGACCCGGTGATCTTTCTCGAGCCCAAGCGGCTTTACAACGGGCCCTTCGACGGCCACCACGACCGCCCCGTCGAGAGCTGGAAGACCTCCGATCTGAGCGAGGTGGACGAGGGTTACCGCCCGATCCCGCTGGGTACGGCCAAGCTGCGCCGCGAGGGCGCCGACGTCACGGTCCTGACCTATGGCACGATGGTGCATGTGGCGCTGGCCGCGGTCGAGGAAAGCGGCGTCGACGGCGAGGTGATCGACCTGCGCACCCTGGTGCCGCTCGATCTCGAGACGATCCTCGCGTCGGTCCGCAAGACCGGGCGCTGCGTGGTGGTGCACGAGGCGACGCTGACCTCGGGCTATGGCGCGGAACTCGCGGCGCTTGTGCAGCGGGAATGCTTCTGGCACCTCGAGGCGCCGATCTATCGCGTGGCGGGTTGGGATACGCCCTATCCCCATGCACAGGAATGGGACTACTTCCCCGGTCCCGCGCGTATCGTCGAGAACCTCAGGGCGGTGATGGAGGCCTGAGCGATGGGCATATACACCATAAGACTGCCCGACGTGGGCGAAGGCGTCGCCGAGGCCGAACTGACCCAATGGCATGTCGAGATCGGCGACATCGTGCGCGAGGACGACCTCATCGCCGAGGTGATGACCGACAAGGCGGCGGTGGAAATTCCCAGCGACGTTTCGGGCAAGGTGGTCTGGCTTGCCGGCCGGATCGGCGAGACGCTGGCGATCGGCAGCGATCTGGCGCGGATCGAGATCGAGGGCGAAGGCAACACCGCCGCGGATGCGCCGCCTCCTGCGAAAGAGCGCAGCACCGAACCGGCGGCAGACGAGGCGCCCGGTTCCGGCCCGCAGGACGAAGAGGCGGAGGCGCCTGAACGCTCTTCGCCGCAGCCGCCGCGCGCAGCGCGGCCGGCCGCTTCCGAACCCGCCGCGCGGTCTCGACCGCGCGCCGCCGTGCGCCGCAAGGAGGGCGAACGCCCGCTGGCCGCACCCTCGGTTCGCCGCCGTGCGCGCGAGGCCGGCGTCGATCTGCGGCAGGTCATGGGCAGCGGTCCGGCCGGGCGCATCACCCATGACGATCTGAGCGCGTTTTTCGAACGCGGCCCGGTGCGCGAGGGGAGTATCCGCCGCGCCGATCCGTCGGTGACCGAGGAAGAGATCGTCGGCCTGCGCAAGAAGATCGCCGCGCGCATGGCGCAATCGAAATCGCGCATTCCGCACATCACCATCGTCGAGGAGGTCGACGTGACCGACCTCGAGGCTCTGCGCGACCGGCTCAACGCCGAACACGGCGAGACGCGCGGCAAGCTGACGGTGCTGCCCTTCGTAATGCTGGCCATCGTCGAGGCGGTGGCGGAGCAGCCGCGGCTGAATGCGCATTTCGACGACGAGGCCGGGGTGTTGCGCAGCTATGGCGGCGTGCATTGCGGCATCGCCACGCAGACGCCAGGCGGCCTTGGTGGTGCCGGTGCTGCGCCATGTCGAGGCGATGACGCTGTGGGAGGCTGCGGCCGAGTTGTCGCGCCTGTCAACCGCGGCGCGCGCCGGACGCGCCGTGCGCGAGGATCTGCGCGGATCGACCATCACCATCACCTCGCTCGGGCCCCCGGGGGCAATCGCGACCACGCCGATCATCAACTATCCCGAGGTCGCGATCGTCGGGATCAACAAGATGGCAATGCGCCCGATGTGGGACGGCACCGGCTTCGTGCCGCGCAAGGTCATGAACATCTCCTGCGCGTTCGATCACCGGGTCATCGACGGCTGGGATGCCGCCGTGTTCGTGAGGAAGCTCAAGACCCTGCTCGAGACGCCAGCCATGCTGTTCGTGAGAGGATAGGCCGATGGAAACCATCGATACCGACCTTTGGTGATCGGCGCCGGGCCGGGCGGCTATGTCTGCGCAATCCGTGCCGGGCAGCTCGGGGTGTCGACCGTGATCGTCGAGCGGGGCAAGCCGGGGGCACATGCCTCAATGTCGGCTGCATACCGTCGAAGGCGCTCATTCACGCCGCCGAGACGTTCGCCACCGCCCGCGCCCAGGAGGGGGGCGACACGATGGGCATATCGGTGTCCCGGCCCGCAATTGACCTCGCGCGTACCGTCGACTGGAAGGATGGCATCGTGCGGCGGCTCAACTCCGGCGTGGCCGGGCTGCTGAAGAAGGCCGGAGTCAAGTCGGTGCAGGGACGGGCGCGGTTCGTAGACGGCAAGACGGTGACCGTAACCTCGGAGATGGGCGAGCAGAAGATCACCGCCCGACGCATCGTCATTGCCACCGGTGCGCGCCCGGTGGATCTGCCCGATCTGCCCTTTGGCGGGCCGGTGCTGTCCTCGACCGGGGCGCTGGCATTGACCGAGGTGCCGCGGACGCTGGCCGTGATCGGCGGCGGCTATATCGGGCTGGAAATCGGTACGGCGTTTGCCAAACTCGGCGCTGCGGTCACGGTGATCGAGGCCCGCGAGAGTATCCTGCCGCAATACGACCGCGAGTTGACCCGGCCGGTGATGGAACGGCTGAAGGCGCTGGGCGTCCGGTTGATCACGCAGGCGCGCGTCACCGGCCACGCCCCGGAAAAGGCCGAACTGAGCGTGGAAACCGGCGAGGGGACCGAACGCATCGCCGCCGAGAAGGTCCTGGTGACGGTCGGCCGAAGGCCTGAATTCGAGGGACTGGCGCTGGAGGAGCTGTCGCTGGCGATGGCCGGCCCGTTCCTGCGCATCGACGACCAGTGCCGGACCTCGATGCGCGACGTCTTTGCGATCGGCGACGTGACCGGAGAGCCGATGCTCGCCCACCGCGCCATGGCCCAGGGCGAGATGGTGGCTGAGATCGTCGCCGGCCGGCCGCGAGGCTGGGACAGGCTCTGCATCCCGGCGATCTGCTTTACCGATCCCGAGATCGTGACCGCCGGGCTCGATCCAGACGCGGCGCGCGCCGCCGGACACAAGACCAGGATCGGCAGCTTTCCCTTTGCCGCCAACGGCCGGGCGATGACATTGCAGGGCGCGGCCGGGTTCGTCCGCGTGGTGGCGCGCGAGGACAATCACCTCATCCTCGGGATTCAGGCGGTGGGCACCGGCGTTTCGGAACTCTCGGCGGCCTTCGGCGCACTGATCGAGATGGGCGCCCGGCTCGAGGACGTGGCCCTGACGATCCACGCCCATCCCACCCAGGGCGAGGCACTGCAGGAGGCGGCCCTGGCTGGGGTCGGCCACGCGCTGCATATCTGACCCGCCGTCAGAAGCCGCTGGCCGCCGGCGGCGTGAAGTGATGCGGGATTGCCGGAGACCATCAGCTTAACCAAGGACGATGGTCATGACAAAAAGCAGAATGGCAAATGGCTACTCGCCAGAGGTCCGCGCGCGATTGCGGCCATTGCACCCAAGATTGGCTGTATTCCCCAGACCTTGCGCGAACGGGTCAAGCAGGCTGAGAAAGACAGCGGCATGTGCGACGGCGTGAGCACCGAGGAACGGGATCGTATCAAGGCGCTCGAACGCGAGAACCGTGAACTGCGCCAGGCCAATGAAATCCTCCGCAAGGCGTCAGCATGTTTTGCGCAGGCAGAGCTCGACCGCCCACCGAAGCGTTGATCGCCGGAACGATGACATTGACGATGCCTTCGGCGACATCCCGGAAGAAAAGGGACAAGGCGGCAGCCAGAGCCAGGCCGGACGATCAGGCCCCGGAGCCGAGCGTCCGCCCGGCTCACGCCTCAACACGACGGCTTGCATTCAGCTCGCGCCCTGCGTATTCCCGATCACGGCGACACGGCGCCGGTCGTCGCCATTGACCGGGCGCCCCGCCGCGGTCACGTCGAAATCGTTTCTCGCTCAACCATTTACAGGGAAGATTGCGGTGAAGATTGTTCGCACCGATGCCGAACTCCAGGTTCCGGCCACGGAGGCCACGCTGCGGGCGGCGGGGCATGATGTCATCTCGCTGCCCGACGGCATCGGCGAGGACGGCCTGATCGCCGCTGTCAGGGACGCCGACCTGCTGCTGATGTGCTACACGCCCGTGACATCGCGCGTGATCGACGCCGCGGCAAAGCTGCGCGGCATCGTCAAATACGGCGTCGGCATAGACGCCATCGACATTCCCGCCGCGAAGGCGCGCGGCATTACCGTCGTCAACATTCCCGAATACGCCGAGGAAACCGTCGCCGAGGGCGCCTTCGCGCTGATGATCGCGCTGGCGCGCAAGCTGGTTCCGCTCGATCGCAAGATGCGCGCCGAGGGTTGGGCGTGGCCGGAGCCCGCATGGCTCGGCAGCGATATCGCCGGCAAGACCGTCGGGATCGTCGGGTTCGGCCGGATCGGTCGCAGCATGGCGCGGATGTGCGGCGCGGGATTTCGCGCCAATGTCATGGCCTACAGCCCCCACACGCCAGCCGGCGAGATGGAGGCTGCAGGCGTCACCCGCTGCGACAGCCTGCACGACCTGCTGGCGCGAAGCGACATGGTCAGCATCCACTGCGTGCTGAACGACAGCACGCGCCACCTGATCGGCGAGGCCGAACTGCGCGCGATGCAACCCCATGCGCATCTGATCAATGTCTCGCGCGGGGCCATCGTTGACGAGGCAGCACTGCTGCGCGCCCTGCAGGAGGGCTGGATCGCCGGCGCCGGACTGGACGTGTTCGGGGATGAGCCGCTGCGCCGCGACGGCCACATGATGAGCCCCCTTTTCGGAATGGACAACGTGATCCTCTCGCCGCACCTGACGTTTTACACGGCCGAGGCCATGGAACGCATGGAGCGCGAGACATTGGAGCGCTGCAACGAGATGCTCGAAGGGCGCCCGGTGCTGATCAAATCCGGCGACCCCCGGCTGCAAGGGCAGCCCGGCGCACGCTATCCGTGACCGGCGATCAGCACGATCCCACATGCAACAATGGCGGCCGCAACCAGCCGCCGCCCTCGCGGGCCCTCGTTAAACCAAAGGACGCCGATCATCGCGGCAAATATGACCGATGTCTCGCGCAGTGCCGAAACCAGAGCCGAGCTGGGCCAGTGTCTTGGCGTAGAGTACAAGGCCATAGCCGCATCCCGAGATTATACCGCCTGTCAGACCCAGTGCGATGGTCTTGCCTGAAAGCGCGCGCAGCCGTGCCAGACGACCCGGAAGGATATACATCGCAACGGTAAAATTGCCGATAAAGACCCAAGCAATGTAGGATACGGGATTGCCTGCCGGGCGCACGCCGATCCCGTCGACCAGTGTATAGCTCGCGACTGTCAGCCCCACACCGACCGCCGCAAGGACGCCTCCGACAGGCAAAGCGCCGCGCAGCACCGGATACGACAGAACCGATATGCCAATGCTGATCGCGATGATCCCGATCCACGCGAAAAGGGGCAGCACCTCCCCCACCCAGATCTGCGCGCCTACCGCTACCAGAAGCGGCGCAAGCCCCCGGGAAATCGGGTAGATGAGGCTGAGATCGCCCAGCCGATAGGCGATATTGAGCAAAAAGACATAACCCCAGTGAATAATGATCGACACAATCAGCCACGGTACCGCCTCCAGCGAAATCCGTGCCGAAATCAAAAGCAGCAACAGCCCGAACAAGCCTTGCCCGACCGCCAGCAGACCGGTCGTCAACGTGCGATCCCTCGCCCCCTTCATGACCGCATTCCACAGCGCATGAAGCAGGGCTGCGAAAAGCACCATCAGACTGACGGCAAGGGTCAGGGCTCGGCATCCCTGATCGCAGCGACAACGATGTCGAGCGCGCGGTCAAGGTCTTCCTTGAGGATGGTCATGGGCGGTGAGAGCGTCAGAACGCAGCCCTGCGAGATCTTGAAGCTGAGGCCCGCGTCGAGACAGGCGTAATAGATACGCTCGGCCCTTGCATTGCCGGGGGTCTTGTCGGCGTGGTCCTCGACGATCTCGACCCCGAACATCAGGCCGCGCCCGCGAATGTCGCCCACGATCGCGCAATCTGCCAGCCGGTCGGCCAACACGGTCATTGCGTGATCCCCCAGTTCCGCCGCGCGCTCGACAAGGTTCTCGTCCTCGATGATCTCGATGGTGGTCAGCGCCGCGCGTGCTGTGACGGGGTTCTTTTCGTGCGTGTAATGCCCGATGGCGAAATCGCCGCAGACGTCCAGATCGCGCCGCGCGACACAGGCCGCGATGGGCAGGATACCACCGCCCAACGCCTTGCCAAGCGTGACGATGTCCGGGATCACCTCGTCATGCTCGAACGCGAACATGCGCCCGGTCTTGCCCAGCCCCGTGGGAATCTCGTCGAAGATCAGCAGCGCACCGTGGCGGTCGCACGCCTCGCGCACCGCGCGCCAGAAGCCGGGGGGCGGCACATAGGGAACGGCACGCATCGGCTCGGCGATGACGGCGGCGACGTCGCCCTCGCGCCCCAGAACATATTCCACCATCTTCGCACAGGCGAGCCCGCAGACATCGGGCCCCGCGTGGTTGTAGGGGCAGCGATAGCAGGCGAACGGCGCGACATGCTCGGCGCCCGGGATGAGCGGCCCGGCGATATGGCTGCGGAAGGTCGCCTCGCCGCCGACACTGGCCGCGCCCATGCCGGCCCCGTGGAAGGCATCCCAGAAGCTCACCGTCTTGAACCGGCCTGTCGCGGCGCGCGCGATCTTGAGCGCGACCTCGTTGGCATCCGACCCGCCGGTGGTGAACAGCGTCTTGCCCAGATCGCCGGGCGCGATCTGGGCCAGCTTCTCGGCCAGCGCGACCGCCGGTTCGTTGGTGAAGCGGCGCGGCGCGAAGGGCAGATCGTCCATCTGCCTGGCGATCGCGGCCTTCAGGCGCGGATGCCCGTAACCGATGTGATGCACCGAATTGCCGTGGAAATCCATGTAGCGGCGCCCATCCAGATCCTCGATCCAGATGCCCTCGGCGCGGGCGATCGTGCTGACACAAGGGCTGCTGAGCGACTGGTGCATGAAGGCGTCCGAGTCGCGCGCCAGCAATGGCGCGGAAGCCGGGCCAATGGACTTTGCCAGCCAGTCACGCCGCGCCTTCGACGTGTTCGATTCGCCTTCGGTATGGACGATCCGGGTCATGGAAATCCCGCCATTCGAAAAAGGGCCCGCGACGGGCCCCCGGAGATCAGGGGGAACGGTTCAGCCCGGCCACGGCAGGGAGTAGGTCTTGACGTTGGTGAAGAACTTCATCGCCTCGATCACCCCCTCCTTGACCCCGTTGCCGCTGTCCTTGATGCCGCCGAACGGCGACATCTCGATGCGGTAGCCGGGTTGTTCCCAGATGTTGCAGGTGCCCACGTCGAGGCCGTTGATGTAGGCGATGGCGCGGTGCAGGTCGTTGGTACAGACGCCGGAACTGAGGCCGAAGGGCGTGGAATTGGAAATTCGCATCACCTCGGCATCGTCATCGGAAACACGCACGACCGGAATGACGGGGCCGAACGTCTCTTCCATCACCAGTTCGCTGTCATGGGGGACGTGATCGACCACGATGGGGGGCAGCAGCGCGCCGCGGCGTTCGGGGTGGTAGAGTATCTTTGCGCCCCGTTTCGCGGCGTCCAGAACCCGGTTCTCGAAGGTCTCGGCGGCCCTGGCGTGGATGACGCAACCCAGTTCGGTTTCGGGGTCCTGCGGATCGCCGAACCGGATCCTCTTCGCCTTTTCCAGCACCGGGGGACGAATTCGTCGGCCACCGATTCCTGCACGAGGATGCGTTTGATCGCGGTGCAACGCTGGCCGGAATTGCCGGTGGCGCCCGCGACGGCAATGGTCGCCGCACGGTCGAGATCGTCGCTCGAGAGGTCATTGCACACGATCAACGGATCGTTCCCCCAGTTCGAGCGCCGGGCGCTTGTAGCCCGCCTTCGACGCGATCAGCTTGCCCACCGGGACGCCGCCGGTGAAGGTGACGATGTCGATGTTCTCGTTCACCATCATCTCCTCTCCGATGTCCTTCGGCCAGCCGGTGACGATCTGGAACATCTCGGGCGGAAGCCCGGCCTCGTACAGGATATCGGCCAGCGCGATGGCGGTGAGAGGCGTCTGCTCGGTCGGTTTGCAGACCATGCAGTTGTTCGTGGCGATGGACGGCGCGATCTTGTGGCTGACCATGTTGAGCGGATGGTTGAACGGCGTGATCGCACTGATCGCGCGGACGGGCTCGCGCTTCGTGTAGATCTTGCGCGCCTTGCCGTTATGCGTGAGATCGCACGAGAAGATTTCGCCGTCGTCGATCAGCGCCTGCGCGGCGGCGAACTGGAAGACGTCCTGCGCGCGCTTCGTCTCGTAGATGGAATGCTGGTGACAAATGCCCAGCTCCAGCGTCAGCCATCTGGCAGGTGGTCGCGCCGCTCGCCGATCAGCTCGCCCGCGCGTTTCAGGATCTCGCTGCGCTCGTACCGGGTGAGGGCGGGTTTGTAATCCGCCGCGACCTGGAACGCGCGGCGCGCATGTTCCGCCGTGCCGGCCGGAACGGTGCCGACCAGCTCGTCGGTATAGGGGTAACGCACCTCGACCACATCGTCGGTGAACACCACCTCGCCGCCGATGCGCATGCCCTCCTGGCGGATGTCTGCCTTCGCGATCGTGTTCATGTCGGTCTCCTTTGCGGATCGGCCCGCCGTATTGAAAACACCCGCGCCGGACCCGATCCGGGGCCTCGCGGTCCGAGGTCCGAGACCCCGGGTCAGGCCCGGGGCGCGGGACGGCTCAGGCCGAAGCCGTCTCCTTTGCCGCCGCGGTGCAGGCGTAGAAGAACGCGTCGAAGTTGCGCAGCTCGGGCTTTGACGGCAGGTCGAGCTTGCGGTTGACGATGAACGGAATGACCTGTTCGGTCAGGCCGCCATGGCTGCGCAGCGGCTCGTTCAGGGCCGCGAGGTCATGGCGGTCCTCGCTCGTGCCGATGGTCATGGTCTCGGTCGAGATCATGACGATGTCACCGATCCGGTCCGCCGGCAGCTCGAAGCGTTTCACGGCCTCGGCCCTGTCCATCGCCTCGAGGATTTCCTCGCGGGCCTTCAGCCGCGCGATGATGTCGGCCACGTCCGAACCCTCGGGCAGATAGGCGGTGGCGAACCCGCCCAGCGCGCCGTGGTGGACGACATAGGGATCGGTGATCGGCAGGATGACGCGCGCGGCACCCTCGCCCAGCCATTCGTCCATCAGATCCTGCACATAGATCACGTTGGGATCGCCGTTGGCGTCATGTTTCGGCTTCATGCCGTGATCGGCAGTGATGACGATGGCCGCGCCGAGTTCATCGAGCTGGCCGAGATAGCGGTCGAACATCTCGTAGAAGGATTTCGCCTCGGCGTCGTCCGGCGCATACTTGTGCTGCACATAGTCGGTCGTGGTCAGATACATCACGTCGGGCTGCCACTCACGGAGCAGCTTCACCCCGGCGGCAAAGACGAACTCCGACAATTCCGCCGAATAGACATCGGGCTGCGCCATTCCCAGCCACTTGCTGGCAGCCTCCTGCCCGTGTTCGGCCCGGGTCGAGCTGTCGGATTTCTCGGCCGAGAAGCACTTCGCGCGGTCGTCGTCGAATTTCAGCCCCGCACCCAGCAGCGCGCGCAGCTTGTCCTTGGCCGTGACGACCGCGACCCTGGCGCCGGCCTCGTAGAATTTGCTGAAAATGGTCGGTGCGCGCAGGAAACGCACGTCGTTCATCATCACCTCCTCGCCGGTGTCGCGATCATAGAGGTAATTGCCGCAGATCCCGTGTACGGCCGGCGGGCGGCCCGTGGCGATGCTGAGGTTGTTCGGGTTGGTGAAGGAAGGGATCACCGAATGGCCCAGCCGGTCGGTGCCGGTTTCGCGCATCCTCTCGAGGTTCGGCATCAGCCCGTCGGCAATGGCCTTTTCAAGGTATTCGGGCTCGCACCCGTCCAGGCAGATCGCGATGGCGCAGACCTTGGGGGCCGGATATTCACGGCCATTGGCGGTTACGGGAGAGTCAATCGTCATTATCCTGAGTGTCCTTTGGTATTTTCACGCGGCCAGCTTGGCGCGTTCTTCCAGCGCGATGGCCGGCGGGGTGGCGTCGGTGACGCCCATTTCCTCGAGCGACGCGGCGGCGGCCTCGACCACCTGGCGCATGACATGTTCGTCCATCTGCCCGATGCAACCGACGCGGAAGCTGTCCACGACCGTCAGCTTGCCGGGGTAGATGATGAACCCCCTGCCCTTCATCAGCTGATAGAAACGTTCGAAATCGAACTTCTCGTCCGCCGGGCAGAAGAAGGTGACAATGATGGGCGACAGCCAGCGATCCTGAAGCAGCGTCTCGAAGCCGAGGCCACGCATCCCCTCGACCATCACGTCGCGATTGCGGGCATAGCGCGCGCCGCGCCCGGCGACGCCGCCCTCGGCCTCATGCGCGCGGAGTGCTTCGAGGAACGCGGCGACCACATGGGTCGGCGGGGTGAAACGCCACTGCCCGGTCTTTTCCATGTGCGCCCATTGCGCGTGCACATCGAGGCTGAGCGAATGGCTGCGCCCCCTCGCCGCTTCCAGTTCGGATTTGCGGGCGATGACGAAGCCGAAACCGGGCACGCCCTCGATGCACTTGTTGGCCGATGATACCAGCGCCTCGTAGCGGATTTCCGAAGGTTTCAGCTCGATCGCGCCGAAGGCCGACATCGAATCGATCAGCAGCTTGCGCCCCGCGGCATAGGTGGCCTCGGAAATTTCCTCGACCGGGTTCAGGATGCCGCTTGACGTCTCGCAGTGGATGGCGACGACATGGGTGATGGCCGGATCGTCGGCGAGAATCCGTGCCACCTCCTCGCCGCGGGGCGGCAGGTAGTCGCCCTTGTCCAGCACCACATGATCACGGCCCAGATATTCCAGCGTCTGCGCGCTGCGCTTGCCGTAGGCGCCGTTCGCCAGCACCAGCGCCTTGCCGTCATGCGGCACGAAGGAGGCCAGCATCGCCTCGACTGCAAAGGTGCCGCTGCCCTGCATCGGGACACAGTCGAAATTCTCCCGTCCCTCGCCGAGAAGCGTCAGCAGGCGCTTGCGCATGTCCCGCGTCATCGCCCGGAAATCGTCGTCCCAGCTGCCCCAGTCGCGCAGCATCGCCTGCTTTGTGGCAAACGACGTGGTCAGCGGGCCGGGCGTGAGCAGGTAGGGCTCACCCAGTTGCGGCGGCGCAATACGCGCGGAGGTGTCGGGCATGGCAAGCGTCTCCGATAGATCCTGGTTGAGAGGAGGATTGTCATACCGCCGGCCATATGTAAAATCGCATTAAACAATCAAACCATAAGCTGTGCCTATGCTCGGGCATACGAAGGACGGATCATGCGACAAAGCCAGTTGCGCGCGTTCCATCACGTTGCCGCCCTCGGCGGGTTTTCCCGCGCGGCCGAGGCGATAAACCTCACGCAACCCGCCATTTCCGAGCATGTGCGCAAGCTCGAGCAGGCTCACGACGTGTTGCTGTTTCACCGCGAACGCAAGCGCCTGCGCCTGACCGAGACGGGCGAACACCTGTTCCTGCTGACCAAGCAGTATTTCGAGATCGAACAACGTATCCGGGATTATCTTCACGAGACCAGCGCCGCCATCGAGGGTGAGCTGCGCATCATCGCCGACAGCGCGCATCACGTCGTGGACATGCTGACCCGGTTCCGCGAGCGTTATCCCAACGTCACGGTCGTGCTGCGCAGCGGCAATACCCAGGAGATCCTCGCGGAACTGCGCGGCTACAACGCCGAGATCGGTGTGGTCGGCGGCGAGCCCTCCGGCCCCGACATGGAGGTGCTGACCCTTGACGACACGCCGATCATCGCCTTCGCCGCACACGGGCTGATCCCCGAGCCGGCTGCGGGGCTGACCCTGGCGCAGGCCGCCGGGTTCCCGCTGATCCTGCGCGAATCGGGATCGAAAACCCGCTCGAGCCTCGAGGAGGCCGCGGCCGGGCACAACATCCGCCTGACGCCGGCCATCGTCGCCGAGGGGCGCGAAGCGGTGCGCGAGCTGGTTGCGTCGGGTGCGGGCATCGGGTTCGTGTCGCAGGCGGAATTCGGGCACGATGCGCGCCTCGTGCAGATCCCGCTCAAGGGGGTCGATATTCGTATGCGCGAGGCCATCGTGCACCTCCGCCAGCGCCGCGAGGTGCGCGTGATCCGCGCCTTCATGGCATTCGCGCGCGCTCCGGTGCTCGCCGCCGGCTGACGTTCTCAGCCTTTGCGCCAGGCCTGTGCGAGTGCAGGCTGCTCGCCGCTTCGCAGAGCCGCGCATCGGAGATCCGCGGCACCGTCGAGATGATGATGAACGCATGCGCAAAGGTGAAGAAGACCGAGCCGATGACGATGCCGACGGGGCCGTGGATGGACGCGCCGAACAGCATATCCTTCATCAGGCCCCGGTTGCCGAAGAGAGTGACCAGCCCGACCCCCGGATCATCTCCCGCACGAGGATCGGCATCATCGCGATCAGCCGCTATCGACCGAGCGGCGTCAGTCTGACGTTCTTGTGCATGTTCATTCGATCCCTGCGAACAAGGTCGAGGCTTGGTAACTCCAACCAACTCGGTCTGGATCGAATGAACAACCTGTTGAAAGATCACATCTAGTGTGTCGCGTCTGATCGGTTGTCCACCCGCCCCGGGCGTGACCCGGGGCCTCGCCACCGCGAAAGGAGGTCCGAGGCCGGGACGGGTATTGGTTGTCATCGGGCGCGATACGCCCTGAGCTGTCGTTCCATCGGTTCAGCTTATGAAGTCCAGCCCGTCGGGCACCCTTTACGTGCCAGATCACCCGTCCGCTCTGGGCCGCGCGGCCCTCGGGATCGTATGGGCTGCGCAAATGGACCCGCGCGGCGTGTTTGGTGCCGGCAAGGTCGACCTCGAAGCGCCCGGCTTGCAACACGTCCCCGGTCAGGGGCTGACGACCCCTCAGCCGGCACAGCGCCACCGACGCGCCGAGCGTGTGACCATAGGCGGCCGAGCGGACCTCGCCGATCTCGACGCCATCCATGAGCACCGCCTCGCCGCCCCAAAGCTGTGCCTCGCCATCCTCCAGCACCAGTTGCACGATCCGCGTGCGGAGATGATCCGGGTCCGCCCTGGCGTCACGCAGCGCCTCGCGCCCGATGAAGCCGCCAGGGCTTCTCCATATCCACGGCGAAGCCGAGGCCGGCCTGCCACGGGGTAATCTCGGGGGTCAGTTCACGGCCCCAGGCGCGGAATCCCTTTTCCAGACGCAACCCCTCCAGCGCGTAATAGCCCGCGTCGCGGATACCGTGATCCCGACCGGCGCGCATGAGGTCATCGTAGACGCCAACCGTGAATTCGCTGGGCACTGATCAGTTCCCATCCCAGTTCCCCGACATAGGTCATCCGGTTCGCGAGGACGGTCGCATAGCCCACGCCGATCTCGCGATGCGTGCCAAAGGGGAACGCGGCGTTGCCGAAGTCCGTCTTGCTGAGCGATTCAAGGACGTCACGCGATTTCGGCCCCATCAGCGCCAGCACCGACCAGGCCGAGGTGACATCGGTCAGCACCACATGCATTCCCTCATCGAGGTTGCGCGTGATCCAGTCGGAATCGTGCACCGCCTGCGCCGATCCGGTGATCAGCATGAACCTGTCGCGCCCGAGCCGCAGGACCGTCAGGTCGCTCTCGTACCCGCCGCGCGGATTCAGGAGGCCGGTATAGACCGTGCGGCCCGGCGCGACGTCGATATCGGCGGCGCAGATCCGGTTGAGTTGCGCGCAGGCATCCCGGCCCTGCACAAGGAGCTTGGCAAAGGAGGTCTGGTCGAAAAGCGCGACGCCCTCGCGCACCGCCCGGTGTTCGGCGCCGACAGCATCGTGCCAGTTCTGGCGGCCAAAGCCGTAGTCGATCCGCGCGCCCGCGGCATCCGAGGCAAAGAAATTCGCCCGTTCCCAGCCCATCTTGGACCCGAAAACCGCATGTTTCGCGGCCAGCCGGTCATAAAGCGGCGAGCGGCGGAAGGGGCGCGCGGTTTCGAGTTCACGGTTTGGCCAGGGCATGGCGTAGTGCAGGCCCAGCGTCTCCTTGACGCGATCGTGCAGCCACGCGGGATTGTTGTTGAACCCGGCGAAACGGCGGATGTCGACGGCGAAGAGGTCGGAGGTCGGCGCGCCCTCCACGATCCATTCGGCCAGCGCACGTCCGGCGCCTCCGGCGCTGGCGATCCCCATGGAATTGAACCCCGCCCCGACGAAGAAATTGCGCAGGTTCGGCGCCTCTCCGAGGATGTAGTTGTTGTCGGGGGTAAAGCTTTCGGGGCCGTTGTAGAATTGGCGCACGCCCGCCTCGGCCAGCTGCGGGACGCGGACCAGCGCGTTGTCCATCAGGATCTCGAACTGGTCCCAGTTGTCCGGCAGAAGCTGAAAGAAGAACCTGTCGGGGATGCCGTCCATGCCCCAGGGCTTCGCCTCGGGCTCGAACCCGCCCATGACGAGGCCGCCGGTTTCCTCCTTGAAGTAGATGTAGCCGTCGGGATCGCGCATGACCGGAAGGTCGGGGTGCACGCCCTCCATCTTCTCGGTCACGATGTAGAGATGCTCGGCCGAATGCATCGGCACGTCGACGCCGCACATCAGGCCCAGCTTGCGCGCCCATTGCCCGGCGCAATTCACCACCACCTCGGCCCGGATCGTTCCCCGATCGGTGACGACGCCGCTCACCGCGCCGTTGTCCGTCAGGATGTCCGTCACCTGCACGCCTTCGATGATGCGCGCGCCGCGGCTGCGCGCGCCGCTGGCCGGGGATTGGGTCAGATCGGTCGGGTTCGCCTTGCCGTCGCCGGGCATCCAGATCGCGCCCCTGAGGTCGCCGACCTGCATGACCGGCCATTTCTCCTGCGCCTCGGCGGGGCTGATCACCTCCACTTCGACACCCTGAGCGCGCGCCGACGCTGCGGTGCGTTTCAGCATCGTCATGCGGTCCTCGCTGCGCGCCACCGTGACCGAGCCGCAGCGTTTCCAGCCGGTGCCGAGGCCCGTCTCCGCCTCCAGCCCGGCATAGAGCTCGGTGGAATAGCGGATGAGATCGGTCATTGCCGGATGACTGCGCAACTGCCCGACGAGGCCGGCGGCATGCCACGTCGTGCCGCAGCTGAGCTGCCCCTGCTCCAGCAGGACCACGTCACGACAGCCCATTCTGGTCAGATGATAGGCAACCGAGCAGCCGACAATGCCGCCCCCGATGATCACATGTTGCGCCGCGTCGGGAAGTCTCTTGTCAGGCATGTTGGGGGTCCGTTCGGGATGGGGTCAGGTTCAGGGGCACCCTAGGCGGATATTGCATAACTGGGCAATAATTTTCTTTTCTGGCTATTTTGACGACGCATCTGCCAGGTCCACCCCGACCGACGCTTCCGCCAGCGCCGCCGCGATGTCCTCGGGCGGTTCGAGGTCGCTCACCATCCGCACTCCCAGCGGAAGCGGACCGAGCACGACCTGCCCGATCTCGCCGAACTTGCTGTGATCGGCGAGGATCCGGGCCTCCTCGGCCTGCCGCATCATCCGCAACCGCATCTCCGCGGCCTCGCGCGAGAAGTCGGTAAACAGCGCGCGCGCGCTGACACCGCCGGCGCCGATCAGGGCATATTCGGCGCGATAATGGCTGAGGTGCTCGAGCGTCACGATGCCGAAGGTCGCTCTCTCGTCCGCGTCCAGCCGCCCGCCAAGGACCGTGACCTCGCGCGCGGCCGGGGCGATAATACCGGCTATTATCAAGTCGTTGGTATAGACGATAAGGTCCCGCCTCGATCGCGCAAGCGCCTCGGCCACGGCGAGCGTCGTGGAACCGTTGTCGATGAACAGGCTGGAGCCGTCTTCGATCCCCTCGGCGACAAAGGCCGCGATACTTGCCTTGCCCTCGCGATTGGTGGCGGCGCGGGTCTGCGACGGCGGCTCCGCCGTGAGGATACGGGTCGCACCGCCGCGCACACGACGCAGACGGTTTTCGGCGGCCAGTTGCTCGATGTCCTTGCGCACGGTTTCGCGGCTGACACCGAGTGACCGGGTAAGCTCGCGGATCGTGACCGCGCGCTGCGAGGAAACCTCGCGCAGGATGATCTGGTGGCGCTGTGATGGCAGCATGACGTCGCCCCTTCGCTCAACTGATCCGGCAATTATGCCAAGTTTTGCCCAGCGCCCCGGCACCGAGCCCGTGTGCTAACTGTTCTTGCGTTCTTCCATGTCCTGAATCAGCCTCGTTTCGAGCAGCTGGCCGTTGCGGTAGAGGATCGGATAGGCGACGGCGGCGATGTGTCCGTTCAGGTCGCGCAACGCGCGCAGCGTCTCGAGATGAACGTCGCTCGACTCGAAGCTGTCGGCGCGCCCTTCCGAGAGCCGCTGAAGATGGCGCTTGCGGCTGCTTCGCTCGGTCTGCTTGATCTCGGTCTTTTCCATCACCAGCAGGCGCGCGCTTTCCAGATCATCTGAGATCAGGACATTGCCGGCCAGTTTGAAATTTGCCCGCACGGCCTCGAACAAATGCACCAGTTCCGTCCAGCCGTCCGGGGACAGGCTGATGTTGTTGTCGCGCTTCTCGGCGACGATGCCGAGGAACTGGCCCGACAGCAGATCGCCCGCCGCCTCCAGCCGGATGGCAAATTCCATGAGGCTGCGCACGATCCGGGCCTCGTCCCTGGTGTACTTGTCGAGCGGCGCGTTGGCGATGTAGCGGCGGATGCCCACCAGCGCGGCGTTGACCGCCTTGTCCTGCGCCTTGATCGCGCGCATCTGAGCCTTGTCGCCGGTCTCGTAGAGCGACTGGATCGGTTCATACATACGCTCGACCAGGTCCATCATGCGCAGCAGTTCGCGCTTGAGGCTGGCGATGGCCTGTTGCGGCGAATCGAGCACGTCGTGATCGAGCACGCTGATCTCTTCGTGACGCAGCGGTATCTCCGCGAGGTGGTCCGGCAGCAACGCCCGGACGGGGGCGCTCCATCGGGCGGCAGAGCGGCAGCGCGACGATCAGCAGCGACAGGTTGAACGCGATGTGCGCGTAGATCAGCGACTGCCCCGGCGACACGATCAGCAGATGCGACGGATCGAACGGCACGTTGATGACGACAAGCGCGATCACAGCCCACGCGCCGCGCAGCAGGAGGTTGGCGACCGGGATACGCCGCCCCTCCGCGCTCATCGCGCGCGTGAGGTATACCGGGATACCCGCGCTGCCCATGTTCGCCCCCAGCACCAGCGACAGCCCGGCGGCGAACGGGATCGCGTCGATATGCACGAGGGCCACGCACATCAGGATGGCTGCCACGCTGGAATGCATGACGAAGGCCAGCACCGCACCGACGAGGAAGGCAGTGACGAAGTCGCGCGCCAGGTATTCGGCAATTGCGGGCAAAAAGGCGCTGTCCTTGATCGGCTCCATCGTTTCGCGCAGAAGCTGCAGCGATATCAGGATGAAGGCGACGCCCATGAGGATTCGGCCCGCCTGCCGCCAGCGCCGCCCCTCGGCCCTGATGAAAAGGAAGCCGCCGACCGTCAGCAGAAGCGGAATCAACCATTCGAGCCGGAACGACAGCACCTGGATGATGAGCGCCGAACCGAGATCCCCCAGCACCACCGCCAGCCCGGCCGGAAAGGCGAGGTAACCCGCTGCCGCGAAACCCGACGCCAGCAGCGCCACCGCGGCCGAGCTTTGCATGAACAGCGCCAGAATCACCCCTGTCGCGCCCGACCCGACCAGGCTGGTGCGGGCGGTCAGCCATCTCTGGAACCGCGCGCCGAAACTGCGCTCGATCCCCGTACGCACCATGCGCACGGCGTAGAGCAGCAGCATGACCGACCCCGCAAGGTTCAGCAGGAACGTGAGAATCGCCATGGTCAGCCTTTTCCCGCCGGCGCATCACGCGCCGCGCCCATGGTGGCATGCCGTTCAATTCCGTATGGAAAGCCCGAGACCATCCCTATCCATGCACATTGTTGCAACCCCATAGCAGATCACAGTGCGAGCCGAATTCCCAGAGATATTTGGCAAGCCTTGGCATTTACGGGACTCCGGGCACGAATTGCAAAGCCACCGCATTTCCTCGTCGCGATGCGATCGGCGATGGGCCCGCTGCGATCCCGGCAATCGCCTGCACCTGTCCGATGCACTGATCCGGCTCGGCATCCTGGGCCGACGAAGGGGGCTCGACATCGAGCACCACAAGTCCGCTTAGGCTTGACACATCTCCGCCACTAAGTCGTAATCGCGGAAAACTCATCATACCTCAGGGAGAAAAACATGAGTTACGACAAAACCTCCGCCCGCGGGCTGAGCCGGCGCGATCTTCTCAAGGGCGCGACGGCACTCGGCGCCGCCGGCCTGATTCTGCCGGCAAGCGTGCGCCGCGCCGCGGCAGAGCCCAAGCGCGGCGGCATCCTACGCCTCGCCCAGGCCGCAGGCAGCACATCCGACTCCTATGACCCGGCATTGTGGACCTCGCAGTTCGAACAGATCATGCACAGCGCGCGCTGCGGCTGGCTGACCGAAGTCAGCAACGACGGTTCGCTGATCGGCGAGGTCGCCGAAAGCTGGGAGGCCTCGGCCGATGCGGCGACATGGACGTTCAAGATCCGCGATGGCATCACCTTTCACAGCGGCAAGACGTTGACCCCTGACGATGTGGTGGCCTCGATCAACCATCACCGCGGCGAGGACAGCAAGTCGGCGGCCAAGCCGATCGTCGAACCGATCACCGACATCAAGGCCGATGGCAACGCGGTGGTCTTCACGCTGAGCGGCGGCAATGCCGACTTCCCTCACCTCCTGTCCGATTATCACCTGCCGATCATGCCGTCCGCCGATGGCAAGATCGACCCGACGAGCAAGGACGGCTGCGGTGGCTACGTGCTCGACAGCTGGGAGCCGGGCGTGTCTGCAAAACTGACGCGCAATCCGAACTACTGGAAGCCGAACCGGGCATGGTTCGACGGGATCGAGATGTATACGATCCTCGATTCCGCGGCACGTCAGAACGCGCTGATCACCGGTGAGGTCGATGTCATCGACCCGGTGGATCTGAATACCGTCCACCTTCTCGAAAAGGCGCCCGGGATCAACATCCTCTCGGTCGCCGGATCGCAGCACTACACCTTCGCGATGGACACCCGCGCCGATCCGTTCAAGGACAACAACGTGCGGCAGGCGCTGAAATACGCGCTCGACCGGCAGGAGATGGTGGACAAGATCCTGCTGGGTTACGGAACGGTCGGAAACGACTATCCGATCGGCCGGAATCAGCGCTACTTCAATCCCGATCTCGAACAGCACAGCTACGATCCCGACAAGGCCAGGCACTACATGAAAGAAGCCGGGCTCGACAGCCTCAAGGTGCAGCTATCGGCCGCGGATGCGGCCTTCGTCGGTGCTGTCGATGCCGCCGTCCTGTTCTCGGAAAAGGCCGCGGCTGCCGGGATCGACATCGAGATCGTGCGCGAGCCGAATGACGGCTATTGGAGTAACGTCTGGATGAAGAAACCGTTCTGCGCGGTCTACTGGAGCGGACGGCCGACCGCGGACTGGATGTATTCCACGGCCTATGCCGCCGGCGCGCCGTGGAACGACAGCTACTGGGACAACGAGAAGTTCAACGAGCTTCTGTTGGCGGCGCGCTCCGAACTTGACGAGGACAAGCGGCGGCAGATGTATTACGAGATGAACGACATCTGCGCCAATCAGGGCGGCGTCATCATCCCGATGTTCGCGAATTACGTCATGGGTCTTTCCGACAAGGTCGCTCACTCAGACAAGGTCGGGGGAATTCGACGCTTGACGGCTACCGCGTGCTCGAGCGCTGGTGGTTCGCCTGACGTCTCAGGGGTCTGACGCGGACGCGTCAGACCCCGAAACTGCCTCGCGACAGGGCTGCGGGGCTGGCAAAGGGTTCCGGAGCATCCTCAACGAGGCGGCCGGGATGTGATCGGCCGTTGTCAGGGTTCGTCGGCGGCTCCCGGACCCGACGCGCAGAGATGAGCGCGCAAGGCCCGCGCCGCCAGCCAGCCCGCCGATTTCCGGTTGATCCGAATGAGATAGGTCGAGATGAGCGGAACCTCTTCCGGCAGCACCCGCACCAGCCTTCCATCGGCCAGATGCGCGTCGATCAGCGGGCGGCGGCCGAGGATGATGCCGTTGCCGTTGCAGGCCGCATCGAGCGCGATCAGCAGCCCGTCGACCGAGAGCGCGGCGGGCACTCTGGTCACCTCCGGCACGAAGCGGCGAAACCAGCGGTGCCAGTCGTTCTGGTAACCAAGCGTGTGGATCAGGTCACAACGGGCGAGATCAGCCGCACGTTCGATGGTGCCGGCGGATTTCAGATAGTCGGGCGCGCAGACCGGCAGAATCTCGGCATCCCAAAGCTTGACCGTGTCGCCGTCGGCGTCGTCGGGAAAGTTGCCCCGGAAGATATCCAGGTCCCAGCTCCGGTGATGAGTGCCAGCCATGTTGTCGAGCGTGATGATCCGAATGTCGATTTCGGGCAGCGGCCGGCCGATGCGGCGCAGCTTCGGCGACAACCAGAGCGTTGCGACGCTCGGAGTGCAGCGCACCGTCAGGGTGCGCGCCGATTTCCTGGGGAAAAGCTGTTCGGTGACCGAATCGAGCCGGTCGAGGATCTCGCGCACCACGTCGAAATAGGCACGCCCCGCCACGGTGAGCGAAATCGCCCGGTTGTGGCGCACGAAGAGCTCGGAGCCGAGGTCGGCCTCGAGAAGCCGGATCTGCTGGCTGACCGCGGCCTGCGAGATCGCCAGCTCCTCGGCGGCGAGCGAGAAGCTCATTCGACGCGCGACAGCGTCGAAGGTGCGGATGGTGTTGAGTTGACGCTTGCTGGACATGGGTTTCGCATAGGCTCTGCTTATGCGAGATAGCAGCAGATGCTGTTTGTTGGCAAGCCCGGCCGGATGCTAGGGTTGCGGCGAATGCCGATGGGGTCATCATGCAGTTCTTCAGCTATCTCGAGCCATCAGAAATACGCCGCGTCCACGAAGCCTCGCTGGAGATTCTCGAGGAAGTCGGGCTTTTGGTGCGGAGCCAGAAGGCGCGGCGGCGCTTCGCCGAGCACGGCGCGCGGGTCGACGAGGCGAACGAGCGGGTGCGGCTGCCCGCCGACATCGTCGAGAAGTATCGCGCCATGGTGCCGCCGACGATCACGCTGAGGGGCGCGACCCGGCCCGCGACGTGACCTTCCCGCGCAAGCTGCCGGTGATCGCGACGGCAAGCTCGGCCCCCGATATCGTCGATCCCGTCACCGGCGTCACCCGGCGCGCGACCTCGCACGACATCGCGCGGATCGGCCATGTGGTGAACGAACTCGACGGCTTCGACGTGTTCTCGATCTCGGTCCTCGCCGATGATGCACCCGAGGGGCATTTCAACCTTTCGCGCTTCTATCCGGCGCTGAAGAACTGTCTGAAGCCGGTGCGCACCTCGGTTCTCAACCCCGAGGAGGCGGCGAAGGTGCTGCGGCTCGGCGAACTGATCGCCGGTTCACCGGAGGCGTTCTGGGAACGGCCGTTCATCAATTTCGGCTATTGTTCGATCGTGACCCCGCTGACGATGGATTTCGACAGCACCGAGAACCTGATGTTCTTTGCCGAGAACGGCGTGACCGCCTATGGCACGGTGGCGCCGATGGGCGGGATCAACACGCCGCTGTCGCTGCCCGGCATGCTGGCGTTGATCAACGCCGAATGGCTCGCCGCCGCCTGCCCGGCGCAGATGTCGCGTCCGGGGACCGAGCAGATCTACAACTTCCTGCCGGTCTTCGCCGACCTGCGCGACGGCGCCTATGCGCCGGGCGCGATCGAGGTCGGCATGATGAACGCGCTCGTCTGCCAGATGGCGCGCTTCTACAACGTGCCGGCGGGCGGCTATCTCGGCCTGACCAATTCCAAGGTCTGCGATGCCCGGGCGGGTTTCGAAAAGGGCATGTCGCCGATGCTTGGTGCATTGTCGGGCGTCGATTTCATCGTCATGGGCGGGCTTCTCGATGCGCTCATGTCCTTCGATTTCGGTCAGGTGGCGATTGACGACGAGATCGCACGGATGATCAAGCAGGTGCGCGGGGGGTCGAGTTCTCCGAAGACGCCATCGCACTGGAGGACATCAAGCGGATCGGGCCCGCGGGTATGTTCGCCGACGCGCCGATGACGCTGCGCGACATGATGAGCGCGACCTTCATGCCCGATCTTGCCGACCGGCAGTTGCGCGAGACCTGGGTGGAGAAGGGATCGCATCCGATCCACGACCGCGCCCTCGACAAGGCGATGGCGATCCTCGCCACGCCCAATCGTGCCCGGCTCGACTCCGAGACGGACGCCCGTATCCGCGCCGCTTTTCCGAACATCGTGGCGGGCGACTCCGGCCCCTATGAGGGATGGACCCCACGTGTCATGGATGGCGGACGCCGGCGCGAACGGCGGGTCACCGCCCGCCGTCGCGCAGTCCCGACCGCCTGAGGGAACCCGACCTTGACCAGGACACCACCAAGCCACGCCCGCATCGTCATCGTTGGCGGCGGCGCCATCGGCACATCCATCGCCTATCACCTCGCCCTTGCGGGAGAACGCGATGTACTCCTGCTCGACAAGGGCAAGCTCACCTCGGGCGCGACCTGGCACGCGGCCGGGCTGATGGGCCAGTTGCGCAGCAAGGTGAACCTGACCCGCCTGATGCAGTACAGCGCCGATCTCTGCGCACGGATCGGGGCGGAAACGGGCCAGGATGTCGGCTGGCGCAACGTCGGCAGCCTCAGGCTGGCTGCCTCGGACGCGCGCTGGGAGGAGTTGAAGCGTGCCGCGACCGCAGCCAGGAGTTACGGATTCGGGATGGAGCTGATCGGCCCCGACGAGGTGCGCCGGCTCTTTCCGCTGGCGGAGACCAAAGGTCTGCGCGGCGCGACCTGGATCGCCAGCGATGGCTATGTCGATCCCTATTCGCTGACCCAGGCCTATGCGAAAGGTGCCCGGGCGGGCGGTGTGCGGATCATCGAGGATCTCGCCGTCACCGGGTTGAAGACCGCCGGCCGTCGCATCGTGGCGGTGGAGACGGCCCAGGGCCCGGTCGGCTGCGAGGTGGTTGTGAACGCCGCGGGTCTCTGGGCAAGGCAGCTGGGCGAGATGGCGGGGATCCAGCTCCCCCGTGACGGTGGTCGAGCATCAGTATCTCGTCACCGAGAAGTCGCCGCGTGTGCCCGGCGACCTGCCGACGCTGCGCGACCCGGACGCGAATTTCTACGTCAAGCCGGAGCCCGGTGCGATGGCGATCGGCGGCTGGGAGAAGGAGACCCGCGCCGTCTTCGAGCGGGGCAAGCTGCCGATGGCCTTTGGGCAGGAGCTGTTCGGGGGCGAACTCGACCGCATCGCTGAGGTGGTCGAGGGGGCGGCGGCGCGGATTCCGATCCTGAACGAGCTGGGCATCCGCAGCGTCGTCAACGGCCCGATCCCGATCTCGGCCGATGGCGAGCCGGTGATGGGGCTTGCCAGCCCGTTCGACAACTTCTTTGTCGCCTGCGGCTTCACGTCGGGCATAGCGGCCTCGGGTGGGGCGGGGCGCGCGATGAGCCACTGGATTCTCGACGGCGATCCCGGAATGGACCTCTGGGCGTTCGACCTGCGCCGCTTTGGCCGACCGCATACCGGGCTTGGCTATCTGTGCCAGAGCGCGATCGAGGCCTATTCGAAATACTACGCCATCGCCCGGCCGGAAGAGGAGCGCAGCGCCTGCCGGCCGCTGCGGCGTTCGACGTTGTACGACATGCTCGTCTCTCGCGGCGCGGTGATGGGCACGAAATTCGGCTGGGAGCGGGCGAACTTCTTTCTCCGCCCCGGCGAGGCGCGGCCGGAGGTCGAGACCTTCGAGCGCGCGCCCTTGGCCGGGGTGGTCGGCCGCGAATGCCGGGCGATCCGCGAGAACGTGGCGCTGATCGACCAGTCCTCGTTTTCCAAGTTCGAGGTGACCGGGCCGGGCGCGGCGCGCTACCTGAACTGGCTCGCCGCCGGCAACGTGGACCGCGCGCCGGGATCGGTCGTCTACACCCAGCTTCTGAACGAGAGAGGCGGGATAGAGGCCGACCTCACCATCATGCGGCGCGAGGAAGAACGGTTCCTGGTCGTCACCGGATCGGCCTTCGGCACCCGTGACGGCGAGCGGATTGCGCGTCTGATGCCGCAGGACGGATCGGTGACGCTTGGCGACGTGACCTCTGCGCTTGCGGTCATCAACATCTGCGGACCGCGCGCCCGCGAGGTGCTGGCGGGGGCGGCCGAGGGCGATGTCGACAACAACGCCTTTCCTTACATGACCTGCCGCGACCTGCATATCGGCTGGGCGCCGGCGATGGCCGCGCGTCTCACCTATGTGGGCGAGCTTGGATGGGAGATCTATGTCGCGCCCGAATATGCGGCCCATGTCTACGAACGACTCTGGCAGGTGGGTGAGGCGCTCGGCATCGTCAATGCCGGCTACAAGGCGATTTCGAGCCTCAGGATGGAAAAGGGTTATCTCTACTGGGGCGCCGACATTACCCCGGACGACAGCCCGCTCGAGTCCGGGCTGGGCTTTGCCGTGGCGTGGAAGAAGGGCGACTTCCTTGGCCGCGACGCGCTTCTCACGCAGCGCGAATCAGGCCCAACCCGCAAGCTGATGCAGTTCCGCCTCGACGATCCCCTGCCAGTCTACGGATCGGAGGCCGTGATCGCGGACGGCCGCGTCGTCGGCATGACGACGAGCGGCGACTTCGGCCATACCATCGGCGCGCCGATCGTCTTCGCCTATCTCGCGGGCGACGATATGGCGCTGCGAGAGGTGGAGATCGAGGCCTTCGGCCGGCGCAGTCGGGCGACGGCCATCGACCGCTGCGCCTACGACCCCGGCGGCAGTCGCATCCGGGCATAGACCCGGCTCTTGCGCGGTTCGGGGCAGGCCATGCCGCTGGCTCGGAGGCCATGTCGCTCCACATGCCGGGCGCAACCAGAGGATACCGCGATGAGGCCCCGGAATTTGTCGCGGAAAGCCGCGCGCGCCCTCGTGGCCCTGAACGCCGGCGCCGGGTGCGGCGAAGCGTGCCAGGAACGCGATGGGTGCAGTGATTGCCTGACGGATGCGTCCTTGATCCGTCTGATCCGCTCGCCGGCGTTATGGGCACACACAGCTGATTAATATGAAAGAATATTTGCGGTATAGCGACAACTGATGTTTGATGGATTCCTAGCGCTGTTTCAGACGCACACAGCCTTCAACGAAAGAACCGAGGTTGAGGAATGCCCACGATCTGGATCATGATCGCCAAGCGCCCGGGGCTTGGCCTCCTGACGCTGTTCGCGATTTCAATCCTCATTTTTCTGGCGACGGAGATGCTGCCGGGTGATCTGGCCCGGGCGATTCTCGGCCAGTCGGCGACCGAGGAAACGGTGGCGGCATTCCAGAGGGAACTCGGGCTCGATCTGCCCGCGCACACGCGCTACGTCAACTGGCTCATGGGTGCGGTGCAGGGCGATTTCGGCACCTCGCTCGCCAACAAGCGGCCTATTGCGGATCTGATCGCGACGCGGCTCGGCAACACGCTCTTTCTCGCGCTCTATGCGGCGGCGATATCGGTGCCGCTGTCGCTGATCCTCGGGGTGCTGGCAGCGCTCTTTCGCAACACCTGGTTCGACCGGGGGCGAACGCAATGGCGCTGACCTCCATCTCCTTCCCGGAATTCTTCGTCGCCTACATCCTGATCTTCGTGCTGGCGCAGTCGGGGCTCTTTCCGTCGATGGCGCGGGTGGACCCCGAAACCAGCTGGGGCGAGATGGCCTACCGAACCTTCCTGCCGGCCCTGACGCTGACACTCGTCGTGACCGCGCACATGATGCGGATGACCCGGGCGGCGATCATCAACCTTCTCGCCTCACCCTATATCGAGATGGCGCAGCTCAAGGGCATGAAGCCGATGCGGGTGATCCTGCATCACGCGCTGCCGAACGCGTTCGCGCCGATCGTCACGGTCGTCGCGCTGAACCTCGCCTATCTGATCACCGGCGTCGTGGTGGTCGAGGTGGTCTTTGTCTACCCGGGCCTCGGTCAGCTGATGGTTGACAGCGTGTCCAAACGCGACATTCCGGTCGTGCAGGCCGTCGCGCTGCTCTTCGCCGCCGCCTATGTGCTGCTCAACCTGATGGCGGATGTGCTTTCGACCCTGTCGAACCCGCGGCTGATCCACCGTACCTGAGGAGCGCGGTCCGATGAACGTTCTGATCAACCTCTTGTGGGTCGCGGTCGCGGTCGTCGCCGCCGTGGCGGCAGGGCGGCTCTTTCTTTCCGTCGCGCGCATCCTCAGCCGGGGACGGGCCGAGAAGCTTCTCAGGACCGCGCCGGTTTCGGCCGGATTCGGAATGCTGGTCATCCTGATCTACGTTTTCGTGGCTGTCTTCGCGCCGCTGATCGCCCCCTTTGCCGAGCGCGAGATCGTGGGCGCTCAGTTCCTGCCCTGGGACGCGACGCATCTTCTGGGCACCGACAATCTGGGGCGCGACATGTTCTCGCGCCTCGTCTACGGCGCGCGCAACACGGTCGGCATCGCCTTTGCCACGACCGCGCTCGCCTTCGTCCTCGGGGCGATCCCGGGGCTTCTGGCGGCGACCGTCGGCAGCTGGCTCGACCAGGTGCTGAGCCGGATCGTCGATGTCCTGATGTCGATCCCGTCCCTGATCTTCTCGCTTCTGCTTCTGGCGATCTTCGGCACCTCGATCGTGACGCTGGTCCTCGTGATCGCGGTGATCGACTCGACGCGCGTGTTCCGGCTGGCGCGGTCGGTGGCGATGAATATCGTGGTGATGGACTACATCGAGGCCGCGAAGCTCAGGGGCGAGGGGCTGTGGCGGCTGATCATGCGGGAGATCCTGCCCAATGCGATGGCACCTCTGGTGGCCGAATTCGGGCTCAGATTCTGCTTCGTGTTTCTCACGATCGCGGCGCTCAGCTTCCTTGGCGTAGGCATCCAGCCGCCCACCGCCGACTGGGGGTCGATGGTGCGCGACAATGCCGCGCTCATCACCTTTGGCAACGTCACTCCGCTTCTGCCCGCGGGTGCGATCGCCCTTTTGACGGTCGCGGTGAACTTCGTGGTGGACTGGATGCTCGACCGCGCCAGCGGACTGAAGGAGTGAGCGGATGACCGACGCAGCCGCCGCCAGGCCCGCCCTCCTGACAATCCGCGACATCCATATCGAGGGCCGCTCGGACGAGACCTGGACGCCGATCATCAAGGGCGTCAACATCACGCTGAACAGGGGCGAGGTGCTGGGGCTGATCGGTGAGAGTGGCGCCGGCAAATCCACTCTGGGGCTTGCCGCGATGGGTTTTGTCCGCGGCGGCTGCCGGATCACCGGCGGAAGCATCGACTTTGACGGCATCGACCTGATCAAGGCATCAAAGACAAGCGCCGCCGCCTGCGCGGCAAACGCATCGCCTATGTCGCCCAGTCGGCCGCGGCCAGTTTCAACCCGGCGCACAGGCTCATCGACCAGTATGCCGAGGCACCGGTCAAGCACGGCGTCATGGGCCGGGCCGAGGCCGAGCGCGACGCGATCGAACTCTATCGCCGGATGCGCCTGCCGAACCCCGAGGAGATCGGTTTCCGCTATCCGCACCAGGTCTCGGGCGGGCAGCTGCAGCGGGCGATGACGGCGATGGCGATGTCGTGCCGGCCGGACCTCATCATCTTCGACGAGCCCACCACCGCGCTCGACGTGACCACCCAGATCGAGGTGCTGGCGGCGATCCGCGACATCGTCGCGCAGTTCGACACCGCCGCCATGTACATCTCGCACGATCTGGCGATCGTGGCGCAGATGGCCGACCGGATCAAGGTGCTGCTCAAGGGCTGCGAGGTCGAGGAAGCCGAGACCCGCACCATGCTGGCCAACCCGCGCGAGGCCTACACGAAATCGCTCTGGGCGGTGAGAACCCACGCCCGGCCCGAACGATCGCCGATACCCGATGACACGGTGCCGATGGTCTCGGTGCGGGGCGTGACGGCCGGGTATGGCAGCATCGAAATCCTCAAGGACGTCAGCTTCGACATCCACCGCGGCAGGACCGTCGCGGTCGTCGGCGAGAGCGGCAGCGGCAAATCCACCGCGGCCCGCGTGATCACCGGGCTGTTGCCGCCGCGCCAGGGCCGGATCCTGCTCGACGGAGCACCGCTGCCCAAAGCCTATCGGAGCCGCAGCCGGGATCAGCTGCGCCAGGTGCAGATGATCTATCAGATGGCCGATACCGCGCTCAATCCGAAGTTGCGGTTGCGCGAACTGATCGGCCGCCCCGCGCAGATGTATCTGGGTCTTCGCGGCAAGGCGCTGACCGAGCGCATCCGCGACCTTCTGAACCTGATCGAACTGGACCCCGACACCTATATCGACCGCCTGCCCTCGGAGCTCTCGGGCGGCCAGAAGCAGAGGATCGGCATCGCCCGCGCCCTTGCCGCGGAGCCGAAGTTCATCATCTGCGACGAGGTCACCTCGGCGCTGGATCAACTGGTGGCGGAAGGCATCCTGAAACTCCTCGACCGGCTGCAATCGGAGTTTTCGCTGGGCTACATGTTCATCACCCACGACCTCGCCACCGTGCGCGCGATCGCCGACGAAGTGGTGGTGATGCAGAACGGCCGCGTGGTCGAGCAGGGCCCGAAAGACGAGATGTTCCAGCCACCGCATCATCCCTATACCGAACTGCTGCTGTCCTCGGTGCCCGAAATGGACCCCGACTGGCTCACAGGAGTTCTGGAGGCGCGTGCGACAAAGGTCGCGACCGAGCCCTGAGACGGGGGGAGTCCGGCCGACCCTGTCAGAAGAACCCATCCTGAGCCCGGCTGACCACCCCCTACCCTGCCCGCATGACGATACGCGCGCCCTTCAGGTACTTCATGAACAGCCGGGAGATCATCCGCCCGGCGGTGATGCTCCACGTCCGGTTCCCGCTCTCGCCGGGTGGCGCGGCCCCTGCGCGGCACAGGGGGCAGCGTCACTGTCCTTGGTGAAACGGGTTCGTGACAATGCGAGTGGCGCTGCGGCACCCGGCGTTGCCGGCCATGCCGGATGCCGAGCTGAAAGCACTGCCGGCAAAGATGCTGCACGGGGACAGATCAGTCTGGCACTTGTCGCTGCAGCCAAGGGATGCTACATCGCGGCGTCCTGTCGCATCTCTTGTACCACATCGCCCGCGGCGCCCATCTTGTCATCGGATGCTGACATATCGGGACCGGAAATTCCATCCGATCGCCTGACGAACGACCACGCGCATTCGCATCGCACCGGCCCCGATCATCGGGGCGCACGACTTTGACCGGGGAATTGGGAATGCCGAAATCGAATATCAGAAAATTTGCCCCTCTAATCATCCTCGGGTCGCGGGCCTTGCCGGATATTTCGGCTGGACGCGGTTACAGGCGCCCGACCTGCCGGACGGCTTCGCCGCAGCCAACGGCCGGATCGAGGCGACCGAGATCGACATTGCCGCGCTGACCGGTGGCCGCATCGCCGAGATCACCGCAGCCGAGGGTGATTTCGTCAAGCAGGGCGATGTGCTGGTGCAGATGGATGTCGTCCAGCTCAATGCCCAGCGGCGTCAGGCCGAGGCGCAGCTGCGGCGCGCCGAAATCGGGGTCCAGACCGCCGGCGCCCTGGTCGTGCAGGCCGAGGCGCAGGAACGCGCCGCCGCCGCTGCCGTCGACCGGGCTCAGGCCGTGGCGGACGCCGCGGCGCAACGTTACGCGCGCTCGGCCCGGCTGGTCGATTCGAACACCATCTCGCAGCAGGTGCTGGATGATGACCTGGCCCGCGACCGTCAGGCCAAGGCGGGGGTGGCCTCGGCCGAGGCCTCGCGTGCCGCCGCACAGGCCGGAATCAGCAGCGCCAGGGCCCGGTGGTCGATGCCGAAGCGTCGATCGAGGCCGCGAAAGCGTCGATCGACGCGATCACCGCCACCATTGACGACGCCACCCTGACGGCGCCCCGCGACGGCCGGATCCAGTATCTGATCGCGCAGGAGGGCGAGATCGTGGGCTCGGGCGGGCGCATCCTCAGCCTTGTCGATCTGGGCGACGTCTACATGACGGTGTTCCTGCCGACCTCGCAGGCGGGGCGGGTGCAAGTCGGCTCGGATGTGCGCCCGGTGATGGACGCGGCGCAGGAGCTGGTGATCCCGGCCACGGTGTCCTATGTCGCCGATGTGGCGCAATTCACCCCCAAGACCGTCGAGACCGCTGATGAGCGCGAAAAGCTCATGTTCCGCGTCCGTGCCCGGATCGAGCCGGAACTGCTGATCCGCCATATCGACCACGTCAAGACCGGCCTGCCCGGCATGGCCTATATCCGGCTGGATGCGAATGCCGAATGGCCGAGCTTTCTGACCGATGTCGTGAAATGACCGGGGATCGCGCGCCGGTTGCCGGTGTCCGCGACCTCTCTCTGCGCTATGGCCATGTCACGGCGCTCGATGATGTGACACTGGATATTCCCGCTGGTCGCATGGTCGGGCTGATCGGCCCGGACGGGGTCGGCAAATCGAGCCTCCTGTCGCTTCTGGCCGGGGCGCGGGTGATCCAGCAGGGCGAGGTGCATGTCCTTGGCGGCGACATGCGCGACGTCGGCCACCGCCGTCATGCCGGCCCGCGCATCGCTTACATGCCGCAAGGCCTGGGCAAGAACCTCTACCCCACGCTGTCGGTGCAGGAGAATCTGGATTTCTTCGGCAGCCTGTTCGGCCATGGCAAGGCCGAGCGTGCCCGGCGCAGCGACGACCTTCTGGGCGCAACCGGCATGCTGCCGTTTCGTGACCGTCCGGCGGCCAAGCTGTCAGGCGGCATGAAGCAGAAGCTGGGGCTGTGCTGTGCGCTGATCCACGACCCCGATTTCCTGATCCTTGATGAGCCGACAACCGGCGTCGATCCGCTGGCGCGGCGCCAGTTCTGGGACCTGATCGCCCGCATCAGCCGCGACCGCCCGCAGATGAGCGTGATCACCGCCACCGCCTATATGGAGGAGGCCGCGGATTTCGACTGGCTGGTGGCGATGAACGCGGGCCGGGTTCTGGCAGCGGATTCACCCGATGCCCTGCTCGCGCAGACCGGTGCAAAGACGCTGGACGAGGCCTTCATCGCGCTGCTACCCGAGGAAGACCGCGGCGATGACGCGACCCTTGTGATCCCCGCCATACCAAGGCGGCAATGACGAGATCGCCATCGAGGCGGAGGGCCTGACCAGACGTTTCGGCGACTTCACCGCCGTTGACAACGTCTCCTTCCGCATCCGGCGCGGCGAGATTTTCGGGTTTCTCGGCTCGAACGGGTGCGGCAAGACCGTGACCATGAAGATGCTGACCGGCCTGCTGGAACCCAGCGAAGGCCATGCCAAGCTGTTCGGCCATGAAGTTGACGCGCGTAACCTTGCCGTGCGTCGGCGCGTGGGCTTCATGTCTCAGGCGTTCTCGCTTTATTCCGAACTGACGGTTTTGCAGAACCTGGAACTGCATGCGCGGCTGTTTTCGATGGAGGAGTCCGCGATCCCCGCCCGCGTGCAGGCGATGATCGACCGTTTCAGCCTGGGCGACGTCACCCACAGCATGCCCAATGCGCTGCCGCTCGGCATTCGCCAGCGCCTGTCGCTGGCGGTGGCGATGATCCACGGCCCCGAAATCCTGATCCTGGACGAGCCGACCTCGGGCGTTGACCCGGTGGCGCGCAACGGATTCTGGCGCATTCTGGCAGAACTGTCGCGCAATGACGGGGTGACGATCTTCGTCTCGACCCATTTCATGAACGAGGCCGAATGGTGCGACCGCATCAGCCTGATGCATGCGGGCCATGTGATGGTCACGGGGACGGCGAAGGAGATCGCCGCATCCAAGGGGCATGATACGCTGGAAGCGGCATTCATCGAGTATCTGGAAGAGGCCATCGGCGAAAGCGAACCCTCGCCCGCGCCGCCGCCGCCCGCGCCCGCTGTGCCCGAGACCGGGGTAGAGGCCGCGCCCGAAACGCCCTCGCGCTTCAGCCTGCGCCGCTTGCTGAGCTATTCGCAGCTGGAGGCGCTGCAACTCAGGCGCGACCCCATCCGCCTTGCCATGGCGCTGATCGGCAGCCTGCTTCTGATGATCGTGATCGGTTTTGGCATCAACATGGATGTCGAGGATCTGTCCTTCGCCGCGCTTGACCGCGACCAGACCACCACCAGCCGCGATTACATCGAGAATATCGCCGGATCACGCTATTTCATCGAAAAGCCGCCGCTGACCGATTACGACGATCTGGACGCGCGGATGCGGGCGGGCAGGATCAGCCTCGCCATCGAGATCCCGCCCGGTTTTGCCTCCGACATCGCGCGCGGCCGCAGTATCGAGGTCGGTGCCTGGTATGACGGCGCCGCCCCTCAGCGCGCCACCACAATTCAGGGCTATGTGCAGGGCATGCATGCCGACTGGATCCAGCGCCACATCCGCGAAGCCTTCGGCGCTGCCGCCCTTGCCGGCGATTTCAAGCTGGTGACGCGCTATCGCTATAACCCTGATGTGCTCTCGATCATCGCGATCGTGCCGGCGGTGATCCCGATCCTGCTGCTGATCATCCCGGCGATGCTGACCACGCTTTCGGTCGCGCGGGAAAGGGAGCTGGGCTCGATCATCAATTTCTATGTCACCCCGGTGACGCGGTTCGAATTCCTGATCGGCAAGCAGCTGCCCTATATCGTCATCGGGATGCTGAACTTCTTTCTGATGCTGGGCATGGCGCGGTTTCTGTTCGGCGTGCCCTTCAGCGGCAGTCTGGCGGCCTTCAGCCTTGCCGCGCTGGTCTATGTCACCGCGACGACCGCGCTTGGCTTTCTGGTCTCGGTCTTCATCGCCAGCCGGTAGCGGCGCTGTTTGCCACGGCACTTCTGACCCTGATTCCGGCGATCTCCTATTCCGGGCTGATCGACCCGGTATCCTCGCTTGCCGGCTTTGGTCAGGTCATCGGGACGATTTACCCGACGACCTGGTTCGTCACCGCCGCACGCGGCGCATTTTCCAAGGCCTTCGGTCTGGCCGAGATGATCCAGCCGATGCTGGCCATGGGACTCGCGGTGCCGGTGATCCTTGCTGCGGCCATGCTCTTTCTGAAGAAGCAGGCGAGATAGCGCCATGAATTTCAAGAACGTCTGGAATCTCGGCATCAAGGAGTTGCGCGGCCTCCTGCGTGACCCGATCATGCTGGTGCTGATCGCCTATTCGTTCAGCCTCTCGATCTGGACTTCCTCGAATGCCGCGCCCGAGGCGCTGGCCAATGCCACGATCTCGATCGTGGACGAGGACCAGTCGCACCTGTCCTCGCGCATCGTATCCGCCTTCTATCCGCCCTATTTCCTGCCGCCGAAGATGATTACCACGGCCGAGATGGATGTACGCATGGACGCGGGCGAGGACACATTCGCGCTGAACATCCCGCCCGATTTCGCGCGCGACGTGCTGGCGGGCAAGGCCCCCGCGATCCAGCTGAATGTCGATGCGACAAGGATGAGCCAGGCCTTTACCGGCAGCGGCTATATCCAGCAGATCGTGAGCGCCGAGGTGTCGGAATATGTCGCGGGGCACAGGGCGGAAATGGCGCTGCCGGTGGGGCTGGCGCTGCGCGCGCGCTACAACCCGTCGCTCGACCCGGTCTGGTTCGGCGCGATCACCAGTGTCATGCAGTCGATCACCATGCTGTCGCTGGTGCTGACCGGGGCGGCGCTGATCCGCGAAAAGGAACACGGCACGGTCGAGCATCTGCTGGTCATGCCGGTGACGGCGGGAGAAATCATGCTGTCCAAGATCTGGTCGATGGGCGGCGTCGTGCTGCTGGCATCCGCATTCTCGCTGACGGTGGTGGTGCAGGGGGTGATGGCGGTGCCGATTCAGGGCTCGCTCCTGCTGTTTCTCGCCGGTGCGGTTCTGATGCTGTTCGCGATGACGGCGATGGGCGTCTATATGGCGACCGTTGCTGGCACCATGCCGCAATTTGCCCTGCTGATGATGCTGGTCATGCTGCCGCTGCAGGTGCTGTCGGGTGCGCTGACGCCGCGCGAATCCATGCCCGAGATCATCCAGGCCATCATGCTGGCGGCGCCGAACACGCATTTCGTCATGCTCTCACAAAGCATCCTGTTTCGCGGTGCCGGAATCGGAACGGTCTGGCCACAGTTTCTGGCGCTGGCGATAATCGGGACGGTGCTGTTCATGCTGGCGCTGCGGCGTTTTCGTGCCTTCCTGCGCTAAAGGGCCGCGGCCGGCCCGATTGAAAACAGCGAACGGCTGCTTACGTGCAGGTATCAACGCATGCTGACATGTGCGGGCCGAGAAACCGAAATTTCCCTGAAAGGAAAACCCATGGCCCAGAAAGCCCAGAATATCGAGATATCAGGACCAGCGGCAAGGCAGGTCACGCCGCCCGTGACCCCGATTGCGGCAGCCGACGGAGAGCCGTTGGGGATCGAATCCTTTCAGTCCTTTGACCGGATGCGCGCCGCGAATATGAGCAAGCTGACCGCCGGAATTTCGCCCGGTGCGCTTGCCACTGCCTATTTCGACTGGGCCTATCACCTGGCTTCTGCGCCCGGCAAGCAGATGGAGCTTGGCGTCAAGGCCGCGCGCAAATGGCAGCGCCTGTCGGCCTGGCTGTGGTCGTCCGCGATGGATCCGGAAACGCCGCCCGTGATCGAGCCGCTGCCCGGCGACCGCCGGTTTGCGCATGAGTCCTGGTCCAAGCCGCCCTTCAATCAACTGGCGCAGGCATTCCTGCTGCAGCAGCAATGGCTGCATAGCGTCACGCATGACGTGCCCGGCGTGACCCCGCAAAGCGAAGATGTCGTCTCGTTCGTGTCAAAGCAGTTGCTGGACATCCTTTCGCCCTCGAACAACCCCTCCACCAACCCCGAGGTGACCGCCCGCACCATGGCGACAGGGGGCATGAATTTCGTCGACGGCTGGAAGAACCTGGCCGAGGATCAGGCGCGCATGGCCACGAATCGGCCGCCGGTCGGCACCGAGGACTTCGTGCCCGGCCAGACCGTGGCCGTGACCCCCGGCAAGGTGGTCTATCGCAACCACCTGATCGAACTGATCCAGTATGCGCCCACGACAGACAAGGTCCACCCCGAGCCGGTGCTGATCGTCCCGGCGTGGATCATGAAATACTACATTCTCGACCTCAGCCCGGAAAACTCGCTGATCAAATGGCTGATCGGGCAGGGCCATACCGTTTATGTGATCTCGTGGCGCAACCCGGATGCCTCGGACCGTGATCTCGGGATGGATGACTATCGCAGCCTTGGCGTCATGGCGGCACTGGATGAGATCAACGCGATCCAACCGGACCAGAAGGTGCAGGGCGTCGGCTATTGCCTCGGGGGCACACTGCTCTCGATCGCAGCGGCGGCCATGGCGGGGCAAGGCGATGACCGCCTGGCCAGCCTGACGCTGCTGACCGCGCAGGTGGACTTCACCGAACCCGGGGAGCTTGGGCTCTTCATCGATCCCAGCCAGCTGCATTTTCTGGACAGCATGATGTGGAACCGCGGCTATCTGTCGGCGGATCAGATGGCGGGGGCGTTTCAGCTTCTGCGCTCGAACGACCTGATCGGGTCGCGGATCGTGCGCGAATACATGATGGGCGAACGCGCCCCGATGTTCGACCTGATGGCATGGAATGCCGACAGCACGCGCATGCCCTGGCGGATGCACAGCGAATATCTGCGCAGGCTCTATCAGGAAAACGAGCTCTCCTCGGGGCGCTTTACGGTCGAGGGCAAGACGATATTGCTGCAAAACATCCGCGTGCCGATCTTTGCGGTGGCGACCGAACGCGATCACGTGGCGCCCCTCGGGAATCCGTCTACAAGATCCACCAGTTCAGTGATTGCGACGTGACCTTTGCACTGACCTCGGGCGGCCATAATGCCGGCATCGTCACCCCGCCGGACCATCCGCGCCGCCAATATCGCCTGGCAACGCGGAGGCGTGGCGCGCCGCTTCTGTCCGAGCGGACCTGGATGGAAACCAACGAACCGGTTGGCGGGTCATGGTGGCTGCCTTGGCAGGAATGGCTTGCCGTGCATTCGTCCAAACCCGTGGCGCCGCCCGCGACCGGAACGGCGCTTGCAGACGCCCCCGGCACCTATGTTCATCAGAAGTGATGCCGAAATGACTGGAACATTGGTCAACCGCGTTTTCGCTCAGCTGCAGATCGGCGATCGCGCCGATCTGACGCGCACCGTTCAACACGACGACATCATGCTGTTTGCGGCGCTCTCGGGTGACAACAACCCCGCGCATCTCGATGCGGCTTTTGCAGCCGACGGGCCCTTCGGCCATGTCGTTGCGCACGGCATGTGGACGGCCGGGCTGGTTTCGGCCGTGCTTGGCACGCGCCTGCCGGGGCCGGGCACGATCTATCTGGGTCAGGAAATCCGCTTCCGCAAGCCCGTCGCGCCCGGCGATACCATCACCGCCACGGTCGAGGTGGTTGAACTGATTGCCGACAAGAAGCAGGTGCGCCTGGCGGCGACCTGCACCAACCAGCGCGGCGAAATGGTGCTGGAGGGCGATGCCCTCGTCATTGCGCCCACCACCGCCGTCACCGGGAATCCGGCCCCTTGCCCAAGGCCGTCATCCATCACCCCGGCCGCTACAGGGGCTTTGTCGAACAGGCACGGGCGCTGCCACCGGTTGCGGCCGGCATCGTGCATCCCTGCTCGAAAGCCGCGATCCTCGGCGCGATCGAGGTCCGCGACGCGGGCCTGATGGAGCCGCTGCTGATCGGCCCCGAGGCCAGGATCCACGCCGCCGCCGAGGAGGCGGGCGTTTCGCTTGACGGCATGGTGATCGAGAATACCGAACACAGCCACGCCGCCGCCGCCCGCGCGGTCGAAATGGCGGCACGCGGTCAGATCTCGGTCCTGATCAAGGGCAGCCTTCATACCGATGAACTGTTGGCGGCGGTCGTGTCGAAAACCGGGGGCTGCGGACCGAACGCCGCATCAGTCACATCTACGGCATGGATGTGCCCGCCTATGACAAGCCGCTGATCATCACCGATGCCGCGATCAACATCCAGCCGACGCTCGACCACAAGCGCGACATCTGCCAGAACGCGGTGGATCTGATGCGGCTTCTCGGGGCGGAACAGCCGAAGGTCGCGGTGCTGGCGGCGGTGGAAACGGTAAACTCGACCATGCCCGCCACCCTGGACGCCGCCGCGCTGACGGTGATGGCCGCGCGCGGGCAGATCACCGGCGCGCTGGTCGACGGGCCGCTGGCCTTCGACAACGCGATCAGCCCGGAATCGGTCGCGACCAAGGGCATTATCTCGCCGGTGGCGGGGCAGGCCAATATCCTGCTGGTGCCCGATCTGGAATCCGGCAACATGCTGGCCAAGCAACTAATTTATTTCGCAGGCGCCACGGCCGCCGGACTGGTGCTGGGCGCGCGCGTTCCCATCGTGCTGACCAGTCGCTCCGATCCGCTTTCGGCGCGCATCGCCTCGGCCGCGCTTGCAAAACTTGCAGTTATCCGCAAGGCAGAAAGCGTGGTGTGATGACAAACGATCTGATCCTGACCCTCAATGCCGGGTCCTCGACCGTCAAGCTGGGTTTTTTCGAGGCCGGGCGCACCGAAATCACCGCGCTTGCCTCAGGCGTCATCGATTTTCGTGATGAGCCCTTTGAAATCCGCCTGAATCACGACGGTCAACGCCTGTCGCAACCGCTGACGGCCAGGCTCAGTGATCCAAACGCCTTGCTTCAGCAGTCCTTCGACTGGCTGGGGCAGCAATTTGATCTCTCGCGCCTGACCATGATCGGGCACCGGGTCGTGCATGGCGGCGACATCTTCACCGGCCCCGCCACGATCACCGATGAAGTGCTGGACCAGATCGAGGCACTGGCACAGCTTGCACCGCTTCACCAGCCGCAATGCCTGCGCCTGATCCATGCCATGCGCGCATTCCACCCCGACGTGAAGCAGACCGCGTCTTTCGACACCGCGTTCCATGCCACGAACAGCGCGCTCGTGCGCCGCTTCGCCATTCCTCGTCGGCTGCATGATCAGGGGATCAAGCGGTACGGTTTCCACGGCCTGTCCTACCGCTACATCGCCAGGCAACTGGCTGATCTGCCGCCCGGGGCCAGGGTGGTTGCGGCCCATCTGGGCAGCGGTGCCAGCCTTTGCGCGATGGAGGGCGGGATAAGCCGCGACAGCTCGATGGGGTTTTCCACGCTCGACGGCATCCCGATGGCCACGCGTACGGGCGCGTTGGATCCGGGCGTCATCCTGCATCTGATGGGGCCATTGGGCCTGAACCTCGAACAGGTCGAAACCATGCTCTACCACGAAAGCGGCTTGCTGGGGGTCTCGGGATTCGAGGCTGACAGCCGTGAACTGATGGCAAGCGACCGCCCCGAGGCGGCAGAGGCCATTGCCCTCTTCTGTCACCGCATCGCCGGCGAGGTGGCGCGGCTTGCCACCACCCTGAACGGGCTCGACGCGCTCGTCTTTACCGCCGGCATTGGCGAAAACCAGCCCGAGATCCGCGCCATGGTGGCCGGGCAGCTTGGCTGGCTGGGGCTGGAACTGGACCCGGCCGCAAACGCCGCCAACGCCCGGCGGTTCAGCACTCCGGAAAGCCGCATCACCGCACTCGTCATCCCGACGGATGAGGAATCCATCATCGCTGAAGAGGCTTTCAGCTTGAAGGAAACCGAATGACGGCATTGATTGATCTGAACGGCAAGCGCGGGCTTGTCGTTGGCGTCGCCAATGATGCAAGCATCGCCGCCGGTTGCGCCCGCGCATTCCGCGCTGCAGGTGCCGAGCTTGCACTGACCTATCTCAACGAAAAGGCACGCCCCTGGGTCGAGCCCGTCGCGAAGGCCGTGGATTCGACCGTGTTTCTGCCCTGTGATGTGCGCGAGCCGGGTCAGCTTGAGGCCGTGTTCGAGCGGATCGATTCCGAATGGGGGCGGCTCGATTTCCTTTTGCATGCCATCGCCTTTGCCCCGCGCGAGGACCTGCACACCAGCGTGGTGAACGCGTCGTCCGAGGGGTTCGGCATGGCGATGGATGTGTCCTGCCATTCCTTTCTTCGCATGGCGCGGCTGGCCCGTCCATTGATGACCGAAGGCGGCGCGCTGATCACGGTCAGCTTCTATGGGGCTGACCGGGTGGTTGAAAATTACAACCTGATGGGCCCGGTCAAGGCCGCCCTCGAATCCTCGGTGCGCTATGTGGCGGCGGATCTGGCGGACGAAGGTATCCGCGCCTTTTCGCTCTCGGCCGGCCCAGTAAAGACCCGCGCCGCGTCGGGGATCGAGCGCTTTGACGAGTTGCTCGACCAGGTGCGCGCCCGCACCCCCTCCGGCAGGCTGGTCAGTACCGACGAGATCGGACATCTCGCCGCCTTTCTTGCGAGCAACGCCGCGGCGCCGATGAGCGGCTCGGTCGTTTATGCCGACAACGGGTTCCATACGACAGCCTGAGTGCGACAAACCGAAATGGTGACATGAACAGTTCATCGCTCACCGGCGCGGTCGGTGGCTTGCCGCGCCGGCTCTTGCGGCGGATGTGGCTCCTCGGGCCCTGGGCGCGCGGCTTTTTTGCCTCCATCTCTTCGGACCGGCAGGCCGGATCAGCCCGGACACCTGTGCCGGCAATCCCTCGCGTGAGCCCATCAGCGGACCCCGGTCACATGAGCAGTTGAAAGCCGGAGATCGGGACCGAGGTTTGCCACGCGCCGCTGCCAGGAATGGCGCGGCCCCGTTCAGGCCGTTGCCTGCACCCAGCCGATCGCGTCTGCCAGCATCGACTGCGTGGCCCGATCAAGACCCGCGATCAGTGCAACCGTGCTGTCCGAAGCAACCGCCTCCGTGCCGCTGAAGCGCCGCGTTCCGGCAATCGCACGGTCGGATTCGCGGATCAGCGTCATCTGAAGCTGTACCCGGATCTGTGCCGATGCCAGGTCCGGGCCGGACAGTTCGGCCTGAAATGCCTGAATTTCGCTCATCAGGGTGAAATCAGGCTCCAGCCCCGCTCCCACCCGGCTGACCAGCCTGAACCCGCCCCGGTTCAACAGCGAGTTGACCAGAAGAGTCTGCACCATGGCGGGCGTCGGTTCGGACCAGCGGGCATCGGGAAGATACTCGGCCTGCAGGGGAGAGACCTTGATCAGGATGCGGTCCGTTGCCAGCTCGCCGCCCGAAGTGGGCAGTTCGACAACCAGATGGCGCGTGGAACCGGGCCGCGCCCCCGCCGGGCCAAGCGGCGAGAGCGTGTAGGTGTCAAGCGGATTGCTCGCCCTCGATACCGCGGAAACCGCCCCGCAACCGGAAAGGCCGGCTGCGGCCGATAGCGATAGAAGAGCACGGCGAGATAGGATCATTGGGTTCTCCTGTATTCGGGTGTCTGAGTGCCCAGAAGAAAACGGCCGGGATCGCCGGCGATCTGGCGGGCGAGCGCGTCGAAGGCCGCAATCATCTTGCTTGCCTCGAGGATCAGCGTGGTGATCTGCACCGAGAGTTGCGGCAGATCGCGCTGCGCCACGTTCCGGACACCGTCCATTGCTCCGGTCGCACTGGTGGCGGCTGCCCGGAGATCGGCGACGAGCGCCGGAATGTCACTCCCAAGCAGCCCATCGACCGCAGAAAAGCTTGCCTCTGCCGCACTCAGTGCGGCATCGGTCTGCGAAAGCGTCCCCTCGGCGCGGGCAGCAAGCGCATCGATCCGACTGGTGGCATCCTGCAGGTTGGCCAGGATTTCGGCGATGGCGTCGCGGTTGTCCGGCGTGAAAAAGGTCCGGACCTCGGCGATAAGCGCGGCCGCCTCGACCAGAAGATCGGGGCCAGAGATCATCAAGTCCTGCACGACCGACCTTTTCGACCGGATCATCGGCACGTCTTCCGGGGGCTCGGCCCGCGGGGGCTCCGCCTCGGCACTGCCACCTTCCAACGCGATGAAGGCAACGCCCGTCACCCCCTGCGAGGCGAGCGTGGCGGTTGTGTCGGTGCGGATTGGTGTGCTCGCAAAGACCTCGATGCGCACGCGCACCAGCGCGGGATCGTCGCGTTCGAGCGCGATGCTCAGGACCCTGCCCACATCGACGCCATTGTATCTGACAGCGGCCGTCTGACTGAGGCCCGCAACCGTGCCGAAGACGATGTCGTATTGCGCATAGGTCCGGTCCAGCTGGACCTTGGCCAGCCACAGGACAAAGCCGAGCGCGGTCAGAAACCCGAAGATGGTGAACAGGCCCACCAGAACGAAGCGCGCGCGGGTTTCCATCAGCCGCCCGCCGCCGAAAGGGCCGCATGGGCGCGCGGTCCCGTGGAAATAGGAATGCACCCATGGATCATCGACCTCCCGCATCTCGGCCATCGTGCCCGTCACGAGCACACGGCGCTCGGCCAGCACGGCAACCCGGTCACAGGTGGCCTGCAGCGTGTCGAGATCGTGGGTCACCAGAAACACCGTCAGGCCAAGCGCCCGTTGCAGGGAATTCAGGAGGCTGTCGAAGGCGGACGCGCTGATCGGGTCAAGACCTGCCGTCGGCTCGTCCAGAAACAGGATCTCGGGATCGAGCGACAGCGCGCGCGCCAGCCCCGCACGCTTGCGCATGCCCCCGAAAGCGCCGCCGGAAAGAGATTGCCCGCCTCGGGCGGCAATCCGACCATTGAAATGCGCAGATCGGCCAGCGCCTCCCGGGTGGCTGCGTCGACCGCCAGGCGCTCGCGCATCGGCGCCTCGACGTTTTCGCGCACGGTCAGCGCCGAAAAGAGCGCACCGTCCTGAAACATCACGCCGGTGCGCGCGCTTGCGGCCGCGCGTTCGGCGGCACTTGCGCCCAGCACGTCCATGCCCAGCATGGTGATGTGCCCGGCGCTGGGGGTCTGAAGCCCCACGATGGTGCGCAAGAGCACCGATTTCCCGCTGCCCGAGGCACCGACGACCCCCAGCACCTCGCCCCGCAGTACATCGAGCGACAGGTTGTCATGCACCACGGTCTTGCCGAACCTGTTGGTCAGCCCGCGGATCGCGATGACGGTTTCCGCTTCCATCATACCCCCCAGAGCGCGAAGAAAACGGAAAACAGTGCATCGACCACGATCACCAGAAAGATGGCAATGACGACCGAGCGCGAGGTCCGCATGCCCAGCGATTCCGCATCGCCCTCGACCAGCAGCCCCTGCTGACAGCCCACCAGCGCGATGATCACCGCAAAGACCGGCGCCTTGGACAGACCGACGAGCGCGTGCGTCGCGCTCACATTCGCCAGCAACTGGGTCCGGAACTGGCTGGGCGAGATGCCAAGCTCGATCCAGGCCATCAGCCCGCCGCCGAAAAGCCCGGCAAGATCGGCGACAAGACCGAGGACCGGCAGCAGGATCACCAGCGCCAGAAGGCGCGGCAGCACCAGAAGCTCGATCGGGTCGAGCCCGAGAACCCGCATGGCGTCGATCTCCTCTCGCATCTTCATTGATCCGATGGCGGCGGTAAATGCCGAAGCCGACCGGCCGGCAACGATGATCGCGGTCAGAAGGATGCCAAGCTCGCGCAGGACCGAGATCGCGATGAGGTCCACCACAAAGACCTCGGCCCCGAATTGCCGAAGTTGCGTGGCCCCCTGGAACGCCAGCACGATACCGATGAGAAAGCCCATCAGCGCCACGATGGGCACGGCATTGAGCCCGGCCTCCTGCATGTGATGGACAAGTGCCGTCAGCCGCAGCCGGCGGGGGCGCACCGGGGTGGCGGCCAGCCGGGCCATGACAAGACCCAGAAAGCCAAGGCTCTGCGCCATTGCGACAAGAAACCGGCCCACCGCCGCGCCGACCCCCTCCAGCGTGTCGCCTGCCAGATGTCGCGCCTTGCGCGGTCGGGCGGCGGTAGGCGCGGGCGGCAGTGCCGCCTGCACCGTGCGCAACAGCAGGAGCTGCGCGGCATCGGCGCCCTCGATCTGCAACCCCTGATGGTGCAACAGCGCCCAGGCCCCGGCGGTATCGAGCGCCGTGACTGCCGAGAGATCGACCCGAGTTCCGGCTGCGGCCCGGCCGAGCTGCACGCGCAACTCGTCGAGGGTGGCAAGCGTCACTGGCCCGGAAAGGGCAATATCCGAGGGTCTGAACGTGTCAGCCACCGATGCGCATTCCGCCAATGTCACCCAACACACCAAGAGCGCGCAGGAGCCATACGACGACGGCGATTACGACAACCAGGTTCAGGATGGACTTTATCTTGCGATCCATCGGGACATAGGTGTTGACCGCCCAAAGCCCCACACCGACGACGACCAGCGTGATGACCAGATTGATGAGTGACATGAAAAAGCTCCTTCGGGGATGAGTCCGGGCCGGACCGATGGCGGACCGGCCATTCAAAAATGGCACCCCCGGGGGGGCGACAGGTGGGCGAAACGTGGCACACGCGGGATCGGGACGGGATACCGGCGGGGAGAGGCTTTTCAACCCGGTCGACCGGGTGATCCAGCCCCGCCTGCGGTTCATCTGCAGGATCGGGGCGGCGCTGATGCTTGCAGCCAGGCCGCCGGTCGGGCATCTCCATCGCACTGTCACCGCGTATCTGGCCAAATGACACGCCCCCGGCGCGGGAACACCGATCAGCCGCGGGGGTAGCCCCGGTATAGCAGCGCGCCACCCGCCACGACGCCGATCAACCCGCCAAGCAGATACCACATCGTGTTGGCTGTGTAGCGACCGGTCAGCACCTCGGAGAGTTGATCGACCGGTGCGTTCGATCCCCGCCAGGCGAAGTAAAGAAACACGGCGCCGACGGAGAGGACGACGAAGCCGGTGATCCTTGTCTGTGTCATGTCAAATCGATCTTTCAAGCGGAACCTGCCGGCAGTGCATTGGCAGGGTGTGTCGATGCCCCCGAGCCAATACCATTCGCGGGCAGTCCTCCAAAGTCTGACGGCTCGGCCTGCGCGCCGCACTTACCTGGATCAGTCTGCACCCAGGGACCGCGGCTTTGCTGCATTCCGGACACAGCCTTCCCCGCCGCGCCGGCAGTGCATGCAGTTCGCGCGTTGGCCACCGACGCCCTTGCTGGCCGCCCGCGTCCTGAATTGTCGGATCGAGCAACCTGTTGTCTGGGAATTCCGTGGCAGGCAGTGAGCAACCTGGCTTGAGACCAGTTGACGGCAGCGTCCCATGAAGTCGTGCAGGAGCAGGCGTCCACCGGCTTCTTCATGGCTGGTGTTGCTCGTTCACGGGGCGGCGATCATCGTCGCCGTGTGGTTGTCGTGGCACATGGCGGCCAGCTTTTCCACCGGCATGCAGCGGCGGCAAATCCCCCTGTTCCCCGCCACCGGCAACGAAAACGAGGCTCACTGTCCCGACACGATCATGTTGCCGGTGATCGCATCGGCGGCGCGGATGGCCAGCGCCATGATCGTGAGGCTCGGCGATTCACCGCCCCCGATGTCGGAAAGATGCTGGCGTCAGCAATCCACAGGTTGGGATGATCATGGGCGCGCGCGTCGGGGCCCACCACCGAACGGCCGGCATCGCCGCCCATGCGGGCAGTGCCCAAGACATGCGGCGCCGCAAAGGCATCACGGCTGCCGGTTTCTTCGACCGGTTCCGCCCCCGCCTCCGCCAGCAGGGTGCGAACGGCGCCGGCCATCTCGCGCAGGAGCGCGCGGCTCTCGGCCGTCAGCACGGATTCGATGCGCGCGGCGGGCAGCCCGTGGGCATCGCGCAGTCCGGGGTCGAGGCCGACGCGGGCTTGCTCATCGGGGATCAGCTGTCCGACCGCCCCGACGCTCAGCGCACTGCCGAACCGCGCGCGCAGGGCCGTCTTGAGCGAAGCGCCGAAACCCGCCACCAGCCGCGTGGCATAGGCAATCGGCCCGTTCAGCCCGGTCTCGACTGTCGTATGCTTCAGCACGAAGCCGCCGGCATGGCCCGGCACCCGCCCCGGTGCCGCCATGTCCCAGCAGATGGCGTCGTCGGGCAGGCCGAGATGGCTGCCGCTGAGCCCCGCGACCAGCCCTGTCGTCTGCCACGACAGGGTTTCCATGAAGTTGCGCCCGACCTCGCCCGAGGAATTGGCGATACCCTGCGGATGATCGGCATCCGCCGAAAGCAGCAGCAGGCGCGGCGTCTGAACCGCCCCCGCGGCGAGCACGACGAGCGGCGTCTCGATGCTCTCGCCCTGCCCGTCAACGATCGCGTCAAGATGGGTGATCCGCCCGTCCGGACCGGCGTGGAGCCGCGTCACCGTGGCATCGCTGACAAGATCGAGCCGTCCGGTGGCGGCGGCCACGCGCAGGAAGGTGACCTCGACCGACCCCTTGTCGCCCAGGGGGCAGCCGCGCGCGCATTGCCCGCAGTAGTTGCAGGCGGGGCGGCCGGCGTCGGGCGCGGACAGGGTGGCGCGCGGGTTCACCTGCCAGTCCTGGCCGAGCCGCCGTCCCGCCGCCACGACCGCGCGCGCCCCGGGGCCGAGCGGATGGGCGCTTTGCGCAAAGCCGCGGCTGCGCCAACGCCCCGGGGCTGCGCCCGCGCCGGCGACCAGCTGCATTTCCTCGGCGATGGTGTAATAGGGTTCGAGATCGTCATAGGCGATCGGCCAGTCGGCACCCTTGCCGGTCAGGCTGAACAGGCGAAAGGCATCGGGATGCAGCCGGTGCTGCTCGCCCACGAAGTGCAGCGTACTGCCGCCCACCCCCAGGACATGGCTATAGCCGCGCCCCGACGGCGGACGCGGCGCGCCCGCGGGCAGCCGCCAGGGAAAGCCGGCGCGCGACCATGAACCGAGGTCCGCATCCGCCGGATCAAGCTGCCCGAGATCGCCGTAGCTGACGACGGCCCGGCTGCCGGGGCGTTCGGGAAAGCCCCGCAGTTCCCATCCCGGGCGGTCTTGCGGATAGTCGCGGGCGGGATCGAAGGCCGGACCCGCCTCGAGCACGAGCACCCGCAGACCGTGCGCGCACAACCGCCACGCGGCCGCGGCCCCGCCCGCGCCCGATCCGATCACCACCGCGTCATGGCCCCCGCTTATCCCCATGGCGGCGGATAGCCGTGCGGCTGCGGGGCCGGATCGAGCGGCAGCCCGCCCAGTGCCTCGGCGCGCGCATAGTAGAATTCGACGGCCAGCGCGCGCAGGATGTGGTAGCAGCGGCCGGGGATATGGTTGGGGTCGGACGCTTCCATCTGGGCGAGGATCGCCGCCTGCCGCATGGGTGAAAGCTCGCGGAACGGCCGCCCGCCGATCCGGTCCATCCAGCCGAGCCCCAGCGAGATCAGCCGTGTGAGCATCTCCTGCCCGGCAAGGAAGGTGCGCAACTCGTCATCCACGCCCAGCTCCGTCGCCGACGGCGACAGCGCGTCGGCCGGCAACAGGCCGTCGAGCACCGCACCGAGCGAGGCCATGGCGTCGGTGCCGGCATCCTCGGCCGCGGCAGGCAGGGTCAGCAGGCCAAGGCTAGCCGTCAGTGACGACGCCAGGAGCCTGCGGCGCGTGACGCGATGACGGGACATCACGACCAGCCAACGTGGGTGTCACGGTGGAGGGGGAGGAGGGGGATTGCCGCCTCCGCCAGCGACAAAGGTGGTGACCGTCTTCTGCTCCTTGGTGAGGGCACCGAAACCGAACTGCGGCCCCCTGCGGCAGAAATCCCAGCTCATGGTCATCGCCGCCCCGCTGAAGTTGTAGCCGAGGCCGAGGTCGCAGCCGAAGGTGTTATCGAAATTGTAGGTGACACCGCCGGCGGCGGCCAGGGAATCGTGCTTGTTGGTCGAGAGGAGCTTGAGCGTCACGCCGGGCGTGCCGCTGCTGTGCATGCCACCCCCGACGCCGAAGGTCCAGACAAGGCCGAGATAGAGTGTCGGGTCGGTCTTGACGATGTTGAACGGGATCCGCGGGGGAGGTGGCGCCACGCCGGCCCAAGCGGTGGTGGCGGGAAGCAGACAGGCGACAGACAGCACACGCAAGATCATGGCTCATGCCCTTTCGTGTTCCGCGCGGGGCCCGCGCCGGCTATTGAGTAATCGCATCACTAGCACAAACACGCCCATCCCGCAACGAATGGCACAGAACCAGCGGCACAGGCGGCGATCAGCCGCACGCAGCGCGAGGTCCGAGCTCTCGCGCCGATCCCGGTCTGGATGGGCCGTTTCGCTGATCACCATACCGGCCAGCGACATGATGAACGTCGCGGGAAAAGGCCTTGCAGAAGACCGCACTCGATCACACAATCAGGCGGAGAAAGCTTCCTGCATCACGGGCGGCAACCACAAAAGAGGCGGCGCAGGGCAAAATCTGAAATGTTCAGAATATCGCCAGTCGTGCAGAGGTCTTGTGGAAGGATGATTTCGGCACGTGATACAAATGCCATGAACGTGGCAAGGAAAACCGGCGGCGGCGGACACTGCCGCGGTGCAATCGGAAAACGCGACGTCACCAATACCGCGACCTTCATTGAAGGCGAGGCCCGCCGTGTGCTTACCCGCCTTGATTGCGGGTCCGGCACCCGCTATGGCGGCGATGGAATTGGAGTCCGGACCTGGGGGATGGGGCGACATAGGCCGGCGTGAGGCGCGTACCGCCTGGCCGGGTGAACGGTGCCGAAAGGGAGAAGCAGGGATGGCTGAATGGCATTCGATAACGGCATTGGCTGCGCCGGGTGCGCGGCGTTTGCGCGGAGCGATCCGCATCCTGCTGCTCGCGGTGATATGCGCGCCCTTTCCGGCTCTCGCCGGAGGGCAGACGGTCGGCGGCCTGGAAGTCTTCGGCGATAGCAACAGCGATGACGGCAATGCGTGGCGCATCAGCGGAAAATTCTTTCCCGCAAGCCCGCCTTTCTGGGAGGGGCGTTTCAGCAACGGTCCGGTGTGGGCCGAGATATTGCGCGACCGTCTGGACATTCCCGCCGAGCGCTATGCAAATCATGCGGTAGGCGGTGCCTATACGGGATACGGCAATCGTGTTTCCGACATGGCTCCCGGTACGACTCTGGCCCGCGCCCTGCAAGAGACAGGAATGCTGGCGCAGGCGGAGGCATATCTGGCCGCCGGCGGAAAGGCTGCACCCGATACGTTGTTCGTCGTCTGGGCGGGCGATAACGATTACGCCAATGTCGACAGTGTGGACCCGCAGGCGGTGGGGCGCGCCATCGCCAATATCGAGAGCACGATCCGTCTGCTGGCAAAAGCCGGGGCCCGCCAGTTCCTCGTGGCCAATATCAACGAGGATCTCGTTTTCCCCGAAGCCAGAGCCGCCGGGTCGCAAGCCTGGGACGCGATCAACACAGCCGACCACAATGCACGGCTTGCCGCGCTCATCGAACGGATGCGAAACGAACTTGATGTCCCGGTTACCCTGTTCGACACGGCTTCGGTTACGGGCGCTATTGCCAGCGATCCTGCCCGCTTCGGCTTCACGCAGATCATCGAGCCCTGTTATGCGGGGCCGATCACCGAGCATGGAACGCCTTGCGCGGATGCCGTCGGCTATCTCTTCTGGGATGGCGATCACCTCAGCCATGCCGCGCAAGAACTGATCGCCGACAAGGCGGCCGAAAAGATCGGCGGCATGACGAGATAGGCTTTTGCCGCACCGGCTTGCCGTGGGTCCGGCGGTCTTGACCGAAAAGCAAGATCACGCAATCCTGACGTCACGGTGCGGCACCCGGGAAATGCCGGCCTGTACGGATTATTCGCACCTTGCGACGGAGACGAGCTTTTCATGCGGGATATAATGACGGCCTGCCTCCTGCCATCCCTTTCGCGCCGCCGGTTCATGACCAGCGCGGCGGCAGGCGCCATGACCGCGGTTTTTCCATCCGCGGTGTTGCCGTCGGGCGGCGGCGGAAAAACGGACACGGAGGCAGACATGAACGATGATACAGCCGCGCATGCGGGACTCGAGCGCGGCAGGACGCGGGTGCAGGGTTTTGCCGATGCCGAAATGGATTTCCAGCTGATGCGGCAATTGGGCGCAGCGCGTTATGGCGGCGCATCGGTGGGCGAATGTCTGGCCGCGGCGCAGCGGATCGAGAGCGGCGTCCCCGCGAGCTGGGTTGCGGCATTCGCGGCGCAGGCCGGGCGTCAGGAAGCGGATGCGCGGAAACGGGCGGAACGGAAACATTCCGTCAGCGCCCGCGATCAGTATCTCGTCGCCTCCAACTCATGGCGCGCCGCCGAGTACTACACCAGCGTCGCCGATCCGGCTCACCTCGAATACGGATTGAAAAGCCGGGAATGTTTTCTGGCCGCCATGCGGTTCGCGGATCACTCCTTTGAAACCCTCTCCCTGCCCTTCGGTGACACACCGCTGCCCGCCTATTACATGCGGCCCGGCAAATCCGGCGCAACGGCCGGCACACTCATGATCGTCAGCGGCTACGACGGTACGCTCGAGGAAACCTATCTGTGCTACGGCCGCGCCGCGCTCGAGCGCGGATATGCTCTTCTGCTCTTCGCCGGCCCCGGCCAGATGGACACGCTGCGCTTCCATCCCGATCTTGCCTTCATCCCGGACTTTGAGCGCGTCACCGCCGCGGCGCTCGACCATCTGCTGACCCGCCCCGAGACCGATCCGGCGCGGGTGGCGCTCATGGGGATCAGCTTCGGCGGCTATTTCGCCACGCGCTCGGCGGTGCATGAGCCGCGAATACGGGCGCTCATCGCCAACTCGCCGATCCTCGACCTTCACGCCTACATGAGCTCGTTTGTCGGCTTCGATCCGGCCGAACTGCCGGACACGGAGGATTTCAGCGCCGCCGACATCGACCACATACCACCCGAGGAGGCCACGCCTCAGCAACGACTGATGGCGCGCAACCTCATCCTGCGTTTTGGCCGGGAGAGCTTCAAGAAGACCTATCTTCGCCTGCGCGACTTCCGGGTCGACGATGCGCTGTCACAAATCAGCTGCCCGGCGCTCGCCCCGGTGGGCAGCGGCGAAGGCCAGAACCGCTCGCCCAGTTCAGCCGGTTCTGCGATGGCATATCGGGACCGGCATCGAATTACCTCTTTACCGAAGAGGAGGGGGCGGACGGCCATTGCCAAACCATGAATCTCGGCTATTCAGCCGCCGTTTCGATGGACTGGCTGGACGAAACCTTCGCCTGACCGGTACGCGGCACAAGCTCGCTTCAATTCCCGATGCCGGAAAAGGGGCCGGTAAACGCGGCGTGGCTCGCGCTCCAACAGGGACCGCCCTGCCCTGCCCTGCCGGAATGGGCAAGCCCAACCCCCTCGCCATTTCCGGACCAGCCCCGAGGTCATCCGCCTTGCGGTGATGATGGATACTCGTTTCCCGCTCTCGCTGCGCGGCGTCGAAGGCCTGTGCGCCCGAACCGCGCGGGTGATCGGCCCGCGTGAGCGGCGAGCATGGGAGATGAACCACCGGACCCAAATCTTTCCACCCTGTCGGGTCTAGGGGAATCCCGCCTTTGCGGCATCATGCCCGGCGAGGCCATGCGCGTGGCCCCGAAGCGGAAGGGAGAGAAACATGACCGGCTTGGGAGAATGGATGAGAGCCGTTGCGGGGGGGGCATGTCTGGCGCTGGCAGCCCTGGTGCCGCCTGCGCAGGCTGAAATCCCGGATGAATTGTTCGATGCGCTCGGGCTGGAGCGCAACGCCGCGCCCAACGTGCTCTACGAGGCGATCGTGAAGCGCTACCGCGAGCCCGCTCAGGGCTACAGCAAGGGCGCCTTCGCCGATCTGTGGGAGCCGATAGAGTTTTCGAAATACATGAGCCCGGGGCTCTTCTACGAGGGGCCCGACCTGGATTTCGAAGTCACGGCACGCGAATGCGTCGAATGTCACCAGGGGGTGACGCCGGGCTGGGTCCATTCCTGGGAAAAGAGCGTCCACAGCGACCTCGACGAAATCCGCGAACTGACCGAAGCCGATTCACGGTTCTACAAGCAGGAAATCATCGCGCAGGTCGAGACCAACCTGGTCTCGATGGGTCTGCTGAACGAGGGCGAACAGCTCGAGGAGGTAGGCTGCATCGATTGCCACATGGGCATCGGCACCAAGGCCGGCAATCACAAGACCGATCTGCGCATGCCCGATGCTGGCGATTGCGGTCAGTGCCATCTACAGCAGTTCGCGGAACGCGAATCCGAACGTGACACCGCGATCTGGCCACAGGGGCAATGGCCCGACGGGCGGCCTTCGCACGCGCTCGCGATGCTGGCCAACTACGAGACCGCGATCTGGGCCGGCATGGAGGAACGCGAGGTGGCCGAGGGCTGCACCATGTGTCACACCTCGCAGAACACCTGCAATTCCTGCCACACGCGGCATGAATTCTCGGCCGTGGAGGCACGCAAGCCCGAAGCCTGCTCGACCTGCCACAACGGTGTCGATCACCCCGAGTTCGAGAACTTCATGATGTCCAAGCACGGCGTGATCTATACTGCCCATGGCGACGAATGGGATTGGGAACTGCCTCTCAAGGAAGCCTTCGAGAAGGGCGGCCAGACCGGCCCGACCTGCCAGACCTGCCACTTCGAGAAGGACGGCGAGTACGGCCACAACCTCGTTCAGAAGGTCCGCTGGGGGTTCCAGCCGATGAAATCCATCGCCGACAATCTCGGGCATGAATGGTTCGAGGGCCGCAAGGAATCCTGGATCGCGACCTGCGGCCAGTGCCATTCCGACAGCTTCGCCCGCAGCTACTTCGAGATCATCGACCAGGTCACGATCGATGCGGTCGACGAAGTGGAAGAGGCGCGCACGGTCATGCAGGCTCTCTATGACGACAAGCTGCTGGTGGGCCAGACCACCAACCGTCCGTTGCCGCCGGAGCCGGCCAAGGATGCTCCCGGTGGTTTCTACTCGCTCTTCTGGGCCGACGGCAACAACCCTTCGGCGATCGACTACGAGTTCACCGAGATGTGGGAACAACGCCTGATGAGCGTCTTCAAGGGCGTGGCCCATGCCAACCCGGGTGGCTTCACCTACACCAATGCCTGGTCGCATCTGCTCCGCCAGGGGATCCGCATCCGCGATGCCGACACCCAGTTGCGAGAGAAGGCCGCGATACTGGAGCGGATCCGCAAGCTCGAAAGCCCCGAGTGACCGGGGCACCGGCAGACATCCCCGGCCCCCCGGGCCGGGGTTTTTCTCGCGGGAGGCGAAGACATGACAAGACGGAGTCTGGTGACATCCACGGCCGCGATCGCGGCGTTCGCGGGTCTGGGCGGGGCGGCGCTCTGGGGCACCGCGCGCTGGTCGGTACCGGCCGCCGATTTGCCGCCCTATCGTTACGAGGCGGGCGCCGAGGCCCCGTCGGAGGCCGCGGTGAAGCTTGCGGAGCTGGTGCCCGGCGCCGTGGCCTCGTCTCTCGAATTGCGGACGACCGAGCCCGATCGCGCCGTCGCCACCGCCGAGATCGTCACCATGACCGATGGCGCCGAGGTGATCGTCGGCTGGCGGAGCCGGGCACCCGAGCCGGTCCTGCGTTCGGACGTTTCCGCGCAGGAAGAGCTGGCGCTGGCCAGCGCGCTGCGCAAGCATCTGCCCGAAGGCAGCACGGTGATCGCCATGCCCGCGCTCTCGGAGCGGCTGGCGCATTTCATTCCGGCCGAGTTCCCGCTGGCCGGGGCGGCGGCGCAGGCGGCTCTGCGCCTGCCCGCCCCGGACCGGAACCGAGGCCGCCGTGACACGGACCGAGGCACGCTGGCACGCGGAACCGGCCGCATCGCGCGTCGCGGGGGAGCCGGGTGAGGCCTTCACGGTGCTGATCGACGCGCTGCTGGCCGAAGACATCTACGGCGCCGCCCGGCTGCGGGCGCTTGGCGGGGCACGGCCAGGCTATGTGATCGTGCATGTCCGCGACATTTTCGACATCGGGCTGAACGCCCCGGACCGGATCCATGTCGGGCAGCGCGACTTTCCTGCCGCGGGCATCGCGCATGACAAGTCCCGCGCGGTCAAGGACTGGGTCGCGGCCGAGGGCCACGCCGCCTATGCCGTCGAGCGCCGCGGCGGCGATACGATCCGGGCCTATGTCCTGTCGGACGCGCGCGACAAGAGCACCCTGCTGGGTCAGCTCCTGCCATTCGACTCGGCCGCCATCGGGCAGGTACCCGGCACAAGGCTGGTCTATCAGACCGGCGGCTACTGGGTGTACCGTCTGGAACCCACCACGGCCGGGCTGTGACGCGCCGCAAGCCGCCCGATGCGGACCCGTGGCGGACTCATGGAAATGATTCATCCCGGAATCATGAAAAACTCCCGACATCGTGATAGCATGGGACCGGAGGAGGTTCCGGCAATGCAGGTCGTTCTCACGATTGACCCCGATGACACGCGCACGCTTCAGACCCAGGTCTTCGATGCGGTCAAGCGGCTGATCCTCGATGGCAAGCTGCGCAGCGGCGATCCGATGCCGGGGTCGCGCGCGCTCAGCGAACAGCTGGGCGTATCGCGCAACACCGTCATCATCGCCTACGAGAAGCTGCTGAGCGAGGGCTACATCGAGAGCCGCGCGAACGTCGGCACCTTCGTCAGCTCCAATCTCCCCGACGCGGCGATGCGGGCGTCGGGCCGTCTTGCGCTGGTGCCCGATCCGGCGCTCCGTCCGTCCCCCTTCACGGCGCCCTTGGCGCCGCTGCCCGAGGTGCAATCGGTGACCAACCCCGATGGCGCGCGGATGCAGGTGGATTTCTGGATCGGCAAGGTCGAACCCAAATCGTTTCCCGCACGCGAGTGGCGGCGCATTCTCGACACCAAGCTGCGCTACGGTTGCGCCGCAGCTGTCGTCCTATGGAGACCCGCAGGGCCTGCCGGTGCTGCGGCAGGCCATCGCCGATCACATCGGACCCGCGCGCGGCATTCCCGCCGACCCCGAGGATATCGTCATCGTCGGCGGCTCGCAGGACGGGCTCACGCTGATCGCACAGGCGTTCGGGCATCACTGCAACACCTTCCTGCACGAGGATCCATGCTATCAGGGCGCACGCTTCGCCTTTCACGGCACCGGCTGGACCTGCACGCCGGTTCCGGTGGACGCGCAGGGAATCGAGGTCGAACGGCTGCCCGAACGCGGCCCCTCCTTGCTCTATGTCACCCCCTCGCACCAGTATCCGATCGGCATGACCATGACACTGGAACGCCGCCTGGCGCTGCTCGACTGGGCCGAGCGGACGGACAGCCTGATCATCGAGGACGACTATGACGGCGAGTTCCGCTACGAGGGGGCGCCGCTCACTGCGCTGCGCGGGCTCGACCGGACCGGGCGGGTGATCTATCTCGGCACCTTTTCCAAGTCCATCGGGCCAGGGCTGAGGCTGGGCTTCGTCATCGCCTCGCCGGGGGGTGGTGGTGCTGCTGAAGCGCTGGAAGCAGCTCAGCAGCAACTGCGCGCCCTGGCTGGAACAGGCGGCGATGGGCGAGTTCATGGCCTGCGGCGGTTTCCGGCGGCACCTGCGGCGCATCCGGGCGCTCTACATGAGCCGCCGTGACACGCTCCTGTCCGAATTGGCACTGCATTTCCCCGATGCGCCCACCTTCGGCCACCGCGCGGGAATGCACCTGTCGTTGCGGCTGCCCGGCGGCGGTGCCGACGCGACGCGGCTGGAAAGACGCGCGGCGCTCCGGCGCATCGGCGTCTACCGGCCCGGCTCGGGCGGCTCGTGGATCTCGCCCGACAACCGCCGCCACCGCGGCCATCTCCTGCTGGGTTATGCGGCGATCGACGAAAGGACCATCCGGTACGCGATCGCCGCCCTCGCCGCCTGCATGAGCGACGCCGAGGTCGTGTCATGTCCATGACGCTGACACTCGCCGAACTGGGGCAACTGGCGGCGGGCCTCGCGCTGGTGCTCTGTGTCTTTGCCATCGCCCGGGCGGTGCTTTCGGTGCGTCAGTGCGCCCCCGCGCGCCTGGTTGCGGCCCGCAACGCCATGTTCGCCAATCTTGCGCTTCTCAGCGCCGGCGCCGCGACGTTGATCCATGCCTTCGTGATCTCGGATTTCTCGGTCGCCTATGTGGCTCAAAACAGCAATCTCGAACTGCCGCTGCTCTACCGGTTCACCGCGATGTGGGGCGCGCATGAGGGCTCGCTGCTGCTCTGGGCGTGGTACCTTTCGCTCTTCACCGCCGCCGCGCTCTGGCTGCACTGGCGCGAGCATCCGTTGTCGATGCCGTGGATCATCGCGACACTGGCCGCGATTCAGGCCGGGTTCCTGGCCTTCATCCTGCTGCTTTCCAACCCCTTCGCGAGCCTGACGCCCGTCCCGGCGAACGGCCGCGACCTCAACCCGCTGCTGCAGGATCCGGGCCTCGCCTTCCATCCGCCGGTTCTCTACCTGGGCTATGTCGGATTTGCCGTGCCCTTCGCCTTCGCCATCGCCTCGCTGATCCGCGGGCAGGTCGGACACGAATGGGTGACGGCCGTGCGCCGCTGGACGCTCTTTGCCCGGACGGCGCTGACCTCGGGGATCATCTTCGGCGGCTACTGGGCGTATTACGAGCTCGGCTGGGGCGGCTACTGGGCCTGGGATCCGGTCGAGAACGCGTCGCTGATGCCGTGGCTCGCGGGCACGGCGCTGCTGCATTCGATGATGGTGCAGGAAAAGCGCCGGATGTTTCGCAGCTGGAACGTCTTTCTCGTGGTGACAACATTCCTGCTGACACTGCTGGGCACCTTTCTGGTGCGTTCCGGCGTTCTGACCTCGGTCCATGCCTTCGCCGTCGATCCGGGGCGCGGGGCCTACATGCTGGGCTTTCTCGCACTGGCGATGACCGCCGGCTACGGGCTGATCATCTGGCGCGCCACGATGCTCGAGTCGGAAGCCAGGCTCGAAGGCGCCCTGTCGCGCGAGACCGCGATCCTCGCCAATTCGGTGCTTCTGCTGGTCGTCACCGCGGTGGTCTTCATCGGTACCCTGTTCCCGCTGGCGGTCGAGGTGGTGACGGGTCAGAAACTCAGCGTCGGGGCACCCTACTTCAACAAGGTCGTTGCGCCGGTGATGGTGGCGCTCCTCTTCCTGATGGGGATCGGCCCGTCGATCCCCTGGCGCGGCATGACCTCCGCGCGGTTCCTGCGGCATTTCCGGCTGCCCTTCGCGCTCGCCGCGGCAGCGCTTGCCGCCGGACTCGGCCTGGGCATTCGCGCGCCGCTCACGCTGCTGTCGATCGCCGGAGCGGTCTTTGCCGCCACCGCCATCCTCACCGACATGTCGCTCGCCGTCGCGGCGCGGCGCCGCTCGGGCGGGGTCGCGTGGGCGCGGGCGGCGGGCATGGTGCTGAGCCGGTCGCGCCGCCGTTTCGGCGGGCTGATCGTGCATCTGGGCATGGTTTTGATCGCGGTGGGCATGATCGGCTCGGGCCTTTTCCAGAGCCAGGCGACGGTCGAGATGCGGCGCGGCGATTCCGTCGAGATCGCGGGCCATGTCATCACCCTGCGCGGCATCGCCGACATCGACATGCCCAATTATCAGGGCCGGCGCGCGACCTTCAGCGTCGCCGGGGACGGCCGTCCGCTTTTCGAGTTGCGTCCCGAAAAGCGATTCTATCCGATCCGCGCCATGACCACCACCGAGGTTGCGCTCCGGCCGCAAGCCTGGGGCGATCTCTATGCCGTGATGGGCGATGAGTCCGCAGACGGGCGGCTGATCGCGCGCCTCTTCTGGAACCCGCTCGTGTCGTGGATCTGGATCGGCTGGGCGGTGGTGCTGGCGGGCGCGGCGCTGTCGCTGACCGAACGCACCCGCATGGTTGGGGTTTGCACGCGCCGACCCGCACCACAGGCCAGGGGAGTACCCGCGCAATGACCGACGTCACGCAGTCCCCAAGACGCCCGGCACGCTGGCGCTACGCCCTCGGCGCGGCGGCGCTGGCGCTGCTGGGGCTTCTGGCCATCGGCCTCACGCGTGAGCCCGGCCGACTGCCCTCGGCGCTCGTGGGCCAGCCGATGCCCGCCTTCGAGATCGCCTATCTCGAGCGCGAGGGGGTGCTGCGCTCGGCCGATCTGGCGGGAGAGCCGCTGGTGTTGAATTTCTGGGCATCCTGGTGCACCTCGTGCCGGCAGGAACATGCTCAACTCATTCGTCTGGGCCAGTTCAGCGAGACCAGCGGCGCCTTTCGGATCGCCGGCATCAACTATCGCGACGACCCCGACAGGGCCGCCGCCTATCTCGCGCGGGAGGGCCGCTTTCCCTATCCATCGGGTCACGACCCGAGGGGACGGCTCGGCATAGATTTCGGCGTCTACGGAATGCCCGAGACGTTCTTCATCGACGCCGGGGGCATCGTGCGGATGCGTCACGCCGGCCCGCTCACCGCTGCCGTCCTCGCCGAGGCGATGCCACGGATCGGGGTGACGCCATGAGGCTCGTGCTGGCCTTCGTTCTGGCGCTGACCGCGGCGCCGCTCTGGGCCGGGCGTCTGGTCGGCGAGGATCCCGCCGAGGCGCGCGTGCGCGCCGTCGCCACCGGATTGCGTTGTCCGGTCTGCCAGAGCGAAAACATCCTCGACTCCCATTCCGGCACCGCGCGCGAGATGCTGGAACTGGTGCGCGAGCAGGTGATCGAGGGGCGCTCGGACGCGCAGATCATGGCATTCTTCCGGGCGCGCTACGGCGATTACGTGCTGCTCTCGCCGCCATCGACCGGACCCGGAGCCGTGATCTGGCTGGTCCCCGTACTTCTGGTGATCGGCGGCGCGGGGCTCGCGCTGTTGCTGGTGTACCGGCTGCGCGGCCCCGGGAAGGACACCCCGGAGACCCATGCCCAGCTGACCGAAGCGCGGCTCGAGGAGTTGGAACCATGACGATGACCGTTCCCGCGATTATGGCCATCGGCCTCGTGCTGCTGACAGCGGGTCTTGTGGCGCTGCCGCTCTTTCGCCCGGCGGCCAACCGTGCGCTCGGCCGCGGCGTGGAGAGCCGCGACCCCGTGGACCGCTGGCAGGTCGAGAAGGACCGCCTGACCGGGCAGTTGCGCGAGAACGACATGGCGCTGGCCGAAGGCCGAATTGACCAGGCCGCGCACGGGCTCAACAATCGCCACCTTGCCGCCGAGGCCGAGACCGCGCTCGAGGCGCTGCGCCGCGCGCGCGACGCGTTCGACCCCGTCGACGGCCCCCAAGCGCGGATGCCGGGGCGCATCGGCTCGGCCCTCACGATGCTCTGCGTTGCCGCGGCGGCCTTCGGCGTGAGCCGCGCCGCATCCTGGAATGACATCGACATGACCGTCTCGCCCCATGCCGATGGCCGCATTCCCATCGAGGCACCCTCCGCCGCGGCCCCTGCCCTGCCACCCGACATGCCGATGACCGCCGACGGCGCGCCCGATATCGGCGCGATGGTCGCCCGGCTGGAGGCACGTGTTCGCGACGGCGCGGCGACGTCCGACGACTACCGGATGCTCCTGCGCAGCTATGGCGTGCTGGGCCGGGAGGCGGAAGCGCCCGAGGTGCTCGCTGCGGCGGCGGAGCAGTATCCCGACGATCTGGAATTTCGCATGAACTATCTGCGCATGGTGATCGAGACGCCCGATGCGCCGCCTGCCGCCGAGCTTCTCGACCAGGTCGGGGCGGTGCTGGCTGCCGCCCCGGATCTGGCCGAGGCGCATTGGTATCGCGCCCTGCTCAATCTGAGACTGGCCCGGCCCGATGCGGCTCGGGCCGATCTGGAATGGCTGGCGGTCCGGCTGGCGCCGGAACACCCGGCGACGGCGCGGGTGCGCTCCATGCTCGAGATGATCGACATTACCGGCGGAACCACGGGAGGAAGGCCATGAACACGACTGTCCTGCGGATGGGGGCGAACGACCCGGAGGGGGCCACGCCCGATTACCTTGCACTGTTGCAGGGCTCGGTCGACGGGTTGGTCGAGGAAGGGCGCTATCGTGTCTTTCAGGAGCACAACCGGATCGTCGGCAGCTTTCCATGGTCGATGGCCATCGCAGGCGCCGAGGAACGGCGCATCGCCGTCTGGTGCTCGAACGACTATCTCGGCATGGGCCAGCACCCCGGCGTGCGCCAGGCGATGAAGGAGGCCATCGACGATTTCGGGGCGGGCGCGGGCGGCACCCGCAACATCTCGGGCAATCACGGACCCATCGTCGCGCTGGAACGTGAACTGGCGATGCTGCACGGCAAGCCCGGCGCGCTGGTCTTCGGCTGCGGCTATCTCGCCAACCTCGCCACGCTGGCCACGCTGGGCCGGCTGCTGCCCGATTGCGTGATCCTGTCGGATGAGCTCAACCACGCCTCCATGATTCAGGGCGTGCTGACCAGCCGCGCGGAAAAGCGCATCTTCCGTCATAACGACCTCGATCACCTGCACGAACTGCTGTTGGGGCTGCCGCGCGAGCGTTGCAAGATCATCGCCTTCGAATCGGTCTATTCGATGGACGGCGACATCGCGCCCATCGGCGAGATCGTCGAGATTGCCCGTGAGCATGGCGCGCTCACCTATCTCGACGAGGTGCATGCGGTGGGCATGTACGGCCCTACCGGCGCGGGCGTCGCCGAGCGCGACGGCGTGGCCGGCGAAATCGACATCGTCCAGGGAACGCTCGCCAAGGCCTATGGCGTGATCGGCGGCTATGTCGCGGCGGACCGTTCCATCATCGATGCGATCCGCAGCCACGCCAACGGTTTCATCTTTACCAGCGCAGTTCCGCCCGCGGTCGCCGCCGGGGCGCTGGCATCGGTGCGGCATCTGCGCCGGAGCGGCCGCGAGCGCGCCGCGCTGCACGAGCGCGCCGCGCGGTTGCGGCGGCTTCTTGCCAGCGAGCGCATCCCGTTTCTCGACGCCCCCAGCCATATCGTCCCGGTGATCGTCGGCGATGCGGCGCGGTGCAAGGCGCTTTGCGACCGGCTTCTTGGCGAACACGCGATCTACCTCCAGCCGATCAACTATCCCACGGTTCCACGCGGGACCGAGCGGCTGCGCATCACCGCCACGCCGCTGCATGACGACGAGATGATGGACGATCTGGTGACGGCACTGGCGCGCTGCTGGCGCGAGTTGCAACTGCCCTTTGCCCGTGCATCGGGCTTGTCGGGATGAGCCGGCTGCACAAGTCCCGCCGCATCCGGCTGCTGGCCGTGGCGGCGCTGGCGCTTGCGCTCTCGACCGCGATGATCGGGCACGCAATGCGCGACGGCATCCGGTTCTTCCGCACGCCGTCGCAGACCCCGCCGACGCGCCGGGTCCGGGCGAGACTTTCCGTCTCGGCGGCATGGTCGAGGCTGGCAGCCTGCTGCGCGACGGCACGGCGGTCTCCTTCCGCCTTACCGATGGCGAAAGCTCGATGCCAGTGGTCTATGGCGGTCTGCTCCCCGACCTCTTCGCCGAGGGCGAGGGGGCGATCGCCACCGGGCGGCTGGTGAACGGCCAGTTCCAGGCGAGCGAGATCCTCGCCAAGCACGACGAAGACTACATGCCCCGCGAACTGGCCGCCAATGTTGCGAATTGATTGGCGTGCGGGCTCGGGCTGGACCGATTTGGCTGCGTTTTCCTGACCGGGCCAGGGCGTGCCAACCAGCACGTCCGAAATCGCCCCCGGAGGCGTCGAACGATGGGGCGCGCGGTCTCGGCTTTTTCGGCGCGGGCCGGTGGCGGGAGGGGCCGAGCCTCAGCCCGTGCCCCGCGGCCAGGTCCAGGGGCTGGCGCGACGATAGCGTTCGGCAAAGGTGGCGATCTCGGCCCGGTGCCGCAGCGTCAGGTCGATATCGTCCCAGCCGTTGATCAGCTTGTCGCGCCAGCTGCGCACCAGGTCGAAGGGCACGCTTTCGTCCCCGATACGGATACGGCCCGTTTCCAGATCGGCCACCACGCGCACGGGCCCGGCCGCGAGCTGGCCCAGCAGCTGCTCGGCCATCTCGGGTGTCACGCGCGCGGGCAGCAGCCCGTTGTTGACCGCGTTCGAGGCGAAGATATCGCCGAAGCTGGGGGCGACCACCACCCTGATGCCGAAATCCACCAGCGCATAGACCGCCGCCTCGCGCGATGAGCCGCTGCCGAAATTGCGCCTCGTGACGACAACGCTGGTCCCGGGCCCGAGCGGGAAGTCGCGCGGCGTGCCGTCGGCGTCAAAGCGCAGGTCGTGGAGCAGGAACTTGCCATAGCCCTCGCTGCGGGGCGCCGACATGAAGCGCGCCGGAATCAGCTGGTCGGTGTCGATGTTTTCCTGCGGCAGGCCGGCGGCCATGCCCTCGTGCCGTGTCCAGCCCTTCATGGCTTGCGTCCTTTGAGCAGCGGGCGCACATCGGTCAGCGCGCCGGTGACGGCCGCCGCGGCGACCATGACCGGCGACATCAGATGGGTGCGCGCGCCGCGCCCCTGCCGGCCCTTGAAGTTCCGGTTGGTGGTCGAGGCGACGCGGCTGCCCGGGGCCGCGATATCGCCGTTCATCGCCACGCACATCGAACAGCCCGAACCCACCCAGTCGAGCCCGGCCTCGATGAATATCCGGTCCAGCCCCTCGGCCTCGGCCCGGGCCTTGACGGCGGTGGAGCCAGGCGAGACCATGCCCGGCACCCGCGACCGCCGGCCCGCCAGGACGGCGGCGGCGGCGCGCAGATCCTCGATGCGGGCGTTGGTGCATGAGCCGATGAAGACCTGATCGACCGGTGTGCCCGCCAGCTTCTGCCCCGCGGTGAGCCCCATGTAATCCAGCGCGTCGCGGACGTTATCGGCCTCGCGCGGCGCCAGCTTCGCGGGATCGGGAACATGGCCGTCGATGGGCAGCGCGTCCTCGGGGCTGGTGCCCCAGGTGACGATGGGGGCGATCTCGGCCGCGTCGATCGTCACCTCGCGGTCGAAAGCGGCGCCATCGTCGCTTGTCAGCGCCAGCCACTCGGCGCAGGCGCGCTGCCACTCGTCGCCCGCCGGTGCCCGCGGCCGGCCTTCCAGATAGGCCAGCGTGGTCTCGTCCGGCGCGATCATGCCGAGCCGGCCGCCGCCTTCGATCGAGAGGTTGCAGAGCGTCATGCGCCCCTCCATCGACAGCGCCCGCACCGCCGAGCCCGCGTATTCGATGGCGTGGCCGTGCGCGCCGTCGGCCCCCAGCCGGGCGATCCAGCCCAGCGCGAAATCCTTGGCCCCGACGCCGGGTCCGGCGGTGCCCTCGATGCGGATGCGCATCGCCTTGGGCCGGCTTTGCCAGATCGTCTGGGTGGCCAGTACGTGGGCGACCTCGGTTGCGCCGATCCCGAAGGCCAGCGCGCCAAATGCGCCGTGGGTCGAGGTGTGGCTGTCGCCGCAATTGATCAGCAGTCCCGGCAGGGTCAGCCCCTGTTCCGGCCCGATCACATGCACGATCCCCTGCCGCGGATCGTCGAGACCGAAACAGGTCAGGCCATGCCGGCGCGCGTTTTCTTCAAGGGTGTCGATCATGCGTTTTTGTGCCGGGTCGGTGATACGGTCGCGGTGGCGGGTGGGCGCGTAGTGGTCGACCACCGCCACGGTCAGTTCGGGATGCGCCACCGGCAGGTTGCGTTCGGAAAGCTTGCGAAAGGCGTGGTGCGATCCCTCGTGCACCAGATGCCGGTCGACCCAGAGCAGCGAGGTGCCCTCGTCGCCGCGCACGATCTCGTGCCGGTTCCAGAGCTTGTCCAGCAGGGTCCGTGGTGCGTTCATGACGGTGTCTCCTCGCTTGCCCCGCCGATGACGGGCTGCCACTGGCGGCCGCCGCCGGTGCCGACGCGAGCCATGGCCATGTCGAGCCGGAAGAGGTCGGGGCGATAGAGCGCCGACAGATACTCGATCCCGCGCCCGGCATCGTCGTAGACCGTCCGTGTCAGCGCCAGCAGCGCCGAGCCCACCGAGACCCCGAGCGCCGGCGCCACCTCGGGCGTGGCCAGTGCCGCGGTCACGGATTGCCGTGCCGATTCGATACGCGCGCCGCCACGCTCGAGCAACTCGAAGAGCGGCGTGTTGGCCAGATCGGCCTCGGAGAAGTTGCTCGCGATCGCCTCGGGAACGAAGGTGGTCAGGTGCGAAAAGGGCCGCCCGCGCACCAGACGGATGCGCACTGCCCGCTGCACCAGCGCGCCCCTGGCCAGCTTCAGCGCCGCGGCCACCTGCGGCGGTGCCTCGTCATAGGAAAACGACAGCAGCCGGACCTCGGTCTGCCGGCCCATCGCCACGATCTGCGGGATGAAGGTCGTCATGTCTGCGGCCATGGCCGGCACCGCCGCACGCACCGCCGAGCCCGCGCCGGCCCGCTTCTCGATCAGCCCGTCGGCGGCCAGCGCATCGAGCGCGCGGCGGACGGTCACGCGCGAGACGTCGTGCATTGCCGCCAGCCGCTGTTCGCTGGGCAGAAGGCTGTCGGCGGGGTACTGGCCGCCGGCGATGGCGTCGCGCAGCAACAGGAAAACCCGGCGCGATTTCCCACCCTCGGGCAGGGTGAACTTGCCGCCGCCGGGCGATGAATGAGGGCCGTTCTTGTCCATGGCGATCCCGGTTGGTGTTCCTCTGGAAACCAGCGCCAGGCTGGCGTTGAGTGGGATTGTTACTTGGGCAATCATGAAATGCAAATTTATATTGCCCGATTTCGGTATCTTTCGTATGACAGGTTTTGGAGGGGATTTCATGCCGGTCGTCGAGATCACTTTGATAGAGGGCTACGACACAGACGTGCGGACACGTCTCGCGCGGGCCGTAACCGATGCGGTGCGCATGGTCGTGCCGGCACCGGCCGATCTGGTGACCGTCATCACCCGCGAGGCCGCACCGGGCAATTACATCCGCGGCGGCATCGCCCGCAGCCCCGCCCCCGTCCTGCCGGACCCGGTCGACACCGTGCGCGCCTTTCTCGACGCCATGGCCGCCCGCGACCTCGACGCTGCGGGCGCGTTCCTGGGCGAGGGTTTCACCATGCATTTCCCCGGCGCCGCGCCGATGACGCGCCTGTCGGACCTCGTCGACCAGGCGCGCACCCGCTACCGCGACATCGCCAAGGTCTATGCCGGGTTCGACGCCTGCCAGGATGGCGATGCCACGGTTGTCTATTGCCGGGGCACGCTCTCGGGCCACTGGCCCGACGGCACACCCTTCGCCGGCATCCGGTTTGTCGACCGATTCGAGCTGACCGGCGGGCTGATCGTCAGACAGGACGTCTGGAACGACCTCGCCGAAACGAAAGGTGCCTTGTGACTGAGATCGACCCGATCACCCTGGCCGTGCTGACCGGCCGGATGGAGCAGATCGCCGACGAGATGGACGCGACGCTGTTCCGCTCGGCCTTCAACCCGATCATCGCCGAGGCGCATGACGCCAGCCACGGGCTTTATCACGCCGAGACCGGCGATACGCTGGTGCAGGGCAAGTCCGGGCTGCCGATTTTTGTCGGCGTCATGGCCTTTGCGGTCAAGGCGGTGATCGAGAAGGCCGCCGAGCGCGGCGAGCTGAACGACGGCGACGTGTGGATCTTCAACGATGCCCATATCGGCGGCACCCACCTGTCGGACATGCGCCTGGTGCGGCCCTATTTCCGCGACGGCAAGCTCTTTTGCTACCTCGCCAGCGTCGGGCACTGGCACGATGTCGGCGGCAACGTTCCGGGCAACTACAATCCGGCGGCGACCGAGGCGTTCCAGGAGGCGTTCGTGCTGCCGCCGGTGCGGCTGGTTCGGGCCGGCGAGGTGCAGCCCGACATCATCGACATCATCATGCGCAACACCCGCCTGCCGCAGTCGGCGACGGGTGACCTGAACGGGCAGATGAACGCGCTCGATCTCGGCGTGCGCCGTCTCGACTCGGTACTCGACGAATACGGCGCCGAAACCGTCGCGGCCGCGCTCGACGCGATGGGCCGGCGGGCCGAGACGCTGATGCGGGCCGAGCTGTCGGCGCTGCCTGACGGCCGCTGGGAAGCCGGGGATTTCCTCGACAATGACGGCATCACCGACACGCCGCTGCCGATCCGCGTGGCGCTGGAGATCAAGGGGGACCGCATGGTGCTCGATTTCGAGGGCACCGCGCCGGTGACGCAGGGCCCGGTCAATATCGCGCTGCCGACGGCGGTGGCGACCGCCTATGTGGCGATCAAGCACATCTTCCCGTCGCTGCCTGCCAATGCCGGGGTGATGCGCCCGATCGAGGTACGGATCCCCGAGGGATCGCTGCTCGCGGCCGAGTTTCCAAAGCCCACCGGCGGCTATACCGAGACCATCCTGCGCATGATCGACGTGATCTTTGCCGCAGCCGCTCAGGCCGCGCCCGAGCGCGTGGTCGCCAACGCCTATGGTACCATCAACGCGCTTTCGATCGCCGGGCGGCGCTCGGACGGCAGCCCCTGGGTGATGTTCAGCTTCTACGGCGGCGGGCATGGCGGTTCGTCCGATTCGGACGGGCTCAACCACGGCAACGCCCCGATCTCGACCGCCACCATCCCGCCGCTGGAAATCCTCGAGGCGGCCTATCCGGTGATGTTCCGGCAATGGGCGCTGCGCCCCGACAGCGCCGGCGCCGGCCGGCACCGTGGCGGTCTCGGCGCGATCTACGAGATCGAGGTGCTGGAAGAGAACGGCGCCGAGGCGTTTCTCTTCGGCGAGCGCGGCCGCTTTGCCCCCAAGGGGGTGGCGGGCGGCGGCGACGCGGCGCTCAACGTCTTTTCCTTCGAGCAGGCCGATGGCTGGCACCATCCGCCGCTGGCATCGAAGATGCGCGGCATCCGGCTCGATGGTGGCCACTCGGTGCGGCTGGAGACCCCGGGCGGAGGCGGCTACGGCCCGGCCAGCGAACGCCCGCCCGAGGCCGTGGCCCGCGATGTCGCCGCCGGCTATCTCAGCGCCGAGGCCGCAACCGCCAGCTATGGTGCCGGATGGAAAGAGGTGGCCCGATGAGCGGCAGCAGGATGATCGGCGTCGACGTCGGCGGCACCTTCACGGATGTCTTCATGCTCGACGAGGCGACCGGCGACGCGCGCGTGACCAAGGTGGCCACCACCCGCCCGGACCAGTCCGGCGGCTTTCTTGCCGGCATCGACGAACTGGCCGGGGACGCCGCCGACCTGTCGGTGGTCGTCCACGGGACCACCACCGGTACCAACGCCCTGCTCGAACGCAAGGGTGCGCGTATCGGCGTCATCACCACGCAAGGTCTGCGCGACGTGCTCGAGATGCGCCGCCGCGACCGGCCGCGCACCTGGGGGCTGCGCGGCGATTTCGTGCCGGTAGTCCCGCGTGAACTGCGGCTCGAGGTGCCCGAGCGCACCCTGGCCGACGGCACCGTGCGTCAGGCGGTCGACCTCGCCGCGGTGCGCGCCGCCGGGCGGGAGCTGCTCGACGCGGGCTGCGCCGCGGTGGCGGTGCTTTTCGCCAATGCCTATGCCAACCCCGAAAACGAGACCCGCGCGGTCGAGGTGTTGCGCGCGATCTGGCCCAACCCGCACGTCTCGGCCTCCTCCGAGATCCTGCCCGAGATCCGCGAGTTCGAACGGTTTTCGACCACCACGCTCAACGCCTACCTGCAACCCGAGGTGTCGGGTTATATCCAGCGGCTCGAGGATGGGCTGACCCGCGACGGCTTTGGCGGCGAATTCATGATCGTGCAGTCGAATGGCGGGGTGATGGACGTTGACATGGCCAGCCGCCTGCCGATCCGAACCACACTGTCGGGACCGGCGGCGGGCGTGATCGCGGCCGGCTACATCGCCCAAAGCGCGGGCTTTGACGATGTCATCACCGGCGATGTCGGCGGCACCAGCTTCGACGTGGCGCTGATTTCGGGCGGGCAGTCGATGCTGGCGGCGCAGACCTCGCTCGATTTCGGCATGGTGGTGCGCTCGCCGATGATCGAGATCGCGACCATCGGGGCCGGCGGCGGCTCGATCGCGTGGGTGGACAAGGGCGGGCTGCTCAACATCGGCCCCGAAAGCGCGGGCAGCAATCCCGGCCCGGTGGCCTACGGGCGCGGCAACGACCGGCCCACGGTGACGGACGCCAACGTGGTGCTGGGCCGCATCGACGCCCGGAGCCCCATCGGCGCGCTCGAGCGGCTGGATGTGGATGCCGCCGCGCGCGCCATCGAGGCCCATGTCGGCACGCCGCTGGGACTTGGCATGCTGGAGGCGGCCGAGGCCATTCTGCGCGTCGCCAATGCCCGGATGGCCGGCGCCATCCGCCTGGTCAGCATCGAGCGCGGCTTCAATCCGCGGCGCTTTACCTTCATGCCCTTCGGCGGCGGCGGCGCGCTCCATGCCGGGGCGATGCTCGCCGATGTCGGCCTCGGCCGTGCACTGGTGCCGCGCTATCCCGGCGTCACCAGCGCCATGGGCTGCGTCATCGCCGACATGCGGCAGGATTTCGTGCAGACCGTCAACGCACTGGTCGATGCGGTGGACGAGGCGGCGCTCGGCGCGCTGATGCAGCGCCACCACGACGACGGCATGGCGGTGCTCGACGCCTCCGGCACCCGGTTCGACCGCCGCGTCGCGCGCTTCGAGCTGGACATGGCCTATATCGGCCAGACCCACACCGTTGCGGTGCCGCTGCCGGTCACCGTCGAGGACGGCATCGTCACGCCGCCCACCCGCGCCGGGATCGCCGAAGCGTTCGACGCCGCCTACCGGGGCACCTATGGCCGGCTCCTCGACAAGGGCGTGCGCCGGGTGATGAACCTGCGCAGCGCGGTGATCGGCGAGCGGCCCAAGTTCGACCTCAAGAGCCTCGCCCCCGCCACTGCCGGCAGCGCCGAGGATGCGCGCCAGGCGACCCGACAGGTCTATTTCGACGGACAGTGGCACGACACCGCCATCTATGCCCGGCTCGACCTGCCGGTTGGTGCGGTGATCGACGGGCCGGCAATCCTCGAGCAGCCCGACACGACCATTCTCATCGAACCCGAGCTGAAGGGCACCGTCGACGCCTTTGGCAACGTCATCATCGAGGCCAGGACATGAGCGACACCTTCGATCCCGGCCGCAGCGCGGTGCTGACGATTGACCTGCAGAACGATTTCCTTCACCCGCAGGGCGCCTACGGCCGGGCCGGCCAGTCCTCGCCCGCGATCGCGCCCCTGCCCGGCCGCATCGCGCCGGTGATCGCGGCGCTGCGCGGGCACGGCGGGCACTATGTCTCGGCCCAGTTCACGCTGGTCCCGCGCCCCCGGGGGGAGCCGCTGATCGCGCCGCACCTCAAGGCGCTGCGGCCGTTCCTGACGCGCGGCGATTTCGAGCCGGGCGCCTTCGGTCACGACCTTGTCGATGCGCTGAAACCGGCCGATTTCACTGTCGAGAAGATCAACTATTCCGCCTTCTACCAGACCCGGCTGGAATGGGTTCTGGGCGCGATCGGGGTCGATACGCTGATCATCGGCGGCATCGTCACCAATGGCGGCGTCGCCAGCACCGTGCGCGACGCGCATCTGCGCGGCATCGGGACGATCCTGCTGTCGGATGGCTGCGCCGCCTTCAGCGACGAGGTGCACGAGGCGACGTTGATCTCGCTGGGCTCGGTCACCCGCGTGATGACCTGCGCCGAGGCGGCCGCGATGATCGGGGATGGGTCATGAGCCTGCGCGCCCGCCTCGCCTCGGACCGGATCGCGATCGCGCCGGGGGTCTATGACGGACTGACCGCGGCAATGGCGGCCGAGGCGGGATTCGAGCTGCTCTATCTCTCGGGGGCGGCGGTGGCCTATACCCGGCTGGGCCGGCCCGATATCGGGCTCTCGACCATGTCCGAGATGGCCGACACCATGGCGCTGATCCGCGACCGGGTCGATCTGCCGGTGATCATCGACGCCGATACCGGCTTTGGCAATGCATTGAATGCCGCGCGCACCATGCGCGTCTACGAGCGCGCCGGCGCCAGCGCGCTGCAGATCGAGGACCAGACCTTTCCCAAGCGCTGCGGGCACCTGTCGGACAAGTCGCTGATCCCGGCCGCCGAGATGGCCGGCAAGATCGCTGCCATGGCCGATGCCCGCGCCAGCCGCGAGACGCTGATCATTGCCCGCACCGACGCCATCGCCGTCGAGGGATTTGACGACGCCTGCGCCCGCGCCGAACGCTATATCGAGGCCGGTGCCGACGTGCTCTTCATCGAGGCGCCGCGCTCGGCGCGGGAACTGGCCGGCATCACCGACCGTTTCGGCGGGCGCATCCCGCTTCTGGCCAACATGGTCGAGGGCGGCGCCACGCCGATCCGCTCGGCCGCCGATCTCGAGGCGGCGGGCTTTTCCATCGTGATCTTCCCGGGCGGCATCGTGCGCGCGCTGGCGCGCACGGCGCAGGACTATTACGCCAGCCTTCATGCCCACGGCACCAACCGGCCCTTCGCCGACCGGATGTTCGATTTCTCGGGCCTCAACGGGGTGATCGGCACCGAGACGCTGCTGGCCGAGGGCCGCGCCTATGAGGAGGGCTGAGGCATGGGCCGGATCGCGCAAAACCCGGACAGCTTTCCCTTCGAGGTCGACACGCTCGTCGTTGGCGCCGGCGCCGCCGGGCTGATTGCCGCGCTCGCCGCGCACGAGGCCGGGCAGACGGTGCTGGTGCTCGAGCGCGACGCGATGCCCTCGGGTTCGACCGCGCTGTCGGCCGGGCTGATCCCCGCCGCCGGCACCGCCCAGCAGCGCGCCGCCGGCATCGACGACGACCCGGACTGTTTCGCCGCCGACATCCAGCGCAAGGCCCACGGCCAGAACGACCCCGACCTGGTGGCGCTGCTGGCGGGAAACGCCGCGCGGGTTATCGGCTGGCTAAGCGACACCCACGGGCTGCCCTTCAGCGTGGTCGAGGGCTTCGACTATCCGGGCCATTCGCGCCGGCGCATGCACGGGCTGCCCAGCCGTGCCGGGCGCGAACTGGTCGACGCGCTGCGCGGCCGTTGCGAGGCGCTGGGCATCGACATCCTGTGCGAGGCGCGGGTGACCACCCTGCACGCCGAGGGCCGGCACGTGACCGGCGCCAGCTTCGAGCGCCCCGACAGCCGTGCCGAGAGCGTCGGCGCGGGGCGCGTGATCCTGGCCTGCAACGGTTTCGGCGGCAACCGGGAGATGGTGCGCGCACACATGCCCGAGATCGCCGATGCGCTATGGTTCGGCCATGGCGGCAACACCGGCGACGCGCTCGACTGGGGCACCGCGCTGGGCGGCCGGGCGCGGCACCTGGGCGCCTATCAGGGCCACGGTAACGTTGCCCAGCCCCACGGCATCCTGATCACCCGGGCCACGATGACCGAGGGTGGTGTGCAGGTGAATGCCGAAGGCCGCCGTTTCTGGGACGAATCGAACGGCTATTCCGAGGCCGCGCGCCATGTGCTGGCCCAGCCCGGAGGCGTGGCCTGGGCGATCTTCGACGACCGCATCGCCGGCATCGCCCGCCAGTTCGAGGATTTCCGGACCGCCGAGGCGCAGGGAGCCATCCGCCGCGCCGATACCGCCGAGGGGCTGGCCGGGGCGCTGGGGCTGCCGGCCGAGGCGCTGGCCGAGACCCTCGCCGGGCTGCCGCGCGAGGGCGCCGATACATTCGGGCGCGATTTTTCCACGACACCACCGCTGACGCCGCCCTATTGCGGGGTCAAGGTGACCGGTGCGCTCTTTCACACCCGGGGCGGGCTCGAGGTCGACGCGGACGCGCGGGTGGTGGATGCCGAGGGCCGACCGCTGCCCAACCTCCTTGCCGCCGGCGGTGCCGCCTGCGGTGTATCGGGGCAAGGCGACGATGGCTATCTTTCGGGAAACGGCCTGCTTGCCGCCGCGGTGCTGGGCTGGCTCGCCGGACGGGCCGTGCCGTGCTCCGCCCCGGCGCCCGATATCGGATCGGCCCGGGCGCCTCGCGTCGTGCCACGGGCGCGAGGGACCGGGGCGCCATGACGTCCGGGTCCGCAGAATGGACGAACCAAGCATCAAAGGGAGAAGACAAATGACCACATTCAGACCGAACCGCCGTCAGCTGCTGCGCGGAGGCGCCGCCACCGCCGCCGCCACCGCGCTGGCCACCCCCTCGATCCTCTGGGGGCCGAGCCCGACCCCGTCAAGCTGGGCATCCTGCAGCCGGTAACCGGCGCACTGGCCCAGGACGGTGAACTGGGGCGCCGCGGCGCCGAGATGGCGATCGCGGACATCAACGCCGCGGGCGGCATCAAGGCGCTGGGCGGCGCCAAACTCGAAATGGTGTTCGGCGACGCGCGCTCGAACCCCGAGGCCGGGGTGCAGGAGGTCGAGCGGATGCAGTCGGTGGGCGTCGCGGCCATCGTCGGCGGCTTTGCCAGCCCGATCTGCCTGGCCGCCAGCCGGGCCGCCTCGCGCTACGATCTGGCCTACATGGTCGATGTGGGCGTCTCCGACAAGATCACCTCGCGCGGCCTGACCAACACCTTCCGCTTCGCGCCGGGCTTCGCGATCTGCACCAAGTTCGCCATCGGCAACCTTGGTCGCGCTCAACGAGGCCACGGGCAAGCCCGCAAAGACCATCGCGCTGGTTCACGAGGACGGGCTGTTCGGCACCGGCCTGTCGGACCTGATGGAAAAGGAGCTGCCGCAGCACGGTTTCGAGATCGTCGAGCGGATCGCGATCCCGACGCCCGCGCGCGATCTGTCGAACGTGGCGCTGCGCCTGCGCTCGCTCAATCCCGACCTGGTGATCCCCAGCACCTACTACGGCGAAACGGTGCTGCTGGCACGGACCATGCAGCAGCAGCGCGTGCGGCCGATGGCGGTCTATTCGGTGCTGAACGGTGCCGCCTCGAACCCGCGCTTCGTCTCCGAGTTTCCGGACGCGGCCGAGGGCATCATGGACGTCAACCACTGGCAGGATCCGCGCAACCCCGGAATGACGAACTGATCGCGCGGGTTCACGAACAGGGCGCGACCTGGGCCTACAACACGCCGCTGAACTACTCCAACGTCCTGCTGGTCGCCGATGCGCTCGAGCGCGCGGGCACCGCCGAGCGGGCGGCGCTGATCGAGGCGATCGCCGCCTCGACGTTCGACGGCCACCTGATGCCCTACGGGCCGACCCGGTTCGAGAACGGCCAGAACCAGGGCGCCTCGCCGGTCGGCACGCAGGTGCAGGAAGGCGAGATCAAGGTCGTGCGACCCGAGGAATTCGCCAACGCAGAGGCGCGTTTCCCGGCCAACTCGTGACCCCCGGCCGGCGGCGCGGACCGGATGTCCGCGCCGTCGGCCCCCCTGCCAGCGGAGCGATCAATGTATCCCATATCCATCGTCGCCGAAGCGATGCTGAACGGGCTGCTGACGGGGGCAGTCTATGCGCTCGTGGCGCTGGGCCTGACGCTCGTCTACGGCGTGCTGCACATCATCAACTTCGCCCACGGCGCCTTTCTGACCGTGGCCATGTTCGCCGTCTGGCTGGGCTACACGGTGCTGGGGATGAACCCCTATCTGATGATCCTGCCGCTATCGGCGGTGTTCTTCGTTCTGGGCTATGCCGTGCAGCGCCCCGGTGATCGGGCCGGCCAGCCACGGCGACGACGGCAACATCCTGCTGGTGACGCTGGGCATCTCGATCGTCATCGAGAACCTGCTGCTGGCGGGCTTTCAGTCGGACACCCGCTCGATCCCGACCGACATCTCGTTTCAGGTGGTTGAACTGGGTCCGCTGCTGTTGTCCAAGGCGCGGCTTTACGGCTTTGTCGGGGCGGTGGTGGTGACCGTGCTCTTGTGGGCGCTGCTGGCGCATTCAGACACCGGCAAGGCGATCCGGGCGGTGGCCAGGGAAAAGCTCGGCGCGAGCCTGGTGGGCATCGACGTCAAGCACATCTTCGCCATCACCTTCGGGCTGGGGACGGCGACGCTGGCGGTGGCCGCCTGCCTTTTTGATGCCGTCCTTCTATGTCAACCCGCGTGTCGGCGGCGCCTTCGTGCTGGTGGCCTTCACCATCGTCGTGCTGGGGGCATGGGCTCGATCCCCGGGGCGCTCATGGGCGGGCTCATCGTCGGCGTGGTCGAGAGCCTTTCGGGGCTCTATCTCGGCGAGAGCCTGGGTCAGATCGGCATCTTCCTCATCTTCATCCTGGTGCTGCTCTTCCGGCCCACCGGCCTGTTCGGAGCGCGGGCATGAGCATGCGGGGCTATCTGCCGGTCGCGCTGGTACTGGCGGGACTGGCGCTGCTGCCGGTCGTCATCGCCTCGAACGAAGCGCTGAACTTCATCGTATTCGCGCTGATCATCGCGCTGACGGCGCATGGCTGGAACCTGCTCGGCGGCATGGGCGGGCAGCTTTCCTTCGGCCATGCGGCGTTTTTCGGCACCGGCGCCTATGTCTCGGCGATCTTGCAGATACATGCCGGGCTCAATCCTGGACGGCCAGCGCGCTGGCGGTGGCGGCAGGCGGGGCGGTGGGCTGGATCATCGGCTTTCTGTCATTCCGCGCCGGGCTCCGGGGATCCTATTTCGCGCTGGTCACGCTGGCCTTTGCCGAGGTCATGCGGATCGTCGCCAATTCATGGGGCCTGACAGGCGGCGCCGCGGGTCTGTTGCTGGAACTCGACGTGCGCGCCGCCAACCTGCAGTTCTCCAGCCGCGCCGCCTTTGTCTGGCTGGCGACCGCAGTGCTTGGCGTGGCGCTGATCGTCACCCAGTGGATCGCCAATTCGAGGTTCGGCGCCCACCTCGCGGCGGTGCGCGAGAACGAGGACGCGGCAATGGCGCTGGGGGTCGATGTGCTGGGCGTCAAGCTGCGGGCGATTACCGTCTCGGGGGCCTTCACTGCCGCCGCCGGATGCCTGTACCTGCAATACTTTCTCTATATCGACGCCAATATCGGCTATGGTGTGTGGATTTCGGTCGAGGCGCTGCTGGCGGCGATGGTCGGCGGCAAGGGCATGGTGCTGGGCGCCCTGGTCGGAGCGTTCACCCTGCACGGGCTGGGCGAGGTGACCAAGGAACTCGCCGGACGGGCGCCGGGGATCGACCCGGCGATCTACGGCATGGTCCTGATCCTGGTCGTGGCGTTCGCGCCCGGCGGCATCCTCGGACTGATGCAGAAACTGAGCCGCCTCGCCCGGCGCGTCGGCAACCGTGGAGGCGCATGATGCTGGAGGTCGACAACGTCACCAAGCGGTTCAGCGGCCTCGTTGCCGTCGATGGCGCGTCGCTCAGCGTCGGGAGTGGCCAGATCGTGGGACTGATCGGCCCCAACGGCGCCGGCAAGACGACGCTTTTCACCATGATCGCCGGGTTCCAGGCCCCGACCGAGGGGCGCGTGATCTTCGACGGCGAGGACATCACCCGCCTCAAGGCGCATCAGCGCGCCCGGCGCGGGATCGCGCGGACCTTCCAGATCGTGCAGCCCTTTGCCGGTCTCGACGTGCGCGAGAATATCGCGGTGGGCGCCTATCTGCGCCACCGCCGCACCATCGAGGCCCATGCCCGCGCCGAGGAGGTGGCCGAACGCGTCGGCCTGACACCGGTGCTCGACATGCAGGCCTCCGAGCTGACCGTAGCCGGACGCAAGCGGCTGGAACTGGCGCGCGCGCTGGCCACCGAGCCGCGGCTCCTGCTGCTCGACGAGGTTCTCGCCGGGCTCAACCCGTCTGAGGTGCGCGACATCGTCCCGGTGATCCGAGCGATCCGCGACGACGGCGTGACCATCCTGATGATCGAGCACGTCATGCAGGCAGTGATGAACCTCTGCGAAGAGGTCTACGTGCTGGCGCAGGGCAGGATGATCGCGCACGGCACCCCGGCCGAGGTCAGCAGCGACGCGGGCGTGATCGAGGCCTATCTCGGGCACGGTGCGGCCAAGCGGATGAAAGCGGGGGTTGCCGGTGATGCTTGAACCAATGCTTGAACTCCGGGGTGTGAAATCCGGCTATCACGGGGTCGAGGTGCTGCGCGGCATCGACCTCGACGTGAAGAGGGGCGAGATCGTTGCGGTGCTGGGTGCCAACGGCGTCGGCAAGACGACGATGAACAAGGTGCTCTCGGGTGTGCTGCCGATCTGGGAGGGCGACGTGATCTTCGAAGGCCGCTCGCTCAGGGGGCTCTCGGCGCCGGCGATCGTGCAGCGGGGGCTGATCCAGTCCCCGAGGGGCGGCGCATCTTTCCCAATCTCGACGTGCGCGAGAACCTCGAGATGGGCAGCTACCGGCGCGGCCGGGCAAACCGCAAACGCAACCTCGAGCGGGTGTTCGACATCTTCCCGCGCCTGCGCGAACGCAGCGGACAGAATGCCGGCACGCTCTCGGGCGGCGAGCAGCAGATGCTGGCCATCGGTCGCGGCATGATGGCCGAGCCAGACCTGCTGATCCTCGACGAGCCCTCGCTGGGCCTGTCGCCGCTCCTGGTCGAGGAGATGTTCGCGCTGATCGAGAAACTGCGCAACAACGGCATGACCCTGCTGCTGGTCGAGCAGAACGTGGTTCAGTCGCTCGAGATCGCCAGCCGCGCCTACATCATCGAGGACGGCATGGTGACGTTGTCGGGAACGCCCGCCGAGATCGCCGGCAATACCGAACTCAAGCGCGCCTACCGGGCCTCTGACCGCAACATGAAGGGAGGATGCGTCATGGGTCTCACCCCAGCCTCGGTCATGCTGGCCGAGCCCGCGCCGGCCCGGGCCCGGACGTGGAGCGATTTCGCCGGCGATTTCGACCTGCGCCGCGCCGAACCGGCGCTGATTGCCCGGGCTCGTCTGGTGCTGCTCGACTGTATCGGCGCCATCGCCGCCGGGATGCAGGAGCCCGAGGCCCGCGCGCTGGCCGCGCGGCTGGCGCGCACCCCCGGCGACGGCATCGCGGTGGGGGCGGGGCTGCGCCTGCACGGGGGTGACGCGGCTTTTCTGAACGGCGTCGCGGGAACCATGCTGGAACTCGACGAGGGCAACAGCTTTGCCCGTGGCCATCCCGGCATTCACGTCCTGCCGGCGCTGCTGTCGGGGATCGGCGGTGCGGGGCTGGACGGGATCGGTTTCTTGCGCGCCTTCGTGCTGGGCTACGAGGCCGGCGCACGGGTGGGCACGGCGACGCGGCTCAGGCCCGCCATCCATCCCCACGGCACCTGGGGCGTGATCGGTGCAGCGGTGGCCGCCGCCGCCGCCGAGGGTGCCGGCGGCCGCGACATCGTGCGGACGATGAACGTCTCGGCCGCGCTGGGCCCGGGCAGCAGCCTGCGTGCCATGCTCGAGGGCGTGACGGTGCGCAACGCCTATGCCGGGGTTGCGGCGCGCAACGGGCTTTATGCCTGGGACCTCGTTGCCAGCGGCTTTACCGGCGAGACCGACGCCCTGCGCAGCGTCTATTCAGGCGTGCTGGCCGAGGCTTTCGACGCAGCGACGATGACCGGGGAACTGGGCACGCGCTGGGAAATCAGGCGCAACTATTTCAAGCGCCACGCCGCCTGCCGCTTTACCCACGGCGCGCTCGACGTGCTGGCCGAGCTGATTGCGCGGCACGGTCCGTTCGACCCCGACGCCGTCGCGCGCATCGAGGTCGAGAGCTACGCCATGGCGGCACAGCTCGACGCCCCGGCGCCGCCGACGATGCTGGCCGCCAAGTTCTCGGTGCCTTTCGCGGTGGCGACGATGCTGGTCCACGGCGCCGCCAGCGTGTCCGCCTTCCGCCCCCGGCGCTGACCGACGAAACCGTGCTGGCGCTGGCCGCGCGCGTGAGCGTGGCCGAAGATCCCGACATGACCGCCCGGCTGCCCGCGCAGCTCCCGGCGCGGGTGCGCATGACGCTTGCCGATGGCCGGGTACTGGAAGGCGAGACCCTGACCAATCGCGGCGACGCCGCCGACCCCTACAGGCCCGACGAGATCCGCGCCAAGTTCCACGAACTGGCCGCGCCGGTCTGGGGCGGCGCCCATGCCTCGGCCGTCGAGGCGGCGGTCGCTGCGCTGGACGATGCCGCCAGCCTGACCACGCTGCGCCGGGCGCTGGCCGAACCACCAAGGAAGTGAGATGACCATGCACAGAGTTCTGGTAATCGTGCCCTTTCCGATGAGTGCCGAAAACCTCGAAAAGCGGCGCGCCCAGTTGCGGGCCGTCCGGCTTGTCGAGGGGGTTTCGTTCGAGTTCCGTCCGGTCGCCTTCGCGCCCTCGGGCTATGTCAGCCAGCACGATTCGGTGCTCGCCGATCTCGGCATCCTCGCGGCCGGGGTGAATGCCCAGGCCGAGGGCTTCGACGCGGTTTGCATCGACACCATGAGCGATTCCGGCATGACACCGCTGCGCGCCGCGCTCGACATTCCCGTGATCGGCCCCGGACGCCATGCCATGCTGTCGGCGCTGATGCTGGGCGAGCGTTTCTCGATCCTCGCGATGTGGGACAAGTGGCGGCACCTTTATGCCAAGACACTGGCCGATCTGGGGTTGGGCGACAAATGCGCTTCGGTGCGCGCGGCCGGGCTGCGCCCCGACAACCAGAGCCTGCTCGGCGGCAAGGAGGACGAGACATTTCCCGCCCTCCACCGCGCCGCGCTGCAATGCGTCGAGGAGGACGGCGCCGACGTGATCGTTCTGGGCTCGACCACCATGCACGAAGCCCATGGCTATCTTGCCGAACGCTTGCCGGTGCCGGTGATCAATCCCGGGCCGCTGACCTACCGGATGGCGATCGCGGCGCTGGGGCTGGGCCATCGTCACAGCCGCCGCGCCTACCCCGCCGCCGCAACGTCCGAGACCGCCCGCTTGCGCGCCCTGGCCGAGGCCGGTGCCGTCCTGACCGAACGAGGCTGAGCCATGACCCGCATTCTGGTGATTTCCAACACGCACCACGCCGCGCCCGCCGATCCCGAGGCCGAGATCGTGCTACGCGCGCCCGCGGGGCTGCCCGCCGACCTCGACGGCCCGGCGCATTGGCCGCTGGCGGATCTTTCATATCTTGCCGCCGGACAGGACGCGGAGGGCTTTGACGCCGTCTGCGTCGGCGACGCCGAGGATTTCGGCGCGAACGCGCTGCGCTCTGTGCTGGACGTGCCGGTGATCGGTGCGGGGCGGTCGGCGATGCTCTATGCGCTCACGCTGGGCGCGCGCTTCGGCGTGATCGCTCGGCCGGCGGCAACGCACCGGATGAAAAGGCAGGTGCAGGAATTCGGGCTTGCCGCGCAATGCGCCGGCGTCGCCTTCGCCCCCGAGGCCAGCAACCTGACAAACGCCGCGGGGCAGCTGTCTGACGCCGACGTACTGGTTCTGGCGGGTTCCTTCGACGAGGCTGAAGCGCAGGCGCTGCGCGACGCCACCGGCCTGCCCGTGATCGAGCCGCTTGCCCTCTCGGTGCGGCTGGCGGCGGGGTTCCTGGCGCTCGGGCTTTGCCATAGCGCCCGCAGCTATCCAGCGCCCGGGGTGCCCAAGCCCGACATGATCGCGGCGCTGGCGGTGGCGCGGGGCTGATCTGTCAGCCAGGGCGTGTCGCGTCTGATCATATCCGATACCCGCCCAAGCCTTGGGCCCGGACCTCCTTTCGCGATGGCGAGGCCCCCGGGTCACGCCCGGGGCGGGTGGACAACCGATCAGACACGACGCGCCCTAATTCTTGTCTTCCAAAGCCTTGATCTGACGCCTCAATCCCATCACTTCCTCGACATCGATCTGGCACGCGATCCCGGCGCCGCGGTCCTCCTCAAAACGGCCCTCACGCGAGATTTGCGCAAGCACATCCGGCGCGACGCTCTCCTCCACCAGCCAGAAGGCGAGGTTGCGATGGGAAGAGACCTCGAGACCGAGGAACTTCCGTTCCGGCTCGAGGCCCTCACCGCGCGCCGAGGTGATGACCGTCGAGCCCGTCGCCCCGGCGGTGCGTGCAACCTTGAGCACTTCGTCAAGGCGATCGTCGGGCAGGAAGGCAACAATCAATTTAAACTTCATGGGTCGCTCCTTTCGTTTTCTTGCGGGCACCGGGGGTCCGGCGCCGGATGCGTTCGGCCAGGGTCGCGATGGCCAGCACAGAGATGCCGGAGCAGATCATGGCCAGCACGATCATCCCGAACCCGTCGGCCAGCCCGCTGCGGTCGGGCAGGGTATCGGCCACGGTCACGCCATAGGCGGTAATGATCGGAACCGTGACGACCGAGGTGGCGATCGCTCCGCTGTCGAGCGCCAGCGGCACCAGCGGACGGGGGCGACGAACGTAAGCAGACCCAGCAGGACCACGGCCGGAACCAGGACCGCCCCCAGTGGCAGCCCCCAGACCAGCCGCAGCCCGGCCAGCCCCAATCCCAGGCCAAAACCGATGGCTACTGCGGTGCGCAGCACCAGGGGCCGGACCGTGCCGCCGGTCAGGTCGCGCACCCGGTCGGCCGTTGCCGCCAGTGTGGGTTCGATCAGCGCCGCGGTCGCGCCAATGGCCGTTGCAAAGCCCGTGACGGCCGGGATCTGCGGCCAGCGCCGGTCGGTGACCAGCGGCTCCGCCAGCCCTCGCGCCAGATCTCCGGCAAGCGGCAACAGCGCGCGATCCAGCCCAATCCGGAACAGCGTCAGCCCCACTGCCAGATGGAATCCACCGATCAGCACCCGACGCAGGAGCGCGCGATCGCGGACCAGGAAACGAGCCGCGAAGAGGCCAAGGATCAGGACGATAGGGGCCAGGTCAAAGGCCGTTCGGATTACTTCGTGCAGGATCAACTCCAGCATCTCACCCTCCCGGAACCAGAAGGAAGGCGGCCGCCAGGAACAGAAGCATCGGTGTCAGGCTCGCCACCACCACCATGCCGAAGCCGTCGACCAGCGCGTTTCGGCTGCGCAGAACCCACGCCAAACCGATCCCCAGTGCCAGCATCAGCGGGATGTTAAAGGTCGAGGTCGCCGCCGTACCAAGGTCCAGGCCGACGGCAACGAAGGGCGCGTTGGTGAACATTGCCACCAGCGCGATCACCCCGTAGCCTGGCAGGGCCAGCCAGATCACCGGCCAGCCTTTCAGAATGCGCCAGACCCCCAGCATCAGCGCCAGGCCCAGTCCGAACGCCACGCCATAGCGGATCTGCAGGGCAAGGGCGGCAAGTTGGGACTCGCTTGCCGGAAAGTCGGGATCGGCGACCATGGCGCTTGCCGCCTGTATCGCCACGGCCGCCAGTGCAGGCTCGGCCACGGTGCTGCCAAACCCCAGCGCGAAGGCGAACCCCATGAGCCACGCCGGATGCCCGCGCCGCGCCATGGCGTCGGCCAGAGCCTCGCCGATGGGAAAGAGGCTCATCTCCAGCCCGCGGACCAGCAGCGTGAGGCCAACCAGGATCGCCACCAATCCCGCCAGCAGTCCCACCAGGTCTTCTGGCCACGTCCCCAGCACCAGCCCCTGAAAGAGCGCGATGGTCGCAAGGATCGGCAGCATGTCGCGGAAGGTTGCGATCAGGGCCAGCGAAAGGGGGTTGCAGAGGGGCCATCCGGTCGGGGCCTTTCCGGTTTTCTCGATGTTGTTTCAATGCAATACTATCAAGAACCCGGACACTTGCCACAAGCCATGCACCCCATGCTGAAATCCATTCTTGTCGCCTCTGATCTCTCGTCTCGCTCGCAGCCCGCTGTTAAGCGGGGATCCAGCTGGCGAGGGATCATCAGGCCCGGCTTTGTGTGCTCAGTGTTGTCGAGGACGATCTGCTTGGCGGCCGAATGTATGCCGAGATCGGGCGGATCGAGGATGACCTGACAGCACAGACAGAGGAGTTTGGAAGACCCGAGGGATCCGAGGTGATCGTCGCGACCGGCCATGCTTTTCGTGTGATCGCCGAAGAGGCGCGCGCCCGCTCTGCCGATCTGATTGTCATGGGCACGCATCGCCGCCAGTTTCTGCGCGACGTCTTCGTCGGCACGACCATCGAGCGCGTCACCCGCACTGCCGGTCGTCCCGTTCTCATGGCAAACAAGCCCGCTGACGGGCCATGGCGGCGGATCTTCATCGCAACCGATCTTTCCGAGGCATCCGCCCATGCAGCCCGCGCGGCAAAGACGCTGGGGTTACTTGAAGACGCCGACGTGAGCTTTGTTCATGCCTGTGCACCGATCACCCGGCAGATGATGACCCGTGCCGGTATCCCGGTCGAACACACCCGCGAGGAAGCCGAGCGCGAGTTCCGGACGATGCGACACGAACTTGGACGGTTCGTGGAGCGCCTTGACCTCGACGATCTGAACTATGGCGCCCGCATCATCGAGGGTATCGCCGCGGATGCCATCATCGGGCTTGTCGAACAGGCAAGGCCCGACCTTCTGGTCATCGGTACGCGAGGGCTCTCGGGGGTGAAGCGCCTGTTTCTCGGCAGCGTCGCGCAGGAGCTGATGGGCAGCGTCGAGGTCGATGTCCGGCCGTTCCACCGCAGGGATGGAAGGTGTCAAGCCAGCGCGGCTTGCGCTGAAACAAGGGGCAGCCCTGCCAGCGTGGGCAGGCCATGCGAACATCAGGCACCGCCCGGCTGCGGCAGCGCCAGCAGCCGGGCAAGGTCGCTTTTCGGGGCCAGCAGGTCGGCCAGCGTATAGCGGTCAAGCACGGCGAAAAAGGCCTCGAGTGCCTCGTGCAGGACCGAGCGCAGCACGCAGACCGAGGCGATGCGGCAATCGCCTCCGCCGCTCTCGAAACATTCGACCAGTTCGGTATCGACCTCGACCTCGCGGATGAGCGCCCCGAGATTGACCTCTTCGGGTGCCATGCCCAGCCGCATCCCGCCGCCCTTGCCGCGCGTGGTCTCGAGATAGCCGCACTGGCCGAGGCGCAGAACCACCTTCATGACATGGTTGCGCGAGATGCCGTAATGACCGGCGATCTCGTCGATGGTCGCCGGGCCGCTGCCCTTGGTTCCGACATATGTCAGCACGCGCAGGCAATAATCCGTGAAGGTCGTCAGCCGCATGTCTCCACCTCGCCGAGGGGGCCTGTTGCCGTTCTTGCAGTCCCGCCCGCCTTAACTAGCATTTTAAATATTGCTTACCAGCAGAATCCGGCATAAAAAGTATTTAAGATACTTCTTCATGGAATCACCGCCGGAGCGCAACCATGACGATCGGAGCCGGGGTCTCGCGCTGGACGATGCTGCACCTGGGAACAGCGGTGGTGGCGCTGCTTTTGGCGCTCGGGCTGCTGGCGTCGGGCTTTGCCGATGTCACCTCCGGGCTGGCCGAGCCGAACACGCTGGCGGTGGTGCATCTCATCACCATCGGCTGGCTCAGCGTGATGATGCTGGGCGCGCTCTATCAGTTCGTTCCGGTCATCACCTCGACGACGCTCTACAGCCAGCGCCTTCCGATCCTGTCCTATGCCGCCCTGATTGTCGGGCTGGCGGCGATGGTGGCGGGGTTTCTCGCGCTGGGCGGCGTGACCTGGCTCCATGTCGCCTGCCTGCCGGTCGGCGGCGCCCCGGTTGTCGCGGGGCTGGCGCTCGGGGCGCTCAACGTCGGTGTCACGCTGTGGCGGGCGCGGCCGCTGGGGCTGCCGGCGCGGTTCGCGGCGCTCGGCCTCGGGTTCTTGCTGCTGACCGGGCTTGTGGGGCTTGGGTTCGCCCTCGCGTTTGCGCTGCCTGACCCGCCGGACTGGCTGATCGAGTTGCTGGCGCAGGGTCTGATGGTGCATGTGCTGGGCGGGCTTGGCGGCTGGCTGACGCTGACCGCGATGGGGGTCAGCTACCGGCTGCTGTCGATGTTCATGCTCGCCCCGGAAGAGCCGCACCGCACCACCCATTTCGCGCTGTGGCTGACGGCGGGGGCTCTTGTGGTACACGCTGGCCGGGCTGGCCGCGATCGCCATGCAGGCCCGGCCCGGGATGATCGCCGCGCCCGGCGCCGCCGTGGCCTTCATTGGGGCGTTGTTTTACCTCGTCGACATGGTGCGCCTCTACCGCACCCGGGCACGCCGTCATCTCGAACTCAACAGCATCACCGCGGGCGCGGCGCTCGCCCTCTTCGGTTGCGCCCTGATCGGCACCGCCGTTGCCGCCGCTTTCGGGCAGCTGGAGCGGTGCGCCCCGGCGCTCGGCTATCTCTTCGTGTTCGGCTGGCTTTCGGGTCTCGGGCTGAGCCAGCTCTACAAGATCGTGCCGTTCATGACCTGGCTCGACGTCTTCGGCAAGAAGCTCGGCAAGGGTCCGGTTCCGAGGGTGCAGGACATGGTGAACGAACGCCGCGCGGCACCGTGGTTCGTGCTCTATTTCCTCGCCGTCCCCGGCGCCACGGTGGCGCTTGCCCTGCAGGCCGCGCCGGTCGTTCAGGGGGCTGCGGTGGCACAGCTCGCGGCCGTCCTTGCCCTCAGCGTCGAGTTGTGGCGCGCCCATCACCCCGACCCGAACGCCGCCCCAAACCGATCGTCCCCGCCGCCCTGCGCCCGGCCAACGCGCCCGGCGGGCCTGGCGGTCACCCCACCCAGAGAGGATAGACCCATGACCGAAGCCCTGAAAGTACTCGATGTCCGCCCGACGCTGCGCAACGGCGGAGAGCCGTTCCCCGAGATCATGCAAGCCGTATCCAGCCTCGCCGATGGCGAGGGCTGCGCCTGCTGGCAACGTTCAAGCCGGTGCCGCTGTTCGCGGTTCTCGGAAAACGCGGCTTCGACCATTCCGAGCGCGAAATCGGCGAAGGCGACTGGGAAATCACCTTTACCCCGCAGGCCGGCGTCACGGCGCCCGCGGCGGACGATCTGCCCTCCGCCGCCCCGGCGGTTCCGCCGGCCCGGCGTGACGATGCCACGGCCGCGGGCGATGGCTGGCCCGCGCCGATCGAGACCCTCGACAATCGCGGCATGATGCCGCCCGAGCCGATGGTGCGTACCCTCGAGCGCCTCGAGAGCATGGCCGACGGCGAGGTGATCGAGATCGTCAACGACCGCGACCCGCTGCTCCTCTATCCGGAGCTGGCATCGCGCGGACACGAGGCACAGCGCACCGCGGCCGGCCCCGGCGGCTATCATGTCCTGATCCGCAAGGGCACGGCGCAAGGAGAGAGCTGATGGACCCGCTGTCCGACGAGGCCCTCCGCGATGCGTTGCGCGACGTGTTCGACCCCGAACTCGGCTACAATATCGTCGATCTGGGCATGATCTACGGGCTGTCGGTCGACGACGGCAAGATCGACGTGACGATGACGCTGACAACGCCGGGCTGCCCGGCATCCGAAATGATCCAGGGCGGCGTGGTCCAGCGTCTCATGGACGTCGAGGGTGTCAAGGGTGTCGCCATCGACCTGGGTCTGGGAGCCGCCCGGAGCCCCGATGTCATGAGCCCGGCGGCGAAAGAGCATTTCGGTATCGGATATTGACGCGATGACTGCCGAGACCATCCTGCCCGCCCTCAACCGCCTTTACATGCAGGCGCTCAAGCGGATCGGAGACGCCGGCGACACCGATGCCGCCTGCCGCCTGTCCGCCCAGGGCTGGTCGCTGCTGCGCCACGACTGGCCCCGCGAGGCCCAGCGCCACAACGCGCTGATGCACGCCCTTACCGGACCCAAAACTGTCAAACCAAAGGAGAAAACCATGACAGACAATGAAAACCTCGACGTCCGTTCGCTGATCCCTGCCGAGCGTCACCGCACGATCTTTGAATCGTGGCATGGCCTCAAACCCGGCATCGGATTCATCCCGGTCAACGACCACGATCCCAAGCCGCTCTACTATCAGTTCGACGCCGAGCATTCGGGCGAGTTCACCTGGGAATACCTCGAGTCGGGGCCCGAGGTCTGGCGCGTGCGCATCGGCAAGAAAGCAGCGGCCTGATCGACTCCGGCCCGGCAAACCCGGTCCGCGGGGCGCAGCCTGCGCGCGCCCCGCGGATCCGGACCACCTCGAAAACCCGCCCCCCATTATCCGCCAAACGAAGCCTCGACCGAGCGCGCTGATCGCATGGCAGGCTGTGCCGGGACATGGCCGCCGCTCGCCAGACCAAGAACCACTCTGGCCACTCTTGTCCCAAAGGTCGAAACGCCGTTGGCTGTTGCCTTGCCAATCAGCCGGGCTATGATGCCGGGTTCGGCCTCGCAGCCCGGCCGAATGCCTTGAGACCACCGATAGGAATCGCGGGTCGCCCCTGCTCACCTGGCCACGATCTCGATCACCGGTTCCATGCTGGCGAATTCCTCGGCCGACAGATGGCATTTCACGTCATGTCCCGCCGCCATGCGGACCATCGGCGGCACCTGGGTTTCGCAAAGATTGCCCGGCACCCGCGATTTCCAGCGGCAACGGGTTTGAAACGGGCAGCCCGGCGGCGGGTCCATCGCCGAAGGTATGCCGCCTTCCAGAACGATAGACCTTTTCCTGACGCGGGTATCGGCAATGGGCACCGCCGAAAGCAGCGCCTCGGTATAGGGATGGTAGGGCGGGGAAAAGACCCGGTCGGTCGAGCCGATCTCGACCACATGGCCGAGATACATGACCAACACGCGGTCGGCGAGATAGCGAACGATCGACAGATCATGGCTGATGAAAAGAAGCGTCGTCTTGTTCTGTCGCTGGATTTCCATGAGAAGATCGGCGACGGCAGCCTGAACCGACACATCGAGCGCCGAGACGGGTTCATCCGCCACCACGATCTTGGCGCCGCCTGCAAAGGCGCGCGCGATGCCGACACGCTGTTTCTGGCCGCCTGAAAGCTGCCGTGGCATGCGGCCGGCAAACTCCCGCGGCAGCTTCACCAGATCCAGAAGCTCCAGCATCCGTTCGCTGCGTTCGGCATCGCTGCTGCCCTCGCCGAAGATTTCCAGCGCCCGGATGATCTGCCGCCCAACGGTCGAGGAGGGGTTGAGCGTATCGAACGGATTCTGGAACACCATCTGCAGGCCGGATACCGTGTCGGTTGCGCGTTCCTCGATCGGGGTCGACTGGATTTCCTGATCATAGAGCAGGATCCGGCCCGACGTCGCGGTCTCCAGTCCCATCAGGACCTTGGCGAAGGTCGACTTGCCACAGCCGGATTCGCCGACAATGGCCAGGGTCTCGGATTCGCGGGCCTCAAGGGACAGGGTCTCGTTGGCCTTGACCACCTTCTGGCCACCGCTTCCGAACATGCTGTTGGCCGACACCTCGTAATATTTCTTCAGGTTGTCCAACCGCAGAACGACCTCGCCGGGTTCTGTTTTTTCGAATATTTTCCGTGCCTTGGGCGGCTCTGTCCAGTCGATCTCGCGATGGCGGATGCAGCGGGTCTGATGGCGGTCACTGCCCGGAACGGTTGTCATCGGAATATCCTGCGCGTCGCAGCGGCCCTTTTCGAAGTAGTCGCAGCGGGGGCCGAAGTTGCATCCGGGCGGTCGCTCGTGGGGCAAGGGAAAGTTGCCGGGGATGGCAATGAGCGGGCTGGCGTTCTTGTCGGCGCCCGGCAGCGGAATCGAGCGAAACAGCGCCTGCGTGTAGGGATGCCGCATCTCGTCGAATACATCCGTGATCGAGCCGCGTTCCACCGCTTCGCCGGAATACATCACGCAGAGCCGGTCGCAGGTTCCCGGGATAAGTCCCAGATTATGAGAAATGAACAACATCGACGTGCCGTATTTCGTGCCCAGATCCTTGACCAGTTCGACGATCCCGGCCTCGACGGTCACGTCGAGCGCGGTGGTGGGTTCGTCGAGGATCAGCAGGGACGGCTTTGACATCAGGGCCATGGCGATGACGATGCGCTGCTGCTGGCCGCCCGAAAGCTGGTGCGGATAGGCCGTCATGATGCGTTCGGGGTCGGGCAGTTTCACGTCCGTCACAACCTGCAGCGCGAGCTCGTGCGCGTTTGATCTGGACGCGCCCTGGTGGATCATCGGCACTTCGATCAGCTGTTTTCCGACCTTCATTGCCGGATTCAGAGAGGCCATGGGCTCTTGATAAATCATGGCGATTTCAGAGCCGCGTATCTTGCGCAGCTCATGCTGGCTCATTTCGGTCAGCTCGCGGCCCTTGAACTTTATCGAGCCACTGACGATGCGGCCGTTGCCACCGAGATCCTGCATGACGCCAAGTGCGACCGTGCTTTTTCCGCAACCGGATTCGCCGACGAGCCCCATGGCCTCGCCGGGCATGATGGTGCAGGAGAAGTCCATTACCGCGGGAATTTCACGCAGGCGGGTGAAGAAGGAAATCGAGAGCCGCTCTATTTCGAGGATCGGACCGTCATAAGGCTGGCTGGTCATCGTTGGTTCCTCCGGTTGCGGAAAGACGCGGAGCCGCAAAGCGGCTGCGAAACGCCGGCCAAACCCATGGCGCGGATGCGCGCGCCGGAAAGCGGATGGTCAGGCATCCGGGCGGTCACGGCAGGGCAGACGGGCATTTCTCAGTCCCTCAGGCTTTCTTCGCGCAGGCCGTCGGCCAGCAGATTGAGACCGAGCACGAGGCTCATCAGCGCGATCGCGGGCACCAGCGCGGGATGCGGGTAGATCGACAGAAGCTTGCGCCCGTGGTTGATCGTCGAGCCCCAGTCGGGGCTGTCGGGTGACACACCGAGGCCGAAAAAGCCCGGGGTACCCAGCAGGATCGTCGTATAGCCGATGCGCAGACAGAAATCGACGATCAGCGGGCCGCGCGCGTTCGGCAGGATTTCCCACAGCATGATATACCACGGACCCTCGCCACGGGTCTGGGCGGCGGCGACATAGTCGCGTGTCTTGATGTCAAGCACGATGCCGCGCACGATGCGGAACACCGTGGGCGAGTTCACGAAGACGACCGAGACGAAGACGATCAGCACGTTCGGCTGCATCGAAACGATGCCGAGCGGGTCGGCGTTCCAGGCCAGACCGAGATAGATCCAGAGCCCGACGATCAGCGTGATCCCGATATAGATGTTGCGTTTCGGCGGCTGTACGAAGAAGCGGCTGTTGAACAGGATCACCAGAAAGATGATCGGAAACAGGAACAGAACCGCCGCCAGATACTTGGGAATACCGGTTTTGACGATTTCGGGCGTCACCAGCAGGTAGAACAGCAGGATGACCGGGAAAGCGAGGACGAGGTTGGCGAGAAACGACAGCGCAATGTCGAGCCTGCCGCCGAAAAAGCCCGCCGGCAATCCGAGGGTGATGCCCACCATGAAGGCAAAGAGCGTCGCGGCGGGTGCGATGATCAGCACCTCGCGCGCGCCCATGACCATTCGGGAGAACACGTCCCGCGAAAGGCCGTCGCCACCCAGAAGATAATAGCCCGTACCATCGGGCAGCGGGGTGCCGGGGACCTTGTTCTTCATTCCCGACGCGATGGCCAGCGGATCGTACATCGCGATGGTATCCGCGAAGATCGCGGTGAAGAACCAGAACAGAACCAGCGCGAAGCCGACCATGCCGATGGTCGAGTCGAAAAAGCTTGCCGTAAAGCCCCAGCCGCCGCTTGTAGAACACGGACAGGGCGAAGACGATCACCATGGCGACCCAGACCGGCCACAACTGGGTCAGGACGCGGGCGATGATGCTGCCCCAGGAGAGGGTCTCCATGGCGGCGGCTCCCTATGAAATCCGGATGCGCGGATTCAGGAACACATAGCCGATATCGGATATCAGCTGGGTGATCAGAACCACGAAGACGGCAACGACCGAACAGGCCAGAAGCAGTTCGATGTCGTTGTTGCCGGCAGCCTCGACTAGCGTCCATCCGAAGCCCTTGTAATTGAAGAGGGTTTCGACGATGACGACACCGTTCAAAAGCCAGGGAAACTGCAGCATGATGACCGTGAAGGGCGCGATCAGCGCGTTCCGGAGCGCGTGTTTCATCACGATGTTGCGAAATCTGACGCCCTTCAGCCGCGCGGTGCGGATATACTGGGCGGTCATCACCTCGGCCATGCTGGCCCGTGTCATCCGGGCGATGTAGCCGATGCCGTAAAGCGCGATGGTCACCACCGGCAGGGTGAAATTGTTGAAGGTGATCTGATCCATCGCGGAGGTCGCCGTGCCCGCGAACCATTTCAGACCGACCGCCGACGAGGCGAAGATCGCGATGAAGATGACGCCCGAGACATATTCCGGCGTTGCCGTGGTGGCGATTGACAGGGTCGAGAGCGCGCGGTCGAGCCGCGAGCCTTCGCGCATCCCGGCCAGCACCCCGATGATGAGCGCGGCCGGCACCATCAGAAGCATCACGCAACCCATCAGGATGCCGGTAAGCCCCAGCCTGATACTGATGATATGGCCGACATCATCCTTGAAGACGGTCGATATCCCCCAATCCCCCCTGAAGGACGCCGCAGAAGGTCGGCACCTCTTCGATTGTCTGCATCTCGCGTGTGACGCAGCGGCCTGTCAGCTTGCCGTTCTCGGCGATGCGCGTCCAGCCGGGCCAGACCCCGAGCCATTCACCGTAGCGTTCAAGGACCGGCTGGGTGTAGCCGTTCTTTTCCAGCCAGCTTTGCACCTCGGCATCGGTGATGCGCGATCCGGCCTCCGACTTGGCCACCTTTTCGAGATTGGGTTCGAGGTTGGTCAGGAAGAACACGATGAACGTCAGGCAGAATACCGTCAGCAGCATCGTCCCTGTTCGCCTGAGGATGAACATCAGCATGGGCGGTCCATGGCTGTCGCGACTGGCGGGGGATGTCGCCGAAAGGATCGGCGGCAGCCAGCCATGTCGGGGTAGAAGGGGCCGCGCAGCCGGGCGCGGCCCCGGTGCCGGATCAGGCGTCTATCCAGTAGTCCGCCATGTGAACCTCGAAGGTGGGGTGCATCTCGGCGCCCATCACGTTCTCTTTCGCGTGGCGGAAGAGCGAACGCCAGTAGGGCTGGATCAGCACGCCTTCGTCCTGCATCAGCTTTTCGATCCTGGCCATCACGTCACGCCGCTTGTCGGCATCGGCGATCGACATCGCCTCGGCCAGAAGCGAGTCGAATTCGGCGTTGGCAAAGCCCGACTCGTTCGAGGCGGCGCCCGAAGTATAGGCCAGCAACAGCACCTGCACTCCAAGCGGGCGCATGTTCCATTCGGTCGCCGAGAACGGGTACTTGGTCCAGTCGTTCCAGTAGGTCGAACCGGGCAGGATGGTGCGCTTGATATTGATGCCGGCCTCGCGCAGCTGGGCGGCGACGGCGTCGCAGGTGGCGGCCTGCCAGTCGTCGTCGAGCGAGATCAGCTCGTGTTCGAAATCGGCATGTTCGGTTTCGTCCATCATCGCCTTGGCCGCCGCCGGATCGACCTTGAGCGGCGGCAGTTTGGCATATTCGGGATGGATCGGGCAGACGTGGTGGTTCTCGGCGGGCCTGCCGAGCCCGGCATAGCCGAGTTCCAGCACGATGCTGTTGTCCACAGCCAGTTGCAGCGCCTTGCGGACCCTTACGTCCTTGTAGGCGTCGGCCTCCTGGTTGGGCCGGACCGTGATCGTCGCCGCGGTCACGGCTTCGGACTTCTTCCAGCCAAGCCCGTCCATCACCTCGACGAAATCGCCGGTGGTCTGGTAGAGCATGTCGATCTCGTCGGAATCGGCGGCGGCGATCCATGCAGACATGTCGGTGCCGAAATCTATGAACTCGACCCGGTCAAGCCGGGCGCCTTCGCCCCACCACTGGTGATCCTCGTTGCGCACCAGCACCTGCTTGACCCCGACCTCGTTCGTTTCCGGCAGGTAGGGACCGGTACCGATCGGATCAACCGATGGGTCGCCGTCGTCGTAGGACTGGTGAACGATGGCGGCCGGGTAGTCGGTGATATTGGCGATGATGGTGATGTCGGGCGCCGGCAGCTTCAGCGTCACGGTATGGCTGTCGGTTGCAGTGACGGCGCCTTCGCGCATCTGCTTGGTGTTCTCGTCCACGAGGCCGCCCATGCGGCTGGCCATCGAGTTGCCTTCGACATTGGCATCGCACCAGCGCCTGATATTGTGGACGACGTCGTCGGCGGTAAAGTCGTCACCGTTGTTCCAAGTCACGCCCTTGCGGACGTTCAGCGTGTATTCGGTGGCGTCGTCATTGACTTCCCAGCTGTCGAGAAGCTGGCCGGTGAATGTGCCGTCGCGGTTGTACCGCACCAGATATTCCAGCCAGCCGCGGGTGAAATTCGCGATCTGCGACCAGTCGGCGGTGCGCGGATCCTTCAACGCCTTGGTTTCCATCACGATGCGCAGCGTGCCACCGCGCTTGGGCGTGGTCTGCGCGCTTGCCGGCGCGCTCAGGCCGATGAGGCCGTAGGCCCCGGTGGCCGACACCCCGAGCGCCGTGGCCCGGGTGAGGAACTCGCGCCGGTCGAGCTTGCCGGCCCTGTATTCCTCGGAATACATGCGCGCTGCGGGATGGATCGCTCTTTGTTGATTGCAACTGGTCATGGTTTTCTCCCCGGATTGTTGATCGTGCTGATTATTGGAACTGGAATCCGCCGGGCGGGCCGGGAAACCGGCCGGCTCTGGTCCGCGGCGATATCCACCTCTTTTTCATTCGTGATCGAAACAGATCGGCGTCAATACACACATTCGTCGTTCCGGAGCGCGAAACAGACATCACCCCCGAGCAAAAACGATATTCGGCCTCATTGCAAGTTTAAAGCCTGTGCCGGGCAAAGGCATTCCATGAGTTTGCAGCGCGCCCGGGGCGGAAAGGGTCCCCGGCAATGAACCCGAAGGCCCCTGATGGAGGTTTCAGGGCAATGCGGATCGTGCTCCAATTGGGTCAGCCGTTGTCTCTTCCGATTGTGCCGTTCTTGATATCGACAGGCGACGCGCAGCGGGAATGCGGTCGAGCCGCTGGCGCCGGCATCTCGGTGAGGTTTTCGTGAGGATCAGCGGCGAGACTCATTGCCTGTGGCGGGCCGTCGGCCACGACGGCGAGGTGCTCGAGGCCTTGACCACCACGCGCCGCGATCGCGAGGCGGCATTGAAAACCCCTCGGAAAACTGACGAAGCGCAACCGCCGGCCGGAACCGATCGTCACCGACAGGGGGCGCTCATACAGTGCCGCCATGAAGAAAATTGCAGCAACTGACCGGCAGACGACCGGGCGCCGGCTGAACGATCGCGCCGGGAACTCCCCCCTGCCCTTGCGACGGCGCGAACGCACCATGTCGCGTTTCAGGCGAATGCAAAGCTCGCGGAAATTCGCCGCAATCCATTCCTCCCTATTCAACCGTTTAAACCGGGAGCGCAGTCCCTACATCCCGGCCGCCCGCGCCGCCCGCAGCACTTCGCCCGAGCGCACCAGCCCGGCGGCGGCCTCGAGGCGGGGATAGAGCACGGTGTCGCGGCTCAGATGGTCGATGGGCCGGCCGTCGGTGGCCGCGGTCCGGCGCAGCAGCTCCAGCACCGCGCGGCTGACCGGCGACAGGATCGTGGCGTCGCGCTGTTGCTCGGCAAGGCGAAGCTCCAGCGCCTGCGCGGCCATGAGAATTTCGATCCCGACGACATTGAGGATGTTGAAGGTGATCTGGCGGGCGTGCCGGCCGGCGTTGTTGGCCATCGACACGTGGTCTTCCTGGTTCGAGCAGGTCGGGATCGAATCGACGCTGTCGGGATGGGCGAGCGTCTTGCAGTCCGGACACCAGCGCGGCGGCGAGGTATTGCGGCAGCATGTAGCCGCAATCCATGCCGACATGATCGCTTTTCACCAGCATGTCCGGCAGCCCCCGGTTGAGCGTGCCGTCGTTGAGCCGGAACAGCCGGCGTTCCGCGATGTTGCCGATCTCGGTCACCACGATGGACAGGAAGTCGGCGGCGAAGGCGATGTACTCGGCATGAAAGTTCCCGCCCGAGACCGCCTTGAGCCTGCGCCCCGGCAGCGCGTCGGCAAAGATCAGCGGGTTGTCGGTGGCGGCGACGATCTCGCGCTCGACGATGCCCTGGACAAAATCCAGCGTGTCGCGAACGGGCCCCAGAACCTGGGGCACGCAGCGCAGCGAATAGGCGTCCTGCGGCGGCTGGCGCTCGGGGTCGCGCCCGATGCCGCCGTCGATCAGCCCGCTGCCCGCCAGCGCCGCGCGGATGTTGGCGGCGGATCGGATCTGGCCGGGCTGGCCGCGGGCCTCGTGCAATTCGGGGATGAAGGCGTCGCCAAACCCCATCAGCGCCTCGATCGACATCGCCGCCGCGATCTCGGCGGTGTCCAGCAGGATCCGGGCATCGGCCAGCGCCAGCGCCGTCTGCGCGGTCGAAAACGAAGTGCCGTTGAGCAGCGCCAGCCCCTCCTTGGGGCCCAGCACCAGCCGCTCGATCCCGGCATCGCGCATGGCGGCAAGCCCCGACTTGACTTGCCCGTCATGCCAGGCGCGGCCGCTGTCGATCTCGGACTCCTCCTCGCCGCGCGACATCACCAGCGCCATGTGCGCCAGCGGGATCAGGTCGCCGCTGGCCCCGAGCGAGCCGTATTCCGGCACCACCGGCACCACGCCGCGATCGAGCATGGCGAGGATGGTCTCGACCACCTCGGCGCGCACGCCGGAATAGCCGCGGGTCAGGCTGGCCGCCCGAATGAGCATTGCCGCGCGCACGACCTCGGCATCCATGTCGCGGCCCACGCCGGCGGCGTTCGACATGACCAGCCGCCGCGACAGCTCGCGCGCCTGCGCCGAGGTCGCGAACGCCTCGCGGCCCGACAAGGATCCAAAGCCGGTATTGACCGAATAGATCGCCTGCACGGCCTCGCCGCGGTCCATCCCGTCGGCAATGGCGGCGATCCATTCCTGGCTGGGACGCATCTCGGCGCGGGCCTTCTGCCCCAGCGTAACGCGCCTCTCGGCACGGGCGACCTGCGCCAGATCCTCAAGCGTGACCGTATCCCGGCCGAGTTCCAGTGTCTTGCTCATCTCGAAACCTCGTTTACATTCCATTTCAGTCCGGCATGCCGGGAACGACGCGGGTTTTCGGTCCTGTGCCGGGCGTGACCCGCGCCACTCCGGCCACACGTGCCCCCGGTCAGAACAACACCGACGGCAGCCGGGTGGCCAGCCCCGGCCAGAAGAACACGATGGCGATGGCGATGAACTGCAGCCCGATGAACGGCACCGCCCCGCGCCAGATCGCCCCGGTGCTGACCTCACGCGGCGCGACCGAGCGCAGATAGGCCAGCGTGTATCCGACCGGCGGGGTCAGAAACGAGGTCTGCAGGACCAGCGCGACAAGGACGCCAAACCACACCGGATCGATCCCGCCGCCCAGGATCGCCGGCCCCACCACCGGGATCACGATGATGGTGATCTCGACATAGTCCAGAAACAGCCCCAGCAGGAACATCAGCCCCAGCACCAGAAACATCGCGCCGTATTCGCCGCCCGGCGCCGCCTCGAGCAGGGCGGTGATCCGCAGGTCGCCGCCGAGGCCGCGGAATACCAGCGAAAAGAGATAGGCGCCGATGACGATGGTAAAGATCATCGCGGTGATCCGGGCGGTGGAATCGAGCGACGGCAGCAGGATGCCGAGCCGCGCCAGCTCGCGCCAGATAACCACCAGCGAGCCCGCCACGGCCAGCGTCAGCGCGCCGGCGAGCGCCAGCATGGCGCGGTCCAGGGGAGGTGCGTCGGGCCGCCCGACACGCAGGTCGAAATTGGCCGACATGACCATCACCGCGACAGCGCAGATGATCGCGACCCAGATCGCCCAGCGGCGGCGCGTCATCTTGCGTCCGGCCAGCAGCGTGGCGCCCACCGCGCCCACCGATGCGGCCTCGGTCGCGGTGGCGATGCCACCAATGATCGAGCCCAGAACCCCCACCATCAGCGCCAGAGGCGGAAACAGCGTCCGCATGACGTCGCGGAGGCCAACATCGGTCACCGCCGAGGTCTGCCCGCGCACCGGCGGGGCGATGTCGGGCCGCAGGAAGGCGATGACCAGCTGATAGACGATGTAGAGCCCGACCAGCACCAGACCCGGCAACAGCGACCCGGCAAAGAGCTCGCCCACGCTCAGCGTCTTGGCGGCGAAGTTGCCCGAGGCGTGCTGGGCCTGCTGATAGGCCGAGGACAGCACCTCGCCCATGATGATCAGCACCGTCGAGGGCGGAATGATCCGCCCCAGCGTTCCGGCCGAACAGATCGTGCCGCTGGCAAAGGCGGCGCCGTAGCCGAACCGCAGCATCACCGGCAGCGCCATCAGCCCCATGGTGACGGTGGTGGCGCCGACGATGCCGGTCGAGGCGGCCAGCAGGGCACCCACGAGAGTGACCGAAACCGCCAGCCCGCCCCGGATGCTGCCAAAGAGCGCGCCCATGGTCTCGAGCAGTTCCTCGGCGATCCTGGCACGTTGCAGGACCATGCCCATGAACACGAAAAGCGGGATCGCGACCAGCGTCTCCGAGGTCATCAGGCCGAACACCCGCGTCGGGTAAGCCCCGAGCAGGCGGAAGTTGAGGTCGCCCAGGCTCCAGCCAAGAATGGCGAAGAAGGTTGCCGTTCCGGCCAGCACGAAGGCGATGGGCGCGCCGGTCAGAACGAACAGGCACAGGCCGGCGAACATCAGCAGGTCAAGCGGCAGGGCGGCCATTTCAGACATCGGCTTGGTTTCTTCGGTCGAAGGGCTCCACGGGTTCTCCGCACAGCACCACGATGGAGCGCAGCAGGATGGCCAGTGCCTGAACCGCCAGCAGGACCACAAAAACCGCGATCATGCTCTTGAGCAGATAGGCCGCCGGAATGCCGCCGAAAAACATTGCACCCTCGCGGATTTTCCAGGCCGCCAGAACGAACGGCCAGCCGAACCATCCCAGCATGACGCATAGCGGCGTTACCCCGAAGAGGATGCCGAGGATGTCGATCACCGCCCGTTTGCGCGGACTCGCCGGATCGTAAAAGATGTCGACCCGCACATGATCATCGGTCAGGTAGGCATAGCCCGCCATCACCATGAACAGGACGGCGTGGGTGTAGATCACCGATTCCTGCAGCTTGATGTCCGAGGACGAGAACACATAGCGCAGCACCACATTGGTGAACTGCAGGGCGACAAGGACCGCCACCAGCCATATGAGCCACCGCCCGATCAGGCGGGAGGGCCAGTCCAGCAGGCGGCTGATGGCGGTCATTGCCTTCACAGGGTCCGTCCGTGCATCAGCTCTCGGCGAAGTCGAACGTCCGTGCGTTCATGTTCCCGGCATAGCTGTACCGGGCGTATTCCGCCGTTTCATTCCGGAATTTGGCATAGCTGGCCATGGTGTCGGCAACCAGCGGATCGGAATCGGCCAGAAGCTCCTTCACGATTTCGTTCGCCGCCGCGCCCAGCGCGTCGTTGATCTCGTCGGGGATCTTGTGAAGTGTCACGCCGTGCTCGTTGACCAGGGTCTTGAGCGCGCGGGCGTGGTTGATGTCGTAGTTGGTGGTGGTGAATTCCGAAGCCGCCATCGCCGCCGTCTCGACAATGAGCTTCAGATCGTCGGGCAGCGCGTCCCATGCGGCGCGGTTGCAGACGATCTCTTCGGCCGACGAGGGTTCACCCACGCCGGGATAGTAGTAATGCTTGGCGACCTGGTGGAAGCCGAAGGCGAAATCGTTCCACGGGCCGATGAACTCGCCCGAATCGATGGTGCCGGTCTGCAGCGCCTGAAACACTTCGCCGCCCGGCAGCGAAACCACCGCCGCGCCGACCTTGCGCAGCATCTCGCCGGCAAACCCGTTCGAGCGCATGCGCAGGCCGCGCAGATCGTCGACGGTCTCGATCGGCTCGCGGAACCAGCCGAACCACTGCGGGCCCGAATTGCCGGCGATGAAACCCTTCATGTCGAACTGCCCATAAGCGCGGTCGTAAAGCTCCTGCCCGCCGCCATGATACATCCAGCCCATGTGCTCGGGGGCGGTGAAGCCGAAGGGGAACGACCCGAAGAGGCCGAACGCCTTGTTCTTGGATGTCCAGTAGGACGGGACCGAGTGATAGATCTGCGCGGTCCCCTGCGACACGGCGTCGAAGACACCGAAGGCGGGCACGATCTCGCCCGCGCCATGCACGGTGATGTTCAGCCGTCCGCCGGACAACTCGCTGATCGTCCTGGCAATCCGCCGCGCGCTGTCGTCAACGCCCGGTGCGCCGGTGGGCCAGGAGGTGACCATGTCCCATTCGATCCGCTCCTGGGCCAGCGCCGGGGCGGCCAGCGCCGCGCCGCCGGCGGCGAGGGCCGATCCCCTCAAGAAAGTGCGTCTTTGCATAGGACTCTCCCTTCGTATATGGTTCTCTAGACAAGTTTAGATGACTGAAAATCATCCCACTTGTCAATGACCGATTTCCGCCCGGTTGCACGAGGCTGCCGAACCCGGTCGTGCCCACGCAACGAATCGCAGGGCCTGGCCTAGCGCCCTGCGGCAACCCGCGCCGCCAGGCTGAACCGTGTTCCGGGATGGCGCAGGCGTGCGCTGGTTGCGATCATGCCTTTCGACCATGTGCGCCGCCGGATCAGCAGCACCGCCTCGCCCTCCTTCATCTCCAGCAGCTTGGCGGCGGTCTTGTCGGCGGGGATTGCCTGAATGACGTGTTCGACCTCTTCGAGCGGCCCGATGCTCATGAGATGCTCGTTCGGCGTCAGCCTGGTGAAATCCTGCGACAGGTAGTCGGGCGCGAATTGCGGGTTCACGAAACGGTCCTCGATCTGAAGCGGGTGACCGTTCTCACGGTGGACGATAACCGAGTGGTAGAGCAGGCTTCCGGGCGCAATGCCCATCTCGGTGGCCAGGCCCAGATCCGAGTTGACCGATTCCATCACACGGATTTCGACCGAGTGCTCGTTGCCGCGCGACTCGATCTCGTCCTTGATGTTGCGCAGTTCCATCACGGTCGATTGGCTCTTGCGCGGCGCGACAAAGGTCCCCGCGCCCTGCCGGCGAACGATATGGCCCTCGGCCGCGAGATCGCGCAGTGCCGTATGCACGGTCATGCGCGATATCCCCAGCTGCTGGGCCAGCTGTGGTTCCGATGGCACCCGGTCACCCTCGGCCCAGGCACCCGATTCGATCATGCCGAGAACATAGCGGCGCAGCCGCTGACCGATGGACAGGCTCTGATCGGAGGTATCGAATTCCACAACCGGCAACGCCGCACCCCTGCCCCTGACGTTCTTCATCTCGATTTCTCTCTCCGGTTCATTTGGTTTCGGGCCGCGCAACGGCTTTTCCCGTTGACCTATCAGCATCCGACCACAACCAAAACATCCATGTTGAATCACCGCTTGACAGCCAGTATAAATTAAGTTCTCTATAGTTGTATAGAGAAGTATTCTTGACTCCGCGAAACTCGCCTACAGGAGGGCCAGATGGGCAAACCCGAAATTCTTACAGACGTCCGCGCGATGGGTGGCAACAACCTTCGCTGCAAGGGCTGGAAGCAGGAGGGCATCCTGCGGATGCTCGAGAACAACATGGAAAACGCCGAGCATCCCGAGGAGCTCGTCATCTATGGCGGCATCGGCAAGGCGGCGCGCAACTGGGAAAGCTACCACGCCATCGTGAACACGCTGCAGGAACTGGAGAACGACGAGACCCTCGTCGTCCAGTCGGGCATGCCGGTGGCGGTGTTCCGCACCAGCCGGCTGGCGCCGCGCGTGGTGATGGCGACCACCAACATCATGAAGGCCACCTGGCCGATCTTCTACGACCTGCAGGACAAGAACCTGACGATGTACGCCCAGTACACCGCCGCGCCGTGGGAATATATCGGCACGCAGGGCGTCATTCAGGGCACCTTCCAGACGCTCGTGGCGATCCGTGACCAGGAATTCGGCGGCGACATGAAGGGCCGCATCCTGCTGACCGCCGGCATGGGCGGCATGGGCGGCAACCAGCCCCGCGCCATGACGATGCTGGGCGGCGTCTGCATCTGCGCCGATGTCGACGAAGAAGTCGTGAAGAACCGCCTCAAGGTCGGCTACTGCGACGAGATCGTCTATGACTTCGACGAGGCCGTGGCCAAGGCTCGGAAGGCCGCCGCCGAGGGCCGGCCGCTGGGCATCGCGCTCTTCGGCAACGCCGTCGATGTGCTCAGGAAGGCGCGCGAAAGCGGCTTCAAGCCCGACATCATCACTGACATGACCCCGGCCCACGACCCGCTGTCCTATGTGCCCGCAGGCCTGAGCGTCGACGAGGCGCGCGAGCTGCGCCGCACCGACCGCGACCGCTATTTCGGGCTGGCCGGCAAGTCGATGATCGAGCAGCTCAAGATCATGAACGACTTCTACGACGACGGCGTGCAGGTGTTCGAGTACGGCAACTCGCTGCGCAAGGAGGCCCGCGACGCCGGCCTTGCCGTCGATGACGCGATGAAGATCCCCGGCTTCGTGGCGGCCTATATCCGCCCGCTCTTCTGCGAAGGGCGCGGGCCCTTCCGCTGGATCTGCCTGTCGCGAGACCCCGAGGACCTGGCGGGCTCGACGATGTCATCGAGGAGATGTTCGCCGATGACGACCTGGTGACCGACTGGATCCGCCTGGCCCGCGAGCACATCCCGATCGAGGGCCTGCCGGCGCGGATCTGCTATCTCGGCTTTGGTCAGCGCAAGGCCTTCGGGATGCGCGTCAACGCGATGGTCAAGTCGGGCGAGCTGAAGGGGCCGGTGGCGTTCTCGCGCGACAACCTCGATTCGGGCTCGATCGTGAACCCGACCTTCGAGTCCGAGCGCATGAAGGACGGCAGCGACCTGATTTCGGACTGGCCCTACCTCAACGCGCTCCTGAACACCGCCGCGGGCGCTGATCTGGTGGCGATCCAGGAAAACTATTCGATGGGCGAGGCGGTGCATACTGGGGTGACGATGATCGCCGACGGCTCCGACGAGGCCGATCTGCGGCTCGAGGCCTGCCTGACCACCGACTCGGGCATCGGCGTGGTGCGCCATGCCCAGGCCGGCTATGATATCGCCCGCAGGACCGCCGAGGAGCGCTTTGCCAAGGACGGGGTCAAGGTGCCGCTGTGGTGGGAGCCGACCGCGACCTTCGGGCCCGACGCCGCCAGCGCGCCGCGCAAGAAGTCCAAGTAGGCAGGAATGGAGGCTCCGGCATGACACGGATCACGACACTCATCGAAAACGCGGGCCAGGTTCTGACATGCGCCGCCGATGCGCCGGATCTGGTCGGGGCCTCGACAAACTCGGTGGTGGCGCTTGCGGGCGCCACCATCGCCGCCGTGGGGCCGGCCGCAGAGGTTGCCGCGGCGCATGACCTCGACGGGGCCGAACGCATCGACGCCGGCGGCGGGCTGGTCATGCCCGGCTTTGTCGATTGCCACACGCATCTGGTCTTTCACCGCTCGCGGGTCGAGGAATACGCGCAAAAGGTGCAGGGCCGCAGCACCGATGAAATCCGGGCCATGGGCATCCCCGTCGGCATCACGGCAACCGCGAAAATGATGCGCGAGGCCAGCAAGGACGATCTTGCCGCCAGTGCCGGCGAACGGCTCGAGCATATGCTCGCCTTCGGGACCACCACGGTGGAAAGCAAGAGCGGCTACGGGCTCAATACCGAGTCCGAGATCAAGATGCTCGAGGTCAACGCCATGCTGGCCGAGCGCCAGCCGCTCGAGATCGTCTCGACCTTCTGGGCGCGCATGAATTTCCCGAGGACAAGAGCCGCGACGCCTATATCGCCGAGGTGATCGAGGAACAGATCCCCGAGGTCGCCCGCCGAGGTCTTGCCGAATTCAACGACGTCTATTGCGACGACGGCTACTACACCGTGGCGGAATCGCGCGCGATCCTCGAACGCGGGCTGGAACACGGGCTGAAGGTGAAGATCCATACCGACGCCTATTCCCATATCGGCGGCTCGACGCTGGCGGCCGAGATGCGGGCGGTTTCGGCCGATCACCTCAACTACACCGCGCCCGGGGAATACGCGCTCCTGCGCGACGCGGGCGTCGTGGGCGTGGTGATGCCGGCGCTCGATTTCGCGGTCGGGCACGCGCGGCCATTCGATGCGCGGGCGATGATGGATGCCGGCATGACGCTGGCGCTGGCGACCGACATGTGCCCCGGCTGCTGGCTGGAATCGATGCCTTTCGTGGTGCAGCTGGCCTGCCGGCTCTACCGCTTCAGCCCGGCCGAGGCGATCCGGGCCGGCACGCTCCATGCCGCGCGCTCGCTCGCCCGCGACGACCGGCTCGGGTCGCTCGAGCCCGGCAAGCAGGCCGACATCGCGATCTTTCCCTATGAGCGTTACGAGGACATGGCCTATCGGCTTGGCCGCGGGCGGGCCTCGATGGTGCTGAAATCCGGCCGGGTGGTGTTCCGCGACGCCGGCAGCGACGCGTAAGGACGGCGCGGCCCGGACGGGAATGTGAGGAAAGCCCCCATGTCGAACATCTACGAGGTCGAGCATCTGCACCAGCCCGGCGGCTGGCTCTCGCCCGGCTATATCGAAATCGGGCAGGACGGCACCATCCTGTCGGTCTCGGGCACCCGGCCCGGGGGCGGCGCACCGACGGTCTTGCGCGGCTTTGGCGTGCCTGGCCTGTCGAACCTGCATTCGCACGCCTTCCAGCGGGCGCTTGCCGGGCGCACCGAGTTCGTCAGCGGCGAGCGCGCCGAGGATAACCTCTGGACCTGGCGCAAGGAGATGTACCGCGCGGTCGACCGGCTCACCCCCGAAGCCTGTGAGGCGATCGGCGCGCTGGTCTATCTGGAGATGCTGCAATTCGGCATGACCGGCGTGTGCGAATTCCACTATGTCCACCACCAGCCGGGCGGCGCCGCCTACGACAACCCGGCGGAGATGTCGGACCGGCTGATCGCCGCGGCCGAGCTGACCGGCATCGGCCTGACCATGCTGCCGGTGCTCTATGCCCATGGCGGCATCGGCAAGCCGGTGGAGCCGACGCAGACGCGCTTTGTCCACGATGTCGACGCCTATCTGCGGCTGATCGAGACCCTGCGCGCGCGCCGCAATGGGCGTGAGGGCCTGCATGTTGGGTTGGCGCTGCATTCGCTGCGCGCGGTGACGCCCGATGAGGCGCGCGCGGCGCTCGCCGGCATGGACGCGATGGACCCGCAGGCGCGGCTGCACATCCACGTCTCGGAAACCACCCACGAGGTTGCCGAGGTCGAGGCGGGCCTCGGCGCGCGCCCGGTGCAATGGCTGCTCGACAACATCGGGCTCGACGACCGCTGGTGCCTCGTTCATGCGACCCACATGGACCCGTCCGAGGTCGCCGGGGCGGCGGCAAGCGGCGCGGTTGCCGGCATCTGCCCGCTGACCGAGGCGACGATGGGCGACGGTTTCTTCGCGCTGCCCGAGTACCACGGCGCCGGCGGCGCCTGGGGCATCGGCACCGACAGCCATTATTCCACCTCCGTGTCCGAAGAGCTGCGCATCCTCGAATGCGGCAAGCGGCTGGAACTGCGGCGGCGCAACGTGATCGCCCGGCCCGACGGCGGCGGACCGGTGCACAGCGGGCGGGTGCTCTTCGACACCGCGCTTGCGGGGGGCGAACAGGCGTCCGGCCAGGGCGGCGGGGCGCTGGTGCCGGGCCGGCGCGCCGATCTGGTGATGCTCGATGCAGACTGCAACGTCCTGCTCGGCCACGGCCCGGAAACGGCGCTGGATGCCCGGATATTGGGCGGGACGCAGAACCCGGTGCGCGACGTGATGGTGGGCGGCCGCTGGGTGGTGCGCGACGGCCGCCACGCCGAGGAAGAGCGTATCCGCGCGGCCTATCGCACCGCCGTCGCGACGCTCTTCGGCTGAGGCCCGCCGCGATGCGGGTGAGGCCGTTTGCCGGGCTGGCGGCGACGCCGTGGAAAAACGGCGGCGGGACGACACGCGAGATCGCCAGCGCGTCGGACAATTGCGGCCTGTTGTGGCGGCTCAGCCTCGCCGAGATCGCGCGGGACGGGCCGTTCTCGGCGTTCCCCGGCCTTGCGCGCATCTTCACCCCGGTCGGGCAGGCTCCGGTGCTCCTCGACCTGCCGGGCGCATCGCATCTCGTCGGGCGTCTCGAACCCTTCGCCTTCGACGGCGATCTGGCGGTCGGCGCGCGCCTGCCCGCCGGCCCGGCGCGGGCGTTGAACGTCATCCACCGCGCCACCGCCTGCGCCGCATCGGTCACGATCCTGCGCGGCCCGTTGCGGCAGCGGATCGGGGCGTCCGGGGACACGACATTCGCGGTTCACGGTATCTCTGGCGTTCTGACGCTCGACGGGACACCGCTCGGGCGCGGCGATACGGCGCTGGAGGCCGGGGGCGTGCTGGAGCTGCCCGATGGCACGGAGGCGGCGCTTGTGTGTCTCGAAACCCGGCCTTCGGGGTAAGCAGTCGCAGCAGGCCGCGGTCAGTCAGACTTGTCGCGGGGCGCGGCCCTTGCGCTGAGCAGGGGTCAGCGGCACTGCGCTGGCAAGGACGGGTTCTCGATTGTCCGACACCACTCCGTCAGGATGCGCCGGCCGCCATGCAGGATGCCGCGATGCCGCGAATGAACTGCGCGTCGACCCTGATCACGGCGATCAGCAGGGCCGCCAGCGCCGGATAGAAGTCAAAGCGTGGTGAGGCGTCCTGACTGGCCGCGCTGAAACCCGGGAGCCAGGTGAGCAGGGCATCTTGCAGGAAGGCCAGTTGATCACCCGCGGCCGCGCCAATATCCGCGGCCTGCGCCTGCTCTTCGGTGAGGCGCGCCATCACCGCGAGGTAGACCGCAAGATGATCCGCGGGCTCCCTGAATTCATCCTGGACGGCCAACGAGGCGCCGGCGAGAAAGCCTTGCATGCGCGCCTCGGCCGGACCGTAGAGCCGCGTATCGTCAGTGTCGTAGATCGAAGCGTAAGGCAGCGCGCCGCCCTTGCCGTCAAGCAGAAACATCTGCGCGAAATCCGCGGCCAGTTCGAGATGCGCGTCCTCCACGTCGCGCAAGGCCTCGATGCCGGCTTGCAAGCGCCGGACCTCGGCGCTCAGACCCGGGGCCGGGAATGCCTTGAACGGAGCGTCTTCGCCGGCCGGTAGGATGCAAGCACGTGCCTGGGGATTTCGCCCGCATAAAGCGTCGAGAACCAGCCATAGACGAGGGCCCGTTGCGCACTGACCCCGGCCCATTCGCTGGCGCTCAGCTCCGCATTGTCGGCGTCAGGCATCGCTTTCAATCGGATTGCCGTCCGGATCGACCTCCATCGGCCCGCCAAACGATGTCACCTCCGGCGCTTCGCCGATGAATTTCTCCATCTCCACGATGCAGGTGTTGGCGCTGGGGGCCTGTGCCAGGCTGGAAGTGCCGATATCCAGGGTCAGGGTGTTCGGATCGCCATAGGTGTCGATCGCACCGATCTCGGGGCCAGTTGGCCCATACCAGGCGCCTTCCTCGATCCGCACGATGCCGGGCGGGAAATTGTCCGAAACATGCGCGCCGGCAACAAGCTGCCCGCGATCGTTATGGACCCGCACCAGATCGCCATGCGCGATGCCACGCGCGGCGGCGTCTTCGGGGCTCATGTAGATCGGTTCGCGCCCCTGAATGGAATAGGTCTCCCGCAATGGCTCGGACTCGCAAAGCTGCGAATGCAGGCGCTTGTCGGGGTGAACCGATTGCAGCCATAGCGGAAAGCGGTCCGATCCGGGGCCGCCATGCGAACGTTCGGCCTTTTCCATCCAGATCGGGTGACCCTTGCAATCGGGGTATCCAAAGCTTTCGATCTTGCGGCTGAAAATCTCGATGAAACCGGATGGCGTTCCCAGCGCGTTGACCTCGGGATCGTCACGGAAGGCGGCATGACGCACCCAGGGCTTGCCTTGCGGGAACATGTGAAAGCCTTTTTCCCAGAATTCGGAGAACGGAGGCATCGGCATCCCGTTGCGCACATTCGTGGCGACGCATTCATTGTAAAGGAACTCGATCCATTCCATTTCGTTCATTCCGCGCGTGTATTCCGCCTCACGGTCGAAACGACGGCAAAGCGCGCTGAAAATCTCGAAATCGGGCCGCGAATTGTACATCGGGTCGATGAGCTTGTGCATCGCCAGAATACCACGGTTGCTGTAGGACCCGTAGGCGTCGATATCGTTGCGCTCGAACGGGGTGCAGGCCGGCAGCACGATATCGGCAAAGCGGCAGGTCGCTGTCCAGTTGTAGTCGATCGCCACCACCGTTTCGAGCGAGCGGTACGCCTCTTTCATGCGGTTCCGCTGCTGGTGGCGATGCCATTGGTTGTGGCCGGTGAAGACGCCCATCTTGTAGGGCGGCAGCTTGACCCTGGAGCCGTTGAAATCGATCTCCTTGCCCGGCTCCACGAGGGCGTCGATGGCGCGGGAAATCGGGATGACGTTGCTGTAGCCCTGAAAATTGTCATTGTCGTGCCCGGGGAAGCGGCCCGGATCGAGGTTAAGCGGAAACGCACCGGGCATTGCCGCGCCCGACGACGACACACCCACCGAACTGTAGTGGTGCGAATAGCTGATGCCGCCACCGGGCAGACCGATCTGGCCAAGCAGCGTCGCCGGGATCGCGCCCATCCAGTAGGGTTGTTCGCCATGCTGTTGCCGCTGCACCGCCCAGCCGAAAACCAGCTGGGTGCGGTTGCCGGCCATCAGCCGCGCCAACTCGCGGATCCGATCGGCCGGAACGCCGCAGATTTCCTCGGCCCATTCCGGCGTCTTCTCGACCATGTCCTCGGTCTTGCCTTCGAGATAGGGCAGGAACCGGTCAAAGCCGAGCGCGTAGGTCTCAAGGAACTCCTCGTCATGGAGGTCTTCGCTGACCAGCGTATGCGCCATTGCCAGCATCAGCGCCACATCGGTCATCGGGTTGACGTATTGATGTTCGCAATCGAGGTAGTTCAGCGTCTTGCTGCGCACCGGATCGACACAGATCGCCCGGATATCGCCACTGGCGATCTTGTCTTTCAATTGCGCGTAATAGGCATAGGCCTCGTGGGTTTCGGTGTTCCAGCCGACCTGCAGGTTCTTGATCGGGTCGTTGGCCCAGAAAACCACCAGCTTGCTTTCGTCCAGGATCACATCCCACGACGTGCCCTGCGAATAGACCTCGGTGGAGCCGAGCACATAGGGAAGGATGACCTGGCCCGCGCCCGTCGAATAGTCGCCGATGGTTCCGACACTGCGCCCGTGCATCCCCACAGCCCGCACCATGTGGTTGCCGCAGCTGTGCATCTGGCCGACCGACCGCCAGCCGACCCCGGCGGTGTGCAGCGCCCAGGGTCCGTAATCCTTCTGCACCCGTTCGAGTTCCTCGTAAAACAGGTCAAGCGCCTCATCCCAGCCGACGCGCACGAACCGGTTGTCGCCGCGCTGCGTGGTGTCGCTCTTGTGGCGGTTCCTGTACCAGTCGAGCCGAACCATCGGGTAACGCACGCGCGACGCGCCGTAGATCAGACCGGGAATGCCCTTGATCATCTCGGTCGGGTGCTTGTCGAACTCCAGCGGCTGCACCTCCACCACCCGGTCGCCGACCACCCTTGCGCGGATCGCGCCGAAGTGAGAGCCGGTCACCTTCCGGTGGTGATATCGTCGGTCATCTCGTTGGCGGTGCTTTGCGCCCGAGCCGCCCGCGTGGTCAGCAGGCTGGGGCCGACAAGCGCCGCCCCCGATACCGCCGCCATCGCCTTCAGAAAGTCTCTTCGCGGGAGGTCCATTGGGTTCATCCTCGTTAGGGCCGGGCCGATTGAATGACACCTTTGGTCGGGTCGTCGCCATGGGCTGTCTGGATGAAATCGGATGAATGCTTCTGCAGATACTTGAGAACCATCTTGGCGGTGTCATCATCCATGCTGGTAAAGCCGACCATGCCACCGAACTGGGCCGGCCAGCTGTTGGCACTGAAATGCGCCTCTTCGGGCTGGCGATGGCAGACGCTGCAGCTCTGGTTGTAACTGGCGCGCGCGATCTCCCAGATTTCCTCGGGGCTGTCGATCAGGCTTGCGGCGGGCATCCACACTTCGGCCTTGACGTTTTGCCATTTCAGCCCGGTTGCGGGGTCTTCCGTGGACTCCAGTATGCTCACAAGGCTTCTGTCGCGGGACACCTTCTTGTTGAGGATCGCGCTGGTGATGTTCAGGCCGAAATCGCTGTACCAGACCCGGCCAAAGCCCTTGTTCTTGCGCCACATATCCAGTTCCACCCGTTGGGCGTCGCCCCTGGTTTCCAGCACCGTCACCCTGGCGGCCACCTCGATCGACCCGATCGGCTGGGTCAGTTCCGCATCAGCGTATATCGTGTGCGGCAGGACCGCGTAATAATCCCCGCCCGCCTGGACCCTCTGCGAAGAGGCCACCGAGACCAGCGTATCGAAGGCTGGGTTATGTTCGCCCTCCAGATCCGGCAGGTGGTGGGCGATCCCCTTGTGACAACTGATGCAGCTCTGGTCGCGTTCGGCGGCGGCGCGCATCGCCACCTGCGAGGTCGGGCGCATCAGGTTGATATCCATGTCCTTGTAGTCATGGCAGTTGCGGCATTCGCGCGAGTTGTTGGCCTCCATGCGCTCCCATTCACGCCGCGCCAGAACAATGCGGTGCTCCTCGAATTTCTCGCGCGTGCCGATGGTGCCGATGATCTGTCCCCACACCTCGCGGCTGGCCTGCATCTTGCGCGCGATCTTGTCGGTGAATTCATGCGGAACATGACAGTCCTGACACCGCGCGCGCACCCCCGAGCGGTTGCTCCAATGCACTGTCTTTTTGCAGCTCCGGCAGCAGGTTGTCGCGCATGGTGTGGCAACTCAGGCAGAATTCCTCCTGATTGGTCGCATCCATGGCCGTGTTGAAGCCATGCCACGACACCGCACCGGCAATGAAGCCACCGGTCACCAACACGCCAAGACCGATGCTGACGGACGGCCTGAGGAACATATCCCGGATTGCCCTGAGGGTTGACCTGATCATCTCGTCCCATCCGCTTGGCCCGATGGATCAGGCATGTGAATTTCCCCTCGAGCTTCGTTTTGAGCTTCGTTGCGCGGACATCAGGTGGGCGGCCCCCAAAACCAGATCTGCATGAACCACACGATGAACCCGTAGGCAGCGATCGCGCCAAGCATGACGATCGGCAACACAACGATGGCCAGCAACAGGAATAGGGTGATTTCGCGCCTGGCATTCCCGGCCGTTTCGGCTGCTGCATCCGAGGTTCGATTTGCCGCCATTTCATCCACCTCAAGACCCGCTTCTTACGGCTGAATGCGAGTGGAAAGAGGCCTTGGACCTGCAGAACCGAAAGATCGCCTGATCAGCGCAATATCACACAAGTTTAGCGACACCGATGCAGCGTGTCCAACCGAAATGCCGCGCTGGCTGACCCGTGAAGGCCGGCGACGCCATCTCGGACCGGTTGGTCAGGGTGCAGGTTTCGGCCCGTTCGCCGGCAGGGCCTCAGGCTCTGGAAACGGCTTGATTTGCAGGGTCTTGCACATGATTGACTGCATCCCGTCCGGCCCGCGCCAAACCCGAAAGGCGCGCAGGTCGCGCATGAAATCGGGGATATCAGGTGGCCGTTTCCGGAGAGTAGAAATCCGAGGTCTTCTGCCGCCCGGCAAGCCACCAGCCCGATTGTTCGGGCCAGGTTTCGAACCCGGTGTCGTGGCCCAGCATTCGCGCCGCATGCAGCGCCCACATCGGATCGACAAGGGCCTCGCGGCCGATCGCGATCAGATCGGCGCGCCCTTGCGCGAGAATGTCCTCGGCCTGCCGCGGATGTGTTATCAGCCCGACCGCCATGGTCGTCATGCCGGCCTCCTTGCGGACCCGCTCGGCATAGCCAACCCGGAAACCGGGTTGACGTTTGCGCCCGCCGCCGACGGTTGCCGACCCGGCGATCCCGCCGGACGAGCAGTCCATGACATCGACACCGATGCGTTTGAGTTTACCCGCCAGAATGACGGTGTCTTCGAGCGACCAGCCCTCGGGAACGCCATCGACGGCAGAGGTGCGAAAGAACAGCGGCAGATCATCGGGCCAGGTCGTGCGCACCGCCTCGGCGATTTCCAGTGCCAGCCGCATGCGCCCGGCGAGATCACCGCCGTACCCGTCGGATCGAGTGTTGGACAGCGGCGACAGGAAACTGTGCACCAGATAGCCATGCGCGCCGTGGATTTCCGCAATCCTGTAGCCGGCCGCGAGCGCGCGCCGCGCGGCCGACGCGAAGTCATCAATCAGGCTGCCGATTTCCGCGACCGAGAGGACATGCGGGACGGGCCAGCCCTCCGCGACCGGAGCAGCCGTGGGGCCGACCGGTGTCCACGGCATGTCGCCGCGCGCGATATCGGCTTCGTTCAGCGGTCCGTTTCCGAACCAGGGCCGCTGCATTCCGGCCTTGCGGCCGGCATGCCCCAGCTGGATCGCCGGTATGGCGCCGTTGCGCAGCGCGAACTGGGCTACTCGGGCGTGCCCGGGTATCTGGCTGTCGGTCCACAGGCCGGGGCATCCGTGGGTTATCCGGCCGCGTTTCTGCACCGCGGTTGCTTCTGTAAAGACGATCCCCGCCCCGCCTGTCGCGAACCGGCCGAGATGCACCAAATGCCAGTCGTCCAGGTGACCCTCGTGGGCGGAATACTGGCACATGGGTGAAATCACGACGCGGTTACGGGTCTGCAGGCCACGCAATGCCAGCGGCCTGAAAAGATGGGGAGCGATGGTCATGGGGGAATTCCTGTCTTGGTTGCGCCGATAGCTATCCTTTCGATCACGTGGTTACAATCAATAGCAACCCGGCCCGGCCCCGGTTCTCAACCTTCGTCGAGGCGACTTCGAGACCCGGCCCCGTGTCCAGCGCCCCGGACATCACGCCACGCACCGTGACGCCGGAAAACCGGCGAAGGTCGCACTTGTCGCGCTCATGCGCGACCTTGTCGAACTCGCCAACGCGCTCGTCAAATCTGGCCGGAAACGGGCCCCAAAGGCCTGTTGACGTTGATTGCGTCAGGCTTGACGGCCTGTCGTGTTGTCTGCGGGATTCCTGCCGCCCGCGCGGACGTCTTGCGCGAACGCTACGACGGCCCCGACCAGGCGGTCCAGCGAGTCAAAGGTGATGGCGCCCGGGGCCACGGCGTCGGCGACGAGCGAAAACTCGGTGCAGGCCACCATCTGGACCACCGCGCCGCGCTCCAGCAGGTCGGCCGATGCCGCCGCCACAACCCTGCGCGACGCGGCGGTGGCGCCCTCGGCCTTGATCAGCCGGATCGCCGAAAGCAGCGCCGCCTGATCGGTGGGATAGACCGCCGTCAGCCCGTGCCGCGCGAGCACTGGTTCGAACAGCGCGATCCTGGCGACGGCGGGCGAGGCGAGGATGCCGAAGCGCCCGGACCGCGGCGCCAGCGTCGCTGCGTGGCCGGCCGACAGCGCGACCATGTCCAGAAAGGGGATCGTCACGGCGCCGCGAATGGACCCCGCATAGTGGTGCGCGGTATTGCACGGCAGGGCGAGTGCCATGGCTCCGGCCTGCTCCAGTCGCTGAGCCATCTTCGCCAGAACCGGGCCCGGGTCTTCGCCGGTGCCCTCGAGTATGTGGCGGATGCGCGATGGCACCTGCGGGTTCTGGTCGACGATCAGCGGGATGTGATCGGCGTCATCCGTCGCCGGGACCGCATCGAGAAGCTTGCGCATGATCAGCAGCGTCGCTTCCGGGCCCATGCCGCCAAGAATGCCGACACGCCGCATGGTCATACCGCCCCTCCGGTGCCGATTGCCCCGGCCGCGTCGGTGATATGGGAGGCGATCAGGTCGCAGTCGTCGAGGCTGAGGGTCAACGGAATGCGCATATCGAACAGGCACGACAGCAGGGCGTCGGTTTGGGGCAGGTCCTGCGCCGCCACATAGCGCCAGCTCTTGTGGGTCGAGGTAAAGCCGGCAGGCTCGGCTGCACCGAACCATTTCACCTCGACCCCGACACCGGCCAGTGCCGCGACAAAACCCGTGGCGGCGGCGCTGTCCAGCCCGTCGAGAAAGAACTGGATTGACGAGCCGACATAGGTCTCGGGCGCGGGGCGCCGCGGCAGGCGGATTGCCTGGCAGGTGCCGAGGATGCCGGCGATGCGGTCGTGGCGGGCGTTCCAGCCCGCGATGGCGGTCTCGATCGCTCGCAGTTGCGGGCGCAGGATCGCGGCGCGAAGATTGTCCATCCGCGCCGACATGTTGGGTGAATCGAGGCGGGCATCACCATAGGCCCCAAGGTCCGGGCCGGCCCCGTGCCGCTCGTAAAGCATGTAGGAGCCCGACATGATCGTCGCGCGCGCCATCAATTCGGCGTCATCCGACACCAGAAAGCCGCCTTCGCCGGAATTGAGGTGCTTGTAGGTCTGTGTGCTGAAACAGCCCGCAAGGCCAAACGAGCCGGATCGTTTCCCGTTCCAGCGCGCGCCCATGGTATGAGCGCAATCCTCGATCACCGCAAAGCCTTCGGCGGCCGCGATCCGCATCAACCGGTCCATGTCGCACAAATGGCCGCGCATGTTGGACAGCAGCAGAAAGCGCGCGCCGCTGGCGCGGGCCTTGCTGGCCAGATCGTCGAGGTCGATTGCCAGATCGGGGGTGGTCTCGACAAGAACCGGGCGCGCGCCCACGGCGGCAATCGCGCCGGGCACCGGCGCGAGGGTGAAGCCATTGGTCAGCACGAGGTCCGCGGCACCCGCTCCGGCAGCGCGCAGCGCGATCTGCATCGCCTGCCCGCCCGAGGTCACCGCCAGGCAATAGCGCGCGCCCTGCCGGGCAGCGTATTCGCGTTCGAGTTCGGCGGCCTGCGACACCTCGCCCGGCGCCACGTTGTAGCGGTGCAGCCGGCCCGAGCGCATCAGTTCGACCGCCGCCGCGATGCCCTCGTCCGGGATCGGCGGCTGCTGTGTCAGGTTTCCGGTGAAAGAAGGGCGCGCCATATCCGTAGCATTTCCTCGGGTTGTCGTAGCGTCAGGGATTGCGGGTTCTTCAGGCCGCACATTGTTCAGGCCGCCGTAACCCAGCGATCCTTGAAATCGAAGGCGAAATCGTAACCAAACAGGCCCGCCGCGCCACCGGTATGCAAAAAGACCACCCGCTCGCCCTTCTTGAAATGGCCCTTGCGGATGAGGTCGATCAGACCTGCCGCCCCCTTGGCGGAATAGACCGGGTCAAGCAGGATCGCCTCGAGCTCGGCGAACATCCGGATCGCTTCCGGGGCCGCTTTCGGTGGGGATGCCGTAGCCCTCGCCGACATAGTCGGTATTGGCCACCACGTCGCCCCGTGCCACAACGCCGGCACAGCCAAGCTTTTCGGCGGTGGCACAGGCGAGGTTGAACACGTTCTCTTCCTGCCTGTCCTTCGGCGCGCGCACCCCGATCCCCAGCAGCGGGATCTGCGCGTTCATCGCCTTGAGGCCGGTGATCAGCCCGGCCTGAGTGCCCGCCGATCCGGTCGCGTGAACGAGATGGTCGATCCGGAGGTTGCCCGAATTCGCCTGCGCGAGAAGCTCGAAGGCGCAATTGACATAGCCAAGCGCGCCCGTGGGGTTCGATCCGCCGCCGGGGATGGTATAGACCTTGCGGCCGGCGGCGCGCAGCTTGTCGGCAACCGCTTCCATCTCGGCGTTCATGTCACCGCCGCTCGGACGTTTTTCGGTCGTCGCACCGTGCAGATGGTCAAGAAGCACGTTGCCGTTGTTGTTGTAATTGGCCTCTTTCGAGCCGGTGCGGTCTTCCAGCAGGATGTGGCACTTCATGCCGAGCTTGGCCGCAAAGGCGGCGGTCTGGCGGGCGTGGTTCGACTGGGTGGCGCCTTGGGTCATCACCAGATCGGCGCCCTGGGCCTCGGCCTCGGCCATGAGGAACTCGAGCTTGCGGGTCTTGTTGCCGCCAGTCGACAGGCCGGTGCAGTCGTCGCGCTTGATCCAGATCTCGGGTCCGCCGAGTTCGCGGGTCAGCCGGTCCATTCGCTCCAGCGGGGTCGGCAGATGGGCGAGAAAGTGCCGGGGAAAGCGGGCGAGGTGCATCGGGAGACTCCAGTTTCTTGCTAGTGTCGAATAAAGCAGAATGGATTTTCAACTTCAAATGCGAAAGTCTTGTTGTAACTTGCTGAATTTGCATAATAACTGGAAAGCATGCGACTTGAATGGCTGGAAGATGTTGTCGCGGTTTCAGAAACCGGTTCGTTCAGCGAGGCGGCCGAGCGGCGGCACCTGACCCGATCGGCATTCTCGCGCCGGATCGAGACAATCGAGGAATACGTCGGCGTCGACCTGTTCGACCGGACACGCAAGCTGGTGCAGCTTCTCGATCATGTTCTCGATCAGCGCGAACAGATTGTTCGCCTTGCCGGGATGCTGCGCGAACTGGTCGCCGATCAGCGCCAGGAGGCGCCGGACCCCGGCCGCGTCCCAAAGGCGCGGCTCACCGGGCGCGGCATCGACGCGAACCGCAATGCGCCGGACCCGGGCATCGCCGGGCGCGCCGTCCCAAGCTTGCCGCTATGTGCAGTGCGTGATCGTGGGGTCGGATCGCAGGGCCGCGTCGATCTCGTCATCGAAGAGCTCGAGGAAGTCGCTGGCGGCAACCGACAGCGGTGCCTCCGGAGAAGAGACAATGTTTATGTCGAACGGGATCGTTGCCTCCAGCGGGCGCACGACGATGCCGTGTGGTGCATAATGTCGGGCCGTGAACGGATCGACGATCGCGACGCCGGTGCCTTCGCTGACCATCGCGCAAGCGGCAATGGATTGATGCACCGTTATCCGCAGGTTCGGCTCCAGCTCGGCATAGAGCGCGGCACCGGATGGATGGTGCGTGAGGAACGCCCGCTGCAATCCGATGACATTTTCTCCCGCGAGGTGGGCCGCTGAAATCACCTCGTGTCTTGCGAGGGCATGCCCGGGCGGCAATGCGCAGACACAGCGGAACTGCCATTGCCGCTCGATCCGGACGGCGCTGGTGACGGCGCCGGGATCGACGATGCCCAGATCCGCGAACCGCGAGGTGATCAGGTCGACGATCTGACGCGATTGCGTCGTGATGCAGGATACATGCATTTGCGGATGAGCGCGGTTGAAACGCCGGATCACGGTCGGAGTGATGGCGATGGCCAGCGCAATGAACGAGCCGAGCCGCAGCTGCCCCCGCGCAAGCGTGCGGATGTCGGCTGCCGTGTGCGCCAGCCGCTGCATCGTGAGGAAGTATTTCTGGATCTCGTCATAAAACAGCATGGCCTCGGGCGTGGCCAGCAGCCGGCCCTTGCGGCGCTCGAACAGGGCAAAGCCGATCGTTTCCTCGAGGCTGCTCAGCAATCGGCTGACGCTCGGTTGCGAGATATGCATGGCGGTCGCAGCCGCGGTGACCGAAGCCGCTTCGACCACGTTCTTGAAGGCTTCGATCTGGCGCGGGCTGATCGCTTCGGCGCGTGCGGGTTTACCCATGATCCAGGCTCCATATCCCCGGCAACCCATAGCATTGATGAATGACTGACGCAAATATTGCTCTTTGACTATATGGGGTGCGGCTCGGATAATGGGGCCACAAGTTTCATCGAAAATGGGAGGAATGAACCATGATGAAGGCAAGACTTCGGACCCGCATACGTCTGTTGTGCGCAACCCTGATGGTATCGGGCGCCGCACTGGCCGGGACGGCCCCGGCGCAGGCCGAGGAACTGACGGTCTATGGCGCCATGGCCAAGGGGCATTTCGCCGAACTGATCGCGGCGTTCCGGGCGCAGGAGCCGGACCTGAAGATCAACCAGTTGCTGGACTCCAACGGCCCGATCATCGCCCGCCTTCTGGCCGAAGAGGCAAATCCGCGCGCCGATGTCATCCTTGGCGCCTCGGTTCCCGGGCTGGTCATGCTGGAAGAAAGGGGCATGCTGGAACAATACGCGCCCAAAGGGCTCGATCAGATCAAGGACCGCTTCCGCGACCGCCGCAGCGACCCCCCGCATTGGGTGGGCACCGATGCCTGGGCATCGGCCGTTTGCTTCAACAAGGCCGAGGGTGAAAGGCTGGGGGTCGAGGAACCGAAAAGCTGGAAGGATTTGATCAAGCCGGAATACAAGGGCATGATCACCATGCCCAACCCCAACTCGTCCGCGACCGGCCTTCTGGCGATCGTCGGCTGGACCGAGATCTTCGGCGAAGACGAGGCCTGGGAATACATGGACGCGCTGCACCAGAATGTGACGCAATATGTCCATTCCGGCTCGAAACCCTGCCGCATGGCGGCTGCCGGGGAGGCCGTGATCGGCATCTCCTACCCCGCGCCCGGAGTGAAGGCGATCAACGACGGGGGCGCCTTTGAGTGTCATCATTCCCGAAGAGGGCGTCGGCTCCGAGGTCGAGGGAGTGGCGATCATTGCCGGGGCGAGCAATCCCGAAGCAGCCCGCAGACTGGCCGATTTCGCCGCCAGTCAGGAAGCCCATGAAATCCACAACAAGTATTACGCGCTGGTCGGACGCGAGGGCGTTTCAAGCCACGTTCCGAACTATCCCGAAGGCGAGGAAGAGGCGCTTGTGGATGTGGATTTCTACTGGGTCGCGGAAAACCGCGATCGCATCCTGGCCGAATGGCAGGAGCGCTACGGCCGCAAGGACGAAGCGAAATAGCCCATCGTTGCGGCACCATAGTGACGTCCGGTCCGGCCATCGCCGGACCGGCCCCCAAGCAGCGTGAAAGGCTGACTGCACATGGTCAATCCGGTTCAGGCGATACCCTCACCGCAGCAAAGAACGCGCATTTCCATCAGCCGTGAGGATGTGCTGCTGCGCCTCTGCCTGATCGCACTGGGGCTGTTCCTGCTGGTTGGGCTGTTGTTGCCGATCTATACGCTCCTGTCGAAAGGGGTGCAGGATGCGGACGGCAACTTCGTCGGCCTGCAGAATTTCGTGACGTATTTCAACGAACCGCGTGTTTCGGTCGTCTTCTTCAACAGCCTGCGGATTTCCGTCATCTCGACAGCGATCACGCTGGCTATCGCCGGTATATATGCCTTTGCTTTGACGCATTCGCGGATGCCGGGGCGCGGTTTTTTCCGGGCAGTTGCACTGGTGCCGCTCCTGACGCCATCGCTGCTGCCGGGTATCGCGCTGATCTATTTCTTCGGCAACCAGGGCTTCTTTCGCGCCGCGCTCTTCGGTCACAGCCTTTACGGGCCGATCGGCATCGTCATCGGCGAGGTGTTCTTTACCTTCCCCATCGCGCTCATGATCGTGCTGACGTCGTTGCTGACGATAGACCGCAGGCTTTACGAGGTGGCAAAGACGCTGGGCGCGGGGCGCATCCGCTCGTTCTTCACGGTGACCCTGCCGGCGATGCGTTTCGGCCTGAGCGCGGCCTTTTTGCCACCTTCACCAAGGTGTTCACGGATTTCGGCGTACCCGTGGTGGTCGGAGGGGCATATCCGGTGCTGGCCACCGATCTCTATCAGAAGGTGATCGGCGGTTTCAATTTCCAGATGGGCGCGGTTGTCGGCATCCTGCTGTTCATTCCGGCAGCGATCGCCTTTCTGATCGGTCATCTGCTGCAACGCGGCCACAGCTCGGGCATCGACGGAAGCGCGGTGATCTACATACCCGAAAAGAGCCGCGGCCGGGATATTGCCTGTCTGGCATTCTGCTCGGCGATCGCACTGGCGATCCCGGGCATTCTGCTGATGGCGGTTCTGGGGTCGCTGTTCAAGTTGTGGCCGTACAATCTCAGCCTGTCGTTTTCCAGCTACAATTTCACCGAGCACGAATCGAGCGGCTGGGGCGCCTATCGCAACAGCTTGCGGCTGGCGGGCGCGACCGCGCTGTTCGGCACGGCGCTGATCTTCTTTGGCGGCTATCTGCTCGAACGCATGCCCGGCACGCGCTGGCTGCGCACGGTAATCGGGTTTTTCTGCATGATCCCGCTCGCAATGCCCGGAATGGTGCTCGGGCTGTCCTACATCTTCTTCTTCAACAACCCGGCAAACCCGCTTGGCGGCATCTATGGCACGATGACGATCCTGGTCCTCAGTACCGTCGTGCATCTCTACACGGTACCGCACCTGACCGCGCTGACGGCGCTGAAGCAGCTCGACCCGGGGCTGGAGGCGGCCGGCTCGTCCCTCAAGATTCCGCGTTTGATCACATTCGGACGAGTCATCCTGCCGGTCTGCCTGCCCACCATCCTGCGCATCGCCAGCTATCTGTTCATGAACTCGATGACGACGATCTCCGCGGTGGTGTTCCTCTACTCCGCCAACACCAAGGTGGCGACGGTCAGTGTCCTGCTGCTGAACGACAATGCCATGCTGGGGCCAGCCGCGGCGATGAGCGTGCTGATCGTGGCCACCTCGGCAACCGTGGTCAGCCTGCAATGGCTGCTGATGCGCGGCCTGCTGCGCCGCACCGAAGCCTGGCGGGGTCAGGAAGCATAGCCAGCAACAAGGGAAACGGGAAATCCGGCCACTCGCCACAACGCCTTCAAGACAAGGAACATGTCATGACGCCTTCGACGACTGCGGTAACAGCGCAGGAATTCATCGACTTCTCGCAGGAACTCGCCGAGGCGAGCCGCGCTCTTATCCGCAGCCGATTTCGCCGCAATATCGATATCGAGATGAAGCCGGACAACACGCCGGTGACCCCGACCGACCTCGAGGTCGAGACCCTGATCCGCAACATGATCGCCGATCGCTATCCCGACCACGGTGTGATCGGCGAAGAGCATCCCGCCAGCGCCGCCACGGCTGAATGCGTCTGGGTGATCGACCTATCGACGGCACCCGGTCATTCATCGCCGGGCGCCCGGTCTTCGGCACCTTGATCGCGCTGGCCATCGACGAAGCGCCCGTGCTGGGCGTCGTGGACATACCGATCACGCAAGAGCGCTGGGTAGGCGCGACGGGCCACGCAACACGGCTGAACGGGGGAAATCGCCAGAACCCGCAGTTGCCGCGCCCTGTCGGAGGCCATCCTGCTTGCGACCTCGCCCGAGTATTTCGACGGCGATGCAACACAGCCGTTTTCGCGGGTCGTGGATCCGTCCCGCTTCACCATCTACGACGCCGGCACGCAGGGTTATGGGCTGGTGGCCAGCGGACATGCCGACATCATGATCGCCGCCCGTTACGGGATCGTCGACTACCTTGCCGCGGTTCCGGTTATCGAGGGTGCCGGCGGTGTCATGCGTGCTCGGACGGCGCTCCGCTCACACTCCATTCCGGCGAGCGTATCGTCGCACTCGGGGATCACGCGCGTCTTCCCGAAGTCCTGGCACTTCTCGAACTTGGCGAAGTCAAAGGCCGGTTTTATGCAGAACATGGTTGAATCGAAAAAGACCTTCCCCGCCCGGACGAGGATGGGGCCAACGCATCCATACCCGCCCTCCGGATCTCGGGTCTGTCCAAATCCTTTGGCGCCTTCACGGCGCTCCGGGACATTGAACTCGCCATCGAAAAGGGCGAATTCGTCTGTTTCCTCGGGCCATCGGGATGCGGCAAGACAACGCTTCTGCGCGCGATCGCCGGGCTTGATCCGCAGGACTACGGCACGATCGAACAGAACGGGCGCGATATCTCGAGGCTGCCTGTCCACCTTCGGGATTTCGGTATCGTGTTCCAGTCTTACGCGCTGTTTCCAAACCTGTCGGTCGCGCGCAATATCGGATACGGCCTGCGGAGCGCGGGTCTGTCCAGAAAAAGAGCGCAACATGCGTGTGGCCGAGCTGCTTGGCACGGTGGGGCTGGACGGCCAGGAGACGAAATACCCGGCACAGCTTTCGGGCGGACAACAGCAGCGTGTGGCACTGGCGCGTGCGCTCGCGCCGTCGCCAGGCTTGCTCTTGCTTGACGAACCGCTGAGCGCGCTCGATGCGCAGGTACGCCTTCACCTGCGCGACCAGTTGCGGCAATTGCAGCGCAATCTGGGCGTCACCACCATCATGGTCACCCATGATCAGGACGAGGCGTTGGCGATCGCCGACCGCATCGTGGTCATGCGGCAGGGAGAAATCGAGCAGATCGGCACGCCGGAAGAGGTTTTCACGCGCCCGGCCACGCCTTTCGTCGCGGGATTTCTGGGAGACATGAACTTCATTCCCGGCACGATCGGGGCTGACGGCCGCATTACAGCGGGCAAGGTCGAATTCCGGGTTGCCGGCCTGACCGGATTTGACCCCGCCGACAAGGTCAGCCTGTGCATTCGCCCGGCCGATATCATGGTCGGGGAGTTGTCCGAGGACATGCCGAACCGGCTGAACGCAACGGTCGAGACGGTATCGTTTCGCGGCAATTTTCACCGCCTCTCGGTGAGTTGCCCGCAGATCGGCCAGAACCTCGATATCGAGTTGCGGCAAAAGGGCCGGTCTACCGTCGAGATTGTCGAGGGCGCGGCGCTGGCCATTGCCCTGCCGCCCGAAGAACTGGTCGTTTTTCCTGCGGGCAACTGATTTTCCCGCAACGGGAGGTGTCGAGGCGATGCGGCCTGCGCCGCAACAGGGACCGCCCGGGCTTTGTCTGAGCAACCCGGCTCGAGCCTTTGGTACTTGAGGCGTCCGCACTCGCGTCGCGATGTCGGAAACCCCTCTCACGAGTGCGGCATCGACGTCAGCCGCGCACCCGTGAGGTCTGGGCGGATGCGGTTCGGGCCGCTCTGTTCATCCTTGATCCGAAAGCGCCGTATTGCCGGAATGAAATCCTGCCCCGGCGCTGGCTGAACCATCGCGCAGCCCCCCTGCCCCTCTGATGACGCGAACGCGCGATCTCTTGCCGGCACAAGGACGAGCGCCGCTGTCCCGACGCGGACCGGCTCGAATTGGTCCGACACGCCCACGATGCGAGATACCGCCCCGCCGGCCGGAAATCCCGGGGCGCGCGCGCGCGTGGCGATCCGAGGTAGATCAGCAGAATGCCGATCCGGCCACCGTGAGGGTGGCTGTCCGGGGCACCATTCCTCTCCTCTGGCGTGAGTGTCGCATCCGGGCCGGCATGCAGCATGCCGGTTTCATCTTGATCACCTCTGTGGCGGGCTCGCTGCCGCGCCGGTGGCGGTTCTCGCGTCGCCGAACCAGATTGCGGTTTCGCTCGCCCGGCCAAGGTGACGACCGACGCGGCGGGCGGTATCCAAGGCGCAATCGGCACAAGCGCCCACCGACACGCCGCGCAGGTAATTCCCGGTGACGAACACCCCCGGCGTATCGCAGAGCGCCTGCTCGATCCGTTCGACCAGCAGGGAATGGCCGCGCTGGAACTGCGGCAGGCCCCGGGGCCATTGCCGGACCCGCGCCACGACCGGGTCGCCTCGGACGCCGACGAGCTGGGCCAGTTCGCCGCGCACGATGTCGATCAGGGTCCGCGTCGACAAACGCGCATGATCCGGGGCGCGGGCGCCTCCGATATAGGCAGCAATCGCCACATGGCCCGCGGGCGCGCGCCCGGAAAACATCGACGAACAGAACAGCCCGCCATTGACGATGCGCCCTTCGCAGCCCGGTGTCAGATAGCCCAGCCCGTCGAGAGGATGCGCGACCTGGTCGCGCCGATATCCGAGAAAGACCACCGCGAGCGGCGGCGCGGCGATGCGCGCGCATTCGCCGGCCGCGCCCGGGACCAGTGACGCCAGCAGGTGCGCCGCGACATGGGGTTGCGTGGCGACGACCACGGCCCTGGCATGAATGCTCCCCCGCTCTCCGGTGTCGATCGCGAAGCCGTGGCGGGCACGCACGATCCGGCGCACCGTGACACCGGTTCTCACCATGCCGCCCAGGTGCAGGGCAAGCGCATTGGGCAGCGTGCCAATGCCGTCGCGCCATGACGACAGTTGCCGCGCCGGCATCCTGCCACCCTTCAGGCGGGCGCGCAGAACCGCCCGGATGACCGATCCGTGCGCATGTTCCATGGCAGCCAGCGCCGGCATCACGAAACCCAGCTCGGTCCGGCTCGCGTCGTCCGCGAACATGCCGGCGACGAGAGGGTCGAGAACGCGCTCGGCGAATTCGGCACCAAACCGGCGCTGACCGAATTCGGCGACGGTTTCCTCGCCATCCGGGTGCCCGGGGGTTGCCAGAGTTCGGCCGCCGGGCGCGCGCGGCCGGTCAGGGACAGATAGCCGGAGGTCAGGAAAGCCAGCGGATGAAGGCCGATCCCGACCAGCCGCCCACCTTTCGTCAGGTACCGTTTGCGGACATCGGGGCCAAGACCGGTGCGGACGTTCCCCAGATCGAGGCTTTCGGCCAGCGCCGCAACACCCGTCATGCCAAGATTGACGGTGCTGGGGCCATGCTCCATCAAAAAGCCGCCGATACGCTCGGAAATCGCGTTTCCTCCCGGGCGCACCTGCCGTTCCAGTACCAGAACACTGTGACCCCCGGCGCATAGCGCATGGGCGGTGGTCAGACCCGACACGCCGCCGCCGACGATGACCACATCAACCGAGGTCATGGCGGTTTTCCGACCGGACCGGTGCCCGGGCCATGGACGGACGGGACGGCGCGGTACCGCCAAAGCGCCGCCGCGCCAGGGCGTCCAGATGCTCGGCGGTCACCGCGTCGCAGCCTGTCTCGCGGGCATGGGTCTCGGCCCGCTGCCGGACGAAACGGCGCACGAAGGGCGGCACCGGTCCAGCCTCGCCCGCGCCGCCGGGGTCCAGGCGACAGGAGGCGCGGCCTGCGGGATTTGCGGGATCGCGCCCGTCCCATCGGGCCGGTAGGCGCAGAGCGTATCCTCGCCCATCAGATCGCCGGTCGCGGCATAGGGGCGCGCGCGGCAGCCGCCGCAGACCTCGCCGTATTCGCAGATGCCGCAGCGGCCGGTCAGTTGCGGCGCGCGCAGCCGGGCGAAGACCGGCGCATCCTGCCATATCTCGGCAAACCGGCGCTGCCGGATCGAGCCGGCGGAATGCGCGATATAGGGGCACGGCGTGACCTCGCCCGACGGCGTCACGCGGGCATAGCGGGTGCCGGCAAGGCAGCCGCCGGCCTCGTAGCCATGGGCGGTGGTGATCGGCCAGTCGGGATCGAGCTCGATCGCCATACGTTTGAAATGCGGGGCGCATTTCGCGCGGATCATGATGCCTTCGGTGTCGCGCGCCGCACGGGTCAGGCGGCGCAGGGTGCGATCGTACCCCGCACGGCTGATGTTGCTGACATGCCGGCCGCGCCCGGTGCCGACCAGAAAGAACACATTGAGCGCGATCGCCCCGCAGGACCGCGCGAAGGCGATCATCGCGTCCAGTTCCCCGCGGTGTCGTCGGTGACGGTGAAATGGATCTGAAAGCCCAGCCCGGCACGGCGGCAATTGTCGATGCCGTCCATGGTGCGGGCAAAGCCGCCGGGCAGGCCGCGAAAGGCGTCATGCCGCTCGGGGTCGAGCGAATCGACGCTGATCCCGACCCCGGCCACGCCGGCACCCTGCAGCGTGGCGACGCGCCACCGGGTCAGCGCCATGCCGTTGGTGCCCACCACCACCATCAGCCCGAGGCCGGCGGCATGGGCCGCGATCGGCTCGATGTCGCGGCGCAAGAGCGGCTCGCCACCGGTCAGCACCACCATGGTCTCACCGCCGAGCGCGGCGATGTCGTCGATCAGCGCGCGAACTTCGTCCGTACCCAGTTCCTCGGGGTCGGTGGCGGCGCGCGCGCCGGCGTCGAGATAGCAATGGGCGCAGGCGAGGTTGCAGCGCCGGGTCAGGTTCAAGGCAACCAGATAGGGCGCGTCCGTCATGGGCCTCAGTCCCTGTCGGGCGGCGGCGCGGGATGCCCGCCGGATTGCATCGTCCGTTGCATTTTCTGCCGGGATGCAGCGATCGCGATCTCCAGCAGCGCCGGCGTTATCTCGGTGGCGGCGGTTTCGGCGGCCTCCGCCTCGGCCTGCTGCTGCACCGTATCGCGCACCATTTCGGGAACCCGTGCCAGCCGCGCCAGGGCGGCCGCGCTCCAGCGCGCCGCAGGGACGGCGGTGTCGAGAAACGGCCGCACATGCGCGGGCAGCACCCGGTCGGCGCCGTCGCGGCGCGCGCGCTTTTCGGCCCGCAGCCGGATCGCCGCCACGACCGAGGCGTCGCCGCCGCTGTCGGCCAGCGTGGCGGCCTCGGGGCACCAGGTCACCGGCGTCTCGCGGCTGGCCTGACCGCCGGAATGCGGGCACAGCTTCTGTGTCGCGCGGTCGATCAGATTGCAGGTGACAACCGTGTGACCGCTTTCCTGGGCAAACCGCTGCACCGCCAGCCGGACCATGGCGCGCGCCATCTCGGGCACGCGGTTCAGCTTTGGCCTCGGCCTCGGCGGTCCAGCGCATGGTTTCCTCGGCCAGCGCGTCGGCCGGCGGCACGAACGTGGCCGCGCCAAGCCACACGTGACAGGGCGCGGACCGCAACAGGTTCTCGGCGTTGCCGCCGATGTCGAGCGCGTCATCGGCATGAATGCCGGTACGGCCGATCAGCAGGAGGCTGGCGCCGGTCCTCGCCAGACAGGCGGCGATGGCGACATGCGGCTTGCCGTCGAGCAATTCCGTCGTGACCGGCACGCCGTCCTTCTCGGCGATCCGCCCGGCGAGCGCCAGATGCGAGCGGTAGATCCTCGGCCAGCCCGTCGTCGATGATCTCCTCGTGCAGCTTTTCCTGCTCCTTGAAGCGAAAGACCTTGCCGGCCTCGTCGCTCAGAACCCCGGCGATGCGCTTGAAGGCGACATAGTGGAAATAGGGGTCGTAGGCGGCGACCACATGCACCGGCACGCCCAGCGCCCGCCCCAGCCCCAGCGCGGTCTTCAGCACGCCGAAGCCCCGCGGCGAGCCGTCGACGGCGGCCACCAGCGGCCCGGCTCCGATCGCGCGGGCCGGGTCGCGGATCACCAGAAGGTCGGTCGCCACCCGCCGCGCCACCCGCTCGCAGACCGTGCCGATGCCGGCGCCCGGAACCGCGCCCAGCCCCTGCGCCCCGAGCGCGAGCAGAGCGAACCCGCCAGTGGCCGCCGCCTCGACTATCTGGCGATAGTTCTTGCCCTCGGGGCTGAGCCGGCCGTAGGCGATGCCGGCGGCGTCGCAGGCCGTGCCGGCGGCGTCGTGGTAGCTGTCGGAAATGATGCCGAGGCCGCGGGTGATCAGGCTGTCATGCACCGCGCGCTGGTGCTCGATGCCGTCTTCGGTGCGGTAGCGGTCCGGCAGGCCGCCTTCCATCTGCCTGAAGCGGCGGTCGTGCAGGCGGGCGGCACGGTGTTGACGGCGTGGTTGTCGACGTCGAAGCCGAAGGTGAAGGCCATGGTGCCCGTCTTCTTGTGAAACAGGCTGTCGGTCTGGTGCATGATCGGCGCCCAGCCGCGGGTGATGCTCTGGTGCGAGCCGTAGCGGAAATTCGACTGATAGCCGGTGTCGCTGGCCAGCGCGCGCCGGTCGTCGCGGCTCTCATGGGCGGCGACACTGCGCTCGGACGCGATCCAGGCCGAGTGCTTGGTCATCACCACGTTGTAGGGATAGGCGGGATTGAACTTGACCCGGGTCAACAGACGGAACGCCTTGTGGCGGCCGGGATCGTCCGCCCAGTTCACGAACGGCCGGTCGGCCGGGTTGGCATCTACATAGATGTAGTCGCCATCCTCGATGCCCATGTCCCTGGCCGCATCGGGGTTCATGTGCACCTGCCAGTCACCGACTCCGGGCGAGCGGCGGTCGCGGCGGTAGGGGTCGCCGAAATTGGTGCTCCAGATCCAGTTCCAGTCCACCGTCGCCCAGGACGAATGGGTGGTGTGGCGGCTTTTCGGCGTCATCGCGTAAAAGGTGAAGCCGTCGCGCCAGAGCGGGTTCTTCGTCGTCTTCACCTGGCTCCAGGGCATCTTGTTGTTGGCGACGGCGCGCAGGTCGGCGTCCAGCAGATCGCCCTGCAGCATCTCGGGTGTCACGCCATAGTTCTGCGGCCGGATGTAGGGGCTCGACGAGACGATCACGTTGGGCATGTAGGGCGTCGCCTCGGGCGCCTCGCGGTGAACGATCAGGTTCTCGCCGTATTCGATCGCCTCGGGGATGTCGCAATAGGCGTTGAGCCGCCCGGTGTCGGTGTAAAACGGGATATCGTCATGCACCTGTTCAAAGAACGGCACCCGCGGATAGGTGCGAAACAGCATCAGCGCGGCGCCGGGCTCGCCGTATTTCCCGGCCACGATGTCGGACACCGGTAGCCTTGCGTGGTGGTGCAATTGTCGAGCACGCGCTGCAGGTAGACCGCGCTCCTGCCTTCCAGCAGGAATTTCCAGTGGTTGCGAAACCGTTCGTCGCCGGTCAGCTCGGCGAGCTTCTCGGACACCAGGGTAAAGATCATCCCGTCGTCCTTGCTGTCGTATAGTGGTTCGATACCGTCGCCGCCCCACATCTGCAGGAACGGATTGGAACACGAGCCGCCCAATTCAAGGTCCTCGAATTCCATCCACGAGTTCGCGGGCAGGATCACGTCGGCATATTCCGCCGATCCGGTCCATTCGACCTGCTGGTCGACGATCAGGTCGATTTTCGGGTTGATGTTGGTGATCAGGTGATAGGCCCATTTCGCCTGATTGATCAGGTTGGCGTTGCAATACCACATCGCCTTGGTCGGCGAGGGCAGATGGGTGTGGCCGGTAAAGTTCTTGCGGCCCGCACCGGGCGTGTCGACGATCATCGGCCACTCGCCGAAGCCCCAATAGCTCATCTCCTCGCCGTGCAGCATCTCGCGAATGTTTTCGGGGCCGATCGTGCCGTTCTCGTCCAGCACCTGATTGAACGGGTCCTCCTTGACCCAGACACCGCCGGCGCCCGGCCCGGACCAGGGCGAACCCTGCATCAGCGCGCCCTTGTAGTTGCCGGCCCGGTATGGGCGCCGCTGCCGGGTATGCCGATCGAGCCGATCAGCATCAGCGGCAGCATCGTCGCCCGGTTATGCAGGGTGGCGTGGTAATAGTGGTTGATCCCCTCGCCATAGTGGATCGCCACCGAATAGGCCTCGCGCGGCTTGCCGATGAAATCGGGATCCCAGAACCGGCGCCCGAAATCCTCGACGATCCGTTCCAGCAGGCTCTCCGGCGCGCCGGTGATCTCGGCGGTGGTGGTCAGGTCGTAGTCGGCCAGATGTTCACGATACATCGACCAGACGGTCATCGCCCCGACCTCGCTGCCATCATCCAGCGTCACCTGTCCCTTCCAGTCCAGCACCGGATCAATACCGATTTCCGAGACATGCTTGCCCACATCGTCGCGGCTGACGGGTTGCGGCTGGCCGGTTCGGGCGTCGCGGACCAGGAAATCCCCAGCCGGTCGCGCTGCTCGGCGGTCAGCCCCTGAATCCTGAAGCTCGGGCCGGCGCTGATGTCCTTGTCGGTATAGCCCGCGATCACCTCTTGCGGTTTCAGCCGCTTGAGCGTGTCGGTCCGCACCAAGATCGGAAAGTCGGTGAATTCCTTGACGAAGTCCGTGTCGTACCAGCCCCGTTCCATCAGCTCGCGGGTGGCGTAAAGGAAGATCGAGGTGTCCGACAGGCCGGGACGCACCGAGATCCAGTAATCCGCCTTGGTGGCCGAGGGGCTGTATTCCGGCGCGATCACCACGCTGCGCGCGCCGCGCTCCATCAGTTCGGTCAGCCAGTGCGCGTCGGGCATCTTGTTTTCGATCAGGTTCTTGCCGACCTGAACCACGAATTTGGTAAAGCGCAGGTCGTTGAGGTCGATGTCCGAGGTCTGCAACCCGTGCACGAAGGGCTGGCCCGGCGCCTGATCGCCGCGCCGGTGTATTCCGACCATTCCCGCCCGCCCCTGGCCTCGTCGGGGCCGACGCCGCGCACATGGGCATCGACCAGCCCGAGAAGGTTGCACATGCGAAACAGGCCGAACTTGCCGATCACGCCGTGAATCGGCAGCGACGACCCCATCTTGATGGTCCGCGTGCCGGCCTCTTCCCAATGCGCCAGCATCTCCTCGTCATAGCCGTCCTTGTCGATCAGCCGGGCGCGGCCTTGCTCGCCGCTGTAGGTCTCCGACAGGTGTTCGGCTGCCTCGAAGTAAAGCTCGCGCAGGCGCATGCGCTCTTCGGCGCACCATTCCTCGTAGGGATCCTCCTCGAGGTGATCACCGCGATAGAGCCTGAGCGCGTCGCCGAGGCTGGCCACCGCGTCGTCCGGACGATGCGCCCGGGCGTGGCGGATCCCTCGGCGACGAGGCGCTCGAACACGGCAACGTCCAGCAGCACCGCGCCGGCGCGCAGCGCATAGGCTTCGCCAGCATATTCGACCAGTTCGGCGTGGCCCAGCAATTGCCGCAGCGAGTAGACTGCTACCTTCAGACGGTCGCGTCCGCGCCTCTCGTCGATGCCGGGCCAGAGAAATTCGATAAGACGATCGCGCGGCACCAGGTGGCCGGGGCGTATCGCCAGGATCTTCAGCACCGTCACGGCGGCCTTGCGCTGCCAGGTTTCGACAGGAATGTGCCGCTCGTTCAGGGTGACCGAAAAGCGCCCGAGCATCCTGATGTGCAACGGCTGCGGCATCGGCGATCCCGCGCCGGCCCTGTCGAGCCCGTGAACAAATACCGGGGCGCACGTTCGCGACGGGTCGGCGGGCCCGTCGCTCGGCACGATCAGCGTGGTCATGCTGACGCGCATCGCCTTTCGGCCGGGCCGCCGAACCAGACAATCATCGGCACTGAACGGCGTCCGGTTCCTGAAGCAAAGTCTCCCGTGGCAGTCGGGGCCGCACAAGGGCTCCCCGGAGGGCAGTTCTGCCGACACCACGTCGCTGCACCGGCGCCCGACCACATCGGCCGCCGCCAGTCCGAAGATGCACTCGGCGGATCGGTTCCATGCCAGGACGCGCAACTCGCCCGATACGGCAAAAGCCGCCTCGGACGACAGCGAGACGTATTCGCGGGCCCTGATCATCGAACGACACCGCAATCGGGAATGCGTTGGTGCGACTTCCCCGCAGGCAGACTACTAAGGATAGGATGAACCGACAATCCCGGGTTTGCTCGTTCGCGTTGCGCCCGGGCGGTCGCAAGATCAGCGCCGCGTCCGGCCCCCGCCTCGAAGGGCAGCGACACAGCGCCGTGGAACCGCTCCGGCAGGTCTTCGCCCAGCTCTGCCCGGCACCGCCTTGCACAGGCAGTTCCAGCGGCCCTCGCCGGGTGGCGCGGTTTTCGCGTAGCACAAGGGGCAGCGTCGGTGTCCCAACGCAGGCCGGATTGATTCAGTCTGACACCTCCATCACCGGTGCTTTCAACACCGCAAGTGAGGCGCATCGCGATGTCGTCTGGGGAGAATGGTGTCCACCCGATCTCTGAAAAATTGACAACGGGCCTACTCTCCGGTCATTCCTTCTCGGCATTCTGCGTCGGCCATGTAGTCGCGTGTTATCGGCAGAGCATCGAGACGTCTGCTCAGTTGCATCTGGAAGACGATGTTCGTCCGCCGCCGGAAGCCAATCTCGCTGAGCACCAGATAGAATTCCCACATACGCAGGAAGCGCTCGTCGTACAGCGCCTTGACCTCATCCGACTGCGCCATGAGGCGTTCGCGCCAACAGCGCAGCGTCTCGGCATAGTGCATCCGCAGGATCTCCAGGTCGGTGACGAAGAGACCGGTGGGTTCGACCGCGGTGAAGACCTCCGACATTGACGGCAGATCGGCGCCGGGGAAGATGTACTTTCGTATGAATGGATTGATCGGCGCCGGGGTATCGGCGTAACCGATCGAGTGGATCAGTGCGATGCCGTCCTCGGTCAGGAACTCATTTAGCCGGGCGAAGAATTCCGGGTAATTGGTCTTGCCGACATGCTCGAACATCCCGACCGAAACGACTCTATCGAAACGCCCGTCCAGCTCACGGTAGTCCCGCAACTCGAAGCGCACGCGCTCGGCGGCTGATGAGCGGGCCGCCCGCCGCATGCTGTAGCCATGCTGCTCCCTGCTCAGTGTGACGCCGGTGACGTCGGCGCCGAATGCCTCGGCCGGGTAGAGGCTCAGCCGCCCCAGCCAGACCCGATGTCGAGCACCCTCAGACCGCTTCGATCCAGGCACAGTTTCGCGGCAATGTGGCGCTTCTTGTTCTCCTGCGCGGTCTCCAGCGTATCGTTGGGGTCCTTGAAATAGGCGCACGAATACTGACGGTCGGCGTCCAGGAAGATGTCGTAGAACTCATCGGAAAGGTCGTAATGATGTGCCACGTTGCGCCGCGCCCGGCCGACCGGGTTGGACTGCCTCAGCCCCTTTCGAAGCCGTGTCAGCAGGGCCAGCCACGGATTGTCTCTTATGGAACCGTAGTTGCGCGCCACCAAGTCCAGGAAGTTATGGAGGCTGCCCCGTTCGATCACCAGCCGGCCATCCATATACGCTTCGCCGAAAGCAAGCGCCGGATTGAAGGCCAGAGAATAGTTGCTCGCTTTCGACGTCAGCCGCAGCGTGACCTCCGGAACCGTGCCGTCTCCGATCATGTGCGAACGACCGGCCGCGTCGATCACGCAGAGACTGCCATCGCTGACAATGGTGCCAAGCATCGCTATGAAGGTCACGGGCTTTCTCCGGAACTGACGTTCGGAAGTTTTCCACATATGAGTATTGGGTGCAACGGTCTGGCTGGAGACCTGTGATCACCGGCCGCCAGAGCGGCGCCGGCCTTGTCCGCCAGCATCCGGCATCGCGGTGCGCCGGGCCACGGTGCTCTTGCACCGGGTACAGATGCGCTCGCCGAACCCGTTGCTCCAGAACACGGCCTTGCAGCGCAGGCAGGTACGTTCGGCAGCAACGTCGCCTCTGGCCCTGACAGTCGATTGGATCGGAAATGCGAAGTCGGTCATGGTTCTTGCTCCTGGCGTTCTTTCAGGCGCGCCATGTCGCGAAGGGCGCGCCTTATCAGTTCCTGAATCCGCGCATCTCGCGCGGCCGGTGTCACGGCATGGCGATCGAGAAGAAATCGCCACCTCTCCGTGGCCTCGATCCAGGTCCGTGTCGGATCGGCCGGCATTTGCCCTTCGGGGTTCTCGATGTGCGGCTGATCCGCCAATTCGGGGATCGCGACGTCGTTCGCCGGCCGCTGCCGCAGTTCGATCGCGAACTTTCCAGCCGCGGCCCGGCGTGTGGACCGGAGGACCACAGGCATGGTGCTATTGATATGGGGTCGCGACCGCCCGATTACGAGCTTTGGGCGCCGCGTCCGCTGGATCGGCATGCGCTTCGTCGGTCCGGACTGGGAACTTCGTGACGTTGACAGGTGTGCGCATCATCGCCCAGGGACACACACCCATCGGAGAGCTGGAAGCTGCGGTCATCCGGAACCCGAGGGATCGTTGGTGAGGTATGCGTCGTCGGGAAGAACGACGGGCACGTACGCCCCCGGTCCTGCCGGTATCCGCGTTCGCACTGGCAGCCGTAGCCGGAAGATCGAAAAAAAGGCGTTGGCGGGCACGGGGATCGGATTGCAGGATGTCGCGCTCATCACCGGTCGTTTCAGCTCAGGACCTGGAGGGATTCTTGATCCGATGTAATGGTCTTTTCGCTTGTAAAACCCGTGCTCTGTCCCATCCGGGTTGTTCACAGTTCGAGCGCGGCGAGACAGGCCTGCGCGATGTCCCGGTCGCGACCCGATCCCGGCTCAGCGCCTCTTTCAGGTCGTTCTCGGTCGTCGCGCGCATCTCGGTGCGTCCCGCGCGACCGCCCTGCCATGCACCATCAGGCAGGTCGCCGTCCGTCGCCAGGCCTCGAAACTGAGCCCCGGGAGGCGTTCTTCCTCGACAACGACTGCGTCGTTTCCGGGAGGAAACGCCAGGAAAGGACAATCCCATGCAACCCCAACAGTCCAGGACCGCCGAGAAGATGACTTCTGTCAAGGCCGCCCGGGACAAGGCGCCCGCCGGCCCGAAGAAGGACGCGGCCCTGAAGCATTACCGGGCAGCCGAAAAGGCGCACACGGCCAAGAACGACGCCGAGACGAACAGGGAACTCAACGCGGCGTCCCAAAAGCTTGGGTGACGCCCGGCGTCCGACATGATCACCGGGGCTGCCTGCCGGATAACGGAGGGCGGCCCTTCCATTCCAGGAGCGGGCCGGTCTGGTCTAGGTATGCCGGATCGAAATCCGCCAGCTCCGCCAGGCGGTCATGGTCGTGAATCGACACGCGACCGCCCTGGAATGTCACCAGCCCGCTTTCGCGCAACTGCCGCAGGACACGGTTCACGTGAACGGCGCTCAGGCCCAGCGTATCGGCCAGGTGATTTTGTGTGAGCGGGCAGTCGTATCCTTCCCTGCTCCCCATGCCCACGAGTGCCAGCCTCGACGACAGCTCCAGCAGGAAATGCGCCATGCGGGCGTCGGCGCCACGTCTGCCGATGCTGACCAGATGTTCGACCACCATCGCCTCGTCGCGTGACGCCGCCCAGAGAACGGCTGCCGCCAGGCGGGGCGTGTGGGCGAACGCTTCGAGCAGGTCGCTTGCCAGCACCTCCACGGCCTCGATGTCCACGATGGGCTCGAAGCTGTGGTCCGATGTGCGCAACAGGACGCTGCGCAAGCCGAGGAAATCGCCTGGCACCTGGAAGTCGACGATCTGGCGCGTCCCGTCCGGCTGGATCTTGTAGGAGCAGACCCAACCCCTGGACAGGATGTAGGCGGCATGGTCCGACTGCCCCTGATGCGCCATGTCGCGCCCGGCCACGAACGACCTGCGGCGCCCGTGCAGACGCGCGAGCACCGCCAACTCGGCCTCTGACAGGTCGACAAAGGCCGAAAGTTTGCGGGTGAACGGGCTGGTCTCGGCTGGTGTCATGGCCTCTCTCTTCAGATTGTCGCGGTCATGCGGATATCGCTCCGGAGACTGCTCTCGATCAGTCCAGCATAGCTCAATTCGTGCGAGAAGCATGAATGCATTCGGCCCGCATCCCGCGCGTGATCGCGATGTAAGAAAGGAAACACCGAAGATGTCCACGGAGAACGAACATGCCGGGCTGGCAGCCCTTTCGATCTGCGAGGCGCTTCTGCTTGCCATGAACGATCACGGGTTGCTGCCGGAGCGGGAAATCGTGGGGGTTCTCCGCGACGCCGCGGCAACCCATGAAAACGCCACCGGCTCGGAGGCGGAAATGGAAACGTACCGGTCGGTCGCGGCGCTCATCAACCAGATCATCGCTGGCGGCAATTCCGTTCGCAGGTCGCGTTGACGATACGCCCCGACACGGCGGATCAGGGATCACCCATGACGCTTTCGTCCGGGTCACCCGGCAAGCTGGGGCCAACAGCCCCGGGCCCCGGTGGTGCCGGACGAATTCGAACCAGTCGGCGTTGGGGCCGGCCGCCATCGAACGCTTGCGCGCGCCAGTCGCGCTGATGGGTGCTTCGGGGCTCGATCCGGCCGGCATCGGCGAGGCGGTGCCGGGCCCGTCCGAGGTGGATGCGCGATGATCCGCCGTTGGGAGAACTCCTGCATCCCCCTCACTGCAGCCGCCGGACGTAATCCCCAAAAACCGCCGTTTGAATTTTCCCCGGTCGTGAGCGCCAGCGCCAAACCGAAAACAGCAGGAAATTTCGCCCGACCGCATCGTGCGCATGGCAAAGGCACTATGCTTGTGCCGCAAAATGCATGAAGTCGTGGTTAGAGCGAGCGGCGTCTGATCATCTCCGGTACCCGTCCCGGCCTTGGGCCGGGACCTGCTTTCGCGATGGCGAGGCCCCGGGTCACGCCCCGGGGCGGGTGGACAACCGATCAGACGCGCCGCGTCCTAGAACCTGTAAGCAAGTCCAACCCTTATTTCATGTGTTTCTGCGTTCAGTTTGAACTGGTGAGGAACACCGCCGCCCGAAACGAAACCGAAGGTGTCGCATCCGAAAGCAGAGTAGCGATAATCCAGACGGCCAACCCAGTTTTGCGCGAAAGCATGCTCGATGCCGGCTCCAAGTGTCCATCCTGTCAGCGTTTCACTGTAGGAAAACGGTCCCGCCCCACCAGCAGATATGCCGTCGAGGCTGACATCTGCCACAGCCAGGCCCCCCGCGGCGTAGAGCAACGTCCGGTCCATGGCGTAACCAACTCTGCCGCGAAGCGCTGCCGCTACCGAGACTTATATACCAGACCGCAAAATGGCAGGATGTCCGTTCGTGAAAAACCGTCTTTGTCAGGTTCTTGACGCGGACCGGCATGCTTGGCGATTCGGACGTGATCAACCACGTTTCACCATCTTGCCTGAACTCGACCGCATACATTTCCCGTCTCGCGTCCAGACCCGGAAGATGCCCTCGTTCGCGACGAGCTCGAGCGCCTCGTCAAGGGGCATGATGACGCCGCCCATGTCATCGACATCCTCCAATTTGCGTCGGTGTGACCGGTAGCCGAGCCGGGGTTCGTCACCGTTTCCTGTCGGCTCCAGGCGGGAAATCGGTGCCGCCGCCCTCGCCGAGTGGCCCGGTCTCCCGCCGGCATGAGGGACAGCGTCCCGTCCCGGCGTGGACCGGTTCGCATTGGTCCGGCACCTCCGATCTGTGGCTTTTGTTCTGACCGGCCTTTGACCTTCGACCCCGCAACAGGCGGGACGGCTGTCGCCCGTTCAGACCTTGCAGCCGTGCGAGCCGACGTCGTATGGACACCAAAGGTGCGCCAAGCCTATGTTTTCCCAGCGCGGGATACCGTATGCAAGCCATGCGCCCCGCAAGGGGCGATCACCCGCCACGATGCCAAACCGATTGCGCCCGAACCCATGCCAGACAAGAAAAACCTCATCTCGATCGTTGTTCCCTGCCTCGACGAGGAAGACGTTCTTCCGGAAACGCTGGCGAGGCTCGATACCCTGGCCCGGGCGAAGCCGGATTGCAAGTTCGAGTTCATCTTTGTCGATGACGGGTCGCACGATGACACGAACCGGATCCTGAGGGCGGCCGCCGAGCACGACGACCGGCTGCGCGTGGTGATGTTTTCACGCAATTTCGGCCAGCAGATTGCGGTGACGGCAGGTATCGATGTGGCCCGGGGCGATGCGGTTGTCCTGATGGATAGCGATCTGCAGGACCCGCCAGAGATCGTGATCCAGATGATCGATCGCTGGCGTGAGGGCTATGACGTGGTCTATGGCACCCGCATCTCTCGCAGCGGCGACGACTGGTTCAAGCGCAGTTCGGCGCGCGGCTTTTCAAGGGTCATCAACCACCTTTCGGAAATCCCGATCCCCGAGGATACCGGCGATTTCCGCCTGATGAGCCGCGCGGTGGTCGAGGTGCTGAAACTGATGCCGGAACGGCACCGGTTCCTGCGCGGTATGGTCGCCTGGACCGGGTTCCGCCAGATCGCCCTGCCCTATGACCGACCCGAACGCTTTGCCGGCAAGACCAAGTATCCGCTGCGCAAGATGGTGCGCTATGCGCTTGACGGGTTGTTGTCGTTTTCAACCAAGCCGCTGCAATTATCCATCGCGCTGGGCCTTTTGGCGGCGGGGCTCGCGGTTCTGGGCATCCTCTATGCCCTGGTCATGAGGTTCTTCACCTCGGTCTGGGTCGAAGGCTGGACCGCGCTGATGATGGCGGTGCTGTTCCTGGGCGGGGTGCAGCTGGTGTCGCTGGGGATCATGGGTGAATATGTCGGGCGCATCTATCGCGAGGTGCAGCGTCGACCGCTCTATGTGGTGCGTGAGATGGTGGGATTTGACGACCACCCCGGGCCGGACCGCACCGGGCGGATGGAATGAGGCGCGGCCCGCAGCTTGCACTGGGTTTCGGATTGGCCGCGTTGTTTCTGTGGCTTGCCCTGCGCAACGTCGACGGCGCCGCCCTTGCCGACGCAACGCGCGGCGTATCGCCCGTCTGGGTTGCGGCGGCGCCTTTGGTGTTGGTGCTGGGCTATCTTTGCCGGATTCTGCGGTGGCAGTCGATGCTGCGGCGCCACAATCCGCACCTGGCACCGGGACGCAGCGCGGTGGCCTTTGTCGGCTCGATCGCCGCCAACAACCTGTTGCCGCTGCGGGCCGGCGATGCGTTGCGCGCATTCGGATTTTCGCGCTGGCTGGGTGTGCCGTCCGGCGCGGTGCTGGCCACGGTCCTGGTCGAGCGGCTTCTTGATCTCGTCTTCCTGATCCTGGCGCTGGCGCTGGCGCTTTGGGCCTTGTCCCTGGATACCGCCGCCGTTGGACTGGCGCGCTCGGGCGGCACGGTCCTGGCGGTGTTGGGCAGCGTTTCGCTCTTGCTGCTGTTGCGGCCGCGTCTGCTCGGGCCGGTCTTTGCCGGGCTGATCCGCGCGGCGCCGGCGTTCGGGCCGGCAGCGCAACCCCGCGTCGCGGGTTTCCTGGTGCCCCTGCGCGACACGCTGGCCGATCTGTCAGGCCGCCACGCCATGCCCTCCCTGATGTTCTGGTCGGTCCTTGTCTGGTTTTTCGAGGGCGCGACCTACTGGGTTCTGGCCCGGTCGATCCCGGCGCTGCCCGCGCCCGAGGCGGCCTGGCTGGCCATGCCCACGGGCACCCTGTCAACCCTGCTGCCATCGACCCCGGTCATGTCGGCACGTTCGACTATTTCGCCCAACTGGCCATGACCGCCGCCGGCAACCCGCTGGCCGAGGCGACCGCCTTCGTGCTGATCACCCATGCAGTTCTGTGGCTGACGACAACACTGACTGGCGGTGTCTGTCTGCTGATCTGGGCGCTGTCACGCCGCGGCGGCGACGCGAGGCCGGCGTGAAACGGCACATCGCCATCATCGGCGCCGGGTTCACCGGCCTGTCCGCCGCGCGCGACCTCGTCCGCGCCGGACATCCCGTGACAGTTTACGAGGCCGACAGCAGCGTCGGCGGGCTGGCCGGGGCGTTCGAGATTGGCCCGCCCGGCGACAGCGACCGGCTTGACCGGTTCTATCATCACTGGTTCACCTCGGACCGCGCGGTCATGGAACTGATCGACGAACTGGGTCTTGGCGACCAGGTGACCATCGAGCCCAGCCTGACCGGCGTCTACTTCGCCAACCAGACCCTGCGCCTGTCCACCCCGCTTGATCTCCTGCGCTTTCCCGCCTTGCCGTTTCTCGACCGGCTGCGGCTGGGATGGATGGCGCTCCAGGCGCGGCGGGTGACGGACTGGCGCGCGATCGAGGGGCTGACGGCGGCGGAATGGCTGCGCGATCTGGCGGGAGAGAACGTCTATCGGGTGATGTGGGAGCCGCTGCTCAAGGGCAAGTTCGGCGATCATGCCGAGCGCGTATCGGCGGTCTGGATCTGGAACAAGCTGAAACTCAGGGGCGGCTCGCGCGGCAAGGGCGGGGCCGAGCATCTGGGCTACTTGCGCGGCTCGTTCGCGCGACTGGCTGAAGCGATGGCCGACGACATTCGCGGCCACGGCGGCGACATCCGCCTGGGCAAGACAGTCGATCGCCTGACCCCGCGCCCGGAGGGGGGCTGGCAGATCGAGGCCGGCGGTCAGGTCGACCTTGCGGATGCGGTGATCGCCACGCCTGCGCCGCCGGTGGTGGCGGGGATGATCGCGCACTGGGCGGATGCACCGGCGCGTGCCCCGCTGGAACGCATCGAATATCTCGCCAATCTTTGTCTCGTGCTCGAACTCGACCGGCCGCTCGGCTCGACCTACTGGCTGAACGTGAACGACCCGGGTTTTCCTTTTGTCGCCGTGATCGAACACACCAATTTTCAATCCGCCGCACGCTATGGCGCGCGGCACATCGTCTATCTGTCGCGCTATCTTTCCGCCGATGACCCGCTCTATGCGCTCCCGGATGAAGCCGTGCTGGACTTTGCGCTGCCGCATTTGCAGAAGATGTTTCCAGAGATGGCCCGGGGATGGATCATGGACCACCATGTCTGGCGCGCGCGTTGGGCCCAGCCGGTGGTCGAACGGCATTACTCAAGCATGATCCCGCCCCGGGAAGGTCCGGCGCCGGGGCTTTACCTGTGCTCGATGGCGCAGATATACCCCGAGGATCGCGGCACCAATTACGCCGTGCGCGAGGGCCGGGAACTGGCGGCCCGGCTGATTGCCGGAGACTGAGGCGTTTCGATCAATCCCGGCGGGTCAATCCCGCGCGCGCCGCGCCCAGACCAGCAACAGGGCCAGCGCCATCATGGCCACCACCAGCAGCCACGGCACCGAGCCCCCCGGCCCGCCCGCACCTGGCACGATCGGGATGTTGACCGGTGTCGCGGTCGGTGTGGTGGTGACGGAAGGCGTTGCAGTGGGCACCGGGGTCGCGGACGGCACCCCCGTGGGCACCGGGGTGGAGGTCGGCACCGCCGTGGGCACCGGGGTGGCGGTCGGCACCGCCGTAGGCACCGGAGTGGCGGTCGGAACCGCCGTAGGCACCGGAGTGGCGGTCGGAACCGCCGTAGGCACCGGAGTGGCGGTCGGGGAAAGCGTCGGTGACGGCCCGGATTGCGCCCAGACCGCCGGACCTGTCACGACCAGGCCAAAGCCGATCGCAATGAGGCGAACAGAACCCATGATACGCATACCAGCTGCCCCTTGCATGGCCTAAACCCGGTTGAACACCAGACTATCAAGAGCGCGCGCCACCTGGCAATAGCGCGTCGCACCCCGAAACCGGCAACATCCCGAAAACCGCGCATAAATCCGGGCCTTGTCGCTCAAAAACATCGCTCCGGCGCGATCCGGAGGATTTTCCCGCCCGCGCCTTCGTAGATCGCGGGTCCCGGGCTGGAGAGCCCCTGGATGTCGAGATCGGGGTAGGTCCGCTGTTCGACCTGACCCAGAATGACATGGCGGATGTTGAAACGCCTGATGATGGCGCAGCGCTCCGTGTCGCTGCCAGTGGTATAGAAGGTCCGCACCCGGCCTGCCCGCCCGTTCGCGGCGGCCCCGTCGCCGCGCCACAGCCATTCATGGCCGGCCCAGCCGATCACTACCGGCAGACCGGTCATCGCCGAAACCCGCGCGGTTTCGCCAAAGGCATCGCCCGAGGCCTCGATCAGCGCCTCGCCGGGGGCGAGTCCCAACCGTCCGGCCGCCGCGACCAGCGCACGTTCATCCCCCAGAAAACCCTGCCCGTCGAGCGAGCGGATCACCGACGGGGGCCGGAAGATATGGGGCGCATAGGCCAGCGTCGCCACCATCGGCGCGGCCGCCACCAGCGCCGCGGCAAACCACGCGCCGCCCTGCGCGATGGCCGGGGCAAGCGCGGCAAGCCCGCCGATCACCAGCAGTGATTGCGCCCGGAAGGTCAGTTTGAACATGGTGTTGGCCCGTGCGAAATCGAGCCCGTATATGTCGCGCACGATCACCGCCTCGGGCAGCGCGATCAGGATCAGCGCCGCCACCAGGACCAGCGTGATCGCCAGCTGCTTTGCCGCCGGCGCGTGCCGCATTCCGAACAGAAACAGCGCCACGGCAGGCAGGACATGGGCGTAAAGCACCAGCAGCTGCCACAGCGGGGTACGGGCCGGGGCCGGCTCGAAGCCGCTGGCAAAGGGGGTGAAGCGGCCCAGGAACGGTGCAGCGGTGACAAATGCCACACCCAGCGCCACCACCATCGCCACCCCCAGACGGTCGAGCCATGCCGCTTGCGCCGAATGTTCCTGCACCGCCAGCACCAGCGCCACGATCAGCGCGATCAGCCCCAGCACGGCCACATCCCAGGCGTTGATCGCGGCGCAAAGACCCAGCACCCATCCCAGCGCCGCGGCCTGTGCCAGATCGGGCGCGTCGCGCCGCAGACCGCGCCGCAGGATTGCCAGCACGACCATCAGCCCGAACAGAAAGATCGGCGTCGCAATGACATGGGCGTGCAGATCGCCCACCGCGAAGGCGTAGGCGGGAAATTCGGTAAACCCCTTGTCGGGCGCGGGCGGATCAAAGCCTATGAAGCGGGTCGAATCGGGGTAGTAAAACGCCTCTTTCGCGGTCGGCACAACGCCGCGCCAAAGAGTATAGAGCACCGAATGGAAGTTGCCGCCGTAAAGCGTCAGCGCGGCGGCGGCGGCGCCCAGGACCTGCGCGATCCGGATCCCGAATCCGGCGGCCAGCGCGACCGTGAGCCGCCAGGTGGCAAGCCCGGTCACGGCAAAGAGCAGCGCCATGGCAATCTGATAGGTTGCCGCCGGCGGGGCACCGGCAATATGGCCCCAACTGGCCACCATCGCCTGGCCGACATAGTAGTAGTTGACCGGCGCTCCGGCATACCAGGCGTCCTGCGGTGGCATCCATTCGCTGCGCATCGCGGCCGCCAGCAGGCCCATATCGGTGAACTTCTCCAGCCCCGTCAGATCGGCAAGGCCCAACCGCTGGGCCATGCCGAACCAGAACAGCACGGCGAGGGCCGTGATCGCCACGATCCCCTCCCCGGCCGCGCCCGGTACCGGCCCCAGCCATGCCCGCGCAACCATCAGCCCGGCCAGTCCGATCGGCGCGGCCGCACCGAACGGCATCAATCCCAGTGCGGCAAGGGCCCAGGGCAGCCAGCCGATCACCGCCCGGGCCAGCACCAGCGCCGCCACCCAGCCAGTGCCGCCCGGAACCAGGCGCAGCGCCACGGGCCGCGCCGCCCAGGCTCCCAGCGTCAGCACGGCAAGGGTGCGCAGCACCATGGCCAGTTCCGGGGGCGGCAGGCTTCCGATCATGGCCCGCGTCTCCAGGCCTTTTGCAGGACTTCGGCACTGCAGACCGAGGCATCGGCGGGGCGCACTATCCGGCGCGCGATTTCGTCCGCGGGCAGGCCTGCCTCGTTCCGGAGCAGGATCACCTCGGGACGGTCAAACACCCGCCGGGTTTCCTCGGACGAAAGGCCCGGCGCGAACAGCCGCCCGAACGGGCCGTCCCCTTGCCACATGCGCCACCGGGACAAAGCCCAGATCACCATTGGCCAGACCGGCGTAAAAGCCGCAGATCGCCTTCGGAGCGTCGGGCTGACGGGGCAGGACGGCCCAGTTGCGGCGGCTGGCAATCATGATCCAGCCAGCGCGCGACAGGGGTGTGGCCAGGTCATCCGCCGTCACCTCCTGCCCGCTCAGCGGCAGTTCCAGCCGCGAATGCCCCCCGGTCTGGGCCAGATCGTGCGGCTCGATCGAGACCGCTTCGTCAGGCGCGGCGCGAGTGGCGAGCATGGCCTCGGCCACAATGCGCGGGTCGGGGCGCAGATAGATCGCCGCCTGATCCACCCCTGCCAGCACCATCAGGCCGACCCCCGCGACACCACAGGCGAGCGCGGCGCGGCTGACCAGCGGCTGCGCCAGGCGTCCCACCGCCACGCCAGCCAGCACAAGGATCACCGGCACAAGCGGCGCCAGATAGCGCACGAACCTGGCCTGCCAGCCAAGGATGATCGCGCCATAGAGAACGGCAAGGATCACCGCGGGCGCTGCGAGGCGCCAGCTGCGGCGCGGCAACAGAACCAGCCCAAGGCCGGCCAGCAGTACCCCCGCGCCAGACGTGGCCGACCAGAGCTGTTGCAACTCGTACCAGCCCGGAACCGTGCCGTGGAACTGGTCCGTCCAGAACACCTGCAGGCGGCCGCTGACAACATCGGACTCGAACCGCATCACGGCCAGCCACTCGTCCGTCGCAAAAATCAGCGACGGCGTTGTGGCCAGCGCCAGCGCCATTGCCAGGCCCAAGCCCAGCGCGGCGGCGCGCAATCGGCCCGCCCGGGGTCGGCCGGCCAAGACCAGCGCGGTGAGCGGCAGTATGGCCAGAACCAGCACGGTGGTCTTGAGGCCAAAGCCGAGCCCGATCATCCCCCCGACCACAGCGCCGCCGCGCGGTCGCCGATCTGCCCGCTTTGCCATCGCACCGCGACAAACCAAAGCGCCGTCACAATCAGGACCAGCGCGCTTTCGGTGGTACCGAAATGGGCCCATTGCACCAGCGGTGCCGATCCGGCGAACGCCGCCGCCGCCGCGATCCCGGCCACGGGCCCGGCCATCTGCCGCGCCAGCCCCGCCGCCAGCGGGATCGCCGCCACAGACATCAGCGCCGAAAGCAGCCGCGCGGCATGGGTCAGGCAGCCCGCATCGGCGGCGGCACAGAACGGCGCCGACAGCAGTCGCGGCAGCCACAGCGCGAGGTCGTTATAGGCGTGAAAGTCCGGGATCAGCCGGCCCTCGATTCCCAGCGTCAGGGCGGCCCGGACGAGGTTGCCTTCATCGGGATGCAGGCCACGGCCCTCATCCCAGTTGAGCCCGGTCAGACGCAGCGCCGCACCAGCCAGAACCAGCCCGATGAGGGCGCTTCGATACTGTGCCTCGGTCAAGGTCATGAAGCGCCCCGGGCGCGGTGCAGGGCCAGGACGGGCAGGACCAGCAGCAGGAAGTGCACCAGCGTGTTCTGAACCAGCCGCAACACGCCTCGCAGGGTTTCGGGCACGACATATTCCGCGGCATGGAAGGCCCCGTCGCCATCGGGCAGCAGGACCAGAACCGGGGCCTTGTCCGCAGCCAGCGCCATGACCGCGACCGGCGCCGCCACGCAAAGCGCCGCCATCATCAACGGCAACGCCAGCACCAGCAAGCCCGGTCGTCTCATCAGCCCGGCCGCGGCAACGATGACCGGCAACGCCACGGTGAAATGCTGCGGCTCCAGCGGCGCCCGGTAAAGCCGCAGCGGATCGGTCCCGGCGACCAGCATCGTGCCGACCGACCAGACGCCTTGCGTCTCGCCGATCCGGCCGACCTCGGCCTGCGCCGTCCATTCCAGCATCCCGTTGGCCAGCGGCACCAGCAGGGCCGAAACGGGTTCGGCCAGAGGCGCCCAGAGCAATGTCAGGATCGCGGCCAGACCGGCAAACCCGGCCAGCCGCGCGGGCGGGATCAGGACGGCGGCGATGACGAATACCGTGAAGAGCGGAAAGACCTGGTCGTGCAGGACGCCGAAGGCCGCGCCACCCCGGCCAAGCGCCAGGGCCAGAAACACGACGCGTGCGAGATTGAACAGCTGAATCGCGACAAGGCCGATCAGGGCTCGTTTGAGGCCCCAGCCGATGGAACCGCCCCGGCCCGGCACCAGAACGACGATGGCCGCAAGAAGCGCCACGACCAGCCCCATGCCATCGCAGACCTCACTGACGCGAACCGCCCACCCCGCCAGCGGAGCGCGCAGCTCGACCCCGTGTCGGACGAGATCAACACCGAGCAATTCCAATAGCGGCCGCGCCACGATCGCGATGCCCCGCGCAACGGTTTCGCCCGCGGCCTGACCAACCGGGCCCATCTCGATCGCGAACCCCAGAGCCAGCGCCAGCAGCGCGGCCAGCAACTGGCCAGGGGGCAAGCCGGGGCTGTGCCACAAAGATCAGAACCGGAACGTGTAAGACAGCCGCCCGTCGAGCCCCGAATAACCTGAGTCGTCGAAATTGGTGCCCAAACCAACATCGAAAGACGATTTTCCGGTCGTGCGTTCGACCCCCACCAGCAACCGAGCCTGGTTGTCGGAATGCACCGGCACCGCCGCAACGACGCCGCTTCTGCTGCCGGTAAGTCTGAACTGGCCTGAGAGATCGACGTACGGCCTGAGCAGGGCGCCGGGATGTCCCCGGGCGTTGCGCATGTTCAGCGTCGCCGCCAACTGGTCGAACGTGAAGGGGGCAATCGGCGCTCCGCCACTTTCGAAATAGCCGTCGTTGCGCTGTTTGACATAGAGAAGGCCGAAGCCGAAAGTCATGTCGCCCCCGGCGGCGCGGGTCACGTAGTCGGCCGACAGGTCGGCGAACTGACGCGTCGCGCCGAAACTGCCGATGATCGTGCCGCCAGCGCGCGCGACATCATAGTCAAGCGACATTCCCCCCACCATGGCGGTAACGTAAAATCCGTCCGACACCGCGTAGTCGGCGCCAAATGCCAGACCGGCCCCCGCATGCTTGATCTTTCCATTGTCGAGCGGCGTGCGCACATCGCCGTCCTCACCGATGATTCCGCCGAAATAGACCAGCCCGGTTCCGTTCCCTCCGGCCAGAAGCATTGTCCCGACATCGAGCCGGCCGTCGAGTCGCGACGTGTCGAGGATGCGGTGGGTCAGCGAGAGGGACAGCGGCACCCGGCCCGCGCCGACGGCGGACACGCCTGACAGGTTGCCTTGGGTCGAAATCTGGGCATCATCGCCGCGCTGGCGTAGCGGACGCACGTTTTCCTTGAGCGATTTCACGATGATGCCGGTGGCGATCTCGGTCAATTCAGGGACGTGCGCCTGGGCCGATCCGGGAACGTTATAGGCTGCAGCGCCGTGGGGAAGGCCGGCCAGAAGTGCCAGCGCGATCAGAAATCCCTGGATGCGGAATAAAGTCTTTAACACGAAATACCTCGGTGTATTGGCCCGTTCAGCTGGGACGATACCACGCAACCAACTAACTGCAATTGTTTCCTGACATTCCCGGGGCGCGACACGGCCAGCGCCGAGACGGCAAGGCATCCGGGATGCGCCCCGGATGCCCGAACGGCCGGGCCTGCTATGGCTCATCCGGTTGGTCGTTGGCGAGGGCGCGGCGCAGGCGGAAGGCATAGCCTTTGGCATCGAAACAGGGCTGACGGCGGAAAATCCGGACATGCGGATGGTCGTAGACCCGCCACGGCTCTTGCGCCCAGCTGTCGTCGAAGCGCAGACCCGGCAAGGGATAACCGCGGTCGATCTCGAGCGCCAGGGCAAAGCACGCTTCGCCGGAGGTGAGCATGGCGTAATGGGCGGTGGTCATCGGAAACCTGTCCGCAAGGCGCGGCATCACCGCCGATTGCCGGTCGGAGGACAGGATCAGGAAATCCGTCCGCGAAAGGATGTCGGCCATCCGGCTGGCCTTCTCGGGGCTGTCGGGCGCGGTCATGTCAAGCGTTTCAAAGGTGAACCAGCCGTCATGTCCGGGCCAGCGATAAGGTCCGCCCGGGCCCGGCGAGACGATGCTGGGCAGGCTTTCGTCCCAGTCGGTCTCGTTGGTCAGATGGGTGCCGCGCGGCAAGGTCCACAGCCAGTGCGACGCGGCAAGGCGCGGGTGCTGGCCGTCGTGCAGGATGACCGTGCCGCTGCCCCACCACAACGCGACCGCCGGGGCCGCGACGACGGCCTTGGCGTCCAGCCAGCGCACCGCCGGGGCCAGCGCCATCGTCATCGGCCCAAGGCCCGGCGCGGCATACCGCAGCGCGCTGACCTGGCCCACGGCAGTCAGCGCGACGAACCCCGCCAGCGCCACCAGCGGCACGATCACCGCGCCCCAGCGGCGGGGATGGCGCCACAACAGCAGCCCGAACAGCCCCGAGGCAACCGGCCCGGCCCCGAACAGCACGAAATCGCGCAGGAACCGCAGCACGCCATAGCCCGCGATCCATTGCCAGTTGGGCGGGAAATCTTCCCACGCGGTGAAATTGGCAAGCTCGACGAAATCCGCGATCCAGTCGCCCGAGAGGCGCAGGCCGAGCAGGCCCGGCCCCTCGAACGCAAAAAGGATTGGCCAGACGGAACGCGGCCAGCGCCAGGATCAGTGCCGTCGCCAGCGCCATCAGTGCGCGCGCCATGCCCAGATCCTCCCGCCGCCACGCCAGAACCAGCGCGGCAAGCCCCGCGGGCGCCACCAGCACGCCAGTGATCTTGCAGGCCACCGCCAGCCCCGTCAGCGCCCCCGCCAGCGCCGCCATCGCCACCGGGTCGGCCCGCCCGCAGCGCCCGGTCGCCAGCGCCAGCATCGGCACCATTGCGCCGGCGACGGCCGCCGACAGCCAGACATCGACGGTATGGAAATTGGCCAGTTGCAGCGCGCTCGGCATGACCGTGTACAGCGCGGCCACGGCCAGCGCGGCGGTGTTTCCCGCCAGCAGCCGCGCGCCCAGAAACACCGCCAGCACGGCACCGGTGTCCACCACGGCCGCCAGCGTCCGCGCCACGCTCATGAAGGCGAACCAGTCGGTCACCCCGGTCGCCCATCCGACCAGCACACCCACGATCAGCGGGGCCTCGCCATAGACATAGAACTTTTCGCCGGCATGCGGGTTCAGCGGCGAAGCGGCCGACAGCCACAAGTCGGTGAAGGACTGCCCGGCATTGGCGGGATCCCTCAGCGTCTCGAACATCGCCTGGGTGACGAAATAGAGGTGCCTCTCGTCGGGATGCAGCCCGCCGAAACCGTCCCAGCCGATCCCGTTCAGGCGCAGCCATGCCGCGACGCAAAGAAGGGCAACAAGGGCCAGCCCGGACTCGACCGGCGAGTCGTCGAAATGAAACCGCGGGAGAGACAAGCGCACGTGGCCCGGTCCAATCAATAATGCGGAGCCATGAAACCAGACGGCTGGTTGGACGGCAAGGTTTGTCCCGGGTCCGTGCCGTGCTCAGACCAGCCCGGCATAAAGCCGGTCAAAGGCGGCAAGCACGTGGCCGGGCGCGAAATGATCGTGCAGCGCCTCGGGTGTGGGCGCACCGCCCGGCGGCCCCTCCAGCAGGACCTGCCGCACCGCCCGGGCGAGCGCCTGCGCATCGCCGGGCGCGAACAACACGCCGAACCCGGTTTCGCGCACCGGCAGGCGCATCCCCGGGCGGTCCGAGACGACGCAGGGCGTGCCGCGCAGCATCGCCTCGACCTGGACCATGCCATAGGCCTCGATGCGCACGTTCGACGGCAGCACCAGCACGTCGATGTCACGATAGAACCGGTCAAGCGCCGCCTCGTCCAGCACGCCGTGACAGCGGATCGCACCGGCGGCCTCGGCCTTCTCCATCAGCGCGCTCAGTTCGTCGGCGTTGGGTGTGCCCGGCGGCTCCCGCGGCCCGGCGATCTCGACGTTGAACGGCGCGTCCAGCACCGCTTTCAGATGCGGAATCGCATCGAGCAGCAGTTTGAGGCTCTTGTCCGGCGATATCCGCCCGACAAAGCCGATGCGAAAGGGCGGTATCGCCGGCCGCCGGGCCACCTCTCGTGGCGGCACGTTGAGAATCGGCACGGGAATGAACATCAGCTTGCGATTGAACAATGCGCAAAACCGGCTCTGGCGGGCGTAATCCTCGGAGAGTGCCACAATCCGCAACGAAAAGAGACCGGCCCAAAGGTGCGAGACCCGCAACGCCTGGGTCGCGATCCAGCCGGTCGGGCCGCTCGTGGTGAATGAACAGACGTAGCTCATCACCAGTCTGGCGCCACGCAAACGCGCGGCGAGAGCGGCAACCATGGCGTCGGCCTGCGGGGCAACGACGTGAACGATATCCGCGCCCTTCATCTCGCGACGGCAGGCGGCAAAGAACCGGGGCATCAATGGCCCCTTGCCGACAAAGGCCCAGACTGGCACGCGCACGATCCTGACCCCGGCGATGGTCTCTTCGGCTGGCAATGCCGGATCGTGACGAGCGCAGATCACCGTCACCTCATGCCCGCTGGCCGCCATGTGTTCGGCAATGGGTGCCAGACCCCGGGTCAGGCCCGAAATATGGGGGCTGAAATAGGTGGTGGTATAGACGATCTTCATGGTTCGTACCAGAATTGGCAGATGCGCCAGCGATAGAGGAATACTGTGGGAACTCAAGAGAGAGCGGGCCTTACTCCAGCACGGAACCTGCGCTATCCTGGGCCGACACCCCACCCGAGCCCCCGCCCGCATGTTCCCGCCCGGCACCTTCCGTCCGCCCTTCCGCCACATCGGCCTTGCCGCATGGTCGTCGGCCTACCGGCTTGCCGAGGCCGAGCTGGGGTTCGTCGCGCGCCTGCCGGCATATCTTGCCCGGACCGCGCCGAGCTGGCCGGTTGCCCGGACCGTTGCCGTCGATGTCGGCGCCTCTGTCGGGGTCTATGCACGGGCCTTCAGCCGCTGGTGCCCGACCGTCATCGCGGTCGAGCCGAATGCGGACCTTGCCGACCATCTGCGCGCGCTCGCCCTGCCCGGCCTGCGCGTGGTCGAGGCGGCGGCCGGCGCGAACGCGGGCCATGGCACCCTGTCCGATGGCGCGGCTGGCGGCTGGCGCCACCCGACCGCGAAACTGGGCGGGCCGGGCGGCTGGCATCAGCCGTGCCGGATCCTCCCGCTGCGCGATGTCGTGACGCCCGGCCCATCGGCCCTGGTTGTCAAGATCGACGTCGAGGGTGACGAGCTTGCCGTCGTCAGGGGGATGGGCGCGCTCTTGCGCCTGCCGCATCTCCTGCTGATCATCGAGGTGGAACGACGGCCCGGGGCAGATGCCGAGGCCTTGTTCGGCCTGCTCGCCGCCGCGGGTCTCGGGGCCTGGCAATTGCGCGGCGGACGACTCCACCGCGCCTCGCCGCGCGACGTTCCGACGCCCCCGGCCGGCGGCGCGCCCCGTCTTGCCCGATTGCATGGCTACCGCAACAACTTCCTTTTCCGGCGCGAATATCAGGCATGACAGGCCGGGGTTTCACAGGCGGCAGCGTCCACGAACGCGGACGCCGCCGATCGGAGTGCAAGCCGCATCGCTTCGACACCTTCCCCAGCCGGTCTTGAAGTATCTGAACGGGCAGCGTTTGGTCATCGCGATAACTCGCCTCAAGCCGGGCAGCCCTGACAGAACCCGCGATGCCGCAACACAGCGGGCGTCGCGCGCAGGTTATCGGCGTCAGTGTCACCGCCCGCCTCGCGACAGGTCGTTGCCGGAAGGGCGGCGGCATTACCGAGGCGGAAAACCACTTGGAAAACCACCGAAACCTGTTCAAATCAAACGAGCCGCCTCTATCACAAGCTTACGGTGAAAAACCGCGCCCAGGCGATTGCATTCTTTTCCTCCAACCGGATTGCGGGCGCTCCAATTGACGGGTAATCATCTTTCAACCGCATACATTCGTACGCGGTGAAATTCCTTGTCAGGCAATATCCTTGCCCTCTTGTCTGACCGCCATGCCCGAAGGCACCCACAACAGGAGCCGCACACAATGAGCTTTCACCCCATCGAACAGGCCCCCGCGCGACTGAACCGCAGCGAATTGGCCGTCCCCGGAAGCCAGCCGCAAATGTTTGAAAAAGCCGCGCAATCCGATGTCGATGTGATCTTTCTGGACCTCGAGGATGCGGTCGCGCCGGACGAGAAGGCGCAGGCCCGAATGAACATCATCAGGGCGCTCAACGAGGTCGACTGGAATACCAAGACGATGTCGGTTCGAATCAACGGGCTCGACACGCATTACATGTATCGTGACGTGGTCGATATCCTTGAACAGGCGGGCGAGCGCCTTGATCTGATCATGATCCCCAAGGTCGGCACGGCCGCGGATGTCTATGCTGTCGACATGCTGGCAACCCAGGTCGAGGATGCCGTCGGGCTGAAAAAGCGCGTGGGTTTCGAGCATATCATCGAGACCGCGCTTGGCATGCAGAATGTCAGCCAAATCGCCGCCGCGTCAAAGCGCAACGAGAGCCTGCATTTCGGCGTCGCGGACTACGCGGCGTCGATGCGCGCGCGCACCACGGTGATCGGCGGTGTGAACGAAAACTACGCGGTGCTGACCGACCCCGCCAGCGACGGATCGCGACAGGTTCATTGGGGCGATATGTGGCATTCGGCCATCGCCACCATGGTCGTTGCCGCGCGCGCGAACGGATTGCGCCCCATCGACGGACCATTCGGCGATTTCTCGGACCCTGAAGGGTACAAGGCCGCCGCCTATCGCGCCGCGGTCCTTGGCTGCGAGGGCAAGTGGGCCATCCATCCCAGCCAGATCGCGCTGGCCAACGAGGTGATGAGCCCGTCCGAGGCCGAGATTGAAAAGGCCAACCGCATTCTGGCCGCCATGGCAGAGGCCGAAGCTGCGGGAAAAGGCGCGGTTTCGCTGGACGGGCGCCTGATCGACTATGCGTCCATCCGCCAGGCCGAAGTCCTCGTCGAAAAGGCAAAACAGATCGCCGGCTGACGGATGATGCCGATCCAGGGCCCTTTGCCCGCGCCCTCATCAATACCGGGACGCAGCGCACCTCGGGCAACTGGCTGCGCCTTGCCCGGTGGTATTTATCGAGGCGCGCGCAGAATCACGCGGATATTATCCATATATTTCAATATCATCGGGGTCTTGGTGGCAGAGGGGATGGGACCGGGGTCGAACGTTCTTTTGTGGATGCCGCTCGGTTTGCAAGGAATTTCTGATGATCGGGACATGTGATCGAGTGCGTACTTTTGTCAGGCCTGTTGGTGCGGCTGACATGGCGCCGCTGGCCGGGATGGTGATGCGCGGACCGGGACCAAATCTCCAACAGCGAGCTCAAGACTCGGAGAACGTTACTGGTTTGCCCGGCCCGGATCGTTTCGATCATGTGCCCATTCGGATCATGCCTTCCTCACAACTCGGTGGCCCCGATGTCTGCCCGCCGCCGGATCAGGCGCCGATCAGCACCGGGCCACGATAGCTTTCACCGCGTATCAGCATCGCCCAGATACCACGCGCCATCTTGTTCGCCAGCGCGACGGCCACGACCGGGATCGGCTTGCGCTCCAGCATCCGTGCCAGCCACGATCCCTTCGGCGCCCCTCGACGTGAGGCCCAGCGGATCACCGCGGTCGCCCCGATCACCAGCAGTCGTCGGAGGTCGCGTTGTCCCATCTTCGAGGTCTTCCCCAGTTTCTGCTTGCCACCCGTGGAGTGTTGCCTCGGCACCGGGCCAAGCCAGGCGGCGAAGTCCCGCCCTCGGCGAAACTGCTCCATCGGCGGCGTGAAGGTCTCGACTGCCAGCGCGGTGATCGGGCCGACGCCCGGCATGGTCTGCAACCGTCGTGGCATTTCCGCTTCGTTCGACATGGCCGCAATCCGTGCTTTCAGCACCTTGATGCGGTCGGTCAGCTGGGCGATCTGCTCAAGGAGCATTCGGCAGACGTCGCGTGCCGGTCAGGAATGTCGGCGTCAGGATCTGCGACGACCCGTTCCGGGCGCGGCACATAGCCGATCCCTTCGGGAAGTGTCAACGGCGGAGACAAATCCGGCCACGCGGCGGCGCAAAACCAGGCCAGTGGCGGGGTGGCAAGCGCCATGGCGCGCGCGCTCTCCAGATAGCTGGCGCGTGCCATGGCGCATTGGCCCACAGGGCCAATCCTGTGACGGATGATTAGGTTGAGGCTTCGGCTTTTCGGGCGCGGCTTTGGCCGAGCCGATAGCTGTCTCCGTTCATCTCGAGGATGTTGACGTGGTGTGTCAGCCTGTCGAGCAGCGCGCCAGTCAGGCGTTCAGTGCCGAAGGTTTCGGTCCATTCGTCGAATGGCAGGTTGCTCGTGATCATCGTGGAGCCACGCTCATAGCGCTGCGAGATCAGTTCGAACAAGAGCTCGGCGCCGGTCTTGGATAGCGGCACGAAGCCCAGTTCGTCGATGATCAGCAATTTGACGCTGGCCAGCTGCTTTTGCAGGCGGAGCAGGCGGCGTTCATCGCGGGCCTCCATCATCTCGTTGACCAGCGTCGCAGCGGTGGTGAAGCTGACCGCCATGCCCTTCTGGCATGCGGCCAGCCCGAGACCCAGGGCAACATGGGTCTTGCCGGTTCCACTGGGCCCCAAGGCGATGACGTTCTCGCGCCGGTCGATCCATTCGCAGCGGGCCAGTTCCAGCACCTGCATCTTGTTCAGCTTTGGGAATCGCCTTGAAGTCGAAGCTGTCGGGCTCTTGGCGGCCGGGAACTTCGCGGCCTTTATACGCCGCTCAATCATCCTGCGCTCTCGGTCGATCAGTTCCAGTTCGACGAGGCGCGCCAGAACTGGACGTGATCCCGACCCTCGGTGGCGCATTGGCGGGCAAGCTTGTCGTATTCCCGCAGGAAGGTGGGTAACTTCAGCGTCTTGAGATGATCCGCGAGCAGGATCTTCGGGGCGACGGTCATGCTGCATCCTCCGACATCAGGGCCATATAGCTGGCCGCGGATGTGGTCTCGACGTTCGCCCGTGGCAGGTATGGGTAGACATCGAGATCCAATTTCGGCGGCCGTTTCTCGACGTGACAGAGGACGAGGTGCTTGACGGCATCGAAGCCGACCGCGCCCAGCTGCAGGGCCTTCTTCACCGCCGCGTGCAGGTCGTCGATGTCGAAGGTCTCCAGCAGGCGCAGAACACGGACATACTCGCGGCGTCCGGCCTTGATCATCCGCGCCTCCATCAGGCGGCGCAGGGTCGCGAACTCCGGCGGCAGGTCCCATTCAGCCGGGGGCGCCGCCTGATCCAGGGCATTGATCTTGCGCTCGATCAGCGGAAGGTAATGCACCGGATCGAAGACCATGTCCTCACGGTCGTAGCAGCGGGGATGGCGTGCGATCACCTCGCCGCCGCAGCCGATCACGACCACGTCGACATAGCCCCTGATCCAGACGTCACGGTGGCCGTAGGAGACCGGCACCGAGTAATCATTGGTCTCGTAGCGCACCAGCGCACGGGAACTGACCCGTCCGGTGGCCTGATCGCAGACATCGAACGGCGCGGCCGGCAGGTCGGTCATCGTGGCCAGATCCCGCGCGAGCCGGTCTCCGATGGTCTCGGACTGGCCCCGCAGGATATCCGCCCGGCGCTTGCGGCATTGATCCTCCAAGTAGGCGTTGAACGCGTCCCAGGACGCAAACCGCGGGATCGGCACCATGAAGTTGCGGCGGGAATAGCCGACCAGGCCTTCCACGTTGCCCTTGTCGTTGCCCTTGCCCGGCCGTCCGTAACGATCGCGGAACAGGTAATGCGACAGGAACCCGCTGAAGAGCGTCGCCCGCTTGCGCGTTCCATCCGGCAGGATCTTCGCAACCAGACAGCGGTCGTTGTCGTATAGGACCGACGTAGGCACCTTGCCGAAAAACGTGAAGGCGTGGACGTGACCGTCGACCCAGGCCTCCGCTGTCGCTGCGGGATAGGCCCGCACAAAGCAGGCATCACTGTGCGGCAGATCCATGACGAAGAAGTGCGCCTTCTGCTCGACACCGCCGATGACAACCACCGCCTCACCGAAATCGGCCTGAGCGTGTCCGGGCGCATGCGCCAGCGGCACGAACATCTCGCGACCGCGCCGTTCACGCTGCCGCATGTAATCCTTCACAATCGTGTAGCCGCCGGTGAACCCATGTTCGTCACGAAGCCGCTCGAACACCCGCTTCGCCGTATGGCGCTGCTTGCGATGGACCTCCCGATCGCCGTCCAGCCAGCTGTCGATAATGCCAGTAAAGGCATCCAGCTTCGGCCGCTTCACCGGCGCCGTCCGCCGATACCCGGGCGGTACCGAGAACGCCATCATCTTGCGGACGCTGTCACGCGAGATGTTGAAATGCCGCGCCGCTTCTCGCTGGCTCATACCTTCCGCACAAGCCAGACGAACCTTGCGATACAAGTCCACAGTAAAAATCCTCCTGCCCTCCCTGTCGCCAGAAAGGGTAAAGGTGGACGACTATTCCGCCGCCCGCAGCAGGATCATCCCGCCGCTACCGTGGCCGACTTTTGCACCGCCGTTCTCACGGGAGCGACATGGCCGAACTCGTAGAGATGCGACCGGAGCGCATTCACGGTTTCGGTGCGCTGCTTGACAAGTTGCTCGCGCGTCCGGAACACCACCGCTCGGGCCTGCTGCTCTGTCGATTTCGGCTCCACGAAGCGCATGGTGGGCCGCTGCGCCGCCTCGACGATCGCTTCCGCATCGGCGGCATCATTCTTCTGCCGTTTCAGGAACGGCTTGACGTAGTGCGGGGCAATCAGCCGGACCTCATGACCGTGCCGCGCCATTTCCCGCGCCCAGTGGTGCGCGCTGGCGCAAGCTTCCATCGCCACAACGCATGGTGGCTGCTCCGCCATGAAGCGGGTGAATTGCAGCCGTGACAGCTTCTTGCGGAACACGACGGACCCGTCCGCCGCCGCCCCATGTGCCTGGAACACGTTCTTTGCCAGATCGACGCCGATGATGGTAACTTCTCCCATGGATGCCCTCTCCTTCAGCTTGTGTTTCAACACCGCAAGCTTGGCACATTGCGATGCCGTCTGGGGAGAAGCGGCATCCACCCCATCTCCAGGTCTGTCGAGTCGCCTGCGGTTCAGGTGTTATTCGGAAATTCCATTTTTTACAATGGTTTAACCGAAGTCCTCCTTGAAGCGGTCGATCTGGTGCATCCGCTCGTGGAGGATGGTGACGATGCCGATGTCGCCATTTGACAGCCATCGCCAGTACACGAAATGCCGCTCGTAGAGGAAGAAGTACCCCTCCACCCCGAACTCGGCCGGTACGGGTCTCGACATGACACCGCGTGTGTCGATCTGCTCGAAGGCGGCGAACAGACCGGTGATGTACATGTCGGCCTGCGCCTCGCCCCAGCGGTCGCGGGTGTATCGGTAGATCTCGTCGAGGCGGATCGAAGCCGCCTCCTGGATCCGGATTGCCATGCGGTCAGGTCCGGTTCCGAGCGATCACATCGGCGGCGGTCAGGGGCTTGTAGCTCTCTTCGGGCGCAGCGAAGGCGCGGTTTAGTTCGGCCTTCAGGCGATCGAACGCCTCGCGCTCTGCGCGCTCCTTGTCTCGACGGATCAGGTCGCGGATATATTCGCTGACGTTCTCGTAGGCGCCGTCCTCGCCGACATTGGCGGCGATGAACTCGCTGAGGGCGCCGCTAACGCGGACGGTCATGGTGGTGGTGCGAGGCATGGCGCGCTCCCTTCTCAGTGCGTATTCAAGATAACCAAAATCGAACACGATACAAGGGTAGTGAGGCCGTCCGACACCTCCGGCTATCGGTGCTCCCGATCCTCGGCATCATCCACGATCAGCCGATCCGCCAGCGCGAGCAGCGCGATCAGCACGGCATCCGAATGACGCGCGAGCGACACGAGGTGCTCGCGGCTCGGTCCCCGCTCGCCTGCGATCCAGTATTTGACGGTCCGCTCGCTGGCGCCCGTCCACCGCATGGCGGACTTGATCGCCCGGTGGGTCGATCCGATCTCCGCGTGCAATGCCATGGCCATGGCGGCGCGATAGTCAGCCGGAACGTCCTCGGGGTACACAGTTGTGCCCATCTTCGGCACAACTGTGCCCATCTTCACGCGCATCTTCATGTTTCTCTCTGCTAAATCTGAGATATGCGCAGAAGTTGGTGATGCTTGATCAGGCGGCGATTTGAAGGTGGCGGAGACCGTCGCGGAACTCAACCCCTGCGATGATTTCGGGCAGGCGGTTCCGGCCGTCGAGTTTGCGCCATTTTCCCTGCGCTGACATCATCAGCTTGAATGCCATGGCCAGTCCGGTCTTGCGGCTGAGGCAACCCTTGGTGCGTTTCGTGCGATGCCGGACGGTGGCAAAGGTGCTTTCAATCGGGTTTGACGTGCGGATGTGCTTCCAGTGTTCGGCCGGATAGTCGTAGAAGGTCAGCAGCGCGTCCCGATCCTTGACCAGCTTGGCCACCGCCTTGTCCCATTTCACACCGTAGGTTTCGACGAAGAAGTCGAAGGCGGTTTCTGCCTCGGCGCGGGTTTCGGCTTGCCAGATGTCATGCAGATGGCCCTTGGCCTTGGCCTGGATAGATTTGGGCAGCGCATTGAGCACGTTCATGGTCTTGTGGACCCAGCACCTTTGCTCCTTGGTCGTGGCGAACACCTCGCGCAGCGCGGTCCAGAAGCCGAGCGCGCCGTCGCCGATGGCCAGCTTGGGATCCGCATTCAGGCCGCGCCGCTTGAGATCAAGCAGAACCTCGCGCCAGCTTTGCGTGCTTTCGCGGAAGCCATCGGTCATGGCCAGAAGCTCCTTGCGGCCGTATTCGTCGGCACCCACGATCACCAGAACACGCTGTTTCTCCTCAGCCATGCGCGGTTTGAAGTAGACGCCATCCGCCCAGATGTAGAGAAAGCGGCGTGAGCCGAGGTCGCGTTTCTGCCAAGCCTCAAAGTCTTTCCACCATTCGGCTTTCAGCCGGGTGACGGTCTTGGGGGAATGTCCCGTTCGATGTTGAAACACGCGACGGGCGGCGTTGCTGGCTTCATGGTTAGGCGGCCTCTGCCGCGTGGTCAACTGTGGCTTCGGATGCTGACCGATGCTTCTCCAGCGCGGCCTTCAGGATGGGCAGCTGTCTGTAGGCCTTGAGGCGGCGAAAGCCCTTGGCGGCCTCGATCATGCCGGCGGCGGTCCAGCGCAGCGCCATCTGTGCGTCGCGCCAGCGCTTCACGTTGCGACAGACCTGCCGGATCACGGCGTTCATCGACTCGATGATGTTCGTCGAGGCCAACGACCGGCGAAGTTCGGGCGGCAGGCCAAGGCGGGTAACGGTCAGGATCTCGTCAAGGCCTTCGAGGATGCTCTTTGAAACGCCCGGCGCCTCGAGTTCAAGGCGGCGCGCCAGATTGCGCGAGATGTCGCTCGGCCTTGGCGGCATCGTCGATCTCCCGGGCCTTGGCGCAGGGTGCGGCGAACAGCGCCGTGGAGCTTGGGGTCGATCCGGTCGGTGATGTTGCGGGCCTTGTGGATCTGGCAGCGCTGGATCGGAATATCCTTCCCGAAGGTCCGGCGGATCGCCTTGGTCAGGGCCTTTGCGCCATCGACGATGAACAGCCGACAGACCTGCGCGTCGAGCCCGCGCTCGATCAGGTTGTCCAGCAGGGCCTGAACGGTCGCGGTGTTCTCGGTGGCCCCCTCGACCACGCCGAGAGGGTGCTTGCCACCTTCCGCATCGACCCCGACGGCGCCGATCATCAGCAGGTTGTCATCCGGTGCAGACCATCGATCTGGATCACCAGCAGGTCGAGCTGCGACAGATCCGAGGCCATCCATTCCGCCAGCCGCGCCTCGGTCAACGCCTTGAACCGCCGGGGAGACCGCGGATTTCGACAGCCCCGATCCCGCCTCCGCCACGATCCCGGCCTCGGGCAGGCGCACCGCGCGCCCGAACTTGCGCGTGGCGACGTTCATCAGCATCAGGCTCATCGCCCATTCCTCCAGCCAGCCGCCCTCGGCCGCTTCCTTCCAGCTGGGCAGCGGCAGTTCCTTTCCCGTGCTTTTCGAGCGGACCCTGGGGCGATCGAGCGCGACCTTGCCGCCATGAAAGCCGACACGGCCCTTCGTGCGGCCCCAGCGATATCCGGGCTTGTCGGTGCTGCGGGCATGTGCGGCCCCCGCCGGGGTCTTCACGTCGTCTTCCAGCATCTCGCTCAACGCCGCGACGCCCGCAATCAGGCAGAACTGGTCGAAGCTCTGTCCAACCCCGTCCCGAGCCGCATCGACGGCCAACGCCAAGTCCGTTTGGCTGGTCAGCGCCCGGTCAGATGTCGTAGTCTTCTTCATGGTGTTGCTTCCCTCTCGGTTTGAACACCCCGAGCCTACGGCTCGAGGGAAGCAACGCCACCCCTCAGCCCAATTTCAACATTCACCGGGACATTCCCGGTCTTGGCGGACAGGCCCTTTGCGTTCCGGACCCAGCAGCGCCGCCAGGGCCTCGGTGAAATCGCCCGTAGACACGCCCTTGAGGTAAAGCCACGGCAGCAGCTCTTCGACCGATTTCGCCTTGCGCAGATACCGCGGCAGGATGCTGGGCGTGAACGTGACCTTGTCTTCGCCAGCACCCCGATCCCGCACGCGCGGCACCTTCACGGGCACCGGACCAATGCCGGTCATCACCTCGCGTTCGGGTAGGTGCCCATGGCGCACCAGGCGTGCCCGACCGTCCTCGAGCTTGTCCCCGGAAAAGGCGTTCATGAGCGCGGCCAGCTCCGCGTGGATCGCCTGTTCGATCAGCTTGCGCGCTCCATCGCGCAGGACGTCAGTGAATGGGTCGGAGCCAAATCCTGATGGATCGGGCAGTTCAGTGATGGTATTCTTTGGCATGTGGCATATCCCTTTCTCGGCTGAGAATTGACGGCGTCTGAACACCGCCATGATATGCCGCCCCCTCAGGGCATCACCAACTTTCGCGCGTTTCTCGCGAAATCTTTGGAGAGCCATGAAAACGGCAGAATCCATCTGTTCCCGCGACGAACCCGTTCGGCCGCCCGTTGGAACGGACCACTCACTTGAAGGTGGCCGATATGAACTGCGAAACGGGACCGCAGATTATCAAGCGCGTGGACGGGCGCGCGCCGCAGGCGGTCCGCCAATGCGCCGGGCCCGGAAAGGAATTGCCCTTTTCCGGAAACGACTTTCCGGCACTCGCATTGAGAACGGCGGTGCAAAAGTCGGCCACGGTAGCGGCGGGATGATCCTGCTGCGGGCGGCGGAATAGTCGTCCACCTTTACCCTTTCTGGCGACAGGGAGGGCAGGAGGATTTTTACTGTGGACTTGTATCGCAAGGTTCGTCTGGCTTGTGCGGAAGGTATGAGCCAGCGAGAAGCGGCGCGGCATTTCAACATCTCGCGTGACAGCGTCCGCAAGATGATGGCGTTCTCGGTACCGCCCGGGTATCGGCGGACGGCGCCGGTGAAGCGGCCGAAGCTGGATGCCTTTACTGGCATTATCGACAGCTGGCTGGACGGCGATCGGGAGGTCCATCGCAAGCAGCGCCATACGGCGAAGCGGGTGTTCGAGCGGCTTCGTGACGAACATGGGTTCACCGGCGGCTACACGATTGTGAAGGATTACATGCGGCAGCGTGAACGGCGCGGTCGCGAGATGTTCGTGCCGCTGGCGCATGCGCCCGGACACGCTCAGGCCGATTTCGGTGAGGCGGTGGTTGTCATCGGCGGTGTCGAGCAGAAGGCGCACTTCTTCGTCATGGATCTGCCGCACAGTGATGCCTGCTTTGTGCGGGCCTATCCCGCAGCGACAGCGGAGGCCCGGTCGACGGTCACGTCCACGCCTTCACGTTTTTCGGCAAGGTGCCTACGTCGGTCCTATACGACAACGACCGCTGTCTGGTTGCGAAGATCCTGCCGGATGGAACGCGCAAGCGGGCGACGCTCTTCAGCGGGTTCCTGTCGCATTACCTGTTCCGCGATCGTTACGGACGGCCGGGCAAGGGCAACGACAAGGGCAACGTGGAAGGCCTGGTCGGCTATTCCCGCCGCAACTTCATGGTGCCGATCCCGCGGTTTGCGTCCCGGGACGCGTTCAACGCCTACTTGAGGATCAATGCCGCAAGCGCCGTGGCGGATATCCTGCGGGGCCAGTCCGAGACCATCGGAGACCGGCTCGCGCGGGATCTGGCCACGATGACCGACCTGCCGGCCGCGCCGTTCGATGTCTGCGATCAGGCCACCGGACGGGTCAGTTCCCGGGCGCTGGTGCGCTACGAGACCAATGATTACTCGGTGCCGGTCTCCTACGGCCACCGTGACGTCTGGATCAGGGGCTATGTCGACGTGGTCGTGATCGGCTGCGGCGGCGAGGTGATCGCACGCCATCCCCGCTGCTACGACCGTGAGGACATGGTCTTCGATCCGGTGCATTACCTTCCGCTGATCGAGCGCAAGATCAATGCCCCGATCAGGCGGCGCCCCCGGCTGAATGGGACCTGCCGCCGGAGTTCGCGACCCTGCGCCGCCTGATGGAGGCGCGGATGATCAAGGCCGGACGCCGCGAGTATGTCCAGTTCTGCGCCTGCTGGAGACCTTCGACATCGACGACCTGCACGCGGCGGTGAAGAAGGCCCTGCAGCTGGGCGCGGTCGGCTTCGATGCCGTCAAGCACCTCGTCCTCTGTCACGTCGAGAAACGGCCGCCGAAATTGATCTCGATGTCTACCCATACCTGCCACGGGCGAACGTCGAGACCACATCCGCGGCCAGCTATATGGCCCTGATGTCGGAGGATGCAGCATGACCGTCGCCCCGAAGATCCTGCTCGCGGATCATCTCAAGACGCTGAAGTTACCCACCTTCCTGCGGGAATACGACAAGCTTGCCCGCCAATGCGCCACCGAGGGTCGGGATCACGTCCAGTTCTTCGGCGCGCCTCGTCGAACTGGAACTGATCGACCGAGAGCGCAGGATGATTGAGCGGCGTATAAAGGCCGCGAAGTTCCCGGCCGCCAAGAGCCGGACAGCTTCGACTTCAAGGCGATTCCAAAGCTGAACAAGATGCAGGTGCTGGAACTGGCCCGCTGCGAATGGATCGACCGGCGCGAGAACGTCATCGCCTTGGGGCCCAGTGGAACCGGCAAGACCCATGTTGCCCTGGGTCTCGGGCTGGCCGCATGCCAGAAGGGCATGGCGGTCAGCTTCACCACCGCTGCGACGCTGGTCAACGAGATGATGGAGGCCCGCGATGAACGCCGCCTGCTCCGCCTGCAAAAGCAGCTGGCCAGCGTCAAATTGCTGATCATCGACGAACTGGGCTTCGTGCCGCTATCCAAGACCGGCGCCGAGCTCTTGTTCGAACTGATCTCGCAGCGCCATGAGCGTGGCTCCACGATGATCACGAGCAACCTGCCATTCGACGAATGGACCGAAACCTTCGGCACTGAACGCCTGACTGGCGCGCTGCTCGACAGGCTGACACACCACGTCAACATCCTCGAGATGAACGGAGACAGCTATCGGCTCGGCCAAAGCCGCGCCCGAAAAGCCGAAGCCTCAACCTAATCATCCGTCACAGGATTGGCCCTGTGGGCCAATGCGCCATGGCACGCGCCAGCTATCTGGAGAGCGCGCGCGCCATGGCGCTTGCCACCCCGCCACTGGCCCGGTTTTGCGCCGCCGCGTGGCCGGATTTGTCTCCGCCGTTGACACCTCGAGGTACTCCGCGAACCCCTTGGGGGTAATGACGCCATCCATGGAGGGGAGCGCGTCTACGCCACCGACGTTGGGCGGGATTGCCCCGTTATTGTCTGCCTTGAAGCTCTCTGCGCCGATGTGGTGCTCAGACGGGCGAGCCCCGGCGTTGTACTTGCCGGTCTTGATGAGGCGCTTCATGCTGGGACTGTACTCCCGCAGCACCTTCCGGTTGTCGGCCTTCGGGCGCGGGTTCGGCGACATCCACCAGATGCGGGTGAAGGCGTCCTTGACCCGCGACCGCTCCTTGTTCACCCACTCGATAGGAGATGGCAGCCGGGCCGGGTTATACCAGATGAACTCTTGGCAGAGGTGCAGGTCACCCTTCTTGAGGAAGCGCAGGAACGCCTCCAGGACGTGCGTGGACATCGTCGGCTGGCGAGGCATCCGGGCGTTGCCGATCTCGATTACGATTGAACCGTCCTCGGTCACCATGTCCCGCAGCAGGGGGAGCGAACTTGGCGAACCAACGGATGTATTCCTCCCCTGCAGGTTGCCGTAGCTCTTCTTGGTGTTCAGGGGGAATGGCGGCGACGTGAAGGCGAGCTGTATCTTGCCCGAGTGCTCCTGAAGAGGCCGGCTCTTGAGCACCTTAAGGGAGTCACCACAGTAGGCTGCCCCAAGGTCCGTCTCGTAGATCGGCGTCAAAGCGCGGCGCCCTTTCCTGAGTGCCGCAGCGATCGCTACATCGTGTGTCTTCCCCCATTGCGCCATGTCGTGACTCTGTTCCCCTATGCTTCCGGCCCACAATATATACGGTGCCAGCTGCCGTAAACTCCGAAATCTGGTCAGATGAGCCTGTTGCGACGGTTCCTGCTCACCCGATCGACAGCTACGCAGTGATGCTGCAGGCGCGTCTCTCGAATGCGTGAGACCGGCCGCTGCGCGCTACCTCGCCCCGAGCGCACCATATGCCAACTTCTCACACACCACTGCTTTCGATCCCGGTCGCAGCAGTCGCAAACGCGACTCCAATCGAAGCAATTTCGAACACTAGATTTTCTTACTCTCTTACAATGGCTTATAAGAAATTCACCAAACCGACGCAGTCATCAGGTCCAGAGAATACCGGCCCTGAGAGACCGCTTGCGGGCCACCTGGCGCGGCGGCCAGTGCTCAGCCCCACCCGCGCAACCCTCGAAAACAACGAAAAAAATCCGGTTGCAGCCGGATCGGGAGAACGCTTTCGCGGGGGCAAGTGGCGGAGACGAAGGGATTCGAACCCTCGAGACGGTTCCCCGTCTACTCCCTTAGCAGGGGAGCGCCTTCGACCACTCGGCCACGTCTCCGCCGACCGGTATAGCCGCGCAAGCTACGGAATTACAAGGCGGAATTCCGCTTTTTTGGCAGAGCCGCAATCACCGCCCCAAACCCTTGAAATGGCATCGAAAGGCCCCGGATTTCGAGGGTCAGGGCAAGGCCCGGCCAACGCTCATCGGATGTATGAGCGGCTGATAACTCAACCCCTCCAGACCCCCGCACTGCGCCCCTGGCGCTCGAGCCCCGGCGCGCACCCGCGGCTCGACCTCTCGCGGCCAGGGGTTTTCGCTCCTCCGGCGCCGAACATACCACCTTCGGAGAGCGGCGGTCTGGACATGAGCATCGAAGAGCGGGAACCGACGAACCGATACCAGGCAACGTCAAAGCCCTCGCTTGCCAGCGCGGTCTGACGAACCGGCACATGACCTCGGCGGGTGTCGCAGAAAGACCGTCCGCCATTGCAAACCCGGCAATCTCCGATCAGCCAGGTCGCTTTCCCACACGCTCAGGTCGCCTGAATGTGGGTCTGAAGGGCCCGCACCATTGTATGCGGGAGAGACGGTGGAGGATCATCAATGCCAGGGCACAGACGATCAGGACGTGCGGGCGGGCGCAGCTCTCGCCCGATAATGCGGGAAGTGACGGATTTCGCCATGTTGCCGGGTTTGACCGGCAACTTGCCGCTGTGCGAGGTCATGGCTGGCGATCAGGTCGGTCGCATTGAAAACGCCTCGATGTCGGTTCTCGAGAATATCGGCGTCGTGTTCCGGGATCCGGTCGCGCTCGAAGATCGGCGCAAGACCGGTGCCGATGTGCGGGGCGAGGGCGTGCATCCGGACCGCGGGATGATCAGGACCATCCCGCCCGATTTCACCTGTCACGCCCGAAATCCGGCCAGGAATATCCGCCTCCCGGGGCAGGTGCGCGATGGCCATTCCGATCATCCGCATGGGTTGGAGAGTGTCCTGCCGGCGTATTGTGTACCGGCCGCTTTCGACAACGATTCGATCGAGGAATGGCAGGCAGAGGGACGCATGGAGATCGCCGCGAGGGCGCCTGAACGCGCGCGCAAGCCGCGCAGTGAATACCGGACGCCGGGGCCTGATGAAGCCAGGGACGAGGCGCTGCCGGACTGCATCGCGCGACACGGGCGGGAAATTCCACAGGCCGGTGCCTTGAGCCGGGAAACATTGAGACTGGCGGCCCGATGAAAAACGACCCTCTGCTGGAGCCGTTCCAGCTCCGGCATCTGACCCTGCGCAACCGCATCATGTCCACGGCACATGCCCCGTCTTATCAGGAGGGCGGGCATCCGCGTGATCGCTACCGGCGCTATCATGAAGAGAAGGCCAGAGGCGGCATCGGCCTGACCATCATCGGCGGATCGACCAACATCGCGCCCGACAGCCCTTCGGTGTTCGGGCAGCTCTACGCGGGCGACGACAGCATCATTCCGTGGTTCACCAGGTTGACGGACGGGGTGCGCGCTCATGGGGCCGCGGTGATGTGCCAGATCACCCATATGGGCCGTCGCACGGCATGGGATGACGGGCATTGGTTGCCGGTCGCCGGACCGTCGGGGACTCGGGAACGGGCGCACCGGTCGTTTCCCAAAGCGATGGAGCCCGAGGACATCACCCGTATCATCGCCCAATTCGCGGCGGCCGCAAGACGTTGCCAGCAAGGCGGCTTTGACGGGATCGAGCTGCTTTCCCATTCCCATCTTCTGGGGCAATTCCTCTCGCCACTGGTCAACCGGCGCGAGGACGATTACGGCGGCTCGCTCGACAACCGTCTGCGCCTGACCTTGCAGGTGATCGAGGCGGTGCGCGAGGCCGTGGGGCCCGAGATGATCCTCGGCATGCGCATCACCGGGGACGAGCTTTCCGAAGGCGGGCTTGGGCCCGATGAATGCGTCGAGATCGCCCAGAGGATTGCAGCGACCGGGGCGATCGACTTTCTGAACGTCCTGGCCGGCGCGCCTTATGACGATCTGGGCCTGGCCGGCTGGGTGGCGCCGATGGGCATGCCCGCCGCACCCCATCTGAGCATCGCGGGGCGTATCCGGCAGGCTGTCGGTCTGCCGGTGTTTCACGCCGGAGGTGTCGCCGATATCGCCACCGCGCGCCATGCGGTGGCCGGGGGTCATGTCGATCTGATCGGGATGACCCGCGCCCATATGGCCGACCCCTACCGGTGGCCAAACTGGCGCGCGGCGACGAAGACCGCATTCGCCCCTGCGTCGGCCTTGGCTACTGCGTGGATCGGGTGAACCAGGGCAAGGCAGCCGTCTGCGGTCACAACGCGGCGACCGGGCGCGAGATGACGATGCCGCATCTGATCACCGGGGCGGACAGCCCGCGCAAGGTGGTTGTTGCAGGCGGCGGCCCCGCGGGGCTCGAGGCCGCGCGGATCTGTGCCGAGAGGGGCCACGACGTGGTTCTCTTCGAGGCAAGCGACCGTCTGGGCGGACAGCTGAATCTGGCAGCAAAAAGGGCTGACGCGCCGCCAGATATGGGGTGTGGCTGACTGGCTGATCCAGGAGGTCGGCCGGCTTGGCGTCGATGTTCGCCTGTCCACCTATGCCGAGGTTGCGGAGATCGAAGCCGAAGCGCCCGATGTGGTGCTCACTGCCACCGGCGGCTGGCCTGATGCACCGGACATTCCCGGCGCTGACCTGACACATTCAAGCTGGGATGTTCTGAGCGGCGAGGCGCGGCCGACGGGCGAGGTGCTGCTGTTCGACGAAGCCGGCGACCACCCGGCGCTGGTCTGCTCCGATGTTATGGCCCGCGCCGGCTGTCTTGTCAGACTGGTCACGCCGGATCGGGCCGTCGCGCAGGACCTCGGCCCGACCAACTCCGCCGTCGCGCTGCGTGACCTCGCGGCACAGGGTGTCACATTCGAATGCTTTCAGGACATCGCCGGCATCACCCGGGCCGGCAACCGCAAACAGGTCACCCTGCGCCATGTCCTGACCGGGGAAACCTGCATGCGCGAAGTCGATCATGTCGTCATTGAACATGGCGTGACACCGATGGATGCACTCTATCTCGACCTCAAACCGGCGGCGCGCAACCTCGGCCAGCTGGATCACGATGCCATGATTGCGGGAGAAAACCCGTTCAGGATCACCAATCGCGACGGTCGCTATCTGCTCGCACGGCTGGGTGATGCCATTGCCGGGCGCAACATTCATGCCGCTCTCTATGATGCCCTGCGCATCTGCAAGGATATCTGAGACGCGATATGCAACGCGGGCCGGAAGGGATGCAATGCACCTGCGGGCGCCTGGGCATTTCATCGCCGTGCTGGCGTGGCCTTGTTGCGGCCCGCCGGCCGGGGCCGCGGCGTTTGCATTGCCGTGTTCCTGCGGGCGTCAATCTCGGCTACACGGAACGTCACACCCGACATGAACCGTTCGTTGGAGGGCGTGAGTCCGGACTGAAGCCATGGCCCAGAACATACGCGACACCCTCGCTTCGGTGAGATCCCTGCTTGGCGGCACGGTCGCCTTTACGGCCGGCAACAGCCTGCTCGGCGTCATCCTGCCGCTTCGCATGGAAACGGCGGGCTATCCCGTGGCGCTCACTGGTGCGGTGATGGCGGCCTATTATCTCGGGCTGGCCATCGGCGGGCTCAGGGGCAAGCGGATCATCATTCGTATCGGCCATATCCGCGCCTTCGCGGCCTTCGCGGCACTGACCGCCACGACGTCCCTTGCCTACGGGTTCTTCTTCGACCCGGTCGCATGGATGATCCTGCGGGTCGTCAACGGGTTCTGCATCGCCGGGATGACGGCCACGGTCGAAAGCTGGCTCAACGAACGCAGCGGCAACGAAACCCGCGGGCGCGTCCTCGGATTTTACATGCTGACCTTCTATCTGGCGATTGCGCTTGGCCAGACCCTGGTCAACGTCGCCGCTGTCGGCGGCAACGACCATCTGATGATCGCCGCGGCGCTGATCGGGCTCTCGCTCGTTCCCATCGCGATGACGCGCCTGGGCGAGCCGGATCTCGACGATGTCCGCATCCTGGGGGTAAGGGGCCTTTATGCGGCGTCGCCGGTGGGCGTGGTCGGGGCTGGCGTCGGCGGAATTCTGGTCGGCTCGTTCTATGCCCCGGGCGTGGTCTTTGCCCGCAAGATCGGCCTGAGCGTGTCGGAATCGGCCATGTTCATGAGCGTCGTGGTCCTCGGCGGTCTCGGGTTCCAGGTGCCGATCGGGATATTGGCGGACCGGTATGACCGGCGCATCGTCATGTCCGGCATCCTGCTCGCGGTCGGAGCGTCATGGGGCCTGCTGTCGAACGCGATCGCGGGCGGGGCGCCGCTGACCCTGCTGATGGTCATGGCGGTGGCGTTCGGAGGGGCGATGAGCAGCGTCTATCCGCTTTGTGTCGCGCAGACCTTCGACCGGCTGGAACGGAAATACTATGTTGCCGCGTCCGGGCGCTTGCTGATGGTCTATTCCTTCGGTGCGGCGATCGGCCCCCTGCTCGCATCGACACTCATGTCGTTCTACGGTCCCCATTCATTCTTCGTGTTCGAGTCCGCCGTGGCGGTCATGTACGCGGTTTTTGTCCTTTACCGCGTCCTGTCGCGGCCGCAGTTGCCCGTCGGCACGCGCGAGAAGTTCGTGCCGGTCCCCGACGTCACGCCGGTCGCGGTGGCGCTCGATCCCCGCACGGACCCGGATACGCACGAACCGGTGTCGGACATCCCGGCAGACGATCTGGCAACATGACACGAAAGGAGACCAGGCAACCCGCAGAACCCGTGGAGAGGGCTTTGCCCCGGAACGCGCCCTGGAATCCGCAGGATGTCGGCGAACTTCCTCCGCTTCCGGCGGGTCCGAAGCCCGGCCATGTCACCGGACAGGCACCATTGATCGACGGCGGGCCAGTTTATCGCTAGACTAGAATCAGTCCATGTTCGGTGACGACCGGCGGCCCTCTGTCGGGCGCCGGCCGCCGAGACATCGCACAACAGTGCATCCACTTTGAGGAAGGTTCCCATGTCAGAAAAAGATCGCAACCAGAACCGGCCGACCGGCCGCTCCACCACCGGATCGGGCGCGCCCGCCCAAAGCGACCGCAATTCGCTGACCATCGGTCCGGACGGGCCCATTCTGCTGCACGACGTGCATTTCCTCGAGCAGATGGCGCATTTCAACCGCGAGAAGGTGCCCGAGCGCCAGCCCCATGCCAAGGGATCAGGGGCTTTCGGAACATTCGAGACGACCGAGGACGTGTCGCGCTATACCAAGGCCGCGCTCTTTCAGAAGGGTGCCAGCACCGAGATGCTGGCGCGGTTTTCCACCGTCGCGGGCGAGATGGGCAGCCCCGACACCTGGCGCGACGTGCGCGGCTTTTCGCTGAAATTCTATACCAGTGAGGGCAATTACGACCTCGTCGGCAACAACACCCCGATCTTCTTCGTCCGCGACCCGATGAAATTCCCGCATTTCATCCGCAGCCAGAAACGCCTGCCGGATTCGGGCCTGCGCGACAGCCACATGCAGTGGGATTTCTGGACCAGCAACCCCGAAAGCGCGCATCAGGTGACCTATCTGATGGGCGAACGGGGCCTGCCGCGCACCTGGCGTCACATGAACGGCTATGGCTCGCACACCTACATGTGGGTCAATGCCAAGGGCGAGAAGTTCTGGGTGAAATACCACTTCCACACCGAGCAGGGGATGGAGTTCTTCAGCAACGAGGAAGCCGCCGCCATGTCCGGGGCGGACACCGATTTCCACCGCCGCGACCTGTTCGAGGCGATCGGACGCGGCGAGCATCCGAGCTGGACGCTTTCGGTGCAGGTGATGCCTTACGCCGAGGCCGCGACCTATCGGCTCAATCCCTTCGATCTGACCAAGACCTGGCCGCATGAGGATTATCCGCTGATCAAGGTCGGCAAGATGACGCTCAACCGCAATCCCGAGAACTTCTTTGCCCAGATCGAACAGGCGGCGTTCTCGCCGGGCAACACCGTTCCGGGCATCGGCCTGTCGCCGGACAAGATGCTGCTCGGCCGCGCCTTCGCCTACAACGACGCGCAGCGAAACCGCATCGGCACCAATTTCCACCAGCTTCCGGTGAACCAGCCCAAGGTGCCGGTCAACACCTACATGTTCGACGGCCAGATGGCCTATCACCACAGCGGCAACGCACCGGTCTATGTGCCCAACAGCGGCGACCGCCCGTGGGCCGACGACGAGGGGCCGGTGGATGACGGCTGGGAAGCCGACGGCGCCATGGTGCGCAGCGCCTATACGCTGCGCAGCGACGACGACGATTTCACCCAGCCCGGCATCCTGGTGCGCGACGTGTTCGACGACGACCAGCGCCGCAAACTGGTCGACCAGGTGGCCGCCAGCCTTGGCGGCGTGAGAGAGCCGGTTCTGAGCCGCGCCTTCGACTACTGGAAAAGCATCGACGCCGATGTCGGTGCCCGCATCGAGAAGGCGGTGCGCAAGGGCACGGGGTGACCCTGTCCCGTTGCATCGGGACCCCCTTGCCCTGACGCAATGCGCGCCCGAAGGCCGGTGCAGATTGCCGCTGCACCGGCCTTTTTCATGCATGTCACGGATCATTGACCGACAAAAAGCGCGGCGCCGGGTTACCAGGAAAACCGTGGCGGGGCTGTGTTCCGTGGTGGAACTTCGGGTCTTGTGCGGTTGCTCTATCAGCCTGTGAGCCGGGCGTGAATCCGGGTGACGGGATTCGAGAGGGCGGCGCGTCGTGGCGGGCACGGACCGGCCGAAAAACGGGCAGGCGCCGCCGGTGGCGATGCGCCAGCAAATGGCGAGACGCGTCAAATGCGGCGTGCCGTTGGCCACGACTACAAGATCGCGCAAGCGGCAAACCGCCCTCTCGCTTGAGCCGAAGGCCTTGATTGTCCCGCCATTGACTGCATAGTGGGGCCGCCTCGTCTGGCCCCGCAGACGAGGGTCCTGCGCGACCCGGTTGATGGCGGTCGCGGAACAGGAACACCAGAACGCCCATGTGCCTTTCGATCGGGTCCGGCCCTCGCGTCCGGGCGACGCGAGGCTCTGCGACTGTCGGTGCCGCGCGGCGGCAAGAAGAGGAGATTTGAAATGGACATGCTCGCACGCATGCACACCCCGGGCGCTGACGGAACCGGCGGCTACAAGCTGCTGGAACCGCGGCAAAAATACAATATGGCGTTCTGCACCGAGGATGAGATCGGCATTGCCGAGCATTTCCGCGAGTTCGTGGATGCCGAGCTGATGCCCTATCGGCACGACATGGAGGGCGGCTGGCACCGCGATCCGAAACTGGCCAAGCAGACCATCCACCGGCTTTACGCCAAGCTGCACGAATTCGGCGTGACCAAGGCGATCCTGCCGGAGAAACACGGCGGCCCCGGACTGTCGCCGGTCGTGCGCCAGATGATCAACGAGGAGTTGTCGCGCGCCGATATCGGTCTGGCGACCAAGGTGGGCAAGCTGCATTGGGCGATTTCCGTCATGGTCGCCGCCGGGCGCGACGACCTGCTGGAGGAATTCGCCCCCGGGCTGATCGGCAACGAGGCATGGACCGCCTGTTTCGCAATCACCGAACCGGCGGGCGGCGCCAATGTCGAGGATCCCGCGCTGACCTACAAGACCATGAACACCATCGCGCGCGAGGACGGCGATCACTACGTCATCAAGGGGCACAAGCTGTGGCCCGGCCCGGCCGGCCCGGCGGAAAACTTCCAGTCCGAGCATCTGAAGGGCCACATGGGCTATTGGGTGTGTGCCGTGACGCAGCCCGGCGGCGGCGAGGAAAACGTCGGCATCTTCCATGTGCCCGCCGATGCCGAAGGGCTCGAATTCTCGCAACCTTACGAGAAGATGGGCTTTTGCTATTCCGAGGCCAATACCGATATCTGGTTCAACGATGTGCGCATTCCCAAACGCTACCGCATCGACACCAAACCGGGCCAGGGCTCGCAACTGATCAAGGGCTATGTGATCGGACTGGGACGACTGGCCGGGGCGGCACGTCTGACCGGACTGTCCGAGGCGGTGCTGGAAACCTGCATGGACTGGACCCTTAACCGGATCATCGCCGGCACGCCGATGCGCGAACGCTCGCTGTTTGCCGCGCGGCTGGCCGAGATGTGGCGCAGCATCGAGATCAGCCGCCAGTATTACCTGGCCGTCACCGCGCAGGTCACGCGCCCGGATCAGTACGGCATGCCGTGGGAGGCACAGATGAAGGCCAAATTCTCGGCCGCGCGCTCGTTCGCCGGGGATACCGCCCAGATGGTCACCAACAACGCGATGCAGCTGATGGGATCGGCCGGGTACGCCTATGACAGCCATATCGAGAAATACATGCGCGACTACAAGATCGTGCAGATGTGGCTGGGCGGGGCCGAGCGTGATCGCCTGGACATGGCACAGGGCCTCTATGGCCCGTTCAAATGGGCCGGCGACGTCTGACACCGGAAAATCGGCGGCCCGGGGCGTGGTCCCGGGCCTATCTGAAAATGCCTGACAGGAGAATATCATGGCTAGCAAGGAAAGCGCCGTTCTAGGCGAAATGTACAAGAAATGGGTCTCGGCCATGGCTGAAAACCCCGACATGACGCTGGAGGAAACCCGCGCCATGTTCGAGCACTGGGGCGACGTGACCGGTGAACCCGGCGGCGTCGACTACATCGAGGTCGAGGCCAACGGCGTGCGCTGCATGTGGGCCAGGCCCAAGGGCGGCGACGAAAGCCGGGCGCTGCTTTGCACCCATGGCGGCGGCTACATGGTCGGCTCGATGTATTCGCACCGCAAGATGTTCGGCCATATCGCCAAGGCGGTGGGCTGCCCGGCGCTGATCGTCGATTACAACCGCTCGCCCGAGCACCTGCATCCGCGCCCGGTGAACGATTGCGTCGATGCCTATGAATGGCTGCTCGAGCAGGGGCTGAAGCCCGAGCACATCGCCTTTGTCGGCGACAGCGCGGGCGGCGCACTGGCGATCACCACCATTTTGCGCGCGCGCGAGCGCGGGCTGCCGCTGCCGGCGGCGTCGATGCCGATCTCACCCTGGACCGACATGGAGATTACCGGCGAGACGGTGACCACGAACGAAGACAAGGACCATTTCGTCAAACGCGCCGTGATCGAGCACATGTCGGCCACATTCCTTGGCGAGGACGGCAATCGCAAGGATCCGCTGGCGACGCCGCTCTATGCCGACCTGTCGGGCCTGCCGCCGTTCTATGTACAGGTGGGCGGCGACGAGACGCTTCTCGACGACAGCCGCAATTTCGTTGCCAAGGTCAAGGAGGCCGGCGGCGACATAAAGCTGGATATCTACCCCGGGATGCAGCACGTCTTTCACTTCCTGGCCGGAACCGCGCCCGAGGCGGACAAGGCGATTGCCGATCAGGCAGCCCGGGTGAAACCGAAACTGGGTCTCTGATCCGATTGCCCTGACGCCGCCTCTCGCGGCGTCAGGACGCGAGGCGGAAGTGTCAGACGGTTTTGAGCCGGCCCCGGCTGAAGCACGCCGCCCCTTGACCTGAGGCATTCCCGGCAGCACCGAAGTGGTTCCGGTGCCTCAGGGCGCGTCGCGTCTGATCGGTTGTCCACCCGCCCCGGGCGTGACCCGGGGCCGCGCCTCTGATCGGTTGTCCACCCGCCCCGGGCGTGACCCGGGGCCGCGCCATCGCGAAGGAGGTCCGGCCCAAGGCCGGGACGGGTATCGGACATGATCAGACGCGACGCGCTAAAGACGAGACGCCGGCCCTTTCACGCGCTTTCGTTCCGCCGTGCCCAAGGGCGCGCGGAGCAAGCGCAGGCCGTTGAGCACCACCAGGACGGTGCCCCCTTCGTGGCCGATCACGGCCAGCGGCAAGGGCAGATCGAAAAAGAGCCCCGCGGTGACAAGCACGGCGATGGCACCCATGGCAAAGATCAGGTTCTGCCGGATGATCGTCGCGGTCCGGCGCGCCAGCCGCTGCGCCGCCGCAAGCTGCCCCAGGTTTTCCGACAGCAGCGCGACATCGGCGGCCTGAAGCGCCACCTCCGACCCGGCCGCGCCCATCGCCGACCCCGACATCGGCCCGGGCGAGCGCCGCCGCATCGTTCACGCCGTCCCCGACGTAAGCGATCGTGCCCGTGGCGGCCAGTTCGCCGACCATGCGCACCTTGTCCTCCGGGAGCATCTCGGCGTGGATATCTTCGGGGCGCATCCCGAGTTCCTGTCCGATCCGCAACGCCACGGGGTGGCGATCGCCGGTCATCATGACGATCCGGGCGACCGCGCCGCCGTCGCGCAGCGCGGCAAGCGCCGATGCGGACGTCGCGCGGGGCTGGTCCGCGATGGTCACTGCTCCCAGCACTTCCGAATCGCGCCCCATGTAGATGACCGTTTGCGAGTCGGCGGCCAGTTCTTGCAACGCCGGGTGATCGACAGAGGCCTGCAACTCTGCCGCCATGCGGGTATTTCCGGCCCAAAGCCTGCCATCGCCCAGCTCGCCGACGATGCCGGTGCTTGGCATGTTGATCACGTTGCTGACAGGAACCGGCTCGACGCCGCGTTCGGCGGCCTCGCGCCGGATGGCGGCGCCGCTGTGATGTTCGGATTGTGCCTCGAGTCCGGCCAGCAGGGACAGAAAGCCCGCTTCGTCACCGTCGATTGCAACGACCCTGGTAACCGACGCCTTGCCGGTCGTCAGCGTTCCCGTCTTGTCGAACGCGAAGATATCGACCGTTGCAAGCGTCTCGAGCGCCGCCCCGCCCTTGAAAAGCACACCGCCGCGCGCCGCGGCCGACAGTCCCGACAGGATTGCGGCCGGCACCGAAATGACAATTGCACAGGGGCTCGCAGCGACCAGCAATGTCGCCGCCCGATAGAGTGCGTCCTCCCAGCTTCGGCCCAGAAGCCAGAACACCGCCAGGGCAAGAATGGCACCGGCCATGACCGCAATCGTATAGCGCTGCCCGAACCATTCACTGAACCGCTCGGAAGGAGCCCGGGCCGCCTGCGCCTCGGTCACGAGCGCGATCATGCGGGCGACGGTGCTTTCCTCGATCGACTTCGTCACAGCCACGTCCAGCACGCCGTCGATATTGGCCGTCGCCTCATAGACCTGCGCCCCCTCCTCCTTGGCGACCGGCATCGACTCGCCGGTGATGTTCGCCTCGTTCAGGGACCCGCGGCCCGCGACGATCACCCCGTCGGCAGGAACGCGGGCGCCGGGCCGCAAGACGACGACGTCGTCAATCCGAAGGTCCGCCGCCGGAATTTCCTCCACCCGACCGTCCGGTCCCCTGCGGAGCGCCGTTTCGGGCCGAAGCTCCATCAATGCCTCGATGGCCCGGCGGGCGCGGCCAAGCGCGCGTTCCTCCAGTGTCGTCGAAATGCTGAAGAGGGTAAGCAGGATCGCGCCTTCCAGAGGCGCGCCGACCGCAGCAGCCGCGACGGCCGCGACGACCATCAGCAGATCGATGTCGAGAATGCGCTCTTTCCAGAGCGTGGTTGCCGCGCGCCAGCCCGCCGGCAGGCCGCCCGCCGGTAAACGAATACGGCGCCCGCGAGAGACGCAAGACCGGCGCCATCGCCCGCAAGCGGCCACAGCGCGAGAACCATCAGCACCATTCCGAAGACAGTAACGCCCGTCAGGACCATGGAGCGATCAAGATAGAACAGTCTGCTCACATCATCTCCAAATCGAGGCACAAGTCTGCACGTCCCTCATCGGGTGAAAGCTTCACGGATCAAGTTGCATCCTTCTGGCCGTGAAGAGGAAGAGCCACGGATCGGGGCACCCTTTTTTCCGGATGGTCGATATCATCGGCAACCTGGCTCATGCATGGCGAACTCCCTGGTGTCGAGCCGAAGACGCACAACGTCGCACGCCTACTCCCGTTGTGTCGGCGGGATCGCGAGAACGTCGATCAACGACGTGCGCAGGACGTGCTCCGTGACACTGCCGATGAGCAGTTTCGTCAGACCGGTCCGGCCATGGGTCGAAAGCACGATCAGATCGGCCCTTTCCGCATCCGCCGCCTTGAGGATTTCGTGATGGACCCTTGCCGCCCTGTGGCGGACCCTTGGCGCGACGTTGCCGAGCTTTGCCGTCGCAAGAAACGCGGTCAAATCGCGCAGCGCGACCTTTTCCTCACTCTCCAGATAGTACGCCTGATCATCCTTTGAAATCGTGTATGACATGGCAAGCCGCAGCGCCGGCGCATCGAAAACGTGAAGCAGCGTATTGCGGGCGTCATCGCCAATCCGAAGCGCGCGTACGCGTTGCAACGCGTCGCGAGAGCCGTCGGACAGGTCGGTGGTCTGCATCACGTGCTGATAGCTTCCGGCCGGAGGCGCGTTCACCATCAGAACCGGGCAGCTGACCAGCCGGATTGTCCGCTCGGCGGTGGTGCCGATGAACACGTCCTTCAGCATCTGACGGCGATACGGGCCGATCACCAGAAGGTCGGGGTCTGACGTCTCCACCCCTGGATGATCCCGGCGAAGGGCGACGCCAGAATGACCCGGGTTTCACAGGTCACGCCATCGAGTTGCGCAAGCGTTGCGGCCGTCTGGCGCAGCAGCATTGCCGACTCGTCACGCTCGATTTCGACAATCCGGCGCGGCTGATCGTCATCGACGACATGGATGAGCGTGATGGTGGCCCCGAACTGCCGGGCAAGCAACTTCGCGCGCCTCAGCGCCCGGTCCGAACGCTCCGAGAAGTCCGTGGCAACCATGATTTTCTTCATGAGGTCGGCCCCCCCTGCGGCGCATCCACCCGGGCAACTCGATAATCGTCAAGACCCGTCAAGCCCTGTCTGCGACAATCAACCCGCGATACATCACGGTATCGCAAGCCAAACCCGGTGGAAAGGCGTTGAAGACGCGGCGCGATCAATATCAGGCCGTCAGGGAGGTTGCCGGTCCGCCGAAGGCCGGCGAGATGATGGTGGGGCGCCGAGATGACCTCACACCGTGGCGCGATCCCTGGTTTGAGGCGGTGCGCTCTCGCCGGGCAACAGATCCTCCGGCTTGATCCCGCGCTTTTCCGCGCTTGCGCGCACGGCATCCTGCAAAGCCGCGCTGCGGTCGAGCAGCCGGCGGAACCGGACTTCGTCGAGCACGAGCAGCGTGGACGGTGCGATGGCGCGCACCTCCGCGCGACGAGCCTTCTTCATCAGGATCGCCATCTCGCCGAACATCTCGCCGCGGCCCAGCCGCCGGGTCTGGCCGGCGGCCTTCTGCTCCACCGCGCCGGACGCGATGAAGAACACGCTCCGGGCATCGGAATCCTTGAGGGCGATCACCTCGCCGGCGTTGACGTAGCGGGTCTTGAGCGCCTTCCTCAGGCGCTTCAACGCGACATCGTCGAGATCGGCGAAGAGCGGAAACTGCCGGACAAGCTCGGCCCTCTGAATGGCGATATCGAGCCGTGGACGGCCTTCCGCCGCCGCACGGCGCGCCGTGACGTCCTGCATCAGCGTGGTGTAGACCTCCGCGCCGATAACCCCGTCTACGCGCATCGCGGTATATTCGCGCTCTTCAAGCCGCAATGCGGTGCGCCGGATGAAGCGACGTTCAAGCTCTTCCGCGTATCCCGGATATTGCAGCCGCAAACCTTCGAGCGCGGTTTCCACGACTTCGATGCGCCTTGCCAGCAACTCGTGCAGAAGATCGGCCAGTCGTCGACCATGAATGCGGCGGATGCGGCCATCTATGAAAGCCCCCAGATCCCGCATGATCAGACGCTGGGACAGGATCTGTTCGAAATGGTCGGCCGTCAGCCGCACCAGCGGCACGGAGATGTGCAAGCGGGCATGCAGGAACACTGCGAACCGGAAGGCGGAACCATAGGCAACCGACTGGCGGGCGGCGCGTTGATAGCCGCTGCGCCCGCCGGTTCGGGCCGCTTCGATCAGGCGGTCGGCCCGCGAGAGGGCCTGCTCGGCCATCCGCGCCGAGATCGTCCGCTCGCGGACGCGCTCGAGGATCGTGTCTCGTTCGAACCCTGCCAGCGAGATCAGCCCCAGCGTGATCCGGTCCCGGTCGAGGATGTCCGCGCTTTCCTCGGCCGACTTGACCGCTCCATCCAGCCGTTCGCCAAAGCGTTTCGCCTCGGACCGGACGGTGTCATGGGTGAGTTCGTAATTTTCCGCGATGCGCGCCACGTCCTCGCGCACGGTTTGCAGCGCGACCGCCACGACCTGCCGCGACAACGCCTCGTCGATGGGCGACAACCGGTCAAGGCCGAGCCAGCCGATGACCGATCTGAGCGTCGTCCCCTGCACGAGCAGGGTGAACAGCGTAAACCCCGTGGCCACGATGCCGACGACCCGCTTTGTCTCGACCGGCACCCGGACGCTTTCGGTCACCGCGAGCGCCAGCGCGAGAGTGACCGCGCCGCGCAGACCGCCCCAGAGGATCGCCACCCGGTAAGGCCGCTCGACCACCGGCGACACCCGCATGCCCCGGAGCAACGGGAAAAGCCCGAACAGGATCACCACACGTGCGGCGATCGCGGCCAGGACCACCACGCCGATAAGGAAAAGGTCGTTGAGCCTGACCTCTTCCATTATCCGCGGAATCAGCAGCGCGGCCAGAATGAAGATCAACGCGCCTGCCCAGTGGGCAAGCAGATCCCAGACGTCGCGCAGGTTGGCCCAGAGCTGCGGGGCCAGGCGCCCCGGGCCGGTCAGGTTCAAGGTGAGGCCCGAAACCACAACGGCAATCACACCGGAGGCGCCGACGCTCTGTTCCGAAATGATATAAGCCATGTAGGGCAGTGCGACCGAGATGGATAACTGGGCAAGTTCGTAGCGGGCGAAGGCGGCCATCACCCAGATCGCGCTGCGCGCCGCCAGCCAGCCGATGAGCGCGCCCCCGAGGATCAGGCGGGGAAACCGGGCCAGCGCATCGCTCAGCGTCGGATCCGGCATGCCCAGCGTCACGAAGCCCATGAACAGCCCGAACAGCGCGATTGCAGCGGCATCGTTCAGAAGGCTTTCGCCCTCGATGATCCGCGCAAGCCGCCGTGGCGCCGAAATCGACCGGAAGATCGACACGACCGCCGAAGGGTCCGTGGTGGATACGATGGCGCCAATCAGCAGGCAGGTGGCCAACGGCAGCGTACTTGCCCAGGAAAGCGCGTAACCGACCGACAGCGTGGCCACGACCACGGCCACGACCGCGAGCGTCAGGATCGGGACCCAATCGTCGATTATCCGGCGCAGGTTCATCCCGGGGGTCGCCCGGAACAGCAGCGTCGGCAGGAAGACGTAGAGGAAGACGTTGGAACGGACCGGCAGCCCCAGGATCGCCTCGGCCACCGGGTTGAGCGCATCGGTCAGGTCGGTGCGCAGGAAGAAGATCGAACCCGTCCCGATCAGCAGGCCGAGCACGGCGAGGATCACGGTGTAGGGCAGGTGCAGACGCGCCGCGAGCGGCTCGGCCGCGCCAATGACGAGGAACAGCGACGCGATGACCGTGGTGACGAGAACGATATCCATAGGCCCGAAATAACTGGAATTCCGGGCGGGGGAAACGGCAGTTTGCCAAAGTCCCGCGATGGTGCCGGGATTTTGCCATTCAGGGCCTGTCGGGGCACGGCCGCCGGTGCCGGTTGCGCGGATGGCGGAGCTTCAGGTGTTCGCTGGCTGCCCGATCGCGAAACGCACGGCAAGATCCGGCCTTTCGCCAACAAACTCCGACGCCTGCGGGTTGCTCAGGGCGAACAGATCACGTGCAGGGGACGGCTCATGCATACCGGGCCGCGCCCGGGGCCTGATCCCGATACCGGTGTCGCCAGCGGGCGGCGCCGGGCGCTGCAAGGGCAGGCGTGAATGATGATGATCGACGGCGGAACCGCTGCCGGGGCATCCCGAGGTGCTGCCGGGGATTCAGGGCACGCCCCGTTGATGGGGGGGCCGGCAGGCTTCATCAGGGTCCGCGGTCAGATGCACCGTCCATGAAGGCCGGACACATGACCGCAACCCGCGACGCGATCGGCTTGGCTCACCTGTAGACGAGATCCGGCAACCAGGTGATGACCTCCGGTACCAGCATGCACACCGCCAGCCCCACCACCTGCAGCAGCAGGAACGGGATCGCCGAACGGAAGATGTCGGACATCGGGATCGACTCGGGCGCCACGCCGCGCAGGTAGAAGAGCGCATAGCCGAATGGCGGCGACAGAAAGCTCATCTGCATGTTGACGAGGTACAGAACCCCGAACCACAGCACCAGATCGTCAGGATTGTCGAAGCCGAAGGCGGCGGCCCCCAGCGACTTGATGATCGGGACAAAGATCGGCACGCAGAGCAGCAGGATACCGACCCAGTCGAGGAACATCCCCAGCACGACGAGGATGATCTGCATCACGATCAGGATGCCCCGGGGCCCCGGGCCGTAGCCCTGCATCGTCTCCTGCACGAATTCCTGACCGCCCTCGAGCACATAGAGCCCGACAAAGATCGTCGCCCCGAACATGATCCAGATCACCATGGCGCTGGCCTTGAGCGTGGTCAGGCACGCCTCGCGGATCGTCGGCCAGTCGAGCCGGCGGTGGATCGCGGCGACGATGAAGGCGCCGAAGGTGCCGATGCCCGCCGCTTCGACCGGTGTCGCGATGCCCGAGAAGATGACCCCGAGAACGACGACGATCAGGGCGATCGGAGCCGACATCTTGCCCAGCAGGTGCAGCTTCACGCGCGTCGAGACCCGTTCCTCCATCGGAATCGGCGGGCCCAGATCGGGGTTGATGTAGCAGCGCGCCGTCACGTAGAGGATGTAGAACCCCGACAGCAACAGCCCCGGAATGACCGCACCGATAAAGAGCTCTCCGACCGATTGTTCGGCCACCACGGCATAGATGATGGCAAGGATCGAGGGCGGGATGAGGATGCCCAGCGTGCCGCCGGCCATGATCGAGCCCATCGCGATCTTGGGATCGTAGCCGCGTTTGAGCATCGCCGGCAGCGCGATGATGCCCATCGTCACCACCGCCGCGCCGATCACGCCGACCATCGCCGCGAGGATGGTCGAGGCGATGATCGTCGCCGAGGCCAGCCCGCCCCTGACCCCGCCCAGCACCTTGTAGATGACGTCGAACATCTCGTTGATGATGCCGGCCCTCTCGAGCATCGCGGCCATGAATATGAAGAGCGGAATGGCCGACAGCTGATAGTTCGTCATCAGCGGGAAGATGCGGCTGGGAACGATGTTCAGCGCCCGCGCATCCCCAGGATAAAGAGAAAGACGCAGGCCAGCCCCCGGTGACGAAGGCCAGCGGCAGCCCCGCCATCAGCAGCGCCAGCAGCGAGCCGAACATGATCAGCGTCAGCAACTCGATCGAGATGTCGAGACCCATGCGTCAGGCTCCCCTTGCAATGGTTCGAACGTCCTTGGACAGCTTCGAGACGCCCTGCAGCACGAGCAGGACGCCGCCGACGAACATCATCCACTTCATCGGCCAGAGCGGCACTTCCCATTCGTTGAAGCTGATCTCGCCCCAGCGGATCGCCGGGTCGGTCCAGTCGCTCAGCGACAGCCCGGACAGCATCTCGCCGAAACCCACCCGGCCCCGCGCCCAGTCGGAGATGATCGAATTGCCTGACGGCACGGTGATCGCGTCCAGCGCGAAGATATAGGACGTGACCAGCAGCGTGCCGGCAAAGATGAAAAAGAAGATCGAGGTGAACAGGTCGACCCATGCCTTTCGCCGCGGCGACATCGGACCATAGAAGATGTCGACGCGCACATGGTTTTCGGTCAGCATCGCATAGGCGCCCGAGATCAGGTACTGCATCCCGAACATCAGATACATCGACTCGTGCGCCCAGCTGGTGGGCGAGTTGAAGACATAGCGGCTGATGACCTCGTAATAGTAGACCAGCACCGCGATCACGGCCCAGTAGCTGACGAATTCCCCGGCCACGAGCGATAGCCGGTCGATCCAGTTCTCGGCCCACTCGTGATCGGCCCTGCGGGCGTCGGGGTCGATCTTGGCGGCGCGTCGGGCGGTCTCCTCGTCGATCAGGATTTCCTCGTGCCCCTCAAGCGCCGCCAGTTCGTTGGCGCGCCGCACCATGCGGGGGATCAGCACCGCATCGAGAGCCATCAGCGCCAGAATAAGGAAAAAGGCATAGCGGGCGAAAGCGCTCCAGTAGGCCCGGTTCTGCTGGGCCTGCTGCATGATCGGCCGGGCCCGGGAAAGCTCCTGCTCGGCGGCGGCGATCCGCTCGCGGCTGGTGGCGATTGCGGCCTCGGCCCGCTCCAGCCGCCGTTTGGCGCTCTTGGCGGCAAAGCTGTCAGGCTCTTCGGCGGCAAGATCGGCGGTCAGCCCAACGATGCTCTGTTCGGCCGACTCGAGGCGCGGGCGCTCGCGGGCCAGCGTGCGCTCGGCGATTGACACGTGGTTGGTCGCGTCCGACAGCGCCGCGCGTGCGTCGCGCTGCTGGGCGTTGCCAAAGAGGATGCACAGGAAAATCGGAATGTAGATCAGTCCGACGAGGCTCTTGAGATAGAGGCGGTGCAGCCCGAGGATGCCGCCGGTGATCAGGATGAGATAGCCCAGCGGGACGCTGTAGCCGGGTCGTTCGGGCCGGGTGCGGCGGGCCAGGATCATGGCCGCCACCGGGAACAGGATCAGGCCGAGCCAGTAGGCCCAATGCGGAAGGGTGAAGTCGAGATTCGGCATTTCGGGGTCCTGACAGAATGGCCACGGCTGCTGACAAGGTGCCCGCGCGGGCTATCCGCGCGGGCACCGGATCGTGCGTGTGGGTTCGGTCACAGGTCGAGCGACAGCCCCTCGATCTGGTCGGGAGTCACGTAGCCCAGCGAACCGGACATCATGTAATCAAGCTGGATCTGGAAGAGCCGCGCCGAATCCTTGTCGCGATTGGCGTATTCGAACCAGATCGGCACCGCCACCTCGGTCATCAGCTCGACATCATCCTGGCTCAGCCGGGTGACCTCGGTTCCGTCCGCCTCGAACTTCTTCCAGGCTTCTGGTCGGCTTTCTGGATCTGGGAATAGTGATGGATCGAATAGGATTTCGTCTCCATCTCGACGAACTGCTTCATCTGGGGGCTCAGCGCGTCCCAGGAAGGCAGACCGACAGTGATGTCCATCAGGTCGACCGGCTGGTAGACCGACATGAAGCCCGGTGGTCCGGCGACGATATAGCTCGTCACCCGGCTGAAGCCGAGCGCGTAGTTGACCGCGGGGCCGACATAATCGGCCACGTCGATGGTGCCCTTCTCGAGCGCGGGAAAGATCTCGGAGCCCGGCAGAACCGTGGTCTCGGCGCCGATTTCCTTGAACACCTCGGCGACCATGCCGCCTGGCAGGCGCATCTTGCGGCCGCGGAAATCGTCGACCGAACGGATCGGCACCTTGGAGTGGATGATGTTGGCGTCGTGCTGGACCGGGCCGACATAGTGCATCCCCTGCGCCGCAAAGAGTTCGCGCGCGATCTCCAGCCCGCCGAGTCCGTAAAAGAATGCATCCCACTCGCCCGGCTGGCGCAGGCCCAGAGGATACGAGGTCAGGAACGTTGCCGCCGGGATGATGCCTTGGGCATAGATGGTGAACGGGTTCACCGCGTCCAGAACGCCGTTCTTGACCGCATCATAAAGCTGGAAGTCGCCGACGACATCGTTGGCGCCGAACCCCTTGAAGGCAAGCTCGCCGCCGGTCTTCTCCTCGATGGTGTCGCACCAGTCCTTGAATATCTTCAATCCGGCCCCTCCCGGCCAGGAGCTCTGGATCTTCCATGTCGTGCCCTTGGCCTGCGCCGAAGCAATATGCGGCGCGGCCAGCGATGTCGCGCCGGCGGCGGCTAGGCTCCGCAGGGCTGTCCTGCGCGTCACGAATTTCCTGGTCATTCTCTACCTCCCTTAGTGGTACGCTGCGGCTGGCCGGAGTGTATTGGCTGTCCGGCATCGAACGCAAACGATCAGCATTCGTAACATTCTGTCTCGAAATGTCCATCCTTATGGCACCCGGTTCAGGGCTGTCGCAGGATGTTTTCACCAAAACCCGGCGCTCACAAAGAGCTGCCACCAAGAGGCGACGGCATGCGTGGACGTCTTCCGTTTTGCGGGGATCCCGTTTGATCGTCATCACCCAGTGGACCTGGGGATTTCGCGGGCGTGCCTTGCGGCAGTTCCCGGACAGGGACTTCGGAGGTGCGCCGATGGGCCTGTCAGACCAATGAAAGCCGGTCGGGGACGACCGACGCCCATGCCCTGGCGGCGCCGGGGCGGCGGGCATGCTCGCAAACCCCGAATCCGGCATCGCTTCGGGGGACACACCCGGGCCGGCGCGGAAACCGACGGACCAAGCGTGCCCGTAGATCTTCGCGAGATGCGCCCCGGCGGCCGGTTCGGCGCATCCGAACCGATACATGCGGCAGCAAGACATCGGCCTTTGGCTTGCCTGTGGACATCAGTACGGTTAGCAATTCGACATGCCTGAATCCTGAAAGGAACAACGCCATGTCCAAACTGTTCGCAACATCCCTGCTGTCCGGTGCCGTGGCACTGGCCGGGCTGGGCCTGGCCGCCGGCGCGGCGCTGGCACAGACCGAGGTCAAGATCGGCTATGCGCTGGCGCCGGATTCCCATTACGGCGTCGCCGCCGCCAAATGGGATGAGGTCGTCAAATCCGAAACCGACGGCAAGTTCGAATTCAAGCATTTTCCCTCGTCCGGCCTGGGCGGCGAGCGCGAGGTGATCGAGGGGCTTCAGATCGGGACCATCGAGGCGACCATCGTATCCTCGGGCACGCTCAGCAACTTCGTACCCGAGACCGGCGTTTTCGACATCCCGTTCCTGTTTCGCGACCTCGGCCATGCGCGCCGGGTTCTCGACGGCCCCATCGGCCAGGAAATTCTTGCCAAGTTCGACGATGTCGGCCTGCATGCGCTGGCCTGGGGCGAACAGGGCTTTCGCCACATCACCAACAACCGCAACCAGATCACCCAGCCCGGCGATGTCCAGGGGCTGAAGATCCGCACCATGGAAAACCCGGTGCATCTGGAGGCGTTCGAGACCCCGGGCGCGGCGCCGACGCCGATGGCCTGGCCCGAGGTGATTTCCTCGCTGCAGCAGGGCGTGATCGACGGCCGGGAAAACCCGCTCTCGGTGATCGTCTCGGTCAAGCTGAACGAGGTGCAGAAATACCTGACCCTCTCGGGTCACGTCTATTCGCCAGCCATTCTGCTGGTCTCCGGGTCCTTCTGGGACGGGCTGAGCGACGAGGACAAGGCGGTGTTCGAGAAGGGCGCGACCGAGGCTGTCGCGGCCATGCGTGCCTTCGTCGATGACGTGGAAAAGAGCGGCGTCGCGACCTTGAAGGAACGCGGCATGGACGTGGGCGAGCTGACCCCCGAACAGAAGGCCGCCTTCCAGCAGGCGGTCCAGCCCGCTTATGAGAGCTACTACAAGCAGTACGACAAGGCGCTGATCGACCGCATCATCGCCACCGAGTGATGCAGCCCCGGGGCGGCGGACACGCCGCCCCGTTCCCGTGCGAAACGAGGGACCGGCCATCATGCGCAGGCTCGAACAGGCATTCGTCGCCGTGAACAAATGGGCGGTGGTCGCGATGCTTGCGGGCATGACCCCGGTGGTGGGCAGCAACGTCGCCCTTCGGTATCTGACCAGCCATTCCCTGCCCTGGGCCGACGAGGTCGCCCGTTACCTGATGATCTGGATGACGTTCATCGGCGCCGGGCTGGCGCTGCGCCGGGGCGGCCATGTCGCCATCAGCAACCTGCAGGACGTGCTGCCCACACGGGCGCAGATCGCCTTGCGCGCCGGCATCGTTCTGGCGCTCCTGGCGTTCTTCGTCTTCATGATCGTGACGGGACACGACTACATGACCCGGATGCAGTTTCAGAAATCCCCGGCGCTGCGGCTGCCGTTCATCTACGTCTATGCCGCGATGCCGATCGGGTTCGCCCTGCTCGGGGTGCATCTGGTGCTGATCGCGCGTGGCTTCATCCTTGCGGGCACCTACCGCGACGCGCCCACGGGCGACGGTGCCGCGGCCACGGGGGCGGCGAGTGGCTGAAATCCTCTTTCCCGCCCTCTTCGTGCTGATGGCTCTGGGCCTGCCGGTGGCCTTCGCGATGGCGATCGCGGTGTTCTTTGCGCTGACCTTCGCCAGCACCTATCCCAACATCGTCGTCGTCAAGGAGATGTTTGCCGGCCTCGATTCCTTTCCCCTGCTCGCGGTGCCGTTCTTCGTGCTCGCGGCCGAACTCATGACCGGCGGGGCGATCACCCATCACCTGCTCCGCTTTGCCGCGCAATTCGTCGGCCATCTGCGCGGCGGACTGGGCCATGCCAACGTCATCTCGTCGACGCTGTTCGCGGGCATTTCCGGCTCGGCGCTGGCCGACGCCGCCGGGCCCGGCACAATGATGATCCGGATGATGGAAAAGGGCGGGTATGACCGCGCCTATGCCGGGGCGCTGACGATTTCCAGCGCCGTGGTCGGGCCGATCATTCCACCCTCGATCACCATGATCATCTATGCCATGCAGGATCAGGAGGTTTCGGTCGGCTCGCTCTTCATGGCCGGTATCGTGCCGGGGCTGCTGATCACGCTGGCGATGCTGGCGACCAACGGGATCATCGCGCGCCGGCGCGGCTATGGCGGCACCGACGAGCGCCCCGGCGCCGCCGAGATGCTGCGGACGACGGCAATGGCGATGCCGGCGCTGATGCTGATCGTGCTGGTGGTGGGCGGCATCCGTTTCGGCATTTTCACCCCTACCGAAGCGTCGGTCATCGCGGTCTTCTACGCGCTGGCTTGCGGCATGTTCCTCTATCGCTCGCTGCGGCTGCGCGATCTGCCCGACATCTTCCTGCGGGCAGCGCTGGTCAGCTCCGCGGTGCTGCTGATCCTGGGCGCAGCGCGAGCCTTTGCCTGGGTGCTGATCATCGAGGGCATTCCGCAGGACCTCGCCGCCATGATCATCGGCTGGAACCTCAGCCCGGTCATCTTCCTTTTGGCGGTCAACCTGCTCTTGCTGGTTTTCGGCCTGTTCATGGATCCGCTGCCCGGCGTGATGATCCTGGTACCGATCCTGGCGCCGATCAGCCATTCCCCGGGGATCGACCCCAACCATTTCGCGATCGTGGTCATCGTCAACCTGACGCTGGGCCTGACGACCCCGCCGGTGGGCGCGCTGATCTTCGTCGTCTCGGGCGCAACGAACATCCGGGCCGGCACGCTGATCCGCGAATTGCCGCCCTTCTTCCTCGCCAGTATTGCGGTCCTGCTGCTGCTGACGTTCCTGCCGTTCCTGTCCACCTGGCTGCCGGCGGCCAGCGGTTTCTGACGGCACCTGATGCGGGGCGCGGATGGGTCATGACCGCGCCATCCTTCAATACCCATTCAAGGCCTCAATCAGGCCCGGCAAGGCGTTGGCGAAAGACGCCCAGCACCTGGTCATGGGGCAGGTCGGCCTCGATCGCCAGTCGCCGCAAGCCGAAATGCACCTGCGCCATCTGCTGGTAATAGCCGGTATAGACGTAGTTCGTCGCCGCCCCCGCCGCCGCGCCCAGAACCGGCACCGCCTGGGCCGCGAGTTTCTGGCCCAGGACGGCGGCCAGCCGTGGCGCCACCCGCGCGATGAGCGCGTTGAGCGCGGGCCCGGTGACCGTCAGTCGCGTGCCGATAAAGCCCGTGTCCGCACCGTCGTCGCGATCGAGCGGCCCGGCGGTGGCAAAGACCTGGATGCAGTCGTATTGCACTCCCGCCTCGGCCGGGTCGAAGCTCGCATCGACCGCCGCATCCTGGATCGCGCGCAACAGCACGGTTACGGTGATCGGCAGCTCGATCAGCGCCGTGGGCAGCCCGCCCATGCCGCCAAGGCCCCCCATCGTGGTGCTCAGCGCCCGGTTCATCCAGCCGGGACCCTGCGCCACCACCCCGCGCGAGCCCTGCGCCGCCGCCATCGCCGCGCGCAGCGCCGCCTCGGTGCGCACTGAAAGCTGCGCGCGCAGCACCGGCGGCAGCCGGTCGAGCAGGCCTTCTGCCTGCCCGCCCAGAAGGTTGAGCAGCTCGATCCCGGCATTGCCCGCCCGGCGGTGGCGCGCGACAAGCGCGTCGAGCCGGGCCTCAACCGCCTCGGGCGGGATCGGGGCATCGAGAATGTCCATCGGCGGCACCTTTCGTTGCTGATGGCAAGATCGGCGCCCGCGGGCGCGAATTCAAGCGCAACGCGTAACCGTCCCCGATACCCGATCCCAGGCGCCCGGGATCAGCGCCACGCCCAGCACCCGTGCGGGGTTGGTGGGGGCGGCATCTCGACACCGGTCAGCCGCTCGAACCCGAACCGGCCGTAATAGGACGCGTCGCCCACCAGCATGACCCGCTGCCAGCCGAGATCGCGGGCGCGTTCGAGGCTTTTCAGGATGAGGTAGCCGCCCAGCCCCTCGCCCTGATGCGTGGGGTGCACGGCGACGGGGCCCAGCAGCAGGCTGCAGTGCCCGCCCACCTGCACCGGCCAGTGGCGAATCGCACCGGCGAGAAGGCTGCCCTCGCGCGCCACCAGGCAGAGCCCGGCCACCGGCGCCACCCCCTCGCGCAGGCGATAGGACGAGAGCGCCTCGCGCCCCGGCGCGAAGCACAGGTCGTAAAGCGCCTCGACCTCCCACCAATCCTCGCTCGTCTCGGGTTTCAGCTCGAACACGCGGAATTCCTGTCAGAAATCGGCTGGCCATGCGCCTAGCACGGCGTTAGGACAGGCACAAACCCGCAATCCGCCGGAGCCTGCGATGTTCTACCGACCGCAAGACGGGCACGGGCTGCCCCACAACCCGTTCAACGCCATCATCAGCCCCCGCCCGATCGGCTGGATCGCCACCCGCGCGGCGGACGGGTCGGAAAACCTCGCGCCCTATTCGTTCTTCAACGCCGTGGCCTATGTGCCGCCGCAGGTGATGTTCGCCTCGACCTCGGCCAAGCCCGACCGCGACGGCACCAAGGACAGCGTTGCCAATATCCGCGACAGCGGCGTCTTTTGCGTCAACATCGTCGAATACGCCATGCGCGAGGCGATGAACCGTTCCTCCGGCGCCTGGGGCCGCGAAATCGACGAGTTCGAGCTGGCCGGCATCACGCGCGCGGAGTGCGAGACCATCGCCTGCTCGCGCGTGGCCGGCGCGCCGGCGTCGCTGGAATGCCGGCTGACACAGATCGTCAAGTTGCCGGGCGAGGCGAATTTCACCGTCTTCGGCGAGGTTACCGGCATCCACCTGCGCGACGACTGCCTGCACGACGGCATGTTCGACGTCCTGCGCTTCAACCCGCTGGCGCGGATGGGCTATCGCGACTACACCGTGGTGCGCGAGAAATTCGCGCTCAAGCGGCCCGGAGAATAGCACCGCTCAGGCCGGGGGGCCCGGCCCCATGTCACCGAGGTCGGGGCTGTAGAATACGCAACGCCCCCGCCCCGCCGCCTTGGCCGCGTAAAGCGCGGTGTCGGCGTCCCGCATCATCCGGCCGGTATCGACCGGATCGTAATCGTCACTGAGACACGCGCCGAAGCTGGCGGAGACCCGCAGTTCCTGCCCCTCATGCGTCACCGGCAACTCGATCGCGGCGACAAGGCGCCGGGCAAGGTTCGCGACCGCCTCGCGCCCGCCGGCGCGCGGCAGCACCAGCACGAACTCGTCGCCCCCGACACGGATCTGGACGTCGCGGTCGCGGGTGCCGGCGATCAGCCGCTCGGCCACCGCCTGCAGCACCCGGTCGCCGGCGGCATGGCCGTGGCTGTCATTCACCGCCTTGAAACGGTCGAGATCGAGATGCAACAGCGCAAAGGGCTGGCCCGCGCGCGCCACCCCTTCAAGGACCGGCTCGAGCGCGCGGCGGTTTCTCAGCCCGGTCAGCTTGTCGGTGAAGGCCGCCTGCTCGGCCTCGACCCGCGCCCCGTCGAGCCGCAGGTTGAGGCGGCGCAGCTCCTCCATCGCGGCCGATTTCGCCTCGACCAGATAGAGCAGTTCGACCGCCAGATCGGTGGCGGCGAAATCGTCGCCGGTCAGCGCGTAATCGCGCACCGCATCGACGATCGAGATGCCGAAGGAGAGGTTCAGCACCGCGCCCCCGGGCAGGCCGAAGGCATCTGCCAGCGGCACCAGCACGCCCTTGAGTTCGGTCCGGGGCGCATCGCGCAGGGCGAAATGCAGCTTTTGCCCGGCGAGCGCCAGGAGCGCCGCCATCTGGCCGTCGGCCCGGGGGCGGCGCAGCTCCATCACCTCCAGCAGCCGCAGCCCGGCGAGCGCGCGACCGGGCCTGATCTTGCCGAGCGCGGGACCGGCGTGATGGATATGCCCGGTCGCATCGAGCAGCAGATGCATCGGGCAGAGCGTATCGAGCACCTGCGCCAGGGCAGCGGGATCGGGATGTGCGCCGCCGCTCATCTGGCACCAGCCCCGAGATCGAACGCCCGGCCTTCGGCGAAGGCGGCCTCGAGCAGGGTGATGCCGATGACCTCCTCGGTGCCGCGCGCACCCTTGTGCTCGAGCATGGCAAGGGTGCCATAATCGTCAGCCATGGCACGCAGGAGCCCCAGCATCACATGGCCATAGCGGTCATGGCCGCCGTCGGCGGCACGCACGGAAAGGCTGTAGCAATGCGCGGCATGTTCGTGCAGTTCGAGTTGCGGCAGCATCAGGTCGGGCACGGCAAGCCGCGCCCGCGCCGGCAGGTCGTCGAGCGAGTGCAGGAAATCGACGAAATCGGTGCCGCTGAAGCGCAGCAGCCGCCGCAGGCCCCCCGACGCCCGCGCCGAGACCAGGAAAGTGCCGATATCCTCGAGCACCTCGTCGCGGTCCTTGCCCAGCTCCCGCGCCAGCGCGCCGAGCACCCTTTCGGTGACGGTGCTGTCAAAGATCAGCATCGCCTCGAGCGCGCAGGCGCCCAGACCCGCGCGAGCGCAGACATCGTACCAGAACTTTTCGTCATAGGTGTCGCACGTGAACCTTTCGATGGCCCGATTGACCAGCCCGTGCATGATACGCCTCCACGCCCCCGGCGCAAATGTCGCAGCAACGGCTTAAGAAAGGCTCAATAATCTCAATTGTCGGCATTGCGCCCGGGTCGGCGCAAAAGCGCCGGCGGCATCTCAGAAATCCGTGGGTGCGCCGCCCTCGGCCTTGCGGCGCTCGACGAAACCGGCCAGTTCCTCGCGCCGCCCCGCCTCCATCGGCGGCGGCTCGAAGCCCGCCAGGATGTCGCGCCAGACCTGGTGCGCGCGCGCGGCCGTCCACACGCCGCCCGCGGCCTCCCATGTCTCGAAATTTCTCCAGTCGCTCAGGAACGGCTGGTAAAAGGCGGTGGTATAGCGCTCCTGGGTGTGCTGAATGCCAAAGAAATTGCCCGCATCGCCGACCTCGCGCACCGCCTCGACGGCGATCTCGTCGGGGCCGGTGGCGCAGATCACCGGGTCCATGTAGCGCTGGATCTGCTGCAGTACCTCGCAATCCATGACGAATTTCTCGGGGCTGGCGATCAGCCCGCCCTCCAGCCAGCCGGCGGCGTGATAGACCATGTGTACCCCCGCCTGCACCGCCGACCACAGGCTGTTGGAGGTCTCCCACATCGCCTGCGCGTCGGGCACATTGGCCGCGCAGACGCCCGAGGCGCGCAGCGGCAGCCGGTAGCGGCGCGCCAGCTGGCCCGTCATCTGGGTGGCGCGCATGTATTCCGGTGTGCCAAAGGCCGGCGCGCCCGATTTCATGTCCACGTTCGAGGTAAACGTGCCGATGGCGCAGGGCGCGCCCGGTCGGATCAGTTGCGCCAGCACCACCGCGCTCAGCGCCTCGGCGAGGCTTTGAGCGACCGCGCCGGCCATCGTCACCGGCGCCATCGCGCCGGCAAGCGTGAAGGGTGTGACCACCAGCCCCTGCCCCCGCCGCGCCAGCCGCATCCAGCCGTCGAGCATCGGGTAGTCGTGCTTCAGGGGCGAGGTCGAGTTGATGTTGGTGAACATGTGCGGGCGCGCCTCGAACGCCTCGGGGCTCAGACCGGCGGCGATGCGCACCATCTCCATCACGTCCTCGACCCGCTCGGCGCCCAGCGCATAGGCGTGCGCCACCTTGTCGGTCAGCGTCAGCTTGTCGTAGACCACGTCGAGATGGCGCACCGAGGGGTGGATGTCCTGCGGCTCGACCGGATAGCCGCCGACGAAGTGGATGCAGTTGAAATACTGGCTGAGTTTCAGCAGGTTGCGGCACATCTCGCGATTGCCGGTGACCTTGCGGCCAAGGCCCATGTCCCAGTATCCCGGAGGCGACGAGACATTGCCGAAATTCAGGTGCCGCCCGCCCATGGTGATCTGGCGGTCGGGGTTGCGCGGGGTGATGGTCCAGCTTTCGGGCGCCAGGGCGATGGTCTCCATCACGAAATCGCGGCCCATGCGCACGTTGGCGCCGTCGATGTCGCAGCCGCCCGAGCGCGTCAGGATCGCCACCGCCTCGTCGTTGAGGAAGGTGATGCCGATCTCCTCGAGGATGCGCATGGCGCCGTCATGGATCGCCATGATGCCGTCCTCATCGAGCGGCTCGACCGGGGGTCGATGTTCAGCGGCGGGTTCCACGGCATCTGCTCGATCGCCGCGGTGCCGCGCCGGGCAGTGTTGCCGGCCCGGCCACCGCCGCGCCGTCTGCGTATGGTTTGCTGACCCATCCCAGCCCCCTGATGCTCTGACTGTGCTGACAGTCATGCAATCATTCCGGCCGGGGCGGTGTTTGCCGATTTGCGACGTCGGCTGTCGCTCGGGGATCATCCATGCGCCTGTTTCGGACGCAGGCCGCGGCCGGTCACGAACAGATAGATCGCGAGGCTGACCACCACGATGCCGCCGCCCGCGAGCATGCCGGGCGTCGGCCGCTCGCCCACGCCGAGCCAGACCCAGAGCGGCCCCAGCACCGTCTCCAGCAACATCAGCAGGCTGACATTGGCCGCTGGGGTATGGCGCGAAGCCACCGACAGGGTGAAGAACGACACCGGCAGGATCACGCCGCCGGTCACCGCCATCGCCAGGGCCGGCCCTGCATCATCACCCCGGTCCCGGTCACTGTCAGCCCGATCAGCCCCGCCCCCAGGCACCGAGCCCGATCACCAGCAGGATCGGCAAGCCCGGCCGGGCGCGCAGGGTGACGAAGTTGAGCGCCAGCACCAGCGCCACCGCCAGCCCGAACCCCGCGCCGGTCAGCGCACGCAGGTCCAGTTCCATCCCCGCTCCGGTGCCGTCGGAGACCGCAACGGCGATGCCGGCCATCACCGCCGCCATCGCCGCCCAGGTCGCCATGCTGGTCGGCTCGCCCAGCCCCACGCGGCTGAGCAGCGCCGAAAAGACCGGCACCGCCGCCACCCCGATCAGCACCATCGCCACCGGCGCCGAGGCGATGCCGAGACAGAAGAGGGTCGAATTGAAGACCTGGCAGACGATGACGGTCAGCCCCGCGCCGCTTTGCAGCCGTTTCAGGTCGCCTCCTCGATCGCGGCTGAACAGCACCCAGGCCAGCACCATCACCGTGCCCATGATCAGCCCCCGCCAGGCCACCATCTGAAAACCCGGCATCTGCGAGAGCCGCATGAAGAGCGCGTCCGGGGTCAGGAAAAGCGCGCCGGCCGCGGCCAGCGTCAGGCCGAAAAGGGAATGCCGGCTCATGGCTCCTCCAGCCAGCCGGGGATGGCGCCGATATCGGCCAGCACGGCATCGGCCAGGGGCGCCAGTTCATCGGACCCGGCGACGCCGGTGAGCACCGCCAGCGTCCGCATCCCCGCGGCACGGCCGGCGATCAGGTCGTGGGCGCTGTCACCCACCATCGCCACGCGCGCAGGGGTCAGCCGATGGGTGCGCGCGAAGGCCAGCAGCGGGCCGGGGTCGGGCTTGGCACCGAAACCCGAATCGTAACCCGCGACGAAATCGAAAAGCTCGGCCACGCCGGCCGCGCGCAAATGTGCGTGCGCGACGGCCTCGCTGTCGTTGGTCATCAGGCCCAGCACCAGACCGCGCGCCCTGAGCCCCCTCGAGCAGCGGAACGAGCGGCACCGGCGGGACGAGCGGCGCGCTGGTGGACAGTTCGGTCATCAGCGCATCCACCACGTCGATGTCGTCGCGGCCGAGACCGCGGGCGACGCAGATGGCAGCCTCGCGGCTGGTCTGGGCGACGATCGGGCTGCTGGCGCGAAAGCGGCCCGACGCGGGATCAAAGGCGATCGCCCGCGCCAGACGCGCACGGCGGGCGGGATCGTCACCGGCCAGGCGCGGGATCAGGCTTTGCGCCCGGGCGCCCCGGTGGCCTGGAAATCGAACAGCGTTCCGTCCTTGTCGAAAAGCAGCGCATCAATTTTTCTGACCGGCGTATTTACCATGCCGGCCTCAGGTCCAGTGCATCGCGGCGCCACCCGGAAGTGCTGCGCGCGCTGCCATCGGTGTGGTGTTTTCCAGCCCCTCGGCGGTACAGAAGGCCATCACCCAGGCATCGTCCATCAGCACGAAATCCAGCACCGATCCAAGGAATTCGGGCTCCTGCGCGCGATCGCGCAGATCGAGCCCGCCCGCGCCCGTGGCTCCCAGAAAGACCGGCAACAGATCGTCGTTGCCCGCCAGCCGGGCCAGGCATCTCAATGCGATCGCTTCGGCAGCGTCCCGTGACAGGCTCATCGGAGTTAATTCCCGGAAAGGTTTTCTTAACTTCTGACAGGGATAGTCGATGTACCGACAAGAGCAAGTCCGAAGGATCGCCCCCCGATGACCGGAAAGATTCTCATCGCCGATGCGCTCGCGACCAACCGGATCGTGCTGAAGGCACGGCTTGGCGCGGCGTTCTACGAGGTGGTGCAGGCCGGCACCGGGGCCGAAGCCGTCGCCATGGCGCGGGGCGCGCGGCCCGACCTGCTTCTGCTCGGCGGCGAATTGCCGGACATGGAGGTCGGCGCGCTGGTGGTGGCGTTGGCCGACGCCATCTGCCCCGCGCACATGCCACCGCTGGTGGTGGTGCTCGCACCGCGCGACGCCACCGGGCAGCGCATCGCCGCGCTGGCAGGAGGCGCCAGCGACGTCATCTCCAAGCCGGTCGAGCCCCGCTTTCTGCTGGCCCGGCTGCGCGCGCTCCTGCGGCAGCGCCATCTTGACGCCGATCTGGGCCTGCCGGCGGCCACCGCCGACGCGCTGGGTTTCGCCGAGGACCCGACCGCGTTCCGCCGCCCGGCACAACTGGCGGTCCTCGCCGCATCCGCGGCGCGCGCGCACGCCCTGCGCCAGCGCCCGGCACCGATGATGCCGGACATCACCAGCAGCTTTGCCGAGGACGGACCGGGGGCGATGGCGGCGCTGCGCCTCGGTGCCGATGCCGTCCTGCTGGAGGTGGGCGAGACGAACCGCGCCACCGCGCCCGGCCTTCTGGCCGAGTTGCAGGCCGCTCCCTCGACCCGTCATGCCCGGATTGTGACGCTGCTCGAACCGGCGGCCGCCGATCTCGCCGTGCAGTTGCTGGACATGGGCGCCAGCGAGGTGCTGCACTTGCCCGTCGACGACCGCGAACTGGCGCTGCGGCTCGTGGCCCAGGTCGAGCGCAAGACCCGGGCCGACGCGCTGCGCGGACGGCTGGAAAGCGGGCTGCAGGCCGCCGTCATCGACCCGCTGACGGGGCTTTACAACCGCCGCTACGGGCTCAGCTTTCTCAGGCGCGTTCTGGCGCAGCCGGACCGGAGCGGCGGCCTTTGCGCGGTGATGGTGGCGGATCTCGACCATTTCAAGGCGGTCAATGACGGCTTCGGCCACGCCGCCGGCGACCGCGTTCTGGCGCAGGTCTCGGCACGGATGCGGGCGGACTTGCCCAGTGGTGCGATGATCGCCCGGCTGGGAGGCGAGGAGTTCGTGATCGTCGTCCCCGACACCACCCCCGACGCGGCGCGCGCACTGGCCGGGCGGATCTGCCGCCGCGTCCGCGAGGCCCCGGTCGCGCTGGCCGGCGGCGCCGATCCGGTGGCGGTCACGGTCAGCATCGGCGTGACGCTTGCCCGGCCCGATCCCGGCGCCGGCGCGGCACAGGCCGAGGCACTTCTGGCCGAGGCCGATCGCGCGCTCTACGCCTCGAAATCAGGGGGGCGCGACACCGTCACCTTTTGCTGTCGTCCGGCCGCCTGACCCCGGAGCCGCCCCGGTGATGGCCGCGCAATTCGGCCTCGAGCCGGTCGGCATAGGCGGCGCGCGCGGCATCGTCCATCTCCTCCAGCCGCGCCACCAGGAGCGCCCGGCTCAGACCGATCCGTTCCCGAAAACGGCTCTGGATACGTTCGAGCCGCGCCGCAACCGCCTGCGGGTCGAACGGCGTCGCGCGCAGGTCGGCGACGAGGCCGGCGAAGTCGTCGTGCAGCCGGTCGCGCGACCGGTCGCGGCCGAGATGGGCGGCGTGCATTTCACGCGCCAGCGCGCGGCGGTCCTCGGGAGCCAGCGCGCGGGTCAGGGGGCCGCCCATCGCTTCCATCCGCGCCGGGCCGCGGTGATGCCACCCGCCCCCCAGGAGCATCGCCCCGCCGATCGCCCCGATCACCAGCAGATTGAGCGCCAGCGACACGACGAGCACGATACGCATCCCCCGGCCGGTGCCGGTTTCCGCCCCGCCAGCCATCACAAGGGCCCTTCCGCCAGGATAAAGACGGCGTCGGGATCGACGTCGATCACGAGCACCGCCGCATTGGCATCCAGCATCCGCTGAGCCGCCGCCGCCAGACCCTCGGGCGGGGCGGCGCCGATCCAGACCCCGGCCAGCGCGGCGGTGGCGAGCCCCGCCATCGCCGGCCAGCCGCCCAGCGCACGGACCGGCGCCGCCAGCCAGCCGGATCGGGGCCGCCGCGCCGCCGGCGCCGCGCGCACGGCCTGTTCGTGCTCCGCATCCGCGAGGATGCGCGCCAGCAGTGCCGCATCCGGTTCGGCAACCCGCGCCTTCAGCGCCTCGAAATGCGCCTTCAGCGGATCGGATCTGTCATGATCGTGCATCGTCGATATATCCCAGTTCGGGGCGCCGGACGGAGAGATCCGCCGTCAGCGCACGTTTGCCGCGTGCAACGAGGCTTTCCACCGCCTCGACGCTCACCCCCCATGATCGCGGCGATTTCGGGGTTGGCGAGTTCCTCGAGATGGCGCAGCACCACCGCCTGGCGCTGCCGCTCGGGCAACCGCCCGAGCGCCGCCTGCAATGCCTCGGCGCGGGCGCGATCCTGCAGGCGCGCGGTCGGGCCGGCGGCGCCGTCGGCCGGTTCGGGAACCGCGTCGAGCGGGATCGACCGCCGCCGCCGCAGCCGGTCGGTGCAGAGGTTGGCAGTCACCCGGTAAAGCCAGGTCCGGGGCGCGGCCTCGTCCACCCGCCAGTCCGGCGCGATACGCCAGAGCCGCAGCATCGCGTCCTGCGTCACCTCCTCGGCCTCGGCGCGACTGCCCAGAAGCCGCTGCGCATGGGCCAGAACCCGCGGCGCCAACCGTTCCGTGAGCACGCGCGCCGCCCACGGATCGCCATTGGCGTAAAGCGTCAACAGCGCCGCGTCCGGGGTCTCGCTCTCGTCATCGAACGGCATGGTCATCGTCCGGGCAGGTGTCCTTGGGCGCAGGTGGGGGCGGGCAGCCGTCAGTCTGACCGCCGCCCGCCCCCTTGGCAACCTCGGGCGCGAACGCGCTCAGTCGCAGCCGCCGCCGTACATGCCGCCGCCTTGCATGCCGCCGCCGTGCATGCCACCTCTCATTCCCCGGTGTTCGCCGCGGTGCTGGCCCTCTGATCGCCGCCGTGCCGGCCCATCTGGTCGCCGCCGTGCCGGCCCATTTGCGCGCCCTTGCCGCCGTGGCGGCGCTCATGACGCGCGCCCATCCGCTCGAATTCCTCGGCGGACACGGTGCCGTCACGGTCGCCGTCCATGCCCGAGAACATCCGGAAGCCGCGGTCGTCGCGCATCTCCTCGGGGCTCAGGCTGCCGTCGCCATCGGCGTCGCGCCAGCCGATCATGCGATCGAGCTTCCGCTCGCGCATCACGGCCTGACGCGCGGCTATGTGCGCATCCAGTTCGGCGCGGCTGAGCTTGCCGTCGCCATCGCTGTCGATGGCGGCGAAACGGGCCTTGCGGTAGTTTTCCATCTCGGCGCGGGTGAGCTTGCCATCACCATCAGCATCGAGGTCCTGGAAACTGGGGCGCATGCCATCGTCACCCATGCCCATGCCCATGCTCATTCCCATACCGCTGTTCATGCCACCACCCATGCCCTGGGCGAGGCCCTGCGCCCCTGTCCCGGCAAGGATCGCGACACTGAGGGCGGCCGTCAAAACCGTATTCTTCATCTCTGCATCTCCTGGTTTCGTGTTCTGGTCCGCGGGGTGAAATCCGGTCGGCAAGCAATGCCGTTCCCACCCCGGTCACGCCCCTTCTACGGGCCACCGCCGGCGTTCCGTCGCCGGAAACGGAAATTTTTATTGGCATAAGCTGAATTTTTCCCGCACCTTTTGCGACAACGCGCCGCAAGGACATTCCGCCCCGTTGCGTTGACCCCGGCATTGCCGAACTCTATCTGGAGAGATCATGAGAGACATTATGCCCGACGACATCATCGGCGACACCACGACCGCCACGGCAGAGCGCGCGCTCTGGCCGGCCATCAGGCGCGGTTTTCGCCGCAAATGCCCCAGCTGCGGCGCCGGACCGCTGATGTGCAGCTATCTCAAGGTGCGCGATCGCTGCACCGTCTGCCGCGAGGTGCTGAACCATCACCGCGCCGATGACGGGCCGGCCTATCTGACGATCCTGATCGTCGGGCACCTGATGGCGCCGCTCCTGCTGATATCCTTCACCACGTTCCGCCCCGATCCGCTGGTGCTCTTCACCATATTCGCTATTGGCTGCGTCACCCTGTCGCTCTATCTTCTGCCGAGGCTGAAGGGCGCGATCGTGGGATTTCAGTGGGCGCGGCTGATGCATGGTTTCGGCTCGGACGACTAGCCGCGCGCACCGCGGCGAGGAAGGGCAGATGGATACCGACAAGACCGCCATCCGGGACGCCGCCACTCTGGTGGTGTTGCGCGACCGCGAAAGCACGCCGCGGGTGCTGATGGGTCAGCGCGGCGCGAAGGCGGCGTTCCTGCCCAGCAAGTTCGTCTTTCCCGGCGGTGCCGTGGACCGGGCCGACGCGCGGGTGCCGCTTGCCACTCCCCTGCCCCGACCCTGCTGCGACCGCCTGGCCGAGGAAAGCCCGCGCGGCATCGCCCATGCGCTGGCCGCGGCCGCGATCCGCGAACTGTGGGAGGAGACCGGGCTGATGAAGGGGTGCCCCGGCGCCTGGCCCGGCCGGCCGCCATCCGACTGGCAGAGCTTTGCCTCGGCGGGGGCGCCTGCCCTCGGCCGAGGGGATGCAGTTCATCTTTCGCGCGGTCACCCCGCCGGGGCGGACGCGCCGGTTCGATGCGCGCTTCTTTCTGGTCGATGCCGGGCGGATCGACAGCGACCTCGACGATTTCTCGGCTGCCTGTGACGAGCTTTCACACCTGCAATGGGTGCCCCTGGCGGAGGCGCGCGCGCTCGATCTGCCGTTCATCACCGAGGTGGTTCTGGCCGAGATCGCCGCGCGCCTGCACGAGTCGGGGCCGCCCGCCTCGGTGCCGTTTTTCCGCAACGACGACGAGGCCAGCCTCTACCAGCGCCTCTACGGCGTCGAGATGAACGACTGAGGCGGCTCCCTGGAGCGCGTCGCGTCTGATCATAGCCAATACCCGTCCCGGCCTTGGGCCGGGACCCCCTTTCGCGATGGCGAGGCCCCGGGTCACGCCCGGGGCGGTTGGACAACCGATCAGACGCGACGCGCCCTAACCCAACAGCACCAGCCCCAGGATGCTCGCCGTCAGAAGCGCGATGCCGGTCAGTTCCCGCGCGCTGGTCCGCTCGTGAAAGACCAGTACCGAGACCACGAGCGAAAAGATCACTTCGATCTGGCCCACGGCAAAGACATAGGCCGCATTTTCGAGCGTGAAGGCGGTGAACCAGCCGATCGAGCCGCCAAGGCTCGCCACGCCCATCCACACCGCCCGCCCCCGCGCCAACCAGACCCGCGCCAGCTGCCCCGGCTCGGTCCGCATCAGCCACAGCCCGAGCCCCAGCGTCTGCACCAGCGTGACCGCCGAGACCGAAACGACAGCGCGCAGGAACGCGTCCTCGCTCGCCACCTCCAGCGTGGCGCCGCGGTAGGCCACCGCCGAGACCGCGAAGAGCGCCCCCGACGCCAGCCCCAGCCCCGCCGCGCGGTTCCACAGCCGCCGCAGGCGCCCGCCCGAAAGGCCCGGCGTGTCCGACAGCACCAGGACCCCCCACAGGCCCAGCAGGATGGCCGCAAGCGCCGGCAGGCTGATCCGGTCGCCCAGCACCAGGAACCCCACCAGCGCGGTCTGGATGACCTCGGTTTTCTTGAAGGTGATGCCGACCGCGAAGTTGCGCCGAGCGAAGAGCAGGACGACGCACCAGGTGGCGAGGATCTGGGCCAGCCCGCCGGTCAGCGCGAAGGCCCAGAACCGAACGGTGAAGGGCGCCAGCGCCTGTCCCTGCCAGGCGAGATAGCCCAGCCCCAGCGCCCGGGCGAGCGGTGCCGAATAGGCAAACCGCGCAAAGGTCGCGCCCCCGGCCGACAGCGCCCCCCATGCTGAGCGATTTCTGCAGCATGAAGCGCAGCGTCTGAAACGCCGCCGCCATGATCGAAAGGGCAACCCAAGGCTCCATGGCCGATGCCTATGCCCGGCTTGGGCCGGCTTGACCAGCACCCTCGGCGCCGAACTATCGCGCCGGATCGCGGCGCGGGTCGCCGCGCTGCCTGAGCGGGTGCGGCACCGGGTCCTTGGCGCGCAGGAAATGGCGGGCGAAGACCTCCGAGTAGGAACGGTAATAGTAGCCGCCGTTGCGGTGCAGGTATCTGTCGCGGTTTTCCGCGAACATGCGTGGCAGCCGGTACCACGGCGCCTTTGGGTGCATGTGGTGGACCACGTGCAGGTTGTTGTTGAGAAAGATCAGCGCCAGCGGCCCGCGATCCTCGATCACCACGGTGCGGCCGCTGGCACGCTCATGGGCGCGATGCTCGAGAAAGGTGCGGATCTTGAGGATCGACATGCCCGCATAGGCCGCGACGAACCAGGCCCAGAGCGGCATCGGCGACAGGACCACCCAGGCCAGAACCGGCACCGTTCCGGCAACATGCAGCGCCCAGGCGCGGCGCACGTCGCGGTCGCCGGCGCGGATCGCGCGCATGTCGTCGCGCAACAGGCACCAGATACCGATGGCCGGACCCAGCGCCATGCGCCCCGCCAGCGTGTTGTTTGCCCGCAGCACCGCCCGGCCCCAGCGCGGCAACCGGGCCCAGACCGCCGGATCCATGTAGTTCGATTCCGGATCGTCGTAGGGGTCGGTCAGTACCGCATCGACGTGATGCGCCAGATGCAGGTCGCGAAAGCGCCGATAGGGCACGAAGAGCCCGAGGCCCGGGAAAACCAGCGCCTCGTTGAGCCGCGCGTCGCGGAAGGGGTGGCCGTGCAGCACCTCGTGGGTGAGCGAGGAATGCAGCGCGATCGCGAGCATCGCCAACCCGATACCCAAAGGCAGCCAGAGCGCCGCCGCCCAGAGCGTGGCCAGCACCCAGAGCCCGTAGCAGACCACGAGCATCGCCAGGGGTGGGCCATTCGGCGCGCGCCAGCGCGCGGCGCTCAGACATGGCGGCGCCCCCAGCGGATGCGCGACCAGACACGTTCATAGACAACGTAGGAAATCAGCCCGATCGCGGTGTTGATCGCGGCCATGACCCCGCCCACGGCGGCCGAACCGGTCAGCGCCAGGCCAACCAGGCTCATCACCGCAAGGCCGATCGCGTTCCACAGCAGGGCCTTCACAAGCGTGCGCGCTCGCGTCTCCATTCGTTACCTCGTCGATTTTCGGATCACCCAACCGATAGGCCGGACGGCGCTGCCGGGGAATTCCGAAAATGGTTAACATTCCTCTGCAATGTTGATATTTATCAACGTATGAGACGTAAAACAGACAAACGGGTTCGCGCCTCCCTGTTTCGCACCCGTCTTGGCGAGGCGATGCAGGTCCGTGGCACCAGCCAGAGCGCGCTGGCCCGCGCCGTCGGCGTCGACCGCTCGACCGTTTCGCAACTGATCAAGGGCACCGGCGCGCGGCTGCCCAACGCGCAGGTGGTGGGCGAATGCGCCGCCGCGCTCGGGGTGTCGGCCGACTGGCTCCTCGGGTCTCACCGACCGGCCCGAGACCGCCGCCGACATCCTCGCCAGCAGCCTGTCGCTGACCGAGGCGCCGCGCGCGCTGGTCGACGAGCAGATCTTCCGCTGGCACCGCGAGGCCGCGGGCTACAAGATCCGCCACGTCCCCGCCGGGCTGCCCGACATGTTCAAGACCCGGGCGGTGCTGGAATGGGAATACGCCCCGCATCTGGGCCGCAGCATCGACCAGGCGATCGGCGCGTCCGAGGACCGGCTGGCGTGGATGCGGCGGGCGCAATCGGATTACGAGATCGCCCTGCCGCTCTACGAGCTGCACGCCTTCATGCACGGCGAGGGCTATTATACCGGCCTGCCCTACGCGGTGCGCGCCGAACAGGTGGCGTTCCTGCTCGAGGTCTGTGAACAGCTCTATCCCCGGCTGCGGATCTATCTCTTCGACGCGCGGCGGCTCTATTCGGCGCCGCTGACGGTCTTTGGCCCGCTCCTGGCGGCGCTCTATATCGGGCAGAACTACATGGTCTTTCGCGATACCGAGCGGGTGCAGGCGCTGAGCCGGCATTTCGACCATCTGGTGCGCGAGGCCCATGTCACCGCCCGTGCCCTGCCCGGCCATGTCCGCGCGCTCTGGGCCGGAACACCCGATCATGACGCGATTGCCAGACCACGCGCGCCGCGCTAGGCTCGGGCGAAAAGGGAGACGCGCCATGCCCGTCCGCCGCCTGATCGTCACCGGGGCGCTGGCCGCGATGGCCACGCTCGCCGTACCGGCCGCCATGCCTGCGGCGCAGGAGGCGCCGGTCTATTTCATCGCCGGCAACTATGATGCGCGGGGGATGAACCCCGACGGCTCGGTCTATCGGGGCGAGGTGCGCATTTCCCAGCAGGACAGCGCCGTCGAGGTCCATTGGAACGTTGCCGGCCAGCTGTACAGCGGGCGCGGACAGATCGAGGGGCGCGTCGTCACCGTCGACTGGGGCAGTTCGTCTCCGGTCGTCTACGTGCTGATGGGGCGCGAGCTGCACGGCACCTGGGAAAACGGCACCGCACTGGAAAGGCTGACCCCGCGCTGAGGGCGCGGGAAGGGTGCGGCAGGCGGCGGGTCTGCCACATCCCGCTTGAGAACAAAAGCGGAACGAAGTACCCTGCCCTCATGA
>JAOSKR010000002.1:1006517-1065764 GCA_027493545.1 Roseovarius sp. | reverse complement strand
GAGCGACAGACCCCGCTGCCTTGCGACACCTTGTATCCGGGCCGCCCCGGTGCCGCAAAGACCCGTCACCGCCCGGGCGCGAGGCGCGTTCATCCGCCTTCGCGCGCCATGCTCCAACGCGTTGATTTCGTGCGCACTCCAGAGCAGGATGAGTTCTGTCTGAATCAGTACCGCCCTCTTCTCTTCCGGGGCGTCAGCCCGGATCGCGCCCGACCCCGCCCCCGGGCAGGCGCGACCCGCCCACCCTCGGTGCCGGGCGCGATCCTCGCCTCAAGGCTGGTGGTTCAATCGGGAGTCGTCTTGCTCTAGAGATGAGGCCGGATTCCGCCCGAAACCGACAGCATCTCGCCGGTCACGAAGCGCGCGGCATCGGTCAGGAAATAGGCGACCGCATCGGCGGTTTCCGACGGTTCGGCCATGCGGCGGTTCCAGTTGCCCCGATAACCCGGTCGCGTTCGGCGTCGGGCATGTTTTCCGTCACGGACGTGCGTGTCAGGCCGGGCGCGACACAGTTCACCGTCACATGCGGGGCCAGTTCCTGCGCGAGCGTCCGGCTGAGCGACGCCACCGCGGCCTTGGCGGCGGCGTAATCGGCCTGCCCCGGCTCGCCGCCGAACACGATCGACGCGAAGTTGACGACCCGGCCCCAGCGACGTTCGATCATTCCGGGCGCGAATGCGCGGGTCAGGAACATCGTGCCGAGGATGTTGAGATCGAACGTGCTGCGCCACTGATCGGCCGGGATTTCCAGTGCCGGCGTGTAGAGGCTGTTCGACCGAATGCCACCGACGACATTGACCAGGATGTCGACGCCGCCATGTGCTTGCAGCGCGGCGCGGCCAAAGGCGCCCGCCTCGTCGCCGACCGTCACATCGGCGCGCAGCGTGGTCACCGGCAGCCCCGGGGGCAGCGCCTTTCGGGTTTCTTCGAGCCGGCGCGCCGAGATATCGGTAAGGGCCAGCCCGGCGATGCCGCCGGCCACCAGCCGGTCGATGACCGCACGTCCCATCGGCCCGCCCGCGCCGCTGACGGCGGCGATACGCTTCGCGAAGCTCATGCCTTTTCCTCCCCGCCGCGCAACTCCTCGCGCAACGCGAATTTCTGGATCTTGCCGGAAGCGGTCATCGGCAGGGTGTCCCTCAGTTCCAGCCGTTCCGGCCAGTATTGCTTGGTCACTCCGCGGTCCTTCAGAAAGGCCTGGATTTCTTCGAGTGTGAGCGTCTGCCCCGGTTTCGGCGTGATGACCGCACAAGCCCGCTCGCCCAGACGTTCATCGGGGTAGCCCACCACCGCCACCATGGCGACGGCGGGATGTTTGTAGATTTCCGCCTCGACCTCGATCACGGGGATGTTCTCGGCGCCGCGGATGATGATGTCCTTGGAGCGGCCGCATACCCGCAGGAACCCGTTCTCGTCCACGCGGCCCCGGTCGCCGGTTTCGAACCAGCCGTCCTCGTCCATCCCGTTGAGATCGGGGCGCTTGAGATAGCCGCCAAAGTTTGAGCAGGCGCGAAGATAAATGTCGCCCTCGGTCCCGGTGCTCACGGGGGCTCCATCGGCGTCCCGTATCTGCAGTTCGACCCCGGGAAGCGGTATCCCGTCGGATTTCGCGGACATGTCGTCCGGATCCTCGAGACGCACCGTGGTGACCGCGCCGTTTTCGCTCATGCCCCAGGCCGAGATCACCCGTGCCCCGAGAACCTTTTGCGCCCTCTCGACGACCGGGCCGGGAATCACCGTGCCGGCGCAAAGGAAGATGCGCAAGGTCGAGGAGTCGGTTCCCTCTTCCTCGACGGCGCTGGTGAGGTCCATCAGGAACGGGGTCGAGGCCATTGTCCAGGTCACGCCTTCCGATTCCACGAGTTTGGCGGCCAGCGTCTTGTTCCAGCTGTCCATGAGGACGGAACGCGCACCGAGCATCAGCGGAAGGAGAAGCCCGTACATGAACCCGGTCTGATGTGCCATCGGCGAGGCCATCATGATCACGTCGTTTGCGGTGATCTTCAGGCGCTCCGCAAAGGGCGCGAGGTTGGAAAACAGGGTGTTCGGCGTGTGCATGACCCCCTTTCGGCTCGCCCGTCGTGCCGGAGGTGTAGACCAGTTGCATCACGTCATTGGGCCCGAGGCGGTCGTCGCGCGAGATGCTGGCACGCTCGGCGTCGAAATCGGGATTGCAAAGAAGCGCCTCGAAGTTGTTCGCCCCCTTGCCGCCCAGGATGACGACCTGTTCGAGATGCGGCAGGCCGGGTTTCAGGCCTTCGGCCATTTCCTCGTGGTCGAACTTGTTGAAGACCTTGGGTGCGACAAAGACCTTGGCCTCGCCATGCGCCAGGATGAAGGACAACTCGCGCTGGCGGAAGATGTGCATCACCGGATTGAACACGGCGCCGACGCGCGAGCAGCCCAGATAAAGCGCCACGAATTGCCAGCTATTGGGCAACTGGCAGGCGACGACATCGTTCCGGCCGACCCCGAGCTTTCGCAACCCGATGGCCGCGCGGTCGCCCAGCAGGTCGAGTTCCGCCCGGTGAGGTCGCGCCGGTCGCCGGTGGCGGCGGTGATTGCAGTCATCGCCAGGGCATCGGGAGACCGCGCAAGCCTTTCGTCGAGGTAGTCTTCGGCCGTCCTGTTCAGCCAAAAGCCCTTGGCCTCCATCTCGGCGCGCCGGGGCTCGATCAGAATGGCATTGAATTCCATAGAGTACTTTCTCCTTCGCTCTCGTGCGGCATCATCCGCGAACGGCATCCTTGCCGGCCCGTTCGCGGGCGATGATGTTCTTCATGATGTGCGCCGTTCCGTCGCCGATCTGCAAGCCCAGCACGTCGCGAAGACGCTGCTGGAACGGCAGGTCGCTGGCATAGCCGGCATGGCCGTGGATCAGCAGGCAGGCATGGATGGTCTCATAGGCCAGCAGCGGCGGCCACCACTTGGTCATTGCGGCCTCGGCGGTGTGCGGCAGGCCCTGATCCTTGAGCCAGAGCGCGTTCATCGACAGCAGTCGTGCCGCCTCGACCCTGGTGTCGAAATCGGCAAGCTGGTGGGTGACCCCCTGAAACGCGGCGAGCGGTTTGCCAAAGGCGCGGCGTTCGCCGACATAGGCCCAGGTTTCATCGAGGCTCTGCCGGGCGGCCCCGAGGCATTGCAGTCCGATCAGGGAGCGCGAAAAGTCGAACCCCTGCATGACCTGCACGAACCCCTTGCCTTCCTCGCCAAGCAGGTAATTCGCCGGGACGCGCACGTTGTCGAACCAGATGGAGCCGTGGCCGATCTGGTTCTGACCCATGTTGGAGAATTTCGACGTGGTGATGCCGGGCAGATCGAGCGGCACCAGAATGGCGGAAATCCCGTGGGCTCCGCCTTCTCCGGGCTTGCCGGTGCGGGCGAAGGTGACCACGCCTTTCGCGCACTGATTGGCCGAGATCGAGGTTTTTTCGCCATTGATCACATAGCAGTCGCCGTCGCGCTCCATCCGCAGGCCGAGATTGGCGGCATCCGATCCGCCTCTGGGCTCGGTCAGGGCAATGGCCAGCAGATGTTCGCCCGCGGTCAGCCCGGGCAGCCAGTCGCCCGCCACCTCGGGCCGCGCGAACCTGTGCAGGATCTGCCCGTTCAGCGATGCCAGAAGCGACACATAGGCAAAAGTGAAGTCGGCCTTTGCGATCTCCTCGATGATGACGCCGGAACAGAGAAAGTCCGCCCCCATGCCGCCGACCACCTCGGGCAGTTCCGGCGCGATCAGCCCGAGGTCGCCCATCTCGCGGACCAGCGCCATGTCCATTTGTCCGGCGCCTTCCCGGGCCTGATAGCCGGATGCGACACGGTCCCGCGCGAATTTGCGGGCCAGGTCCCGGATTGCATCCAGTTCTTCGGTGTCAAATACGGTTCTTGTCATTTTTCCGGTCCGCTCACTGAACCATCAGGTACTTTTCGGTGATCTCGGGCTTGGCATAGAACTCGTCGACGGTTCCATTCCGGGCGATCATTCCGCGATCGACCACATAGACCCGGTCGGCACAGCGCCGAATCGTGTGCAGCGCCTGTTCGGAGATCATCATCGACACGCCCTCTTCCTTCAGGGCGATGATCGCGTCGACCACCTCTTCGGCCACCTTGGGCGCGAGACCCTCGTGCGGTTCGTCCAGCAGCAGAAGCTTGGGCTGGGTCAGCAGGGACCGGGCGATGGCAAGCATCTGCTGTTCGCCGCCCGACAGGACACCCGCCGTCCGGTGGCGATAGTCATGGAGCTGCGGAAACAGCCCGAAGACCTGATCGAGCGACCACCTGCGCCGTGTCGTGTCCTTGACCGGGTGCGGCACGCGCAGGTTTTCCAGAACCGAAAGCGAGGCGAAAACGCGCCGGTCCTCGGGCACGTATCCCACCCCCAGCCGGATGACCTCATGCGGACGCAGACCTGCCAGCGATTTGCCCTCGAACTCGACCGTGCCCTTGCGCACGGTGATCTGGTCCTGAACGATGGATTTCAGCGTCGAGGACTTGCCGACACCGTTGCGTCCGATGAGGCACACCACCTCTCCCGCCGAAACGGTCAGATCGACCCCGTGCAGCGCCTCGGCCTTGTCGTAAGCGGCATGAACGTCTTGCAGTTTCAGCATCAGTGGTGCCCCCAGGTAAACGGCCTGGACGTCCTGGTTGGCCGCGATTTCCTGCGGCGAACCGGCGGCGAGAATGGCTCCGCGCACCATGACGGTTACGCGGGTGGCGATCTTGAGAACCACGTCGATGTCGTGCTCGACGAACAGAAGTGTCTTGCCGGTCTCGTCGATCCGCGCCGCGACCAGATCCATCAGGTGGTGGCGTTCCTTGATCGACATGCCCGCGGTCGGCTCGTCGAGCAGCAGGAGGTCGGGATCGTTGGCCAGCACCATGCCGAATTCAAGGCGCTTGCGGTCGCCCAGGCTGAGGTCGGACACCCGGGTGCCGGCGCGGTCGCCCAGACCGACGGTGTCGAGCATCGCCGCCGCGGTGTCCTCGGCCTCGGCCAGAACGGACCGCCTCAGGCTGGCCCAGGCGCCGTTCGCGATGACGAAGGCCGAGGTCATGTTTTCGAGCACGCTCATGTCCGGGAACGCGCGCGAAATCTGGAAGGTCCGGCCGATGCCCCGCCGGGCCAGATCGACCGGGGTCGCCCGGGTGATGTCGGCCCCCTTGAATGTCACGACGCCCTCCACGCCCGGCAACTGACCGGCGATGCAGGCAATGAAGGTCGACTTGCCCGCCCCGTTCGGCCCGATCAGAGCGTGTTTTCCCCGGCCGGCAGGTCGAAATCGACATTGTCGAGCGCAACGAACTGGCCGAATGTCTTGCGGATTCCACGGGTTTTCAGAAGAGGATCGTGGCTCATTTCCGCTTCCCCAGTCCAAGCATGTCGGACAGGCGCCCGACCACCGATGTCAAACCTTGCGGCACCACCAGCACCATCACCAGCACCGACAGCCCGAGCAGGAGTTCCCAGTGCGAGGTGACCGAAGTGACGAGATGTTCGAGCTGGACCAGAACCGCCGCGCCCACGACCCCGCCCCAGAAGCTGCTGAGCCCGCCCAGACCACCATGATCAGCGCATCCAGCGTAAAAGCCGAGCCCGGCATAGTCCGGGAAGGCACTGCCCTGAAACACCGCGAAAAGCGTCCCGGCGATGCCGGCAAAGAACGAGGCGATGACGAACACGGTCAGCTGTACCCGGCGCGGCGCGAGGCCCAGGGCGGCGGCGCGCCAACGATCCTGGCCGACCACGCGAATGGACAGCCCGAGCGGCGATTTGACGATCCAGGCCATGATCAACAGACACGCGATCAGCACGACAAGCACGAGCGTCATGAAGTTCTGCTCGGACAGCCCGAAGCGCGGGTCCATGAAACCGGTGATCCCGGTATCCCCGCCGGTGAAATCGTACCACTGGAACAGCACGGTAAAGGTTATCTCGGCGCAGGCCAGCGTCAGCATGGCAAAGTAGATCTCGGTCAGGCGCACGCAGAGCGCCCCGAAGAACAGCCCGCCGATCCCGGCGACGAGCGGGCCGATGAAAACGGCGATCTCGACCGGCAGGCCAAAGCGCGCGGCCGCCAGCGTGAAGCCGTAGGCGCCAAGGCCGAAATAGGCGGCATGGCCGAAGCTGACCATCTGTCCGTAGCTCATCAGGAGACCGAGCGACGAGGCGAAGAGCGCGAGGATTAGCATCTCGGTCAGGATCATCGACATGCCGACGCCGGCGAGACGGTTGATCAGTTCCACGATGACGATGATCGCTACGGCGAGGGTCCACCTCAGCGGGGTCATTTTCGGGAGGAGGTTCAACGCGAAGGCCCTCCCTGACGGCCAAGAGACCGGGCCAGAAGAACGGCGGCCATGACGAGAAAGATCAAGACCATCGACAGCCGCGGGAAGTAGAGAATTCCCATCGCCTTGGCGACGCCGACCAGCATCGCCGCGGCGAAGGCCCCGTAGAGGTTGCCCAGGCCCCCGATGACGACCACGATGAACGCGGTGACGATGACCGCGGTGTCGAGAAGGTAGTTGACGTCGCCATAAGGCGCGGCCAGCCCGCCCGCGATCCCGGCAAGAAGCGCACCGGCCCCGAACACGCTGGTGAAGATCAGCTTTTCGTTCACCCCCAGCAGGGCGGCCATGCCGCGATCGTCGGTGCCCGCGCGCAACAGGATGCCCGCCCGGGTGAACCGGATGACGACGACCATGATCAGCAGGACCGCCAGACCGGCGCCGAATATCACGAAGGGGAAAATCGGAAAGTAGTTCTCGCCGATGATCAACGCGCCCATGAGCGCGTCGGGCATGGGAACCGACAGGCTGTTCGGGCCCCAGATCGATCGGACGATGTCGCGAATGATCAGGACCAGCGCGACCGTGATGATGAGCTGCATCAGATGAGCCGCTCCGTACACCCGGCGCAACGCGACGATTTCGAAGATGAGCCCGACCACGGCGACCCCGATCCCTGCCAGCAGCACCGAGGCGAAAAACCCCGCGACGGTTCCCGGCGCGATCAGCGGCACCAGGGCATAGGTAAAGAACGCGCCCAGCATGTAGAGCGACCCGTGGGCGAAGTTCACGATTCTCGAGACGCCGAAGATCAGCGTCAGACCGGAGGCGATGAGGAAGAGCATCATGCCCTCCATCAGCCCGTTTACAAGTTGGACCCAGATCATGTTCGGTTGACGCCCCGCGCCGCCAGAAAGCGGGCGGGGCGTCGCTCCTTACCTGGCAGCGTCGCGCAGCGACTGGATATGTTCCTCGCTCCACATCAGCGACTCGCCGGGGAAGACCTCGACGTTTTTCATGATCGGGAAGGGATAGGCCGGATCCTTGCTGATCTCGCCGACATAGCTCGGTGCGTCCATCTGGCCGTCGAAGGCCCTCACGGTCATGTTCCGGCCGCGGAACCCGTCGAAGCTGGAGCCATAGATCTGCGCCATCACCGCATCCGCATCGGTCGTTCCGGCCGCTTCGGCGGCAGCGGCGTAGATCATGATGCCGTCATAGCCGTGGATCGACCAGTCCGTGGGATACTCGCCATAGGTATCCGTGTACTTCTTGATGAAGGCCTGCAGCTCGTCGGTTTGCTCGAGCGCAAAGAACGGGGCGCGGGCAACACCGTATACGCCGCTTTCCGGCATGGCGTCTCCGACCGCCTGCATCGCGTCGAGCGACAGAAGCGTCAGCAGGTTGGAGCGCTCGAACAGGCCGAACCCCTTGCCCTGCTTGATCAGGTTCACCAGCCCGCCGCCGAAGACCGCCGCATAGATCACGTCGGGTTTGCTGGACAGCGCCGGGGCGATGTACGAACCCATGTTGGAATCGCCCAGTTTCACGAAGATCGGGTCGGCGATCTCGACATCGGGCCGCAGGCTCTTGAGCCGTTCCGAGAATGCCTCGACCGACGTGTGACCCCACTCGTAGTCAAAGCCCATCGGCGTGATGCGCTTCCAGTCAGGCTTCTTCGCGACGTATTCGGCCGCGGCGATGGCTTCCATCGCGGCATTCGGCTGGATCTGCCAGTAATGCGGGTGGAAGGCCTCGACATTGGCCCTTTGTGTGGAGCCGATGATCGCGTAGTGCGGCGTGTCGGATTCGTCGGCAACCGCGGTAACCGCCAGCAGAACCGCCGACGAGCAGACCCCGGTCAGGACGTCGACCTTTTCCGAAGCGACCAGTTCGCGCGCCTGCATGCCACCCTCGTCGGGTTTGGTCTTGCTGTCGCGAATGATCAGTTCGACCTGGCGTCCCAGAATGCCGCCGGCGGCGTTCAGATCCTCGACGGCCGCCTTGGAGCCGTTCAGCCCGTCTTCGGATATCCCCGAACAGGCGCCGCTCAGGCCGGTGACGTAGCCGATCTTGACGACGCCGTCGTCGGCCAGGGCCCCCCCGGCCAGTGCGGCAGTTAGTGCCGTGACCGACATTCCCAGTTTTATCTTGTCAAGCATTAGTTCCTCCTCCTGTTGGCTTGATGGTCGCCCTTAACGGGCAAATTTGCGGAAATCCGGCTTCCGCTTCTCCTTGAAAGCAATACCGCCTTCCTTGCTTTCATCGGTATCGTAATAGAGCGAGAGCCCCAGCATCCCGAGCCCGGCAATGCCGCGTTGATGCTCGGTGTCCATGTTGAAGCTGCGCTTGGCGAGCGCGAGTGCGGTCGGCGAGCGTTCCATGATCTCGGCGCACCAGCGATCGACCTCGGCGTCGAGGTCCTCGTGCGGGACGACCTTGTTCACGAGGCCCATCTCGAGCGCCTCCTGCGCCGAATAGCGCCGGCACAGGTACCAGATCTCGCGCGCCTTCTTTTCCCCCACGACCCGGGCCAGAAAGGCGGTGCCGTAACCCGGATCGACCGATCCGACCTTGGGCCCGACCTGACCGAACTGCGCGCGCTCGCCGGCGATGGTCATGTCGCAGATCGTGGCCAGCACGTTGCCGCCGCCGATGGCGAAGCCCTGCACCTTGGCGATCACCGGCTTGGGGACATCGCGGATGATGGAATGCAGATCCTCCATCGGCAGGCCGATGGTGCCGCGCCCGTCATACTGCCCTTCATGGGCCGACTGGTCGCCGCCGGTGCAAAAGGCCTTTTCCCCCGCGCCGGCAAGAACGATCACGCCGACGGACTTGTCCCAGCCCGCACGGTTGAAGGCGTCGATCAGTTCCTCGCAGGTCTTGCCGCGAAAGGAGTTGTACTTGTCGGGGCGGTTGATGGTGATGTGCGCCGCACCGTTCTTGACGTCGTAAAGAATATCTTCGTAGCTCATTGTCTCATCCATGAAAGGTCAGGCCGCCGGATACCGAGATCACCTGACCGGTGACAAAGGCGGCATCGTCGGAAGCGAAGAACAGGATCGCGCCCGGCAGGTCGTCAGGCTTGCCCATACGGCCCATCGGAATGGCGCGGCGGAAGGCCTCGCGCAGCTTTTCCTTGTCGCCCGCGGCCTCCATGAAGTTTTCCAGCATGTTGGTCTCGGTCAGGCCGGGGCACACGCAGTTGAACGTGATCCCGTCGCGCGCATGCTCGCGCGCCAGGGTCTTGGACAGCGCGATCACGCCCGCCTTGCAGGCGGCGTAGACGCTTTCGCCGCTCGAGCCCACGCGGCCGGCATCGGAGGCGACCGAGACGACGCGGCCCGATCCGCGTTCGCTCATCCGCGCCAGAACCGGGTGGGTGATGTTCAGGACCGAACGTAGGTTGATGTCGATGATCTTCGACCAGAAATCGGGGCCCGACTTGAGAAAGGGCGTGAAAACATCCCAGCCGGCGTTGTTCACCAAAAACACCGATCTGGCCGAACTCGTTCTCGATTTTGGCGACCGCGGCGCCGGTTGCGTCGAAATCCGTCAGGTCGACCGCAACCGCCATGGCCTCGCCGCCATTTGCCGTGATGCGGTCCGCGACCGCCTTCGCGGCGTCGCCGTCGATGTCACAGACAACGACGCGTCCGCCCGCTTCCGCAAACCGCGAACAGGTCGCGGAGCCGATGCCGCCACCTCCGCCAGTTACGACAACCACTTTTCCTTTGAAGTCCTTTGCCATGTCCCTCCAAACTCCGACCTTGGCAGAAAAATTCATAACCTTTTGAGTCGGTTATGGTGCCTTCAGATCGGCGCGATTCGTAGTTATTTTTCGGCACGTTACGGCATGCATGAAATATATGTCAATATATTGATATAACGCATGTCGAAATTCTGCCCGGCTTGACGATCGGCGCGCAAAGGGCATAGATGGCCATATGAGGCAAGGTGTTGACACAAACGACTCGTTTCAGGCCCAACTGAGAAACCGCCCGGCGTTTCGGCTGTACCAATGCGCGAACCTGCTCAACAAGACGGGCACCAAGGCGCTGGAGGCGCACGACGTCACCACACAGCAATGGGCCGTCCTCGGCGCGCTCGTGCGCGAACGGTGGGCGGACGGCATCGCCGTCCATCAACTCGCATCGCTTCTCATGGTCAGCCGGCAGAACCTGACCGGCGTCCTTTCGAGGATGGAAAGTCGGGGATTGATCAAGCGCGTACGCAGTCAGAAGGACAGCCGCTCGCGCCTGATCCACCTGACGCCCGCCGGGTGGAAGCGCTGGCAGGAAATGCAGGGCGACATCACGTCATTCTACGATGGCGCGATGAGGGACCTGTCCAACAGCGATCTGATCCACGCCCTGCACTATCTCGACCTGCTGCGCGCCAACATGCGGGATCTGGACGAACCGCAGAACGGTTGACCTGCTTCGGCACAGCGTCCTGTCAGAGCCCCAGCTTTTCGCGAGCTTCCGACACAAGCTGCTTTGCAATGATCGTTTGCTGAATCTGGGTTGTGCCCTCGTAGATCCGGTAGAGCCGGGCGTCCCGGAAAAGCTGTTCCGCCCGATAGTCCCTGATGTAGCCCGCCCCGCCATGCACCTGCACATTGCGGTCGGCGACGCGGCCGACCATTTCCGAGGCGAACATTTTGGCGCAGGCGGCCGCCATCGAGACGTTTTCGCCGGCATCCCGGCGCCGGGCGGCATCCACGACCAGGGCACGGGCCGCCTCGATATCGGCCTTGCTGTCGGCGAACATCCCCTGCAGGAGCTGGAACTCGGCGATGGCCTGGCCAAACTGCTTTCGCTCGACCGCATAGGCGACCATATCGCCCAGGATACGTGTCGCGAGACCGGTGCAGGCCGCCGCGATACTGAGGCGTCCCTTGTCGAGCACCTTCATCGCGGTCTTGAATCCCAGCCCCTCGCGCCCGCCGATCAGGGCGTCGGCAGGCACCGGGCAATTGTCGAACACCACGTCGCAGACATGGGCGCCCTGCTGTCCCATCTTGCGCTCGGGCTTGCCCAGTGACAGGCCCGGCAGTCCCGCCTCGACCGCAAAGGCCGATACGCCGCGCGCGCCTGTCGTGTCGGGATCCGTGCGCGCCATGACGGTAAAGAGACCCGCGTGCGGGGCATTGGTGATATAGCGCTTGGTGCCGTTCAGGACATAGACGTCGCCCTCGCGCCGGGCGGTCGTCTTCACATTGCTGGCGTCAGATCCGACATCTGGTTCGGTCAGCGCGAAAGAGCCGATCAATTCGCCCGATGCAAGCCGCGGCAGGTACTTTTCCCTTTGTGCGGGCGTCCCGTCGATCGCGATGCCCTGGCTGCCGATGCCCACATTCGTCGCAAAGTAGGATCGAAACGCCGGCGCGGCGCGGCTGATTTCCAGCATCACCAGCACCTCTTCCTCGGTCGACAGGCCCGGCCGCCGTACTCCTCGGGGATGGAGAGGCCGAAAAGCCCCATCTCGCGCATCTCGTGCACGACATCTCCGGGCATCGAGTCGCTGTCCGCGACTTCGCTCTCGCGCGGGATCAGGCGCTCGTCGACAAATCGGGAAATGGTTTCAATCAGTTGGTCTCGGGTATCGGGATCGAGCGGCATGATGGTCTCCTTTTGAGACAATATATTGACGTAAAATCCGGCGCACAATAGCCTTGCGACATCCGGGGGCATCGTTTCGCATTGTCCGGCTCGCCCGGGAAGTGTGAAAGATATCGCGGCATTGCAGCGCGATCCGAGCTCCCGCATGGATATGTCACCATTGCACGCAATGCGACAAGGTCATGACATGAATACAACCATGCGAGTCAAACCCGGCAAGGCGGGGGTGGCCGGGCAGGGGTGTTTCGGCCGCCTTGAGCGTGGTTTCGGGCGGGGGGTGGGGACAAGTCCGTCCCGGGCCATGCTGGCCCCGGCGATGCGGCCCGATCATCCCTGTCCTGGCGCAAGGGCGCGGTTGCATTTCGCGCGCGCCGCACCATCTTTCTGCCGCAGGGGAAAACGACGGCAAGGGAGAATACGGATGGCATACCGACGCTCCGACGAGGCGGTGGCGCGGCTTACGCCCGAGCAGTACCGCGTCACCCAGGAGGGTGGTACCGAGCGCCCCTTCAGCGGCGAATACGACGCCCACAACGAGCCCGGCATCTATGTCGACGTGGTCTCGGGCGAGCCGCTCTTTGCCTCGAGCGACAAGTTCGACGCGGGCTGCGGCTGGCCCAGCTTCACCCGGCCGGTGGCCTCTGCCAACGTTACCGAACACCGCGACGAATCGCTCGGCATGGTGCGCACCGAGGTGCGTTCGGCCCATGCCGACAGCCATCTCGGCCATGTCTTTCCCGACGGCCCGCGCGACCGCGGCGGGCTGCGCTACTGCATCAATTCCGCGGCACTGCGCTTTGTCCACCGTGACGACATGGCGGCGCAGGGCTATGGTGACTATCTGGGATGGCTGGAGGAAAACGATGGCTGAGGAACGCGCGGTTCTGGCGGGGGGCTGTTTCTGGGGCATGCAGGACCTGATCCGCAGGCTGCCCGGCGTCATCCGTACCCGGGTGGGCTATAGCGGCGGCGATGTGAAGAACGCCACCTACCGCGACCACGGCACCCATGCCGAGGCGATAGAGGTGGTCTTTGACCCCGGCCGGATCGGCTATCGCCAGCTGCTGGAGGTCTTTTTCCAGATCCACGACCCCACCACGCCCAACCGCCAGGGCAATGATGTCGGCATGTCCTACCGATCCGCGATCTACTGGTGCAACGACGCCCAGCGGCGCATCGCCGAAGAGACCATCGCCGATGTCGATGCCTCGGGGCTCTGGCCCGGAAAAGTGGTGACAGAGGTCGCGCCGGCGGGCGATTTCTGGGAGGCCGAGCCCGAGCACCAGGATTACCTGCAACGCTTTCCCGGCGGCTATACCTGCCATTTCCCGCGCCCCGGCTGGGTGCTGCCGCGCCGCGACGCCGCCGAATAGGCCCGACGGGGCCTCCGGCACCGGATCGACGCGCGCCGGGGCATGTTACGCCCGGGGTCCAAAACACCCGTCCCGGGCTTGACCCGGGACCTCTGGACTTGAGAGGCCCCGGCTCGGAGGCCGGGGCGGACGCATGTCTCCGTCGCACAAGGAGTCAGTCTTTGCGGCCGTTGGTATAACGTGACGCGCGGCACGGGCCCCGCCCGCCCCCGGACTTTTTCAGGTTGGCAAGCCGCGTCTGCCGTTTATGCTGACCCGTATCAAAAGCAAAAACGGGAGGAAAAACATGCGCAGAGTATTCGGACTGACACTCGGCACCGCCCTCGGCCTCGTCTTCGCAGCCGAGGCGATGGCCACCGAATGGAACGTCTCGGTCTGGGGCAAGCGGCGCGCCTTTACCGAGCACGTCGAGAAACTGGCCGAACTGGTGGCGGAAAAGACCGGCGGCGAGTTCACCATGAACCTCAGCTACGGCGGGCTGTCGAAGCCGCGCGAGAACCTCGACAACATCTCCATCGGCGCGATCGAGATGGCGCAGTTCTGCGCCGGCTACCACCCCGACAAGAACCGGCTGATCACGGTGCTGGAACTGCCCTTCCTCGGTGTCGACAACCTCAGGGAAGAGGTCGCCGTCAGCCATGCCGTCTATGGCCATGCGGCGGTTCAGGAGGAGATGGCGCAGTGGAACGCGCGGCTGGTGATGACCTCGCCGATGCCGCAATACAACATCGTCGGCACCGGCGAGCCGCGCGACACCCTGGCCAAGTTCGACGGCATGCGCGTGCGCGCCACCGGCGGCATCGGCGAGGCGTTCGAGGCGGTGGGCGCGGTCCCCACCTCGGTGACCGCGACCGAAGCCTATCAGGCGATGGAATCGGGCGTGGTCGACGCGGTCTCGTTTGCCCAGCACGCGCATCTGAGCTTCGGCACCATCAACCAGGCCGACTGGTGGACGGCGAACCTCAACCCCGGCACGGTGAACTGCCCGGTGGTGGTCAATATCGACGCCTACGAGGCGCTGTCGGACGCCGAGCGCGAGGCGCTCGACAGTTCGGTGCCCGAGGCGATCGACCACTACCTGGCCAATTACGGCAAGCTGTTGGAGCGCTGGGACAGCGTGCTTGCCGAAAAGGGCGTCGAGAAGGTCGTCATCTCCGACGAGGAACTCGCCGCCTTCCGCGCCAAGGCCGCCGATCCGATCCGCGCGCAGTGGATTGCCGAGATCGAGGCGCAGGGTCTGCCGGGTCAGGAGCTTTACGATCTGGTGATGTCGACGCTGGAAAAGACGCGCGCCTCCCAGTGACGCCATGAAACGGGGCCGTCCGACGCCATGCGCGCGGGCGGCCGCATCGATTCCGGATACACCGGAACGAGGGAGGGAGCGATGGCAGGTGTCTCCACCGTCTTGCAGGACGGCAGCCTGCTCAGCCGTCTCGACACCGGGCTGTCGCGGCTGGAGCGGTTCTTTGCGCTGCTGAGCGGGCTGGCGGCGTTCTCGCTGATGTTTCTCGCCGTGCGCTCGGTGGGCGGGCGCAAGTTCTTCGACGCGCCGCTTTCGGGCTATGTCGACTATATCGAACTCCTGATGCCCGTCATCGCCATCCTCGGCGTCTCTTTCGTGCAGCGCGAGGGCGGGCATATCCGCATGGACATCCTGATCGGGCGTCTGAGGGGGCGGGCATTGTGGGCGGCGGAACTGCTGTCGGTGCTGCTCATCCTGGCGCTCATGCTGGCGCTCTTGTGGGGCAGCTGGGCGCATTTCCAGCGCAGCTTCGATTTCTCGCTGCCGCTCTGGAGCCGTGACAGCACCATCGATATCAGCGCACCGATCTGGCCGGCCAAGCTGGTGGTGCCGGTGGCCTTTGCGGTGCTCTGCCTGCGGCTGGCGTTGCAGGCGGTGGCTTACGGGCGCGCGCTGGTGCTGGGCGTGGATCGCCCGGTGTCGGTGCCGCTGGTGCAGACGGTGGCCGAACACGCGCGCAGCGAGGCGCGGCAGCTCGAGGGGCACGACTGATGGAGCCGATAGATATCGGCCTCTGGGTCACGGGCGGGATGCTGGTGCTGGTGGTGCTCGGCATGCGCGTGGCCTTTGCTGCGGCGTTGGCGGGGCTTGCCGGGCTCTTCTGGCTGCGCTGGAACGGGTTCGGCTATGCCCCCGAACGCGCGGCCAAGGCGCTGGAGATCAGCATCAAGATCGCCGGGCAGGTGCCCCATTCCAAGGTCTCGGCCAATGCGCTGTCGCTCATCCCGACCTTCATCCTGATCGGTTATCTGGCCTATTACGCGGGGCTGACGCGGGCGCTCTTCGAGGCCGCCAAGCGCTGGGTCGCCTGGGTGCCAGGGGGGCTGGCGGTCTCGACCGTCTTTGCCACCGCCGGGTTCGCGGCGGTGTCGGGGGCGTCGGTGGCCACGGCGGCCGTCTTTGCCCGCATCGCCATCCCCGAGATGCTGAAGGTGGGCTACAACAAGCGCTTCGCCGCCGGTGTCGTCGCCGCCGGCGGCACGCTCGCGAGCCTCATCCCGCCCTCGGCGATCCTGGTGATCTACGCCATCATCGTCGAGCAGGACGTGGGCAAGCTCCTGCTCGCGGGCTTCATCCCCGGCGCCTTCTCGGCGGTGATCTATGCCGCGCTGATCATCGGCATCGCGGTCATCTTCAAGTCCGTCGGCCCGCCGGTCACCGGTTTTACCTGGCGTCAGCGGCTGGTCTCGCTGCCCCCGGCGCTGCCGATCGTGGCGGTGGTGGTGATCATCATCTTCTTTGTCTACAACCCCTTCGGCGATGCCCGGGGCACCCCCACCGAGGGCGGCGCCGTGGGCGCCTTCATCGTCTTTCTGATGGCGCTCTGGCGCGGCATGCGCTGGGCCGAGCTGAAATCGGCGCTGATCGAGACCGCCAGGCTGACGGTGATGATCTTCACCATCATCTGGGGGTGCTGATCTATGTGCGGTTCCTGGGGTTCGCCGACTTGCCCGGCGCCTTTGCCGACTGGATCACCTCGCTGCAGATGTCGCCCTGGCTGATCCTGATCTCGATCCTGCTGGCCTATGCGGTGCTGGGGATGTTCATGGACGCCATCGGCATGCTGCTGCTGACGCTGCCGGTGGTCTATCCGGCGGTGATGGCGCTCAATGGCGGTGAATACGTCTCGACCGCCGACAGCGCCTTTGGCATGTCGGGCGAGATGTGCGCGATCTGGTTCGGCATCCTGGTGGTCAAGATGGCTGAGTTCTGCCTGATCACGCCGCCAATCGGGCTCAACTGCTTCGTGGTCGCGGGCGTGCGCCCCGACCTCAGCGTGCAGGACGTCTTTCGCGGCGTGATGCCGTTCTTTTTGGCCGATGCGGTGACGATCGGGCTTCTGGTGGCGTTTCCGGTCATCGTGCTGTGGCTGCCAAGTCTGGCCTGAGCGGGCTGGGGGCATGACGACCCGCGCGTGTCGCGCCAATGACGGGCGAGTGACTGCGATCAGTGCCCGTCGCAGTCAATTGGAAACGGTTGACGACGGGTGCGCGGCCGCCCGGGGTGGGCGCGGAACGCGCCCGCCTGTGGGGCGGGCGGGCGCGTGCCCGTCGCTGGCGCGACGGGCGGACGATTTCAATCGAACGCGATACGCGAACAAGACAAGGGATCAGCCGAGCTCGCCCGGGGCGGGGTGCTCGAAACGGGTCAGGGCCGACATCACCGCGCGGCGTGCGCGGGCGCCTTCCCAGTCCTCGCCGAGCAGGCTGTCGGGCAGATCGCCGTGACGCAGCCGGAGGCGGCGCCAGTGATGCAGGATCAGCACCCTGAGCGCGGCGCGGGCGACCGCATCGGCCGGCACCGGCGCGTCGAGCGCGGCGTTCGCGGCCTCGATGAGGCGTGCGTAGCCTTCGCGCAGATCCGGCCCGGCGACCGCCTCGGCCAGCCACCGCGGGGCCGCGCCCGCCTCGAGCCGCGCGGTCCAGAAACCCGATGCCGGCGTCTTGGCCGCGCCGGCCAGCAGCGCCGTGCGCGGGGCGATCTGGACCGCCTCAGGGGGCAGCACCGCGGCGAAATCCGGCGCCGCCATGTGCGGAGGCGCCAGCACCAGATGCACCACGGTCCCGACCGGCGGAGCGGTGGCGTAGATGCGCCCGCGCGCGGCCTCGGTTTCGCGCCAGCCCATTGCCGACAGCCGATAGGCCGCGTCGCGCCCGCGCCGCTCGCTCTCGATCCAGCCGTCGCGCCTGAGCCGGTGCAGCGCCACCCGCGTCGATGCGGGCGTCAGCCCGATCCGCCCCAGCACCGCCTGCAACTCGCGCCCGCCGACGCGCTGATCGCGACTGCGGCAGAAGTCGCCCAGCACGGTGACGATGACCGACCACGTCCTGAGCGGGCCGCAGGCGGCGAGCCGGTCGATTTCGGATTGCGTGTCAGGGGTTTGCATCCTGACTGTCAGCTTACCCCCGGCGCGGTGGCGGCTCAAGCGGCGTTCATGGTCAAGAGCTCGTATCGGGCCACCGGTTCGTTATCCTGGTTGACGATCTCGACATGCCAGCGCACCTCGCCATAATCCTCGGTGCGCGGTGTCCTGGCCTTGACCGTGAGGCGCACCCGGATGGCGTCGCCGGGCTCGACCGGCTTGAGAAAGCGCAGGCCATCGAGCCCGGTATTGGCCAGCACCGGCCCTTCGCCCGGATCGACGAACAGCCCGGCGGCAAAGGCCAGCAGCAGATAGCCGTGCGCCACCCGGCCGGGAAAGAACGGGTTGCGCGCCGCCGCCTCGGCATCCATGTGGGCATAGAAGGTGTCGCCGGTGAACTCGGCGAAATGCTCGATGTCCTCCAGCGTCACGGTGCGCGGGGCGGTCACCAGCGTCTCGCCCGGCTCCAGCTCGGCAAAGCGCCGGCGGAAGGGGTGGGCGGGGCCCGTCGTCTGCGCCGCGCCCGGCACCCAGCGCCCGGTGATCGCGCCCAGCATGTCGGGCGAGCCCTGCACCGCGGTGCGCTGCATGTAGTGCTTGACCCCGCGGATGCCGCCCAGTTCCTCGCCGCCGCCGGCGCGCCCCGGCCCGCCATGCACCATGTGCGGCAGCGGTGCGCCGTGGCCGGTGCTCTCGGCCATCGACGTGCGGTCGTTGATGTAGATGCGCCCGTGCCAGGCGGCCGCCCCCAGTGTCACCGCGCGTGCCACCTGCGGATCGTGGGTGACGAGCGAGGCCACCAGCGAGCCGCCGCCGCGATTGGCGAGCGCGACCGCGTGCTCGATGTCACGGTAACCCATGACGGTCGAGACCGGGCCGAACGCCTCGGTGTCGTGGACGCGCCGGGCGCGGTCGGGGTCGGTGCAATGAAAGAGCATCGGCGGCAGGAACGCGCCGCCCTGCGCATCATCGCCCGTGACGGCGAAATCCCCGGGGTCGCCAAGGACGCGCTCGGCCTCGCCCTCCAGCACCGCGACCTTCGCCAGCACGTCGCGTTTCTGGGCCTGCGAGACCAGCGCGCCCATGCGGGTCTCCTTCAATCGCGGGTCGCCCACGGTGATTTTGCCCAGCCGCGTGGACAGCGCCTCGATCAGCGCGCCGGCCTGCGCCTCGGGCACCAGGATGCGGCGGATGGCGGTGCATTTCTGCCCGGCCTTGGTGGTGATCTCGCGCGCGGCCTCCTTGACGAATAGGTCGAATTCGGGCGTGCCGGGCACCGCGTCGGGGCCGAGGATCGAGGCGTTGAGGCTGTCCTGCTCGGCCATGAAGCGGACCGAATTGGTCAAGAGGTTCGGGTTGGCGCGCAGGATGCTCGCGGTTGCCGCCGAGCCGGTGAAACCCACCACGTCCTGGCAGTCCAGCCGGTCGAGCATGTCGCCGAGCCCGCCGCACACCAGTTGCAGCGCGCCCTCGGGCAGAAGGCCCGATGCGAGCATCAGCCGCACGCAGCCTTCGGTCACATAGCAGGTGGCGGTGGCGGGTTTGACGATCGCCGGCATCCCCGCCAGGAGCGCCGGCGCGAGCTTTTCGAGCATCCCCCAGACCGGGAAGTTGAAGGCGTTGATGTGCACCGCAGCACCCGTGAGCGGCGTACAGATGTGCTGACCCAGAAAGCTGCCGGTTTTCGACAGCTGCTCGATGCCGCCATCGGGCAGGACATGGGCGTCGGGCATCTCGCGCCGGCCCTTGGAGGCGAAGACGAACATCGTGCCGATGCCGCCGTCGATGTCGAAGCGGTGGTCAGCGAGCGTCGCGCCGGTATCGTAGGAAAGATCGTAGAGCGTCTGCTTGTGCTCGTTGAGGTGCTGCGCCAGCGCCTTGAGCATGCGCGCGCGGTCGTGGAACGTCAGCCTGCGCAGGGCCGGGCCGCCCACCCGGCGGGCGTGGTCGAGCATCGCCCCGGTATCGAGCCGCGCCTGCCCGGCGCGCGCGATCACCCGGCCGGTGATGGCGCTTTCGATCTCGCGCGCGCCGGCGTCGGGGACGATCCATTCGCCGGCGGCAAAGCTTGCGACATCGAGAATGCTCATGCGGTCGGTCCTTTTTCGGTGGGGGATGATGTTGCGGTTATTTATTGACCAACCGGTCGGTTTATGCAACAGCCTTTTCGGCAATCCCTGAGCGAGGCGCGAATGCGATGAGCGACACGATCCTGACCGCAGACCACGGCGACTGGGTGGAGATCACCCTCAACCGGCCCGAGCGGATGAACAGCTTTACCGACGAGATGCACCGCGCCCTTTTCGCCGCGCTCGAGGCCGCGCGCGACGGGGCCAGGCGTGCGGTGCTGCTGACCGGGGCGGGCCGGGGTTCTGCGCGGGGCAGGATCTGGGCGACCGCGACCCCTCGAAGATGGATGGCCCGCCCGATCTGGGGCAGACGGTGCGGGCTTTCTACGCGCCGCTGGTGCGGCTCATCCGGTCGCTGGACTGTCCCGTCATCTGCGCCGTCAACGGCGTTGCCGCGGGGGCGGGGGCCAATCTCGCGCTCGCCTGCGACATGGTGCTGGCGGCCGAGAGCGCGCGCTTCATCCAGTCCTTCGCCGGGGTCGGTCTCATTCCCGACACCGGCGGCAGCTGGCATCTGCCGCGTCTTTTGGGCGAGGCGCGGGCCAAGGGGCTGGCGCTGACGGCCGATCCGCTCTCGGCACGGCAGGCCGAGGACTGGGGGCTGATCTGGAAATGCCTGCCCGACGCGGCGCTGATGGACGAGGCGCGCGCGCTGGCCGCGCGGCTGGCCCAGGGCCCGACGCTGGGCTATGCCCAGACCAAGGCCTGCATCCACGCCGCCGCCACCGCCTCGCTCGACGATCACCTCGAACGCGAGGCCCGCGCGATGAAGCTTTGCGGCGAAAGCGCCGACTATGCCGAAGGCGTCTCGGCATTCCTGCAAAAGCGCGCGCCGCGCTTTCAGGGCCGATGAGCATGACGGCGCAGGAGCGCGCCAAACGGGTCGCCGCCGCGATGTGGGCGGGCGACGCCGCCAGCCGCGAGCTGGGTCTGCGCGTGGTCGAGGTGGATGCGGGCCGGGCGGTGCTGGAACTGACCGTCGAGGCGCGGCACTGCAACGGCCACGGCATCTGTCACGGCGGCGTCACCTTCACGCTCGCCGACAGCGCCTTTGCCTATGCCTGCAACAGCCGCAACCAGACCACGCTGGCGCAGCACAATTCGATCACCTATCTGGCGCCGGCGCGGCCGGGCGACGTGCTCAGGGCCACGGCCGAAGAGACCAGCCTTGCCGGGCGCAGCGGCATCTACGACGTCACCGTCACCGACCAGAGCGGCCGGCGCATTGCGCTTTTCCGGGGCCTGTCGCGGTCGGTGGGCGGCGCGGTCTTCGACGAATGACCGGGCCGGGGAGAGGGGCGACGGACATGAAACCCCCCGACAGCCGGCCCGGATGCGGAGGGCTGAGGCATGGCCCGCACCATCGCCCGCGACCACGACGAAAAGCGCGCGCAGATCCTCAAATCGGCGGCGCGCGTCTTTGCCACCCAGGGGTTCGACCGCGCCTCGATGAACCAGCTCGCCCGCGACTGCGGCATCTCCAAGGCCAATATCTATCACTACTACGATGGCAAGGATGCGATCCTCTACGACATTCTCGAGACCTATCTGAGGGGTCTGCGCGACCGCATCTGCGGCATGGGTCTGGCCGGGCTTTCGCCCGAGGAGCGGCTGCGCGCCACGCTGCGCGAAATCCTGCTGGCCTATCAGGGCTCGGATGACGAGCACCGCGTGCAGGTCGCGGGGGTCGACCGTCTGCCGCCCGGGCAGCGGGACGTGCTGCGCGGCTATCAGCGCGACATGGTGCGGCATCTGGGCGCGATCCTGCGCGATCTGGCACCGCCGGCGCTGGCCGAGGACAAGGCGCGGCTCAGGGCGGTGACGATGTCGGTCTTCGGGATGCTGAACTGGCACTACATGTGGGACGGCGGCGCCGATGAGCGGGCGCGCGCGGACTATGCCGGGCTGGTGGCCGACCTGACGCTCAGCGGGCTTCACGGGCTCTGAAGGGCGATTGCCCCGCGGCTGCGGATGTGCAGAAATGGGGCGTGCAATCCCGGAAGGGCCGCCGATGACCCCGCGCCCCGCAGACGTGCAGGAATTTCTGGACACCGCGCTCGCCGCATTCGCCGCCCGGGTGGCCGACCCGCGCGCCGCTGCCTCGCTGGCGCGGATCGGGGCGGCGCTGCAACGCCCTGGTACAGTGTCGGCCGAGCCCGGCGCGCGGCTGCCAGTCTGCGATCTGCTGGAGGGCGTCGCCGACCCGGAGCGGTTCGAGGCGCCCGATCTGCGGCGGGTGGTCCGCGCGTTCGCGGTCATCGAGCCGCGCCTCGTCTGGCGCCGGCGCGGGGGCGATCGTCCGAACGCCAGCGGGAACTTTCTGGACGGCCACGCCAACGCGCTGATCACGGGTCCGGGCGGGCTCGAGCGGCGCGCGGATGTCTGGCTCGGGGTGTCGCTCATGGCGCCGCATGTGCGCTATCCCGACCATACCCATCCGCCCGAGGAAACCTATCTGGTGCTGAGCGAGGGCGAATTCCGCCACGGCGCGAGCGGCTGGTTCTCGCCCGGCCCGGGCGGGACGCTCTACAACGAGCCCGGCATCGGCCACGCGATGCGCAGCGGCGCGGAGCCGCTCCTGGCGTTCTGGGCGCTCTGGGCTGGGTCGGGCGCGATCCGGGGTTGACGCCCCGAGGCGAATGGGGGCGGTCGTTACAGAGTGTTGCACATAATCGAATTCATCCCGCCCGGCCCGCCCCATGGCGGGCGCATTCGCGCCCACCCGGGCGGCCGCATTCGCTCAGGTCACACGAATTCCGTGTGATCCGGTGAAATCCTTTCCTACAATTCCGCTCAAACCCGTTCCAGTCCGAGCCCGGCGAGACCATCGGACGTTTCCCGTTCCCGTGCCGCGCGCAACTCGGCGTTGGGGGTATGGCGCAGGCCCAGTGCGGTAAGGCGCGCGAACCGCTCGGACGCGTCCCGGCCAAAGGTCGCGGCGACCCGCGGCCACCAGAGCGCAACCGCCGCCTCGACCGCCGAGACGCCCTCGGTCTGCATCAGCCGCTCGACGCCTTCCAGCGCCAGCCCGGCATGGCGGGTCTCGACCGGCAGGATGTCGCGGAACGCCTCGGCCAGCGGCTGATAGGAGACCTGCGCCAACTCGCCCAGCTGCACCACCACGGCGCGGCCCATCAGCAGGTTCATCACCACCGCATCGGTCCAGCCGGTGAGCGGATAGTCGAAGATCGAAAGGCGCATGTCGTGCTCGTTGCGCCCCGGCGCGGAACCGGTCCCCGGCTCCAGCCGCGCGGTCCAGGGATGATGGGTGTAGTAGCGCGCGGTATCGGCGCCGAACTCGCCCATCAGCCGCAGCACCCGCTGGGCGTGCACGGTCTTTTCCAGCACGATGCGGGCGGCGGCGATGCGCTCCTCGATCCCCGGCGCGGCGTTGATCAGGTCGGCAAACCCCGCCGCGCCCGCCAGTTCGCTGTCGACGAAGGTCGCCATCATCCGTAGCAGTTCGGCGCGGTAGCGCGGCGGCACGTTGGCGGGGCTCGTCAGCCGCCCGCCCCGGGCCGGTAGTCGGTGATGGTCATCGCCTGGGTCATGGCGCGCGCCCCTTACTGGTCATAGTCGATGCGGACACGGTCGGTGACCGGGCGCGCCTGGCACGAGAGCACATAGCCCTTTTCGACCTCGTAATCCTCGAGCGCGTGGTTCACCGCCATCTCGACCTCGCCCTCGATCACCCGGCAGCGGCAGGTCGAACAGACCCCGGCGCGGCAGGCAAAGGGCGCGTCCATCTCGCCCCCGAGCGCGGCGTCGAGGAGGCTTTGCCCCGCGTCGGCCGTCACCGTGCGCGTCGCCCCGTCGAGCGTGACCGTGATCTCCGCGCGCGTGCCCGCGGCCTCAGCGGTCTTGGTGCGGGGTGGGCGCTTGAGCCGCCCGGTCTGGGCCGAGGCGAAGAGCTCGAAGCGGATGCGCTCGTCGGCCATCCCGGCCTCGCGCAGCGCCGCGGCTATGTTCAGCATCATCGGCTCGGGGCCGCAGATATAGGCGATGTCGGCGGCGGCCGCATCGACCCAGCCGGTGCGGAAAAGCTCGGTGCATTTCTCCTGCGTCAGCCGCCCGGTAAAGAGGTCGATCTCCTGCGCGTCGGTGCCGGGGACATGGATGACGTTGAAACGGCCGAGATAGGTGTTCTTGAGATCCTCCAGCTCTTCGCGGAACATGATCGTGTTCACGCCCTTGTTGGCATAGACCAGCGTGAACGCCGAGTGCGGCTCGCGCGCAAGCGTGGTGCGCAGGATCGACAGCACCGGGGTGATGCCGGAACCCGCGGCAAAGCCCAGATAGTGCCGCCCCCGAGACGGATCGAGCGGGGCATGAAAGCGGCCCATCGGCGCCATCGCCTGCAGCACCTCGCCCACCTTCAGCGCCTCGTTGGCCCAGCTCGAGAACGCCCCGCCCTCGACCCGCTTGATGCCGACCTGCAGCACCCCCTCGCCCGCACCCGAACAGATCGAGTAGGAGCGGCGCAGTTCCTCGCCGTCGAACTCGCGGCGAAAGGTCAGGTACTGGCCCTGGATGAAGTCGAACTCGGCCGCCGCGCCGTTGAGCGGGCGCAGCGTCACCACCACCGCGTCGCGGGTGGTGTTGCGGATGTCGGTGACCTCGAGGTCGTGAAAGCGCGACATGCGAACGCCCCTTTCAGATGCACTTGAAGTATTCGAACGGCTCGAGACAGCCGCGGCAGCGCCACTGCGCCTTGCACGGGGTCGAGCCGAACTGGCTGAGCCGTTCCAGATCGCTGCCGCCGCAGCGCGGGCAGCGCTCGGGCCCGCCCGCGGGTTGCGGCGGCGCGATGCCGTAGGTTTCGAGTTTCTGCCGGCCCTCGGCGCTCATCCACTCGGTGGTCCAGGCCGGGCTGAGCTGGCGCTTCAGTTCCAGCCGCTCGATGCCGTGGCCGCGCAGGGCGCTTTCGATATCCATGTTGATGACGCTCGTCGCGGGGCAGCCGGAATAGGTTGGCGTGACGGTGACGACCAGCGTGTCATCGCGCCAGGCGACATCGCGGATGATGCCCAGATCGGTCAGCGAGATGACCGGGATCTCGGGGTCGGGGACCTCGCCCAGCCACTGCCAGACCTGATCGGTCGAGGGGTGCGCCATCGCGCTCACCAGCGGTTGCCCGGATAGGCGCGCTGCAGCCACTGCATCGAACAGAGCAGGTGGCCCAGGTGCTCGGTATGCATGCGCCCGTCGCGCCCGCCGGTCCGGGCAAAGCGGTTTTCCGGCAACTCGAGCGTGGCCTCGGTCAGAACCCTTTCGATGAGTGCGTCGTACTCGCCCCGCAGGCTGGCGGGATCGGGCGCAACCCCCGCCGCCGTCAGCGCGGCGTCGGTGGCGTCGGAGACGAACATCTCGCCCACGTAAGGGTAGAGGTAATCGAGCGCCGCCTGCATCCGGTCGTGGCTTTCCGCGGTGCCGTCGCCCAGGCCCACCACCGTGCCGGCGGAGCGTTCCAGGTGATAGGCGGCCTCCTTGGCGGCCTTCTCGGCGATCTCGGCCACCTGCGTGTCCGCCGATTGCATGAGCCGCGGCAGCAGGATCGAGGCCCTCGCGTCAAACAGGAACTGACGCATCATCGTGCGCCCGAAATCGCCATTGGGCAGTTCCACCAGCAGCAGGTTGCGGAAATCCCAGACGTCGCGCAGGAAGGCCAGATCATCGGCGCTCTTGCCTTCGCCCTGAACCTCGGCGGCGTATTCGAGCCAGAGTTGCGTCTGCCCGATCAGGTCGAGCGCGGTATTGGCCAGCGCGATGTCCTCTTCCAGCACCGGGGCATGGCCGCACCATTCCGACACCCGGTGTCCGAGGATGAGCGTGCTGTCGCCCATCCGCAGCAGGAACTGCAGCAGCGCGTCCTGGTCGGTGTCCCGGCTCCGTTCGGCCATCACATGTGCCCCACGTCGTCGGGAATGTCGAAAAAGGTCGGGTGGCGGTAGACCTTGCTTTGGGAGGGGTCAAAAAGCGGCCCCTTGTCGCCGGGCGCGGTGGCGGCGATGTGGCGGCTTTCCACCACCCAGATCGAGACACCCTCGTTGCGGCGGGTATAGACGTCGCGGGCGTTGCGGATGGCGGCCTCGGCGTCGGCGGCGTGCAGGCTGCCGACATGGCGGTGGTTGAGGCCGTGCTGGCCGCGGATGAACACCTCCCAGAGCGGCCATTCCTGGCGCCGGGGGCGGCTCTCGGTGTCCGTTTCGGGCAGGGCGCCCGGATTGACCGAACTCATGGCGTGATCTCCTTATTCGGCGGCGGTGTGGCGCGCGGCCTTCTTGCGGGCATGCGCCAGCAGCCCCTCGCGCACCCAGGCGCCCTCGTCCCACGCCTTGCGACGGGCGGCGAGGCGGTCGGTGTTGCACGGGCCGTTGCCCTTGAGCACGTCGAAGAACTCGTTCCAGTCGGGCTGGGAAAAGTCGTAATGCCCGCGCTCCTCGTTCCATGTCAGGTGCTCGTCGGGGACGGTGAGGCCCAGATATTCGGCCTGCGGCACGGTCTGGTCGACGAATTTCTGGCGCAGTTCGTCGTTGGTGTTGATCTTGATCTTCCACGCCATCGATTGCGCCGAATGCACGCTCTCGGCGTCGGAGGGGCCGAACATCATCAGCGACGGGTACCAGAAGCGGTCGAGCGCGTCCTGCGCCATGCGGCGCTGTTCGGGGCTGCCCTGCGCCATCTTCATCATGATGTCGTAGCCCTGGCGCTGGTGAAAGCTCTCTTCCTTGCAGATGCGCACCATCGCCCGCGCATAGGGCCCGTAGGAGGTGCGCTGAAGCGGCACCTGGTTCATGATCGCGGCGCCGTCGACCAGCCAGCCCACCGCGCCCATGTCGGCCCAGGTGAGGGTGGGATAGTTGAAGATCGAGGAATACTTCATCCGCCCCGAGAGCAGATCCTCGGTCATCTCGTCGCGGCTGACGCCCGGGGTTTCGGCCGCAGCATAAAGATAAAGCCCGTGGCCGGCCTCGTCCTGGACCTTGGCCAGCAGGATCGTCTTGCGCTCGAGGGTGGGCGCGCGGGTGATCCAGTTGCCCTCGGGCAGCTGGCCGACGATCTCGGAATGGGCGTGCTGGCCGATCTGGCGGATCAGGGTCTTGCGATAGCCCTCGGGCATCCAGTCGCGCGGCTCGATCCGGTCGTCCCTGTCGACCCGGTCCTGAAAGGCGCGCTCCTGCGCGCTCATCTCCTCGCGCGGCGTGATCCCCTTGCCGGTGCTCCTGACCATCTGTGCGTACATGCTGGCCTCCTCCCTGGCGGCGTTGCCGAATAACCGACCGTCCGGTCGAGATAGGCGCGTGCGCGATTCGGCGCAAGTAAAATGTTACTATAACATAGATGTTCTCCGGCAAGGTGTAACAGGTTGTGGTGCGGAGCGTGCGCAAGACCACAGGACTAGCGCCGGCAAACCCTGTCGCCGTCCTCGCACGAGAGCCGCGATCAGCATGAGGCAAGGATGTCGCGTTCAACTCAAGAATACCCGCCCGCCCCGGGCCCGACCCGGGGCCCCGCCCGGCCGGCGACAGAGGCCCGCGTTCAGGCGCCGGCGCGCGTAACGGGTCTGATTTGACGCGACACGCCCTAACGGCAGATGCCACGCCGCTGCACCCCCGACCAGGGCAGAACCACCCGGTCGGGGATCGTCAGCTGCTGCATCGGAAAGGCGTCGCGCAGCATCGTCTCGAGCCTGCGGGTGCGCGGCGCCTGCGGGTCGAGCGTGGCGCAGCAGACATATTCCTCGACGATCGACGCCTGCTGCTCAAGCCGTAGTCGAGCAGCCGCGCGCCGGTGCCGATGTCGAAGAGATAGGGATCGGCGCTGCGGGTATGCTCGGAGGCCGACCGCCACGGCGTATAGCCGGTCTGCCGGCGGTTCTGCCATTGCCAGACATGGGTGATCTCGTGGGCAAAGAGCATCGCATGAACGAGGCTCATCTGCTCGGGATAGTCGGGCAGGTAGTCGTCCGAATACCAGTCGCGGGCAAAGAAGACGTGGTTGAAGAGAACCGCCGCGGCGGGCGAGACGGTGACGGTCTCGGATGCGGGCTCGGGCAGGATGCGCTCGCGGCAGGTCAGGCGCGGACGGCGCGGCCGCGTGTAGGTAGTCTTGCCGATGAGCGCGCCGTCATGGACGCGGATTCGGTCGATGTCGAGGCTCGGTCCGTGCATCTGCGCGGCAAAGCTCCGCTCGGCCGGTGTCAGCGGCCGGCCGCAGGACAGCAGCAGCAGACAGAGCAGGGGGACGAGCCGGCGCATGGGCCGGACGTTAGCAGGGGTTTCGGGATCGGGGTAGGGGCGTACGCGCCGGCACAGAGGTTCGAGCCCGCTTGCGCGAATGACGAGGACCGCGGTGCATTTCGTTCGCCTCCGCCATGCGCTGCACTCTGGCAATCGGTATCCGCAAGGTGATAAAGGCCCCCTGAAGGACGCGGCCGGACCGTCGCGCGGCGGGTGCGGGGACGGGATCCCGGACCCGACCGGGCAATTGCCGGTCAACCGCGCCGACTGGTCTGCAAGTAGGAGACGTGATGAACCAGATCGACGAGAAGCTGCAACCGATCCTGACCGAGGTGTTGCGCCGCAACACCGGCGAGGCCGAATTCCATCAGGCGGTTCGCGAGGTTCTGGAGAGCCTCGGTCGCGTGGTTGCCAAACATCCCGGCTATGCCGAGGATGCGCTGATCGAGCGCATCTGCGAGCCCGAGCGCCAGATCATCTTTCGGGTGCCGTGGATCGACGATGCCGGACAGGTGCAGATCAACCGCGGCTTCCGTGTTCAGTTCAACTCGGCGCTCGGCCCCTACAAGGGCGGCATCCGCTTTCACCCGTCGGTCAATCTCGGCATCGTCAAGTTCCCGGGCTTCGAGCAGATCTTCAAGAATGCGCTCACCGGCCTGCCGATCGGTGGCGGCAAGGGCGGCTCCGACTTCGACCCGCGCGGCCGTTCCGACCGCGAGATCATGCGCTTTTGCCAGTCCTTCATGATGGAACTGCATCGCCATATCGGTGAATACATCGACGTCCCGGCCGGCGATATCGGGGTGGGCAGCCGCGAGATCGGCTACATGTTCGGAATGTACAAGCGCCTGACCAACCGCTACGAGGCCGGCACGCTGACCGGCAAGGCCCTCGCGCATGGCGGCTCGCGCGCGCGCACCGAGGCCACCGGCTACGGCACCGCCTATTTCGTGAAGCGGATGCTCAGTACACGGGACGAGAGCTTTGACGGGCGCCGCGTCGTTGTCTCCGGTTCCGGCAATGTCGCCATCTACGCCATGGAAAAGACGCTGGAATTCGGTGCGACGGTGGTCGCCTGTTCGGATTCCAACGGCTACGTGGTCGACGAGGCCGGCATTGATCTCGACCTGGTCAAGCAGATCAAGGAGGTCCGGCGCGCGCGTATTTCCGAATACGCCCGGCTGAAGGGCGAGGGCGCGCACTATATCGAGGGCGGATCGATCTGGGACGTTCCCTGCGATGTCGCGCTGCCCTGCGCGACGCAGAACGAGCTCTCGGGCAAGGGCGCGCGCAAGCTTGTCCACAATGGCGTCATCGCCGTCGGTGAAGGCGCGAACATGCCCTGCACCCCGGACGCGGTGCATGTCTTCCGCGCGGCCGGCGTCCTCTTCCGGGCCGGGCAAGGCCGCCAATGCCGGCGGCGTGGCGACCTCGGCGCTGGAAATGCAGCAGAACGCCTCGCGCGACAGCTGGAGTTTCGAGCGTACCGAGGAGCGCCTGGCCGAGATCATGGAAGCCATCCACGATCGCTGCGCGCGCACGGCCGAGGAATACGGCGCGCCCGGAGATTATGTCCTCGGGGCCAACATCACCGGGTTCGTGCGCGTGGCCGAGGCCATGCGGACCCTCGGCGTGGTCTGAGGCGGGCTGTCGGCGGCACGGGCGCGCGCGCCCGTGCCGGACAAGACCGGGAAATGCGGCGGTCGCGCGATGCTGCCCACGGCGCCCTGAAACGCGGCTTATGAAGGAGGTCGGGGACGGCGTAACCGTGCCTTCCCGAACCAGAATCTTGCCGCATGGGCGGATTCCCGCCGGTGCCCGCCGGGCGATGTTTCAGGGCGTTGCAAAGATTGAATTGTGAAATGTGCCCGGGAAACTTAGACAAATCTGTAACAAATGCCGCGCGGGCCTTCACCGGCTGCTGATGTTCCCGGCCGTACCTGGCCGGACCCGGACCGAACCCGCACTGTTCAGTGAGGACCGTCTTGCAGACCACGATCAGATCAACCATTCGCTTCGATGGCGTCGGCCTGCATTCCGGTGCTCCCTCGCGGGCGGTGATCCATCCCGCGGCACCCGGTTCCGGCATCGTCTTCCGCCGGGTTGACCTGGGCCCGGACGCCGGCGACATTCCGGCGCGCTGGGATCTGGTCGACCGGTCGCCGCTTTGCACGCGGCTGGTCAACGGCCGGGGCGCCGACGTCGCGACCGTCGAGCACATCATGGCGGCACTGGTGGGCTGCGGGGTGCATAACGTGCTGGTCGAGGTGACCGGGCCTGAAATTCCGATCATGGACGGCAGCGCGTCGGTGTTCGTGCGCGCCATCCTCGCGGCGGGGCTGCGCGGCTCGGCGGCGCCGGTGCGGGCGCTCAAGGTGCTGCGCCCCATCGAGGTGCGCCGCGGCGACGCGCTGGCGCGGCTGTCACCGCATGACACGCTGGTGATCGGGTTCAGCATAGATTTCGAGGACGCCGCCATCGGCCGCCAGCGCAAGCTGCTCAACATGTCGAACGGCACCTTCGTGCGTGAACTCAGCACCAGCCGCACCTTCTGCCGCCGGGCCGATGTCGACGCGATGCTGGCCAACGGGCTGGCGCGGGGCGGCAATCCGGGCGAAAACGCGGTGGTGTTCGACGGCGACCGGGTGCTCAGCCCAGGCGGGCTGCGCCACGCCGACGAGCCGGTGCGCCACAAGATGCTCGACGCGCTGGGCGATCTGGGGCTTGCCGGGCTGCCGATCCTCGGTCACTACGAGGGCCGGCGCGCGGGGCATGCGCTGACCAACGATCTGCTGCGCGCGCTCTTTGCCGATCCCGCCGCCTATCGGATCGTGGAATGCGACGCCGACATGGCCGCGCGGCTGCCCGGCGTCGGCGTGCATGCGGACGAAATCCCCGAGGTCGCCTGAACCGGATGCCGACGCGGCACGAGAAAGCCGCCAAAGAGATTTTGCATCACGGATTTATGTGCTAGGACCGGGCGCGACGCCGGCATGTCGTCCGGCAAATCGAAACTGGGTGGGTGCGTGCATGATGACGGCCAGGTTGCGGTGCGGGCTCGCTTGCGTTGTGGTGGCGGGGATGGCCCTGACGGGGTGTTCGGGTGCCGACAGCGTCGAGCGCGGCGACGTCAATTACGAGAAATACACCGCCAAGCAGATCTATGAGCGCGGCGAATATGACCTCGCCCGAAATGCCCCCGGCACGGCCGCCAACGTCTTTGCCGAGGTCGAACGGCTCTATCCCTATTCGGACTGGGCCAAGCGGGCGCTGATCATGCAGTCCTTCGCCTATCACGAGGCCAGGGATTACGAGAACAGCCGCTCGGCCGCTCAGCGCTTCGTCGATTTCTACCCCACCGACAAGGACGCGGCCTATGCCCAGTACCTGGTGGCGCTGAGCTATTACGACCAGATCGACGAGGTCGGCCGCGACCAGCGCCTGACCTTCGAGGCGCTGCAGGCCCTGCGCGAGGTGATCGAGCGCTACCCCGACAGCGAATATGCCAAGTCCGCCAAGCTGAAGTTCGATCTCGCCTTCGACCATCTGGCATCCAAGGAGATGGAGGTCGGGCGCTATTATCTCAAACGCGACCATTTCAGCGCCGCGATCAACCGCTTTCGCGTGGTGGTCGAGGATTTCCAGACCACGACCCACACCGCCGAGGCGCTGCACCGGCTGGTCGAGGCGTATCTGTCGCTGGGCCTGAACAACGAGGCGCGCACCGCCGGAGCAATCCTGGGTTACAACTTCCGCGGCACCGAATGGTACGAGGACAGCTACAAGCTCCTGACCGGGCGCGGGCTGACACTCGAGGCCGCGGGCGACAACTGGCTGCGCGAGGTCTACCGGCAGATGATCCAGGGCCGCTGGCTCTAGAACATGTCGGGTTCAATCGGAAATGCCCGCGCCCCGGGCCTGACCCGGGGCCTCGTCCAGCCGGCGGGAGAGGCTCCGGCTCGGGGGCCGGGGCACGGGTGAAACCGATCCGGAGCGATGCGCAATAAGAAACCGGCGGTCTCTTTCCCGCCCGATGGACTGGCCCGATGCTGCGCGCCCTCGATATCCGCGATATCCTGATCATCGACCGGCTGGAACTGGCGTTCCGGCCCGGGCTCAACGTGCTGACCGGCGAGACCGGGGCGGGCAAGTCGATCCTGCTCGACGCGCTGGGGTTCGTGCTGGGCTGGCGCGGGCGCGCCGACCTGGTGCGGCAGGGCGCCGACGAGGGCGAGGTGGTGGCCGAGTTCGGCCTCTGCCCCGGCCACCCCGCGCGCGCGGTGCTGACCGAGGCCGGGCTGCCGGAGGCCGATACGCTGCTTCTGCGGCGGGTCAATGGCCGCGACGGGCGCAAGACGGCCTATGTCAACGACCGCCGCGCCTCGGGCGAGGTGCTGCGGCGGCTCTCCGAGACGCTGGTGGAACTGCACGGCCAGCAGGACGACCGCGGGTTACTCAATTCGCGCGGCCACCGGGCGCTGCTCGACGCCTTCGGCGGGCTGGCGGGGGAACGCGCGGCGGTGCTCGAGGCCTGGCGCGCGCTGAGGCGCGCGCGCGAGGCGCTGGCGGCGGCCGAGGCGGCGCTGGAGGCGGTGCGCGCCGACGAGGATTTCCTGCGTCATGCGGTTGACGAACTCGACCGGCTGGCGCCCGAGGCGGGCGAGGAAGAGGCGCTCGACCGCCGCCGCCGGACGATGCAGGCCGCCGAACGCATCCGCGAGGACGTGGCGCGCGCCCATGCCGCGCTGGGCACACAAGGGGCCGAGGGCGCGGCGGGCGACGCGCTGCGCTGGCTCGAAGGGGTGGCCGGGCACGCCGAGGGCGCGCTCGACGAACCCATCGCCGCGATCGGCCGGGCGCTGGTCGAGATCGACGAGGCGGCGACCGGCGTGGCGCGCTTCATCGAGGCGCTGACGTTCGATCCCACCGAACTCGAGGCGGCCGAGGAGCGGCTTTTCGCCATCCGCGCGCTGGCGCGCAAGCACGGGGTCGGAGCCGACGATCTGGCGGGGTTCGCGGACGATCTGCGCGAGCGGCTGGCGGCAGTGGAACGGGGCGAGGGCGACATCGCCGCGCATCGCCGCGCGGTGACGGCGGCCGAGGCGGAATATGACGCGGCGGCGGCGGCGCTGAACGGCGCGCGGCGCGAGGCGGCCGGTCGGCTCGATACCGCGATGGCGGCGGAGCTGGCGCCGCTGAAGATGGAGCGCGCGGTGTTCGAGACCTGCCTCGATGCGGCCGAGCCGGGGCCCGAGGGGCGCGACACCGTCACGTTCAGCGTCGCCACCAACCCCGGCGCGCCGGCGGGGCCGCTCAACCGGATCGCCTCGGGCGGCGAGCTCAGCCGCTTTCTGCTGGCGCTCAAGGTCTGCCTGCGCGGGGACGAGACCGGGGTGACGATGATCTTCGACGAGATCGACCGCGGGGTGGGTGGTGCGACGGCGGATGCGGTGGGCCGCCGGCTGGCACGGCTGGCCGAAGGCGGGCAGGTCCTGGTGGTGACGCACTCGCCGCAGGTGGCGGCGCGCGCCGCCCATCACTGGCAGGTGTCGAAGCGGGTCGAGGACGGGCAGACCCTGTCGCGGGTGGCGCGGCTCGACGGTGTGGCGCGGGTCGATGAGATCGCGCGCATGCTCGCGGGCGACGTGGTCACCGACGAGGCCCGCGCGGCAGCCGAAAAGCTGATGCTGGGGTAGGGCCGCCGCCGCGCCCCGCCCCATGCGGGGCCGCAACCCGTTCAGCCAGGGCGCGTCGCGTCTGATCGGCTGTCTACCCGCCCCGGGCGTGACCCGGGGCCTCGCCATCGCGAAAGAAGGTCCCGGCCCAGGGCCGGGACGGGTATTGGATATGATCAGACGCGACACGCACTGGCGGGGGCGGCATCCTCGACGCGTAGCTGCACCGTGGCGCGCCCGCCCCAGCGGTTGATCTCGATCCGCCCGGCGAGGTGGAAGCGCGCGCCCGAATGGGCCTCGAGCGCCGCGCCCATCGGGCCCTCGAAGGCGCCGAAGGCGATCGCGTCGATCTGCCCGCCCGAGCCATCGCCCACGCGCAGCTTGAGGTGGCTTTCACCCACGCGCCGGGCAAATTTCAGGCCCATGTCGGCAAAGGCGAAACGCGGCGCCGGCGCCCCGGCGCCATAGGGGCCGGCGGCGGCGATTTCCTCGACCAGATCAGGCGTCGCCGCGCCGGGCATCAAAAGCCCGTCGAGCGCCAGCGCCCGCGGTCCGGCCGCCCCGGCGCCCTGCCGCGCCAGCAGCTCCGAGAGGCGTGCCATCGCCGGCTCGAGTTGCGCCCGCGCCACCGTCAGCCCGGCCGCCATCCGGTGCCCGCCGCCCTTGATGAGCCAACCCTCGGCCGCCAGCCGCTGCACCGCGTGACCGAGATCGACACCGGAGACCGACCGGCCCGAACCCTGGCCCTCGGGGCCGTCGAGCCCGATCACCACCGCGGGGCGGTTCGTGACCTCCTTGAGGCGCGAGGCGACGATGCCGACGACGCCGGGATGCCAGCCCTCGCCCGCCGCCCAGACGAGCGGCGCCTCAAGCCCGCGCGCCTCGGCCTGCGCGAGCGCGGCCTCGCGCACCGCGCGCTCGATTTCCTGGCGCTCGTTGTTGAGCTGGTCGAGCCTCTCGGCCAGGGATTTGGCCTCGGCCGGGTCGGCGCAGGCCAGCAGCCGCGCCCCCAGATCGGCCCGGCCCACCCGCCCGCCGGCATTGATCCGCGGGCCCAGCACGAATCCGAGATGATAGGGGTCGGGCGGCGCGTCGAGCCGCGCGACATCGGCCAGCGCCGCCAGCCCCGGCCGCCCGCGCCCGGCCATCACCTGCAACCCCGCGCGCACGAAGGCGCGGTTGACGCCGATGAGCGGCGCCACATCGGCGACCGTCGCCAGCGCCACCAGGTCGAGCAGTTCCATCAGATCGGGGCCCTGGGCGCGTTGCGCGCGCAGCTGTCGGCCGGCCTCGACCAGCATCAGGAACACCACCGCCGCGGCGCAGAGATGGCCCAGATCGCCGCTTTCGTCCTGGCGGTTGGGGTTCACCACTGCCACCGCGTCGGGCAGGGTCTCGGCGCCGAGGTGATGGTCGAGGATGACGACGTCGGTGCCCCTGGCCGCCGCCACCGCCTCGTGGCTGAGCGTGCCGCAATCGACGCAGACGATGAGATCGTGATCCGCCGCCAGCGCCGTCATCGCCACCGGGTTGGGGCCATAGCCCTCGTCGATGCGGTCGGGAACGTAGAGCGTCGCCTCGCGCCCCATTTGCCGCAGCCAGTCGATCAGCAGCGCCGCCGAGGCGCCGCCATCGACATCGTAATCGGCAAAGATCGCGATCCGGCCGCCGCGCGCGACCTCGGTGAGAAACCGCGCCGCCGCCCGTTCCATGTCCTTCAGCCGGTGCGGGTCGGGCATGAGGTCGCGCAGGCGCGGCTCGAGATAGGCGGCGGCCTCATGGGGCGGCACACCGAGCCGCGCCAGCGTCTGGCAGAGCGGACGCGGCAGGGCGGCGGCCTGCGCGATTGCCTCGGCCAGACGCTCGGCCTCCGCCCCCGGCCCCTGCCAGCGCCGCCCGGTCAGCGAGCACTCGACGCCGAGAAAGGCGCTCACGTCAGGGGGTGGCGGCAGGTTGTCCGGCGGCGCTCGCCGGTCTTCGACCGCAGGAGCAGGGTTTCGGTCTCGACGAAGGCGCCGCAGGGTCTGAGCCCAGCGAGGATCGAGCCCTGGGTGACCCCGGTGGCGGCAAAGACCACGTCGGCGCGTACCATGTCGCCCAGCGCGTAGATACGGCCGAAGTCGGATATGCCGGCCTTTTCGGCGCGGCCCTTCTCGTCGTCGTTGCGAAACAGCAACCGGCCCCAGATCTGGCCGCCCAGCGCCTTGAGCGCACCGGCCGCCAGCACGCCTTCGGGGGCGCCGCCGGTGCCCATGTACATGTCGATGCCGGTGGTCTCGGGGTCGGCGCAGTGCATCACCCCGGCGACGTCGCCGTCGCCGATCAGATGGATCGCGGCGCCGGCGGCGCGCAGCTCGGCGATCATCTCCTGGTGGCGGGGGCGTTCGAGCACGCAGACGGTGATCTCCGAGGGCGCGCAGCCCTTGGCGCGGGCCAGCGCCGCCACCCGCTCGGCCGGGCCCATGTCGAGCCCGACCACGTCTTGCGCGTAGCCCGGGCCGATGGCGAGCTTGTCCATGTAGACATCCGGCGCGTGCAGCATGGTGCCGCGCGGCGCCGCCGAGATCACCGTCAGCGCGTTGGGCATCGCCTTGGCGGTGATGGTGGTGCCCTCGAGCGGGTCGAGTGCGATATCGACCGCGGGGCCGCGCCCGGTGCCCACCTCCTCGCCGATATAGAGCATCGGCGCCTCGTCGCGCTCGCCCTCGCCGATGACCACGGTGCCGGCGATGTCGAGCCGCCCCAACTCGCGCCGCATGGCATTGACCGCCGCCTGGTCGGCGGCCTTCTCGTCGCCGCGCCCGATCAGCGGCCGGCAGGCCAGCGCCGCCGCCTCGGTGACGCGGGCCAGCGCCAGCGACAGTATCTCGTCGTCGAATTCGGTGGCGGCGGTCATGGGCGAAACTCCTTGCGCGGGCAGGGCCGGGGACGGTCGGGTACGAGCTTTAGCGGCCGGGCGTGGGCGGCACAAGCGCCGCCGCCACGGGCGGTCTTGTCAGTCAGACGGTCTCGATGCGCAACGCCACCGGCGCCTGCGCCATCACGTCGAGCCGGCCCATCGCCTCCAGCGCCTCATCGAGCGCGGAGCGGGTGGCGCGATGGGTGACGATCAGCACCGGTGCGGTGCGGGCCTCGTGCCGGGTCTGGCGCATCCGGTCGATCGAGATGCCGGCATTGCCCAGAACCGTGGCGACCTTGGCCAGCGCGCCGGGCTTGTCCTCGAGCGCCATGCGCAGATAGTAGGGCGCGGGTGTCGCGGTCAGCGCGGGCGCGGCGCGGGTCAGCGCGGCGGCCGGCATGCCGAAGGCGGGCATGCGCGCGCCCCGCGCGATGTCGATGACGTCGCCCATCACCGCGCTGGCGGTCGGGCCCTCGCCGGCGCCGGGGCCGCGGAGCACGATCTGTTCGACCTGGTCGCCCTCGAGCACCACCATGTTGGTGCCGCCCTCGAGCTGGCCCAGCGGGCTGTGCTTGGGCACGAGGCAGGGCGACATGCGCTGTTCCAGCCCGCGCCCGGTCATCTGCGCGACACCCAGGAGCTTGATGCGAAAGCCGAGGTGATCGGCGTGGCGGATATCGTCGATGGTGACCCGCTCGATCCCTTCGAGCGCCACGGCGCCGAAATCCACTTGCGTGCCGAAGGCGATGGCGGCGAGGATCGCCAGCTTGTGCCCGGCGTCGATGCCGCCCACGTCGAGGCTGGGATCGGCCTCGAGATAACCGAGCGCCCGGGCCTCCTCGAACACCTCCGCATAGGGCAGGCCAGCCGATTGCATCCGCGTCAGGATATAGTTGCAGGTGCCGTTCATCACCCCCATCACGCGGGTGATGTCGTTGCCCGCCAGCCCCTCGGCCAGCGCCTTGACCACCGGGATGCCGCCCGCCACCGCGGCCTCGAAGCGCAGCGCCACGCCCGCCGCCTCGGCAGCCTCGGCCAGCGCCCGGCCGTGAAGGGCGAGCATCGCCTTGTTGGCGGTCACCACATGCTTGCCGGCCTTGAGCGCCGCTTCGGTCGCGGCCTTGGCCGGGCCGTCGCTGCCACCCATCAGTTCCACCAGCACGTCGACATCGTCGCGGGTGGCGAGCGCGACGGGGTCGTCCTCCCAGGCGTAGGCGGCGATGTTGACGCCGCGATCCTTGTCGCGGGTGCGCGCCGAGACCGCCGTGATCGTCACCGGGCGCCCGGCGCGGGCGGCCAGGAGGTTGGCCTTCTGGCGGACGATCTTGACGACACCGGCGCCGACGGTGCCAAGCCCGGCGATGCCAAGGCGCAGGGGGGTGGTCATGGGTGCGCTCCGATCGGTTGGCGGACGGGGTACAGGCCGCCATCTACCCGCTCGGGCCGGGCTGTGCAACGCGGGTTTCGTCACCGGTTTCGCGACAATGCAGCGTTGCGGCGCCGGTTCAGATGTCCTGCTCGTCGATTTCGACGGTCTCGCTCAGCCGTTCGCGGGCGGCGGCGTCGATGACCGCCTCATCGCGGAGCCGCGCCGCGCGTGCCTTGAGCCGGGCGGCGCGTGCGTCGATCTCGGGCGCGGGACTGCCGCCAGCGCCGGCATCGGCAAGAAGCGTGGTCGCGCCCGGCGAGGGGGCGCGCGCGGCGGCCGCCGCTCGCAGATCGCCGACCGGCATCAGCGCCGGATAGCCGGGTTCGAGCGCATCGGCGCTGACCGCCGCGTCGACCTGCGGGAACGAGGCGCACCCCGCCACGAGGAGGGCGGTGAGCGGGACGGCGAGGCGGCGGTTCGTCATCGGCGGGATCTTTCGTCTGCCACTGTCTCTGTCTTGCCACTTACATGGGGGGCGAGGCAAGTCGGGCATTGATATGAACAAGCGTTCAATTATGCTGGTCCGATGGCCAGAACGCAAGGTTCCCATTCCGACATCACCGGGCCGAAGGTCCGGCAGGCGGCGCTGCGGCTCTTTGCCCGGCACGGCTATGCCGCTGTTTCCATGCGTCAAATCGCGGCCGAGGTGGGGGTGCAGGCGGGCGCGCTCTATAACTACACGCCCGACAAGCAGACGCTGCTGTTTGATCTGATGAAAACCCATCTCGATGAGCTGCTTGCCGCCCATGACGCGCTGCCCGGCGGCGCGATGCCGTTTCCGGCGCTGGAGGCATTCACCCGATTCCACATCCGCTTTCACGCCGAGCGGCCCGACGAGGTGTTCATCGCCTACATGGAGCTGCGCAGCCTCGAGGCCGGCAATTTCGCCCGCATCGAGGCGCTGCGCCGCGCCTATGAGCAACGGCTCGAGGACATCCTGCGCCACGGGGTCGAGCAAGGCGCCTTTGCCGTCGCCGATCCGCGCATCGCGGCGATGGCGCTGATTGCCATGCTGACCGGGATCAACACTGGGTTTCGCCGCGGCGGGCGGCTGTCGCTGCCGCAGGTGCAGGAACTCTACTGGGAGATGGTGCGCAAGTCGGTCGCTGCCTGAGGGGCGGGGCCGGGCACGGGGCGCGCGCAGGCGCAAGGAGGCTGCCATGACGGACGGGAACGAGGTGCTGGCGTCGGTCCGGGCATCGCCGGTGCGGCGCCTGGTGGGGCTGGCGGTGCTGTGGTTCATGGGTGCGCTTCTGCTGTGGCTGGCGCTGATGCGCCCGCCGGAGACGATGGGCTTTCAGGCGATCTCTGGTCGGGCTGGGGCTCGGGGCGTTCTGGACGGGCGAGCGCATGCGCCGGGCAACGGCGCTGGCGGTCGAGCTGACGGATGCCGGGTTGCGCGGCAGCAACGGCGAGGTGATCGCGCCTTGGGAGCAGATCATCGGGGTCGGGCGCGGCACCTTTGCGTTCAAGCCGTCGAACGGGCTGGTCGTGCGGCTCGGCTCGCCGGCGCGGGCGCAGTGGCGGCCGGGGCTGTGGTGGCGCTGGGGCCGGTGGGTGGGCATCGGTGGCGTGACGCCGGGCGCGCAGGCGAGGGTCATGGCCGACATCATCGCCATGCGGCTGGACGACACGCGGCCCTGATCCCGGGCCGGGTCAGGGGGCGCGGGCGGCTCAGGAGTTGCAGGCGTCGAAACAGAGCTGCGGTGCGAAACGGATGCTGGTAAAGACGCGGGTCTCGATATTGAATGCGTCCTTGTACACCATCTCGAAGAGCGAATCGTATCGCGACACCGTTTCCACCAGGATCACTTCCTCGCCGTCGGCCATGATCGGCAGCCGGTCGTGATCGGCGGCGACGTCGGCATCGTTGAGCGCGTCCAGCGGTCCGGTGCCGCGCACCCTGGACCACACAACATGGTATTCCCCGGTCATTGGCGAGGAAACGCACGACGCTGACCCGCAGCTGGTTGACGCCGTCGTCGCTGGCGATGACGTCGAGCAGCGCCTTGGCGTTGTCCATGTAGACCTCGGTCACCACGTCCTGCTCGCGAGAGAGCATGTCGGCGATGGTGTAGGTCGCCTTTTCGCGCACGCTCTTGAAGCGGTGCACTTCGAAGAACTCGAAGGTTGCCGCCAGCCCCCAGAACAGGATCGGCAGCGCGATCACGGCTTCGACTATGAACGAGCCGCGCTCGTCGTCGCGGAATTCCTGCAGGTGGAGTTTCAGATCATGCCAGAACATCTCAGATCGGCTCCTGAACAAAGGCGGTCATCGAAACGATGGCTCCCTGGCCGGTGGCGTCGGTCTGGAGCGCGCTGCCGAGAAGCCGGTCGGGGAACAGCGGGTCGAAACGCAGGCAGGCCCTGAGCAGCATCAATCGGTTCTGCTGGCCGGGGGTGAAGGCGCGCACCGGCTTGCTGGGCTCGGAGGCGTCGGTGCAGTCGGGCGTGGTGTCGAGCGAACTGAAGGCGCGCAGATCGGCCGGCCGCATCTCGAGGCGCAGGTTCTGCTCGCAGTCGCGCACCATCAACGCGTTGTCGCAGATGATCCTCTTGATCTGGTCGTGCTCGGGCGCGGTGCCGGTGCCGAGCCTGATCTCGCGCACCGCCATGTCGAGCCCGCGTTCGAGCAGGGTATGGCGCAGCGTGACGAAACCCAGCTCGATCGACATGATCATCAGCGCCAGAAAGACCGGAAAGACGAGAACGAACTCGACCGTTGCGTTGCCGCCCTCGTCGGCAAGAAAGCGGCGGAGCCGGTTCATGCCGGGCCGTGTCATTGCGTAAGCCTCAGGCTCTGCACGTTCGAGGCGATCGAGTTGAACGCGGCGGAGATGTTGCTGCCGTTGGTGGGATAGTAATGGTTGGCGGAAGACGCGCAGTTGCGCAGCTGGGTCTCGGCATTGCCGCCCGAGGAAATCGCATAGCCGATGGTGTAGACGATGACATCCCTGGCCTTGGTGGCCGCACAGATCGCCTGCATGCGCTGGTCCTTGGTCGAGCCGTTCTCGTATTGCGATCCGCTATAGTCGTTCCAGGCGTCCCAGTTGCCGGTCACCTGGCTGTAATAACGCGGCGACATCAGCCCCCAGGCCTGTTCCCAGCTCAGCTGGGTCTCGCTGATGAAGCCGGTCGAGGCCTTGATCGCGTCGTAACGGCTGTCGTCGATCCATGTCCGCTCCTCGACGTTGTAGTACTGGTTGCCGTTGCGCAGGAAATAGGCGGACACCTCGGCGCCGGTGGCCTCGTAGATGCAGGTCCAGTTGCTGTTGGAGCACTTGCCTTCGTCGTAGGAGTACTGCAGCCCGCCCTTGCGGCGTTTCCTGTAGGCGTATTTGAACTCCATCTGCTGGTATTTCATCAGGTAGAGGTCGGAATTGGGGCCACGATACGGGCTGTTGTCGTCGAAGTAGTACGACGTCGTGTTCTGGCCGTCAGCCATCAGCACGATGATCTTGAGGGATTCGGGTTCATTGTAGGCGGCCGGCAGCTCGCTCAGCGAGGCATCGACCACGCCGCCGGTCTTGAGCGTGTCGAACACGTCCTTGAAATCGGGGTCGAGCATCGCCGCGCCCCATTTCATCCCGATATGGGCCGAGGTGTTGCCGTCGGCGTCCAGTGCGTCGATATGCGCGTGCAGGGCGCTTTCACTCATGGAAAACGGCAGGATCTGCGCGCGGGTTTCCGGGTAGCAGGACCGCCAGGCCTTGTCGAGATCGTCGAAATTGCCGTAAAGCGCGGTAAAGATCTGCTGGTCGTAGGGGGTATTCGGGTCGATGCCCGTAACGTTGTAATCGCTGGCAGAGAACCGCAGGCAGGTGGAATAGTCGTGGGTCTCGTTCACGTTCAGCGCGGTATATATGTTCTCGCCCGGGGTGACGGTCCAGGCGAACGGGATGACCGAGATCACGGTGTTGCCGGGGTCCGATCCGTTGAGGATCGTGGTGACGAAATTCTTGGCGGCGCTCTGCAGGTTGGCCAGTTTGGTGCCCCGCATCGAGCCCGAGACGTCGAGCACCATCGACACTTCCAGCTTGGGCGTGCGCACCTCGGCCGCCGCCGCGCCGAAGGCGCCCAGCGTGTCGACGCCCGACATCTTCATCAGGTAGGTCTTGATGTCCATGCTGGCCTCGGCATAGACGCGCGTGGCGTTGAGCGAGGTCACGATGTCGGCGCCCTCGCCGTCGGTGTTGATCTCGTGCAGGTACTGCGCCATCCCGGTCTTGTCGAAATAGTCCTCGACGATGGCCTTGATCGCTGGCGCGTCGGTGCCCATCGGGGCGCCGGCGCCGGCCAGCACGGCGGCATCGAGCGTAGCCTGCAGGCGGGCGCGCTCCATCTCCTGGCGCATGGTGTCGATGCCCAGACCGGCCATCACCAGCATGAACATGAAGACGTAAAGCGTCAGCAGGGTGCCCGCGCCCTCGTCGTCGCGCAAGAAGCGGCGGAGCCGCGCGCCAGCCGCGGCGCCGCGGCGCGCAGCGCAAGAGGCGTTCGCGGCGACCGAATTCAGTTGCAACTGCCCCGCATATCCCTTTTCCATCTCCCAAGACCTCGCTACTGGTGCCGCAAATCAGGCCGGAGGCCGTCGCGGGCTTCAACAGGCCAGCATTGCCCCAAAACATGGGCAAAATTATGGCAATTTCCGGATTTTCGACGCCCTTTCAGGGCCTTATCCGAAATGATCACGGCTCTGTGGGGGGATTGTTTCCGCGCCCGTACCAATCCCCGAAATCGGTTGGTGCGCGAATCCTCGGCTGGACAAACGAGCCTCACCTGATAACGATGCCCGGATACAGGACAGCGACAAAGCGACGCGAGCCCGAACCGATCGTGCGCGCAGCAGGGAGAAATTCAACATGGTGACCCCCGGAAGGAGCCGACGTTTCGCGAAAGCGTCGATCTGATGTTCAACCGCGCCGTGGCGCTGATGGACCTGTCGCCGGGGCTGGAGGAAAAGATCCGTGTCTGCAACTCGACCTACACGGTGCGCTTTGGTGTGCGCCTGCGCGGTCAGATCCACACCTTCACCGGCTATCGCAGCGTCCATTCCGAGCACATGGAGCCGGTCAAGGGCGGCATCCGCTACGCGATGGGGGTCAACCAGGACGAGGTCGAGGCGCTGGCGGCGCTGATGACCTACAAGTGCGCGCTGGTCGATGCGCCCTTCGGCGGCGCCAAGGGCGGGCTCAGGATCGACCCGCACGAGTGGAACGAACACGAACTCGAGATGATCACCCGCCGCTTTACCTACGAGCTGGTCAAGCGCGACCTGATCAGCCCGTCGCAGAACGTCCCCGCGCCCGACATGGGCACGAGCGAGCGCGAGATGGCCTGGATCGCCGATCAGTACCGGCGGATGAACACCACCGACATCAACGCGCGCGCCTGCGTCACCGGCAAGCCCGTCAATGCGGGCGGCATCCAGGGCCGGACCGAGGCGACCGGGCGCGGCGTGGAATACGCCTTGCAGGAATTCTTCCGCCACCCCGAGGACGTCAAGAAGGCCGGGCTCTCGGGCGGGCTCGAGGGCAAGCGGGTGATCGTGCAGGGGCTCGGCAACGTCGGCTATCACGCCGCCAAGTTTCTGTCGGAGGAGGACGGCTGCCGCATCACCGCCATCATCGAACACGATGGCGGGCTCTACGATGAAAACGGTCTCGACGTCGAGGACGTGCGCAACTGGATCGTCAAGCATGGCGGCGTCGATGGCTATCCGTCGGGCAAATACGTGCGCGACGGCTCGAAATACCTCGAGGAAGAGTGCGACGTCCTGATCCCCGCCGCGATGGAGGGGGTGATCCACCTCGAGAACGCCGCGCGCATCAAGGCGCCGCTGATCCTCGAAGCCGCGAACGGCCCGACCACGGCCGGCGCCGACGAAATCCTGCGCCAGAAGGGCACGGTAATCATCCCCGACATGTTCGCCAACGCCGGCGGGGTCACGGTGTCGTATTTCGAATGGGTCAAGAACCTCAGCCATATCCGCTTCGGCCGCATGGGCCGGCGGCAGGAGGAGATGCGCCACCAGCTGATCGTGAGCGAGCTCGAACGTCTCGACCGGCATCTGGGCGATGCCTGGGTGATGACGCCCGACTTCAAGCGCAAGTATCTGCGCGGGGCGGGCGAACTGGAACTGGTGCGCTCGGGGCTCGACGACACCATGCGCAACGCCTACCAGCAGATCAGCGAGGTCTGGCACGAGCGCGGCGACGTCGAGGATCTGCGCACCGCCGCCTATCTGGTCTCGATCGGCAAGGTCGCGGCGAGCTATCGCGCGCTGGGTCTCTGAGCCGGAGAAATGTGTTCAAACCGCCGTGGCGGGCGTGGCGCGCGGCTGTTCCACGTGTAAGGTGAAAGACGGGCACACGGCGCCGGTGTCCGGGGAAAGGGCTCTGGGGGAAGGAAGATGCGCTTTTCGGGCCTGCGGGTTCTGCGCGAGGGGCTGACCGGCAACCGCGGCTGGCAGGCACAGTGGCGCGACGCCACACCCCGCGCGGAGTATGACGTCGTCGTCATCGGCGGCGGCGGGCACGGGCTGGCCACGGCCTATTACCTGGCCAGGAACCACGGGCTGACCAATGTCGCGGTGCTGGAAAAGGGGTATCTCGGCGGCGGCAATGTCGGGCGCAACACCACCATCGTGCGCGCCAACTATTTCCTGCCCGGCAACTCGGAATTCTACAGCCATTCGCTGAAGCTCTGGGAGGGGCTGGAGGCCGAACTGAACTACAACGTGATGCATTCGCAGCGCGGACTGATCAACCTGTTTCATTCCGACGGCCAGCGCGACGCCTTTGTCCGGCGCGGCAACGCGATGCGCAACCGGGGCGATGACGCCATCCTTCTGGACCGCGCCGGTGTGCGCCGGCATCTGCCCTATCTCGATTTCGACAATCCCCGCTTTCCGGTCTACGGCGGGCTCTACCATCCGCGCGGCGGCACCGCCCGGCACGATGCGGTGGCCTGGGGCTATGCCCGCGCCGCCTCCGACTTGGGCGTCGACATCATCCAGAACTGCGAGGTCACCGGCATCGACATCGCCCGCGGCGCCGTCACCGGCGTTCAGACCACCCGCGGCGCGATCCGCGCCAGGAAGGTGGCGATCGTGGTCGCCGGACGTTCGAGCCAGGTGGCGGCGATGGCGGGGATGCGCCTGCCGATCGAGAGCCACGTGCTGCAGGCCTTCGTCACCGAGGGGCTCAAGCCCTGCGTTCACCATGTCGTCAGCTTCGGCATGGGGCATTTCTACATCAGCCAGTCCGACAAGGGCGGGCTGGTCTTTGGCGGCGATCTGGATTTCTACGCCTCCTACGCCGCGCGCGGCAATCTGCCGATGGTCGAGCACGTGATGGAGGCCGGCATGGCGCTGATGCCGATGATCGGCAACGCGCGGGTGCTGCGCAGCTGGGGCGGGATCATGGACATGTCGCCCGACGGCTCGCCGGTCATCGACCGCACCCATATCGACGGGCTCTTTCTCAACTGCGGCTGGTGCTATGGCGGCTTCAAGGCGGTGCCGGGCTCGGGCTGGTCGACGGCGCATCTGGTGGCGACGGGCGAGCCGCACGCTTCGGCGGCGCGTTTCCGGCTCGACCGGTTCGAGACCGGGCGCGGGCTGATGGACGAGGAGGGCACCGGCGCGCAGCACAACCTGCACTGAGGCGCCGGGTGGAAAGCATGGGAAATTGAGTATTTCTGGCAAGATGAAGCCCGGGGCGGGGCAAGGGGGATGAGATGAGGATCGCCTGTCCCAATTGCGGTGAACGCGACCGGCGCGAGTTCTACTATCTGGGCGACGCGGTGGCGCTCGATCGCCCCGCCGCCGGCGCACCGCCCGAGGCGTGGCACGGCTACCTGCATCTGCGCGATAACCCCTGCGGGGTGACCCGCGATCTGTGGTATCACGAACAGGGCTGCGCGGCGTGGCTGGTTCTGACCCGCGACACCGCCACCCACGAGGTGCTGGAGGTGGCGCTTGCCGCCGCCAGGGGAGCGGCGCGATGAGGATCGGGGGCGAGGGGCTGATCGACCGCGGCCGCCGGATCGGATTTTCCTTCGACGGGCGGGCCTATCAGGGGCTGGTGGGCGATACCCCGGCCTCGGCGCTTCTGGCCAATGGCGTGCGGATGATGGGGCGGTCGTTCAAGTACCATCGCCCGCGCGGGGTGATGACCGCGGGCAGCGAGGAGCCCAACGCGCTGGTGACGGTCGGGCGGGGCGGTCTGCAGCAGCCCAATCTGCGCGCCACGACGCTGGAGCTCACCGAAGGGCTCGCGGCGCGCAGCCAGAACCGCTGGCCGAGCCTCGGATTCGACGTCCTCGCGCTCAACGACCTGGCGGCGCCCTTTCTCGGCGCGGGGTTCTATTACAAGACCTTCATGTGGCCCCGGGCCTTTTGGGAACGGGTCTACGAGCCGGTGATCCGGCGCGCGGCGGGGCTTGGCGCGCTCTCGGGTGCGCCGAGCGATCTGCGCGTCGAAAAGGCCTGGGCGCATTGCGACCTGCTGGTGATCGGGGCCGGACCCGCCGGGCTGATGGCGGCGCTGACGGCGGCGCGCGCGGGCGCCGATGTGATCCTCGCCGACGAGGACACGCGCCCCGGCGGGCGGCTCAACGCCGAGACGATCGAGGTCGACGGCGTAATCGGGCGCGACTGGGCGGCCGAGGTGACGGCCGAGCTCGTGGCGATGGACAACGTGCGGGTGATGACCCGCACCACGGTCACCGGCGCCTACGACGGCGGCACCTACGGCGCGCTCGAACGGCTGGCGCCCGAGGTGGCGGCGCGGCCCGGGGCGCCGCGCGAATGCTTCTGGCGGATCGTGGCGCGGGGCGCGGTACTGGCCGCCGGGGCGCTGGAGCGCCCCATCGCCTTTGCCAACAACGACCGTCCCGGGGTGATGATGGCCGGCGCCGTGCGCGCCTATCTCAACCGCTGGTGCGTGAGCCCCGGGCGCAGCGTCGCGGTCTTCGGCAACAGCTCGGATGCCCACCGCACCGCCGCCGACCTGCTGGCCGCCGGCGTGCATGTGAGCGCGCTGATCGACGCCCGCCACGACGCCACCTGTACCCTAGACGTGCCGTTCTATGCCGGCGCGCAGGTCAGCGACACCCACGGGCGGCGCGGGATCGAGGCGGTGAGCGTCATCACCGGCGCGGGGCGCGAAAAGATCAAGGCCGAGTGCCTGGCGGTGTCGGGCGGCTGGAACCCGACGCTGCATCTGAGCTGCCACATGAACGGCCGGCCCGAGTGGCGCGAGGACATCGCCGCCTTCGTGCCGTGCCGGGGCGCGGTGCCGGGTCTGGTGGCGGCTGGCGCGGCGCGGGGCGATTTCTCGACCCGGGGCTGTCTCGCGGGCGGTGTCGCGGCGGCGAGAGAGGCGCTGGCGGAGCAGGGCCGGACGGCGCCCGAGATCGACATTCCCGGGGCCGAGGACGGACGCTTTGACATCTCGCCCGTCTGGTCGGTGCCGGGGCCGGGCCGGGCCTGGCTCGACTTCCAGAACGACGTCACCGTCAAGGACGTCCGTCTTGCGGCGCAGGAGAACTTCCGCTCGGTCGAGCACATGAAGCGCTACACCACCCGGGGCATGGCGCCCGATCAGGGCAAGAATTCGAATGTCGGCGCGCTGGCGGTGCTGGCCGACGCCACCGGGCGTGCCATCGCCGAGACCGGCACCACCACCTACCGTCCTCCATACGTTCCCGTATCTATCGCCGCGATGGGCGCGGACGCGGCCGGCACGGGCTTTGCGCCGCAGCGCCTGACCACCTCGCACGAGGCGAGTGTCGCGCGCGGCGCGCCGATGATCGAGGCTGGTCTCTGGTACCGCCCGAGCTGGTTTCCGCAGCCGGACGAATACCACTGGCGCCAGTCCTGCGACCGCGAGGTCGCGATGGTGCGCGGCGCGGTCGGGGTGGCGGACGTCTCGACGCTGGGCAAGATCGACATCCAGGGACCGGACGCGGCGCGGTTGCTGGATTTCGTCTATGCCAACACCTTTTCGACGCTCCGGCCGGGGCGGGTACGTTACGGGCTGATGCTGCGCGAGGACGGGCACGTCATGGATGACGGCACCACCGCGCGGCTGGGCGAATGTCATTACCTGATGACCACCACCACCGCCGCCGCCGGGCAGGTGATGCGCCATCTGGAATTCGCGCACCAGTGCCTGCGTCCCGACCTCGACGTGCGAATGATCTCGGTCACCGAGACCTGGGCGCAGTTCGCGGTGGCCGGGCCGAAATCGCGCGAACTGCTCGACGGGCTTCTCGATGCGCCGGTCAGGGACGCGGACTGGCCCTTCATGTCCTGTGGTGATGTGAGCGTCGGCGGAGTGGCGGCGCGGCTTTTCCGCATCTCGTTCTCGGGCGAGCGCGGCTACGAGCTGGCCGTGCCGGCGCGCTATGGCGAGGCGCTCTTCAACGAACTCCTGACGCGCGCCGAGGCGCTGGGGGGCGGCCCCTACGGGATGGAGGCGCTGAACGTGCTGCGGCTGGAGAAGGGCTTCATCACCCACGCCGAGATCCACGGCCGCACCACCGCCTTCGACATCGGCATGGGGGCATGGTGAGTGCGGGCAAGGACTGCATCGGCAAGGCCGCCGCCGCGCGGTCCGGGCTGATGGGCGAGGATCGCGAACAGCTTGTCGGATTGAAACCCGTCGGCACGGTCCGGATGCTGGTGCCCGGCGCGCATCTCTTCGCCGAGGGCGCCGAGGCCGTGAGCGACAACGACGAGGGCTACATCACCTCGGCGGCGTTCTCGCCCACGCTGGGGCATTTCCTGGGCCTCGGCTTTCTCAGGAACGGCCGCGCCCGGTTGGGGCAGCGGGTCCGTATGGTCGACCACCTCAAGGGGGTCGAGGCCATATGCGAGGTCCAGGACCCGGTGCAGTACGACAGCGACGGAGGGCGGATGCGTGGTTGAGCTTGCCGCGAAGACCCCGCTGGCGGGGCTGGTGCCGGTCACGCTGGGGGGCGTGACGCTCATCGAGGCCGATCTCGGGCGGCTCACCTCGGTCGCGCCCTATTGCGGGCAGGACAGGGCGCTTGCGGCGGCGCTCAGGGCCGCGCACGGGATCGCCGCGCCGGGCCCGGGCCGCGTCGCGGGGCAGATCGGGGCGCGGATCGCGGGGCAGGGGGAGGCGGCAGCGATCTGGTTCGGTCACCGGCTTTTCCTGCTGGCGGGGCCGGCGCCCGACGAGACGCTGGCGGCGCATGCCGCGCTCGCCGATCAGGGCGATGGCTGGGCCTGCGCCCGGCTCGAGGGCCGGGGCGCCGCGCAGGTACTGGCGCGGCTCACGCCGCTCGACCTGCGCCCGGGCGTCTTTCGGCGCGGGCAGACCGCGCGCACCGACCTGCGGCACATGGCCGCCTCGATCACGCGGCTCGGTGACGAGGATTTCCTGATCCTGGTCTTTCGCGCCTTCGCCCGCACGCTGGTGCACGATCTGCGCCAGACCATGCAGGGGGTTGCGGCACGTGGCGGGGGCTGACAGTCTGCGCGCCAGCTTGAGGGGACGCTAAATGGTGTCGAGACAGCTTCGGATCGTGCCCGTGATTGCGGCCATGATCGCGCTTGGCATCCTGCTGATGGCGCCGGCGCCGGCAGCCGCGCAAGGCCTGAGCGCCGAGAACTGCCGCGCCACCCGCGCGATCCTGTCGGCCGCCATCGCCGGACGCAAGGCGGGCGAAACGCGCCAGGCCATCGCCGCGCGCCTCTCGTCGGGCGGCAGCGGCATCGGCGCGCGCTACCGCGCCACGGTTCCGCCGCTCGTCGAACTGGTCTTCAAGCTCGACCCCGGCCTGCTGACCGAGGCCACGGCAGCGGACTACGAGGCGCAATGCCCGGCCTACGAAGGTTAGAACCAGCCGCGTCAGAGCGGTTTCCCGCCCCCGGTGCGTGCCGCGAACCCGATCCGCCTTGGATGCGCCAATGCCGCCTCTTGGCGCGGGGCGGGCTTTGCCCCATATTCATGCCATGAGTCTGCCGCCGGGATTTCTTGACGAACTGAGATCACGCACCTCGCTGGCGCAGGTTGTGGGCCGCAAGGTCATGTGGGACACGCGCAAGTCGAATCAGGGCCGGGGTGACATGTGGGCGCCGTGCCCGTTTCACCAGGAAAAGACCGCCAGCTTCCACGTCGACGACCGCAAGGGGTTCTACTACTGCTTTGGCTGCCACGCCAAGGGCGACGCCATCGGCTTTGTCCGTGAGACGGAGAATGTGGACTTCATCGAGGCGGTGCGCATCCTCGCGGCCGAGGCCGGCATGACCGTGCCCGAACGCGACCCGGCGGCGCAGCAGAAGGCCGACCGCCGGTCCGAACTGTTCGAGGTGATGGAAATGGCGGTGCGCCATTTCCGCCTCGGGCTGCAGACCGCCGCCGGGGCGGCGGCGCGCGACTATCTCGACGGGCGCGGGCTCGGCCCGGAGGCGCGCGAGCGTTTCGAGCTGGGCTTTGCCGCTGACGGCTGGCAGGGGCTTTGGGACCACCTGACGGGGCGGGGCGTGGCGGCGCGGGACATCCTCGATTGCGGGCTGGCGCGGCCGTCGCGCAAGGGTGGCGACCCCTATGACACCTTCCGCAACCGCATCATCTTTCCCATCCGCGACGGGCGCGGGCGCTGCATCGCCTTCGGCGGCCGCGCGATGGACCCGGACGACAGCGCCAAGTACCTCAATTCGCCCGACACCGAGCTTTTCGACAAGTCGCGCATGCTCTACAACCTCGCCCCCGCGCGCGAGGCCGCCGGCAAGGGCGCGCCGCTGATCGTGGCCGAGGGCTACATGGACGTGATCGCGCTTGTCGAGGCCGGTTTCGGCGCGGCAGTGGCGCCGCTGGGCACGGCGGTGACGGCCGAGCAGTTGCAGATGCTCTGGCGCATCAGCGACGAGCCGGTGATCGCGCTCGACGGCGACACCGCCGGGCTGCGCGCCGCCTGGCGGGTGATCGACCTGGCGCTGCCGCTGCTGGAGGCGGGCAAGTCGCTGCGGTTCGCGCTGATGCCGCAGGGGCTCGACCCCGACGACGTTCTGCGCCGCCAGGGGCCGCGGGCGCTGCAGGCAGTGCTCGACGGCGCGCTGCCGATGGTCGATCTCCTGTGGCGGCGCGAGACCGAAGGCCGCCAGGTTGACAGCCCCGAACGGCGCGCCGCCCTCGACAAGGTGCTGAACGAGGCGGTCGCACGCATCCGCGACCCCGCCATCCGCCATCATTACGGGCAGGCGATCCGCGATCTGCGCTGGCGCCATTTCAATCAGGGCCGGCAGAGGTCCGCGCCGGGGGCGCGGCGCGGCGGCAAGGCGGCGATGGCGCCGGTGCGCGGCGAGACCCGGGCTTCGCTCCCGCCGCGGGCGGCGACGAGATCGAGACCGATCTGCGCGAGGCGGTGATCCCGGCCACGCTGGTTTTGACGCCCGAACTGGCCGAGGAATTCGAGGCCCGGCTGGAACGGCTGCACTGCGCCGCCCCCGATCACGCCCGGCTGCGCGCGCTGATCCCGGAACACGGCGCCGAGGGGGCGGAGGCCCTGCGCGAGCAGATCGCGCGCGAGATGGGCGCCGACGCCATTGACAGGCTCTGCGCGCGCCCCCATGTCGCTCAGAGCCCCGGCGTGCGGCGCGCGGGCGACGCGGTGACGGCGCGCCAGACGGTGGCCGCCGCGCTCGACTGGATCGCCGCCGAGAGCGGGCTCAGGGCCGAGGTCGAGGAGGCGGCGCAGGACATCGCGGGTCTGGCGGACGAAAGCGTCACCTACCGGCTGGGCGAGGCCGCGCGCCTGCGGCGTGACGCCGCGCACGCCTTCAGCGAGGACCAGGCCGACTACGAGATTGCCGACAACGGGGTGCGGCTGAAAGCGGACGAGCGCCGCGATGCGCGTGCCTTTTTTGATTCGCTGCTCGCGCCCGGTCGCGCCAAGACGTGACTGTGAAGTACGATTCGCTTAAGAAACCCGGTGCAAGGGTTTGCGAATCAGTTGATGACACTATGTGATTCGCACAATCCGAATCATCGCCACCGTTCAGGAGACGTGCATGGCCGCCAAGGACACCGACGACCAGAAGCCCGAGGAACAGGATGCCGAGATCTCTCTCGACATGAGCCAGTCGGCGGTCAAGAAGATGATCGCCGAGGCCCGTGAACGGGGCTTCATCACCTATGACCAGCTCAACCGCGTGCTGCCGCCCGACCAGGTGAATTCCGAGCAGATCGAGGACGTGATGTCGATGCTGTCCGAGATGGGCATCAACATCATCGAGGAGGAAGAGGCCGAGGAAGAGGAACAGCGCGTCACCGCGGTGGCCGAGATCGGCCGCAAGGGCGAGCTGACGCTCGGTTCGGGCAAGGACGAAAAGCTCGACCGCACCGACGATCCGGTGCGCATGTACCTGCGCGAGATGGGCTCGGTCGAGCTCCTGAGCCGCGAGGGCGAGATCGCCATCGCCAAGCGCATCGAGGCCGGCCGCAACACCATGATCGCGGGGCTTTGCGAAAGCCCGCTGACCTTTCAGGCGATCACCATCTGGCGCGACGAGCTGTTGGGCGAGGATATCCTGCTGCGCGACGTCATCGACCTCGAGACCACCTTCTCGGGCCAGATGGGCGAAGCCGATGCCGGCGACGAGCCGCTCGTCGGCGCCGCCAACCTGACCTCGGCGCCCGAGGCGGGCGAGGGCGGCGCGGCGAGGCAGAAATCCGACCCCGAGCTCGACGCCGACGGCAACCCGATCGTGCACGAGGATGACGAGGACGACGACGAGCAGGCCAACATGAGCCTGGCGGCGATGGAGGCGGCGCTCAAGCCGCGGGTGCTGGAAACGCTCGACCGGATCGCGGCCGATTACGAAAAGCTTTCCGAGCTTCAGGACAACCGCATCTCGGCGACGCTGAACGAGGACGGCTCGTTCTCGGACAGGCAGGAGGCGGGCTATCAGAAGCTGCGCTCCGAGATCGTCGAACTGGTCAATTCGCTACACCTGCACAACAACCGCATCGAGGCGCTGGTCGATCAGCTCTACGGCATCAACCGCCGGATCATGCAGATCGACTCGGCGATGGTGAAGCTCGCCGATCAGGCGCGCATCAACCGCAAGGAATTCATCGAGGAATACCGCGGCCGCGAGCTCGATCCCAGCTGGCTCGACGACATGGCCGCCAAGCCCGGGCGCGGCTGGCAGATGTTCATGGAGCGCGCCCCCGCCAAGGTGACCGAGCTGCGCGCCGACATGGCCCAGGTGGGCCAGTATGTCGGTCTCGACATCCCCGAATTCCGCCGCATCGTGAACCAGGTCCAGAAGGGCGAGAAGGAGGCGCGCCAGGCCAAGAAGGAGATGGTCGAGGCCAACCTGCGACTGGTGATCTCGATCGCCAAGAAATACACCAACCGCGGGCTGCAGTTCCTCGATCTCATCCAGGAGGGCAATATCGGCCTGATGAAGGCGGTGGACAAGTTCGAGTACCGCCGCGGCTACAAGTTCTCGACCTACGCCACCTGGTGGATCCGCCAGGCGATCACCCGCTCGATCGCCGACCAGGCGCGCACCATCCGCATCCCCGTGCACATGATCGAGACGATCAACAAGCTGGTGCGCACCGGGCGCCAGATGCTGCACGAGATCGGCCGCGAGCCCACCCCGGAGGAGCTGGCCGAAAAGCTGCAGATGCCGCTCGACAAGGTGCGCAAGGTGATGAAGATCGCCAAGGAGCCGATTTCGCTGGAAACCCCCATCGGCGACGAGGAGGACAGCCAGCTTGGCGATTTCATCGAGGACAAGAACGTCATCCTGCCGCTCGAATCGGCGATTCAGGACAACCTCAAGGAAACCACCACACGGGTTCTCTCGAGCCTCACCCCGCGCGAGGAACGGGTGCTCAGGATGCGCTTCGGCATCGGCATGAACACCGATCACACGCTCGAGGAAGTGGGGCAGCAGTTCTCGGTCACCCGCGAACGCATCCGCCAGATCGAGGCCAAGGCGCTGAGGAAGCTCAAGCACCCCAGCCGCAGCCGCAAGCTGCGGAGCTTCCTCGATCAGTGATGGCGACTTGAGGGCGGTCGGTTCCTGAAAGGTATTTCCGTGAACCTCATTGAACGGCTTGATGCCCGGCGCGGGCTAACCGACACCGCTCGCGGATGCCTGAGGACGCTACTGGCCGGCCTCGCCGCCGCGCCCTTCGAGCCTAGGAACCGTAACCCGTGGTCATTTCGGCGATGTCTTGCGCTGGGAACGGGACGGTCGGCTTTGGTTCGACGCATTGCCGGCACGGGAGTGGGTTCTTTTTTATTTCGGAAAGACCGCGCTGCGGACACCGGGGCTTGATTACGCAACCGTCTCCGGGGAGTTCCCCGAGGCGGTTGAGCGCCGCGATCTTGTCGTCAAGGTGCGTTTGCATGATCAGGCCGAAGCCGGCGCAATGGCCACGTTCATAAACGCCAATCTTGGTGCTCTGCAGCTCTTGCAGCCGATCAGATTCATTCGTCCGCGACCAGAGGGCATGCGGCCGCCCGGGTGGGCGCGAATGCGCCCGCCGTGGGGCGGGCGGGCGCATGCCCGGCCCGCAAGCGGGCCGGACGGCGTGAATTCGACCGAGTGCGGCATTCATCGGCGCCATATCGCCACCGAAGACCCAAAGACCTTGCCCTTGCGAAATCCGGGCCTCGGGCTGCAACATCGCTTGCCCGCTTGACAGGCCGTTTGGTTGACGGCCGCGTTCGGGGGCATATCCTGGTGCGGCCCAGACAACAACAGGACGGAAAACGAGCGATGCCGATCTTCTCACGCCTTTTTCGGTCGCCGGCCCGCCCCCGAGGCGGCCCCCGGCATCGTCCCGGTCCGAGCATTACCAGGGCTATGTGATCCACGCCGAGCCGGTCCGCGAGGGCAGCCAGTGGCGCATTTCGGCGCGGATCGAAAAGGAGGTGGGCGGCGTGCTCAAGTCCTACCGCCTGATCCGGGCCGATCTGCTGGGCGACGCCGATACCGCCGCGGCGGAATCGCTCAGAAAGGCCGGGCGGCTCATCGACGAGCAGGGTGACGGGATTTTTGACGCCGCGCGATAGGGCGCGGCGCGTCCGATCGGTTGTCCACCCGCCCCGGGCGTGACCCGGGGCCTTCGCCATCGCGAACGGAGGTTCCGGCCCGGGGCCGGGACGGGTATTGGACGTGATCAGACGCGACACGCGATAGCCCGCCGTTCAGGTGATCCGCAATACCCTCGCATCGGCACCAGCCGCGGGCGTGCCGGCGGCAAAGGGCGTATGCGCCGCCTTTCGGGCGCTGCCGGCGCGGGGGCCGCGCTCAGGGTGCCGCGGTATCGCCGGGCCGAGGCGGCGCCTTGGGCCTGAACGAGCGGCGGTCGGGCTTGATATCGACAAGCGGCGTGCCGTCGAGACAATCGAGCCCCTGCACCACCAGCGTTCCGTCCTCGATCCGCAAAAGCCTGACGATCGAGGTCGCGATCGGGTTGGGCCGGATCGGCGAGCGAATGGCGAAGGTGCCCAGCGTCTCGCCGTCGCTGCGCGGGCTTTGGGCGACGAGGTCACGGCGGCTTTCATGCAGCCAGTAGAGCACCTCGACGCGGTCGTGCGCATCGAGCCCCTTGAGCGCGGGGTGCCAGACCGGGTCGATCACGATACGGCATTCGGGGCCGTCGGGATCGCCCTGGCGTGGGCAGTCCTCGCGCCGCGTCCACGGTGTGCGGATGGTCCCGATGAAGCGCAGCGCGGCGTCGGCGGCGGACGGCAGATCGACCGCCTGTTCGCCGGGGCGCAGGGCCTGGGTGTCGCTCATCCAGGTTGCCGGGGATGCCGGTGCAATATGCGCATGAGCCACTTTCCTTTTTCGCCGATCCCGTGCCCGACACCGTTATGCCACATGGGGCGGCCTGAACAATTGCAAAATTTCCCGGGATGGGGACATCCTGCAGTTTGACCCGGTGCCGGAGGTCACCGGCCGGGCATCCGCCGGCCGCTCCCTGCCACCGCCTCATTCGCGGCTTGAGTGCGCCGCCCGCGCCAAGGCATAGTACCGGAGCGAGCCGAGGACGGGCAGGGGGCAGCGACAAGAGGTGATGCAGGCGATGACGATCCGTCTTTTATGTCTTCTGGCCGCGCTGGCGGTGCTGCCGGCCGCGGCCGCCGCCCTCGACCGCGGCGCCGCCGAGCGCCAGTTCCGCGTGTGGCTGGCCGAGACGGTCTGGCCGCGCGCGCGGGCCGAGGGTGTGTCGCGGGCCACCTTCGACGCGGCATTGCGGGGGGTCGAACTCAACTGGGATCTGCCCGAACTGGTGCCGCCCGGCGCCCCAGAGGCGACGCCGGAAAAACAGCTTCAGGCCGAATTCGGCAGCCCGGCGCGCTATTTCGCCGGCCGCAAGCTCGATGACGCCGCCGCCCGGGGACGGCGCATGGCGCGGGCGCACGCGGGGGCGCTGACGGCGGCCGAGGTCGCCACCGGCGTGCCGGGGCGCATCGTGCTCGCGGTCTGGGGGCGCGAAAGCGGCTATGGCCGCGCCGCCATCCGCCACGACGCCTTTGCGGTGCTGGCCACCAAGGGGTTCATGAGCACGCGGCGCGAGCTCTTTACCGACGAGCTGGTCGCCGCCCTGCGGATTGCCGAGGCGGGCCTCGCGCCCGACGGCAGGCTGCGGGGCAGCTGGGCCGGGGCGCTCGGGCAGCCGCAATTCCTGCCCTCGGCCTATCTGCGCTTTGCCCGCGACGGCGATGGCGACGGGCGCGCCGACATCTGGGACTCGGAGGATGACACCATCGCCTCGATTGCCGCCTATCTGGCCCATTTCGGCTGGGTCGCGGGGCGCGACTGGGGCTTCGAGGTCGAGCTGCCCGACAGCGTCTCGTGCACGCTCGAAGGCCCCGACCTGGGCCGCCCCATCGCCGAGTGGGCAAAGATGGGCATCGCCCGCGTCTCCGGCCGCCCGTTTCCCGCGCACGAACGCGCGGTCCAGTGGATCCTGATGCTGCCGGCGGGGCGGCGCGGGCCGGCCTTCGTGGTGACGCCGAATTTCTACGTGCTGAAGAAATACAACGAAAGCGACCTCTATGCGCTCTTCGTCGGCCATCTGGGCGACCGCATCCAGTACGGCATGGGCGATTTCCGGGGCCGCTGGGGCAGCACCGGGGGCTCACGCGGGGCGAGGTCGCCGCCATCCAGCGCGGGCTGGGCCGCCTTGGTCACGACACCGGCGGCATCGACGGGCTGGCGGGGTTCAAGACCCGCCGCGCCATCGGGCGCTGGCAGCGCGACACCGGCCGGCGCGAGACCTGTTTTCCGGACCCCGAGATGGCCGCGGCGCTGTCGCGCTGAAGTCCCGGCCGGCGCGGCTCACATCACCCGGATACCGATCACCGGGCCGTGCAGCGACACCAGCACCCCGTAGGCGAGCGCCGCCAGCGCCACCCTCACCGCCACGCCTGCCCACGACAACGGCGGCTGCAGGCGCGGGGTGGCGGCCAGCTCTTCGCGCAGCCGGGTCCAGGCCGCGTTGCCCATCTGCCGGCGCTTGCGCCGGTCCACCAGCCGCATGCCGAGAAAGGCGAAGCCGCCCAGCACCGAGAACAGGATCACATGCGCCAGATCGCCGTTGGGCAGCAGATGCACCAGCCCCCAGAGCCCCAGCGCCGCCAGCACCGGGTGGCGCAGATGCCGCACGATGCCGGCGCGCGCGGGGTCGAAGCGGTCGTTGTGCATTCCGCCGAAGGAAAACGGGTTGGGCCGCCCCAGCCCGAAGGCAGCGATCAGGCAGACCGCGAACATGCCGGCCTGTACCATGTGGATCTGCCACGGCGCCTGCGGCCAGATCATCAGAAAGGGTGCCCGCCCGGTGGCCCAGATCAGCAGCGCCAGCATCCCCAGCGACAACGCCGAATAGGCCATTCCAAAGCCGCGCGCGCCGATGCGGGCGGTGATCGCTCCGCGTATCCGGGGCCGCAGCGGCAGCGAATGGGTCAGAAAGAAGGCCGCAAAGACGGCGGCGAAACCCGGCCAGCCCATGTCCTCAGCCCCCCTTGCGGGCGCGCAGCAAGAGCGGGCCGTAAAGTGCGCCAAAGCCCAGGAAGGCGGCCATCCAGAACGCCGCCGAGAGGTGATAGAGCGGCATCACCGGCCAGAATGCCGCCACCAGCCGCGTCAACACCGAGGCGATGAGCGCGGCATAGATCGCGGTGGTGCCGCCTCCGGCATGCAGCGCCTGCCCCGAGTGACCGAGCGTCGCGCGCGTCATCACCGCCAGCGTCATCAGCCCCAGCGCACCGGCCATCCACAGATGCTGGACGCCCGACGGCAGCACCACATCGGGCAGCAGGATCGCCAGCCCCATGGCCAGCGCGCCAATGGGCACGAAGGAATATCCCGCATGCAGCACCCAGACCAGCGCCTCGCTTCCGGTGAGCATCCCCTTCCAGCGCACAAGCCGCGCCAGTTGCAGTACCCCCATCACGATCAGCGCCGCGCCGGTGGGCGCGCCTTCGGGGCGGGCCACCCAGAGCAGGAGCGCGGCGGCGCTGATCGCCAGCACCACCTTGTCGAAGCGCTGCATCGGCGGCACCGGCAGGTCCTTGCCGCCCTGGCGGACCAGCCAGTTGCGGGTGAACGAGGGCACGACGCGCCCGCCGATCACTCCGATCATCATCAGCGCGGTGCCCAGCCCCAGCCGCAGCCCGATGCCCTGCGCCGCGAGGCCGCCGCGCACCGCCTCGATGTGAAACAGCAGGTTCGCGAGCGCAAAGACCGCCAGCAGGGCCAGCACGATCAGGTTGCGCCAGTTCCTGCCGGCGACGATCTCGCGCAGGATGAGCGCCGCCAGCGCCACCGGAAACGACAGATCGGCCGCGATCCCGACCCAGGCCGGGAAGAGCGCCGAGACCGTCACCGCCACCCGGCCCAGAAGCCAGAGCCCGAAGAGCCCGCCGAGCCACCAGCCCACCACCGGCAGCCGCCCGGTCCAGTTCGGCACCGCCGTCAGCAGGAACCCCGCGATCACCGCGCCGAGATAGCCAAACAGCATCGCATGCGCGTGCCAGTCGACGGCCGAAAACCGGCTGGGAACCTCCCACGTCCCGGCCAGCAGCCCGATCCAGACCAGCATCGCCAGCCCTGCCCAGAGCGCGCCGAACAGGAAGAACGGCCGAAAGCCGAATGACAGGATCGCCGGCCCCTGCCAGCTTCGCA
>JAOSKR010000002.1:0-1006093 GCA_027493545.1 Roseovarius sp. | reverse complement strand
CGTCATCGGCATCATCCGGTCCTCGAAAATCTCGCGGATCATCTGGATCGACTGGGTATGGGGCCAGTATTTCTCGGGCACCGGATTGATCCAGACATGATCGGGCCATTGCGCACGCGTGCGCCTCAGCCAGACCTCGCCGGCCTCGGCGTTCCAGTGCTCGTTGGCGCCGCCGGGAAAGGCGACCTCGTAGGGCGACATCGAGGCGTCGCCGACGAAGATGCACTTGTAGGCGGACCCAAAGGTGTTGAGCACCTCCTGCGTCGGCGTCACCGCGTCCCAGCGCCGGCGGTTGTCGCGCCAGACGCCTTCGTAAAGGCAGTTGTGGAAATAGAAGTATTCGAGATGCTTGAACTCGGTCCGCGCGGCCGAGAAAAGCTCCTCGACCACCTTGACATGCGGGTCCATCGACCCGCCGGCGTCGAGAAAGAGCAGCACCTTGACGGCGTTGTGCCGCTCGGGGCGCATCTTGACGTCGAGATAGCCGTGCTCGGCGGTGGCGCGGATGGTGCCGCCAAGGTCGAGCTCGTCGGCCGCGCCCTCGCGCGCCCAGCTGCGCAGCCGCCTGAGCGCCACCTTGATGTTGCGGGTGCCCAGTTCGACGGTGTCGTCGAAATTGCGGAACTCGCGGCGGTCCCAGACCTTGACCGCGCGGCGGTGGCGGCTCTTGTCCTGGCCGATGCGGATGCCCTCGGGGTTGTAGCCGTAGGCGCCAAAGGGCGAGGTGCCGGCGGTGCCGATCCACTTGGCTCCGCCCTGGTGGCGGCGCTGCTGCTCGCGCAGCCGCTCCTTGAGCGCCTCGATCAGCTTGTCAAACCCGCCCATTGCCTCGATCCGGGCCTTTTCCTCGTCGCTGAGGTGCTTTTCCGCAAGCTTGTTGAGCCAGTCGCTCGGCAGGTCGATGGCCTTGAGCACCTCGTCCGCGCCGATCTTTTCCAGCCCTGCGAAGCTTTGCGCGAAGGCGCGGTCGAAACGGTCGATGAGGCGTTCGTCCTTCACCATCGCGGTCCGCGCGAGATAGTAGAAGCCCTCGACGTCGTAGATCACCAGATCGGCCGCCACCGCCTGCAGGAATGTCAGGTATTCGCGCAGCGACACCGGCACGCCGGCGGCGCGCAGATTGTCGAAGAAGGGCAGGAACATCGCCGCGCCTCAGCCGGTCAGGCGGTGGATCAGGATGGTCAGGAACACTGCGGCAAGCGCGAAGAGCACGCCGTAGACAAAGCCGAACTGCGCCATGTCGGCCCAGTTGCCCTTGCGCCGGCGCGCCACCAGCGCGCCGGTCACGACGCCCAGAATTCCCCCCACCAAGACGATCATGACCTACCCGCCCGTTGCCTGCCGCGGGCTGAGCGCGGCGATCTCGCGCAGCTTGGCGCGCACCGCCCAGTCCGCGCCGAAGCCGTAGCGCGCCCAGCCGATGCTGTCCAGTCGCACTGCCCGCGCCTCGTCTGCCCGCCCGGTCAGCATCAGCGCCTCGGCCCTGAGCATCATCAGCGTGGCCAGCAGGGCTGCGTTCTGGTGGCGCTCGACGATGGCCATCTGCGGCTCGATCAGTTCGAGCGCCAGCGCACCGTGGCCCTGGTTGACGGCATAGGCCGCCAGCTGCGCCGCGGTATAGGCGCGATGCAGCGCCGCCTCGGGCGCGTGGGCATAGAGGCGGTCGGCGGTGAGGAAATGGCCAAAGGCGGCCTCGGGCTCGGACAGCTGCAGGAGCCGGCCCAGCGCGAAATGGCTGAAGGCGAGGCGGTGATCGCGCCAGCCCTGCGCCTCGGCGATGGCGAGCGCCTGACGGGCCGAATTGCGCCTGAGCGAGGGGCCGGTCCCGGGCCCGAGCGCGGTCTGGATCGCCCGGATCCAGGCCCGCGGCGTGGGCGAGACCCCGCGCGCGGGCACGCGGTCGCCGTGTGGGTTGAGCCGCGACAGGATCGCCGGCAGCCGTTTCGCCACCTCTTCGCGGGTCATCCCCGAGCGCAGCTCGGGGTCGTAATAGGCGCGCAGCACCAGCATGTCGAAGCCGGTCAGGACGGCATGCACGTTGTCGTCGTTGAAGACGCTGTCGGGCAGCCGGTAGAGGTCGTTGAGCGGCCCGATCGCCTGTGCGAGTTCCTCGTGCAGGCAATCGCGTATCTCTTGCGGGGCGCTGTCGCCGGGGACGAAGATGGCGATGCGGCGACGCACGGTCAGCTCGCTCCAGCTGGTCTCGCGGGAATGGCGCAGGCGGCTGTATTCGCGCAGGCTCGAGACGTTGGGGACCACGAAACAGGCCGCCTTGGGCAGGACCCGGCGGATGTCCTGGCGCGAGACCGCCTCGATGGTGATGTTCGCGGGCCCGGCCTCGGAACCGGCGCGGCCGATGTCGATGCCGGCCTCGCGCCGCAGCCGCGCGATCAGCCGGGTCAGGTCGGGCACCAGCGTCGGCGGCGCGTCGCCGGTCACGCGCACCGAGATCGGCCCCTCGAAGCGCGACAGATGGTCCAGCTTTCGGCCCGATTCGAGCTCGAACGACAAATCGAGGAAATCACGTGCGATGTCGCGGTTGGCGCGTGCCGGCGGCGTGGGGCGGTCGTCGGAAAACGCCTTCATCGGCGGCAGCACGATGGCGTCGGGGCTCGCGGCGCGGGTGGGCATGTCGCCCTGCGGCGCGGCGGTGCATCCGACCAGGACCGCGAAAAGCGAAATCAGAATACCGCGGCGCATGCGCATTCCCCCGAAAGACCCGGTTGCGACGCCCCCGGCCAGCGGACCCGGATGCCAGGCGGCGGGGACGGGGCAACCTTAGCCGTGCAACGCGGCCGGCGATAGGGAGGAATGGCGGCAAAATCGCGGCCGTTGCGATTCGGACCCGGCGCGCCGGACTGTCCCTGAAATGGAAACGATCTGCCATCGTGGATGTGATCGTTTCCGTCTCGCCCCGGCAGGGCAGAGCGGACGCCCTACCGCTGGCCACGAACCATGAACGCCAGCCGCTCGAAGAGGTGAACGTCCTGTTCGTTCTTGAGCAGCGCGCCATGCAGCCTGGGCAGCGCATCGACGCCGTCGCGGCGCAGATCCTCGGGGCTCAGGTCCTCGGCCAGGATCAGCTTGAGCCAGTCCAGCACCTCGGAGGTCGAGGGCTTCTTCTTCAGCCCGGCCTGGTCGCGAATTTCGTAGAACCGGGTCAGCGCGGCGGTCAGCAGCGCGTCCTTGATGCCGGGGTGATGGACCTCGACGATGCGGCGCATCGTTTCGGGGTCGGGAAAGCGGATGTAGTGAAAGAAGCAGCGTCGCAGAAACGCATCGGGCAGCTCCTTTTCGTTGTTGGAGGTGATGATCACCACCGGCCGGTGGCGTGCGCGCACGGTCTCGCCGGTCTCGTAGACATGGAATTCCATCCGGTCGAGTTCCTGAAGCAGGTCATTGGGAAACTCGATGTCGGCCTTGTCGATCTCGTCGATCAGCAGCACCACCCGGGCATCCGCGTCGAACGCCTGCCAGAGCTTGCCCTTGCGGATGTAGTTGCGCACGTCGTGCACGCGCTCCTCGCCAAGCTGGCTGTCGCGCAGGCGGCTGACGGCGTCGTATTCGTAGAGCCCCTGCGCCGCCTTGGTGGTGGATTTCACGTTCCACTCGAGAAACTCCATCCCCAGCGCCGCGGCCACCTGGCGGGCCAGTTCGGTCTTGCCGGTGCCGGGCTCGCCCTTGACCAGCAGCGGACGTTCGAGCGTCACCGCCGCATTCACCGCGACGGTCAGATCCTCGGTCGCGACATAGGCGTCAGTGCCAAGAAATTTCATTTCGAATCAATCCTCTTCGGGGCGGAGCAGATCCGTATCAGAGGCCACAGTATCGTCTTGGGGAAAACACATCAATGCGTCGTTATCGAGTAGTGACAATCCCCTATGAGGCGTGTAAGAGCGCGTCAACAGCCTTCAGGAGACGTTCATGCCAGACACTGGTCTTGACGAGGGAGCGACCATGAAAGCAGAGGTTTTTCTGCCCGACGATTACCAACCCGCCGAAGACGAACCCTTCATGAACGAACGTCAACTGGAATATTTCCGGCGCAAGCTGATCGCCTGGCGAAACGACCTGCTCGAGGACAGCCGCGACACCATCGTCGGGCTGCAGGACAGCACCCGCGCCATCCCCGATGTCGCCGACCGTGCCAGCGAGGAAACCGACCGCGCTCTGGAGCTTCGCACCCGCGACCGCCAGCGCAAGCTGGTGGCCAAGATCGACGCCGCGCTGCGCCGCATCGCCCAGGGTGAATATGGCTATTGCGAGGTGACCGGTGAACCGATCAGCCTCAAGCGGCTCGACGCGCGCCCCATCGCCACCATGAGCCTCGAGGCGCAGGAGCGTCACGAGCGGCGCGAGAAGGTGCATCGCGACGACTGAGCGCTGCCAGGCGCGCGGCGATGTGGTATGGGGTACGCCGGAGCGCAGGTTCCGGCGTTTTTCGCCGGGCGAGGGGAGCGCATGACACTCGACGCGATGAGCATCGCCATTGTGGGCGGCGGGATCGGCGGGCTGGCGGCGGCGCGGGCTCTCCGGCTGCACGGCGCCGAGGTCACGGTACTGGAACAGGCCGAGGCGATCCGCGAGGTCGGCGCCGGGCTGCAGGTCAGCCCCAACGGTTTTCGCGTGCTGCAGGCGCTGGGTCTGGCCGAGCGGTTGCGCGCGTGCTCGGTGCGCGCCCGCTCGGTGCGGCTTTGCGATGCCGGCGGCGCCGGGGTGCTGCGGCTCGATCTCGACCGGCTGAAGAGTTCCGACTATCATTTCGTCCACCGCGCCGACCTGATCGAGATGCTGGCCGAGGCCGCTCGGGCCGAGGGCGTCAACATCCGCCTGCTGCAACAGGTTGAAAGGGTCACCCCCGGCTCCCGCCCCGAGATCGCGCTGGCCAACGGCGCGCGGATGCACGCCGATCTGGTGGTGGGTGCGGACGGGCTGCATTCGGTCGTGCGCCAGGCGTTGAACGGCACCGCCGCGCCCTTCTTCACCCGACAGGTGGCGTGGCGCGCGCTGGTCCCCAACAGCGCCGGGCGCGGTCCCGAGGTTCGGGTTCATATGGGTCCGCGCCGGCATGTGGTCAGCTATCCGCTGCGCGACGGCGCGCTGCTCAACCTCGTGGCGGTCGAGGAACGCATGGCCTGGGCCGAGGAAAGCTGGAGTCAGCTCGACGACCCCGACAACCTGCGCGCCGCCTTTGCCGGGTTCGGGCCCGAGGTGCAAGCGATGCTGTCGCAGGCCGAGACGGTGCATCTGTGGGGTCTCTTCCGGCACAAGGTCGCGGCGCGCTGGCAGGGCGAGGGCGTGGCGATCCTGGGCGACGCGGCGCATCCGACACTGCCCTTCATGGCCCAGGGCGCGTGCCTGGCGCTCGAGGATGCCTGGGTACTGGCCGACGCGCTGTCGGCGCCCGGGCCGCTCGAGACACGGCTTGCCGCCTATCAGCGCCGCCGCGAGGGCCGCGCACGCCGCGTGGTCGAGGCCGCCAGCGCCAATGTCCGCAAGTATCACCTGGCCTTTCCGCCGGTGCGATGGGCGGCGCACGCGGCCCTCAGGCTGGGCGGCGCGGTGGCACCGGGGCGGATGCTGCGGCAGTTCGACTGGCTTTACGACCACGACGTGGTGGCCGGTCACTGATGCCGTCCGGCCCGCATCTCAAAGACGATCACCCCTTGCCGAATTCACCCGAACCGGGGCACCGGCCCGGGGGGCCGACCGGGGCGGGTCCGATGGGATGCGGCCCGGTCGAGGCGCGATGACGAGGGCGCTGGCGGCGGGGGCGCTCTATTTCGCGGCAGTGTTCGCGGCCGGGTTCGTGCTCGGCACGCTGCGGGTGCTGGTGCTCGAACCGCTCATGGGCGGGGCCGGCGGCGGTGGCGCTGGAACTGCCGGCGATGCTGGCGCTGAGCTGGGTGCTGGCCGGGTGGATCGCCGCCCGCTGCCGGGTGCCGGCGGCGCCGCGCGCGCGGCTGGCGATGGGGGCGCGGCACTGGCGCTGCTGCTGGTGGCCGAGGCGGCGCTGGGAATGGTGGGATTCGGCCGGAACCTGGCGCAGCATCTGGCGCATTACGCCACGCCCGCCGGCGCGCTGGGGCTGGCCGGGCAGGCCGTCTTCGGGCTGATGCCGTGGCTGCGGCTGATGGCGGGGCGGCGTTGACGCGGCGCCTTGCCGGTCAGTTTCGCGGCGGCACCAGCTTGCCGGGGTTCATGATGCCGTCGGGGTCGAGCGCGGCCTTGATCCGCCCCATCAGCGCCCAGGCCGGCCCGTGCTCGCGCTCCATGTAGCCCAGCTTGCCGATGCCGATGCCGTGCTCGCCGGTGACCGTGCCGCCCAGCGACAATGCAAGGTCCACCAGCCGGTTGGCGGCGTCGATCACCTTCTGCTTCTCGCCTGCGTCCTCGGGGTCGAAGACCAGCACGGCGTGGAAATTGCCGTCACCGACATGGCCCAGGATCGGCCCGTCGATACCGGCGCGTTCCAGATCGGCGCGACAGGTCTCGACCGCCTCCGCGAGCCGCGAGATCGGCACGCAGATGTCGGTGATCAGCGCCCGCGCGCCCGGCCGCAGCGCCATGATCGCGTGATAGGCGTTGTGCCGCACCGCCCAGAGCGCGTTGCGGTCCTCGGCCCGCGTGGCCCAGTCGAAGCGCGCGCCGCCGTGATCGGCGGCGATGGCGCCAAAGGTTTCGGCCTGTTCGGCGACGCCGGTTTCGGAACCGTGGAATTCCAGCAGCAGATGCGGCTTTTCCGGCAGGGCCATGCCGGCATAGGCGTTGACCGCGCGCACGGTTTCGGCGTCCACGAGTTCGATCCGCGCCATCGGCACGCCCATCTGGATGGTGTCAATCACGCAGTTCACCGCCGCCGCTGTGGTCTCGAACCCGCAGACCGCGGCCGCGATCGCCTCGGGGATCCCGCGCAGGCGCAGCGTGAGCTCGGTAATCAGCCCCAGCGTGCCCTCGGCGCCGACGAAGAGCGCGGTCAGGTCGTAGCCGGCGGCACTCTTGCGCGCCCTGGTGCCGGTGCGGATGACCTCGCCCGCCGCGGTCACCACCTCAAGCCCCATGACGTTGTCGCGCATGGTGCCGTAGCGCACCGCGGTGGTGCCGCTGGCGCGGGTCGAGGCCATGCCGCCCAGCGAGGCGTTGGCGCCGGGATCGACCGGAAAGAAGAGCCCGGTCGCCCGCAGTTCCTCGTTCAGCGCCTCGCGGGTCACGCCGGGCTGGACGCGCACATGCATGTCGGCCTGTGATACCTCCAGCACACGGTTCATGCGGGTGAAGTCGACGCAGACCCCGCCTTGGAACGCCTGCGCCTGGCCCTCGAGCGAGGTGCCGGTGCCCCAGCCCACCACCGGACAGCGGTGGGCGGCGCAGATGCGCACCAGCCCGGCCACCTCTTCGGTGGTCTCGGGATAGGCCACGGCATCGGGCGGAGCGAGCGCGAAGTGGGACTCGGATGCACCGTGCTGGGCCAGTTCGGACTTGGAGCGCACCAGCCGTTGACCCAAAAGCGAGGATAACTCGCCGATCGCAGCCTGGATTGTCATGCAGACCCCTTTCCCCGGTTCAGGAGCCAAGACTAGAGCAAGCGGAGGGGGGGAAAGCGGCGGCGCGGCGTCATTGTTGCCACGCATGAAACAGTTGATGCGCAGGTTCCCGATTGTTCGGTGGAAAGCCCGAATGCGCTCGGTGCGCTTCCGCCTCGCAGAGGCGCGCGCACTGGGCTGGCCAGGTCCGGTTCTGGCTCATCGCGCTCAGCATCGGGATCGCGTCAAGGTTCGCCAAACCGCTGTTTCGCAAGGCGATCGCGGCGCTCGGACGGCCGGCCGATAGCGCCACGGACATGACGCACGTGCACGGCGCCGCCGCGTCAGTTCAGATAGGGTCCGGGATCGACGCTGTCGAAGCCGTCGCGCACCTCGAAATGCACCGCCGCGGTGCCGTCCTTGCGGATTTCCGCCAGCTTGCCGCCCCGGGCGACGCTGTCGCCCTTGGCCACGGTGACATTGCCGATATTGGAATAGACCGTCAGCAGGTTGTCGGGGTGCTTGACGACGATGATCGGCACGCCGTTGGTGTCCTCGGTGATCGCGGCGACGGTTCCGGCGGCGGCGGCCACCACCGGGGTGCCGGGGGCGGCGGCGATGTCGATGCCGTCGTTCTTGCCCTTCTCGTAATCGCGCACGATGTTGCCGCGCACCGGCATGCCCATCCGGGTTCTCGCTTCGGCGGTGGTGCTGTCGCTCAGATCGGGGGCGGCGACGGTTTCGACCGGCGAGGCGGCGGGCTTGGTCTCGGCGGCCGGCAGCGGCGTCGCCGCGCTCGGCGGCTCGGGCGTTGGGCTGCCCTCTCCGGGCATCGTCGTGCGCGCCGGATCGAGGGCGCTCCTCGGCTTGCCGGGCAACGCCACCGGGATCAGCAGATACTGGCCTTCGCGCACGGTGAAATCGCTGCCGAGGCCGTTCCAGTCCGCCAGGCTCTTGACCGAGACGTTGTAGAGCCGCGAGATCGAATAGGCGGTCTCGCCGCGTTCGACCTTGTGGCGCACCGGCTCGACGCCCGAGACCCCCTCGGGCTGGCGCTGGCGCGGCGCCGGGTCGAGCGTGCTGGTCTCGACCCCGCCCGAACCGGAGCTGTCGGCGGCGTCGATGGCGCTGCCGGCGAGCGAGGCGATATCGACGCTGCCGGGGCGCAGCGGTCCGCCGGCGGGTTCGGCCACGCGCCGGGGCAGGGCCACGATCTCGCCGTCGCGCAGCTTGTCGCCCGGCTCGAGCCCGTTGTAGCGCGCCAGCCCTGCCGCGTCGGTTCCGATGCGGGACGCCAGCGAACTCACCGTGTCGCCGCGCCGCGCCACCGCGACCTGATAGCTGGGATAGGAGATCACCCCGCGCGCATCGGGCAGGGGCCGCGAGGCGGTGGCGTTACGGGCGGCGTCCGCGGTGCTGGGTGCGTTGCCGATGCCGCCGCGCAGATCGAAATCGAGCCCGTTGTCGCCGCAGCCCGCAAGTGCCGTCAGCGCCGCAGTGGCCCAGATCGCGGCCAGGGGAGGGGAATTGCGCATCTCGATAGCTCCTCGTCTGTCCTGTCCTGCGCGCGCCCCGTCTCGTTCGGGGTCTCGTTCGGGGCGCCCGGCCCCCGGGGCATCATCCGCATTCCGTCTTTCTTACCCCGTGTCCCGCGGCCCGTCACCAAATATCCGTCATCCGGTATCGCGGCCCAGCCCCTCGACCAGCGGCACGAAGCGCACCGGCAGGAGCTCGTCATAATCGAATCCGGCCTCGGTGCGCGTCACCCGGATGAGGCTTTGCACGGTATTGGACTGGCCCACCGGCAACACCATGATACCGCCGATTTTCAACTGCGCCAAGAGCGGTCCGGGCGGATCCTCGGCGGCGGCGGTGACGAGGATGCGCTCGAATGGCGCTTGCTCGGGCAGGCCGAAGCTGCCATCGGCGGTGAGCGCGGTGATGTTGGTCAGGTCGAGCCGGCGGAATATCTCGGTCGCTCCGGCCACCAGCCGGCGGTGCCGGTCGACGGTGTAGACCCGGCGTGCCAGCAGGCTCAGGACCGCTGCCTGATAGCCCGACCCGGTGCCCACCTCGAGCACCTTGTCGCGGGGACCGGCCCGCAGCGCCTGGGTCATCAGCCCCACCACCGAGGGTTGCGAAATGGTCTGCCCGCAGGTGATGGGCAGCGGCATGTCCTCGTAGGCGCGGGCGGCGAAATGGCCGCGCACGAAGGCGCCGCGGTCGATCTTTTCCATCGCCGCCAGCACACGCGCATCCGTCACCCCGCGCGAGCGCAGCGCGAACAGGAACTGCATCTTGCGTTCCGCGGTGTCGGTGTCGCGGTTCATTCGATCGCCCTGAGCGCCTCCAGCGCGTCGTGTGCGGTCAGGTCGGCGCACATCGGCGTGACCGAGATGTAACCCTTCATATTCCAGTCCGCGTCCGACCCTTTCGCCGTCGGCTGCTGCTGCGGTGCGCCGGTGACCCACAAGAACCGCCGCCCCGAGGGCGAGACGGCGGGCTTGACGCCGAAACCCATGTCGCGGCGGAACCCCTGGCGCGCGACGCGCAGGCCCCGGACCTCCGCCGCCGCGACACCCGGAAAGTTGACGTTGTAGAAGATGCTGTAGTCGTCGTCGGTCCAGATGCCCTTTTCCAGCAGCCGCTGCAGGGTATCGAGCCCGTGGGCGCGGGCGGCCTCGAACGGGTCGTCGAGGTCGCGGTTGTCGGGGCCGTAATACTGGCTCAGCGCCACCGCCGGCAGCTTTTGCAGCGCCGCCTCCATCGCCCCGCCCAGGGTGCCGGAATAGAGCGCGTTCTCGGCCGCGTTGTTGCCGCGGTTGACGCCCGAGAGCACCAGATCGGGGCGCGCCGGCATGATGTCGTGAACCGCCGCCAGCACGCAATCGGCGGGCGATCCCTGGGCGGCCCAGCGGCGTTCGCCCATCTGCGAGATCATCATCGGCTCGGTGTAGGAAATCGCGTGCCCGACGCCCGACTGCTCGAACGCCGGCGCCACCGTCCAGACCTCGCCGTCGGGGCCGGCGAGCGTGGTGGCGATCTCGTCGAGCACCTGCAGCCCCGGGGCGCTGATGCCGTCGTCATTGGTGATGAGAATACGCATGCTTCGCCCCCGTTCCGGCCCTTGTGGTTTTGTCTAGCGGGGCAGGCGGCGCGGGGCAAGCGGGCGCAGCCACCGATCAGCCCGGGATTGCCCCGGGATCACGCCCGGAATCGCCCCGGATCGCGGCCAGCAGGCGCTCGGCCTCGGTGCCGGGGCTGGCGAGCGCGCCGCGGTCCTCGCCGGGAAAGAAGCGCCGTCGCGTGGCGGTGGCCATCGGACGGGGCGCGAGGATGCTCACCCGCGGGCCGGTGCGCTCGCTCTCGGCCTGCCAGCTTTGCGCCAGCGCGATCTGTGCCGCCTTGGTGGCGCCGTAGGCGCCGAAGAATTTCTGCCCCCCGCGCGGATCGTCGAAAAAGAGCGCCCGCCCCGCCTCGCCCAGAAGCGGTGCGAGAAAGCTGATCAGCCGCCCCGTGGCGGTGACGTTGACGGTGACCGCCTTTTCCCAGTCCTTGAGGTCGAGATAACCCGCCGGCCCCAGCGCCGGGGCGTGGATCGCCGCATGTGCCCACAGATCGACCCGGCCCCAGCGGTCGTGGATCGAGCGGCAGAGCTGCGCCATCGCATCCGCGTTGGTGATGTCCATCGGCGCCAGCGTCGCCGCGCCGCCGGCGTCGCGGATGCGGTCGTCGAGTTCTTCCAGCGCGCCGGTGGTGCGGGCCACCGCGACGACATGATACGCCGGCGCCAGCGCCTCGGCCAGTGCCGCGCCCAGCCCGCGCGAGGCGCCGGTCACCAGTGCGACACGGCCGGACTGAGGCGCGCTTGCGGGCGGGTTTTCGGTGGCGGTATCAGGGTCGGTCATGGGCCGCCATGTCTCATCCCCGCGCGCGCGGTGCAAGCGCAATTGCTTGACTTTACGTCGCAGGCGTCGAAAAAGGGGCGCCGGAGAGACCGACAGCGAAAGGATGCCCGAGCCATGCGCGACACCACCCTTGCCGGGGCCGTGACCGGCCGCGAGACGATTGTGAAACAGGCGGGGCTCGTCCTCGGCGGCTCGCTTTTCATTGCGCTCGCCGCGCAGGTGATAGTGCCGTTCTACCCGGTGCCGATGACGCTGCAGACGCTGGCGGTCCTGATCGTCGGGCTGAGCTTCGGCGCGCGGCTCGGGGCGCTGACGCTTTGCGCCTATCTGGCCGAGGGCGCGATGGGGCTGCCGGTCTTTGCCGGCGGCATGGCGGCGCCGGCGCTGATCGGGCCCACCGCCGGGTTCCTCTTCGGCTTCGTGCTGATGGCCTGGGCGGCCGGGCTCGCCGCCGACCGCGGGCTTGCGCGCGGGCCGGTCTCGACCGCGCTGGCGGCGGTGGCGGCCTCGGCCCTGCTCTATCTCCCCGGCGTGGCCTGGCCGATGGCGCTGGCCGAGCTGGCCGGTATCTCGGGCAAGTGGGTCGGCTCCTCGTCGGACGCGATCTGGACCCACTGGATCGCCCCGTTCCTGCTGGGCGACGCGGTCAAGGCGCTGGTCGCGGCGATGGTGCTCTGGGGCGGCTGGAAAGCCGTGCGTGCCCGCAGCCGGGGCTGAGGCTCCGCAAACGGGCCCTGCCACGTGACGGATACGCCGTCCCGGTCCGGGGCGGCGTTTTTCCTGCCCGGTCGCGGCATCGCGGGGCGCGCGGAGGCTTGTTCCTGACCGGGCACGCGCCATTTTCCACCGGACGGAGCGGAAGAGGCATGCATGGCGAAAAACAGCAAGACCGCGGGCCGCAAGATCGCCACCTGCTGTTATTGCGGAACCCGGGCGGTGCTGGTCCTGGACCGGGTCCGGCACGAACTGGCCTGCGCCGGGTGCGGCGCCCCGCTGCACGACCTGAAGTCCCTGCCGCAGCCATCCTGCCGCAAACCGAAGCAGGGCCGGCGCCTGCCGCAAAATCCGCGCGCGGCGTCGCCGGAGTGCCACATCGCCGGCGCCCGGCGGCGGCGTGCGGCCGCATCTGCGGCCCGCAAGCCGCGCAAGCCGCGCAAGCCGATGCTGTGGCGGATGCTGGACGAAATCCGGGACGAAATCTGAGGATTTCCTCGACTAGAGAGTGTCGCGTCTGATCATATCCGATACCCGTCCCGGCCCCGGGCCGGAACCTCCTTTCGCGATGGCGAAGGCCCCGGGTCACGCCCGGGGCGGGTGGACAACCGATCAGGCGCGACATGCCCCGGGATCACGTTCGCGTTACAACGGCGATGCCGGCAGTCCCCCCCACCTTTATTTTTCCGCGATCGTGCCTATCTTTTGGGGCAGAGGCGTCGGTATGGAACATCGGCGTTTCTCTTCACTGTCCCTCGTTCCGCGACTGGCGCCCGGGGTTCTCCCGGGCGCTTTTTTCTCTGGCGACGCCGGGCTATGAAAGCGGGCATGACCGAGAGCTATTCCGATTCCCATTTGCGCGACATCCTGACCCGCACCCGCCGCATCGCGGTGGTGGGGGTGTCGATGAACGAGGTGCGACCGAGCTTTTACGTGGCGCGCTACCTGCGGCTCAAGGGGTTCGCGGTCATCCCCGTCAACCCCGGCCATGCCGGCAAGACCGCCTTCGGCGCGACCGTGCGCGCCAGCCTGCGCGAGGTCGCCGAGACCGATGGCGGGGTGGACATGGTCGACATCTTCCGCCGCCCCGAGCATGTGCCGCCGATCGTCGAGGAGGCGCTCGAGGTGTTCCCGGACCTGCGGACGATCTGGATGCAGATCGGTGTCCGGCACGACGGGGCGGCAGCGATGGCCCGCGCGCGCGGGATCGACGTGGTGATGAACCGCTGCCCCAAGATCGAATACCAGCGGCTCTTCGGTGAGCTGCGCATGGGCGGGTTCAACACCGGGGTGATCTCGTCGAAAATCTGAGCGCGGTCGGGGGCGCTGCCCCCGTCGCGGAGTTTCTCCGCGACTCCCCCGAGGTATTTCCAGCCAGATGAACGAGCCCGATCAGCGCTTGCGCGCGGCCTTTCGGCGAGCCCGGAGCGGGCCTGGCGGCGCTCGAGTTCGGCCATGACGTCGGCGAGCGCCACCTCCCGGGAGCGCAGCATCACCAGCAGGTGAAAGAGCACGTCGGCGGCCTCGGCGGTCAGGCGCTCGCGGTCGCCCCGGACCGCCTCGATCACCGCCTCGATGGCCTCCTCGCCGAATTTCCCGGCCGCCTTTTCAGGGCCCTTGGCCAGCAGTTGCGCGGTCCAGCTTTCCTCGGGCGAGGCATTGGCGCGGGCGGCGATGATGGCTTCGAGATCGTCGAGCGTCATGGGCCCAGCCTGACCGGGATGCCGGCCGCGGCCATGTGGGCCTTGGCCTCGGCGATGGTATGGGTGCCGAAGTGAAAGATCGAGGCCGCGAGCACCGCCGAGGCGCCGCCCAGGGTCACGCCCTCGACGAGGTGGTCGAGCGTGCCGACGCCGCCCGACGCGATCACCGGGACCCCGACCGCGTCGGAGACGGCGCGGGTGAGGGGAAGGTTGAAGCCGGCGCGGGTACCGTCGCGATCCATCGAGGTGAGCAGGATTTCGCCGGCGCCCAGCCCGGCGACGCGGCGCGCGAAATCCACCGCGTCGATGCCGGTTGCCCGGCGTCCGCCGTGGGTGAAGATCTCCCAGCGGTCCGGGGCCACGGTCTTGGCGTCGATGGCCACGACGATGCACTGGCTGCCGAAGCGGTCGGCGGCGCGGGCCACGACCTGCGGATCGGTCACGGCGGCGGAATTGAAGCTGACCTTGTCGGCGCCCGCCAGCAGCAGGGCGCGCACGTCCTCGGGGCTGCGCACCCCCCGCCCACCGTGAGCGGGATGTAGCACGCCTCGGCGGTGCGGCGCACCACGTCGTACATGGTGTCGCGGTTTTCATGGGTCGCGTTGATGTCGAGAAAGCAGAGCTCGTCGGCGCCGGCGGCGTCATAGGCGCGCGCCGCGTCGACCGGATCGCCGGCATCGCGCAGATTGACGAAATTGACCCCCTTGACCACGCGGCCATCGGCCACGTCGAGGCAGGGGATGATGCGGATCTTGAGCATGGGGGTGCCGTGGTGTCGGGGTCGGTGAGGTCTCGGGGCTCTCCATAAGGGCAAAGCGCGTGTCATGCCAGCCGGATGGAGCCTTGTTGTGCGTTTGTGGGTCTGAATGCGGGGGTTTGGGTGGTGCCGTCGGGTGGGTGCGCCCGAGGCGGCACCGCGACCCGATCGCCCGTGTGGCGGTCCGTGTGCGGTGCCGCCGCCGCGCCCTAACGCGCGATTGCCTCGGCCACCGTCATCCAGACCGGCAGCGTCGCGGCGCTCAGGATCGTCGATTGCGCGATCAGCCGTGCCGCCAGCCGCCGGTCGGCGCCGAACCCCGCCGCCAGCACATGCGCCGCCGAGGCGGTGGGCAGCGCCGCGAACACGATCAGCACCGGCACGATGGGCGCGCGGCTGCCCAGCGCCAGCGCCACCAGCGTGACGGCAAGCGGCAGCGCCACCAGCTTGGTCGCGACGATCATGGCCGAGAACCGGTCGAGCCGCGCTAGGGCGCCCCAGCGCAGTGTCGCGCCGATGGAAATGAGCGCGATGGGGATGGCGGCGCCGGCCAGCATCTCGATCGGTGCCAGCACCGGGCGCGGCAGCGTCACCCCCGCCACCCCGACCGCGACCCCGGCGAGGCTCGCGAGCAGGAACGGGTTGAGTGCCACCCGTTTCAGCGCGCTTGCCGCGGCCAGCCCTTCGCCGCGTGACAGCGCGGTCACCGCGAAGATGTTGGCCAGCGGGATCGCCAGCCCGATGGCGACCGCGTAAAGCCCCAGATCGGCCGAGGGCAGCGCGTCGACGATGACAAAGCCCAGCGCGGTGTTGAACCGCCATGCCGTCTGCCAGCCGCCGGCGAAGTCGAGAAACCGCGCCGGCCCGAACGGGCGCGCGAGCCAGCCCAGCCCCAGCCCCAGCGTCAGAATCGCCCAGACCAGCGGCCCGACCACCAAGAGGCTTGCCGGTGCGATCGGCCGGCTGGCGGCGGCGGCAAAGATCAGCGCCGGAAACAGAACCTCGAAATTCAGCCGGTCGAGCCCGGCCCAGGCGGTTTCGCTCAGCCGTTCGCGCACGGCGCCGCCGAGCGCCACCAGCAGCACCACGGGCAGAAGGCCGGTCAGCAGGATCGGGATCATCGCCGGTACCGCGCTCCCGTTCGCTCAATCCTGGCCCGTCAGCGTGCGCCCGGCGGCCTCGAGCGCCAGAACGCTGTCCTTCCACGGCCGCCATCCGTCACGGATGAAGCGCCAGAAGGCGGCCTCGGCCTCGGTGGCACAGGCGATCAGTTCGGCCTGGCTGTGAAAGAGCCGGGTGCCGGGCTTCTGGCGGTGTTCGGGGAAACCACGCCCGAGCCGCGCCTCGATCCAGCCGATGTCGTCGGCCTGTCCGGCCACCACGTCGGCAAGAATGTCCGGATCGATGCCAAAGGGCGTGTCGCCAAACTCCATCACCCGCCGCTTGCCATAGGAGATCGCCGCCCGCGCCCGGAACGAGGGGCGCGCGGAGGCGAGGCGGCGCAGCCAGAGCTGTTGCAGGGCCGTGGCTTCGGCGCTGTAGCCGATATTGACGTGGCGCAACCCGCGTTCGGGCAGCCGCGCGCCGACACGTCGGGCCAAATCGCCGATCGCGTCGCCGCCCGCCAGCGCGGAGCGGTCATAGAGAACCAGCTCGACATTTTCCGCCCCGAGCCGGTCGATCCAGGGCTCGAACTTCGCGCGATAGCCGGGATACCAGCGCCCGGGGTCGAAATCGGTGACGCGTTCGCGCAGCCTCTGGTTCTGCATGCTGACGACAAAGCTTTTTGGCTCGCGCACATAGGCGATGAACCGGATGCGATCGAAATGCGGCCCGAGCGCGGCCAGCAGATTGTCGATGCCGTCGCTCTCCAGCATCTCCCCGGTCAGGGCCTCCGCCGAAATCAGCAGGTCGCGGGTGTCGCTTTCCAGCAGGGCCCGGAAGGCGCGGCGCAGGGTAGCGCGTCGCTGCAGATAGGCCTGCGGCGCGCGGCCGGCGAGGAATTCGGCGAGTGCGCTCTCGCCGAGCCCCGCGAAGAGGTCCACCACGGCATAGGAATGGTTGCTCGATATCAGCGGCGCATAGACCAGCCGTTCGTCGGCGTAGCCCTCGAACGCCACCTGGATCGAGGTCGAGCCGGTCTTGTGCATGCCGGCGTGCAGGATACAGGTTCGGCTCACGAGAGGGCTGTCTCCGGTGTGCGCGGCCTTGAATGTCCGGTCGGGGCCGCTGCCGCGAGCCCTACAATCGCCCGGCGCGAAAGGAAACCCGTTTCACGCATCTTGGCGCGCAGTTGGCACCAACCGGGAATAGCAATTGCAAGATTGCGGTTTCGGGGTACAAGCGAATCAGGGCGATCTTGCCCTGAAACGGCCGCGCGACCCCGCGCGGGAGAAGTCGAGAAGGACTATAAACATGACCGACGACACCACCAAGACCCCGCTCACCGAAGAGCAGAAACAGCGGCGCCGGGTCGGCCGCAGCATCGGATTGGCGTTCTTCACCGCCAACTACAAGGCCGACAACCCGCAGGCCAGCAAGGAAGACCGCAAGGCGGCGTGGAAAGCGGCGCGCAAGGCACAGACCAGGATCGGCATGCGCGCGCTCAGGCAGATCGAGCTCGCGGGCCTTGCCATCGTTCCGGCCGCGCCCAGGGTCGAAGCCGCCGAATAGCGGCGCCTGAATGCCGTCCGGCCCCGATGCGGTTGATCGGGGCCGGGTACCGGGCCCGATCCCGGGCAGGCGCCGCCGGTATGTTGCGTCTTGAATTCCCCTCTACCCAAAACCTTGCGGCTGGCCTATAGTCGCTGTGGATAACCGGGCAAAAGACCCACGACCATGCGCGACAGAGAAGAAAAGGGGCTGGGCGATGCGGTGCCCGTTTTGCGGCAACATTGACACGCAGGTAAAGGATTCGCGACCCGCCGAGGAGCACGTCTCGATCCGGCGGCGGCGGTTCTGCCCGGCCTGTGGCGGGCGTTTTACCACTTATGAGCGGGTGCAACTGCGCGATCTGGTCGTCGTCAAGTCGAACGGCCGGCGCGAGGAGTTCGACCGCGACAAGCTCGAACGCTCGGTGCGCATCGCTTTGCAGAAACGCCCGATCGAGCCCGAACGGATCGAGCAGATGATTTCGGGCATCGTGCGGCGGCTGGAATCGATGGGCGAGACCGACATTCCCTCCAAGGTGATCGGCGAGATCGTGATGGAGACGCTGGCCCGGATAGATACCGTGGCCTATGTGCGTTTTGCCAGTGTCTACAAGAACTTCCAGGCCGCGGACGACTTCGACAAGTTCGTGAGCGAACTGCGCCCGAACCCCGCCGAGACCGCCGCCGAAGACGCGCCTTCAGGCAAGTGAACGCCGCCGACATCCGCTTCATGCGGCTGGCGCTGGGGCTGGGGCGGCGCGGGCAGGGGCGGTGCTGGCCCAACCCGGCGGTAGGCTGCGTGATCGTTCGCGACGGCCGCATCCTCGGGCGCGCCACCACCGGGCCGGGCGGCCGGCCTCATGCCGAAACGCTGGCGCTGGCGCAGGCCGGCGACGGCGCGCGCGGCGCCACCGCCTATGTCAGCCTGGAGCCTTGTGCCCATCACGGGGTCACACCGCCCTGCACCGACGCGCTGATCGCCGCCGGCGTGGCGCGGGTGGTGGTCGCGGTCGCGGACACCGACGCCCGCGTTGCCGGGCAGGGGCTGGCAGCGCTGCGCGCGGCCGGGATCGCGGTGACGTCGGGGGTTCTGGCCGATGAGGCGCGCGCCGATCTTGCCGGCTTCCTGCGACGCGCCGCAGGCGGCCTGCCCTGGATCACGCTCAAGCTGGCAAGTTCGTTCGACGGCCGCATCGCCACCGCGAGCGGCGCCAGCCAGTGGATCACGGGGCCTCGGGCGCGCCGCGAGGTGCATGCGCTGCGCGCCCGCCACGACGCGGTGATGGTGGGGGCGGGTACCGCCCGCGCCGACGACCCGATGCTGACGGTGCGCGGGCTCGGGGTGACGCATCAGCCGGTGCGCGTGGTGGTGTCGCGCCGGCTCGACCTGCCGGAGGCGGGCAGGCTGGCGCAAAGCGCGCGCGAGGTGCCGCTCTGGATCTGCCACGGGCCCGATGCCGACGAGGACCGCCGCGCCGCATGGGAGGCGCGTGGCGCGCGGCTGTTGCCCTGCGCGCTGGCGGGGCGGCAGCTCGACCCGGCAAGCGTCAGCGACGCGCTCGGTCAGGCGGGTCTCACGCGGGTCTTTTGCGAGGGCGGCGCCGCGCTGGCGGCCTCGCTGATGACCGCCGGGCTGGTGGACGAGCTTGTCGGCTTCACCGCCGGCATCGCGCTCGGGGCCGAAGGGCTGCCGGCGGTCGGCGCAATGGGAATATCGGCGCTGTCCGAGGCGCACCGCTTTCGCCTGGTCGAGACGCGTCCGGTGGACGGAGATGTCCTGCACCGCTGGCTGCGGCGCTGAGGCGGCCGGCGCGATCGGCGCGGTTGCGCCCGGGTTCAGTTCGTCTTGCGACCGGGGCGGAAGGGCAGCGGCGCCACCGGCACGCCGTCCTCGATCAGCTGGCGGGCCTCGTCAGTGCGGGCCTCGCCGTGGATCGAGCGTGCGGGCGCGTTTCCCTCGTGGATGTCGCGGGCCTCGCGGACGAAATCCGCACCGACATATTCGGAACTGGCCTCGATCCTGCGCCTGAGCTCGGCCATCGCCTGCTCGGCCGGGCTTGCCGGGGCGGAAAGCGGTCCTGGGGACGCGGAGCGGCGGGCTCGTCGCGGCCCGCGCGGACGCTGGGCGCCATCAACGCCTTTTCCACCGCGGTCGAGCCGCAGACCGCACAGGCGATCATGCCGGCCGCGGTGAGCTTGTCGAAGGCGGCGGCGGACTGGAACCAGCTGTCGAAACGGTGGTCACGGTCGCATCTGAGGCTGAACTGAATCACGCGGAAAGCTCCAATACCGACAGGACTCTAAATAACCGTCGGGCAGGGTAAATCAAGTTGCCCCCGCAGGACAAGGCGCGCCGGATTGCCCGAAATCGCCGGGCGCGCGGGCGGGATTGTAACTTCAAAAACTTATCAAAATAATCAGAATTGACAGACCCAAGTAAAATTGTCAGATTACCCCCAGCCAACCCGCACCGGGCAGCCATCGCGCCATGATTGTGCCAAAGAGGGAGCGAGAGATGACAGAGCAACGGATGGGTTTCACGCGGACATCGCATGGGGCGGCGGAACACCCGGCCGGGGGCGTGTCGCATGATCCCGCTGCGCAGTTCCGCCACCGAAGGCGGTGCCCTTGTGCGACCGCAACATGACCCGCAGCCGCAATACGACGCCCGTGACCTGGTCGGTGAGGGCCCCACCGCCTCGATCGCGCTCGACGGGCAGATATACACCCTCCGGATCACCCGGTCCGGCAAGCTGATCCTGACAAAATGAACATTCATCGCGACATGCGCGGCGCCTTTCCGGTAGCCGCTATCGACACCCTGACGGGGCCCGAACAGACACTGGTCAAGGCGTTGCGCTACGCCGTGGACGAGGCGCAGGGCCCGACACGCATTGCACGGATGCTCGAGGCGCGGATGGGGGGTCCAGGCGGCGCAGACCGTGCGGGACGCGCTCGAAGAGATGTTTGCCACCATCGCCCGGCACGGCCGGCGCCGGCTGATGCGCCACAAGCTGGCCTGCTCCTGCGTCAGCTCTGACGAGGCGGTGTTTGCGCAGTTCGTCATGCAGGCCGCCACCGGCGAGCGCGAGGATGCCATGCTGATGGGCGCGCTGATGGTCGAGGGGCCGCTGCTGCTGCCCTTCACCGACGCCGCCCGCCGCGTGGGTCTCGAGCTCCTGCGCGCCGAACTGGCGCGGCCGCGCGCGCTTTTCGAACAGGCCCGCGAGAGCGTGCATTGAGCACAGGGAATGGTGCGGCATGAGGACCCGGACAGCGTCAACCGGCCAGAAAGCTCTGGGAATGATGCCCGAAGCCGCGCATGCTGACCGCAGGACAGGGGCCGACATGCCGACCCGGAAAAGGACGCGATGATCATCTGCCACTGCAACGCGATCACCGACCGCGACATCCGCGCCGCCGTGGACTGGATGCGCGCCGCCGACCCCGGCACGCTGATCACCACGGGCAAGGTCTTTCGGGCGCTGGGGCGCAGATCCCAGTGCGGCGGTTGCCTGCCGCTCTTCCTTGACACCATGCAGCAATGTGACAGTTTCGTCATACCCATGCATGAGCGCGGCGAGACCCGCCGCGCCGCAACACAGGGAGAGGAATGAGCGATGAAGGGCGACGACAAGGTTATCGAGTATCTCAACAAGGCGCTGCGCAGCGAACTGACGGCGGTCAGCCAGTACTGGCTGCACTACCGGCTGCAGGAGGATTGGGGCTACGGCAAGATCGCAGCCAAGTCGCGCACCGAGTCCATCGAGGAGATGCACCACGCCGACAAGCTGGTCGGGCGGATCATCTTTCTGGGCGGCCATCCCAACCTGCAGAAACTCGACACGCTGCGCATCGGCGAGACCCTGCGCGAGACCCTCGCCGCCGACCTCGCCGCCGAACACGACGCGCGCAACCTCTATATCGAGGCGCGCGGCCATTGCGACAGCGTCGGCGACCACGTTTCGAAGAACCTCTTCGAGGAGCTCATCGCCGACGAGGAAGGCCATATCGACTATCTCGAGACCCAGATCGGCCTCTACGACAGCCTCGGCGCCGAGCGCTACGGGCTCCTGAACGCGACGAGCGCCGACGAGGCGGAGTAAGGGGGCGCTGCCCCCGTCGCCGCAAGGCGGCGACCTCCCCAGGAGTATTTTCTGGAAAGATGAAGCGCGGGGCGGCCCTTTCCGGGGCCGCCCGTTCGCTATTCGGCGAGATGGCAGGCGGCTTCGGTGCCGTTGGCGAGCCGGCGCAGTTCGGGGCGCTCGGTGCGGCAGCGCGCCACCGCGATCGGGCAGCGCGGCGCGAACGGGCAGCCGGGCGGCAGGTTGACCGGATCGGGCAGTTCGCCAGGCTCGCGCGGACGGTCGAAGGAGCCGCCCTCGAGCTTGGGGATCGCCGCGAGCAGGAGCTGCGTATAGGGGGTGTTTGGGCGCGGCGAAGAGCGTCGCGGTCTCGGCCAGCTCCATCACCTGGCCCAGATACATCACCGCCACGCGGGTGCCGAAATGCTCGACCACGCTCAGGTCATGGGTGATGAAGAGATAGGTCAGGCCGCGTTCGGCCTGAAGATCGCTCAGCAGGTTGAGGATCTGCGCCTGGATCGACACGTCGAGCGCCGAAATCGGCTCGTCGGCGACGATGAAGGCGGGGTTGGTGACCAGCGCGCGGGCGATGGCGATGCGCTGGCGCTGCCCGCCCGAGAATTCGTGCGGCAGCCGGCGCTGCCATGAGGGATCGCAGCCGGTGGCGGCGAGCACCTCCTCGACGCGGGTGCGGGCGTCCCGCGCGCTCATCTCCGGCATGAGGTGGCGCACCGGCTCGGCCAGGGTGTCAAAGACGTTGCGGCGCGGGTTGAGCGAGGCATAGGGGTTCTGGAACACCATCTGCATGTCGCGGCGCACCGGCTTGCGCGTGGCCTCGTCCATGGTGTCGATGCGGGTGCCGCGGAAATACACCTCGCCCGCGGTGGGCCGTTGCAGCCCGATGATGGCGCGCCCCAGCGTGGTCTTGCCGCAACCCGATTCGCCCACCACGCAAAAGCTCTCGCCCGCACGGATCGCGATGTCGACGGTGTTGAGCGCGTGCAGCACCGGCCTTTCGCGCGACAGGAAATGCGTCGGCAGCGGAAAGCGGACCTCGAGCCCGCGGGTCTCGACGATGGGCGTGCCGGTCATGACGCGGCCTCGGCCGGGGCCAGCGGGTGAAAACAGGCGGTGCCGTCCTCGAGCACGGGGATCTCGCGGCGGCAGCGCTCGGTGGCGCGCTCGCAGCGCGGGTGATAGGCGCAGCCCGGGGGCAGGGCGGTGATGGGCGGCATCGAGCCCGGGATCTGGTAGAGCCGCTGGCCACGCCCGACCTTTTTGCGGCAGCGCCTGCAACAGGCCAAAGGTGTAGGGGTGGCGCGGCGCGTCGATGATGGCGCGCGTCGGGCCCTCCTCGACGCATTTGCCGGCATACATGATCATGATCCGCTGGGTCACCTCGGCGACGACGCCGAGATCGTGGGTGATCAGGATCAGCGCCACCTCGTTTTCGCGGCAGAGCTTGAGGATGAGCGCCATGATCTCGGCCTGGATGGTGACGTCGAGCGCGGTCGTGGGCTCGTCGGCGATGATCAGCTCGGGCTCGGTCAGCAGCGCGATGGCGATGACGACGCGCTGGCGCAGCCCGCCCGAAAGTTCGTGCGGGTAGGCGTCCATGCGTGATTCGGCCGAGGGGATCGCGACCTGTTTCAGCCGCTCGATGCAGAGCCGGCGCGCCTCGGCGTTCGAGATGCGGCGATGGGCGTGCAGCGTCTCCATCATCTGGGTGCCGATCGACAAGACCGGGTTGAGCGTCACCATCGGGTCCTGGAAGATCATCGAGATGCGGTTGCCGCGGATGCGGCGGATCCGCGCTCGGAAAGCGTGAGCAGGTTCTGGTCGTGAAAGCGGACCTCGCCCCGGCTGACGCGCCCGGGCTCGGCGATGAGGTTGAGGATGGCGAAGGCCAGCATCGACTTGCCCGCGCCCGATCTGCCCACCACCCCCAGCCGCTCGCCCCGGGCGAGGCTCAGGTCGACCCCGCGCAGCGCCTCGACCTCGCCGGCCTTGCCGTGGGGAAAGGCCACGTGCAGGCCGCGCACTTGGAGCATCGCCATCAGTCCTCTCCCCGCCGCAGCTTGGGATTGAGCACGTCGCGCAGCCAGTCGCCCAAAAGGTTGAGCGCCAGCACCAGCGCGATCAGCACCATCGCGGGGTAGAAGGTGATCCACCACGATCCCGAGAAGATGAACTCGAAGCCCGAGCGGATGAGCGAGCCGAGCGAGGGCCGGTCGACCGGCATGCCGAGGCCCAGAAACGACAGCGCCGCCTCGGTCATGATGGCCTCGGCCACCTGGATGGTCGAGATCACCAGCACCGGCGTCAGCGTATTGGGCAGGATATGCCCCCACATGATGCGCCGCGCCGGCAGGCCGATGACGCGGGCGGCATCGACATATTCCTTGCTTCGCTCGCCCAGCACCGAGGACCGCACGGTGCGCGCGAACTTCGGCCACTCGGCCACGCCGATGATCACGATCAGCATGAAGATCGCATAGTCGGCATAGGTGTTGGCGTCGAACCCGGCCGAGAAGATCGCCAGCACGATGATCGCGATCATCAGCGTCGAGAGCGACATCTGGATGTCGGCGAGCCGCATCAGAAAGGCGTCGATCCAGCCGCCGCGATAACCCGCGACGAGCCCCAGCGTGATGCCCAGCACCGCCTGCACCACCACCGCGCCGACGCCGATCAGCAGCGAGATGCCGGTGCCGTACATGATCGTGCTGAGCACCCCGCGCCCCTGCGCGTCGGTCCCCAGCAGAAAGCGGTCGTCGCCGCCCGCGCGCCAGGCGGGGGGCATCTCGCTGTCCATGATGTCGATCTGCATCAGGTCATAGGGGTTCTGCGGCGCGATGAGCGGCGCAAAGACCGCCATCAGGATCAGCGCCAGCAGCACCGCCGCCGCTCCGATCGCCACAGGATCGGCCAGGAACCGGGCAACGATGCCGCGCCATGAAATCATGCCCTGGCCCCCGGCAGCTTCACCATCGGGTTGATCAGCGTGTAGACGAAATCGACGATGGTGTTGACGACGACGAAGATCAGCCCGACGACGATGATGTAGGCGATGATCAGCGGGGTATCGACCCGGTTCACCGCCTCGAGAAAGAGAAAGCCCATCCCCGGCCACTGGAACACGGTCTCGGTCAGGATGGTGTAGGCGATCAGCGTGCCGATCATCAGCCCGCCCACGGTCACCACCGGCAGGAGCGTGTTGCGGAAGGCGTGAACGTAGCGCACCCGCGTGGTGGAAAGCCCCTTGGCGCGGGCAAAGCGGACATAGTCGGTGGCCATCGTCTCCATCATCTCGGCGCGGATGAGGCGGATGAAGAGCGGCAGCATGATCGAGGAAAGCGCGATGGATGGCAGGATCAGGTGCGCCAGCCCGTCCCGGGTGAGAAATCCGGTCTGCCAGCCCCAGGGCAGGGTGACGGTCTCGCCGCGCCCGAAGGCGGGCAGCCATTTCAGCTCGACCCCGAAAATCCAGACCAGGAAGATCGCGGTCAGGAAGACCGGCACCGATATGCCGATGATCGAGCCGGTCATGATGATCCGGGCGAGCCACGATTCGCGGTTGATGGCGCAGTAGATGCCGCCCGGGATCGACAGCCCGACAAAGATGAAGGTGGCGCCCAGCACCAGTTCGAAGGTGGCAGGGAACTTGTCGAGGATGACGTCGAGGGCGGGGCGCTTGAAGAAGTAGGAGGTGCCCAGATCGCCCTGCACGGCGTCGCCGAGAAAGCGGGCGTATTGCACCACGAAGGGGTCGTTGAGGCCCATGCGATCGCGCAGCGCCTCGCGCTCGGCCATCGAGACCGACTGGCCCACCAGCTCGCGCAGCGGATCGCCGAGGTTGTCGCGGATCGAAAAGCCGATGAGCGAGATGACAAACATCACCACCATGGCCTGTACGGTGCGACGGATGAGAAAGGCGAGGATATGCATGGGCGCGGGTTCGTCTCCGGCAGCAGTTGGGGAGGAAAGCCCGCCCCGGGCCTGATCCGGGGCCTCGCAAGCCCCCAGGGAGGCCCCGGATCAGGCCCGGGGCGGGCAGCGTGCCGGGCGGGCCGGAAAACCCCGGCCCGCCCTGAACGCATCAGTCGCTGATGACCAGATCGCCCAGATAGGGGAAGTTCATCACGTTGAGCACCGGCTCGATCTCGACGCCCCGGCGCGCGGCCCAGGCCAGATCCTGCCAGTGCAGCGGCACGAAGGCGGCCTCGTCATAGAGGATCTTCTCGACCTGCTGCAGCATCTCGGCGCGCTTTTGCGGGTCGGTCTCGGTCAGCGACGCCAGCGTCAGCTTGTCCACCATCTCGTTGGAGTAGTTGCCCGAGTTGTACTGTCCGCGCCCGGTGTCGGTATCGGGGGTCATGTTGAGGAACTCGAAGAAGTTGGCGCTGTCCTCGGTGTCCGCATGCCAGCCGATCATCATGATGTCGGCGGCGCGCTCGTCGTATTTGGGCCAGTACTGCGCCTTGGGCATGGTCGTGAGGTCGATCTTGATGCCGATCTTGGCCAGCATCGCCGCCGCCGCCTCGCAGATCTTGTAGTCGTTGACGTAGCGGTTGTTGGGGCACATCATCGTCGCGTTGAAGCCGTCCGGATAGCCCGCTTCCTCCATCAGCGCCTTGGCCCTGGCCAGATCGAAGCGCGGCTTGAGGTCGGGATTGTGGCCGACATAGCCCGCGGGCGAGTTCTGCGCCGCGACGGTACCGAAGCCCTTCATGATCTTCTCGACGATGCCTTCGTTGTTGATGGCATAGACGATCGCCTGGCGGACCTTCATGTTGGCCAGCGCCTCGTTGCGGGTCTGGTTCATCTGAAGGGTGATGATGCGGGTGCCGGTCATGGTCACGAGGTCGACGTTGGGGTCGGCGTCGATGCGTTCCAGATCGGTGGGCGGCACCGGCGCGATGAAGTCGACATCGCCCGACAGGATCGCGGCGACGCGGGTCGGCGCCTCCTTGATCGGGGTCAGCACCGCGGTCTGCACGTTGCCGGGGCTCGCGGTGTCCCAGTAGTCGGGATTGCGCTTGAACACCATCTTCACGCCCTGTTCGCGCGATTCGATTGTGAAGGGGCCGGTGCCCGAGGCGTGCTGGCTGGCGAAGCTGTCGCCGTGCTTGGTGATCTCGGCGCCGCCTTCCTCGTAGAAATCCTTGTCCATCGGAAAGACATAGGTGGCGGTGTGCAGGATCAGCGGGCTCGGACCCTCGGTCTTGATCTCGATGGTGTAGTCATCGACCGCCCGGGCCGAGGTCCAGCCGGCGAAGAGGCCCTTGAAGTCGGGCGAGGATTTCAGCCGCTCGATGGTCCAGACCACGTCTTCGGCGGTCATGTCGTTGCCGGTGTGGAACTTCACCCCCTGGCGCAGCTTGAAGATCACGGTGGTGTCGTCCACGCGCTCCCAGCTCTCGGCCAGGCGCGGGTCGAATCCCAGCTCCTTGTTCCAGCGCAGGAGCGGGTCGAACACCATGTGGCTGAGCTGCAGCGTGCCGCCCGAAAGCTGCTCGTGCGGGTCGAGCGAGACCGGATCGGCATCATAGGCGAAATTCAGCGTCTGTGCCGATCCGATGCCGGCTGCCGCCAGCACAATGGCCGACGCTGTCGCGAGGTTTCGTAGGATTTTCATGTCTGTCTCCCTGAACTGAGCGGGGCGCGTTTGGGCCACATCTCGGCCGCGTCCCGGCACATGGCCGGAAGGTAGTCGCGATTGCAGGCGCGTGTAAAGCCTCTGATCCGCCATGTCGGGCGTGCCCCTGGTCCGAGAAACGCCGCCATTCCAAGGTCTAAACGGAAATTTTACCATCCGGTAAAGGGGTTATCGCGGCAGGGCCGCGGGGCAGCCGGATTTTGCGGTTGATCCCGACGAAAAGCATAAGAAACCGTTGACGCAGATTTTCCGACGTCTTACCAAGTGAAAGACTCAGGATTAAGCAGGGAGACGGACGCCATGACCGACGACACCGACGACACCGGCAAGCCGCGCCGCGAGATCACCGCGCGTCGTACCGTGGTGCTGGGTACGCTCGCCGCCGCCGTGACCGGGGTCGCGGCCGGCGCCGCCCCGATCGTACCGCTCGGCGGGCACGCGCCGGGCCATGTGATGCTGGCTGCGGGCGAGGGAGAGGGCGAGGGCGAGGGCGAAGGCGGCGAGGGCGAGGGCGGCGAGGGTGCGGCGCTCGATCCCGAGGCCGCGCTGATGCGCGATCTGGGCTTCATGCAGGGCCATCTGCGCGCCGGGCTGGCGCTTTACGAGGCCGGCGACCTCGACGCTGCCAGGACCCATATGGGCCACCCGATCAAGGAGAAATACGACGCCGTTGCCGCGCCGCTGGCCGAGCGTGGCCTCGACCGGCTCAAGGCCGGGATTTCGGCGCTGGCCGACGCCGCCGAGGCGGAGACGCCGATGGCCGGGATCGCGCCGCTTTACGACCGCGTCGCGGCCACCATCGACGAGGCCCGCGCCGGCGCTTCGATGACCCACCGCATCGGCGGGCTGATTGCGCTCACCCGCGTGGCGGGCGACGAATACACCGCCGGCACGGCGGGCGGCAGGATTGCCAACCTGCACGAATACCAGGACAGCTGGGGCTTTCTGCAGGTGGTGCGCGACCAGCTGGTGAAAATCGCCGGGGATGGCGATGCCGACATCGCCACGGTGGCGACAAGGATGCTCGATGCGCTCAAGGCCACCGATGCCGTCTTTGGCGATCTGCAGGGGCAGGGCAGCTTCGACATGGACCCGGGCGCGATCTATGGCGCAGCGGCGCGGATGGAATTCGCCGCGGTACGGCTGAAATAGGGGCGGCGGGCGGTGTTCATCGTCATCGGCGAGGTTCTCGACGCACACATGCTGGCCACCCTGTGCGAGGCGGCGGGCGAGCTCGACTTCACCGACGGCAGGGCCACCGCCGGGCGCTATGCGCGCGGCGTCAAGGCCAACCAGCAGGCGAAGCCCGGCGAGGCGCTCGATGCGGTGCTCGAACAGGTGCGCCGGCGGCTGATGGCCAACGAGGTCTTCCGCTCGGTCGCGCGTCCGCGCGGCTTTGCCCGGATGCTGGTGTCGCGCTATCGCCCCGGCATGGAATACGGCACCCATGTCGACGATCCCATCATGCAGGGCGCGCGCACCGACCTGTCGTTTACCCTGCCGCTCAGCGCAACCACCGATTACGCGGGCGGCGGGCTGGTGATCGAGGACGCGATGGAGGATCGGGTGATCCGCATCGAGGCCGGCGACATGGTGCTTTATCCCACCTCGGCCCTGCACCGGGTCGAGCCCGTCACGAGGGGCGAGCGCATGGCCGTCGTCGGCTGGGTGACCAGCTGGGTGCGCGACCCCGCCCGCCGCGAGGTGCTGCACGACCTCGATGTCGCCGCGCGCGCGGTGTTCGACCGAAACGGCAGGACGCCGGAATTCGACCGCCTGTTCAAGGCAAAAAGCAACCTGATGCGGATGTGGGCCGACGACTGACCCCCCCGCTCAAGGCAGCCGACAATCCAGAACCCGAGGGACAAGGACATGACCACCACGCTGAAACTGATGACCGCCGCTGCCGCCGTCGCGCTGGCCGGTGCCGTTGCGGGCATCGCCGAAGAGCGCGTCAGCCATTACGAGCCCGAGACATCCGAAACCCTGGCCCAGGCCATGGACAACTTCGTCACCTACAACCGCCGGATGGAAGCGATCATCGCCCGCGACCCGTTGACCGTCGATGACATGGAGGAGGTGCACGAGCTGACCTATACACTCGAGGTGGCGCTGGCCAGGATCAACGAGGAACTGGGCGCTCTGCCGACGGTGCTGGAAGAGGTTCACCTGTCGTCGGAGGGCGACAACCCGGCGCGGCTGAGGGGCGTGGCCGAGGTCTATCTCGAGCAGGCGAAGCTGCTCGACCGCTGAGCGCAAGACCCTGCCGCCGGCGGCGGCGGCCGGGTCGCTGCCGGGTGTCGCCCGCGTTGCTGCTGGCATCCGGCCCCGGTCTGTGGCAATCCCTGAGCGCCACCGTCAACCGCAGCCTGGAGCCCGGATGTCGACCGAACGCTTTCTGCACCGCCTGGCCTGGATCGTCGTCGCCGTCTGCGTGGCGCCGATCATCGCCGCCGCGCTGGCGGCGTTCACCGGCGATCTGCAGACCTGGCGCGAGGTTCTCTCGACGGTGATGCCGCGCTATGCGCTCACCACGCTGTTCCTGGTCGTGATCGTGGGATGTTCGACCGCGATCATCGGGTCGGTGACGGCGTGGCTGGTGACCGTCTACCGCTTTCCCGGCGTGCGCTGGCTCGAGATCGCGCTGGCGCTGCCGCTGGCGTTTCCGGCCTATGTGATGGCCTACGCCTATACCTATCTGCTCGACCATCCCGGCCCCGTGCAGACGCTGTTGCGCGATGTGACCGGCTGGGGACCGCGCGACTACTGGTTTCCCGAGGTGCGCTCCCCGGGCGGCGCGGCGGTGATGCTGACGGTGGTGCTCTACCCGTATGTCTACCTGCTGGCGCGGGCCTCGTTCCGGCAGCAGTCGTCCAACGCCTTTCTGGTCGCGCGCACGCTGGGGCGCTCGCCGATGCAGGCGTTCCTGCGGGTGGCGCTGCCGATGGCGCGGCCGGCGATCGCCGGCGGCGCCCTTCTGGCGGTGATGGAGACCATCGCCGATTACGGCACGGTGGCGTTCTTCAACGTGCAGACCTTTGCCACCGGCATCTATCAGGCGTGGTTCAGCCTCGGCGACCGGCCGGCGGCGGCGCAGCTCTCGCTCTGCCTGCTGACCTTCGCGCTGCTTGTCGCGGGGCTCGAGCGCGCCCAGCGCGGACGCGCGCGCACTGCCGGGCGCGGCGCGCGTTTCGAGGCGATGGAACGCCCGCGCCTGACCGGCGCGGCCGGTTGGCTGGCGTTCGTGCTCTGCCTGACGCCGGTGTTGGTGGGCTTTGTCATCCCGGTGCTGATGCTGGGCACGATGGCGATGGGCTCGTCGCAGGACCTGCTGTCGCCGCGCTATCTGGGGCTGATGCGGAACTCGGTCACGGTGGCCGGGGTGGCGGCGGTGCTGACGGTGGCGGGTGCGGTGCTGATCGGCTTTCGCGCCCGCACCCGGCCCACGCGCGCGTCAAAGCTGATCGTGATCGGCGCCGGGATGGGCTATGCCGTGCCCGGCGGCGTCATCGCGGTCGGGCTGATGGTGCCGATGGCGGCTCTCGACAACCTCATCGACGCGGTGATGGAGGCGCGCTTCGGCATCAGCACCGGGCTGCTGATCACCGGTTCGATCTGGCTGATGGTGGTGGCCTACATTGCCCGGTTCATGGCCGCCGCGCTCAATACCTACGACAGCGGCATGGCCACCATCCCGGGCCATTTCGACGCCATCGGCCGTTCGCTCGGCCAGACCGGGCCAAGGCTCCTGTGGCGGGTCCATCTGCCGGTGGCGCGGGCCTCGGTGCTCACGGCGCTGCTGATCGTCTTCGTCGACGCGATGAAGGAGCTGCCGGCGACGCTGATCCTGCATCCCTTCAACTTTCAGACGCTGGCGGTGCAGGCGCACCGGCTGGCGGCCGACGAGCGCCTGTCGGAAGCGGCGGTGCCGTCGCTGGTACTGGTGGCGTTCGGGCTGGTGCCGGTGGCGATCCTGTGCCGGTCGCTGGGCAGCGAGGGGCGCGGGGCGCGGGCCGCGAGGCTCGGCACCGCGATGACGGCGGGCTGAGCGGCGCAAAGGCTTTGCATTCCCGGGTTTCATCGACCTAAGGTGTCGCGGATCCGCAGCCAGCCCGCGAGCGAGCATGACCGAACCCGCGCCGTTCCTTTCTTCCCCCGATCGAGATCGAGCCGGAATGGATCGACTATAACGGCCATCTCAACATGGGTTACTACACGGTGCTCTTCGACCGGGCGACCGACGAGTTCTGGGAGCGGCTCGGCTTCGGTCCGGCATATCTCGAGGCCACCGGCCACACCACCTATGCCGCCGAGTTCCACATCCGCTACCTGCGCGAGGTCAAGCTCGGCGACCGGCTCCATTCCGTCGTCTGGATGGTCGATCACGACGCCAAGCGGCTGCACACCTTTCAGGAACTGCGCCATCGCGACGGCTGGCTCGCGGCCACCGGCGAGGGGATGATCCTGCACGTCGATACGTCCGGGCCGAAAGTGGTGCCGATGCCCGCCGACATCATGGCGCGGGTCGCGGCGATTGCGCAGGCCCATGCCCGTTTGCCGCGGCCAGACGGCGTGGGCGGACGCATCGGCATTTCGCGCAAGGGGTGAGGCGGGGCGGCGACGGGGCGCGGAAGCAGAACCGAGTTTTGCCCCCGCGTCCTGTTTCGATAGCGCGCCCTGCCGCAAGGCGATGGGCGGCACTTGTCCCGTTGTACCGCTCGAGGCAGCGGCAGGCGTGTCAAAAAAATCCGCGGCGGGGTCATCCTTGTTGGAATGCTGCATGTCGGCGGCAAGACGACCCCAAGTTGGCAACCTAGATAATATACAGAACAGCTACTCCAATAATCAATACAACGATCAATGCCGTTATCTTGATCACCGCCCAAACCCTCCGCAGTCCCCCGCGTTCCAACCAATCGACGGCTTCCTCCGCCACTTCTTCGATGAGTGCGTCGGACATCTTCTTTCTTCCGAGGCCCACATCGGTGACTCGCCTGTCACTCCGTTGCTCTCGGGCGCGGTCCGGCTTTCGGCTGTCAGCCAAAAACACCTCCTGCTTACACGTTGTCTGTGACGCCACGTATAGCACCTTTCTTCTGATGGGATTCACCCGCCCGTCGCGCCAGTGACGGGCACGCGCCCGCCCGCCCCCAAGGCGGGCGCGTTCCGCGCCCACCCGGGCGGGCGCGCGCCCGTCGTCGAACCGTATCCGACATAACGAAACACACCCCCCAAATGAGATTTCCGTTTCGACAGGTCGTCACCCAGTGCCGCGCAGCCCACAACAACCGGCTCGGATCGGATGTCGCCGCAGCCGGCCTCCCGCGTCGCTCAGAGCCCCAGTTTCTGCTGAACGATATCGTTCACGGCCTTGGGATTGGCCTTGCCCCCGTGGCCTTCATCACCTGGCCCACGAACCAGCCGGCGAGCTTGGGGTTGGCCCGAGCCTTTTCCACCTGGGCGGGGTTCTCGGCGATGATGCGCGCGACCGCGGCCTCGATGGCGCCGGTGTCGGTGACCTGTTTCATGCCCTCGGTCTCGACGATCTCGGCGGGGTCGCGGCCGGTGTCGATGTGGATTTCGAGAACGTCCTTGGCGATCCTGGAGCTGATCTCGCCCGAACTCACCATCGCCATGATCGCGGTATTTGCCGACGGCGCCACCAGCTGCCGGGGCGCGATGTCGGCCTTGTTCGCGCGGCCCAGCACCTCGTTGATCACCCAGTTGGCGGTCTTCTTGCCGTCGCCGCCGCCCACCGATTCCTCGAAGTAGTCCGCGAGGTCCGCCTCTGCGGTCAGGACGCCGGCGTCGTATTCGGTAACCCCGTAGTCCGCGATGAACCGCGCCTTCTTGGCATCGGGCAGTTCGGGCAGCGAGGCCTTGATCGCGTCGACCCAGCCCTGCTCGATCTCCAGCGGCAGCAGGTCGGGGTCGGGGAAATAGCGGTAGTCATGCGCCTCTTCCTTGGAGCGCATCGAGCGGGTCTCGCCCCTGTCGGGGTCGAAAAGCCGGGTTTCCTGCACCACCTCGCCGCCGCCTTCGACAATCGCGATCTGGCGGCGGGCCTCGAACTCGATGGCGGCCTGGATGAAGCGCATCGAGTTCATGTTCTTGATCTCGCAGCGGGTGCCGAGATGGCCGAAATCCTCGGCTTTCCATGTAGCGCTCATGGGCGCCGGGGCGGCAGATCGAGACGTTGACGTCGGCGCGCAGGCTGCCCTCCTGCATGTTGCCGTCGCAGGTGCCGAGATAGCGCAGGATCTGGCGCAGCTTGGCGATATAGGCGGCGGCCTCCTCGGGGCCGCGGATATCCGGCTTCGAGACGATCTCCATCAGGCAGACACCGGTGCGGTTGAGGTCGACGAAGGACATGTGGGGGTCCATGTCGTGGATCGACTTGCCGGCGTCCTGTTCCATGTGGATGCGCTCGATGCGCACGCGCCGCGCGATCCCCGGCGCCATGTCGACGAGGATTTCGCCGTCGCCGACGATGGGGTGGTAAAGCTGGCTGATCTGATAGCCCTGCGGCAGGTCGGGGTAGAAATAGTTCTTGCGGTCAAAGGCCGAGCGCAGGTTGATCCGGGCGTTGAGCCCCAGCCCGGTGCGCACCGCCTGCTCGACGCAGAATTCGTTGATCACCGGCAGCATGCCGGGCATGGCGGCATCAATGAACGAGACGTTCGAGTTGGGCTCGGCGCCGAATTCGGTCGAGGCGCCGGAAAAGAGCTTGGCGTTGGAGGCGACCTGGGCATGCACCTCCATGCCGATCACCAGTTCCCAGTCGTGCCGGGCCCCGGCGATCACGCGGGGTTTCGGGGCCTCATAGGTCAGGTCAAGCATGCGCGCCGCTCCGGTTGGGTTCCGGTCGCGGTTCTAGACCGGCGCGGGTGCGTGGGCAAGGGGCGTGGGGGATTGCCGGACAAGCGGGTCGGTGCCCGTAGGGTGGGGTTTCACCCCACCGAAGCACGGGGTTCCGGGTATGGTGGATTGGAAACCCACCCCACGCGCGTTACATCCCGAGCAACCGTGGGAATTCAGTTGAAAAGATAACAGGCTTGACGTCGTGTTTGTCAAATACACCCCTGTCTTCGAGAAACTGCTCGATAGCTTCCGTGGCCCCAGCGCATGCTTTTGCAACGTCAAGAATCGAGATGCCTTTATTACCGACATGGAACATGTAGTCCTTAGCGAACTCTCCAGTCCGGTGTCAACAACGAGCGTCGGAATCGTAAATTCTGAGGCACCTGAACTTAGCGAAAGCGTTAGACAGCGCTGGTTGTTCCTTGAATCCATCCAACTTAACGACCCGATAATTGGTGGAGCTTTCTCGGGTATTTCTGAGATACTTCGTCGAAGGTGATGATAGATGCTCCGAAATGCCGAGACATTCTCGCCGCACCTGACAAAAGTCCTTGTTCGGTTGTCTTTTAACCGAAACGGCGCAAGTTGTCCGAATATCTCATGCGAGCGGTAGGTGTGGTCCAATATCTGCCAGCAATACATTAGAATATCGAATGTTTTTTTCTATCCCTAGGTCACGAGGAACAACCTCTTCGACTGCGCGTATGTCGCGTTCTAGTGATTTGAATGCACGTTGCGAAGCAAATAGCGAGTATCGTATCCCGTCAAAGAGAAGGGCAAATTCGCGTTCTTGTATTTTTTTAGGCCGCGCATCTGTTCCCCCGCCGCTTCACGTTCCGGCTGCGTTGCCCCGGTCGCCCGGCGGTTGCCCCCCCGGCGTCGCCCCGCCGCCACGTGCCGCACGTCCGGCCGGCCCCTCAGCCCCTTGCCAGCCGCGCCGCGCGCCCGCCCCGGCGTTTCCTGAGCAGCGGCGCGCGATCCGGCAGGGCCGCCATGATCTCGCGCCGTTCCTTGGCGCCCATGCGCGACCAGCCGGCGATTTCGTCGGTGGTGCGATAGCAGCCGGTGCAGATGCCCGCCTCGGGGTGGACCACGCAGACGCGGATACAGGGGCTTTCGATTTCGTCGCGGGTCCAGACGGGGATATCGTTCACTGCTCTGTCCTCAGATGTCTCAGCCGGTCGAGGGCTCCTTGCAGAATATAGGCGGCTGCCACCGCGTCGATAACCTCTTTGCGACGCTTTCGGGTCAAATCGGCCTCGAGGAGCGCCCGTTCGGCCGCCACCGTCGACAACCGCTCGTCCCAGAACCCGATCGGCAGGTCGCTCAGCCGGGCGAGGTTGCGGGCAAACGCGCGCACCGACTGGCAGCGCGGGCCTTCCGACCCGTCCATGTTGCGCGGCAGACCCAGCACGATCCCGGCCGCGTCGCGATCCCGGGCGATGGCGAGGATGCGGGCGGCGTCGGCGGCGAAACGGGTGCGCCGGACGGTCTCGACCGCGCCGGCCGAGGCCAGGAGCGCGTCGGAGGCGGCGACGCCCACGGTCCTTGTGCCGGTGTCGAGCCCGATCAGCGGGCGCATCGGTTCGAGCGCCGCGGCGAAGTCGGCGAAATCGTCGAAGATCATTCGATGAGCCCCGCCCGGCGCGCGGCGTCATCGAGGATCAACAGTTCGGCCTCCTGCCCGGCAAGGGCGGCCTTCGCTTCTTCCCAGGCGTTCTGCGCGTCCTCGCGCCGGTCCAGCACGCCGTAGGCGGCGATGAGGCGGGCCCATTCGCGGGCGCTGCCGCCCTCGTCGTTCAGCCGGGCGGCGAGCCCCTCGACCATGCCGCGGATCATCTCGGTGCGCTCGGCATCGGTCATGTCGCCGGCGGCGTCGATCGCGGCGGCGTCGGGGCCCGGTACTTCGGGTGCCGCCGCTGCCGGTGGCAACCGGTAGTCGATGCCGGCGCGCCAGGCCACCTCCTCGATCTGGCCGCGGATCAGCGGCACCCAGGGCGCGTCGGGGGCGCTGTCGTTCAGGAGCCCCTCCCAGGTCCGGAAGGCGGCGTCGGGGCGGTCGACCTGCATCAGGTAGAGCCCGAGGTAGTAGCGCGCGCGCGGCTCGCGCGCGTCGCGTTCCAGCGCGGCGCGGATCGCCGTCTCGGCCTCCTGCGAGACATAGCCGCGCGCGGCCGACACCATCAGATCGGCCCAAAGCCCGTATTCCCACGCCTGCGCCCCGTCGCCCTCGATTTCGATCACCCTCGCCTGGGCGGCGTGCGCGGCGGCGAAATTGCCCAGCGCCGCCTCGTTGCGCACCAGAAGGCGCAGCCCGCGCAGATCGTCGGGGCGATTTGCCACCGCCGCGCGCAGCCGCTCGACCAGGGCGAGGTATTCGGCGCCGGCCTCGGGCGGCGGGGACGGCGCGGTGGCCGGCGCGCGCGCCTCGGCCTGCGCCTGGGACAGACGGTCGGTGCGGGCGGCCTCGGACGCCGCGAGGCGCCGGGCGATGGGCAGGTCGCGGTAGCCGGGCGAGCCGATACGGTCGTAAAGCAGGCCGGCGCCGCCGGTCAGCCCGATCACCGCCAGCGCCGCCAGCGCCCAGCCGGCGGCGCGGGGCTGGCCGCCACCGGAGCCGCCCGCGCGCTGCCTGGCGTCGGCGGCGAGGATGCGGCGCGACACCTCGGTGCGCATCCGCTCGGCCTCGTCGGCGCCAATGAGGCCGCGGGTGCGGTCGCGCTCGACCTCCCGGAGCTGGTCGCGGTAGACCCGCAGGTCGTAGTCCGCCGGCGCCGCGCCGCCGGCGTGACCGGCGATCGCCGCGCGCGCCAGCACCGCGCCGCAAATGAGCGCAAGGGCGATGACGGTGATCCAGAACAGCATGGCGCCTCCGTTGGCTGCGCCCCATGTAACGGCGCGGCCCCGTGATAGAAAGAGGCAAGTGGTCACAACCTTGCCAGCCCGCGGGTGACGCCCCCTTGGCGCCGGTGTCGCGAATCGCATGTCTTCTGCCGCACTAAGTGTCTTTTGCAGGGACGGGATGACGCATTACACTGGGCAGAACCGCCAGACCGGCGAATCCAAGCCTCGGGGATGCCCATGAAACGCTATTCCGCCTTTGCCGTCGCCAGGGAAGCCCTCCGCAACCACATGGGCTGGGAACGGGCCTGGGCGAGCCCCGAGCCGCGCCGCAAGTACGACGCCATCATTGTCGGCGCCGGCGGGCACGGGCTGGCCACCGCCTATTATCTTGGCCGAAACCACGGGATCACCAACGTCGCCATCCTCGAAAAGGGCTGGCTCGGCGGCGGCAACACCGGGCGCAACACCACCATCATCCGCTCGAACTACCTGCAGGACGCCTCGGCGGCGATCTATGAAAAGGCCCGCTCGCTCTACGAGACCCTGAGCCAGGATCTGAACTACAACGTCATGTTCAGCCCCCGCGGCGTGATCATGCTGGCCCAGACCGAGCACGAAGTGCGCGGCTACAAGCGCACCGCGCAGGCCAACGCCCTGCAGGGCGTGACGACCGAGTTCATCACGCCCGCCCGCGTCAAGGAACTGGTTCCGATCATCAACCTCGATGGGCCGCGCTATCCGGTCCTGGGCGGGATCTGGCAGGCGCGCGCCGGCACCGCCCGCCACGACGCGGTCGCCTGGGGCTATGCCCGCGCCTGCTCGGACATGGGCATGCACGTGATCCAGAACTGCGAAGTCACCGGCGTCACCTCGGAGGGTGGCAAGGTCACCGGCGTCAACACCAGCCGCGGCGATATCGGCTGCGACAAGCTCGGGATCGTGGTGGCGGGGCATTCGGGGCAGCTGGCCGGGATGGCCGGCTTTCGCCTGCCGATCGAGAGCGTGGCGCTGCAGGCGCTGGTCAGCGAGCCGATCAAGCCCTGCATGGACTGCGTCGTCATGGCCAACACGGTGCACGGCTACATCAGTCAGTCCGACAAGGGCGAGATGGTGATCGGCGGCGGCGCCGACGGGTTCAACAACTATACCCAGCGCGGCAGCTTCCACCATGTCGAGGAAACAGTTCGCGCGCTTTGCGAGACCTTTCCGATGATCCAGCGGCTCAAGATGCTGCGGCAGTGGGGCGGCATCGTCGACATGACCGGCGACCGCTCGCCGATCCTGTCGAAAACGCCGCTCGAGGGCTGCTTCATCAACGGCGGCTGGGGCACCGGCGGGTTCAAGGCCATCCCCGGCTCGGGCTGGGGCTTTGCCGAACTGATGGCGCGGGGACAATCGCCGCTTTGCGCCGCGTTCTCGCTCGACCGCTTCAAGGAAGGCCGCTTCATCGACGAGAGCGTCGCGGCGGGGGTGGCGCACTGATGGCGTTCACTCTGATGACCTTCCCGGGGCGCAGCCCCGGATCGCGCCCGACCCGCCCCCATGGGCGGGCGCGATTTCATCGCCCCCGCCCCGGGCCGGGCGCGATTCGGTCCTATAGGGAAGCGCTTCGAGGCGTTTCGCCTGCGCGCTCGTCGCATGGGCCTCGTCGTTCAGCAAATCCTGAAAGTCATCAAAGACCAGGGCGCGTCGCGTCTGATCGGTTGTCCACCCGCCCCGGGCGTGACCCGGGGCCTCGCCATCGCGACAGGAGGTTCCGGCCCGGGGCCGGGACGGGTATTGGAAATGATCAGACGCGACGCGCTCTGGCCTCTGCTCCCAACGCGCCCAACGGCCCGCTATATCGGAATCCGAATGTTCCCGGGCCCAGGCTTCGACTTCGGGATGTCTATGCATTCGTGCTGCACTCTCGCTTTGAGAATTCGGTCGCGAATCAGGCTAAGCGGGGTCGCCTTTCCTGCCAATGCACGCTCCCTAGATGGGGGTTGACACGGAAATAAGGGAGTATTTTCAATGCTGATCCTTGAATGCCCCTGTTGCGGCGTCAAAGGCGAAGAGACCGAATTCGCCCCCGGCGGCGAGGCGCACCTCAAGCGCTTCGGGCCGGGCTCGTCGGAGGACGATTTCCACGCCTACCTCTTTGAAAAGGAGAACCCCAGGGGCGTGCATTTCGAGCGTTGGCGCCACGCCAACGGCTGCGGCAAGTGGTTTCACGCCGCGCGCGACACCCTGACGCTCGAGGTCTTCGGCACCTACCCGGCGCAGACCGCCGAGCCGCCCAAGGACATCCGCGACAAGATCGCCGCCAGACGACCCGGCTGGCGCTGGAGGGAATTTTCATGAGCACGCGTCTTGGCAGCGGCGGGCGGCTCTTGCGCCGCGACCGCCGGATCGGTTTTTCGTTCAACGGCAAGCGGCTGAGCGGCATGGAGGGCGACACGCTCGCCTCGGCGCTGCTGGCCAATGACCAGATGATGGTCGGGCGCTCGTTCAAGTATCACCGCCCGCGCGGCATCGTCGCCTCGGGAGCGGAGGAGCCCAACGCGCTCTTCAACATGGGCGCGGGCGCACGGTTCGAGCCCAACCAGCGCGCCACCACGACCGAGCTCTTCGAGGGGCTCGAGGTGCAAAGCCAGAACCACTGGCCGAGCCTCGAATTCGACATCGGCGCGATCAACAGCAAGCTGGCGCGGTTTCTGCCGGCGGGGTTCTACTACAAGACCTTCATGGCCCCGCGGTCGTTCTGGAAACACGTCTACGAACCCTTCATCCGCCAGTCGGCGGGGCTCGGGCGGGTGCCGAAGGACCGCGACGAGGACCGCTACGAGCATTTCTACGCGTTCTTCGACGTGGTGGTGATCGGCGGCGGCACGGCCGGACTGACGGCGGCGCTTGCCGCGGGCGAGGCCGGGGCAAGGGTGCTGGTGATGGAGCAGACGCCGCATTGGGGCGGTCGTGCCCCCGTCGACGGTGGCGAGGTGGCCGGCGCGCCTGTGGACAAGTTTGTGGACGAATCGGTTGCCGCGCTTGAGGCGATGGGCAATGTGACGCTGCGCCGCAGGATGATGGGCGTCGGCGTCTACGACCACGGTTATGTGCTGGGCTACGAGCAGGTGCGCGACCACGCCCCCGGCACGCCGGGCCCCCGGCATCGGCTGTGGCGCATCCGCGCCGGACAGGTCGTCACCGCCACCGGCGCCATCGAGCGCCCGCTCAGCTTTGCCGGCAACGACGTGCCGGGCGTGATGCTGGCCTCGGCCGTGCGGGATTATGCGGTCGATTACGGGGTTTCCGCGGGCGACCGCACCGTCGTGGTGACCAACAACGACGACGCCTATCGCACTGCGATTACCCTGAAAAACCTCGGCCTCGAAGTGCCGGTGATCCTGGACGCGCGGGCCGCGGGGGGCGGTGCGCTGATGGAGGAGGCGCGCGGCTTGGGCATCCGCGTGGAAACCGGCAAGGCCGTCGCCAGGGTCAGGGGCGGGCGCCGCGTCGAGGGCGTGGCCGTCTGCGCCCAGGCCGGCGAGGGCGCGGTGCTCGAAGAGATCAGGTGCGACGCGGTGGCGATGTCGGGCGGCTGGTCGCCGGTGGTGCACCTGTGGTCCCATTGCGGCGGCAAGCTGATCTGGGACGAGGCGCACGCGCATTTCCGCCCGGATGTGGACAAGTCGCCCACAGGCGCCGACGGCAAGCCATTTGTCATCCCCGCCGGGGCCGCGAACGGCGCGCTCGATCTGGCCTCGGGGCTGACTGACGCCCATGCCGCCGGGCGGGCCGCGGCGGCGGCCACGGGCCACAAACCCGGGGGCAAGGCAGCCGCCCCCGAAGCGGCGCCCGCGCCCGAGGCGCCGATGGCCGCGGTCTGGCTGATGCCGCAGGGCGCGAAGGTGCAGCTGCGCATGAAGGCGTGGCTCGACTACCAGAACGACGTCAAGGTCAGCGACATCCAGCTCGCCGCGCGCGAGGGCTACGCCAGCGTCGAGCACGCCAAGCGCTATACCACGCTCGGCATGGCGACCGATCAGGGCAAACTCAGCAACATCAACGGCCTGGCGATCCTGTCGGACGCGCTGGGCCAGCCCATCCCGCAGACCGGCACCACCACCTTTCGCCCGCCCTACACGCCGATCTCGATGGCCTCGATCGCGGGCCAGGCGCGCGGGGCGCTGTTTCAGCCGCTGCGCCGGACGCCGATGCACGACTGGCACGAGGCGAACGGCGCCGATTTCGAGCCGGTGGGCCAGTGGCGCCGCCCCTATACCTTTCGCCGCGGCCAGGAAAGCCGCGAGGAGGCGGTTCACCGCGAGATCGGGCAGGTTCGCGGCAGCCTCGGCCTGCTCGACGCCTCGACGCTGGGCAAGCTGGTCGTCAGGGGGCCCGATGCCGGGCGGTTTCTGGACATGCTCTACACCAACATGATGTCGACGCTGAAGCCGGGGCGCTGCCGTTATGGCCTGATGTGCAGCGAAAACGGTTTCCTGACCGACGACGGTGTCGTGGTCCGGCTCGACGAGGACACCTTCCTTTGCCACACCACCACCGGCGGTGCCGAGAGCGTCCATGGCCACATGGAGGAATGGCTCCAGACCGAATGGTGGGACTGGAAGGTCCATGTCGCCAACGTCACCGAGCAATACGCGCAGGTGGGTGTCGCCGGCCCCAATGCCCGCAAGGTGCTGGAAAAGCTGACGGATGACGACATCTCGGCCGAGGCGCTGAGCTTCATGGGCTTCAAGGAGATCACCATCGCCGGCATCCCCGCGCGCGTCTTTCGCATCTCGTTCACGGGCGAGCTGTCGTTCGAGCTGGCGGTGGCGGCGGGCCGGGGCAGGGCGCTCTGGGACGCGCTGATGGAGGCGGGCGCCGAGTTCGGGGTCATGCCCTACGGCACCGAGGCGATGCACGTGATGCGCGCCGAGAAGGGCTTCATCATGATCGGGGACGAAACCGATGGCACCGTGATCCCGCAGGATCTGGGGCTCGGCTGGGCGATCTCGAAGAAGAAGGCGGACTATATCGGCAAGCGCGCGCAGGAACGCACGCACATGACCGATCCCAACCGCTGGAAGCTGGTCGGGCTCGAAACCCTCGATGGCGGTGTGCTGCCCGACGGCGCCTATGCCACTGCCCGGGGGGTGAACGCCAACGGCCAGCGCAACGTGCAGGGCCGCGTGACCTCGACCTACCATTCGCCGACGCTGGGGCGCGGCATCGCCATGGGGCTGGTCCTGAACGGGCCGGACCGGATGGGCGAGGTGCTGGAGTTTCCGCGCGTGGACGGCACCGTGATGAAGGCAAAGATCGTCGATCAGGTGTTTTACGACAAGGACGGGGAGAAGCAGAATGTCTGAGGCTCAAAGCGCCATGCCCGGCGCCGCCTTCGAGGGCGCCCACACCGTCCGCGAGACGGGGCTTTGCGGCATGATCACCCTGCGCGGCGATCTGGGGGCATCGGCGATGGCCGAGGCGGTCAGGGACGCCGCCGGAACGGCCGTGCCGGGGCGGCGCGAGATCGTGCACGAAGGCGCGTCTTCGGTGGCGTGGATGTCGCCCGACGAGCTGCTGGTGATGACTGAATACGCCCGCGTGCCCGAGGCGCTGGCGGCGATCGGCGCCGCGCTCAAGGGGGCGCATCACCTCGCGGTCGATGTCTCCGATGCGCGCGCGATGTTCGAGGTCACCGGCAAGCCCGGCGCGGTGCGCGAGGCCATCGCCAAGCTCTGCCCGGTCGACATGGGGCATGACGCCTTCGCGCCCGGGCAGATCCGGCGTACGCGCATGGGCCAGGTCGCCGCGGCCTTCTGGATGGTCGATGAAGGCACGATCCGGGTGGTCTGTTTCCGCTCGGTCGCGGAGTACGTCTTCGGCCTTTTGCGGGACGCGGGCCTGCCCGGTGGCGAAGTCGGTCTTTTCGGCTGAGAACCCGGCCCGAAACATCCGCCGGGCGGAAAAGGTGAGCGATTTACTCTTGATTTCCGCGCCCGGCGGTTACCATGTAAGGCTCAGAGATTTTGACATGGTAAAGAACAGGGGGCCCCTCATGGCATTCGAACTACCCGATCTTCCCTACGCCCACGACGCGCTTGCCGCCAACGGCATGAGCCGCGAGACGCTGGAGTATCACCACGACATCCACCACAAGGCCTATGTCGACAACGGCAACAAGCTGGTTTCCGGCACCGAGTGGGACGGCAAGCCCGTCGAGGAAATCGTCAAGGGCACCTACAAAGCCGGTGCCGTGGCGCAGTCGGGCATCTTCAACAACGCCAGCCAGCACTGGAACCACAGCCAGTTCTGGGGCTGGATGACCCCGGGCGGCAGCAAGATTCCGGGCAACCTCGAAAAGGCGCTGGCCGAAAGCTTCGGCTCGGTGGACAAGTTCAAGCAGGAATTCGCCGCCGCCGGTACGGGCCAGTTCGGCTCGGGCTGGTGCTGGCTGGTCAGGGACCGCGACGGCAGCCTCAAGGTCACCAAGACCGAGAACGGCGTCAACCCGCTCTGCTTCGGGCAGACCGCGCTTCTGGGGTGCGACGTGTGGGAGCATTCCTACTACATCGACTTTCGCAACAAGCGCCCCGCCTACCGGAGAACTTCCTCGACAAGCTGGTGAACTGGGAAGCCGTCGCCGCCGGGCTCTGAGCCCCGGACGGCAGGTTCGATCCAGGAGGGCCCTGCCGCATGGCGGGGCCCTTTTTCGTGTGTGCTGCGCGAGTGGGTGGGGGTGTGGTGCAGGCAGGAGTTCGTGAGGTCGCGGTCATTGCGAATATCGGCTAAGCGGGACAGAGCCGACGTTCGTTCAGCTCGGTCCAATGGCCGCTTAACACCTTCAGTCACTCTGCCAGATACGCTTTCCCGGACCCGTGCCGCCGGGAAATTGCCATCCCATGTGCGTGACCGTGTCTATGACACTGCACGAAAGTTCGGCAACATAAGCTTGAACTTGTCGAAGATACGCCACGTCGATTGGAGTCTCGAATACCTCTTTCTTGCGGTTCACGAACAAGGGAATAGATGCGCCACTGTTATCGGGTGTACGCCATGACCCGTGGCACAGCACATTCCGGATGGCGGCAGCCGCCTTGATGTCCTCTACAAGATCGGAGACGTTTTCGGTTGTCGTCTCGGGATTCTCTCGTGTCGCTTTGCCATACGCTTCTGCAAGCTTTACTAGCTGGTCTGTCAATGCCCGCTCAAGCTTTGGCAGCCAGGCTTCATATGCCGCATCAATTTGATTTCTGCTGTATTGCCGAGTAGCCGTAAACGCAAAGATCGCCTTTCCTAAGACTTCCTCTAGAATCCTAACGAAGCGATTGCTCGTCCGAGATGCTCCCAAAACTCCGGGTCATGGCGATGAGTAGGAAACATCTCCGGAAGGCTTTCCCGGTCGATGATCGTTCTGTTGACAGGTTCTTCGGCGCTCATGATTGCCCTTCAGTTTGGCTTTTTCTGCATTTCCCTAGCTGCCATTGTTTATCGTACCGGAACTATCGAATGTCGGCAATGCGCGCCAAGCCCCAGTGCGAGCGCTCCGCAGCATCCAGTCAGAATGACCTCAAAGCTGCCATTCCCCTGGGGCACAGCGCGGGCGAGGCGCCGCGCAGCCGGCAACATGTCAGCCGCATGGCGGTGCTATTTTCATCACCGCAGCGGCGTGAATCCGCCTCGTCTTGACCGGGGTCATTGCGGCGTGCCCCTCGGGCTTGCCAGAATGGCGGGTGGAAATCCAAAGCAAGGATACTGTCGAACATGCCGACGCTGACCAACGGAACCTGGGTCCTGATCGCCAATGGCGAAAAGGCGATGTTTCTGCGCAACGACCTCGACGAAATCAACCCGGGCCTGAGCGTGGTGCGGCTCGAAGAACAGGAAATCCGGTCGGACAGCGAATACATGGACGACCGGCCGGGGCGCCGGCCCGATCTCGGCCCGGGCCAGCGTTCGGCGATGGAGACACCGGACTGGCACGCCATTGCCAAGGAGCGCTTTGCCGACGAGATGGCCGACATCCTCTATCGTTACGCACATGGCGGCAAGTTCGACCGCATCGTGCTGGTGGCGCCGTCGCGCATTCTGGGCGAGTTGCGCGACAAGATGCACAAGGTGGTCACCGACCGCGTGGTCGCCGAGGTGTCCAAGGACCTGACCAACCACCCGCTCCACAAGGTCGAGGAGATGCTCAAGGCCGAGCTCGACCCCGCCGCCTGACGCGCGCGCCGAAACGGCTTGCCTTCGCCCGCGCGCCGGGGCAGCACAGCATGCGCGGTGCCGGGTGCGCGGAAGACGAGGGCGGAAGATGACGGAGAGTACCAAAGGGGTGGCCGCGATCCTCGGTACCGGCGTCATCTGGGGTCTGATGTCGATCTATTTCAAGCTGATCGACCACATCCCGCCGCTCGAGATACTGGCGCACCGCACCTTGTGGTCGCTGGTCTTCTTTTTCGCGGTGCTGGTCGTGCAGGGCCGGCCGGGGTTGTTGCGCGGGGCGCTGACGTGCCGGCGCAGCGCCGCCGTTCTGGCGGTGGCGGCGGTGCTGATCTCGGCCAACTGGATCACGTTCATCACCGCCATCCAGTGGGACCGGGCGACCGAGGCGTCGCTGGGCTATTTCACGGTTCCGCTGGCGTCGGTGCTGCTGGGGGTGGTGTTCTTCGGTGAACGGCTCGGCCGGGCGCAGAGCCTGGCGGTGGCGCTGGCGGCGCTGGCGCTGGGGCTGCTGGCCTTCGGGCTGGGCGCGGCGCCCTGGATCGCGCTGATGCTGGCGGGTTCGTTCGGGCTCTACGGAGCGGTCAAGAAATCGCTCCCGGTGGGGGCCGGTGGTCTCGGTCACCGCCGAGGTGCTGCTGTTGTCGCCCTTCGCGCTGGGCCTGCTGTGGTGGATACATGGCTCGGGCGGGGGATATTTCGGGCGCGGCCTGTCCGACAGCCTGCTGCTGATGCTGTCGGGGCCGCTGACGGCGGTGCCGCTGATGATGTTCAGCTATGCCGCGCGGCGGCTGCGGCTGGCGACGCTGGGGCTCTCGCAATACCTCAACCCGACGCTGCAGTTTCTCGTCGCCACCCTGATCTTCCGCGAGACCTTCACCTTGTGGCACGCGGCGGCCTTTCCCCTGATCTGGCTGGCGCTGGCGATCTACACGGTCGCGTTCTGGCGTCAGGAGAAGGCCGCGCGCAGACTGGCGCGCAACTCGGCCACGGTGCCGCACACGGTGACGTAGTCGCGCAGCCCGGCATCGGCGAAGCCCTCGGTGATGACATGGTCGATGAGGGCGACCAGCGGGCGCCAGTAGCCGGCGGTATCGAGCAGGACGACCGGTTTGGCATGCAGTCCCAGCTGGCGCCAGGTCAGCGCCTCGAAGAATTCGTCGAGCGATCCCGCGCCGCCGGGCAGCACCGCGATGGCATCGGAATTCATGAACATGACCTTCTTGCGCTCGTGCATGGTCTCGGTCACGACATGGGTGGCCGGATCCGAGCGGCCCGCCTCGCGCTGCGCGAGATGCGCGGGAACGATCCCCAGCGTCAGCCCGCCAGCGGTCTTGGCGGCCCGCGCCGCGGCACCCATCAGGCCGACATCGCCGGCGCCGTAGACCAGCCTCCATCCCTCTTCCGCGAGCGCCCGCCCCAACGCTTCGGCGTCGGCCTCATAAGCCGGGTTGCCCCCGGCATGTGCGCCGCAAAAGACACAGACCGATCGCACTGGCATGGGCGTCCTCGAACTTGTGAAAGGGTTGTTTTGACCCTCGATACGCTTGTTGCTACTGTCCCGCAACAGCGCTGGCGGGCGGGTGCGGACGAAAAGGGGAGAGATGAGCAAGCGGGCTGGACTGGGGGGCGGGCCGGGCGCCTTGATCGCGGGCGCGGCGGCGGCAGCCGCCGTCCTTGTCGCGGCGCTCTATCTGGCCGGGGTGTTCAGGCCCGATGCGCCGGACACCCCCGTACCCCAACCCGCCACTCATGATACCGGTGACGCCGCGCCGGCCGCTTCCGGAACCGCAACCCCCGGGGACGTGCCCGCCGAGGCGGCCAGCCCGGAAATTGCGGCCCCCGACACCGTCACCCCGCCGACTGTCACTCCCGAGAGCGCGACCGACACGGTCGCGGCGCCCGGCACACCACCGGCGACCGAGGCGCCCCGGAAACCTGCCCTGGCCGGCGTGCCCGCCATCAGCACTTTCCGGCTCGATCCCGACGGGCGGATGCTGGTCGCCGGCCGCGCCGAACCCGGCTGGGATGTCTCGGTCCTTGTCGACGAGGAGGCGCTCGCCACCCTGCGCCCCGACGACCGGGGCGAGTTCGTGGCCTTTCTCGACCTTCCGCCCAGCGCGGAGCCGCGAATCCTGTCGCTCAGGATGCGTGACCCCGCCAGCGGGGCCGAGGCGGTCTCGGACGACGAGATCATCATCGCGCCGACCCCGCCACGCGCCGTGGCGGCGCTCGATGAACCGGCCGGCGCGGGAGGCGGACCCGAACGCGCCGCGCCCATGGCGCCGTCTGCCGGCGCAGGCGCGGGCGACGAACCCCGCGCCGATACCGCCGCGCCACCGGAGATGCGCGACCGGACCACTGGCGAAACGTCGGCGGAAAGTGCGGACAGCGGACAGGCGGCAGAGCCGCGGACCCCCGAAACCGCTGACGTCGCCGACGAGACCGGCGCGCCGGCCCCCGACCGTGCCGAACCGGGCGTTTCCGGCTCCGAATCCGTGGCCGCAGCCGAACCCGTGGCGGGACTTGCGACCGAGCCCGCCGGGTCACAGGCGGTGCTGCTTTCGGATCGCAGCGGCGTGCGGGTGATCCAGCCGCCGGTCGCCGCCGGTACCCCGCCCGAGGTGATGTCGGTGGTGGCGCTCGACGCGATCAGCTACGATGCCCAAGGCGATGTCGCGCTGAGCGGTCGTGCGCCCGGTGACGGATTCGTGCGGGTCTACATCGACAACACCCCGGTTGTCACCGCGCCGGTGGCGCCCGACGGCAGCTGGGACGCCGAGTTGCCGCCGGTCGATGCCGGCGTCTATACCCTGCGCATCGATCAGGTCGATGAGGGCGGCACCGTGGTTTCGCGCGTCGAGACCCCCGTTCAAGCGCGAGGATCGCTCGCTTCTGGCGGCGGATCGCATTGGCCGGCGGATCGAGGCCATCACCGTGCAGCCGGGCAACACGCTCTGGGCGATCTCGCGCGACCGCTACGGCGAGGGCATCCTCTATGTGCGCATATTCGAGGCCAACCGCGACCGCATCCGCGACCCCGACCTGATCTACCCCGGTCAGGTCTTCACCGTACCGCAATAGACCGCGCCCGCGGATCGGCACTGGCCCGCGGCGCCGCGCGGGGCTATGTCATGCCGGCATCCCGGTAAGAAGACATCATGCGCCGCCGACAACTGACCACCACCCGCGCGCCGGAAAACGGCTGGCGCACGATCGCGCAGGTTGCGCCCTATCTCTGGCCCGAGGGCGAGGGCTGGGCGAAACGCCGGGTGGTGCTGGCGCTGGTGGCGCTGGTCGTGGCCAAGCTGGTGGCGGTGGGCACGCCGTTTTTCTACAAGGGCGCGGTCGATGCGCTCTCGGGCGAGGGCGCCGGAACCGGGACAAACGAGGCGTGGATGCTGGCGCTGGGCGCCATCGGGCTCACCGTGGCCTATGGCATGGCCCGGCTGCTGAGCACCGGGTTTCAGCAGCTGCGCGACGCGCTCTTTGCCCGGGTGGCGCAGCGCGCGCTGAGGAAACTGGCGCTCAGAACCTTCCGCCACATCCATGCGCTCTCGCTCAGATACCACATCAGCCGCAAGACCGGCGGGCTGAGCCGCATCGTCGAGCGTGGCGTCAAGGGGGTCGAGTTCCTGCTGCGCTTCCTGCTCTTCTCGGTCGGCCCGCTGGTGCTGGAGCTGCTGCTGGTGGCCGTGGTGCTGTGGACGTTTTTCGACATCTGGTATCTGGCGGTAGTGGCCGGGGTGATCGCGGTCTACATCGTCTTCACCTTCCGCGTCACCGAATGGCGGGTCAAGCTGCGCAAGGAGATGAACGACCAGGACACCGACGCCAACCAGAAGGCCATCGACAGCCTGCTCAATTTCGAGACGGTCAAGTATTTCGGCGCCGAGGGGCGCGAGGCGGCGCGTTACGACCGCGCGATGGCGGGTTATGAGGCGGCGGCGATCAAGACCGCCTATTCGCTGGCGCTGCTCAATTTCGGTCAGGCGTTCCTGATCACCATCGGGCTGGTGGCGGTGATGGTGATGGCGGCGATGGGGGTGCAGGCGGGGCAGCTCACCACCGGCGATTTCGTGATGGTCAACGCCTACATGATCCAGATCACCATGCCGCTCAACTTTCTCGGCACGGTCTACCGCGAAATCCGCCAGAGCCTCGTCGACATGGGCGAGATGTTCGACCTGCTGCAACAGCCCCCCGATGTGCGCGACCGCCCCGGCGCCGCGGCGCTGGGCGTGACCGGCGGTACCGTCGAGTTCGACGACGTGCATTTCGGCTATGACCCCGACCGTCCGATCCTGCGCGGCGTCAGCCTGAGCGTTCCGGCGGGGCAAACGGTGGCGGTGGTGGGGCCGTCGGGGGCCGGCAAGTCGACCATCGGACGGCTGCTTTTCCGCTTTTACGACGTGACCTCGGGCGCGGTGCGCATCGACGGGCAGGACGTGCGCGACGTGACGCAAGAGAGCCTGCACGAGGCCATCGGCGTGGTGCCGCAGGACACGGTCCTGTTCAATGACACCATCCGCTACAACATCGCCTATGGCCGCGAGGGCGCCACCACGGCCGAGATCGAGGACGCCGCCCGCGCCGCCCAGATCCACGATTTCATCGCCGCCCTGCCGCGCGGCTACGACACCCGGGTGGGCGAGCGCGGGCTCAAGCTCTCGGGCGGCGAGAAACAGCGGGTGGGGATCGCGCGGGCGCTGCTCAAGAACCCGCCGATCCTGCTGCTCGACGAGGCCACCAGCGCGCTCGACACCGAGACCGAGCGCGACATCCAGGATTCGCTGAGGCGCGCCGGGCAGGGGCGCAGCGTCATCACCATCGCGCACCGGCTCTCGACGGTGGCTGAGGCCGATCTCATCGTGGTGCTCGAGGACGGCCGCATCGTCGAGGAGGGCAGCCACGCGGCGCTTCTGGCACTGGACGGGCGCTATGCCGGTCTGTGGCAGCGCCAGGCCAGCGAGGATGGGATCGCGGCACAGTAGGCGAAGAAGGGCGATGAGGGGAACATGCCGCAGCCGGCGCCAGTCCGGGGATGCCGCCCGCGGTGCCCGCTGGCGGGAACGTCCACGCGACACGAGCCGGAGGTTTTGCGATCGCACCGGATTCACCCGCGATCCGCCATGAAATCAACAGGTTTGTGGACTACCCGGCTCAACCGGAAACTCCCGCCCCGGGCTTGACCCGGGGCCCCGTGCAACCAGGGGCAGAGGCCCCGGGTCAAGCCCGGGGCGGGGATTGCGATGCGACGGGATGGGCAACGGGCATGGCGGGAACGATGCCGAAACGGGTCTGGTTGATATGCGGCCTTTTCGCCGCCGAGGCGGTGCTGATCGTGCTGGCCTACCAGGTGCTGGCGCCGGTCGAGTGCCGTCTCACCGGCGTCGAGACCGCCTGCCGCGGCCTGCGCGGCGCGGCGGTGCGGGGTCTGTCGCTGGGGGCACTGATGACGCTCTGGCTCTGGGCGGTGCCGGCTGCGCGGGCCGGCCTGCTGGCCATCGCCGCGGCGCGGGCGGGCGGCGGGCGGGGCTGGGCGGTGATGCACGCACTGGCGGTGGCGGCGATCTTTGCACCGCTTGCGGTGATCGCGCCAGCCGAGCTCAACGCGCATTTCGCCCGGGTGCTGGTGGTCCTTGCCGCCGGCGGGCTGGCGGCGGTCGTCTCGGGGCTTTTCTGGCTCGCGGCGCCGGCTGCGTGGGCGGGCTGGCTGCGGGGGCGGGCGGGCGTGTTGGCGGCGATCGCGGTGATTGCGCTGGTGCTGCCTGATGTCGCCGCGCTTCTCGGCCCGCTCTGGGACGGGGGCGTGCTGACCGAGGTCACCTTTGCCGCCGCGGCGGCCGTGCTGTCGGCGGTCTCGGCCGAGGTGCTGGTGCTGCCCGAGATGCACGTCATCGGCACCGGTGGCTTTGCCGTGGCGGTGGCGCAGTCGTGCTCGGGCGTCGAGGGCTTCGCGCTCATTTCCGCCTTCATGGGCGTTTATGCCTGGCTCTTTCGTGACAGCCTGCGGATGGGGCGGTTCTGGGGCGCGGTGCTGCCGGTGGCGCTGGCGCTCAGCTGGGCGCTCAACGTGCTGCGCATCGCCGCGCTGGTGCTGATCGGTGCCCATGTCTCGCCCGCTTTGGCCGAGAACGGGTTTCACAGCTTTGCCGGCTGGCTCTTCTTCATGGTGCTGGCTTTCGCCGTGCTTGTCGCCGCCGACCGGCTGGCGTGGCTGCATCGCCCCGGCGGGGCGGCGTCCGCGCCCGCGTCGCCCCTGGCCGAGGACGAGATCGCCACCCGCATCGTGCCTTTCGTGGTCTTCATGGTCTCGGGCGTGATCGCGCAGGCGTTCTGGACCACGCCCGAGCTGGCCTATCCGGTGCAGGCGGCGGCGCTCTGGTGGGGGCGGCGGGCGCTGGTGCCCCTGCTGGCGCGGCCTGACGCGCCGGCGTTACTTGCCGGAGCGGTGGTGGGGCTGGGCTGGGTCTGGACCGCGCCGGCCCCGGCCCCCGCACCGGTGGCGCTACTGGCGCTTTCTCCGGTGGCTTTCGTGCTCTGGGCGATGATCCGCATCGCGGGCACGGTGCTGCTGGTGCCGGCGGTCGAGGAGCTCTTCTTTCGCGGCTATGTGCAGCGGCGCCTCGACGGGGACTCCCCGGCGCGGCGGGTGATGTCGGTGGCGGTCTCGGCCGCGCTCTTTGCGGCGCTGCACGGCCGCTTTGTCGCCGCCGGGTTGGCGGGGGTGATCTTTGCCCTGGTCTATCTGCGGCGCGGGCGGCTGATCGACGCCGTTGCTGCCCATGCCGTCGCCAACGCGCTCATCGCCGCGGTGGCGGCGTGGCGGGGTGACTGGGGGCTGATCTGATCAACCCCCGCCTGGTCCCGGTCAGCCCCGGCGGCGGCGCAGTTCCCACACCAGCGCCAGCGTGGCCGCGACCGCCGCGACCGCCAGAAGGCCGCTCGAGACGTCGATCTCGGGCACGTCGTAGCCGCCGCCGCAATAGCGGCGGTGAAGCTGGCAGACGCGGTCCCACCCCCCTGTGCCGAGGCGGACATGGTGCCGCCGAGGTATATCCCGGCGGTGCAGCCGAGCGTTATGATGCGTGCCTTCATGACCCGTCTCTCCGAATTGATACAGATACCCAACCGCCGCAATTCTGCCATATTCCGTGCGGCCGCGGCAAATGCGGCGCGCCTTTTGCACCCGTTTGCACGGACTTTGGTGTCTGTCCCGGCGGCAATCCCGTCGCTGGCGGATGATTGTCCCGGATCGGGAGACCCGAGCCGTCTTGCGGATATCTGATCGCCGAATCGCCACCGGTGGTGGGCAGCACGGCGCTTGTGTGCCCGCGTTGCCGGTTACTCGGCCGCCTTGAGCGGGTTGCCGTTGCGCATCCCCAGAACGCGGCGGAACTCGTCGAGGCTGGGGCCGTCCTCGCCCAGTTCGGGGGCAAAGGCGGTTTCGGTGTCGCGTTCGTCCTCCCAGACGATCTCGGGTGCGCGCAGCCGGCGCGCGGCGCGTTCCAGCGCCCAGTCGCGCGCCAGCCGGCTGCGCCGCCCGGTGGTCAGCCGCGCCACCAGCCGCGCGCCCCAGATCAGATAGGTGCCCGCCCAGACCCTGAGCGCCAGCATCGCCGGCGTGAAGACCAGCGTCAGCACCGTGGCGATGCCGAGCCCGAACACCACCGCCGTGGCAAGCTGCTTCCACCACAGCGCGGTGGGGCTGTCGACGGAATAGCCGCCTTCGGCGAAATCGAGGCTGATGCCCAGCATCATCGGGGTGAGGCCGGCCATGGTGGTGATGGTGGTCAGCAGCACCGGGCGGATGCGCGCCTCGGCGGTGCGGATGATCGCCTCGATGCGCGGCATGTAGCGCGAATATTCCTGATAGGTGTCGATCAGCACGATGTTGTTGTTCACCACGATGCCCGCCAGCGCGACGATGCCGGTGCCGGTCATGATGATCGAGAAGGGCTGGTTCATGGTCAGCATCCCGATCAGCACGCCGGTGGTGCTGAGCACCACCGCCGCCAACACCAGAACGGCATTGTAGACGCTGTTGAACTGCGCCAGCAGGATGATGAACATCAGCCCCAGCGCGCCGGCGAAGGCCTTTTGCAGGAACGCCGCCGATTCCTCCTGATCCTCCTGGTCGCCGGTCCATTCATAGCCGATGCCCCTGGGCACGACGCCGCTTTCCAGCCATTCGGTCAGCGTCGCGATGCGTTCGTTGGCGGTGATCGGCACCGTCCTGGTGTCGCCCGCCGCGTCGGTCACGGTCTTGCTGAGACCGGCGGTGACGGCGGCCCTGACGTCGAAGAACCGGGTCTGGTCGATGCGGTCGATCTGCGCCAGTTTCTCGACCGGAGTTCGGGTGACGAAATTCGACAGCGGCACCAGCCCGCCCTCGGTGCGCACCCTCAGCGTATCGAGGGTCGAAAGCACCCGGTCCTTTTTGGGCAGGCGCACGCGGATCTCGATCTCCTCGTCCGAGCTCGGCACCCGCATGGTGTCGAGAAAGAGCCCCCTCGTGACCAGTTGCACCATCGCGCCCACGGTGGCGACGTCGGCGCCAAAGCGGCCGGCCTTTTCCACGTCGACGTCAATCTGCCAGTCGATACCGGGCAGGGGCAGGGTGTCCTCGATCAGGTCGAGCCCGCGGGTCTGTTCGAACTTGTGGCGCACCTCCTCGGTGAAGGCCACGAGCTCGTCCCAGTCGTCGCCCTTGATGCGCAGATGCACCGGCTTGGCCGAGGCCGGCCCCAGTTCAAGCGCGAGGATCTCGATCCTGATGCCTGGGATCTGCGACAGGGCGGCGGTCAGCTCGTCGATGGTGCGGTCGCCGTCCGCCTCGGGCGCGACGACGTCACGGGCCACCTCGGTGCCGATCAGCGGCAGGGTAAACCAGGTCTCGCTGACCTTGGGGCGGTCCTTCCACTTGACCAGTTCCACCTGCACCTGACCGATGGTGTCGCGTGGCGGCTGGGCGCCGCCGGTGTTGTTGTTGAGCCCGCTTTCGCCGGCGAAGGCAAAGGCGTTGCGGACATTGGGATGGGTGCGCACGATCTCTTCGACCTCGCGCACCAGCGCGTCCTTCTGCCCGATCGACAGGTTGCCGCGGGCGCGGACATAGACGATGGCGTTCTCGGGCTCGGATTCGACGAAGAACTCGGTGCCGTTGTTGTTGTTCATGTAGAACATCAGCACCGTGCCGACGAAGACGAAGATCGCCCCGAAGGTCAGCAGCGGCGCCACCGGGTTGCCGGCAACAAGGCGGATCAGCCGGCCGAAGGGCGTGCGGCGGTGGCCCGCGCGCAGCCGCTCGGGCGGACGCGGCCAGAGCCGGGCCCCGAGCCAGCGCAGCCCGTAGCGCAGCCGCCGCGGCACCGCCATCAGCCCCAGAAGCGCGGCCACGACGCCGGCCACCCCGGCGGCGGCGATCGCCACCACGCCAAGCGCCAGCACGAAGACCGTCGCCAGGGTCGGCACCACCGAACCCAGAAGGCTGGCGCCGTCCATCGCCGCGAAGCGGGCGTTGATCTCCGCCAGCAGCGGCGGCGCCCCCGCGGCGGCGGCCATGATCGCGCCCGCGGCCAGCGGGAACAGGACCAGTGCCACAGCCAGAACCCGTGCGCGATCTGGCGGATGCGGATGTCGAACCAGCGCTCGACGCGGCCGGTGACCCCCCCCATCACCGGCAGAAAGACCAGCGCCACCAGCAGCGAGGCCAGCAGCACGAAGATGAGCGTCACCGGCAGCATGCCCATGAACTGCCCCGGCACCCCGGGCCAGAAGAGCATCGGCAGGAACGCGCAGAGCGTCGTCGCGGTCGAACTGGCCACCGGCCAGAACATGCGCTTGGCGGCGCCGACATAGGCATGCATCGGGCCCTCGCCCTCGGCAATGCGCTTGTCGGCGTATTCGACCACCACGATCGCCCCGTCGACCAGCATCCCCACCGCCAGGATCAGTCCGAACATGACGATGTTGGAGATCGCCACGTCCATTACCGCCAGGAGCGCGAAGCACAAAAGGAACGAGGTCGGGATCGCGAAGCCTACCAGCAGCGCCGGGCGGATGCCGAGGGCCGCCAGCGTGACCAGCATCACCAGCGCGATGGCGGTCAGTACCGAGCCCTCGAGCTGGCTGACCATCGATTCGATCACCGTGGACTGATCGTTCGAGATCGAGACCCGCACCGCCGCGCGCAACTGGTCCGGCCATTCCGCCTCGGCCGCGGCGACGGTGCGGCGCACCAGCTGGGCGGTGTCGATGATGTTGAAGCCCTTGCGCTTGACCACCTGCAGCGCAACGGTGTTCTCGCCGTTGAAGCGCGCGGTGCCGGTGCGGTCCTCGAAGGTCAGGTTGATGGTCGCGAGATCGCCCAGCCGCACCACCCGGTCGCCATTGGTCTTGATCGGCAGGTCGTAGATGTCGCGCGGACCGTCGAACGAGGACGGGATCTTGACCGAGAACGAGCCCTCGGGCGTGTCGACATCGCCGGCCGGGATGAGCAGGTTGTTGTTGCGCACCACGTTAATCAGCTCAGTGGCGGTGACGTTGTAGGATTCCAGCCTGAGCGGGTCGAGCAGCACCTCGACCATCTCCTCGCGGTCACCGGCGATGCCGGCCTCGAGCACCGGCTCCAGCCCCTCCAGCCGGTCCTGCAGGTCGCGCGCCAGATGCACCATGGTGCGGTCGGGCACCGCGCCCGAAAGCGAGACGACGATGATCGGGAACTCGCTGAAGTTGATCTCGGTGATCTGGTATTTCTCGCCGCCCTCGGGAAACTTGGCCTCGGCCGCGCTCATGGCGTCGCGCACGTCGGCCATGGTCTTGGTCTTGTCCCAGCCGAATTCGAACTCCAGCGCCACGCCGGCATAGTTCTCGGCGGCGGTGCCGGTCATCTTGTCGAGCCCGTCGAGATCGGACAGCTCGGCCTCCATCACCTTGACCAGCAGCTTTTCGCTGTCCTCGGCCGAGATGCCGGGGAAATCCACCGACACGAAGAGTGCCGGGATCTCGATGTCGGGCTCGCCCTCCTTGGGCAGGCCGACATAGGCGAGCGCGCCGGCGAGAATCGACAGCACGATCAGCGCGACGATCATCCGGGCGCGCGCGGCGGCCCAGTCGACGATGCCGGTCATTGGCCGATCTCGCGATAGCTCGGCGCGACCTGCACGCCCTCGGAGACGTATTCCTGGCCGATCACGATGACGTCGGCCACGTCGGGCAGCCCGGTGACCCAGACCCCGTCGGGGGCGTCGCGCACCAGCGTGACGGGAGCGAAGTGGACGCGGTTTTCGGCATCGACCGTGCGCAGCCCGAGCGTGCCCTCGTCGCTCAGCGTCAGCGCCGATTGCGGCAAAAGATGCGCCAGGGTGCCGTCGGCCTCGATGCTGATTTCGGCGGTCTGGCCGTCGCGCAAGACCAAGTCGGGGTTGGCGGCGCGGGCCTCGACGCGGAAGGTGCGTGTCGCCGGGTCGGCCGCGCGCGACACGAACACCACCTCTCCCGTCGCGGTCTCGCCCGATGCCAGCCGGGCGGTGGCGGCGGCGCCGACCCTGACCCGGCCGACCTCGGTTTCCGCCACGAATCCCACCAGCACCATCGGATCGAGCCGGATCACCGTGGCGCAGAGGTCGCCGGGCTGCAGCAGGCTGCCCAGCTCGGCGGTGTCGCTTTCCAGCAGTCCGCCGAAAGGCGCGGTAATGCTCAGCTGCGCGATCTCGCGCTCGGCGGCGGCGACGGCGGCGCGGGCGCTTTCGACCCCGGCGCGGGCGGCCTCGATCCCGGCGGCGACGCCCTTGAGCCCCGATTGCGCGGCCTTGAGCCCGGCGCGGGCGCTGACCACCGCCGCCTCGGCGCCGCGCATCGCGGCACGGGTGGCGGCGACGCGGGTCTCGGCGGCAAAGCCCTGCTCGCCGAGCTTGCTGGCGGCGGTGTAGTTGATCTCGGCCTCCTCGAGGCGCGATTGCGCCTCGGTGACCCGCGCCCTTGCCTCGTCGACGCGCGCCTCGGCCTCGGGCTTGCGCGCTTCGGCCTCGGGCACCCGGGCACGGGCCTCGGCCAGCCGGGCGCGGGCGGTCGCGAGATCGGAGGCGCGGGTGCCGGGGTCGATGGCGCAGAGCGTCTGGCCGGCCTCGACCAGCGCGCCCTTGCGCAGCGGGTCCGAGACCACCTGTCCGCTGGTCTCGGCGCGCAGCTCGACCTGACGGTCGGCCTCGGTGCGCCCGCGCAGGGTGACGGCACGGTCGATCTGGCGGGCGGTGGAGCGCAGGACAACCACGCCAACGGGCGCCCCGCCGGTGTCGGCGGGCGCGGCGGCGGCGGCGTCCGGCGCCGGGGCGGCGGCCTTCGCGGTGGTGACGGCCTCCCCGCCCGGCGCCAGCAACGTCGCCAGCCGGTCGCGCTCGAACACGAGCATATAGATCGCCGCGATTGCCACAATGGCGGCAAGGATCGGGAACAGGCGCATCTGATCTCTTTCGGCTCGAACGGTCCGGGTGTCCGACCAGATGGGGACATGACCGGGGATTGCAACAGGTTCTTATGCTGAACCGGCCGGTTCAGTTCAATCTTTTTCTCGGGGCGTCACGCCATGTTGCCGATAACCGCCAGATGTGACTGTAGCGCGACAGCACTGTTTTTCACAGCCTGAGAGAGGTATTTCCCGAAAACGCGGTTTCGGCGGGGACGGTGTTCCGGCTCTCTCGCAGGGAACCTTGACCGGGTGTCGAAGGCGGCCTTGAGGCATCCGTGGATGATGGAAGGGGCAGGGGCGGGTCTGACTTGACGCGGCACGTCCCGGTGGTGCCGGATGGGTATCTTGCAGCCGTTTCCGGACGGGATACATGGCTTGATCGCGTTGTTTTCAGGCGCGTCACCAATCCCGATCCGCGTCATTCCCCCTGTCGCCAGGCGTGCTTCTTGCCGGCGGCGCGGCCCTTGGCGGCAATCGCGCCCCAACGTCATCGCGGCGCGGGCCGGGGGGCGCCCCGCCGGGGCGCCCCTGCACGTGTCGTTGCCGGGCGGTTCAGCAGCTGTAGTACATCTGGAACTCGACCGGGTGCGGGGTCTGTTCGTAGCGCACGACCTCCTGCATCTTGAGCTCGATGTAGCCGTCGATCTGGTCGCGGGTAAAGACATCGCCCGCCAGCAGGAAGGCGTGATCGGAGCTGAGCGCCTCGATGGCCTCGCGCAGCGAGCCGCAGACGGTGGGGATGCCTTCGAGCTCTTCGGCCGGCAGGTCGTAGAGGTTCTTGTCCATCGCCTCGCCCGGGTCGGTCTTGGACTTGATGCCGTCGAGCCCGGCCATCAGGAGCGCCGAGAACGCCAGGTAGGGGTTGGCGGCGGGGTCGGGGAAACGGGCCTCGACGCGCTTGGCCTTGGGGCTCTCGGTCCAGGGGATGCGTACGCAGCCCGAGCGGTTGCGCGCCGAATAGGCGCGGAGCACCGGCGCCTCGAACCCCGGGACCAGGCGCTTGTAGCTGTTGGTGGTGGGGTTGGTGAAGGCATTGAGCGTCCTGGCGTGCCTGAGGATGCCGCCGATGAACCACAGCGCCTCCTGGCTGAGATCGGCGTACTTGTCGCCGGCAAAGAGCGGCTTGCCCTCCTTCCAGATCGACATGTTCACATGCATGCCCGAGCCGTTGTCGCCGGCGATCGGCTTGGGCATGAAGGTCGCGGTCTTGCCATAGGCCTGGGCGACGTTGTGGATGACGTACTTGTGCTTTTGCATCTCGTCGGCCTGACGGGTCAGGGTGCCGAAGATCAGCCCCAGTTCGTGCTGGCACGAGCCCACCTCGTGATGGTGCTTGTCGACCTTCATGCCGAGCCGCTTCATCGTCGAGAGCATCTCGGAGCGGATGTCCTGGGCGTCGTCGGTGGGGTTGACCGGGAAATAACCGCCCTTGAGGCCGGGGCGGTGGCCCATGTTGCCCATCTCGTATTCGGTGTCCGAGTTCCACGACCCGTCCATCGCGTCGACCTCGTAGGAGACCTTGTTGATGGTGTTGGAAAAGCGGACGTCGTCGAAGAGAAAGAACTCGGCCTCGGGTCCGACGAAGAACTCGTCGCCGATGCCCGAGGATTTGAGATAGGCCTCGGCCTTTTCGGCGGTGCCGCGCGGGTCGCGGTTGTAGGGCTCGCCGGTGTCGGGCTCGACCACCGAACAGTGCACGCACAGCGTCTTTTCGGCATAGAAGGGGTCGATGTAGCCGCTTTCCGTGTCGGGCAGCAGCTTCATGTCGGAGGCCTCGATCGACTTCCAGCCGGCGATCGACGAGCCATCGAACATGAAGCCTTCCTCGAGGAAATCCTCGTCGACCTGGTCGGCCAGCACGGTGACGTGCTGCAGCCGGCCGCGCGGGTCGGTGAAGCGGATGTCGACATAGTCGACTTCTTCTTCGCGGATCAGGTTGAGCATATCCTGTGCGCTCATGGTGTGTCGTCCTCTTGACTTGGGGTAATTCCGGTGGCCGCCGCCAGCTCAGAGAGCGTCGGGGCCGGTTTCGCCGGTGCGGATGCGGATCGCCTGTTCGACCGGGCTGACAAAGATCTTGCCGTCGCCGATCTTGTCGGTCCTGGCGGCCTCGATGATGGCCTCGATCGCGTGCTCGACCTGGTCATCCTCGAGCACGACCTCGATCTTCACCTTGGGCAGGAAGTCGACGACGTATTCGGCGCCGCGGTAAAGTTCGGTATGGCCCTTCTGGCGGCCGAAGCCCTTGACCTCGATCACGCTGAGGCCCTGCACGCCCACGTCTTGCAGCGCCTCCTTGACCTCATCGAGCTTGAACGGCTTGATGATCGCCTCGATCTTCTTCATCCCTGCGGCCTCCCTTGTGGATGGCGTATGATTTCCCGGGTGTTCCACCACTTCTCCGGCCGGGGCACAATCGGTTAGGTTCGGATGCGGGGGTGGCGGCGGATGTGGCGCCGCGAATGCACGGAATTTGGGCATCATGCCCAACAAATAGTCGAAAATGAATCGGGGAGACTTGCGATGACCGAGTTGCTGACATCGGCGCAGATGCGGGCGGTGGAGGCCGCGGCGATCGGGTCGGGCGCGGTGACCGGGCTCGAGCTGATGGAGCGCGCGGGCCGCGGGGTGGTCGAAGCGATGTTCGAAGAGTGGCCGGAGCTGGCCCGGGCGCCGCACCGGGCGGTGGTGCTCTGTGGGCCGGGGAACAATGGCGGCGACGGCTTTGTTGTGGCGCGATTGCTGCGTGGTTGGGGCTGGAAGGTGGAGGTCTGGCTTTTCGGCGACCCCGAAAGGCTGCCGCCCGATGCCGGGGCCAACCACGACCGCTGGCGTGCGGCGGGCGGCGCGGTGACGGCCTGGGCCGGGGCAGAAGCGGGGTTCGCGCCCGGCGCCGATACCGCGCTCCTGGTGGATGCGCTTTTCGGCACCGGGCTGGGGCGGCCGGTCGAAGGCTTCGCCGGCTTCGCCCGCGCCACGCAGGGCACGGGGCCGCGGGTGGTGGCGGTCGACATCCCCAGCGGGCTTTGTGCCGATTCGGGTCGTTATCTACGCCGCGAGGGCGCGCCGGCGGAGCCGCAAATCCGGGCCGATCTGACGGTGAGCTTTCACGCCGAGAAGCTTGGGCACCGGCTCGCCGAGGGGCCGGCGGCCTGCGGGCGCGTGGTGGTCAAGGATATCGGTCTGCGCGGCGGGGCCGGGGGCGCGGTCTGTCTCGTGGGCCCCGAGACCGGGCAGGCGGCCGCTGCCAAGGCCGGCGCGCACAAATACACCCACGGTCATGCACTGGTGCTTTCGGGCGGAGCGGGGCGGACGGGGGCGGCGCGGCTGGCGGCGCGCGGGGCGCTGCGAATCGGGGCGGGGCTGGTGACGCTAGGCGTGCCGGGCGCGGCCCAGCAGGAGGTGGCGAGCCAGATCGCCGCAGTGATGTTGCGCCGCGTCGAGGATGGTGACGGGCTCGGCGAGGTCTTGCGGGACCGGCGGTTCAACGCGCTCTGCCTTGGTCCCGGTCTGGGACTGGAGCGGGCGCGCGAACTGGTTCGCGTTGCGTGCGGCGCGCCCGAACCCCGCGCCGTGGTGCTCGACGCCGATGCCCTGACCGCCTTTGCCGACGATCCCGAGGCGCTCTTCGCGGTGCTGCACGCGCGATGTGTCCTGACCCCGCATGGGGGCGAATTCGCGCGGCTCTTTCCGGATATCGCGGAACGGCTCGATGCGGCGCCCGAGACCGGCCCGGCCTTCTCGAAGGTCGAGGCCGCGCGGCAGGCGGCGGCGCGGGCGGGATGCGTGGTGCTGCTGAAGGGCCCCGACACGGTGATCGCCGCGCCCGACGGCCGCGCCGCGATCAGCTCGGCCGCTTACGGCCGCGCGGTGCCGTGGCTGGCGACCGCCGGGGCGGGCGACGTGCTGGCGGGGTTCATCACCGGGCTCCTGGCGCGCGGGTTCACGCCGATGGCGGCGGCGGAATCAGCCGCCTGGCTGCACGTGGAATGTGCGCGCAGCTTTGGCCCCGGGCTGATCGCCGAGGACCTGACCGAGACATTGCCGGCGGTTTTGCGGGAATTGCGCGGGTAATTGGTGGAAACCCCGGGGCCGAAGCCCCGGGATTTCCACGCTTCCTGGAGGGAACTGGTCAAAGCGGTTCAGGTCGTCGCATACCGGACAAGCGCGCTGGCGAGTTCGAGCCCGTCGACATAGAGCACGTGCGGGGTGTCGAAGGCGAGGTCATGGACCACCATCGGCGCCGGGTCGCGCAGGGTGACGAATTCGCCATCCGCCAGCCGTTCGGCCGGCACCAGCGCCTGTGGCGCGCCAAACAGCGCCTGCGCGCGCCAGTCGCGCACCAGCACCGGCTGGCCGGCGGCGAGGATGGCGTCGTGTTCGGGCCGGTTGTGGCCCAGCGATCCGGCGCGTACATGGACCGAGCGCGCCACGATCCGCCGGCGGCGGATGCTGCGCAGCACGGCGGTGCCGCTGTCGCGGGTGATGATGCGGGTGCCGGGGCGCAATCCGTCCACCGGCCGTTCGCCATCGAGTGTCATGATCAGCGACGGCCCCAGAAGGCCCGTGTCCTCGCGGGTGTCGAGAGGGGGAAAGCGTGCCCCCGTCCTGCCGAACGAATGCCGTTTTCATGTGCGGTTCCTGCTGTATTCTGCCTCGGTTTTTCCACCACAATACGGCAACATTCGGTTAATGTCGCGCCTTTTCTGAGGAGGGTGGCGAGGCGGCTCCCGGGGACGCGCCGGGGGTGGCGGTCAGCTCAGAGCCCTGCCCGGGCGCAACGGTGCCTGCGATCAGAACAGGTGGGCGCCGCCCCCGAGCGAGGGGCGCAGTCCAGCCAGCCGCGCCGGCACAGTGGTGCGGAAATCCTGCAACAGGTTGATACATAAAATGAAGTCGCGCCCGCCCTAGGGTCAGGGTCGGGCGCGATCCCGGTCTCGGGCAATCCGGGGGCCGTCTTTCGATCTTGCGGATTCCGGGGTCGGGTGATTACCGATCGGTGTCCTCGGGCAGTACCTCTTCCACCGCTTCGGCGAGGTCGTCGTCGTCGGCGGCGGCGGATCCGATATCGTCGAAAAGCTCGGCAATCTCGAAATCGGCGGCCTGCTCTTCCTCGGCGGCGGCCTCCTGGATGGTCCGGCCGCTGGCCTGAAGCTCGGCTTCCTCGGTCGAGCGGGCAACGTTGAGGGTGATGGTGACCTCCACCTCGGGGTGCAGCGTCATGGTGACGGCGTGCAGTCCCAGTTCCTTGATCGGGCCGGGCATCACCACCTGCCTGCGATCGACGGTGAAGCCGGCCTCGGTGGCGGCATCGGCGACGTCGCGGGTGGTGACCGAACCGTAGAGCGAGCCGGCGTCGGAGGCCCGGCGAATCACGACGAATTTCTGCCCGTCGAGCGTTTCGGCCAGTTTCTCGGCTTCCTTGCGGCTCTCCAGGTTGCGGGTTTCGAACTGGACCTTGTCGGCCTCGAAGCGGGCGATGTTGGCGGCGGATGCCGACAGCGCCTTGCCCTGTGGCAGCAGGAAGTTGCGCGCGAAGCCCGGCTTGACGTCGACCACCTCGCCCATCTGGCCCAGCTTGGCGACACGTTCGAGAAGGATGACTTGCATGGGGGTTCCTCCTTACTTCACGGCGTAGGGCAGAAGCGCGAGAAAGCGCGCGCGCTTGATCGCACGGGCCAGTTCACGCTGCTTCTTGGACGAGACTGCGGTGATCCGCGAGGGCACGATCTTGCCCCGCTCGGAAATGTAGCGCTGCAGCAGCCTTGTGTCCTTGTAGTCGATCTCGGGCGCGTCGTCGCCCGAGAACGGGCAGACCTTGCGGCGGCGGAAAAACGGTTTTACGGCCATGGTTTACTGTCCTTTCTTCACTCGGGCGATCAACGGCGGTCGCGGCGGTCGCCGCGGTCACCGCGGTCGCCACGCTCTTCGCGCTTTTGCATCTGCACCGAGGGCAGCTCCTTGTGGGCATCGACCTTGATCGTCAGCACGCGCATGACGTCGTCGTGCAGGCGCATCAGGCGCTCCATCTCGTGCACCGCCGGCGCCGGCGCGTCGGTCCTGAGAAAGGCATAGTGGCCCTTGCGGTTCTTGTTGATCTTGTAGGCCATCGTCTTGACGCCCCAGTACTCGCTGTCGACGAGCTTGCCGCCGTTGTCGGCGAGGACGGTGCCGAAATGTTCGATGAGGCCTTCGGCCTGCGCGCCCGACAGGTCCTGGCGCGCAATCAGTACATGCTCGTAGAGCGGCATGCGATCTCCGTTTCTTTCGAGGCGCATTTCAAAGGCGGGCCCTTTGACCCTTTCGCGGCCCGTCCACGAGAGACTGCGCGGTTCACAACGTTTGCGAAAGGATTGGCGCGTATACGATGGATCGCGCGTCGGGGCAAGGGCCGCAAGCTGGTCCCGAACATGTCGGGATATCGCCCCCGCGCCGCCCCATTGCCGGCAGTTTTCGATGCGAGACCCGGTGCGGGCCCGGAATCGCAAAAGGAGCGGCCACCATGACCATGACCAGTTTGCCTGATCTGGCCGAGAATTTCGAGGCTTTCGAGCGCCGCGCGGAGCTGCGTGAACCGGTTGGAACCACCGGTGGAGCGGGGATGCTCTGGCGCAACGCCCTGATCCTTTGCGCGGGGCTCGGGCTGATGCTGGCGGCGGCGGGCATCTGGGCGTTTCCCTCGGTCGATCATGCCGAACGGCTGATCAGGCTCGGGGCGTCGCTGGGCCTTTTCGGAATCGGCGCGGTCGTGCTGGGCACGCTGTCTGCCCGGACCACGCGCGGACGGGCCGAGATCGACACCCGAAGCCGCGAAATCCGCACCTATGATATCGATTCGCGCGGGCGCGTGTTCCTGACCGGGCGCCACGGGCTGGATCAGATGTCCGAAATCAGCCTGCGCGACGGCACCTTCACGGCCCGTGACGGCGAGGGCCGGGTGGTGGTCTCGGTTCCGGTCGCCGGTCGCGCGCGGGCGCGGGCGATCCGTCAGGCGCTGGCGCTGGTCTGAGCGGCCCTGCACCGGCATGCGGCCCTGTGCCGTTTGCCCCGGCGCGGGAGCAAAGGTCTGTTCCTTTCTCAACAGGGGCTGTTGAGCGGTGCCGGATTGATTCGGGGCGCCGTCCACCTAATCTTATGGCCATTGTTCCGAACTTACCTGCAGGAGATTGCACCATGAAGACGATCGTGACAGCCACGACCCTGGCCCTGATGGCCGGCGGTGCTCTGGCCGCCCCCGAGAAATACATCCTCGAACCGGCCCACAGCCAGGTTGTGTTCAGCTACAACCACCTCGGGTTTTCAACTACTTACAACATGTTCGCCGGCTTCGAGGGCGCGATCATGTTCGACCGGGAGGATCCGGCGAATTCGTCAGTCGAGGTGGCGATTCCGGTGATGTCGATGTTTACCGGCTGGCAGGAACGGCTCGGGCATTTCATGTCCGAAGAGTTTTTCGGCGCTGCCGAAGGCGACATGGTCACCTTCGTCTCGACCGGGATCGAGGTGACCGGGGATGAGACCGCGAAGATCACCGGCGATCTGACCATGAACGGGGTGACCCGCGAGGTGGTGCTCGACGCGCGGTTGAACAAGGCCGCCGATCATCCCATGGCCGGCAAGCCCTGGGCCGGGTTCGACGCCACCGCGATGGTGAAGCGGTCGGATTTCGGGCTGGACATGTTTGCCCCGGCAATCAGCGACGAGGTCGAGGTGGTGATCTCGATCGAGGCCGGCAAGGCGGACTGAACAAGGCTGCAATCGGTGAGAGTGCGGCGGTCGGGAATGTCCCGGCCGCCGTTTTTCGGTTTGCGCACCCGGCGGTTCGGTCCGGCGTCTCAGCGCCGCCCGGCGGTGAGGAGAAAGGCGACGTCGACGGTAAAGCCCAGCGTGTCGGCGTCGGTCGTGCCGGTCCCGATGCCGAAGCTGCGCCGGTCGACGCTGAGGTGTCCCTCGGCGGTGGCGGTGGCGTTCACGAGCGCGAGCGAAAACGGCATCTCGACCGGCACGGAATGGCCCTTGATGGTCAGCGTGCCGCGGGCGACGTGGCCGCCGTCAAGAGCCAGCAGGTCGGCCGCGAAGGTGGCGGTCGGAAAGCCTTCGGCGTCGAAATACGCCGCCGTCATCGCCTGATCGGTGACCGAGCCGAGCGTCAGCGACGGGATCGCGACCGTGACCGTGACGTCGCCGTGACGGCCTGCGGCATCGGGCGTTTCGGAATAGGCGATGTCGGCGGTCCAGTCGGCGAATTTCCCGGTGACCGTCGAGCCCATCAGGTTGACGGCGATCGAGAGCGTGCCGTCGGAGACCTGCCAGTCGCTTGTCACCGCCGCCAGCCGGGTCTGCGGCGCGCGGCCTTCGGGCGCGAACCAGCCCAGCGCGCCGGCTCCGCCCAGCGTCACCGCCCAGACCGTCACCGCCACCAGGACGGGCAGCGCCTGCCCCGGCTGGGCGGCGGTGGGCTCGGCAGGGGCGTGACCGGGCAGCATCCGGCGCAGGGTGGCGTCACGGTCGATGAAATGGTGCTTGAACGCGCCGAGGGCGTGCAGCGTCAGCGCGCCGATCAGCACCCATTGCAGAACGTAGTGCAAGGTGGCGGCGAAGTTGGCGACAGCCTCTGATTCGGGCACGAAGGGCAGCGACTGGCCGAACGGCCACCAGATCGGCGCCAAGCCGGTGGTGGCGGCATGATGTACCCACCCCGAGAGCGGCACCACGATGAGCGAGCCGTAGAGCAGCCAGTGCATGCTGGCCGCCAGCGCCGCCTCGGCCGGCCGGTCGCCGTTCAGCAGTCCCGGCCGGGGCTGGGCGAGCCCCCAGAGGATGCGCGCCAGCGCCATGAGGAAGATCGCGACGCCAAGGGTCTTGTGGATCGAGAAGAGCAGCGTGGCGCGGGCGGCCAGGGCGTCGGTCGCGCCGATGCCGGGGTTGCGCAGATCCTGCGCCAGATCGCTCGCCACGAGCCCCAGCGGGATCACGGTGAGCACAAGCAGCGCGGTCAGCCAGTGAAATCCCTTGGTGACGGCGCCGTAGCTCTTGGCGGTGTTGGTCAGGGCCATGCGCGAAGCTCCGGTTTTTCAGACCTTTCAGCCTATGCCGGCGGCGGCGTCTGGCAACCACAATCCGCGCACAGGCGCGGTGCGCGGATGCGGGCGGGCGTTGCCTCGCCGGCGCCGGCGCGCTATCGGAGGAGAAACGTCAGGGAGGATATCCGCGAGATGAGCCGAGCATTCGTGTTTCCGGGCCAGGGGGCGCAGACGGTGGGCATGGGCCACGACCTCGCCCGGGCCTATCCCGCGGCCAGGGCGGTTTTCGACGAGGTCGACGAGGCGCTGGGGGAAAAGCTCAGCGCGCTCATTTGGGAGGGCGCGCAGGACGAGCTCACGCTGACCGAGAACGCGCAGCCGGCGCTGATGGCGACATCGCTGGCGGCGCTGAGGGCGCTCGAGGCCGAAGGCGCGGGGATCGAGGCTGCGGCGATGGTGGCGGGGCACTCGCTGGGCGAATACTCGGCGCTCGCCGCCGCCGGCGCGCTGAGCGTGGCCGACACCGCGCGGCTCCTGCGGGTGCGCGGGCGGGCGATGCAGGCGGCGGTGCCGGTGGGCGAGGGCGCGATGGCGGCGATCCTCGGACTCGACCTGGCGGCGGTACGCAAGGTCGCCCTTGAGGCGGCCCGGGGCGAGGTGCTGCAGGCCGCCAACGACAACGATCCGGGCCAGGTGGTGGTGTCGGGCACGCGCGCGGCGGTCGAGCGCGCGGTCGATGTGGCAAAGGAACATGGCGCCAAGCGCGCGATGCTGCTGCCGGTGAGCGCGCCCTTTCACTGCGCGCTGATGGAGCCCGCCGCCAGGGCGATGCAAGCGGCGCTGGCCGGGGTCGAGATCGTGGCGCCGCGGGTGCCGCTGGTGGCGAATGTGCGCGCCGAGGCGGTGAGCGATCCCGATACCATCCGCGCGCTGCTGGTCGAACAGGTCACCGGCGCGGTACGCTGGCGGGAATCGGTGGAATACATGGGCCGCGCCGGGGTGGACGAGATCTGGGAGATCGGTGCCGGCAAGGCGCTGAGCGGCATGGTGCGGCGCATCGACCGCACCATCGCGACCCGCGCGGTGGGCGCGCCGGCGGATGTGGCGGCCGCCGCCGAAAGCCTGCGGGCATGAGCGCAAGAAAGGGAAAAAGGGCATGTTCGATCTGACGGGAAAATCCGCGCTGGTGACCGGCGCATCGGGCGGAATTGGCGGCGCGGTGGCGCGGGCGCTGCACGGCGCGGGAGCGACTGTCGGGCTCAGCGGCACGCGGATCGAGCCGTTGCAGGCACTGGCGGCCGAGCTCGGCACGCGCGCCCATGTCCTGCCCTGCGACCTGGGCGACGGCGCGGCGGTCGATGCGCTGTCCCGGCAGGCCGCCGAGGCGATGGGCGGGGTCGACATCCTGGTCAACAATGCCGGCATCACCCGCGACCAGATCTTCATGCGCATGTCGGATGCCGACTGGCAGTCGGTGATTGACGTCAATCTCACCGCCGCGATGCGGCTCTGCCGGGCGGTGATGCGGCCGATGATGAAGGCGCGCTGGGGGCGGATCGTCAACATCGGCTCGGTGGTGGGCACGACCGGCAACGCCGGCCAGGCCAACTATGCCGCCGCCAAGGCCGGCCTCGTCGGCATGACCAAGGCCATCGCCCAGGAGATCGCCAGCCGCGGCATCACCGCCAACACCGTGGCGCCGGGGTTCATCGCCACCGCGATGACGGACAAGCTGAACGACGACCAGAAGCAGGCGATCAACGCCCAGATCCCCGCCGGCCGCATGGGCGCGCCCGAGGAAATCGCCGCGGCGGTGCTCTATCTGGCAAGCCCCGAAGCCGCTTACGTGACCGGCGCGACGCTGCATGTGAATGGCGGGATGGCGATGATCTGAGCCCCGCCGGCGAGCATTTTCCGGGGGCGCCGCAGCGGCCGGGAAATGATTTGCCAATCCCGCGCCATGTGCTATAGGCGGCGCAGTTTCAGACCGGGGGCGGGGCGGCGTTGCGCTTGGCCGGTGCCCGGCGGGCCGGGCTGGAAAAGCCGCGCCGAACCAGTCGCCCCGAGGGGGCACAATTCATTGCCGCTTCCCGAACACGGGGCAGGGGCGGAAAGAAATCGGGCCGGATCGCCCGAGACAAGATGAGGAACGACAACATGAGCGATATCGCCGACCGCGTTAAGAAGATCGTCGTGGAGCACCTGGGCGTCGAAGAGGACAAGGTGACCGAGAACGCCTCTTTCATCGACGATCTCGGCGCTGACAGCCTCGACACGGTCGAACTGGTCATGGCCTTCGAGGAAGAGTTCGGCATCGAAATCCCCGACGACGCCGCCGAGACCATCCAGACCTTTGGCGATGCCGTGAAGTTCATCAAGGAAGCGTCGTAAGCGCGGCGACGTTCCAAATACACGATTTTTCGAGACCCCCGTCCGACCGGCGGGGGTTTTTCGTTGCGGTTTTCCGCCTGCAGGGCCGCGAATGGACCCGATAACGCCGATTTGGTGTTATACTGGCGGACGGCGCGGAGCCATCGTCCGGGCGGACGTGCATCACGCGGACACGCCGAATCAAGGGGATCCACACATGATCATCTATCCCACCCTGGAACTTCATGCCGGCAAGGTCGTCTCGCTCACGCGCGGGCGGCTGGAGGAGCCGGTGATCTGGCATGTCGACCCGGTCGAGACGGCGCGCGGCTATGCCGCCGCCGGGGCCGAATGGCTGCATGTCACCGATGTCGACGCGCTGGCGGGCACCGGCGACAATGCCGAACTGATCGAGCAGATCATCCGCGCCGCCGGCATCCCGGTGCAGCTGGGCGGGGGGTTCCGCTCGCGCGAGACGATCGAGCGCTGGATCGACACCGGCGCGGGGCGGATCGTCGCAGGCACGCTGGCGGCACACGATCCCGACCTGGTGCGCGAGCTGGCCAAGTGGCACCCCGACCAGATGGTGCTGGCGGTCGACGTCTTCGAGGGATCGGTGATGACCGAAGGCTGGCGCAGCAAGAGTGCGTTCGACCCCGAAACCTATATCGGCGCCTTCGACGACGCGCCGCTGGCGGGGATCATCGTGACCGATATCGACGCCGACATCGCCGACGCCGATGCCAGCCTGGCGGTGATCAGCGGCCTGGCCGCGGCCACCCGGCATCCGGTCATCGCGCGCGGCACGGTGCGCAGCGTGGATGACGTGGCGCGGCTGAAATACGTCCAGAACATCGCGGGCACGCTGATCGGGCGGGCGCTCCTGTCAAAGGATGTCGATCTCGCCGAGGCGCTTGCGGTGGCGGCGAGCGACGCCGAGCCGGTGGCGGATTTCATCTGATGCCGACCTTCCCGGGCATTCACGGCCATGCGCGGCATGCCGCGCGGTCGCGCGCGGGCTTGCCCACCGGGGCCAAGGCGCGCTAAGACCAGCCGATGAGGTCAGGAGGGGACAGCAGGATGCGTCGTGTCGTTGTCACGGGTCTGGGTTTGGTGACGCCGCTCGCCGACGGGGTGGAGGAAAGTTGGCGCCGGCTGCTTGACGGCCGCTCGGGGGCGGGTCCGATCACCCGTTTCGACGCCAGCCGGGTGGTGACGAAATACGCCTGCGAGGTGCCGTTGGGCGATGGCAGCAACGGCGGTTTCAACCCCGACGCGTATATGGAGCCCAAGGAACGCCGCAAGGTTTCGGACTTCATCCTCTACGGGATCGCCGCCGCTGATCAGGCGGTGCGCGATTCGGGCTGGATGCCGCAGGACGAGGAAAGCCGGCTGCGCACCGGGGTGATGATCGGGTCGGGCATCGGCGGGCTGGACTCGATCGCGGAGACGGCCCTTCTGATGCACGAGCGCGGACCGCGGCGGGTGTCGCCCTTCTTCATCCCCGGCGCGCTGATCAACCTGGTCAGCGGGCAGGTCGGCATCCGTTACGGTTTCAAGGGCCCCAATCACGCGGTGGTCACCGCCTGTTCGACCGGTGCGCACGCGATAGGCGATGCCGCGCGGCTGATCCAGCACGGCGACGCCGAGGTGATGGTCGCCGGCGGCGCCGAGGCGGCGATCTGCGAGATCGGGATCGCGGGGTTCAACGCCTGCAAGGCGCTCAGCACCAAGTGGGAGGACAACCCTCAGGCGGCCAGCCGCCCCTATGATGTCGACCGCGACGGGTTCGTCATGGGCGAGGGCGCAGGCGTCGTGGTGCTGGAGGAGCTGGAGCACGCGCGCGCGCGCGGCGCGCGCATATATGCCGAGGTGCTGGGCTACGGGCTGTCGGGCGACGCCTATCACATCACCGCGCCCAGCGAAGATGGCGATGGCGCGTTGCGGGCGATGCAGGCGGCGCTGCGCAATGCCGGGCTCGATCCCGGGGAGGTCGATTACATCAACGCGCACGGTACCTCGACCATGGCCGACACCATCGAGCTGAGGGCGGTCGAGCGGCTCTTGGGCAACGCGGCGGCCAAGGCGACGATGAGTTCGACCAAGTCCTCGACCGGGCATCTGCTGGGCGCGGCGGGGGCGATCGAGGCGATCTTTTCGATCCTGGCGATCCGCGACCAGGTGGCGCCTCCGACGATCAATCTCGACAATCCGGCGGTGGAGACACCGCTCGACCTGGCGCCCAACGCCCGGCGCGAGCGCAAGATCGCGGTGGCGATGTCCAACAGCTTCGGATTCGGGGGCACCAACGCCTCGCTCTGCCTGGGGGCGCTGCGCTGATGTGGCGACACATCGCATCGAATTTCCTGACCTTTCTGGTGGTTGTGGTGTTCCTGCTGGGCGGGGTGATCCTGTGGGGGCAAAGCCGCTATACCGCTGAAGGCCCGCTTGAGGCGTCGATCTGCCTCAGGGTGGAACGCGGCAGCAACATGCGCGCGGTCTCGCGCGAACTGGAAGAGCGGGGCGCGATCGGCAGCGGGGTGTTGTTCCGCATCGGCGCGGGCTACAGCGGCAAGGAGGACCGGCTCAAGGCCGGCAGCTGGCTGATCCCCGAAGGCGCCAGCATGGCCGAGGTGGTCGACATCGTCACCCGCGGCGGCGCCAGCACCTGCGGCACCGAGGTGGTCTATCGAATCGGCGTCAACCAGGTGCGCGTCGATGTGCGCGAGCTCGACCCTGAAGCCGAGGCGTATGCCGAGGTCGCGGCATTCGATCTGCTGTCCGGAAGAGGCGCCGCCCGCGGTTTATGGAGAGGTCAGCGGCCAGGTCGACACGCGCTTGCGCGTCAACGTCGCCGAAGGGGTGACCAGCTGGCGGGTGACGACGGCGCTCAGGGCCATCGACGTGCTGTCGGGCGAGGTCGGGGAGATCCCGCCCGAAGGCAGCCTGGCACCGTTCGACTACGAGGTCGAAAAGGGCGACGACCGCGCCGCGCTGCTGGCGCGGATGACGGAGGTGCAGAAGACGCGGCTGGCCGCCGCCTGGGAGGCGCACGACCCCGATCTGCCCCTGGAAACCCCGGCCGACCTGCTGATCCTCGCGTCGCTGGTCGAGAAGGAAACCGGCGTGGCGGACGAGCGCGGCCGGGTCGCGAGTGTCTTTGTCAACCGGCTGAAGCGGGGCATGCGGCTGCAGACCGACCCGACGGTGATCTACGGCATCACCGGCGGCCAGGGGGTGCTTGGCCGGGGTTTGAAGCAGAGTGAACTTCGCCGTGCAACACCTTATAATACCTATGTAATAGAAGGGCTTCCGCCAACGCCAATCGCCAATCCCGGCGAGGCGAGCCTGATGGCCGCGGCAAACCCCGACGACACCGATTACCTGTTCTTCGTGGCCGATGGCAGCGGCGGTCACGCCTTTGCCGAGACGCTCGACGAGCACAACGCCAACGTCGCCCGCTGGCGCCGGATCGAGGCGGAACGCAGCGCGGAATGAGGCGCGGCGAGTCGAACCAAAACCTTAAGAAAACTTAATTGAAACGGTCGCTTGCGCTGTACTTCTCAAGCGCAACACGTTGACTTTTCTCGCGAAAAACACGTATAGGTTGTCGGCGTGCAATAAAAACCCGGCACGGGGTTTCGGCGTTGCCCGGCGCATCGGGTCGACGGTCCCCGCGGGGCGATTGAGAACAGGCACGCGGCACGAGCGGGAAGGCATGATTCTGATCACACCTGACGAGGGGCCCACGGGGCTCGGCTCTTCCATCGCTGGCGTCGAGCGGCAACTGGCCGACATGCGCGCCGAGCTGGAAGAAATCTACCACCGGATAAAACAGGGCGATCCGGGTGCGCTGAAAGAGGCGACCCGGGCCACCGAGGAAATCCGGAAATGGCTGAAGATTGCGCTGGATGCGGAGGTACAGCTTGAAAAACGCAAACTACGCGAAAGAGGAATCGTCCACGATTTCGCCATTGATTTCGCCGCCGCGAGGACTGCGATCCGCGGCCGCCTGGATCGTCTCAGAGGGGCGGGCGGCGGAGGATGAGTTTCTCGACGGGCTCGATGAGGGGGCGCTGCTGGCGCTGCCCTACATTTTCGAGTTCTGGGCGATGGAGCACCAGCTGCCGCCCGAGGGTGATTGGCGGGCCTGGGTGATCATGGGCGGGCGCGGGGCCGGCAAGACCCGCGCCGGGGCCGAATGGGTGCGCGCGCAGGTCGAGGGGGCGATGCCGCTCGATCCGGGGCGCTGCCGGCGGGTGGCTCTGATCGGCGAGACGCTCGACCAGGCCCGCGACGTGATGGTCTTTGGCGAAAGCGGCATCATTGCCTGCTCGCCGCCCGACCGCCGCCCGGAATGGCAGGCGACGCGGCGGCGGCTGGTCTGGCCCAACGGCGCCACCGCGCAGATATTTTCGGCACAAGACCCCGAGAGCCTGCGCGGGCCGCAGTTCGATTGCGCCTGGGCCGACGAGATGGCCAAGTGGAAGAAGGCCGAGGACGCCTGGGACATGCTGCAGTTCGCGCTGCGCCTGGGCGACACACCGCAGGTCTGCGTGACCACGACGCCGCGCGGGGTGAAGGCGCTGAAGGACTTGCTGGGCCGCGACAGCACGGTGGTGACGAGCGCGCCCACCGAGGCCAACGCCGCCAATCTGGCGCGGTCCTTTCTGGAGGAGGTCCGCGCCCGCTATGCCGGCACACGGCTGGGGCGCCAGGAACTGGATGGCGTGCTGGTCGAGGATACCGAGGGCGCGCTCTGGTCGGGCGCGGCGCTCGATGCGTGCCGGGTGGCGGCGCCGCCCGAGCTTGACCGCGTGGTGGTGGCGGTTGATCCGCCGGTCACTGGCGGGCCGCGATCAGATGAATGCGGCATTGTGGTTGCGGGTGCGGTGACGCGCGGGCCGGTGCAGGACTGGCGCGCCTTTGTGCTGGCCGACTGCAGCGTGAGTGCCGCCAGTCCCGCCGGCTGGGCGGCCGCCGCGATCCGGGCGATGGAGCGCTTTGGCGCCGACCGGTTGGTGGCCGAGGTCAACCAGGGCGGCGATCTGGTGGAGGAGGTGATCCGGCAGGTCGATCCGCTGGTGCCGGTGCGCAAGGTGCGCGCAACCCGCGGCAAGGCGGCGCGGGCCGAGCCGGTGGCGGCGCTTTATGAGCAGGGGCGGGTATACCATTGCGGCGATCTGGGCGCGCTTGAGGAACAGCTCTGCGCGATGACTGCGCAAGGTTATGCCGGCAAGGGCAGCCCCGACCGGCTCGATGCGCTGGTCTGGGCGCTGAGCGATCTGATGATCGAGCCGGCCGCCAAGTGGCGCCGGCCTCGGGTGCGCGCGGTCTGATAAAGCTTTTCTAAACCTTTGACCGTCTGATGCCCTTCGAGCGCGGGCAGATAACGCCGGCGAAACGAGGCAGATACGAGGAGACCCCCCGGAGATGATCTTGGATTTCTTCCGCCAGGGCGCGGCGGCGCCCGATGCGCCCGTGCCGCCCGAGCAGAAGGCCAGCGCCACCGGGCCGGTCATGGCCTGGCACGGCGTCGGTCGCGTGGTGTGGAGCCCGCGTGATGCGGTGACGCTGACAAAGACGGGGTTCGCGGGCAACCCGGTCGGGTTTCGCTGTGTCAAGATGGTGGCCGAGGCCGCCGCCGCGATGCCGCTGGTGTTGCAGGACCGCAGCGAGCGCTACGCCGAGCATGGGCTCTTGGGTCTGATCGCGCGGCCGAACCCGGCGCAGGGGCGGGCGGAGCTGTTCGAGGCGCTTTTCGGTCAGTTGCTGCTGACCGGGAACGCCTATCTCGAGGCGGTGGGCGGGGCCGAGGGCCGGCTGCCGCTGGAGCTGCACGTTCTGCGTTCGGACCGGATGAGCGTGGTACCGGGGCGTGATGGCTGGCCGGTGGGCTATGAATATGCCGTCGGCGGGCGCAAGCACCGTTTCGAGGTTGGCGAGGGGCCGGCGCCGGTCTGCCACCTCAAGAGTTTTCACCCACAGGACGACCATTACGGGCTCTCGCCGCTGCAGGCGGCGGCGCAGGCGGTGGATGTCCACAATGCCGCCGCGCGCTGGTCGAAGGCGCTGCTGGACAATGCCGCGCGACCCTCGGGCGCGATCGTCTATCGCGGAGCCGAGGGGCAGGGCAGCCTCAGCCACGACCAGTACGACCGGCTGGTCAGCGAGATGGAGGCGCACCATCAGGGCGCGCGCAACGCCGGACGGCCGATGCTGCTGGAAGGCGGGCTCGACTGGAAGCCGATGGGGTTTTCGCCCTCGGACATGGAATTCCAGAAGACCAAGGAAAGCGCCGCGCGCGAGATCGCGCTGGCCTTTGGCGTGCCGCCGATGCTGCTGGGTATTCCGGGCGACGCCACCTACGCCAACTACCAGGAGGCCAACCGCGCGTTTTACCGGCTGACGGTGCTGCCGTTGACGGCGCGGGTCGCGGCGCGGGTGGCGGAGTGGCTGGGGCAGTTCACCGGCGAGTCGCTGGAACTGGTGCCCGATCTCGATCGGGTGCCGGCGCTGGCGGCCGAGCGCGATGCGCAATGGCGCCGCGTCGCGGATGCCGATTTCCTGACCGGAGCGGAAAAGCGCGCGCTGCTGGGGCTGCCGGCACTGGCGGACGGGGAGAGCGGCGCGGAGGCGGCCGATGCCCGATGACAGGCGGCGCGGGCGCTATGGTTTCGAGGCCTTCGAATGCGCCCCCGGCCTTGCGGCTCGAGGCCCAGGAGCGGTTCTTTGAGCTGCAGAACGAGGCGCTGGCGCAGCGGCTGGACAAGATTGAGACCTCGCTGGAGCGGTTTGAGCGGCGGCTGTGGCTGGCGGTTTACGGGGTCGCGGGCGCGCTGCTGGCCGAGGCGGTCTGGCCACTCCTGACGGGGAACCTCTGAAACGCGAGCCCGGCGGGGCGCAAGAAAGGACAAACGGGATGGATACGGACTTTCGGCTTGAGCGGAAATTCTGCCGCTTCGACGGCGAGTTGGCGGTGACCAACGGCAAGGTCATCGAGGGGTATGCCAGCCTTTTCGGCGACTGCGACCGCGGCGGCGATATCGTCGAGCCGGGCGCCTATGCCGGTTCGCTGGCGCGGCTTGCGGTCGAGGGGCGTCAGGTCAAGATGCTGTGGCAGCACGACCCGGCCCAGCCCATAGGGGTCTGGGACGAGGTGCGCGAGGACGGCCGCGGGCTGTTCGTCCGCGGCCGGCTGATCGAGACGGTGGCGCGGGCGCGCGAGGCGGCGGCGCTGATCGCGGCGGGGGCCATCGACGGGCTCAGCATCGGCTATCGCACCGTGCGGGCGGTGAAGAACGGCGAGGGCCGGCGGCTCTTGCGGGAACTGGAGCTGTGGGAGGTGTCGCTGGTGACCTTTCCGATGCTGCCCAGTGCGCGGGCGACGGCCAGGGGCGAGCCCCTGGCCGGGGAGAGCTTGCGCGAGATGGCCGCGGCCCTGAGGGACGCGCGCCGGGAGTTGGCGCGGATGTAGGCGCGCCGCAACCACCAACGAAACGGGAAAGAGCGATGAGCAAGACCGAGACGAATTCTCGGGCCGGGGAAGATCTGTCTCCGGTCGCCGAGGTCAAATCCGCCGTTACGGGTTTCATTCAGGAACTCAAGGGCTTTCAGGCCGACATTCACGCGAGACTGCAAAAACAGGAAGACGAGATGACCAAGATGGAACGCAAATCCCTTCTGCGGCGCCCGGTTCTGGAGGCCGGTGCCGACCTCGAGGCGCCGCACCGCAAGGCGTTCGACGCCTATCTGCGCTCGGGCGACGACGACGCGCTGCGCGGGCTCGAGATCGAGGTCAAGGGGCTGAGCACCGCCGTCGCCGGCGATGGCGGCTATCTCGTCGACCCCGAGACCGCGCAGCGCATCAAGAGCGTGCTGTCGTCGACGGCCTCGATCCGGGCGGTGGCCAATGTCGTGCGGGTCGAGGCCACGTCCTACGACGTGCTGATCGACCATACCGAGATGGGCCATGGCTGGGCCACCGAGAGCGGCAGCGTGACCGAGACCGCGACCCCGAGCATCGACCGCATCTCGATCCCGCTGCACGAACTCAGCGCGCTGCCCAAGGCCAGTCAGCGGCTGCTGGATGACAGCGCCTTCGATATCGAGGGCTGGCTCGCGGGACGCATCGCCGACAAGTTCGCCCGCGCCGAGGCCGATGCCTTTGTCAATGGCGACGGCACCGACAAGCCCACCGGATTTCTGACCCATCCGGTGGTGGATAACGGTGTCTGGACCTGGGGCAATCTGGGCTGTGTGCCGACCGGTGCGGACGCGGATTTCAACGGTGCCGATGCCATCATCGACCTGGTCTATGCGCTGGGGGCCGAATACCGCGCCAACGCGGTCTTCGTGATGAACTCGAAGACCGCGGGCGTGGTGCGCAAGCTCAAGGATGCCGATGGCCGGTTCCTGTGGTCCGATGGCCTCGCCGCAGGCGAGCCAGCGCGCCTTCTGGGCTACCGGGTGCTGGTGGCCGAGGACATGCCCGACATCGCCAGCGGCGCGATGGCGATTGCGTTCGGCGATTTCGCATCCGGCTACACCATCGCCGAGCGGCCCGATCTGCGGGTCCTGCGCGACCCCTTCAGCGCCAAGCCGCATGTGCTCTTTTACGCCACCAAGCGCGTTGGCGGCGACGTCAGCGATTTCGCCGCGATCAAGCTGCTGAAATTCGCCGTCGCGTAACGCGCCGCCGGGTTCCGGGCGGGGAGAGCCCCGCCCGGAAAACGTGCGCGGGGGCCCGACGAGGATACCGGCACCCGGCGCTTCCTTCCGGTTGGGCACGGCCGGGCGTGGAAGGGCCGGAGGTTTCTGGAGTAAGCGAATGATTTTGATCGAAGAAACAGCGATTTCGCAGGCCGCGCTGCCGCTGGAGAAATTCAAGGCACATCTACGGCTTGGCACCGGGTTCTCGGATGGCGATGTGCAGGATGCGGTACTGGAGGGGTTCTTGCGCGCGGCCATCTCGGCCATCGAGGCGCGCACCGGCAAGGTGCTGATCGCGCGGGATTTCGCCTGGACGCTCTGGCGCTGGCGCCGCCGCGAGGGGCAGGTGCTGCCGGTGGCGCCGGTGACGGCGCTGACGGGCGTGGTGCTGCGCGACCGTGATAGTGGCGAGGTGGCGGTCGATCCGGCGCGCTACCGGCTCGAGGAAAACACCCACCAGCCGGTGCTGCGCCCCGCGGGTGCGCTCCTGCCCGCGATCCCGACGGGCGGCGCGGCGGTGATTTCGTTCACCGCCGGAATGGGCGCGACCTGGGACGAGCTGCCCGCCGATCTGGGCCAGGCGGTGCTGATGCTGGCGGCTCACTATCACGAGTACCGCCACGAAACGGCGCTGGGCCAGGGCTGCATGCCCTTCGGCGTGACCAGTCTGGTCGAGCGCTATCGCGGGGTGCGGCTCTACATGGGCGGCACGGCATGAGCGCGCCGGTTCGGCTCAACCGCCGGCTGGTGCTGGAGCGCGCCGTGCGGGTGCCCGACGGCGCCGGTGGCTTTGCCGAGGCTTGGGCCGAGGTCGGTACGCTCTGGGCCGATATCCGCGCCCGCACCGGGCGCGAACGCGCCGGCGAGGCGGTGGGCCTTTCGGCCACCGGATACCGGATCGTGGTGCGCGCGGCGGCCCATGGCGCGCCGTCGCGCCCGGTGCCGGGGCAGCGGCTGCGCGCGGGCGCGCGGATCTTTGCGATCGCGGCGGTGGCCGAGGCCGACGCAGAGGGCCGCTATCTGACCTGTTTCGCGACCGAAGAGGTGGCGTCATGAGCTATGGCATCGCGGCGGCGCTGCAACGCGCGGTCTATGAGCGGCTGAGCAATGACGCGGCGCTCGGCGCCCTGGTCGGCACGGCGATTTTCGATGCGCCGCCGCCGGGGCCGCTGCCGCCCATCTACGTGGCGCTGGGGCCCGAGGAGGCACGCGCGAGGGGGCGACGGCACGGGGGCGGGGGCGTGGCACGTGTTCACCGTCTCGGTGGTGACCGGAGCGGCGGGGTTTCTGGCCGCCAAGGACGCGGCGGGCGCGGTGAGCGACGCGCTGGCGGGCGCACTGCCGGGCCTCGCGCGCGGGCGGCTGGTGGCGCTCCATTTCGACCGGGCGCGCGCCCGGCGCGAGGGCGGCCTGCGCCGCATCGACCTGCGCTTTCGCGCGCGGGTGGAAGAGACATCCTGACATTCTGATTTCGGAGACAAAGACATGGCAGTTCAGAACGGCAAGGACCTGCTGGTCAAGATCGACCTGACCGGCTCGGGCAATTTTCAGACCGTGGCGGGGCTGCGCGCGACGCGCATCAGCTTCAACGCCGAGGCGGTCGACGTCACCAGCCTCGATTCGGCGGGCGGCTGGCGTGAACTCCTGGCCGGGGCGGGGGTGAAATCGGCCGCGATCAGCGGCTCGGGCATCTTTCGCGACGAGGCCAGCGACGAGCGCGTACGCCAGATCTTCTTTGACGGCGAGATGCCGGATTTCCGGTGGTGATCCCCGATTTCGGCACAATCGAGGGGCGGTTTCAGGTCGGCGGCATCGAATATGCCGGCAGCCATGACGGCGAGGCGACCTATGAGCTGTCGCTCGCCTCGGCCGGGCGGCTGACCTTTACGGCGCTGTGATCGTGGGCGGCGCGGTGGCCAATCCCTTCGCCGGCGAGGTGGCGCTGATGATCGACGGCGAGCGGCATGTGCTCAAGCTGACGCTGGGTGCGCTCGCCGAGCTGGAGGCGGCGCTGGAGACCGGCACGCTGGTCGGGCTGGTGGAACGCTTTGAAAGCGGCGCCTTTTCCAGCCGCGACGTGCTGGCGCTGATTGTGGCGGGGCTCAGGGGCGGCGGCTGGCGCGGGCGCGCGGACGATCTGGTCGCCGCCGAGATCGAGGGCGGCGTGGTGGGCGCGGCGCGGGCGGCAGCCGAACTGTTGGCGCGGGCCTTCATGGCGCCGGGGGCGGGGGCATGAGCGCGGTCGACTGGCCGGCATTGATGCGGGCGGGGCTGCGCGGGCTGGGCCTCAGCCCAGCCGAGTTCTGGGCGCTCACGCCCTTCGAGCTGGAGATGATGCTGGGCGGCCCCGGCGGCTTGGCGCCCCTGAGGCGTGCCCGGCTTGACGAGCTGATGCGGGATTTTCCCGACGCCGGGGGAGGGCGGGGATGATGGATAGTTTCGACGCGGGCGGCGATCTCGGGAACCAGATCGAGGCGATGGAGGACAATTTCGGCCACGCCGCCGGCATGGCCGCCGCCTTCAACGCCGAGATGGCGCGAATGCGCGAGACCTTCGCCGGTACCGGCCAGGACGTGGCGACGCTGGAGCGCGGCATCAGCCGGGGGCTGAACATCGCCATCCGCGGCGCCGTGGTCGAGGGCGACAGCCTGTCGGAGGCGCTGCGCAATCTCGCGCAGTCGATGATCGACACCGCCTTCAACGCCGCGATGCGGCCGGTGACGAACCATGTCGGCGGGTTGATCGCGCAAGGTGTCGGTGCGCTGGTCGACGGCATCCTGCCCTTTGAGAAGGGGGCGGGTTTTGCCCAGGGTCGGGTGATGCCCTTTGCCCGTGGCGGGGTGGTGAGCGGGCCCACCGCCTTTCCGATGCGCCGGGGCACCGGGCTGATGGGCGAGGCCGGGCCCGAGGCGATCATGCCGCTGACCCGTGGCAGTGACGGCCGGCTGGGGGTGCGCGCCGAGGGCGGCGGGCGGCCGGTCAGCGTGGTGATGAACGTCCACACGCCCGATACGGAGGGCTTTCGCCGCAGCCGCGGGCAGATCGCCGCCGAGCTGAGCCGCGCCATCGCGCGCGGCAACCGCAACCGCTGAGAAGGAGGCGCAGGCATGGGATTTCACGAGGTGCGGTTTCCGACATCGCTGAGCTTCGGCTCGGTCGGCGGGCCGGAGAGACACACCGATGTGGTGACGCTGGCCAACGGCTTTGAAGAGCGCAACACCCCCTGGCGACACTCGCGCCGGCGCTATGACGCGGGTGTGGCGCTGCGCAGTCTCGACGACATCGAGACGCTGATCGCGTTCTTCGAGGCCCGTCAGGGGCAGATCCACGGCTTTCGCTGGAAGGACTGGACCGACTACAAGTCGTGCCCCGCGCGGGCCGAACCGGGGGCCGGTGACCAGCTGATCGGGGTGGGCGACGGGGCGAGGACCGCGTTTCAGCTCGTCAAGCACTACCGGTCCGGGCCGCATGGCTATGAGCGCCCGATCGCCAAGCCGGTGGCGGGCACGGTGCGGGTGGCCCTGGGCGACGTGCCGCAGCGCGAGGGTGTGAATTTTACGCTTGATACCACCATCGGGATGGTCGCCTTTGCGCATCCGCCGGGCGCGGGCGCGCAGATCACCGCCGGGTTCGAGTTCGACGTGCCGGTGCGGTTCGGCACCGACCGGATCGAGACCAGCCTTGCCAGCTTTCAGGCCGGCGACGCACCCAGCGTGCCGGTGGTCGAGGTACGGGTATGAGCGGGCTCGATGCCGGGCTGAGCGCGCATCTGGCAACGGCGCGCACCACGCTTTGCCATTGCTGGGCGGTGCGGCGACGCGACGGGGTCGAGATGGGATTTACCGATCACGACGGGCCACTCGGGTTCGAGGGCATCGAATTTCGCGCCGACACCGGGCTGAGCGCGCTGGCGCTGCAGCAGGGTACGGGGCTTTCGGTCGACAACACCGAGGCGATGGGCGCGCTGAGCGATGCCTCGATCCGCGAGGCCGATATCGAGGCCGGCCGCTATGACGGCGCCGAGGTGCGCGCCTGGCTGGTGAACTGGCAGGAGGTGAATGAGCGCCAGTTGCTCTTTCGCGCCCATATCGGCGAGATGCGCCGTTCGGGCGGTGCGTTCGAGGCGGAATTGCGCGGGCTCACCGACGTGCTCAACCAGCCCGAGGGGCGGGTCTATCAGAAACCCTGCGGCGCGGTGCTGGGCGACGCGGCCTGCAAGGTTGATCTGGCAAGCCCCGATCACAGCGTCGAGGTGACGCTGGCCGAAGTCGAGGAGCGGCGCGCCTTTGGCCTGGGTATGCTCGACGGCTGGGCCGAGGGCTGGTTCCGGTTCGGCCGGCTCATCGTGCTCGACGGCGCGGCGGCGGGGCTCTCGGGCACGATCAAGCACGACCGGTTCGACGACGACGGGCGGGTGGTCGAGCTGGAGTTTCCGCTGCGGGCGGGCGTGGCGCCGGGCGACCGCGTGCGGCTGGTGGCGGGCTGCGACAAGCGCGCCGAAACCTGCCGCTTCAAGTTCAACAACTTTTTGAACTTTCAGGGCTTTCCCGACATCCCCGGGGATGACTGGTCGCTTACCGACCCGAGCCGCGAACGCCGGCTCGACGGCGGGAGCCGGCGGTCTTGAGGGCCTCAGGCGACACCGTGGTGCGGCTCGCGCGTGGCTGGATCGGCACGCCCTACCGCCATCAGGCGTCGTGCCGGGGCGCGGGCGCCGATTGCCTCGGCCTCGTGCGCGGGGTCTGGCGCGAACTGATGGGGGCGGAGCCAGAGACCGTGCCGGCCTACAGCTTCGACTGGGCCGAGACGACCGGCGATGAGGCGCTCTGGCGCGCGGCCGGGCGGCATTTCGTGGCCAGGATGCCGGACAACGAGGCGCCGGGCGATCTGCTGCTTTTTCGCATGCGCGCGGGGGCCGTGGCCAAGCATCTGGGGCTGCAGGCCGAGACCGGCGCGGCAGCGAGTTTCATCCATGCCTACAGCGGTCGCGGGGTGATCGAGTGCCCGCTTGGCGCGCCGTGGCGGCGCCGGATCGTGGCGCGCTTCGCATTTCCGCAGGAGGGTTAGAACATGGCGACGATACTGCTTTCGGCCGCGGGCGCCGCCATCGGCGGGTCGATCGGCGGCACGGTGCTGGGGCTGTCGATGGCCGCCGTGGGCCGCTTTGCCGGGGCCGCCATCGGGCGGTCGATCGACCAGCGGCTGATGGGGCAGGGGTCCGAGGTGGTTGAAACCGGGCGCGTGAGCCGCCTGCGCCTGACCGGCACCGGCGAGGGCGATGCCATCGCGCGGGTCTACGGCCGCATGCGGGTGGCCGGTAACGTCATCTGGGCGACCGAGTTCAAGGAAACGGCGACGGTCAGCGGCGGCGGTGGCAAGGGCGCGCCGGCGCAGCCGACACAGGTGAGCTACAGCTATTCGGTGAGCCTCGCCATCGCGCTTTGCGAGGGCGAGATCGCGCGGGTCGGGCGCATCTGGGCCGACGGGGTCGAGCTTGAGCGCGACGGCCTCGACATGCGCGTCTATCCGGGATCGGCCGACCAGCTGCCCGATGCCGGGATCGAGGCGGTCGAAGGTGCGGGCACGGTGCCGGCCTATCGCGGCACCGCCTATGTGGTGATCGAGGATCTGCAACTTGCGCAGTTTGGCAACCGGGTGCCGCAATTCACCTTCGAGGTGGTGCGCCCGGTGGCGCGCGGGCTGACGGGGGCCGAATTCGATCCCGCACATGCGGTGCGCGGCGTGGCGCTCTTGCCCGGCAGCGGCGAATACGTGCTCGCCACCAGCGGGGTGCGGGCGGGGACGTCGATCTTCGAAGCCCATCTTGCCAACATCAACACCCCCTCGGGGCGGACCGATTTCGAGGTCGCGCTCGACGATCTCAGGGCGAGATGCCGGGCTGCGGCGCGGTGTCGCTGGTGGTGAGCTGGTTCGGCGACGATCTGCGCTGCGGCGCCTGCACGATCCGGCCCAAGACCGAGGGCGGGGCGGGGGACGGGTTGACCACGCCCTGGCAGGTGGCGGGGCTGACGCGGGCGAACGCCCGCGAGGTGCCGCGCGACGCGGACGGCAACCCGGTCTATGGCGGCACCCCCACCGACCAGTCGGTGATCGAGGCGATCGGGGCAATGACCGCGGCGGGCCTTGAAGTGATGTATTACCCCTTCATCCTGATGGACCAGATGGCGGGCAACGGCCGCGCCGACCCTGGAGCGACGCGCCCGACCAGCCGGTGCTGCCGTGGCGGGGGCGGATCACCGCCTCGGTCGCGCCGGGCCGGGACGGGAGCCCTGACGGCACCGCCGACGCCGCGGCCGAGGTGGCGGCGTTCTTTGGCACCGCGCGCGCGGCCGACTTCGCGCTGGCCGAGGATGCGCCGCCTGATCCGCAGCCCTACGCGCAAGGCGGCGAGAGCCTGGATTATGGCCCGCTGCGCTATACCGGGCCGGTGCAGACGAGCCCGGTCATCTATTCGGGGCCGAATGAGTGGGGCTATCGCCGCTTCATCCTGCATCAGGCGATGCTGTGCAAGGCCGCGGGCGGCGTCGAAAGCTTCTGCATCGGGTCGGAGATGCGCGGGCTGACCACGCTCAGGGGCGAGCAGGGCGGCTTTCCGGCGGTGGCGCATCTGGTGGCGCTGGCGGCCGAGGTGCGCGCCATTCTCGGGCCGCAGGTCAAGATCGGCTATGCAGCCGACTGGTCGGAATATTCTGGCCATGCGCCCGAGGACGGCAGCGGTGATCGGTATTTTCATCTCGATCCGCTCTGGGCCGATGCCAATATCGACTTCGTCGGCATCGACAACTACATGCCGGTCTCCGACTGGCGCGACGGCGCGGATCATGCCGATGCCGGCTGGGGGTCGATCTACGATCTCGGTTATCTGACCGCCAACATCGCCGGCGGCGAGGGCTATGACTGGTATTATCCCAGCGATGAGGCGCGCGCGGCGCAGCGGCGCGAGCCGATCACCGACGGCGCGCACGGCGAGCCCTGGGTCTGGCGCTGGAAGGACATCCTCAATTGGTGGCGCCGGCCCCATCACGAGCGCGCGGGCGGGCAGCGCGCCGAAGAGCCCACCCCCTGGGTGCCGCGGTCGAAACCCATCCGGTTTACCGAATACGGCTGCCCGGCGGTGGACAAGGGCACCAATCAGCCCAATGTCTTTTTCGATCCGAAATCCTCGGAATCGGCGCTGCCGCATCAGTCAACCGGCGCGCAGGACGAGCTGATCCAGATGCAGTATCTGCGCGCGATGGCCGTCCATTGGGGCGACACCGCCCGCAACCCGGTCTCCGAGCTTTACGGCGGGCCGATGGTGGACATGGATCACGCCTATGTCTGGGCCTGGGACGCGCGCCCCTACCCGTTCTTTCCCAACGATACCGGGCGCTGGCGCGATGGCGAGAACTGGCTGCGCGGGCACTGGATCACCGGGCGGGTGTCGGCCTGGCGGCTGGCTTCGGTGATCGAGGACGCCTGCGGCCGGGCCGGGCTCGAGGGTTGCGATACCGGGCGGCTGCACGGGCTGGTGCGCGGCTATCTGGTCGAGCAGGTGGCCGAGCCGCGCGCGGTGATCCAGCCGCTGGCGCTGGCCTGCGGGTTCGATGCCGTCGAACGCGGTGGCGAGCTGGTCTTTCGCGGCCGTTCCGGGCAGGTCGATTTCCGGGTCGATCCCGACCGGGTGGTGCGCGACCTCGAGATGGACGGGGTGATCGAACGCACCCGCGGCGGGGCGGTGGAACTCGCCGGCCGGGTGCGGCTGCGCTTTGTCGAGGCGGGGGCCGACTATGACGTCATTGCCGAGGAAGCGCTGCTGGAAGAGGGCGCCGCGCCGACCGTGTCGACCTCGGAAATCCCGCTGGCGATGACCCGCGCGGAGGGAAGGCAGACGGTCGCGCGCTGGCTCTCCGAGGCGCGGGTCGCGGCCGACACGGTGCGCCTGACGTTGCCGCGCTCAAGGCTCTCGGTGGGCGCGGGCGACGTGATTGCCCTGCCCGAGGAGGGCGGCGAAGGCAGGTTCCGCATCGACCGGGTCGAGCATCTCGCGCATGCGCAAAAGCTCGAGGCGGTGCGCATCGAGCCGGAAATCTATCGCCCGGCGCCGGTCGATGCGGCCCTTGGCCCCACGCGCGGGTTCGATGCGCCGGCGCCGGTGACACCCTTTTTCCTCGACCTGCCGCTGATGACCGGAGAGGAAGTGCCCCATGCCCCCCATGTCGCCGTGACGGCGCGGCCCTGGCCGGGCGCGGCGGCGATTTATGCCTCGGATACCGGCGCCGATTTCCGGCTCGACCAGATCATTGACGCGCGCACCCCGATCGGGGTGACGCGGACGCCGCTCCTGCCGGCGCCCGCAGGTATCCTTGATCGAGGTGCGGCGCTGAGGGTCGCGATGCTGCATGGCGGGCTCGAGAGCGTCGATGTCGCGCGCCTCCTGCGGGGCGCGAACCTTTGCGCCATCGGTGACGGCACCCCCGACGGCTGGGAGCTGATCCAGTTCCGCGATGCCGAGCTTGTGGCGCCCGACACCTATGCGCTGAGCCACCGGCTGCGCGGGCAGCTGGGGACCGGGACCGCCGCCATCTGGCCGGCGGGCTCGTTCCTGGTGCGGCTCGACGGCTCGCCCCGGCAGATCGGGCTTGCGCCAGGGCAGGTGGGGCTTGACCGGCATTACCGCGTCGGCCCGGCAGCGAGACCGGTGAGCGATCCCGCCTATACGCATACCGTGCAGGCGTTTTCCGGGATCGGGCTGCGACCGCTCGGCCCGGTGCATCTGCGCCTTTCCGGCCAGTCCGGGCAGGACCGGACGCTTGGCTGGATCCGGCGCACCCGCGTCGGCGGCGATCGCTGGGACACGCCCGAGGTGCCGCTGGCCGAGGAGGCCGAGCGCTATCTGGTGCGCGTGAGCCAGGGCGGGGCGGTGGTGCGAGAGGAGGCGGTATCCGTGCCCGAATGGACCTATACCGTGGCCGCGCAGGCGAGCGACGGATTGAGCGGCGCCGTCGAGCTGCAGGTGGCGCAGGTTTCGGCGCATTTCGGGCCGGGGGTCTTTGCCCGGCTCGGGCTGGTGCTCTGAGCCATCAGCCCGAGGCGCAGCTGACGCAGCGGATTGCCGCCGGGTCGAGCCGCAGCCGGCCCGGCGCGATCGCATCGCCGCAATCCTCGCAATACCCGAACTCGCCCACATCGAGCCGCGCCAGCGCGGCCCTGAGCCGGGTACGTTCGGCCTGCCGGCGGATGCCGGTGGCGCGCGCCATCGCCTGGTTTTGCAGGGCATCCATGCGGCTCAGCCGCCCTACCGTCTGCTGATCGAGTTCGACCGTGGCCTGACCCGCCCGGCCCCGCGCGTCCTGCGCCTCGAGCTCATCGAGCCGTGCGCGAATCTCCGCGCGCCATTCGCTCTCGATCTCTTGATCCATGCGGCCCAACTCCCCCGGCGGCTTTGCGTTTCCTCCCGGTTTGCGCTCTGGTATAGTGCAGCGTACCGCAAAGGAGCAACGACATGGCCGAAACCCGCACCAAACTGGCCGAGCTTGACCCGGTCTGGGCCCGCATCCGCACCGAGGCCGAGGAGGCCGTGGAGCATGAGCCGCTTTTGGGCGGGGTGGTGCATTCCTCGATCCTGCACCACCGGACGCTCGAATCGGCGCTGGCCTACCGGGTGTCGATGAAGCTGACCTCGAACGAGATGTCCGAACAGATCCTGCGCGAGATCTGCGACGCCGCCCATGCCGCGGACAGCGCCATCGGGGTGGCGGCGCGCGCCGACATCGTCGCGGTCGAGGATCGCGACCCGGCCTGCGACCGCTTCATCCAGCCGATGCTCTTCTTCAAGGGGTTCCGGGCGGTGCAGGCGCACCGGGTGGCGCACTGGCTGTGGCGGCAGGGCCGTCGCGATCTGGCTCGGTTCTTCCAGATGCGCTGTTCCGAGGTGTTCGGCGTCGACATCCATCCGGCGGCGCGGATCGGAAAGGGGATCATGATCGACCATGCCCATTCCATCGTCATCGGCGAAACCGCGGTGGTGGGCGACAACGTCTCGATGCTGCATTCGGTGACGCTGGGCGGCACCGGCAAGGAGGAAGAGGACCGTCACCCCAAGATCGGCGACGGCGTGCTGATCGGTGCCGGCGCCAAGGTGCTGGGCAACATCCGCGTCGGCCGCTGCTCGCGCATCGCCGCCGGCTCGGTGGTCCTGCACGAGGTGCCGCCGTGCAAGACCGTGGCCGGCGTGCCGGCCCGGATCGTGGGCGAAGCGGGCTGCGACCAGCCCTCGGTGTCGATGGATCAGCTCCTGGGCGTGCGCGGGCGCGACGAAACGGGCGCTTGAGATACGGCGCGCCGGGGCCTCGCGGGATCCTGCATCGTGGCAGCCTGGGGACATGCCCGCCCCGGACCTGATCCGGGGTCTCTCGCGGCGGCTGGACGAGGCCCCAGGTCAAGCCCGGGGCGCGAGTAGCCGATCCCGAGTGACCCGTGACCCGCCGCCGCTTCAGCGGTCGAAGCGTTCGGTGGCCCGCCCCTCGGTGTCTCCCTGGCTCTCCTGCATCCGGCGCTTGTAGGCAAAAACCTCGTCGCGCGGGGTCCAGTTGTAGCGGGTGTCCTCGCGCGCGGCCATCCAGGTCAGGACGCCGCCCTTGCGCCAGGGGTCGAGCACGATGGCATCCTTCATCTCGCCGCCCCGGCGGCCCAGGAGCGTGGTGCTGTGCTCCAGCCGGATGTTGTTGTAATTGGCGATGGCGCGGTGGATTTCCAGCGTCCGGAACCGCTCCATCTGCAGGCGGATGTCGAGATCGACCGCCCAGTGCCAGCAAAGGCCCCGCGGCTTTTGCCCGAAATTTACCTTGGAGTTATGGATCAGCGGCGAGTCCTCGATCTCGTACTCGACCACCAGCTGGTCGACATAGGTATAGACCACCCGCGCGGCGCGCGCCGCCTCTCGCGGGTCGACGTCGGGGCCGAGGTCGATGAACGCCTGCGTCAGCTTGGCGATGTCGGCGGCGTGGCGCGCGGCCGAGGCATCGCGGAACGCCTTGTCGAAGAGCCTGGGCGGTTGCACCACGCGCACGCCGGTGCCCGAGGCGGCGGCCTCGGACCAGACGCCGCCCACCGCGGCGCGGTCGGCGGCATTGCTGCGCGTGCCCAGCGCGTCGCTGCGCCCTGTGCCGATACCGGCACCGCCAGAACGCCCGCGGCCAGTGCCGGGATCGCCGCCCGCGCGGCGCTTGCCCATCTGCTTTTCCAAGACATGCGCAAAACCGTCCCCCAACAGCTCGGTAATTACGGGGTCAGGGTACCGGCCCACGCTGGACATGTCGAGACCGCCAGGGCGATTTCACGCCGCTGGCGTGGCCCGTGCGCACCATATTCGCGATCACATTCCCGTCAGACGAGCTGGTCGTAGGCCTCGATCGCCTTGGCGCCATACATGTAGCCCGGCCCGCCATTCATCATCACGCAGACATTCACCGTCTCGGCCACCTCGTCGCGGGTGGCGCCGGCGCGAATCGCCGCCTTGACGTGAAAGCCTATGCAGTCGGCGCATTGCTTGGACACCGCGATGGCCAGCGCGATCAGTTCCTTTTCCTTGGTGCCAAGCGCGCCGTCGGCCAGCGCGGCGTTGTGCAGGTCGTGAAATCCCTTGGCGACACCGGCCTGTTCCTTGCGCATCGGGCCGAGGATCGAGCTTGTGTGCTTGAGAGCGGCTTTCCAGTCCATCTTCTATCCTTCCGGTTGGTTCAGGACGGGATAGTACGGATGCGGGGACGCGAATTTGACGCAGGTCAAGCGGCGGTGCGAAAACCCCCTGCCGCCGGCGGCGGCAAGGGGCGGTCGCGTGTCGGGCCGGCCCGGCTCAGGCCAGCATCAGCATCGGGTTTTCGAGGTTATCGACGATCGCCTGCAGGAGCTGCGCGCCGAGCGCGCCGTCGATCACCCGGTGATCGACGCTGAGCGTCACCGACATCACCGTCGCCACCGCCAGTTCGCCATCCGCGCCCACCACCGGCTTTTTCACCCCGCGCCCACGGCGAGGATGCCGCCATGGGGCGGGTTGATGACGGCGTCGAAATTGTCGATGCCGTACATGCCGAGGTTCGAGATGGCAAAGCTGCCGCCCTGGTATTCGTGGGGGGCGAGCCTGCGGTCGCGGGCGCGCCCGGCCAGATCCTTCATCTCGGCCGATAGCGTCGAGAGCGATTTCGTCTCGGCATCCTTCAGCACCGGGGTGAAAAGCCCGCCCTCGACCGCCACCGCCACCGCCACGTCCGAGGGCGTCAGCCTGAGCACCCGGTCGCCGGCCCAGACGGCGTTGGCATCGGGCACCGCCTGCAGCGCCAGCGCGCACGCCTTGATGATGAAGTCGTTGACCGACAGCCTGACGCCGCGCGCCTCCAGCTGCTTGTTGAGCTGGCTTCGAAACCCAGCAGCGCATCGAGCCGGATGTCGCGGCGCAGGTAGAAATGCGGGATCGTCTGCTTGGCCTCGGTCAACCGCGCGGCGATGATACGGCGCATGCCGTCGAGCTTGATTTCCTCGAATTCGCGGCCCTCGTACATCGCCGCCACCGCATCCGCCGACGGCCCGGCCGGGGCTTTGGGCATTGCTGCGGCCGGCGCGGCGGCGGGTTTTCGGCGGCCCTTGCCGGCGCGGCGCCGGCGCCCTCGACATCGGCCTTGACGATACGGCCATGCGGGCCCGAACCCTCGATCCGGGTCAGGTCAAGCCCCTGTTGCGCGGCGATACGGCGCGCGAGCGGGCTGGCGAAGATGCGCTCGCCCTTGTCGCTTACCGGCGCGGCGGGGGCCGGGGGTGTCGGGTCTGGCTTGGGCCGGCGCGGACCCGCCCCGGGCCTGACCCGGGGCCTCGGCGGTCCTTGCGGTGCGGGACTCGGGCGCGGCCCCCCGGCTCGGTGGCCGGGGCGCTCTTGATGTCCCCGGCGCTCTCGCCCTCTTCCAGCAGCACTGCGATGGGGGTGTTGACCCTGACACCCTCGGTGCCCTCGTCGATCAGGATTTTCCCGATGGTGCCGTCGTCGACGGCCTCGAACTCCATTGTCGCCTTGTCGGTCTCGATCTCGGCCAGGATGTCGCCCGATTTCACCTCGTCGCCTTCCTTGACCAGCCATTTGGCCAGTGTCCCCTCCTCCATCGTCGGGCTGAGCGCGGGCATGAGAATTTCTGTCGGCATCAATCGACCTCCACGACGAGAACGCGGTTCCACGGGGCCTTGACCCATCCGCCTTCGATGCGTGCCGTATAGGCAGCGAGAATATTCGGCAAATTGGCGCGCAGCCATTCGTAATGGTCGGTGCCGGGCGCGCTGCCGCCGGTTTCGGCCTCGACAAAATCGCGCGGGACGACGATGCGATAGCGCGTATCGCCGACAGGCCCCTCGAGAACATAGGCCTCGCGGGTGCTGCTGAATTCGAAATCCGGGCTCATCTGTACGTCACCTGTTTCACCGCTTCCAGCACCTCCCCGGTCGAGGTCAGCGCCAGCTTTTCGAGGTTGGCGGCGTATGGCATCGGCACGTCCTTGCCGGTGCAGGTGATGACCGGCGCGTCGAGCCAGTCGAAGGCGCGCTGCATCAGCACCGAGGCGATGTGATCGCCGATCGAACCCACCGGCCAGCCTTCCTCGACGGTAACGCAGCGGTTGGTCTTCTGCACGCTGGCAATCACCGTGTCGTAGTCGAGGGGGCGCAGGGTGCGCAGGTTGATGACCTCGGCCGAAACCCCGTCTTCGGCGAGCTTCTCGGCGGCTTCCATCGCGTAGGTCATGCCGATGCCGAAGCTGACGATGGTCACGTCATCGCCCGCCCGCTCGATCCTGGCCTTGCCGAAGGGGAGGGTGAAATCCTCCAGGTCGGGCACCTCGAAGCTCTTGCCGTAGAGGATCTCGTTTTCCAGGAATATCACCGGGTTGGGATCGCGGATCGCGGTTTTCAGCAGGCCCTTGGCGTCGGCCGCCGACCACGGCTGCACCACCTGCAGCCCCGGCACCTGCGCGTACCACGCGGCATAGTCCTGGCTGTGCTGAGCCGCGACGCGCGCCGCCGCGCCGTTGGGGCCGCGAAAGACGACCGGCGTGCCCATCTGCCCGCCCGACATGTAGAGCGTCTTGGCGGCGGAGTTGACGATCTGGTCGATCGCCTGCATCGCGAAGTTGAAGGTCATGAACTCGACGATGGGTCGCAGGCCCCCCCAGGATGCGCCCACGCCGATGCCGGCAAAGCCGTGCTCGGTGATCGGCGTGTCGACCACGCGCCGCGCCCCGAACTCGTCCAGCAGCCCCTGCGTGATCTTGTAGGCGCCCTGGTACTCGGCCACTTCCTCGCCCATGATGAAGACCTTGTCGTCGCGGCGCATCTCCTCGATCATGGCCGAATTGAGCGCCTCGCGCACGGTCATCGTCTTCATCGGTGTGCCTTCGGGCCAGTCGGGTTCCGCCGCGGGCCGTATAGGTTCCTTACCCGATGCGGGACTTCCCGCCGCCTTGGCGGTGGCCGGGGCGGCTGCCGGTCGAGGTTCCGGCTCGGGGGCCGGGGCGGGCGCGGCGCTCTCGATATCCCCGACGCTCTCGCCCTCCTCCAGCAGCACCGCGATGGGGGCGTTGACCTTGACCCCTTCGGTGCCCTCGTCGATCAGCAGCTTGCCGATCGTGCCCTCGTCGACGGCCTCGAATTCCATCGTCGCCTTGTCGGTCTCGATCTCGGCGATGATGTCGCCGGCGCTGACGCTGTCGCCCTCCTTTACCAGCCATCTGGCGAGTGTGCCCTCTTCCATGGTGGGCGAGAGCGCGGGCATGAGAATTTCGGTCGGCATCGTGCTGGTCTCCTTCTCACGCGTCCTGCGGTACAGCGTCGGCGATGACGTCGGTCCAGAGCTCGGCCTCGTCGGGCTCGGGGCTCTCCTTGGCGAACTCGGCGGCCTCGTTGACGATGGCCTTGATCTCCTTGTCGATGGCCTTGAGGTCGTCCTCGCTGGCGTGACCGCCCGCCAGCAGCAGATCGCGCACATGCTCGATGGCGTCCTTCTCGTCACGCACCTTCTGCACCTCTTCGCGGGTACGGTACTTGGCCGGGTCCGACATCGAATGGCCGCGATAGCGGTAGGTCTTGATCTCGAGGATATAGGGCCCCTCGCCGGAGCGGCAGTGCGCCACCGCCTTTTCGCCGGCGGCCCTGACCGCCAGCACGTCCATGCCGTCGACCGCCTCGCCGGGGATGCCGAACGCCGCGCCGCGGGTGTAAAGCTCGGGCGTCGAGGTCGAGCGCCGCTGCGCCGTTCCCATGGCGTACTGGTTGTTCTCGATCACGAACACCACCGGCAGTTTCCACAGCGCCGCCATGTTGAAGGTCTCGTAAACCTGGCCCTGGTTGGCCGCGCCGTCGCCGAAATAGGTGAATGTCACGCGGTCGTTGCCCGGTACTTGTCGGCAAAGGCCAGCCCCGCGCCCAGCGGCACGTTGGCACCGACGATTCCGTGCCCGCCGTAGAAGTGTTTCTCGGTAGAGAACATGTGCATCGAGCCGCCCTTGCCGGCGGAATAGCCGTCCGCCCGGCCGGTGAGTTCGGCCATCACCCCCTTGGGGTCCATCCCGCAGGCCAGCATGTGACCGTGATCGCGGTAGGTGGTGATGCGCTTGTCACCCTCCTCGGCCGCAGCCTCGAGCCCGACGACCACCGCCTCCTGCCCGATATAGAGGTGGCAGAACCCGCCGATCAGCCCCATGCCGTAGAGCTGGCCCGCCTTTTCCTCGAATCGGCGGATAAGCAGCATGTCGCGGTAGAATTGGGTCAGTTCGGCGGCGGAAATATTGGGCTTTTTCGAGGTTTTTCGGGCAGCCATGCGGGGCGTCCTCTTCGGGTTTCAATATAGTTTAGCGTTAAACCATTCATAACACGAGAAAGTCCCGTGTGGCGAGGGGGAAATTTCGGCCGATTGCCGGGGCTGGCCGCGTCGGGCCGGGCGGGGCATGACGGTGCCTGGGCGAATGGCGTCCGGGTCGCTCTTCCGCCCGCCCGGGCCTGATCCTATTGCGTGTTGCGGTGGATCGGATCCGGACGTCTGCAATGGTAGGGCATGCGCCCGCCCGGCCCGCAGGCGGGCCGGGCGGGAGGAATTCGATGTTGGGTGACACTCTGCAGACCTCGCCAACCCGAAAAAAGTTGCCGGCCCGGGGGCCGGGACGGGTATCGGCGCCGGTCCGGTCCGGTCCGCCCGCCTACCTGATCACGATCTCGTCGGCGCGGATCATGCCGAGGACGTCGCGCGCCTGCTGGTCCAGCAGATCGAGGTCGAGATAGTCGTCCGAGAGCCTGTGGGTGAGGTTCTCCATCCGCGCCAGCTCGGCCTCGAGCCGGTCGAGCTGCGCCTGAAGCGCCTTTTCCTCGGCCTCGATCTCGGCCCGGCGGAAGATGCCGTAATCGCCGCGAACGGCGGCGAAGGTGAAATAGACCACCATGCCGAACACGACCAGGACATAGACGATCGCGCCAAGCGCGGGCCGGGTGAGGGGGTCATCGGGTCTCTGCTCTGCCTCTGTCGCCGCCTCTTGCCGGGCGGACCGCCTCACCCTGCCACAGCCGGGCGGCTTTGTGAATTCCCCTTTCCTGTGCCGGGGCGAACGCGCTAGCATCATCGCGGGAGCGAGTCTTTCATGCCACAACTGCCGCCCAGCGCCGATCTTGGCACCCATGAGGTCACCAATCAGCCACCCGAACGGGGCGACGCCGATCTCTGGGCCGGGGATGCGGCGCTGCGCGATCACGCCGCCGCCGCCGGTGCCAATGCCGCACATCTGGCGCGCTACGGCGCCGAGATGGGCACGGCCGCCATGCGGGCGGCGGGCCGCGACGCCAACCGCCACCCGCCCGAGGCGGTTCTGTTCGACGCCGGCGGGCGGCGGCTCGACGAGGTGGCGTTTCACCCTGCCTATCACCGGCTGATGGCGGCGGGGCTCGAGGCGGGCTATGCCGCCATCGCCTGGGAGGGCGCGGCGGGCGGCCACGCCACCCATGCCGCGATGGTCTATCTGACCACCCAGGTCGAGCCCGGCGTGTGCTGCCCGATGACCATGAGCTATGCCGCGGTGCCGGCGCTTGGCGCCGATGCCGGGCTCGATGCCCTGTGGCGGCCGAAGCTGACCGCGCGGGGCTATGACGGCTCGATCCGGCCGCTGGCGCGGAAAGCGGCGGCGACGATGGGCATGGCGATGACCGAAAAGCAGGGCGGCTCGGACGTGCGCGCCAACACCACCCGGGCGGAACGGGACGCCGACGGCTGGCGGCTCACCGGGCACAAGTGGTTCTGCTCGGCGCCGATGTCGGACGGCTTCCTGACGCTGGCGCAGGCGCCGGGCGGGCTCACCTGCTTCGTGGTGCCGCGCTGGCTGGAGGACGGGCGCAACGCCATCCGCATCGCGCGCCTCAAGGACAAGCTCGGCAACCGCGCCAACGCCTCGGCCGAGATCGAGTTCGCCGGTGCCCGGGGCCGGCGCCTGGGCGAGGAGGGCGCCGGCGTGCGCACCATCATCGAGATGGTCCACCACACCCGGCTCGACACCGCGATGGCGCCCGCCGGGCTGATGCGCGCGGCGCTCATCGAGGCGCTCCACTGGGTGCGCCACCGCAGCGCCTTTCAGCGCCGGCTGATCGACCAGCCCCTGATGCGCGTCGTGCTGGCCGATCTGGCGCTCGACTGGGAGGGCGCGCTGGCGCTGGGGCTGCGCGTGGCGCGCGCCTTCGACGGCACGGACGCGCACGAGCGCGCCTTCGCCCGGCTCGGGGTGGCGCTGGCCAAGTTCCTCGGCAACAAGCTCTGCCCGAACCTCGTCTACGAGGCGATAGAGGTGATGGGCGGCATGGGCTATGTCGAGGATACCGCCCTGCCGCTTCTCTATCGCGAGGCGCCGCTCAACTCGATCTGGGAGGGCTCGGGCAACGTCATCTGCCTCGACATCCTGCGCACGCTGGCGCGGACGCCCGAGGCCGCCGAAGCGGTCGATGCCGAGCTTGACGCCGCAAGGGGGCGCGATCGCCGCTATGATGCCGCGCTTGCGGCCCACCGCGCGCGTTTCGCGGCGCCGCCCGAGGAGGCCCGGGCGCGCGCCTTTGCCGAAAGTCTCGCCACGCTCCTGACGGCCGCCGTGCTGTTGGGCCAGGCCCCGGCGGCGGTGGCCGAGGGCTATGTCGCCACAAGGCTCGACGGGCCGCGCGGCCGCGTGGCCGGGTCGATCGGGCAGGCATCGCTCGACAGCGAGGCGATTCTGGCTCGGCTGGGGCGCGGTGCACCCTTTTGAATTCATCCCGCCCGGCCCGCTTGCGGGCCGGGCATGCGCCCGCCCGCCCGTCACGCCATAGGCGTGCCTCCGGCACGACGGCGGGCGCATTCGCGCCCACCCGGGCGGCCGCATGCCCTCTGGTCGCAGGCGAGTGAATCCGATCCGGTGCAACGCGCTTTAGGGGGAGGACTGGGGCGGCGCGCCGCCCTCACTCGATCCCGTTTTCCCGTTGCAGTTCACGGACATAGGCCACGATGTTGTTGATGTCGCCCTTGGTCAGCCCCTCGACCGGGGGCATGTCGCCGAACCTCCAGTGATGCGCGCGCACGCCCCGGCTGGCGGCGATCGCAAAGCGCCGCGTCGCCGTGGTGGCCGGGCTCGTAGATGCGGTGTACCAGCGGCGGGCCCTTGCCCTCGAGCCCGGCGGCGTTCTGACCGTGGCAACTGGCGCAGCTGGCGTCAAAGGCGGTCTTGCCCGTCGCGGCGCGCGGGCTCAGCGTCTGCGGCACCGAGACCGCGACGATCGCCGCGCCGGCGGCCATTTGCGGTGCTGGCTGCGGCGCCGGCGGCTCGGGCGGGGTGAAGAGATAGACGCCGCCCGCGACCAGAAGGATCGCGGCGGGATAGATCACGGCTCTGACGTTCATTCGGGGCCTTTCCTGCGTCCCATCGGGGTGGCGCGCGCTCCTGCACGGGCGCGTCACCCCTTCATGCAGCTTCCAGCGGGGGCAAGGTCAAGTCCCGTCTTGCCCCGGGACGCCGCTCAGGCCGGCAGGTGGATGGCGAAGCGCGCCCGGATCGCGGCGTCGGTTCGGGGATCGAACCGCGCCGCCGCGCGCTCGGAGAGGATCGCCTGCTTGCGGGCGGTGGCGGCGGCGACGAGATCGGGCGCCCCCGCCTCGGCCCATTCCTTGGGCGACTTGCGCCCGGCGGTGGCGGGATAGACATAGTCGCGCTGCATCCGGCTGAGCGTCTGGCTGGTGCCCAGGTAATGGCCGGGACCATCGAGGCAGACCTCGCGGATCTGGTCGAGCGCCGGGGTCTCGTCATCGACCTCGATGCCGCGCACGCAGCGCAGCGCGTGGCCGATCAGGTCGTCGCCGAGGATCAGCGATTCGTGGCAGAACCCCAGCAGCGAGGCATGCATGCCGGCGGCCTCGTAGACCATGTTGAGTCCCGAAAGCCCGGCCATGACGTTCGAGCACATCGCCTCCCACCCGGCCTGCATGTCGGGCAGCTTGGCGTCGGTCATCCCCGCCGCGGCGCCCCCGGCAGCCCGTAGAAGCGGTGCATCTGCGCGCAGCCCGCGGTCAGGAGCGCCTGCTCGCCCGAGCCCCCGGTCATCGCGCCCGAGCGCAGGTCGAGCCCGAACGGCCAGGTGCCGAAGATCGCCGGCGCGCCGGGCCTGACCGCGTCGACATAGACGAGGCCGGCGAGGCACTCGGCCATCGATTGCGCGATCGCCCCGGCGATGGTCGAGGGCGTGGTGGCCCCGGCCATCCCGGCCGAGAGCAGCAGCACCGGCATGCCGCCCTCGATGCAGGCTTCCATCGTCTGGCAGGCCTCGGTGGCGAACTTCATCGGCGGCACCACGAAGCAGTTCGAGTTGCTGACGAAGGGGCGTTCGCGCCACGCCGCCTCGCCGCCGGCGATGAGGTGCAGCATCTCCAGCGCGTCGGCGACATGGGCGGGGTCGGAAAACGAGGTGCCGACATGCTTGGTGGTGCCCGCGCAGCAGGCATAAAGCGTGTTGAGGTCCATCTCGAGGTTGTCGGTGATGTCGCGGGCGACCATCGGGCGCTGCACGAAATGGATGTTGTCCAGCCGGTCGGCGATGCGCGCGGCGTCGTGCAGGTCGTTGAGCGTGCTGTCGCGGTAGGCGCGCCCGTCGATGTCGACCATGCTCACGGCCGCTCCGGCGGTGCCGAAATGCACCCGGGCGCCGCCGAGGCGCAGATCGTGGCGGGGATCGCGGCCGAAAAGCGTGATCTCGCCCCGGGCCCGCGCCAGCGTGTCCTCGATCAGCGCCGGCGAAAAGCGCAGCCTGCCGTCGCCGCCCGGGGTCGCGCCGGCGCGGGTCATGTGAGCGACGCCGCTTTCGGGCGCGTCGGCGAGCCCGACCTCGTCGAGCAGGGTGAGCGCGGCGCGGTGGATCCGTTCGACATCGGCGTCGGAGAGCACGTTGAGCGCGCGGCATTCCATGCCGGGGCGGATGGCGCGCTGGGCCTCGATGGGGGGCGGCGCGGGCGGCACGGCGGGCGGCGCGGCCGCCGCTGCGGCGGGTGATCTGTTCGGTCATCGGTGAGGCATCCTTGTCGTCACGAGAGGGGGATTTCGGTGGGGCTCAGCCCCGGCCCGGCCGCCCGCGCGGCGCCTTCCCGCGCGCCGCACCGATGGTGCGCTCGACCAGAGCGACAACGCTCGCTGACGTCATGGCCCGCCTCCTTGCGATTCCGTCCCCCAGCAAAGGTGATTCCCCGCACCCGGTCTGTCCCGATTGCGACAGATGTCGCAAACGGAACAGTCCCGCGCATGACAGCTTGACCGCACCCCGCCACGCGCCTAGTGTCGCGCCCATGACCGGAACCGCCATCATCATCGGCTGCATCATTACCTGCTGACATACGTCGCGCGGGCCGGTCCTCTGTTCCATCTTCTCGAACCAGTTGATAAGCCCGCCGCGGCAACGCGCGCGAGGGGCTTCATGACGACGATCAGACTCTACAACACCAAGGCACGGGCGAAGGAGACGTTCGAACCGCTCGATCCGGGCAATGTGCGGATGTATGTCTGCGGGCCCACCGTCTATGACCGGGCGCATCTGGGCAATGCCCGGCCGGTGGTGGTCTTCGACGTGCTCTATCGCCTGCTGCGCCACGTCTACGGGGCGGGTCACGTCACCTATGTGCGCAACTTCACCGACGTCGACGACAAGATCAACGCGCGCGCGGCCGAAACCGGGCGCACCATCGCCGAGATCACCGCCGAGACCACGCAATGGTTTCTCGACGACATGGCCGCGCTCGGGGCGCTGGAACCCGATGCCATGCCACGGGCGACGCAGTACGTCCCGCAGATGATCGCGATGATCGAGCGGCTGATCGCGAAGGGCCACGCCTACGAGGCCGGGGGCCATGTGCTCTTTGCCGTCGAGAGCTATGCCGGGTACGGCCGGCTTTCGGGGCGCACGGTCGAGGACATGATCGCCGGCGCCCGCGTCGAGGTCGCGCCCTACAAGCGCAACCCGATGGATTTCGTGCTGTGGAAGCCCTCGGGCCCCGACCTGCCGGGGTGGGAAAGCCCCTGGGGGCGGGGGCGGCCGGGCTGGCATATCGAGTGCTCGGCGATGAGCCATGAACTCCTGGGCGAGAGTTTCGACATCCACGGCGGCGGCGGCGACCTGATCTTTCCCCACCACGAGAACGAGATCGCGCAAAGCCGCTGCGCCCACCCCGAAGGCGAGTTCGCGCGCTACTGGATGCACAACGAGATGCTGCAGGTCGAGGGCCGGAAGATGTCGAAGTCGCTCGGCAATTTCTTCACCGTGCGCGATCTGCTCGATCAGGGCGTGCAGGGCGAGGTGATCCGGTTCGTGATGCTGAGCACGCACTACCGCAAGCCGATGGACTGGACGGCGGAGAAGGCGCGCGAGGCGAAAGAAACTCTGCGGAAATGGAGTGGTGCGGCTGCAGAAAAGCACGCAAACGATATCGATTCTGAGGTTGTCGAGGCGTTAGCGGATGATCTGAATACATGGGAGGCAATCGAGACACTGAACGAACTCTATAAATGCGACAATCGCGCGAGGCTGACAGCTTCAGCCATGCTCTTGGGATTCGATCTGGCCAAGATTGCGCAAAGTGATTGGGCCAAACCCTTTCACTACGAAACTGAAGATGGCGCATTTCTCGCCGAGGGTACGGACTATCAGCCCACGGTCGGTGTCATCGGTTGGGGCGGAATATCCGACCAACTACGGGACGCGTCAGTGTCGCTCGTTCATAAGTGGTTGGCATATCGGCGGGACAAGGATTGGTCCAACGCAGATCGACTAAAGCACGAGGCTGCATCGCTTGGAGTAGAGCTGCGCGCGTCGAGATCACCAAGCGGGGTCAATAGCGGAACCGCGGTATTGGACCGAAGTAACTTGAACCCCGCCAAGCTGGAGGCCCTGAAATGACGCCCCGCGTCTCATCACAGGCTCGCCCGGCGGATACGCCGGGCGGCGCCCGCCCCCCCCACGGGGCGGGCGCCCTGCGCCCACCCCGCCGGGCCGGGCGCCGCCCTTGCGCACTAGCGGCGTGGTCGGGGGCGAACCGGATCGCAGGCGATCCGGGGGCAATTCCATTACCCCCCGTCCCGGACTTGATCCGGGACCTCCGCATCACGCCCACATCCGGGCCCCGGCTCGGGGGCCGGGGCGGGTGCCGGTGCACCCTCCGGGGCAGGAAGGACGAGACATGACCCGCGAACGCCTCTACCTCTACGACACCACCCTGCGCGACGGCCAGCAGACCCAGGGCGTGAGCTTCTCCACCGCCGAGAAACAGGCCATCGCCGAGACCCTCGACACCCTCGGCGTCGACTATATCGAGGGCGGCTGGCCCGGCGCCAACCCCACCGACAGCGCCTTTTTCGACGCCGCACCCGAGACCCGCGCGACGCTCACCGCCTTCGGCATGACCAAGCGCGCCGGCCGCTCGGCCGAGAACGACGAGGTGCTGGCGGGCGTGCTCAATGCCGGCACCCCCGCCGTTTGCCTGGTCGGCAAGACGCATGTCTTTCACGTCCGCACCGCGCTCGAGATCGGCCTCGACGAAAACCTCGACAACATCGCGCAATCCATAGCCCACCTGGTCGGATCGGGGCGCGAGGCGCTCTTTGATGCCGAGCATTTCTTCGACGGCTACAAGGCCGACCCCGATTACGCGCTGAGCTGCCTGCACGCCGCCCGCGACGCCGGCGCGCGCTGGATCGTGCTCTGCGACACCAATGGCGGCACCCTGCCGGGCGAGATCGGCGAGATCACGGGCCGCGTCATCGCCGCCGGCATCCCCGGCGCGCGGCTGGGCATTCATACCCACAACGACACCGAAAGCGCCGTCGCCGGCAGCCTCGCCGCCGTCGATGCCGGCGCGCGGCAGGTGCAGGGCACGTTGAACGGGCTTGGCGAACGCTGCGGCAACGCCAACCTCACCGCGCTCATCCCGACGCTGCTGCTCAAGGAACCCTATGCCAGCGGCTACGAGATCGGCGTCACCCGCGAGGCGCTGACCGGGCTCACCCGCGCCAGTCGGCGGCTCGACGACATCCTCAACCGGGTGCCGATGAAACACGCGGCCTATGTCGGCGCCGCCGCCTTTGCCCACAAGGCCGGGCTGCACGCCAGCGCGATCCTCAAGGACCCCACCACCTACGAGCATGTCGACCCCGCCTGCGTGGGCAACGCCCGCGTCATCCCGATGTCGAACCAGGCCGGGCAGTCGAACCTGCGCCGGCGGCTGGCCGAGGCCGGCATCGAGGTGGCGCCGAATGATCCGGCGCTGGCGGCGATCCTCACGCGCGTCAAGGAGCGCGAGGAGCAGGGTTATACCTACGACAGCGCGCAGGCGAGCTTCGAGGTGCTGGCGCGGCGCGAACTGGGGGTGATGCCCGAGTTCTTCGAGGTCAAGCGCTACAAGGTCACGGTCGAGCGGCGCAAGAACAAACGCAACCGTATGGTGTCGCTTTCCGAGGCGGTGGTGGTGGTCAAGATCGACGGCGAAAAGAAACTCTCGGTCTCCGAATCGGTCGATGCACAGGGCTCGGACCGGGGTCCGGTGAACGCGCTCTCCAAGGCGCTGGCCAAGGACCTGGGCCGCTACCAGGCAGCGATCGACGACATGCGGCTGGTCGACTTCAAGGTGCGCATCACGCAAGGCGGCACCGAGGCGGTGACCCGCGTCATCATCGACAGCGAGGACGGGCAGGGGCGGCGCTGGTCGACGGTGGGGGTGAGCCCCAACATCGTCGATGCCTCCTTCGAGGCGCTGCTTGATGCCATCGACTGGAAGCTTCTGCGCGATGGCTGATGACGTCGCGGCCTGCGCCGGGATCGTTTTCCGGGCCGACCCCGAACGGTTTCGCGCGGTGATGGCGGCGCCGGTGGCGGCGCGCGAGAAGCTCTTTCCGATCTACGCCTTCAACATTGAGGTGGCGCGCGCGCCCTGGGTCACGGCCGAGCCGCTCATTGCCGAGATGCGCCTTCAGTGGTGGCGCGACACCCTGGCCGCGATCGGGGCCGGCGAGGCGGCGCGTCATCACGAGGTGGCGGCGCCGCTGGCGCGCGCGATAGGTCCGCAAGAGGCCGCACTCCTCGATGCGCTCATCGAGGCGCGGCGCTGGGACATCCACCGCGAGCCCTTCGCGGACCTCGACGCCTTTCGCGCCCATATCGACGCCACCTCGGGCAACCTGCTGCTGGCGGCGGCGCGGGTGCTCGATCCGGCCGCGCCCGAAGGCCCGCTGCGCGCGGCGGGCCTCGCGCTGGGGCTTGCCAACTGGCTGCGCGCGGTGCCCGCGCTCGAGGCCGCGGGCCGCGTGCCGCTGGTCGACGGCCGGCCGGAGGCCGTGCGCGCGCTGGCCGCGGAGGGGCTGGACGCACTCGCCCGCGCCCGCGCGGCACGGCGGCAGGTGTCGCGTATGGCGCGCCCGGCGCTGCTGGCGGTGTGGCCCGCCGGTCCGGTGCTGGCGGCGGCGCGGGCGGCGCCGGGGCGCGTGGCCCGGGGCCGGCTGGAACCGGCGCCGGCCATCAGCCGGCTGAGGCTGATCGCACGGGCCGCGACGGGGCGCTGGTAGGGCAGGTTCCGGCCAGGCTGCCCCGCCGATTTGGCCGCGCGCCCGGGCCGGGGCCCTTCAGGCATTCATCTTTCCCGCAAATACTCCCGCCGGAGGCATTCATCTTTCCGGCCTGCCGGCGGGGCTTCAGCCCTCCATCGCCTCCAGCTCGTCGATGAAGCGCGAGATCATCGAAAGCCCCTTGTCCCAGAAGGCGGGATCGGAGGCGTCGAGCCCGAACGGGGCCAGCAGCTCCTTGTGGTGTTTTGATCCGCCGGCGCGCAGCATCTCGAAATACTTGTCCTGAAAGCCCTCGGGCGCCTCTTCGTAGACGGCATAAAGCGCGCTCACCAGCCCGTCGCCAAAGGCGTAGGCATAGACGTAGAAGGGCGAATGGACGAAATGGGGCACATAGGCCCAGAAGTGCTCGTAGCCGTCCATGAACTCGAACGCCGGGCCGAGCGAGCTCGCCTGTACGCTCATCCACAGCGCGCCGATGTCGTCGGGCGTGAGCTCTCCCTCGCGGCGCGCGGCATGAAGCTTGCACTCGAAATCGTAAAACGCGATCTGGCGCACCACGGTGTTGATCATGTCCTCGACCTTGCCCGCCAGCAGCACCTTGCGCGCGTCCTGCGTCTCGGCCGTATCCAGCAGCCGGCGGAAGGTCAGCATCTCGCCAAAGACGCTGGCAGTTTCGGCCAGCGTGAGCGGCGTCGCCGACAGAAGCTCGCCCTGACCGGCGGCAAGGCGCTGGTGCACGCCGTGGCCCAGTTCGTGCGCCAGCGTCATCACGTCGCGCGGCTTGCCCAGATAGTTGAGCAGCACATAGGGGTGCACCTCGGTCACCGTCGGGTGGGCAAAGGCGCCGGGCGCCTTGCCGGGTTTCACCCCCGCGTCGATCCACCCCTTCTCGAAGAAGGGTTGCGCCAGTTCGCCCATGCGGGGATCGAACGCGCTGTAGGCGCCCATCACCGTCTCGCGCGCCTCGGCCCAGCCGATCTGGCGGGTCTCCTGCATCGGCAGGGGGGCGTTGCGGTCCCAGACCTGGAGCTTGTCGAGACCGAGCCACCTGCGCTTGAGTTCATAGTAGCGATGGCTGAGGCGCGGACAGGCCGCCACCACCGCCTCGCGCAGCGCCTCGACCACCTCGGGCTCGACATCGTTCGCAAGGTGCCGCGCGGTCTGGGCGCTGGGCATCTTGCGCCAGCGGTCGATGACCTCCTTTTCCTTGGCGCAGGTGTTGTGGATGCGCGAAAAGGTGCGGACGTTGGCACCGAAGACCCGGGCAAGCTCGCGCGCGGCGGCCTCGCGGCGGGGGCGGTTCGGGTCGCTCAGCAGGTTGAGCGTCGCCTCGAGCCCCATTTTCTCGTCATCGACGCTGAAGGCGAGCCCGGCGACGGTCTCGTCGAAAAGCCGCTCCCAGGCGTCGCCGACGACGCCGAGGTCGTGCAGGAAGCGCTCCAGCTCGTCCGAGAGCTGGTAGGGCTTCATCGCCCGGATGCGCCTGAGCACCGGGGCGTAGCGCGCAAGTTCGGGGTTCTCGCCATACATCCCTTGCAGCGCCGCGTCGTCGAGCCGGTTCAGCTCGAGGCTGAAAAAGACCAGCGGCGTGGTGAAGCGGGTGATCCTTTCCTGGCAGTCGGAGAGGAACTTGGCGCGGGCGCCGTCGGTGGTGTTCTGGTGATAGCGCAGCCCGGCGAAGGACATCACCCGCCCGGCGATCGTGGTGATGCGCTCGTCGCGGCGGATGCATTCCAGCAGGCCTTTGGCGTCGAGGTCGGCGAGCCTGCCTTCGTAATCCTCCGCGAAGGCCGCGCATTCGCGCTCGAGCCAGTCGAGATCGCGCGCCAGTTCCGGCGCGTCCTCGCCGGTATAGAGATCGCCCAGGTCCCACTCCGGCAGACCGCCCGGAGCGTCCGGGCCATCCGCGCGGGCTGTGGCGTTGGCATCGCGGGCGGGCCGGGGCAGACGGGTCATGCGGCAGAACTCCTTGGTGGCTGGTGACGGGCACAGAGATAGGCCGGTGCGGCCCCGGGCTCAAGCGGCGATCCGGGATGGGGGTGGCGGGACGGGCTCAGGCTGAAACCGGCGCGCCGCCCCCGCTCCCGCCATCGCCGCGCCGGGCGGTTGCGGCGGCCTCGTGGCAGAACGCGGCGATCATGTCGAAAAGCCGGGCGCGGGTGGCGGCATCCTCCATCAGCACCTCGTGGCGGGCGCCGTCGACGATCTCGAGCCGGCTGCCGGGCCAGTTCTCCATTCGCCCGATGATGCGGGCGGTGTCGACGATCTCCTCGTGCGAGCCCATCACCGTCAGACAGGGCAGGGCGGGCGAGGGGTGGCGGACGAGGGCGCGGGTTTCGGTCAGCGCCTCGTAGAGCCAGCGCAGGCTGGGTCCGCCCAGCGCCAGTTCGGGATGCGCGCGCAGATGCGCGATCAGGTAGTCCCACATCTCGCGGTCGCCGGTCAGCTTGTTGGTCTCAAAAGGCTCGCTCAGCACATAGCTACCGGCGTCGGTGCCGGGGGCATAGCGATGGTCCATCCCCAGCCGCCGCCCGCTCCAGGCCAGCGACCACGCCAGCGGGCGCAGCCCGTCGTCGATGTGAATGCCCCACATCGGCCCGGAAAAGACGCAAGCCGCCACATCGAGCCCCGCCATCGCCGCGCGCAACCCGATGCAGCCGCCCATCGAGTGGCCGAGCAGGTGCCAGGGCCGGGGCAGGGCCAGCGTCCGCGCGATGCCGAGCAGCGCGGCGACGTCGTGCTGGTAGTCGGTGAAACGCGCGACATGGCCCGACATCGGGTCGTCCGTCAACCGGTCGGCGAGCCCCTGTCCGCGCCAGTCGAGGGTCAGGGTCGCCAGCCCCCGGCGGGCAAGGTCGCGCGCGGCGCGGCCGTATTTCTCGACATATTCGGTGCGCCCGGGAAAGAGCAGCACCGTGCCGCGCGCCGCCCGGGGCGGGCCAGAGCCCTGCGCGGATCCGCACCCCGTCTGCAGTTTCGAGCCACCACGCCCGCCCGCCCGGCGGCCCATCGGCCATCTCGGCATGAAGCGGCGCGTCGGCACTCACCCCAGGGCGCTGCCCAGCTTCATCGCCAGTCCCATGTCGCCGTCGATGCCGAGCCTTCCGGACATGAAGGCCGTGGTCGGGTCGAGATCGCCCGCGAGGATCTGCTCGAAGGTGTCGACCGAGGCGGTCAGCGTCACGTCCGCCGGCTCGTCGCCGGCGCGCACGCCCGCACCGTCGATCAGGATGGCGCCCGCGTCCTCGATGACGAACTTGGCGGTGCCGTCGGTAAAGCCGTCGCCGATGCGGGTCTTCAGCGCGTCCAGGGCGGTCCGGATGACGTCACTCATGTTCGATTTCTCCGAAATTGCCATGCCGGGCCTATGATTCGCGGCGATGGGCGTTAAATATCGTCGGTGATATGACCATTCGAAACTCCTTTCTCAATCTTACCCTCGCGTCGTTCCTGACGATAGGGTGGATTTGCACCCCGGCCGGGGCGGGCGACAGCGCCCGGCTCGAGCGGCTCTTTGTCGAGCTGCACGACGCCGAGCCCAAGGCCGCGCGCCGGGTTGCGCGCGAGATCGAGCTGGAATGGTCGAAATCCGGCTCGCCGGCGATGGACCTGCTGCTGAGGCGCGGCAACGAAGCGCTCGAGGCCGGTAACGCGCTGACCGCGATCGGGCATTTCACCGCGCTCACCGATCATGCGCCGGACTTCGCCGAAGGCTGGTATCGCCGCGCGCTGGCCTACATGATGGCCGATCTCGACGGCCCGGCGATGGCCGATCTGCGCCGCGCTCTGGCACTGGAGGGACGGCACTTCGACGCCATCGCCGGCCTCGGCGCGATCGCCGAGCGCACCGGGCGCGAGGCGCTGGCGCGGCGCGCCTTCGAGGCGGTCTCGCGATCTACCCCCACCATCCGCATGCGCGCGATGCGCTCGAACGGCTCGAGCGCGGCACCGGCGGCAAGGACATTTGAAAATACAGGCGGAGCGGTCACATGACCGAGCATTCCCGGATCCTGGCAGTGCTGGGACCGACCAACACGGGCAAGACCACATATGCCATCGAGCGCATGCTGGGCTACCGGACCGGCGTGATCGGGCTGCCGCTGCGGCTGCTGGCGCGCGAGGTCTATGAGCGGATCAAGGCCGTGCGCGGGCCTTCGGTGGTGGCGCTGGTGACCGGCGAGGAACGCATCATACCTCGGCGCGCGCAGTACTGGGTCTCGACCGTCGAGGCGATGCCCGAGGGCATCGGCGCGGATTTCGTGGCCGTGGACGAAATCCAGCTCTGCGCCGACCCCGAGCGCGGCCACGTCTTCACCGACCGGCTGCTGCGCATGCGCGGGCGGCGCGAGACCCAGTTCCTGGGCAGCCACACCATGCGCGGGGCGATTGCGGCGCTGGTGCCGGGGGTCGAGTTCCTGCACCGAGAACGGATGTCGCAGCTGGCCTATACCGGGCCGCGCAAGCTCTCGCGGATGCCGCCGCGCAGCGCCATCGTCGGCTTTTCGGTCGAGAACGTCTATGCCATCGCCGAACTGATCCGCCGACAGAAGGGCGGCGCGGCGGTGGTGATGGGCGCGCTCAGCCCGCGTACCCGCAACGCCCAGGTCGAGCTTTATCAGAACGGCGACGTCGACTATCTGGTCGCGACCGACGCCATCGGCATGGGGCTCAACCTCGACATCGACCACGTGGCGTTCTCGGCGCTGTCGAAATTCGACGGCCGGCGGATGCGGATGCTGGCGCCCAATGAGCTGGCGCAGATCGCCGGGCGCGCCGGGCGGGGGATGCGCGACGGCACCTTCGGCGTGACCGGCGAGGCGCCCGATCTCGACCCGGAGGTGGCACAGGCGATCGTAGATCACCGCTTCGCGCCCATCCGCAAGCTGGAATGGCGCAACCCACGGCTGGTTTTCGGCCATATCGACGCGCTCATCGCCTCGCTCGAGGAGCCGCCCGAGAGGGGCCCCGGTGGCGAGCGGCTGGCCCGCGCCCGCGAAGCCGACGATCTGGCAACGCTCCGGACGCTGGCGGCGCAGGCGGAAATCCGTGCCCTCGCTGTGGGCGGCCCTTCGGTGCGGCTGCTGTGGGATGTCTGCCGCATCCCCGATTTCCGCGGCATCAGCCATTCCGAGCATGCCGGGCTGCTGGCGACCATATTCCGCGATCTGCACCAGCACGGACGCATTGGCAGCGACTGGTTCGCGGCACAAATCCGCCGCATCGACCGATCCGATGGCGGCATCGACGCGCTGTCCAAACGGCTGGCCTATATCCGCACCTGGACCTATGTCGCGCAGCGCAGCGGATGGGTCGATGACGAAATCCATTGGCGCGAGGCCACGCGCGCGGTAGAAGACCGGCTGTCGGATGCGCTCCACGGCGCGCTGACCCAGAGATTCGTGGACCGGCGCACCTCGGTACTGATGCGGCGGCTCAAGCAGAAGGAGGCCATCGTGGCCGAAGTGAACGACAGCGGCGAGGTAACCGTCGAAGGGCAATTCGTGGGCCGACTCGAAGGGTTCCGCTTCGTACCCGACAAGACCGCGGCCGGGCAGGAGGCCAGGACCGTCGAGCAGGCCGGGTTGCAGGCGCTGGCGCCGCATTTCCACCTGCGCGCGGACCGCTTCTACAACGCCCCCGACACCGAGATCGACTTTACCGAACAGGGCGGGCTGATGTGGGGCTCCTCGGCGGTGGGCAAGCTGGTTGCGGGCGGCGATGCGCTCGGCGCCCGCGCCGTGGCCTTTGTCGACGAGGCCGCCGGCCCCGACGTGGCCGCCAAGGTCGAGCGCCGGCTGCAGCATTTCATCGACCGCAAGATCGCCACCCTTTTCGAGCCGCTGACCGCGATCCGCCGCGACGAGACGCTCTCGGGTCTCGCGCGCGGTTTCGGCTTTCGCCTGATCGAGCAGTTCGGCATCATTCCGCGCGGCACCGTCGCCGCCGAGGTCAAGGCGCTCGATCAGGAGGCGCGCGCGCAGCTGCGCAAGCACGGGGTGCGCTTCGGCCAGTTCACGGTGTTCCTGCCGCTGCTGCTGAAACCCGCGCCCACGCGGCTGCGGCTGGTGCTCTGGGGGGCTCGAAAAGGGCCTTGACGAGTTTCCCGAGGCGCCGCCGCCGGGGCTGGTGACGGTTCCCGCCGGGTCCGGTCACCCCGAGGGATATTTCGCCATGGCCGGCTACCGCGCCGCCGGCGAGCGGGCGATCCGCATCGACATGCTGGAACGGCTCGCGGACATGCTGCGCGCCGGGGACAGCCGCGCCGGGTTCGAGGCCACGGCCGACATGCTTTCGATCACCGGCATGACGCTGGAACAGTTCGCCGGGCTGATGACGGGGCTCGGCTACCGCGCCGAACGCGGCGAACGCGAAAAGGTGAAGCCGGCCGTCCAGGCGGCCGCGGATGCCCCCGCCGCCGAGGTTGCGGTCGCCGAGGCGGTTGCCGAAGAGACCGGGGCAGCGGAGCAGCAAGGCCCCGATGGAGCGGTCGACGCCATTCCCGACGAGGGTAAGACGCCGCTCGCGACCGAGCCCGCCGAGGCGGTCGAGCCAGCGGAGGAGCAAGGCCCCGGCGGGGCGGTCGACGCCGTTCCCGACGAGGGCGAGGCGCCGCTAATGGTCGAGCCGGCCGAGGCGGTCGAGATCTCCCCCGACACCCCGGCCACGCCCGGGGAGACGGTGCAGCCGGATCAGCCCCAGGCCGAGACGGCGCAACCCGAAACCGAGGTCTTTTTCACCTTCACATGGGCCGGCCGCGCCCGCGGCGGCAGGTCCGGCGGCCCGCGCCCCGCCGAAGGCAAGCCGCCGCACGCCCGCAAGGGCGGCAAACCGGGCGGCAAACCGGGCACCAAGCCCCGCGCCAGGACCGACGCCGGCCCCGCGCAGAAGGGCGCGCGCACCTTCTCCGCACGGCCCGAGAAAAAGGACCGCATCGACCCCGACAACCCCTTCGCCGCCGCGCTGATGGGGCTTCGGGACAAGTCCTGACCGCCCGTGACCGACGCCCCCGAGAAGACCCGTCTCGACAAGTGGCTCTGGCAGGCGCGCTTTTTCAAGACCCGCGGGCTCTCGGCGGGGCTGGTCGCGGGCGGGCATGTGCGCGTCAACGGCCGCAAGGCGGCAAAGCCCGCGCACGCCGTCGGCCCCGGCGACGTGCTGACCTTTGCGCAGGCGCGGCGGGTGCGGGTGGTGCGCATCCTCGCGCTGGCCACGCGGCGCGGCCCGGCCACCGAGGCACAGGCGCTCTACGAGGACCTCGCCCCCGATCCGCCGGCGGAAACCGCGCCGCCCGCGCCGCGTTACGATGGTGGCGGCCGGCCGTCCAAGCGCGACCGCCGCAAACTCGACCTGAGACGTTCCGACACGCTTGAATGATCGGCGCGGCTGGATTAGGTCACCGCCACAACGTCTGGGATGAGAGCGCAACATGACCTATGTGGTGACCGACAACTGCATTGCCTGCAAGTACACCGACTGTGTCGAGGTCTGCCCGGTGGACTGTTTCTACGAGGGCGAGAACATGCTGGTCATCCATCCCGACGAGTGCATCGACTGCGGCGTGTGCGAGCCCGAATGCCCCGCCGACGCGATCCGCCCGGACACCGAGCCCGACATGGACAAATGGGTCGAGTTCAACCGCAAGTATTCGGACCAGTGGCCGGTCATCACCTCCAAGAAGGACCCGCTGCCCGAAGCCGAGGAACGCGACGGCGAGGAAGGCAAGCTCGAAAAGTACTTCTCGGAAAAGCCCGGCGAGGGCGACTGAGCACGGGCGGCGATCCGGCCCCGGGAATACGGGTGTCGGGGCCTCTCGGGTCGCCTCGTCAGCGCACTGGCGCGGGCAGGGTGGCCGGCAGGACCGCCTTTGCACTTCCGAAATGCCGGAATTTGTGGTATTGTGCCAAGGCAACTTAAGAGAACCGCCTGGAGTCCGTCTGCCCGAGCTACAAACTGGGGGCGATGCCTTTTACGTCCGACGCACCGTCTCATTGGATGACTGCATCCAGTGAGACCGAAGGCGCGTCCCGTACCGGACGGTCTTTCATGATGAGGAAAAGCTGAATGAGCAAATCGAAAAAGTCCGAGTTCCGGCCCGACGATTACGTTGTCTACCCCGCCCATGGCGTGGGGCAGATCGTTTCGATCGAGAAACAGGAAATTGCCGGGATCGAACTGGAATTGTTCGTGATCTCCTTCGAAAAGGACAAGATGACGCTGCGCGTGCCCACCAACAAGGCCGCCGAGATCGGCATGCGTGGCCTCTCCAGCCCCGACGTGGTGTCGAGGGCGATGAGCACGCTCAAGGGCAAGGCCCGGGTCAAGCGCGCGATGTGGTCGCGCCGGGCGCAGGAATACGAACAGAAGATCAACTCGGGCGATCTGATCGCGATCGCCGAGGTGGTGCGCGACCTGCACCGCTCCGATGAACAGCGCGAACAGAGCTATTCCGAGCGCCAGCTCTACGAGGCGGCGCTGGAGCGGCTGACCCGCGAGGTGGCGGCGGTCAGCGGCGAGGGCGAGGTCGAGGCGGCCAAGCAGGTCGACGAGGTACTGATCTCGCGCGCCGCCTGACCACGCCCAGGCTGAAACGCATTCGGGCCGCGCTTTGGGTGCGGCCCGTTTCTTGTCGGGATCCCGCCGCGCCGCCCGGGGGGTTCAGTCTGGCCGTCGCCGGAGCCGGCTCAGGCGTCGTCCTTTTCGGTCACCTCATCCGCCGCCGCCGCTGCCGACGGCAACGGGTCGGCGCGGGGTATCTCGGCCGCCACCCGCTCTTCGAGTTGCGACAGCAGCATGGTTTGCAACTCCTGCTCCAGCTCCTTGGCACGACTGATATAGGCGGGGTTCTCGACCGTCGGGATCGCCGGATCCCACAGCGCCGCCAGCTCGCGCACCGACTTGCGGTCGTGGCGGTAGAACATCCTTTCCATCTCGGCGGCCTCGAATTCGGAAAGCCCCATGTTTTCCAGTACATAACGCCCGGCCCTCAATGAGCCGTCAAAGACCTCGCGGACGATGTCGTTGGCCCCGGCCTTGAACAGGCGGAACACATGGGTGCGGTCGCGGGCGCGGGCGACGATGTGCAGGTCGGGGCGTTCGCGACGGGCGAACGCCACCAGCCGCGTGGCCGCGTCGACATCGTCGAGCGCCACCACCAGCACCTGTGCGCTGGCCAGCCCGGCGGCGTGCAGCAGGTCCGGCCGGGTCGGATCGCCGAAGAACCCCTTGATGCCGAACCGCCGCATGCGCTGGATCGCGCCCAGATCGTTGTCGAGCACCACGGTCTTGAACCCGCTCGACCGCACCAGCCGGTTGACGATCTGCCCGAAGCGGCCGATGCCGGCGATGATCACCGGCCCCTGCGCCTTGATCTCGTCGGGTTCGCCGGCCTCGACGCCGTCGTCGATCCTCCGCGACAGCCATTCGTAAAGGATGAAGAGCAGCGGCGTGATCAGCATCGAGATCGCCACCACCAAGAGCAGCGTGCCGGTCATCGCCGGCGGGATCACGTTCTGCTGCCCGGAAAACGCGATCAGCACGAAGCCGAATTCGCCGGCCTGGGCCAGCGACAGGGTAAAGAGCCACAGGCTGCGCCCGCGCAGCCCGAAGACGCGCCCGAGCGCAAAGAGGATCGCTCCCTTGAGCACGATCAGCGCCAGCGCCAGCCCCATGACGGTAAAGAACTGCCCCAGGAGCGCGTTCAGGTCGATGCCCGCGCCCACGGTGATGAAGAAGAGCCCCAGAAGCAGGCCCTTGAACGGGGCGATGTCGCTCTCCAGCTGGTGGCGGAACTCGCTTGACGCCAGAACCACCCCGGCCAGGAACGCGCCGAGCGCCGGCGAGAGCCCCACGAGGTTCATCAGAAAGGCGATGCCGATCACGATCAGCAGCGCCAGCGCGGTGAACATCTCGCTCAGCCGCGCGGCGTGGATGAAGCGGAAGACCGGATGCGTCAGGTAGATGCCGGCGAGGATGATCGCCCCCACCACGCCCACGGTCACCAGTGTCACCCCCCAGCCCGGCAGGTTCTGGATGAACGACGCCGCCGCCTGATGCGCGGCCTCGGGCTGGGGCGCGCCGCTCTCGCTCAACCGCTTGATGGTCTCGCCGAGGATCATGTCGGGGGTCTTGGGCAGCGCCAGCAGCGGCAGCAGCGCCAGCATCGGAATCACCGCGATGTCCTGGGTCAGCAGAACCGAAAAGGCCGACCGCCCTCCAGGGGTCTGCATCAGGCCCTTTTCCGTCAGGGTCTGAAGCACGATTGCGGTCGAGGAGAGCGCGAGGATCAGGCCGATCGCCAGCGCCACGCTCCAACCGAGACCCAGCGCCATGCTTCCGACCATCACCGCCAGCGTGGTCAGCGCAATCTGCAGCCCGCCGAGCCCCAGTAGCCGGTGGCGCATGTCCCACAGCGCCCGCGGCTCCAGCTCCAGCCCGATGAGAAAGAGCATCATCACCACGCCGAATTCGGCGAAGTGCTGCAATTCCTCGGTCTCGTGCCCGCCGACAAACCCCGGGACGGGCCCGATCAGCAGCCCTGCCGCCAGATAGCCCAGTACCGAGCCCAGCCCCAGCCGTGCCGCCAGCGGCACCGCGATCACCGCGGCGGCGAGAAAGATAGTGGCCTGGAACAGGAAACCGTCCATGCGGCGGCGAGCCTCCGTTGCTGGCGTTATGGTGACATAATGGCAGGATGACGGTGCATTTGCACGGGCTTCATGCGCCATGCGCCCGCGGTTTTCGGGCCCCGATCTGCAGCGCCGTTGCTAGAGCGTGTCGCGTCTGATCATATCCGATATCCGATATCCGATATCCGTCCCGGCCCCGGGCCGGGACCTGCTTTCGCGATGGCCAGGCCCCGGGTCACGCCCGGGACGGGTGGACAACCGATCGGACGCGACGCGCCCTAGCCTCTGGGCATCTTGAGCACCACCGCCCGGCCGCGCTTGATGTAGTGCAGTTCGTCGTCGCCGATCGCCGCCACCTGACCCCCGTCAAGCTGGTCGCCCACCTGCACCTTGCGATACTTGCCGTTGGCCAGGCGGATCAGCGCGCGGCGCTCGCCGGGGCTGCCGTAGACCCCGATCAGGTTGACCTTGCGCAGCGAGATGAGGTTGCGTTCGGTGGCCGCGCGGGCCACCGAGGCGGTGCTGGGGATGGGCACGCTGATCCTCTGGTCGGCATGGACCGGCTCGGAGGCGGCGGCTTCGCGGGCCTGCTCGACGCGGGACGCAAAGCTGGCCGGGCGCGGTTTCGGGCGAAGCGAGGATCCTCGGTCGCCTCCTGCAGCGCCCGTTCGATGGCGTTCTGAGGCTCGGGCGCCGGGGTGTCTCCGTCTGCTTCGGCGCCGGTTTCCGCGTCGGTCCCGGCGTCGTCGGCGCGGCCGGTCAGGGATGCGGGCCGCAGCCGCGGGCGAAGTCCGGGTTCGCTGGGGGCGGCGGCGGCCGGATCGTCCAGCACCTGCGCCGAGGCGCGCGGTGGCGTCGGCGGCGGCCTGATCGGCGGCGCCCCGGCGATGACGGTGATGCCGTCGGGAGTGACGGTGCCCTCGGGCGTGGCGGCGATGAAGCCGCGCGGGTCGAGGTCGAAGCGCGCCTGCGGCGACGGCGGTACGCCGGGCGTCGGCGGTCGCGCCGAGGGCAGCAGCGCGTCGGTTCCGGGCAGCGCGGGGAGCGCGGCGAAGACCGGCCGCTCGTCGGGTTCGATGCGATAGACGTCGCGGCGCGAGGTGGTGCCGGGAGCCGCGGGCGGATCGGGCGCCATCTGCCAGATGCCGGTGGCAGCATAGCGCGCGCGCACCTCGTCGGCGGGCAGCTCTTCGGGCACGGTCTCGGCGCGGGTCAGCGCCGGGGGCGCGACGATCTCGGGCGCCGGGGTCTCCTCGGGTGGCGCTCCGGCCTCGGCTTGCGGTGGCATGACGAGGGGCTCTTCGGCGGCGATCACGTCCTCGGCCTGATCGGTATCCCCGGCGGTCTGAACCGGATCCTCGCTGCGAAAGAGCCCCGACAGGCCGTCATCGAGCACCAGCGCCGACCATGCCGCCACGGCGACCAGAAAGAGCAGCAGCAGCACCGTCAGCACCAGCGCCAGATGGCGCGGCTTGCCGAGTGCGGCGTCGTCGCCGCGCCGGGCGCCGAAGACGGTCATGCGCTGCGCCTCGTCGAGCGTGCCCGAACTGACCAGCGGCTGCGGTTCGGTCGCGGGCGCGTCGTGACCGGGCACCGGCGCCGCGGTCACCGCGTCCGGTTTCCCGGTGCGCGCGGACTTGCGCCGCGACAGGAACGCGCCAATGGCGGCGCCGGCGGATTTGCCGGGTTTCCCGGCGGGCGTCTTCGGCGCTCCATCGAGGGATGGGGCGGGCGGCCCGGGCGCGAACGTCGGGGGTTCAGGTGCCGGGGCCGGCGATCTTGCGGCCTTCTTTCCGGTGGCCGGCGGCGTTTTCCGGCAGTGGATGGTGGCGAGAACCGGGCCTTGGGCAGCGGTTCCTTCCGGCCGGCCCCGTCGAGCGGCGGCGCCGCGCTGGTGTCGCGGGTGGACGCGAAGGCGACCGGCACGGGCGGGCATCGTCGGTGCCGATCGTCCCGGCCGTGTCGGGGCGGGCCTTGGGTTTCTTGCCGCCGTCCCGGCCGGGCCTGCCGCCGGCCCCGGCCTTTGGCGGGGCGGTCCTTGCCGTCTCCTCTGCCGTCGGCTCGGGTTCGGGCGCGATGGTCCTTGCCGCGGTCTCGGCCGCCGACGTTGCCGGCGCGGGTGCGGCGGCCGGTTTCGGGGCCGGTCCGGTCCTTGCGACGGCGACCGGGTCGGGTGCCGCCCCGGGCGGCACCGGCTGCGGCTCGGGCAGCCGCGCGGCGCCGATCACGCGGATGATCTCGGCCTCGCGCTCGACGGTCTCGTCAGGGCCGAGGGCGCGCGCGGCATAGCCGGTCTCGCCAAAGAACGGCTCGGCCGCAAAGGCGGTCTCGTCCGGCATGGCGACGAAACAGTAGGGGTTGAAATTGTGTTCGAGCGCGAACTCCTCGGCTTCCTTCAGGGTCTCGCGCGCCACCGCCGCGACGTGCACGATGCCGCCGCGTACCGACCAGTCCCACGCCAGTTCCCTGAGCGCATAGGGCGTCGCCCCGTCGAGCTGCTCGCGCACCAGCGCCTCGATCCGCGAAACGTCGCGCTCGGCGGTCTCGAACGCCATGTACTTGATCTGCTCGTCGGGGATGACGAGCTTGCTGCGCAGCCCCGTCGGGTCGAGCGCGCGCGCCTTGGCCGCCAGCTCGGCCAGATCGGCGGTGATGTCGCCGGCGTCGAGGCCGATTTCGCCCACCAGATGCCAGCCGCCCTGCACGCGATGCAGCAGGCCGATGCCGTCGAACGAGAGTGTCAGCGCGAAATTCGGTTTCATCGCAACGACATTAGCCCATGAAGCTCATATCTGTATACTGGTCATCGACGCCGTCCAGCCTAGCGCGGCGCGGATGAAAGGGAAAGCTGACGCGCGCGCCCCGCTGACCGGAGATCGGCGGGAACGCGCGCGCGATGGCCGGCTCAGCCCGCGGCGGCCTTTTTGCAGCGCCTGGTCGAGATCGGCGATGATGTCGCCGGCGTCCTCGAGCCCGACCGAGATGCGCACCACATCGGGCGCGGCGCCCGCCGCCTTCAGCTGCGCCTCGTCGAGTTGGCGGTGGGTGGTCGAGGCCGGGTGGTTGATCAGCGAGCGGGTGTCGCCGAGGTTGACGACATGGCTCAGGAGTTCAACGCTTTCGACCATCCTCACGCAGGCGTCATAGCCGTCCTTCAACCTGACCGTAAAGAGGCCGCCGGCGCCCTTGGGGCAGTACTTTCGCGCACGATCGCGATAGGGCGAACTCGGCAGGCCGGCATAGGTCACGCCAGCGACCGCCGGGTGCTGCTCGAGCCAGCCGGCGACCTTTTTCGGCGTTCTCGCAATGGCGCTGCATGCGCAGCGACAGCGTCTCGATGCCCATCAGCGTGTAATGGGCGGCCTGCGGGTTGAGCGTCATGCCGAGATCGCGCAGCCCGATGGCGATGCCGTGGAAGGTAAAGGCGAGAGGACCGAAGGTCTCGTGGAACCTGAGCCCGTGATAGGCGGGTTCGGGTTCGCTGAGCGAGGGGAACTTGCCCGAGGCCGACCAGTCGAACGTGCCCGAATCGACCACCGCTCCGCCGGTCACGGTGCCGTTGCCGGTCAGGTACTTGGTCAGCGAATTGACCACCAGCGTGGCGCCGTGCTCGATCGGGCGGCACAGATAGGGCGTGGCCGAGGTGTTGTCGACGATGAGCGGAATGCCGGCCTTCTCGGCGACCACTGGCCGCGGCGTCGAGATCGGTGATGTAGCCGCCCGGGTTGGCGATCGATTCGCAGAATATCGCGCGGGTGTCGTCGTCGATCGCGGCGGCGACGGCATCCATGTCGTCGAAATCGACGAACCGGGCAGACCAGCCGAAGCGGCGGATGGTCTGGCTGAACTGGGTGATCGAGCCGCCGTAAAGCCGCGTCGAGACCACGACGTTGAGGCCCGGCCCCATCAGCGGGAAGAGCGACATGATCTGCGCCGCGTGCCCCGACGAGCAACAGACCGCCCCGGCGCCGCCCTCGAGCGTGGCCACGCGCTCCTGCAGGACCGCCACGGTGGGGTTGGTCAGGCGGGAATAGATGTACCCCACTTCCTGAAGGTTGAAGAGCGCGGCGGCGTGCTCGGCGTCGCGAAAGACATAGGCGGTGGTCTGATGGATCGGCGTCTGGCGCGCGCCGGTGGTCGGGTCGGGCCCGGCGCCCGCGTGGATTTGCAACGTATCGAAGCCGTACGACATGGGTCGGTCTCCCTTGGCGAGTTCACACCTTGGGGTATGCCAAGACGCACGCGGCGGCAACCGCCAAGTCGGACCGTTTCACTCGGGGATGGGTTCACCCTCGGGGCGCGGTGGCGGATGATGGAGCTTTCGGGTGCGTCGGGCAGGGTGGCGCGGGCGGTACGGATTTCGGCCGCGCAGGGCAGCGCGGCGCAGGCGACGTCCTGTCCCTTGACCCGCGCGCTGATGTCCTTTTCCCCGGCGCTGAAGAGCCCGCCGGGCTTGCGGGTCTCGGTGACGGTGTAGAAATCGTCATCGACGCGGACGATCGTCTCGCGCGGCTGCGGCGCGGCGCAGGCCACCGGCAGCACGAGGATAAGCGCGAGTGCGGCGCTGGTGATCTTGTGGCGCATGGGGAGGTCTCCTGCCTTGACGCCGGGGCGCGACGCGGGGCCATGCTACAGCAATTTGCCCGCGAAGTAAAAAGCCGATGCCTCAGCGCAGCCAGAAACCGTTGCGCTTGATGGTGTTGCGGATCGCCTGTTCGCGGCGCGGCAGATCTTCGCGGTCAAAAAGCGCGCGCACCTTCTGGCCGCGCCCGTGATAGATCATGAACTTGATCGCGTCGTAGTCCTTGAGCACCTTCTTGACGCGGTTGGGCGACGTGATCTCCTCGAGCACCTCGACCACGCGGTCGGCCTCACGCGCGTAAAGCAGCGGCAAGAGGCGGTAGTGGCAGGTCACCTCGCCGTCGAGCAGCCCCGCGGGCAAGGTGTCGCGCCCGCCGCCAAGGCTGTGGATGACCAGCGGCAGCGCCACCTGGTCGAGCCAGGGATCGAGCGACTGGCACACCAGTTCCGGCGGCGGGTCGTCGCGGATCGCCAGCGCATAATCGAGAAACCGCTGCCCGAAGAGGCGCGGGCAGCGGTAGAAGAAGAAGCCGGCGTTGAAATAGAGGTAACGGCGCCAGTACTCATCGGGCCACGAGGTGTCCAGCGAGCTTTCGAAATCGAGCCCGAAGCGGTCGTAGAGCGATTTCCAGATCGCGGTATAGCCGGGCCCGTAAAGCTCGATCCTGGGCCAGGTGTCCTCGCGCCGCAGCGAGGCGGTCGGGCGGTCGAAGTCGAACGGCACCGCCGCGATGTCGCCCAGAACCAGCGTATCGGTGTCGAAAAAGACGAAGGGCTCGCCTTCGGGTAGGGCGAAAAGCGCCTCGATCTTGTTGCCGTGGGGGTAGCTATCGCCGAAATGGCGGCTCTCGAAGGGCACGATCTCGGCACCGAGGTCGGTCAGCAGATCGCGCGTCTCGCGCCCGCGGATGGTGGGGTTGGAGGACCAGAGCTTTCCGGGCTGCGGTTCGGTGACAAGAAGGCGGCCCGAAAAGAGCGGCGCGTTGCGCCTCAGCGAGGCGGCAAAGAGCACCGCCTCGTATTGCAGCCGCCCGCCCTGGGCGACCACGGCGATGTTGAAGGGTCGGTCTGCGCCCGCCGTTTCGGTCATACTTGGACATGCCCCCGCGAAACTGACCGGTGATGGTTACACGGCGTCACTATAGGTGGCAAATGGCCGAGGCAGAAGGGGCAGTCGGTGGCGATGGGGCACCTTGAGTTTTCTTCCGATTGATTTGCACGCAGCGGGATCTGCGCAGAGGGCTGCCCCCGGCCGCGGGTGGGGGTGAAGCCCCCGCCCGGGGGCGGTCGGGGGCTGCCCGGCGGTTCCCGCCGGGCGGGCAGATCGAGGGATCGCCATCCTACCGCCCGGTCCAGAGGTCGTCATAGACGGCGGCGATGCCCTCGGCCTCGCGCGCGAGGCTGAAATCGTCCACCGCGCGGGCGCGCGCCGCCCGCGCCATCGCGGCGTGGCGGTCGGGGTCGTTGAGGATCGCCGCGATAGCCGGGGCGGCCTCGCCGGGCGGGGCGATGAGCCCGCAGCTCTCGCCGCCCGAAAAGACGCGGTAATAGCCCTGATCGGTGGCGACAAAGGGCACCCCGCTCGCCATGCCCTCGAGCGGGGCCATGCCGTAGCCCTCGTAGCGCGGCAACTGCACCACGAGCGAAAGCGCGCGCACCAGCCCCGGCAGCGCCTCGGGCGCGACCTCGCCGGGAAAGAGGATGCGCCCCGAAAGGCCCGCCGCCGCGATCCGCGCCTTGAGCCCGGCCAGAAACCCGGCATCCGAATTCGCGGCGCGCCCGATCACCAGCGCCGTCAGCCCCGGCCGCTCGGGCAAAAGCCCGAGCATCGCCTCGACAAAGCGGTCGGTGCCCTTTTCCGGGCGGATGCGGCCGATGGTGGCGATGCCATGGGTGCCGGGAATGCCGGTCGCGGCCCAGGCGGCGGCACGGGTTGCGGCGGGGGTGAAGCGGTCGGTATCGACCCCGTGCGGGACCACCGCGCGGACATGCGGCACGAACGCGGCGGCGGCTTCGGTGGTGGCGATCACCGCATCCATGCGCGCAATCAGCCAGCGCGGGAACGCCGAGTGCCGCCGGATCGCGGCCGAGGTGAAGACCGCGCGGATGGGCAGCCGCAGGATGTCGCGGGCGAGGATGGCGGCGCGCATCTCGGGGTTGCGGCGCACGTGCCAGATGGTGAATGGGCGCCCCGGCGCCGGCCGGCGCGAGGCGCGCAGCGCCTGCATCCGGGTGATCGGCGCGGGACAGCCGGGCAGCGGATGACCCGCCAGCGCCATGTCGTAATGGCGCGCCTGCCAGCGCACCACCCCGGCGGCGGTGGCCGAGACCCCGGTGAAGTTGGGGTTGAAGTTGGTGACGATCAGTTCGGGCATCGGGCGGCGGCCTCATCGGGCGGAGCGAGTGCCAGCGCGGCGCAGAGCGTCTCGCAAAGCGCGTCGAGCACGTCCTCCTGGCGCGCGGCAAAGGCGCGGGCGGCGTCGCGCATCCCGGCCAGCGTCGCAGGTTCGGCCAGGAGCGCGGGCACCGCCTCCGCCAGTGCCGCAGCGTCGGCCACCTCGCGGGCGGCGCCGGCATCATTCATCTCGGCGTAGGTTTCCTCGAAATTGGCGTAAAGCGGCCCGTGCAGGATCGCCGAGCCGGCATGGGCGGGCTCATAGGGGTTGTGGCCGCCCACGGGCGTGAACGAGCCAAACAGGCAGGTGAGCGGCGCCAGCGCATACCAGAGCCCGGTTTCGCCCAGCGTGTCGGCGAGATAGACCTGCGTCGTGGCACCGATCTCCTCGCCCCGGCTGCGGCGGGCGAGGCTCAGCCCCGCATCCGCGATCAGCGCCGCGATGGCGTCGGCGCGCTCGGGATGGCGGGGCACCAGGATCAGCAGCGTGCGGGCATCGGCCGCCAGCGCCGCCCTGTGGGCCTTGATCGCGATCTCGTCCTCGCCGCGATGGGTCGAGGAGGCGAGCCACAGCGGCCGCTCGCCGATGGTCGCGGAAAGGCGCTGCAATTCGCCGGGGTCACAGGACAGGGGCCCCGCCAGCGCCTTGAGGTTCGCGCCCCGGCTGCCTGCGAGAGCCCCAGATCGCGCAGATGCGCCGCGGTGCGCGCGTCCTGGCAATGGATCAGCGCGAAATGCCCCAGGATATAGCGCGCCGTTGCCGCGAACCGCTTCCAGCCGCGCACCGAACGCTCCGAGAGCCGCGCATTGACCAGCGCCAGCTTGACGCCGCGCGCGCGGGTCTCGATCAGCATTTGCGGCCAGAGCTCGCTTTCGACGAAGATCGCGGCGTCGGGGCGCCAATGCGCCAGAAAGCGGCGCAGCGCCGGGCGGGTGTCGAGGGGCGCGAACTGGTGAATGGCGCGCGGCGGCATGCGCTCGGCCACCACCCGGGCCGAAGTGGCGGTGCCCGAGGTGATCAGGAACGCTGCGTCGGGCAGCCGCTCCCCAGCCGTTCGATGAGCCGCAGCACCGACACGCTCTCGCCCACCGAGGCCGCGTGAAACCAGATCAGCCGTCCCTCTGGCCGGGGGGCGCTGGCATGGCCCATGCGCTCGCGCTGCCGCGAGGGCGGCACGCCTTGCGCCCCGAGCCGCGCCGCCACCCGGCGCCAGGCCAGCGGCGCCACAAGCCCCGCCGCGACACGGTAAAGCCGCACCGGCAGGGGCGGGCCCGGCATCAGCCGCCGGTGTGGCTCATGTGCCGGGTCATCTGCCCCGCGACAGTCTGGCGCGAATAGTCGAAGTCGTGGCCCTTGGGCTTCAGCGCGATGGCGGCGCGGATCGCCGCCTCGAGCGGCGCATCGTCGCCGGGGTTGTTGCGCAGGGGCGCGCGCAGGTCGGCCATGTCCTCCTGGCCCAGGCACATGTAGAGTTCGCCGGTGCAGGTCAGCCGCACGCGGTTGCAGCTTTCGCAGAAATTGTGGCTGAGCGGCGTGATGAAGCCGATCTTCTGGCCGGTCTCTTCGAGCCGGACATAGCGCGCCGGCCCGCCGGTGCGCTCGGCGAGGTCGGCCAGGGTGAAGCGTTCGCCGAGCCGCGCCCGCAGATCGGTCAGCTTCCAGTACTGGTCAAGCCGGCTTTCGTTGCCGATGTCGCCCATCGGCATGACCTCGATGAAGGTCAGATCGAGATCGCGCTCGGCGCACCAGGCGACGAGGTCGAAAAGCTCGTCCTCGTTCACGCCCCTGAGCGCCACGGTGTTGATCTTGACCCTGAGCCCCGCGCGCTGGGCCGCGTCGATGCCGCGCAGCACCTGGGGCAGACGGCCCCAGCGGGTGATCTCGGAAAATTTCTGCTCATTGAGGGTGTCGAGCGAGACGTTCACCCGCCGTACCCCGGTGGCGTATAGCTGATCGGCAAAGCGTTCGAGCTGGCTGCCGTTGGTGGTCAGCGTCAGCTCCCGCAGCGCGCCGCTGTCGAGGTGCCGCGACATCGCCTCGAAAAAGGTCATGATGCCCTTGCGCACCAGCGGCTCGCCGCCGGTGATGCGCAGCTTCCCGACGCCCAGCCGGATGAAGGTGCTGCACATGCGGTCGAGTTCCTCGAGCGTCAGCAGTTCCTTCTTGGGCAGGAAGGTCATGTTTTCCGCCATGCAGTAGACGCAGCGGAAATCGCAGCGGTCGGTGACCGAGACGCGCAGGTACGAGATCGCGCGATGGAAGGGATCGACGAGCGGTTCTGTCATGGCCGAAACCTAGGGCGCGACGCGCCCGGGCACAAGTGCGATATGCGTTTGATCGGGCGGCGGGCCGGGCCTAGACTGCGGCCATGAAACCGGCTGCGGCGCTCATTCTGTCGATCCTGCTCGGGGGCTGCGCTTCCGGGCCCCGGCGGGTTCTTCGGCGCGCGCGCGCCCGAGGCCGCGCCGCAGGTGCGCGACGGCAGCGCAAGGACGCATCCGCGCCCGCGCCCCGGATCCGTGCCGCGCGCCGCGCCCGCAGGTGCAAGCACCGCCGACACCTTCGACACCACCACGGCGGAGGAACGCCGGCAGGCCGTGGCCGGTGCCGCAACCGGCGGCGAGACGGCGCTGGGCGTCACCATCGCCTCGCTCGGGGCGGTGGGCGAGCCCGGCATCTGGCTCAAGACGCCGCTGGTCAGGGCGCCCGCCAAGGGCGGGGTGGACTACCCCCGCCATGGGCACCTCGGTGGCGGTCGACCTCATCCCGCTCGACGCCGCCCCGGGGGCGGGCAGCCGGATTTCGCTGGCGGCGATGCGGCTCATCGAGGCGGATCTGACCGCCTTGCCGGAATTGCGCGTCTTTCGCACCGACTGAGCTATTCCACCGTCACCGATTTGGCGAGGTTGCGCGGCTGGTCGACATCCGTTCCCTTGGCCACCGCCGTGTGATAGGCCAGCAGCTGCGCCGGCACCGCATAGAGGATCGGAGCCACCAGCGGGTCGCAATCGGGCATCACCAGCGACCGCCAGACCCCGTCCTGGACCTCGGCCGCGCCGGCGCGGTCGGTGATCAGCACGACCTTGCCGCCGCGCGCCATCACCTCCTGCATGTTCGACACGGTCTTGTCGAAGAGCGCGTCGCTCGGCGCCATCACCACCACCGGCATGGTCTTGTCAATCAGGGCGATGGGCCCGTGCTTGAGCTCGCCGGAGGCATAGCCTTCGGCGTGAATATAGCTGATTTCCTTCAGTTTCAGCGCACCTTCCATGGCCGGGGAAAGAGCGTTCCGCGCCCCAGGAAAAGCGCGTGATCGGCCTCGGCCAGGCGGTTCGCGACCATGCGGAACGCCTCGTCCTGTTCCAGCGTCAGGCTGATCAGCGCCGGCAGCGCGCGCAGCACCGACAGCCGTTCGGCGAGCGCGTCGGCATCGAGCCGGCCGCGGTCGCGCGCGGCCTTGAGCGCCATCAGCAGGAGCACCGTCAGCTGGCAGGTGAACGCCTTGGTCGAGGCGACCCCGATCTCGGTGCCGGCGAAAATCGGCAGCGCGATGTCGCTTTCCCGCGCGATCGAGCTTTCACGGACGTTGATCACCGCGAGCCGCCGTTCGGCGCGGCCCTCGCAATAGCGCAGCGCCGCCAGCGTATCGGCGGTCTCGCCCGACTGGCTGACGAACACGGCAGCGGTTCGGGCCGGCACCGGCGGTTCGCGATAGCGGAACTCCGAGGCAATGTCGGCATCCGCCGGCAGCCCGGCCAGCTGCTCGAACCAGTATTTGGCGGTCAGGCAGGCGTAAAAGGCGGTGCCGCAGGCCACCAGCGAGACCCGGTCGATGGTGCTGAAATCGGGCAGGTCGGCGCCGAAGTCGATGTCACGGCCATCCGCCGTCAGGTAGTGGCGCAGCGCATCGCCCAGAACCACCGGCTGCTCGGCGATCTCTTTCATCATGTAGTGGCGGTGCCCGGCCTTGTCGACGCGCGCGCTGTCGATGTCGATGCGCCGCATCTCGCGGTTGGCGAGCGCACCATTGGCGTCGGTGATGGTGACGCCCGCGCGGGTGAGGACGGCACAGTCGCCTTCCTCGAGATAAGTGATGCGGTCGGTGAGCGGCGCCAGCGCGATGGCGTCGGAACCCACATACATCTCGCCGTCGCCGTGGCCCACGGCCAGCGGGCTGCCCTTGCGCGCGGCGATGATGAGGTCGGGCTCGCCATCGAAGAGAAAGGCCAGCGCATAGGCGCCTTCGAGCCGTGACAGCGTTTCTTTCGCCGCCTCGACCGGACCGGCGCCGCGGTCCATCAGGTGCCGCGTCAGCAGCGCCACGGTCTCGGTGTCGGTGTCGCTGTCGAAGCCGAGCCCGGCGGCGGTCAGTTCGGCGCGCAATTCGCGGTAGTTCTCGATGATGCCGTTGTGGACGACCGCCACCGGCCCGGCGCGGTGCGGGTGGGCGTTGGCGATCGAGGGCGCGCCGTGGGTGGCCCAGCGGGTATGGCCGATCCCGACCTTGCCCGCCAGCGGCTCGTGCACCAGCAGGTCGGAGAGGTTGTCGAGCTTGCCGACCGCCCGGCGGCGATCCAGCCGGCCGCCGTTGATGGTGGCGATGCCGGCGCTGTCGTAGCCGCGATACTCCAGCCTGCGCAACGCCTCGACCAGCGAGGGGGCAACCTCGTGTATCCCCAGAATACCTACAATTCCACACATGAACTCTGCTCCAGACGCTATCTTTTTGCTTTTTGCTTTAACATATCGAACATTTTCCGGGCGGCGCCCGGCTTGGTCTCCCTGTCGCCCGCGGGCGATTGCCAGCGCCCCCTCGGGCACGTCGCGGGTGATCACCGAGCCCGAGGCCGTCATCGCACCGTCGCCCAGCCGTACCGGTGCGATCAGCATCGTGTTCGAGCCGACAAAGACGTTCTCGCCGATCTCGGTGCGGTGTTTGGCAACGCCGTCATAGTTGCAGGTGATGGTGCCGGCGCCGATATTGCTGTTCGCGCCCACATCGGCGTCGCCGATGTAGCTGAGATGGTTGACCTTGGCGCCGGCGCCCAGCCGGGCGTTCTTGATCTCGACGAAATTGCCGGCGCGCGCGCCGGCGGCCAGATCAGAACCGGGGCGCAGGCGGGCATAGGGGCCGACCACCGCGCCGGCGGCCACGGCGCAGCCCTCCAGATGCGAGAACGCGCGGATATGCGCGCCGCCGGCGACGCTGACGCCGGGGCCGAAGACCACGTAGGGCTCGACCACCGTGTCGGCGCCGAGCACCGTGTCGAGGGCGAAATGCACCGTGTCGGGGGCGGTCAGCGTGACGCCCTGTGCGAGCGCCGCGGCGCGGGCGCGGGCCTGAAAGGCGGCCTCGGCACCGGCCAGTTCGGTGCGCGAATTGATGCCCAGCGTCTCGGCCTCGTCGCAGACAACCGCCGTGGCCGAAAGGCCCCGCGACTGCGCCAGCGCGACGATGTCGGTGAGGTAGTATTCGCCGGCCGCGTTGTCGCAGCCGACAGCGGCGACGAGATCCAGAAGCGTGTCCGCATCGGCGCAAAGAACCCCCGAATTGCAAAGGGTCATGGCTTTCTCGGCGTCCGTGGCGTCCTTGAACTCGACGATCCGCCCCAGCCGCTCGCCATCCATCACCAGCCGGCCGTAGCGGCCCGGATCGGCGGCCTCGAACCCCAGCACGACGACGTCGTGGCGCGCCCGTGCCCCGGCCATCCGCCGCAGCGTGTCGGCGCCGATGAAGGGGGTATCGCCGTAAAGCACGAAGGCATCGCCCGAAAACCCGGTCAGAGCCGGCGCCGCCTGTGCCACCGCATGCGCCGTGCCCAGCTGCTCGGCCTGCCGCACGATCACGGCCCGCGGGTCGATGGCGCGCGCGGCCTCTTCCACCCGCTCGGCGCCGTGGCCGGCGACGATCACGGTGCGTTCGGGCGCCAGTGCCGCGCCGGCACGCATGGCGTGCGCAAGGATCGGCGCGCCGGCGAGCGGATGCAGCACCTTGGGCAACTCCGATTTCATCCGCGTGCCCCTGCCGGCCGCGAGAATGATCAGCGCCGTTGCCCTCTTTACCGCCATGTGATGCCCCTTTCCTTTCCGTTCCGCCCGTTCTATCGGGTTGCCATGCTGGTGCAAGGCCGGACACTTCAAAGATGATTGCGCCATGTAACAGCCATTGGCGGAATGCCGCCAGTGCTGCCGAATTCGGCTGAAACAGGGCAAAGGGGACCATTCATGCGCACGGTCGTGTTCGATCTAGACGGCACGCTCGCGGACACCAGCGCCGACCTGATCGCGGCCGCCAACGCCTGTTTTCGCGGGATCGGGGCGGGCGATCTGCTCGATCCCGCGCACGATGCCTCGATCGCCTTTCGCGGCGGGCGCGCGATGCTGGCGCTGGGGCTCGAGCGGCTGGGCCGGCCGGGCGACGGGGGTTGGGTCGATCGTCACTACCCCGTGTTGCTCGACGCCTACGAGGCGGCGATCGACACCCACACGGTGCTCTATCCCGGCGCGATGGAGGCGGTCGCGGCGCTCGCCGGATCGGGCTTTCGCGTGGCGATCTGCACCAACAAGCCCGAACGGCTGGCGCGGCTGCTGCTGGCGCGTCTCGGTGTGCTCGACGCCTTTGGCGCGGTGGTGGGCGCCGACACGCTGCCGGTGCGCAAGCCCGACCCCGAACCGCTGCGCGAGGCGGTGCGGCGTGCGGGCGGCGCACCCGCGCGGGCGCTTCTGGTCGGCGATACCGAGACCGACCGCGAGACCAGCCGCGCCGCGGGCGTACCCTCGGTGCTGGTCACGTTCGGGCCGGCCGGCAAGGCGGTCGCCGCGCTGGCGCCCGAGGCGCTGATCGGCGATTTCGCGGAACTGCCGGGGGTTGTCGAGCGCCTGCTCGGGCCGGCGTGACGGCGGCGCGCAGCCCGGTTCCGGCTTGGAAAAACCGCACCGCCGGTCACCGCCAGCCCATTGACCCGAGCGCGATTGCCGCGCAAGAAAGAATCCATGAGCGGGGTTTTCACAAGACACTCCACCCGGCCGCAGCCGATCCCGCGCGCGGGCCTCGTGGACACGCGCCCTCCGCTGAGCCCGGACCTTGACGATCGCACGCAGACCGCCCGGATCAATGGCACAGCAGTGGCCACCCCCAAGGTATTTGCGGCCAGATGAAGCCATCGGGCGCCTCCGGGCCTTGCGGTCATGGGCATTGACCGGCGGGCGCGCGGGGAGTTATAAATGAACGAGTGTTCAATAAATGCCGGGGCCGGGAGATGTTCGACAAGGGACTGAAATTCGATCTGGGCGAGGACGTCAACGCGCTGCGCGACATGGTTCATCGCTGGGCGCAGGAACGGCTCTGCCGATGGCGGCGGATATCGACCGCGACAACGTCTTTCCCGCCGCGCTCTGGCCCGAAATGGGCGAGCTGGGCCTGCTGGGCATCACCGTGGGGGAGGAGTATGGCGGCGCCGGGCTCGGCTATCTGGCCCATGTCGTCGCGGTCGAGGAGGTGGCGCGCGCCTCGGCCAGCGTCTCGCTGAGCTACGGCGCGCACTCCAACCTCTGCGTCAACCAGATCCGCCTCAATGGCACACCCGAACAAAGGCAGCGATACCTGCCCGGCCTGGTCTCGGGGACGCATGTCGGCGCGCTCGCCATGTCCGAGGCCGGCGCCGGCAGCGACGTGGTGTCGATGCGGCTGGGGGCCGAGCGGCGCAACGATCACTATCGCCTCAACGGCAACAAGTACTGGATCACCAACGGGCCCGATGCCGACACCCTGGTGGTCTATGCCAAGACCGACCCCGAGGCGGGCGCCAGGGGCATCACCGCCTTTCTGGTCGAGAAGGACATGAAGGGGTTTTCCACCAGCCCGCATTTCGACAAGCTCGGCATGCGCGGCTCGAACACCGCCGAGCTGATTTTTGACGATGTCGAGGTGCCCTTCGCCAACGTCCTGGGCGAGGAGGGGGCGCGGCGTGCGGGTGCTGATGTCGGGGCTGGATTACGAGCGCGTGGTGCTCGCCGGTATCGGGCTGGGCATCATGGCGGCGTGTCTCGACGAGATCATGCCCTACATGGTCGAGCGCCGCCAGTTCGGCCAGCCGATCGGGAATTTCCAGCTGATGCAGGGCAAGATCGCGGACATGTACACGGCGATGAATTCGGCGCGCGCCTATGTCTATGCCGTCGCCGGCGCCTGCGACCGGGGCGAGGTGACCCGCGCCGACGCCGCCGCGTGCTGTCTCTATTCCTCCGAGGAGGCGATGAAGCAGGCTCATCAGGCGGTGCAGGCGATGGGCGGCGCGGGGTTTCTGGCCGACGCGCCGGTGGCGCGGCTCTTTCGCGACGCGAAGCTCATGGAGATCGGTGCCGGCACCTCGGAAATCCGGCGGATGCTGGTCGGGCGCGAGCTGATGGGGGCGATGGGGTGAGAGACTACGATGCATACAGAACAGAGTACGAAAAAGCTCAGGCCTATTTCCAAGCCCAGATCACAAATTATGAGAACAAGGCATTTGAATATGGCACTATAGTAGTTCGAAATGCCGTTTTAATCTCTGGCGGCGGGCTATTGGCAATTCCTACAATTGTTGGCCTCGGGTCAGAGGTAGCGATAAATACTAGTGATGCAGTAGCGGCTAGTCTTGCGTTCGCGTTCGCCCTTCTGCTTTCGATAGTTGGCGCCTACGTTATTCATATAAACTGGACATTTAATGTCGATGCTTGGCGAAAACATTGGGAGGATCGGCATGAATTTCTGCGCAAGGCGTATCTTGAAGATGCTTCCGAAGAAGAACTTCGTGTTGACCAAAAGGAGCACTATAAGCGTGCGATACGGGTGACCTTCTGGTTACCTCATTGCATCGCTATCCTTTATCTGCTGACGGTTGGCTACGGTTTTTCAAATCTGTATTCGGCCTTTGGCGTTTCGATGTGATTCTCCGGATATGCTGAGTAAAACGTCATATGATAAGTTGTACGATAGCTTCCGCTGGAACCTGCCGGCGCGGCTCAACATGGCGGGTCAGGTCTGCGATACATGGGCCGGGGCCGAGCCCGAGCGGCTGGCCATCGTCGATCTGGAGGCGGGCGAGGTCGGCTATGGCCGCCTGCGGGAGATGGCCGACAGCCTGGCGCATGCCCTTGTCGCGCGGGGTGTGACCCGGGGCGACCGCGTGGGCGTGCTCAGGTCGCAGGGCGCGTGGTGCGCGGCGGCCCATATCGCGATCTGGAAAATCGGCGCGATTTCAATCCCCTTGTTCAAGCTCTTCAAGCATGATGCGCTGGTCTCGCGGGTCCACGACGCGGGCGCGCGGATCATCGTCGCGGATGCGGACGGCGCCGGCATGGTGGCGGCGCTCAAGGGCGTCGCGGTGCTGGTGCCCGAGCACGAGACGCTGCCCGGGGGCGTCTTCGAGACCATCGAGACCGGCCCCGACGACCCGGCGGTGCTGATCTACACCTCCGGCACCACCGGCAGCCCCAAGGGCGCGCTTCATGCCCACCGGGTGCTGACCGGGCACCTGCCGGGGGTCGAGATGAGCCACGATTTCCTCGGTCAGCCGGGCGATTGCCTGTGGACGCCGGCCGACTGGGCGTGGATCGGCGGGCTTTTCGACGTCGCCATGCCCGGACTGGCGCTGGGGGTGCCGGTGGTGGCGGCGCGATTGCCCAAGTTCACCCCCGAGGAATGCATGAGGGTCGTTCGACAAGCCTCTGTCCAAAATATATTTTTCCCGCCCACGGCTCTGCGGATGCTGAAGGCCGGAGACGTGGCGCTGCCGGGGCTCAGGACGGTGGCCAGCGGCGGCGAGCCGCTCGGCGCCGAGATGCTCGACTGGGGACGGCGGGCCTTTGGCCTGACCATCAACGAGTTCTACGGCCAGACCGAGTGCAACATGGTCGTCTCCTCCTGCGCCGCGCTCTTCGAGCCGCGCCCGGGTGCCATCGGCCGCGCGGTGCCGGGCCATGACGTCGCGGTGATCAACGAGGCCGGCCAGCGGGTGACCGGCGAGGGCGACATCGCCATCCGCCGGGGTTCTGCGGCGATGATGCTCGAATACTGGAACCGCCCCGGACAGACGGCCGAGAAGTTTCTCGGCGACTGGATGCTCACCGGCGATCGCGGGGTGATCGAGGACGGCTTCATCAGGTTTCTGGGGCGCGAGGACGACGTGATCACCTCGGCCGGCTACCGCATCGGCCCGGCCGAGATCGAGGACTGCCTGCTCACCCACGCGGCGGTGGCCACGGTGGGCGTGGTCGGCAAGCCCGATCCGCTGCGCACCGAGATCGTCATGGCCTATGTGGTGCTGAAAGACGGCCACGAGGCCAGCGAGGCGCTGGCCGACGAGCTGCAGAATTACGTGAAAGAACGTCTGGCAAGCTATTCCTATCCAAGGGAAATCGCCTTTCTCGACGAATTGCCGATGACGGTGACCGGCAAGGTCATCCGCAAGGATCTGAAGGCCCGCGCCGCCGCCGGGACCGGGGAGGACCGATGAAGCTGCAATCGAAGCTCAGACCGGGAACGGAGATGTTCCGGGCCAATCGCGAGGGCCACCTCGCCGCCCTTGCCGTGGCCACCGAGGCGGCGCAGGCTGCGGCCCGGGGCGGTGGCAAGGCCGCCCGCGACCGCCAGCGCGAGCGCGGCAAGATGCCCCCGCGCGAGCGCGTCGCCAACCTGCTCGACCCCGGCAGCCCGTTTCTGGAAATCGGCGCCACCGCCGCGCACGGGATGTACGAGGGCGCGGCGCCCGCCGCCGGCATCGTCGCCGGTATCGGCCGCATCCACGGGCTCGACTGCATGGTGGTGTGCAACGACGCCACGGTGAAGGGCGGCAGCTATTTCCCGATGACGGTGAAAAAGCACCTGCGCGCGCAGGAGATCGCCGCCGAATGCCGGCTGCCCTGCGTCTATCTGGTCGATTCGGGCGGCGCCAACCTGCCCGAGCAGGACGAGGTCTTTCCCGACCGTGACCATTTCGGGCGCATCTTCTACAACGAGGCGCGGATGAGCGCCGCCGGCATCCCCCAGATCGCCGTGGTCATGGGCTCGTGCACCGCCGGCGGCGCCTATGTGCCGGCGATGGCGGACGTGGCGATCATCGTGCGCGAGCAGGGCACCATCTTTCTGGGCGGCCCGCCGCTGGTCAAGGCCGCCACCGGCGAGGTGGTGAGCGCCGAGGATCTGGGCGGCGGCGACGTGCACACGCGCCTGTCCGGCGTCGCCGACTACCTGGCCGAGGACGACGCCCACGCGCTGGCGCTGGCGCGCCGCGCGGTCGCGGGGCTCAACCGCCGCCCGCCCGAGACCGTGGTCTGGCAGACCCCGGAGCCGCCGGCCTGCGATCCCGAGGAAATCCTCGGCGTGGTGCCGCCCGATCTGCGCACGCCCTACGACATCCGCGAGGTGCTGGCGCGGGTGGTCGACGGCTCGCGTTTCGACGAGTTCAAGGCGCGCTTCGGCGAGACGCTGGTCTGCGGCTTTGCCCATGTCATGGGCTGCCCGGTGGGCATCATTGCCAACAATGGCGTGCTCTTTTCCGAATCGGCCCAGAAGGGCGCGCATTTCATCGAACTCTGCAGTCAGCGCAAGGTGCCGCTCGTCTTCGTTCAGAACGTCACCGGCTTCATGGTCGGGCGCAAATACGAGAACGAAGGCATCGCCCGGCACGGCGCCAAGATGGTGACGGCGGTCGCCAGCACCAATGTTCCCAAGATCACCATGCTCGTCGGCGGCTCGTTCGGCGCGGGAAATTATGGAATGTCCGGCAGGGCTTACAGCCCGCGCTTCATGTGGAGCTGGCCGAATTCGCGGATCTCGGTGATGGGGGCGAGCAGGCGGCGGGCGTGCTCGCCACGGTCCGGCGCGACGCCATCGAGCGCAACGGCGGCACCTGGTCAGCCGAGGAGGAGGCCGAATTCAAGCGCCCCACCATCGAGATGTTCGAGCGCCAGAGCCACCCGCTCTACGCCTCGGCGCGGCTCTGGGACGACGGCATCATCGACCCGCGCAAGAGCCGCGAGGTGCTGGCGCTGAGCCTGCGCGCGGCGCTCAACGCGCCCATCGAGGAGACGCGGTTCGGCGTCTTCCGGATGTGAGGCATTGATGACCGTGCCCCTGCTTCTTCTGTTTGCAAATATCCCGGGGAGCGCGAGGGGCTGGCCCCTCGCTCCGCAGCGCCCGGCCAGCGCCCGACATCGGGGAGAGCGCCCATGTTCGACACCATCCTGATCGCCAACCGGGGCGAGATCGCCTGCCGGGTGATCGAGACCGCGCGCCGCCTCGGCGTGCGCACGGTGGCGGTCTTTTCCGATGCCGACCGGGCGGCACGGCACGTGGCGATGGCCGACCGGGCGGTGCATATCGGCGGCCCGGCGCCCACTGACAGCTACCTGCGCGGCGATCGCATCGTCGCGGCTGCGCTCGAGACCGGGGCGCAGGCCATCCATCCGGGCTACGGGTTCCTGAGCGAGAACCCCGATTTCGTGGAAGAAGTCGAGGCGGCGGGGCTGACCTTCATCGGCCCCTCTGCCAATGCGATCCGGGCGATGGGGCTCAAGGACGCCGCCAAGGCGCTGATGGAAAAGGCCGGCGTGCCGGTGGTGCCGGGCTATCACGGTGCAAGCCAGGACGCCGGGGCACTGGCCGAGGCGGCCGGAAAGATCGGCTATCCGGTGGTGATCAAGGCGGTGGCGGGGGGCGGCGGCAGGGCATGCGCCGCGTCGAGCGCCCGGCCGATTTCGCGGCCGAGCTCGCGAGCGCGCAGAGCGAGGCGAGAACCGCCTTCGGCAACGACGCGGTGCTGGTCGAGAAGTGGATCGAGCGGCCCCGTCACATCGAGGTGCAGGTCTTCGGCGACGGTACCCGCGCGGTGCATCTTTATGAGCGCGACTGCTCGCTTCAGCGCCGCCACCAGAAGGTGATCGAGGAGGCTCCGGCGCCGGGCATGACCGAGCCGATGCGCGCGGCGATGGGACAGGCGGCGGTGCGCGCGGCCGAGGCCATCGGCTACAAGGGGCGCCGGAACGGTCGAGTTCATCGTCGACGGCTCGGACGGGCTCGATCCCGACCGCTTCTGGTTCATGGAGATGAACACGCGCCTGCAGGTCGAGCATCCGGTGACCGAGGCGATCACCGGCGTCGATCTGGTCGAATGGCAGCTGCGCGTGGCCGCGGGCGAGGGGCTGCCCCGGCAACAGGACGAGCTCACCATCACCGGCCATGCGTTCGAGGCGCGGCTTTATGCCGAGGACGTGCCCAAGGGCTTTCTGCCGGCGACGGGGCGGCTCAGGCATCTGGTGTTTCCGCCCGGCGCGCGCGCCGACAGCGGGGTGCGCGCGGGCGACGAGATCTCGCCCCATTACGATCCGATGATCGCCAAGATCATCACCCACGGCACCACCCGCGCCGGGGCGCTGAGGCGGCTTTCGGCGGCGCTGGCGGGGTGCGAGGTGGCCGGCTGCGTCACCAATCTGGGCTTTCTCGGGGCGCTGGCGGCGCATGAGGGGTTCAGGCGCGGCGAGGTCGATACCGGGCTGATCGCACGCGACCTCGAGGCCCTCGTGGTGGCCCCCGCGCCGGGGCCGCGCGACATCGCGCTGGCGGCGCTGGCGGCCGAGGGGCTGCTGGAGGAGGATGGCTTTGCCTCCGGCTTCAGCCTGTGGACACCGCTCATCCGCACCGTGCATCTGCGTCACCTCGATTCGGAGATCGCGGTGCGGCTGCGGACACTCGGGGCGGATGCCCATGACGTGAGCGTCGATGGGCAGACTGTCGAGGCGCGGCGCCGCTCCGGGCGCTGGCTGTTCGACGGCGAGCGCGCCGCCAACGTGGCGGTGACGGGCGATCTGGTGACGGTCTTTGCCCAATACGGGCTGGCGTTCCGCATCCCCGACCCGCTGGCGCGCGACGGGCTCGGGGCCGGCGACGCCGACCTGATCGAGGCGCCGATGCCGGGGCTCGTCAAGGCGCTCGACGCCGCGCCCGGCCAGAGCGTGGCCAGGGGGACCGGTTGGCGGTGCTCGAGGCGATGAAGATGGAGCACAGCCTGCTGGCGCCGCGCGACGGGGTGGTGGCCGAGGTGCTGACCGAGGCCGGCGCCCAGGTCGAGGCCGGCGCCGCGCTGATCCGGCTGGCGGATGTCGACAAGGCGGGGGGCGAGGCGGGCGAATGATTGTCCTGCACCACGTCCCGCAATCGCGCTCGATGCGGGTGCTGTGGCTCCTGCACGAGCTGGGGGTCGAGTTCCGGATGCGCGAGCATCCCTTTGACAAGTCGCTGAGGCGGCCGGAGTTCCTGTCGCTCTCGCCGGCGGGCCGGGTGCCGGCGCTCGAGATCGAGGGCGAACGGATGTTCGAATCGGGCGCGATGGTGGAATATCTCTGCGAACGTTTTCCCGACGCCGGCCTGGGGCGGCTGCCCGGCGACATGGACCGCATGGCCTGGCTTGTCTGGGTGCATTTCGCCGAGACGATCAGCCAGCATGTCGCAAGCCTCACCCAGCAGCACATCGCGCTTTACGACGACGCGATGCGCAGCCCCGTCGTGATGCGGCTCGAGGCGGCGCGGCTCGGGAAATGCTATGAGGCCATCGAGGCGCGGCTTTCGACCCCGGTGGAAAACCGCGATCACCTGCTGACGAGCGGCTTTTCGGCCTGCGACATCTGCGTGGGCCAGGCGGTCTACATGGCGCGGCATTTCGCGCGCACCGACGGCTTTCCCGAACTCGAGGCGTGGTATGCCCGCATCACCGAGCGGCCCGCCTTTCAGGCGTCGCTGCCGGGACCCGAAAGCGGGCGCATCTACAGGCGCAATTTCTACGAGGCCTGGGATGGCTGAACGGGTCGAGATCTTCGAGGTCGGCCCCCGCGACGGGTTGCAGAACGAAGCCCGCCCCATCCCGACGGCCGAAAAGATCGCGCTTGTCGACGCGCTCAGCGGCGCGGGGTTCCGGCGCATCGAGGTGGCGAGCTTCGTCAGCCCGAAATGGGTGCCGCAGATGGCCGATTCGGCGGCCGTGCTGGCCGGCATCAATCGCGCGCCCGGAGTGCGCTACGCGGCGCTGACGCCGAACATGCGCGGGTTTGAGGCGGCGCTTGCCGCGCGCGCCGACGAGGTGGCGATCTTCGGCTCGGCCTCGGAGGGGTTTTCGCGCGCCAACATCAACGCCAGCATCAGTGAGAGCCTCGAGCGCTTCGCCCCGGTGGCCGAGGCGGCGCGCGCGGCGGGGCTGCCGGTGAGGGGCTATGTCTCCTGCGTGACGGATTGCCCCTATGACGGGCCGGTGGCGCCTGAGGCGGCGGCGGCGATCGCGCAAAGCCTCTATCAAATGGGCTGCTACGAGATCAGCCTCGGCGACACCATCGGGCAGGGCACGCCCGAGCGCATCGACGCCATGCTGGCGGCGGTCTGCGATGTGGTGCCGCCCGAGCGACTGGCCGGGCACTACCACGACACCGCGGGCCGCGCGCTCGACAATATCGAGGTGTCGCTCGAACGCGGGCTGAGGGTTTTTGACGCCGCCGTGGGCGGCCTGGGCGGCTGTCCTTTCGCGCCGGGCGCGGCCGGCAACGTCGCCACCGAGGCGGTGCACGACCGGCTGACGGCGCTGGGGTTCGAGACCGGGCTCGACCGCACGGTTCTGGACCGGGCGGCGGCGGAGATGGCGCGGGCGATGCGGGGCTGAAAGAAGGGGCTGGGGAGATGTACGAGACAGTGAGCATCGAGACCGACGCGTGGGGGGTGGCGACACTCTGGCTCGACCGGGCGGAAAAGCACAACGCGCTCTCGGCGGTGATGATCGCCGAGCTGCACGATGCGGCCCGGACGCTTGGCTCTGACAGTGCCGTGCGCGCGGTGATCCTGGCGGCGCGCGGCAAGAGCTTCTGCGCCGGCGGCGACCTTGGCTGGATGCGCGAGCAGTTCGACGCCGCGCCTGACGCGCGCGCCGCCGAGGCGGGCAAGCTCGCGCGGATGCTGCAGGCGCTCAACACCCTGCCGAAGCCGCTGGTCGGCCGGGTACACGGCAACGCCTTTGGCGGCGGGGTGGGAATGCTCGCCGTCTGCGACGTGGCCATCGGGGCGGATTCGGTGCGAATGGCGCTGACCGAAACCCGGCTGGGCCTCATCCCCGCCACCATCGGCCCCTATGTCTGCGCCCGCATGGGCGAGGCGCGGGCGCGACGGGTGTTCATGTCGGGCCGCCCGTTCGGCGCCCAGGAGGCGGTGGCGCTGGGGCTTTTGGCGCGGGCGGTCCCGGCGGGCGACCTCAACGCGGCAATCGAGGCCGAGGTCGCGCCCTATCTCGCCTGCGCGCCGGGCGCGGTGGCGCGCGCCAAGGCGCTTCTGCGGGCGCTGGGCCCGAAGATCGACGACGACACCATCGCCGATACCGTCGCCGCGCTGGCCGAAACCTGGGCCGGCGACGAGGCGCGGGAGGGCGTCGCGGCGTTTTTCGCGCGCCGCAAGCCCGGCTGGATGGCGGACTGAACCCAGGCCTGCGGCATTATCGCCGGGCCGGATCGCGGGGCGTCGCATCCCGGCCGGTCCGCCCGAATGCCCCGATTTCAGGGGTTTTCGCCGGCCCGCGCGGTGTGCCGGCGCCAGCGCGAAAATGCGCGGCTTCGGTTGACCCCGTGCAGGGGCACGGGTAAACCCGCATCAGTCATAGCAGCCGTCTTGATGCCGCGTCCGCGCGGGCATGAAAGGAGCCACCTCGTGGAAGAGATGCTGAGGGAATACCTGCCCGTCCTGGTCCTGCTGGCGGTCGCCATCGGGCTGGGGGTCGTGCTCATCCTCGCCGCCGTCGTCCTCGCCGTGCGCAACCCCGACCCCGAAAAGGTCAGCGCCTACGAGTGCGGCTTCAACGCCTTCGACGACGCGCGGATGAAATTCGACGTGCGCTTCTACCTGGTGTCGATCCTGTTCATCATTTTCGACCTGGAAATCGCGATGCTGTTTCCGTGGGCGGTGGCGTTCAAGGACCTCTCGATGACCGCGTTCTGGTCGATGATGGTGTTCCTCGGCGTGCTGACCATCGGGTTCGCCTATGAATGGAAGAAGGGGGCGATGACATGGGAGTGAGTGCAGGCATCAACACCGCCGGGGCCGACCGCGAGGTCGCCACGCAGGAGTTGAACCGCGAGCTGCAGGACAAGGGATTTCTCGTCACCTCGGTCGAGGACATCGTCAACTGGGCGCGCACCGGTTCGCTGCACTGGATGACCTTCGGCCTGGCGTGCTGCGCGGTCGAGATGATGCAGGCGTCGATGCCGCGCTACGATCTCGAACGCTTCGGCACCGCGCCGCGCGCCAGCCCGCGCCAGTCGGACCTGATGATCGTGGCCGGCACGCTGACCAACAAGATGGCGCCGGCGCTGCGCAAGGTCTACGACCAGATGCCCGAACCGCGCTACGTGATCTCGATGGGGTCGTGCGCCAATGGCGGGGGCTATTACCATTACAGCTATTCGGTGGTACGCGGCTGCGACCGCATCGTGCCGGTCGACGTCTACGTGCCCGGCTGTCCGCCCACGGCCGAGGCGCTGGTTTACGGGATCATGACGCTGCAGCGCAAGATTCGACGCACAGGGACGATCGTGAGATGACAGAAGCCTTGCACGAACTGGGCGAACATATCGCCGCCAGGCGGTCCGACAGCGTAGTGGACTGGCACGTGGCCACCGGCGAATTGACCGTCGAGGCGGCGCTGAGCAACATCGTCGGGCTGGTCGAGTTTCTCCAGACCGATCCGACCTGCCGCTTCAGCACGCTCATTGACATCACCGCCGTCGACTACCCCGAGCGGCCGCGCCGCTTCGACGTGGTCTATCATTTCCTTTCGATGTACCAGAACCACCGCATCCGGCTGAAGGTGGCGGTGCGCGAAGAGGACGTGGTGCCCTCGATCACCGGCGTGCATCCCAGCGCCAACTGGTTCGAGCGCGAGGTGTTCGACATGTTCGGCATCCTGTTTCCGGGGCACCCCGACCTGCGGCGCATCCTGACCGATTACGGCTTTCGCGGTCATCCGCTGCGCAAGGATTTCCCGACCACGGGCTATACCGAGGTGCGCTATGACGAGGTGGAAAAGCGCGTGGTCTACGAGCCGGTGAGCCTGGTGCAGGAATACCGGCAGTTCGATTTCATGTCGCCATGGGAGGGTGCGGAATACATCCTGCCGGGGGACGAAAAGCGGGATCCGGCGAAGTAGCCGGTCAAGGGACGTGCGTGAGGCGGGGGCGAAGGCATGATCTGGCTCATTCTCCTCTCGGTGGCGTTCGTGGTGCCGTTCTGGAGGCTCCTGCCGGATTACGGGATGAGCCGGGAATGGGCGCTGATCGCCATCTTTCCGCTCTGCGCGCTCGTCCTGCTCTATATCATGGCCTTTGGGCCGGGGCGACAAGGAGGCCGCCGATGAGCATCTTTCAATACGGCATGGGAAGCATCAGCTTTCCGATGTTCCTGCTTTTGGGGGTGATCCTGGTGATCCCCTTCTGGCGCATCCTGCCGCGTTTCGGCCTGCCCAGCTGGGCGGCGGCGGCGGCGATCATCCCGCTCGGCGCGGTGGTCCTGCTGTGGCTGATTGCGGTGAAGGACTTTATCGAGAAGGGCCGGCAATGATGGACGGCTCCAAGGGTTTCGAGGACGCGCTGACCGGCGAGCAGCGGATCCGCAACTTCAACATCAACTTCGGCCCGCAACACCCGGCGGCGCATGGGGTTTTGCGTCTGGTTCTCGAGCTTAACGGCGAGATCGTCGAGCGCGCCGACCCGCATATCGGGCTCCTGCACCGCGGCACCGAGAAGCTGATGGAAAGCCGCACCTACCTGCAGAACCTGCCCTATCTCGACCGGCTCGACTATGTCGCGCCGATGAACCAGGAACACGCCCGGTGTCTGGCGATCGAACGGCTCTGCGGGGTCGAGGTGCCGCGCCGGGCACAGCTGATCCGGGTGCTCTATTCCGAGATCGGGCGCATCCTGAGCCATCTGCTCAACGTCACCACGCAGGCGATGGACGTGGGCGCGCTGACGCCGCCGCTGTGGGGGGTTCGAAGAGCGCGAAAAGCTGATGATCTTCTACGAGCGCGCCTGCGGGGCGCGCCTTCATGCCGCCTATTTCCGCCCCGGCGGGGTGCATCAGGACCTGCCGCCCGAGCTGATCGACGACATCGAGGCGTGGACGCACAGCTTCCCCAGGGTGGTCGACGACATACACATGCTGCTGACCGAAAACCGCGTCTTCAAGCAGCGCAACTGCGACATCGGCGTGGTCAGCGAGCAGGACATCCTCGACTGGGGGTTTTCGGGCGTGATGGTGCGCGGATCGGGGCTGGCTTGGGATCTGCGCCGCGCCCAGCCCTATGAATGCTACGACGAGATGGAATTCCAGATTCCCGTGGGCAAGAACGGCGACTGCTTCGACCGCTACCTCGTGCGGATGGAAGAGATGATCCAGTCGGTGAAGATCATGCAGCAGTGCATCGACAAGCTGCGCGCGCCCGAGGGGCAGGGCGACATCCTCGCGCGGGGCAAGATCGCCCCGCCCAGGCGCGGTGAGATGAAGACCTCGATGGAGGCGCTGATCCACCACTTCAAGCTCTACACCGAGGGCTTTCACGTCCCCGAGGGCGAGGTCTATGCCGCGGTCGAGGCGCCCAAGGGCGAGTTCGGCGTCTATCTCGTGGCCGACGGCACCAACAAGCCCTACCGCGCCAAGCTGCGCGCGCCGGGTTTCCTGCACCTGCAGGCGATGGATTTCATCGCCGGCGGCCACCAGCTGGCCGATGTGGCGGCGATCATCGGCACCATGGATGTGGTGTTCGGGGAGATCGACCGCTGATGCGGCGGCGGCCGACCATCGTTGCCGGCGCCGGGCTGGCGCTGCTGGCGCTTGCCGCCTGCGGCGGCGCGCCCGAGGGCGTGAACGAGGACATGGTCGCCGATTATGTCGCCGCCGCCGCCACCATCGGCTGCGTGATGAAATTCGACACCGACTATCTGCCGGTCGAGCTGCAGGCCGGGCTGACGCGGCAGCAGGCGCTCGACATCACCACCTATCTTGTCGCCACCGAGAGGGCCGTGAACCTGCCCGATGGCGGCGTGAAACTGACGACGGGAGCCTGTGCCTGAGCCATGCTGAGACGCCTTCACCAAGACCAGCCCGAGAGCTTTGCCTTCACCCCCCGCCAACCTGGCCCGGGCCGAGGCGCAGATCACCAAGTACCCCGAGGGCCGCGAGGCGAGCGCGGTCATCGCGCTCTTGTGGCGCGCGCAGGAGCAGGAGGGCTGGCTCTCGCGCCCGGCGATCGAGCATGTCGCCGACATGCTGGGGATGGCCCGCATCCGGGCGCTCGAAGTCGCCACGTTCTACTTCATGTTCCACCTGCAACCAGTTGGATCAATTGCGAATATCCAGATTTGCGGCACCACGTCCTGCATGATCTGCGGGGCCGAGGATCTGATTGGCGTCTGCCGCGAGAAGATCGCCCCCAACCCGCACGAGCTGAGCGCCGACGGCAAGTTCAGCTGGGAAGAGGTCGAGTGCCTCGGCGCCTGCGCCAACGCGCCGATGGCGCAGATCGGCAAGGACTATTACGAGGACCTGACCGCCGCGCGGCTGGCCGAGATCATCGACGAGCTGGCCGCCGGCAAGGTGCCGGTGCCGGGGCCGCAGAACGGCCGCTACGCGTCGGAACCGAAAGCCGGGCTGACCGCGCTCAAGGACTTCGAGAGCGGGCGCACGCGCTACAACGCCAGCGTCGCGCTGGCCACCGAGCTGGGCGACACGATCCGGCGCATCGACGGCACCGAGGTGCCGCTGATCACGCCCTGGCGCGACAAGGGCGCGAACCACGCCCCCGCGGCGTTCAGGGCGCCCGACCCCGACGCGGTGCCCGACCCCGCGCCGGCACCGGAGCCGCAAGCCGGGGCCGCCCCTGCGCCGGCGCCGGAGCCGGCGCCGGAAAGCGGCGGGCAGGACGCGGGGGCGGGCAGCCGCCCGCCGGCGCTCGAGGCCGCGCGCGAGGGCGGGGCGGACGATCTCAAGCAGATCAGGGGCGTTGGTCCCAAGCTTGAGAAACTATTGAATTCGATGGGGTTTTTCCATTTCGACCAGATCGCCGCGTGGACCGAGGCGGAGGTTGCCTGGGTCGACCAGAACCTCAAGGGCTTCAAGGGCCGGGTCAGTCGCGACGATTGGGTGACACAGGCGCGGGTGCTGGCGACGGGCGGGGCGACCGACTTCTCCGAACGTGTTAAGAAGGGGGACGTCTACTAGGGCCGGCACGCCGGACAACCGGGAGGTCACCTGATGCCGAATTCATCGAACTGGAGCCTGTGCGAAATCGTCTGCTGCTCGATTGCGGCGGTGATCGGGCTGATCGTCATTCTCGCCACCCATGGCGCCATCGGCACGCTCGCGGCGGTGCTGGCGGGGGTGGCGCTGGGCGTCATGCTCTATTTCGTCCTGACCCGGGTCTTGTGTACCGCCCGGGCGGAGGCCGCGCCGACGCCGCGAGAAAAAACCCTCGCCCCCGCGCCGGCCGTCGCGCCGAAACCCGATGCGGTGCCGCCGGCCCCGTCCGAACCCGAGCCCGAGGGCGGCCATGCGGCGGCGTCCGCGGTGAAATCCGGCATCCAGTTGCCGGGCGAGACCGAACTGGCCGCGCGCAAGGGGACGTGGGTCTATCGGGGCGGCCCAAAGCCCGCGGCCATGGTAGCGACACCGGCCACGCCTGCCGCGCCCGCCGCCGCCCCCGCCGGAGAGCGCCGGCCCGAGGGCCTGGCCGAACCGCGCGGCGGGGTTCCGGACGACCTCAAGCAGATCAAGGGCGTCGGCCCCAAGCTGGAGAAGCTCTTGAATTCGATGGGATATTTTCACTTCGACCAGATCGCCGCCTGGGGGCCGGACGAGGTTGCCTGGGTCGATCAGAACCTCAAGGGCTTCAGGGGCCGGGTCAGCCGCGACGAATGGGTCGCGCAGGCCAGCACGCTCGCCGCGGGCGGGCAGACCGAGTTTTCCCGCCGGGTCGAGGATGGCGGTGTATACGAATGAGCGGGACCGATGAGGAAAGACGACAAGGCCGCCCGCAAGGGGCGTCAGGCGGCGCTGGCGATCGCCGGCACCGGGCTCTTGTGGGCGCTTCTCACGCTCATCGCCGACAAGGAGGGCTTCGGCCAGGGGCTGCGGCTCGTCTTCGACCTCATGGCGCTGGCGGGTTTCGTCTTTGCCTTTTGGCTCATCTTTCAATACTGGCGGGCACGCCAGGACAATCAGGGGTAGCGGCATGCTGACGGATCAGGACCGTATCTTCACCAATCTCTACGGGATGCACGACCGCACGCTCAAGGGCGCGCGGGCGCGCGGGCACTGGGACGGCACCGCCCGGCTCTTGCAGAACGGGCGCGACTGGATCGTCGAGCAGGTCAAGGCGTCGGGGCTGCGGGGACGCGGCGGCGCGGGCTTCCCGACCGGGCTCAAATGGTCGTTCATGCCCAAGGAGAGCGACGGCCGGCCGGCCTATCTGGTGGTCAATGCCGACGAATCCGAGCCCGGCACCTGCAAGGACCGCGAGATCATGCGCCACGACCCGCACACGCTGGTCGAGGGCAGTCTGATCGCGGCCTTCGCGATGGGGGCGCATGCCGCCTACATCTATCTTCGCGGCGAATACATCCGCGAGCGCGAGGCGCTGCAGATGGCCGTCGACGAGGCCTATGATGCGGGCCTCATCGGCCGCAACGCCTGCGGGACGGGCTATGATTTCGACCTCTACCTGGCGCATGGCGCCGGCGCCTATATCTGCGGCGAGGAAACCGCGCTGCTGGAAAGCCTCGAGGGCAAGAAGGGGATGCCGCGGATGAAGCCGCCGTTTCCCGCCGGGGCGGGGCTCTACGGCTGCCCCACCACCGTCAACAACGTCGAATCGATCGCCGTGACGCCGACCATCCTGCGCCGCGGGGGCCGACTGGTTCGCGGGTTTCGGGCGGCCCAACAACGCCGGCACCAAAATCTACGCGATTTCGGGCCACGTCAACAATCCCTGCGTGGTCGAGGACGCAATGTCGATCCCCTTCGAGGAACTGATCGAAAAGCATTGCGGCGGCATCCGCGGCGGCTGGAAGAACCTCAAGGCGGTGATCCCCGGCGGCTCGTCGGTGCCCTGCGTGCGCGGCGAGGACATGCGCGGGGCGATCATGGATTTCGACGCGCTGCGCGAGGTCAACTCGTCGCTCGGCACCGCCGCCGTGATCGTGATGGATCAGTCCACCGACATCATCAAGGCGATCTGGCGGCTTTCCAAGTTCTACAAGCACGAAAGCTGCGGCCAGTGCACGCCCTGCCGCGAGGGCACCGGCTGGATGATGCGGGTGATGGACCGGCTCATTCGCGGCGAGGCCGAGATCGAGGAGATCGACATGCTCTACGACGTCTCCAAGCAGGTCGAGGGCCACACCATCTGCGCGCTGGGCGACGCCGCGGCGTGGCCGGTGCAGGGGCTCATCCGCAACTTCCGCGACGAGATCGAGGACCGCATCAGGGCGCAGAAATCCGGCCGCGTCAGTGCCGTGGCGGCGGAGTGAAGCTTTTTGGCCGCAAGACCCCGCCCGGCGCGGCGGGGGCGGTCAGCCCGGCGTCTGGGACTTCTTCTACAAGGGGCCGGACGTTGCCGGCGATATTCGCGAGAAATATGGCTACGACGGCGATCTGCTGCGGATATTCACCGGCACGTCGGGGGCGATGGTGCATAAATGGCATCACTACATCCCCATTTACGACCGCTATTTCAGCCGCTTTCGCGGCACCGGGGTCCGGTTTCTGGAAATCGGCGTGTCGAAGGGCGGCTCGATGCGGATGTGGCGTGAATATTTCGGGCCCGAGGCGGTGATCTACGGCATCGACATCGACCCCGACTGCGCCCGTTTCGACGGCGAGGCGGGACAGGTCCGGATCGGATCGCAGGACGATGCCGGGTTTCTCGGCGCCGTCGTCGAGGAGATGGGCGGCGTCGATATCGTGCTGGATGATGGCAGCCACATGATGCCGCATGTCCGCCGGACGCTCGACATCCTGTTTCCGCTGCTGGCGCGGGACGGCCTTTACATGATCGAGGATCTGCACACCGCCTACTGGCCGACCTACAAGGGCGGGTATGGCACTCGGGCGAATTTCTTTCATAACCTCGGCCACATCTTTGACGACATGCATCGCTGGTACCACACCCGCGGCGTCAGCCGGCCGGGCGTGGGCGATGCGATTTCGGCGGTGCACGTGCATGATCCGATCACCGTGTTCGAAAAGGCGCCGGTCTGGCCGCCGGTTCATTCGCAGGTGGGTAAGGCCGACCCGCCGGAGGGCGCGGCATGATCAGGAAATACGCCTTCGAAGGCGGCGATGTCGCCGCCGATATACTGGAGCGCTACGGCTTCGATGGCGAACTGGCCGAGATCTATGCCAGCAACCGCGATTTCGAGGTGCACAAGTGGCATCACTACATCCCGCTCTATGACCGTTACCTGGCGCGTTACCGGGGCACCGGCGTGCGGTTTCTGGAAATCGGCGTCGCCAAGGGCGGCAGCCTGCAGATGTGGCGGCGGTTCCTGGGTGACGAGGCGGTGCTCTTCGGTATCGACATCCGCAAGGGCTGTGCCGCGTTCGACGGGCTCTTCGGGCAGGTGCGGATCGGCTCGCAGGACGATCCGGATTTCCTGGCCCGGGTGGTCGACGAGATGGGCGGCGTCGATGTGGTGCTCGACGACGGCAGCCACCGCATGAGCCACATCGAGGCATCGCTGCGTGTGCTCTATCCGCGCCTCGCGGACGGCGGCACCTACATGATCGAGGATCTGCACGCCGCCTACTGGAAGGGCTTCGAGGGCGGCATCGACGCGCCGGGAAACTTTTTCAACAGCGTGCGCGCGATCATCGACGACATGCACCGCCGCTACCACCACAAGGGGCTCAACCGGCCCGAGATGGAGGGGGCCGTGAGCGGCGTGCACGTACACGATCCGCTGGTGGTGATCGAAAAGAGTGTCCCGCGGGCGCCGGTGCATTCGCGGGTGGTCTGAGCGCGCCGGCGAAGCGGCATAACGGCGCATCCTCGCGCGCGGACCGGCATCACGCGACGCTTGCAACGCGGCGCCAGATGCGCGACGAGGGGCCGGGAAAACGGCGGCGACAGGAAGGGCGACGGGATGAAGGTTCTGACGATGACGATGACGGCGGCGGTGCTGGGCGCGGGCATGTCGGTATCGACGGCCGGCGCCGAGACGCTGCAATCGGCCAATCTCGAGGCCGAACTGACACGCCGGGCGGTGTCGATGACCTCGAAGGAGGGCGCCACCATCGCCGGCGAGCAGGTCCATGTCACGATGCGCCGGCGCGACGGCGCGGCGATCGGCGCGGGCGACCTCGGCGAGTATGTGGCCTTTGCCGAACAGGCGGCCTGCGGCACAAGGACGGTGCTGGTCTCGCTGATGATCGGTGTCGAGGCCGGCGCGGGGCGTTACGAAGTGCTCTGCGCGCGCGGGGAGTGAGCAAAGTGGGGGGCGGATGAGCGGCATGTGCAGATACTGGCGAAGGGGCGCGGTGCTGGTCGCGGCCGTGGGCCTTGCCCCCGGCCGTATCCGGCTGTACCAAGAAGTCCGACCGGGTGCTTTTCAACGGCGCCTATTATCCGACCAAGGCGCGTGCCGCCGACAAGTCCGACCGCACGCTCTTTACCGTCTCCGTCCGGCGTGCCGATCAGGGGCTCGCCGGTGCCCGTGAGGCCGGCCGCCACGCCGGCAAGAAATACTGCCTGACGAACTTCGGCACCTCGGAAATCGCCTGGACGGTCGGGCCGGATGCATCCGCCGCGGCGCTCACGGGCAGCGGCTTCACGCTCTCGGGAAAATGCGTGCTGTGGTGACGGTCTTTTTCATATCGGCGGCAAGTCGCGCATGTTATTGCATAGCACGCGCGTCTTTTCTCCTGTCGGCCCCGCGGGGGCCCGCCGGACCGGCGGGTGCTCCGTTCGCCGTAAAAGGAGAACGCCCATGACACGTCCGACGATCCGATCCATGACCAGCCCCGTGGCCCGCCCGATGCACAGATCCGTGCCGTCGCTGAGCGCGCTGATCCTCTGCCCGGCGATCTCGGGTGGCGCCGCCGGTGCCAGCGCCGGGGCCGGGCTGCGAGCGGAGGCCGACATCAATACCGGCCTTCTCGATATCGCGGTGGCCGAGAAGATCCAGCGCGAATGCGGCAATATCGGCGCGCGCTTCTTTCGGGCGCAAAGATATGCCGACGACCTCAAGGCAATGGCCCGCGAGCGCGGCTACAGCGAGGCCGAGGTCGACGCCTACATCGATGACGACGCCGAAAAGGCGAAGATGCGCGAGCGCCGCAACGCCTATTTCGAGGCCGGGGGCGCGAGCAACCTCGGATCCGGCCAGCCTGTGCAAGCTGGGCCGGGCGGAAATCGCCCAGGGCAGCCGGATTGGCCGTTTACTGAGAGCAAAGTGAGAACCGATGTCTGACCTGCGCAAAATCATCATCGACGGCAACGAGATCGAGGCCGAGGGGGCGATGACCCTCATCCGGGCCTGCGAACAGGCGGGGGTCGAGATCCCGCGCTTTTGCTATCACGAACGGCTGTCGATCGCCGGCAACTGCCGGATGTGCCTGGTCGAGATCGTCGGCGGGCCGCCCAAGCCCGCCGCGTCCTGCGCGATGCAGGTGCGCGACCTGCGCCCCGGCCCCGAGGGCCAGCCGCCGCAGGTGCGCACCAACTCGCCGATGGTCAGGAAGGCACGCGAGGGGGTGATGGAGTTCCTGCTCATCAACCACCCGCTCGACTGCCCGATCTGCGACCAGGGCGGCGAGTGCGACCTGCAGGACCAGTCCATCGCCTATGGCGTCGATTTCTCGCGCTACCGCGAGCCCAAGCGCGCGCTGCCGGACCTGTCGATCGGGCCGCTGGTCGCGACATACATGACGCGCTGCATCTACTGCACCCGCTGCATCCGCTTCACCACCGAGGTGGCGGGGATGGAGCAGTGGGGCACGCTGGGGCGCGGCGAGGACACCCGCGTGACCACCTACGACAACGAGATGCTGGCCATCGAGGGCGCCGATCCCGAGACCTCGGTCTCGGCGGCGCTGCGCGCGAGCATGGCGTCGAACCTGCAGGGCAACGTCATCGACCTCTGCCCGGTGGGGGCGCTGACCAACAAGCCCTACGCCTTTACCGCCCGGCCGTGGGAGCTGACCAAGACCGAGACCATCGACGTGATGGATGCGCTCGGCTCGTCGATCCGGGTCGATACCAAGGGCCGCGAAGTGATGCGCATCCTGCCGCGCAACCATGACGGCGTGAACGAGGAATGGATTTCCGACAAGACCCGTTTCGTCTGGGACGGGCTGCGCCGGCAGCGGCTGGACCGGCCCTATCTGCGCGAGGAGGGCAAGCTCAGGCCCGCCACCTGGCCCGAGGCGCTGGCGGCGGCGGCCAGGGCGATCAAGGGCGCGAAGGGCCTTGCCGGCCTCATCGGCGATCTCGCCCCGGTCGAGGCGGCCTATTCGCTCAAGCGGCTGATCGAGGGCGCGGGCGGGCGCGTGGAATGCCGCACCGACGGCGCGCATCTGCCCGCCGGCAACCGCTCGGCCTATGTCGGCAACGCCCGCATCGAAGAGATCGACACCGCGCGCAAGATCTACCTGATCGGCACCGATCCCGGCGCCGAGGCGCCGGTGCTGGGGGCACGTATCCGCAAGGCGTGGCTCAAGGGCGCCGAGGTGGTGCATGCCGGCCAGCCCGCCGAGCTGACCTTCGGCGCCACCGAACTGGGGGCGCGCAACAAGTTCGCGCTGCGGATGCTGGAGGATGCCCAGCCGGCCGAGGCGAGCCTCGTCATCGTCGGTCAGGGCGCGCTCCTGGGCGAGAACGGCGCCGCGGCGCTGAGCCTCGCGATGCGCCTCACCGACAAGGTCGGGGGAAAGATGCTGGTCCTGCACACCGCCGCCGCCCGTGTCGGCGCGATGGATGTGGACGCCACCTGCGAGGGCGGCGTCAGTGCGGCGCTGGAGGGGGCGGACGTGATCTACAATCTCGGCGCCGACGAGATCGAGATCGCGCGCGACGGCGCCGGCGGCCCGTTCGTGATCTACCAGGGCAGCCATGGCGACCGCGGCGCGCACCGTGCCGACGTGATCCTGCCGGCCGCCGCCTGGACCGAGGAGCAGGGGCTCTTCGTCAATACCGAGGGCCGTCCGCAACTGGCGCTGCGCGCCGGCCACCCGCCGGGCGAGGCCAAGGAGAACTGGGCGATCCTGCGCGCGCTTTCGGGCGAGATGGGCAGCGTCCTGCCCTGGGACAGCCTGGCGCAATTGCGGCAGGCGCTGGTCGCGGAAGTGCCGCATCTGGGCGAGATCGACAGCGTGCCCGAAAACGCCTGGGCCCCGGTCGACGAGGTCGAACTGGGCGCGGGGCAACTGCGCGCGGCGATTGCTGATTTCTACCTGACCAATCCAATCGCGCGCGCCAGCGAGCTGATGGCCGAGCTTTCCGCCAACGCCCGCGCGCGGCGCGAACAAAGGCTCGCCGCGGAATGATGCTGCGCGCCGCGCTCATATCGCCGGCCGCAATCTGCCTTGCCGGGGCGGTGTCGGGCTGCACCGCGTCCGAAGGGCGCGACGTGACCCGCTTTGCCCCCGATTACCGGGGCATCGAAACCCGGCTGCTCGACGGCGATCTGGTGCGTTTCCATGTCGAGATGGCCGGCGCCCGCGACAGCGGCGACGTGGAACGCTATGCCGAATGCGCGGCGGCGCAGTATGCGCTGATCCGCGGCTTCGGTTTCGCGCGGCATCTGCGCACGAATGTGGCCGAAGAGGGTGGCATCTGGCGCGGGGATGCGGTTTATACCGTCTCGCCGGCGCTGCCCGAGGGGGCTGACGAAGATCGACGCCGAGGTGGTGGCCGCCGACTGCGCCGAAAACGGAATACCGATGGTGTGAGGACCTGATGGCTGACTTCTTTGCAACCCCGCTCGGGATCGCGGTGATCATCTTCGCCCAGTGCCCGGCGATCGTCGGCTTCGTGATGATCTCGCTGCTGTTTCTGGTCTACGGCGACCGCAAGATCTGGGCGGCGGTGCAGATGCGGCGGGGGCCCAACGTGGTGGGCACCTACGGCATCCTGCAATCGGTGGCGGATGCGCTGAAATACGTGGTGAAAGAGGTGGTGGTGCCGGCCGGCGCCGACCGCGCGGTGTTCCTGCTGGCGCCGTTGACCAGCTTCGTGCTGGCGATCCTCGCCTGGGCGGTGATCCCGCTCAACGAGGGCTGGGTGCTCTCGGACATGAACGTCGCCATCCTGTTTGTCTTCGCGGTCTCCTCGCTCGAGATCTACGGCGTGATCATGGGCGGCTGGGCGTCGAACTCGAAATACGCGTTTCTCGGCTCGCTCCGGTCGGCGGCGCAGATGATTTCCTACGAGGTGTCGATCGGGCTGATCATCATCGGCGTGGTGATCTCCTCCGGCAGCCTGAACTTTTCCGCCATCGTCGCGGCGCAGGACACCGGCTACGGCTTTTTCGGCTGGTACTGGCTGCCGCATCTGCCGATGGTGTTTCTCTTCTTCATCTCGGCGCTGGCCGAGACCAACCGCCCGCCGTTCGATCTGCCCGAGGCCGAATCGGAACTGGTGGCGGGCTATCAGGTGGAATATTCCGCCACGCCCTTCCTGCTCTTCATGGCCGGCGAATACATCGCCATCTTCCTGATGTGCGCGCTCACCTCGCTTCTGTTCTTCGGCGGCTGGCTGAGCCCGATCCCGGGCCTGCCCGACGGGGTGCTGTGGATGATCGGCAAGATGGCGTTCTTCTTCTTCCTCTTCGCGATGGTCAAGGCGATCACCCCGCGTTATCGCTACGACCAACTGATGCGGATCGGCTGGAAGGTGTTCCTGCCGCTGTCGCTCGGCTGGGTGGTGATCGTGGCGTTCCTGGCGAAATTCGAGGTGTTCGGCGGCTTCTGGGCGCGCTGGGCGATGGGGGGCTGAGAGATGACGCAGATCGACTATCGGCGCGCGGGCTGGTACTTCCTGCTGGGCGACTGGATCCTCGGCTTCAGGGTCGGGTTGAAGTACTTCTTCGCCCCCAAGGCGACGCTCAACTACCCGCATGAAAAGGGCTATCTCAGCCCGCGCTTTCGCGGCGAGCACGCGCTCCGGCGCTACCCCAACGGCGAAGAGCGCTGTATCGCGTGCAAGCTTTGCGAGGCGATTTGCCCGGCGCAGGCGATCACCATCGACGCCGAGCCGCGCGACGACGGCTCGCGCCGCACCACGCGCTACGACATCGACATGACCAAGTGCATCTATTGCGGCTTCTGCCAGGAGGCGTGCCCGGTCGACGCCATCGTCGAGGGCCCCAATTTCGAGTTCGCCACCGAGACCCGCGAGGAGCTTTTCTACGACAAGGCGAAGCTTCTCGACAACGGCGAACGCTGGGAGGTCGAGATCGCCCGCAACCAGGAACTGGACGCACCCTACCGATGAGCGATGCCAAGAACCCCTTCGAGGCCATGATGGCCCAGGCGCAGGAAATGGCGCGTGCCTTCAACCCCGCGCTCGAGAGCTTTTCGCCCAAGGGGTTCGAGAAGCTGTGGCCGACCATGCCGAAAGAGCTGATGGAAATGTCGTTCGGCCGCGGGATCAGCGGCGAGGGCTGGACGCCAAGACCCGGCTCTTGCTGACGCTCGCCGGGCTGACCATGCTGGGGGCGCAGAGCGACACCCAGATCCGCATGACCGTGCGCCACGCGCGCGAGGCCGGCGCCACCCGCGACGAGATCGCCGAGACCATCGCGCAGATGGCGGTCTTTGCCGGCATCCCGTCGATGACCCGGGCGATGGATTTCGCCCGCGAGGTGCTGGACGAGGAACAGGAAGGGAAGACCAATCATGACCATCGCCGCGCTCTCGTTCTACCTCTTTGCCATGACCGCGCTCGTCGGCGGGCTCTTCACCGTCATCAGCCGCCACCCGGTGCATTCGGTCCTGTGGCTCATCCTCACCTTCGCCTCCTCGGCGGGGCTCTTCGTGCTGCTGGGGGCCGAGTTCCTGGCGATGCTGCTGCTGATCGTCTATGTCGGGGCGGTGGCGGTGCTGTTTCTCTTCGTGGTGATGATGCTCGACGTGGATTTCGCCGCGCTCAAGGCCGAGATGGCCAGATACATGCCGCTGGCGCTGCTGATCGGGCTGATCCTGCTGATGCAGCTCGGCATCGTCTTCGGCGACTGGCAGATATCCGACGGGGCCGGCGCCGCGCGCGCCGCGCCGACGCCCGACGGGATCGAGAACACCGCCGCGCTGGGGCTGATCCTCTATGACCAGTACTTCCTGCTCTTCCAGCTGGCCGGGCTGATCCTGCTGGTGGCGATGATCGGGGCGATCGTGCTGACGCTGCGGCACCGCGAGAACATCAAGCGCCAGGACGTGCTGGCGCAGATGTACCGCGACCCGGGCACGGCGATGGAGCTGCGCGACGTCAAGCCGGGGCAGGGGCTGTGAGCGATACTGGCCGGGGCCTCGGAGGCTGAGGCGACGGAAAAGTAACAGGGGCCGTGGCGCGGCCCCGCCCGTCCCGGGCCTGACCCGGGACCTTCCGGCCGGGACGCGCCGGGAGCATGACGAAAAGAGGCCCCGGATCAGGTCCGGGGCGCACGACGCAAAAGAGACGACGGGTCAAACCCGGAGGGACGGACGCATGATAGGACTGGAACATTACCTGACGGTGGCGGCGGCGCTGTTCGTCATCGGCATCTTCGGGCTCTTCCTGAACCGCAAGAACGTGATCATCCTGCTGATGTCGATCGAGCTGATGCTGTTGTCGGTCAACATCAACCTGGTGGCGTTCTCGGCCCATCTCGGCGATCTGGTGGGGCAGGTCTTTACCCTTTTCGTGCTGACCGTGGCCGCGGCCGAGGCCGCCATCGGCCTGGCGATCCTAGTCTGTTTCTTCCGCAACCGGGGCACCATCGACGTCGAAGACGTCAACGTGATGAAGGGTTGAGGACATGACGAGCATCATTCTCTTCGCGCCACTCATCGGCGCCATCATCGCCGGGTTCGGCTGGCGCATCATCGGCGACAGGGGCGCGCAGTGGCTGACCACGGGTCTGCTGTTCCTCTCGTGCCTGCTCAGCTGGGTGGTGTTCCTGGGCCATGACGGGCAGATGCACCAGGTGCATATCCTCGACTGGATCCAGTCGGGTACGCTCGACACCGCCTGGGCGATCCGGCTCGACCGGCTGACCGCGATCATGCTGATCGTGGTGACCACGGTCTCGGCGCTGGTCCACCTCTATTCGATGGGCTACATGGCCCACGACGAGAATTTCAGCGAGACCGAGAGCTACCGGCCGCGCTTCTTCGCGTATCTCTCGTTCTTCACCTTCACCATGCTGATGCTGGTGACCGCCGACAACATCATGCAGCTCTTCTTCGGCTGGGAGGGGGTGGGCCTCGCCTCGTATCTGCTGATCGGCTTCTACTACCGAAAACCATCCGCCAACGCCGCCGCGATCAAGGCCTTCGTGGTCAACCGGGTGGGCGATTTCGGCTTTCTTCTGGGGATATTCGCGCTCTATTTCCTGGTCGACTCGCTGCGGTTCGACGATATCTTCGCCGCCGCTCCCAAGCTGGCCGAAACGCAGATGACGTTCTTGTGGACCGAGTGGAACGCCGCCAACCTGGTGGCCTTCCTGCTCTTTGTCGGCGCGATGGGCAAGTCGGCGCAGTTCATCCTGCACACCTGGCTGCCCGACGCGATGGAGGGCCCGACCCCGGTGTCGGCGCTCATTCACGCCGCGACCATGGTGACCGCCGGGGTGTTCCTGGTGTGCCGGATGTCGCCGATCTTCGAGTTCGCGCCCGAGGCCAAGATGTTCGTGGTCTTCATCGGCGCGCTCACCGCCTTCTTCGCCGCCACGGTGGGCCTGGTGCAGAACGACATCAAGCGCGTGGTGGCCTATTCGACCTGCAGCCAGCTGGGCTACATGTTCGTGGCCGCCGGCGTGGGCGTCTACTCGGTGGCGATGTTCCACCTGCTGACGCATGCCTTCTTCAAGGCGCTTCTCTTCCTCGGTTCGGGCTCGGTCATCACCGCGATGCATCACGAGCAGGACATGCGCAACTATGGCGGGCTGCGAAAGAAGATGCCGGTGACCTTCTGGACGATGATGATCGGCACCCTGGCGATCACCGGGGTGGGTATTCCGCTCACGCAGATCGGCTTTGCCGGGTTCCTCTCCAAGGACGCCATCATCGAGAGCGCCTGGGCCGGCACCGCGGGCGGCGGCGCCTTCTGGGCGCTGGTGATCGCGGCGCTCTTCACCAGCTTCTACAGCTGGCGGCTGATGTTCATGACCTTCTGGGGAAGCCCGCGAGGCGATCGCCACGCGCACGAGCACGCCAAGGAAAGCCCTAACGTGATGCTGGTGCCGCTGGTCGCGCTGGCCGTGGGCGCGGTGCTGTCGGGGATGGTGTGGTACGGCAGCTTCTTCGGCGATCACGACCGGGTGAACCGGTTCTTCGGCATCGCCGCCCACGCCGAGGCGGCCACGGCCGAGGCCGGCGAGGGCGCGGCGGCGACTGTCGGTCACGCCGAGGCGGCGGGTGCGCCGCAGGGCGCCATCTTCATGGCCCCCGACAACCATGTCATGGACGAGGCCCACCACGCTCCGGTCTGGGTCAAGGCCAGCCCGTTCCTGGCGATGCTGCTGGGGCTTGGCGTGGCGGTCTGGTTCTACATCGTCGATCCCTCGATGCCGGCGCGCGTCGCCCAAAGCCAGCGGCCGCTCTACCTCTTCCTGCTCAACAAGTGGTATATCGACGAGATTTACGACGCGGTTGTCGTCAATCCGACCAAGCGGCTGGCGCGGTTTCTGTGGCGCGGCGGCGATCTCGGGGTGATCGACGGCTTTCTCAACGGCGTGGCGATGGGGGCGATCCCCTTCTTCACCCGCCTCTCGGGGCGGGCGCAATCGGGGTACCTCTTTACCTACGCGCTGGCGATGGTGCTGGGCATCGCGGTGCTGGTGACGTGGGTGGTCTTTACGGGGGGGCCGAATAATGGACAACCTGCTTTCCATCACCACGTTCATCCCCGCCATCGCGGCGGCGATCCTCGCGATCTTCCTTCGTGGCGAGGACGAGGCGGCGCAGCGCAACGCCAAATGGGTGGCGCTGATCGCGACGACGCTCACCTTCCTGGTGTCGCTCTTCATCCTCTTCGACTTCGATCCCTCCAACACCGGGTTCCAGTTCGTCGAGGAACGCCAGTGGCTGCTGGGGCTCAAGTACAAGGTCGGGGTCGACGGCATCTCGGTGCTGTTCGTGATGCTCACCACCTTCATGATGCCGCTCACCATCCTGGCGTCGTGGAACGTCACCGCGCGGGTCAAGGATTACATGATCGCGTTTCTGGTGCTCGAGACGCTGATGCTGGGCGTGTTCGTGGCGCTCGACCTGATCCTCTTCTACCTCTTCTTCGAGGGCGGGCTCATCCCGATGTTCCTGATCATCGGCATCTGGGGCGGCAAGGAGCGCATCTACGCGGCGTTCAAGTTCTTTCTCTACACCTTCCTCGGTTCGGTGCTGATGCTGGTGGCGATGGTGGCGATGTTCGCCGAGGCCGGCACCACCGACATCCCGACGCTGCTGACCCACGAATTCCAGTTCGAGACCTTCTCGATCCTCGGGCTGCACATCGTCGGCGGGATGCAGACGCTGATGTTCATCGCCTTCTTCGCCTCCTTCGCGGTCAAGATGCCGATGTGGCCGGTGCATACCTGGCTGCCCGACGCGCATGTGCAGGCGCCCACCGGCGGCTCGGTGGTGCTGGCGGCGATCCTGCTCAAGATGGGCGGCTACGGGTTCCTGCGGTTCTCCCTGCCGATGTTCCCGGTGGGCGCGGAGGTGATGACGCCGCTGATCCTGTGGATGTCGGCGATCGCCATCGTCTATACCTCGCTGGTGGCGCTGGCGCAGGAGGACATGAAAAAGCTCGTCGCCTATTCCTCGGTGGCCCATATGGGTTACGTCACGATGGGCATCTTCGCCGCCAACCAGCAGGGCATCGACGGGGCGATCTTCCAGATGGTCAGCCACGGCTTCATCTCCGGCGCGCTCTTTCTCATCGTCGGGGTGATCTACGACCGCATCCATACCCGTGAAATCGACGCCTATGGCGGGCTCGTGAACCGGATGCCGGCCTATGCGCTGGTCTTCATGCTCTTCACCATGGCCAATGTCGGGCTGCCCGGCACCAGCGGGTTCATCGGCGAGTTCCTCACGCTCATGGGCGTCTTCCAGGTCAACACCTGGGTGGCGCTGGTGGCCACCACCGGCGTGATCCTCAGCGCGGGCTACGCGCTCTGGCTCTATCGCCGGGTGGTTCTGGGCGAACTGATCAAGGAAAGCCTCAAGTCGATCACCGACATGAGCGCGCGCGAGCGCGCGGTGTTTGCGCCGCTGGTGGTGATGACCCTGCTGCTGGGGGTCTATCCCAGCCTCGTGACCGACATCATCGGCCCCTCGGTCGAGGCGCTGATCGGCAATTACCAGACCGCCCTTGCCGAGGCTGGCGCCGCCGCCGACCTCGCCGGGCTGTCGCAGTGACGGAGGCCGCGTGATGCAGGCTGATCTGAACGTAATCCTGCCCGAGATCGTGATCTCGGTCTACGCCATGGCCGCGCTGATCCTGACGGTCTTCTCCGGCCGCGACCGGATGGCGGGGATGCTGACCTGGCTGACCGCCGCGCTGATGACGTTGATGGCGGTCTGGATCGGCATGACCGGCGAGGGTACGCGCACCGCCTTCGGCGGCATGTTCATCGACGACGGCTTTGCCCGGTTCGGCAAGGTTACCCTGCTGCTGGCGGCGGCAGCGGTGATGGTGATGGGGCAGGACTACATGTCGCGCCGCCGGATCCTGCGGTTCGAGTACCCGCTGCTGATCGCGCTGGCGGCGGTGGGGATGATGATGATGGTCTCGGCGGGCGACCTGATGTCGCTCTACATGGGGGTCGAGCTGCAGTCGCTGGCGCTCTACGTGATCGCTGCGATGCGCCGCGACAGCATCAAGTCGACCGAGGCCGGGCTCAAGTACTTCGTCCTGGGCGCGCTCAGCTCGGGGCTGCTGCTCTACGGCGCCTCGCTCATCTACGGCTTTGCCGGCACGACGCTCTTTTCCGGCATCCTCGCCTCGGCCGAAGGCCAGGCACCGGTGGGGCTGCTGATCGGGCTGGTGCTGATGATCTCGGGGATGGCGTTCAAGGTCTCGGCGGTGCCGTTTCACATGTGGACGCCGGATGTCTACGAGGGCGCCCCGACGCCGGTCACCGCGTTCTTCATCACCGCGCCCAAGATGGCCGGTCTGGGGCTCTTCGCGCGGGTGGTCTATGATGCCTTCGGCGGCGTCGTGGGCGACTGGACCCAGGTGGTGGCGGTGCTGTCGCTGCTGTCGATGTTCCTCGGCGCCGTCGCCGGGATCGGGCAGCGCGACATCAAACGGCTGATGGCCTATTCCACCATCGCGCACATGGGTTACGCGCTGATGGGGCTGGCCTCGGGCACGGTCTTTGGCGTCCAGGCGATGCTGGTCTACATCGCCATCTACATCACCATGAACGTGGGCTGTTTCGCCTTCATCCTCGGCATGGAGCGCGACGGCGAGCCGGTAACCGACATCAGAAGCCTCAACCTCTATTCCCGGGCCCATCCGGGGCGCGCGATGGCGATGCTGCTGCTGCTCTTCAGCCTTGCCGGGGTGCCGCCGCTGCTGGGCTTCTTCGGCAAGCTCTACGTGCTGCGCGCCGCCTATGAGGGCGGGCTGGTGTGGCTGGCGGTGGCCGGGGTCGTCGCCAGCGTGATCGGCGCGTTCTACTATCTGCGCATCGTCTACTACATGTATTTCGGCGAGGAGGGCGAGACGCTGCAGGCCGACCGTTCGCCGGTGCAGTGGGGTTTCCTGATGGCCTCGGCGGCGATCATGCTTCTCGGCATCGTCAACATGTTCGGCGTCGAGGGCATGGCCCAGGCCGCGGCGGCGGCTCTTGTCAACTGACGCCGCATCCGGCCGCGCCGGCGGACCGCCTCCGGCGGGAGTATTTGGGGCAAGATGAAACCGGGAGTGACAGACGACCGGGCAGACCACCGGGCAGACGCCGGGCAGCGGCGTGGCCGGCCGGCTACGGCCGCAGGGTGCTGGCGGAAATCGACAGCACCAACGCCGAAGGGTTGCGCATCGGCGCCGGGCTCGCGGGCCCCGAATGGGTGCTGGCCCGTCGCCAGAGCGCCGGGGCGCGGGCGGCGCGGGCGGGCCTGGGCGGATACGCCGGGCAATTTCGCCGCCACCTGGTACTGCCGGACCCCGGCACCCCCGACCGCGCCGCGCTGCGGTCGTTCATAGCCGCGCTGGCGCTCCATGACGCCTTTGTCGCGGCCACCGGGCGAGCGCAGGGGCTGGCGCTCAAATGGCCCAACGACGTGCTTTTGAACGGCGGCAAGGTGGCGGGGATCTTGCTGGAAAGCGCGGGGGCGGCGGGCCGGCCGGCGCCGCTCGCCATCGGGTTCGGGGTGAACCTCGTGGCCGCGCCGGCGCCGGAGGCGGTCGAGGCGGGCGCGCTGCGGCCGGTCTCGCTGATGTCGGAGACCGGCGTGGCGGTGGCGCCGGAGGAGTTCCTCGCGCTGCTCGCGCCCGCCTTCGCCCGGCTCGAGGCGCAATTCGCCGCTTATGGCTTCGCGCCGATCCGGGAGGCGTGGCTCGGCCGGGCGGCACGGCTGGGCGAGACCGTCACCGCGCGCACCGGGCACGACGAGGTCACCGGGGTCTTCGAGACCGTGGACGCGGCCGGCAACCTTGTCCTGAGAACCTCACGGGCCCGGCGGGCCATCGCGGCCGCCGAGGTCTTTTTCTGACGGGGGCAAGGCCATGCTACTGGCGATAGATTGCGGCAACACCAACACCGTCTTTGCGATCTGGGACGGGACGCGGTTTCTCTGCACGTTGCGGACATCGACCCATCACGCGCGCACGGCGGACGCCTATTTCACCTGGTTTTCCACGCTGGTGAAGCATTACGGCATCGACGCGCGTATAAGCGACGTGATCATCTCGTCGACGGTGCCGCGGGTGGTCTTCAACCTGCGGGTCTTCGCCGACCGTTTCTTCGGCTGCCGGCCGCTGGTGGTGGGCCGGCCCGACTGCGCCCTGCCGGTCGCCCCGCGCGTGGACGAGGGCACCCAGATCGGCCCCGACCGGCTGGTCAACACCGCCGGCGCGCACGACCGGCACGGCGGCGACCTGATCGTGGTGGATTTCGGCACCGCCACCACCTTCGACGTGGTCGCCCAGGACGGCGCCTATGTCGGCGGCGCGATCGCACCGGGGGTCAACCTCAGCCTCGAGGCGCTGCACATGGCGGCCGCGGCGCTGCCCCATATCGACGTCACGACGCCCGACCGCGTCATCGGCACCAACACGCTCGACTGCATGCAGTCGGGGGTGTTCTGGGGCTATATCGGGCTGGTGCAGGGTATCTGCGACCGCATCCGCGCGGAATACGGCCGGCCGATGCGGGTCGTGGGCACCGGCGGGCTGGCGCCGCTCTTTGCCCAGGGCGAGCGGCTTTTCGACATCATCGAGGACGATCTGACCATGCACGGGCTGACGGTGATCCACGCCCACAACAAGACGAAGGGATGAGGCGATGAGCACGGACCGGCTGATCTACCTGCCATTGGGCGGGGCGGGCGAAATCGGCATGAATGCCTATGTCTACGGATATGGCGCGCCGGGGAAAGAGCGGCTGATCCTGGTCGATCTGGGCGTGACATTTTCGGACATGGACACCAGCCCCGGGGTCGATCTGATCTTTCCCGACATCGGCTGGCTGGCCGAGCGGCGCGACCGGCTCGAGGCGATCTTCATCACCCACGCGCATGAGGACCATGTCGGCGCGCTGGCGCATCTTTATGACCGGCTCGGGCCGGTGCCGGTCCATGCCCGCGCCTTCACCGCCCATCTCGCGCGCGCCAGGATGGCCGAGCAGGGCCAACCGGAAAAGGCGGTGATCACCGCCAGCCCCTGGCCCGAGACGATAGAGGCGGGTCCGTTCAAGGTGGGATTCGTGCCGATCTCGCACTCGATCCCCGAAAGCTCGGGGCTGGTGATCGACACCCCCGCCGGCCGGGTGGTGCATTCGGGCGATTTCAAGATGGATACCGGCCCGGTGGTGGGCGAGGCCTTTGACGAGGCGCTCTGGGCGTCGCTGGCCGAGCCCGGCGTGCTGGCGCTGACCTGCGATTCGACCAATGTCTTCAGCCCCCATGAGGGGCGCTCGGAATCAGGCCTTGGACCCGCGATCGAGGGGCTGATCGCCGGGGCCGGGGGCATGTTCGTGGCGACAACCTTTGCCAGCAACGTCGCGCGGGTCAAGACGCTGGCCGAGGCGGCCCAGCGGTCGGGCCGCACGATCTGTCTGATGGGGCGGGCGATGCGGCGGATGATCGAGGCCGCGGTCGAGACCGGCGTGCTGACCGACTTTCCGGGTACCGTCCCGCCGGAGGAGGTGCGCGACATCCCGCGCGAGAACCTGATGCTGATCGTCACCGGCAGCCGGGGCGAGCGCCGCGCCGCCTCTGCCCAGCTGGCCCAGGGCAAGTACAACGGCATCGAGCTGAAACCCGGCGACACCTTTCTGTTTTCCTCCAAGACCATCCCCGGCAACGAGCGCAGCGTCATCCGAATCATCAACCAGATGAGCGAAAAGGGCGTCGACGTGATCGACGACGACACCGGGCGCTATCACGTCTCGGGCCACGCCAACCGCCCCGACCTGCAGCGGCTGCACCGGCTGGTGCGCCCGCGGGTGGTGGTGCCGATGCATGGCGAGCACCGCCATCTGCGTGAGCATGTCAAGCTGGCGGGAGAGGACGGCTGCAGGGGCGTCCTGGCGCCCAACGGCACCATGGTGGCGATCACCCGGGCGGGCGCACAGGTGGCCGAATACGTGGAAACCGGCCGGGTCTATCTCGACGGGCGGATGCAGGTCGGCGCGCTCGACGGGGTGATGCGCGACCGCATCCGCATGGCGCTGAACGGCCATGTACTGGTCAACGTCATCATCGACGAGGACGACGAGCCCCTGGGCGAGCCCTGGTGCGAGGTTCACGGGCTGGCCGAGGAGGGCGCAAGCCGCGCGCCGCTGGTCGATGTCATGGAGGCGGATCTCGGCCAGTTCATGCGCCGCGCCGGCGACGCGACGCTGACCGATGACGACAAGCTCGAACAGGGCTTGCGCAAGGTCGCGCGGCAGACGGCGGTTTCCGAGATCGGCAAGCGGCCCGAGGTGACGGTGATCATCAGCCGCCTCACCGCCGGCTGACAGGTTCGCGCGGCGCCGGCGCCCTCAGCCGGTGGTGCCGCGCTCGTCGAAGCTGAGCGCGATGAACCGGGGCAGGTGGTCGCCCAGACCGACGACGCCGGACTTGTCGGTGGACTTGTCGCGCCGGCCGCGGCTGCGGGGCGCGGGCTTTTCGGCCGGCGCTTCGCTCGCGGGCTTTTCGCTTGCGGCGATTTCACTTCCGGCCTTTTCGCTCCGGGTCTTGGTGGCGGGCGTATGGCTCTTGGTTTCGACCTCGGGTTTCGGCTCTTTTTCCGGCGCCGGCTTCCTGCGCGACCGCGACCGCGACGATCGCGGTTTCTCGTCCGTCTCGGGGCCGTCACCGCTGGCGCGACATCGCTGCCCAGCGGGTTCTCGCGGCGCGGGATCGTCATTTGAACCAGTGCCTCGACCGCGTCCAGCGCCTTGTCGTCGCGTGTCCCGCAGATGGTGATCGCGCGGCCCTCGCGGCCGGCGCGCCCGGTGCGGCCGATGCGGTGGATGTAATCCTCGGCATGGCCCGGCACGTCGTAGTTGAAGATGTGGCTGACCGCCGGGATGTCGAGCCCGCGCGCGGCCACGTCCGAGGCAACCAGGAACCGCAGCGTGCCGGCGCGGAAGGCGTCGAGCGTGCGGGTGCGCTGGCTCTGGACCAGGTCGCCGTGGATGGCGGCGGCGTCATAGCCGTGTTTCTTGAGAGACTTGGCGACGATGTCGACATCCGTCTTGCGGTTGCAGAAGATGATGGCGTTGCGGCAGGCCTCGCCCTCGGAGTCGATCAGCGCCCGCAGGAGCGCGCGTTTCTCGCTGTCGGCGCGCTCGCGGCGCGAGGGGCGGAACATCACCACCAACTGGTCGATGGTCTCGGACGCGGTGGCCTGGCGCGCCACCTCGACGCGCGCCGGCGCCTGCAGGAAGGTGTTGGTGATGCGCTCGATTTCGGGCGCCATGGTGGCCGAGAAGAAGAGCGTCTGCCGGGTAAAGGGGGTCAGGCCGAAAATGCGCTCGATATCGGGGATGAAGCCCATGTCGAGCATGCGGTCGGCCTCGTCCACCACCATGATCTTGACGTCCGAGAGAATCAGCTTGCCGCGCTCGAAATGATCGAGCAGGCGGCCCGGTGTGGCGATCAGCACGTCGACTCCCTTGTCGATGATCGCCTCCTGCTCCTTGAAGCTGACCCCTCCGATCAGCAGCGCGCGGGTGAGCTTGAGATACTTGGAGTAGGTGTCGAAGTTCTCGGCCACCTGGGCGGCGAGTTCCCGTGTGGGGCAGAGCACCAGCGAGCGCGGCATCCGCGCCCGGGCCCGGCCGCGCGCCAGGAGCGACAGCATCGGCAGGGTGAAACCGGCGGTCTTGCCGGTGCCGGTCTGGGCGATGCCGAGCACGTCGCGCCCCTCGAGCGCGGGCGGAATGGCACCGATCTGGATCGGGGTGGGGGTTTCGTAGCCGGCTTCCTCGACAGCCTTGAGCACCTTCGGATTGAGGTTCAGTTCGGAAAATTTGGTCATATGTGTCCATGGTTTGCGGACACGTTCGGGCCCGCCGTCTCGTCAATTCGGCAGGGCAGCGCCGACCCGCTGGCGGGCGCGCGGCCCTGTCGGCCTGATTGCCCTTAGCGAATCACGGGTGAAATAGCAATGCGTGCCGTGCGACGGCACGTATTATTGCGCCCGGCGCGGCGCCGGAGGCGGCGATTGTTTCCGATCCGGCAACGCCGCGTCCGCGTCGGGGAAATGCCGGCGACGGCTGGCGTCGAGATCGAGGGACACGGCAAAGAGCTGGCCGTGGTCTTGCAGGCGCGCGCGCAGCTCGGGCGTGGCGGTGCAGACCTCGCGATAAAAGGCCGCGAGCGCGGCCTCGCCGCCCTCGGCCTCGAGCATCGAGAAGAGCTGGTTCATGTTGAGCGCCACCCCGTCGGGCATTGGCGCGGCGCGCAGGCTGTCGCGATAGCTGCCCCGGGCCATGCGAAACCGATAGAGCTCCAGCCAGTGGTCCCAGCTGTGGCCGTGCAGGTGCACCAGCATGGTGTCGTCGAGCCGCGCCGGCGCGGGATCCTGCACGCGGCCGAAAAAGGCGTTGTGGATGCGCAGCGAGGTCTTTTCGATGCCGGTGCGCACGAACACCTTGCCGGCGACGTGGCTCAGGAACCCGCCGTTCAGGTGTTCGCCATAGGTGGGGTAGATGGCAATGGTCTGGGCCCGGCGCGGCCCGTGGTGGCGGGCGTGGCCCTTGCACCAGAGCGTGCCCTCGGGCGGCGGGTCGTCGGGGTCGGGGCCGAGCGCCTCGATCGGGCGGACGCGAGCGCTGCGGGTCGCCTCGGGCAGCGCGGCCAGCTGGTCGGCCAGCGGCGCGCCGGGCCAGAGGAACTCGTCGACATCGACATGCGCGAGCCAGTCGACCTGCGGGTCGCGGCGATAGCAGCGGGTGGCGTTGGCGCTCTGGCGCGGCTGGTGGCGCTCGGGTCGGCCCTTGCGCCGGCGCCAGTAGGCCTCGTCGGTGACGGTCACCCGGCATTGCGGATGGGCCCCGAGCGCGGCGCGCGCGACCGGGTTGTCCTCGTCGAGATAGACATGGACCCGGTGCGCCCCGAGATCGAGATGGTGGGCGGCGAAATTGAGGATGTCGCGGGCGGGCGCCTTGACGGTGGCGACCACGCCCCAACTGGGTGGGCGTTTCATGCCCGCAGAATGCGCCCGGCGGCAAGGCTGCGCAAGGGCCGTGGTGCGGCGAGACGCAAATGCCGCCTTGCGGCCCCGGCGCCGGCGGGGCAGGGGCCGGCGGCGGGCGCGCATCTGCTGCATTTTGCCTCTTGCGCGACGCGCCCGGTTTTAATAGGTAGCGGCTGGCATGAGCGTGGCCCGTTCGTCTATCGGTTAGGACGCCAGGTTTTCAACCCGGAAAGAGGGGTTCGATTCCCCTACGGGCTGCCATTTCCTCACCGCAAGATATTGATTTTGCTTGATAAATCCAAATCCGCCGCACTCTGCCTAAGCATTGTCTAAGGTTTTTTGGGGCAAGAATGGCTCCGGAAGGTCCGCCGCGCGATCACGAAGACATGAACACCTGAAAGGGCGATCATGGACGAAATGACGCTGAACAGCGAACTGAAAGCGGGGAACTTTAAGCGTTCTCTAAACCCGAAGCACCGCGAAGCGATGCTAGACCTTGTTCTTGCTTGGGGAACGCTAGACGGCGCGCTTGCGATGCTTCTGGCACGTGTCATGGGGCTTCCGTATCATAAAGCTGCCGACACCATTGGCAAACAAAGCGGATCGGGGAAACTCGCCGAAATGATCCGTCTGATAAAACGGCGCGATTCTACGGAAGAAGCTACCAAGCTCTTAAAGAAGCACAAAAAACTCTACGAGCGGTATTCGAAGCCAAGAAACAAGATAGCCCACGGGCACTGCGTCGGTTATCTGTCGGCAGACGACAGCTTTGTCGTGTTCGCAATATTTGAACGGACTGGCGAAGAAAACTTGGCCGTTGATGCCGTTTCCGTCGAAGAAATGAAATCCGCAACAAAATGGGGTGAAGGATTTAAAACATTTATCATCGAAATGCTCGATCGCCTTGATAGCGAAGACGACTGAAAAAACCCCGGTTGCGTCGGTGCACGCGAACCGGGGCTAGTTGGCACTTCGTCGTTGGAGTTCGTCAGGGGTGTTCGCACAACCCGGCTACGGTCGTCCGCTGATCGGCGGGGAGTGCCCACAGGGGCACCGCCAAGACGGCCACGGCGGCAAGGTCAATGTCGTCCAGCCCTTCTCTGGTCAGAACGTCCATGACGCCTTGCGCCGGCGACGACAGGGCGACCGGTCAGCACACCGGGCAGGTCGACCCCGGACAGGTGCGCCACGCGCTCTGCAGGCCGGGCGGCAGCTTCACCGCGTCTTTGCCGCCGTCAGGTCGGCCCAGACCGGCAGGTGGTCGGAGGCGATGTGCGCGGGCTTGGCGGTGAGCGTGCCGGTGGCGGTGCTGCGCAGCCCCCGCAAAGCCCGATCCGGTCCAGCCGGGCGACCGGGCGCGGGGCGGGAAAGCTGGGCGGCGTGGCAATGAACCGGATGTCGCCGGCCGCCGCCGCCAGCGCCGCGCCACCGCGCCATTCGTTGAAATCGCCGGTCAGCACCGTCGGCATCGGCGCGAGCCGCGCCAGGTGGCGCTGGATCGCGGCCATCTGCAACAGGCGGAACCGGCGCACCAGCCCCAGATGCACGCCCACCACCCGAAGCGGCCCCAGCGCGGTGTCGAACTCGGCCAGGATCGCGCCGCGCGGCTCGAGCCCCGGCAGTTCGATATGCCGGGTGGCGCGCAGCGCCACGTCGGGGCGCACCAGCATGGCGTTGCCGTGCCAGCCGATCGAGCCGCCGGGGCCGCCGAAGGACGGGATGCGCCAGCCCTCGGCCTCGGCCATCGCGAGGGGCAGGGCGGCGGGACGAGGCGGCAGGCGCTTGTCGGCCTCCTGCAGCACCACGATCTGCGCATCCAGCCCCGCGATCACGCTGAGCGAGCGGTCGGGCCGCCGGCGCATGTCGATGCCGACGCATTTCTGCAGGTTATAGGTTGCAATCCTCAGCCCGGCCGGTGTCATATCGCCCCCGGGGTCATGCACAGTTGAAAGGGGTATCCCCGATGTTCGCCGAACAGACCTGGCTGGCGCGCGCGATCTGGCTCGCCCTGGCCGTGGTGGTGCTGGTGGCGCTGGCAGAGATGCAGCTCGAAATGGCGTTCGTCGCGCTGGCGACGCTGGCGCTGTCGCTGGCGCCGGTGGTGGTGGCGCGCTGGGCCGACGTGCACGTGCCGCCCTCCTTCATCGCCGCGATGGTGATCTTCATCGGCGCCACGCTCTTTCTGGGCGAGGTGTTCGATTTCTACGGCCGGTTCTGGTGGTGGGACGTGGTCATGCACGGCGCCTCGGCGGTGGGGTTCGGGATGATCGGTTTCGTGCTGGTGTTCATGATGTTCCAGGGCGACCGCCTCGCCGCGCCGCCGGTGGCGGTGGCCTTCTTCGCGTTCTGCTTCGCGCTCACCATCGGCACGCTGTGGGAGATATTCGAGTTCGCGATGGACCAGACCTTCGGCTTCAACATGCAGAAATCCGGGCTGATGGACACGATGACCGATCTCATCGTCGATGCCATCGGCGCGCTGATCGGGGCCGCGACCGGCTTTGGCTATCTCAAGGGGCGCGCGCGCGGCGGGCTCGCGGGCCTGATCGACGAGTTCGTGCGCCGCAATCCGCGCTTCTACCGCCGCTGGCGCAAGTGACGGGGTCGCCGCCGCCCCGCTCCACCCGGTTGGGTTCCACCCGGTCATGTGCCGCAAAACGTCTGTTGCACCACTTCCGAGGGCGCGGGCGGGCGGGCAAGATCGGCGGCGCCGGGCTGGTCGTCGAAAGGGCGTGAGAGCACCTCGACGAGCCGCGCGAAGGGGGCGAAATCGCCCTCGGTCGCGGCTGCGATCATCTGCTCGACGCGGTGGTTGCGCGGGATGAAGGCGGGGTTGGCGGCGCGCATCCGCGCCCTGGCACCCTCCTCGCCGCCGTCCTCGCCTTCAAGGCGCGCGCGCCAGGTGCGCGCCCACTCGTCAAAGGCGGCGGGGTTCAGGAACTGATCGCGCGCCGGCCCGCCGGTGGCCAGCGCCCGGAAGGTGTTGGTGAAATCGGCGCGGTTTTCCGCCATCCGGGCCAGCAGGTCGCCGATCAGTGCCTCGTCTCCGTCCCGCACCGAGTCGATCCCGATCTTGCGGCGAAAGAGCGTCAGCCATTCCGCCCTGATCTGCCCGGGCATGGCATGCACGATGCGGGTGAAGCTTTCGGCCGCCGCCTCCGCGTCGGGCATCAATGGCACCAGCGCGGTGGCAAGCTGCGCCATGTTCCACACGATCACGTCGGGCTGGCTGGAATAGGCATAGCGGCCATGCGCGTCGATCGAGGAATAGACCGTGTCGGGGTGATAGCTGTCCATGAACGCGCAGGGGCCATAGTCGATGGTCTCGCCCGACAGCGTGGTGTTGTCGGTGTTCATCACCCCGTGGATGAAGCCCACCGCCATCCACTGCGCCACCAGCCGCGCCTGCCGGGCGATCACCGCCTCGAGCAGCGCGGCGGGGTCGCGCGCCTCGGGGTAATGCCGCGCGACAGTGTACTCGTAAAGCGCCCTCAGCCCCTCGACATCGCGCCGCGCGGCGAAGAACTGGAAGGTGCCGACGCGGATATGGCTCGCCGCCACCCGGGTCAGCACCGCGCCCGGGAGCGCGCCCTGCTCGCGCCAGACCGGCTCGCCGGTGGCCACCGCCGCCAGCGCCCGGCTGGTGGGGATGCCCAGTGCGTGCATCGCCTCCGAGAGGACGTATTCGCGCAGCACCGGGCCCAGCCAGGCGCGCCCGTCGCCCATCCGGCTGTAGGGGGTGGGGCCCGACCCCTTGAGCTGGATGTCGAAGCGTTTGCCATCCGCCACCGCCTCGCCCAGCAGGTTGGCGCGCCCGTCGCCCAATTGCGGGGAGAAGCCGCCGAACTGGTGCCCGGCATAGGCCTGCGCCAGCGGCTCGGCGCCGGCGGGAACCGCGTTGCCGGCAAAGATGCGCGCCATCTCGTCGTCGCTGCCGGGGGTAATGCCCAAATCGGCGGCGAGCGCGTGGTTGAAGCGAATGAGCCGCGGCGCGGTGACCGGCATCGGGTCGATCCGCGTGAAGAACCGCGCCGGCAGGCGGGCATAGGAATTGTCGAAGGGAACGCGCAGGGTCATGGCTCAAAGATAAGTCTGTGTTCCGCAATTCGCTAGAGGGGGCGGGTCATCAATCCGTATGCCTCGCGCGACTGGAACCCCAGTTTCCGATAGAGCTTTCGGGCGCGTTCGTTGCCATGAGCCACCTCCAGATGGATCGCCCTCATCCCCGCCCCGGCCAGCGCCAGGGGCAGCGATGACAGGATTTCCGAGCCGATGCCACGGCCGCGCACGCCGGGGCGGATGTAGAGCTCGTCGACGAACCCGTCCATGCCGCCGAACTCGATCGACCAGCCGAACGAGACCGCGGCATAGCCGATCGGCGCCCGCACCGGGCCGACGAGATAGATCACCCCGTGCGGCGAGCCTTCGAGAAGTGGCAGAACCGCGCCGCGCCGCGCGTCGTCGCTCAGGGCGATGCCTTCCTCGACATGGTGATCGGCCACGAGCCGCAGCACCCGGTCAAGGTCTTGGGGCCTGGCGATGGTGAGCGAGGTCACGGGTGCCCCCGCCTTGTGGCGGGTCGGGTGGGGCCGCCGGTGAAACGGCGGGCGATGGTCCGGTCTGCGGTCATGGGCGGGCTCTGTCACGGCGCGGCGGCTTTGTCCACCTGCCACGCGGGGCGCGCGCGCCCGAATGACCCTTTCGTCCGGCCCCGATCCGTGCAATAGGGAAGCGCCAAACGATCCCGCGCAGGAGAAAGACGATGGAGATTCGTGAGGCATTGACCTTCGACGATGTGCTGCTGGTCCCGGCCCGTTCCTCGGTGTTGCCGAGCACCGCCGACACGCGCACCCGGGTGACCGCCTCGATCGCGCTCAACATCCCGCTGCTCAGTTCGGCCATGGACACCGTGACCGAATCGCACATGGCGATCTCGATGGCCCAGAGCCGGCGGCATCGGCGTCATCCACCGCAACCTCGACATCGAGAGCCAGGCGCGCGAGGTGCGCCGGGTCAAGCGCTTCGAGAGCGGCATCGTCTACAACCCCGTGACCCTGACCCCGGATCAGACCCTCGCCGACGCGCGCGAGCTGACCGAACGCTACGGCTTTTCCGGCTTTCCGGTGGTCGACGAGAACCGCCGCGTGGTCGGCATCGTGACCAACCGCGACATGCGTTTCGCCACCTCCGACGACACGCCCGTGCATGTGATGATGACCTCGGGCGATCTTGCCGTCCTGCACGAACCGGCCGACCGCGACGAGGCCAAGTCGATGATGAAGGCGCGGCGGATCGAAAAGCTGCTGGTGACCGATGCCGGGGGACGGCTCACCGGGCTTCTGACCCTCAAGGACACCGAGCAGGCGGTCCTCAACCCCACCGCCTGCAAGGACGATCTCGGCCGGCTGAGGGTGGCGGCGGCCTCGACCGTGGGCGAGGAGGGCTTCGCGCGCTCACAGGCGCTGGTCGAGGCCGGGGTCGACATGATCGTGATCGACACCGCGCACGGTCATTCCGATGCCGTCGCGGCGGCGGTGGAACGCGCCAAGGCGCTCTCCAACGAGGTCCAGATCGTCGCCGGCAACGTCGCCACGGCCGCGGCCACGCGGGCACTGATCGACGCGGGGGCGGACGCGGTCAAGGTCGGGATCGGCCCCGGCAGCATCTGCACCACGCGGATGGTGGCGGGCGTCGGTGTGCCGCAACTGACCGCGATCATGGATTGCGCCGGGGCCGCCGGCGACATTCCCATCATCGCCGATGGCGGCATCAAGTATTCGGGCGATTTCGCCAAGGCGATAGCGGCGGGCGCGTCGTGCGCGATGGTAGGCTCGATGCTGGCGGGAACCGACGAAAGCCCCGGCGAGGTGATCCTCTATCAGGGCCGCAGTTTCAAGGCCTATCGCGGCATGGGCTCGCTGGGCGCGATGGCGCGCGGCTCGGCCGACCGCTATTTCCAGAAGGACGCCGCCAGCGACAAGCTGGTGCCCGAGGGGATCGAGGGGCAGGTGCCCTACAAGGGCTCGGCGGGGGCGGTGATCCACCAGCTGGTGGGCGGCCTGCGCGCGGCGATGGGCTATACCGGCTGCGCCACCATCGAAGAGATGCGCGGCGGCTGCCAGTTCGTGCGGATCACCGGCGCCGGGCTGAAGGAAAGCCATGTCCACGATGTCCAGATCACCCGTGAAAGCCCGAATTACCGGATTGGATAAGTCGTTTTTCTTCAGGGTGTTGCGACGCGCTTTTGAGGTGACGAAATGACACCGGGGGCGCGCGTCGCCGCCGCCATCGGCGTGCTCGACGCGATTCTTGCGGGGCAACCGGCCGAACAGGCCCTGACCCGCTGGGCCCGGGGCGCGCGCTATGCCGGATCGAAGGACCGTGCGGCGGTGCGCGACCATGTCTTCGAGGCGCTGCGGCGGCGGCGAACACTCGCCTGCCTGGGCGGGACCGGGACCGGGCGCGGGCTGATGATCGGCGCGATCAGGGCGGCGGGCGACGATCCCGATACGTTCTTCACCGGCGCGGGGTACGCGCCTCCGCCGCTCGATGCGGCCGAGCGCCAGGGCGGGCGCCCGCCGGCAGGCGATGGCGAGCGACTCGATCTGCCCGACTGGCTGGTGCCGGTCTTCCGCGCCTCGCTGGGCGACGGAGCCGAGGCCGCGGCAGAGGCGTTGCGCCAGCGCGCCCCGGTCATCCTGCGGGTCAATTCCAGCATGAGCTCCGTCTTGCAATCCATTGACAGCCTTAAACAAGACGGAGTGGAGGCCGAACCCCTGGAGATCGCGCCCACCGCCTTGCGGGTGGTCGTCGGCGCGCGCCGTGTGGCCCGATCAGCGGCCTATCTCGAAGGCCGGGTCGAGTTTCAGGACGGCAGCAGCCGGGCGGCGATGGCGGCGCTCGGGGTGCCGGCCGGGGCACGGGTGCTCGATTTCTGCGCCGGCGGCGGTGGCAAGGTGCTGGCGCTTGCGGCACGGGCCGGGGACGGGGGAGCGACGTGGTTCGCCCACGACGCCGATGCCGGACGGATGAAGGACTTGCCGGCGCGGGCGGAGCGGGCCGGAGCGCGCGTGACCTGTCTCGCGCCGGGAATGGCTGCGCGGCAGGCGCCCTATGATCTGGTGCTCTGCGATGCGCCGTGCTCGGGCAGCGGCACCGGCGGCGCACTCCCGATGCCAAGTGGCGGCTGACGCCGGAGCGGCTCGCGGAGCTTGCCGGGCAGCAGATGGGGATACTTCGGGAGGCCGCCGCGCTGGTCGCCCCGGGCGGAGAACTGGCCTATGCCACCTGTTCTCTCTTGCGCGTCGAGAACGAGGATATAATCGAGAGATTTATCGAGGAAACAGATGGATGGAGATGTTTCTTCATGCAGAATTGGCCGGTGTCCGACCAGGGCGACGGCTTCTTTCTGGCGCGCTTGTCGCGGCCGGATGGAGAGGCGCACAACCTTGACGGGTGTTCCGGGCTGCCGTTAAGTCAAGGTTAAGCTTTCTGCGTCAGACAGGGGGCGTTGCGGTAACCATCGGGGTCGGGGCATTGCGGTTCGGACTGGCATCGGAGGCGGATCTGCGCGGCGTCGCCACGCGCCTGCGGCCGCGGGGCAGGGCGATCCTCGCCGCGGCGCTGATCTTCGCCGCCGCCGGCATGCTCAGCCAGGACGGGCTGGCGAAGCTGACCTTCGCGCTGACGGCGCTGGTCCCGGGGGCGGCGGCGACCCGGGTCTGGTACCGGGTCTGGTGCGCCGACCGGGCCGACCGGGCGGCCTTGGCGCGCGGCCCGGATGTTTTGCGAGCACGATCCGGTGCCGGCCGTCCTGACCGGGGACGACATGGCCCTGGTCTACGCCAATCCCGCCGCCCGCGCGGCCTTCGCGGCGGAGGGCGAGATCACGCTCACAGGACTTCTGGAGGGCGAGATCGCGGGCGCCACGGCAACCTTGCGCGACATGGCCGGCACGGCGCGCGCCCGGGGCAGTGCCCGGCGCACTCTGCCGGGCGGCGGCGGCCGGTTGACCCTGACCGCCTGCCGCACCGGCGAGGGGATGTGTCTGTGGCGCATCGACAGCGATGCCGGCCCGCCCCCCGCGGCACCCGATCTGGCGGTGCCGGCATTGCGATTCACGGCGGCCGACACCGCGCCCGTGGCCAATCCCGCGGCGCGACAGCTTTTCGGCTGGGCGGACGAAAACGCCATTCCGCCGGAACTCGGCGACGGGATCGTCACCGGCCAGATCGTCGGGGTCGGGACACCCGGGGGCCGGCTGCCCTGCCCGGCGGCGGCATGGCCGCACGGCGATGGCGGGCGCGATCTGTTCCTCTTTCCCGCCGATCCCGCGGCGAAGGAACTGGCCGATGGCTGGACGCTTTTCGCCGCGCTGCCGGTGCCGCTCCTGAAGCTGGCCCGCGACGGGCGCATCCTGCTGTCGAACCCGCCCGCCCGCGCGCTTCTGGGCATCGACAGCTGCGAGGGCGACGGCTGTCGGACCTGATCCAGGGGCCCGGAAGGCCGCTCGCGGACTGGCTCGACGATGCCGCCGCCGGCCGCGGCACCGTCAAGGCCGAGATCGTGCCGCTCCGGCGCGATGACCGCGACCGGTTTGTCCAGGTGGCGCTCACGCCGGCGGCCGATGACGGCGAGAGCGTGCTGATCGCGGTGCTGCACGACGCCACGCAGCTCAAATCGCTCGAGGCGCAATTCGCGCAAAGCCAGAAGATGCAGGCGATCGGCCAGCTTGCCGGCGGGGTGGCGCATGACTTCAACAACCTGCTCACCGCGATTTCGGGCTATTGCGACCTGCTGCTGTTGCGCCACGGTCCGGACGACGCCGATCATGCCGACCTCAAACAGATCAGCCAGAACGCGAACCGCGCGGCCGCGCTGGTCAGCCAGTTGCTGGCGTATTCGCGCAAGCAGACGCTGCGCCCCGAGGTGATCGACCCGCGTGAAATCCTCCTCGACCTGACCCATCTGCTCAACCGGCTCGTCGGCGAGAAGGTGACCTTGTCGCTCGGCCACGAGCCCCGGCTGTGGCCGGTCCGGGCCGACCGCCGCCAGCTCGAACAGGTGCTGGTCAATCTGGTGGTCAATGCCCGCGACGCGATGCCGGAAGGCGGCGAGATCCGCATCACCACCGCCAACCGCCTGCTGACGGAGCCGTTGCGGCGCGACCGGGCGGTGGTGGCGCCCGGCCGCTATGTCGAACTGACCGTGGCGGACGAGGGCGTCGGCATCTCTCCGGGCCACCTCCGCAAGGTTTTCGAGCCGTTCTTCACGACCAAGCGGCCGGGCGAGGGCACGGGGCTGGGGCTCTCGACCGTCTACGGCATTCTCAAGCAGACCGGCGGCTTCATCTTCGTCGACAGCACGCCGGGCGAGGGCACCCGCATCATGCTGCTGCTGCCGGCCCACGACCGCGACACGGCAACCGCTCCGCGGCCGGATGCCGCCCCGTCACCGGCCGCCCGGGGGCGGAGCGACGGCGTGGTGCTTCTGGTCGAGGATGAGGCGCCGGTGCGCGCATTTGCCGGCCGCGCGCTCAGGATGCGCGGGCTCTCGGTGCTCGAGGCGGCCTCGGCAGAGGAGGCGATGGAGATACTCGAGGACGACGCGCTCCGGATCGACGTCTTCGTCAGCGACGTGATCATGCCGGGCATGGACGGCCCGGGCTGGGTGCGCGAGGCGCTCAAGCGCCGGCCGGGAACGCCGGTGGTGTTCATGTCCGGCTACGCGCCGGAACATTTCGGCGGCGCGGGCGATGGCATGGACGACGCCACCTTCCTGCCGAAACCGTTCTCGCTGCAAGAACTGACGGCAACCGTGCAGCGCAAGCTGCCGGGTTGACACGCAATGCGCGTGGGCATGGCCCTGCCCGCGGGGCCGGGCGCCGGACATCGGCCCTAGCCGGAGACCGGCAGCGGGCGGTAGGCGCCGTTTGCGCCGATGCCCTCATAGAGCGCGAATTCCGCGGCGCATTCATGCCGCAGTCGCGCCGCCACCTCGGCCGAGAGCGCCGGCGGCGCGCCCGGCGAGGCGTTGAGCCGCTCGGTCACGATCCCGGCCCCCAGCCGCGCTTCCAGGAAGTCGCGCAGCCCGGCCTGATCGTCGTAGCGAAAGAGATGCGTGACCGCGGTGCCGTTCTTCTGCGGCTCCAGGAACTTGGCCTGCGAGCCGACATTGGCAAAGGCCGGCCGCTTGCCGCGCATGTAGGCCAGCACGAACTCGTCGAAGCCGATCTGGTGGGTGCCGGCAGGCTGGCCGGCCAGCGCCGGCCGCCGCCGGTAGCGATACCAGCTGCCCAGCCAGTCGACCGGCTCGCGCATCACCGCCAGCACCGTCAGCCCCTCGCCCAGAAAGCGTTCCAGCATCGGGCGGAAGAAACGGTTGTAGCGGAAGACCGGCGCGTGCTTGAGCTCGGGCGGGTCGCGCAGGATCAGGCTGGCGCGGTGTTCCAGTGCCGCCTGCCAGGCTGTGGTGCCGGTCTTGGGTACCGACAGGAATACCAGTTTTTCCTTCGAGAACACCAGCATGCCGTCACGGCCCCGCCACCAGTCGAAATCGTCGCCCAGCCGTAAACTACTCCTTAACCCTTGCCGGCAAAAGTGGGACGCGAACAATTTTCTTGAAATGTTCCCCACCGGTCGTCATAAGGGAACAACACGTGAACAAAGCGGCGATGGACGGCCGGTACAGGGTGTGAAATAAGGAACCGAATTTCATGACAACGGCAGATCTCTTGACAATGGATTCCAGAAAGCAGGCGGACCGGCAGAAGGCGCTCGACAGCGCCCTGGCACAGATCGAGCGCCAGTTCGGCAAGGGTTCGATCATGAAGCTGGGCGGCGACAACCCGGTGCAGGAGATCGAGTCGACCTCGACCGGCTCGCTGGGGCTCGACATCGCGCTCGGCATCGGCGGGTTGCCCAAGGGCCGCGTGGTCGAGATCTACGGCCCCGAAAGCTCGGGCAAGACCACGCTGACGCTGCATTGCGTGGCCGAAGAGCAGAAAAAGGGCGGCATCTGCGCCTTTGTCGACGCCGAGCACGCGCTCGACCCGATCTATGCCCGAAAGCTCGGCGTCGATCTCGACGAGCTGCTGATCAGCCAGCCCGACACCGGCGAGCAGTCGCTCGAGATCGTCGACACGCTGGTGCGCTCGGGCGCGGTCAGCATGATCGTGATCGATTCGGTCGCCGCACTCACCCCCAAGGCCGAGCTCGAGGGCGACATGGGCGACAGCAGCGTCGGCGTGCATGCCCGGCTGATGAGCCAGGCGATGCGCAAGCTCACCGGCTCGATCAGCCGCACCAAGTGCACGGTGATCTTCATCAACCAGATCCGCATGAAGATCGGCGTGATGTTCGGCAGCCCCGAGACCACGACGGGGGGCAACGCGCTGAAATTCTACAGCTCCGTGCGCCTCGACATCCGCCGCATCGGCGCCATCAAGGACCGCGACGAGGTGGTCGGCAACGCCACCCGCGTCAAGGTGGTCAAGAACAAGCTCGCCCCGCCGTTCCGGCAGGTGGAATTCGACATCATGTACGGCGAGGGCATTTCCAAGACCGGCGAACTCCTCGGACCTCGGCGTCAAGGCCGGCGTGGTCGAGAAATCCGGCAGCTGGTTCAGCTATGGCGACGAGCGCATCGGCCAGGGCCGCGAGAACGCCAAGACCTTCCTCAAGGAAAACCCCGATATCGCGCTGGCGATCGAGGACAGGATCCGCGCCGCGCACGGGCTCGATTTCACTTCCGGCGCGGAAGACGAGGGCGACATCCTCGAAGCCTGAAGCGGCCAGGCGCCCGCGGCCGTACACGGCCGGGGCGCAATGTCGAGGCTGTGGACATGGGCGGGCGGCGCCGCTAAGTCAGCGGGGCGCGCGCGTGTGCGCGCGCGCCCGCCACACACGCCCCAGGAACGGACCCCCGATGCCGACGCTCAATGACATCCGCTCGACCTTTCTCGATTTCTTCGCGCGGCACGATCACCGCATCGTTCCCTCCTCGCCGCTGGTGCCGCGCAACGATCCCACGCTGATGTTCACCAATTCGGGGATGGTGCAGTTCAAGAACCTCTTCACCGGGGTCGAGCGCCGCGACTACACCCGCGCCGCCACGTCGCAGAAATGCGTGCGCGCCGGCGGCAAGCACAACGACCTCGACAATGTCGGCTATACCGCGCGGCATCATACCTTTTTCGAGATGCTGGGAAATTTCAGCTTCGGCGACTATTTCAAGGAACAGGCGATCCCCTATGCCTGGGACCTGCTGACACGGGATTTCGAGCTCGACCGCGACCGCCTGCTGGTCACCGTCTACCACACCGACGACGAGGCCGCGGCGATCTGGAAGAAATACGCCGGCCTGCCCGACGAGCGCATCATCCGCATCGCTTCGGACGACAATTTCTGGTCGATGGGCGCGACCGGCCCCTGCGGCCCCTGCACCGAGATCTTCTACGACCACGGCGAGCATATCTGGGGCGGCCCGCCGGGCAGTGCCGAGGAGGACGGCGACCGCTTCATCGAGATCTGGAACCTCGTGTTCATGCAGAACGAGCGGTTCGAGGACGGCACCATGCGCGAACTCGACATGCAGTCGATCGACACCGGCATGGGGCTGGAACGGATCGGCGCGCTCCTGCAGGGCAAGCACGACAATTACGACACCGACCTGATGCGCGCGCTGATCGAGGCCAGCGCCAACCTGACCGACGGCGAACCCGACGGGTCGGGCAACGTCCATCACCGGGTGATCGCCGATCATCTGCGCTCGAGTTCGTTCCTGATCGCCGACGGGGTGATGCCGGGCAACGAGGGGCGCGGCTATGTGCTGCGCCGGATCATGCGTCGGGCGATGCGGCACGCGCATCTGCTGGGGGCCGAGGACCCGGTCATGCATCGCCTCGTGGGCGGGCTCGTCGGGCTGATGGGCCAGGCTTTCCCCGAACTGGGGCGCGCGCAGGCGCTGATCGAGGAGACGCTGAAACTCGAGGAGACGCGCTTTCGCCAGACGCTGGCGCGCGGGCTGCGGCTCCTCGACGAGGAGGTGGCGAAACTGGGTGACGGACAGCCGCTGCCCGGCGCGGCGGCGTTCCGGCTCTACGACACCTTCGGCTTTCCGCTCGACCTCACGCAGGACGCGCTGCGCGAAGAGGGCCGGGCCGTCGATGTGGCGGGTTTCGAGGCGGCGATGGCCGAGCAAAGGGCCAAGGCCCGCGCCGCCCGGACCGGGACCGGCGAGGCGGCCGACGCCGCCATCTGGTTCGACATCACTGAGGCGGCGGGCGCCACCGATTTTCTCGGCTACGACACCGAGACCGCCGAGGGCGTGGTGCAGGCCATCGTCGCGGACGGCCGCGCGGTCGATGCGCTGACCGGCGCGGGCAGCACCGCGTGGGTGGTCTTCAACCAGACGCCGTTTTACGCCGAGGCCGGCGGCCAGGTCGCCGATCACGGCCGGTGCGGGCACTTGAAGGAGTGCAGCACGATGGCGGGCCGCGCTTTCGGGCCCGTGTCGGCGACGTGCAGAAACGCGGCGGCGGGCTCTCGGCGCACCGGCTGACGGTCGACCAGGGCAGCCTGCGGGTGGGCGACGCGGTGCGCCTTTCGGTCGACCATGCCCGCCGTGCCGCCATCCGCGCCAACCATTCCGCAACCCATCTGCTGCACGAGGCGCTGCGCCGGGCGCTTGGCGATCACGTCGCCCAGCGCGGCAGCCTCAACGCGCCCGACCGGCTGCGCTTCGATTTCAGCCACGGCCTGGCGATGACGGCGGACGAGATCGCGCGCATCGAGGCCGAGGTGAACGCCCATATCCGCGAAAACGCGCCGGTCGAGACCCGGATCATGGCCCCCGACGATGCCCGCTCCCTGGGCGCCGCGGCGCTTTTCGGCGAAAAGTATGGTGACGAGGTGCGGGTCGTGTCGATGGGCCGGGCGCCCGGCTCGGGCAAGGGCGCGCGGGGGGACACCTATTCGATCGAGCTCTGCGGCGGCACCCACGTGCGGCGCACCGGCGACATCGGGCTTTTCGTGACGGTGGGCGAAAGCGCGTCGAGCGCCGGGGTGCGGCGCATCGAGGCGCTGACCGGGGCGGCCGCGTTCGACCATCTGAGCACCCAGCAGACGCGCCTCGCGCAGGTCGCCGCCGAGCTCAAGTCCCGCCCCGACGAGGCGGTCGAGCGGGTGCGCGTGCTCTTGCAGGAGCGCCGCGCGCTGACGGCCGAGCTGGCGCAGCTGCGCCGCGATCTGGCGATGGCGGGCGGCGGCGGGACCGGGGTCGCGGCGCACGAGGTCGGCGGGGTGCAGTTCCTCGCCGAGGTGCTGTCGGGCGTGTCGGGCAAGGATCTGCCACCGCTCATCGACGAGATGAAGGCCCGGCTCGGCTCGGGCGCGATCCTGCTCATCGCCGATGCCGACGGCAAGGCGGCGGTGGCCGCCGGCGTGACCGCCGACCTCACCGGTCGCGTCTCGGCGGTCGATCTGGTGCGCGCGGCGGTGCCGCATCTGGGCGGCAAGGGCGGCGGCGGCCGCGCCGACCTGGCCCAGGGCGGCGGCAGGGACGTGGCAAACGCCCAGGCCGCCATCGCGGCGGCCGAGCAGGTGCTGTCGGAACAATCGCGATAAGGAGAGACACCGATGCCCGCCTACATCATCGCCCGGATCGACGTGACCGACCCGGAGGCCTATGTCGCCTATGCCAGCCAGACAGTGGCGATGGCCGAACGCCATGGCGGCCGCTTTCTGGTCAAGGGCGGGGCGCAGACCCGGCTCGAGGGCAACAGCCCCGACCGCCACGTGGTGATCGAGTTTCCCGATCGCCAGGCCGCGCTCGACTGGTACAATTCCGACGACTACGCCCGAATCCTGCCGATCGCGCTGTCGAGCAGCGAGCGCGACATCGTGGTCGTCGACGGCATCTGAAGGAGACCCCCATGCCCGCACTCTGGATCGCTCATGTCAAGGTCACCGACGAGGAGGCCTATGGCCGCTATGCCAGGCTGGCCGGCCCCGCCATCGCACAGCACGGCGGCCATTTCATCGCCCGCGGCGGCCGTTACGTGCAACTCGAGGGCAACGACCGGCCGCGCAACGTGGTGGCGAAGTTCCCTTCGCTCGAGGCGGCGGAGGCATGCTATCGCTCGCCCGAGTACCAGGAGGCGCTGAGCCATGCCCGCAACGCCTCCGAGCGCGACCTTCTGGTTGTGGAGACCAGCGAATAAGGCATGCACGGGTGCCGTCACGCGGGCGCGCGCGCGCACGGAGGCCGATCCGTGGCGGGCGCCAGCATGTGCGCGGGGCCCTTGGCGCCATGATTCGGTCTGTTGACGCCTTTTCGCAGACAAAAGGGAGAAATTGGTTAATTTGTTTCTGAATTAGAAACATACCTGTTTTCAACGCCTTATTGGTTCCGGCCGGGATACGGCGGAAACGCCACTGAATCGCCTTGTTTTGCGCCCGCAAAGCCGTCTCCACCGCCGGATCGGCGGGTATCCGCATAATCCTTGTGCAAAAATCCGCCGGTCTGGGGTAAAGTTGAGTTACTGCCAACTCTTAGGGAGACGATTATGAAAAAGGTTTTGCTCGCCACTGCTGCCGCGGCGCTTTTCGCCGCGCCGGCCTTCGCCCGGGACGGCCAGACTCAGGCCTGCTACGATGAGGTTTGGGTCGCGACCACCTACAGCGCCACCAAGCAGTTGCAGATCCCGGCCAAGACCCAGTACGAGCATGTCAGTGCTCACCAGGTGGAAAAGGTGTATTATCCGCCAGTCTATATCGAAAAGCTCAGCGTCAAGGATCCGGGGCACTATGTCTGGCGCCAGGTACCCTGTCGCTGAGACTGTCGGCCACAAGATCGGGAAAGGCCCGGCCCAGAGCGGCACGGGCCTTTTTCATGGCCGCAATCGCCTCGGCGGGGCCTTGCCCGCCCCTCCGGCCCGATTGTTTCCATGTTCTTTACACTCCGTGTCCCAAGTTTCGCCATCCTGAGCGGTCAGTCTGACCGCCGGACAACGATCCATGGGAGTCGAGCAGATGATTGGAAGAACCCTGATGACCGGCGCCTGTCTGGCGCTTGTCGCCGCCACCGCGCAGGCCGAGAATGCCAAGCCGCGGCTCCTGGGCTGCTACAAGCGCGTGCTGATGCCGGCGGAATACAACGTGACCAAGACCAAGATCAAGGACGCCGAGCGCAAATACGTCAAGCGCAACGGGCGCTACGAACTGCTGGAATACCCGGCGGTCTTTGAGGAGCACAAGACCCTGATCAAGGGCGAATATTACGTGATGCAGGAAATCCCCTGCAACTGAGCGCGCCCGCGTTCGGCCCTCAACCCGCCCTGGCCGCGCGCTTGCGCTCGTGCGGGTCGAGATGGCGCTTGCGCAGGCGCAGCGCCTTTGGCGTGACCTCGACCAGTTCGTCATCGTCGACATAGGCGATCGCCGCCTCGAGGCTCATCCGCACCGGGGGCGTGAGGCGTACCGCCTCGTCCGTGCCGGAGGCGCGGATGTTGGTCAGCTTCTTGCCCTTGAGCGGATTGACCTCGAGATCGTTCTCGCGCGAATGCTCGCCGATGATCATGCCCTGATAGACGGTTTCCTGCGGGCCGATGAAGAGGCGGCCGCGCTCTTCGAGGTTCCACAGCGCATAGGCCACCGCGGCGCCGGCCTCCATCGAGATCAGAACGCCGGCGCGGCGGCCGGGAATCGGCCCCTTGTGCGGCGCCCAGCCGTGAAAGACGCGGTTGAGCACCCCGGTGCCGCGGGTGTCGGTCAGGAACTCGCCGTGATAGCCGATCAGCCCGCGCGAGGGCACATGCGCCACGATCCGGGTCTTGCCGGTACCGGCCGGTTTCATCTCGGTCAGGTCGCCGCGGCGCGGGCCGGTCAGCTTTTCGATCACCGTGCCGGCGTGCTCGTCGTCGACGTCGATGGTGACCTCCTCGACCGGTTCGAGTGTGCGGCCCTCGGCATCCTCGCGCAAGAGCACGCGGGGGCGTGAAACCGACAGTTCGAACCCCTCGCGGCGCATGTTCTCGATCAGCACGCCCATCTGCAATTCGCCGCGTCCGGCGACCTCGAACGCCTCGCCGCCGGGCGTGTCGGTCACGCGGATGGCGACGTTCAGTTCGGCCTCGCGCATGAGCCGCTCGCGGATCACCCGCGACTGCACCTTGGAGCCGTCGCGCCCCGCCAGCGGCGAATCGTTGATGCCGATGGTGACCGAGATCGTCGGCGGGTCGATCGGCTGGGCGGCGAGCGGTTCCTCGACGGCGAGCGCGCAGATGGTGTCCGACACGGTCGCCTTCGACATCCCCGCCAGGGTGACGATATCGCCGGCCCGGGCCTCGTCGATGTCCTGGTATTGCAGGCCGCGGAAGGCGCGGATCTTGGTGACCCGGAACTGCTCGATCTTTTGTCCGGCGCGGCTCAATGCCTGCACCGTGGCGCCGGCGCGCAGGGTTCCCGATTCGACGCGCCCCGTGAGGATGCGGCCGAGATAGGGATCGGCACTGAGCGTCGTGGCCAGCATGCGGAAATCCTCGCCCATGCGGGCGAGCTGGCGCGGCGCGGGAACGTGATCGATGATCAGCCTGAAGAGCGCGGAAAGGTCGCGGCGCGGCCCGTCAAGCGCGTGATCGGCCCAGCCGGAGCGCCCCGAGGCGTACATATGCGGGAAATCGAGCTGGTCCTCGTTGGCGCCGAGCACCACGAAGAGATCAAAGCATTCGTTGAGCGCGCGGTCGGGCTCGGCGTCGGGCTTGTCGACCTTGTTGAGCACCACGATCGGGCGCAGCCCCAGCGCCAGCGCCTTTTGGGTCACGAACTTGGTCTGCGGCATCGGGCCTTCGGCGGCGTCGACCAGCAGCACCACGCCGTCGACCATGCTGAGGATGCGCTCGACCTCGCCGCCGAAATCGGCGTGGCCGGGGGTGTCGACGATGTTGATGCGGGTGCCCTTCCACTCCACCGAGGTGGCCTTGGCGAGGATGGTGATGCCGCGCTCACGCTCCAGATCGCCCGAATCGAGGGCCCGTTCGGCCACCGCCTGGCCGGCACGGAAGACGCCGGACTGTTTCAGAAGCTCATTGACGAGCGTGGTCTTGCCATGATCGACATGGGCGATGATGGCGATGTTGCGCAGATCCATGTCTCGGGGGGTCCTCGGGGTTCCTCGGGCTGAGGCGCGGGCTTACTCGCCGCGAGACCGGATGACCAGAGAAAAAGCCCCGCTCCGCGCGGATCAGAACGGGATTTCGTCGTCGTAGTCGCGCCCAGGGGCCGGGGGCCGGTTCGTCCGCGTCGCGGCCGCTGTCCTGCCCGCCACCGTAACCGCCGCCGCCACCACCACCGCCGCCGCTGTCACGGCTGTCGAGCATGGTGAGGGTGCCGCCGATACCCGCCACGACGACATCGGTCGAATAGCGGTCCTGCCCGGACTGGTCCTGCCATTTGCGGGTCTGCAGCTGGCCCTCGATATAGACCTTGGAGCCCTTGCGCAGATACTGTTCGGCCACCCGCACCAGCCCGTCGCCGCGCAGCACGACATTGTGCCATTCGGTGCGCTCGCGCCGTTCGCCGGTGTTGCGGTCCTTCCACTGCTCGGAGGTGGCGATGCGCAGGTTGCACAGCTTGCCCCCGTCGGGGAACGTGCGCACCTCCGGATCGCGTCCGAGATTGCCGATGAGGATCACCTTGTTGACCGAGCCCGCCATCGCGCCCTCCTGCACCTGATTGTGTTTGCCGTCTGCTTACACCATCGCAGGCATGTGAAGAAAAGCCCAAAATTCTCCATCAATCACGCAAATCCGCCGGTTTTCGCGAATGATCGCCCGCGGATCTGGAAATCGGTGCCAAAACGGGTATAGTGCCCGGCGACATACTTGGGGGACAGGGACAGAGATGCGTATTCTCGCAACCTCGCTGCTTTGCGCGGCACTGTCGGTTCCGGCAGTGGCGCAGGCCGACATTTTCGGCAAGGGCAAGAAGATGGCGTTCCGTTCGCAGACCAGCGTTCTGGACACCCGCGCGCGCGGCGCGGTCAAGGCGTCGATCTCGCTGGAGACCGGGCGGGTCGTGACACCGACGAAATGGGAATCGGTCAAATCCTATGACGGTCGATACAAGGGCGCGTATCTTGGCATGGCGCGGGCGGCGGCGATGCGCCACGGGGTGCCGCAGGACCTGTTTTTGCGCCTGGTGCAGCAGGAGTCCGGCTGGAACCCGACCGCCAGGTCGCACAAGGGCGCGATCGGGCTGGCGCAGCTCATGCCCGAGACCGCATCGCGGCTGGGTGTCGACCCGCACGACCCTTACGAGAACCTCGAAGGCGGGGCGCGGTATCTGGCACAGCAATATCGCAGCTTCCGGTCGTGGCGGCTGGCGCTGGCGGCCTACAATGCCGGGCCCAAGGCGGTCGAGCGCTATGGCGGCGTGCCGCCCTACAAGGAAACCCGCAATTACGTGAAGGTGATCTGGGGCAGCTGACACGGCCGGCGACGGGCGCGCCCCGACCCCGGGTCGAGCCCGGGGCGCGGGCGGGGTTTCGTGTTTTCGTCGCGCACGATCAGGCGGCAAACCCGATTCTGTAGAGATGGATCTCGTGCGCGGGGTGCTTCTGGGCGTTGACCAGCCGGCCGTTGTGGTGGCTGTAAAGTGCGCGCCAGTAGGGCTGGATGATCACCCCCTCATTGCGCAGCAGGGTTTCGATGCGGGCCATGATCGCGCGCCGGGTGTCGGCGTCGGCGATCGACATCGCCTGATCGAGCAGCGCGTCGAACTCGGCGTTGGCGAACCCGGTCTCGTTCCAGGCCGCGCCCGAGCGATAGGCCAGCGCCAGCGTCTGCACGTCGAGCGGGCGGTGATTCCACTGCGTGGCCGAAAACGGGTAGCCGAGCCAGTTTTCCCAGAACGTGCTGCCCGGCAGGATGGCGCGGCGGCACCTCAGCCCGGCATCGCGCATCAGCGCCGCTACCGCGTCGCCGGTGTTGCGCTGCCATTCGTCGTCGACGGTGATGAGTTCGTGCTCGAAATCCTCAAGCCCCAGTGCGCGCATTTCGGAGAGGGCGCGGGCGGGATCGTGTTCGGCCGGTCCGATATCGGCATAGGCGGGATGGATCGGGCTGACATGGTGGTTGGCCGCAACGCCGCCGCGCCCGGCATAGCCCAGCTCGAGGCAGATGGCGTTGTCGACCGCCAGCGCCAGCGCCCGGCGCGCGCGCGTCTCGGCATAGGGTCTGCGCCCGTCCACCTCGGCCTGCTGGTGGCCGCGGATGACGATGGTGGCGGCGGTGTCGGCGCGGGTGCGTGTCCAGCCGAGCGCATCCATCACCTCAATGAAGACGCCAACCGATTCGTAGAGCAGATCGACCTCGCCGGCCTCGGCCGCCTCCGCCCAGCTGGCCGGGTCGGTGCCGTAGTCGAGGAATTCCACCCGGTCGAGCCACGGCCCGCCCAGCACCGCGCTGCCCCACCAGGCGTGTTCGGTGTCGCGCTCGAGCACGCAGCGCACCCCCGGGACCAGCTCGACCGGGCGAAAGGGGCCGGTGCCGATGCCGTGCTCGAAGGGGTCGCCGCCGGCGTAGCTTTGATGGGTGAGCGCGGCGGGATAGTCCGAGAAATTGGCGATGATGGCGATATCGGGGGATGACAGCGCCAGATCGACGGTGTGGGTGTCCGCCACCCTGACCGCGCCGGCGCGCGCCTGCCCGGTGGCCGGGTCGATCAGCCCGGCAAGCCGGCTGGCCATCGAGTTGCCCGGCGCCGTGGTGTCGCACCAGCGCGCGATGTTGCGCGCCACATCCCTCGCGGTGAAGGCATCGCCGTTGTTCCAGCGCACGCCCCGGCGCAGATGCAGCCGGTAGCGGGTGGCGTCGGCGTTGGCCTCCCAGCGCTCCAGCAGCATGCCGCGAAACGCGCCATCAGACTGATATTCCACCAGATATTCCAGAAAGCCGCGGGTCTGGTTGCCGAGCTCCGACCAGTCATAGCTGCGCGGGTCCTTGAGCGGGCGGACGGTCTGCTGGATGCGCAGCGTGCCGCCGGGGACAATCCCGGACGCGATCTCGGCGGCGGCGGTGGACGCTGACAGGGCGAGCCCGCCCAGCGCCCGCGCGGCCCCGGCGCCGAGCCCCAGCCCGGTGACGCGGGCGAGAAACTCGCGCCGCCCGATCGCCCCGCTTGCCAGCTCTCGCGCAAGCCCCGGCGCCGACGGGTGAACCCGGTCGGAAGGGCGGTCTGCGGAAAACTCGCTGGGCATCGGATCACCTGATTGAAATCGGCGCGGCCAATCCCCCGATTAGAATACCGGCGCACCGCCAAGATCAAGCGCCGCCGGACACCCGGCGCGTTGGCGCCGCCCCGCCGGCGCCCTTTGCCGCCCCTGCGTTGCGCAGCGCGGTGGGGGTCAGCCCGGTATGCTGCAACACGAAGCGCGAGAAATAGGCGGCGCTGCGAAAGCCCAGCATGGCGGCGATGCGGTTGGCGGGGTGGTCGGTGGTTTCCAGCAGATCGCGCACCGCATGCACGATCCGGCGGGTCAGCAGTTCGGACGCGGTCATGCCCGCGCTGGTGCGGCAGGCGCGGGTCAGATGCGTGGGCGTCACGCCGAGCGTGCGGGCATAGTCGGCCATCGGCTTGCCGGTGGTGAAATCGCGCTCGACCAGCGCCGCATAGGCCATCGTCAGCCGCTGCGCGGCGCTGAATTCGGGCGGGTCCTCGGCATGGCCGATGATCGCCCGGCGCAGCCACACCGTCAGCAGCGTGGCGTGCGCGGTCATCGCCTCGTCGGTAAAGTCGCGCGCGCCGGTCTGTTCGCGCTGCATCGCCTCGAGGATGCCGGTGAGTTCCACCTGCGCCAGCACGTCGCGAATGCGCAGGAGCGTCGGCTGGTCGGGCATCAGGAGCGGCCCGCCGGCGGGGATGGCGCAGACGGTGCCGAAGCCCTGCTTGCCCATCTCCAGCGCGAAAAGCGTGCCGGCGGGAACGCAGAGCGCGGTATGCACCCCGAGCCCGCGCAGCACCCCCTCGATCAGGCAGCGGCCCTGGCCGCGGGTGATCCACACCAGCGCGTGCTCGGGCCGCGAATGCGGCAGTTCGGCCCGCCACGAGGTGCCGGTGCCGGTCCACTGGGCGATGCTCATGACCTTGGGGTGTTTGCTCAAGACTGTTCCTGCCTTTCGCGATCTGCCGGAATTCTGACAGCTTTCCCCAGAAAGTTGCCGGATTTGAAGGGGGAGATGTCGGAAAACCTATATGTCGCAGGCGGAAACCCGCTGCCAGTCCCGCATCCGGGCGCGAAACCATGTGCGCTGACGCTTGGCATAGCGGCGGGTGGCGGTGATGGCGCGGTCGCGCGCGGCGTCGAGGCTCAGCTCGCCCCTGAGATGGGCGATGAGCTCCGCCGCCCCGATCGCCTTGGCCGAGGGCAGGGCGGGCGACCACAGGGCCAGGTTGGCGCGCGCCTCATCGAGGGCGCCGGCGGCCAGCATGGCATCGAAACGCGCCGCGATGCGGGCGGCGAGCCAGTCCCTCGGCGCCTCGATCAGGAGCCGCGTGCAGTCCTGTGGCGCCAGCACCGGCGGCGGGGTGGCGTCGTGCCAGTCCGCGAGGCCGCGCCCGGTCGCCTGCTGCACCTCGAAGGCGCGCAGCACGCGGGCGGGGTTGGCGCAGTCGATGCGCGCGCGGGTTCGCGTGTCGAGCCCGGCGATGAGCCCCGCAAGGCCTTGTTCTGAAAGAATTGCCTCGGCGCGGGCGCGGGTCTCGGGCGGGATCGGGGGATATCTGCCAGCCCCTCGGTCAGCGCCGTGAAATAGAGCCCGGTGCCGCCGACGATCACCGCCTGCTCGGGCCGCGAGAGAAGCGGCGTCACCTCGCGCAGCCAGCGGCCCACGGAATAGGGCTCATCGCCCGCCACATGACCGTAGAGACGGTGCGGCACACGCGCCTCGTCGGCCTCGGTCGGGCGCGCGGTCAGCACCCGCCAGTTGGCATGGACCTGGATGGCGTCGGCATTGATCACGACACCGCCCCGGGCCTCGGCGATGCGCATCGCCAGCGCCGACTTGCCGCAGGCGGTGGGCCCGGCGATGAGCACCGGGCGCCCGGCGGGAATGCCGGCGGGAATGTCGGGCGGAAACGTCATCGTTCGGGTATCGCGAGGCTTATCCGGCGGCGTGGGCTTTTCAGTCATTGAACCCCTGCGGCTTTTGCGACATTTTGCCCGCGATTGCCAGACCGGCGCCAGCGAGAGCCCAGACCCCATGCCCGACACCGAATCCCCAAGCCGACATTCCGTCGCGTTCTGCTGAAGATCTCCGGCGAGGCGCTGATGGGGGACCGGGGTTTCGGGCTGCACCCGCCAACGGTCGAGCGCATCGCCCGCGAGGTCAAGTCGGTGCATGACATGGGCGTCGAGCTTTGCATGGTGATCGGCGGCGGCAACATCTTTCGCGGATTGCAGGGATCGGCGCAGGGGATGGAACGCACCACCGCCGACTACATGGGAATGCTGGCCACGGTGATGAACGCGCTGGCGATGCAGAGCGCGCTGGAGGGTCTCGACGTCCATTGCCGGGTGATCACCGCCATCCGCATGGACGAGGTGGCCGAACCCTATATCCGCCGCCGGGCGGTGCGACATCTGGAAAAAAAGCGCGTCTGCATCTTCGCCGCCGGCACCGGCAACCCCTATTTCACCACCGACACCGCGGCCACGCTGCGCGCCAGCGAAATGGCCTGCGAGGCGATCTTCAAGGGCACCAAGGTCGATGGCGTCTACGACAAGGACCCGGTGCAGCACCCGGACGCCAAACGCTATGACGATGTCACCTATGACGAGGTGCTGGCGCGGCATCTCAAGGTGATGGACGCCTCGGCGATCGCGCTGGCGCGCGACAACAACCTGCCGATCATCGTCTTTTCCCTCGACGAGCCTGGCGGCTTTCGCAGCATACTGGCAGGTGAGGGCACCTATACAACCGTGCACGGCTGAGGCTAAACAGGATCACTCAGGCACGACCCGCGAGAGGAACACCACGATGACGGACGAATTCAAGCTCGACACCAGGGATCTGGAGCGCCGGATGGACGGGGCGATGAACGCGCTCAGGACCGAGTTCGCGTCCCTGCGCACGGGTCGCGCCTCGGCCTCGATGCTCGAACCCATCCAGGTCGACGCCTACGGCCAGATGACCCCGATCAACCAGGTCGGCACCGTCAACGTACCCGAGCCGCGGATGGTGACGATCAACGTCTGGGACAAGTCGCTGGTCAGCAAGGTCGAGAAGGCGATCCGCGAATCGGGGCTGGGGATCAATCCGCAGCTTAACGGCACCATCATCATGCTGCCGATCCCCGAACTGAACGAGGAACGCCGGCGCGATCTGACCAAGGTCGCCTCGCAATACGCCGAGAGCGCCCGCGTCGCCATCCGCAACGTGCGCCGCGACGGCATGGACAAGATCAAGCGGGCCAAGGCTGAGGGCATGTCCGAGGACGACCAGAAGTTCTGGGAAACCGAGGTACAGGAGATCACCGACCGCCACATCGCCGCCATCGACGAGGCGCTGGAGCACAAGCAAGCCGAGATCATGCAGGTCTGAGATGCCCGACGGACGCGACAAGCGCAAACCCCAGACCCGGGCCGGGCCGCGCCATGTCGCGATCATCATGGACGGCAACGGCCGCTGGGCGCAGGCGCGCGGGCGGCCGCGCCTTTTCGGCCATCACGCCGGGGCGCGCCGGGTCCGCGAGATCGTCACCGCCTGCCCCGACCTGGGGGTGAAATACCTGACCATCTTTGCGTTCTCGACCGAGAACTGGCGACGGACCCAGACCGAGGTTGCGGGGCTGATGAACCTCTTTCGCCGCTACATCGTCAAGGAGATGCAGGAATTCGTCAAAAACGACGTCCGCGTGCGGTTCATCGGCGATCGGGTGCGCCTCGATGCCAAGCTGCGCGCCCTGATGGACGAGACCGAGGCGGTGACCGCGCATTGCAGCGGCACCAACCTGACGGTGGCGGTCAACTACGGCGGTCGCGACGAGGTGGCGCGCGCCACCAGGCGGCTGGCCCAGGATGTCGCCGCGGGCCGGCTGAAGCCCGAAAACGTGGATGAGGAAACCCTGCCAAGATACCTGGATACCTGCGTCCTGCCGGACCCGGACCTGGTGATCCGCACCAGCGGCGAGGCGCGGATCTCGAACTTCCTGCTGTGGCAGTCGGCCTATGCGGAATACGAGTTCATCGACACGCTCTGGCCCGACTTCACCAGCGAAATCTTTACCGACCTGATCCAGGGTTACGGCACCCGCGAGCGCCGTTATGGGGCTGTCCCGGCATGAGCGGGGCCGCCCGCTGGGACGATCTTGTGCCGCGCGTCGTCTCGGGAGTGGTACTGGCGGCGGCGGGTGGGCTGATCCTGTGGCTGGGGGGATGGGTGTTCGCGCTCGCTGTCTGCGCCGTGGGCGGTGTCATGGCGTGGGAGGCCGCGCGCCTCTTTGCCGCGCCGGCGCCGGTGCAGGACGGCTTGCTGGCGGGCCTGGCGCTGGTCCTGGGGGTGCTCGTGACGGGGGTCTGGGCGCTGCTGCCGGTGCTGGTTGCGGCGCTCGTGACGGCCACGCGGGCGGGGCGCGACCGCCGCCTCTGCTTCGGCTTTCAGGCATGGGTATTGCTGGCCGTGCTGGCGCTTGTGACGCTGCGCAACGAGGCCGGTCTCGTCTGGGCGCTGTGGCTGGTGGCGGTGGTGGTGGTGACGGATGTGGCCGGCTATTTCGCCGGGCGCAGTTTCGGCGGGCCGAAATTCTGGCCCCGCGTCAGCCCCAAGAAGACCTGGGCCGGCACCGTTGCCGGCTGGGCGGCGGCGGCGGCCATGGGGGTGCTCTTCGCCCCGCTCACGGGGGCCGGGGTGGTGCTGGCGCCGGTCTCGGTCCCGGTGGCCTTTGCCGGGCAGATGGGCGATATTGCCGAGAGCGCGGTCAAGCGCCGGGCCGGGGTCAAGGACAGCTCGACCCTGATCCCCGGTCACGGCGGGCTGCTCGACCGGTTCGACGCGCTGATGGGTGCCGCCGCGGCGGCGGCGCTCATGTGGGCGCTGGGCGCGATCCCGCAGGGGGCATGACGGGACGCATGAAACGCATTTCGATTCTCGGCGCGACCGGCTCGATCGGTCAGAGCACCATCGACCTGGTGCGGCGCGACAAGGGCGCCTTCGATGTCGTGGCGCTCACCGGCGGGCGCAACATCGCGCGGCTGGCAGAGGATGCGCGCGCGCTCGGGGCCGCGCTGGCGGTCACCGCCCATGACGACCTGCTGGACGATCTGCGCGCGGCGCTCAAGGGCACCGGCATCGAGGCGGCGGCCGGTTCGGCGGCGCTCAATGAGGCGGCGGCGCGGCCGGCCGACTGGGTGATGTCGGCGATCGTCGGCGCGGCCGGGCTGGCGCCGGGGCTGGCGGCGCTGGGGCAGGGGGCGACGCTGGCGCTCGCCAACAAGGAGACGCTGGTCGCCGCCGGGCCGCTGGTGATGGCGGCGGCGCGCGCCAGCGGCGCGCGGGTGCTGCCCGTCGACAGCGAGCATTCGGCGATCTTTCAGGCGCTGAGGGGCGAGGATCCGGACACCGTCGACCGGGTGGTGATCACCGCCAGCGGCGGCGCCTTCCGCGACTGGCCGCTCGAACGGCTGGCCAGGGCCACCCCGCTCGAGGCCGCGACCCACCCCAACTGGGACATGGGCCAGAGGATCACCATCGACAGCGCGTCGATGTTCAACAAGGCGCTGGAACTGATTGAAGCGAAGGAATTGTTCGGCTTCGAGCCCGAGCGGATCGAGGTTCTGATCCATCCCGAATCGCTGGTTCACGCGCTGGTGGGCTTCCACGACGGCGGCATGATCGCCCATGTCGGCCCGCCTGACATGCGCCACGCCATCGGCCATGCCATGTACTGGCCCAGGCGCACCGCGCTGCCGGTGGCGCGGCTCGATCTGGCCGAGATCGGCCAGCTCAGCTTTCGTGCGCCCGACCCGCGCCGCTACCCGGCACTGGGGCTGGCGCGGCAGGTGATGGCGGCGGGCGGGCTTGCCGGGGCGGTCTTCAACGCCGCCAAGGAACGGGCGCTGGATCATTTCATCGCTGGACATATCGGATTTTGCCATATGTCCGAGGTAGTGGAAGAGGTGCTGGCCCGGCAGATGACGTGCGGGCACGCCGGTGCCGGCGGATTCGGCCTCGACGAGGTCATGTCGGCGGACCGCGGCGCGCGGCTTTGCGCCGATGCGGTGGTGGTAGAAAGACAAGGTTAGGAACAGCTAGTGGAATCGATGGCGTTCATGCCCCAGTTTGGCGGGCTTTTCATGACCATCCTCGCCTTTGTCGTGGCGCTGTCGGTGATCGTGGCGGTGCACGAATACGGCCATTACATCGTCGGGCGCTGGAGCGGGATCAAGGCGGATGTCTTTTCGCTGGGCTTCGGGCCGGTGCTGTGGGCGCGCACCGACCGGCGCGGCACCCGCTGGCAGATCGCGGCGCTGCCCTTTGGCGGCTATGTCAAGTTCATGGGCGACGAGAACGCCGCCAGCGGCACCCCCGGGGAAAGCTACAGCCGGCTCTCGGCAGAGGAACGCCGCCATACCATGCTGGGCGCGCCGCTCTGGGCGCGGACGGCGACGGTGGCGGCGGGGCCGCTGTTCAACTTCGCGCTCTCGGTGCTGGTCTTTGCCGGGGTGATGATGTCGCAGGGCAGGGTCGCCGAGCCGCTGACGGTGGGGACGCTCAAGCCGCTGCCGGTCGCCGGCGTGACGCTTCAGCCCGGCGACGAACTGGTGAGTATCGCCGGCCATCCGGTGCCGGGGCGCGAGGACGTGGCGGGCTCGGCATTCGAGGATTTCTGGACGCGTTGCCCGTAACCGCGCTGCTCGATTACGAGGTGCGCCGCGATGGCGATGTGATCGCCGCCAAGGGGCCGCAGCCGATGCCGCCGCTGGTCGCGCAGCTGGCGCCGAAATCGGCCGCCTACGACATCGACATGCACTCCGGCGACGTGATCGTCGGCATCGACGGCACCCCGGTGGTGGCGTTTTCGCAGCTCAAGGAAAAGGTCGAGGCATCGAACGGGCGGGTGCTGCAACTCATCGTCTGGCGCGACGGCGAGCTGCTCGATTTCGCGCTGGCGCCGCGCCGCGTGGACGAGCCGCAGCAGGAGGGCGGGTTCGAGACCCAGTGGCGCATCGGCATCGTCGGGGGGCTGGCGTTCGATCCGGCGACCGAGGCGCTGGGTCCGGTCCGGGCGCTTGCCAACGGAACCGTGCAGGTGTGGCAGGTGATCGTCGGCTCGGTCTCGGGGCTTTACCACATGATCACCGGCGCCATCAGCAGCTGCAACATGTCCGGGCCGATCGGCATCGCCGAGGTCTCGGGCGCAATGGCCAGCCAGGGTGTCGGCAGTTTCATCTGGTTCATCGCCGTGCTGTCGACGGCGGTGGGCCTCCTGAACCTCTTTCCGATCCCGGTGCTCGATGGCGGGCACCTGGTGTTTTTCGCCTACGAGGCGGTTGTCGGCCGCCCGCCCAGCGACGGCGCGCTCAGGGTGATGATGGCGGCGGGGCTGGCGCTGGTGCTGGGGGTGATGGCCTTTGCGCTGGCCAACGACCTCTTCTGCCCCTGATTGCACGCGACCTGCGCGATTCGCCATGGTCTTGCCGCAATCGCGACCCGATTCCCGTCACAATGGGCCGGCATCCAAGGGGTGGGGAAAGCGCCTGGAGTAGGTCGGATCATGCACCAGATTATCAGCGGATATCGCGGTCTCAGCCTGCTTGTGGATGTGAACTGGGACCGAATCCTGTACCTCGCGACCATCGTGTTCGCGCTGATGGCGGGGGCATTCTTCGGCTCGCTTCTGCTCGCGTACTGAACCGCGCGCCGGGCCGCATCGCGAGTCGCCCGCCGACTCGCGCGCGTCGCCAACCACCCGCTCCGCGATCGAAACCGTCCCTTTCCGGGGCGGCCCGGCCCCTGTCATGACCCCTTCGTGACCCTGCCGCGCCCCGCGCCGTAGCGATCGGGGGCGCGTCGTGGTCCTTCTTGTCACAGCCCGCGCCGATTACACAAATGCTGGCAACGCGCTCTTTGACAAGCCCAGCCAATATGGTTAGTCAAAATCCATACTGGGATGTCTGACTGGGTTTGAAAATGAATCTGTTTAACGCGCCGCGAGACGTGCGCCCCGCACGCGCCCGACCGACGATTTTCGCAACCCGCTGGCTGATTGTCCTGGCGTTCGCGCTGGCGGTTTTCGCGCCCTCCCGCGACGCCGCGGCGCAGACCTACCGCTTCGATTCGGTCGCGATCGAGGGCAACCAGCGCGTCGATGCCGGCACCGTGCTGACCTACGCGGGCATCTCGCGCGGGCAGACGGTCAGCGCCGGCGAACTCAACGACGCCTATCAGCGCATCCTCGACAGTGGCCTTTTCGAAACCGTCCGCATGGTGCCCCAGGGCAACCGCCTTCTGATCAAGGTGACCGAATTCCCGACGATCAGCCGGATCTCGTTCGAGGGGAACCGCAAGATCAAGGACGAAGACCTCGAGGGCATCGTCGAAAGCCGCTCGCGCCAGGTCTTCAGCCCCAGCCGGGCAGAGCGTGACGCCGCCGAGATTTCAAAGGCTTACTTGCAAAGCGGTCGCATCGCCGCGCGGGTGACGCCCAAGATCATCCGCCGCAGCGAGAACCGCGTCGATCTGGTCTTCGAGATATTCGAGGGCAAGGGCATCGAGATCGAGCGTGTCAGCTTCGTCGGCAACAAGGCCTATTCCGACCGCCGGCTGCGGCGGGTGGTCGAAAGCAAGCAGGCGGGGATCCTGCGCGCACTCATCGCCCGCGACACCTTTGTCGAGGATCGTCTCGCCTTCGACCGTCAGGTGCTGACCGATTTCTACCAGTCGCGCGGCTATGTCGATTTCCGCATTACCGGCACCAACGCCGAACTGACGCGCGAGCGCGACGCCTATTTCGTGACCTTCAACCTCCGGGGAAGGCCAGCAGTTCCGGTTCGGCGCCATCACCGTGATCAGCGAGATCCCGACCGTCAACGCCGACGTCTACCGCAGCGTCCTGCGGGTGAGCCCGGGGACGGTCTATTCGCCCTCGCTGGTCGAGGACGCGATCGCGCGGATGGAACGGCAGGGCATCCGGCAGGGCGAGGATTTCCTGCGTGTCGAGCCACGGATCACCCGCAACGACCGCGCCCTGACGCTCGACGTGGAATTCGCGCTGGTGCGCGGCCCGCGGGTCTTTGTCGAGCGCATCGACATCGAGGGCAACACCACCACGCTCGACCGCGTCATCCGGCGCCAGTTCAACACCGTCGAGGGCGACCCGTTCAACCCGCGTGAAATCCGCGAGGCCGCCGAGCGCATCCGCGCGCTGGGCTATTTCAAGGACGCCGACGTCAACGCCCGCGAAGGCTCGCGCCCCGATCAGGTGGTGGTCGATGTCGAGGTGGAGGAAACCACCACCGGCTCGCTCACCTTCGGCGCCAGCTTTTCAAGCGATGTCGGACTCGGTTTCTCGGTCGGCTTTCGCGAGCGCAACTTCCTCGGCCGCGGCCAGACCCTGGCGACCAGCCTGTCGATATCGGGTGAAGAGGCCAACTACAGGATCGACTTCGTCGAGCCGGCCTTTCTGGGCCGCGACGTGGCGTTCTCGTTTTCCTCGGCCTATGTCGAGACCGACAGCGACAACGCGTTATACGACACCGAGTTCGCCAGCTTCCGTCCGGGGCTGACCTTTCCGGTCGCCGAACGCTCGAGGCTGACGCTCTATTACAGCGCCACCTACACCGACCAGGGGCAGCTATTTCGGCACCTCGCCGACGCTGGCGGCCGAATCGACGCTGGGCGGGCTCTGGGCCAGCGCCATCGGCTACCGTTACGTCTACGATTCACGCCGCGTCGGGCTTGACCCCAATGCCGGCATCCTGATCGACACCGGAGTCGAGCTGGCCGGGCTCGGCGGTGATCAGGAATACGTCAAGACGACCATGCGGTTGGTGGGCGAAACCAAGGTGCTGAACGAGGAGGTCACGCTGCGCGGCATCCTCGAGGGCGGATCGGTCGACTTTTCCGGCACTCCGGGCAGCCGCGCGGCCGATCGCTTCACCCACAAGGTGATGCGCGGGTTCGAGCCCAACGGCATGGGCCCCACCCAGGCCGGCGAGCATCTCGGCGGCAACCTCTTCGCGGCGCTCAAGTTCGAGGCCGAGTTCCCCCTCGGCCTGCCCGAGGAATTCGGTGTCTCCGGCGGTGCCTTCTACGATATCGGCTCGATCTGGAACGTCGATACCATCGGACCGCCGATCCCCATGTCGACCTCGTTCAGGGCGCGCCATGTGATCGGGTTGTCGCTCTTCTGGAAATCGCCCTTCGGCCCGATCCGGATGGACTTCACCAAGGCCCTTGAAAAGGAGCCGACGGACATCGAGCGCAACTTCGACTTCTCGGTGCGAACGGATTTCTGAGCGTGACGGCCCTGCGACGCCTCGCCGCCGTGACTGCCGCGGTGATCTGCCTCGGCAGTCCGCCGGCGGCGGCACAGGAGACGGGCAGGGTGCAAAGTGACATCCTGATCCTCGATCCCGAGCGGGTTTTCGAGGAATCACAACTCGGCCAACGCATGCTGGCCGACCATCGGGCCGAGCGCGAGGAACTGGCGGCGCGCAACCGCAAGCTCGAAGCCGAACTCGAAGCCGAGGAACGCGATCTGACCGACCGCCGGGCCGAGCTTTCCCCCGAGGAGTTCCGCAAACTCGCCGACGCCTTCGACGCCAGGGTGCAGGACATCCGCCGTGACAGCGAACGTCGGGTGCGCGATCTCGAGCGCGACCGCGAACGGCTGCCGGTGGCCTTCCTGCGCCGGGCCGAGCCGCTGCTGATCGCGGTGATGCGCGACATGGGCGGGGTGGTGCTGCTCGATGCGCGCACGGTCCTGCTGCGCGCCGACGCGGTCGACATCACCGATGCCGCCATCGCCCGCATCGACGCCGCCATCGGCGACGGCAAACCGCCATCCGAGGAAAGCGAAAGCCCCCCCGCGCCCGAGAGGGTGCAGGAACCGGCCGCGCCGCCTTCCGACCAGTGATACCGCACGCTTGCCGGGGCAGGCACGGCTTGCTAGGGACAATTCCGAGAGCAGACCGGAAGGACGATCCATGACCGAGCCGTTGAAATCCGCGGATATCCAGATGATCCAGCGGCTCATTCCGCATCGCTACCCGTTCCTTCTGGTCGACCGCGTGATCGACATCGACGGCCTGCGGAGCGCGTGCGGGATCAAGAACGTTACCATGAACGAGCCCCATTTCCAGGGCCATTTCCCCGGGCGGCCGATCATGCCGGGCGTCACCATCGTCGAGGCGATGGCCCAGACCGCGGCGGTGATGGTGGGCACGGCGCTGGACATGGCCGACCAGGAATTCCTGATCTATTTCATGTCGATCGAGCGGGCGAAGTTCCGGCGCATGGTGGTGCCCGGCGACGTGCTGGAACTGAACGTGCTCACCCTGCGCGGGCGGCCCGGCGGCAAGGTGTGGAAGTTCGCGGGCACGGCCCGGATCGGTGGCGAAATGGCCGCCGAGGCCGAATTCACCGCCATGCTCGACATGCAGGGAGCATGACCGCGATGGGCGGCCCCGACAGCCTGATCCACCCCAGCGCCGTGATCGAGGCCGGGGCACAGCTGGGGCAGGGCGTGCGCATCGGCCCCTTCTGCCATGTCGGCCCCGAGGTCCGTCTCGGCGAAGGCGTCGAGCTGAAATCGCACGTGGTTCTCGCCGGCGACACCGAAATCGGGCCCGGGACGGTGATCTTTCCCTTTGCCTGCATCGGCGAGATCCCCAGGACAAGAAATTCCGGGGCGAGAAGACCCGGCTGGTCATCGGCGCGCGCAACCGCATCCGCGAGCACGTCACCATGAACCCCGGCACCGAGGGCGGCGGCGGGGTCACGCGGGTGGGCGACGACGGCCTCTTCATGGCCGGCTGCCACATCGCCCATGACGTACAGCTGGGCGACCGGGTGATCGTGGTCAACAACGCCGCGCTGGCCGGCCACTGCATCGTCGAGGACGATGTGATCATCGGCGGGCTCTCGGGCGTCCATCAGTTCGTGCGCATCGGCCGGGGCGCGATCATCGGCGCGGTGACCATGGTCACCAACGACGTCATCCCCTACGGGCTGGTGCAGGCGCCGCGCGGCCATCTCGACGGGCTCAACCTCGTCGGGCTCAAGCGCCGCGGCGTCGGGCGCGAGGATATCACCGCGCTGCGCGCCGCCTTTCAGATGCTGGCCCAGGGCGAGGGCAGCTTTCAGGAACGCGCCCGGCGTCTCGGCGACGAAACCCGAAGCGTCTATGTCCGCCAGATCGTCGATTTCGTCACCGCCGGCAGCGACCGGTCGTTCCTTACCCCGGGCGCGGGCTGAGCCGGTGCCTGGCCGGCTGGCGATCATCGCCTGTGACGGGGCGCTGCCGGTGGCGCTGGCCGAGGCCGTGCCCGGGGCGCTGACGATCACGCTTGAAGGCATCGCCAGCCCGCTCGAGGGCCGTTCTGACCGCCACCGGCTGGAACGCATCGGGGCACTATTCGCGGCGATGCGCGCGGCCGGCGTGGATCGCGTGGTCTTTGCCGGTGCGCTGACCCGCCCGGCGTTTGATCCGGCACTCTTCGATGCCGAGATGGCGGCGCTGGCGCCGCGGCTGATGGCGGCGCTCTCGAAGGGCGATGACGGTCTTCTCAGGACGGTCATCGAGGTGTTCGAGGAACAGGGTTTCACCGTCGTCGCGCCATCCGAGGTGTTGCCCGCGCTCCTCGCCGAGGAGGGGCTGCATCTGGGCCCGATCCCCGGCCCCGACGAGGAGGCCGACATCGCGCGGGCCACGGAAATCCTGCACGGCGCCGCGGCGCTCGACATCGGGCAGGGCTGCGTGGTGGCGGGCGGGCAGTGTCTCGGCTTCGAGACGGTACAGGGGACCGATGCCCTGCTGCGCCTGGTGGCCGAGACCGATCCCGCCTACCGCCGCGGTTATCGCGGCGTCTATGTCAAGGCCGCCAAGGCGGGCCGGGATCTGCGCATCGACATGCCGGTGATCGGCCCGCGCACGGTGGCGGCGGTGGCGGCGGCGGGGCTTGCCGGGATGGTGATCGAGGCCGGCAAGCTGATCATTGTCGAGCGCGAGGCCACGATTCGGGCGGTGCGCGACAGCGGCATCTTCCTCGCGGCGCGGGCGCTCTGAATGCGCGTCTTCGTCATCGCGGGCGAGGCCTCGGGAGACCGGCTGGGCGCGGCGCTGATGGCCGGGCTGCGCGGCCTCGCACAGGTCGAATTCACCGGCGTCGGCGGCCCGCTGATGCACGAACAGGGGCTTTCCTCGATCTTTCCGATGGACGACCTCAGCGTGCATGGCCTCACCGAGGTCGCCCGCCGCTATCCGCTTTTGCGCCGGCGCCTGCACCAGACCGTCGGGGCCGTGCTGGAGACCCGGCCGGACATGCTGATCACCATCGACAGTCCAGATTTCTGCCTCCGCGCGGCGCGGCTGGTGCGGACGAAAAGCGCCGTCAGGACGGTGCATTACGTGGCACCCTCGGTCTGGGCGTGGCGCCCCGGCCGGGCCGCGAAGATGGCGCGCTTCATCGACCATGTGCTGGCGCTTCTGCCTTTCGAGCCCCCCTATATGGAGGCCGCCGGCATGGCCTGCGATTTCGTCGGCCACCCGGTGGTGAGCGAGCGCCAGGCGAGCGCGGCCGAGATCGCCGGTTTCCGCGCCCGCCACGGGCTCGGCGGGGCGCCGGTACTGATGGTGCTGCCGGGCTCGCGCCGCTCGGAAGTGGCGCAGCTTGCGCCGATCTTCGGACGCGCGCTCGAGACCGTCTGCGCCGCCCGCCCCGATCTGCGCCTGGTGGTGCCGGCGACAGTGGCGCGCGAGGAACAGGTGCGCGCGGCCATCGCCGACTGGCCCGGCCAGCCGGTGCTGATCGCGCCGGGCAGGGGCGGCACCGACAGCCACCTGGCCGAGAAAGCGGCGGCCTTCGGCGCCGCCGACCGCGCGCTTGCGGCCTCGGGCACGGTGTCGCTGGAACTGGCGGCGGCGGATACGCCGATGCTCATCGCCTACGATGTCAGCCGCCTCAGCCGCCTGATTTTCGAACGCATGCTGAAGGTCGATACGCTGACGCTCGTCAACCTCGTCTCCGAGACCCGCGCGGTGCCCGAACTTCTGGGCGCGGCCTGCCGGCCCGACCGGATCACGGCCGCGCTCCTGCGGCTTCTCGACGACCCCGGCGACCAGCGCGCCGCCATGCGCCTGACGATGGAGCGCCTCGGCGCGGGCGGCGAGGCCCCGGGGCTGCGCGCCGCGCGTGCGGTGCTGGCCCGCCTCGAGGGTACGCGGGCCTGATCCTTCATCTTGCCGGCAAATACTCCGGGGGAGTCCCGGACCGGGGTCCGGGACGGGGGCAGCGCCCCCGAACCCGGGTTTCGGCCCGCCTCAGCCCAGAAGCCGGCGCACCTCGTCCGCCACCGCCGCCGCGGTGATGCCGAACTTCTCGAAGAGCACCTCCGCCGGCGCCGAGGCGCCGAAGCCCTCCATGCCGACAAAGCCGGCCCTCGGTGTCGCGCCCGCGCTCGCCGCAAAGCCAGCGGTCCCAGCCCTGGCGAACGCCCGCCTCGACCCCCACGCGCACCGGCCCGGCGGGCAGCACCCGGCGGCGGTAACCCTCGTCCTGGGCCGAAAACAGCTCCCAGCAGGGCATCGAGACGACGCGGGTGCCGATGCCCTCGGCCTGCAGCATGTCGCGGGCCGCCATCGCCAGCTGCACCTCCGAGCCGGTGGCCAGCAGGATCGCCCGCCGCTTGCCCACCGCCTCGGCCAGCACATAGGCGCCCTGCGCGGTGAGGTTCTTGGTCGTGTGCTCGCGCCTGAGCGTCGGCACCCCCTGACGGGTCAGCGACAGCACCGACGGCGTCGTCGTCGACGTCAGCGCCAGCTCCCACGCCTCGGCGGTCTCGACGGTGTCGCAGGGGCGGAAGACATGGGTGTTGGGGGTGGCACGGCTGATCGCCAGATGCTCGACCGGCTGGTGGGTGGGGCCGTCCTCGCCGAGCCCGATGCTGTCATGGGTCATGACAAAGACCGTGGGCACCCGCATCAGCGCCGCCAGCCGCATCGCCGGCCGCGCGTAGTCAGTGAAGCACATGAAGGTGCCGCCGTAAGGCCTGATGCCGCCATGCAGCGCCATACCGTTCATCGCCGCGGCCATGCCGTGTTCGCGGATGCCGTAATGGATGTAGCGGCCCTTGCGGTTGCCCACATCGAAGATCCCGAGGCCGGCGGTCAGGGTGTTGTTCGAGCCGGTGAGGTCGGCCGAGCCGCCGATTGTTTCGGGCATGATCGGGTTGATCACCTCGAGCACCATCTCGCTCGACTTGCGGGTGGCGACCTTGGGAGCCTCCTCGCTCACCTGCTTTTTCAGCGCCTTGATGCGCGCCGAGAGCTGGCGCGGGGGCGCGAGGGCGGTGACGCGTGCGAACTCGGTCTGCCGGCGCGCGCCGGCCCCTTTCAGGCGCTCGGTCCAGGCCGAGCGTTCGGTGCGGCCGCGGTGCCCGATCGCTTCCCATGCGGCCTTGATGTCGGCGGGCACCTCGAAGGGGGCCATATGGCCAGCCCCAGGCGGCCTTGGCGGCGGCAAGCTGGTCGGGGTCCGTCAGCGCGCCGTGGCCCTTGGCGGTGTCCTGCGCGGCGTGGCCGAGCGCGATATGGGTCTTGCAGGCGATGAGCGTGGGCTTGCGAGCGGTCTCGGCGCGGGTCATCGCCGCGTCGATGGCGTCGGGATCGTGGCCGTCCACCTCGATCACCTGCCAGCCGGCGGCGCGGAACCGCGCCGGCTGATCGGTGCGGTCGGAAAGGCTGACATTGCCGTCGATGGTGATGTCGTTGTTGTCCCAGAGCACGATCAGACGGCCGAGCCGCTGGCGCCCGGCAAGCCCGATCGCCTCGTGGCTCACGCCCTCCATCAGGCAGCCGTCACCGGCGATGACCCAGGTGCGGTGATCGACCAGCTTGGGCCCGAAACGCGCGCGCAGCGCCTCCTCGGCGATGGCGAAGCCCACGGCGTTGGAAATCCCCTGGCCGAGCGGGCCGGTGGTGGTCTCGATGGCGGGGTGCAGGAAATTCTCGGGATGTCCGGCCGTCAGCGACCCCCATTGGCGAAAATCGCGGATCTGCTCGATGGTCATGCCGTCGTGGCCGGTCAGGTAAAGCAGCGAATAAAGCAGCATCGAGCCGTGGCCCGCCGACAGGATGAAGCGGTCGCGGTCCGGCCAGTTCGGGGCGGCGGCGTCGAATCTGAGGTGTTTTTCGAACAGCACCGTGGCCACGTCGGCCATGCCCATCGGCATGCCGGAATGGCCCGAGTTGGCGGCGGCGACGGCGTCGAGCGTGAGCGCGCGGATCGCCGCGGCGCGGGTCCAGTGATCGGGATGGGCGGTGCGGAGGGCGGCGATATCCACGGGGCAGGTGTCCTTGATGGGTGGCGGCATGTCGGCTCAATATCAGCCCCGCCCCGGAATTCAAGCGCGCATCCCCCGGGCGGGGCGAAGGGGGGCGCACTTTCTTCAACATTTCGATAAGCTTGCCCGCAAACGGCCGGTCGGGCGATTCGCCACCGCGCCAGGATACGCGACAGGTGGAAGAGGAAAGGGACGGGGCAATGAACGACATCGACGAGCTGCAGGGCCGCATCGCCGCCGCGCTCGACCGGATCGGGCAGGGGCTCGACCGGGCGGGACAGGCCGAGGCGGCCGACCCCGGGAACTGACGGCGCTGCGCCAGGAGCTCGATGACGAACGCATCGCCAACGCGCAGCTCAAGGAGCGCATCAAGGCACTGAAATCGCGCCGCGAGGCGCTCGAGGCCGAACTCGCCGCGGCGCAGGAGGCCGCGGAGGAGACCTCGAAGGGGATCGGCGCGCTCGATGCCGAGCTTCAGGGTCTGCGCGAAGCGAACGACAAGCTGCGCGAGATCAATGCCCGGCTGCGCGAGGCCAATGCCGCCGGCATCGCCGAGCCCGAGCTGATCAACACCGCGATGCTGGCCGAGCTCGATGGCGTCCGCGCCGCCCGCGATGCCGACCGCGCCGAGGCCGCGGCAATCTACGACGCGCTGGCAAGGGCGGTGGGCGACACCGGCCAGGAGCAGGGCGGCGAACAGCCGGAGGGGACGTGATGCCGGAAGTCGAGATCGAGATCGGGGGCCGCAGCTTCGAGGTCGCCTGTCAGGAGGGCGAGGAACACTATCTCAAGAGCGCCGCGCGCATGCTCGACGAGGAGGCGGCCGCGCTCACCGCCCAGATCGGCCGCGTGCCCGAGGCGCGGATGCTGCTGATGGCCGGGCTGATGCTGGCCGACCGGACCGCGGGGCTTCAGGACAAGCTGCGCGAGGCCGAGGACAGGCTGATGGAAAAGGATGCCGAACTCGACCAGATGCGCAACTCCCCGGTCGAGCCGAAGACCGTCAACGTGCCGGTGCTGCCCGAAGGCGTGACCGACACCCTGGCCGAACTCGCGGCGCGCGCCGAGGCGCTGGCCGACCAGATCGAGGATGCCGGGAAAACGGACGCGGTCGAGGCGCCCGACACCGCCGGGGCCGGCGACGAAACCGTCTGAGGCGCGGCCGCGGCGGTTGCCTCAGCGCATCCTGAGCGCGCCGTCGAGGCGGATCACCTCGCCGTTGAGATAGTCGCACTCGACAATGAACCGCGCCAGCGCGGCAAACTCGTCGGGCTCGCCCAGCCGGGCCGGGCAGGTGACGTCCGCCGCCAGCCCCGCCTGCACCTCTTCGGGCAGTCCGGCCAGCATCGGCGTACGCATGGTCCCCGGCGCGATCGCCATCACGCGGATGCCGTCGCGCGCCAGATCGCGCGCCATCGGCAGCGTCAGCGCCGCGATGCCGCCCTTGGAGGCGGCGTAGGCGGCCTGACCCTTCTGTCCGTCGAAGGCGGCGATCGAGGCGGTGTTGACGATCACCCCGCGCAACCCGTCCGGCCCCGGCGCGGCGCGGGCGATTTCGGCGGCGGCGAGGCGGGCGACGTTGAAACTGCCCGCGAGGTTGATGTCGAGGGTCTGGCGAAAACTCTCCATCCGGTGGGTGCCGTTACGGCCGAGGGTCCTTTCGGCGATGACGATGCCGGCGCAGTTGACGGCGCAGGTGAGCCGGCCCATCGCCTGCGTCGCGCGCGCGATGGCCGCCGAGACCGACGCCTCGTCGGTGACGTCGGTTTCGGCAAAGGCGGCGCCGATCTCGTCGGCCACCGCCGCGCCGCGCGCGGCGTCGCGGTCGAGGATGGTGACCTGCGCGCCGCGCGCGCGGAAATGCCGCGCGGTCGCCTCGCCGAGGCCCGAGGCCCCGCCGGTGACGATGGCGGCGGTGTCTTCGATGCGCATCGGTCGCGCCCTCCTGTCAGGGAAATGAACAGGTGTTCAAATACATCGCCGTCGCCGGTCTGTCAAAGGCCGGGGCGGGCAGCGGTGCCGAGGGTCGCGCCGGCAACCGGATGCGGTTTGGGTTTTTCGGGAATGTCGCTTCGGATGAGGACATGAGAGCCCGCCGCCGGCAAGACGGGCGGATAAAACAGCGCGTGCCGCAGGCGCACGCTGCGGGTTTTCGTTCGGCCGGTCCGGCGTCCGGTGGAATGCGATCGCCGGGTACCGGGGTCAGAACCAGCTTTGCACACCGCGCGCGGCGCCCGAGATGTCGCGGCCGACCCCGTCGACCGTGGCACAGCCCGAGAGCACCGCGGCAAACAGCGTCAAAGCGATCAGCCTTTTCATGCGTCAAGCCTCTGGAGGGTTTCGTTGCCTGTTATTGGTCTTCTGCCTCGTACCACCAGACCGTGGGGAGGAACCAGATCCCGTCCCCGTAGACCGGCAGATGATCCTGTGGATAACGCAATTGCCGCAAATGGGCAATGCGCCCGATCGCGTAGCTGTGGATCGGGATCACGTAGCGGCCCGAAATCAACACCCGGTCGAGCGCGCGCACCGCGGAGATGAAGTCCTCGCGCGTGCGCGCGCTCAGCATGGTGTCGATCATCGCGTCGGCGGCGGGCGACGTCATGCCCATCAGGTTGCGGCTGCCGGGCTGGTCGGCGGCGGCCGAGCCCCAGTAGAAGCGCTGCTCGTTGCCGGGGCTGAGCGACAACGCCCGGCGCATGAAGGTGATGTCGAAATCGAAATCGCGCTCGCGGGCAAGGTACTGGGCGTTGTCGATGCGCTCGATCGCAAGCGCGATGCCGAGGCGTTTGAGCGCCCGGGCGTAGATCTGCATGTAGGCCGTCACCTGCGCCAGCAGCGCATCCTCGGCGCAGGAGCACGGCCAGGTTGAGGGGGCGGCCGTCGCTGTTGCGCAGCACCCCGTCGGCACCGACCCGCCAGCCGGCCTCGTTCAGCAGCGCCAGCGCCCTGCGGATATTGCCGCGGTTGCGCCCTGTCCCGTCGCCCCGGGGCAGCGTGTAGCCGTCGAGCGCGCCCGGCAGCAGGCTGTCGGAGAAGGGGGCGAGCAGCTCGCGCACCCGCCCCTCGGCCGGGCCCGGACGCATCGCGAGCTCGGAGTTGGCGAAGTACGAGGTGATGCGCGGCTGCCGCCCGCCGGTCAGGGTGTCGTTCATGTACTCGAAATTGAACGCCAGGATCAGCGCCTCGCGCACCCGCCAGTCGTCGAGCGGCGCATGCCGGGTGTTGAAGACGAAGCCGGTCATGCCGGTGGGCTTGCCGTGGGGGATTTCGCTCAGGACGATATCGCCGCGCCGCGCCGCCGGAAAGTCGTACTGGGTGGCCCAGTCCTCGGCGTTGAACTCGCGCAGATAGGACAGCGTCTTCGCCTTGAACGCCTCGCGCAGGACGGTGTTGTCGCCGAAATACTCGATGCGGATCTCGTCGAAATTATGGGTGCCGCGGCGAAACGGCAGATCGCGCCCCCAATAGTCGGGGGTTGCGCCTGAGCGTGACGTGGCGGCCGATCTCGTAATCGGCCACGACATAGGGCCCCGTGCCGAGGGGGATGTCCTCGATCCGGGCGGCGGTGAAATCACGGGTCCGCCATTGTGCCTGGTTGAGAATCGGGCGCAGCCCGGCGAGGAGCGCCAGCTCGCGGTCGGGAGTGTTGAAGGTGAGGCGCACACTGCGTGGGCCGGTGGCTTTGATCGTCGCGACCTTGGTCCAGAAGCTGCGGTAGCGCGGGTGCCCCTCCTCTCCGAGCGTCCGGTAGGACCAGATCACATCCTCGATCGTGACCGGGCTGCCGTCCGAGAACCTCGCGTCCTCGCGCAGGGTGAATTCGACCCATTCGCGATTCGGGCCGGTCTCGACCGATTCGGCCAAAAGCCCGTAAAGCGTGAACGGCTCGTCCCGGGATCGCCCCATCAGCGCCTCGTGGGTGAGATAGTGCAACTGCCAGGGCGTCTCGCCCTTGAGCGTGAACGGGTTGAGCGTATCGAACCCGCCGACATTGCCGGTCACCACCCGCCCGCCCTTGGGCGCGTCTGGGTTGGCATAAGGCAGCGACACAAAATCCGGTGGCAGGGCCGGGGCGCCATACATAGCTATGCCATGCGCGGGACCGGAATCGGCCGTGTCCGCGATCGCAAGGCCCGTCAGGGCCAGCATGGCGGCCGCGATTCGCAGACAGGCAGCGACGAAATATTCTGGTCTCATTTCAGCAACAATCCCGCGTGGCCCTTGTTTATCAGGCCCCGACCGTAAAGACGGATTCACGTCTTTTCAAACTTTTAGCTTGGATCACGGCGCCGGATTGCTTATAAAGGGATCACTGCTCGATAGGTTTCTTGCCTGTATGAAACCTGCCTCAATAACCTAACGCCGGCTTCGCGCCGGCGTTTTTTTGTTCCGGGTTGCGCGTCCGCATTGTTCGTCGGATCGTGGCGCGATGTTGCGTTTCGTCTGCTGTCGCGGCATGGCAGAAGGGACGGGCGACAGGTTTCGGAAAGGACAGGCACATGGAATTCAAGGGCAAGACGGCAGTAATCACGGGGTCGAATTCGGGGATTGGCCCGGGGGTGGCGCGCGCCCTCGCCGCGGCCGGCGCGGATGTGGTCCTGAACTCCTTCACCGACAGCGACGAGGATCACCGGCTGGCCCGCGACATCGCCGCCGAGTTCGGCATTACCGCGCGCTATGTGCGCGCCGACATGGCCGATCCCGGCGACTGCCGCGCGCTGATCGAGACGGCCGGCGCCTGCGACATCCTGGTCAACAATGCCGGCATCCAGCACGTCGCCCCGGTGCCGGAGTTCCCGGTCGAGAAATGGAACGCGATCATCGCCATCAATCTCAGCTCGGCCTTCCACACCACGGCTGCGGCGCTGCCGATGATGCGCAAGGCGGGGTGGGGCCGGGTGATCAACATCGCCAGCGCCCACGGGCTGCGCGCGAGCCCCTTCAAGGCCGCCTATGTCGCCGCCAAGCACGGGGTGGTGGGGCTGAGCAAGGTGGTGGCGCTGGAGACCGCGCGCGAGCCGATCACCTGCAACGCCATCTGCCCGGGCTATGTGCGCACCCCGCTGATCGATGCACAGATCCCCGACACCGCCCGGGAATACGGCATCTCCGAGGATGAGGCGGTGGAGAAGGTGATCCTTCTCAAGCAGCCCTCGAAGGAATTCCTCACCATCGAGCAGGTGGCGGGCATCGCGATGTTCCTGTGTTCCGAGGCGGCCGTGCAGATCACCGGCACGACGATTGCGGCCGATGGCGGCTGGAGCGCGCAGTAACCGGGCGGGCAGGCCATGGCGGGGTGGGGCAGGCGGCCGTCACACCGCGCCGGTCACCCGTCCTTGCGATGCGGCCGGTTTGGGCGGAGGTGGCGCGCGCCCCGGGCTTGACCCGGGATCTCGCCCGGCCGGCACGAAAGGCCCCGGCTCGGGGGCCGGGGCGTGTAACGGGTCTGATCTGACGCGACGGGCCCTTTGGCGCCCGCTCGGACAACTCGCTGCCCTCGCCATTCACAGGACAAGGACGCCGCCGGGATAGAGCGTGTCGCGTTTGATTGAAGCACCCGCCCGTCGCGCTAGCGACGGGCACGCGACCGCCCGCCCGCGTTACGCTAAAGGCGTGCCTGCGGCACGACGCGGGCGCATTCCGCGCCCACCCGGGCGGTCGCGTGCCCGCCGTCGAACCGTTTCCAATCAAACGCGCCACGCTATAGGGCATGATGATGTCGGTTTGAACCACCGCGTCGAGGCGAGGATCGCGGCTGGCCCCGAGGGCGGGCGCATGCCCTCCGGCCGCGGACGAGTGAAACCGGTCCGGTGCAACACGCCCCGATCAGCCGCGCGGCTTGATGCGGGCGGGCTCGTTGGCGTCGAGATAGGCTTCCTGTTCGGGGGTGAGCTCGATCTGGTCGAAGCCGGTGATCATCGGGCGCAGGTGGTGCCGGAAACCCGGTGCCACGGTCAGCAGGTAGACATGCACGATGATGAAGGCCGCGATCGCCCAGGCCGCCAGCAGGTGGATCTGGCTGACCCAGTCCGCCAGCGCCAGCGCGTTGGGGGCGTCCTCCCACAGGTTCCAGCCCAGCACCAGCAGGCCGGTAACCCAGATGGCCGGAAAGAGCACCAGTTTGAGCGCCAGATAGGTCAGCGCCTGCATCGGGTTGTGCTTGCGCCAATAGGCCTTGCGGTAGGGGTGGGGCTCGCCCAGAAAGATGCCCCGGCATAGAACCGGGCGACCCGCGGCAGCCCCCGCAGGGTGGGCAGGTAATGCACCCAGGTGCCGGTGGTCAGATGCCAGAAGATGGCAAAGACCCAGAGCACGATCAGCACCAGCGCGGCAATCACGTGCAGGTTGAGCGCGGCGCCGAACCCAAGTGCGCCGAGCAGGCCGCTCAGCTCCATCCCGGTGAAGAGCAGCGTGAAGACCAGCACCACCTGGGTCCAGTGCCAGAAGCGTTCGAATCGCGGAAAGACCTTGACGCTGCGTTCAGCCATGACCGCCCTCCCGGCGCCGGCGGCCGATGAGGCGCAGCCCCGCATGCACGAGCACGCCGCCGAGCGTGACCAGCACCAGCCCCATCCCGGCGATGCCGGCGGCGCTGAAGGGCCGGGTGCCGGGCAGGTTGATGCCTGACAGCCCCGTCATGCGCCCGCCCGCGGCGTGGCAGTCACCGCAGCGCAGCGCGTCCGTGGCCGGGGCGACCATGTGGGTGATCGGCCAGTACATGTAGGTGTCGACAAAGCCGTAGCTGCCCGAATAGGGCTCGTTCGCGGCCTCCATGCCGGCCCGGATCGCCCTGGCCCAGTCGAAATTGCTCCAGAGCGCGGTATCGGTGCCGGGGCCCCAGACATGGGTGTAGACCAGTTCGTTCATCTCGCTGTCGTAGGGCTGGCGCCCCTCCATCCGCTTGAACGGCCAGATGCGGCTGTCGGCGCCGTCGGGGGTGCCGTGGATGGGGTTGATCTCGACCGGGGCGGTAGGGTCCACTTGGCGGTCGGCGGTGGTGTACTCGACCGCGCCGTTGAACCAGGCGTAGACCGGCGGCACATTCTCTCCCCAGTCGAAATCGCCCTTGGTCGAGAGATAGGTGTCGCGGCGGTCGCCGTCCGCTTCGAGATAGTCGGAGATGGCCAGGGCGCGGCCCTCCTCGTCGAGCCGGCCGGCGGTCGACCAGTCCCAGAAGGTCTTGGTGGCGACGCCGCCGCGGGCGAAGGCGGGGATGTGGCAGCTCTGGCAGGCCAGCGTGTCGGTGTGATCGTCGAGCTTGAGCCCGATGATGCTGGCCTCGTGCGGGGTGTCGGTGTGGCAGCTCTGGCAGCTTGCCGCGCGGCGCGGAGCGCCGGGCTTGGCCGGGGCGCCGCCGCCCACGGCGGTGAGGTTGTAGCGCGAGCCGGGCCATTGGTGGCGGTCGCTGACGTGGCAGGTGGCGCAGGTGAAATCCTCGCCCTGCGGCGACATGTGCACGTCGATCGCACGCGGCGGATCAAAGAGCGCCGACGAGAGATCGCCGTGTTTGACGTTGTCGCCGCCGCCGCCGTAGAAATGGCAGTTGCCGCAATTGTCGCGCCCGGGCAGGCCCACGCTTTGCGCGGCCCGGGTCAGATCGACGGCCCAAGCCTTGGCGCCGGTGATGGTCTGCATGCCCTCGGGCACCGGGGCGAGCGGCGGGTGTCCGGCGCCGGTGGCGGTCTTGGTGTACTGGCCCGAGCGGTCGTGGCAGACCAGACAGTCGGGGGTGACCACGGCGGCGGCGGGGGCCTGGTGCATGTCCTCCCAGCCATAGCCGGCATGGCACGAGGTGCAGCGCGCCTCGTTGCCGACGACGTTGCCGCAAAACGAGTTGATCACATGCCGCTTGCCGAGGATCTGGCCGGTGGCGGGCTGCTCGAATTCCCAGGTGAAGTGGATCGAGTGCATCACCTGATCGCCGGCCTCGGTGTGGCACTCGAGGCAGGCGCGCGTCACCTCGGGGCCCGAGGCGAAATCGCGCTGCAGCGGCTTGAGCTTGCCGTGATCGGTGGTGCTGGCCGATGCCGCGGCTTGAGCCCCGGGCGCGGCCGTGTCCTGCGCGGCCGCGATCAGCGGCAGCGCCGCGAGGGCGGCGGCGAGGCCGAGAATCGCGGGCAGACAGCGAAGGCGACGGGCGCGGTTTTTCATTCCTTGATTGGAATGCGTTTGCGCGCCCGGTGCATTGATCTCGGTCAATCCGCCGGCGCGCGCGCCTCGACCGCCTTGCGCTTGCCGTTGCCCTCGCCCTGGCCCGGGTAGACCAGCCCGGCCGAGATCACCAGCTTGGCGGCATCCTCGATCGACATGTCGAGCTCGATCACGTCCTCGCGCGGCAGGTAGAGCAGAAACCCGCTGGTCGGGTTGGGGGTGGTCGGCAGGAAGACCGACAGCAGGTCGCCGCCGGTTTCGGTCTTTTCGACCACCTCGCCCCTGGCCTCGGTCGAGATGAAACCGATCGCCCAGATGCCCTTGCGCGGGTACTGGATCAGGCATGCCTTCTCGAAGCTGCGTTCGCTCTGGGCAAAGACCGTCTCGGCGATCTGCTTGACCCCGGAATAGATCGAGCGGACCACCGGCATCCGATCGACCAGCGATTCGGCAAAACGAATCAGCGACGCGCCGATCAGCCCCTTGGCGATCCAGCCCACGGTGATGGTGAAAATCAGGAAGATGATGACGCCGAGACCGTGCAGGTTGATGCCGATATACTGCTCCGGGCGGAACCGGTGCGGGATGAGCGGCAACACCACGCTGTCGACCCATCCGATCAGCGTCCACAGGAGCCAGATCGTCAGCCCAACCGGCAGGATCACCACGATCCCGGTAAAGAAGCTGGCCCGCAGCCCGTGAAACGGGCTCGGGCGCTTGCTGCGCGGCGGATCTTCGTCGAAGGGCGTGTTCATGGTGCTCTTGGCTGTTGATCGCCCCTGCTATCTAAGCGCTTGACCGCCGGGCGGCAATGACCATTCGGGATCGGGGCAGGGGGTTGCACAGACCGCGGCGGGGCGGTATACGCGCGCCACCTGAACTTCGCAGGCATGGGGCCGGGCCGGCCCGGGGGAGACATCCCCGGCGGTCCACCGGTTGAGGCTGAACGCTTCTCTAGCCCCCTTGCCGAGGCATAAACCGGAAAGGAAACGCGACATGGCTCTTCCCGAGTTCTCCATGCGTCAGCTGCTCGAGGCTGGCGTGCATTTCGGCCATCAGACCCAGCGCTGGAACCCGCGCATGGGCCCGTTCATCTACGGCGCCCGCAACGGCATCCACATCATCGACCTCACCCAGACGGTGCCGTTGCTCGACGCCGCGCTGAATGCGGTGCGCGACTGCGTCGCCAAGGGCGGCAGGGTGCTTTTCGTCGGCACCAAGCGGCAGGCCAGCCAGCCGGTCGCCGAGGCGGCCGAGAAATGCGCGCAGTACTACATGAATCACCGCTGGCTGGGCGGCACACTGACCAACTGGCAGACGGTGTCGAAGTCGATCCAGCGGCTGAGCGAGATCGACGAGACGCTGGGCGGCGGCGCCGAGGGTCTGACCAAGAAGGAACGCCTCGGGCTGGAGCGCGAGCAGGACAAGCTGCAGGCGAGCCTCGGCGGCATCCGCGAGATGGGCGGCCTGCCCGACATGCTCTTCGTGATCGACGTCAAGAAAGAGGCGCTGGCGGTGGCCGAGGCCAACAAGCTGGGCATCCCGGTGGCGGCGGTGGTCGACACCAACTGCGTCCCCGAAGGCATCGACTACATCATCCCGGGCAACGACGACGCCGCGCGCGCGATCGCGCTTTACTGTGACCTGGTCTCGCGCGCCGCGCTCGACGGGATGTCGGCGCAGATGGGCGCGGCCGGGGTCGATATCGGCGCGCTGGAAGAGGCGCCGGCCGAAGAGACCGCGGCGGACGACACCCCCGCCGAGGCAGTGGCCGACACCCCAGCCGAGGCGGACGCCGAAGCCTCCGCCGAAAGCTGAGACCCGGACGACCCGGACCGATACCGGCGGCGGGATCATGCCGCCGCCCCTGACGACAGATCGAGGAGAGCCAGCATGGCGATCACAGCATCAATGGTGAAAGAACTGCGCGACATGACCGGCGCGGGCATGATGGACGCGAAGAAGGCGCTGACCGAGACCGCCGGCGACATGGAGGCCGCGGTCGACTGGCTGCGCACCAAGGGATTGGCCAAGGCGGCCAAGAAATCGGGGCGAACCGCTGCCGAGGGCCTTGTCGCGGTCCGCGTCGAGGGCGGGCGCGGCGTCGCCGTCGAGATCAATTCCGAGACCGATTTCGTGGCCAAGAACGCCGAGTTCCAGCAGATGGTCGCCGCCATCGCCGGCGCTGCCGTCGATGCCGCCGACCTCGAGGCTCTCAGGGCCGCCGATCTGGGCGGCAAGAGCGTGGCCGACACCATCACCGACAAGGTCGCCACGATCGGCGAGAACATGACCTTGCGGCGGATGGCCTCGGTCGAGGGCGAAACCGTCGTGGCCTATGTCCACAACGCGGCCGCCGAGGGCATGGGCAAGATCGGCGTTCTGGTCGCGCTCAGCGGCGGTACCGAGAGCTTTGGCAAGCAGGTCGCGATGCACATCGCGGCAACCAGCCCGGCGGCGCTCGACGAGGCCTCGCTCGACCCCGCCATCATCGAGAAGGAGCGCCAGATCCAGATCGAGATCGCGCGCCAATCGGGCAAGCCCGAGAACATCATCGAGAACATGATCAAGGGCCGGATGAACAAGTTCATGGCGGAGGTCACGCTTCTCGGGCAGGCGTTCGTCATCAACCCCGACCAGAGCGTCGCCGACGCCGCCGCCGAGGCCGGCGCCATAATCACCGGCTTTGTCCGGCTCGAGGTGGGCGAGGGGATCGAGAAGGCCCAGGAGGATTTTGCCGCCGAGGTGGCAAAGACCGCATCTGGCGGTTGATATCCGGGAAAAGCCCGTGAAATCGGCGCCCTGGAGCGTCTTTTCACCCGCAAAAGCATAAAAACGGCGCCGCCCGGACAGGGTGGCGCCGTTTGCCGATCGCCTGCTCATGGGGATGACCTGAGGGATGACCTGACGGTGGGCAAGGGCCGACTGCACACCCGACAAATAAGAGCGCAACAGCCGGCGTCCGGCAAAACCGGCAGACCGCAGAGCCCTGAAATGACAGGGGTTGCCGGCCCAGTGTTCCCGGCTCAAAGCCACCACTCACGGAACCGTTACAGTCTGCGGAAATCCGCCACGTCTGGAAAGTGGGGAAATCCTTACCATTCGGTCAATTTTGACGGTTTTTCGCGGGTCAGGACCGCAGGACGAAAATCTGGTTGCGAAGCGCGGCCTTCAGCACCGCCTGCGCGGTGGTCTCGACCCCGAGCGTCTCGCGCGCCGGGCGCAGGTGCTTTTCAACGGTGGCGGGCGTCAGCCCCATCAAGAGCGCAATGTCCTGTGCCGTCTTGCCGTCTCCGACCCATTCGAGAACCTCACGCTGCCGATCGGTCAGGCGATTTCCCGGCTGGTCATGGGGCAGGGTGAGGATACGCAGGTGAACGAGGTTGTTGAGCAGCAGGATATCCTCGCCATGGTCCTGCCAGATGGCATCGACCCGCGCCTGGTCGAGACCGGCCCGCGCGGTCAGCGCGATGGCGCCCTTGAAGCGTGACGAGACCGGCTCGAAGCTGATCGAATAGCCCGCCATCACGCCCATCGAGCGGTTGAATTCCAGCACCTTGCGTTCCTTGTCGGTCAGTGTACCGGCGGCCGCCATGTCGTGCAGCACCGACCATGAACGCGCGCCGCTGTTGTTGATCGCCCATCGCACCATCGGCGCATCGAAATACAGGCCTTCGCCGATGAACACGTCCATATAGGCCGGGTCGTGATTGCTGAGCAGGACGAAATCGTTCGGATCGCCCAGGGAATCGGCGATCCGGAAGCGCGTGAACCCATAGATCAGCCGGTCGAACCCGTAGCGGTTCATCCGCTCGGTGTGCAGCGCCCACAGGTCTTCGATGCTGGGGGCGCTGACGAGCGCGTTGAGATCGTCCGCCGGGATCACCGGACTCGCCCCAGATGCGCCTCCAGTGCGTCGATGGCCAGCAGGTAGCCTGTCGGGCCGAAGCCGCAGATCACCCCCAGCGCCACTCTGGCGATATAGGAGCGGTGGCGAAATTCCTCGCGTGCGTGGATGTTTGAAAGGTGAAGTTCAACCGCCGGCAGCGCCACAGAGCTCAGCGCGTCCATCAGCGCGATCGAGGTGTGGGTATAGGCGCCGGCGTTGATCACGATGCCGTCATGGACGCCCTGCGCGCCATGGATCAGATCGACCAGCGCGCCTTCGGAATTGCTTTGGTGGAAATCTAGCCCGAGACCCAGCTCGGTGGCGCGGGCACGGCAGGCGGTCTCGATCCCGGCCAGCGTGGTGGTGCCATAGACCTCGGGCTGGCGCTGTCCCAGCAGATTGAGGTTCGGCCCGTTGAGGATCAGAATCGAGGTCATCGACACGCATACCTTGCAAAAAGGTCAATGGATACGACTCCGATTAAACCCGCGCTGGCCGGTTCTGTCGAGGAAAGCTTGGCAACGCGGCGGTCAATCGTGCGGGGTGTGGCCAAGTTGCAAATTTTCCGGCGTCGCGGGAATTCTTGCAATATGCTTGGACGACACCGGAAAATACATCAACTATGCGCCGCAATATACTGTATAAACATGGTCTTGTCATGTCGATACGGTTGCATTTCTTCGGGCGGAAGATATCCGGGGATGGGGTCTGTCTCCACGCCACGGGGTTCGGCGCGGTTCAATTCCCGGCCTTGACCTGCGACGATTTTTCCCGGGCGAGTGCGCGTCGCTGCAATCAAATCAACAGACACGGAACCCCGGCCGCCCAGGGATGGGGGCTTCGCCCCCATCATTGACGTCGGCCAGGCTGGTGGCGCCGGTGTCCCGGCAGCTGGTGCGGGAACGGGCGGCCGCCCGCTTGCCTTTTCATGGCGAGTGGGTCGCGTTCACCGGGTCGGGCGCGGACAAGGCGCGGAGAAGCCCCGGCCCGGTGCCCGCCTGAGGGCCAGCGCCTATCGCAGGACGCCGCGCCCGGCATACTGCGCGGTTTCGCCCAGTGCCTCCTCGATGCGGATGAGCTGGTTGTACTTGGCCAGCCGGTCCGAGCGCGCCAGCGAGCCGGTCTTGATCTGCCCGCAATTGGTGGCAACCGCGAGGTCGGCGATGGTGGCGTCCTCGGTCTCGCCCGAGCGGTGCGACATGACGTTGCGCATCCCCGCCCGGTGGGCCATCTCGACCGCCCTGAGCGTCTCGGTCAGTGTGCCGATCTGGTTGACCTTGACCAGCATGGCGTTGGCCGCGCCGCGTGCGATCCCCTGCGCCAGCCGCTCGGGGTTGGTCACGAACAGGTCGTCGCCCACCAGCTGCACCTTGCCGCCCAGCGCCTCCGTCAGGGCAACCCAGCCGTCCCAGTCGTCCTCGGCGCAGCCGTCCTCGATCGAGACGATGGGATAGTCCGCGACCAGCGCCTCGAGATAGCCGACGTTTTCCTCGGGCGAGAGCGTTACGCCCTCGCCCCTGAGTTCATAGCGGCCGCCCCGGAAATACTCGGTGGCGGCGCAATCGAGCGCGAGAACGATGTCGTCGCCTGGCCGGTATCCGGCCTTGTCGACGGATTTCAGGATCAGATCCAGCGCCTCGCGGGTCGAGGCGATGTCGGGGGCGAAACCGCCCTCGTCGCCGATGCCGGTCGAGAGCCCCGCGGCCCGCAATTCGGCCTTGAGGGTGTGGAACACCTCCGCCCCCACCCGCACCGCGTCGCGCAGCGACGTGGCGGCAACCGGCATGATCATGAATTCCTGGATGTCGATAGGGTTGTCGGCATGCTCGCCGCCGTTGAGGATGTTCATCATCGGCACCGGCAGAACCCGCGCCGAGGTGCCGCCGACATAGCGATAAAGCGGCTGGGCAGTGAAATCGGCCGCCGCATGCGCACAGGCCAGCGACACGCCGAGAATCGCGTTGGCGCCCAGCCGGGCCTTGTTGCTGGTGCCGTCGAGTTCGATCATGGCGGTGTCGAGCGCGACCTGCTCGGTGGCGTCGAAGCCGGCCAGAAGGTCGGCGATCTCGCCGTTGACGGCGGCGCAGGCGTCCTTCACGCCGCGGCCCAGATAGCGCGACTTGTCGCCGTCGCGCCGCTCGACCGCCTCGTACGCGCCGGTCGAGGCGCCCGAGGGCACCGCGGCGCGGCCCATCGTTCCGTCTTCGAGAACCACATCGACCTCGACGGTGGGGTTGCCCCGGCTGTCGAGGATTTCGCGGGCGTGGATGTCGACGATGATGCTCATGGGCGCTCCCGGAATGGCTGGCTGGGTTTGCGCCGTCCCCTAGCACGTTGAGGGGGAATGCAACCGCGGCGGGCTTGCCGCGCCAGCCGCCGTTCGCGCACGAAGGTGTAAAGCCCGGTGCCGATCACCAGCGCCGCGCCCGACAGCGTCAGCGCGTCGGGCCGCTCACTGAAGACGATGACGCCCACCACCAGCGAAAACAGCAGCCTCGTGTAGCGGAACGGGGTGACGACGGCGGCATCGCCGATGCGCATCGCCCGGACGATGGCGTAATAGGACGCCGCGCCGAAGGCCACCGCGGTGAGGATCATCGCGCCGCCGGTCATGCTGATCGCCCGCGGCCCTGTGTCGGCCAGCATCAGGAGCACCGCGCCGGCGGGTACCAGAGCGGCAAAACCCTGGAACGAGACCATGAAAGAGGACACCGCCACGTCGATGCGCCGGGTGATGAGGTCGCGCGCCGCCACCGCGACGACCGAAATGAGCACGAAAAGCGCCGCCGGCTCGAACCCCTCGAGCCCCGGGCGGATGATCATCAGCACGCCCAGAAAGCCGATGCCGATGGCGCTCCACCGGCGCCAGCCGACCTCTTCGCCCAGAAACAGCGCCGCGCCCATGGTGATGAAGAGCGGCGTCGCCTGAAACACCGCCGCCACCACCGAGATGTCGACCAGCGACAGCGCGGTGACAAAGGCCATTGCCGCCGTCGCCTCGCTCAGCGCACGCAGCACGAAGAGCGGCCGCCATGCCGCGCGCGCGAATATCGCGCGCCCGCCGGCCAGCGCGGCGAAGATCGTGGCGCTGCCGCAGCCCAGCATGATCAGGATCTGGCCCACCGGCAGGCTTTGCGACAGCTGCTTGATGAACATGTCCTCGACGGTAAAGCCGGCCATGGCAAGGGTGACGAGGAGGATACCGTGAACGTTGTGCATCGGGTGACCTTGGCAAGCGGCACGCGGGCACGCGCTCCCCGCATTGGCCGATTTCCTGCCCGGATTCAAGACGTGCTTCAAGACGTGTGCGCGCCCGCCCGCGTGTTTCGGGTGGCTCAGTTCTTCTTGAGGGGCACGCCGTAGAGTTCCAGCTTGTGCCCCTTGAGCCGGTAACCCAGCCTTTCCGCGATCCGTTCCTGCAGTTCTTCGATCTCGGGATCAACGAACTCGATCACCTCGCCCGACTGCAGGTCGATGAGGTGATCGTGATGGTCGCGCTCGGCGTCCTCGTAGCGTGCCCGCCCGTCGCCGAACTCGATCTTTTCGAGAATGCCCGCCTCCTCGAAGAGCTTGACGGTGCGGTATACCGTGGCGATCGAGATGCCGGGATCGCGCGCCGAGGCGCGGGCATAGAGCTCCTCGACGTCGGGGTGGTCGTCGGACTCTTCGAGCACCGCGGCGATGGTGCGGCGCTGGCCGGTCATGCGCAGGCCCCTGGCCTCGCAGCGGTCGGTGATGGTGTCGGTCATCGGCGGTCTCGTCGGGGGCGGTCGTCTGGTGCGGGTCGTTGAACAACTTGGATAGCCCGAAGCGGGCAGTGTTTCCACCTCTATTCCGGTCTTTTATTCCGGTCTTTGCGCGGCAATCGGTTGACACCGGCCGGCGCAGGGTCCATGTGCCTGTCAACCGACACTCCTGCCGCGTGAGCAGTCAGGCCGCCGAAAGCGCGGCGCGAATTCAAGACCGAGTGTCGCTTGAATGTTCCCAAAATCACGCGTGGGGCCAGACGCCAGACCGGCGTTGCGGCGATGAGGCCGTGCGCGGGCGGTCCGGCGAGACCACGAAGACCGGGTCGGCGCCGCCGTGCCCGTATTTGCATGCGCCCCATTCCGGGGCCGTGCCCGGAAGGAAGAAATTTGAACCTGTTTCAGGAAATGGGCCTGCCCGGCCCGCTGGTGAAAAAAACTGGCAAGTCAGGGCATCACCGAACCGACGCCGATCCAGACCAAGGCGATCCCGCCGGCGCTGGCCGGTCACGATGTGATGGGGCTGGCGCAGACCGGCACCGGCAAGACGGCGGCCTTTGGCCTGCCGCTGCTGGCGCAGCTGATGGAGCTGCGCGGCAGACCCGAACCCAAGGCCGTGCGCAGCCTGATCCTTGCGCCCACGCGCGAGCTGGCGGGCCAGATCCGCGACGCGCTGGCGCCGCTGGCGGTGGGCACGCCGATAACACTGAGCCTGGTGGTGGGCGGTGTCGGGATCATCCCGCAGATCAACCGCCTCGCGCGCGGCACCGACGTGCTCGTGGCGACGCCGGGCCGGCTGCTCGATCTTCTCGACCGCCGGGCGCTGAGCCTTGCCCAGACACGGTTCCTGGTGCTGGACGAGGCCGACCAGATGCTCGATATGGGCTTCATCCACGCGCTGCGCCGGATCGCGCGCCTGCTGCCCGAGACGCGCCAGACGATGCTTTTCTCGGCCACCATGAACCCGCAGATGGACGAGATCGCCAGCAGCTACCTCAACGATCCCAGACGGGTGCAGGCCAACCCGCCGGGCAAGGCCGCCGACCGGATCACCCAGGCGGTGCATTTCGTCGAAAAGGGCGACAAGCCCGACCTTCTGATCGGGCTACTGGACGGGCATCGCGACGAACTGGCGCTGGTCTTCGGGCGCACCAAGCACGGCTCGGACAAGCTGGCGCGGCGGCTGGAGGCGGCGGGCTTTGCCGTCGCCGCCATTCACGGCAACAAGAGCCAGGGCCAGCGCGATCGCGCGCTCAGGGCGTTCCGCGCCGGTGAGGTGCGGGTGCTGGTCGCCACCGACGTGGCGGCGCGGGGCCTCGACATCCCCGACGTCAAGCATGTCTACAACTTCGACCTGCCCAACGTCGCCGAGAACTACGTGCACCGGATCGGCCGCACCGCGCGCGCCGGGCGCGACGGCGCGGCGGTGGCGTTTTGCGCACCCGACGAGATGGGTGAGTTGCGCGACATCCAGAAGGCGCTGGGCACCGCCATCCCGGTGGCCTCGGGCCGCGCCCGGGAGCACCTGCCCGAGCCCAAGAAGGCACCGGCGCGCGGCGGCGCCCGCCGCCAGGGCGGCGGCGGAGGCGGCGGCGGCGCAATCGCGGCCAAGCCGGGCGGTGGCGGCGCGCGGCGCTCGCGTCGGAACCGCCGGGGTGCCGGCAGCGGTGCCGGGGCGGCCTGAGGGCACGCCCGGCGCCCGCTCCGGCCCTGCCCTGAACGACGTCCGAGCGATCTTCACAGCCCGGCCGGATCGAGCCGGCATCGACAGCCCGAGGCGGGGGTGAAAGCCCCCGCCCGGCCCGCGTCCCGGCCGGCCCGGGCGCCGGGCCCGATTCGCATCCCTTCCCCCGGGCGGTCCTTCGTCCCGGCGACCAAGTGGCGCGGATCAGCGCGACGGCGCACTATTCATCAAGGTACTTCTCCAGCACGATGACGGGCATGTGCCCGCGCAGCATCCTGTCTTCGAAGACGTAGGATGGCGCGATGTCGAGCCCCAGCGCGCGCGCCAGCGCCGCGTCGGCGCCGATGTCGAAGAGCGTCACCCGCAGGTCGCGGGTCCTGGCCAGCGCGCGCAGCTCGGCCTCGGCGCGGGCGCAGTCGGGGCAGTCGGCGGCGATGAAGAGCGCCACCGTCACCGCCGCGTCCGGCGCGCCAAAACCGGGGCGGCCGGGATCGAAGAGCACGGCCCCTTGCTCGGCGAGACCGGCCCGGTCGGCGGCGGCGTGCTCGGCATAGATCGCCGCGGCGTCGGGCCCCCGGCTGGCAGGGCTCGCGTCCGGCAACGCCGCCGCCACCCCGGCCAGCAGTTCGGGCAGCTCCGCCAGCACCCCGACCAGTTCGTCATGCAGGATGGCGCGGTCGGCGGCATCGAGCCGCAACGGTCCGGCACCGGCGGTGGCCGCGCCGGCAGCCAGCGCCACCGCTGCTACCGCGCCGGTGCGCCACCACCTCATCCCTCGGCGCGGACCTCCGCCGCCAGCTCCCTCATCGCCTCGAGCGGCAGGTAGCCCCTCAGTATCCGGTCCTCCAGCACGAAGGACGGCGTACCCGAAATCCCCAGCTCGCGGGCCAGCGCGTGGTTTTCGGCGATCACCCGGCTGACCTCGGCACTGTCCATCGCCGCCATGATTGCCTCGGTTTCGAGCCCGAGCGAGGTGCCCAGCCGGCGCAGCGCGGCCTCGTCGACCTCGCCGTTGAAGGCCATCAGCGCGTCGTGGATGGCCTCGTAGGCGTTGGCGCCGGAATGCTGCAGCGTCGCGATGGCAAAGCGCGCCGACAGCTCCGACTGCTCGCCCAGGATCGGGAACTCCTTGACGATGAAGCGGATGTTGCCGTCGCTTTCGAGCAGCTCGGCGACCTCGGGCGCGGCGCGGCGGCAATAGCCGCAGCGATAATCCATGAACTCGACCAGGGTGATGTCGCCTTCGGGATTGCCGCCGACCCAGGAGTGTTCATCGTCGAAGATCGCGGCCTCGTTGGCGGCGATGAGTGTGGTGTCGTCCGCGACCTGGGCCTCGGCCTGGCGCTGTTCCAGCACCGCCACGGCCTCCATGATCACCTCGGGGTTTTCCAGCAGGTAGGCGCGGATCTCGGCGCGAAACGCCTGCCGCTCAGCATCGTTCATGGTGGTGAGGTCGAGCGCCCCGGCGGGCAGGGCGAAGGCCGCCGCGGCGACAAGAGCGGCCAGAAGGGCCGCGAGGGGGCGTATCATCGGTGGTGTCTCCATCATATCGTCATTTGCGTCTTTTCTTGTCCTTTGCGGCGTGTTCGGACGCGGCCAGAACGTCCTGCGCGCGCCGCCACCCGGTCGAGCCCTGCGGCAGCAGGTCCGAGGCGCGTTTGGCGTGGATGCCGGCATCTTCCATCCGTCCGCTCATGGCATAGCGTTCGGCGGTGACCAGCGAGGCCATGCCGCGGTTGCCGAGTTCGGCATGGGCCCGGGCGAGGTCAACCAGCACGCGCGGATCGCGCCCGTCGCGGTCGTAGGACTGTCCGAGGTACTTCACCGCCTCGGCGGTCTGACCCACGGCCAGCAGCGCGCGGCCATAGGAGCCCAGGATCAGCGCGTTCTTCGGCACGATCCGCACGGCCTCGGCATAGACCGCGACCGCCTGCGAAAAGCGGCGGCTTTCAAACAGGATCTGGCCCTTGAGCTCGAGGTAGAACGGATCCCCCGGACGGAGCGCGATGGCGCGGTCGATGGCGGCGGTGGCGCGTGCGAGGTCGGACTGGCGGTGATAGGCCACCGCCTCGCGCATCGCCTTGATGTCCTCGTGTCCCGATTCGCCGGCCCGCGTCAGGGTCCATTTCGGCGCCCGCTGGAATGCCGAGAGCTTGCCCTTGGCGCGCTGGTACCAGTAATCCGAGGCGGCGTCGCCGCCGTCTTGCACCTGGTTTTGATACCCGGCCGCCAGCCGCTCGATGACGCGGTAGCGGTCACGTGACAGCGGGTGCGTGCGCGCGTAAGGATCCTGCCGGCCGGGGCCGAGCAGTTCCTGCCCGCGAAAGATGTCGATCACCTCGAGCATGCCCTGCGGATCGACCCCGGCGGTGGCGAGATAGCGCATGCCGCTCTGGTCGGCGGCGTTCTCTTCGGCCTGGGTGTGCACGAAAAAGAGCCGCTGCGCGGTGCCCGCCGCGCCGAGCGCGCCGATGCCGGCGATGCTGCCCTCGCCGGTGGCCACCGCCGCCGCCGCCGCCAGCGCCGCGCCGATGCCGGCGGCGGTGCGGGCGTTGCGCATGTTGATCGGCCGCCGCGTCAGGTGGCCGTTGGTGATATGCGACGCCTCGTGCGCGATCACCGCCTGCAGCATCGCCGCGCGGGTCATCTTCAGCAGCAGGCCGGAATGGATGAAGATGTGGTTGCGATCGACCACGAAGGCGTTGAGGCTGCGGTCGTCGACCACCATGATGTCGATGCGCGTGGCCCCGAGCCCCGCCGCCTTGAGCACGGGCTGCGCCAGCCGGTCGAGGGCATATTCGATATCGGGGTCGCGCAGCAGCGAAATCGCCCGCGCCGGGGTCGCCACCGTGGCCGCCAGTAGCGCCGCGGCCAGAAGAAATCGCAGGACAGGCATTGACGCGGCATCTCGTTTGAGGGCAACCCGAACAAACATCTGGAGCACTCTATGAAGAAATCCATGCGGAACTCAACCCGATCGCGAGTCGATCCCTTTATCGTGATGGACGTGATGGAGGCCGCCCGCCGCGCCGAGGCCGCCGGCCGGCGCATCATCCACATGGAAGTGGGCCAGCCCGGCACCCCGGCGCCCGAGGGGCGCGCGCCGCGCTCGCGCGCGAGATGGCGGCGGGGGCGCTCGGCTATACCGTGGCGCTCGGTCTGCCGGCGCTCAGGGCCCGCATCGCCCGGGCGTACGGCGAATGGTACGATGTCGACCTCGATCCCGGGCGGGTGATCGTGACCGCCGGGTCCTCGGGGGCCTTCATCCTCGCCTTCACCGCGCTTTTCGACAGCGGCGAGCGCGTCGGCATCGGCCGGCCCGGCTACCCCAGCTACCGCCAGATCCTGCACGCGCTGGGGCTGACGCCGGTCGAGATCGAAACCCGGTCCGAAAACCGCTTTCAGCCGGTGCCGGGCGATCTCGCCGGGCGCGATCTCTTGGGGGTGCTGGTGGCGAGCCCCGCCAACCCCACCGGCACGATGCTGGATCGCGCCGCGCTCGAGGCGCTGATCGGGGCGGCCGATGCGGCCGGCGCGGCCTTCATCAGCGACGAAATCTATCACGGCATCGAATACGAACAAAAGGCCGAGAGCGCGCTGCAGATCACCGATGACGCCTATGTCATCAACTCGTTTTCCAAACGCTTCTCGATGACCGGTTGGCGGGTGGGCTGGATGGTGGTGCCCGAGTCCCATGTCCGCGTGGTCGAGCGGCTGGCGCAGAACCTCTTCATCTGCCCCTCCCATGCCAGCCAGGTGGCGGCGCTGGCGGCGATGGACTGCGGCGAGGAGGTCGAGGCCAACATGGCGGTCTACCGCGCCAACCGCGCGCTCATGCTCGAAGGGTTGCCGGCGGCGGGATTCACCCGCATCGCGCCCCCCGACGGGGCGTTCTACGTCTATGCCGATGTGAGCGATCTGACCGACGACAGCCGGGCGCTGGCGGCCGACATTCTGGACCGCGCCGGGGTGGCGGTGACGCCGGGGCTCGATTTCGACCCCGCGCGCGGCCACACCGCGCTGAGGTTTTCCTATGCCGCCGCCACCGCCGATATCGAGGAGGGGCTGGCGCGGCTCAGGGCGTATCTGAAGGGGTAGGCGGGCCGCCCCGGAGGCCGCGGGTCCGCCCCTGCGCAAGGCGCCTCCCCGCGCGCGCGTCCCGGGGTTCATCTTGCTGCAAGTACTCCGGGGTGAATTGCCCCGGCCCCGGCCGGGGCAAGAGGGGCCGCGCCCCTGTCACGCGGCCAGGGCCGGCAGGTCCGGCGCCTCAGCCCAGCCGGTCCTTGACCATCGGTCCGATGGCGCCGAAATCCATCTGCCCGGCGTGGCGCTCCTTCAGCAGGCCCATGATTCGCCCCATGTCGCGGATCGAACTGGCGCCGGTTTCGGAAATCGCCTTGTCGACGGCGCGGGCGACCTCGTCCTGCCTGAGCTGGCGGGGCATGAATTCGGTGATCACCTCGATCTCGCGGCTTTCGCGTTCGGCAAGGTCGAGCCGCCCGCCCTCCTCGTAGGCGCGCACGCTTTCCCGGCGCTGCTTGATCATCCGGGCCATGATCGCGCGGATGTCGTCATCGCTCAGGTCGGTCTCGCCATCGGCGGTGCGCCGGGCGATGTCCTGGTCCTTGATCGCCGCGTTGATCAGGCGCAGCGTCGCCAGACGGGCGCTGTCCTTGTCCTTCATCGCCTGTTTCAGCGCGGATGTTACCTGTTGTCTCAGTCCCATCGGTGGTCCGTCCCATGCCCGCTCGCAAGCCTCCGACCCTATCCGAACGCGCTGCCGGTGACAACCGCGGGCACGGCGGCCAAAGGGCGGCAAACCGGCGGCCGCGCTTGACCCTTCCCGGTCGCGCCAATAGGGTCGCGCCGGTTTCATTCCCGGAGAATCCCCGCCGATGGCGCATGCCCCCTGATCCGCCCGACCGCCTGTCTCGCCCTTGCCGATGGGTCGCTCTTTTTCGGGCGCGGCTTCGGGTCTCAGGGCCAGGTCGCGGCCGAGCTCTGCTTCAACACCGCCATGACCGGCTATCAGGAAATCTTGACCGACCCCTCCTATGCCGGGCAGGTCGTGACCTTCACCTTTCCGCATGTCGGCAATGTCGGCGTCAACCCGGAGGATGCCGAATCGGCCGACCCGGTGGCCGAGGGCATGGTGGTCAAGTGGGATCCGACCGAGCCCAGCAACTGGCGCGCGACCGAACGGCTGTCGGACTGGCTGACGCGCCACGGGCGGGTGGCGATCGGGGGGGTGGACACCCGCCGGCTGACGCGCGCGATCCGCCGGCAGGGGGCGCCGCACGCGGCGCTGGCGCACGATGCGGAGGGGAATTTCGACACCGACGCGCTGGTGGCGGCGGCGCGTGGTTTCGCCGGGCTCGAGGGGATGGATCTGGCGCGCAAGGTGACCTGTGCCCAGTCCTATCGCTGGGACGAAATGCGCTGGGCCTGGCCCGGAGGCTATGCCCGCCAGACCGCGCCGCGCTACAAGGTCGTGGCGATCGACTACGGCGCCAAGCGCAACATCCTGCGCTGCCTCGCCAGCGCCGGCTGCGCGGTGACGGTGCTGCCGGCCACGGCCACCGCCGAGGACGTGCTGGCGCACAAGCCCGACGGCGTGTTTCTCTCCAACGGCCCGGGCGATCCGGCGGCGACCGGCGAATACGCCGTGCCGATGATCCGCGGCGTCCTCGATGCGGGCTTGCCGATGTTCGGCATCTGCCTCGGGCACCAGATGCTGGCGCTGGCGGTGGGGGCGCGGACCGTCAAGATGAACCACGGCCATCACGGCGCCAACCATCCCGTCAAGGAGATCTCGACCGGCAAGGTCGAGATCACCTCGATGAACCACGGCTTCGCGGTCGACGGCCAGAGCCTGCCCGAGGGGGTGGTGGAGACCCATGTCTCGCTCTTCGACGGCTCGAACTGCGGCCTGAGGCTCGAGGGGCGGCCGGTGTTCTCGGTCCAGCACCACCCCGAGGCCAGCCCCCGGCCCGCAGGACAGCTATTACCTGTTCGAGCGCTTCACCGCCTTGATGGCCGGCTGACCGGTGCCGGCACCGGCACCGGCGCTGCGACGCCACCGTTAAGCAGTTGTTTACCCTTCGTTAACCATCTCTTCGCATTCTGGCCCGGTTGCGGGCGGGAAGGGACTGCGAGACATGGGCATAGCGGAGTTGCGCCAGCTGGATCCGCCGCCGGGTCCGGGCGCGGCGGGACGCACGCCGCTCGAACGCGATCTGGTGGCGCACGGCACCGTCAGCCCCGGCGACATGCGGCTGGCGCGGCGGGTGCAGGGCGTTTGCGATGCCACGCTCGACCGCATCCTCACCGCCGAGGGGCTGGTCGGCGGCGACGATCTGCTGGCGGCGCACGCACGCAATTTCCGCAGCCGAATGCTGGACCCGCGGACACTGGCCGGAATGCCGCCGGTGCCCGCCGGCATCGCCCCCGCGCTCTTGCTGCGCCACGGGGTGCTGCCGGTCTTTGACCGCGACGGGCGTGCGGCGCTGGTGTGCCATTCCCCGAGGCCCGCGCCGCGATCCGGCCGCACCTGCCGCCCGAATTGCACGACGCCCGTACGCTCTGGGCGTCGCGCGCGGCGATCCAGGACCGCATCGCCACGGCGTTCCGCCCGGCGCTGAGCGCGGCGATGGTCGCCCGCGTGCCCGAGGCGGAAAGCTGCCGCAGATGGGGCCGGGACCGGCGCGCGCGCCTTGCCGCGGTTCTCGCGCTGGTCGTGGCCATCGTGGCGGTCTCGGCATTCTGGCCGCGCGCGGTGCTGGCGGTGCTGGCGGGCTGGGCGGTCGTCACCCTGGTCGTCGCGGCGGCTTTCAAGACCGCCGCCTTCGTGGCGCGGCTTGCCGGCGGGCCGGTGGGGGCCGCGCGCGCGGAGCCGGCGGGCGATGCGCCGCTGCCCCGGGTCTCGGTGCTGGTGCCGCTCTTTCGCGAGACCGAGATCGTGCATGCGCTGGTGGCGCGTCTGTCGCGCCTGACCTACCCCAAATGCGTGCTCGAGGTCATCCTCGTGCTGGAGGAAGCCGACGCGCAGACCCGCGATGCGCTCGCCGCGATCGACCTGCCGTCCTGGATGCGCGTGGTGGCGGTGCCCGACGGCGCCCCCCGTACCAAGCCGAGGGCGATGAACTATGCGCTCGATTTCTGCGAGGGTGACATCATCGGCATCTATGACGCCGAGGACGCGCCCGACCCCGACCAGATCACCCAGGTGGCGCGCGGTTTTCAGTCCGCGCCCGCGGACGTGGTCTGCCTGCAAGGCATTCTCGACTACTACAACCCGCGCCAGAACTGGCTGGCGCGCTGTTTCACCATCGAATACGCGGCCTGGTTCCGGCTTATCCTGCCGGGGCTGGCGCGGCTCGGTTTCGCCATTCCGCTGGGGGGCACGACGCTCTTCTTCCGCCGCGACGCGCTCGAGCGTCTGGGCGGGTGGGACGCGCACAACGTCACCGAGGATGCCGATCTGGGCTTTCGCCTCGCTCGCCACGGGATGCGCACCGAGATGCTGGCGACGGTGACCCGCGAGGAGGCCAACTGCCTGCCCCGGCCCTGGATCAAGCAGCGCTCGCGCTGGCTCAAGGGCTACATGACCACCTATCTGGTGCACATGCGCCGCCCCCGCCTGCTGCGCCGGCAGCTGGGGACCCGGGCGTTCCTGGGCTTTCAGGCGCATTTCCTCACCACCGTCTCGCAGGTGCTGCTGGCGCCGCTCCTGTGGTCGTTCTGGCTGGTTCTGCTGGGGCTGCCGCATCCGCTCGACCCGGTGCTGCCGCGTGGTGCGATGGTCGGGCTCGGGGTGCTCTTTCTGGCGGTCGAGGCGATCAACCTGACGATCCATGCCACCGCCGTCAGCGGCGAGGGCCACCGCCACCTGCTGCCCTGGGCGCCCAGCATGCACCTCTACACGCCGCTGGCGGCGGTGGCGGCCTACAAGGCGCTCTATGAACTGGTGCTGAAGCCGTTCTTCTGGGACAAGACCCGCCACGGCCTGTCGCTGCCGGCGGTGCGCCCCGAGGTACTGCGCCGTCCGGCCGCCACGCCCGCGCCGGCCGGTGAACCGGTGTTGCGCCGGCCGCCCGAGCCCCGGTCAGCCGCGACTGCCGAGCTCGCCTGAATCGAGCTTGAGCCGGGTCACGAACGCCCGGGAGATATGCTCGCGCAGCGCCCGGCCGGCGGCATCGGCGTCGCGGGCCTCGATCGCGTCGACGATGGCGTCGTGTTCGCGCAGCGCGCCCTCGCCACGCCCCTCCGCCGCCAGTGAGGTGGTCGCCAGCAGCGCCATCGAGCGGTGGACCAGATCGAGCTGCCGGACCAGGAAGCGGTTGTGCGACGCCAGGTGGATCTGCTTGTGAAAGCGGCGGTTGGCGCGCGCCAGCGCCTTTGGGTCGCCGATCAGCGTGCGGTCGTGCTCGACCATGTCGCGCAGCACGCGAACCTCCTCGGCGGTGGCGTGGCGGGCGGCGAGGCTCGCGGCCAGCGCCTCGAGTTCGGCGCGCACCACGTAAAGCTCGGCCAGTTCGTTGTGATCGAGCGACGCGACGATCAGGCTGCGCCCGTCGCGCGCCAGCAGCGATTGCGTCTCGAGCCGCTGCAACGCCTCGCGGATGGGCGTGCGCGAGACCCCGAAACGTTCGGCCAGGTCGCTTTCGACCAGCCGGTCGCCGGGCTTGTAGACCCCGGTGTCGATCGCTTCGAGGATGAGCGCATAGGCGTCCTTGATCGGGGGTTTCATCGCTGGCGTCCGTTTCTGCATTGGCGTGGCGTCGCTCACCGGACCTTAAGCGCCGGGGCTTGCCGCAATCAACCCTTGGCCTTCGCCTCGATGGGCATTGCGGTGATCGGTGCGCACTCCTATCTTGGCCCCATGCCAAAACCAGATTTCACTCATGTCGAGGCCTGGGTCTTCGATCTCGACAACACGCTTTACCCGCCGCAGGCGCGTCTTTTCGACCTGATCGAGCAGCGCATGACCGATTACGTCATGACCGCGCTCCGGGTCGACCGGGCCGAGGCCGACCGGTTGCGCCGCCACTACTGGCTGCGGCACGGGACCACGCTGGCCGGGCTGATGCGCGAACACGATCTCGACCCCCGGCCCCTATTTGACCCATGTCCACGACATCCCGCTCGACCGGCTGGAACCCGACGCCGGGCTGGCAGCAAGCATCCGCGCGCTGCCGGGGCGCAGGATCGTCTACACCAACGGTTGCGCCCCCTATGCCGAACGGGTGCTGGCGCGGCGCGGGCTCGATGGGCTTTTCGACGCGATCTATGGCGTCGAGCATGCCGGCTATCGCCCCAAGCCCGAGCGCGCCGCCTTCGACGCGGTCTTTGCCCGCGACGGGGTGGCGCCCGCGCGCGCGGCGATGTTCGAGGACGATCCGCGCAATCTCGCCGAGCCCTTCGTCATGGGGATGCGCACGGTGCATGTGGCGCCCGAGCGCGCACTGGGCGATCACATCCACCACCATACCGACGATCTCGGCGGCTTTCTGGCGCGGCTGGTCTGAACCGCCGGTGCGGGGGCAGGGGCTGCGGCGAAATGTATCTTCCGCCGCACGGGAATTCGACTAGGTGTGGGGTAATCCCACCCAGACGGAGGCTCCGACCATGACCGCGCCCCACGGCAATGCGCCCGACACCCAAGCCCGGACCGAGGCCCGGCTGTTGCCCGACCGGCAGGAGGCGGGGATTCTCGTCGCGGTGCTGGGCTTTCTCGTGCTCTGGGCCGCGGCGGTGGCGATCTGGGGGTTGCCCGGGCTCTACCTGCCGGCGCTGGCGCTGGTGCCGGTGGTCTGGGCGGCGCTGATCGCGGTCTCGCGCGGCTGACACCCCCCGAAAGCCGATCCGGGGACTGGTCCCGGCCGCCGCCGCCGCCTATGCTGCCACCGGCGAAAGGGCGATGCGATGACCGGGTTCGATTGCGATATCGTGGTGGCGGGCGGCGGCGTGGCCGGGCTGACGGCGGCGGCGGTCTTTGGCCGCGCCGGATTCAGTGTCGTCTGCGTCGATCCCGCGCCGCCGGTGACCGAGCGTGACGCCGAGGGCTCGGACCTGCGCACCACCGCCTTTCTGCAACCCGCTCGCGACCTGCTGGACGAGGCCGGGCTCTGGCCGCGGCTGGCGGACCATGCCACGCCGCTGCAGGTGATGCGCATCATCGATGCCGGCGGCCCCGGGCCCGAACCCCGGCTGATCAAGGCGTTCGACGCCGCCGACATCTCGGATCGGCCGTTCGGATGGAACCTGCCCAACTGGCTCCTGCGGCGCGAGATGGTGGCGCATCTCGACACGCTCGGGGCGGTCGGGTTCCGCCCCGGTATCGGCGTTCGCTCCATGCTCGCCCGCCAGAGCGGGGCGCTGGTGACGCTGAGCGACGGCAGCCGCCTGCGCTGCCGGCTGGTGATCGCCGCCGACGGGCGCGAGTCGGCCCTGCGCCGGGCGGCGGGAATCAGCGTGCGGACGCTGCGCTACGGGCAGAAGGCGCTGGCCTTTGCCGTCACCCACCCGGTGCCGCACGAGAACGTCTCGACCGAAATCCATCGCTCGGGCGGGCCGTTCACGCTGGTGCCGCTGCCCGATTATCAGGGCCGGCCGTCGTCGGCGGTGGTGTGGATGGAGGAGGGGCCCGAGACGCTGCGCCTCGCGGACCTGCCCGAGGACGAGTTCGAGGCGGCGATGTCTGAGCGCTCGTGCCACATCCTGGGGCCGCTGCGGCTCGCCTCGCGCCGCACCGTCTGGCCGATCATCAGCCGCATCGCGCAGCGCCTTTCGGCCGAGCGCCTGGCGCTTGTCGCCGAGGCCGCGCATGTGGTGCCGCCCATCGGCGCGCAGGGTCTCAACATGAGCCTCGCCGATCTGCGCGTGCTGCTCGATCTCGCCCGCGCCACGCCCGACCGCACGGGCGAGAGGGCGATGCTCGACGCCTATCACCGCCGCCGCTATCCCGATATCGCCTTGCGAAGGCTGGGCATCGACCTGCTCGGCCGCGCCTCCAAGGTCCACGCCCAGCCGCTGCGCGACGCGCGCGCCTTCGGGCTCGATGTGCTGCATTCGGTGGCACCGCTGCGCCGCGGGCTGATGCGGCTGGGGCTGGGGGTAGGGATGCGGGGTGACGCCCCTGGGCGTTCAGGGCGGGGCGTATCGGAATGAGATGCACAAAGCAGCAGAACGGTAACGATCTATCTGTCTCGCGGTTTCCTTGCAGAATGGCACGCTTGACCCAGTAGTTTCGCCCGGCGGGAACCGCCGGGCAGCGCCCGCCCGCCCCCGTCACGCCGGAGGCGTGCCTGCGGCACGACGCGGGCGGCCGCTGCCTTCTACCATAGCGTGTCGCGTTTGATTGAAGCACCCGCCCGTCGCGCCAGCGACGGGCACGCGACCGCCCGCCCCAAGGCGGGCGCGTTCCGCGCCCACCCGGGCGGACGCGTGCCCGCCGTCGAACCGTTTCCGATTGAACGCGACATGCCCAGGATCCGACCCGTCACGCGACGCCCGCAAAGCAGGCAGCCTTTGCCTTTCAGAGCACCTTGTCGAGCACCGCCGCAAGCCGCGCCTTGGCGCCCTCGACGTCATAGAGCTTGTCGAGCCCGAAGAGCCCCAGCCGGAAGGTCATGAAGCCCTCGGGCTCGTCGCAGGCCAGCGGCACCCCGGCCGCGATCTGCATCCCTTCCGCCGCGAACTTGGCTCCGGTCTGGATGCCGGGATCGGAGGTGTAGCCGACCACCACCCCCGGCGCGCCGAACCCCTTGGCCGCGACCGAGGGGACACCGCGTTCGGCCAGCATCGCGCGCACCCCGTCGCCCAGCGCCCATTGCGCCCGGGCGAGCGCCTCGAACCCGTGCGCGCGCGCCTCATTCATGGTGTCGCGAAAGGCCCGCAACGCATCGGTCGGCATGGTGGCGTGGTAGGCGTGGCCGCCCTCCTCGTAGGCGCGCATGATCGCGTGCCATTTCGCGAGGTCGAGCGCGAAACTGTCCGACCTGGTGGCCTCGAGCCGCGCCAGCGCGCGCTCGGACATCATCACCAGCCCGGCCGAGGGCGAGGCCGACCAGCCCTTTTGCGGCGCCGAGATCAGCACATCGACGCCGGTTCGTTCCATGTCGACCCACACGCAGCCCGAGGCGATGGCGTCGAGCACCATCAGCGCGCCGACCTCGTGCGCGGTCGCCGAGAGCCGGGTGATGTAGTCGTCGGGCAGGATGATCCCGGCGGAGGTCTCGACATGCGGGGCAAAGACGGCGTCCGGCCGGGCCTCGCGGATCTGCGCCTCGACCTCTTCGATCGGCGCCGGGGCAAACGGCGCCCGCGGACCGTTGCCGGTCTGCCGGGCCATGCACACGGTGGTCTTGCCGGCAAAGCCTCCGGTCTCGAAAATCTGCGACCAGCGATAGGAGAACCAGCCGTTGCGGACGATGAGCGCATGGGCGTCGGCGCCGAACTGCCGCGCCACGGCCTCCATCGCATAGGTGCCGCCGCCGGGGACAAGGGCCACACCTTGGGCGTTGTAGACCTCCTTCAGCACGTCCGAGATGTCGCGCATCACCTGGCGGAAGGCCGCGCTCATGTGATTGAGCGAACGGTCGGTGAAGACGACGGAGTATTCGAGCAGCCCGTCGGGGTCGATGTCATCGCGCAGCGCGGTCATGGGTGCCTCCCTTTGTTGATCGCCTCAGTGCTAGCGCGCGCCGGGGCGGGAGGCAAAGCGATAATGCCCGCCCCGCGTCGCCGCCTCAGCCGATCGGGCCGGGGCGGCGCTCCTCGCTCAGCAATACGTTGGCCTCGACGCCGCCCACACCGGGCAGCGTCATGATCCGCCGGCGCAGGACGCGCTCGAAATCGGGGATGTCGCGCGCCACCACCCGCAGGCGGTAATCGAAGAGCCCGAGGATGTGCTCGACCGTCTGCACCTCGGGGATCGCGGCGACCGCGCGCTCGAACTCGACGATACCGATCCGGCCGCGGGTGGCGAGCTTGACGCCCAGGAACACCGCCACCCCGAAGCCCAGCTTTTCGGCATCGAGGTCGAGCCGCAGACCCTTGATCGCGCCGCACTCGTGCAGCCGGCGGATGCGCCGCCGGGCGGCGGGCTGCGACAGCCCGAGCAGGCGGCCCAGCGCGCTGGCGCTCTGGGTCGCGTCGCGCTCCAGTTCGCGCAGGAGGCGGCGGTCGGTGGTGTCGAGCTCGATCACAGCGGCAGCACCTCCTGGGTCTTGATCTGCGCCACATGCATCAGCGCCTCGATATCGGCGATATGCGGCAGCCCCAGGATGGCGCTGCGATAGATCTGCTGGTAGTGGGCCATGTCGCGGGCCACGACCGCCAGCCGCAGATCGACCCGGCCGAGAAAGGTCTGGATTTCGATCACCTCAGGGATCAGCCGCGCCGAGGCCAGGAATTCGTCAAAGGCGCGCGGTTCCGATTTCTCCAGCGTCACCCGCAGCGAGACCTCGACCTCGTAGCCCAGCGCCCGCCAGTCGATCACCGCGCGCACCCCGCGCAGGATGCCCGAACCGCGCATCCGCTCCAGCCGACGCGCGCAGGTGGCCGGCGCGAGCCCGGCGCGCGCGGCCAGTTCGGCGTTGCCCAGTTCGGGATCGTGCTGATAGTGGCGCAAGAGCAGCCGGTCGGTGTCGTCAAGCATGATTTCCGCACAAATGGCCATTTTCGGTTATGAATACCCGAAAATTACCCGGCAGCCACCCGGAATTGCATTCGTCCTCATCCCCGCTCCGGATAAGCTGCCGCGCGACGGACCCCATACCAAAGGAGCATGCAAGATGCGCGTCTATTACGATCGCGACTGCGATATCAATCTCATCAAGGACAAGAAGGTCGCCATTCTGGGTTATGGCAGCCAGGGCCATGCCCATGCGCTGAACCTGCGCGATTCGGGCGCGAAAAATCTTGTTGTCGCCCTGCGCGAGGGATCAAAAAGCGCCAGGAAGGCCGAGGGCGAGGGGCTCAAGGTCATGGGCATCAGCGAGGCCGCCGCGTGGTGCGACCTGATGATGTTCACCATGCCCGACGAGCTGCAGGCCGAGACCTATCGCCGCCACGTCCACGACAACATCCGCCCCGGCGCCGCGATCGCGTTCGCCCACGGGCTCAACATCCATTTCGGCCTGATCGAGCCCAAGGAGGGCATCGACGTGATCATGATGGCGCCCAAGGGGCCGGGTCACACCGTGCGCGGCGAATACGTCAAGGGCGGCGGCGTGCCCTGCCTCGTCGCGGTCGACACCGACGCCTCGGGCCGGGCGCTGGAACTGGGGCTGTCGTATTGCTCGGCGATCGGCGGCGGGCGCTCGGGCATCATCGAGACCACCTTCCGCGAGGAATGCGAGACCGACCTCTTCGGCGAGCAGGCGGTGCTCTGCGGTGGCCTGGTGGAGCTGATCCGCATGGGCTTCGAGACCCTGGTCGAGGCCGGCTACGCGCCCGAGATGGCCTATTTCGAGTGTCTGCACGAGGTCAAGCTGATCGTCGACCTGATCTACGAGGGCGGCATCGCCAACATGAACTACTCGATCTCGAACACCGCCGAATACGGTGAATACGTGTCGGGCCCCCGTGTCCTGCCGCGCGAGCGCACCAAGGCCGAGATGAAGGCGATCCTGCACGACATCCAGTCCGGCGCCTTCGTGCGCGACTTCATGCAGGAAAACGCCGTCGGCCAGCCCTTCTTCAAGGGCACGCGGCGGATGAACGACGCTCACCAGATCGAGCAGGTCGGCGAAAAGCTGCGCGCCATGATGCCGTGGATTTCCGCCGGCAAGATGGTCGACCGGGAAAAGAACTGATGGCTGTCATCTGACAACCGATGCGGGGGGCAGCCGGCTTCGGCTGCCCCTTTTTCATGGCGTTGCCCGGGATCGGTCGCATGCAGGAAATCCGCCCCGTCAACTGGCTGCGCCTCGCCGCACTCGGCGTGATCTGGGGCGCGGCATTCATGGCCGTCACCGTCGCGCTCGAGGGCGCGGGGCCGCTGACGGTGGTGGCGATACGGCTTTGCCTGGGCGCGGCGCTGCTGGTGTCGGTCGCGTTCGCCACCGGCCACGGCCTGCCGCCCGTTCGCGGTCGTCCGGCCGGGCGCATCTGGGCCTTCGCGCTGGCGATGGCGCTTTTTTCCAACGTGTTTCCCTTCGCCCTGCTCAGCTGGGCCCAGCAGGTGGTCGCCTCCGGGCTTTGCCGGGGTCTGCATGGCGGCGGTGCCGCTGCTGGTGCTGCCGCTGGCGCATGTCTTTGTCCCCGGCGACCGGATGAGCCTGCGGCGGCTGACGGGATTCGCCATCGGCACTATCGGGGTGATGGTGCTGATCGGCCCCGGCGCGTTCCGCTCGACCGGCGACGATCTGGAACTGCTCGCGCGCCTCGCCTGTGTCGGTGCGGCGGGCTGTTATGCCATCGGCTCGATCTTTACCCGGCTTTGTCCGGCGGTCGATCTGCTGGCGCTGGTTGCCGCCGTGCTGCTGGTGGCGGCGCTGGTCTTCACGCCCTATGCGCTCTGGGTCGAGGGCTGCCGGGGGAGATCTCGCGGACAAACGTGCTGGCGCTCGTCTATCTGGGCCTTCTGCCCACGGGGGTGGCGCAAATCCTTCTGGTGCAGGTCGTCCGCGACGCCGGGCCGGTTTTCATGAGCCTCGTCAACTACCAGGTGCCGGTGTGGTCGGTGGTGTTCGGCGGCGTGCTGCTGGCCGAGCCGCTGCCGCCGAGCCTGCTTCTCGCCATGGCGCTGATTCTCGCCGGCGTGGCGCTGAGCCAGTTAGGCGCATTGTCGCGGCTCTTTCGCCGGGGCTAGCGACCGGCCGGCAGCGATCAGCGGCAGGAATCGCGGGCTGCCGCACTCAGCCGGCTGTTCCGATAACCATCGCGCGCCACAGCCGCAGCGCCTGGGCGGTCTCGGCGACGTCATGGACGCGCAGCATCTGCACCCCCTGCGCCACCCCCGCCAGGGCCACCGCGATCGAGCCCGGCGCGCGGTCGGCCGCCGCGGGGGCGCCGCCCAGCTTGCCGATGAAGCCCTTGCGCGAGGCGCCGAGCAGGATCGGGCAGCCCAGGCCGTGAAAGAGCGCGAGGTTGCGCAGCAGGGCAAGGTTGTGTTCCACCGTCTTGCCAAAGCCGATACCGGGGTCAGCGACGATGCGCGCGCGCGCGATGCCCGCCGCCTCGAGCGCCCCGATGCGCCGCTCCAGCCAGTCGTAGACGTCGAGCACCACGTCGTCATAGCGCGGGTCGTCCTGCATCACCTCGGGCGTTCCCTGGGCGTGCATCACGCAGACCGGCAGGCCGGCGCCTGCGCAAAACGGCGCGAGATCGGGATCGAAGGTCAGACCGGCGACATCGTTGACAAAGCTTGCCCCGGCCGCGTGCGCGGCGCGGGCGACAGCGGCCTTGCGGGTGTCGATCGAGATCGGCGCCGGGGCGGCGGCGCGGATCGCCGCGATCACCGGCGCCGTGCGGCGGATCTCCTCCTCGGCCGGGACCGGCAAGGCGCCGGGACGGGTCGATCTCGCCGCCCACGTCGAGAATGTCGGCGCCCGCCGCCAGCATCGCCGGCGCATGGACCAGCGCGACCGGCTTCGGCGCGTGCCGGCCGCCATCGGAAAAGCTGTCGGGGGTGACGTTGAGGATGCCCATCAGCCGCGGCACGTCCAGCGAGAGCCCGGCGATGGCGGCGCGCGGCGCGGTGAGACGCTCCAGCGCCGCGAGCCGGGATGGTGTGCGCGGGAACCAGCCCGGCCGGGCCGTCGCGGCGCAGCACCTCGACGGTGTCGAACCAGCACCAGCCGCCGGCCAGTGCCAGCGCGCCCGCGGGGCGGGCCGCGTCGGTGCGGGGGATGGGGCGGTAATAGGTCATCCCGTAATGCCTCCGGCCTTGCCCGTCCGGGGCCTTGCGGCCCCTCTTTGCGAAGAGCGCTCGCTGAGCGCCCTCCACAATCCCGATTGCGTGATGTCCTGCACCAGCACCGGCACCGCGCAGGCCCTCGGTGGGGCGGCGCCGATCACCAGCAGGTCGGAGGCGTCCATGTGCTCCGCGAACCAGGCGGCCAGCGCCACCGGGTCGTCGGGCCCGCTTTCGGGGCCGTCGAGGGCGTCGAGCGCGATCTTGGAAGGCGCCCAGACACTGATCTGGCCGTGCTTCATCGACCAGTCGAGCTCGGTGCGCGTGCCGACCACGACACAGCGGTCGTCGCGCCCGGCCAGTACCCAGGCGTTCTGTTCCAGCGCCAGCAGGTCGACCCGGCGCTGGGTCATCCGGTGGCCGGTTTGCGGCGCGGGCGTGTCCGGGGGGCCGACGCAGAGGATCGCCGGCTTGGCGCGGGCCTCGAGCCGGTCGAGCCAGCGCCCGAGATGGGGCGAGGCGATGGCGGAATTGCCGAGATACACCACATGCGGGCGCGGCGCGGCGTCGGGCTGGGAGCTGACCGGACGGGTGCGCAGATCGGCCATCGAGCGGACGATCTCGACCCCCAGCGCGCCGGGGCCGCGGTCGAGCTTTTCAACGCGCACGAAGGTGCGCACCGCGCGCGGTTCGTGCAGGATGCGCTCGGCGATGCGCTCGGCCAGGGTCTCGAGCAGGTTGAGCCGTTCCTCGGCCAGCGCCGCCTCGATCGCCTCGGTCACCTTGTCGTAGCTGAGGATGCGGTCGACATCGTCGTCGATGGGGTCGCCCGGGGGGCGCACCTCGACCACCACGTTGAACGCGACGCGCTGGGTGCGGCCGCGCTCGGCCTGAAAGGCGCCGATCTCGACCGCGACGACATGGTCGCGCACCGAGATGCGGTCGAGCGGTCCCTCGGGCGCGGTGGCGCCGGCGCGCGCGGCGGGATGCTCGAAGGCGAGGCGGATCTCATTGGACATGGGCGCGTTCCCGGAAGGTTGGATCGAACGCGGCTTAGCACGGGCCGGCGGCGCTTGAAAACGGGCAAACCGACCGCCCGGGCGAGCGTTGCGGCATCGCGCCGGCTGCGCGGGACGAGACGACGCCCGGCTGCAGCCAGCGAAAAGGCCCCGGGGGGAGGGTGTGCCCCGGGGCCTTGATCGGTCGCAGGCCGGATCGCGCTCAGTGCGCGTGGCTGCGGTCCCAGTCCTCGGGTTTGGGCAGGGTCTCGAAGGTATGCGCGGGCGCCGGCGAGGCCACCGTCCATTCCAGCGTGTCGGCGTACTCGTTCCAGTAGTTCGCCTGCGTCACCTTCGCGCCCCTGAAGAGCGTGTAGAACACCACGCCGATGAAGAACACGAACGAGGCGAACCCGATGAAGGCGCCCACCGACGACCACCAGTTCCAGTAGGCGAACGCCTCGGGATAGTCGATGTAACGCCGGGGCATGCCCTGCCGGCCGAGGAAGTGCTGCGGAAAGAAGGTCAGGTTGGTGCCGATGAAGAACGACCAGAAATGCAGCTTGCCGGCCCATTCGGGGTACTGCCGCCCGGTGATCTTGCCGAAGTAGAAATAGACGCCGGCGAAGATGGCGAAGAGGGCGCCAAGGCTCATCACGTAGTGGAAATGCGCCACCACGTAATAGGTGTCGTGATAGGCGCGATCCACCCCGGCCTGGGCCACGACGATGCCGGTGACCCCGCCCACGGTGAAGACGAACAGGAATCCGAATGCCCAGAGCATCGGTGTCCTGAACTCGATCGAGCCGCCCCAGATGGTGGCGATCCAGGAGAAGATCTTGATGCCGGTGGGCACCGCGATCACCATCGTGGCCAGCATGAAATAGCTCTGCTGGGTGACCGACATGCCCACCGTGTACATGTGGTGCGCCCAGACGATGAAGCCCAGCACCCCGATCGCGATCATCGCCCAGACCATCGGCAGATAGCCGAAGATCGGTTTTTTCGAGAAGGTCGCGACGACGTGGGAAATGATGCCGAAGCCGGGGATGATGATGATGTAGACCTCCGGGTGCCCGAAGAACCACAGGATATGCTGGTAGAGAATCGGATCGCCGCCGCCGGCCGGATCGAAGAAGGTGGAGCCGAAGTTGCGGTCGATCAGGAGCATGGTGATGGCACCCGCCAGCACCGGCAGCGCCAGCAGGATCATCCAGGCGGTGACAAAAATCGACCACGCAAACAGCGGCACTTTGAACAGCGTCATCCCCGGCGCGCGCATGTTGAGGAAGGTGGTGATCATGTTGATCGAGCCGAGAATCGACGACGCGCCCGACAGGTGCACCGCGAAGATCGCGAGATCCATCGACATCCCCGCCTCGGTGGTCGACAGCGGCGGGTAGAGCACCCAGCCCACGCCCGAACCCAGCTGGCTGTTGCCGCCCGGGCTGAGCAGCGAGGCAATCCCCAGCGAGGTGCCGGCGACATAGAGCCAGTAGCTGAGGTTGTTCATGCGCGGGAACGCCATGTCCGGCGCGCCGATCTGCAGCGGCATGAGGAAGTTGCCAAAGCCCCCGAAGAGTGCCGGAATCACCACGAAGAACATCATCAGGATGCCGTGATAGGTGATCAACACGTTCCACAAATGCCCGTTGGGGGTGCATTCGCCCGCCGCCGCGGCGGTAAAGCGCGCGCCCTCGAGGCACATGTACTGCACGCCCGGATGCATCAGCTCGAGCCGCATGTAGACGGTAAAGAGCACCGCGATCAGCCCGACAGCGGCCGCGGTGACCATGTAGAGGATGCCGATGTCCTTGTGGTTGGTGGACATGAACCAGCGGGTGAAGAACCCTCGCTTGTCCTCGTGTCCGTGGCCGTGGATGGCGGCGTTTGCCATTTGATGCCTCCTGCTGGTCGTTCGATTGGCGCGCGGCCCGTTATCCGGGCTGCGACAAATTAGCATGGTTTTAGATTGCCGCAATGTGCGGGGCAATCCGTGAATTTGATCCAGATCAAATATTTCCGGGCCGGGCCACCAATGCCACCCGCCGGGCGCCGCCGGGTGCCGTCAGGTGCCGGGGGGCGGAAACGCCTGCGCGAAGGTCTGCCGCAAGGCCACGTCGACGTCGGCCATCCCGACCGGCAGTCCGAGATCGACGAGGCTGGTCACCCCGTGCTGGGCGATGCCGCAGGGCACGATGCCCGAGAAATGCTCGAGATCGGGCTCGACGTTGATCGAGATGCCGTGGAAGCTGACCCATTTGCGCATCCTGATGCCGATGGCGGCGATCTTGTCCTCGCACGGCCCCCCCGCGGGCGCGGGCGGCCGGTCGTCGCGCACCACCCAGACGCCGACCCGGCCGGGGCGGGTCACGCCGCGCACGTTGAAGCGGTCGAGCGTGGCGATCACCCAGGTTTCGAGCGCCGAGACGAAGCGGCGCACATCGCGCCCGCGCCGGCCGACATCGAGCATGACATAGATCACCCGCTGGCCGGGGCCGTGATAGGTGTACTGGCCGCCGCGCCGGGTCGGGTAGACCGGAAAGCGGTGCGGATCGCGCAGATCGGCGGGGTCGGCCGCGGGGCCGGCGGTGTAAAGCGGCGGGTGTTCCAGCAGCCAGATCGCCTCGCGCGCCTGGCCCGAGATGATTCGCGCGACGCGGGCCTCCATCTCGGTGACCGCGGACGGATAGGGCACCGGCGCGTCGGAACGGTACCATTCCACGCCGGCGGGGGGCGGGGTCGTGGGCGGGTTTACGGCTCATGCGACGGGTCCGGATACATGAGATGTGGGATTCGTGGTACAATCAGGATAGCTTGTTCGGGACTCACTAGGGGAGAAACGAAATGTTTTCAAAACGAATCGCCATGAGCATGCTGGCGGCAGCGGTCGCGGCCATGCCGGGGACACGTGCGGCGGCGGATTTTGCCGACGGCCTTGTTGGCGGCATCGTCGGCGGCGCGGTCAGCGGCATCATCGTCAACGAAAGCGCCAAGGCGCGCGAACGCCGGCGCGCCACGCCGCAGCGGGTGTACCGCGCGCCGGTCAACACGGTCGCGCGCCAGCAGGTCATCGAAGAGCAGGCCGCGCTCAACTACTTCGGCTTTCCCGCCGGCGCGCCCGACGGCGTGCGCGGCCGCAACACCCGCAGCGCCGCCTCGCAGTTCCAGGCGCATATGGGATATCCGGCCACCGGCAACCTGACCGAGTACGAGCGCCAGTTCCTGGTCTCGTCCTACTACCGGGCCCAGAGCAACCCGACGCAGACGGCCCAGCTGGTGGCCCAGCGCGGAATGGGAACGCGGGGGGCTGCTGCATGCCTATCGCGACGAGACGATGGGCATGACGGCAGGCGCCGGTGCCGGCACTGGCGGCGGGGCGATGATGGCCTCGACGCCCGAACCGTCGGAGCAGGGGACCACCTCCGGCATGAGCGCGCTGCCCAACCTGATGGGCGGCGGCGGCGACGGGCCCTCGCTGGCCTCGCACTGCAACCAGGTCAGCCTGGTGACCAGTTCCAACGGCGGTTTCGTCACCGCCGCATCGCTGACCGACGCGCGATTTGCACTCAACGAACAGTTCTGCCTGGCGCGGACCTACGCGATCTCGGCCGGCGAGGCGGCGGCAGCCAATCTCTCGGGGGTCAGCAACGCCCAGCTCGAAGAGCAGTGCGGCGCCATCGGCCCGGCGATGCGCGACTACGTCTCGGCGGTGTCGCTGGAGTCGCGCGACAAGGTGATCGATGAGGTGCGCGACTTCGTGCGCGATTCGGGCCAGTCGCCGGCGCAACTGTCGGGCACCGCCAAGATCTGCCTGTCGGTCGGCTATCGCACCGACAACATGGGCGTGGCGCTGGGCTCGGCGCTGCTGCTCGCGGGATTGGGCGAGGACGCCTATAGCGAACTCATCGGCCACCACCTCAACGAGGGCTTCGGCACCACCCGCCGGCCAGACCTCGCCAAGGCGTGGTACGAGGCCGGGATCAATGCCGTCGAGCGCGGTGGCGAGCCGGTCTTCGCCCCGGGCAGCCCCGAGCGCACCGACCTGATCCGCAAGGCGGTCTTTACCGCCCAGCCGGGAGCGGCGAAGCAGGGCTCCGAGAGCGTCAAGCCGGCGGCGACCCTGCCGACCTTCAGCACCACCGACTGAGCGGGCCCGATCCGGCCCGCCCCCGCCGCCGCGCCGCCCGGCGCGGCGGCCCCTCGGCCCTCTGGCCGCCGGTCGCTCCCGTCTCTGCGCGGGTGGCGATTTGCCCCTTCACAAGCGCGCGGCGATTGCGTATACGCCGCCCACCTGCCTGATCGTGCGGTCGTGGCGGAATTGGTAGACGCGCAGCGTTGAGGTCGCTGTGGGGTAACACCCGTGGAAGTTCGAGTCTTCTCGACCGCACCATTTCCCGCAAATGCGGGCCCGCCGGGACCCGCTGTTTCGCTCTTCGCCCGGTGCCGCGGGATGCTCCGGCCGGGCCCTTGAATTGTTGCCTCATCAACGCTTGTGAACTCGCCGGTCAGACAATAGCATGCCGGCAAAGGGTGGACCCGGGGAGTGGCCCGTATTCAAGCCGGCTTCCGGCAGAAGGCGCCAATTGGTATTGGTGGCGCGGCAGAGGGGAGTTTTCGTGTTTCGTTTTGGATATTCGCTGAAGAACCTGGCGGGCGCCATGGCGGTTGCCGCCGGCGTGGCCTCGGCGCCTCATGCGCAGGCCACCGACCTGATGACCGCCGACGGCGCCCTGCGCGACAGGCAATGGCAGGAATACGAGGCCGACAGGCCCAAGACCATTCGCGAGTTGCAGCCCTTCCGCACCGCGGCGCACGCGACTTCCGCCGATGGCATCGAGGTGACGCTGACCTCGCTCAATCCCAATGCCAACAGCTGGTTCCTGCTCGACGTGTCCGATCCGGCGCGCGGCCAGCGGGCGGTGACCTATCACCTCGAACTGGCCGATCCCGAAAAAGACCGTGGTGTCGCTTGCCAGTGGCGACGACCCGGCGCTGGTCTTCGAAAGCGACGGAATCGTTGCCCGCTGCTCGCCCTGGCTGGGGCGGACCACCGAACTCGACCGGGCGGCCGGCACGGATCTGCCCTATGCGCCGGTTTGCGACAACCGCGCCTTTGTGCGCAACGCGACGCGGGGGCGCGGTCGAGCCGCGAGGCGGTGTCGCAGTTCCTGCGCGACAACGTCGCCTTCGGCGACGACATCGTGAACCTGATCAAGGGGTCGTTCTACGAAGACGCCTACATGAGTTCGGGCGAAGTCATCGCCGGGGGCGATGCCGGCGAGGTGGCAGCCGCGCTCGGCAAGGCGATGCTGTCGAGCCAGCCGGTGATCCGGACCTATTTCGGGTTCGAACTGGAAGGCGCCGAAAGCGGAGTGCAGGCGGGCAGCTGGTACGCGGTCAAGGATGCGCCGGGCATCTACGCCAGCGCCATGCAGCCGGGGATGATTTCCCCCGACATCCTGAACCGCCGGGGCGAAACCCACGGGCTCGACGGGATCGAGCGGCGCGCCGATGTCTATCTGGTGGCGTTCGATCTGACCCAGTTCGAACTGGGCTACGAGGTGGGCACCGACCATCCGCGCCTGGACTGGTCGTCGCGTCCGCCGGGGTCCGTGCGCGTGCGCGGCCTGCCCGGCCCGGACGGGTTCAACACCTCTGCCCCGGTGGTGCGCACCGGCATGCTGAGCCCGGCGCTGACCGACCGTGTCGCCGCCGCCTTTGTCGGCGGGTTCAAGCGCGACCACGGCGCCTGGCGCGCGGGCGACATGGCCTACACCAACAAGGGCCATCATTACGGGTTTCTCACCAACGGCGTCATCTTTTCCAAGCTCCACCCGGGGCTCTCGACGCTCTTTGTCCTCGATGACGGCTCGGTGCAGATGCGCACATGGCGCGAGGAGGATCGCGCGCTGCTGCCGCGGTTGCGTTTCGCGCGCCAGAACGGCGTGCCGCTGATCGACAAGGGCGTGCCGGGCGATCAGGTCACGAGCTGGCTGGGCGGCAACTGGTCGGGTTCGGCCGAGGCCGACCTTCGCACCCTGCGCGCCGGCACCTGCATGAAGACGGTGGCCGGCCGGCAGTTCCTGATCTATGCCTATTTCTCGACCGCGACGCCATCGGGCATGGCGCGGACGTTCCAGGCCTATGGCTGCGATCATGCGATGCTGCTCGACATGAACTCGCAAGATCTCACCTACATGGCGCTTTACACCCGCGAAGACCGCAACGTGATCCCGCATCACCTGGTCGGCGGCATGGCCGAGACCGATTCGCGCGCCCGCGACGGCATGCCGATCCCCCGCTTCGTGAGCTTCGCGGACAATCGCGATTTCTTCTATCTTCTGCGGAAATGACAGGTCAGGGAGAAAGCATGGGACGGATCACCAAGCGGCTCGGAGCCGTTGCCGCGTTGACTTTGGCAATCGGACTGGCACTGCCCGCCGGCGCGCAGACATTGCAGGAAAACAACGAGCGCATGTTCCGCGAGATGCAGGCGGCGCGCGGGCTGAGCAATGCCGAGATGCAGCGTATCCGCGCCATCTTTGCCGGGTCGAGCTATATCGGCCAGGGCAACCCGGGGCCGACACGCCATCCGATGACGCGTGAACAACTGGCCGCCAAGCTCGGAGCCGACCCCAAGGTCTATTACCGCAACGCCGCGTTTGAGCGCATCTGCGGCGAGCCCTACATGGCGCCGCTCTACGACCCGGCGACCGAAACGCCGGCCGACGCCAGGGTCTGCGCCGACATGTTCGAATATCCCAATGTGCCGGGGATGTACCCGGTGACCTGGGTGCGCGCCCGCGAGGCGGCCGAACTGTGCTGGGCCGAGGGCAAGCGCATGGGTGACGCGCATGAATGGGAGGGCGCCTCGCACGGGGCGCTGACGCCGCCCGATTATTTCTTCGGGATGAGCGTGCAGGCGGCGCGCGCGGCGCACAACGCCAAGTACCAGTCGAGCGCACGCTATTCGATCGGGCCCGAGTGGCGTTCGGGGGTCTGCGCCACCGGCAGCTTCAAGAACGCCGGCTGCGACGGCGGCAACTTTTCCAGCTGTGGCTCGAACACCTATCCCGCCGGCAGCTTTCCCGCCTGCAAGAGCCCGCTGGGGGTCTACGATCTCGACGGCAACGCCGCCGAGCACATGAACCTGCCGCTCGCGCCCGACCAGATGTCGAGCCGCGGCAGCCGCAAGCTCGGCGTGACCGAGATGAAGGGCAGCTGGTTCATCTGGGACACCGTGCGCGCCCACACCCACTGGAGCCGCTGGCGCGCGCCTTACTGGCACGGCAGCCGGGTGATGGCGGCGGGCAGCCACCACAACTACCACCTGGGTTTCCGTTGCTTCAAGGACGTGAAGTAGGCAACTGATTACAAAGCAGAAAGGGGCGCCCGGCAGTGGCTGCCCCTCCCAACTCACCCCTTCGGCAGAGCTTGTCCAGTACCCGTCCCGGCCTTGGGCCGATCTCCTTTCGCGATGGCGGGGCCCCGGTCACGCCCCGGGCGATCAGACGCGAAGCGCCCCGCAGCCTGTTTCATCCGGAATATTGCCAGACCTCGCCTTCTGGCGCGGCCTGCAGGATGCTCAGTTCGCCGCCAGCGCCGCCATGTGCAGGGCCGGGCCCGTCAGCGGACCTTCCTTGCTCAGCAGACCGGCATAATTGGGGTCGGCCATCAGGCTGCGCAGATCCACCCGCTTTCCGTTCAGGAACGCGGTGCTGCTGACCAGCCGCACGCCGTGGCTGTAATCGGCATAACCGGCCCCGTGCACGGTGCTGAGCGGCTGGATCGGCTGGCCGTTGGTGCGGTGCCAGCCGTAGATCGCCACGCGCCCGCGATTCGAGGTCAGCCGCGTGGTCAGCACCACATCCTTTTTCTGGCCGGAAATCAGCGTACCCGGCGCCGCCCCCGCACGCCGGCGCTGGGCCTCGACGGTGGCGTTGTGGCGCACGAAATAGGCGGTCGAGGTCATCTGCGGGCCCGGCGGCATCGGCTGCGGCGCCAGTTGCAGCGCGGCGGCGCGATAGATCAGATCGACCATGCGCGGGGTCGGCAGGATCATGTCGAAGGCGTCGCCGACCCGGGTGGCGGCGCGCAGCCCCAGCGGTACCCGGACGTAATCGCGGTCGCTGCCCACGGCCAGGTAGTCGGGCGTCACGCAAAGGGTGATCGCCACGGCGCTGCCATCGCCGGCGCGGCCGCTGACGGTGACCGGCGCGAGGTTGTGCAGAAAGCCCGGCATGTTGCCGCGCAGGAGCTCGCGCGTCATCACCGCGTCGCGCTTGACGCCGTCGATGCCCTCAACCGACGCCAGCACCGTTTGCGCACCGGGCGCGTTGGCGGGACGGCGCGGCATCGCGCGGGTCAGCTGGCCGGGGCAGGAGCCGTTGCCCGAGGCGATGCGCGGCGTTGCCGGCAGCAGGGCGGCCGTGGCGGGCTGTCGCGGCTCGGCTTCGGCGATTGTCTCGGGCACCGAGAGGCTGGCGAGCCGGATGTTCTCGATCACCGGCTGCGCTTGGGCCGGGGCAGGGGCCGGCGTGGTGTCGAGCCCCTCCGGCCGCGGGCGCGGGCGCAGGCTGGCGATGCGTTCCGCTTCGGCCTCTTCGGCGGCGGCGCGTGTGCCGGGGCGGGCCGGGGGGACGGTGGCGGGCCGGCCCAGAAAGATGCGCGACAGGGGCGAGGCCAGATCGTCGCGCAGCCGCGTTTCGGACGGCACGAGCATCGCCAGCCGCGGCGCGCCGGCACCGGGCCCGGCGTCGCTGTCGCCGGCGATCCGCCGCAGGGCCGGCGCGGCCTCGACCGCCGGGCGGGGCAGGGCGGTGGCGATCTCGGTTCCGATCGCCGGCGGGGCGAAAATCTGGTTGCGCATGGCAAAGGCGCCGGCGCCGATGGCGGTCATGCCAAGCAGATAGGTGCAGATGATTGCCGCACCCTTTGGTGCGGCGCGCTTCGGCAGGACGCGATGCGCACCCTGCCTCAGAATGTATGGAGCATCATTTTTCATCCACTGTCCCTTAGAAGCGAATGTTTGATGGTTCAACAACACGGTCAACTCCGGCCTTCGGATGCGGGGTCAGGCGGCGGGAACCCGCCCATCGGGCAGTGTCTGGGCGAGTATCGGCCGGCGTCCCCCTGGCGCGGCGCGCATATCCGCCATGTCGGTGCTGCATGATTGGCGATCCGGCGGCGATCACGCCGTAAAGACCGGTGGCTTTTTTCGCCCGGGGCTGGCAATTTGCGCCAAACGGATTGAACGAAGGGATTGGGGATGCGGCGTTTCACGGCGATTCTGAGGCGGCGGCGATGACGGTGACGGCGGGGCAGGGGCTGGCGCAATCCGGCACGGCGGCCGAGCGATGTCACGAGATCGCCGGCGTGCCCGACAGCGGCGCACCGGTGAGCCGCGAGGCTCTGACCGCCCATTTCGGCCGCCTGGGCGAGGCGCGGGCGCATTGCGAGGCGGCGGTGATCGGCTCCGACCCGGACCGCGAGGCGCTCTTTCACCTTGCCGTGGTGATGCAGCGCGAGGGCGTGCACGAGCGCGCGCTCGAGGTCTTCGCCATGGCCGCCGATGCCGGGCTCGCGGCGGCGCATACCAAGCTTGGCGATTACCGCAACTTCGGTATCGGCCCGGTGGCCGAGGATCACGCCGGCGCGGTGGCGGAATATGAAAAGGCCGCCGCCGGAGGCGACGCACCGGCCAAGGCGACGCTGGCGATCATGTATCAGATCGGCCGCGGCGTGCCGCAGGACTTCGACCGCATGATCGCACTGCTGAAGGAAGCCGCCGACGCCGGCTATCACTTTGCCGAGTTCCGCCTGGCCGAGCTTTACATGAACCCCGGTGTCATCCCCGCGCGCCTGGCCCATGACCTCGATCTGCCCGATCCGATCGCGGCGGCGAAGCTCTACGAGAAGGCGGCGGCGCAAGGCAGCACCGAGGCCAGCGCGGCGCTGGAGAAGTTCTACGAGGGCGGCGCCGGTTTCGACGACCCCGAGGTCAAGATGAAATGGCTGCGCCACGGCGCCGAGACCGGCAACGCCCAGGCAATGAACGCGCTGGGCTTCATGTACGAGCGCGGCGAGGGGGTGGATTACGATCCCGTCCGCGCCGCCGAGCTCTATGTCGAGGCGCTCAAGACCGGCAATCTGCCGGTGGCGCAGCTGCGCGGCATGGTCAACGGCTACCCGGCGCGGTGGGACCGCGAGACCGCGCTCAATTTCCAGACCATCCTGCGCTATCTGGGGCTGTATAACGGCGCGCTCGACGCCATTATCGGCCCCGGCACGATGGGCGCGGCGCAGCGGCTGGCGCAGGGGCAGTGAGGGCGCGGAAATCGCCCAAGCATACCACGCACCGTACCCGTTTGGGTCCGCTTCCGCCCCCGGGCCGGGCGCCGTCCATGATCCGGAAATCACGGGCGGCGCTCAGATCCGCATCTTCTTGAAGATCGCCTCGGGGATCGCGCGAATCACCGCCATCACCAGCCACCAGACCGGCTTGACATAGATGACGTTGCGCCGGGCGCGCACCGCGCGCAGCACCGCGCGGCCGACCGCGTCCGGCTCGGCCGTCAGCCTTGCCGGCAGGTCCATGCCCTCGGTCATGGCTGTGGCGACGAAACCGGGTTTCACGGTCAGCACGTGGATGCCGGTACCCGCCAGCCGGTTGCGCAGCCCCGAAAGCCAGGCGCTGAAGCCCGCCTTGGCCGATCCGTAGACATAATTCGTGGCCCGCCCGCGATCGCCCGCCACCGACGAGATGCCGACGATGGTGCCGCTGCCCCGCGCTTCGAAACGGTTGGCGATGAGGCCGAGAATGCCGGCCGGTCCCTCGAAATTCGAGCGCATGACCAGCCGCGCGGCCGCCATGTCGGTCTCGCTTTCAGCCTGATCGCCCATGAAGCCCACCGTGCAGACGGCGATCTCGGGCAGGGCGGGCAGACTGTCGAGAAAGGTCTCGTGGCCGGCCGGATCGAGCGCGTCGAAGCGGTGCAGCGTGACCTCGACGCCGTGGCGCAGCGCCAGGTCGGTGCGCGCGGGTTCGAGCGTCCCGGGATTGCGCGCGGCCAGCTGGATGGCGTGGCCCTCGGCGGCGAAGGCGTGCGCGATGGCGAGCCCGATATCCGAGCGCGCCCCGAGAACGAGCACCGCGCCGCCGCTCACAGCCCCAGCCTTTCGGATTGCAGCGAGGCAAACGCCGCCGCCGCGCCGGTCTGTCGCCGCATCGAGGCGAAATCACCCGCACGCGGGTCGGCGGCATGCAGCGTCTCGGCCGAGAGCCGGGCATCCTTGGCGAGATAGAACCGCCCCTCGTGGTCGAGCGTGATCCGGTCGAGTTCGTCCATGAGCTTCAGCACCTTGTCGGAAACGGGAAAGTCGAGCGCGAGCGTATAGCCGGGCATGGGAAAGGAAAACCGTCCCCGGTCGGCGCCCATCTTCTTGAGCACGGCGAGGAAAGAGCCCTGGCCCGCGGCGGCGATGGTTTGCAAAAGCGCCCTCAGCCCCTCGCGCGCGGCGGCCTCGGGCAACACGCACTGGAACTGCACGAAGCCGCGCCGGCCATAGATGCGGTTCCACCCCAGCACGCCGTCGAGGGGGTAGAAATAGCTGTCCCAGGGCACGTAGGCGGTGCCGGTGCGGCGCGTGCCCAGCCGATAGTAGAGGGCGTTGAAGGCGGATACCGTCCATCGGTTGAGCGCAAAGCCCGGCGCGTTGAACGGGACGGTGCGCCGGCGCTGTGGCGGCGGGCCGAAGGGTATCCGGCGAAACCGCATCGGCAGGCGATCAAGCGGCGCGTGCTCGCCCAGCATCACCACCGAGCGGCCGAGCCGCGCGCCGGTGCTCAGACAGTCGATCCACGCCACCGAATAGGGCGCGTCGCGTCCCGCATCAAAAGCGGCCATCGCGGCGTCGAGATCGGGCGCGGCGAGGCTTTGCTGCCGGATCCAGCCGGTCTCGACCCGGCGCAGGCGCATCGCCAGCCGCACGATCACGCCAGTGAGCCCCATGCCGCCCATCGTCCAGTCGAAAAGCTCGGACGACTCGCGGCGCGAGGCGCGTGTGATCGCGCCGTCCGCGCCCATCACCTCGACCCAGTCGATGAAATTGGAGATGCCCCCGTCGAGGTGGTGGTTCTTGCCATGCACGTTGGCCGCCGCCATGCCGCCCAGGGTGACGAATTTGGTTCCCGGGGTCACGGCGGGAAACCAGCCGCGCGGCAAGAGCGCCGATATGACATCGCCCAGGATCACGCCGGCCTCGGCTTTCAGCACGCCGGCATCATCGTCAAAGCCCAGCATCCGGTCGAAGTGCCGCATCGAGACGGTGTGCGTGCGGTTCATCGCGCTGTCGCCATAGGCGCGCCCGCTGCCGCGCGCGATGAGCGGCGCGCCGTGCGCCACCAGCCCGGCCAGCGCGGCGGTGTCGCGCGGCGCGCTCAGCGCGCAGTCGGCCACCGGATAGCGCCCCCAGCCGGCAAGCCTCATCGCGCGGGCTCCGCGTGGGCCGGGGCCGCGAAGACGAAGCGCTTGTCGAGCTGGTACTTGGTGACATAGCCCACCGTCAGACCCAGCACGGCACCGAGTTCGCGCATCGCATCGGTCCGCCAGATCAGCCAGAACGCCGTTTCGCTGCCCCAGAAGATGGCCGTGGTGACGAGCCCCATGACGGTATAGAGCGTGAACTTGCGCCCGTGCGCCGCGAGCCCGCCCTCGACGTCATGGAAGATCCAGCGCTTGTCGAGCAGGTATTTCACCACCAGCCCGGCCAGCGTGCCGGCGGCGATGGCGGCGGCGAGGCCGGCACCGGGCGCAGGCCAGGGAAAGGCCAGCACCAGCCGCTGGGTGGCGAGGTTGACCAGCACCGCGATCACCGCGAAACCGCCGTAGCGCAGGATCAGCGTGGTACGGCTCACAGCACCGACGCCCCGATGGCGAAGAGCCCGACCAGCACGATGCACGCCAGGCTCTTGGGCTCGCGCACCGCATAGATCACCGGATCGTCGTCCATCTGCCCGCGATGGGCCACCAGTACGATCCGGCTGATCCAGTACATCAGCACCAGGCAGATGCCCCAGAGCAGCCAGGGCGTTCGATAAAGTTCCTGCACGGCGGGCGAGTTCAGGTAGAGCGCCAGCACCAGCACCGAGATATAGCCCGATGCGGTGGTCATCTGCGCCACCAGCGGCAGGTCCTCGACCAGATAGCCGCGCCGCTTGGTCGCCGCGCCGCCACGACCGGCGAGGTCGACGAGTTCGGCCAGCCGCTTGACCGCCGCGAGAGCGAAGAAGAAGAACATCGAGAACGCCAGCAGCCAGACCGAGGGCGCGATCCCGGTGGCCGCGCCCCCGGCGATGATGCGCAGGGTGTAAAGCGCCGCGAGCGTGCCGATGTCGGCGATGGCGTGCTGCTTGAGAACCGTCGAATAGGCCGTGGTCAGCACGAAATAGATGGCGATCACCGCCAGCAGGAGCCCGCCCCCCAACGCCGCCAGCCCCAGCCCGGCCGCCAGCAGCACCGGCATCATCGCGGTTCCGCGCGCGATCGGCAGCCGCCCCGACGCGAGCGGGCGGTTGCGCTTGCGCGGGTGGGCGCGGTCGGCGGCCAGATCCATCAGGTCGTTGAGGACGTAGCCGCTGGAACTCACGAGGCTGAAGGCGACGAAGGCCAGCAGCGCACCGAGCAGATTTGCCGCGCTCGGCTCATGCGCCGCCAGCACCGGCACGAAGACCAGCACGTTCTTGAGCCACTGGTGCGGGCGCAGCTGCGCCAGCCACGCCCAGCCATGCCCGGTGGTGATGTCCTCGCTCGCGCATCCGAGCGCCGCCACCTGCCGGCGCAGGCGGGCCGGCGCATCGACGGTGATCGCCTTTTTGCGCGCCCTTCCAGACGGCCAGGTCGGCGGCGCTGTCGCCCATGTAGGCGTAGCCCTGTTCGCCGTAGCGTTCAGTGACAAACCGCGCCTTTTCGGCGCCCTTGAGGTTGCGTCGCCCGTCCGAGCCGTGGACCTCGTCGAAGAGCCCGAGATGATCGGCGATGGTGCGGGCGATGCCTTCGTCGGCGGCGCTGACCAGCACCGCACGCCCGCCGGCGGTGCGCCAGTCGCGGATATGTTCGAGCACCGCGTCGTTGTAGGGCAGGCGTTCGGGGTCGAGGGGCGCGCGTTCGGCCAGCCGCCGCTTGAGAGCGGCGCGGCCGTGACGAAGCGCGGCCAGCGCGACGAAGGCCGTGCGCCAGTCGTCGGCCATGCCGGCCCAGAAGGTTTCATAAAGCGTGTCGGAGCGGATCAGCGTGCCGTCGAGATCCACCACCAGGACCGCCCCATCGTCGCGCCTGTCTTTTGCCGTCATGTCGGGGATTTGCCCGGATTGCCCTCGTTCGCGCGACCTTAGCACGCGATGGCGGCGCGAGAAAGCCCGCCGGCGGGGTTCAGAACGCCTTGAAGGTCAGCGTCGTCTCCGGTGCGCTCGATGCCGTCGATGTCGAGCAGGTTCTCGTTGATGTAGTGGCCCACATCCGCCCCGTCCGGGATGTAGAGCTTCATCAGCAGGTCGAAGGGGCCCGAGGTGGAATAGAGCTCGGAATGGATTTCGCGAAGCGCGATCTCGTCGGCCACGCGGTAGGACGTGCCGGGCTTGCAGCGGATGTTGACGAAGACGCAGCGCATGTGGTCACCCTCCTGTTCCGTCGGGCGCAGTTAAACGCGAAATCGGGCGGGATGGAAACCGCCGATTTCAACGCCCCGCGCGGCCGCCTGATCCTGTCCGCCGGCGCGGGGTGCCCTCATACCGTCATATACCGCGCCCGGGCGGCGCGCTCGATGGCCGCCGCGTGCAGCCGGTCGAGGGACAGCTCGAAGCGGATTTCCTCGAGCAGCCGCAATTCCCCATCGGTGAGCGAGCCGTCGGCGGCGGCCACGTCGCACGCGAGCGCATAGGCGGTCTCGAACAGGCGTTCGGGCAGGTTGTCGCGGATGAGCCCAAAGAGCGCATCGAGCCCGTCCTCGACGCTGAAGAGGTCAAAGACCGTCTGCGCCATCAGCTGCATTCGGTCGAGATCGTAGGTGGCAAACACCGGCAGGTGATTGATCAGGTTCTCGATCTTGACCAGTTCGGATGTGCGGATGGTCTCGTCGGAGGCCGAGACCGCGATCATCACCGCGACGAGGCAGTCCTGCGGGCTCAGCGGATGCGGGATCTGATCGGTCATGCGGGCGGCCCTCTTTTTCGGTTCGTTTGTGGCTCATGGGCGGTTGGCGGGTGGCGTGTTGCAGTGCAGCATATTGACTGTCGTGTCGCGCGGCAATAGCAACACCGGCGACGTTCACGTAAAGGTTAGCGCGAACGCGAACACCGGAGAGCCCCCATGTCAGAGTTGCGCAAAGCTGCCCTCACGTCGAAAGCCTGGCCTTTCGAGGAGGCTCGCCGGGTGCTCAAACGCTACGAGGCCGCGCCGCCCGATAAGGGCCATGTGCTCTTCGAGACCGGCTATGGCCCCTCGGGGCTGCCCCATATCGGCACCTTCGGCGAGGTGCTGCGCACCACCATGATCCGCCGCGCGTTCGAGGTGATCTCGGATATCCCGACGCGGCTGATCTGCTTTTCCGACGATCTCGACGGGATGCGCAAGGTGCCCGGCAATGTCCCCAACCCCGAGATGCTGCGCGAGCACCTGCAAAAGCCGCTGACATCGGTGCCCGACCCGTTCGGCACGCATGAAAGTTTCGGCCACCACAACAATGCCATGCTGCGGCGCTTTCTCGACACCTTCGGGTTCGAGTACGAATTCGTCTCGGCCACCGATTTCTACCGCTCGGGACAGTTCGATGCGGTGCTCTGCCGGGCGGCCGAGCGCTATGACGACATCATGAAGGTGATGCTGAAGAGCCTGCGCGAGGAGCGCCGCCAGAGCTATTCGATCTTCCTGCCGATCCACCCCGAGACCGGCCGCGTCCTCTACGTGCCGATGAAGGAGGTGAACGCGCGCGACCATACCGTCACCTTCGACGACGAGACGGGGCGCGAATGGACGCTGCCGGTGACGGGGGCGGGTCAAGCTGCAGTGGAAGCCCGATTTCGGCGCCCGCTGGGCGGCGCTGGGCGTCGATTTCGAGATGTACGGCAAGGATCATTCCACCAACACCCCGATCTACGACAGCATCTGCGAAATCCTCGGCCAGAAGGCGCCCGAGCACTTCACCTACGAGCTCTTTCTCGACGAGAACGGGCAGAAGATCTCGAAATCCCTGGGCAACGGCATCTCGATCGACGAATGGCTGAGTTACGCCGCGACCGAAAGCCTGAGCTATTTCATGTACCTCAAGCCCAAGACCGCCAAGCGGCTCTATTTCGACGTGATCCCGAGGGCGGTGGACGAATACCACCAGCAGTTGCGCGCCTATCCCGGGCAGGACGCGGCCCAGCAACTGGCCAACCCGGTCTGGCACATCCATTCGGGCGAGGTGCCCGAAAGCCGCATGGTGGTGCCGTTCGCGATGCTGCTCAACCTTGGCCTCGGTGGCGCATGCCGACGACAAGGACCAGCTTTGGGGTTTCATCCGCCGCTACGCGCCTGAGGCGAGCCCCGAGACCCATTCCGATCTCGACGCCGCGGTCGGGTTCGCGGTGAAGTATTACAAGGATTTCGTCGCCCCGGCCAAGACCTTCCGCGCCCCCACCGAGACCGAGCGCGAGGCACTCGTGGCCCTGCGCGACGCGCTGGCCGCCTATGACGGGCCTCTCGAGGACGAGGCGTTGCAAACGGTGGTCTACGCGGTCGGGCGCGACCGGTTCGACCCGTTGCGCGACTGGTTCCGCGCGCTCTACGAGGTGCTTCTGGGCGCCAGCCAGGGCCCGCGCTTCGGCGGCTTCATCGCGCTCTACGGGGTCGGGGAAACCGTGGCGCTCATCGACCGCGCGCTGGCGGGCGAGCTGGTCTGAGCGGGGCCGTTGCCGCACCGCCCGGCGCTTGCTAGGGTGACGTGAACTGAAAAAAGGGGCGGGGCATGAAGGGCAGGACAGCGATACCAATCGCGGGGCTCGTTGGGCTGGCGGTCGTGGCGGCCTGCGCGATGCGCTCGATGCCCGAGCCGTCCGAAGGCCGCGCGATCTATCAGGCCAACTGCGCCCAGTGCCACGGAACTGAGGGGCGCGGGGACGGGCCCTGGGCGGCCTCCCATGATCCGCCGCCGACCGATCTCACGCGGTTGTCGAAAAACGGTGCGTTCTCGCGTGCCGAGGTGCTGGCGGTGATCGACGGCTACGACCGCACCGGCCTGCCGGGGCAGGATATGCCGGAGTTCGGTCTGCTGCTGGAGGGCCCGACCGTGCCGGTGGATACGGGCGACGGGGTGCTGACGCCGACGCCGCGCCCGCTGGCCGCGCTGCTGGCCTATCTCGAGAGCCTTCAGTCGACTTGATCCGGACCGCATCCGGTCGCAGAGCCGCCGCGCGCGCCGGCCGGTTTGGCCCATAGCGCAGGGGGACGGGATCGGGGCGATGGCGTGTCGGGGCCGTTGCCCTCAGGCCGGGCCGGGCGCCTCGACCGCCTGCCGCAGGGCCGCCGCGACGATTACGGGCGCACCCGGCACACAGCCGATGGGATCGAGCAGGACGCCTTCGAACTGCGCCAGTTCCAGCGCCTCGGGGATGTCGTCGGTGACATGGCCGCCCTGGGCGGCGAAAAACGGCAGGCAGATCGAGGTCGCCCCGAGGTCGAACGCCTGATCGGCCAGAAAGGGCGGCTCCTCGACAAAGCCCACGCGGATTTCGGCCAACTCAGCCAGCTCCGCCAGCGCGTCGCGGAAGGCATGCGTATCGCGGGCCGAATCGGGGCTGCGGCCCGAGCCGTGGGCGGCGATGAAAAGCCGCGTCTCGCGCGCCGGCCAGCCCTTGTCCCGCAGCACCCCGGCGACCAGATCCGCCGCCATCGCCGGCAGGCCGGGATCGCGGCCGTAAGGCGGCAGGACGCGGACCCGGCACTCGCTCAGCCGCGCGCGCAGCGCCTCGCGGGTGAACCAGCCTTCGGTCATGAAGAGCGGATAGACCAGCGCCCCGGAACCGGCATCGGCCAGCGCGGTATCCAGCGCGCCGGATTTGGCCAGCGTCGCCGCGCCGACATGCCAGCCGGGCAGGGCCGAGGCCACCCGCGCGGCAAAGCCCGCCAGCGCCGCTTCGGCCGGGTCGGGGTCCGAGGGCTGGCCGTGGCTGACGATGACGGCGGCGCGGGGGCAATCCTTTTGGATGTCCGAACGGGAGGGCTGCCCCCGGCCGCGGGTGGGGGCAGCCCCGCCCGGGGGCGGTCGGGGGCTGCCCGGCGTTGCCGCCGGGCGGGGCGGCCAAATGACGTGGTTCGAATTCTTGCACCGGACTTCTAATGACTCGTCCCCTCGGAGAAGGTGATCTTGTTGAAGACATTGTATTTCCCCGAGGGTTTTCGCATCGGCAGGCGGGTGATCTCCTCCAGCGTCTCGGCATCGAAGACGATGACCGCGCCGTCGTCCTCCCAGACCGACACCAGCGCGCGGCTGCCGTCACGGGTGAACTCGACATGCGCCACCGTCGCGCCGGGCACCGGGCGCAGGGTGCGCACGATCTGAAGGCTCTGCTTGTCGATCACATGCATGACGTCGCGGTTGGGGCCAAAGAACACATCCGCCCAGAAATAGGGCGAATTCTCGTGACTTCTAAGAAAAAATCCCGGGCCATCGGTGTCGATGGTGGCGATCACCCGCCAGTCCTCGGTGTCGATCACCGAAAGCCTGCCTTCCTTCAGATGTGGCGTGGCCATGACCCGCCGCCCGCCCCTCTCCCACGAGATGCCCGAGCCCAGATGCGGCATGCCCGGCAGCGGCAGCTCGGCGATCTCGCGCCCGACATTGAGGTTGACGACGACGCCGCGCTCGCTGTCGCGGGTGGCGCCGACGAGGTTGCGGTAATCGTCGCTGAAGAAGAAGTCGTCGATCGGCTCCGACAACTCGATCCGGCGGCGCGCAAACAGCCCCTGCGAAGAGGGTATCCCCTCGACCATGCCCTTTTCGCGCGAATGCACGAACCCCTCATAGACCGGCTCGGCATCGGGGTCGGTGGCGACCTCCCAGATTTCGGGGACGTCCTTCAGCGCCAGGATGAAGCTTTGCCGCTGCGGCGCCTGGTAGACCGCCGAGACCCGGCTCCTGATGCCCGACTTGCTGAATACCGGCATCACCCTGGCGACGCTCAGGTCGTCGGTCGAAAGAATGGTCAGCGTCATCGGCAGGTAGTTCGCCACCGCCAGCCACTTGCCGTCATGGCTGATGGCGATGTTGCGGCTGTTGAGGCCGGCGCGCACGCGCCCGACCTCGGCAAGCGACCAGATATCGTATTTCTGCACCCAGCCGTCGCGCGACATGATGAAGACATGGCGTCCGTCGGGGGTGAACTTGGGCCCGCCATGCACCGCGAAGGGGGTTTCGAAACGGTCGAGCACCTCGAAGCTGTCGCCGTCCAGCACGCTGACGTGATGGTCGCCCGTCTCCACCACCAGCGTGATGTTGAGCGGGTCGGCGTCGAATACCGGCGCCGGGGCGGGCACATAGTCCGGCGCCATCTGCCTGGTGGCGGCGATCTCGGCCTCGCCCCAGTCGGGCACCTCCGCGAGCGGGGTTTCGAGCCAGGCGGCCAGCGCCGCGATCTCGGCCTCCCCAAGGGTGTTGGCAAAGCCCGGCATCTGGGTGGCGGCGCGGCCCGCCGCGATCACCTCGGCCAGCTTCGGGCCCCGCATCCGCCCCAGCGTCTCGGGGATGAGCGCCGGGCCGGTGCCGCCAAGCCGGGTCTGCCCGTGGCATTCGGCGCAATCGCGCGCGTAAACCTGTGCGGGATCGGCTTGCACCGGCGCGAAAGGCAGAATTGCCAGCATAAAGGCGGCATAAATGGGCACCATGGAATTCCACCCCGCCCCGGGCCTGACCCGGGGGCCTTTGTGCCCAACCGCGAGGCCCCGGGTCAAGCCCGGGGCGGGTCCCCCTTGTTCGCAGGATTGGCACCGGACTACTGAAAACGATGGGCCGGATCATGGCGCTTGCCTCGAAAGGGGGTGACGGTCAGCCGCTCGGTTCCCGGCTCGACCCCGATCTCGGCATCGTCGAGATAGCAGGCGGGGTCTTCGGCCCAGGGTCGCCGGTGAGCTGCAGCGCGCGGATGCGGGTGTTGCCGCCGCACACCGCCTTGAAGGCGCAGGCCCCGCAGCGGCCCTTCAACGGACGCGGGCGGCGGCGCAGCTGCGCGAGGATCGGATCGTCCCCGGTCCAGAGCTCGGAGAACTTCGCGGTCTTGACGTTGCCGATGGTGTAATCCGACCAGTAGGTGTCGGGATGCACCCGCCCCAGCGTGTCGATATTGGCCACCCCCAGCCCCGAGGAATTGCCGCCCCAGGCCTCGAGATGGTCGCGCAAATGCGCCACTTGCCGGGCGTCGAAATGGCGTTCGGCCCAGCGCAGCATGTAGACCGCGTCGGCGTCGTTGTTGCCGGTGACGATGTCGAGTGAGCCCTCGCCCGATGCCGCCGCCCAGGCGCGCTCGATCAGCAGGTCGAGCGCGGCGCGGGTGTGGTCGTGGACCGCGTCCTCGCCCCGGTTCTTGTCGCCGCGCCCGGCATAGACGAGGTGGCTGAGATAGAACTTGTCGACGCCCTCGTCGTCGCAAAGCCGCAGCAGATCAGGCAGTTGCGCGGCGTTGTCGCGCGTCAGCGTGAAGCGCAGCCCCACCTTGATGCCGCGGCTCTTGCATTCGCGCACGCCCCTCAGCGCGTCGGCAAAGGCGCCGTCGACGCCGCGAAACCAGTCGTTGGTCGCGCCGATGCCGTCGATCGAGATGCCGACATAGTGAAAGCCGATTTCGGCCACGCGGTCGGCGGCCTCACCGTGGATCTGGGTGCCGTTGGTCGAGAGCGCGAGAAAGCGCACCTTGTCCCGCGCCGCGCGCGCCAGCTCGAAGAAATCGAACCGTCCCATCGGCTCGCCCCCCGAGAGGATCAGCGCCGGCACGCCGAAACTGCCCAGATCGTCGAGGACGCCCATCGCCTGCTCGTGGCTCAGCTCGCCCGGGAAATCGACGTCGGCCGAGACCGTGTAGCAATGCCGGCACTTGAGGTTGCAGCGCCGGGTCAGGTTCCAGATCACCACCGGCTTGACCGCGCCGGTGCCGCGCCGCGCCTTGACCGGCGTCGGTGCGACCAGCTGGTGCATGTATTCGGTGAGGCGGAACATCTCAGCCCTCCTTTGCCCGGAGCCTGAGCCCGGTCTTTTTCAGTATGCGCGTCGAATAGAGGATGTCGTCGCCGCGGCACGATGCCCCCAGCAGCGCCCGGATGCACGCGCGCTGTTTCTCGACCTCGTCGCGGCTGGTGCCGTGGATCATGGCAAAGAGGTTGTAGGGCCAGTCGGGCAGGGCGCGCGGACGCTCGTAGCAGTGGCTGACGAAGTCGAGCAAACCGACCCGCGGCCCGAGATCGGCAATGCGCGCGTCCTCGACATCCCAGACCGACATGCCGTTGGCGGTCATGCCGAGCGCGTAATGGTTGGGCGCCACCGCGATGCGGCGGATGATGCCCGATGCCTGCATGGCGGCGAGCCTCTGGCGGAGCGCGTCCTCGCTGACGCCCAGATCGGCGGCAAGCGCGGCATAGGGCTCGGCTACCAGCGGCAGCCCGGCCTGCGTCGCGGCGATGATCGCGCGGTCGGTGGCGTCAATCCTCATGCCGCCACCCGGAAGCCGATGAAGAACTCGCTGAGCTTGGGAAAGCGCAGCACCTTGCAGCCCGTCGCGTCCTCGATCGCGTCCGCCACCGCCGCGATCTCGCCGTCGCTTTCGGTTGCCAGCACGAACCACATGTTGAGCCGGTGATCGCGCGCGTAGTTGTGCGCCACCTCAGGGCGCGCGTTGACCTCGGCCGCCACCGCCTCGAAATCCTCCTCGGGCACGGCCATCGCGCAAAGGCAAAAGGCGCCGCCCATCGCCTCGGCGTCGAAGAACGGGCCGAAGCGGGTAATGATGCGCTCATCGCGCATCCGCCCGAGGCGGGCGATCAGGTCGTCCTGGGCGATCCCCAGCTCCCCGGCCACCGCGGCAAAGGGCGCGGGCGCGATCGGAAATCCCTCTTGCAGGCGGTTGAGGATCGCCCGGTCGGTCGCGTCGAGGTTCATGTGCGTTCCCTTTCCCCGCCATCTGCCGCGACCAGCGCGCCGGTCTGTTTGAAACAGCGGCTGGAAAAGAGCGCCAGATGCCGCACGCCGGCCAGTTCGGGCAGCTCCGACGCGGCCTGAAGCCGCTCCAGCGCCTCGGCCCGGCTGCGGGCGTGGATCATGGCATAAAGCCGGTAGGGCCAGACCCCCGGCACCGGGCGGCGCTCGTAGCAAAGCGTGATGCCGGGCTGCACTGCCAGCCTCGGCCCGGCGCGGTCGATCGCCGCGCTCGGCAGATCCCAGACCACCATCGCGTTGGCCCGCCAGCCGAGCGCGCGGTGGCGCACGATGACGCCGAGCCGCGCGATGATCCGCGCCTCGACCAGCACCCGGATGCGGGTCAGGACGTCGTCCATCCCGCGCCCCAGCCGCGCGCCGATGTCGGCATAGGGGCGCGAGGTCAGCGGCAGCCCCGAGGTGAGCGCCTGCACGATCTCGCGGTCGCCCTCCTGCAGCACCGAGATGTCGGGCGGCGGGGCGGCGGGGCGCGGGCTTGCCGCGCCGCGCAGGCTGAAGCCCAGATCAAGGTTGAAGGGCCGCACCAGCGGCAGATCGAGCACCTTGAGACCGCTGCGCGCGTGGATGCGCGCCAGCGCGGCATCGACATGGGCGCGGTCGGGGCCGGTCGCCACGAACCACAGGTTCCAGGCATTCTCGCGCAGGTAGGAATGGTTGACGCCGGGCTCGGCGCCGATGATTTCCGCCACCTCCTCGATGCGCGCCTCGGGCGCGGCCACCGTCGCCAGGGTGCTGGCGGAAATGGTGTTGGGCGCCACGGTCGCGCCCACCCGGGTGATCTGGCCGGCCGCGAGCTTGGTCTGCAGGCGCCGGATCACGCCCTGTTCGGTGGTCCCCAGCGCCTGCGCGAGCGCGGTATAGGGGCGCGCGGTGACCGGAAAGCCGCGCTGCCAGTCGTCAAGCAGCGCCCGGTCGAGCGGATCGCTGAAGCCCTCCACCGCTCAGAGCCCGGTCCGGTGGGCGCGCGCGGTGAAGAAGATGCCCGAGGGGCTTTCCGCCGCGATCTCCGCCAGCGGTTCGAAGGTTTCGGTGTCATAGACCACCACCTTGCCGGCGTCGCGCACCGACACCCAGACCTCGTGCCCGCGCGGGGTGAATTCCATGTGCAGCACGCCGGGACCGGGGTGAAGTTCGTGGATGACCTGCTTGGTCAGCGTGTCGATGACCTGGATGATGTCGTTATCGGGGTGGGCGAAGTTGACCCAGACGTGACGCCCGTCGGGGCGCGCGATGGCAAAGACCGGCTGGCCGCGGGTGGCGGTGCGCCCGGTTTCCTCCAGCGAGCGCGCGTCGACCCACAGCACCTCGTGCTGGCCCACCGCCGGCAGCACGAAGTCGTGCCCCGCGAGCGCCCAGCCTTCGAGATGCGGCATCTTGTAGACCGGCAGCCCCTCGCGCCCGGCGGCATAACCCGGCATGATCCGTTTCGGCGAGGGGCTCTCCTGCCACAGGTCGAGCGCGCTCAGGTGATCGGCGCCGAAGAGCCCGGCGATATAGGTGCGCCCGTCGGCGGTGACGAGCGCGTCATAGGGGTTGGCGCCCATGCCCCCGATCCGGGTGATCCCGGCCGCGCCGCCGGACAGGTCGGCGATCCAGGTCTCGCCGGTGTCCCAGAGCGAGAAGACGAAGCGCGTGCCGGGAATGTCGACCAGCCCGACGGTCTTCGAACCCGTCGGGATATCGGCCACCATCGCCAGCGTCTCGGCGTCAAAGACGCGCACGCCGCCGGGTTCGTAGTTCGATACCGCGACATAGCGGCCGTCGTCGGAAATCGCGCCGCCGATCGAGTTGCCGGCCTGCATCACCCGGCCGGCGATCTCGCGCGTCAGGATGTCGACCTTGGTGAGCCCCCCGTCGCGGCCGAAGACATAGGCGAAGCGCTGGTCGGGCGAATAGACCAGCGAGGCATGGCTGAGATCGCCGAGGCCTTCGATCCGCCCCAGCGCGGCGCGCTCGGACTGGTCCACCAGCAGGAGCGAGCCGCTGGCGCGCTCGACCACCAGCCCCAGATCGCCGGTCGCCATGGTCTGGGCCTGAACATGCGCCGGCGGCGCAGCGAGCGCGAGAAGCGCGAACGTCAGCATTGCCGCCAGGGCGCGCAGATGAGTATTTCCGGCAAGATGAAGCGGGCGGCGGCCCGTGTCTTCATCTTGCTGCAAGTACTCCGGGGGAGGCGCGCCAGGCGCGCCGGGGGCGGAGCCCCCGAAAATGCTGCGCAAAAGGCTCATTCCTCGGCTCCGTTCAACAGGTATCCGGCGATCCAGGTCGCATCCGCCTCGCTCAGCAGCGGCCGCCACGGCGGCATCGCCGTGCCCGGGATGCCGTCGAGGATGAGCGATGTCAAGCTGGCGCGGTCATGGTGGCCCAGCGCCCCGGAGCGGATGTCGGGCCCGAGCCCGCCCTTGAGCGAGAGCCCGTGGCACGAGCCGCAATCCTGGCGCACCAGACGTTCGAGCGCCGGCGCGTCGGGGTCGGCCGGCGCCGGCGCCGGCGCGGCGACGAGGACCGCCAGAACCATCAAGACCAGCTTATTCGCCGGCAAAGCGGACCTCCCCGGGCAGATCCCGCGCCGCCTCTGCCGCGACCCGTTCGACGCCGTATAGCGAAACCACATGGCCGATGACGAAGAGCACCGGCGCGGTCAGCGGGTTTTCGGCCATCTCCAGCCCGATCCGGTCGAGCCGCGAGACAAGCCGCGCCTCGCGCGGGGTGGTGGCGCTGGCGATCGCCAGCACCGGCAGGCTGCCCGGCAGCCCCTCGCGCATCAGGTTGAGCGCGATCTCGGCGATGTTGGCGGCGCCCATGTAGACGATGAGCGTGGTCTCTTCGCAGGCGAGGCTCTTCCAGTCGAGATCGAGCCGGGCATCGGCGGCGCGGTGGCCGGTGACATAGCGCACGCCGGTGGCCAGTCCGCGATGGGTGAGCGGCACGCCGGTCGCCGCGGCCATGCCCTGCGCGGCGGTGATGCCGGGGGCATATTCGACGCTCACGCCGCGCGCCGTCAGATAGGCCGCCTCCTCCGAGCCGCGGCCGAAGATCATCGGATCGCCGCCCTTGAGGCGGGCGACGGAGAGGCCCTCGCGCGCGAGGTCGCAGAGAATTTCGTTGATCCGCTCCTGCGCCACGGTGTGGTGACCGGGAGCCTTGCCGACCGCGATCATCCGCGCCGCCGGCGGCGCCAGCGCGAGGATTTCGTCGCTGACCAGCCGGTCATGCACCACCGCGTCGGCGGCCTGCAGCATCCGCATCGCGCGCAGCGTCATCAGGTCGGCCGCGCCCGGCCCCGCCCCGATCAGATAGACCTTGCCTGAAGCTGTCATGTCGCTGGCTCTCCTGAAGCGGGCTTGTCGCGATTGTCCGGTCGGAAAAACCGGGGGCCCGGTGCGGGCCCCCGGCATCCGCGCGTCAGTAGACGTCGGCGCGGGTGTTGTAGACGTTGAACTTGCCCGTCGGCGTGATCAGGCGCGGGTCCTTGATCACGTGCTTGAGCTCGAGCGTCTTGTCATCGACGACGACGATGGCGCTTTCAAGGTCCCTGGCGTTCCAGACCGAGAACCAGATCTCGTCGCCGGCCTTGTTGAACTCGCCCTGCACCACGCGCGGCTGGCCCTCGGCGATGCCGGCCCACTCGACGATCGGCAGCACCAGGAACTCGGGCTCTTCCTGATCCAGGTCGGCGATCTTGAAGACCGCGACCGAACCCGAGACCTCGGCATCGGGGTTGAGTGTCGCGTCGACGTAGAGATGCACCGATTCGGGATGCGTCTTGACGAAGAGCGACCCGCCACCCAGCGCGTAGAGCTGCTGGACCATCTTCCAGGCATGCTCGGGATGGCCTTCGGGGTCGGTGCCGATCAGCGCCACGGTCTCGTCACCCAGATGCGAGGTCGCCCAGACCGGCCCGTAGACCGGGTGAACGATGTTGGCGCCGCGGCCGGGGTGCGGGGTGAGGCCGTCGGTCTCGATCACCGCCTCGACATCGCCTTCCTTGGTGTCGAGCACCACGATCTTGTCGCGGGCGTTGGCCGCGGTCAGGAAGTAGCGCTTGGTGCTGTCAAGCCCGCCATCGTGGAGGAACCGCTCGGCATCGACCTCGGTGATCTTGAGGCTGCTGATGTTGGAATAGTCGACGAGGTGGATCTTGCCGGTTTCCTTGATGTTGACGATGAACTCGGGGTTGTAGTGCGAGCTCAGGATCGCCGCCACCCGCGGTTCGGGGTGATAGGTCTGCTCGTCATAGAGCATGCCCCGCGTCGACTTGATCCGGAGCGGTTCGAGCGTGTTGCCGTCCATGATCACGTATTGCGGCGGCCAGTAGGCCCCGGCGATGGCGTACTTGTCCTCCCAGCCCTCCATCTTGGAGGTCTCGACCGAACGCGCCTCGGCGCCAACCTTGACCTCGGCCACGGTATTGGGGCTTTCCATCCACAGGTCGATCATGTTGACCTTGGCGTCGCGGCCGATGACGTAGAGATAGCGGCCGGAGGCCGAAATCCGGCTGATATGCACCGCATAGCCGGTGTCGAGGATCGACTTGATCTCGTAGGTGGCGCCGTCGATCAGGGCGATCTGCCCCGAATCGCGCAGCGTCACCGAAAAGAGGTTGTCGATGTCCCAGTCGTTCATCTTCTCGGTCGGCCGGTCCTCGGGCGCGACGTACACCTTCCAGCTGGCGCGCATCTCGGGCATGCCGAATTCCGGCGGCGCGGCCGGCTCGAGCAGGATGTAGCGCGCCATCATGTCGACTTCTTCGTCGGTCAGGTCGCCCGAGGTGCCCCAGTTCGGCATGCCCGCGGGCGAGCCGTAGGTGATGAAGTCGCGCAGGTATTCGTAGCCGTTCTCGCGGGTGATGTCGGGGGTCAGCGCCTTGCCGGTGGCGCCCTTGCGCAGCACCCCGTGGCAGCCGGCGCAGCGCTCGAAATAAAGCGTGTTGGCCTTGTTGTACTCGGCCGGTGTCATCACCGGATCGCCGGGCTTGCGGCCGGGGATCTCGACCCGGATCTGGCCCAGCGTGGTCATGCTGGGTTCATAGGCCGCGGCCGGGCCGTCGCGATGTCCTTCCGGCTTTTCCTGGGCCAGGGCGCCGGGGGCGGCCACGGCCAAGGCAATGGCTGCACCCGATATCAGCGTGGCGCGCCATTTGGCTGTTCGTTGTGTCATTGTTGTCTCTCTCCGTTCCGCTGGTGAAGCGCGGTCACACTGGCCTGTCTGAATGCAGGCTGCCTTGACTTATGTCAACGCGGCCCCGGCCCCGCGGGTGCAAGAAATCGCCATGCTGCGGTCTTTCCTGTTCGTCTTCCTGTCATGTCTTCTCGGGGTCCTGCCGGGCGCGGCACCGGCGCAGGATTTTCCGCGCTCCGATTTCGAAGGCAGCCGCGGGCACGCGGTGCCGACCCAGGAGGTGGCGGCCGAACTGCTGGGTATCGAAGGTCCAGTGATCGTGCAGCGCGAGGAGAGCGGCGTTCCCGGCTGGAGCGTCAGCGACAGATCCGGCCTGCGCGGCCATATCGCCTCGACCTGGGAGGTTGCCGGCTCGGTAGGGTATTCCGGCCAGCCGGTCGATGTGCTGGTGGCGATCGACACCAAGGCCCGCATCACCGGCGCGCGCCTCATCCACCATGCCGAGCCGATCCTGACCCTCGGGCTGAGCGACGCCGACATCGGCGGCTTCGTGCAGGGATTTGCCGGCGTCGATCTGACGCGGCCGGGGGGCGCCCGGGACGGTCCCGAAATCCCCGACATCATCGCCCGCGCCACGGTCTCGACCGGGGTCATCCGGGATTCGATCCTGCGCGCCGCGCGCACGCTGGCAATCGCGCGTGGGGTATTGCCGGGCGGCGGCATCGACCGGGTCAGCTATCAACCCAGGGACTGGGCGGCGCTGGTGGCCGAAGGTGCGATCGCGGGACGCCGCATCAGCCTGACCGAGGCCAGCCGGGCGCTGGCCGGGGCAAAGGTGCCGGTGCCCGAGGGCGAGGCCCCGTTCATCGAGTTCTACGCCGCGCTGGTCGACCCGCCCACCATCGGGCGCAACATCCTCGGCCAGCAGCTCTATACCGGCGCGGTCGGCGGGCTCGGCCCGGGCGAGACGGCGCTCTTCGTGGCCTCGCGCGGGCTTTACTCCCATCGCGGCACCAACTGGCGGCGCACCGGCGTCTTCGACCGGCTGACGGTGGTGCAGGGCGAGCGGCGCATCGCGCTTACCGCCCCGGGTTATGCCCGTATCGACGGGCTGGCGATTTCGGGCGCACCGGATTTCAAGGACCGCTCGGTCTTTCGCCTGCCCGGCGAGGGGTTCGACGCCACCCGCCCGTTCAGCCTCGAACTGACCGCCTCGCGCCCCGCCGAGGACGGCTCCGGGATGGACGAGGTGAGTTTCGTCACCGACCTGGCCTACAGCCTGCCCGGCGCCTACATCACCGAGCCCCCCGCCGGCGCCGAGCCGCTGTGGCAGTCGCGCTGGCTGGCCAAGCGCTATCAGGTCGCCAGCGTCATGGTGATGATGGGGCTCCTGACCCTGATCCTGCTCTTTCAGCAACTCATCGTGAAGCGCAAGCGGCTGTGGCTGGGGCTGAGGCTGGGGTATCTGTCGGTGACGCTGGTGTGGATCGGGTGGATCCTCAACGGGCAGCTTTCGGTGGTGCAGGTGGTGGCCTTCGTGCAGTCGCTGCTGTCGGGCTTTCACTGGGAGACGTTCCTGATCGAGCCGATCATCTTCACGCTGTGGTCAGGGGTGGCGCTGGGGATGCTCTTCTGGGGGCGCGGGGTCTATTGCGGGTGGCTTTGCCCGTTTGGCGCGCTGCAGGAGCTGCTCAACCAGCTGGCGCAGCGGCTCGGCGTGCCGCAGGTGGCGGTGCCGCACGCGCTGCACGAACGGCTCTGGATCATCAAGTACACGCTCTTTGTCGCCATCCTCGCGCTCAGCTTCTACTCGATGCACTACGCGCTCATCCTCGCCGAGGCCGAGCCCTTCAAGACCGCGATTTCCATGCGCATGATGCGGGCGTGGCCGTTCGTCGCATTCGTGGTGGTGCTGCTTCTGGCCGGCCTCTTCATCGAGCGGTTCTACTGCCGCTATCTCTGCCCGCTCGGCGCGGCGCTGGCGCTGCCGGCCAAGAACAAGGTCTTCGACTGGCTGCACCGGCGCCCGCAATGCGGCCGCGAATGCCGGCTGTGCGAGACCAAGTGCACGGTGGGCGCGATCGACCCGCTGGGGCGGATCAACGCCAATGAATGCGTGATGTGCCTGCGCTGCCAGGTGGTGATGAACGACCCCGAGACCTGCCCGGTGCTCAAGCGCCGCCAGCGCCAGCAGCCGGCCTGAGCGCAAGCGGAATTTCCTGATGTAACGCGCTTCAGTCACGAAACGCCGCCGCCAGCGCCTCGGGCAGGGCGAATTCGCGCAGCACCCGCGCGCGGGCCCCGGCGGACATCTTGCGCGCGGTCCGTTCCACGATGCGCAGCAGCTTGTCGGGGGTCTGCGTGCCGGCGAAGGGTTCGAAATACCACTTGAGAAAGACGAGGCAGATCACGTCCTCGAGCGCCTGCACCTCCGGCTCGCGCTTGATCCCCTCCTTGCGGATCATCCGGCCGGCGCGGGCGATATCGTCGTCATCATAGCCCGCCTGCGCCATGATCTCGCCCACCCGCGCGGCGTGGTGGCGCGCCAGATCGCGGCGCCAGTCGAGATAGCCCTCGCGGCCCTCGGGGTAATCCCTGCGCGGCCGCACCCAGCGTTCGATGTGCTGGCCGCGCGCGGCGATTTGCAGCGGCTCCGGCGCATCGGCAAAGAGCCGGGCGAGTTCGGCGCTCATCCGCTGGCCATAAAGCAGCGCTGCCGGCGCGCCCTCGCGGCGGTCGGGGTCGGCGGCGTTGGCCGCGTCGATGGCGGCGAGGGCACGCTCCAGCCGGTTCACAGCGCCTTGCTCCAGGCTTCGGCGGGGTCGCTCGCGGCGTAGAGGTGCAATGCCGCGATGTCGTCGATGCGGGCATGGTGGCGGGTGACGCGCACACCGACGCGTTTCAACCGGGCGAAGGCGCGCGACAGGCTTTCCGGCTTCATTCCCAGCCGCCCGGCGATCAGCACCTTGTCATAGGGCAGGGTGACGACGCAGCTGCCGCTTTCGCAGGCGCAGAGCCGGCAGAGGAAATCCGCCACCCGCTGTGCCCCGGTCTGGGATTTCATCTGCTCGATCTGGGTGACCAGCTCGTGCAGGTGCTGGAAGGTGGCGGCGATGATCCCCGCCGACAGTTCGGGCTCGCGGTCGAGCATCGACAGGAGGCTGCGCGCCGGGATTGCCAGCAGTGTGCAGTCGGTCACCGCTTCGGCCGAGACCGGGTAGGGATGACCCCTCAGCGCCACCGCCTCGCCAAAGCTGTGGCCGCGGGTGAAGACGTGAACCACCGCCTCGGCGCCGTTGGGCGCGACGCGGTAGAGCTTGATCCAGCCGCCCAGGACCACATAGATGGTCTGCGCGTCCTGGCCCTGCAGGAACACCGTTTCGCCGCGCGCGCAGGCCCGGCACACGGCAAAGGACAGGAGCTCCTCGACCACCGGCTCGGGCAGGCTGCGCAGAAGCAGCGACTGGCGCGCCACGGCCAGGTTTTCCGATCTGGTCATGCCGGTCGTCCCCTCGTCACCGGTTCGCGCCCGCCTGATGCCCGCTCCGCGCCGCGCTGGCAAGGGGTGGACGGCCGGGCATGCGCGCGCGGCGGCGATGCTCAGGCCGCGACGCCATCCGAGGCGGCGCCCTTGTCGCGCGTGCCCACGCCGAGATCGCCGAGGATGGCATAGAGCGCCGGCAGCACGATCAGCACCAGAAGCGTTGCCGACATGAGGCCGAAGACGACCGAGATGACCAGCGGCTTGACGGTCTGCGACTGGGTGCTGGTCTCGGCCAGCAGCGGCACCAGCCCCATGATCGTGGTCGAGACCGACACCACGATCGGACGGAACCGCTCGCGGCTTGCGCGTCCGGCGGCGATGGTCCGGTCGATCCCCTGCGCGGTGTGCTCCTTGATCACCTGCACCAGCAGGATGGCGTTGTTCACGACGATGCCCGCCAGCGACGCCGCCCCCCATGATCGAGGGCATCGAGATGTTGTAGCCCATCGCCATGTGCCCCAGCACCACGCCGACCAGCGCCAGCGGAATGGTCAGCATCACGATCATCGGCTCGACATAGCTGCGGAACTGGAACGAGAGCACCACGTAGATGCCGACAAGCCCGATCATGAAGCCGCGCAGGATCGAGCCCATGGTCTCGGCCGAATTGGCGTTCTGGCCCTCGACCGAGACGGTCATGCCGGGGTAATCGCGCACCAGCCCGGGCAGGAAGTCGGCTGCGATTTCGTTGACGATAGCGTCGGCATTGCCGATGCGCCCGTCGACATCGGCCGCCACGGTGACGCTGCGGTGGCCGTCGACATGGGTGATGCTGCCCCAGCCGCGCGCCTCCTCGATGCGCACGACGGTTGTCAGCGGGATCCGGGTGCCGCCGGGCACGATCACCTCGAAGGCGGCAAGGTCGTCGAACGCGTCGCGGTCGATGGCGGTCTGTTGGATCTCGATCTCGTGCGAGATGTCGCCTTCCTGCACCGTGGTCACGATCTGGCCCAGAAAGGCGCTGCCCAGCTGCGCCGCCACATCCGCCGCCGTAAGCCCCAGCCCGGTCGCGCCTTCGGCCAGCGTCAGGTGCAGTTCGGGTCGGCCGGGGCGCAGATCGGACATGGCGTTGTAGATGCCGACATAGGTCTCGAGCTCCGCCAGCAGCCGCCCGGCGGCGGTGTCGAGCACGTTCAGATCGGGGCCGAGAGACGGATTTCCACCGCCCGGCCCTGGGGGCCGATCCCCGGCTCGGTCAGGGTGATGGCGATGGCGCCGGGCACCGCGCCGATCTCGGCCCGCCAGGCGGCGATCAGTTCGTCCAGTGTGGTGGTGCGGGTCTCGGCGCCCAGAAGGTCGGCGGTGACGGTCGCCACGTGGGGGCCGCTCTCGCCGGCGCTCTGATTGCTGTTGAAGTGGGTCTGCACGCTTTTGACCAGCGCCGCACCGTCCGGCTGGTCGGGCGTGAGCCGCGCATCGACCGCCAATAGCGCGGTGCGCACCCGTTCGGCCACCGCCTCGGTGCGGGTCAGCGGCGTGCCCTGCGGCATCAGGATGCGCGCCTCGAGCACGTCGCCGTCGATCTCGGGCAGGGCCTCGCGCTTGACATAACCCGCGCGCATCAGCGCCATGGTGACGATCAGCAGCGCGATCACCAGCCCGGTGACCAGGTAACGCCAGGCGATGGCTCCATCGACCAGCCACCCCAGCGCACGATCGCGCACCCGGGAAAAGCCGCGATCGAATGCCGCGCGCGCCCGCGAGGATTCCGTCCGGGTTGCCTTGAGCCCGTGCGCAAGGTGATGCGGCAGCACCCAGAACGCCTCCAGCAGGCTCGCGCTCAGTGCCGCGATCAGCACCACCGGCAGCACCTCGAGCACCTTGCCCAGTTCGCCCGAGAGGAACGACAGCGGCGCGAAGATCGCCACCGTGGTGATGAAGGACGAGAGCACGCCGGGCAGCACCCGTTTGGTGCCGGCGATGGCGGCATCGAGGCGCGAGGCGCCGCGCGCCGCCTCTTCGGCGATGGCGTCCGAGATGACGATGGAATCGTCCATCACGATGCCGATCGCCATCAGGAGCGCCACCAGAGTGATCATGTTGAGCGAAAGGCCGGTCAGCGCCATTGCCACGAAGGCGCCCAGGAACGCTGCCGGCAGCCCCAGCGCCGCCCAGATCGCATAGCGGGGGCGGAAGAAGAGGCTCATCACGCCCACCACCAGCACCAGCCCCAGCAGGCCGTTCTCGACAAGCATCTGCAGGCGGTCGCGCACGATGGTGGTCATGTCCTGCACCACTTCGAGGCGCAGCGAGGGCGGCACCACGCCGCGCTCCTCGTCGACGAGCGCGCTCACCGCGTCGAAGACCCGCAGCGCGTCGGCACCAAGCCCCTTGTCGACCTGCAGATAGACCGCGCGGGTGCCGTCGAGAAAGGCGCGGTTCTCGGGCGGGCTGTAGCTTTCCTCGATCTGCGCGATCTGGCCCAGGGTAAGCTGCGCACCGTCGGGTTTCGACAGCACCACCAGCCCCGCCAGCGCCGCTGCGCTGCGGCGTTCGTCGGCAAAGCGCAGGGAGATGTCCTGTCTTGGCGTTTCCAGGTTGCCCAGCGGGCGGTCGACGCTTTGCGCGCCGATGGTCGCGGCCAGGTCGGCGGCACTGAGCCCGTGCTGCAAGAGCGCCGCACGCGGAACCGTGATCAGGAATTGCCGGGTGCCAAAGCCGGTCAGCGTGACCCGCGCCACGCCGGGCAGGGCCGAGAGCCGGTCCTTGAGCGCGTCGCCGTAGCGTTCGAGCTGTGGCGCCGGCATGTCGCCCGCGACCGCCACCGAGGCCACCATGTCGGTGCGGTTGAGCTCGCGCACCGCCGGCGGGTCGGCATCGTCGGGAAAGTCGTCGATCGCGTTCACCTCGGTGCGCAGATCGTTGACGAACCGTCCGGCCTCGCCCCCGGAACCATCTCCGCCACCGCGCGGGCGGTGCTTTCCTGGGCGGTGCAGGTCAGCTTGTCGAGGTTCTCGACCGCCTCGACCGCGTCCCAGATGCGCCGGCAGATGGCGTCCTCGACTTCCGAGGCGGTGGCGCCACGATAGACCACCGAAATCTCGGCCTCGGTGGGGCGGGAATCGGGGAAGGTCTCGCGCTTCAGCGTCGGCGCGGCGAATATCCCGGCGGCGGCAAGCAATACCAGCAGGAGGTTGGCTGCGGTCGGGTGGCGCGCGAACCAGGCGATCATTCGCCGGGCTCCGCCGGCACCACGAGAAGCCCCGGCAGCGCCGGCACGATGTCGTCGATGATGACCTCTTCGCCGGGTTCGATGCCGGCCTCGATCACCGCCATGTCGCCCTGCCGCCACCCCAGCGTGACGTCGCGCAGCGCGAGCCGCCCCTGCGCGTCGCGCAGATAGACGGTGTCGCCCTGATGCACCGCGCTGGTCGGCACGCTGACGCGCGGCGCCATCTCGGGTCCGGTGAGGATCGCCTCGACATACATGTTGGGCACCAGCGGCAGGCTGAGCGGCGGGTGGACGTCTTCATAGGGGTTGTCGACGGCGATCACCACCGGTATCGAGCGCGCCTCGGGATCGAGTGCGCTGCCGATACGGATCACGCGCCCCTGCCAGACCTGCCCGGGGCCCGAGACGAGCCGCAACTCGGCCTCGATGCGGTCGAGCACGGCCTCGCGCCGCCCGGCCTTGAAGCTCACCCCGGTGGCGGGCATCGCCGCGCCCATCAGCCGCGGAAAGCCCTCGACCGGCAGATACGCGGTAATTTCGGCGCGCTCGATGCCATCGGCGGTGACGAGTTTCTGTCCGGCGGTGACGAACTGATGGCGCTCGACATGGACCTCGCCCACGCGCAGCCTGAACGGGGTCTCGATCCGGGTCATCGCCAGATCGCGCCGGGCGCTGGCCGTTGTTGCCTCGGCGCGCGCGATCTGGGCCGCGAGCCGCGCCTTTTGCACCGGCACCAAGGCGAGGCTGTTTTCCAGCTCCTGCACGCCGCGGCGTATCAGCAGCGTGGCGCGTTCCTGTTCGTCCAGGCGGGCCTGCGGCGCGGTTCCCTGTTCCACCAGTTCGCGCACCCGCGCCAGATCGGTCTCGGCCAGTCTCAGGCGGTCCTTTTCGATCGCCAGAATACGACCGGTGTTGTCGGCCTCGACCTCGATCTGGTCGGCCTCCGCGTTGAGTGCATCGAGATCGGCCTCGGCCTGATCGAGCGCGGTCTGATACCGGCTGCGGTCGATTTCCAGCACCTTCGTGCCGGCGCCGATGAGGTTGCCGGACTCCAGCTCGGGGTGGCGATAGGTGACGGCGCCCGAAACCTCGGCCACCGCCTGCCAGCTCTGGGCGGCGCTGACGGTGCCGTAGCCGCGCAGCACCGGGCGCACCGGGCGGGCCTCGGCGATCAGGGTGCGGGCGGTGACGCTGCGCTCGGCATGTTTGACGCGTTCCGGAGGCTCGGCCTGCGACACCAGCCACGCCGCCAGTGCGATGCCCAGCGCGAGCGGCGGCAGGATCCGCAAGAGTCGTGCCTTCGACATTCGCTCTGCCCCTCGGTCTGTCCTCTGATCGAGTTTCTCCGGACCCTAGTGGTGGTGCGGGCCGAGACGGTTATGGAGCCGCGAATCGTGATCGCGGAAATGGTCGGTGAACCACGCCTCGAGCACCTGGGTCAGGCGCTCGGCGGTCTGGTCCGTCTCGCCGGTGGTGCCGTCCATGATGTCGCGCAGCTCGTCGAGCAGGTATTCGTGGCTGCTCTTGTGGGCTTCGAGCTGGTCGTAGCGGGCGGTTTCCATCTGCCGTTCCTCATGCGCGAAATGCGCCGAGATCGCCTGATAGAGATCGCCCAGGCTGCGGTCGATGTCAGCGTCGGCGCGGCCTTCGAGGATTGCACCGGCCGCGGTGTTCACGAGGTCGATCAACTCGCGATGTTCGTGGTCCACCGCCTCGTCGCCGACACTGAATTCGGGTTTCCACACAATCCGTGCCATTGGTCCTGCCCTCAGTGGATGTATCGGTCCTGCTCTCAGTGGATATAGAACCCGCCCGAGCCCTCGTCAAAGTCGATGGCGATACTCTGCCCGGGCGCCAAGTCAATATCAAAGCCGGCCTCGTAGTCAAACCCGCTCTGCGAGGGATCGTCCTGCAGCCGCAACGTCACGTCGCGTTGCCCCCCGGCAACTCGAAGCGCTCGTAGACCCTTGACGGGCCGCTTCCGGCCAGCCCCGTGGGTGCGACATCGGCGGCATAGACGGTGACGCCGTCGATATCCATCTCGATGCGTACCGGCGCGCGGCGGCGCTCGCACAGCTGGGCGTCGCGCATGTTGCGGGGCAGGGCGGCAAGCTCCTGTTCGGTGCGGTCCCGGCACTTGCGCACGCCCGATTGCGCGAAACTGAGGCGCAAGAGCCCGTGATTGTCGGGCACGCTCTGCCAGTCGGGCCACGCCGACAGCACGGCGGTGCCCAGCACCACCGCCAGCGACAGGACGCCGCCCATGATCAGGTGCCGGGGGCGTTTCAGCCAGTCGGTGTCGATGCTCATGAGCCGGCCCTCCGTTTGACGGCCGCGGCCTTCATTTCGGTCTCTTCATCCTCGTCGAGCGGGCGGACGTTCTCGAATTCGGGCATCGCCGCGAGTTCCTGCGCGAAGGTGCCGAGTTCGTCGGCGAGGCGGCGGCGCTCGCTGGTGCCGGCCCAGATCGTGCGCACCCGTTCGAGCGGCACGCGCCGGCGCAGGAACGGGTCGCGCTCGCGGGCGAAACGCGCCTCGGTCCAGGCAAAGCCGTAGCGGTTGAAACAGTCGCGCTCGGAACAGCCGGCGACGGCGACCCCGTCGGCCAGCCCGCGGCTGATGATGAAGTCGATGAGCGAGGGCGGCGCCATCGCCACGCAGGGCATCACCACCCGGCCCTTGCCCGGGGCGGCGGCGGCGCCGTGGCCGCAGGCGAGGGTCAGCACCCGGCCCTTGCCCTCGAGGTCCTGCGCCGCCGCGATCACATCGGCACGCAGTTCGGCCAGCGGATAGTCGGGCAGGTCGATGCCGGTGACCAGATCGCCCGAGCGGCGGAACGGCGACGAGGACGGGCAGGCGCCCATGCAGATGCCGCAGGCGACGCAGCGCGCGGGGTTGACCTCGACCTGATGGGTGAAGGGCAGCCCGTCGGTGCGCGGCACCAGCGTGATGGCGGCATAGGGGCAGTCGGCGACGCAGCGCGCGCAGCCGTTGCAGTGGTCGAGGAACACCTCGGCCGCGCCGCCCTCGCGCCGGGGCGGCATCCACGGCATGCCGATCAGCACCAGGGTAAAGATCGCCACGCCGGCCCAGACCACGCCCGAGGGCACGCTCTCGATCACCGGAAAGAGCGACAGCAGGAACCAGTCGATGCCCACGCTTTGCGGCACGGTGGCGAGATCGGCCGCCCCCTGCGAGGTCGCGGGGATGGCGTAGGAGCCCACCACCAGCGCGCCCAGCGTGATCGCGGTCAGCCCCCGCGGCGGGCTGGTGCGGGCGTCGGTGATGCGCTGGATATGCACCCACATCAGCAGCAGCAGCAGCAGCGGAATGGCGATGTGCAGGAACACCATCAGCGTGAAGAAGCGCGACGACAGCAGTTCGGGCGCGAGGAAGTTGCGCGCGATCGGCTCGCCGAAGATGCCCAGCGTATCGAGCAGCTCGGTGCTGGTCGTGGCCACGTACTGCGCCAGCTTGTCCCAGACCAGCCAGTAACCGGTGATCCCCGAGAGATAGACGAACCAGATCACCGGGATACCGGTGATCCACGAGAACCAGCGCTTGCCGCGATAGCGGTCGAAGGACCATTCGCGGATCATGTGAACGAACATCACCAGCACCATCAGGTCTGATGCATAGCGGTGCAGGCTGCGCGTCAGCCCGGCATGCCACCAGTGATCGACGGTCAGCCACTCGATCGAGGCATAGGCCGCCGTCACCCCGGTGTCGAAGAAGATGAAAAGATAGATGCCGCTTGCCGCGACGATCCAGAACAGCAGCCAGCCCAGCGGGCCGAGTTGTGCCAGAGGGTTCCAATCAGCGCCGAACAGCCGGTCCAGACCGCGTTCTGCCCGGTCAAAGCCGCGCCGAACCGTGGCGCGCAATCCAGTGGTTTTCATGTCGCCTCGCTGGCTCGTCCCTGACCCGCCCGTGCGCGCTGCGCCCGACGGCGCTGCAGCCCCAGCCGCAGGATGATCAACCCGGTGATGATCAGCGACACGCCGCCGAAGAAGATCCCGAAGAAGATTCCGTAATCGAAGCGATATGCCCCCGTCAGGGGATTGTAAACCGTGCAGAGAAAACTGATCCGGTTCCACAGATCCTTGGGGTCGATCGAGACCGTCTTGATCCCCAGCACCAGTTCCTTCAGCGGTTGCACCAGCACCGGCAGGGGGAAGTTCTCGCCATAGATCTGGCGATAGACCCGGCCCTCGGCATCGAGCACGGTGGTCTGGGTGACATGATCGAACCCGCCCGCCGCGGCGCGGAAGGAAAAGCCCAGATCGTCGAGGAACGCGGCGGTGGTGTCGGCGTCCGCGCTGGCCACGTACCAGTCCGGGATGCCCTTCAGCTTGTGGGTGCCGGCGAAACCGGCGAGCTGCTCGGGCGTGTCCCCGCGGGCGTCGAAACCGAAGGTCAGCACCGCGAAGGCGTCGTCGCCCACCGCCTGGCGGGCGCGCAGGATCTGCTTGCGCAGGTTCTCGGTGGTGAGCGGGCAGACCGTGGCGCAGGAGGTGAAGACCAGCGACACCACCAGCGGCCGCCCGCGCAGATCGGCCAGCGCCAGCGGCGCGCCGTTCTGATCGGTGAGGATGTGATCGCCGGTCAGACCGCCGATCGCGGCCTGGCTTTCGTCAAACGCGATCTCGGAGTCGAGTTTCTCCTGGGCTGCCGCGATCGGGGGCAGGGCCAGACAGAGCAGTGCGGCAAGCGCGAGCCTCAGCCCAGCCATGCCGCTGCTCCGCGATCGAGGATGACGCCGAGCGACAGCAGCGCGAAATGCAGCAGCGAGGCGTGAAAGGTGGTCTTGGCGTGGCCGCGCGAGGGGTCGCGCATCAGCCGCCACGAGGCGTGCAGGAACACCGCGCCGCTGACCCCCGCAAAAACCCCGTAGATGACGCCGTAGCCGAAAAGGAGCGGACCCATCGACAGCGCCGAGAGCGCCGCGACATGGGCGAATATCACCGGCGCCCAGACCCGGGGCGGGTGGGTGACGGGCAGCATCGGGATGCCGGCGCGGCGATAGTCCTCGCCGCGCACCGCCGCCAGCGCCCAGAAATGCGGCGGCGTCCACAGGAACAGCACCACCGACAGCAGGACCGGCACCGGGCCGATCACGGGGCCGAATTCGGGCCGCGCGGCGACCGCGCCCGCCAGCAGCGCGAAGCTGCCCGCGGCGCCGCCGATCACCACGTTCCAGACCGTGCGCGGCTTGAGCACGAGCGTGTAGAGCAGCCCGTAGGTGGCGGCGCCGGCAAAGACCAGGACCGCCGCCAGCGTGCCGCCGGTGGCCCAGCCCAGGAGCAGCGACACCATCAGCAGCGCGCTGAAGGTCACCGGCCAGATCGGCCCCTCCCTCAGGCGCCCGCTGGCGAAGGGGCGGGCATGGGTTCGCGCCATGGTGCGGTCGAGCTCGCGCTCGAAATACTGGTTGAAGGCCCCCGCCGCGCCCGAGGCGCCGAGCACGGCGAGGGTGAAGGCTGCCGCCGCCCCCCAGCCCATGCTGCCTTCGCCGGTCAGGATGCCGACGACGGCCGCAAGGGCGATGAACAGGCCGATCCGGAGCTTGAGGATCGAAACCGTGGTTGTGAGGACGGCGTGCATGCGAGGTCTCCTAACTTCGTCCGGTCAGTTGAACAGCCACAGTTCGGACAGGTACTTCCAGTTGACGAAGTAGTAGAGCACGAAGCAGGCAAAGAAGATCGCCACCAGGATGATCGTTCCGGGCAGTTTCAGCGTGCCTTCGCTGCCGTATTCCGACACCGCTTCGCGGCTCTTGTCGTGCAGGGGGAAGATCAGCTTGGCGCCCGGCACGTTGAGCTTTGGCCCCGCGAGGATCGAGCCCACCACGATGACGATGAAGAGGATGCCCCCCAGCGCCGCCAGGATCGCCGAGATACCGTTGAGACCCATCATCAGATAGGCCGCGGCCGGGAACTCGTGGACGAATGGCGCGTCGGTCAGGGACATGTCCCAGTGCCGCCGCGGAACCCCCAGCGTACCCGCGCCCATCATGAACAGCGAGATGCCGCCGGCGCCGATACCGAAGAGGAACGGCTGCAGCTTGGCCAGGCCCGGCATGATGATGTCGCGCTGAAAGATCAGCGGCACCACCAGATAGGTCATCGCCATGAACGCCAGCGTCGTGCCCGCGACCACGGTGCCGTGGAAGTGGCCCGGCACGTAGAGCGTGTTGTGCATGAGCACGTTGAGTTGCTCGGTACCGAGGATGACGCCGGTGATCCCGCCGATGAAGCCGAACATCACCAGGCTGAGGAAGAAGCCCGAAAACGCCGGGTTGCCCCAGGGCGCCTTTCTCAGCCACTCGAACGCGCCGCGGGTGTAGCCGTTGCGCCGCTGCGCCGCCTCGATGGCGCCGGGCACGGTCAGCCCGTGGATCATCGAGCCCATCACCGCCAGGTACATCATGTAGGACGTGTTCACGATCTTCCACGACGCGCTCATCCCCGGTTCGGCCAGGATATGGTGGGCCGAGGCAAGCTGCAGAAACAGGATGTACATGAAGAATGCCATCCGGCTGACCTTTTCGGACAGCGGCCTGGCGCCCACCACCATCGCGCCGATGGCGTACCAGATCGACACGTGTGCCGAGACGTTGATCTGCTGGGTGGAGTGACCCATGCCCCACCAGATCACCTTGTACATCAGCGAGTCGATGTTCGAGATCAGCCCCAGCGACCAAAACCAGGTCGGAATGAGGATGATCGCTCCCGCGGCCAGGGTGAAGACCGCGATGATGCCCGCCGTGATCGCCCCGAAGGTGACCAGCGGAACCGAGCCGTTATAGGTGTTCTCGGCCTTGGCGACGACCAGCGTGCCGAAGAACACGAACACCCCGATCAGCGCCCCCACCGCGAAGATGATCAGCGACAGGTAGAACCATTGCGAGGCCTGCATCGGCGGATACGAGGTGAACATCACCGTCGAATCGCCGCGCAACACCGCGTAGTTGGCCATCACCGCGCCGACGAGCATCAGCACGAAGGCCAGCCAGGCAAAGCGTGGCGTCGCCAGCCGTGCGCCGAGGATCACCGCCGAGGCGAAGTAGAGCACCGCGATCTCGAAGAAGATGATCCAGAACAGCAGCACGTTGGCGCCGTGCCCGGTCAGTACCAGATAGAACCAGTCCGCCGGCAACAGCTGGATGGCGGGCCAGCGCGTCAGCGCCACCCCGAGACCCATCAGCCCGCCGAGGGCGAGAAAGACGACGGCCGCGACGGCGTTGACCTTGATGAGGGTTTCGGCATTGGCCTCGATCCTGAGGCCGGAGAAGCGGCACGTCCGGTAATTGGCCGCCACGGCCGCACCGGCGACTGCGCCGTGATCAATGGTGGTCATGGGTGTCCCTCCCTTATTCCACGACGCGGATACGGCCGGTCATCGTGTGATGGCCGATCCCGCAGAACTCGTTGCAGACGATCCCGAAGACGCCCGCCTCGGTGGGCGTCAGCGTCAGAACGTGTTCGTATTCGGGATGCACCGAGATGTTGATGTTGGTCGGCTGCAGCGAAAACCCGTGCTGCCAGTCGGCCGAGGACAGGTGAATGCGATAGCTCTCATCCTTCTTCAGCTCGAGAATTGGCCAGAATTCCCACAGCCGGGCGAGGATGTAGGCGTCCCCTCCCACCGGCGGGCGCACGACCGGCACCCCGTCCTCCTCGATCGGCTCGCCGTTTTCGTCGAAGGCCCGGTATTCGTCGGCGAAGGCCTCGACCTTCTCGACATATCGCTCGGGCTGGATCTTGTAGGTCTCGGTCGAAAGGTTCTGATTGCCGATGAAGTGCCAGGCAATCATGAAAAAGAACATGAAAAGCCCCCAGAGGAAGGCGATGATGATCCAGCCCAGCTCGATGCCGTGGACCGGTTCCTTCCACCAGAGCCGGTTGGACGGTGGTGTGATGGCCATGTCTGTCTCTCCTCCTGTGTCCGGTCAGTTCGCGACCGGGATCGAGGCGATTTCCATCACGCCCCAGACGATATAGAGAACGGTCGGAATGGTAACGCCCAGAAAGAGCAGCAGAAACGGGTTGTCGAGTATCTGCTGCATCGCCGGGACGGGTTCCGACGGTACGTCGCTTTCGCGCTTGGTGTCTGTCTCTTGGTCGGTCATGCGGCTTTCTCCCTCACCGTCCGATGGCCCGTCCGTCGCGCGCTCCCGATCCAGGTCTTGCCGGCCCCGCGATTGGCGCGGCGCCTCTCGGATCGTGCTGGTGGTCCTGCAGTCTTGTCTTCGCGCGCTCCGGCTCTTGCCGATTGTCCTGTTCCTGTGCGCAATGCGCCCACCGCACCCCCCACGCCCACTTGCGGGAAAGAACGTCGGACGCCTCACGCACCACGTACGGAAAAAAGCGCGCGAACACCGGATACCGGGCGGACGGACCGCCCTCAATCGCCCCCGGTCGGATGGGGACTGGCAAGGCGTCCGCGGTGAACTCTTCCCTGCGCCACGTTATATCGGCAGGTTTGATACCCATTTGATTTAAGTCAAAGACCGCAATCGGATCCGGCGTTCGTGCGTGGAAAAGAAGGGCCTTTCCGCGCCGTCCCGCCGGGCGCGAGCGGCGCCTGGAATTCCCCGGAATAGGCATTTACAATACCTATTTATAAGGCTAAATTCGGCTCTTGCCACCGCCGCCGACCGCCCCCGCGCATCCGCTGATGCGCAAGACATTGGGGCCGAGTGCGGCGAAATCGCGCAGAGAAAAGGATGAGCCCCATGGCCGAGGATGCCCCTGTTCACGACGCCGCCGAACTGACCCGCCACATCGAGACCCGCTATCACGCCCGCCACCGCGAACAGCTGCCCGAACTGGCCGAGTTGGCGGCCGGGGTCGAGACGGTGCATGCCGGCACGCCCGGCGTGCCGGCCGGGCTGGCCGAGGTCATCAACCGCCTCATCGGCGAAATGGAGGTCCACATGAAGAAGGAGGAGCTGATCCTCTTTTCCCGCCATTCGCAACGGCGGCCATTCCGGGCTGGAGCATCCCATCGCGGCGATGCGCGCCGATCACGACGATCACGACGCCGATGTCGGGCGCATCCGCGAGATCACCGGCGGCCCGACCCTGCCCGAGGGCGCCTGTCGGTCGTGGACCCGGCTTTACGCCGGGCTCGAGGAGTTCATCGCCGACCTCACCGAGCATATCCGGCTGGAAAACGAGATCCTCTTCCCGCAGTTCGAGCCGGCCACGGCCTGAGCCCGCGCCGCGCGGCCCTGTGACCGGGGCCGCGCCCCCTGCCTCAGCTTTCCGCCGCGGATGTCGCCTCGGCCCTGAGCGCCGCCAGCGACCCGGTCGATACGTTCCGCCCCGACAGCGCGATCAGCCCCTCTCCCTTGAGCCGTGAAAACAGCCGCGACAGGCTCTCGGGCTGGATGCCCAGCATTCCGGCCATGGTACCGCGGCTGACCGGCAGGCGCGCGACCAGTTTGGTGCCGGTCGGCTCGCCATGCCGTTCCAGCAGGTCGCTCAGCAGCCGGCACAGCCGTGCGCGATTCGACAGGCAGGCCTGTTCGACGATGCTGGCCTCGGCGCGGTCCATTTCGGCAAGGCAGCGCCCGACCAGTTCTTGATGCACGTCGGGCGCGTCCCGAGTGAGCTGAACCGCGTCACGCCGCGCAAGCGTGCAGACGGCGGCCTCGGTCAGCGCCACCGCGGTGGTCCGGTGGGGGCATCGCGCAGGAACGCGCGTGCGCCCAGCGTGTCGCCCGGATAGGCCAGGCGGATCATGACGTCGGTGCCGGTCCGGTGGGTGATGGAGATGCCAAAGACGCCCTGGCTGATGCAGTGCAGCCCCTCGTTGGGTTCGCCCTGGCGAAAGAGCGCCGTGCCCGCGTCGAAACCCCGGCGGCGGCGCAGCCGGTCGAGGATCGCGAGGCGCTGGGGCGGCACGTCCTTCCACGGGGTGTGCCGGCCGTACGGGCATTCGGCGCAGGAACGGGTGACGGGCAGGTCGATGGTCATGGTCGCGGTTGTTCCGGCAGGGCGGCCATGCGGCACGGTTTGGGTGGCAAGGACTGGTGCGCAGCCTAGAAACCCCGGCCGGGACCGGCCTTGACCTGATCAACCGGACACGTGCCCGGCGGTGGCGCGTCGCTCCCGAACTCAGACCGCCTTGCCCCGGCCGCGCCCCAGTTCGCGCACGATCAGCCGCTCGAAGACCCCGCGCGGCTTGGTAAAGCGCGCCAGCAGGTCGTAGAGTACCGGCGTGACCACCAGCATCAGCACGCTCGCCATCGCCAGCCCGGCGATGATCACCGTGCCGATCGCCGCGCGCGCCTCCGACCCCGCGCCCGACGCCAGTACCAGCGGCACCGCCCCGAGGATGGTCGACACCACCGTCATCACGATCGGCCGCAGCCGCAGCGCCGAGGCCGTCAGCACCGCCTCGCGCCGCTTGAGGCCCTGGTCGCGCAGCTGGTTGGCGAACTCGACGATGAGGATGCCGTTCTTGGCCACCAGCCCGACCAGCAGGATGATCCCGATCTGCGAATAGACGTTGACCGACAGCCCCCCAGCGCCATCGCATAGACCGCGCCCGCAAGGCCCGCCGGCACCGTCAGCATGATGGTGAGCGGGTGGACGAAGCTTTCGAACTGCGCCGCCAGCACCAGAAAGACGATGAGCAGCGCCAGCCCCAGCACCAGCCCCATGCCCGCTTCGGTGTCCTTGAAGGTGCGCGACTGGCCCTCGAATCCCAGCCGCGCCTCGGCCGGCAGGATCTCCTCCGCCGCCGCCTCGATCCCGGCCAGCGCGCTGCCCAGGTTGTGCCCCGGCGCCACCGTTCCCGACAGCCGGATCGAGGGCAGCCGGTCAAAGCGCCTGAGCGACGGCGCGGCGGCGTTTTCCTCGAGCCGCACCAGCGCGCCCAGAGGCACCAGCGTTCGCCCGTCGCCGGCGCGCACGAAGAGGTTGGAGATGTCCGAGGGGCTTTCGCGGTCGGCCGGTTCGGCCTGCAGGATCACCGGGTATTCGCGGCCGCGGCTGACGAAGGTCGTCACCTCGCGCGAGGCCAGCATGGTCTGCAGCGTGGTGGCGATGGTGTCGGCCGAGATGTCCAGATCGTCGGCGCGGTTGCGGTCGATGCGCACGTCGAGCTGGGGCAGGTTTTCCTCGTAGTTGAGCTCGGCATTGACGATTGCCGGCATCGCCTCGGCCCGCGCCAGCAGCGCGTTCGCCCAGTCCTTGACGCTCTCGAAATCGGGCCCGCCCACGATCACCCGCAGGGGCGAGGAATTGCCGCGCAGACCCAGCCCCGCCGGCGCGATGGGAAAGCCGCGGGCGATCGTCACCTTGTCCATCAGCGGCGCGATCCGGCGGACCACGTCGAAGACGCTGACCGTGCGATCTTCCCACGGCACCAGGCGAAAGACCACGAACGAGCGGAACGCCCGCCCGCCCCAGCCGGTGAAGGTGAAGACGGTATCGACGATGCCCTCGGCGCGCAGCGGCGCGAGAATGTCCTCGACCTGCCGGGCGGCCAGATCGGTATGCTCCACCGTGCTGCCCTGGGGCGCGGTGAGCGGCACGAAGCCCACCCCGCGATCCTCGCTCGGCGCCAGCTCGCGCGGCAGCCCGTCCCAGAAGAACGCCGCCCCCCCGGTCGCCAGCGCCGCCAGCACCAGCACGACGAGCGGCATGCGCAGCGCGCCCGCCAGCAACCTGCGATAGGCCCGCTGCACGCCGGTGAGGCGCGGATCGGCCGGGGACCGGCCAGCGGTCTCCACCGGCCTGGGGTCGCCGCGTCCCGGGCGCCGCGCGCGCAACACCTTCGAGGCCAGCGCCGGGCAGGCGGTGAGCGCCACGAAGGTCGAGATCGCCACCGTCCCGGCCATCACCCAGCCGAATTCGACAAAGAGCCGGCCGACCTCGCCGGGCATGAACGACAGCGGCACGAAGACCGCGATCAGCGTCACCGAGGTCGCGATCACCGCGAAGGTGACCTGCTCGGCCCCGCGCAGGCTGGCCACCAGCGGACTTTCGCCGTCCTCGACCCGGCGCTGGATGTTTTCCAGCACCACGATGGCGTCGTCGACCACCAGCCCGATCGCCAGCAGCATTGCCAGCAAGGTCAGCGTGTTGAGCGAGAACCCCCAGGCCCCGATCAGGATGAACGAACCAATGAGCGACACCGGGATCGCCACCGCCGGCACCAGCGTCGCGCGCGGCGAGCGCAGGAAGGCGAGGATCACCAGCACCACCAGCGCCATCGAGATCGAGAGCGCGATCAGCACCTCGCGGATCGAGGCGCCGACGAAAAGCGCATCGTCCGAGCCGATGGTGATCTTCATGCCCTCGGGCAGGGTGGGGCGCAGCGCCGCGATCTCGGCGCGCACCGCGCGCGAGATCGCCAGCGTGTTCGATTGGCTCTGGCGCAGGATCGAGATGCCGATCGCGTCGGCACTGTCCGAGCGCGCGACGGTGCTGTCGTCGGCCACGCCCGGCTCGACGCGGGCGACATCGCCCAGCCGCACCGGATAGCCGGCCACGCGCTCGAGCACCACGTCGCGGAAATCCTCGATGCTGGAGAGCCGGCTGTTGAGCCGCACCGACAGCTGCCGGGTTTGCGACACCACCTCGCCGGCGGGGCGTTCGACATTGGTGCGAATGAGCGCGGCCTCGATGTCGGCTACCGTCAGTTGCCGCGCCGCCAGCGCCCGGCGGTCGAGCCAGATGCGCACCGCAAAGGGGCGCTCGCCATAGATCTGCAGCCGCGCCACCCCGTCGATGGTGGCCAGCCGGTCGGCGATGAAACGGTCGATATAGTCGGTGATCTCGGCGGTGGTCATCCGGGTCGAGGTGATCGCCAGCCGCATCACCGGATCGGCGTCGGCATCGCTCTTGATGATCTCGGGGGTCTCGGCGCCGTCGGGCAACTGCCCGCTCACCCGGCCCACGGCGTCGCGCACGTCGTTGGCGGCCTCCTCGATGTTGCGGCCGGTCTCGAATTCCAACGTGATGTTGCTGCGGCCCTGGCGGCTTTCGGAACTGATCGAACGCAGCCCGGCGATGGCGGCAACAACGCCCTCGATGGGCTCGGTGACGTCGGTGTCCATCACCGAGGGCGCGGCCCCGGCATACTGGGTCGAGATCGAGATCACCGCGTTGTCGACGTCCGGCAGCTCGCGGATGGGAATGTCGCGCAGCGCCGCAAGGCCGAAGACCAGGATGAGCAGGCTGGCCACCGCCGCCAGCACCGGGCGGCGCACCGCGATGCCGGGCAGGGTCACGAATCGCCCTCCGCCGCGCCGGCATCGCCCAGGATCGTCACCGCCTGGCCGTCGCGCACCCGCTGCAGCCCGCGCACGATGACCGGCGTTCCCGCCTCCAGCCCGGCCTCGATGGCGACGACGCCTTCCTTGCGCTGGCCGGTGGTGACCGTGACCCGGCTGGCGGTGCCGTCGGTGACGGTAAAGACATAGACCTCGGCCGCCTGATAGAGGATCGCCGCCTCGGGCACGATCAGGCGCTCGGCCTCCGACAGCGTCAGCGTCAGCGACATGAACATCCCGGCGGGCAGGGCGCGGTCGGGGTTGGGGATCACCGCGCGGGCGCGAAAGGCGCGGCTCACCGGGTCGATGCGGGTGTCGACCGCGGCGATCCGGCCCTCGAAGAGGCGATCGGGAAAGGCGGCGCTGGTGGCGGTGACGCGCAGCCCCTCGCGCGCTTCGGCAAACAGCGTCTCGGGCAGGGCGAACTCGACGATCACCTCCCTGCAGGTCGTCGAGCCGGGTGAGGGTGTCGCCGGCGCTCACCCGCGCCCCGGGGTCGATCTCGGCGAGGCCGACGACACCGGCGAAGGGCGCGGTGACAGTGCGGTCGGCAAGCCGCTGGCGGGCGCGGTCGAGCTGGGCCTGGGCCTCCGCCAGCCGCGCCACGGTGTCCTCGAGCGTGGCCTGCGAGATGGCGGAGGTGTCACGCAGCCGCCGGGCGCGTTCCAGCGCGCGCGCGGTTTCGGTCTCGCGCGCCCGCGCCTCGGCCAGATCGGCGCGCTCGATGACATCGTCGAGCCGCGCCAGCACCGTGCCCTTTTCGACCTGCTCGCCGGGGGTGATCGCGACCTCGACCAGCCGCCCGTCGGCCTGCGGCACGATCGCGACCGACTGGCGCGCGCGGGTCGTGCCCACGGCCTCGACCGTGCGCGCCATGACCCGCATCGTTGCCGGCTCCACTTCGACCGCCGCCGCGCGGGTCTGCCGGGCGGGGTCGGGCGCCGGCGGCGGCGGGGCGTATTTAGTATAAAGCGCGTGCCCGCCATACGCCAGCAGCCCCAGGAAGCAGAGCAAGAGAAACTGTTTCCAGACGGTCATACTGTGTTCCCCGCGCCACCCTGACCGAACAGGCCCCGACGGCGCATCGGCGCAGATTAACCGACGCAGGGAGAATGGCAACTGGCCCGGCAAACGAGCATGGACCCCGCCAGGGCGATGGGCTAGAGGGGGAAAAAAAAGGATCGAGCGCAATCATGACACGACCGAACTTCTTCATCATCGGTGCGCCGAAATGCGGCACCAGTACCCTGGCGTGGTGGCTTTCCCAGCATCCGCAGGTCTGGTTCAGCCCGATCAAGGAGCCGCATTTCTTCAACGATGACAGCGCGTTCCGGCAAATTCGGACGCAGGCCGCCTATGACAGGCTGTTTCAGGACGCGGACGAGGGGCACCGCGCGATCGGCGAGGCATCGACCTGGTACCTGTTTTCGGAAACCGCAGTGCCGAATATCGAGCGCTTCACCGACGGCGCGGCGCGCTATATCGTCTGTCTGCGCGCTCCCGTCAGGATGATGCCTTCGCTTCATCGACAACTTCTGTTCAGCGGCAGCGAGGCCGAGCGAGACGTCCGCTGGGCCTGGGCCCTGCAGGAGGCGCGCGCGCAGGGCCGCGACCTGCCGCCGCGCGTCGAGGAACCGGCGCATCTGCAATACCGCCGTGCCTGCGCCCCGGGGGCGATGTGCCAGCGCCTGCTGCGGCGGGTACCGCGCGAGCGCGTGCATTTCGTGTTCATCGAGGACCCGGCCGCCGACCCGCGCGGCACGTACCTCGAGGTGCTGCGGTTTCTGCGCCCCGGCGGAAGAAATCGACAGAATCGAGTTCACCGCCGTCAACACCGGGCACGCGCCGCGTTCGCGCGCCTTTGCGGCGCTGATCGCGCTGGGCCGCATGCTTCAGCGCCGTCTCGGCCTGCGCACCGGCAGGCGTATCCTGCACCGGCTGCGGAAATCTGAACCGCGGGGCGGTGACGGCCGAGCCGCTCGATCCGGCCTTCGAGGCCGAACTGCGGGCCGCCTTTGCGGACGACATCGCGCTTCTGCAGCAGGTGACGGGGCGCGGGCTTTCGCACTGGCTTTCTCCGGCACACACGGCCTGAACTCTGCCCGCGCGCCCTTGCCCGGCGGTATTTGGCGTATTGGATGGCTTGCAAAATCGGCATAGGCTGGCGCCGTGCGCCGGACCGCAACGGAGTCACGACCATATTGAACGTCGCGAAACTCTTCTCCAGCAACATGCTCGGGCTCGTGCTGGCCATCGGCATCACACTGCTAATCACCTATCGCCCGGGCGCCACGTATGAGGCGGACGCCTTCATCATGGGGCGGCGGCTGATCACCGGGCTGACCGAGCTGATGCACCGGGCGATGCTGATGATCTTCATCCCCGTCATGGCGGCGGGGCTCGTTGCCGGTGGCGCGCGGCAGGCCGGGCTTGCGCGCCGGGCGTGGCGGACACTGGCCGCGGGCGGAGCGATGTTCGCGGCGATCTGGCTGATCACGCCGCCGGTGATCGACGCGCTGGGCGGGGTGATGGCGGTCAAGACCCGCGAGCTGGCGATCTGGGTGACGCGGGCGATGGCGCTGGCGATCCCGGCGGTGGTGCTGGCCAACCTGCTGACGGCGACGCTGAACCTGCGCGGCGTGTTCGGCGCGCCGGCGCTGTTGCGGCTGCTGCCGCGCCTGTTCATCATCGCCGCGTTTTTCCTGGCTGCCAGCGGGGTACTGGTCAAATCGGCCGCGGCGGCCTTCGTGCTGGGCAACCTGGCCCTGATGCTGGGCTGTTTGTGGCTGGTCCGGCGTTCGCGCGCCGCACCAAGCCCGCAATCCGCGTCCGCGTCCACATCCCGGCCCCGCCCGCCCGGCCAGGTCGGCGCGGTGCTGCTGATGGTCGGAGGCGCGCAGGTCGTCAGCCTGATTGAAATCGGCTTTGCCGTGCGTCTGGGCGAGGGGGCGCTGACGATTCTGGAGCTGTCGCAGCGCATCACCATGCTGATCTCGGGCGCGTTCATCCTGGCCACGGTGATGCCGTTCCTGGCGCGGTGGTCGCGTGACGAGGATGCGCGCAGCCCGGCATCCTTTGGACGGGCGCTGCGGATGGGGCTGGTGTTCCTGGCCTGCGTTCAGGGCTTTTTCCTGATCAACGCGGGGGCGGTGGTGACGCTGCTTTTCGGTCACAGCCTGCTGGAGCCAGCGGCGCTGCGGGAACTGGTCGCCCTGGTCGTGGTGGCGGCGGTGGCGCCGCTGGTGGTATACTGGTACCAGTTGCTGGCGACCTGGAACATCGCCGCGGGCGGCGCCGGTCTGGTGGTCTGCGTGCTGGCCGCGACCGCGGCCAACCTTTCCGTACGCGTGGCGCTGGCGCTGGGGCTGATGCCGCAGATCGGGCTGCAGGCGCTTGCGCTGGGGATGGCGGCCGGTCCGGGCATCGCGGCACTGGTGCTGACGGTGTTTGGCGATCGCGGGTTCCGGCCGGTCACGCCGCATGGCTGGCGCGGGGCGGCCAGGCCGACGGCGGCGGTCGTGCTGGTGCTGGCGGCACTGGCACTGGGGCATCTGGCCGGACAAACCTACGGGGGCGGGCTGGGACCGGTCGCGGCGGCGACGATGACGATGGCGGCCTCGGCGCTGACGGGGACGGTCGCGGTGGCGATCCTCGTCCGGCGCTTCGGTCTGCTCGGGATGCTCAGACAATAGGATGACGCGGGCATGATGGCGACACTCTTTCGCGCGGCGCTGGCCGTGACAATGCTTGGATCGGGGCCGGCGCTGGCCCAGCAGGACGCGAGTGCGATTTTCGACGTCCGCTCCGAGATCTCGCCGCGGCTCGGCCTGGCCTTTCCCGGCGCGGACCCGGCCTTTACCGCTACGTGGCCGATGCCGGTATCGGCGTGGTGCGCATCGACGCCGCCTGGAAACACATCGAGCCGGCACCGGGGCAGTTCGATTTCCGCGCCCTCGACAGCCGCATCGCCGGGATGCAGCGGCTTGGGCTGACACCGTTCGTGACCTTTACATCGGATGCCGAATGGGCGGTGATGCCGTCCACCCGACACCTCAACAACGGCACCCCGCGCGACCCCGACGCCTGGTCGCGCCTGGTGCGCACCGTGGTCGAACGCTATGACGGCGACGGCGTGGACGACATGCCGGGCTTGCGGGCGCCGGTGCGCTACTGGCAGGCCGCCAACGAATTCATGAGCGACAAGAATGCCGCCGGCGGCTGGGGCGGCAGCAACGACGAGTTGCTGGCCTATGTCAACCTCGCCCATGACGCCGTAAAGGCGGCCGATAGCCGGGCCATCTTCGTGCTGGGCGGGCTGTCGGTCTTTTCCATCGACGCCGCGGCCATCGTCATGGGCGCCGACATGACGCTGCAGCAGGAACACGAGCCGGGCGAGATCCGCCGCGTCAGCCGCGCCGATCTGATGACACCCCGGGCGCAGGATCTGTTCGAGAACCGGCTCATGCGGCTGTTTCGCGAGGCCCGCTACGACATTGCCGACGCCCATCTCTATGGCCCCGAGGCGCGCGACGCGGTGCGCATCGAGACGCTCAAGGCGCTGTCCGGCCATCCGGTGCTGTCGAGCGAGTGCGGCGGACCGTCGCTCAACTATGGCGGCAGCTACAGCGGGCACGGGCACTATGTCTCGGTGATCGAGCGCAACCTCAACGCGCTGGCCGGCGGCATGCGCTTTTGCCTGTGGTTCGGGTTGGGCGAGGAGGTGAAGTCGACCTGGGGCAATTCGCGCGTGCAGCTCTACGACCGCGAGCGCAGGCCCAAGCCGGGGGTGGCGGCCTATCGGCTGCTCTCGCGGCTGCTGGCGGACGGCGCCGAGGTGCGCCGCCCGGGCGATGGGCGCGCCTTCGAGATCGCGCACCGGGACGGCCGCCGCAGCCATGTCGCGCTTGGCCGCGCGGCGGTGGCGGCGGTGGCGGCGGCGCAAGGGGGCGACACAGCGGCGATCTGCATCGCCGATGCCGCGCGCCGTCAGGCCGTGCTGATGCCGCTTTCGGCGGCCGAACACAATTGCAGTGCCGATGCGGTTGTGGTTAGTGGGCCCGTACCTTTGGGCCTGATCGGGGCGAAATGAGCCGGGACGATACCATTGCTTGACCACTACCGTGAACTTTTCGGCCTGTTCCGCCGCTCCGTGTTCCTGACTGTCACCGTCGCCGGACTGGTGGCGCTGGGGCTCAGCATGGCGCTGCTGAAATTCGTCCCCATCTACGTCTCGTCGGTGACGATGAACATGCAGCCCTCCGAGGAGGCGCTGCGCTTCAACCGCGAATTCAAGGATGCCGGGCAGTTCAACCCCGCCACCATCATCACCCAGACCCACATCGAACGGCTGCTGAGCGGCCCGGTGCGCGAGCGCGCGCTCGACATCCTGCTGGAACGCGCCGACGGCGACCGCCCGGTCGATCCGCCCGACATAATCGACATGATCAAGGATGCGATCTGGCGCAGCTGGGCGATGCTGAACTACGGCTTCTTCGTGCCGCCGGATCAGCGCACCGAATACCTGGCGATTCTCAAGAACTCGATCAGCGTCGATTTCGTCGAAGGCTCCTATATCATCCGGCTCGAGGCCTCGAGCCAGTACCCCGAGGTTTCGGCGCGCATCGCCAACGCCTTTGCCGAGGCCTATGGCGAGATCGCCAGCGCCGATTTCCGTGGCCAGATATTCAATTCGGTCAAGGTGGTGGAGGGGAAGATCGCCACCAAGGAGGTTGAGCTGAGCGATCTGCTGTCGCAGCTCGAGAAACTGCGCGAGACCCTGGGCGTGCGTGACATCGGGCTGGAACTGTCGGTCATGCTGGAAAGCCGCCGGGTGCTGTTGCAGGCGCTGCAGGAGGCTGAAATCGAACTGGTCAGGCTGGAAAACGAGCTTGCCTACCAGATGCAGACCCTGGGCAGCCGCCAGAGCGACAGCACGGGCGTGCTGCAGCCCCAGCGCCGCAAGATCGCCGACCAGCAGGACGAGATCGCCGTGCGCCGCAGGAACATCGCCGAGATCGACGCCGAGCTGGACGGCCTCGCCGTCAAGGAACGCGAGATGGGCAAGCTGACCAACGCCATCGACGCCGCCCGCACCGATCTGGAGGCCCTGCGCGAGCGCCGTGTTTCGCTGGAGCTGGGAACCGATGCGCGCATGTCGCAGCTACGCATCGTCAGCCCGGCCGTGGTCTCGGTCTATCCCGAGTTTCCCAAGGTTTTCGTCAACACGGTGGTGGCGATGATCGTCGGCGGGCTGCTGTCGGTCGCGACGATCATCCTGTTCGACACGGTGGGCACCCGCGTGCGCACCAAGAGCGACCTGCAGGCGGTCATCGGCACCCGCGCGCTGCCGACCGTCAACCGCAGGTTCCGCCGCCATTTCCGCAACGGACGGTTCACCGGGCGGGGGGCGGCGCGGCGGATGCTCAGGCAATTCACCATCGGGCTCACGCGGCGGATGAGCACCGGCGCCGGGCTGAGCACCAACACCATTCTGGTCACGGGTTTCCTGGATCGGGCGGAGATCGACCGCGTCGCCGACGTCATCCGCACCGTGATCCATACCCAGTTCGGCAACGACGGAAAGAACGGCGGGATCAAGGTGGAGACCCTGCCGCCGGTGGCCTCGGTGGTGTCGTGGGACGATCAGCCCGACGGCACCATCGTGGTGGCGGTGCCGGCCGGCCGGGTCGAGGAGATCGAGATGCGTTCGATCGACAAGGTCGGCCACCGCAAACCGCGCCGGCCGTTCATGCTGATCTGGAGCTGAGGGAAATGCCGGACCGGCGGCAGCGCAAACGGCGCAGGGCATTGCGGTCCGGCCTTTGGGCGACCTGGCGGCGGGGGCGCCGGGGTGATCCTGCTGGCGGTGCCTGTCGCGCCGGGCTGGGCGGCGGCGCTGGTCGTGACGGCGGGGCTGGCGCTGGCGCTGCGCGCGCTCGACGATCGCGGCGGTGTGCCGGTGATGGTCTATCACAGCGTATCGTCCGCTCCGGAATGGCTGCCCTGGGGTGCCAATACCTCGGTTCGCCCCGAGGTGTTCGAGGCGCATCTGCGGGTGCTGCGGCGGGGCGGCTGGCGGGTGATCTCCAGCCGCGAACTGGTCCGCGCGCGGCAGGAGGGGCGCCCGCCGCCGCGCCGGGCGGTGGTGCTGCATTTCGACGACGCCTATCTCGACAACCACGTCGCGGCAATGCCGATCCTGCGGCGCCACGGGATGCCGGCGACGGTGTTCGCCTCGACCGATTTCGTCGATCCCTCATCAGGGTTGCGGCCCGGCATGGACGCCGGAAAAGGCGTGCGGTGGGACGGTTACATGAACGCCGACGAGCTGCGCGCGATGGATGCCGATCCGCTGTTCGAGGTCGCCTGCCACGGCACCGATCACGCCCGCGTCGCGGTCGGCCCGCCGACAGGGGCGGAACGGCTGACCGCGCGGGGCTGGAAACGGCATGCGCCGTGGCTGTGGGGGCAGATGCCCGGCAACAAGGCCCGATGGCACGAGGCCGAAACCCCGCCGCTGCCGCTGGACACCCCGGTACCGCAGACCGATGCGGCGCTGTGTGCCAGTGCCCGGGACGCCGACACCGGCGACGAGCCCGCCACCGCGCGCCGCGCCCGCGTGCTGGGCGACCTGCGCCGGGCGCGGGCCGGGCTGGGCGCGATCCTCGGCCGCGAGGTGACGTTCCTCTGCTGGCCCTTCGACCGGGTGACGCCCGAGGCGCTGGATCTGGCGCGCGCGGCCGGTTTCACACTGTTCACCGGCGGGCACGGCCAGAACCGGCCGGGCGAAGACCCCACGGTATTGTCACGCGTGCATGTCAACGATCACGCCGCCGGGCCCGGCATGCCGCTTTGGGTCGAGGCGACGGTTTTTCGCGCGCGGCTGGGGGTCGCGGCCGGTGCGCTGTGGTGGCTGCCGCTCACCTGGGCGGCCGCGCGGCGCCGGGCGAAAACCCACCCCATCGAATACGCGACGCCCGCCGGCATGGCACCGGGCGTCCGGGCGGCATGACCGTGCGGGTCGCAACAACGATCCTGCCGGTCGGGGCGGGCCTGCTGGCGGCGCTGACGACGCTGGTGGCGGCAATGGCGATCAAGGTTGAGCTGGCGCTGGCGGTGCCGGTGGGGATGCTGGCCGGTCTGCTGATGTTCACGCGGCCGATCCCGGGGCTGGGGCTGCTGTTCTTCTTTGCCCTGATGGACGCGGTGGAAGAGGCGCTGACCGGGCCGCTGGGGATTTCGGGGTTTCGCACCATCGCCCTGATCACCCTCGCCGGGGCGATGACGATGTCGGTCTCGCGCCGGCACACCCTCGTGATCGCGCTGCGCGAACCCTCTGTCCAGCTGGGGCTGGCATTTTCGGCCTGCGTCGCCATCAGCACCCTGCTGGCCATCGACAAACGGGTGGCGGCCGAGGCGGGGATGCGGATGCTGTCGGCGTCGATGCTGCTGTATCTCACCATCCTGGTCGTTCAGAACATGCGCAACCTGCGCATCGTCATCGGCGTTCTGATCGGCAGCATGGTCATCTCGGCCATCATCCTGATCACCGAGATTTTTCTGCATGTCAAGCTGGTGTCGTCATCGACTGCGGCGCTGACGGCCACCACCGCCGAGGGGTGTCGCGATCATCGGGCGGGTCGAACCACGACCCCACCACTGCGGCGCTGATGATGCTGATGGCGGTCACGCTGGCGCTGATGCTGGGGCTCGAAGGCCGCCGTCACCGGGCGCTGCTGCTGGCCGCCGCCGCCATCGGGTCGGTCGCGCTGGTCTTCAGCTTTGCGCGTTCGGCGATGCTGGTCTATTCGCTGGTGCTGATGGCGGCGGCCTTTCGCTATCGGCACAGCCGTTATGCGCCGGCGGGGGTGATACTGGGGCTGATCTTCCTGATCTTCATGCTGCCATTCGTGCCGGCCAGCTATTTCCGAACGCTTCTCTTCGCTGTTCGAGGGGATCAGCGCCGACTGGACGCTGGGGCGACGGCTGACATATCAGATCACCGGGTTCGACATCCTGCGGCAATACCCCGTGTTCGGGGTGGGGCCGGGGAACTACAACGAGCTTTTCACCGATCCCGCCTATCGCTATCTGCCGGGCCGCACGTTGTTGCCGCGGCCGCTGCACAACATGTACCTCTCCGTCGCGGTGGAACACGGGCTGTTTGGCTTCTTCTTCTTCATGGCGCTGGTGGTGATGTCGTTCAGGAGCCTGCTGTCGGTTCTGCGCGCGCCCGCCAACGACGAGATCCGCACCATCGCGCTGGCGGTTCTCTTTGCCGCTGCCGGGTTCTTTTTTCGCCTCGGTCATGAACCCGCACGACGACAACAAGTATACTTGGATCCTGCTTGGCCTCGGCCCGGCGGTAGGGGTCGTCAACCGCCACCTTTCGGTGCCCCGGCTGGAACACAAGGCCGAAGAGGACCCGCCGTGAAGATCGTGGTCGTGGTCAGCGACTTCCCCAAGGTGACCGAAACCTTTGTCGCGGCCAACGTGCTGCACTACCTGTCGCAAGGCCATGACGCGCGGGTCTTTCACCTCAAGCCCTTTCGCCGGGGCGAGGTGGTGCACGAGCACACCCGCCCGGTGGTCGGGCGCGGTTTCACCTTTCCCTGGATCGGCGGGCCATCCGCAGCGGCGCTGGCCTGGGGGCTGTTGCGCCATCCCGGCGCGGTGCTGGGGGCGGTGGCGGCGATCTGCCGGGCGTTCCGGGCCCAGCCGCGGCCGCTGGCGGCGTCGCTTGCCATCGTGCCCAAGGCGCTCGCCTTGGGGCGGATGGCACGGGCGCAGGGGGTGGGCCATATCCACGCCGAATTCGCCGGCTACCCCGCCACCGCGGCCTGGATCGCGGCGCGGGTATCCGGCGTTCCGTTCAGCTTTTCCGCGCACATGCACGACATCTTCGTCAGCCAGGGGCTGTTGCCTCAAAAGGCCCGCGCGGCCCGGTTCGTGCGCGCGATTTCCGACTACAACCGCCGCTTTCTGGCCCGCCTGCCGGGGTTTCCGGCCGAAAAGCTGCACGTGCTGCGCTGCGGGGTGAGCGTTGCCGAGCCTGCCCCCGCTGCCGCCGGCACCGGGGCAGGGGCAGGCGCTGCGCATCCTTTTCGTGGGCTCTCTGATCCCGCGCAAGGGGGTGGCGCACCTGTTGCGGGCGGTGACGATGCTGCCCGAACGCATCGGCTGGCGGCTCGACATCCTGGGCGGCGGGCCCGAGGGCGACAGGCTGCGCACGCAGGCCGCCGAACTGGGGTTGGGCGACCGGGTCCGGTTTGCCGGCCCGCAGGCGGCGGCAGAGGTGCGCGCCGCCATGCGGGCGGCGCATGTGCTGGTGGTGCCCTCGATCACCGACGCCAGCGGCCAGAGCGAGGGCATCCCCGTGGTGCTGATGGAGGCGCTGGCCGAGGTCCGCCCGGTGATCGCCTCGAACCTGTCGGGCATCCCCGAGCTGGTGCGCGATGGCGAAACCGGCTGGCTGACCGACCCCGGCGACGCATCCGCCATTGCCGCCGCGCTGACGCGGGTGAACGATGACTATGACGCGGCCGCCACGCTGGGCCGGGCGGGCCGCGCGCTGGTGGCGCGCGAATATGACATTGATCGCAACGCCGCGGCCCTGCTGGCGATGATGGAGGCGCGATCGTGATCGCCCTGGCCGAGTGGGTATTCTGGCTGAGCCTTGCCGCCGCCGTCTATGTCGTGGCCGGGTACGGGCTGTGCCTCGTGGTGCTGTCGCGCCTGCTGCCGCGCCGTCCCGCGCCGCCGCCGGTGGGGGCCGCTGGACATGGATTTCCTGATCGCGGCCCATGACGAGGCCCCGCATATCGTCGCCAAGATCGGGAACTGCCTCGATCAGGACAACCCCGCCGGGCACCGGCTGCGGGTGCTGGTGGTCTCGGACGGCTCGACCGACGGCACCGCCGATCTGGCGCGGTCGGTCGATGACGACCGGGTCACGGTGATGGAAACGCCGGGGCGGGTGGGCAAGCTGGCAGCCGTCAACATCGGGCTGGAGCGGCTGACAGGCGATGTCGTGGTATTCTCGGACGCCAACGGTCTCCTGGCGCCGGGCAGCCTTGGCGGCGCTGGCCGAACCCTTTGGCGACCCGCAGGTGGGCGGCGTCTGCGGACGCATCGGCATCAACCCCGCCACCGCCGGCAGCATCGGCCGGGCCGAGGGGCTGTTCTGGCGCTATGACCAGGCGCTCAAGGCGGCCGAGGCGCGCCTGGGCGGCGTGGTTTCGGCGCAGGGGTCGATCTATGCGGTGCGCCGGCATCTGTGCGCGCCGGTGCCGCCGGGGGTGTCGGACGATTTCATCATGTCGGTGCGCGCGGTCGCGCAAGGGTACCGGCTGGCATTCGCGCCCGGCGCGCAGGCGCACGAGGAAGTCACCGAACGCGCGGCGGACGAGATGGCGCGCCGCATCCGCTCGACCGAGATGGGCTGGCGCGGGCTGATGTCGGTCAAGGGGCTGATGAACCCGTTCAGGACCGGGCTCTACGGCTGGCAGCTTTTCTCGCACAAGTTCCTGCGCCGGATGATGCCGCTCTTCTTGCTGCTGATGCTGATCGGCAGCCTGGTTCTGAGCGGGCAGGGCTGGTTCTATGCCGCCTTCGCGGTCCTGCAGGTCGCGGGCTATGGCGCGGCGCTGGCGGCGTGGTTCATCCCGCCTTTGCGGCGGCTGCCGCTGGTGGGCAAGGCGATGTTCTTTGTCATGACCAACATCGCGATGGCGCTGGGGGTGCTGAACTACTGGCGGGGCGTCAGGAGCTCGCTCTGGCAGCCGGTGCGCGACAAGGGCTGACCCGGCCCGGACCGTTCAGTATTCCTCGTCGCCGTCGCCGCGGCAGTAGTGATAGCCGTCGACTGCCTCGCCCAGCCTGGCATGGGTCACCGGATCGGCCGACCGCACCAGCAGGTCGTTGACCGGCTTGCGGAAATGATAGCCCGCGCGGCCGATCACGCCATTGGCCCAGCAATGCCCCGTTGCCTGCAGGATGATCTGGTCGGCCCGTGCGTCCAGCGCCGCGCCCTCGACCCGGGCGAGAAGGGCGCCATAGGCATCAACGTCACCTCTGGCGCAGAAGATGTCGACGATCAGCAGGTTGCGCCGTCCGTCGCCCTCTTGCAGCCGGGTGACGACATAGCCCGCCGGTTGCCCGGCCCGGCGCAGCAGGCAGGTGCGGTAGCGCGCCAGCGGAAAGTCGCGGTAGCGCCAGTTGAGATGCGCCGCGTCGCGGCGGTGGATGATGGTGTATCCTTTGTGCGCATCCTGCCAGAGGCGATCGAAATCGGGGCCGAAATCGGTCACATCTTCGACCTCGAAGCCCGGTGTTCCGCCCGCCAGCGCCCGCCGCAGCCTCACGCCCGAACGCCGGGCAAGGTCGGCGGGCGCGAGCAGGGCGCGCCCCGTCGCCCCCAGCCCCTTGCGCCGCGCGGCGATCCGGCCGGGGCGCAGCGGGCGGAAATGGTTGTCCACCCCGGTGCCGAACCCGTTTCCCAGTCGCAGAAAGGCGCGTTCCATCCGGTCGTTGCGGGGAATGCCCATCATCTTGTCATAGGTGGAAAAGAACCGCCGCAACAGCGCAATGCCGGCGCCGCGCTTGCCCGGCCTGATCATCAACCCCATCGGGTGGCACCATATGTCGGTCCGGCCGTCGAGCGCGACCATGATCGGGAACATCAGCGCGGCACCGACCGGGGTTTCCCCGTCATACACCGCCATCACCTCGGCCTGGTGGCCCTCGGCGACCAGCGGCGTGGCAAAGAGCCAGTCCCAGGCGCCTTGCTTGCGTGCCGCGGCCTCGGCATCGAAGGTATCCGCCATCAGGGCGACGAATTGCGGACCGAAGGCGCGCGCCTCATCGCCGGTCAGGCGTCTGATTTCCATTGCTGTTCTCCTGTCCGTGATCGGCGAGAATGGCGCGAAACAGGCGGTCGTGGCTGTCGGCGGCGGCATCCACGGTATAGCCCGCCGCCACCTCGCGCGCCGCCTCGCGCCATGCCTCGCGGGCGGGCCTGTCGTGGCAGAAGCGTATGAGCGCATCGCTCAGCGACTGCAAGTCGTCGTTCGGCAGCAACAGCCCGGCGCGCCCGCCGCGCAACAGGTGGCGCGGGCCAAAGGGGCAATCGATGCTGAGCACCGGAACGCCCGCCGCCTGTGCCTCGATGATGGCGTTTCCGAGCCCCTCGCGCTCTGACGTGCAAAGAAAGCCGTCCGCGCGCGCCAGAACGCCGGGGACATCGCGGGTCTGTCCCGGCAACGCGACGGCGTCGCCCAGGTTCAGTTCTGCGACCAGCGCCTGCAGCGCGCCGCGTTGCGGCCCCTCGCCATGGATCGTCAGCCGCACCCCGGGATGCCGGGCGTGCAGGCGCGCAAAGGCCCGGATCGCCAGGTCGAAACGTTTCTCCCGGCTCAGCCGGCCGACCGAAACCAGCCGGGTGGCCATGTCGGCCAGCGGCGGCCGGGGCGGAATTTCGGCGACCACGGCATTGGGCAGCACGTGAAAGGGCGGCAATATGCCCGGCAGGCGGGCATCATGCTCGGCGCCGATCTCGGGCATGGGGGCGCAGAGCGCCTGCGCCCGGGGATAAAGCAGACGCATCGCCGCCAACCGCGGCCACGGCCACTTGGCCCCGGCAAGGAAGGGCTCCAGCGGGGTATGCTCGCTGATCACGCAGGCGGTCGCAGCCTCGCGCCGGGCCAGCCGCCGGGCCAGCAGCGCGATCACGTTGGTGGCGTTGGTGGCGCTGTAGATCAGGTCGAAACCCTGGTGCCGCATCAGCCGTGCCAGCGCCAGTGTCGCCCCCGGCAACCTGCGCCCGCCAAGATCGAGACAGACGGTACCGGGGCCAAGGCTGTCGAGCAGCGCGCCGTCGCGCGCCTGCGCCACGACCGTCACCCGCCAACCGCGCGCCCGCAGCGGCGCGGCCGGGGTGCACAGGCTTTTTTCCACCCCGCCGAGGCGAAGATGCGGCAGCAGCAACGCAAGGTGCGGGCGTGACCCCGCCTCTGGTGGATTATCGCAGGGGGCCGGGCAATCGGATGAATCACTTTGCCGGAACGCCCTCTGCCCCGGTCACGGAGTCCTGCCGGCGGGGCTGTCGGAAAGAGGCAAGGACAGGTTTCGGCGGCCTCGGCGGAATCGCGGGCTCGCCCATCGGATAGCGGTCGATCATGTAGACCGCGACGTCGTTGCAAGGCGTATAGGCATAGGCATATCCGCCCTCGACCGGGCCGATTTCGGTCAGCGAAATCCGGGCCTTGCGGATTCCAGCCGGGCGGATCCGGATGATCAGGTCGGTGCGCTCGGGCAGGGGCGGCGACAGCCGTTCAGACAGAACGATGCGGTCGTGCGAGATGCCGCTCACCGCGACCTCCGCGTTGAAGGTGTCGGAACGCAGTCCCAATTGCCAGCGCCGTGCCCGGCGTGCCTCGTGGGCGGCGGCATGGCGGGGCGTCCTCGGCCGCAGGTGCAGCCAGATCTCGACCAGCGCACGGGACAGTACCTGCATCCCCACCCGCAGGCAGAGCCACAGTTCCAGCCTGTAGTCGACCGGATTGGTGCACAAGATATAGTTGTACTTGCCCCGCAACCGCCGCGTGGCATCATGCGGCATATAGGCCTGGGTATGGCCGATCAGCCCCGGCTTGACGTGAAAGCGCATGCCGTAAAGCGGGTTGTTTCGCAGCTCCCGCTCGGCCAGAACCGGGCGCACCGGGCGCGGGCCGTAGATGTTCATGTCGCCCAGGATGATGTTGAAAAGCTGCGGCAGCTCGTCCAGCCGCGAGGCGCGCAGGAACTTGCCAAGGGGGGTTTCCAGACCGCTGTCCTTGGGCAGCGCGCCCTCGCGGCTGTGCCGCTGGGCCTCGGTGTCGAGGGTGCGGAACTTGATCATGTTGAAACGCCGCCCGTCGCGCCCCAGCCGTTCGCCGAAATGCAGGATGCTGGGGCCCTGGGTCATGAACAGCGCCAGCGAAATCAGCGCCATGAACGGCAGGGCCACGATGGTGATCGGGATCACGACGGCAAGATTGTACAGCCGGTGCAGGATTTCGTTCCGGGGCACGAAACCGGGGCTGAGACGGCGGCGGACGCCGCGGCGGCCCGCCGGGACAGATTGAGGCGCAGGGCGAGAGGACGCATCGGTGACGGCCAGGGCCACGGGCGCGGAGGTCCCGGTCGTCAGGGGTCTCTCACTGCCCATACGGTGGTCTCCAATTGGTCGGGTCGGAATGATTTCGGGGGTCTTTCGAGCCGGATGTCGTCTTGCGGGTCTGGGGCCTTTGTCAATCCGGCGCGGTCGCTGCCTGTGCTGTTCTTGCTGGGTGCGCGGGGTGTTCACTGTCTCGTGGTCCATCATCTAGGAATTGCTTAAGATGGCGTCAACATGCCCATGAATTCAGCGGCGGAAAACCGGCAACAAAGCGACCACCATTCCCCCGGTTGCCCGTTCCGCACATCCCGTCAATCGGAAATATTCCACCGCATATTATTGGAAAACATGCCTTTTGCAAGAACGGGCGGATTTCCACCATCCCCGGTACGAAAAGGCAACACTGTGCGGCGAAATGCTGCTGCGATCGCCTTGCGGCCGGGCATGGGCGCGGTGACGGCACGCCGTCCCGCGACGGGGCGGCGCGCGGCTTTGCTTGACATTTGCTGCCGTGCACATGAACAGGACCGCGCACCCGATCCCGGGTCCGCGGTGGGGGAGCCCATGATCAGCCACGAATACAAGGCGATCTTTATCCACATTCCCAAATGTGCCGGCACCAGCATCGAGGCGGTGTTCGGCCACCACGCCGATTTCGCCGGCTATGGCCGCCAGGATCATCGCACCATACGCCGGCTGAAACCGCATCCGAACCCGGTTGTGGCGATGGGCTGGCGACAGGTCTGCCATCTGCGCTATGCCAGCCGCCTGATCGCGGGACGGGCGGGATTTCCCTATCGCAACCCGCGCAGCATGCTGACCGTCACCCAGGCGCAGTTCGACGCCTATTTCAAGTTCGCTTTCGTGCGCAATCCGTGGGACCGGCTGTATTCGATCCATCGCAAGCTCATGTCGGGTGACTGGAAAACCGGCGAATACGGCATCGACGCGCCGATGGCGTTCGACGCGTTTCTCGAGCGTTTCGCCGGCGATCCGCGACTCAAGCCCCAGACCGAGTTCATCTGCGACGAAAACGGCCGCGTGCTGGTTGATTTCATCGGCCGGTTCGAGCGGCTCAATGAGGATTTCGCCATCGTCTGCGACCGGCTCGGGCTCGGCCACGTCACGCTGCCGCACGAGATCAGGGGGCCGGGGGCGACTATCGCACCGCCTATTCGGCGGCCGGGCGCGATCTGGTGGCGCGCCATTTCGCCGGGGAGATCGCGCTTCTGGGCTACAGTTTCGACTGAACGCGCCGTGCCCGCCAGCCGTGCCCGGGGAATATCCGCCGCCGCGGTCCGGTGCGGCCCGATCCGCTATCGTTCCGGGATCAGCCCGCGCGGACTGAAGCGCAGCACCAGAAGGAGAATGAGCCCCATCGTCAAAAGCCGCATATGCGCAGCACTTTCCAGCAGATGCGCCTTGAGCGCGCTGCCCTCGGCGAGGGGCATGGTAGCCATCTGCAGCAGCCACAGCCCGATCGGCTCGACCTGGACCCAGAGGAACCAGATCAGGAAGCCGCCGAGAACGGCGCCGAAATTGTTGCCCGACCCGCCCACGATCACCATCACCCAGATCAGGAAGGTATAGCGCAGCGGCTGGTAGGAGGTGGGAATGAACTGGCCGTCGAGCGTGGTCATCATCGCGCCGGCTATGCCGCAGACGGCGGATCCCAGGATGAAGATCTGCAGGTGCCGCCGGGTCACGTCCTTGCCCATCGCCTCGGCCGCGACCTCGTTGTCGCGAATCGCGCGCATCATCCGGCCCCAGGGACTGGCCAGCGCCAGCTGGGCCAGCAGCAGGATGAAGATCAGCACCATCGCGAAAAGCCCCGCATAGGCGAGCTTGATGTAGAGCCCCGATGCGGTCGCCGGGTCGAGCCCGAGCCCCGCCGCGCGTTCGACAAAGCCCGGATCGGCCTGCAGATCGACCTCGTAGGGCACCGGGCGGGGCAGCCCCGAGACGTTCTTGACGCCGCGATTCAGCCAGTCCTCGTTCTTGAGTACCGCGAGGATGATCTCGGCAATCCCGAGCGTGGCGATGGCGAGATAGTCGCTGCGCAGCCCCAGTGCCGCCTTGCCGATGATCCAGGCCGCGCCCGCCGCCAGAATCCCGCCCACCGGCCAGGCCAGCAGGATCACCCAGCCGCAGGGTTTGCCCTCGACGTCGACACAGACGTTCAGCCCGCCCAGATAGCCGGTGCCGGCGGGGTTGACCGCCTCGATCGCCGCCACCGCCGGATCGAACACCCAGCGGTAAAGAAAGAAGCCGCCGACCAGGATGACCACGATCGCCAGCGCGCGCCGCCGCGACGGTGCCATCCGCGCGCGCACCAGTGCCGCCGCCACGATCACGCCCGCGCCGGTCAGAAGCCCCGCCAGCACCCGCACGCCGCCCGCCGACCATGCGTCATAGGTGGGCGGCATCGACACCAGCACCGTGGCCAGCCCGCCGAGCGCGACGAACCCCATGATGCCGACGTTGAAGAGTCCCGCGAACCCCCATTGCAGGTTCACCCCGAGGCTCATGATCGCCGAGATGAGGCCCATGTTGAGGATCAGGAGCGCGTTGTTCCAGCTCTGCATCACGCCGGTCAGCACGATCAGCGCCGCCACCAGGCCGAAAAGGGCGGTATTTCTCACCATCTCGTTCATACCGCTTTCCCTCGGAAAAGGCCTGTGGGCCGGAAAAGAAGCACGATCAGCAGGATGACGAAGCTGACCGCGAACTTGTAGTCGGTGCTCAGAAGCTGGACCAGCCCGTCCGGCTCGAGGCCCGCGGGCATCAGATAGCCCAGCACCTTCTTCCAGGCATAGGTGATCATCACCTCCGAGAACGCGATGATGAAGCCGCCGGCGATGGCGCCGAGCGGGCTGCCCAGCCCGCCGACGATGGCGCTGGCGAAGATCGGCAGCAGGAGCTGGAAATAGGTGAAGGGCTTGAACGACTTGTCGAGCCCGTAGAGCACCCCCGCGATTGTCGCGAGCGCGGCCACGATCAGCCATGTGACCATCACCACCCGGTCGGGGTTGATGCCGCTCAGCAACGCCAGATCCTCGTTGTCGGAATAGGCCCGCATCGACTTGCCGGTGCGGGTGCGGTTCAGGAACCAGAACAGCGCCGCGACCACGATCACCGCCGTGACCACGGTGATGCCCTGCGTGGTCTTGAGCGCCAGCCCCTCTTCGAGCCCGCTCCAGTCGCGGAAGTCGCGCGCGGTGATGATGAAGCGCTCGCCGTCGGCGAAACGCTGCTCGCCGGGACCGATCGTGAACCGCACCAGCCCGTTGAGCACGAACATCACCCCGATCGAGACGATGACCGGGATGACCGGTTTGGCCTTCTGCTCGCGGTAGAAGCGATAGACGGCGCGGTCGGTCAGCAGCAGCAGCGCCATGCAGACGAGGATGCCGAAGGGCAGGGCGGTCAGCGCCGTGGGCAGCGGCCCCAGGCTCAGCCCCATCGACTGAAACCACCAGGTGAAGAGGATCGTGACCATGGTGCCGAACGCCATGGTGTCGCCGTGGGCGAAGTTGGAAAACCGCAGGATGCCGTAGATCAGCGTCACCCCCAGCGCCCCCAGCGCCAGCTGGCTGCCATAGGCGACGGCGGGGATCAGGACAAAGTTCGCCAGCGTCACCAGCGCGTTCAGAAGGTCGGCCATGCCCATCCCCCGGTTTGGCCGCCAAACCCGACGCCCATATCACTTATCCACAGGATATCCCCCGAATTATCCACAAGACCCCCTGCAAGATATCGCATTTCGGAAAGTCCCGGCCAACCATCGCCATCCCGCCGGGGTGCCGGGCTTGCCCGCCGCACCGGTTCTGGTGCCCCGCTCATGCCGGCTGCCCGCCCTTGCGGCAGCGCCCGGTGGGATGATCGGAGGCGCGCGCCACGCCCTTGCCGCGCGCCTGCACCTCGCCGTCGGTGGCCACCAGAACCCGGCTGCCGTCGCGCATGGTATAGACGCGCGCGGCGTTGTCCCTGCGCACCTCCACCCGCCGCGTCACGCTCAGCCCGGCCTCGAGCACCACCACCTCGGCGCGATTGCCCTCGCCGCGCCGCTGCAGCGCAAAGCGCCACGGCGCGCCGCCGGCGTCCGATTCGAGTGTGCAATCCCAGATGTACGCGCCCGCCAGCCCGGCCACCATCCGCTCGTGCGCCACCGCCGGCGCGACCGCCCCGGCCGCCGGTTCGCCGCCGCCGCACCCCGCCACGGCGCCCAGCACCATCAGCCCCGCGATGATCCCGCGCATCTCCGTCATCCTCCCAGAAAACTCCGGCGCACCTCCGGGTCGGCCAGCAACTCGCGCCCGGTCCCGGTATGCGCATTCGCGCCCTGCACCAGCACATAGCCGCGATCGGCGATCTCCAGCGCCTGGCGCGCGTTCTGCTCGACCATCAGGATCGGGATGCCGGTGCGGCTCACTTCGATGATGCGGTCGAAAAGCTCGTCCATCACGATCGGGCTGACCCCGGCGGTGGGCTCGTCGAGCATCAGCACCTTGGGTTCGGTCATCAGCGCGCGCCCCACCGCCACCTGCTGGCGCTGCCCGCCCGAGAGTTCCCCCGCCGCCCGGCGCCGTTTCTCGCGCAGGATCGGAAACAGGTCGTAGACCTGTTCCATCGTGCCCGAGATGTCGTCCTCGCGGATGAAGGCGCCCATCTCGAGGTTCTCCTCGACCGTCATCGAGGTGAAGATGTTGGCGTTTTGCGGGACAAACCCCATGCCCTTGCGTACCCGCGCCTGGGGCTCAGCCCGGTGATGTCCTCGCCGTCGAGCCGGACATTGCCCCGGCGCAGGTCGAGCATGCCGAAGATCGCCTTCATCGCCGTCGACTTGCCGGCGCCGTTGGGGCCGACGATGACCGCGATCTCGCCGCGCTCCACCGCGATGGTGCAGTCGTGCAGGATATCGGGCCCCGACTTGCCGTAACCGCCGGTCATCCCCTCGCCGATCAGGAACGGCTCAGACATCGGCGCGCGCCCCGCCCGCGTCTTTCCGGGTGCAGATCCCCCGGGGGCCGCCCGGAACCGGCGGCGGGGGCGGCGCCCCCAATGGCAGTGTCCCCTGCGCTCATGCCCCCGTCATCTCCTTGTTCTTCAGGCCGGTCCCGAGATAGGCCTCGATCACGTGCTCGTTGGCCTTGATCTCGTCGAGCGTCCCCTCGGCCAGCACCTTGCCCTCGGCCATGCAGATGACCGGGTCGCAGATGCGGCCGATGAAATCCATGTCGTGTTCGATCACCACGAAGGTATAGCCGCGCTCGCGGTTGAGCGCGACGATGGCGTCGGCGATGGTGTTCAGGAGCGTCCGGTTCACCCCGGCGCCGACCTCGTCGAGAAACACGATGCGGGCATCGACCATCATCGTGCGGCCGAGTTCCAGCAGCTTCTTCTGCCCGCCCGAGACCTCGCCCGCCCGCTGATCGGCCAGGTGCGAGATGGTCAGGAACTCCAGCACCTCGTCGGCCTTGGCGCGCAGCGCGCGCTCCTCCTCGGCGATGCGGCGGCGGCCGAACCATGTGTTCCACAGCCGTTCGCCCGACTGCGCCCCCGGCACCACCATCAGGTTCTCGCGGCAGGTCATCGACGAGAACTCGTGCGCGATCTGGAAGGTCCGCAGGAGCCCCTTGTGAAAAAGAGTATGCGGCGCCAGACCGGTGATGTCCTCTCCGGCCATGATGACACGGCCCGAGGTTGGTGGAAGAACACCCGCGATCACGTTGAAAAGAGTGGTCTTTCCGGCACCGTTCGGCCCGATGAGCCCGGTGATCGAACCCTCGAGCACCGACAGGCTGGCGCCATCGACGGCGCGGAATCCACCGAAATGCTTGTGAACGTCCTCGACGACGATCATCCCTGTCCCCCGGGGCTCTCTTTGCGGTCCCGTTGTCACGGACGCGGCCCCGGACATGTGTCGGGGCCGGGCCTCAAGTTTCACGTCCTGCGGCAATCAGCGATAGCCCACCGTGGTGATCTTGCCGTCCTTGAACTCGATCTCGCGATAGTTGCCGGCGCTTTCGCCAGGCCCGATCAGTTCGACCGCGGTCGCACCGACATAGTCGATCTCGCCGCCGGCGGCAAGAATCTCGAGCGCCTTGCCCAGGTCGCCGGGGAAGATCTCTTCGCCCGGGGCGTTGGCCACGGCCATGACGTGGTCCTTGTACACGCGCGGATCGACCGATCCCGCCGCCTGCATCGCCAGCAGGAGCAGTGCCGCGGCATCGTAGCTCTCCGCCGAGAAGGCCGACGTCGGATCGAAACCGTCGCCTGCCAGCTCCTGGAACTTGGCCGTGCCGGGGCTGTCGGTGCCGGGCACCTGACCGGTGGAGCCGTCGATCTCGGTGCCGAAGTTCACTTCGAGCGCGGTTCCGACCATACCGTCGGGGAAGTGGAAGCTGTCGAAGGCGCCGGTGTCGAGCGACGCGCGCACGATGCCGCTGCCACCCTCGGTCGACATAGCCGGCAACCACCAGCCGCTTGCCGCCGGCGGAGGCCAGCGCGCCGACCTCGGCGGAATAGTCCGCCTTACCGTCTTCGTGCGCGGCGACGATGGTGACGGTGCCGCCCTGTTTCTCGAAGGCGGCGGCAAAGCTGTCGGAGAGCCCCTTGCCGTAATCGTTGTTGGTGTAGGTGACCGCGACCTCGTCAATGCCGCGTTCCATCAGGATATTGGCCATCACCTCGCCCTGGCGGGCATCCGACGGCGCAGTGCGGAAGAAGAGCCCGTCATCCTCGGCGGTGCTGAGCGCCGGCGACGTGGCCGAGGGTGAAATCATCACCATCCCGTTTGGCATCGCGACGTTGGCGAGGATCGCGCCGGTGACGCCCGAGCAGTCGGACCCCATGATCCCGTCGACGCCGTCGGACGTGACCAGCCGCTCGGCCGCGGCGGTGGCCGCGGCGGCGTCGATGCAGGTGCCGTCAGCACGCACCGCCACGACTTTCCGGCCGTCCAGCAGCTTGCCGCTTTCGGATACTTCGCTGATCGCCAGCTCCGCCCCGCCGGCCATGTGCGGGGTGATCGATTCGAGCGGCCCCGTAAAGCCGAGGACGATGCCGATCTTGACATCATCCGCTGCCATCGCGGCGCCCGCGCCAAGGGCCAGCGCGGCGGTCGTCGCAAGAAACTTCTTCATCGTTTGGTCTCCCTGTCCAAAACACAACTCTGGGCACGAACGTATTGCCTTCCCGAGGCAAAAGGCAAGAGGATTGCCCGCGTCATCGCGTCAATCGCGGGGATTTGGCGCAGGCTTGCAGGTTCGCGCTCGCGCCGCCCGGCTTCAGACCGACAGCCGGGCCGCGTGGCTGCCGCGTTCCCGATAGGGGGTGGTGTCGTAATGCGCCCGGTAGCATTTGGAGAAATGCGACGGGCTGGCAAAGCCGCAGGCCAGCGCCACGTTGATCACCGTCATGTCGGTCTGCATCAGGAGGTTGCGCGCCTTCTGCAGCCGCAGCTCCATGTAATAACGTTTGGGGCTGCGGTTGAGGTAGCGGCGAAAGAGGCGCTCCAGCTGGCGGGTGGACATGCCGACGTCGCGCGCCAGCGTCGCCGGGCTGATCGGCTCCTCGATGTTGGCCTCCATCATCTGGATGACCTGGCTCAGCTTGGGGTGGCGCACGCCGATTCGGGTGGGCACCGACAGCCGCTGGGTGTCCTGGTCGGTGCGGATCGAGGCATAGATCATCTGGTCGGCGACGGCATTGGCGAGTTTCTCGCCGTAATCGTCGGCGATGATCTTGAGCATCAGGTCGATCGACGAGGTGCCGCCGGCCGTCGACATCCGGTTGCCGTCGATCACGAACACCGATTTGGTCAGTTCGACATCGTCGAATTCCTCGGCAAAGCTGTCCTGGTTTTCCCAGTGGATCGTCGCCCGCTTGCCATCCAGCAGCCCGGCCTTGGCCAGCGAATAGGCGGCGGTGCAGAGCCCGCCGATCCTGATCCCGCGCCCGGCCTCGCGGCGCAGCCAGTTCAACATCCGCCGGCTGGTGTTTTTCTGCACGTCGAGGCCGCTGCAGACAATCAGCACGTCGTCGCGGCCAAGTTCCTCGAGCCCGATGTCGACCTGGAACCTCGAACCGGCCGAACAGGCGACGGTGCCGTCCTCGCTGTCGCCGGCAATCGTCCAGCTGTAGAGCGTTTGCCCGGCCATGCGGTTGGCGATGCGCAGGCTTTCCACCGCCGCGGCGAAGCAGAGCAGTGTGAAATTGTCGAGCAGGACGAAAACAAAGCGCTTTGGCGCGACCTGCGGCCTGGCCTCGAGCTTGACCGTTTCCGGCTGCATGGCGGCAACTCCTTGCAACGCGATATCATCTGCCTACCTGTCTTCACCATCCGGGCGGGATTGACAAGGCTGCGGGCGTTCAAAATGGCGGGACCGGTCCCTTTCGTCTCTGGCCTCCCGCGGGCGGCTCCTGTATACCCATGTCTCGTTTTCGAAGGCGGAGAGACGCGATGACCGAGTGGCACAAGTCGGACTGGCGGGGCAGGCCCCGGGTGCAGATGCCCGATTATACCGATCCGGCCGCCCTGGCCGAGGTCGAGGAACGGCTGTCGAAGTATCCACCGCTGGTCTTTGCCGGCGAGGCGCGGCGGCTCAAGCGCCAGTTGGGCGCCGCCTCGCGCGGCGAGGCGTTCCTGCTGCAGGGCGGCGACTGCGCCGAGTCGTTCGACCAGTTCTCGGCCGACGCCATCCGCGACACCTTCAAGGTGATGCTGCAGATGGCCATGGTGCTGACCTACGGCGCCAAGGTGCCGGTGATCAAGGTCGGCCGCATGGCCGGGCAGTTCGCCAAGCCGCGCTCGGCATCGACCGAGACCGTCGGGGACGTCGAGCTGCCCAGCTACCGCGGCGACATCGTCAACGAGCTGGCCTTCACGCCCGAGGCCCGCATCCCCGACCCCCACAAGATGCTGCAGGCCTATACCCAGGCGGCGGCGACGCTCAACCTGCTGCGCGCCTTCTCGACGGGGGGCTATGCCGATGTGCATCAGGTGCACCAGTGGACGCTGGGTTTCACCGAGGACGAAGAGGCCGAGCGTTACCGCGAGATGGCCGGCCGGATCAGCGACACGCTCGATTTCATGCGCGCCGCCGGCATCGACAGCGACAACGCGCCGACGCTGCAGTCGGTCGATTTCTACACCAGCCACGAGGGGCTCTTGCTGGAATACGAAGAGGCGCTCTGCCGGCTCGATTCGACCTCCGGCAAGTGGCTGGCGGGCTCGGGCCACATGCTGTGGATCGGCGACCGCACGCGCCAGCCCGACGGTGCCCATGTCGAGTTCTGCCGCGGCGTGCTCAATCCGATCGGGCTGAAATGCGGCCCGACCATGAACACCGACGACCTCAAGCGCCTCATGGCGCGGCTCAACCCGGAAAACGAGGCCGGGCGGCTGACGCTGATCGCGCGGTTCGGCGCCGGCAAGGTGGGCGAGCATCTGCCGCGCCTGATCAGGACCGTGCGCGAGGAGGGCGCGAACGTGGTCTGGGTGTGCGACCCGATGCACGGCAACACCATCAAGTCGGCGAGCGGGTTCAAGACCCGCCCCTTTGACGCGGTGCTGCGCGAGGTGCAGGAGTTCTTTGCCATCCACCGCACCGAGGGCACCATCCCCGGCGGCGTGCATTTCGAGATGACCGGCCAGGACGTGACCGAATGCACCGGCGGCGTGCATGCGGTGCTCGAGAAAAACCTCTCCGACCGCTACCACACCGCCTGCGATCCTCGGCTCAACGCCTCGCAGTCGCTGGAACTGGCCTTCCTGGTGGCCGAAGAGCTGTCGGGCCTGCGCGCGGCCCGCGCCGGCGAGGCCCGCACCGGCTGAGGCGCGGCAACGGCGCGCTCAGCCCGGCAGCCGGGCGCCGTCGCTTGCCGCCAGGCGCAGCCACGGGCGCTCGCCGGCCAGCGCCGGACGCGCCGGCGGGGCGTGTTCGGGAGCGGCGGCGAGACCGGTGCCGAGCGGCGTCGCCACAAGGCGCGACAGGTCGAACCGGCGCGGCGCTCGCCCCGGCCGGCCGGGGCCGCTGACGAGGCAGCCCAGAGCCCGGCTGACGTCGCCGAGATCGCTTTGCAGCGGCAAGAGCAGCATCCGCCCCGTCAACTCCGCGCACCCCGGCCCGCCGGGCGAGACGAGTCGCAGATCGAGCGTCGCCGGTTCCTCGAAGAGCCGCGCCAGCGCGGCGGCAAAGCCCTCGCGCGCCGGCGGCCGGATCAGGCAGCTCAGCGGCATGCCGCGCACATCCATCCCCATCAGCCCGGCCAGGTGCGCGCCCGCGACCCGGAACCGCGCCAGACCCGGCGCGATCCTTTCCACGATGAAGGCGTCGGGCAGCACCGCCTCGATCCGCCGCGGGTCGATCTGCGAGCGCCGGGGCGGCACCGCCCCCCGGCAAAGGCCGCGCCAATAGGCGAACAGGGCGTTCAGCCCGGCATCCTCGGATCGGCGTGATTGTGGCGGCCGGATCGACAAGGTCGGTCATCGGTGCCTTCTCCCGGTGCCGGACGGCGGGTCGTGCGTCGCAACCCGTGGCCGGCGTCAATTCGATGACAATTTGACACGTTTTTGGGATGAATGCCCGGAGATTGCGCACGGTTGGTTAACCCGCCGCCACGCTTGCCCTCGGGTCGGCGAGGGACTAGGACGGGCCGGTGGCGGGCATTGCGCCCGGGACACGGGGGACATGGGCGCAGGAGGACGGGCGTGCTGAGATCGATGACGGGGTTCGCCACCGCCCGTGGCACCGGCGAGGGATTTTCCTGGAGCTGGGAACTGCGCAGCGTCAACGGCAAGGGGCTCGACCTGCGGCTGCGGGTTCCCGACTGGATCGAGGGGCTCGAGCCGGCGCTGAGGACGCGGCTCGCGCAGGCGCTGGAGCGCGGCAATGTCAGCCTGACGCTCAAGATCGCGCGCGACGAGGGCGCCGGCGCGCTGGCGGTGAATGCCGCGCGGCTGGAGGATGCGCTCGGCGCGCTCGAGGCGGTCGAGGCGCGGGCGGCGGCGCGCAACGTGGCGCTTGCCCCGGCGACGGCGGTCGACCTGCTGGCCCTGCGCGGGGTTTTTGACGTCCCGGCCGAGGACGCGGGCGCCGCGGCGCTCGCGCCGGTGCTGATCGCGGACGTCGAGGTGGTGCTGGCGGCGTTCCTGGGGATGCGCGAGGCCGAGGGGCGCGCGCTGACCGGGGTGCTGGCGGACCAGCTCGACGAGATCGCGCGGCTGACCGACGCCGCGGCCGAAGCCGCCGAGGCGCGCCGGCCCGAGACCGAAGCCGCGTTCCGCGCAGCTCTCGCGCGGGTGATGGACGCCGCACAGGCCGACGAGACCCGAATCGCCCAGGAACTCGCGCTGATCGCGGTCAGGCTCGACGTGACCGAGGAGATCGACCGCCTGCGCGCCCATGTCGGCGCCGCCCGCGATCTGCTGGCGGCGGGCAGCCCGGTGGGCCGCAAGCTTGATTTCCTGATGCAGGAATTCAACCGCGAGGCCAACACGCTGTGTTCCAAGGCGCAGAACGCGGCGCTCACCGGGCTGGGGCTGGAACTGAAGACGGTGATCGACCGGATGCGCGAGCAGGTGCAGAATGTCGAGTGAGCGAAAGCGCCGGATGGTGGCCGCGGGGCAGGGGGCGCTGCCCCCGTCCCGGACAAGGTCCGGGACTCCCCCGGAGTACTTGCGGCAAGATGAAGCGGGCGGGAGGGTGCGATGAGCGGGCGGCGGGGGCTGCTGATCATCCTGTCGTCGCCCTCGGGGGCGGGCAAGTCGACGCTGTCGCGGCGGCTGCGCGACTGGGACGGCAGCATCTCGTTCTCGGTCTCGGCCACCACCCGGGCGCCGCGCGCGGACGAGGTCGACGGGCGCGATTACCGTTTCCTGAGCGAGGCGGCGTTCAAGCGCCAGGTGGCCGGGGGGGACATGCTGGAGCATGCTCATGTCTTCGGCCATTTCTACGGGTCGCCCCGGGCGCCGGTCGAGGCGGCGATCGAGGAAGGGCGCGACGTGCTGTTCGATATCGACTGGCAGGGCGCGCAGCAGATCCAGAACTCGGCGCTCGGAGCCCATGCGCTCTCGGTCTTCATCCTGCCGCCCTCGATCGCCGAGCTGCGCCGGCGGCTCGAGATGCGCGGCCAGGACACCCCGGAGGTGATCGCGCGGCGGATGAAGAAGAGCTGGGACGAGATCAGTCACTGGGCGGAATACGACTTCGTGCTGATCAACGACGACCTGGAGGAAACCTTCGCGCGGCTGACGGCCATCGTCAGCGCCACGCGGCTCAGGCGGGTGCAGCAGCCGGGGCTGAACGCCCATGTCAAGCGCCTGCACGAGGAATTCGAGGAACGCAAATGACGATATACGACTTGCAGGGGCAGACCCCCGAAATCGACACCGATACCTGGGTCGCGCCCGATGCCAACGTGATCGGCAAGGTGGTGCTGGAGGCGGGTGTCTCGATCTGGTTCGGCGCGACGCTGAGGGGCGACAACGAGCCGCTCGTCGTGGGCGCGGGCAGCAACATCCAGGAAAACTGCGTGCTGCACACCGATATGGGCTATCCGCTGACCATCGGTCCCGGCTGCACCATCGGCCACAAGGCGATGCTGCACGGCTGCCGGCTGGGGGCGAACGTGCTGATCGGCATGGGCGCGACGGTGCTCAACGGCGCAGTGATTGGCGAGAACTGCCTGATCGGGGCCGGGGCGCTGGTGACCGAGGGCAAGGAAATCCCGCCCGGCAGCCTGGTGATGGGGGCGCCGGGGCGGGTGGTGCGCAGCCTTGACGCCGCCGCCATCGAGGGTTTGCGCCAGAGCGCGCGCCACTACCAGGACAACATGCGCCGGTTTCGCGGATCCCTGACGCCGGTCTGAACTGCCGGTCTGAATCCCGGGCGAGCCGGTTACCGCGGCAGGCGGTCGTCATCCCCGGTCTGGGTCGCCAGCCAGTCGCGAAAGGCTGCGAGCGCGCCGTGACGGGCCCGCGCCTCGGGCCAGACCAGGTAGTAGGCGCCCGGCAGCGGCGTCGGCCCGCCCCAGGCGCGGCGCAGCCGGCCGGTGGCCAGGTCCTGATCGGTCAGGTAATCGGGCAGCAGCGCCACCCCCAGCCCGTGCAGCGCCGCCTGAGTGATGGTGGCGTACTGGTCGTAGACGGCGCCGGCCACCGCCTCGACCGCGACCCCGTGGGCGGCAAACCAGCCCGCCCAGGCCCGCGGCCTGGTCTCGATGTGCAGGAGCGGCAGGCGCAGCAGGTCGCGCGGCGCGCGCGGCGCGGCCCTTTCAAGCAGCGAGGGCGCCGCGACCGCCACCAGTGACTCGTCCCGAAGCTTCATCATGCCCGTTCCGGGCCAGGAGCCGTCACCGAAAAATATCGCGGCATCAAACGGTTCGGAGGCGAAGCTGAACGGGCGCATCCGGGTTGTGAGGTTGATCGCCACCTCCGGGTGGCGGCGGGCGAAATCGGGCAGGCGCGGGACCAGCCAGCGCATCCCGAAGGTGGGCAGGATCGCCAGGGCAAGCGCCCCGCCGGCGGGGTTCACCGTCAGCCGCAGCGACGCCCGGGTGATGGTCTGCAGCGCCTCGCGGACCGAGGCGGCATAGTCGGCGGCCTCGGGAGTGAGCGTCAGCCGGCGCCCCTGACGCAGCACCAGGGCCACGCCCAGCTGATCCTCGAGCGATTTCAGCTGCCGGCTGACCGCGCCCTGGGTGAGGTTCAGCTCGGCGGCGGCGGCGGTTGCGCTGCCGAGCCGGTCCAGCGCCTCGAGCGCGCGCAGGCTGGCGGTGGCGGGCAGGAAGCGGCGCGGGGCAGGGGGCATCTATGCGGTTCACTCATGCGTTGTTGCGGAATTCTCGCTGTTTTCCTGCCGCAGCCGGCATTATAGTGCAACAGATTTGAGCGATCCGCATAAGGAGTGACGCCATGAGCCTCGACACCCCGACCCTTCGTGCCAAGGACCGGCCCGGCCTCGGCTCTTTCGACTGGGAAGACCCGTTTTTCCTGCAAAAACAGTTGGAAGAGGATGAACGCATGATTGCGCAAAGCGCCCGCAGCTTTGCCGCGGAGGTGCTGGCGCCACGGGTCGGGCGGGCCTACGAGGAAGAGACCAGCGATCCGGGCCTGTTCCGCGAGATGGGGCAGATGGGGCTTTTGGGCACCACTATCCCCGAGGAATATGGCGGGCTGGGCGCGGGATATGTGAGCTATGGCCTCGTCGCGCGCGAGATCGAGCGCATCGATTCGGGCTATCGCAGCATGATGAGCGTGCAGTCGAGCCCGGTGATGTACCCGATCCACGCCTATGGCAGCGAGGCGCAGCGCGAAAAATACCTGCCGCGGCTGGCCACGGGCGAGCTCATTGGCTGTTTCGGGCTGACCGAGCCGGACGCGGGCTCGGACCCCGCCGGCATGAAGACGCGCGCCGTCAAAACCGAGGGCGGCTATCGGCTGACCGGCTCGAAGACATGGATTTCCAACAGCCCGATCGCCGACGTCTTCGTGGTCTGGGCCAAGTCCGAGGCCCATGACGGCAAGATCCGCGGCTTCGTGCTGGACAAGGGGCTCAAGGGGCTCTCGGCGCCGAAGATCGAGGGCAAGCTGAGCCTGCGCGCCTCGATCACCGGCGAAATCGTGATGGACGGCGTCGAAGTGGGCGAGGACGCGCTTTTGCCCAATGTCGAGGGGCTCAAGGGGCCGTTCGGCTGTCTCAACCGGGCACGCTACGGCATCGCCTGGGGGGTGATGGGCGCGGCCGAGTTCTGCTGGCACGCGGCGCGGCAATACGGTCTCGACCGCCACCAGTTCGGCCGGCCGCTGGCCAACACGCAACTCTATCAAAAGAAGCTGGCCGACATGCAGACCGAAATCTCGCTGGGGATGCAGGCGGCGCTGCGGGTGGGCCGGCTGATGGACGAGGCCAGCGCCGCGCCCGAGATGATCAGCCTGATCAAGCGCAACAACTGCGGCAAGGCGCTGGATATCGCGCGCATGGCGCGCGACATGCACGGCGGCAACGGCATCTCCGGCGAATTCCAGGTCATCCGGCACATGATCAACCTCGAGACCGTGAACACCTACGAGGGCACCCATGACGTTCACGCGCTGATCCTGGGCCGGGCCCAGACCGGATTGCAGGCGTTTTTCTGATCGCAGCCGGGGGCAGGGCCGGTGCATCCGGCCCTGTCACGGTCCATCCGAAAGTCGTATAATATATATTATGTTAACTATTGAGGAATGCGGTGCATCACCGCCGCGGCCATGAAAGCCGCGAACAATCGCCAGTTCGACCGGAAATTCCTTAGCAAAGACGCATGCTTGGAACATCTTCTTGACGTGCCGTCCAGCAGCATGCCTCTGCAATATCCGGGCATTCGGTTCTTCGGTGCAAGGTGATTTGCGCGTCGTCGTCGTTTAGCGTCCGGGCACTTCAGGGCGCGATGCATCTGATCGGTTGTCTGCCCGCCCCGGGCGTGACCCGGGGCCTCGCCATCGCGAAAGGAGCTCCCGGCCCAGGGCCGGGACGGGTATTGGACATGATCAGACGCGACATGCCCTATGAAACGTCCCGCCCGGAGCGCTGCGAATGACGGCCAGTCAACGCCACCTGCCCCGCCGGCCGCGGGCGGCTCATTTCATCTGGCTGTCCTTGCTGCCGCGGCGGTTGATGCCGCCGCGCGGCGCGACCTGACTGTCGCGTTCCTGCTGGCAGTCGATGCAGAGCTTCACTCCGGGCAGCGCACGGCGGCGCGCCTCGGGGATCGCCTCATCGCATTCCGCGCAGTGGCTGAGGCTTTCGCCGCTCGGCGCCTGCCGGGCCTTGAGGCGGGCCAGCTCATCCTCGATCGACGCCTCTATCTGTTCGTGAACCGCGCCGTCGCGCGCCCATCCGGTTGCCATCTCATGCCTCCCTCGGTCTCAAAGCTCGGCGTCGAGCACCAGAAAGTCGCCGAACGCGTCGGCCCCGCGCCGGGCCTGGGCCATCATGCCGCGCAGCACCCGGATCGCCACCGGCGAGGTCACCGGCACGGAGTGTCCCAGCCCGTTTTCGGCGGCGCCGAGCGCGGTAAAGTCGATGACCTGGACGCCCTGGACGCCCTGGATCTGTTCGGGCCCCTCGATCACCCCGAGCCGCGGCTTGCGCCCGGTGAGCAGCCCCGACAGTGTCAGCGCCCGGTCGGCGCGCGACACGAAGATCAGGAACGGCTGCGGCAGCCGTCCGATGGCCTCGGCCTGGCTGCGAAAGAGGTCGGGGTCGATGTCCGGCGACATCAGGACCACGCCGCTGATCCGGTCGAGCACACGGCGGTTGCCCGAGAGAGCGGCCTGGCGCAGCGTCTCCATCACCAGATGCGCGCCCATCGAATGCGCGAGCAGCAGGACCCGTTCCCCCGGCCCCGCCGTCAGCGCCTCGAGCGCCGACTCGAAGTCGTCGCGCGAATTGAGCACGCTGTCGCGGTCGTAGGCATAACCGCGCGGATCGCCGGCCGAGGGCCAGGAATAGAGAACCCCGGGCCCCGTGACCCCGAAATCGGTGCGAATCTGGGCAAAGCGGTAGACCGCGTCGGAAAAGGTGTTGTTGTAGCCGTGCACGAAAACCACCGTCTCGTTGCCGGGTGTGTGCCGCTTCATCGCTCCGATCATGCCTCTGGCATCGCGATAGACATGGCTGCCGGTGACCACGAAGTCGGTCGCGGCGTCCGGGCTGCCCTTGGGCCATTCGATTTCGCCCATTCGGTGGGTCGGCGGGATCGAGACGTCGAGATGGAGGTATCGCAGCCCCCGCAGGCGCTGCTTGCCGAAGCTCGGGCCGAGATCGCCAAGGTCGTGCTCGGTGGCGATGTAGATCCGTTCGATATGCGCCTCGGGGCTCGGTGCGGCGAACTGAAAGGCGTTGCGCGGCGCGCAGGCCACCAGCAGCGCCGCGAGGAGCAGCACGACCGCCGCCCGGCCCGGTCGGCGGAATGCCGGGGCCGCGGCGGCGGGAACGGAATCATCTGACATGGCGTGCGCGTCTCCGGCTATTGCCAGCAAAGGCTAGATCAAAGCGATGCCGGCTCCAAGCCCGTCGTCACGCCACCGGCAGCATGCCTTTTTCCTGTGCCAGCGCGCGCATGCGCTCTTGCAGCTTTTCGAAGGCGCGCACCTCGATCTGGCGGATGCGCTCGCGGCTGACGTCGTACTGGCCCGAGAGTTCCTCGAGCGTCACCGGCCGGTCGCCCAGACGACGCTGGGTGAGGATGTCGCGCTCGCGATCGTTGAGCACCTCCATCGCCGCGGCCAGCAGTTCGCGCCGCGCCTCCAGTTCGTCCCGGTGCTCGTAATCGGCAGCCTGGTCGGCGGTTTCGTCCTCCAGCCAGTCCTGCCACTCGGTCGCGGCGCCGTCCTCGCTGCCGATGGTGGCGTTGAGCGAGGCGTCGCCCCCGACATCCGCCGGTTCATCGAGATCACCTCGGCCTCGGTGACACCCAGATCATGGGCGATCCGGGCGACGTTGTCGGGGTGCATGTCGCCGTCTTCGAGCGCGCCGATGCGGGCCTTGGCCTTGCGCAGGTTGAAGAAGAGCTTTTTCTGCGCGCTGGTGGTGCCGAGCTTGACCATCGACCAGCTGCGCAGGATGTATTCCTGGATGCTGGCGCGGATCCACCACATCGCATAGGTGGCAAGGCGAAACCCCCTTTCGGGGTCGAACCGCTTGACCGCCTGCATCAGCCCGACATTGGCCTCGGAAATCACCTCGGCCTGGGGCAGCCCGTAGCCGCGATAGCCCATCGCGATCTTGGCCGCCAGCCGCAGATGGCTGGTGACCATGCGATGCGCGGCCTCGGTATCCTGCTGTTCGACCCAGCGCTTGGCCAGCATGTATTCCTCTTCGGGCTCCAGCAGCGGGAACTTGCGGATATCCTGAAGATAGCGATTGAGTCCGCCCTCGGGCGTCGGGGCGGGAAGATTTGCGTAGTTGCTCAAGGTTTCCATCCCTCCGTATTGGCCTGATTGGCTTGATCGGCTTTTGGCCTGTGCCAATGTTTATTTCATTAACATCAATCTAGGGCGCTCAGGTCGCGATTTCAAGTGGCGCAGACCCGGGTTGCCGGGCGAAACTTTTGATCTCACGAAAGCGTGCGTTCCGGGCCCGGCTGACCGCCGCGAAGCGCCGCCAGAAGGGCCGCGAAATCCGCGGGCGGCGGGGCTTCAAACCGAAGGGTTCGCCGGTCGCGGGGTGATCGAAACCCAGCGTGGCGGCGTGCAGGGCCTGGCGCGCGAAGCCCGCAACAGCCGCGCGGGCCGCGTCACCGAGGGCGCCCGCGGGCACCACCCGGCGGCGGCCGCCATAGACCGGATCGCCCACCAGCCCGTGTCCGGCATGGGCCATGTGCGCCCGGATCTGGTGGGTGCGCCCGGTCTCGAGCCGGCATTCCACCAGCGCCGCGGCGCAGGGGCGCGCCGAAGCGTTCCAGCACCCGCACCCGCGTCACCGCGCGCCGACCGGTACCGAACACCACCGCCTGGCGCTGGCGGTCGGTGCGGTGGCGGGCGAGCCCGGTGGTGAGGGTCAGCACGCCGTCCGGCCCGAACGACGCGCCGCGCACGCCCCGCAGGCGCGGGTCGCCGGCGTCGGGGCAGCCGTGGACAACCGCCAGATAGGCGCGCTCGGTGCTGTGGGCCTCGAACTGGCGCGCCAGCCCGTGATGGGCGCGGTCGGTCTTGGCCACCACCACCAGGCCCGAGGTGTCCTTGTCGATCCGGTGCACGATGCCGGGACGGCGCTCGCCGCCCACCCCCGAAAGGGTGTCGCCGCAATGCGCCAGAAGCGCGTTGACCAGGGTGCCATCGGGGCTGCCCGGGGCGGGATGCACGACCATGCCGGCGGGCTTGTCAATGACGATCAGATCGGCGTCCTCGAAAAGGATGTCGAGCGCGATCTCCTGCGGCCGCGTGGCGACCCCGGCCGCCTCGGGCACCTCGATCTCGACCAGATCGCCCTCGGCGACGCGGGCGCGGGCATCGGTGGCGACCACGCCGTTGACGCGCACATGGCCCCCGGCGACAAGCCGCGCCAGCCGCGTTCGCGACAGCGCCGCCTGCTCTGGCACATCGCGCGAAAGCGCCTTATCAAGGCGCGACGGCGGCGCCGCCGCGATCCGGAAGGAGAGAGGGGCAGAGCCCATGACGCAAGACCCCGCGCCTCAGCCGGTCGATGCCGGTACGGTGAAATATCTGCGCATCCTGGTGACGGTGCTGACCGTGACGATGGTTCTGGGCTTCATAATCATCGTCGTGCTCTTTGTCATCCGTTTCTCGGATGCCTTCGGGTCGGGCGCGCCCGACCCGCTGTCCCTGCCCGCCGCCATCGCCCTGCCCGAGGGCGCGGTGCCCGCGGCATTCACCCGCGGGCCGGACTGGTACGCGGTGGTGACAGGAGACGGCCGCATCCTGATTTACGACGCCGAGACCGGCGCGCTGAGGCAGGAAATCGCGGTGGAGTGAGTCGTGGCGTTCGCCGTCACTCCTGCGTGGTGAAGCAGAACTCGGCGCCCGTGGCCTTGCTGGTGGCGCATTTGGGGTTGGCATCCGGCCACCACGTCCCGACCCCGTCGACGGCATCACCGTCGATCGACAAGGCCATGTCCTCGGCCGACTCGACCGTCGTCATGCGCCCGTCACGCCATGTGAACATATCGGTGCACCCGGCACTGCCCTCGGGGCATTCGGTGCGCAGCGCGCACTCGCCACGGTCCACCGTGCCATCCGGATGGCGCCACGCGCAAACGCCAGGCCGGTGTTCGATCTTGCGCGGCTCGTCCTGAAGGGTCCAGTGCTCTTCGGGATCGAAGACCGTTGGCGAGTAGCAAAACCGGATCAGCTTGTCATCAACGTCGAGACAGCCATCGCCCGCCGTCCCGGCCAGGTCGTCTTCGAGAAAGACCATTGTTTCGACGCGACCCGTCCGGGTTTCGCGCCCGTTCTGCCAGCGATATAGGTACTCGCAGCTCTCCTCGCCCGACGCCTCGCCCACCGCGCACCCGCCGGAGCGGACGCAGGGGCCGTGATCGAGCAACGAGGGCGCGGGCCCGCCGTTGTTCTGCATCAGGCACCAGCCCGCCTCCTCACCGGCGGCCGGGGGCTCCGCGCCCGCCCCCTCCGCGACGCAGAAATAACGCCTGGTTTCGGTGTTGAAGGTGCAATCGCCCATCGCGCGATCCTCGGAGGCGGGGATGCCCGGCAGCATCGCCTTTGCGCCGTCGATGCGAAACGCCGAATAGAGAAACCTGTTGCGGCTTTCCACCACCGTGCGCGCGCCCGAGAGCCGGACGAATTCGGTGATGCGGTATTCCTTCTCCTGCTCGCGCAGCACCCGCTCGCAGGGCTCGTCCTCGCTGAGCGTCACGCCGTCGCCCGGCCCCAGATCGTAGACGCGGCAAAGCGTCGGACCCGCCTGCCCCTGCCTCCGCCCCTGCCCCTGCGGAGCAGACGCGACGGCATCGGGGCCGCCACCGGGTCCAGGCAGAAAATCTCGCCCGAGGAGATCACCTCGAGGCAGGTTCCGCCCTGCCAGTCCCGCTGGCGCGCCGGGTACTCGTTGACCGTATATTCCGTCGGCTGGCCGTGCTCGTCCTTGGACTCAAGGACGAAACCGTTGCTGTTCTTCACCCCGACACGGTGCGTCGTCCACAAAAAGGCGCTAATATGGATGTGCTCGGTAAAGAAGCACACCTCGTCGAAATCCCGGGCCGGATGCGCGGGGTGGTGATAGCGGCAGCGCGCCAGGCGCGGGTTCGAGGCCGACACCGCCCACTGATCAATTTCGCCATCGCCGTCCTGATCGAGCCGCCGGCTGGCGCCTTGGGTCTGCCCCAGCAGGTCGGAAAGCTTCAGCGATGCCCGGCAGGCGGCCTTGTTGGCGTTCTCGGCGCAATAGCGTTCGGCGATCCACTCGGGATAACCCGCCTCGAGTTCGGTCCCGCCGGCCCCCGGGGCAAAGGCGGGCAGGATCGAGATCGTCACCAGAGCCCTCAGCCAGTACCGCATCGCCAACTACCCCCGTCGCATCGGAAAAAAGCCTATCACCGCGTCGCGAAAAAACAACCTGTGGGAGTGCCGGCAGGGTTGAGATAGGCGAAAAGGAAGGATGGTACCGCCTCCCCGACTTGAACGGGGGACCTCTTGATCCACAATCAAGCGCTCTAACCTGCTGAGCTAAGGCGGCACTGGGCGGCGATTTAACTTCTGGCGGCGGCGAACGCAAGAGGCTTGGGCGCGCTTGCGGGCGCGCGGGCGCGGGATTTGCGGGTAGCGTCTTGCCAAGGCGCGGCGAACCCGCTAGCAGCAGGGCGCTGTTGCCGGGAGGGCGTCATGGGCATCAACACCGAGCGCGACATCGAGGCCAACCTGCGGATCGGCCCGACCGACCGCGGCATGGTGCGCCTTTACATCGAGGCCGACGGCATTGAAATCCCGATGGATTTCGAACCCGACGAAGCCCGCGAGATCGCCGGGGAACTGACCGCCGCAGCGCGCATCGCCGAGGCGCGCGGATCATGACCGAGGGTCGCGCAGCACCTGCAGCCGCCGGGCCGCATGCCGCGCCAGCCGCCGGGTCAGCGCCGCGCGCCGCGCCGGCGCCAGCCGCGCCTCGGGCGCCATGCGCAGGATTTCGGCCCCATAGCCATCGGCGAGGATGAGGCCGGTTTCCGCCGGCAGCAGGTCCGCCGGAAATTCGGCATCCACCGCCCAGAAGTAACGGTCGCACCAGTCCAGATAGCCCCGCCATTTCGCGTCCCTCGCGAAATCGGCGCGCGAGGACTTGCATTCGACCACCCAGATTTCGCCCTTCGGACCCAGCGCGATGACGTCAACCCGGCGACCGCGCTCGGGCATGAATTCCTCGACGCAGGCGAAATCGAACCCTGCCAGGTGGCGGCATACCCCCCGCGCCAGCAACTGGCCGGGGGTGGGCGGGGTCTCAGCGACGGCGGTCATGGACGCAATTATGAACAAAGAGAGAACGCACGCAACCCCTTGCCGAGCGTGTGCGCAACCCCTAGTTAGGGGGCGTGGCGGGTGCTGCCCTTCCCGTGAACGGTTGCATTCCGGTGGCCTTAAGCAATTCCGAGGGAGCTGGCTCTGTCCGGACCGTGGTCCGGTTATCCGGCGCCCACCTGTTCACACAGGTCCTCGGGAATGAGAGAACCAAACGGTTGCGTGCGGGCCCGTCACACCGATGCCGCAGGTCTTCCCGGCATCCCGGCGCGCGCGTCGGCCCCCTGCTATCTTTACTCGGAGTAAAACACCCAAGACCCGGCGCAACGCCCGGCAGCGGGTACGCGGCACCCGCCGGCGGCGCGCGGGTGGCCGGAGGCGGGCTTGAGTACTTTCAGAAAGATGAAAGCGGCCGCGAAGGACCGGAGCACACGCCGGGCGCGCGACCCCCTCAGAACGGGTGGCGGCGGCCGGTCTCGACAGGTACGGGGATGGTGACAGGCTCGGGATGCGGGAGATGCTCGCGCCGCCCTCCCCGGTCGTCATCGTCGTCGTCCTTCATCCGCATCACCGCGATGCCGAACTGGACGCCGGCAAAGATGATGCCGTTGAGCACCCACAGCACCAGAAGTGCGAGCCAGCCCTTGTCGGAGGTCGAGATGAGGTGCCACAGCCGCCCCACGTCGAACCACAGCAGCATGCCGACGAAGAGCCCGGCGATGCCAAAGCCGATGGCGACGTTGACGATGTAGAGGCGGATGAGCCTGGGCATGGTGCGGGTCTCCTTTCGGGCGCGCCTCGGGCGCGTTGTGCCGGATTCTAGCACATGGGGCGCTGCGCTCAAGCCAGCATGCGCAGGATTGCCCGACCGGACCCGGCAGGCGCGGCGAAAACCCGGGCGATATCGGCTCTGGCCATCGTGCCCCCCTGCGTTATCTGGCAGGGTGCTGCCGCGCTTTGGAAGGGATCCATGTCGGAAATCCACGCCTACGAGACCCCCGGTCCGGTCGGATCGTCGCTGACCGGCGCGATTTCGCCGATCGAGCAGATCATCGCCGCCGCGAAGGCCGGCGAGATGTTCATCCTGGTCGATCACGAGGATCGCGAGAACGAGGGCGATCTGGTCATTGCCGCCGAATTCGCCACCCCGGAGGCGATCAATTTCATGGCCCTGCACGGACGCGGGCTCATCTGCCTGCCGATGACCGCCGAGCGCATCGACCGGCTGGGCCTGCCGATGATGGCCGTGAACAACTCCTCGCGCCACGAGACCGCCTTCACCGTCTCGATCGAGGCCCGCGAAGGGGTCACCACCGGCATCTCGGCCGCCGACCGCGCGCGCACCATCGCGGTTGCGATCAACGAACAGAACACCCAAGCGCATCTCGCCACCCCGGGCCATGTCTTTCCCCTGCGCGCGCGCCGTGGCGGCGTGCTGGTGCGCGCCGGCCACACCGAGGCCGCGGTCGACATCGCCCGGCTGGCGGGGCTGAACCCATCGGGCGTGATCTGCGAGATCATGAATGCCGACGGCACCATGGCGCGGCTGCCCGACCTGGTCGGCTTCGCGCGCGGCCACGGGCTGAAGATCGGCACCATCTCGGATCTGATCGCCTACCGCCACAAGCACGACAACCTGGTGCGCGAGGTCCGGCGCGCGACGGTTACATCGTCGCATGGGGGCGAATGGCGGATGCATATCTATGCCGACCTGATCACCGGCACCGAACACGTGGTCCTGGCCAAGGGCGACATCACCGACGGCCGCCCGGTGCTGGCGCGCACGCACGCGCTCAACGCGCTCGAGGACGTTCTGGGGATCGGGCTTTCCGCCGATGCCGGGCGACCCACCGGCAAGCTGCCCCGCGCGATGGAGATCATCGCCCGCGAGGGGCGCGGCGCGGTGTTCCTGTTCCGCCAGCCGCGCCCGACGCTGGCCAGCGAGATCGACGAGGACGACGCGCCGCGCACCATCAAGCAGACCGGCCTCGGCGCGCAGATCATGTCGACCATCGGCCTGCGCGAGCTGATCCTGCTGACCGACAGCCCCGACACCCGCTATCTGGGGCTCGACGCCTACGGCATCACGATCGTTGGCACCCGGCCGCTGAACCCGGAAGGCTAGATCATGGCCGGTACCGAATACACCCTGCCCCGCCCCGCCTTCGACGAGAAGGTGAAGCTGATGATCGTGGTGGCGCCCTTCTATCGCGACATCGCCGACATGCTGCTGGCCGGTGCCCGCGCCGAGATCGAGGCCGCGGGCGGCATCCACGAAACCGTCGAGGTGCCCGGCGCGCTGGAGGTGCCGACCGCCATCGCCATGGCCGACCGCATGCGCCGCCATGACGGCTTTGTCGCGCTGGGCTGCGTCATCCGCGGCGAGACCACGCATTACGAGACCGTCTGCGCCGACAGCTCGCGCGGGCTGATGCTGCTGGGGCTCGAGGGTACGCTCATCGGCAACGGTATCCTGACGGTGGAAAACCGCGATCAGGCGATCGCCCGCGCCGATCCCGCGCGGATGAACAAGGGCGCGGGCGCGGCGGCGGCGGCATTGCACCTGGTGGCGCTGGCGCGGCAATGGGGCGGACGGCGCACCGAGGTGGGTTTTCTGCCCGGTCCCGGCGACATCCCGCCCGGGGATGACGGAACGACGCCACGGGCGCGCGCGCGGACATGAACGCCAAGAGCCCCAGCCTCAGCGGCAATATGCGCCGCCGGATGCGCTCGGCGGCGCGGCTTTATGCCGTGCAGGCGCTCTTTCAGATGGAGCACTCCGGCCAGGGCGCGGACGTCGTGGCGCGCGAGTTCCTCGATCACCGCTTCGGCGCCGAGATCGACGATGGCGTCGAGATGGCCGAAGGCGACACCGATTTCTTTCGCCTGATCGTCGACGAGGCGGTGAACTGGCAGGCCAGGATTGACCAGATGACCGACCGCGCGATCGTGGCGAAATGGAAGATCGACCGCATCGACCCGACCCTGCGCGCGCTCTTTCGCGCGGCCGGCGCCGAGATGGTGGGCACCGATACCCCGCCCAAGGTGGCGATCGTGGAATATGTCGAGATCGCCAGGAGCTTCTACCCGGAAGGGCGGGAAGTGAAATTCGTCAACGCCGTGCTCGACCACATGGCGCGCGAGGCCCGGCCGGAGGCGTTCTGAGGTACGACATCGCCGGGCATGCGGGATCAGACCTTGTCGCCACAACTTCAGGGTGTATCATCACAACGAACGCCGGCCGAAGTCTGCTATTAACATGATGACCCCTGAGCAAAGAATCCGTGCAAAGCGTTGGAACGAAAGAGTTCGCTTGGCCGCGACGTTCCTTAACATTACCGCTGTCGGAACGTTTGGTCTGGCCGTGACCTCACCGCTTCTTGAACACGCACGAATTGTTAGTCAGCAGTCAACCAATTATCTGATAGAGTCGGACATGATCAAATCGCTCATCATTGCGAGCGACCTTTCTTGGTGGCAGTATGTGTCTTGGCCCTTTGCGATCGGTGCCTTGGCAGTGCATGTTATGGCACATATGTTAATGGGGCTGATTGACCCGGAGGAGTAGAAATGTCATCTGTCGCGATCACTGCTGGAGTCATCATAACCATCGGAGTTCTTCTTACCGCCGCGATGTACGTTGCGCACTGGTATCGTCATTGGCACGACGACGACAACGAAAAGCAGCGGATGTAGTGCCGCATTTGGCCGGTTCCCCGTCTGTTTGAATAGCGGCCCAGATGCCGCCATTGTTTTGGCACCGATCCCCCTCACCCATCCTTGCGGATCGCCTCGTTTTTCGGGTCATAGGGGCTGTCGCAGGTCACCGTGGCGTCCCAGAGCCGATCGAGCATCCTGACCTTCAGCCTCGTGCCCTCGACGGCAAGGTCGGGACGCACATAGCCCATGCCGATGGACTGCCCGAACGCCACCGAATAGCCGCCGGATGTCAGCCGCCCGACGCGGGTGCCGTCCTCCGCATAAAGCGCCTCGCGGCCCCGGGGGTCGGCATCATTGGGGCCGTCGATCAGCATCGTGCAGCATTTCGCGCGCACGCCGGTCTCGACCAGTTTCGCCTTGCCGTGAAAGTCCTTTTCCAGATCGACGAAGCGCGGCAGATCGGCCTCGAGCGGCGTGGCGTCGCGGCCGAGTTCGTTGCCGAAGGCGCGATAGCTCTTTTCCTGTCGCAGCCAGTTCTGCGCCCGCGCGCCCACCAGCTTCATCCCGTGCGCCCCGCCCGCCCCCTCGAGCAGGTCGAACAGGTAATTCTGCATCTCGATGGGGTGGTGCAGCTCCCAGCCGAGTTCGCCGGTATAGGCGACGCGGACGGCATTGACGGGGCACATCCCGAGCTCGATGGCGCGCGCCGAAAGCCACGGGAAACGTTTGTTGGAAAGCGCCGTGTCGGGGTCGGCGTCCTTGATCACATCGCGCAGCAGGTCGCGCGATTTCGGACCGGCAATGGCGAAGACGCCCCATTGCGTGGTAACGTCCTGGATCTCGACATGGCCGAAATCGCCGATCCGGTCCTCGGCCGCCTTGCGCAGGTAATCGCCGTCGTACTCCGACCACGCCCCGGCCGAGACGAGGTAATACTCGTCCTGCCCGAGCCGCACGATGGTGTATTCGGTGCGGGTGGTGCCGTGGGCGGTCAGCGCGTAGGTCAGGTTGATGCGCCCCACACTCGGCAGCCTGTTGCAGGTGAACCAGTCGAGGAACGCGGTCGCGCCGGGGCCCCTGACGATATGCTTGGCGAATGCGGTGGCGTCGATCAGGCCCACGCCCTCGCGGATCGCCTTGGCCTCGGCCACGGCATATTGCCACCAGCCGCCGCGGCGAAAGCTGCGGGCCTCACGGTCGAAGCTCCCGGGCGCATCCAGCGGCCCGAAATAGTTCGGCCGCTCCCAGCCGTTGACCCAGCCGAACTGCGCGCCCCGCGCCTTTTGCCGATCATAGGCCGGCGCGGTCCTCAGCGGCCGGCACGCCTCGCGCTCCTCGTCGGGGTGGTGGAGCACATAGACGTGGTTGTAGCACTCCTCGTTCTTGCGCGCGGCGAACTCGGTGGTCATCCGGGTCGAGGCGTAACGCTTGGGGTCAAGGCTGGCCATGTCGATCTCGGCCTCGCCCTCGACCATCATCTGCGCCAGGTAATAGCCGGTGCCGCCGGCGGCGGTGATGCCGAAGGAAAAGCCCTCGGCCAGCCACATGTTCCTCAGCCCCGGCGCCGGGCCCACCAGCGGGTTGCCGTCGGGCGTGTAACAGATCGGGCCGTTGAAATCGTCCTTGATGCCGCAATCCTCGGACGACGGCAGGCGGTGGATCATCGCCAGGTACTGCCCTTCGATCCGGTCGAGATCGAGCTGAAAGAGATCGGCGCGGAAACTGTCGGGCACGGCGTATTCGAACCGCGCCGGCGCGCCCTTCTCGTAGACGCCGAGAATCCAGCCGCGGCGCTCTTCGCGGACATAGGATTGCGCGTCGGCGTCGCGCACCACCGGGTGCTCGGCGCCGCCCGCCTCGCGGTATTCGACCAGGGCGGGATCCTGATCGAGGACGATGAACTGGTGCTCGACCGGGATCGCCGGGATCTTGATGCCCAGCATCCGCGCGGTGCGCTGCGCGTGGTTGCCGCTGGCGGTGACCACGTGCTCGGCGCTGACCGTGACCTGCTCGTCCGAGGCCACCAGGTTGCCGCCCTTCTCGACCATCCGGGTCAGCGTCACGTCCCAGTGATCGCCCTGCCAGACAAAGGCGTCGGCCTGCCATTTGCGCTCGATCAGAACGCCGCGCTGGCGGGCGCCCTTGGCCATCGCCATGGTCACGTCGGCGGGGTTGATGTAGCCGTCGGTGGGGTGAAAGATCGCGCCCTTGAGATCGTCGGTGCGGATCAGCGGCCAGCGCTCCTTGATCTGCTCGGGCGTCAGCCATTCATAGGGCACGTCGCAGGTCTCGGCGGTGGCGGCATAGAGCATGTACTCGTCCATCCGCGCCTGGGTCTGGGCCATGCGCAGGTTGCCGACCACCGAGAACCCGGCGTTGAGGCCGGTTTCGGCCTCGAGCGTCTTGTAGAAGTCGACCGAATACTTGTGGATATGGGTGGTGGCGTAGGACATGTTGAAGAGCGGCAGGAGCCCGGCCGCGTGCCAGGTGCTGCCCGAGGTCAGCTCGTCGCGTTCCACCAGCATGACATCGTCCCAGCCCGCCCGGGCCAGATGATAGGCGATCGAGGTGCCGACGGCACCGCCGCCGACGACAAGGGCTTTGACCTGGGTCTTCATCTGCTGCGACTCCCTGCGCGTGTCTCCGGCGGGTTTTAGCATCTCAGCAAAGAGTTGGATGGTCCAGCCGACGCAAAGCGGCGCAAAACCGACGCCCCGGGCCGGCTGTCAGTCGCAAAGACGTCCCGAGGACGCGCCAAGGCACGACCGCCCGCCCGAAAGCGTCAGCCGCTTGGGTCCGGCATTGCCACCCTGCCCGCCCGCCTGGCCCGCCTGGCCCGGCGTCAGCCGCGACACCGTGTCTTTGGGCGCGGGGCGCGCGGGCGACAGTGCCTGACCGCCACCACCCGCCGCCATACGGGCCGGGGCACCCGTCATTGACGCGGCCTCGTCGCCCGCGTCCGCCGCGGCCGGAAGTGCCGCGGGATCGGCCATATGGGCCGCCGCCGCCAGTTCGAGAAGCCGCGCCTTCTGGCCCTCGGGCACGGGCAGGGCATCGCGGCCGACATGGGCCACAGGCTCGTCGAGCATGGCGTTGAGCGCGCCGTAGTCGATGGCGTCAAGCAGCGCCGGCAGACCCTCGACCGGGCGATCGGCGTAGACCCCGATGGCCAGCCCGTCGCCGAGCCACGCCTGCAGCATCACCGGCCCCTCGGGGTCGGCGCCGGCGCCGGTCGCGGGATCGGCGAGGCGAAAGAAAAAGACCCCCTGCACGATGTCGTAGCCCTCCAGCCGGGCGGCGGCGGGATCGATTTCGGGGCTGACAAACGCCGTGACCCGCCCGGGGCGAGCGCCCTCCCCGGGACGCGGCTCGAACCGCGCCGAAAGGCGCACGACATCGGCGCCGCGCACATATTCGTAGACCTCTTCGCGGGCGGCCTTGCGCGCCTGCTTGATCGCGTCCTTGAGCGCGCGCTGTTCCAGAAAGGACAGGCCGCGCATCGCGGCATCGTCGGCCTCGGCGTCGCGCTCCCACTTGCCGCGCTCCCAGCCGGCGGCGGCCTGCGGCAGATACTCGCGGGCCGACCTGGCCTGGCGGCGGGTCCGGTCGGCGGCGGACAGCGCGCCGGCAACGCGGGCGGGAACGGTTCCGGCATAGGCGGCGAGTGCGAATTCGCCGGGCCGCGCGCCGGCCTGGCGCGCCTGGGTGACGTAATCGACCCCAGCGCGGCGGTGGCGGCAACGCAGACGAAACCCACGGCATAGGCGTTGAACATGCTGGCGCTCCTTGCTGGCCACGGGCCTGGTCACGGGGCGGAAAATGGGCGGCAAATCGGGCGAAAATCGGGTGCGCGGGCGGCGTTTTCCCGGCTCCGGCGCCCGCGCCCGCTTGAACTGGCCGGCAAAGGCATCAACTCTGGTCCACAACCCGAGGAATCGCCGATGCCCCATGCCCATTCCGACACCCAGGTCCCACAGATGCACGCCGCCGCCGGCGACGCGCAGGCGCGGCCCAAGCTCGAGGGCGGCAAGCGCTTCGTCATGGTCACCGACTTCGCCCCGGCGGGCGACCAGCCGCAGGCCATCACCGAACTGACCGGGGGCATCGAGGCGGGCGAGCGCGACCAGGTGCTGCTGGGCGCCACCGGCACCGGCAAGACCTTCACCATGGCCAAGGTGATCGAGGCGACCCAGCGCCCGGCCATCATCCTCGCGCCCAACAAGACCCTGGCGGCGCAGCTCTATGGCGAGTTCAAGGGCTTCTTTCCCGACAACGCGGTAGAGTATTTCGTCAGCTATTACGACTACTACCAGCCCGAAGCTTATGTGCCGCGCTCGGATACCTACATCGAGAAGGAAAGCCAGATCAACGAACAGATCGACCGCATGCGCCACTCGGCCACGCGGGCGCTCTTGGAGCGCGACGACGTCATCATCGTCGCCTCCGTGTCGTGCATCTACGGTATCGGCAGCGTCGAGACCTACGGCGCCATGACCCAGGATCTGCAGGTCGGCCACGATTACAACCAGCGCGCCATCATGGCCGATCTGGTGGCGCAGCAGTACCGGCGCAACGATCAGGCGTTCCAGCGCGGCAGTTTCCGCGTGCGCGGCGACAGCCTCGAGATCTGGCCCGCCCACCTCGAGGATCGCGCGTGGAAGTTGAGCTTCTTCGGCGAGGAACTTGAAACAATTACGGAATTCGATCCCCTGACCGGCGAGAAGACAGCCACGATGGACCGCGTCCGCATCTACGCCAATTCGCACTATGTCACCCCCAAGCCGACCATGCAGCAGGCCATCGTCAACATCCGCAAGGAATTGCGCCAGCGCCTCGACCAGCTGGTGGGCGAAGGCAAGCTGCTGGAGGCGCAGCGGCTCGAACAGCGCACCAGTTTCGATCTCGAGATGCTCGAGGCCACCGGCGTCTGTTCGGGGATCGAGAACTATTCGCGCTATCTGACCGGGCGCGCGCCGGGCGAGCCGCCGCCCACGCTTTTCGAATTCATCCCCGATCATGCCATCGTCTTTGCCGACGAATCCCATGTCAGCGTGCCCCAGATCGGCGGCATGTACCGCGGCGACTTCCGCCGCAAGTCCACCCTGGCCGAACACGGCTTCCGCCTGCCGTCGTGCATGGACAACCGGCCCCTCAAGTTCGAGGAATGGGACGCCATGCGTCCGCAGTCGGTGTTTGTCTCCGCCACCCCCGCGGCGTGGGAGATGGAGCAGACCGGCGGGGTCTTTACCGAACAGGTGATCCGGCCCACCGGCCTGCTCGATCCGGCAATCGAAATCCGCCCCGTCGACACCCAGGTCGACGACCTGCTCGACGAGGTGCGCCAGGTGTCCCGCGCCGGTTTCCGTACCCTGGTGACGACGCTCACCAAGCGCATGGCCGAGGACCTGACCGAATACCTGCACGAACAGGGCATCCGCGTGCGCTACATGCATTCCGACATCGACACGCTTGAAAGAATTGAGATATTGCGCGACCTGCGGCTGGGCGCCTTTGACGTTCTGGTCGGCATCAACCTGCTGCGCGAGGGGCTCGACATCCCCGAATGCGGGCTGGTGGCGATCCTCGACGCCGACAAGGAGGGGTTCCTGCGCTCGGAAACCTCGCTCATCCAGACCATCGGACGCGCCGCCCGCAACGTCGAAGGCCGGGTGATCATGTATGCCGACCGCGTCACCGGCAGCATGGAACGCGCCATCGGCGAGACCGACCGCCGCCGCGCCAAGCAGATCGCCTACAACGAGGAGCACGGCATCACCCCCACGACGGTCAGGAAGAACGTCGAGGACATCCTTGCCGGGCTCTGGCAGGGCGACACCGACATGAGCCGGGTCACGGCAACGATCGAAAAACCCCTTGTGGGCGCCAACTTGCAGGCCCATCTTGATGCACTTCGCAGCGATATGCGCAAGGCCGCCGAAAACCTCGAATTCGAAGAGGCGGCAAGGCTGCGCGACGAGGTCAGGCGGCTGGAGGCCGTGGACCTCGCGGTTCACGACAACCCGCTGGCGCGCCAGCAGGCGGTGGAAAAGGCCAGCACGGCGGCGGTGGGGGGCCGCTCGACCGCCGGCCGCCCGGGGCAGCGGGGCGGAAACGTGAAACGGCGAAGGGGCTAGACGTGTCGCGTTCAATTGGAAACGGTTCGACGGCGGGCACGCGACCGCCCGGGTGGGCGCGGAACGCGCCCGCCTTGGAGCGGGCGGTCGCGTGCCCGTCGCTGGCGCGACGGGCAGGTGCTTCAATCAGACGCAACACGCCATAACGCATGTCACGCCAGGCCAGACCGATCACACGCCCCGGCCCCCGAACCGAGGTCCCTCTTTCCGGCCGGGCGAGGCCCCGGGTCAGGCCCGGGGCGGACGGGTGCTTGCGATTGAACGGATACAGGGAGGTGCGCCCGCCGGTCCCCGGCGGGGGCGGCTCGGCTCCCTGCCCCGCGGACCGACACAGCCGACCTGTGGCGTCCGGAATGCGGGAACCCGGATTCGGGCCCTCGCACGCGCGAAATCAATGACCTGGAGCGGGTTGCGCCGCGGCGCGGTGATCCGCCGCTATTCGGCCGCCGGGCGCTCAGAGGCGCCGGCCTCGATCTCGGCGGCGCGCTTCTCGACCGCCTCGACAATATGGTCGATCATCCGCTCGTTGCTCATCTTGTGGCTGGTCTTGCCGGCCGGTAGACCATGCCGCTGCCGGCGCCGCCGCCGGTAAAGCCGACATCAGTCATCAGCGCCTCGCCGGGGCCATTGACGACGCAGCCGATGATCGACAGGCTCATCGGGGTCCGGATGTGCTCGAGCCGCTTTTCCAGCACCTCGACGGTGCGGATCACGTCGAAACCCTGACGCGCGCAGGACGGGCACGAGATGATGTTGACGCCGCGGTGGCGCAGCCCCAGCGACTTGAGAATCTCGAAGCCCACCCGCACCTCCTCGACCGGGTCGGCCGAGAGGCTGACGCGGATGGTGTCGCCGATACCCATCCACAACAGGTTGCCGAGCCCGATCGCCGACTTGATGGTGCCCGACATCAGCCCGCCGGCCTCGGTGATGCCGAGATGAATGGGCGCATCGCAGCGCTCGGCCAGTTCGGTATAGGCGGCGGCAGCCATGAACACGTCCGATGCCTTCACCGAAATCTTGAAGTCGTGGAAATCGTTGTCCTGCAGGATCCGCATGTGCTCCATCCCCGAGGCGACCATCGCATCGGGACAGGGTTCGCCGTACCGTTCCAGCAGATGCTTTTCCAGGCTGCCGGCATTGACTCCGATGCGCATCGAAAGCCCGTGATCGCGCGCCGCCGCGATCACCTCGCGCACCCGGTCGGGGCTGCCGATGTTGCCGGGGTTGATCCGCAGGCAGGCGGCGCCGGCCTCGGCCGCCTCGATGGCGCGGCGGTAGTGAAAATGGATGTCGGCCACGATCGGCACCGGGCTCTCGCGCACGATGTCGCGCAGCGCCCGGGAACTGGCCTCGTCGGGCACCGAGACGCGCACGATATCGGCGCCGGCATCGGCCGCCGCCTGCACCTGCGCCACGGTGGCGGCGACATCGGTGGTGAGCGTGTTGGTCATGGTCTGGACGCTGATCGGCGCGTCGCCGCCCACCGGTACGGTGCCGACCATGATCCGGCGGCTCTTGCGGCGGTGAATGTTGCGCCAGGGGCGGATGGGATTGTGCGACATCGGAAACGGTCCCGCGGAAATTGGGAAGGGTCTTGCGCGACCTATGTAGAGCCTCGGGCCCGGCGCGGCAATCGCCGGCCGGTCCTCGGCGTCCTAATCGCGGGTTTCGCCCTGTTCCAGCGAGGCGACGTAGCTTTCGAGATCGCGGTCATCGCTGATATCGGCCACCTGGTAACGCGCGGTCAGCGCCTCGGCGGCCAGTGTCAGCCCAGATGTGACCGAACCCTTGGGTCCGACCGGGCCGAAATGCCTGCCCGCCACCTGAAAATAGACCGCCCCCGATTCGCCCACGCGCAGCGTCGGCGGCTCTTCGGTGGCGGGCACGCTGTAGGTGTCGCCGCCGTTGAGGATGCCCTCGAAGATGATGCTGCCGCGCGCGTCGCTGACGCGGACCCAGGCCGGACGCACCGCGACGATCTTCACGCCGGGCGGCGGATCGGCCACGACCTTGGGCGGGGTCGCCGTATCGTCGCCGCCGATCACCCCGGCGATGGCTGTCTCGATGGCGCTGCGGGTGGCCCGCTCGTCGCTCGCCGAGATCACAGGCAATCCGGGCCGGAAACTGCCGATTTCGGACGGGTCGAGGGTCGAGATCGGGGCGTCGCGCGCCACCATCACCGGCAAATCCAGGGCCTCGGGGCGGTAGAGCCGGTCAAGCCCGTCACCGCCGTTGCCAAAGACGCCGATCCCGGACGTCGTCCCGGCGGGGTCTTCGGCCATCGCGGCCGCGGCGGATGTCGCGCCATCGAGCGGATCGAGATCGGTCAGCACGTCGGGCGTGTTCTCGACCGGCACGACCTGGACGCGCTGGATTTCGTTGACCACGCTCCAGCCGCCATAGCCGATGCCGGCGATAAGCGTCAGCAGCACCGCCGCCGAGCCGATGGCAGCGGGCTCGATCCGGCTGAGCAGGCTCTCGCGCGCGGGCAGGAACGGTGTCACCGGAGTGATCAGCGGATCGGCGCCCGGTCCCTGCGCGCGCCGCTTGCGCGGAGCGGGCTGACGGTTGCCCGAGGCACCCGCCGACATGCCATGCGCCACCGAGAATCCGCATTCGGCGCAGAACGCGGCAAAGGCGTCATCCGGGTCCATGCCCAGATAGCGCGCGTAGGAGCGCACGTAGCCGGGAATGAACCCCGGCGTGTCGAAGGCGTCGGGGTCGGCGTTCTCGATCGCGGCGATATAGGTGGCGCGAATGCGGATTTCGCGCTCGACATCGAGCAGCGATTTGCCCAGCGTCGCACGCTCGCCCCGCATGACGTCGCCCAACCGCAGATCGTAACCGTCAAACCCGCGCGGCTTGTCCGTCTCTGCACGGGTATCTGCCGATCTCCAGCGGCGTATGGCCATGCGCACCCTGCCCCTTGCGTCCTGTCACCTGTAACCGATTTTTGATTCGGTTCCCGCTCTTTTCTTCACAAGAGCTTACCATAACGCAACTTTTTTTGCACCCGTGCCGGGATCACCCGGTCAATTCGGCACGATTCAGCGCGCATTGGCTCCATAGTTCGTCCATGGCGCGCACCAGCCGGTCCATCTCGTCGGGGCCATGCACCGGCGAGGGCGTGAAGCGCAGCCGTTCGGTGCCGCGCGGCACGGTGGGGAAGTTGATCGGCTGGACATAGATGCCGTAACCCTCCAGCAGCATGTCGGAAAGCTGCTTGGTATGCACCGGATCGCCCACGATCACCGGCACGATATGGCTGCCGTGATCGATCATCGGCAGCCCCATCCCCTTGAGCCGGGTCTTGAGGATCTTCGCCTGGGTCTGGTGTTTCTCGCGCCGCGCGTGGTCGCGCTTGAGATGCGCCACGCTGGCCGCGGCCCCGGCCGCAACCGCCGGCGGCAGCGACGTGGTAAAGATGAAGCCCGGCGCATAAGACCTTATGGCGTCGCACATTTTCGCACTGGCGGCGATATATCCGCCCATCACGCCAAAGCCCTTGGCCAGGGTGCCGTTGATAATGTCGAGCCGGTGCATCAGCCGGTCGCGTTCGGCCACGCCGGCGCCGCGGGGGCCATAGAGACCGACCGCGTGGACCTCGTCGATATAGCTCAGCGCGCCGAACTCGTCGGCCAGGTCGCAGATGGCCTCGATGGGGCCGAAATCGCCGTCCATCGAATAGACGCTCTCGAAGGCGATGAGCTTGGGCGCGGCCGGGTCGTCGGCCGCCATCAGCTCGCGAAGGTGCCCGACATCGTTGTGACGGAAGATCCGCTTGGCACCGCCGTTGCGGCGCACACCCTCGATCATCGAGGCGTGATTGAGCGCATCGGAATAGATGATCAGCCCGGGAAACAGTTTCGGCAGCGTCGACAGTGTCGCGTCGTTGGCGATGTAGGCCGAGGTGAAGAGCAGCGCCGCCTCCTTGCCGTGCAGATCGGCGAGTTCGGCCTCGAGCCGCTTGTGATAGACCGTCGTGCCCGAGATGTTGCGGGTGCCGCCCGATCCGGCGCCGGTGGCGTCGATCGCCTCGTGCATCGCCGCCAGCACCACCGGATGCTGACCCATGCCGAGATAGTCGTTGCCGCACCACACCGTGATCGGCCGTTCGGTGCCGTCGGTACGGCGCCGGGTGGCGTGGGGAAACTGCCCGCGCTTGCGCTCGATGTCGATGAAGGTCCGGTAGCGGCCTTCCTCATGCAGGCGGGCGATCGCGTCGTCCAGCTTGGCGGTGTAATCCACGTCCTTGCCCTCCTTGGCCGTCCTTGCCGCCGCGTCCTCGCGTGGCGTCTCTCTCTCGCGGTCCGGCGTGACCGCCCCCACCGCCCCATGACGGGTCCCGGGGGAGTCGTGCGCCTCATTAAAGGGTCCGCGCCCATTGTGCAAACGGGGCCGCCCCCTGATACCGCTCACGGTACAAATTGCCGCGCATCCCCTCATTGACCTAGGTCAAGCTTCTGGACAGTGCCAGCCCGGCTGTTAGCTTGTCGCACGATAACATTCCTGCAAGGAGCCCGACATGGCCGCAGACGCCGTCCTGAGCCGCATCGACGACCAGCTCGAGCCCGCGATCGAGCGCCTGATGGCGTTCTTGCGAATCCCCTCGATCTCGACCGACCCCGCCCATGCCGACGCCTGCCGGCAGGCCGCCGACTGGCTGGTGAACGACCTGCAAGGCATCGGCATCGCGGCCGAGCGCCGCGACACGCCCGGCCGCCCGATGGTGGTGGGCCATGTTCCGGGCGAGGGGCCGCATCTGCTGTTTTACGGCCATTACGACGTGCAGCCGGTCGATCCGCTGGATCAATGGCGCACCGACCCGTTCGAGCCGGTCTTGCAGGACACGGCCGAAAACGGCCGGGTGATCCGCGCCCGCGGTGCCTCGGACGACAAGGGCCAGCTGATGACGTTTGTCGAGGCCTGCCGCGCCTGGGTCGAGGTTCACGGCCGCCTGCCCTGCCGGCTGACCTTCTTTTTCGAGGGCGAGGAGGAATCGGGCTCGCCCTCGCTGGTCCCGTTCCTGCGGGAAAACGCCGCCGAACTGTCGGCCGATCTGGCACTGGTGTGCGACACCGCGATGGTGGCGCCGGGGGTGCCCTCGATCGCCTCGCAACTCCGCGGCATGCTCAAGGACGACTTCACCCTGCACGGGCCGCGCATCGACCTGCATTCGGGCCATTACGGCGGGCCCGCGCTCAACCCGCTGAAAGAGATCGCGCGCATCATCGCCTCCTTTCACGATGAAACCGGCCGGGTGGCGGTCGCGGGCTTTTACGAGGGCGTCGAGGAGGTGCCCGACGAGTTGCTGCGGCAATGGCAGAACAGCGGTTTTGATGAGGAAAGCTATCTCGGCGCCGTCGGCCTCAGCCGGCCCCATGGCGAGGCGGGCTATTCGGCGCTGGTACAGCAATGGGCGCGCCCGACGCTGGAAATCAACGGCCTCTGGGGCGGCTATCAGGGCGCCGGCAGCAAGACGGTGATCCCCGCCGAGGCCCATTGCAAGTTCACCTGCCGGCTGGTGGGCGAGATGGACCCCAACGCCGTGCGCCGGCGCGTGCGCGCCCATGTCGAGGCGCGACTGCCGCAGGACGCACGCGTGACCTCGGGACAATGATCTCGACGGCTCTCCGGCCGCGGTGATGGACATCTCGCGCCCCGAATTCGAGCGCGCGCGCCGGGCGCTTTCGGAGGAATGGGGCCGCGAGGCGGTCTTTGCCGGCATGGGCGGCTCGATCCCGGTGACGCGCCATTTCAAGGACATCCTCGGGCTCGAATCGATGCTGATCGGATTTGCGCAGGAGGATGACGCCATCCACTCCCCGAACGAGAAGTACAACGTCGAAAGCTTTCACAAGGGCATGCGCAGCTGGGTGCGGGTGCTTGATTCGCTCAGCCGCCGACCCTAAGGTCGGCGCGTCTGCCGGCAGCCGTGCGGGCGTATGTTCCTCGAAAGGATTTTCCAGTGGCTCTGAAATTCACGTCCATTTTCGTCGCGGCGGCGCTTGCCACCACCACGGCGGCCTCGGCACAGTCGGTATCCGCCGCCTATCCCGAAAGCATCGCTGCCGCCCTGCTCAAGGGCGGATACAAGGCCGAGATCACCACCGACAGCGCCGGCGATCCGCTGATCAAGAGCGCCGCCTCGGGCTGGAACTACCAGATCGTGTTCTATGGTTGCGAGGACAACCGCGCCTGTCAGGACGTGATGTTCGCCGCCGGTTTCGACATGGAAAACGGGATGGCCATCAAGTCGATCAACAGCTGGAACGAAAACAAGCTTCTCGGCCGGGCCTATCTCGATGACGAGGATGACCCCCATCTCGTGCATTTCGTGGCCGGGATGGACGGCATGCCGGCCCCGGCCTTCGAGCGCCTGATCGAGCGCTGGGAGACCTCGCTGGGCGAATTCGCCGAGTATATCGGCTGGTAGGCGGGGCGCGGGCGGGATCGCGGGCGATGCGCATTCCCGGGTTCGACGACCGCGCCGCGTGTCCCGCGGGTGTCGGGATCGGCTACAGCATCGGCGGCGCCGGGCCGCCCCTGCTGCTGTTGCACGGCTTTCCCCAGACCCGGGCGATGTGGGCGCGCATCGCCCCGGTGCTGGCCCAAACCCATACCGTGATCTGCCCCGACCTGCGCGGCTACGGCGCCAGCGACAAGCCGGCGCAGGTTGCCGATTACAGCTTTCGCGAGATGGCCCGCGACCAGCTGGCATTGATGGCCGAACTGGGACACGCGCGCTTTGCCGTGGCCGGGCACGACCGCGGCGGGCGGGTGGCGCATCGCCCGGCGCTCGACACGCCCGGGGCGGTGGAGCGGCTTTGCGTGATGGACATCGTGCCCACCCATACGGTGCTCGATCCGCTCCGGCGCGAGGTCGCGGCGGCCTATTGGCACTGGTTCTTTCTCGCCCAGCCCGCGCCCTTTCCCGAGACGCTGATCGGGCACGATCCCGATTTCTTCTTCGAGGCCTGCCTGCTCGGCTGGGGCGGCGCGCGGCTGGAGGATTTCGACGCGGACCAGCTCGACGCCTACCGCGCCGCCTGGCGCGACACGGCGACGATTCGCGGCATGTGCAACGACTACCGCGCCGCGCTGACCCATGATTTCACCGATGACGCCGCCGATCCGGGCCAGCGCGTCGCCTGCCCGACAACGGTGCTTTACGGGGCGCGGGGGGCGATGGCGCGGGAATTCGACGTGCCGGCGACCTGGGCCGCGAAATGCACCGACATCCGGGCCGCGGCGATCGCGGGCGGGCATTTCTTTCCCGACACCGCGCCCGAGGCGACGGCGGAGGCGATTGCCGCCTTCCTCGACGCCGCGCGTCCGGCCTGACGGCCGTCCTTGTCCGCTGGATAACGCGAAATCGGAAATCGGGAATGTGGCGCGGTTGACGGGACTCGAACCCGCGACCCCCGGCGTGACAGGCCGGTACTCTAACCAACTGAGCTACAACCGCGCGAAACGGGTCCGGGGCAGCGGTGGCGCGGTTGACGGGACTCGAACCCGCGACCCCCGGCGTGACAGGCCGGTACTCTAACCAACTGAGCTACAACCGCCCGCTGCCCGCCCGGGGGCGACCCCGGACGTGATGCGCTTCTTATGCGGGCCGCCCTGCCCCGTCAAGCACGCGGACACAAAATCGCGCGCCGCGCGCCAGAAATCGGAGGGTTCACCACGATCTCCCGTTCGGGGTTGCGGCGGGGCCGGTCTCTGGCGTGGTCGGAGGGTCAGTCGGAAGGCACGATCGCGACCGGATGCGCTGCCGCGCGGCGGCGTCGGACCAACATCACCGAGAGGCCACCTGTGACCGAATTTATCCAAGCCGGCCTCGGGTGTGGTGCGGGTGGAGGGACTTGAACCCCCACGCCTTGCGGCGCCAGAACCTAAATCTGGTGCGTCTACCAATTTCGCCACACCCGCATCGCCGCGGCTCAATAGCAAAGCGCACGGATCGATGCGAGCAAAAACTCCGATGGCCGCCACGCCGCCGTCGGGGGCGGGCGCGATTGCATGTTGCGCACGTGTTCAAAGGCGCCGAAGCGCAACTCCGTATGACGTCCCGGGCCGGGGCTGGCAACCGGCCCGCGCCTGCCGGGCGCCCCCTGCCCGACCGGGCCGGCGGCCCCGGGGCCCGGGGCCCTCGGCAAACGGCCGCCGGAGCAACCGGCGGCCGTTGGCTCTTCGTGACACCTGTCCGGGCGCCGGTCCTCGTCCGGCGCCGCAATGGCGCCTCAGTCCTCGTCCAGTTCCTCGATCGCCTTTTGCAGGTCGTCCTTGCCGACCTCCCGGTCGGTCACCTCGGCCAGTTCGAGGATATAGTCGATCACCTTGTCCTCGAAGATCGGTGCGCGCAGCTGCTGGCGCATCTGCGGGTTCTGCTGCACGAACTCGAAGAACTCGCGCTCCTGCCCGGGATACTGGCGCGCCTGGCTCATCACCGCCTGGGTCATCTCGGCGTCGCTCACCTCGACCTCGGCCTTCTGGCCGGTCTCGGCCAGCAAAAGCCCCAGCCGCACCCGCCGACGGGCGAGGGTCTCGTGCTCTTCGGTCGGCTCGATCTCGGGGTGGTCATGGCCGTGATCGTCGGGATGCTCGTCATGCCACAGCTGGTGGGCGATCTGCCTGGCCTCGGCTTCGACCATCGAGGGGGGCAGCTCGAAATCCACCATCCCGTCGAGCGCATCGAGCAGCTGGCGTTTCATCACCGCCCGCGTCGCGCCGGCGTATTCCTGGTTCAGCCGTTCGCGGATCTGTTCCTTGAGCGCATCGAGGCTCTCGGCGCCGTATTTCTGCGCCAGCTCGTCGTCGATCGTGGCCGGCTCGGGCGCCTTCACCGCCTTGACGGTGCAGGTGAATTCCACCTCCTTGCCGGCCAGGTGCGCGGCCTGGTAATCCTCGGGGAAGGTCACGGTGACAACCTTTTCCTCGTCGGCCTTCACGCCCGTCAGCTGATCCTCGAACCCGGGAATGAAGCTGCCCGACCCCAGCACCAGCGGAAACTCCTCGGCGCTGCCGCCCTCGAACGGCTCGCCGTCGAGCCGGCCGACGAAGTCGATCACCACCTGATCGCCCTCCCCGGCCTTGCTGCCCTTGCGCCGGTCGGCGAAGTTCTGCGCGCTCTCGGCGAGGTTTCCCAATGCCTCGTCGACGGCGGCATCATCGGCCTTGGCGATGAGACGCTCGAGCTTCACGGCCTTGAAGTCGACGTCGGGCACCTCGGGCAGCGCCTCGTAAGCCATCTCGACCTCGACGTCGTCGCCCTCCTTCCAGTCCTCGTTGAGCATCTTGACCCGCGGCTCGCCGGCCGGACGTTCGCCCTTTCGACGAAATGCGCGCTCATGGCGCCATCGACCGCCTCCTGCATGGCCTCGCCCAGCACCCGGGAGCCGAACTGCTTCTTCAGCAGCGGCAGCGGCACCTTGCCCTTGCGAAAGCCCTTCATCTCGATCTCGGGCTGGGCCTCCTTGAGCTTTTGAACGACCTTGTCGTCCAGTTCCTGCGCCGTCAGCACCATCTTGTAGGCGCGGCTCAGACCTTCGTTCCGGGTCTCGGTGACCTGCATGTCGTCCTCATCCATCGCATCTGGCCGCGGGGGCGCCCGCGGCGGTCAAAATCAGGGGCCCTTCTAGGTGCGGCCCCGGTCCTGTGCAAGCCCAAAGCGATAAGGATGCCACGCCGCGCGGTTCGCGAAAATTCCGGTAATTGATCGGCGGCGGCAAGAAATGTATAAGTCTTTCCAATCATAAACGCCCGGCACACGGGCTTGAGCGAGCAGGCAGCATGGCACGATATTCGGTCTGGATTCTCGAGGAATCCAACATCACCGTCAGTGGCGGGGTCAGCCTCGACGGCATCACCCAGGGCGACGGCTCGCATCTGGTGGGCGAAACCATCACGCTCAACAACAACGACTGGCTGGAAGTGGCGATCCGCGACCGCGGCAGCGACACCAACTTCGACGACAACGACGACGACCAGCGGCTTGCCGGCTCCCAGACCATCGACGGTGTGCGCTATTCCAACAACACCGTGGTCGAGGCCGAGTACCGGATCGTGCTGCAGGACAGCGACGGCAACACCTACGAGGCCATCGGCTTCAACGTCAACAACTCCTCGCCCGCCTACGCGACCGTCGAGGGGCTGGCCTTCATCGGGCCGCCCCAGGGCTGGCCGCCGGTGGGCGAGCCGCTGACCGTGATCTCGGCGCACGAGGGCCCCGGCGACTCGGGCCAGCCGGTCATCCCCGTGGACGATCTGGTGGTGCCCTGCTTCACCCCCGGCACCCTGATCGACACCCCGCGCGGGCGCGTGCCGGTCGAGACGCTGGCGGTGGGCGATACCGTCACCACGCTGGGCCACGGCGCACAGGCGATCCGCTGGCTGGGCCGTGTCACGCTCGGGGCCGGGCAACTGGCCGCCGCGCCGAGGCTGCGCCCGATCCGGCTGCGCGCCGGCGCGCTGGGGCCGGGCCGGCCCGACCGCGACATGCTGTTGTCGCCGCAGCACCGGCTGATGGTGGGCGGCTGGCGGGCGGAGCTGCATTTCGGCGAGGCCGAATGCCTGATCGCGGCCTGCCACCTGGTCGACCGCCAGAACATCGCGCCGGCCTGGGACGTCCAGAGCGTCACCTACATCCACTTCCTGTTCGACCGCCACGAGATCGTCTTTGCCGACGGGCTGGCCACCGAGAGCTTCCTGCCCGGGCCGATGACCCTCGATGCGCTGTCGGAGCAAAGCCGCAACGAGTTGCTGGAGCTTTTCCCGGACCTTGCGGGCAATTCGGCCCCGCGCGCCGCAAGGCCGCTGATCAAGGGCTGGGAGGCGCGCCTTCTCGCCTCCGGCGCTGCCGACGCCTGAGGGTTCCAGTCAAATCCGCCGGACGGGAGAGCCGCGATTTCGGGCCGGTTTAGCGTGTTGCACCGGCGCGGATTCACTCGTCTGCGACCAGATGGCATGCGCCCGCCCGGGTGGGCGCGAATGCGCCCGCCATGCGGCGGGCGCATGCCCGGCCCGCTCGCGGGCCGGGGGATGAATTCAAAAGAACGCAGCACACGCCGGGCACTTGGCGATCAAACCCCGATCCGGGCGACAGAGACGGCCGCCGGCATGAGCGCCCGCACCAGCCCGCACCGGGGCCGGTGCGGGCGATCTCATTTGGTGATGATCTCCGGCCCCATGAAGGTGTTGGGCAGCACCGTCGAGATCCACGGCACGTAGGTGATGATGATCAGGAAGACGAAGAGCACGGCCAGGAACGGCAGCGCCGCGCGCACCACCGCCATCATCGACATCCCCGCCACGCCGGAAGTGACAAAGAGGTTGAGCCCCACCGGCGGCGTGATCATCCCGATTTCCATGTTCACCACCATCACGACGCCCAGGTGAATCGGGTCGATCCCCAGTTCGATGGCGATGGGAAAGACCAGCGGCGCGACGATCACCAGCAGGCCCGAGGGCTCCATGAACTGCCCGCCGATCAGCAGGATCACGTTGACCACGATCAGGAACATCACCGACCCGAACCCCGCGCCCAGCATCGCGTTGGCGATCTTCTGGGGGATCTGCTCGTCGGTCAGCACATGCTTGAGGATCAGCGCATTGGCGATGACGAACATCAGCGTCACCGTCAGCTTGCCGGCCTCGAAGAGCGTGTCGCGGGTGTCGCGGTGGAAGAACGCCGTCACCAACGCCAGGGGCCGGCGCCTCAGCGCGATGCTGGTGCCATCCGACGCCGCCAGCGGCCCCATGTCCTTGTAGACGAAGCTGGCGATCAGGAAGGCATAGACGGCGGCCACCGCCGCGGCTTCGGTGGGGGTGAAGATGCCGCCATAGATGCCGCCGAGGATGATCACGATCAGAAAGAGGCCCCAGGCCGCGTCGCGCCCCGAGGCCACGATCTCGCGCCAGCCGCGCCATTCGCCCTTGGGCATGTCGCGCACCCGCGCCATGACGTAGATCGCCACCATCAGCATGACACCGGCGAGGATGCCCGGAATGACCCCGGCCATGAACATCCGCCCCACCGACACCTCGACCGCGGCGGCATAGACCACCATCACGATCGAGGGCGGGATCAGGATGCCCAGCGTGCCGGCGTTGCAGATCACCCCGGCGGCGAAATCGCGACTATAGCCGGCCTGGCGCATGCCGGCGATGACGATCGAGCCGATCGCCACCACCGTGGCCGGCGACGAGCCCGACAGCGCCGCAAAGAGCATGCAGGCAAAGACCCCGGCGATGGCCAACCCGCCACGCAGATGGCCGACGCAGGCGATGGAAAAGCGGATGATCCGCTGCGCCACGCCGCCGGTGGTCATGAACGACGAGGCGAGGATGAAGAACGGGATCGCCAGCAGGGTGAAATGGCCCTCGAACGCGGAAAACAGCGTCTGCGCGATCGAGCCGAGCGAGCTTTGCGAGAACCACAGCAGGAAGAGCGTCGAACTGAGCCCCAGCGACACCGCGATCGGCACCCCGAGGAGCATCAGCCCCACCACCATCACGAAAAGAAGGGCCACCTCCATCAGTCGGCCCCTTCGCTCTTGCGCGAATGCGAACGCAGCATCTCGAGTTCGTCCTCGACCTCGTGGCTGGCCACCAGCCGGTCGAGATCGCCGCGCCAGATCGCCACCGCCGCCTGCCCGAAGCGCAAGATCAGCAGCAGCATCGAAACCGGCAGCACCAGGTATGGGATTGCCTTGGGGATCTTCTCATATGCCTCGCCCTCGTTGAGCCAGCCCTCGATGAAGCGCAGCATGTCCGGCATCGGGATGTCCTGCACCTCGTACCAGCCCTGTCCGCGGGCACCGAGATCGAACCCGGTGGGAAACCAGCGGCCGGTAGTGGGGGGCAGCTCGCCGTAGGGCGCCCAGTAATCCCACGACCCCTTGAGCAGGAGCAGCGAAAAGACGAGGCAGCAGGCGACCGAAAACAGTGCCAGCATCCGGCGCACCGGCGGCGTGGTCATGTTGATGATCGCGTCGACGCCCAGGTGGCTGTGTTTCTTGACCGCATAGGAGGCGCCCAACAGCACCAGCCAGCCGAACATGAAGACCGTCAGCTCCAGCGCCCACAGGATATTGGAGTTGAAGACGTAGCGGGCGACGACGTTGGCGAAGGTGATCGCCGTCATCAGCCCCAGAAGCACGGCAATCACCGTCTCCTCGATCCGGTCCACGAGGCCCGTCCCGCGGCCTTGCCCGTGCATCATCCGTCCCGTCCCCCGCGATACTTCGGAAAAGGGCGGGCCGCGTCGTTGCGGGGCCCGCCCGGCGGGGTGCGCGCGCGGCGCACCCGGACCTCGGTCGCCTACATGCTGGCGTTGATTTCCTGGGCCGCGTCGATGTTCTCCTGCCCGACGTCGTCGGTGAACTGCGTCCAGACCGGCTTCATCGCCTCGACCCACTCGGCGCGCTGGTCGGCAGTCAGCTGGCGCACGGTGCCGCCGGCGTCGATGATCGCCTGCTTGGCGCCCTCGTTGACATCGGTCGATTCCTTGTTCCGGGCCTCGGTGACCTCGTGAACAATGGTCAGGAACTGGTCACGCACCTCCGGGTCGAGACTGTCGAGCCAGTCGACGCTGGCCACCACCAGATAGTCGATGACACCGTGGTTGGTCTCGGTGATGCCGTCCTGCACCTCGAAGAACTTCTTGCCGTAGATGTTCGACCAGGTGTTCTCCTGCCCGTCGACGACGCCCTGCTGCAGCGCGCCGTAGACCTCGGAGAAGGCCATCTTCTGCGGGCTGCCGCCGATTGCCTCCATCTGCGCGACCAGCACGTCCGAGGACTGCACGCGGAACTTCAGCCCGCTGGCGTCCGAGGGCACCAGGAGCGGCTTGTTGGCCGACATCTGCTTCATGCCGTTGTGCCAGTAGGCCAGCCCCTGCAGCCCGCGCCGCTGCATGCTGTCCAGAAGCGCCTGCCCGGCGTCGGACGACTGGAACGCGTCGACCGCGTCGATGTTCTTGAACATGAAGGGCAGATCGTAGATGCGGAACTTCTTGGTGAATTTCTCGAATTTCGACAGGCTCGGCGCGGCCAGCTGGACGTCGCCCTGCAGCATCGCCTCGAGCACCTTGTTGTCATCGTAAAGCGTGGAGTTGGGGTAGACCTCCATGCACATCTTGCCGTCCATTTCCTCGTTCACGCGCTTTTCCAGCAGCGAGGCGGCGATGCCCTTGGGGTGCTTGTCGGTGTTGGTGACGTGGCTGAACTTGACGACGATCTCGCCATCGTCGCAGGCGGCGGAAACGGCGGTGGCCGAGACGCTCAGCGCCAGTGCGGTAGCGGCAGCAGTCAGGAATTTCATGTCGGTATCTCCTCCGGGATTGATCAAGTCGTTGAGATGGCAGCCGCGGCGAACGCGGTCGGCCCCAGTTTCAACGACAATGGCACCGTTGCTCAAGCATTAGTTTTCGCGTCCCCATCCGTAGAAAGTTTTTCCGGTCTGTCCAAGGCCAATCAATGCCTGCGGCCAATCGCTGTGGCCAGGGCGCGTCGCGCCTGATCGGTTGTCCACCCGCCCCGGGCGTGACCCGGGGCCCCGCCATCGCGAAAGGAGGTCCGGCCCAGGGCCGGGACGGGTATTGGACATGATCAGACGCAACACGCTTCCAGAGGGACAGCGCCGGCACGAAAACGCCGCACGCGCCCCTTCGCGGGCGGTCCGGCGGCAGCGCCCGACCGCCGCTGTTTCGGATGCCGCGCCAGCCCCTCAGCCCCCCGCCGCGGCCACCGCCTCGGCCAGCGGCCCGGCACCAAAGCGCACCGGGTCGGCGACCGGCAGCCCGGTCTCGGCGGCGACGGCCGCGATCTCGCCCTGCGCCTCGGCTTCGGCCAGATCGCGGGTGTTGAGCGCGACACCGACCACCCGCGCGCGCGTCAGCGCACCCGCCGCCACGGCCACCGCCTCGTTGAGCGCGATCACCTCGCGCAGCGGCGGGATGCGGATGTCGGTCGAGGTGTCGAGCCGCGTCATCCGCGCCCGGTGGCACAGGATCAGCGCGTTGGCGCAGCTGCCGCGCATCAGGGGCAGCGTCGCGGTGCTGCCCGGATGCAGGAGCGAGCCCTGCCCCTCGATGATCAGCACCTCGCGGGCTGCATGTTCCAGCACCAGCCGCTCGACCGCCCCGGCGGCGTGATCGACGCGGAAGGCGTCGAGCGGGATGCCCGCGCCGGTAATGGCAATACCGCTCTGGCCGGTGGCCAGAAACACCGCGTCGCGCCCCGAGGCAACGAGCGCGCGGCAGATTTCGAGCCCCGCGGTCTTCTTGCCCACCGCCATGTCGGTACCGACCATCACCACGCGAATGTTGGCCAGTGCGGCGGCGCGGGCCATGGCGATGGGCGGCATCGCGTCCACCGGCGTGCGGATGTCCCAGATCCACTGCCCCGGCGCCAGGCGCGCGCCGAGCACATCGTTCAGCCGGTCATGCAGCCCGTTGACGACACAGAGCCCCGCGCCCACCGCCTGCTCCAGCATCGCCATCCACTCGGGCGGCACCCGCCCGCCCGAGGGCGTGGTGCCCAGAACCAGCACCTCCGCGCCCATCGCCAGCGCCTCGTCGAGCGTGGCAACGATGGGAATGTCGCGGTCGATCTTGCACAGCTCACTGAGCGGCCTTCCGGCGGCGTGGCTGTCGATCACGCAGACCACCGGGTTGCGCCCGTAGCGGATGATCCCCTCGGCCATCTTGGCGTTGATCAGCCCGAGCGTGGCCTCGGCATAGATCGCGATCCTGCGGTCGGGCTCAAGCATCGCGCAGCGCGCCTCCGTGTCCGGGCCGGTCCTCGGGCAGCGTGACGCCATCCTGAAACGGCGCGCCGGCGGCCGGGTCGGGGTCGAGGTTGAGATGGGAATCGAGGTCGATATGGTCGAAAAGCGCCGCCAGTGACGCCCCGGCGGCGATCGAGACCGAGCTTTCCCCCATGCAGCCGATCATCGTCTTGAGCCCGTGCGCGCGGGCGGTGGCGACGATCCTCAGCGCCTCGGTGATGCCGCCGCATTTCATCAGCTTGAGGTTCACCCCGTCGACCCGGTCGGCGAAACCGGGAATGTCCGACGCCATGCGGCAGCTTTCATCGAGAAAGATCGGCAGCGGCCGGTCGCGAAAGAGCGCCGGCAGCGCGTCCTCGGCCCCGCGCACCAGCGGCTGTTCGACATATTCGGCCCGCCGCTCGGCCAGCCAGCGCATCATCTCGCGCGCGTCCTCGGGCGACCAGCCGCCATTGGCGTCGACCCTGAGCGCCACATCCGCGCTGCCCACCGCCTGCAGGACGGCCGAATACATCCCCTTGTCGGCATCGATCCCCGCCGGCGCGCCGAGCTTGATCTTGAGCGCGCGCGCGCCCCTTTCCAGCAGCATCGGCACCCGCTCGCGCACCACCTCGGGCGGGTTGATGCCCACGGTCAGCGAGCTTGGCACCCCGCGCCGCGCCAGCCCCAGCAGGCGGTAAAGCGGCATACCCGCGCGCTTGGCCTTGAGATCCCAAAGCGCCATGTCGAGCCCGGCCATCGCGCAGGGCGCCACCCCCGCTGCCCGCGCGCGCTCCCAGGTGTCGTGGATCGCGTCCGTATCCACGCCGGACCCGCAGAATTCCGTCAGCATCGCCTCGGCCTCGGCCGCGCTGGCCGCCCCTTCGGTGGCGCCCGGCGCGACCTCGCCCCAGCCGGTAACGCCGTTCTCGGTGACGCTGACAAAGAGGGCTTCGGCGCCCTCGATGACGCCCCGGCTGATCGCCAGCGGAAACCGTTTTTTCATGTAGATCGTGCGGAATTCGATGTCGGCCATGTCAGCCCCCTTGCCCGATGCCTGTCAGAAACGCGGTGAGATTGGCGCCCAGCGCCTCGGAGACATAGCCGCCTTCCTGCACGCAAAGCACCGGCAGCCCGGTCGCGGCGATGGCGGCGGCGATCCGTGTGAACCCCCCGGTCGTCACGGCCAGCCCCTTGAACGGGTCGTCTTCATGGGCGTCAAGCCCGAGCGCCACCACCACGACATCCGCGCCAAAGGCGGCGATCCGGTCCAGCGCGCGGCCGAGCGTGCCGAGATAGTCGTCGTCGCCGGTGCCGCGCGGCAAGGGCAGGTTGAGGTTGGCGCCGAGCCCCGCGCCGGTGCCGCGCTCATGTCCGTGGCCCCAGAAGAAGGGATAGAACCGCGCCGGATCGGCGTGGATCGACACCGTCAGCACGTCGCCGCGGGCATAGAAGATGCCCTGCGTGCCGTTGCCGTGATGCACGTCCACATCGAGGATCGCCGGGCGCAGGCCGGCCATGCGCAGCCGCTCGGCGGCGATGGCCGAATTGTTGAGAAAGCAGAAACCCCCGGCAAGATCGGCAAAGGCGTGATGCCCCGGCGGACGGCAGAGCGCATAGGCCGCGCGCGCGCCCGCCGCCACCGCGTCCGCCCCCGCCACCGCCGTTTGTGCCGACCAGTAGGCGGCCTCCCAGGTCGCGGCCGAGATCGGACAGGCGGTGTCGGCCTGATGATAACCCGCCTGCCCCACCGCCGAGCGGGGGTAGCTGTCGCCACGGCTGGCAGGGTGCACGTTGGGGATGACCTCGTCCGAGGCACCTTCGATGCGTGTCCAGCGGGCGTGGATGGTGCGCAGGAACGCCAGGTACTCTGATGTGTGCAGCGCCGCGATCGGCCCCATTCCGGCGTCCTTCGGCGCGGCGAAGCGCGCGCCCGCCGCCTCTGCCCCCGCGCGCAGGATGCCGACCCTTGCGGGCACCTCGGGGTTGGGCAGGCGCGTGCCGTTGGCCATGAAATGCTTCGGGTCGTGGGCGCGCTGGCGCTCGTCGAGAAAGGCTTTCATCGCAGGTCTCCCTGAGTATCCGGAAGGCATCGCGCGGCAGCAGCCAGGCGCGCTTGTGCGTGGCGTCACGAAAACCCGGGACCCGGCAAGAGTCCAGCGCGCGCGCCCCGGCGGCGGTGTTGGCCGGAACCAGAGCGATGTCAGAAGCCGACATTTTCCGCCCCCTTGAGCCCCAGCATCTCGCGCGCCTCGGCCGGGGTGGCCACCTGCCGGCCCTGTGCCTCGACCAGCGCGCGCACCTTTTTCCACCTGCTGCGCGTTCGAGACCGCGAGCACGCCGCGCTCGATATAGAGGCTGTCCTCGAGCCCCACCCGCACATGCCCGCCCATGTCGGCGGCCATCCGGGCGAAAGGCATCTGCGCGCGCCCCGCCGCCAGCGCCGAAAACATGTAATCCGTGCCGAAATAGCTGTCCGCGAGCGCCTTCACGTGGCGCAGGTTATCGGGCTCGGCGGCCATGCCGCCCAGCACGCCGAAGACGAACTGGATGAAATAGGGCGGCCGCACCCGCCCGGTCTCGACGAAATGGCGCAGCATCGCGAGGTGGCCCATGTCGTAGCATTCAAACTCGAAACGCGCGCCGCGCTTCTCGCCCATCTCGCGCAGGATCCGGGTGATGTCGCGGGGCGTGTTTTTGAACACCAGATCGTCGGTGCCCTCCAGAAACGGCTTTTCCCAGCCAAAGCGCCAGTCCCGTTCGCGCGCGGCGAGCGGGTAGAGCGCGAAATTCATGCTTCCCATGTTGAGCGAGCACATCTCGGGGCGCGCCGCCAGCGCACCCGCCAGCCGCTCGTCCAGCGACATCACCGCACTGCCGCCGGTCGAGATGTTGACCACCGCGTCGCAGCGCCGTTTGATCCCGGGCAGAAAGCCCATGAAGTGCTCCGCCCGCGCCGAGGGGCGCCCGTCGGCGGGGTCGCGCGCGTGCAGGTGCAGGATCGCGGCGCCGGCCCCGGCGGCCGCCACCGCCTGATCCTCGATGTCGCGCGCGGCAAAGGGCAGATGCGGCGAGAGGCTCGGGGTATGGATCGAGCCGGTGATGGCGCAGGTGATGATGACCTTCGACATCACGCCGGGGCCGCGCCGGGCATGGGGGCGCCGCCCCCGCCGCGCGCTGCGCGCGCGCCTCCCCCGGAGTATTTTGAGCAAGATGAACGATCGGGGCGCGCCCCCGGGCTTCTTCTGTTTGAAAATATCCCCGCCGGAGGCGGCCGGCGGGTGACGCGGGCGCGGCGGCGCGGGCGGGGGAAGTGCTGTTGCGACCGCATCTCAGAGCCCCCGCATCGGCGATGAAGCGGTCGAGCGCGCGGGTGAGCTTGTCGATGATCTCGTCGACATGGGCCGCGGTGGCGATCATCGGCGGCGCGAGGATGAAGTGATCGCCCGCATGCCCCCGCGCGTGCGGCGGGAATAGAGGATCAGGCCCTCGCCATAGGCGGCCTCGACCAGACGCGTGTGGGCGTTCATCTCCGCCGGCAACGGAGCCATTGTCGCCCGGTCGGCGACCAGCTCGAACGCCTGCAGGAGACCGAGGCCGCGCACGTCGCCGATGAGCGGATAGCGGTTCATCAGCGCGCGCAGCCGGGCGCCCAGCCGGGTGCCGATGTCGAGCGCGTTGGCCATCAGGCCCTGGCGCTCGATCTCGTCGATCACCGCCAGCCCGGCGGCGCAGGCCAGCGGGTTGCCGGCATAGGTGAAGCCGTGGATGAAGCCGCCCGCGCCCATCACAGCCTCGACCACGCGCTCATGCGCCACCACTGCGCCGAGCGGCATGTAGCCCGCGCCGAAACCCTTCGACAGCGCCGCGATGTCGGGCGCCACGCCCCAGGTGTCGGCGGCGAAGAAGGTGCCGGTGCGCCCGCCGCCCGAGAGCACCTCGTCATGGATGAGCAGGACGCCGTAACGGTCGCAGATCTCGCGGATGCGCGCCATGTAGCCCTCGGGCGGCACCAGGCAGCCGGTCGAGGCGCCGCCCACCGGCTCGTGAATGAAGGCCAGCACCGTCTCGGGGCCCTCGCGCAGGATCGCCGCCTCGAGCATGTCGGCATAGTGCCGGCCGGTGGCGGGGTCACCCGCGTCGAGCCCGTCGAGATAGGCCCGGGGCGCGGGAATTTTCGGCATCCTTTGCAGCATCGGGTCGAACGGCGCGGTCATCGGCGCGTACCCCGTCAGCGCCAGCGCGCCGAGCGTCGAGCCGTGATAGGAGGGGTGGCGCGAGATCACCTTGAAGCGCTGCGCCTCGCCCCGCGCCAGCGCGTATTGGCGCGCCAGCTTGATCGCGGTCTCCACCGCCTCGGACCCGCCGGAGACGAAGAAGACCCGCTCGAGCCCCTCGGGCGCCAGCCCCGCCACCCCCGCCGCCAGCGCCTCGGCCGCCTCGGTCTCGAAATGGAGGCGATAGCCGAAGGTCGACATCTCCATCTGGGCGCGCATCGCCGCCAGCACGCGCGGGTTCGAGTAGCCGATATTGCACACCATCGCGGCCGACGAGCCGTCGAGATAGCGCTTGCCGTCCACGTCCCAGAGATAGACGCCTTCGGCGCGCGCGAGCCGCGGCCGGCGCGCAAGGGACTGGTAGAAGAGATGGCTCTCGCCCGCTGCCGTCATCGTTCCTGCCTCAGGCGACCCAGAATGCCTTTTCAAGGTCGGTGAATTCGCTCGCCGGCCCCTCGAACTTGTTGCGCCCCAGTTCCAGCACGTAGACATAGTCGGCGATCTTGAGGGCGTGGCGGATTTCCTGGTCGACCAGCAGGATGGTCAGCCCGTCGATGCGCGCGAGATCGAGCAGCATCGCATAGACCTCCTCCGCCAGCCGCTTGGAAAGGCCCGCGGTGGGCTCGTCCACCAGCAGCATCCTGGGCTCCGACATCAGCGTGCGGCCGATCTCGACCATGCGCTGCTGGCCGCCCGAAAGCTCGCCGGTGACCTGGCGGCGCTTGTCGCGCAGCGCCGGGAAGCGCAGGTAATTGGCCTCGATCTTGTCGCGCACCTGTTTGCGGTCGCGACGGAAGGTCCAGCCGCCCAGTTCGAGGTTTTCCTCGACCGTCATGTCCTTGAAGACGCCGGGCTGCTGGGGGATGTAGGCCAGCCCCTTGAGGATCTTCTCCTCGGGCGGGATGCCGAGGATCGAGGCGCCCTCGAGCAGGATGTCGCCCTTGTTGGGGGCGAGAAACCCGAACGCGGCCTTGAGCGCGGTCGACTTGCCGACCCCGTTGGCGCCGAGGATGGTGGTGATCTGGCCCTGCCGCGCCTTGATGTAGAGATCGCAGAGGATGTTGAGATCGCGGTAGTACCCCACCGAGAGGTTGCGCATCTCCAGAACGGTGGCGGGCCCGGTCATGCCGTCTCCTCCTCTTCGGCGCCGAGATAGGCCTCGATCACCGCGGGGTCGTTCTTGACCTCGTCGGGCGGGCCGTCGGCGATGAGGTCGCCGAAGTTCAGCACCAGAAGGCGCCCGCAGAGCGAAAAGATCGGATCCATCTGGTGGCTGATCAGGATGATCGCCTTGCCGGCGTCGTTGACGCGGCGGATATAGGCATAGATCACCTCCATCAGCCCGGGGTGGACGCCGGCGAAGGGCTCGTCGAGGATGATGACATCGGGGTCGAGCATCAGCAGCCGGCCGAGTTCCAGCAGCTTCTGCTGCCCGCCCGAGAGTGCCTGCGCGTATTCGTTGCGCAGATGGTCGATGGTGAGGAATTCCAGCACCTCCATCGCGCGCTCGGTCAGATCGGCCCGGCCACGGGCGTGCCCGAGCGCCAGCGCCGGCACGAAGAGGTTCTCCAGCACCGTCATCCGCCGGAACGAGCGCGTCACCTGGAACGTGCGCCCGAGCCCCGCGCGCGCCACCTCGAAGGGCGGGAACTGGTCGATGCGGCGCTCGCCCAGATAGACCGTGCCGCTGGTGGGCTTGATCGCCCCGTCGAGGATGTTGGTCAGCGTCGTCTTGCCGGCACCGTTGGGACCGATGAGGCCGATCAGTTCGGGGCCGTTGACCTCGAAGCTGACGCCCTTGAGCACGTGGTTGCCGCCAAAGCGCTTGTGCAGGTTGGTGACCTTGAGATGTATCAATCCGGTGCCTCCGTCCGGTGCGGGCCGCCCGCGGGGGCAGTATCGGGGCCGGTGATCGAGGAGGCGCGCCCGGCCACGGTTTCCTCGGCCACGCCGTGGCGCCGGAACCGGTCGATCAGGGGCGCGATCAGCCCGTTGCGGAAGAACCTGAGCGTGATCATCAGCAAGAGCCCGAAAAAGACCAGCCGCCAGATCGTCATGTCGATCTCGACCCCGCCGATGACGAAGCTGTTGCGCAGAAGTTCCAGCACCACCTGCAGGATGATGGCGCCGATGGCGGCGGCGACGAAGTTCTCGATCCCGCCGATCACCGCCATTGCCACGACGAGGCTCATCTGCAGCAAGAAGAGCATGTTGGGGGTGATGATCTGCACGTAATGGCCCTGCGCCGCGCCGGCCGCGGCGGCCATCGAGCAGGTCACGGTGAAGACCAGCACCTTGTAGCGGGTGGTGTTCACGCCCAGCGCGGCGGCGGCGTCCTGATCCTCGCGCAGCGCGCGCACGAAGAGGCCGAAGCGCGAATGCGCCAGCCAGCCGAGGATGACGAGGCAGACGAGCAGCAGCGCCAGCATGGTGTAATAGGGCGGGATCTTGTCGGTGGGCCCGAAATGCGTGCCGAAAAGGGTGATGCCGCTGGCATAGAGCGGCGGCAGTTCCAGCCCGGCCTGGCCGCGGGTGATGTCGATCTCGGCCGAGATCGTGGCCTTGAGGATTTCCGAAAACCCCAGCGTGAAGAGCGCCAGATAGGCCGCGCGCAGCCTGAGCACCAGCATGCCGACCAGAAACCCGGCAACCGCGCCCATGACCGCGCCAAGAACGATGCCGAGGAGCACCGGCATGGGCGTGACCTCGACGCTGCCGCCCCAGGCCTCGAGCGCCTGGCGCAGGCAGTCCTGCGTGAGCGTGGTCGAGGTCACCCCGATGGGATTGACCACCACCAGCCACTGGCCGAAAAGCTGCGTTTCCGCACAAAGCCCGGTGGGTTCGGGCGACAGGTAGATGTAGTGGCAGAACAGCCCGGTGGTATAGGCGCCGATCGCCATGAACCCCATGTGCCCGAACGAGAACTGCCCGGCATAGCCCGACAGCATCGACCAGCTCGCAGCCAGGATGGCGTAGAAGAAGCCGGTGATGAGGATGTGCATGACATAGTCGTAATCGGCCCCGTTGTAGATCAGGGGAAAGATCACCAGCAGCCCCAGAAAGAGCGCGCCGGCAATGTTGGGGATCTGGCGGGTCATGGCGCCGCCTCCGGTACGGCGGGCCGGGAACGCGGCCCGTCTTTCGATGTCATCGCGCCCGGCGGCACGCCGGGCAGCGCCGGCCCGCCCCCCCGGGGCGGCGCTTTTGCGCCCCCCCGCGGGCCAGCGCTGCCCTCGATCCTTATCCCGGGCGGTTGCGTCACGCTGCCGATGATGCCCGTCACCATGCGCATCCCCCTCAGAACTGCCCGTGCGAGCCGCTGGCGAAGCGGCGGCCGAACATGCCGGTCGGGCGCAGGAGCAGCGTCAGCGTCAGCACGATCATGCCGTAAGCGGGGATATAGCTCGCCGCCTTCTGGGCGTCGGGGATGCAGCCGGTGCCGGCGGCCTCGACCAGCCCGACCATGATGCCGCCGATGAAGGCGCCGGGCAGCGAGCCGAGCCCGCCCAGCACCACGATGACGAAAGAGCGCATCGCCGGGATTGCGCCGACCTGGGGCAGCCACGAAAACGCCTGCACCAGCAGCGCGCCCGCGAGCGCCGCGATCATTCCGCCGAGCGCGAAGGCCAGCATGTTCATCCGGTCGGGGCTGATGCCGGCGATGGCGGCGGCCTCGCGGTCCTGGCTGACGGCGCGCAGCGCCTTGCCGGTCCAGGTGCGGTGCATGAAATAGAGCAGCGCCAGCAGCACCAGGATGCAGGTGACGGCGGCGCTGAGGCGCGGGCTCGAGATGGTGACCTGCTCGAAGAGCGTCATGCTGCCGCGGCTGGTCTTGATCCAGACCGGATCGGCATCGGCGGGAAAGCGCCAGCGCGGGAACTCGACATAGCGCTGCACCTTGACCGGGCTCGCCCCGGCGATGGCCTGGACGAAGTACTGCAGCGTGAACGCGAGCCCGAAGGTCGCGAGGATGCCGTATTCGATCGGGCGGTCGATGCGTCCGTGATACATCGGCGTCAGCATCAGCCGCTCGAAGACGGCGCCGATCACGAACGCCACCGCGCAGGCACCGAGCACGCCGATAAGCGGGTTGACCCCCGGCATCAGCACCTCGGTGATCCAGTAGACCACCATGCCGCCGATCATGTAGAATTCGCCGTGCGCGAAGCTGACCACGCCGAGGATCGAGAAGATCAGCGACAGCCCCAGCGCCATGAATCCGTAGATGATGCCGATGATGAGGCCGTTCACCACCTGGCTGGCGACGAAACCGCCCGAGGTGACGCAGACGTTGTCGGGATCGGCAAAGCTGAAGGTCACCGCCACGATCAGCACCGCCAAGAGCGCCAGCGCGGTGGTCAGATAGCCCGAGGCGCGCGGTGTGCCGGCCCAGATCGCGATGATGCCCACCGGCCCCAGCGCCGCCCCGGCCATGGTGCCGATGAAGCTGGCGTTGGAGGTGTCGAGGTCGCGGGCGAGATAGCGGCGCCGGATCAGGATGCTTCCGGCCACGCCCCAGAAGATCATCCAGATCAGCACGCTCCAGAAGAGCAGCGGAAATTCCAATATCGGTCCCCGGATGAGCCGGGTCTGCATCCCGGCCTCAAATGTCGGCGCGCCCGGGCGCTGGCGGCGGCGCCCGGGCGAGGTCAGCAGCGGGTCACTGGTTGACGAAGACCGGCTCGGCGGTCTTGTAGGCGTCCGGGAAGACGATCGCCGCCGAGGTCGAGGGCTGGCCCTCTTCCCCGGTACTGGATCATGGTCAGCGCCGGATCGGGCCACTGGTGCCACCACTCGTCGCCCTTGCCGTCCTCGGAAGGATCCTTCTTGGTGCCGTAGGGGAAGTAGATGCGCCCCAGCGTGCCGTCATGGTCGATGGCCTCGAGCGCGGCGACGATGGCGTCGCCGTCGGTCGATCCCGCCTCCTCGATCGCCCGGGCGATCACCGCAATCGAATCGTAGGCTTCCATCGCGTAGCCCTCGACGTCCGACTTGCCCATCCGCTCCTTGTACTTGGCGGCAAAGACGCGGCCCTTTTCGGTGAACTCGGTTTCGGGCACGCCGATGCGTTGGACAAAGGCGTACTGCCCGTCGGGCACGTTCTGCCAGTAGGCGCCCGATTCGAGCGCGTCCTGGCCGGTGACGAAGGGCAGATCGAGCGGCCCGATACCGGCATCCGCCGCCTGCTGGGTAAAGTTGTAGGCGGCCTCACCAGTGACCAGGGTGATGATCATGTCGGGGTTTTCGGCCTTGATGCGCTGGACGATGCCGGCATAGTCCTGGGTGCCGATATCGACCGAGAAGGTCACGCTTTCCACGTCCCCGGTCTTGAGCCCGCGCGCGGTTTCCTGCGAGGCGGGGATGCCGTAATCGGTGTTCTCGGTCAGGATCGCGACCTTCTTGACGTCGGGCACCGTCAGCGCGAACTGCCAGATCGTCGCCGAGGCCCACGAACTCAGCGGCGCGATGCGGAAGATGTATTTCTGCTTGTCGCCGGTGATGGTGTCGTTCCGGGTCTCGGCGAAGACGACCGGCACGCCGCGGGCGTCAGCCACGTCCTTCGAGGCCACGCCCACCGAGCTGTGATAGCCTCCGCCCACGGCGGCGACGCCGTCCTGCGCGATCAGCTTTTCCATGATCGCGGTGGCCTTTTCCGGCAGCCCTTCGGAGTCGCCGATCACCACCTCGATGTCGCAGCCCAGCACCCCCGCCGGCGGCGTTGATGTCCTCTTCGGCGATCAGCATCGCCTCGCGCATCGCCTCGCCGCCGACCACGGTGCCGGGGGCCGAGAGCGGCGCGATACCGCCGATCTTGATGGGGCAGTCCGCGGCAATGGCGCCCGTCGCCAAGAGCGCGCCGGCCGCGGTGGCGGTCAGCAATCTGAAGGTTGTCATCGATTTCTCTCCCGTTGGTTCCGACCCTCTTTCGCCGGGGCCTCGCGGGCAGACTATTGCAGCGTGCGCCGAAATCCCCCAAATTGATAATTCCTATCCGGCGCATAGACAGGAATGATGCCCCACCGATGGCCGCGACCGACAAGTTCGTCACCAACCTCGACTGGAACCTGCTGCGCACCTTCGTGGTGATCGTCGAGGAGGGTGGCATCACCGCCGCCGCGACGCGGCTGCTGCGCCGCCAGCCCACGGTCTCGGCGGCGCTGGCGCGGCTCGAGGCGCAGCTCGGCGGCCGTCTGATAGATCGCGGCGGCGGCGCCTTTCGCCTGACCGCGGCGGGACGCGCGCTCTACCGCGAATGCGCCGATATCTACGGCACGGTGGCGGGGCTGGGTGATCTGACCCGGGCCGCGACCCGGTACCTGACCGGGCATGTCCAGATCCTGCTGGCGAGCCACGTCGTCACCCCGATCCTCGACCGGGCGCTGACCGATTTCCACCGCGCCTTTCCCGATGTGACCTTCGAGATCCGCGTCGCGACCAGCCGCGACGTGCTGCGCGGGGTCATGGACAAGACCGCGCCGCTGGGCATCTGCCTGCTCAACCGGCGCCCCGCCAGGTTGCAGGTCGAACACATCTACCGCGAACATTTCGGGTTCTTCTGCGGCCCGCCGCACCCGCTTTTCGGCCGCCGCGGGCTGAAGGTCAGCGACCTGCGCGGCTGCGCGGCGGTCTCGTTCGACACCGACAGCATGGACGACGCGCTGCGCCCGGTGGCCGCCTTTCGCCGCGACAACGAGCTCGATCACAACGTCGTCGGCTCGTCCAGCCACCTCGAGGAGGTCCGCCGCATGATCGTCTGCGGGCTGGGCATCGGGCCGCTGCCGATCCATGTCGTGCGCGCCGACATCGAGGCCGGAACGCTGTGGCGCCTGCCGCCCTATGACGCGCCGCCGGCGGTCGACATCCATCTGGTGACCAATCCCGCCAGCCGCCTCAGCCGGGCCGAGGAGAAATTCCTCGCAACCTTGCAACGCGGGATCGCCGCCGCCAGCCCGGCCGAGCGCACCTATGACGGCGCGGCCCCGCACGACGAGCGCCCGGCCGCGGCATCCGGAGACGGCCCGTGACAGGCACCGGCGACGACCGCCGGTCCCCGCCCCGGTTTCCGGTTCGGCCGGGCGGGCATTGCGGGTGCTGGGGCTGGTGCTCGATCATGGCCCGGTCTCGCCGCAGCGGCTGACCGAGCTGAGCGGGCTGAGCCGGACAGCCGTGCACCGCGCCATTCACGCGCTGATGGGCCGGGGCTTCGTGCGATACCAGCTGGGCAAGATGCACGTCATCGTCACCGCCGGGATGCGGGCGCGCGCCGAGGGCGCCTTCTTCAGCCCGCCCGGCATCGACGCGGTCTCCAGCGCGGTCGATGCGGCGCTCAAGGGCCGGCGGATACAGTGCGACATCGCGGTGCTGCCCCGTGAGGGCAAACCGAACCTGGTCGAGACCACCGCGCCGGACGAGATCCCCGATACCGATTTCTTCGACAGCGATCTGGTGTCGGTGCTGCTGGCGCATTTCGAACCCGTCGAGGTCACCCGCATCACCGCGCGGGCGCTGCGCGCGGCCGGCGGCGGGGCCCGTGTCGAGCCCGATTTCCTCGACCGGTACCGCCGGGCGCGCTATCAGCGCCATCTTTGGAACGGCCCGCTGGGCACGCTCTGCGTCGGGCTCAGCGGTGACGCCGATCAGGCGATGGCGATTCGGCTGTTCGCGCGCGGCACCGCCCGGCTCAGAAAGCGCGATTGTGTCGAAACTGTGCAGGCAATGCGGCAGGCGCTGCCCCAAATGTTTCCGAATCTCGCCACAATAAGCGACTGATTTCAACATACGGAATGTATCGTTTGTTTTTGTCGCCCCGCTCGGATACCGATGGTGCGTCACCAAGGTAACGCGCCGCAACCCGGCCGGCCGCCCATCGGTAAAGAGGAGCGCATCATGGCCCCGACCAACCTGCCCGGCATCGTCGATGGCGAGAACACCAGCGAAAACATGGGGCTCGGCTACGACGACTCCAATCCCCCCACCGACCAGGGGCGGCGATCAGATCACCGATGGCGACGACACCATCTACGGCAACGGCGGCGACGACACCATCTACGGCGCCGGCGGCGACGACCTGATCTACGGCAACCATGGTCTGGAAACGTCGCCGATCACCATCACCGTGATCGAGAGCGAAGCCGCGTTCGACAACCAGCTCTTCGTCTACACCATCGACCCCGTCACCGGTGCCATCAGCAACCAGCAACTGCTGACCGACAACGTCAAGGACGAACTCGGCACCACCTTCACCTACGACGCCCCGCCGGGCGCGGTGATCGGCGTCGGCATCATCAGCCCCGAGGGCACCTTCTATTCCTCGGGCTACGGCGCCAATGTCGGGCTCAATTCCGACGGGCTGCCGCATACCGGCCTGATCTCGCAGGACCCCGACGGCGCGGTCACGCTCGGGTTCGAGGACCGGATCAACCTGGGCGACCGCGATTTCGACGACGTCGTCGTCACCGTCGATCTCGGCACCTCGGGCGCGTCCTTCGACAATTGCCATGTCGATTATACCTCCGACCCGCTGGTTGACGAGGGCGACGACCTGATCTACGGCGGCACCGGCGACGACACCATCTTCGGCCAGGGCGGCGACGACACGCTCCATGGCAACGAGGGCGACGACGTCATCGACGGCGGACCCGGCGACGACCTCATCTATGGCGGGCCGGGCAACGACACGATCTATGGCGGACCCGGCAACGACACCATCTATGGCGGCGACGGCAGGGACGTGGTCGAGGATCTCGAGGGCGACAACGTCATCGACACCTCGTCGGAAGCCGGCATCTTCGCGCTGCCCGACCGGGGCTATCCCGGCCTCTTCCCCGCCGACAGGGACCCCAATGACGACCGCGACATGGTGACGACCGGGGACGGCAACGATTCGATCACCACCGGCGACGATGCCGACACCATCGTCTCGGGCGGCGGCAACGACACCATCAACTCGGGCGTCGACGACGACGAGATCTATGCCGGCGACGGCGACGACCTGATCATCTCGGGCGAGGGCTCGGACTATGTCGAGGCGGGCGCCGGCAACGACACCATCTATGGCGGGCTCGGGCCGGGCTATCCGGACGAACTCAACATCACCGACGCCGACACCGGCCCCCCAGCCCCGACCTCGGTGACCGACAACGGCATGGACACGATCTATGCCGGCGACGGCGACGATGTGGTCTATGGCCAGGACGACGCCGACGAGATCTATGGTGAGGGCGGCAACGACTATCTCGATGGCGGCATCGACAACGACTACATCGATGGCGGCGAGGGTGACGACACGCTGATCGGCGGCCGGGGCGACGACACCCTGATCGGCGGACCCGGCGACGATCTGATGACCGGCGGCGACGGCAACGACACCTTTGTCGAGGTTGCCGGCGACGGCGCCGACACGATCACCGATTTCGGCGTCGGCGACAGCGGGCCGATCAATGACGGCGACCAGTCCAACAACGATTTCGTCGATCTCAGCGGCTTTTACAACGCCACCACGCTGGCCGATGTCAACACCGCCGGCGGCAGCTTTTCCAGCGAGCTGGAGATGCTGCGCGCCGATGCCGAGGACGGTCGTCTCGACGGAGTGATCGGCGGCACCGATTATTCCGCCCAGATCGGCGATGTCGACCTGACGCTGCAGGACGGCAGCGGCGGCGCGGTCACCGGCTCGGCGCTGACCTATGACAACACCAACGTTCCGTGCTTCGTGGGCGGCACCCTGATCGCCACCCGCCGCGGCTCGGTTCCGGTGGAGGATCTCGAGGTCGGCGACGAGGTCATCACCATGGACCACGGCTTCCAGAAGATCCGCTGGATCGGCTCGACCTCGGTGCCCGCCACCGGCCGGCTGGCCCCAGTGGTGATCCGCCGCGGCGCCATGGGCAACGACCGCGACCTGCGCGTCTCGCCACAGCACCGGATGCTGGTGCGCGGCTGGCATGTCGAGCTGATGTTCGGCCGCTCCGAGGCGCTGGTGCCGGCCAAGGCGCTGATCAACGACGAGACCGTGTTCCAGCTCGAAGGCGGCAACGTGGACTATTTCCACATCCTCTTCGACCAGCACGAACTGGTCTACGCCGAGGGCATCCCGTCGGAGAGCTTCCACCCCGGCCATGTCGGCCTGGGCGCCTTTGCCGAGGACGCGCGCGAGGAAATCCTGTTGCTCTTCCCCCGAGCTGCGCGAGGATGCGACCGCCTATTCCAAGCCGGTGCGCCCGACCCTGAAGGTGCGCGAGGCGCGGGTGCTGGCGGAAAACCCGGAACTGATGCGAGAGTAAGCGTGAAGGCGCTTTGGTTGACCAGTCGGGGGCGCCTGTCACGGGCGCCCCCTTTTCCTGTGGCGGGTGATCATATCATCAGAGCCAGCGTCAACTCATTCCTGCCCGCATCAATTTCTCATGCCGGGCGCGGCGCGTCTGATCGGTTGTCCACCCGCCCCGGGGGGTGACCCGGGAACTCGACATCGCGAAAGAAGGTCCCGGCCCAAGGCCGGGACGGGTATTGGATATGATCAGACGCGACGCGCTCTGGATCCTTGAGTTCTCCGGATTGGCCATCCCGCCGTCCCTCCGCCCCGGACAGCCCCGAACGTCGCCCCGCGCAGCCCTCGGGAGCAAAGGTGAGCGCTCGCCACACGTTTTGGGGGAATCCTGGGCGAAAGTGCGATGCCCCCTTCTTTCAAAGACCCGGCCCGCGCCCTATTCCCGCTCGGTTCCGATGACAGATTGTCGCATGTGATAACGAGTGAATTTGATTGAAGAGTTCCCCGCGCGGGGCCGACAAACCCAAAAGGCCCCACCCCCGCGCGGGGATTTTCCCGCCGACAAATCCCGCCAGCCCCCGCACGCCTTGCCGCCCCGCGCCGGTCACGCCATATTCAGGTGATGCTGAGGTTTACCCCGATCCTGCTGGCCATCATCTACGCGCTCGTCATGTACCGCTTTTCGGTCTGGCGGACGCGGTCCGAGCTCAATGCGCGCTCGACCGAACTGGCCGATCCCCACCTCAAGCGGGTGGTCGATCGGCTGGCGCGCGCGCTCGACCTGCCGCGCATCCGCGTGATGATCTACGAGATCGACCCGGTGAACGGGCTCGCCGATCCCGACGGGCGCATCTTCATCACCCGCGGTTTCTATCGCAAGTTCCAGCAGGGCGAGATCAGCGCCGAGGAGATGGCCAGCGTGATCGCCCACGAGATGGGGCATGTGGCGCTCGGCCATGCACGCCGCCGGATGATCGACTTTTCCGGCCAGAACGCGCTGCGCACGGCAATGGCGATGGTGCTGTCGCGCATCCTGCCCGGAATCGGCATCTGGATCGCAAACACGCTGACCACCCTTCTGGCGGCGCGGCTGTCGCGGGGCGACGAATACGAGGCCGACGAATACGCGGCGGCACTCCTGACCAAGGCCGGGATCGGAACCGGAGCGCAGAAAACCCTGTTTTCCAAGCTCGACAGGCTGACGCAGGCCCGTGCCGGCGCCGCGCCCGCCTGGCTGATGAGCCACCCCAAGACGGCCGAGCGCATCGCCGCGATCGAGGCGCTCGAAGCGAAATGGGGAACCTGAACGGTGCCGCGGGGGACAACGGCCAGTGCCTGGCCATCCGCACCGGCGCCCTGGCCCGAGCCGGTCTCGGGCGGCGTCCGGGAGTGGTCCGAGGCAGTCGCGCACCGTTACGCCGGCGGTCTCACGCCGGCTCGAGAGCCTCGATGCGGGCGCCCTCGAACGCCGCCACCGCGCGCGCACCCATCCCGGCATCGAGCAGGCAGAGCGCGGTCGACAGCCCGTCCGCCACCGCCGCCCGTCCGGCCGAGACCGCCACCAGCGCCTGACGCGGCGCCAGCCCGGCGGCCGACAGGATATGCGCCTGCCCCGACGCAAGCACGGTGCCGCCCGGCGCCGAGGTCGCGAGCGCCCGGTCCGAAAGGCCCAGGCGCCTGACGATCCGGCCGTCGGCAGCCGCGATGTCCGCGATCCATGGCCCGCCATCGGGGGCGTGGCCAAATCCCGCGACCTCGCCCATGTCGACGAGGATGTCGCCAAAGCCGCGCGCGCGCAGCAGCGCGGCGATGCGGTCGGTGATGTGGCCTTGGGCGATGCCATTGAGCGTCAGCGCCATGCCGGGGCGCGCCAGTCGCACCTCGTTGTCGCCGATGTCGACCCCGTCCCAACCGACAAGCGCGCGCGCGGCCTCGACGTCGCCGCCCTGCGCGAGCGCCTTCCAGAGCGGCTGCACGCTGGGATCAAAGGCGCCGCCGGTGACGCGGTGGAGCCGGTCCGAGAGCACCATCACCGCGACCAGATCGGCGGGCGACGCGGCGAGAAAGCCGCGCGCGTTGAGCCGGCTCAGCGCGCTTTGCGGATCGACAAGGCTGAAGACCCGTTCGAGCCGGGCAAGCTCCTTCTCGACCGCCGCCGACGGGGCGCGCGGCGATGGCATCGACGCCGGCGAGCGTCACCGATGCCTCGGCCCCCAGCGCTCTGCCGCGCCAATGGGCCTGCGCCTGCCCGCGCGCCGCACCGGGCAGCGCCGCCGCCGCGGCTGCGATCATGAGGAAACGGCGGCGGGTGCAGGGCATCAGGGTGCGTCCTGACGCGGCTGTGTGCCGCCGGTCCCGGTCTCGTCGCCCTCCCCCGCCGCCAGTGCCCCAGCCCCCGTCGAGCGCACCGCCCGAGGCAGGCCCCCGCAGCGGCTGCACCAGCATCCGGTCAAGCCACAGATCGCGCCGGTCGCGGAACTGCCTGAGCCCGATCTCCATGCCGCGATGCCCCTTGGCAGGCTGCGCGCGGTAGGTGCCCAGCAGCCGGTCCCACCATGGCAGGTTGAAGCCGAAGTTGCTGTTGGTCTCGACCGGAATGACCGAATGATGCACCCGGTGCATGTCGGGCGTCACCATCACCAGCCGCAGCACCCGGTCGACCCGGCGCGGCAGGTCGATATTGGCATGGTTGAAAAGCGACGTGGCGTTGAGCAGCACCTCGAAGATCACGACCGCCACCGGCGGTGCGCCGAGCGCGGCCACCACCATGAGCTTGATCACCATCGACAACAGGATCTCGACCGGGTGAAAGCGCAAGCCCGTCGTGGTGTCGAATTCCAGATCGGCATGGTGCATCCGGTGCAGCCGCCACAGCGCCGGCACCGCGTGAAACATCACATGCTGCAGGTAGATCGCCAGATCGAGCAGCAGAACCGACAGGACGACCGCCACCCAGACCGGCGGCGCGAGGGCGTTGAAGAGGCCCCAGCCCCCGGCCTCGGCCGCCATCGCGACGCCCACCGCCAGCACCGGAAAGGCAAGCCGCAAGATCGCGGTGTCGAGGACGACGAGGGCGAGGTTGTTGCTCCAGCGCAGCAGGCGCGGAACCTCCTGCCGGCGGCGCGGGGCGGCGAGTTCCCAGAGCATCATCGCCGCCAGCACGCCGAGAAATACGGTCAGGCGGATCGTGGATTCGGCGTCGAGAAATCGTTCGGTCATCGGCCCGTCCGGTTGCGGCGCGCGGCACGCATGCGCCCTGCGCCACACTATGGGCCGCGAGCCGCCATATTCAAGATCGCCGCCGGCCCTGCCCGGCCGCGCCGTCCGCGAGCGGGCTGACAATGCCTTTCACCGGGCCCTCGCGCGGATTAGCGGATGTCGCGTTCAATTGGAAACGGTTCGACGGCGGGCACGCGACTGCCCGGATGGGCCCGGAACGCGACCGCTCGGGTGGGCGGGCGTGAGAGTGCGCCCGGGCCCTGAGCGTTCAGGCGCCCCTGAACCCGGTTGCAACCACGAATTTTTCCGAGCTGTCGGCGCGCGAGGCCGGCGGCTTGACGTTGGCGACCTTTGTGAAACGCTGCTTGAGCACCGCCTGCAATCCCGCCTCGGCGCCGCCCGCCAGCACCTTGGCGACAAAGGTGCCGCCCTCGTCGAGCACGTCGAAAGCGAACTCCGCCGCCGCCTCGCAGAGCGCCACGATGCGCAGATGGTCGGTCTGCTTGTGCCCCGACGCCGATGCCGCCATGTCCGACATCACCACGTCGGCCTTGCCGCCGAGCCACGCCTTGACCTTGTCGTCGGCGCCGTCGTCGAGGAAATCGAGGCGGTGGATCTCGGCCCCCGCGATCGGCTCGACCTCCTGCAGGTCGATGCCCAGTACGCGCCCCACGGGCTCACCCGCGCGTTCACCCAGCGCGTTGACCCGCGCCACCGCCACCTGGCACCAGCCGCCCGGCGCGCAGCCCAGATCGACCACCCGCGCGCCCGGCACCAGAAAGCCGAACCTGTCGTCAAGCTCCATGATCTTGAAGGCGGCGCGCCCGCGATAGCCTTCGGCCCGGGCGCGCTTGACGTAAGGGTCGTTGAGCTGCCGTTGCAGCCAGCGGGTCGAGCTGAGCTTGCGTCCCCGCGCGGTCCTGACCTTGACGGTCAGGTCGCGCTGCCCGCGCCCGGAACTGTTCTTGCCATCGGGTTTCCTTGCCATCTGCCGCCCTGCTCCTTTCGATCCCGACCCGGTCAGCCCTTTTCGGTCAGCACGCCATCGGCCGACATCAGCGCATAGAGGATGCCCTCGCGCAGGCCGCGATCGGCGACCGACAGACGGTCGGTCGGCCAGCACCTGAGCAGCGCCTGCAGGATCGCCGCGCCCGACATGATCAGCGCATGCCGGTCGATGCCGATGCGCGGATCGCGCCGCCGCCCGGCGGGGCCGAGCGCGAGATACATGCTGACCACCCGGTCGATCTCGTCGCCGGTCATGCACAAACCATCAACCTTGTTGCGGTCGTAGCGCCTCAGCCCCAGATGGCTGGCCGCCACGGTGGTGACGGTGCCGGAGGTGCCGACGATCTGGAACCCCTCGCGCGGGGGGTCGTCCTTGTAGGGGGCGAATTCGGCGAGGTTTTCCTCGAAGAACCAGCTCATCAGCGCAAAGCGCGCGGCGTCGTCCTCGACATCGCGGAACTGATCGCGCAGCGTCGCCACCCCCAGCGGAACGCTGATCCAGTCGACCACCCGTGCCTTGGCGCCACCGCCCCCCGGCGCATCGAAACCGCCATGCATCTGCATCATCGCCCGCACCCGGTCGCGCGGCGGCACCTCGGCGAGGTCGATCCACACCAGTTCGGTCGAGCCGCCGCCGATATCGACCACCAGGAGCTGCTCGGTTGCCGGGCTGACCAGCGGCGCGCACGAGACGACGGCAAGCTGTGCCTCCTGCTGGGGGTCGATGATCTCGAGCCCCAGCCCGGTCTCGCGGCGGACCGCCGCCATGAACTCGGCCACGTTGTCGGCTCGCCGGCAGGCTTCGGTCGCCACCAGCCGCATCCGCCGCACCTGGCCGCGCCTGAGCTTTTGCTGACAGACCCTGAGCGCCTGTATCGTGCGCTGGATCGAGCCGCGCGACAACCGGCCCGAGCGTTCGAGCCCCGCGCCCAGCTGTACCGATCGGGAAAAACTGTCCACGACTTTGAACTGATCGCCCTCGGGCCGGGCGATCAGCATGCGACAACTGTTGGTACCCAGATCCAGCGCCGCATAGAGCGGCGGTGCATCGGGGCGGGTCAGTGCGGGGCTTTCGACCGATTCGGGAAACGCGCCCGCACCTACGGGACGCCCGGGCGCCATGAAACACGCCCTCCATTTCGAGTTGCCTCCAACCTAGGGTGTGTCCGCCGCTCGCGCAAGCATTAGCCGCGGCGCATTGGCGCGTCGGGGGATTTGCCGATCGGATAAGGTGGCGTCCCGCGCCAGCGACCGCTAGGGTCCGCGCTGTCGCTCGACGCGCGTGTTCTGTCGAAATCCGACCCCGCCGGCGGCGCGGCGTGGATTAGAGAGAGGCCACCGAAACGGAGAGAATCAGGCATGCCCGAGATCACCATCGTCTACTGGCGGGATATCCCGGCACAGGTCATTGTCGGCAAGGGCCGCAAGGGCGCCAAGCGGCCGCTGCCGGAACGCTTCGAGCAGGCCATCGACCGCGCCGCGATGAAGGTGGGGGCGGCCGAAACCGATGCCTATCTGGCCGAGTGGCGCAAGGTCGCGGCCGGCCGGGCCGAAGGCGACCCCGCCATTGTGGCCGAGGCCGAGGCGGCGCGGATCGACGCCGAATACGACCAGGCCCGGCTCAAGGCCCTGATCGCCAACGATGGCTGGGCATGAGGCCCGTATCAGCTCTATGGGAGGCCGCAATGGCTCTGCTGAACTTCAAGAGACGTGAAAAACCCGCCGCCACGCCCGGCGCGGTCAACCCCGAGCTGGAGGCGTTCCTGGCGGGGTACTCCATCGAGGTGATGCCGCGCACCGCCGAGAAGGTCGAGGATTTCCGCGCCCTGCTGCCGGCGGGCACCCGGGTCTACATCGCCCATATCGAGGGCGTCCCGATCGACGACATGGTCGCCACCGCGCGCCGCCTGGCCGGTGAGGGCTACAAGGTGATGCCGCATTTCCCGGCCCGCATCATCAGGGACCGGGCGATGCTCGACGACTGGATCGCGCGCTATCAGGGCGAGGCCGGCGTCGATCAGGCGCTGCTGCTTGCCGGTGGCGTGGCCAGGCCCCATGGCGATTACCGCGATTCGATGCAGCTGCTGGAAAGCGGGGCGTTCGACCGCGCCGGGTTCACCCGCCTGCACGTGGCGGGACACCCCGAGGGCAACCGCGACATCGACCCCAAGGGCGGCAGCGCCAATGTCGATGCGGCACTGATGTGGAAGCAGAAGTTTTCCGAACGCACCGACGCGAAAATGGCGATCATCACCCAGTTCGCCTTCGATCCGGGGCCGATCATCGCCTGGGTCGACGGGCTTGGCGCCGAAGGCATCGACCTGCCCGTTCATATCGGCATCGCCGGACCGGCGAAGCTGCAGACGATGATCAAGTTCGCCATCGCCTGCGGCGTCGGCCCGTCGCTCAAGGTGCTGCAAAAGCGCGCCATGGACATTTCCAAGCTGATGATGCCCTACGAGCCCACCGAGGTGCTGACCCGGCTTGCCGCCCACAAGGCCGCGCATCCCGACTTCAACATCGCGGCCGTGCATTTCTTTCCGTTGGGGGGTATCAAGGCCAACGCCAACTGGGTCACCGAGAACGGCGGCTCTGCCGCCAAACCCGCCAACGCGAGTTGAAGGACACCTGCATGACGCGCACCATTGTCGAGAGCAAGACCAGAACCACCGTGATCGGATTTGACCAGCCGTTCTGCGTCATCGGAGAACGGATCAACCCCACCGGCCGCAAGAAGCTGGCCATCGAACTCGAGGCCGGCGACTTCTCGAGTGTGGAATCGGATGCGGTGGCGCAGGTCGAGGCCGGCGCCACGGTGCTCGATATCAACGCCGGCGTGGTCTACAACTCCAACCCCGATCCCAACCAGACCGAACCGCCGCTGATGACCAAGATGGTCGAGCTGGTGCAGGGGCTGGTCGATGTGCCGCTTTGCATCGACAGCTCGGTGCCCGGCGCGCTCGAGGCGGGACTCGCCGCCGCGCATGGCCGGCCGCTCCTGAACTCGGTCACCGGCGAGGAGGAGCGGCTCGAACTGGTGCTGCCGCTGGTCAAGAAATACAACGTCCCCGTGGTCGCGATCTCGAACGACGACACCGGCATTTCCGAAGACCCCGACGTGCGTTTTGCCGTCGCAAAGAAGATCGTCGAGCGCGCCGCCGATTTCGGCATCCCCGCCCACGACATCGTGGTCGATCCGCTGGTCATGCCGATCGGCGCGATGGCCACCGCCGGGTTGCAGGTCTTCGCCCTTGTCCGCCGCCTGCGCGAGGAGCTGGGTGTGAACACCACCTGCGGCGCCTCCAACGTCAGCTTCGGACTGCCCAACCGTCACGGCATCAACAACGCCTTCCTGCCGATGGCGATGGGCGCGGGCATGACCAGCGCCATCATGAACCCGGTGGCGCTGCCGGTGAAACCCTCCGAGATCGCCGCCAAGCGGGCCGAGGTCGCCGAGGCCGGGATCATGCTGCCCGAGGACATGGACGACGAGACCTTCTGCCAGCTCTTCGGTCTGGGCTCGACCAAACCCCGCCCGGGCACCGAGATGGAGGCGATCCGCGCCGCCAACTTCCTGACCAACAACGACCCGCATGGCAGCGCCTGGATCCGGTTCAACAAGGCGCCGCCAAAACCGGGCGAAGAGGCTGCGGGCGGCCGGGGCGGGCGCGCGGGCGCACGCCGGCGCCGCCGCGCCTGAGCCCGGGTCACGGGGAAACCGGCGCTCCGCCCGCGCGGATCCGCTGCGCCGGTGCACCACCCCGCCCGGCGACATCTCCGGACGAGCGCCTGCCTGCCCCGGCAGGCCTCGCCCTCGTTTCCTCGCACATACCTTGCCGATATCTCTTGGGGTCCGAGGAACCGCAAAGACGCCGGCAAGAGCTAGTCCGGCCGCTTCTTCAAGGTTGCGAACACCCCCGCCGGAGGCTGGTCCGCGGCATCGCCATGGGTCATCACCACATCCGCTTCAGGCGCGCTTGTCCTTGAGCGACGCAACCCCCAGAACCTCCAGCACCCTGGCCTCGATATCGGGGGCGTTGAGCCGGGCTGTGGCGTACATGTCGGCCGGGTCCGACTGATCGATGAAGATGTCGGGCAGCACCATCGAGCGAAACTTCAGCCCGCCGTCAAAGACGCCGCTTTCGGCCAGGCACTGGGCGACATGGCTGCCGAAGCCGCCGATGGAGCCCTCCTCGATGGTGATCAGCGCCTCGTGGCGCGCGGCCAGATCGAGCACCAGGCCCGTGTCGAGCGGCTTGGCGAAACGCGCGTCGGCAATCGTGGGCACGATGCCCTTCTGCGCCAGCGCCTCGGCGGCGCGGCGCACCTCGCCCAGCCGGGTGCCGAATGACAGGATGGCCACCCGCGCGCCCTGCGCGATGATGCGGCCCTTGCCGATCTCCAGCACCTCGCCGCGCTCGGGCATCTCGACGCCTTCGCCCTCGCCGCGCGGATAGCGGAAGGCGATCGGCCCGGTGTCATGGGCGGCGGCGGTGGCGACCATGTGCTTGAGTTCCGCCTCGTCGGCCGCGGCCATCACCGTCATGCCCGGCAGGCAGGCGAGATAGGCGATGTCGAAGCTGCCGGCATGGGTCGGCCCGTCGGCACCCACCAGCCCCGCGCGGTCGATGGCAAAGCGCACCGGCAGACCCTGGAGCGCAATGTCGTGCACCACCTGGTCGTAGCCGCGCTGCAGAAACGTCGAATAGAGCGCGCAGAAGGGTTTCATCCCCCCCGCCGCCAGACCGCCGGCGAAGGTCACGGCGTGCTGCTCGGCGATGCCGACATCAAAGCAGCGCGAGGGATAGCGCGCCTCGAACAGGTCGAGCCCGGTGCCGCCGGGCATCGCCGCGGTGATGGCGCAGATGCGGTCGTCGCGCGCGGCCTCCTCGATCAGCGCCTCGGCGAAGACGCGGGTATAGCTCGGCGCGTTCGAGGGCTTCTTCTTCTGCTCGCCGGTCACGACGTCGAACTTCGCGGTGGCGTGACCGCCGTCGCGGGCCCGCTCGGCCGGGGCGTAGCCCTTGCCCTTTTTCGTCAGCACATGCACCAGCGTCGGGCCGGTGGCGCGCGCCCGGACCGTGCGCAGAACCGGCAGCAGCTGGCCCATGTCGTGCCCGTCGATGGGGCCGACATAGGAAAACCCGAGTTCCTCGAAGAGCGTGCCGCCCACCGCGAGCCCCTTGAGCATCTCCTTGGCGCGCTGCGCGCCGATGCGGAAGGGCTCGGGCAGGAGCGACACCGCACCCTTGGCGGCGGCCTTGAATTCCTGGTAGGGCGCGCCGGCGTAAAGCCGCGACAGATGCGCCGAGAGCGCCCCCACCGGCGGCGCGATCGACATCTCGTTGTCGTTGAGGATGACGATCAGGCGCTTTTTCAACGCCCCGGCGTTGTTCATCGCCTCGAACGCCATGCCCGCGCTCATCGCGCCGTCGCCGATCACCGCGATGGCGTCGCCGTGGCCGGTCTCGCACACCCCGCCCAGATCGCGCGCCACGGCAAAGCCCAGCGCGGCGCTGATCGAGGTCGAGGAATGCGCCGCGCCAAACGGGTCGTAGGGGCTCTCGGTGCGCCGGGTGAAACCCGAAAGCCCGCCTTTCTGGCGCAGGGTGCGGATGCGGTCGCGCCGCCCGGTCAGGATCTTGTGGGGATAACTCTGGTGGCTCACATCCCAGATCAGCTTGTCGCGGGGGGTGTCGAAGACCGCATGCAGCGCCACCGTCAGCTCGACCACGCCGAGCCCGGCACCCAGATGCCCGCCGGTCTCGGAGACCGCCGAGATGGTCTCGGCGCGCAACTCCTGCGCCAGCTGGACAAGCTCCGCCTCGGTCATCTGCCGCAGATCGGCGGGGCTGCGCACGCTGTCGAGCAGGGGTGTTTCGGGGCGATCGGACACGGGCATTCCCTTCTCGCGGTGCCGCGGGCGGTCAGTTATGGCGCGCAATAGCGAACCGCGCCAGTTGCCGCAAGGTTTCCGCCGCCGCACCAAGGCACGATAGGGCCTCGCATGCCTCCTCGGCAAGCCCGGCCGCGCGCCCGCGCGCGGCCTCGATCCCCATCAGCGAGACGAAGGTCGCCTTGCCGGCGGCGGCATCCTTGCCCACCGCCTTGCCCGCCAGCCCGGCGTCACCGGTGGCGTCGATGACATCGTCCTGGATCTGAAAGGCCAGCCCCAGCGCGCGCCCGTAGGCGGCCAGCGGCGCGGGATCGGCGCCGGCCATGCGCGCCCCGGCGGTGGCCGCCCAGCCGATGAGCGCGCCGGTCTTGGCCTGCTGGAGCGCCGTGATCTCGGCCAGCGTCAGCGGCGCGGCCGCGCTCTCGGCGGCGATGTCGAGCGCCTGGCCCAGCACCATTCCCTTCCCGCCCGCGGCACGCGCGAGGCCAAGCGCCAGATCGGCGCGCGCCTGCGCGCTTTCGGCTCCCTCGGGGTGTGCCGCCAGTTCGAAGGCGAGCGCCTGCAGCGCATCGCCCGCGAGGATCGCGGTGGCCTCGTCCCAGCGGACATGCACCGTCGGGCGGCCGCGGCGCAGGCCGTCGTCGTCCATGCTGGGCAGATCGTCGTGCACGAGGCTGTAGGCATGCATCGCCTCGATCGCGCAGGCCGGCCAGATCGCGCGCCCGGCGGGCTGATCGAAGAGCCGCGCGCCCTCGATCACCAGGCAGGCGCGGATGCGCTTGCCACCCACGAGCGCATAGCGCATCGCTTCGGCCACCCTGTCGCTGCCGAAGCCCTCCAGAACGCGGGCGAAATGCGCCTCGACGGCACCGCTCGTGGCGGCAAGCGCCGCCGCCAGGGCCTCGCTCACGGGGTTTCGGCCGGGACGGTGCCGGTGGGGTTGCCCTCGGCATCGAGGGTGATCGTGGCGACCTTTTCCTCGGCCGCCTTGAGCTTGTCCTCGCAGCGTTTCTTGAGTTCCGCGCCACGCTCATAGAGCCTGATCGAATCCTCCAGCGCGACATCGCCCCGCTCGAGCTTGGTCACCACCTCCTCGAGTTCCTTCATCGCCTGTTCGAAGGTCATCTCGGATACGGTCATCGCGGGCTCGGGGGGCTGGGACATCGGCATGGCTCTTTCCTGCTGGGGCCGGTTCGGTCCGCAGCATAGACGGGGGCGGCAGCGGATTCAATTCGGTTGACCGCGGCCGCGGGCTCGGGCCATCGTGGCGCTCATGCCGAAACGCCCCGCCCCCTCGCCGCTCGAACAGATGGACGCGCTGAGCGATCTGATGGCCGCGTTCGAGGCCCGAGCCGCCAGCGATCCGGCGCTGGCGGGGGCGGTCCCCGACGAGATCATCCGGGTGGTGCCGGGCAAGCGCGCGATCCTTGCCGGCCGGCTGGGCGGGCGGGCGGCGATCTTCCGCTTTCACCTCGCCAACCCGGCCGAAAGCGCTGCCCGCGACTGGGCCGAGATCACCCGTGCGCATGGCTACATGAACGCGGGCGACCTGCGGGTCTGCGCGCCGCTCTGCCACCTGCCCGAACTGGGGCTGGTAGCGGTCGAGCGCGCGCCGGGCATGCCGCTGATGCAGCGCATCTGGCAGACGCCGCCGGGCGCGCGCACCGCGCTGCTGCCGCCGGCGGCGGCGTGGCTGCGGGCGTACACCGCGCCCACCGAGGAAGCCGTCGACATCCGGCTTGAGGGCTGGTTCCGCCGCGCCGAAAAGGGCCTCGCGCGGCTGCGCTTTGGCGAGCTGCGCGACCTCAAGTCGGCGATCCTGACGGAGCTGGCGCGCATCGCGGCGCCGCACGAAACAGGCATCTGGCGGGTGGCAATCTGCCACGGCGATTTTCACCCCAACAACCTGATGAGCGAGGACACGCTTCTGACCGGGATCGACACCGGCGGCTCGGCCCGGCTGCCGCTGGTCAAGGACATGGCGCGGTTCCTGGCGCATATGGGGCGGCGGGGGCTCTTGCCCTCGGGCCGGGCGCGCTACGGGGTCGATGCCGAGGGGCTGGCGATCTTTGCCGATGCCTTCGGTCTGGGCGCGGCCGAACGCGACATCTGGCTGCCCTTCATGGTCGGCATCGAGGCGCTGGTACGGGTCGAATCAAAGGCGCTCTCGCGCTCGCGCATCCGCCGCTCGACGGCGTTCTGCGAGGCGCTGCTGGCCGATCTGCGGGAACTGCGCGCCTGAGGGACGGCATCATTTCTGCCCCGTCCCGGCCCCCGAGCCGGAACCCCATGGCGCCACCACGTGGCCCCCGATCGGGGGGCGGGTATGAAAGAGGCGCACGGCCCCACCGCGCGCCGCCCCCCTCAGCGCCCCTTGAAGAACCCGCCGAGGATGCCGCGCACGATGCGCCGGCCGGTGGTGCCCTTGATCTCCTTGAGCACCGCGTCGGTCACCGCCGCGCCGAAGCGATCGCCCAGGCCCTGCCCGGCCCGGCTGCCGGATTGTGCCACGCGCGAGCCGCTGTATCGGCGCGCGGCGTTGAATTCGCGCGCCCGGGGCGGCGCTTGCTCTGCCTCGGCCTCTGCGGTTTCGGCTGCCTTCGCTGCTTCCGCCGCCCGCGCCGCCAGCATCTCGTAGGCCGAATGCCTGTCCTGCGTGGTGTCGTACTTGCCCGCCACCGGCGAGGCCGCCATGACCGCCGCGCGCTCTGTCGGGCCAACCGGCCCCAGTTTGGAGGATGGCGGGCGGATCAGTGTGCGCTCGACCACGCCCGGCGCGCCCTTGGCCTCGAGCGTCGAGGTCACCGCCTCGCCCACGCCCACGTCGCGGATCGCGTCCGCCGTATCGAACCGCGGATTGGGGCGATAGGTTTCGGCCGCGCGTTTCAGGGCCTTGCGGTCGCGGGCGGTAAACGCGCGCAGCGCGTGCTGCACCCGGTTGCCGAGCTGGCCGAGGATGTCCTCGGGGATGTCGTCGGGGTTCTGGGTGACGAAATAGACCCCCACCCCCTTGGATCGAATGAGCCGCGCCACCTGTTCGACCTTGTCCACCAGCGCCTTGGGCGCGTCGTCGAAAAGCAGATGCGCCTCGTCGAAGAAAAAGACCAGCTTCGGCTTATCCGGATCGCCCACCTCGGGCAGGGTCTCGAAGAGCTCCGACAGCAGCCACAACAGGAAGGTCGCGTAGAGCCTCGGCGCCCCCATCAGCCGGTCGGCGGCGAGGATGTTGATGCGCCCGCGCCCGGCCGCGTCCGTCATCATCAGATCTGCCAGATCGAGCGCCGGCTCGCCGAAGAACCCCGCCCCGCCCTGGTTTTCCAGCACCATCAGCGCGCGCTGGATCGCCCCCACCGACTGCGGCGAGACGTTGCCGTAGCGCAGCGACAGCGCCGCGCGGTTCTCGCCCACCCAGACCAGCAGCGCCTGCAGGTCCTTGAGATCGAGCAGCGGCATGCCCTCCTCGTCGGCGACGCGGAAGGCGATGTTCATCACCCCCTCCTGCGCCTCGGTGAGCTGCATCAGCCGCGACAGCAGCAGCGGGCCCATCTCGGCCACGGTGGTGCGCACCGGGTGGCCCTGCTGGCCGAAGAGGTCCCAGAAGGTGACCGGGAACGCCTCATAGCGGTAATCCTCGAGCCCGATGGTTGCGGCGCGGCTGGCAAAGGCATCGTGCAGCTTGAAGGCGGCGCTGCCGGCGGCGGCGAGGCCCGACAGGTCGCCCTTCACATCCGCCGCGAAGACCGGCACGCCGGCGGCCGAGAACCCTTCGGCCAGGATCTGCAGCGTCACGGTCTTGCCGGTCCCGGTGGCCCCGGCAATGAGCCCGTGGCGGTTGGCGTAGCCCAGCGCCAGATGCTGCGGGACGGCGTAGCCCTCGCCGCCGCCGCCCAGAAAGATGCCGTTTGTCAAGGTCTTCGCCCCCGTCGTGGTTTTTTCACGTTTTGACCATACAAAGTTAACCATTCCCTGCCACCCTCAATGCGTCCCCGGGTCGTGCGGGCTTCGCGTATCCGGGGGCGACTTCCTCCCTGTCAGACTGGCCGCGCCATCGGTGCGGCCTTTTTTCCGGGCCGGATTCGCGGGCGCGCGGGCGGGCGTCCGGCATGTGAAAATCCGCAATTATGGCTGTTGACGGATAGCGGTAACTGTCATAGCGTTCGGCCCAATCACTAAGTCGGCCAGTCCGGCGGGGAGAAGTTGGAAAAGGGGCCGAGAGGTCTCTTTTCCTTTGTGAGGATCCTGGTTCGCCGACCCTGCCCCGGACGGACCTCGGGGTTTCGGGATGGCAACGCGCGCCGTGGCGGAAAGCCTTGCAACTCGGCAACGGGTGCGGTTTTATCCGCGCCAGCACGACCCGGCGCCGGTCATCGGCGGCCGGCAGACCGCCAACCAACCATACGGGGATTTCATGTCCAGATTGCTGACCACCCTGCCGCTTGTCGCGCTTCTGGCCGCCGGTGGCGCCGCCTTCGCGCAAGACGACACCGCCGCGCCCCCCAGGACGACGCCGTTGCCGCCGAAGAGGGCACGGCCGCCGATCCCGGGCTCGACATGGGTCAGGAGGTGCGCGAGGACGCCTCCTACATCAAGGAGACCTATGGCAGCTGGCAGTTGCAGTGCTTCCGCACCGAGGCCGAGGAAGACCCCTGCCAGATGTACCAGCTTTTGCGCGAGGATGCCGGCAACCCGGTGGCCGAGTTCAGCCTCTTCAAGCTGCCCGAGAACGGCGAGGCGGTGGCCGGCGCCACCATCGTGGTGCCGCTCGGCACGCTCCTGCCGCAAGGGCTGAGGATCGCCGTCGACGAGAGCAGCGCCAAGGCCTACAACTTCTCGTTCTGCTCGATGGTGGGCTGTTTTGCCCGCATCGGCTTCAGCCAGGCCGACATCGACGCGTTCAAGTCCGGCGAAAAGGCGCGCCTGACCATCGTGCCGGCCCAGGCCCCCGACCAGCGGGTGGTGATCGACGCCTCGCTCAAGGGTTTCACCAAGGCGTATGAGAACGTCTCGGTCGCCCCGAACCGAGGCACCGCCGCGATGGAGTGACGAAGAACGCCGCCCCCGGGGGCGGCGTTTTTTGTTGGGGGGATGGGGGAGTGGGATGGAGAGGCCGGACATCCAGTTTCGACGCAAAACGACCACGGATCAAACGAACAACAGCTTAAAAACTCGCCTAATAAATCAGTTCACCCTAAAACGGTATCTCATCCTCAAAACCATGCACACGTGGCGGTGATGGAAGGGCTCCCTTCGGAAGCGGCAGGTTGGTGACAATAAACAGGTTGAGTATATCTTCCCTATCCATGAACATAATTTGAGACCGCTTCGCCCCATCCAGTTTGTTCCCGAGCCAGTTACGCGCCGCCTTGGTTATCTCACCACCTGCGACTATAAAAGCATGATCTACAAGTACGCGCCGATTTAGCTCGGGGTCGAATATTTCGTGCCCAAGCATCATGTTCACCTGATTATGAATCTCGGAGATGTTGCTGGTGCTTACGCCCGATGCATCCAGCTTACCCTTCTTGGCTTGAATCCCGAAATAGAGGACATGAAAAGTCGGCAAGGTGAACTTCATCCACACGTCCTTGCCGTATTCCAACGCCTTGTCCTTGTGACCAGTGCTGGTGATGCGACTGAAACCGAGTTGCCGGAAGAGCGGAAGCAAGACCTCCTCGATCAATTCGTCCTCTGAACATTTGTCGAGGTAAGCCGTGAGGTAATCCTTTCGCTCTATCTCGGCCGTCGTCAAGGGACGATGCGGATTTGCCATCTTTGCGACAGTATTGGTCGCGATATGTCGAAGCTGACCTATGGAGTTCTCGTCGTAGAACGCCTCCCACCCTCGCTGGCCAGAACCACGTTGAGCGCAGCCAGCGCCTTGCTTCGATCGGCGTCATCTTCCTGTGCTTCGCCCTTGTCTAGGACGTTTTGAATGATGCGCACAAATGCATCGGGCGGAACATTTGGACCGGGATGCGGGAGCGCCAACACTTCTTCTAAACGGTCCGCAATCCATGCCGATCGCGTTGACCCGTCATGCGCATAGTCAAGCTCGCAATCCTCGAAAAACTCAGTGATGTAGCTGCTTGACCGATAACAGAAGTGATCGACATTACCGCACACAATGTCGGCGAGCGCCCGCAGGTTTCTGTTCTTCCATTTCATAGGCGGAACCTACCGTGAACAAATTACTGTCGCAACGATTTTGCCGTGGAAAGATCAGAAGAGAAAACAAAAGTTTCCGTTATGCAAATCTCGATAGTTTAAATCAACCGTAGCACGGGTTAGTTTGGCCTCACCCCAAACCCCTCCCCCAACACCCCCTACTCGAACCGCCGGAGCGCCAGCACCGCGTTGAGCCCGCCGAAGGCAAACGCGTTCGAGAGCGCCACCCCGACATGCGCCTCGCGCGCCTCGTTGGGGACCACGTCGAGGGCGCATTCGGGGTCGGGCTCCTCGTAGCCGATGGTGGGGGCGATGATGCCGTCGCGCACCGCCATGATGCAGGCCAGCAGCTCGACCGCGCCGGTGCCGCCGATGAGGTGGCCGTGCATCGACTTGGTCGACGAGATCATCAGCTTGTCGGCGTGGGCGCCGAAGACGTCGGCCACCGCCGCGCATTCGGTCTTGTCGTTGGCGGCGGTGCCGGTGCCGTGGGCGTTGATGTAGCCCACGTCCGCGGCGTCGAGGCGCGCGTCCTTCAGCGCCCCGCGTATCGCCCGCGCCGCCCCCTGCTTGGAGGGCATGACGATGTCGGAGGCGTCCGAGGACATCGCGAACCCCGCCACCTCGGCCATGATCTCGGCGCCGCGCTTTCTGGCGTGCTCCAGCTCCTCGAAGACGAAGACGCCGGCGCCCTCGCCCTGGACCATGCCGTTGCGGTTGGCCGAGAACGGGCGGCAGGCGTCGCGGGACATCACCCGGAGCCCCTCCCACGCCTTGACCCCGCCAAAGCACAGCATCGATTCGGAACCGCCGGTGACCATCACCGGGGTGGCGCCGCCATGGACCAGCTGGAACGCCTGCGCCATTGCGTGGTTGGAGCTCGCACACGCGGTCGAGACGGTAAAGCTCGGGCCCTTGAGGTTGAACTCCATCGACACGTGGCTGGCGGCGGCGTTGTTCATCAGCTTGGGCACCACGAAAGGATGCACCCGGTTCTTGCCGGCCTCGTAGACCGAGCGGTAATTTTCATCGAGCGTGGTCATGCCGCCGCCGGAATTGCCCAGCACGACCCCCGCGCACCTGGCGAGGTCGCCGGAAAACTCCAGCCCCGCCTGGGCGATGGCCTCGCGCGCGGCGATCAGGGTGAACTGGGTGAAACGGTCGTAGAGCGCCAGCTGCTGGCGGTTGAAGCAGTCCTCGGGCTCGAAGCCCTTGACCTGCCCGCCGATGCGGATCGCCAGGCGCTCGACATCCTGGAATTCCAGCGCGCCGATGCCGCAGCGGCCCTCGCGCATCGCCTCCAGTGTCTGGGCCACACTGTGTCCGAGCGCGTTGATCGTGCCCGCCCCGGTTATGACCACGCGCTTCACGTCTGATCCGCCACCAGTTTCCTGATCCCGTCGACGATCGAGGCCACCGAAGAGATGTCGAAGCCGCTCTCCTCCGGCGCGCTGGCATTGAACGGCACCGAGATGTCGAATTCCTCCTCGATGGCAAAGATGCTCTCGACCAGGCCGAGGCTGTCGATGCCGAGATCCTCGAGCGTGCTGTCCATGGTCACGTCCGAAGGGTCGAGCACCGCCTGCTCGGCGATGATCCTGATGACGCGATCGGTAATTTCCATCGCTGCGGCCCTCTTTTCTGCGACGCGCCCGATTTAGTCGTTCGCCGTCCGGTTGGAAACCGTTTTCTTGAGCTCGGCCACATCCGCGAAGAGCCGCCTGAGCCGGCGGAACCCCTTGAACAGTTCCATCGTCGCCTCCATCTTCATCGCCGGATAGCCCAGCATGACGCGGCCGGCCGGAATGTTGGCCAGCACGATGGTGCCGCCGCCGGTGATGACGTTGTCGCCGATGAAGATGTTGTCGCTGACCCCGGTCTTGCCTGCCAGCACCACGTTGTCGCCGATCCGGGTCGAGCCGGCGATGCCGACATGCCCGCAGAGCAGGCAATCGCGGCCGATCTCGACATTGTGGCCGATCATCACCAAGTTGTCGATCTTGGTGCCGTCGCCGATGCGCGTCGGGCGGATGGTGCCGCTGTCCACGGTGGCATTGGCGCCGATCTCGACATCATCGCCGATCTCGACCGCGCCGAGGCTGTGGATGCGCGCCCAGCCCCGGGCCCGGATCTCGCCGCGCTCGCCCAGGGTCTCGCGCACCTTCTCGACGCCCGAGACCTCGGGCGTGACGAAGGAAAACCCGTCGCCGCCGATCGCCACGCCAGGCTGGGCGATGAAACGCGCGCCGATCACCACCCGCGCACCGATGCGGACGCCCTCGCGCAAGAGCCCGCCCGGGCCGATTCGGACATCGGCCCCGACATGGCACTGCGGGCCGATGACGGTTCCCGCGCCGATGCGCGCGCCCGCGCCGATCACGCTGAGGGGGCCGATGGCGACCCCGTCCCCGATTTCCGCGCTCTTGTCGACAATGGCCGACAGGTGGATGCCCGCCGCCCAGCCCTGACCGGGATCGAACATCGCGGTAAGCGCCGACATCGCATAGCGCGGGCGCGGGGCGAAGACCGCCGCCTCGAGCCCCAGTGCCCTGCCAGTCGGCCCCGTCCCAGAGCAGCGCCGCGCGCGCACGTCCCTGCCCCAGCCGTTCCGCGTAATCGGGCTTGCTGGCCAGCGCCAGCTGGCGCGCGGTGGCGTCGCCCGGCTCGGCCACGCCATCGACCCTGATGGCGGTGTCTCCGACCGCCTCGCTCCCCAGAGCCGCGGCAATCTCGTCTATCGTGTAGCCCATGCCAGTTCCTTTCGGTGCGGCAGACTTACCCGCGATACCGGCGCGGCGAAAGCCCCCCGCACGAAAGTCCGGGAGGCGATATCGCCGCAGCCTGCCCGCCCCGGGGCCGGCGAAGGGGCTCAGCGGTTGGAGCCGAAGCGCTTGAGCTTCTGGTTGACATGCATGCCGCCGCCCGATGACGTGCTTTGGCCTGGCGACCGGGACGTCCGTTGCGCCTCGGGCTGACTGACGCGTGCGCGCACCGGCGCCTGCGCCGCCGGCTGCCGGGCGCTGCGCACCGGTGCTGCCTGCGGGGTCGGGAAATACTGCGGCTCGGGGATCTGCAGGCTGGCCAGTTGCAGCGCCGGCGACTCGATCCCGGCCTGTTTCAGCGCCGCCCAGATGCGCGCGTCGCGGCCATAGACGTCGGGGCGGTAATGCATCTCGCCGCGCGCATCGGAAAACGCGGTGCGATAGATGATGTGCACCGGGATTTTCTGTTCCAGATTGACCTGGGTCTCGAGCCCGGTGTCGAGCACCCGGTGGAAAAACGCCTGCGGGTCTGCCTCCTGCCGGGACAGGATCTCGTAGGCGAAATCGAAGGGTTGCTGAAGCCGGATGCAGCCGTGGCTGTAGGCCCGTCTTGCACTGTTGAAGAGGTGTTTGCTGGGGGTGTCGTGCAGATAGATGTTGTAGGGGTTGGGGAACATGAACTTCACCAGCCCCAGCGCATTGCCGCGCGAGGGCGGCTGCTTGAGGTCGTAGGGGAAGGTGTTGCCGTTATAGGCGGCGAAGTTGACCCCTGCCCGGCTGATCTCGCGCCCCGAGCCGTCGATGAGCCGCAGATGCGCAGCCGCGCCAGGGTTGGCCCTGAGCTGGGGCAGATATTCGTTGACGGTGATCGAGCGCGGCACGTACCACGACGGGTTGATCACCAGGTGCTCCATCTCGTCGGAGAATTCGGGGCTGCGGCGATCATGGGAATTGGCGCCCACCACCGCGCGGGTCTCGAAGGTGATGCGGTCGTTGTCGATGATCCTGGCCGAGAAATCGGTCAGGTTGACGAGGATGTGCCGGGCGCCGCGCTCCTTGTTGAGCCAGCGCTCGCGTTCCATCGCCACCAGCACCAGCGCAAGCCGTGTCGCCGGCGACTTGTTGATTTCCGCGAGCGTGCCCGGGCCGGCCTTGCCGTCGGGCTCCAACCCCAGCGCCGCCTGAAACCGGCGTACCGCATCCTCGATGTTGGCGTCGTAGACCATCGTCGACGTGCGCCGCAGATAGCCCATCGCCATCAGCCGGTCGCGCAGCGCCACCACCGCGGGCCCGGTCGCGCCCGGCTCGAGCGCGCCGGCGAACACCTCGGGGCCCCAGCCTTCGGTTCCGATCAGCCGCTCCAGCCGGATCTTTTCGCGCAGGAGGCGGGTGTATTCGCGGGTCTGCGGCAGAAGGGTGCGGAAATAGGCGCGCGGATGGTCGCTGGTCACAAGCCCGGTCAGATAGGTGGTCGCGTCGCGGTAGGTGCCCTTGCGCTTGATCCCGTCATCGACGCTGGCGGGATCGAGCACGCCCGACTGCATGTCGCGCGCAATGCGGATGAACGCGCGCGACATCGCCACCTCGGCAATGCCCCGGTCGCGCGGCGTGCGCACGTCCCTCAGCAGGTGCAAAAGCCGCGCGGTGTCGTAACGCCCCGCCGGCAGCCCGTGCATTCCGGCCGCCTCCATCGCCGAGAGAAGCGCACTGCGGCGGTCGCGCTGCGCGTCGCCGGGCCCGGTCCAGACGGCGTCAAAGCCGTTCTCCCGGTAGAAGGCGGCAATGTCGCGGTCGTCCGACGCGGCCTCGGCCACCGCCTGCTTGAAGGCGGTGATCCCGGCCGCGGCCGGCGTCGCATTCGCCGATGCGATTGCCGCACCCGCAACGATGGCCGCAATCGCGCCCAGGCGGCGCACCCCGACTGCCAGAACCCGGAAACGCATGTATTCTCCCCCTCGGTCTTTCAAATGCATCATAGCTATGTGAGTCATCATCGCAAATCGGTGAGCCCTGTCCAATCACAACTTGTCCAGAACACCCCTTGATTCTGCTTGCGTGACCCGCCATCCGCGCCCGGGACCGGCGCCCCGGGGGAAGTGAGGGAAATTAGCCACATCGAAACTCTTTGCGCGAAATCTTGCCGATAAACCTTGATCTCGGGGGTCGCGGCCATTTCCCCCTTTTGCCCCGAATCCGATTGTGGCATCAATGAGACCAATACGGGGGGACGGAAAGGACGAACCGCAGCAAATGCGGGCAACTGGCAAGCGACGGGACAGGCGCATCACATGACGGACAACACCCATTCGAGCGTGTCTCGGCGCGCGATTCTGAGAGCATTTGCCGCGACGGCGATCACCGCGGCACCCACCTTCGGCCACGCCGCCGGGTTCCTCAAGGGCGCAGGCGATATCCGCCGCATCCGCATGACGTCACCGCGCACCGGCGAAAGCGTCGATACCATCTACTGGATCGAGGGCGAGTACATCCGCGACGCGGTCAGCGAAATCACCCTCTTCATGCGCGACTGGCGCACCGACCAGTTGCACGACATCGACCCCCGCACCATCGACATCATGACCGCCGCCCACAACCTTCTGGATGTGAGCGAGCCCTACATGCTGCTTTCGGGCTACCGCAGCCCCGAGACCAACGCCATGCTGCGCCGCCGTTCTGGCGGGGTGGCGAGGAACTCGCGCCATCTCAAGGGGCAGGCCGCCGACCTGCGGCTGGGATCGCGCTCGGTCAACCAGATCTACCGCGCCGCCCTCGGCCTGTCACGGCGGTGGCGTCGGCCGCTATTCGCGAAGCGATTTCGTCCACATGGATTGCGGCCCGGTGCGCAGCTGGGGCAGCTGACGCCCCCGGCCCGCGCCTTTCCCGCCCCGAGATACCCGGCAGATCGCCAACGGCGACCGGAGCGTCCGCGCGCTCAGGTGCCCAGCTTTGCCTGCCTTGCCGCGCGCAGGCGGATGAAATCATCGCCGGCGTGATAGGACGAGCGCGTCAGCGGCGTTGCCGAAACCATCAGGAACCCCTTGCCATAGGCCGCCTTTTCGTGGCCCGCGAATTCGTCGGGCGGCACAAATCGGTCGACGGCGTGATGCTTCGGCGTCGGTTGCAGATACTGGCCGATGGTCAGAAAATCCACGTCCGCCGCGCGCATGTCGTCCATCACCTGCAGCACCTGCAGCCGCGTCTCGCCCAGACCCACCATGATGCCCGACTTGGTGAAGATGCCGGGGTCGAGTTCCTTGACGCGCTGCAAAAGCCGCAGCGAATGGAAATAGCGCGCCCCGGGGCGCACCTGCGGGTAAAGCCCGGGCACGGTTTCGAGGTTGTGGTTGAAGACGTCCGGCCGGGCCTCGACCACCACCTCCAGCGCCGAGGGCGCGCAATGCAGGAAATCGGGGGTCAGGATCTCGATCGTGGTGCCGGGGCTGCGGTGGCGGATGGCGCGGACGGTCTGGGCGAAATGCGCGGCACCGCCGTCCTCGATGTCGTCGCGGTCGACCGAGGTCACCACCACGTGGCTGAGCCCGAGCTTGGCGACCGCGTCGGCGACGCGGCCGGGCTCGAACGCATCGAGCCCCTCGACGGGCTTGCCGGTGGCGATGTTGCAAAAGCTGCAGGCGCGGGTGCAGATATCGCCCATGATCATCATGGTAGCGTGCCCGCGCCCCCAGCATTCGCCGACATTGGGGCAACTGGCCTCTTCGCAGACCGTGACCAGCCGGTTCTCGCGCATCAGGCGGCGGGTCTCGCGATACCCCTCGCCGCCCGGCGCGCGCACCCGGATCCAGTGCGGTTTCTTCGGCTGGGCATTATCGGGGCGGTGCGCCTTTTCGGGGTGGCGCAGCCTGGGTGCGTCTCTGGGGGTATCCATGTCCGTCACGTCACCATCTCCCGCGAACCATTCGGTAACCTGTCGCCTGCATAATCCATCGGGGTGGGATGTTCCAGTTCCGCGGGCGGGATTTCCGGCGCGGCATCCGGGGTAACGAGTGCCCACCGCCCACACGCGGCTTGTTGTGCCCGGCGTGGCCCGATGTCCGGTTGCGCGCGCGCCCCCGCGACCTATGCTCGCCGGCGCGATTCATCCCGGCGGACAGGGCGGACACGGCAATGGACTGGCAGGCTCACCGACGCGAGGCGCACGCCCTCGGCCACACTCAGGAATACCTCAAGCAGATCGTCTTCGGCGGCAATGACGGTATCGTCACCACCTTCGCCATCGTCGCCGGCTTTGCCGGCGCCCGGGCCGATGGCGTGGCCCAGATCGGCGGGCTGGCGGTGCTGGTGTTCGGGCTGGCCAACCTCTTTGCCGACGCGATCAGCATGGGGCTGGGCGAGTTCCTGTCGATGCGCTCGCAGCACGACCTCTACCGCGCCCGCCGCGAGGCCGAACTGCGCGAGAGCCTGAGCGACCCCGAACAGGAACGCACCGAGCTGTTCGAGATCCTGCGCCAGCGCGGCCTGCCGCCGGGCGAGGCCGACACCGCCGCCACGCTCCTGTCGCGCCACCGCCTGCTGATGGTCGATCTGATGATGACCTACGAATTCGGCATGGCCGACCCCGAGGGCGAGAATCCGGCGCTGAGCGGGCTTTTCACCTTTCTCTCCTTCGTGGTCTTCGGCGCGGTGCCGCTGGTGCCCTATTTCGTCCTGCCCCCGGACGACCGCACCTTCATGCTGTCGCTCACGACGACCGGGCTGGCGCTGGTCGCGCTCGGCCTTCTGCGCTGGAACGCCACCGGCGAACGGGTTTACCGCTGCGTCGGCGAGACCGTCCTCGTCGGCGCGATCTGCGCGCTGGTGGCCTTCGCGGTGGGCTGGCTGGTGGGAGGGGGCTGAGGCCCGGCGACGGCCGGCACTTCAGCCCAGCATCGCGCCGGCATCGCCCAGCGCGTCGTAATGACGCCTGAGGCGCTCGAGCGCGATGCGCAGCACGATCTTGCCCGAGCGCGCCGACCAGCCCAGCGCGCGCTCGGCGCTCTCAAGCCCCTCCAGCCGGCAACAGCAGCGCAGCGCCACGTCGCCCAGCCCCGGCCCGAGGTCGCGCAGCGCGCCGACGACGCGCGCACGCGCCGCGGCACTGCCCGGGCCGCTGGCGGCAGGCAGCGCCTCGACCTCGGTCAGGAACCGGTCCCGGGCGGCGGTGCCGCGCGGACCGATACCCGCCATCTCGAAATCCTCGCGCAGCCGTTCACCGGCCCCGGCCAGTTCGGGAGGCAGAAAGGTGCGCCCGTGCCCGTCGCGCCGCCGCGCCAACAGCGCCAGCGGCGTTTCGGCGGCGCGAAAGCGCGGGGCCGGGGCGTTCCGGCCGGTGTCTCGGGCGGCGCGCGGGGGCGGGGCGCCGGCAAACGCGGCCGGCGCCTCGCCAAAGCCCCGGGCGCGGTTTTCCGCCTCGGCGAGGAGCCGGTTGAGGGCGGCGCGCCCGGCGGCGGTGATCAGGTAGCGCGACACCCGCCCCGGCCGGTCGCAGGCGATCCAGCCGCACAGCGCCAGCGCCTCGGCCGGCGCGCGATCGACCACCGCTCGGCGGGTGGGATCAGTGTCCTCGGCCTCGCGCACCACCACCGCCTTGTCCATGTCGGCCGCCACCGCCAGCACCGCGCCCGGCTCGCACATCCGCCGCAGCACCCGCCGCGCTTCCTGCGCCAGCGCGTCGGACGAGAGCGGCATGTCGTCGGTCCCCGGCACGGCATCGGCCGGCATCAGGCAGCGGCCCAGCCGGGTCAGGGCGCCATCGACCAGCATGTCCTCGCGCCGCGCCTCCATCGCCCGGACCTGCCGCAGCACCGTCGAGGCATGCACCCCGGCGGCGCGCGCCAGCGCCCGCAGCGGCCGGCCCGCCTCGGTATGTTCGAGATAGACCGAAACCTCGGCAGGAACCCACGCCGGCAAGCAGTCCTCGGAACCGGCCGAAAACAGGGCATAGGTCATGCCGTCTCCTCTTCGTTATCTGCTGGCAACGCCTTCCCCCAAACGCTCGGCTTGTCCACAGGTTCTCCACAGGCCATCCATGAAGCGCGGAACAATCTTGGGTTGCAAACGTTACCGGATCGTTAACTGTTGCGACTTCGGCAAGAATTGTTTCCAAATGATAAACAAATTTCACGTGACCCGTGCGCACAAATCGCCCGACGCGCAACACCCGCAAAGGTTGTGAGAGAGTTCCGGCCGACCGAGTTCCGACGCCAAGACCGGAGACCCAGATGACCGACCCGATGAGCATGCTGAACCAGCTGCGCCGCCCGCCCCTGCTGATCGAGGCCGCGCGGCTGGGACTGACCGAATACCGGCGCGAGGCGGCGCTGCGCCGGCATCTTGGCACCCCGCGGCCTCCAGCCGGCACCGCCGCGCTCGAGGCATTGATCGAGATCGAGGCCGAACTCGACCACGAGCGCCGGCAAGGCTGCGCCGGCTATTCGCCGGCGCGCCATGTCGATCTGCTGATCGCGATGATGGGCGAGGCGCGGCTGATGCGCGCCGCCGCCGCCGCGGGCTGAGGGTCAGCTGAAGGCGTCGGGCATCGACGCCTTCTTCCCGGCCACGTAGGCGTCGAGCGCCTCCCTGATGCCCGGATCGAGTGGCGGCGCCACATAGGTCTCGAGCTGCCGCCTGACCCGCGCCGCCGCCAGCGTCGTCGAGTCGCGCTCGCCCTCCTCGAACCATTGCTCGAAGGGTTTGTAATCCAGAAGATCGGTGCGCCAGAACGCCGACTTGAAATGCTCCCGGGTGTGGGCGCAGCCCAGATAGTGCCCGCCGGGGCCGACCTCGCGGATCGCGTCCATCGCCTGGCCGGTCTCGGACATGTCGATACCGCGGGCGAAATGGTGCAGCACCCCCAGCTGGTCGGCGTCCATGACGAATTTCTCGTAGCTCGACACCAGCCCGCCCTCGAGCCAGCCGCAGGCGTGCAGCATGAAGTTCACGCCAGACAGCAGCCCCATGTTGAGGCTGTTGGCACTTTCGTAGGCGGCCTGCGCGTCGGGCAGCTTGGAGCCGGTGAAGGCCCCCGCCGAGCGGTACGGCAGCCCCAGCCGGCGCGCCAGCTGACCCGCGCCATAGGTGATCTGCGCCGCCTCGGGCGTGCCGAAGGTGGGGGCGCCCGAGTTCATGTCGATCGAGGTCACGAAGGCGCCGAAGATGACCGGCGCGCCGGGGCGGACGAGTTGCGAATAGGCGATGCCGGCCAGCACCTCGGCCAGCACTTGGGTCAGCGTCCCGGCGACCGTGACCGGCGCCATCGCGCCGCCTACGATGAAGGGCGAGACGATGCAGGCCTGGTTGTTCGAGGCGTAGATTTCCAGCGCCTCCATCATCACCTCGTCGAAGGTCATCGGCGAGTTGATGTTGATCAGCGAGGTCATCACCGTGTTTGCCTGCACGAACTCCTTGCCGAACAGGATCTCGCACATCTCGACGCTGTCGCGCGCGCGCGACGGATCGGTGACCGAGCCCATGAAGGGCTTGTCCGAAAGCGTCATGTGCGCCCGGATCATGTCGAGGTGGCGCTTGTTGACGGCGATGTCGGTGGGCTCGCACACCGTGCCGCCCGAGTGGTGCAGCCATTTCGACATGTAGCCGAGTTTCACGAAATTCTCGAAATCGGCCATCGTGGCATAGCGCCGGCCGCCGTCGAGATCGCGCACGAAGGGCGGCCCGTAAACCGGGGCGCAGACCATGTTGCGCCCGCCGATGACGACGTTGCGCGCCGGGTTGCGGGCGTGCTGGGTATATTCGCCGGGCGCGGTGCGGACCAGTTCGCGCGCCAGTCCGCGCGGCAGGCGGACGCGCTCGCCACTGACGTCGGCACCGGCGGCGCGCCAGCGGTCCAGCGCGCCGGGGTTCTGCACGAAGCTGACGCCAACTTCCTGCAACAGCGTCTCGGCGTTTTCCTCGATGATCCCGAGCGCCTCGTCGTTCAGGACCTCGAAGAGCGGAATGTTGCGCTCGATGTATTTCGCCGTCTCGACGCTGACCGCGCTGCGCTCGGCCCGGCGCGCGGCCCCGCCGCCGCCGCGGCTTCGTTTGCGGGTGGCTGCTTCGCTCATCAACAGATCTCCTTGATCCCCTGGGCGACCCCTGAGGGCCGTTTTCCAACGGTTCTATCGTCAGAGCGCGCACACCCGCTGCGGATTTGCGCCCTTGCGTGGCCAAAACCGACATTACGGCGATGATTTTCACGCATCCCTCCCGCACCCGCGCCCCGCGCCCACCCCTCGCCCCGGCTTGCAACGACAGGGTCGCCGGGGTAGAGGGCGACCATGAAAAACACCGCCCATGACCGCCTCTTGATCGTCGACTTCGGCAGCCAGGTGACACAGCTCATCGCCCGCCGCCTGCGCGAACTGAACGTCTATTGCGAAATCCACCCCTATCAGACGGTCACCGAGGCGTTCCTGCGCGATTTCCGCCCCCGCGCGGTGATTCTGTCGGGGGCCGGCCTCGGTGCTCGACGCGGATGCGCCGCGCCCGCCGCGCGCGGTCTTCGAGCTTGGCGTGCCGGTCCTGGGCATCTGCTACGGCCAGCAGGTGATGATGCAGATGCTGGGCGGCCGGGTCGGGCGCGGCGACGGCACCGCCGAGTTCGGCCGCGCCCATATCCGTCCCTCGGGCGCGGCGCTCGATCTGCTCGAGGGGTGGTTTTCGGGCGACGACGACCGCGAACAGGTGTGGATGAGCCACGGCGACCACGTTGCCGCGCTGGCGCCGGGTTTTGCCGTCTACGCCACCTCGCCCGGGGCGCCCTTTGCCGTGACCGCCGATCCCGCGCGACGCTTCTATGCCGTGCAGTTCCACCCCGAGGTTCACCATACCCCCGCCGGACGTACGCTTTACGCCAATTTCGTGCGTCTCGCGGGGTTCAAGGGCGACTGGACCATGGCCGCCTACCGCGACGAGGCGATCGCCAAAATCCGTGCCCAGGTGGGCGACGGCCGGGTCATCTGCGGGCTTTCGGGCGGGGTCGACAGCTCGGTGGCGGCGGTGCTCATCCACGAGGCGGTGGGCGAACAGCTGACCTGCGTCTTCGTCGATCACGGGCTTTTGCGCCAGGGCGAGGCCGACGAGGTCGTGACGATGTTTCGCGACCATTACAACATCCCCCTGATACACGCCGACGAATCGGAGCTTTTCCTGGGTGAGCTTGAGGGCGTAAGCGACCCGGAGGAAAAGAGAAAGACCATAGGTCGCCTGTTCATCGACGTGTTCCAGAAACACGCCGACGAGGTCGGCAACGCCGCCTTCCTCGCGCAGGGCACGCTCTATCCCGACGTGATCGAATCGGTCAGCTTTTCGGGCGGGCCGTCGGTCACCATCAAGAGCCATCACAATGTCGGCGGGCTGCCGGAAAAGATGGGGCTCAAGCTGGTCGAGCCGTTGCGCGAGCTCTTCAAGGACGAGGTCCGCGCGCTGGGGCGCGAGCTGGGCCTGCCCGAGGGCTTCATCGGCCGGCACCCGTTTCCGGGCCCCGGCCTCGCCATCCGCTGCCCCGGCGAGATCACCCGCGAAAAGCTTGCCATCCTGCGCAAGGCCGATGCGGTCTTCATCGACCAGATCCGCCGGCATGGCCTTTACGACGAGATCTGGCAGGCCTTCGTCGCGATCCTGCCGGTGCGCACGGTGGGCGTGATGGGCGACGGGCGCACCTATGATTATGCCTGCGCGCTGCGCGCGGTCACGTCGGTCGACGGGATGACCGCCGATTTCTATCCCTTCAGCCACGAATTCCTTGGCGAAACCGCCACCCGCATCATCAACGAGGTTCGCGGCATCAACCGGGTGACCTACGACATCACCTCCAAGCCGCCGGGCACCATCGAATGGGAATGACCCGGGAATGACCGGCACCAGGATCAGACACCGGCGGCGGAACTGAGCCATGAGCTACCTGGTCCGTTCCTACGGCGACACCGATTTCATTACCGGCCTGCGCTGCATTGCGGCAACGATGGTCATCGTCATTCATACCGCCGCGCTGCGCGATTTCGGCACGCTGGGCGGGATCGTCACCGACAACGGCAAGTTCGGGGTGCAGATCTTCTTTGTCATCTCGGGCTTTTCCATCGCCCGCACCTATCGGTCGGCCGGCGCCTTCCGGCCCTATTTCGCCCGCCGCCTGCTGCGCATCGCGCCGCTTTATTATCTCGTGGTCACCACGGTCTTTGTGTTGATCCTCGGCGGCGTGCTGCCCCGTCCCTACTGGATGACCCTCTATGACAGCGCGCCGGACCTCTATAATTATCTGATGCACATCAGTTTTTTCAGCGCGTGGGACGCCCGTGTCGCGAACTCGCTGATCGGGCTGGAATGGTCGATCCCGATCGAGGTGTTCTGGTACGCGCTCATGCCGCTGCTGCTGCCGATCCCGGGCGCGCCGCGACGGGTCGCGGCGGCGCTGGTCGCGCTGCTTCTCGTCTCGGGACTGACCCGGGCGGGCAGCCACCTGTGGCTGCCGCCGCATGCCGACCATTTCCTGCCGCTCACCTACGGCGCCTACTTCTATCTCGGCGCGCTGGCCGAACGGATGCGCGCGCCCGCCCAGCGCCGCGGTGTGCAATGGTGCCGGCGCGCGACCTGGGGCGCGGCCGCGCTTTTCGCCGTCGGCCTTGGCACAGATACCGGGTTCAACGCCGCGATCCTGGGGCTGGCCACGGCGGCGCTGATCGCCGTTCGTCCCGGCGGCGCCGGGCATCGCGGATTTCTGTGCTGGCGGCCGGTGCTGCTCTTGGGGTCGATCAGCTACAGCCTCTACCTGCTGCACCCGTTCGCCATCCATCTCGTCGCCGGCCTCTGGCCCGAGGAAGCCCGCGTGGCGCTGCTCTTCTTTGCCGCGGCCTTCTTGGTGACGGCGGCGATTTCGATCATCACCTACAGCCTGGTGGAATACCCCTTCAACCGGGTCGGGGTACGTCTCTTCGGCCAGCCGAGACGCGGCGCGATGATGCCGGCCCCGCCATCAGGTCCGGTCCGATGAGCGCGCCCGCCCTGCCCGACACCGTGCCGGTACTGCGCGCCGCCGCCTGGATGCTGGGCGCGGTGGCGTCCTTTTCGGCGATGGCGGTGGCCGGGCGGCTGGTGAGCATCGAGCTCGATACTTTTGAAATCATGATGTATCGCAGCATGATCGGCTTCGTGCTCCTGGTGGCGGTGGCACGGGCGGCGGGCACGCTGCGTCAGGTGACCTCGCGCAGCCCGCATCTGCATCTGGGGCGCAACATCGTCCACTTTACCGGCCAGAACCTGTGGTTCTACGCCATCACGGTGATCCCGCTGGCGCAGGTCTTCGCGCTCGAATTCACCTCGCCGCTGTGGGTGCTGGTGCTCTCGCCCGTTTTCCTGGGCGAACGGCTGACGCGGATGCGCGTGCTGGCGGCGCTCGCGGGCTTTGTCGGCATCCTGATCGTCACCCGGCCCAGTGCCGAGACGATCAATATCGGCACGCTCTCGGCGGCGGCGGCGGCGGTCGGCTTTGCCGGATCGGCGATCTTCACCAAGCGGCTCACGCGCACCGAGACACTGACCTGCATCCTGTTCTGGATGACGCTGCTGCAGTCGGTTTTCGGCCTTGTCTGCGCCGGGGCCGATGGCGACATCGCATTGCCCTCGACGGCAGCACTGCCATGGCTGACGCTGATCGCGCTGGGCGGGCTCGGGGCGCATCTGTGCCTGACCTCCGCGCTGTCGATTGCGCCGGCGGCGCTGGTCATGCCGGTCGATTTCCTGCGCCTGCCGGTGATTGCGATCGTCGGGCTGATGGTATTCGCCGAGCCTGTCGATGCGTTCGTGATCGCCGGCGCCGCGCTGATTTTCGGGGCCAACTACCTCAATATCTGGACCGAAACCCGCAGACGCACGATCCGCGCCGGTTGAGGGTGGCGATCGGGCGGCGAAGACGGATACGCTGACCTAGCCGCGCGGTCGTGACGTGGCGGGGGATTTTCCCGCCCTTTCGCGCTTTGGCGTTTGACCCCCGGCCCGGCTCTGGCTACCAAACCGGCGGGAAAGGACGGCGAGATGATCCACGAGACCGCAAAAGACTGGTACGGCGCCCCGCGCAAGCGGGTGCTGGTCTACGGCATGTCGGGGCTGGGCAAGACCTATCTGTCGAACCTGCTGCGCGGCAGCGGACAGTGGTTTCACTACTCGATCGACTACCGCATCGGCACCCGCTACATGGGCGAGTTCATCACCGACAATGCCAAGGCGCACGCCATGAAGGTGCCGTTCCTGCGCGATCTGCTGCTGTCGGATTCGATCTATATCGGCTCCAACATCTCGTTTCACAACCTCTCGCCGGTCTCGACCTATCTGGGCAAGCCGGGCGATCCCGAAAAGGGCGGCCTGCCCATGCCCGAGTTCCGCCGCCGGCAGGAACAGTTCCGCCGCGCCGAGATTTCCGCGCTCATGGACACCGCCCATTTCATCGAGCGCGCCGAGGCGCTCTACGGCTACCCGCATTTCATCTGCGATACCGGTGGGTCGATCTGCGAATGGGTCGATGGCGACGACCCCTCCGACCCGCTGCTGACAGAGCTCGCGCGCCACTGCCTGCTGATCTACATCCGCGGCAGTGCCGCGCACACCGCCGAACTGATCCGCCGCTTCGACCGGGCGCCCAAGCCGATGTGCTACCAGCCCGAATTCCTCGACGAGGCGTGGAGTGAATATCTGCGCAAAAACAACTGCAAAGAGGCCGACGTCAACCCCGACGACTTCATCCGCTGGACCTATGCCCGCGCGCTCGCCCACCGCACCCCGCGTTACGAGGCGATGGCGAAATGGGGGCTTGCGGTCACCGCCGACGAGGTCGCCGCCGTCGCCTCGGCCACCGATTTCGAGGCGCTTGTCGCCCGCGCGCTCGACCGGCGGGAATGACCCCGCAGCATCAGCCCAGGAAAGACCCCGCATGCCGATCAAGATTCCGCCGAACCTGCCCGCCTTCGAGGTCCTGCACCGCGAGGGCGTGATGGTCATGCGCGCGGATCAGGCGGCGCGCCAGGACATCCGCCCGCTCCGGATCGGGCTCTTGAACCTGATGCCCAGGAAGATCCAGACCGAGACCCAGTTCGCCCGCCTCATCGGCGCCACGCCCTTGCAGATCGAGCTGGAACTGCTTCGCATGAGCGAGCACACCCCGCGCAACACCTCGCCCGAACACATGGAGAGCTTCTATCGCCCCTTCGCCGAAGTCGCGGCGACAGGCGAGAAATTCGACGGGCTGATCGTCACCGGCGCGCCGATCGAGCATCTCGAATTTGACGCCGTCACCTACTGGGACGAACTGCGCGCGGTATTCGACTGGACCCAGACCCATGTCCATTCGACCTTCGGCGTCTGCTGGGGCGGGATGGCGATGCTCAACCACTTCCACGGCATCGAAAAGCACATGCTGGCGGCCAAGGCGTTCGGCTGCTTCCGCCACCGCAACATGGCGCCGGCCTCGCCCTATCTGCGCGGGTTTTCCGACGATTGCGTCATTCCCGTCAGCCGCTGGACCGAGATGCGCAAGTCCGAGATCGACGCCGTGCCGGATCTGACCATCCTGCTTCACAGCGACGAGGTCGGCCCCTGCCTGGTCGAGGATGCCGCCCACCGCGCGCTCTACATCTTCAACCACCTCGAATACGACAGCGACACGCTGAAACAGGAATACGACCGCGACATCGCCGCCGGCACGCCGATCAACGTGCCCTGCAACTACTACCCGGGCGACGACCCCACGCGGGCACCGCTCAACCGCTGGCGCAGCCATGCGCACCTGCTTTACGGCAACTGGCTGTCGGAAATCTACCAGACCACGCCTTTCGACCTCGCCCGGATCGGGATCGAGCGCACCGATCTGCGCGGCTGAGGCGGCGGCGGGCGCGATTGCGCGCGCCGGCCCGGGCCTGCATAGTGTCCGCGAAATGAACGGAGACAGGCATATGGGGCTGTCAATCGACGCCTTCGGGCAGGCGACGCGGCGCGGCCGTGTCGCCGCCACAGTCCCGCCGGGCGCTGTCGCCCAACCCGCCCCGGACATCCGGGATGGCTAAGCGAGGCTATCATCACGGCAACCTGCGCAAGGCGCTGGTGGAGGCCGCGCTCGCGCTGATCGAGGAACGCGGACCCACCGGGTTCGCGCTCTCGGAAGCCGCCAAGCGCGCAGGGGTGACGCCGGCCGCCGTCTACCGCCATTTCGCCGGCCGCGAGGACCTCATCGCCGAGGCCGCCCGTCAGGGCTATGCGATCTTCACCGACGTGATGCAATACGCCTTTGATCAGGGCCAGCCCTCGGCGCTGGCCAGTTTCGAGGCGACCGGCCGGGCCTATCTGGCTTTCGCCCGCCGCTATCCGGGCCACTACATCGCCATGTTCGAAAGCGGAATCTCGGTCAACCGCACGCCCGAACTGGCCGCCATCGCCGCCCGCGCCCGCGCGGTGCTGGAACGCGCCGCCGAAGGGCTCAGCCGTCACATTCCGCCCGAAAAGCGCCCGCCGCCGGCGATGTTCTCGGCCCATGTCTGGGCGCTCTCTCACGGCGTGGTCGAACTTTTCGCCCGCAACTCGCCCGGCACCCAAAGCCCGTTTCCGCCCGAGGAACTGCTCGAGACCGGGATCGGCATCTACCTGCGCGGGCTGGGGCTGATCGCGCCCGACGAATAGCCTGTGTCGGGCTCAATCGGAAACACCCGCGCGCGCCCCGGGCCTGACCCGGGCCTCGCCCAACCGGCAAGAAAGGCCCCGGGTCAGGCCCGGGGCGGGAGTGAACCCGATCTGGCGCGATGCGCAATGACACCAGCCGCCCCGGCCTGAACCTTGGGCCCTGCCCCCGGCGCCATCAGCCGTGCAGTTCCTCCAGCGCCTCGACCATCAGCGGCGCGAGGCTGCGGGCGCCCACCTCCGAAAGGTGGTCGTCGTCGAGATAGAGCGAATCGTCCCCGCGCAGCCAGATATAATGATCGCCCTCGGCAAAGACCGGGTCGGGCATCACCAGCGGCACATCCATGGTGTCGGCCACCCGCTGCAGCACCCCGCGCGCGCCCGCGTGCAGCCGGTCGTTGTCGGCCCGCGGCACGAAGCTGCGCACGAACATGCCCCGCGCGGCGGCGTCGTCGAGCCCCATCAGCATCGCGTTCTGCACCAGGATGCTGGGGATCTGGCGCTGTTCGGGGATCTGGGCAAAGAGGATCACGTCGATGCCCTTCTCGCGGTAAAACTCCACCGTTCGGCGCAATCCCTTTTCCAGCTCATCCAGCCGCTCCGCCTCGGTGATGAACGTCCGATCGGGATCGGTGGTAACGGCGGTGCGCCAGTCGTGATTGCCGTAAAAGCCGGTGGCGTACATCGCCCAGCGGGCCGCCAGCACCACCGTGTCTGTGCCACTCTCCACCACCTGCGCGGCAAAATGCGCGGCCGAATCGTGACAGCTCCGCGCCGCCTCGCCTCCGCGGATCAGCCACACGCCCACCAGCGGCGGGCAGCCGGGTTGGTCGCCCAGCACGACGGTGGCGGCGCGGGTCTCGGCGATTTTCTCGAAAGCCGGTACCAGCACCCGTGAATGGCTGTCGCCGAGAATGGCGATCCGGCGCTCGGGATTCTCAGGCGCGTAGGCGACACAAAGGTCGCGCAGATCCTTGCCCTTGTCCCCGATGCAGAGCCGTTCGGCGGTAGCGTGAAAGGTGGTTTCGTGGTAAAGCCGCGCCAGGAATGGCGAGGAGTCGATATCGAGCCGGCTTTCGAAACCCTCCTCGGTCATCGTCCAGAACCCGGCCGCGGCGATCACCACGATACCCGCGGCACTGGCACCAAAGAGGCCGCGACGGCCAGGCAGCACCAGCGGCGCGTGCCCGCGAAAGGGTTGCTCCACGAACCGCCAGCTCGCCCAGGCCAGCGCCAGCGACAACACCACCAGCGCCGCCATCACCCAGGGGGCGACCTCGCCGGCGCCGCGGATGCGCGCGAAGGCAAAGAGCGGCTGGTGCCACAGATAGGCCGAATAACTGATCAGCCCCACCCCCACCACCGGCCTGAGCGACAGAAGGCGAGCGGTCCAGGTCGTGCCGTCGGCAAAGAGGATGATCAGGCAGGTGCCCAGCACCGGCACCAGCGCCCAGACCGACGGAAACGGCATCGCCGCGTCGAACCACACCGATGCGAAAAGGATCAGCGCCAGGCCCAGCCCCGCCAGCAATTCGTTGCGCATCACCTGGCGGCGAAACAGGATCACGGCGCAGATCGAACCCGCCAGCAGTTCCCACAACCGCGACGGGGTGAAATAGAAATTCTCGTCGGGATACTTGCGCCAGCCCCATTCCGCCACCGCCAGCGACGCCAGCGCCAGCAGCGCGAAGATGATCAGGAACTTGCGCCGGCGAAACATTCCCAGCGTGAAAAGCACCAGCGGGAAAAGCAGGTAATACTGCTCCTCGACGGCCAGGCTCCAGGTGTGCAGGAGCGGGCGCAGCTCGGCATTGAGATCGAAATAGCCGCCGTGCTCGAGGAAATGCACGTTCGAGATGAAGAGCGCGGCAAAGGCCATGGAGCGCGCGAAATCTTCCAGCGGATAGGGCGGCAGCCACATCCACGCGAAGGGAATGCACGCCAGCAGCACCACGAAGAGCGCCGGCAGGATGCGCCGCGCGCGGCGCTCGTAGAAGTTCAGCACCGAATAGATGCCGCGCACCCGCTGCTCGATCAGGATGGTGGTGATCAGATAGCCGGAGATGACGAAGAACACATCGACGCCGATATAGCCGCCGCTCCAGAAGGTCAGCCCGGCATGAAACAGGATGACCGGCAGCACGGCCACGGCGCGCAGCCCGTCGATCTCGCGTCTGTAGTGCACCCGCCCTGCCCTCTCGATGCCTCCGGCGCCCCCTATAGGGGGCCGTCCCGCCGAGGCAAGCATCGAGGACCGCCGCGCGTGCCGCCCGGGCTTCATCTTGCTGCAGATACTCCGGGGGAGTCGCGCGCGCGAGCCCGCGACGGGGGCAGCGCCCCCGACCCGCCACGCCAAAGGCAAGGGGGCCGCCCCGGCGGGCAGCCCCCGTTGTTTTGTCGCGGACGGACTCAGCGCTTGGAGAACTGGAAGCTCCGGCGCGCCTTGCGCTTGCCGAACTTCTTGCGCTCCACCACGCGGCTGTCACGGGTCAGGAAACCGGCCGCCTTGAGCGCCGCGCGCAGCGTCGGGTCGTAAAGCTGCAGCGCCTGCGAGACGCCGTGCTTGACCGCGCCCGCCTGCCCCGAGAGCCCGCCGCCCTTGACCGTGGCCATGACGTCAAACTGGTCCTCGACCCCGGCGACCGTGAACGGCTGGCGCAGGATCATCTGCAGCACCGGGCGGGCGAAATAGGCGTTCATCGCCTTTCCGTTCACCTCGACCTTGCCCGAGCCGGGCTTGATCCACACCCGCGCGACCGCGTCCTTGCGCTTGCCGGTGGCGTAGGACCGCCCCAGCTTGTCGCGTACCGGCTCGCGCGCGGGTTTCTCCTCGGCCACGGGCAGCACGCCCGCCTCGGCCACGGCTTCGAGCCCTTCGAGGGTCTTGATGTCTTCGCTCATCAGCTGGTCACCCGCGTATTCTTCTTGTTCATGGATTTGACGTCCAGTACCTCGGGCTTTTGCGCCTCGTGCGGGTGCTCGGCGCCGGCATAGACGCGCAGATTGGTCATCTGGCGGCGTGCCAGACGGTTGGAGGGCAGCATCCGCCGCACCGCCTGCGTCAGCACGCGCTCGGGGTGATTGCCCTCGAGGATCTGTCCGGTGGTGCGCGACTTGATGCCGCCGGGATAGCCGGTGTGCCAGTAATTCGGATTGGCGCGCTTGTTGCCGGTCAGCTGCACCTTGTCGGCGTTGATGACGATGACGTTGTCGCCCATGTCCATGCTGGGGGTGAAGCTCGGCTTGTGCTTGCCGCGCAGGCGCGTGGCGACGATGGCGGCAAGACGGCCCAGGATCACGCCCTCGGCGTCGATCACGATCCAGCTCTTGTCGATATCCGCCGGGGTTGCAGAAAAGGTCTTCATTCTCGCTCTTCCCTTGGGGGTGATGTTCAATCGTCGGGTTCTACCGTACCTGCTGGCGCAGTCAAGCGCGCTGGACGATAAATTCTCGTGCAAAACCCGATACTTGCAATAACGGTATTATAATACCCCCGTAAATCGCCGGCTTACCGCTCCCGCAGCCTCCCGAAAAGGCGATAGCTCGCACCCGCCCCTCGACGCTCAGCGTCCAGCCGGTGAACCCGCGCGCGGTGATGCAGGCGCTGCCCGCCCCCGTCAGCACCAGTTCGGCCGGCAGCGGGCCGTCATGGGCAAAGTCGCCGCGCCCGGCGATCGCGCCCTCAAAGCGCATCTCGGTATGAAGCGCGGCCCTGCCGCCGCCGAGCGAAGTATCGGCCCCGAACCACTCGTAGCTTTCGGGCCAGGGAAAGGTCAGCGTCCCGCGCTCGCTCCCGCCCCCCGACAGCATGAAGACGATGCCGTTGCCGCCGCTCTCGATCGCGACGTCCCATATCGCGACGTCCCATTCGGCCCGCGGGTGCGCGATGCCCTCAACGCAGCCCATCCCGCAGGCCCCGAGATAGAGCCGCGCCGGCCCCTCCGGCGTAAGCCGGGCGATCTGGCCACGCTCCCACTCACCCAGTGCCGCCACCTGGCGGAATCGCGCGCCCGGCGCCGAGTCGCAGGGGCCGGCCGGCGCCACGCCGGGCCAGAGCACGGCCATCGCCGCCACGAACAGGGACATCCGCCATCGCATGCGCCTAGTCTTTCGGCGGAATCGAATATGTCAAGCTCGCCCGCGCAACCGGCGCCTCGACTCCTTCGGAAAAGATCAGCACATCGCCCACCGCAAGCGTCCGGCCGAGCTTGAGCAGGCGACACTCGGCGATCAGGTCGGTTGCGGCCGCGGGCTTGCGCATGAAGTCGATCGAACAGTTGGTGGTAACCGCCAGCGACCTGGGGCCGATCATCCCCAGTACCGCCATGTAGACCGCCACATCCGCCAGCGCAAAGATCGACGGTCCCGACACTGTCCCGCCCGGGCGCAGATGGGCATCATCGACATTCAGGCGCACCCGGATGCGCATCTCTTCAAGCGCCTCGATGGTGAAATGCCCGCTGACCTGCGGGAAACTCGCGGTCGAGCAGGGCGGCGACCTCATCGACGGTCATCTTCAGCGGCATGCTTTTCTCCCTCGGCAATGGCGTTTAAGAAGGACCACAACACCCACGGAGAGACAAGGGGAGAGACACGATGCCGATCCTGATCCGCCAGGACGAGGGCCCCGTCGCCCGACTCACGCTGAATGCGCCGGAGAAGCTCAACGCGCTCTCCGACGCGATGCTCGAAGCGCTGCAATCCGAACTGGGCGCGCTGCGCGAGGACCGCACGATCCGCGTCGTCGTCCTTGCCGGCGCCGGCAAGGCGTTCTGTGCCGGCCACGACCTCAAGGAGATGCAGCGGGGCCGCCAGGCCGAGGATGGCGGGCGCGCCTATTTCGCCGACCTCTTCGGCCGTTGCGCGGGGGTGATGACCGCGATCCGCGACCTGCCCCAGCCGGTCATCGCCCGGCCCCACGGCATCGCCACCGCCGCCGGCTGCCAGCTGGTCGCGTCGTGCGACATGGCGGTTGCGGCGGAAGGCACGCGCTTTGGCGTCAACGGGGTCAATATCGGGCTCTTCTGCTCGACCCCGATGGTGGCGCTGTCGCGCAACGTGCCGCGCAAGCAGGCGTTCGAGATGCTCACCACCGGCGAATTCATCGGCACCGACCGCGCGCTGGCGGTGGGGCTGATCAACCGCGCGGTGCCCATGGACGCGCTGGACGATGCAACCGCCGAACTGGCCAAAACCGTCGCGGCCAAGCTCGGAACGGCGGTGAAGATCGGCAAGCAAGCCTTTTACAGGCAACTGGAAATGCCGCTTGACGAGGCTTACGCCTACACCCGCGACGCCATGGTCGAGAACATGCTCGACCGCGACACCGCCGAGGGCATCAGTGCCTTCATCGAGAAACGCCCGCCGGGCTGGACGCAATAGCGCCGGCGCCATCACCTGGATCGCAGCGCATGGACAAGACGCTTCATATCGTCGGCGGCGGCATGGCCGGCGCCGAAGCCGCCTGGCAGGCCGCCAATGCGGGCGCGCGCGTGGTGCTGCACGAGATGCGCCCCGAGGTCGGAACGTTTGCCCACCGCACCGGCGATCTGGCCGAGATGGTGTGCTCCAACTCGTTTCGCTCCGACGACGATGAACAGAACGCGGTGGGTCTGCTGCACTGGGAGATGCGCGCCGCCGGCAGCCTGATCATGGCGATGGCCGACCGCCACCGCCTGCCCGCCGGCGGCGCGCTGGCGGTCGACCGCGACGCCTTTGCCCGCGACGTGACCGCCGCGCTGCGCGCCCGCCCCGATGTCACGATCGAACCCGGCGAGATCACCGAGCTGCCCGATGGCGGCCCGAATCAGGACCAGTGGATTATCGCCACCGGGCCGCTGACCTCGCCCGCGCTTGGCGCCGCCATCGCGCGCGCCACCGGCACCGAGCGGCTGGCCTTCTTCGACGCCATCGCGCCCATCGTGCATGCCGAGAGCATCGACATGACCCGCGCCTGGCGGCAATCGCGCTACGACAAGGGCGAGACCGAGGACGAGCGCACCGCCTACATCAACTGCCCGCTGGACCGCGACCGCTACGAGGCGTTCATCGACGCGCTGCTGGCGGCCGACAAGACCGAGTTTCGCGACGGCGAGGACGCCCCCTATTTCGACGGCTGCCTGCCGATCGAGGTGATGGCCGAGCGCGGCCGCGAGACCCTGCGCCACGGCCCGATGAAGCCGGTGGGCCTGACCAATCCGCACGCGCCCGGGGTCAAGCCCCATGCCGTGGTGCAGCTGCGCCGCGACAACGCGCTGGGCACACTCTACAACATGGTGGGCTTTCAGACCAAGATGAAATACGGCGCGCAAGTCGATGTTTTCAGGATGATTCCGGGGCTTGAGGACGCGCGTTTCGCGCGCCTCGGCGGCATTCACCGCAACACGTTCCTGAATTCGCCTAGCCTGCTCGACGCAGGGCTGCGGCTGCGCGCCCGCCCGCATATCCGCTTTGCCGGTCAGGTCACCGGGGTCGAGGGCTACGTCGAATCGGCGGCGATGGGGCTTCTGGCGGGGCGTCTGGCCGCGGCGGAGATCAATGGCCGCGCGCTGCCGCCGCCGCCCGCCGACAGCGCCATGGGTGCGCTCGTCCACCACATCACCGGCGGCGCCGAGGCCAGGACCTTTCAGCCGATGAATGTCAATTTCGGCCTTTTCCGCCCGGTTGACGGGCTCAAGGGCGGGCGGCGCGGGCGGCGCGACCGCTACAAGGCCTATACCGACCGCGCCAAGGCCGCCTGGGGCGACTGGCTGGCGCTCGATGCGCAGGGCAGCCTGATCACGACATGAGCCTGACTGCCCAACCCGTTGCGAAAGCATGAGTTTCATCACCCGCTTCGCCCCGTCCCCCAGCGGGCCGCTGCATCTGGGACACGCCTATTCGGCGGTGCTGGCGCACGACATGGCGCGGAAGGCGGGTGGAACGATGCATCTGCGCATCGACGATCTCGACGCCGCCCGCAGCCGCCCTGAATGGGAGGCGCAGATTCTCGACGATCTGCGCTGGCTGGGAGTGACATGGCCCGAACCGGTCTGGCGCCAGTCCGAGCGCCTGCCGCGCTACCGCGCCGCACTTGCCGATCTGTGGGCGCGCGGCCTGCTCTACCCCTGCACGTGTACGCGCGCCGACATCCGCGCCGCCGCCTCGGCCCCGCAGGAGGGCGCGCCGCTCGCGGGCCCCGACGGCATCGTCTATCCCGGCACCTGCCGGCCGGCGCGCCCGCCCGCGGGTCCGCTGCCGGATGCACCGCTGCGCCTCGACACCGGCCGGGCGCTCGCGCTGGCGGGCGGGGTGTTGTCCTTTACCGAAACCGGCGCCGGCCCTGACGGCGAAACCGGCTCCATCCCGTTGATGAACCTTGAGGACTCCGTGGGCGACGTGGCCCTTGCCCGGGCCGGAAGCGGCGCCTCCTACCACCTCGCCATCGTCTGCGACGACGCCGACCAGGGCGTCACCCACGTGATTCGGGGGCGCGACCTCTTTGCCGCCACCGCGATCCACGTCCTGCTGCAGCGCCTTTTCGGCCATGCCACGCCGACCTACCATCACCACCGGCTGATCCGCGACGGCGCGGGCCGGCGGCTGGCCAAGCGCGACGACGCCCGCGCCATCGCCACCTACCGCGACGAAGGCCTGACCCCCGCCAACATCCGCCGCATGGTCGGGCTCACCCCTGCCCCGGGGGTGAGTATCTCGACCTCTTCGCCGCCCCGCAACGCGGTGTAAAAGCAGCTCCGCCGCCCGGTGTGGCAGGCCGGGCCGGTCTGGCGGACCCGCACCAGCAGGCAGTCGCGGTCGCAGTCGATACGCATCTCGACCAGTTCCTGGACATGACCGCTGGTCTCGCCCTTGACCCAGAACGCCTGCCGCGAGCGGCTCCAATAGGTGACGCGGCCGGTGTCCAGCGTCCGCGCCACGGCCTCGGCGTTCATCCACGCGAGCATCAGAACCTCGCCGCTGACGGCATCCTGCGCGATCACCGGCACCAGCCCGCGCGCGTCATAGCGCAAAGTCGCTGCATCGAAGATCATGTCGGAAACCCCTTTCCGTCCGCCGCTCGCGGCTCTATCTATGGGGGACAAGCAGAAAGGGAAAGCCATGAGCGGCGAAACCGACCTGATCAAGCTCTACTCGGCGCGGATACTGGAACTGGCGGCCGACATCCCCCGCCACGGCCGGCTCGAGGCGCCGCAGGCCACGGTCAAACGCCGCGCGCCGCTCTGCGGCTCGACCGTGACCGTCGACATCCGCACCGAGGGCGACCGCATCACCGACTATGCCGCCGAGGTGAAGGCCTGCGCGCTGGGTCAGGCCGCCGCCAGCGTCGTCGGCGCCCACATCGTCGGCTGCACGCGGGCGCAGGTCGAGGCCGCGCGCGACGCGCTCAAGGCCATGCTGAAGGAGGACGGCCCGACCCCGCCGGCGCCCTTCGAGGGGCTCGAGGTGCTCCGCCCGGCGCGCGACTACAAGAACCGTCACGCCTCGATCATGCTGACGCTCGAAGCCGCTGCCGAGGCGCTGGAGACCGCGCGGACCTCCTCCAGCTGCGCCTGAAGGGTACGCTGCAATAACCTGACATGAATGAAAAAACCGCCGCACACCTGCAATCAGGTGGCGGCGGGGGAAAGTGCTCGGTTCCGGTATTGCCGCCCGCCAGGGTCCGGGACAGAGGCAGACGTCCGGACGGGGGACAGGCGCATCATTGATGGGGACAGGCGATGCGCGGGGCGGGCGGGGCCGGGAACGTCGCAGGCAAACTCCTCAGATCGGGACCGGCAGCCAGAGCCCGGCCAGAAGCGCCAGCATCAGCGCCGCGCCCCCGATCATGTCGGCCACCAGCGTGGCGCGGGAACGGGTGAGGGCGGTTGCGATCTGGTGGAACATCGGCGGGCTCCCTTGTGGTGTGAAGTTGCCACTTTGTTCTCATTTTTCGCGAGCCTTGTAAAGAACTTTATGGGAACATTCCGGCAAATCCGGGCTAACCTGCCGAATTCACGGAAAAGTTTTTGTTCCGATAATGTTCCGCCCGCCGCTGCTCAGCCTACCCCGATCAGCCCGATCGCCCGGTCCTGCTCCATCAGCCACAAGAGCACGCGCGCCGCCTTGCCGCGCGCGCCGGTCAGGTCGGGGTCATCGGCCAGGAGCTTGCGCGCATCCGACTGCGCCACCGCCATCAGCGCCGACTGCCGCTCCATGTCGGCGATGCGAAAGCGCGGCAGCCCCGACTGCGCGGTGCCGATCAGATCGCCGGCGCCGCGCATCTCGAGATCGACCTCGGCAATGCGGAACCCGTCATCGGTCTCGCGCAGCGTCGTCAGGCGCCGTTCGGCCGCCTCGCCCAGTGGCGGCTGGTAAAGCAGCAGACAGGTCGAGGCCGTCGCTCCGCGCCCCACCCGGCCGCGCAGCTGGTGCAGTTGCGCGAGGCCGAAGCTCTCGGCGCCCTCGATCACCATGATCGAGGCGTTGGGCACGTCGACGCCGACCTCGATCACCGTGGTCGCCACCAGCACGCCGGTTTCGCCGCGCTGAAAGCGCGCCATCGCCGCGTCCTTTTCCTCGGGCGGCATCTGGCCGTGTACCAGCCCGACGCGGTCCTCGCCCAGCGCCGCGCGCAGGCGGCGGAACCGGTCCTCGGCGCTGGAGAGGTCGATCGTCTCGCTCTCCTCGACCAGCGGGCAGACCCAATAGGCCTGCTGCCCCTCGGCGATGGCCCGGCGCAGACGGTCGACGACCTCGTCCATGCGCCCCTGGCTGACCAGCGCGGTCTTGACCGGCTTGCGTCCGGGCGGCTTTTCGTCGAGGACGCTGACATCCATGTCGCCGTATTGCGCCAGCGCCAGGCTGCGCGGGATCGGGGTGGCGGTCATCACCAGCATGTCGGCGCGCTGCCCCTTGCGCCCCAGTTCCAGCCGCTGGCGCACGCCAAAGCGGTGCTGCTCGTCGACGATCGCCAGCCGCAGATCGGCGAATTCCACATCCGCCTGAAACACCGCATGGGTGCCGACGAGAATCTGCGTCTCGCCCGATTTCAGCGCCGCCAGCTTGGCCGCCCGCGCCGCGCCCTTGTCGCGGCCGGTGAGAATGTCGAGGCGCACGCCGGCGGCCGCGGCCAGCGGCCCGAGCCCTTGCAGATGCTGGCGGGCGAGGATTTCGGTGGGCGCCATCAGCACCCCCTGCCCGCCCGCCTCGACCGCGATCAGCAGCGCCTTGAGCGCGACGAACGTCTTGCCGGCGCCGACATCGCCCTGCAAGAGCCGGTTCATCCGGCGCGGGTCGGCCATGTCGGCGGCGATCTCGGCCAGCGCCCGGGTCTGGGCGCCGGTGGGCGCATAGGGCAACGCCGCCAGCACCCTGGCCTGCAACACGCCGGTGCCGATCGTGGCCCGCCCCTTGACGCGCCTCAGCTTGCTGCGCGCCAGCGACAACGTCAGCTGGTGGGCCAGGAACTCGTCATAGGCCAGCCGTTCGCGCGCGGGGTTGGCGGGGCTCAGATCGCCCATCGCGCGCGGGGTGTGGGCGCGGCCGAGCGCCTCGTGCCAGTCGGGCCAGCCGGCCCGGGCCTTTTGTGCCGGGTCAATCCACTCCGGGCAATTCGGGGGCGCGCGCCAGCGCCGCCTGCGCGGCCTTGCCCATCACCCGCTGCGTGACCCCGGCGGTGAGCGGATAGACCGGCTCGAAATCGGGGATATCGGCGGCCTCTTCGGGGGCCACGGTGTGGTCGGGATGCACCATCTGCGCCACCCCGTCGAAGAGTTCGACCTTGCCCGAGACGACGCGCCGCGCGCCGGTGGGCAGCAGCTGCGCCAGATAGTCGCCGCGGGCGTGGAAAAAGACCAGTTGAAACGATGTGGCGGTATCCTCGACCTCGACGCGATAGGGGCCGCCGCGGCGCGACGACGGGCGGTGGCGCCCGACCGCCACCTCGACCGTGACCACCTGCGGGAAATCGGCGCCCTGCACCGTCGGCCGGCGGCGCCGGTCGGTGCCCGACCACGGCAGGGTGAAGAGCAGGTCGCGCGGGCGGGTGATCTCCAGCGCCTGCAGATGGCGGGCGGTCCTGGCGCCGACCCCCTCGAGCGTCTCGATATCCGCGAAGATCGGATAGAGGATTTCGGGCCGCCCGCTCATGGCGAACCGATGAGGTCGAACCAGCCGTCCTCGTCGATGATCTCGACTCCCAGTTCGCGCGCCCTCTTTTCCTTCGAGCCGGCGCCGGGGCCGGCGATCACCAGATCGGTCTTCGCGCTGACGCTGCCCGAGACGCGCGCGCCCAGTGCCTCGGCCCGGGCCTTGGCCTCGGCCCGCGTCATCCGCTCGAGCGTGCCGGTAAAGACCAGGGTCTTGCCCGCCACCGGGCTGTCGGCCGCTTTCGGGCTCTCGTCGGGCAGGATTTCCAGATGCGTCACCAGCCGGTCGATCGAGGCGCGTTCGGCCGCCTGGCGAAAGGCCGTCGCCAGCGCGACCGCCACCGTGGCGCCGATGCCGTTGATGCCGGTCAGTTCGTCCCGGGCCGCTCGCGCCTCGGGCAAGAGCCCCTCCCGGGCGGCGTCGCGGGCGGGCTTGATGCGCGCGCGCCTTGCCTCGCGCGCCGCCGCCTGCCGCTCCTCGGCCTCGGCGGCATCGGCCGCGAGCTGGCACGCGGCGGCCGGAGCGGCGGCATCGACGGCGGCGACGAAGCTGTCCCAGGTGCCGAAATGGCGCGCCAGATCGGCGGCGGCAACCTCGCCGACATGGCGGATCCCAAGCGAGAAGATCATGCGATTGAGCGGAATTCTCCGACGCTCATCAATGGCTTGAAAGAGATTGTTCGCGCTTTTCTCGCCCCAGCCTTCGCGGCTCTCCAGCGGCAATGGGGAGCCGGGGCCGTGGCGCTCATGCAGGGTGAAGATGTCGGCAGGCTCGCGGATCCAGCCGTCGCGATAGAGCAGTTCGACCTGCCTGGCGCCCAGCCCCTCGATGTCGAAGGCGGCGCGCGACACGAAATGGCGCAGCTTCTCGACCGCCTGCGCGGGGCATATCAGCCCGCCGGTGCAGCGGCGCACGGCGTCGCCCTCCTCGCGGATCGCGTCCGAGCCGCAGTCGGGGCAAGTCGTGGGAAACACGTAAGGTTCGGCATCGTCGGGCCGGCGCGCAAGATCGACATCGGCCACCTTGGGAATCACGTCGCCGGCGCGCAGGACCTGCACCCAGTCGCCCACGCGAATGTCCTTGCCGCCGCGGATCGGGTTGCCGCCGGCGTCGCGCCCTTCGATGTAGTCCTCGTTGTGCAGCGTGGCGTTCGACACCACCACGCCGCCCACCGTCACCGGGTGCAGCCGCGCCACCGGGCTGAGCGCGCCGGTGCGTCCGACCTGGATGTCGATCGCCTCGAGCCGGGTCCAGGCGGTCTCGGCCGGAAACTTGTGGGCGATGGCCCAGCGCGGGGTGGTGGAGCGTACCCCCAGCCGCGCCTGCAGCGCCAGATCGTCCACCTTGTAGACCACCCCGTCGATGTCGTAGCCGAGTTCGGCGCGCATCTGCTCGATTTCGGCGTAACGGGCCAGCATCGCGTCGGGACCGTCGCAAAGCGCGGTCAGCGGGTTGACGGCAAAGCCGAAACCCTCGAGCCGCCGCAGCGCGCCCATCTGGGTGTCGGCCAGCGCCTCGCTCAGCTCACCCCAGGCATAGGCGAAGAACCTGAGCGGGCGCATTGCGGTGACGCCCGCGTCGAGCTGGCGCAGCGAGCCCGCGGCGGCGTTGCGCGGATTGGCGAACTGCTTGTCCGAGTTTTCGGCCTGGCGCGCGTTGAGCGCAGCGAAATCCGCGTGCGCCATGTAGACCTCGCCGCGCACCTCCAGCACGTCGGGGGCATCCGCGAGACGGGCGGGAATGTCGGGGATGGTGCGGGCGTTGGCGGTGACGTTCTCGCCCACCGCGCCGTCGCCGCGGGTGGCGGCCTGCACCAGCCGGCCCTGCTCGTAACGCAGGCTGAGGCTCACCCCGTCGATCTTGGGCTCGGCGGTAAAGGTGAGGCGCGCATCGCCGGCAAGCCCCAGATAGCGGCGGATGCGGGCGTCGAACTCGAAAATGTCGCCGGGCGCGAAGGCGTTGGCGAGGCTCAGCATCCGCGCCGCGTGGCGGACCTCGGCAAAGCCCTGGGAGGGGCGGCACCGACCCGGTCGCTGGGGCTGTCGGCGCGCTTGAGGTGGGGAAAGCGCGCCTCGATCGCGGCATTGCGCGCCTTCAGCGCGTCATACTCGGCATCGCTGATCTCGGGCGCGTCCCGGCTGTGATAGGCGGCGTCGGCACGGGCGATGCGCGCGGCCAGATCCGCAAGCTCGGCCGCCGCCCGAGCCTCGGTGAGCGTGTCGATCCCCGGTCTGTCGGCCATCGCGCCCCGCCCCGCCCTGTTCCGTCATGGTCACTTCGGGCAGAGTGATAGGGCGCGCGCGCGCGCTCGTCCAGCGCTCAGGCGCTGGCCGCGAGCCTGGGGTTGGCGCCGGCCGCCGGTTCGGGGTCGCGCAGCACGTAGCCGCGCCCCCAGACGGTTTCGATGTAGTTATCGCCCCCGGTGGCCTCGGAAAGCTTCTTGCGCAGCTTGCAGATGAAGACGTCGATGATCTTGAGCTCCGGTTCGTCCATGCCGCCATAGAGGTGGTTGAGAAACATCTCCTTGGTCAGCGTCGTGCCCTTCCTGAGCGACAGCAGTTCGAGCATCTGGTATTCCTTGCCGGTGAGATGCACCGGCGCGCCCTCGGCCTCGACCGTCTTGGCGTCGAGGTTGACGGTGATCTTGCCGGTGCGGATCACCGATTGCGCGTGACCCTTGGAGCGGCGGATGATGGCGTGGATGCGCGCCACCAGTTCCTCGCGGTGGAAGGGCTTGGTGAGATAGTCGTCGGCACCGAAGCCGAACCCCCTGATCTTGCTCTCGGTATCGTCGGTGCCGGTCAGGATCAGGATCGGCGTGTCGATCCGCGCCATGCGCAGCTGGCGCAGCACGTCGTGGCCGTCCATGTCGGGCAGGCCGAGATCGAGCAGGATGATGTCGTAATCATAGAGCTTGGCCAGGTCGATGCCCTCTTCGCCCAGGTCGGTGGTGTAGACGTTGAGATTGGCATGGGTCAGCATCAGTTCGATGCTCTTCGAGGTCGTCGGGTCGTCTTCAACCAGCAGCACACGCATTGTCGTTCCTCACGATTAACCATCCTTTCCGACAACACTGGCGAAGATTGGTTAACTACAGGTTACCGTGTAGGAATAAATAGCGAACTCAACTATGGGTTGTCCAGCCTCTTGCGCGCCGGACGCCGCGCGGTGGCCCTGAGCCCGTCCCTGCCGCCCAGCGACACGGCGCGCAACCACTCGTCGAACTCCTCGGCGCTGAGCCCGTAACGCGCCTCGGCCTCGGCCCGCGAAATCAGCCCGTACATCACCCCGCGCACCACCGCCAGCTTGCGCGACGCGACCCAGCGGCGGGTGTCGCGGGGCGGCAGGTCGGCCCGGGTCATCATCGTGCCATCGGGCAGTTTCACCGCGCGCGGCCCGTCGACCTTCTTGAGATACATCACTCTCACCCCATTCGTCCTTTCAGGGTCGAAAGTCTTGGCCCGCGGGTTTAACAGGGGGTGAAACCGGCCCTTGAGAGTGCCTTGCATTTTCCTATATTCCGCGGGACCACTCAGGAAGACCGCCCATGCCCCGCGACACCCCCTCAATTCCCTCGGCCTGCCCAAGGCCCCCGCCGACACCCGCGTGGTGGTGGCGATGTCGGGCGGCGTCGACAGTTCGGTGGTGGCGGCGATGCTGGCCGAGGAGGGCTATGACGTCGTGGGCGTCACGCTGCAGCTTTACGACCACGGCGCGGCGCTGGCGAAAAAGGGCGCCTGCTGCGCCGGCGTCGATATCCACGACGCCCGCCGCGTGGCCGAGGAGATGGGCTTTCCCCATTACGTGCTCGACTACGAGAACATCTTTCGCGACGCGGTGATCGACGAGTTCGCCGACACCTACCTCGCCGGCGCGACGCCGGTGCCCTGCATCCGCTGCAACGAGCGGGTGAAGTTCCGCGACCTGCTGGAAACGGCGCGCGACCTCGACGCCGACTGCATGGCCACGGGCCACTACATCCAGCGCAAGCTGGGCGCCGCGGGACCGGAGCTGCACCGCGCCGCGGATGCCGCCCGCGACCAGAGTTATTTCCTGTTCTCGACCACGCAGGAACAGCTCGCCTTCCTGCGCTTTCCGCTGGGGCACCTGCCGTCGAAGGACGCCACCCGCGCGCTGGCGGCGCGCTACGGGCTGGCGGTGGCCGACAAGCCCGACAGCCAGGACATCTGCTTCGTGCCCAATGGCGACTATGCCGCGGTGATCGAAAAGCTGCGCCCCGGCGCGGCAGAGCCCGGCGAGATCGTCGACGTGCAGGGCCACGTGCTGGGCCGCCACGAGGGGGTGCTGCGCTACACCATCGGCCAGCGCCGGGGCCTCGGCATCGGCGGGCTCGCCGATCCGCTCTACGTGATCGGGCTCGACGCCGACGCGCGCCGGGTGATCGTCGGCCCCAAGGAAATGCTGGCCACGCGGCGCGTGCCGGTGCGCGAGATCAACTGGCTGGGTGACGCGGCCCTTGACAGCCGGCCGGAATGGCATGTCTCGGTCAAGGTCCGCTCGACCCGCCCCCGCGCGAGGCGATCATCCGCGCCGCCGGCCCGGATCGGGCCGAGGTGGAACTGCTGTCGCCCGAGGAAGGGGTCTCGCCCGGGCAGGCCTGCGTGTTCTACGAGACCGGCGGCAGCCGGGTACTGGGCGGCGGCTGGATCTGGAAGGGCTGAGGGAGCGGGGGCGCTGCCCCCGTCGCGCGCCCGGGCGCGCGACTTCCCAGGTATTTGCCGAAAAAGATGAATGACGGGGCGGTCCTTCGCGCGGGCGCCGCGCCGTTTCAGAGCACCACGCCGCGACGGCCGGCCAGATCGGTGAAATACTGCCACGCTACCCGGCCCGAGCGCGCGCCCCGCGTGGCCTGCCACTCGATCGCCTCGGCGCGCAGCGCGTCGTCGGCAATCTTGATGCCGTAGGCGTCGCAATAGCCCCGGACCATCGCCAGGTACTCGTCCTGGGCGCAGGGGTGAAACCCCAGCCAGAGCCCGAAGCGATCGCTGAGCGAGACCTTCTCCTCGGTCGCCTCCGAGGGGCTGATGGCGCTCGAGCGTTCGTTCTCGATCATGTCGCGCGGCATCAGGTGGCGCCGGTTCGAGGTGGCGTAGAAGACGACGTTGTCGGGCCGCCCCTCGATGCCGCCGTCGAGCACCGCCTTGAGGGACTTGTAGTGCTGGTCGTCATGGGAAAAGCTGAGATCGTCGCAAAAGAGCAGGAACCGCTCTTCGGCCCCGCGCAGGAGCCCCAGCAGCCGCCCGACGCTGGTCAGATCCTCGCGCTGCAGTTCGACGATCTTGAGGGCGTGGCCCTCGGCCAGCACCGCCGCGTGTACCGCCTTGACGAGCGAGGACTTGCCCATCCCGCGCGCGCCCCAGAGGAGCGCGTTGTTCGCGGGCAGACCGCGGGCGAACTGGCGGGTGTTCTGCAGGAGCGTGTCGCGGGCGCGGTCGATGCCGACGAGGAGCCCCATCTCGACCCGGTTGACCTTGTCGACCGCCACCAGGCGGTCGGGCGCGACCTGCCAGACAAAGGCGTCGGAAACGGCGAAATCGGGCGCCTCGGGCGGCGGCGGGCTCATCCGTTCCAGCGCCGCCGCGACGCGCTCCAGCGGCTCGTTCATGGGGTCTTGCCGCCGTCGCCGGCACCGCCCTGGCCGAACTCGGTGTCGAGCGGGTCCTCGCCAACCTCGTCCTCGTCGTCATCCTCGAACCAGACGCCCTCGGCCCTGAGCCGCGCCTCGCGCTGCCGCTCGACCCGGCGGACGAGGAAGATCGAGATCTCGTAGAGCCCGTAAACCACCACGAAGAGAATCACCTGGGTGATGACGTCGGGCGGCGTGACCAGCGCCGCCAGCACGAGGATGCCGACGACGGCATACTTGCGCACGGCGCGCAGCCCCTCGGCGCCCACCAGCCCGGCCTTGCCCATCAGCGTGAGCAGCACCGGCAACTGGAAACAGAGCCCGAAGGCGACGATGAACTTGATGGTGAGGTCGAGATATTCCTGCGCCGAGCCCTGGAACACCACGCTGAGCGGCGCGGCGGCCTGCACCTCGCCCTGGGGTACCGCCTCGCCCTCGGCGCCGAACTGCTGGAAGCCGAGAAAGAAGTCGTAGGCCAGCGGCGTGACCACGTAGAAGGCAAAGGCCGCGCCGAGGACGAACATGAACGGCGAGGCCACGAGGAACGGCAGGAAGGCGCCTTTTTCCGACTTGTAGAGCCCCGGCGCCACGAACCGCCACATCTGGTTGGCGATGTAGGGAAAGGACAGCATGAAGCCGCCCAGGAGCGAGACCTTGATGGCGACGAAGAAGCCCTCCTGCGGCCTGATGAAGATCAGGTCGCAGTTCTGCCCGCGCTCGGCCAGCACCTTACAGAGCGGCGCGGTCAGGAAATTGAAGATCGGTGTCGCGACGGTGAAGCAGATCACCATGCCGACGATGAAGGCGAGGACCGAACGGATCAGCCGCGTGCGCAACTCGGTGAGATGCTCGATCAGCGGCGCGCTGCTGTCCTCGATCTCGTCATCGGCTTTGGGCGACGGGCTCATGCCTTGTCCCCGGCCTTGTCCCCGGCCTTGCCGGCGGGTCTTTTCGCGGCCCTGGCCGCGGGCCTGTCACCGGCCTTTTTCGCGGCTTCCTTGCCGGCGGCGGGTTTCGTCGCCGCGGGTTTCCTGGCGGCCGGTTTCCTGGCCGCGGGCTTTTTCGCCGCCGGTTTGCTGGCGGCGGGTTTCGTGGCCGGCTTCGTGGCGGCGGCGGTCGCGGCGCCGCTTTCGTCCGCGGTCGTGGCCGGCTCGGCGCCGGTCTCGGCCTCCTTCGCGCGCCGCTCGGCGCCCATCTCGGCGGTGCGCTGGCGGATCTTCTCGACCATCTCGTCGCGCTCGGGGTCGGGCTCGGTCTTGGGCTTGGGGCCGGCCATGGTGCGGGCGGTAAAGCCCTCGGTCGATTTCCTGACCTCGTCCATCGCCGATTTCATCGGCTTGCTGGCGGCGTCGAAGCTGCGCTTGATGTCGCTCATGCCGGCCTCATCGGCGGCATCGTTCATCGCCCGGTTGAAGTCGCGCGCCATGCGCTTGGCCTTGCCGACGAAATTGCCCACGGCGCGGAACATCCCCGGCAGGTCCTTGGGACCGACGACGATCAGCGCCACGATGCCGATGAGCAGCAGCTCGGTCCAGCCCAGGTCGAACATTTGGCGTCAGACCTTGTCCTTGTCGGTTTTGGGGGTGACATCGCGGGCGGCGTCACCGGCGCCTTCGCTGGCCTCCCTGCTGGCGTCCTCGAGCTCCTTGTTGCCTTCCGAGACACCCTTCTTGAACGAGGTGATGCCCTTGCCGACCTCGCCCATCAGCGACGAGATCTTGCCGCGCCCGAAAAGCACCAGCACCACGACGGCGATCAGCAGAAGGCCGGGAAGACCGATATTGTTCAGCATGCTTTCTCTCCCTTGGTCGGGACACGTTGTGCGCGCCCGTCGGAATTTCGTCAACCGTATCTAAGCGCTCGAAAGGCCGGATGAAAGCATCAAAGCGCCGGAGGGGGCGATTTTCATGCCTGCCCGCCCGCGCCCCCGTCCTGCACCTGCCCGGCAGCACCCGACCGGGCGTGCAGCCGCTCCCGGATGCGTCCGAAGGTCACCGGACGCGGTTCCCCGGGATGGGCCTGCAGGGCGCCGTGCTCGTGCTGCCACGCCTCGACCAGCTCCAGCCCCGGATCGGCCTGGCAGAGCGCCCGGACGGATCCGATCGGCAGGACGGTATCGAAGGGGTTGTGCAGCGCGAAGACCGGACAGAGCCCGGGCCGGCAGAGCGCGGGCCGGCAAACCCCCCGAATAGCTGAGGACGCCGCCGGGATCGGGGCGATCAAGCCCGAGATGCGGCGCCAGGAACACGAGGCCGAAGGCGCTGGCGGCCCCGCCCGCACAGCCGCCCAGCACCGGCCGGCCGGTCAGCCCGAGCGCCGCCTGCCGTGCCACAAGCCAGGCCAGGAACCGCGCCCCGTCCTCGGCCGCGGCCGCGGCCGCCGGACCGGCCAGCGCCTCGGCCCCCGGGGCCACCGGCAGCAGCGCCAGTGCCGCCATCCGCGCGCGTGTCGCGGGCGTGAGGTCGGCCTCGGTCGCGCCGGGCCGGAATCGCGGCGCGGCCAGCGCAAAGCCCTGCGACGTCAGTTGCCGGGCGAGGCGGCGGACCAGCACGCCCCCGCGTGCCGCGGCGCGCGCGCCCGCCGGCGGCGTCCATACCAGAACCGGCGCCGGCCGCGACCCCGGCGCGGGCAGATAGAGCGTGACGGCGAGCGCCACCTGCCCGCCGGCCTGCGGCGCGTGCGCGTAGACCACGTCCTTGGCCACCCGCGTACCCACGCTCGGGTCGAGATCGGCGAACTGCGGCGGGGCGGATCCGTCCTTCATCGCCCGCTCACATCGTTGCGTTGACCGCGCCGCCGTCGAGCAGGACATTCTGGCCGACGATGAACCCGGCATGGCGGCTGCACAGGAAGGCGCAGGCGGCGCCGAACTCGGCCGGTGTGCCGTAGCGGCCGGCGGGAATGGTGGCAGCGCGCTCGGCGCGGGCCTCGGCAAGGGTGATGCCGCGCGCCTCGGCCACACCCCGGTCGAGCGCGTCGGCGCGGTCGGTGGCATGAATGCCGGGCAGCAGGTTGTTGATGGTCACCCCCTGCCCGCCACCTGACGCGCGGTGCCGGCGACATAGCCGGTCAGCCCGGTACGGGCCGAATTCGACAGCCCCAGCACCGCGATCGGCGCCTTGACCGCCTGCGAGGTGATGTTGACCACCCGGCCCCAGCCGCGCTCCATCATTGCCGGCACCAAGGCCGTCATCAGCGCAATCGGCGTCAGCATGTTGGCGTCGAGCGCGGCGATGAAATCCTCGCGCCGCCAGTCCGGCCACATCCCCGGCGGCGGCCCGCCGGCATTGGTGACGAGGATGTCGACCTCTCCGGCGGCGTCGAGCACCAACGCGCGCCCCGCCTCGGTGGTCACATCGGCCGCCACGGCCTCGACCGTGACCCCGAATTCGGAGCGGATTTCCCCGGCCGCCGCGTCAAGCGCCTCGGCCCCGCGGGCGTTGATCACCAGATCGACGCCGGCTTCGGCCAGCGCCCGCGCGCAGCCCAGCCCCAGCCCCCGGAAGCGGCGCAAACGAGTCCCCGCCTGCCCCTGATTCCCAGATCCATCCGCGGCCCTCCTCTCGCCTCACCGCTCAGGATGCACCGCGCCCGACAGAATTGCCAGCAAAAGACCCGGGAATTGACCGCAGCCTGCCACATATCTAGCCTAGGGCACTCCGACACGGGCAGTCGGTCCGCGGGCCCGCGCGCATCCTTGCCGCAAGCCCTGAAAATCAGGAGCCTCCGGCAGGATCATGACACCAGCGAAAAAGGCACCGGCACAGTCCATCCCGGTCTACCGGGCCGCGGATATTCGGGTGGTGAATGGCGCCAACCTCGGCGATCCGCTGTCGTTTGCCGCCGAGCTCGACCTCGACGACACCTACGAGCTGGGCCTCGCCGCCGTCTCGCGCCGGCTGTCGATCGTCGCCGCCGATAACGGCGGCTTCACCCGTCGCCGCCGGCTCCGAGCTGGGACGTGCCGGGGCGGTGCTGCACCTCGACAGCTGCCTCACCCTGATGACGGCCGCCGGCGGCACCACCGAGGTGCTGGTGATGGTCGAGGTCGACAATGACGGCCACGTCACGGCGGTCCATGCCCTGCCCCCGCCCCTGCCCCCCCCCCGCCCCCGCCGGGCGCCCGCGGGGCCGCGGCGCGGCCCCCCCCCGCCCCCCCCCCCCCCCGCCCCCGCGCCCCCCCCCCCCCCCCCCCCCCCCCGGCACCCGCGCTCCGGGCGGACGCGAGTCCCGCGGTCGGAGACATGGTGCTGACCCGCGACGACGGCCCGCAGGCGGTGCGCTGGATCGGCGAATCGACGGTGCGCGCGGTGGGCGAATTCGCCCCGGTCCGCATCCGCGCCGGCACCCTGCACAACGAGGGCGACCTGCTGGTCAGTCCCGATCACCGGCTCTTCATCTATCAGCGCTTCGACGCGCTGGGCGCCGGCCGCCACGAGGTGCTGGTGCGCGCCCGCCACCTGGTGAACGGCGACACCGTGATCCGCCAGGAGGGCGGTTTCGTCGATTATTTCCAGCTGCTCTTCGACCGCCACCACATCATCTTTGCCGAAGGCATCGCCGCCGAGACCTTTTTTCGTCGACACCCGCACCCGCGACGCCCTGCCCGAAGCGCTGGGCCGGGCGCTCGATGAAACCCTCCCCGGCCACGAGGGCCGCCGGCACCTGGAATACGAGGTCAGCGAGGCGCTGCTCGACCACCCGGACCCGGCGAGCCTGCTCAAGCGCGCCTCCACCCGGTAGCCAGGGTTTTCCGCCCGGCATCCGCCGGCGCGCAGGCACCCCCTTTCGCAAGCCATGTTGCGCCGCGCCCGGCCCGTCTCTATATGCCGGCCCATGCCCGATGACATGCCCGATACCCTGATGAACCGCCCCGCCCTGCCGCCCGAGATCGCGCGCCGGCGCACATTCGCCATCATCAGCCACCCCCGACGCCGGCAAGACCACGCTGACCGAGAAGTTCCTGCTCTTCGGGGGCGCCATCCAGATGGCCGGCCAGGTCCGCGCCAAGGGCGAGGCGCGGCGCACGCGATCAGACTTCATGACGATGGAAAAGGAGCGCGGGATTTCCGTTTCGGCCTCGGCGATGTCGTTCGATTTCGGACGCTTCCGCTTCAACCTCGTCGACACGCCCGGCCACAGCGATTTTCCGAGGACACCTACCGCACGCTCACCGCGGTCGATGCGGCGGTGATGGTGATCGACGGCGCCAAGGGGGTGGAAAGCCAGACCCGCAAGCTCTTCGAGGTCTGCCGCCTGCGCGACCTGCCGATCCTGACCTTCTGCAACAAGATGGACCGCGAAAGCCGCGACACTTTCGACATCATCGACGAAATCCAGGAAAACCTGGCCATCGACGTCACTCCCGCCAGCTGGCCCATAGGCCGGGGGCGCGATTTCATGGGCTCGTACGATCTGCTGGGCGACCGGATCGAGCTGATGGAACGGGCCGACCGCAACCGCGTCGCCGAGACGATCGAGATCAGCGGGCTCGATGATCCGAAACTGGACGAACACATCCCCGCCCACCTGACCGGGAAACTGCGCGAAGAGGTCGAGATGGCGCGCGAACTGCTGCCCGCGCTCGACATTCGGGCCGTGCGCGAGGTCACATGACACCGATCTGGTTCGGCTCGGCGATCAACTCGTTCGGCGTGCGCGAACTCATGCACGGCATCGGCGCCTATGCCCCCGAGCCGCAGCCGCAATCGGCCGAGCCCCGCCAGATCGCGCCCGAAGAGGATGCCGTCACCGGCTTTGTCTTCAAGGTGCAGGCCAACATGGACCCCAAGCACCGCGATCGCGTGGCCTTTGTCCGCCTCGCCTCGGGGCATTTCCGGCGCGGGATGAAGCTCATGCATGTGCGCGCGAAAAAAGCCGATCACGGTCACCGCCCCGGTGCTCTTTCTGGCCGCCGACCGCGAGCTTGCCGAAGAGGCCTGGGCGGGCGACATCATCGGCATTCCCAACCACGGCCAGCTGCGCATCGGCGACACCCTCACCGAGGGCGAGATGTTGCGCGTGACCGGCATCCCCTCGTTCGCGCCCGAGCTTCTGCAGACCTGCCGCGCGGGCGATCCGATGAAGGCCAAGCACCTCGAAAAGGCGCTGATGCAGTTCGCCGAGGAAGGCGCCGCCAAGGTCTTCAAGCCGGCCTTCGGGTCGGGCTTCATCGTCGGCGTGGTCGGCGCGCTGCAATTCGAGGTGCTGGCCGCGCGGATCGAGCAGGAATACGGGCTGCCGGTGCGGTTTGAACCCTCGCAGTTCACCTCCGCCCGCTGGGTCAGCGGGCCCGGCGACGCGTGTGACGCCTTCATCAAGGCCAACAGGGCCCACATCGCCCACGACCATGACGGCGACGTGGTCTATCTCACCCGCCTGCAATGGGACATCGACCGGATCGAGCGCGACCACCCCGCGCTGCGGCTCTCGGCCACCAAGGAAATGATGGCCTGAACCGCGTTCGAGCGGCACAAGACCGGGACTGCGGTTCAGGACCCGTCGCCCCGACCTCCGAGCGCGGCTCGGAGCGGATCGACGACGCGGGTGACGACGGGGATGAGCAAGAGACCGAGGGCAAGGCCAAAGACCCCGTCGAGCACCGCCGTCACCCCCACCCGACGGCGCCGCCGGCCCCGGGCAGCGCCTGCGCGGCGGCCGCCGCCAGCACCCCGATCACGTGGCCGGGTCCGGCGACATCGAAGACATGCAGCCCGTGCACCACGATCGAGCCGCCGACCCAGAGCATCGCCACGGTGCCCACCACGGTCAGAACCCGCAAGAGCGCGGGCATGAACTTCACCAGCGCCCGCCCGAGGCCGCGGATGGCGCGGGTGTGGGCGGTCCTGGCCGGTAAAGGCCGACATCGTCCATCTTCACGATCAGCCCGACGACGCCATAGACCGCCACCGTGACCATCAGGCCCACTGTCGCGAGCGTCGCCGCCTGCATCCAGACATTGGGCACCTCGATCGCCGAGAGCGCGATGGTCATGATCTCGGCCGAGAGGATGAAGTCGGTCTTGATCGCGCCGCGTACCTTCTGCTCTTCCAGCCGGCCGGGATCGCGCACCGACAGATCGGCTTTGATACGGGCATCGGCGTGAGGGAAAAGGGCATGGAATATCTTCTCCGCCCCCTCGAACGAGAGATAACAGCCCCCCAGCATCAGGAGCGGCGTGATCAGCCAGGGTGCGAAGCCCGTCAGCAGCATCGCCACCGGCAGCAGGATCACGAGCTTGTTGAAGACCGAGCCGCGGGCGATGCGCCAGACCACCGGCAATTCGCGCGCCGGCGCGAAGCCCTGCAGGTAGCGCGGCGTGACCGCGGCGTCGTCGATCAGCACCCCGGCGGTCTTGGTGCCGGCCTTGCCGGCAGCGACGGCGATGTCGTCGACGCTGGTGGCCGCCACCTTGGCGATGGCGGCCACGTCGTCGAGCAGCGCCAGCAATCCGCTCATTGTTCCGCCCGGTCCCGTTGCAGCCTCGGTCGCGGAGGGGCTTAGCACAGGCGCGGGCCGATGGCAGGGCGAAATCCGCGCGGGCCGCGGCCGGTGATGCGCCGGCGGCATCCCGCCCGTTAGCGCAACCTTGGCGAAGTTATCGCTATCATCCTGAAATCGCGTGGCTTCCCCCTTTCCGCCAGACGCCGATCGCTCTATGAGACGGCCAACTCAGCCTCATCGGGAGACCGCCTCATGACCATCAATGTCGCCATCAACGGCTTTGGCCGGATCGGCCGCTGCACCCTCGCGCATATCGCCACCTCGGCGCGCGACGACGTCCGCGTGGTCAAGCTCAACGCCACCGGCCCGCTGGAAACGGCCGCGCACCTGCTCAGATACGACAGCGTGCACGGCCGGTTTCCCAATGAAATCCGGCTTGGCGATGGCACCATGGACCTCGGCCGCGGCCCCATCGAGATGTTCTCGACCTACGACATGAATGAACTCGACTGGTCAGGCGTCGACGTGGTGCTGGAATGCACCGGCAAGTTCAACGATGGCGAAAAGGCGGCCGGGCACCTCGAGCGCGGCGCCGGCAAGGTGCTGCTCTCGGCGCCGGGCAAGAACGTCGACCGCACCGTGGTCTGGGGGGTCAACCACGACGATCTGCAACCCGGCGAACGGATGATCTCGAACGGGTCATGCACCACCAACTGCCTCGCGCCGGTGGCCAAGGTGCTGCACGACGCCATCGGCATCGAGTCGGGCATCATGACCACGATCCACGCCTATACCGGCGATCAGCCGACGCTCGACCGCCGGCACAAGGACCTCTACCGCGCCCGCGCCGCCGCGATGTCGATGATCCCGACCTCCACCGGCGCCGCCAAGGCCCTGGGCGAGGTGCTGCCTGAACTCAAGGGCCGGCTCGACGGCTCGGCGATCCGGGTGCCCACGCCCAACGTCTCGGCGGTGGACCTGACCTTCGTGGCACGGCGCGACGTCACGGCGGCGGATGTCAACGAGGTGGTGGCCGAGGCCGCGGCCGGGCCGCTCCGGGGCATTCTCGGCTACGATCCCGAACCCAAGGTCAGCATCGACTTCAACCACACCGAGGAAAGCGCCATCTTCGCCCCCGACCAGACCCGGGTGACCGGCGGCCGGCTGGTGCGGATACTGGCCTGGTACGACAACGAATGGGGCTTTTCGTGCCGCATGGCCGACGTGGCGGCGCTGATGGGCCGGCTGGGCTGAGCGCTCTTGCGCCATGCGGTCCCGCCGGGCACATTCGGCGGGACGCGAAACCCGGAACCCATGTTGCCATGACCAACCAGCTCGCCCTTCTGCTCGGCGCGGCCATCGCGATTGCCCTCGGCATCGACTGGCAGGTCTTCGACTGGGCGGGCACCCTTTTTCTGGCACGCAAGCTGATCGACCTGATCGAATGGATGCAGTTCTGGCGCTGAGGTGTCGGGGCCGTTGCGGGAACCGGGCGCTCAGGCGCGGCCCATTTTCTGCAACAGCGCCGTCCTGACCGCCGGGGTGACGAACTTGGTGATGTCACCGCCGAGGCGGGCGACCTCCTTGACGAGTTTCGACGCGATCGCCTGATGATGCGCGTCGGCCATCAGGAACACCGTTTCCACCGAGCTGTCGAGGACGCGGTTCATCCCCACCATCTGATACTCGTACTCGAAATCCGCCACCGCCCGCAGCCCGCGAATGATCAGCGTGGCATCGACGTCGCGGGCGCAGTGGATCAGCAGGTTCTCGAAGGGATGCGCCACGATCTCGGTCCCGGTCTCGGCCGTGAGCTTGGCGCTTTCCGCCTCGATCATCGCCACGCGTTCCTCGAGGTTGAAAAGCGGGCCCTTGTCGCGGTTGATCGCCACCCCCGATCACCAGCCGGTCGACCATCATCGCGGCGCGGCGAATGATGTCGATGTGCCCCAGCGTGATCGGGTCGAAGGTGCCGGGGTAAAGACCGATGCGCATGTGCCGCCGCTCCGTTATTCCTGGCCGGTTTTCCGGCCGGCACACGCAACAATATTGCGCTGCGGATTGCAAGGCGAAATACCCGTGCCGGTGCCGTCACGGCGCCGCTCAAAGATCGGTGTGGAACTCCTCCATCAGGTGACGCACCACCGCCTGCAGCGCGCGCGGCGTGTCGTCGCCCGCTTCCATCGCCTCGACCAGGGCCCGGCGCTGGCGGGTGGCGCTGGTGCCGTGGCTGACGATTTCGCGCGCCGCCTCGACCTCCTTGAGCGCACCGAGGCTGCGGGCGTCCTCGGCCACCAGTCCGATGATTTCCTCGATCAGTTCAGCCATCGGCACGATCTCGCCCCGGCCGAGGTCGATGAGTCCCTCGCGGATGCCGTAGCGCTGCGCTCGCCAGCGGTTCTCGGCCACCAGAAAGATGTCGTAGATGCGCCAGCGCTGGTTTTGCGTCGCCAGCCGCCACAGCATCCGCGCGATCGACTGCGTCAGCGCCGCCAGCGTCAGTGCATGCTCCAGCCGGGGCTGCACGTCGCAGATCCGCGACTCGATGGTGGGAAAGCGCGACGAGGGGCGCAGATCCCACCAGATATTGGAGGCGTCCTCGATCACGCCGAGATCGGTCAGCGCCCGCACCGAGCGTTCGAACTCGCCGAAACTGCCCATGCGCGGCGGCAGCCCGGTGCGCGGCAGGTTGTCGAAGACCGTCAGCCGGTAGCTGTCGAGCCCGGTATCGCGCCCCTGCCAGAACGGCGAGGATGTGGACAGCGCCAGCAGGTGCGGCAGGAAATAGCTGAGCTGGTTCATCAGGTCGATGCGGCGGTCGGGCTCGGCAATGCCGACATGGACATGCATTCCGCAGATCAGCATCCGCTGCACCACCCCCGCGAGATCGTCGTGCAGGGCGTTATAGCGCTCGCGGTCGGTGTGGCTCTGGCTGCGCCAGTCGGAAAACGGATGGCACGAGGCCGCGATCGGCGCGAGGTTGTAGCCGGCGGCATTGCGCGCGACGCAGGCGCGCAGGCGCTTGAGGTCGTCGCGCGCCTCGGCCACGGTGGCGCAGGGCTTGGTGCCGATCTCGATCTGGCAGCGCAGGAACTCGGGCGCCACCGGCCCTCGATCTCTGCCCGGCAGGCCTCCATCAGCCCCGGCGGCGCCTCGGCCAGATCGAGGCTGTCGCGGTCGACGAGCAGGTATTCCTCCTCGATGCCGATGGTGAACTCGGGTTCGGGTATGGCCATGCAGCGGCTCTCCGGCATTTCCGCCAGAAAAGCCCAGCCCGTCGCCCCTGCCAAGGAAAAACCCGCACGCGCCGACGAAACGAGCGCATGCCCACTCGTCGCAAACCGACAATCCCGGTCCGGGGTGGCGGATTTCACGTATCAGGGCCGCGATGCCCGACCCGCAGGTTCACGACACGGACGCTGGTGCGACCTGCGCCGGGCGGCCGGTGAAAGCCCTTTGCCCGCCATCTCGGATACAGCACCAAATGCCAAATCTCCGATTTGGCAGCGCCCGAACCGCCCCCACGGGGCGGGCGCTTCCCGCCCACCCCTCGGTTCGGGCGCGGCACGTCTTCCTGGCGCGGCACGCCGCAGCGGTTCCTCGGACAGGGTTGGCGCCGCGGCTCAGTCCATCGCCTTGAAGTGGAACTCGCCGCCCTCCTTGAGGCCCGAGGGCCAGCGCGAGGTCACCGTCTTGGTCCGCGTGTAGAAGCGGAACGCGTCGGGCCCGTGCTGGTTGAGATCGCCGAACATCGACTTCTTCCAGCCGCCGAAGGTGTGATACGCCAGCGGCACCGGGATCGGCACGTTGACGCCGATCATGCCGACATTGACACGGTGGGCGAAATCGCGCGCGGCGTCGCCGTCACGGGTAAAGATCGCGGTGCCGTTGCCCATCTCGTGGCTCATCGCGAGGCCCAGCGCCTCTTCGTAGCTGCCCGCGCGCACCGTCGACAGCACCGGGCCGAAGATCTCCTGCTTGTAGATGTCCATGTCGGGGGTCACCTTGTCGAAAAGATGCGCGCCGACGAAAAAGCCGTCCTCGTAGCCCTGCAGCGAGAAATCGCGGCCATCGACCACCAGTTCCGCGCCCTGCTTGATGCCGGACTCGACCAGCCCCAGCACGCGCTTTTTCGCCTCGGCCGTCACCAGCGGGCCGTAATCGACATCGTTGCCGGCGGTCCGGGGTCCGACCTTCAGCTTCTCGATCCGCGGCACCAGCTTTCGATCAGCCGGTCGGCGGTCTCGTCGCCCACCGGCACCGCCACCGAGATCGCCATGCAGCGCTCACCCGCGGCGCCATAGCCCGCGCCCACCAGCGCATCGGCGGCCTGGTCCATGTCGGCATCGGGCATCACGATCATGTGGTTCTTGGCGCCGCCGAAGGCCTGCACCCGCTTGCCGTTCGAGCAGCCGCGGCCATAGATGTACTCGGCCACCGGCGTCGAGCCGACAAAGCCCACCGACTGGATCGCGGGGTGATCGAGCATCGCGTCGACCGCCTCCTTGTCGCCATGCACCACCTGCAGTACGCCCTTGGGCAGCCCGGCCTCCTCGGCCAGTTCCGCCAGCATCACCGGCACCGAGGGGTCGCGCTCGGAGGGCTTGAGGATGAAGGCGTTGCCGCAGGCGAGCGCCGGCGCGTACATCCACAGCGGGATCATGGCGGGAAAGTTGAACGGCGTGATGCCGCCGCACACGCCCAGCGGCTGGCGCATCGAGTACATGTCGATGCCGGGGCCGGCGCCGTCGGTGTATTCGCCCTTCAGCAGCTGCGGCGCGCCGATACAGTATTCCACCACCTCGAGCCCGCGCTGCACATCGCCCTTGGCATCGGGAAAGGTCTTGCCGTGTTCCGAGCTCAGCGCCTCGGCCAGCTTGTCCATGTCACGGTTCAGCAGGCGGACATATTCCATCATCACCCGTGCCCGGCGCTGCGGGTTGGTGGCGGCCCAGGCCGGCTGTGCCTCTTGCGCGATCTCCACGGCGCGGGCGAACTCATCCGCCCCGGCCAGCGGGCAGCGCGCCTGCACCTCCCCGGTGGCGGGGTTGAAGACGTCCGAGAACCGGCCCGACGTGCCCTTGACGCGCTCGCCGCCGATATAATGGGTAATTTCCTTCATGGCATCCTCCATCGTGATCGCGCGAACACTAGCGTTGCAGAAATGGACGGGAAAGAGGCAATATCCCAAAGACGTCTTGCATTTGCGCAAAGGATGACCCGATGCCGCTCGATTGGGACGACCTCAGGGTGTTTCTCGCCGTCGCCCGCGCCGAAAGCCTCTCGCGCGCCGGCCGCATGCTCAAGCTCGACCCCGCCACCGCCGGGCGGCGGGTGGCGCGGCTCGAGGCGGCGCTCGGGGTGCCGCTCTTCGCCAAGTCGCCCACCGGCTACGCGCTCACGGATGCCGGCCAGCGCCTCATCGCCCATGCCGAGCATGCCGAGCAGGCGGTCGAGGACGCCGCCGAGGACATGGCCGGCCGGGGCGCCGGCATCACCGGCCAGATCCGCATCGGCGCGCCCGACGGAACCGCGAATTACCTGCTGCCGCAGGTCTGCGACCGGATCGCGCGCGACAATCCCGGGCTCGAGTTGCAGATCGTGGCGCTGCCGCGGGTCTTCAGCCTCACCCGGCGCGAGGCCGACATGGTCATCGCGGTGAGCCCGCCCACCGCCGGGCGGCTGACGGTGCAGAAGATCGCGGACTACCGCCTGAGCCTCGCCGCCACGCGCGCCTATCTCGACGCGGCCGCCCCCGATCCGCGCGCTCGCCGACCTGCGCGGACACCGCATCGTCGGCTACATCCAGGACATGATCTTCGACCCCGAGCTCGACTATCTCGCCGAGGCCGGGCTTTCGCATGTCGATCTGGCCTCGAATTCGGTGACGGTACAGATGAACCTGATCCGTCAGGGGGCGGGGCTGGGCATCATCCACGACTTCGCGCTGCCGTTCTTTCCCGACCTCGTCCGTGTCCTGCCCGAGGCGCTGTCGCTCAGCCGCAGCTTCTACCTGGTGCGCCATGCCGACGACCGCCGGCTGGAGCGCCTCAACCGCTTCGCCCGGAGCTTCTGCGACGGGCTGCGCGCCGAGCTCGCCCGCCTCGAGGCAGAGGCTTGACAGAAAGCCCGCGATCCCGGACGCTTGACTTGGCCAAAAAAACAGGCGGGAGGGCCGTGCATGCTGGTACACCAGATACTCAAGTCGAAGGGCGACGACGCCGTGATCTCCGTCACCCCCGCCACCAAGGTGGCCGACGCCGCCCGCATACTGGCCGAACGCCGCATCGGCGGGCTGGTGGTGTCAGAGGACGGCACCACCGCCGACGGCATCGTGTCGGAGCGCGACATCGTGCGCTCGCTGGCGGTGCGGGGCGACGGCTGCCTCACCGAGACGGTCGCGCAGATGATGACGCGCAATCCGGTCTGCTGCACGCGTCAGGACACCGCCGACGCGGTGCTGGCGCGGATGACCGAAGGGCGCTTTCGCCACATGCCGGTGGTCGAGGACGGCAAGCTCGTGGGCATCGTCACCATCGGCGACGTGGTCAAGGCGCAGCTGATGGAGCTGGCGATGGAAAAGGACGCGCTCGAAGGCATGATCATGGGCCGCTGACCCCTCGTGCCCGGGCGTCTGCCCGGGGTCGAATGCCCCGGGTGGAGTCGCCCCCGCGGTCACGACGGGGCGGCGCCCCCGGCGCGCCAGCGCCCGACACCTCCCGCAGCGCCCGCCGCCAGCGCGGCCGGTTTCATTCCTCGCCGCTCATTGCGGGCCCTCCCTTTCCAGAACCTCCTCGATGGCCTGCCGCAGCATGTCGTTGCCGAGCGGACCCAGATGCACGTTATCAATGAAAAGCGGTGCGCCGTCGATCTGGTAGTTGCACGCGTCGGCGTCGCAGAACCATTCATAAGGCGCCACATGCAGCGCGCCCGCGGCCTCGGCGATACGCCGCACGGCGGCGGCCGCCCTGCCCGAACGGCGCTCGAAATCGGCGCGCGCAACCCGCAGCGGCTCGCTGCCGAACCGCAACGTCCTGAGCATGGATTTGGGCACCGAGGCAGGAAAATCGGGAACGTGGTTGATCACGATCACCCGGTGGCGCGCGGCGACGCGGGCAATGGTCGCCTCAAGCGCCTGCGCAAACAGCGCAAACCCGTCCTCGGGCCGGGTGCCGTCGGGGCGCAGGAGCGGCTTTTGCCCGGGGGTGTTGCCGATATTGCCGTAGCCCTCGGAATAAAACGACCAGCGCGCCATCAGGAATACGTCCATTGGCGGGGCTCGGTCGAGATAGGCCAGGATCTTGCGGTTGTAGTCGATGCAGTCGACCCGGAACCCCGCGCCCGCAAGCGGCGCGCAGGCCGGCGCCGTGGCCAGAAATCCCGCCTCGCCATGATCCCGCCCATAGGCGTCGAAGGCGGCAAAGGCGGAATTGGCCATGCTGTCGCCCCAGACAAGGAAATCGGGCGCCGCGCCCTCGGCCATCGGCACGCCCAGCCGGCAGAAATCATCGGGGCCGGTCCCGCCCCAGCACGCGTCCCAGTCGGGATGGACGTTCATGATCTCGGCCTTGAGCGCCTCGAGCCGCGCATCCTCGCCCGGATCGGCCCGCCCCGGCTGACCCAGAAGATAGACCGCCACCGCCAGCAGCAGCACGAACTGGGCGGCGAAAAGCGCATAGAGCTGGCGCTTGCGGGCCACTACGGGGATGCGCCTCACCGGCATTTCCACCAGGTGATAGGAGAGCGAGCCAAGCCCCAGCGAGATCAGCAGCAGCACCGCGCGCACCTCGTCGGACATGTGCACCCCGTAGTAGATCACGCCCACGATCAGCGGCCAGTGCCACAGATAGGTACCGTACGAGATGCGCCCGATATAGGCCATCGGCCGGCTGGCCAGAAACCGCGCGACGCGGCTGTCGCGCGGGCGCGCGAAGGCGATCAGGATCAGCGTGCCCACGACCGGCATCAGCGTCCCCCAGCCGGGATAGAGCCAGGACGCATCCAGCAGGGAGACCGGCACCAGCACCAGCACAAGCCCGGCCAGCGGCGCCATGGCAGGCGCTCGGGCAAGAGCCGGTGATGCAGCGCCAGAAAGACCAGCCCGCCCGACGCCAGCTCCCACACCCGGAAAAAGGACGAGAAAAACCGCGCCTCGCGGTCGTGGACCAGATCGCCCGAAAAGAGCGTGAACCCCAGCGACAGCGCGAAGAACGCCACCAGCAGCCCGGCAAAGACCCGCGGGCTGCGCCGCGTGAGCAGGATCAGCATCGGCAGCGCGATGTAGAACTGCTCCTCGATCGAGAGCGACCAGGTGTGCAGGAACGGGTTTTCGTGCGCGGGCCCCGAGAAATAGCCCGCCGAGGACATCAGGTTGATGTTGTTGGTGAAGGTGATCGAGCTGAGAAAGCCGTTGGCGACCACCTCCATCTCGGAGCGCAGGAAGAACGCGTTGGCCACCAGCGCGGTGACGAGAAAACAGGCGAAATAGGCGCTCGAGAGGCGGCGGATGCGGCGGGCGAAAAATTCGGTCGCCGAATAGTTGCCCGCGATGAGCCGCAGATAGGTCTGCCCGCAGATCAGATAGCCCGAGAGCACGAAGAAGACATCGACCCCGGTAAAGCCGCCGGTCATGTCGGGATAGCCGACATGGAACAGGATCACCGCCAGCACGGCGATGGCACGAATCCCGTCGAGTTCGTGGCGGTAGCGCAGGCTGCTCATCGGCCGCCCGTCACGCCGGTTGGGCGGCAAAAAGCCGCCCCGGCCGGTGCCCCATACCGGCGTCGGCGTCGAATTCGCATCTCATGCCCTCTCCCCTGCCGTCTCCTCCGGCCGGCTGAGCTGTCCGCCGCAGACCGCGGCACGCACGCCGGTAGTGCCGGGGCACGAGGTCGGCAACCCCCGCGCCACCCGCACCGCGAGAAAGGCAAAGGCCTGCGCCTCGAGCATGTCGCCGTCGAGCCCGGCGGCCTCGACCGGCTCGACCGGGCATTCGATCGCCGCGCGCAGCATCTCCATCAGCACCGGGTTCCTGCGCCCGCCACCGGTGACCAGCACCCGTTCGGGCAGGGTCGGGCAGTGCTCCATCCCCGCCATCACCGCCGCCGCGCTGATCGCGGTCAGCGTCGCGGCGGCATCGGCGTCGCCCAGCCCCGCCACCAGCGCGGGCAACTCGGCAAAGGTGTCGCGGTCGAGCGACTTGGGCGGCATGCGCGCGAAATAGCGATGCCGCAAGAAGCGCTCGGGCACCCCCGGCCACCCGGCCCCGCCGCGCCAGCGCGCCGCCCTCGTCAAAGGCCCGGCCAAGGCGGGTCTGCACCAGATCGTCGATCGGCGCGTTGGCGGGACCGGTGTCGAAGGCCATAAGCGCACCCGCCTCCTCGGGCGCGGCGCGCGCCGGGTCGATCCAGGTCAGGTTGCCGACCCCGCCGAGATTGAGAAACGCCAGCGGCCGCGCCGCCCCGATCCAGCGCGCGCAGGCGAAGTGATAAAACGGCGCGAGCGGCGCGCCCTGCCCCCGAGCCGGATATCGGAGCTGCGGAAATCCCACACCACCGGCAGCCCCAGCGCCCCGGCCAGCGCCGCGCCGTCGCCGATCTGGTGGGTGCCGCGCCCGCCGGGATCATGCGCCAGCGTCTGGCCGTGAAATCCCACCAGGTCCACATCCTCGAACCCCGACAGAAGCTCGGCATGGGCCGCCTGCACCACCGCGTACGCCGTCGCGACATCGTCGTCCGGCCAGCGCCCCAGCGCGGCGCGCAAGACGGCCCGCTCGGCCGTCGTGTAGGGGCGATAGCCGGTCTCGCCGAAGGCGAAGATGCGTTCGCCATCGGTCTCGATCACCGCCGCGTCGACCCCGTCGAGCGAGGTGCCCGACATCGCCCCCAGCGCCCGCACCCGGCCGGCCTTCAACATGCCCTTTTCCTTCTTCCTCGCGGTGCCTATACATGCCCCGCGCCACGACGCGGGACAAGCGATATGACCATGAGCCCCAGATCCGAATTTCTGACCGTGATGATCGAGCGCGGCTTTCTGGCCGACTGCACCGATGTCCAGGGGCTCGACGAGGCGCTCATGGGCGGCGTGGTGCCGGCCTATATCGGCTATGACGCGACCGCGCGCTCGCTGCATGTGGGGCATCTGCTCAACATCATGATGCTGCGCTGGCTGCAGAAGACCGGGCACAAGCCGATCACGCTGATGGGCGGGGGCACCACCAAGGTGGGCGATCCCTCGTTTCGCGCCGACGAACGCCCGCTCCTCTCGCCCGCGCAGATCAACGACAACATCGAGGGCATGGGCCAGGTCTTCGCACGCTACCTGTGCTATGGCGAGGGTGCTACCGACGGGCTCATGCTCAACAACGCCGAGTGGCTGGACCACCTGAACTACCTGGATTTCCTGCGCGACATCGGCCGGCATTTCTCGGTCAACCGGATGCTGAGCTTCGAGTCGGTGAAATCACGCCTCGACCGCGACCAGTCGCTGAGTTTCCTCGAATTCAACTACATGATCCTGCAGGCCTATGATTTTCTCGAGCTCAACCGCCGCTACGGCTGCCGGCTGCAGATGGGCGGCTCGGACCAGTGGGGCAACATCGTCAACGGCATCGACCTGACGCGGCGGGTGCTCGATCACGAGGTCTACGGCCTCACCTCGCCGCTGCTGACCACCTCGGACGGGCGCAAGATGGGCAAGTCGGCCGGCGGCGCGGTGTGGCTCAACGGCGACATGCTCAGCCCCTATGAATTCTGGCAGTTCTGGCGCAACACCACCGACGCCGATACCGGCCGTTTCCTCAAGCTCTATACCGAGTTGCCGGTCGAGGAATGCGACCGGCTGGGCGCGCTCAAAGGCGCCGAGATCAACACCGCCAAGATCATCCTCGCCAACGAGGTGACGACGCTCCTGCACGGCTCGCAGGCGGCGCGGGCGGCGCAGGCGACCGCGCGCGAGGTGTTCGAGAAGGGCGGCGTCGGCGAGGACCTGCCGACACTGGAACTCAGCGCGGACGACCTCGCCGGCGGCATCTCGGTGGTGCAGCTGATCGTGCGGGCGGGGCTGGCCAAGTCGGGCAAGGAGGCCAAGCGCCTCATCGCCGAGAACGGCGCCCGCCTCGATGATGCGCCGCTGACCGATGCCGGGCTGATGATCGACGCCGCGCGGCTTTCCTCGCCAATCAAGCTCTCGGCCGGCAAGAAGCGGCACGCGCTGGTAAAGATCGCCGGATGAGCCGGACGCCGGGCGGAGCAGGCAGAGACGCAGCGAAAGGCACGCCCATGACCGACAAGACCGCCACCGCCGCCACCGCGCTTGGCCGGTTCGAACGCTGGCTGTCGCTGTGGGTCGCGCTGGCCATCGCGGCGGGCATCGTGCTGGGCGCGGTGGCGCCGGGGGTGACGAACCTGCTGGCCGGGCTCGAGGTCGCTTCGGTCAACCTGCCCGTCGCGCTGCTGATCTGGGCGATGGTCTATCCGATGATGGTGGGCGTCGATTTCTCGGCGCTCGTGCGGATCGGCGACCGGCCCAAGGGGCTGATCATCACGCTTGCGGTCAACTGGCTGATCAAGCCGTTCACCATGGCCGCGCTGGGCGTGCTGTTCTTCAACCACGTCTTTGCCGGGCTGATCCCGCAGGATGACGCGCAGGCCTATCTGGCGGGGCTGATCCTGCTCGGCGCGGCGCCCTGCACGGCAATGGTCTTCGTGTGGTCGCAACTGACCCGGGGTGACGCCACCTACACGCTGGTCCAGGTCAGCGTGAACGACGTGATCATGGTCTTCGCCTTCGCGCCGATTGTCGCCCTGTTGCTGGGGGTGACGGATATCGCCGTGCCGTGGGAGACGCTCATCCTGTCGGTGGTCCTCTACATTCTGATCCCGCTGGGCGCCGGCATCGTGACCCGAAACCGCCTGGTGGCGCACGGCGGTGAGGCCGCGATCGAGCGGTTTCGCGACCGCGTCAAGCCGGTCACGGTGCTGGGGTTGCTGCTGACGGTGATCCTGCTCTTCGGCTTTCAGGGGGGTGTCATCCTCGACCGGCCGCTGGTCATCGCGCTGATCGCGGTGCCGCTTCTGGTGCAAAGCTACGGCATCTTCTCTCTGGCCTATCTCGCCGCTCGGGCGTGGCGCGTCCCCTTCAATGTGGCCGCGCCCTGCGCCCTGATCGGCACCTCGAACTTCTTCGAGCTCGCCGTGGCGGTGGCAATCAGCCTGTTCGGGCTGGGATCGGGCGCGGCGCTGGCCACGGTGGTCGGCGTGCTGGTGGAGGTGCCGGTGATGCTGTCGCTGGTCGGTTTCGCCAACCGCACACGGCACTGGTTTCCGGGCTGACCCTGCAGGGCGTCTGCGTCTGGCCGCGAGCTCACCCCCGCGCCGCCAGCGCATCGCGCAGCACCGCGCGCACCGCGTCGGGCGCGACGTCCTCCGCCACGAACGCCCGCCCGATCCCGCGCGCCAGGACAAAGCGGAGCCGCCCGTCGATCACCTTCTTGTCCTGCGCCATCAGCCGCAAGAGCCCCTCGGCGTCGGGCAGGTCGCCCCCGATGTCGGCCAGATCGACCTTCATCCCCATCCCGGCCAGATGCGCGCGCACGCGGCTCGGCTCCTCCCGGGCGCAGAGCCCCAGCCGTGCCGACAGATCGAACGCCAGCGCGCAGCCGATCGCCACCCCCTCGCCGTGCAGCAGCCGCGAGGAATAGCCGGTCGCCGCCTCGAGCGCATGGCAGAAGGTGTGCCCGAGGTTGAGCAGCGCGCGGTCGCCCTGCTCGGTCTCGTCGCGCGCAACGATCTCCGCCTTCATCTCGACGGACCGTTTCACGGCGGCGATGCGCACGGCCTCGTCGCCCGCCAGCATGGATGAAGCATTTGCCTCAAGCCATTGAAAGAACTCTTCATCTCCAAGAAGGCCGTATTTCACCACCTCGCCGTATCCGGCCAGAAAGTCGCGTTGCGGCAGGGTCGACAGCACGTCGGTATCGGCCAGAACGAGGCTCGGCTGATGGAACGCACCGATCAGGTTCTTGCCCCGGGCCGCGTTGATGCCGGTCTTGCCCCCCACCGAACTGTCGACCTGCGCCAGAAGGCTGGTGGGCACCTGCACGAAGCGCACGCCGCGCCGCAGCACCGAGGCGGCGAAGCCCGCCAGATCGCCGATCACCCCGCCGCCCAGCGCGACCACCACGTCGCGGCGCTCGATCCGCTCGGTGAGCAGCCAGTCGACGGTGCGCTCGAAATAGGGCCAGCTCTTGGTCGCCTCGCCCGCCGGCAGGGTCAGGCAGGTGCTGGAAATTCCCGCAGCCTCAAGCCCTTGCCGCAAGCTCTTCAGGTGCAGCCCGGCGACACGGTCGTCGGTGACAATGGCCACGCGCGGGCGGCTCAGAAGCGGCCCGACCAGCGCGCCCGCGCGGCGCAACAGGCCCGGGCCGACATGGATGTCGTATTCCCGCCCGGCAAGCGGCACATGAACGATATCGGTCATCCGGTCTCCTCCAGCACGTCGGCCCGTGTCCTGAGCGCCTCGATCACCCTGTCCGCCATCGCGCTTATCGTGTATTCGGGCGCCGCGCGCACCGACAGATCGGCCAGGGCATAGACCGGCACGCGCGCGCCATAAAGCGCGGCGAGCGTCGCGTACGGATCACTTGTGCGCAACAAGGGCCTGGTATCCTTGTGCTTTACCCGCTGCCACAAAAGCGGCAGATCGACATCGAGCCACACCGACACGCCCTTGCGCGCGATCAGCTCGCGGTTGCGTTGGCTGAGAAACGCGCCGCCCCCGGTCGAGAGTATCCCGCGCTCCTCGTCCAGCAGGCGATTGAGCACCTCGGTCTCGCGGTCGCGAAAGAACTCCTCGCCATCGCGGGCGAATATCTCGGCGATGGTCATCGCCGCCGCGCTCTCGATCTCGGTATCCGAATCGAGGAACGGCACCCCCAGCTGCGTTGCCAGCGCGCGCCCCACCGCGGTCTTGCCGGCGCCCATCATGCCCACCAGAACCACGGTCTTGTGCAGTTTCCAGCGCTCCGCCGCGGTCACGTCCCGGCACTCCTCCGCCCAAATTCGAACCGACCGCCACTCAATGACGTGATCTTGGCCGGAATGCCAGCTATAAGGGGGGCAAAAGACCAACGCAAACCTGTCGGCCCGAGGCATCATGTTACGGATCATCAAGTGGCTCTTCTATCTGGCCGTCATCGCCTTTGTCGCGCTGGTAGCCTACGCCTATGTCGGTCCGTTCTTCGGCGCCGATTTCAAGCCGCCGGAACGCGAAATCCGGCAGGAAATCATCCTTGAGACCGGCTGACCTGCTGCTGCCGCTGCTGATCGCGGCCGACCCCGCCGGGGCGCAACCGCCGCTGTCGGCGATCGACTGGCTGCGCCAGCCGGCACCGGTCACCGTCGCCCAGCCGCTGGTGCGCCCGCTGGGGCGGGTGCCCGAAAGCGGCGCCGTGGTGCCGGATATCACGGTGACGACCCTGGAGCGCACGGTTCCCGATGCCGCCGGGCTGCTGCCGCCCGCCACCACCGGGCTGCCGCGCGACCTGTGGACGGCGAGCACCAGCGACATGCTGATGGCCCAGTTCGCCCGCCTTGGCGGCCGGCCCCTGCCGGCGGTGCAGGCGCTTTACTACACGCTGCTGCTGGCCGAGGCCGACCCGCCCGCCGACGCCGCCGGCGACGCCCGCTTTCTGCGCGCCCGGATTGCCGCGCTGCGCCGTTTCGGCGCGATCGACGCGGCGCTCGCGCTGATCGAGGGTGCCGGGCCGGAAACCCCGGCGCTGTTTGCGGACTGGCTCGATCTGGCGCTCCTGACCGGCACCGAGGATGCGCCCTGTCGGGCGCTGGCCGCCCGCCCGGATCTGTCGCAAAGCTACGCCGCGCGGGTCTTTTGCACCGCCCGGGCGGGCGACTGGACGACGGCGGCGCTGACCTATGAGGTGGCGGCGGCGCTGGGGGTCCTGGATGCGCACGAGGCCGCGCTTCTGGGCGGTTTTCTCGACTCCGAGTCCGTCGGCAACCCCACCGCCGGCCTGGCCCCGCCGCGGGCGATGACGCCGCTGATCTTTCGTCTCTACGAGGCCACCGGCGCGCCGCTGCCCACCGGCAACCTGCCGCGCGAATACGCCGTCGCCGATCTGCGCGGAACCATGGGCTGGAAGGCCGAGATCGAGGCCGCCGAGCGGCTGGCGCGCACCGGCGCGATGCCCGCCAACCGCCTGCTCGGCATCTACACCGACCGCCGGGCGGCCGCCTCGGGCGGGGTATGGGACCGGGTGCGCGCCATCCACGACGTCGACGCCGCCATCACCGCCGGCGATGCCGACGCCATCGCCGCGGCACTGCCCGGGGCCTGGACGCTGATGCGCGACAATCGCCTTGCGGTGGCCTTTGCCGCGCTCTACGGCTCCCGCCTTGCCGGGCGCGACCTGCCGCCGCGGGTAGCCGGGCTGGCCTATGAGGTGGCATTGCTGACCCCCGGCGATGCCCCCGTGGTGCCGCCTCCGCCGGGACAGACCCGCAGGCTGCGCTTTCTCGATTCGCTGGCGCGCGGCGCGCCCGATGCGACGCTGGCGATCACCCCCACGGAGCGTGCCATCGCCGCCGCCTTTGCCGCGACCGCGCCCGCGGACGATCACGCCGGGCCCCTGGCCCAGGGGCGGCTCGGGCAGGCGCTCCTGTCGGCGGCGGCGCAGTTGCAGGACATCCGCCCCGGACAGACCCGGCAGTTGCAGGACGCGCTCGCGACCCTGTGCGCCGCCGGGCTGGCCGAGGTCGCGCGCGAGGCCGCGTTGCAGATCCTGCTGCTGGAGGAGCGGACGTGACACCCCGGGCACCGGACTGGACCGCCGCCTTTCTCGAGGCCCGCGCGGCCGAGGCCGGCGCGGCGGCGAACACGCTGGCCGCCTATGCCCGCGATCTGGCGGACTTCGCCGACTGGCTCGACCGGCGCGGGCTGGCGCTCGGCACCGCCGCCGAGCGCGACGTCGAGACCTACCTTGCGGCGCTCGATGCACGCGGGCTTGCCACCGCGACCCGCGCCCGGCGGCTCTCGGCGATCCGCCAGCTTTTCGCCTTTGCCGCCCGCGAGGGGCTGCGCGCCGACGACCCCGCCGCGCGCATCCGCGGCCCCGGCCGGGCGCAGCGGCTGCCGGCGACGCTGACCGAGGCAGAGGTCGAGGCGCTGTTGCAGGCCGCGCGCGGCCTGGGGCGCGGCGCCCGTGACCGGCTGCGCAACACCTGCCTGATGGAGGTGCTCTACGCCACCGGCATGCGGGTGAGCGAGCTGGTATCGCTGCCGGTGGCGGCGGCGCGGGGCGACCCCGAGATGCTGCTGGTGCGGGGCAAGGGCGGCAAGGAACGCATGGTGCCGCTGTCGCCGCCCGCCCGCGCCGCGCTGCGGGAATGGCTGGAGGCGCGCGAGCGGGCCGAGGATGCGGCACGCGCCGAAGGGCGCCCCGCCTCGGCTTGGCTCTTTCCCTCGCGCTCGGATGCGGGCCACCTGACGCGGCACCGCTTCTACCTGCTGATCAAGGAGCTGGCGGTCGCCGCGGGGGTTTCGCCGGCCAGGGTGACGCCGCATGTGCTGCGCCACGCCTTCGCCACCCATCTGCTGGCCAACGGTGCCGATCTGCGCGCGATCCAGACCATGCTGGGCCATGCCGACGTCTCGACCACCGAGATCTATACCCATGTGCTCGACGAGCGTCTGCGCGCCCTGGTCGAGACGCATCACCCGCTGGCGACGGCGGCGCGGCGCAAGCCGGACCCGGCGACGGGCGACTAGCGGATGCCGGACGGGATCGAATTCGCCGATCTTCGGCCGGAGGGCACGCGCCCGCCCCGGCGGACGCATGCCCGGCCCGCAAACGGGCCGGGCGGGCTGAACCCGGTCGAGCACGCCACACGCTGAACCCCGCCCGCACCCGCCCCTTGCGCCGGGCCCGCGCGCGGCCCATAACCACAGGCAGAACAGGAACAAACCGGACATGGACCCCGCCTCTCCCACGCTCGATGCCGCATTCTGGCTGACCGTCGTGACGATACTCTTTTTGCTGGTGCTCTCGGCCTTCTTCTCGGGCAGCGAGACGGCGCTGACCGCGGCCTCGCGCGGCAAGCTCAGGACCCGCGCCGACAAGGGCGACACCGGCGCGGCGCGCGCGCTGAAGATCACCGAGGACAACGAGCGGCTGATCGGCTCGGTCCTGCTGGGCAACAACCTCGTCAACATTCTCGCCGCCTCGCTGGCAACCGCGATCTTCACCCGCGTCTTCGGCGACAGCGGCGTGGCGCTGGCCACGCTGGTGATGACGGTCCTGGTGCTGGTCTTCGCCGAGGTGCTGCCCAAGACCTATGCCATCACCAATGCCGAGGCCGCCGCCGCCCGCGCCGCGCCGGCGATCCGGGTGGCGATCGCGGTATTTTCACCGGTGGTGGGGGCGGTGCGGGCGCTGGTGCGCGGCATCTTGTGGCTTTTCGGCGTGCGCACCGACCCCGACAGCCAGATCCTCGCCGTGCGCGAGGAGATCGCCGGCGCGCTGCATCTCGGCCATTCCGAGGGCGTGGTCGAAAAGGAGGACCGCGACCGCATCCTCGGGGCGCTCGATCTGGGCGACCGCACCGTCGAGGAGATCATGCTGCACCGCTCGCGCATCGAGATGATCGACGCCGGACTCGATCCGCGGGCGATCCTCGAACAGTGCCTGCAAAGCAGCCACACCCGGCTGCCGGTCTATCGCGACGACCCCGACAACATCATCGGCGTGGTCCACGCCAAGGACCTGCTGCGCGCCATGCACAAACTGGTCAACGACAACGGCTTTTCGCCTGACGCGCTCAAGGATTTCGACATCGCCGAGGTGGTGATGCAGTCCTATTTCGTGCCCGAGACGACGACGCTCGACGACCAGATGCATCAGTTCCTGCGGATGCGGTCGCATTTCGGGCTGGTGGTCGATGAATACGGCGTGCTGCAGGGGCTGATCACGCTCGAGGACATCCTCGAGGAGATCGTCGGCGAAATCGTCGACGAGTTCGACCTCGACCCCGGCCAGCCGATCCGCAAGACCGATGACAACCAGTTTCTGGTCGATGGCGCGATGACCATCCGCGACCTCAACCGCGCCACCGACTGGAACCTGCCCGACGACGAGGCCAACACCGTCGCCGGGCTGGTGATCCACGAGGCCCAGATCATCCCCGAAGTGAAGCAGGTGTTCGTCTTTCACGGCTTCCGCTTCGAGGTGCTGGCCAAGGACGGCAACCGCATCACGCGGCTCAAGGTCGGCAGGCTCTGAGCGCCGCTCAGAGGCAGCCGCCGATGGCGCCGGCCACATGGTTCAGGAGCCCGATGTAGAAATCCGGCCCCGGCGGGATGTCGGCGCCCATCGGGTCGATCACCGCGGTGCGCACGTCGCTGCCGCCGGTCACCGCCTCGATCAGGCCGGGGTTGACCTGGGGTTCGGCCAGAACGCAGCGCACGCCGCTGGTGGCCAGCGCCGCGCGCAGCCCGGCCAGCCGCGCCGGCCCGGGGCGCTGGCATCCGACGCCGAGAGCGCGCCGAGCGCGTGCAGCCCGAAACGGGCCTCGAAATACTGAAAGGCGTCGTGAACCACCACGAACGGCGTCTCGCGCCGGGGCGCGAGGAAATGCGCAATCCGGATCGCGGAGGCGCCGATCTCGTCCTGCGCGTGCTCGGCGTTGGCGCGGTAGAGCGCCGCGTTGCCGGGATCGGCCTCGGCCAGAGCCTCGGCCATCGCGCGCACCCAGACGCGGGCGTTCTCGGGGTCGAGCCAGGCGTGGGGGTCCAGCCCGGCACCGGTGTGATCGTGGCCGTCATCGCCCAAAGACCGCCTCGGTGCGGGAAGGCAGCCGCGTGGTGCCCGGCGCGTCGATCAGCGCCACCACCCGTGCGCCGCCCGCCAGCGTCGCGATCGCCCCATCGAGCCAGGGCGCGAGACCCCCGCCCTGCACGAAGACCACATCGGCGCTCCTGGAGCGCCGCCGCCTCGCTGGGGCGCAGCGCATGGCCGTGGGGCGAGGCGCCGGGCGACAGGATCAGCGCCGGCTCCCCCGCCCCCGCCATCACCTTGGCCGCAAGCGAATGCACCGGGGCGATATCGGTGGCGACGCGAAGAGCCTCGGCCGGCGCGGCGGCGGGCAGCAGGACAAGCCACAGGCCGACGACAGGTATCAGGGCGCGGAACGGGGCGCTGAGCGACATGGGCGAAATTCCTTTGCGGAGCGAAGCGATTCCGCCGGGTTGATAAGTGTTATGGTATAACATATCAAGCATCCATACGCCCTGTCGCGACACCGCGACACCGCGACACGGAGGCCCCGCCCATGCTCGGTTTCAAAGCCACGACCACCGCGCCTGCATCGCCGCCGCCGTCACCGCCGCCGACGCCCATTGCCGCGCCCGGGGGCTGCACTTCACGCCCCAACGCCGGCGGGTGCTGGAGATCCTGCTCGACGGTCATCGCGCGATGGGGGCCTACGACATCCTCGAGCGGCTGCGCGACGAGGGTCTGGGCTCGCAGCCGCCGGTGGCCTACCGGGCGCTCGATTTCCTGGTCGCCCAGGGCTTCGCCCACAAGATCGAACGTATCAACGCCTTCGTCGCCTGCGCCCACAGCGGGGCCGAACACGATCCGGCGTTCCTGATCTGCCGGGTCTGCTGCGCGGTGGCCGAGGCCGAGGCCGGCCCCGCCCGCACCGCCATCACCGCCGCCGCGCGCGGAGCGGGGTTCAGGGTCGAGCGCGTGGCAATCGAGGCCGAAGGCCTCTGCCCCCGTTGCGCAGAGGCCGCATGAACGGTGCCGCCGCCCCCCCTGGTCGAACTCGACGGTCTCGACGTCATCCTAGGCGGCCGGCGCGTGCTGCACGGCATCGACCTCGCCATCGCCCCGGGCGAGATCGTCACCATCGTCGGTCCCAACGGGTCGGGCAAATCGACGCTTCTGCGCGCGATCATCGGCGCGGTCCGCCCGGCGGCGGGCGAGGTAAGGCGCAGGCCGGGGCTGCGGCTGGGCTATGTTCCCCAGCGTCTGCACATCGACGCCACCCTGCCCCTGACCGTGCGCCGCTTTCTGAGCCTGCCCGCGCACGTGCCCGATGCCGCCGCAATCACCGCGCTGGCCGAGGCCGGGGCGGGCGATCTTGCCGCCCGCCAGATGGCCGGCCTCTCGGGCGGGCAGCTGCAACGCGTGCTGCTGGCGCGCGCCCTGCTCGGAGAGCCGCATCTGCTGATCCTCGACGAGCCCACCCAGGGGCTCGACCAGCCCGGCTCGGCCGGCTTCTACCGCCGCATCGCCGACGCGCGCGACCGGTTGGGCTGCGCGGTGCTGATGGTCAGCCACGAATTGCACGTCGTCATGGCCGCCTCGGACCGGGTGATCTGTCTCAACGGCCATATCTGCTGCGAGGGGGCGCCGGCACATGTCGCCGGCGCACCCGAATACCGCGCGCTGTTCGGCACCGGCACGCGGGGCGCGCTGGCGCTCTACCGCCATGACCACGACCATGAACACGATCACGGCCACGGCCACGACCACGACCACGACCAAAGCCCGGCGGAGCACGCCCATGATCATCACGGCGCTTGACGATTTTCTCGTGCGCGCGGCGCTCGCGGGCGTCGGCGTGGGGGCTGGCCGCGGGTCCGCTCGGCGCCTTCGTGGTTTGGCGGCGCATGGCCTATTTCGGCGACGCCACCGCGCACGCCGCGATTCTCGGGGTGGCGCTGTCACTGGCGTTCTCGCTCTCGGTCTTCGCCGGCACGCTGACGGTGGCGCTGGCGATGGGATGGGCGGTGGCGGCGCTCACCGGGCGTGGCGGGCTGGCCGCGGATACCCTGCTGGGGGTGATGGCGCATTCGGCGCTCGCCATCGGGCTGGTGGCGGTCTCGTTCATCGAGGGCGTGCGCGTCGACCTGATGGCCTGGCTCTTCGGCGACATCCTTGCCGTGGCGCGCGCCGACCTCGTGGTGATCTGGGGCGGCGCGGCAATGGTGCTGGCGTTGCTCGCCTGGCGCTGGAACGCGCTGCTGACCGCCACGCTCAGCGACGACCTCGCCCGTGCCGCCGGCATCGACCCGGGGCGCGAGCGGCTGGCACTGACGCTGGCGCTGGCGGTGGTGGTGGCGGTGGCGATCAAGGTCGTCGGCGCGCTCCTGATCACGGCGTTGCTGATCGTGCCGGCCGCCGCTGCCCGCCCCTTTGCCGCCACCCCCGAGCGCATGGCGGCGGTGGCGGCGGTGATCGCGGCGCTCTCCGCCCTTGGCGGGCTCGGGATCGCCTGGCTCGCCGACACCCCGGCCGGACCCTCGATCGTGTGCACCGCCGCGCTGCTCTTTGCGGTCTCGACGGCGTTCGGCGCCCTGCCCCGGCGCGGCTGACCCCGGCGCTCAGCCGGCGCGCAGCCGCTGATAGGCGGTGGCGCCAAGGTACGTACACCACAACAGGACGCCCATGAACTTGGCCCCGTCTTCCGGGAGCGACACGAACGGCTTGAGCTCGTGGTTCAGCAGGTCGGTCACGACCGAGACCGCGAACGCCACCGCCGCAAGGGTGAGAATGCCATGGGGCGAGCGCGCGACCTCGGCCCGCCAGTAGAAAAGGACCGCCAGGACGGCGAGACCGTAGGCCGAAAACACCGCAAGCTCGGGGATGTTCAGATAACCCGGAGCAATGATTTCGTGAAACATGAAGAGATCGTCAAGCCCCAGGACCGCGCTCAGCCCGCCCGTGGCCAGCAGGAAGCCGGGCCAGTCCGGCGACGCCGGCCCGTCGGCGCGCAGCACCGCCCCGGCAAGGAGCGCCACCGATGCCGCACCGGCCCACAGCAGCACGCCGAGGTTGGAAAGCGCTCCATAATACAGCGGTGCCTCGGCCACCGCCAGCGGATCGCGGACAAGATCGTTGATGGTGACATCGGTGAGTTTGGCGAACGCCGCCATGGCGAGGACGACCGCCGCGCCCGCCGCCGCGATCACGACACAGCGCGGGGTAACGCCCGGCAGAGCCCGAACGATGTCTTGCGGCCGCGAATGCGCCATCCTGGTTTTCCTTCCCCAATTTCGGCCCGACCCGAACGGCACCGTGCGCGCCAGCTTACGCTGCCGGGAGCGCGGTTGTAAATTTCCGATCAGGGGCCGCCGCGCCGGAACCGTTCCGCGACCACCCGACGGCGACATGTCATGTCGCAAACGGGCATGCGCGAGGGCGCGCCCGCGTCACGCTGAAGCGGAAGGGACGAGGAGCGAGGCGATGAAAACCACCACCCGTGTCTGCGTCATCGGCGGCGGTGTCGTCGGGTGCAGCGTGCTTTACCACCTTACCCGGCTCGGCTGGTCGGACGTGATGCTGGTCGAACGCTCGGAACTGACCTCGGGCAGCACCTGGCACGCGGCCGGGGGCTTTCACACGCTCAACGGCGACACCAACATGGCCGCGCTTCAGGGCTACACCATCCGGCTCTACCGCGAACTGGAGGAACTCACCGGGCTTTCGTGCGGGCTGCACCACGTCGGGGGCGTGACGCTGGCCGACAACCGCGACCGGTTCGACATGCTGCTGGCCGAGCGCGCCAAGCACCGCTACATGGGGCTCGAAACCGGGATCATCGGCCCCGACGAGATCGCACGCCTCGCCCCGGTCACCAATACCGAAGGCATCATCGGCGCGCTCTACGACCCGCTCGACGGCCATCTCGACCCCTCGGGCACCACCCACGCCTATGCCAGGGGGGCGCGGATGGGCGGCGCCACGATCGAGACCCATTGCCACGTGAAGGAAACCATCGCGCGCCCCGACGGCACCTGGGACGTGGTCACCGACAAGGGCACGATCCGGGCCGAACACGTGGTCAACGCGGCCGGGCTCTGGGCGCGCGAGGTGGCGGCGATGGCGGGGGCCTACCTGCCGCTCCATCCGATGGAACACCAGTACATCGTCACCGACGAGGTGCCCGAGATCGCCGCCATCATCGACGCGGGCGGCGAGCACCCGCACGTGATGGACCCCGCCGGCGAAAGCTACCTGCGTCAGGAAGGCCGCGGCCTCTGCATCGGCTTTTACGAACAGCCCTGCCGGCCCTGGGCCGTCGATGGCACGCCCCGGAGCTTCGGCCACGAATTGCTGCCCGACGATTTCGACAAGATCGAGGACTCGATCGCCTTTGCCTACCGCCGCTTTCCGGCGCTGGAACGCGCCGGGGTCAAGTCGGTGATCCACGGCCCCTTCACCTTCGCCCCCGACGGCAACCCGCTCATGGGTCCGGTGCCGGGGCTGCGGGGCTACTGGTCGGCCTGCGGGGTGATGGCCGGGTTCAGCCAGGGCGGCGGCGTCGGGCTGATGCTGGCGCAATGGATGGTGGAGGGCGAATGCGAGCGCGACGTCTCCGCGATGGACGTGGCGCGCTTTGGCGACTGGATCGGCCCGGGCTATACCCTGCCCAAGGTGGTGGAGAACTACCAGAAACGCTTTTCGGTCTCCTACCCCAACGAGGAACTGCCCGCCGCGCGCCCGCTGGGCACCACGCCGATGTACGACATCTTCGACGCGATGGGCGCGGTCTGGGGCCAGCAATACGGGCTCGAGGTCGTCAACTGGTTCGCGCAAGACGACGAGCCGCGCCATGAGACCCCGAGCTTTCGCCGCTCCAACGCCTGGGACGCGACGCGGCGCGAGGTCAGGGCGGTGCGCGAGGGCGTGGGCATCAACGAGGTGCACAATTTCGGCAAGTATCTGGTGACGGGGCCCGGCGCGCGCGCCTGGCTCGACCGGATCATGGCCGGGCGCATCCCCGCGCCCGGGCGCGTGGCGCTGACGCCGATGCTGAGCCCCAAGGGCCGGCTCTGGGGCGATTTCACCGTCTCCTGCCTCAACGATCAGACCTTCCAGCTCACCGCCTCCTATGGCGCGCAGGCCATGCACATGCGCTGGTTTTCCATGAACGAGGCGCCCGGGGTGCGGGTCGAGAACGTCTCCGACCGCCTGAACGGTTTTCAGATCGCCGGGCCGCGCGCGCGCGACGTCCTCGCCGCCTGCGCCGGCGCCAGGGTCGCGGAGATGCGCTTCATGGACGTGCGCCGCGCCACCATCGGCATGGTCGACTGCCTGGTGCAGCGCCTGAGTTACACCGGCGATCTGGGCTACGAGATCTATTGCGACCCGATGGCCCAGCGCGCGCTCTGGTCGGTGCTCTGGGGCGAGGGGCAGCGCCACGGCATGCGCCCCTTCGGCATGCGCGCGATGATGTCGCTCCGGCTCGATCGCTTCTTCGGCTCGTGGATCAATGAATATTCGCCCGATTACACGGCGGCGGAGACCGGCATGGACCGGTTCATCGCCTGGACGAAGAACGCCGATTTCATCGGCCGCGCCGCCGCCGAGGCCGAACGCGCCGCCGGCGCCGCGCGCAAGCTGGTGGCCTTTGCGGTAGAGGCCGGGGACGCCGACGCGCAGGGCTACGAGCCGGTCTGGATCGACGGGCGGGTGCAGGGCTTCTGCACCTCGGGGGGCTATTCGCACCATGCCGACACCTCGGTCGCGCTGGCGCTCATACCGAGCGACGTGGCGCAGTCCGGGCTGGAGGCCGAGATCGAAATCCTGGGCGAACGGTGCGCGGGCAGGCTCCTGACCGAGCCGCTTTTCGACCCCGAGGGGCACCGGATGCGCGGCTGACCCCGGCCGCGCACCCACAGGCACTGGCGGACCGCCTCCGGCGGGAGTATTTCGGGAAAGATGAAACAGGCGCGTCCCGATACCTTCATCTTTCAGGAAATACTCCGGGGAGGTCCCGGACAGGGTCCGGGACGGGGGCAGCGCCCCCAATCCGCGGTGGCGGCATGAGCCAGGTGGCGATCCTGATCCCGGCGGCGGGCCGCTCGGCGCGGATGCGCGGGCGCGACAAGTTGCTGGAACTGGTGGAGGGCGTGCCGCTCCTGCGCCGGCAGGCGCAGATGGCGCAACGCACCGGCGCGCCGGTAATGGTCACGCTGCCGCCCGGCCATGCCGCGAGACAGGCGGCGCTCGAGGGGCTCGAGGGCGTGCGCATCGTGCCGCTGCCCGATGCCGGCGAGGGCGTCGCAGCCTCGATCCGCGCCGGCGCCGCCTGGGCCGAAGCGATCGGGGCGGCGGGGCTGATGGTCTGCCTCGCCGATCTGCCCGAACTGCGCACCGAGGATTTGCGCACCATGTCGCGCGCCTTTGCCGCCGCCCCCGACACGCCGCTGCGCGCCACCGACGCCAGCGCCCGGCCGGGGCATCCGGTGATCCTGCCCGCGCGCCTCTTCGGGGCGCTCGGCGGCCTTGAGGGCGATCGCGGCGCCGGCGCGCTGCTGCGGCACGAGCGCCCCGGGGAAATCGTCCTGCCCGGCCGCCGGGCCACGACCGACCTCGACACCCCCGAGGACTGGGAGGCGTGGCGCGCGCGTCGGGAAGGCGGCGGGGCGCGATAAGGAAAACGGCAACCCCGGCGCCTGCCGGGATTGCCGTCCCTGAAACCGGTATCAACCCCCGAACCGATCCCCTTCATCCGGGCGGCACCAGCCGGCCCGGATCGCTGCATCACTCGTACCTATTTGATCAGCAACCGGCATTCCCCGGCGTCGAGCGCCTTGCGCGCGCTCTGGTAGGCCTTGCGCCCCGGCGCGTCGCACAGGTTCGGAAAGAGATCGAGGATCTGGCGGCGCTGAAGCGCACCCAGGCTCCGCATCACCCGTTCGTCGGGGCGAAAGCTCTCGGTCCACATGCCGTTCGAGAGCACGATCTGGTGCTGGTCGAACATGAAGTGGATATAGGTGATGGTGCCGACATCGACCACGTCGACCCCGTCGAGCCCGGTCAGGTGTCCGGCGGCCGCGAGCACCTCGCTGTCCTCGAAGAACTCGGCCGTCCGGTCGTTCTGGATCAGGATGTTGTGCCAGGGGCTGACGAGGATGTCGGCCTCGGGCAGACCGTGATCGAGCGCGCCCGAGCGGATCAGCACCGGCCTGAGCGACGGCGCCTTGCGCAGATCCTCGGCCCGCAGGTGGCACGATCCGATCCAGCGGATCGGTTGCAGGCCGTTGTCGCGGGTCAGGACCCGATCGCCCACGCGCAGATCCTCGACGCGGCGCTCGCCCAGGGGTGTTGCGATGACGGTGCCCGGAGTAAAACAGGGGACGACGTTTTCAACGGGCATTTCAACGTCATGCTCTGTCCCGCACAGATTCTCGGTGAAACCCGGCAACGTGGTCCGGCTCTCGATGTTGTTGATCGTCGGCATGACGTCTCCTCTCAAAACGGCGCGGGCGCTCATACGGTGCGCTCGTCGCGGGTACTCGTGTCGTTCAGCCGCCGGCCCGCGCACGCCGCACGAGTGTGCCAGGCCGGTCGGATTCGAGGCTTTCAGAACGCCTTGCGGCGGGATGAAAGCAAAACCGCTCAGAGAGGTGGACGCAGCCGCCCACCCCCGTCCGGCAGGCCGTGATGTCATCACGGCGCATGGCATTCGCATTGTGCGAGGTCGGCCAACCCCAAGGCCGAAACACCCCCCAGTCGGGCACGTTCAAGCTACCCAAGGGCGCCGATCGAATAAAGGCATTTCTGCTTCATTTCGCCGCATAACGGGCGAAATCATGGCAACAAGAAGGCAGACCTACCACGGTCATTGTTTCCATATTCAGATCAAAACATCCGCGCCTCGAACCGGGGTTTTGCCACAAACATGATCTACCCATCTGTATTTCATACGTTTCTGCGAATTTCCGGTTGAGCCGCGCATCTGCTGGTCAGATCATTGTCCCCCAAACGAGAACGAAAATCCCGGGATTCGCGTGCTGCACCCCGAAGCAACAAAGATTAACGCCACATTCAGATTTACCCCGCGATGGTCGCCAGTCCACCCGAAATCATCGGATTGTTGCGATATCCTGACCGGTTGCCGGGGCCTGAGGGGGCGAATCGACCTCGGGTCGGTTCCGGCGCGAGGCAGCGTCGGGGCTGATCCGCACGCACCCGCCGAATCATGGTGGTGCCCAAGGAGAGATTCGAACTCTCACGCCCGTGAAGGCGGGGGATTTTGAATCCCCTGCGTCTACCATTCCGCCACTTGGGCCCGGCCCCAAGCTCTAGCGATTCGGCGCCCGGCCGTCCAGTGGGCAACGCGGACGGCGCGAAAGCCTCCCGCGCCCGCGGGGGCTTGACCGGCCCGCTGCGGCGTGGTCTGAGGCGGCGGGAAAAAAACCGCGTCGGGACCACCGCCATGCTGAGACGGCTTTACGACTGGACCATCCGCATGGCCGATCACCCGCGCGCATTGTGGGTGCTGGCGGCGGTCTCGTTTGTCGAAAGCTCGGTCTTTCCGATCCCGCCCGACGTGCTGATGATCCCGATGATCCTGGCCAATCCGCGCCGCGCCTGGCTGATTGCCGCGGTGGCGCTGGTGGCGTCGGTGCTGGGCGGGCTTTTGGGCTACGCCATCGGCGCCTTCGCCTACGAACAGCTCGGCCGCCCGATCCTCGAGACGCTGGGCAAGGCCGAGGCGATGGAGGCGTTCAGCACCCGCTTCAACGACTACGGCTTCTGGGCGGTGCTGACGGCCGGCGTCACGCCGTTTCCCTACAAGGTCATCACCATCATGTCGGGCTGGACGGGCATGCCGCTCGGCATCTTCATGGCGACCTCGGTGCTGGCGCGGGGGCTGCGGTTCTTTATTGTCGCGGCGCTCTTGTGGAAATACGGCGCCCCGGTACGCGACTTCATCGAACGCCGGCTGGGGCTGATGGCGATATTGTTCGTGGCCCTGCTCTTCGGCGGCTTCTACCGGTGCGCCACCTGTGAGACTGCCGCGCGCATATCTGGTGGCGATCGCCGCCGGGGGCTCGGCGGCGCTGTTGCTCGGCGCCTTCGGGTTCCAGTATCTGGGCGGGCTCGCGCCCTGCAAGCTCTGCCTCTGGCAGCGCTGGCCCCATGGCGCGGCGGTGCTGATCGGGATCCTGGCGCTGCTGCTGCCCGGGCGCGCCCTGCCGTTCGCCGGCGCCGGGGCGGCGCTGGTCACCGGCGCGCTCGGCGGCTACCACATGGGCATCGAACAGGGCTGGTGGCCGGGTCCCGCGACCTGCAGCGCGGCGGCGCCCGGCAGCCTGCCGGCGGATGCGCTCTTCGAGAGGATCATGGCCGCGCCGGTGGTGCGATGCGACGAGGTGCCCCGGCAGATGCTGGGCCTGTCGATGGCGGGCTGGAACATGGCGCTGTCGCTGGCGCTGGCGCTGGTCTGGGTGATGGCGACACGCAAGCCGGCCTAACCCGGCGTTCGACTCACCGCGATGCCTTGCGGGTTCGCAGGAGCAGGCTGGTCTCGGACGTCGCCACCCCGTCGAAACGGCGGATGCGCGCCAGCACGTCGTCGAGGTCTTCCAGCGAGGCGGTGCCGATCTCGACGATCAGATCCCAGCGCCCGTTGGTGCTGTGGATGGCGCGCACCGCGCCGAGGCCCGAAAGCTGGCGCAGGATGCGGTCGGTGCCGCGCCCCTCGATGCCGATCATCATCAGCCCGCGCACCGGATCGCCGGCGACGTCGCCGCGCAGCACCACGGTAAAGCCGACGATCTCGCCCGACCGGCGCAGCCGCTCGATGCGCGCGCGGACGGTGGTGCGCGACACCCCCAGCGCGAGCGCGAGATCGGAAAGCGAGGCGCGCGCATCATGCCTGAGCGCCGCAATGAGCCGCTGGTCGATTTCGTCCATTTCGAAGACTTGCGCTTTCGTTTTGATCGTCCTGCCCCCGACCAGAGCAAAAGAGCGCCTTCTGTTCAACCCGTTTCGGCGCCATCCTGTATCCGGTGCAACATGTCGGAACCAATGGACGATGACCGAAAGAACCTGCATCCTGATCGGCGCCCCGGTCGACAGCGGCAAGGCGCGGCGCGGCTGCCTGATGGGGCCCGACGCGCTGCGGGTGGCCGGCATTGTCCCGGCGCTCGAGGGGCTCGGCCACACCGTGAGCGACCGGGGAAACCTCGCCCCCCGCCCGGCCGAGGCGCCGGGCGCCCTGCCCGGCCACCTGCATGCCCCGGCCGAAACCATCGGCTGGACGCAGGCGCTCATCACCGCCGCGAAGGCCGCCCTCGACGAAGGGCTGCCGATCTTTCTGGGCGGCGATCACAGCCTGTCGCTGGGCTCGGTCGCCGGCGCCGCGCACCATGCCGCGACCCACGGCCGGCGGCAGTTCCTGCTCTGGCTCGACGCGCACAGCGATTTTCACACCCCCCAGACCACCGCCTCGGGCAACCTGCACGGCACGCCGCTGGGCTATGTCACGGGCCGCGCGGGCTTTCACGGCTTTCCCCCGGTCACGCACCCGGTTGCCGAGCAGGATATCTGCATCCTCGGCCTGCGCTCGGTCGACCGGCCCGAGCGCGAGGCGCTGCAGCAAAGCGCGATCCGCCATGCTGACATGCGCATGATCGACGAGGGCGGCATCGCCCGGCCGCTGGCGGCGTTTCTGGGTGATGTGGCGCGCGCGGGCGGTGCGCTGCATGTCAGCCTCGACGTGGATTTCCTCGATCCCTCGTTCGCGCCGGCGGTGGGCACCACGGTGCCCGGCGGCGCCACCATCCGCGAGGCACATCTGGTGATGGAGATGATCTGCGACAGCGGGCTGATGACCTCGCTCGACCTCGTGGAACTCAACCCCTTTCTCGACGATCGCGGCCGCACCGCCCAGGTGATGGTCGATCTCGCCGCCTCGGCCCTCGGGCCGGCGGGTCTTCGACCGCCCCACCCAGGCGTTCGCCCACGAAAGGAGCCTGCCATGACCCGAATCCCGCCATCGGACAAGGCACTGGTGCCCTTTGTCAGCGTCGAGAACATGATGCGCCTCGTTCATCACATCGGCGTCGAGGACATGCTGACCGGGCTCGCCGCCTATATCGAGGCCGATTTCAAGCGCTGGGAGCTTTTCGACAAGACCCCGCGCATCGCCAGCCATTCGGCGGAAGGGGTGATCGAGCTGATGCCGACCTCGGACGGCGAGGTCTACGGCTTCAAATACGTCAACGGCCACCCCAGGAACACGCGCGAGGGCCTGCAGACGGTGACCGCGTTCGGCCTGCTGGCGGATGTGCGCAGCGGCTATCCGGTGCTGCTGAGCGAAATGACGGTGCTGACGGCGCTGCGCACGGCGGCCACCTCGGGGCTGGTGGCGCGCTACCTCGCGCCCAGGGGCGCCGATACCATGGCGATGATCGGCGCCGGCGCGCAGTCGGAATTCCAGAGTCTGGCGATGAAGGTGCTGGCCGGAATCAGATCCGTGCGCCTTTACGACATCGACCCGGGCGCGGTGGCCAAGGCGGTGCGCAACCTCGCAGGCAGCGGGCTCGACGTCGTGGCCTGCGACCGCGCCGAGGCCGCGATGGAGGGCGCGCAGATCATCACCACCTGCACCGCCGACAAGCAGTACGCCACCATCCTGACCGACAACATGGTGGGCTCGGGCATGCACATCAACGCCATCGGCGGCGACTGCCCGGGCAAGACCGAACTGGCGCCCGGGGTGCTGCGGCGCAGCTCGATCTTCGTCGAATACCCCGAACAGACCCGGATCGAGGGCGAAATCCAGCAACTGCCGCCCGATCATCCGGTGACGGAGCTCTGGCAGGTGATGACAGGCGCCGCGCCGGGGCGCAGGGACACGCGCGAGATCACGCTTTTCGACAGCGTCGGCTTCGCGATCGAGGATTTCTCGGCGCTGCGGTTTGTCCGCGACCATATCGGCGGGACGGAATATTATTTCGACCTCGACCTGCTGGCCGACCCGGACGACCCGCGCGACCTCTACGGCATGCTGATGCGGGCGCGGCCGGGCTGAGACTGCACCTGGCCGTCGTCTTGCCGCACGGCCCGCTTTGCGGGCCGGGCATGCGCCCGCCCGCCCCATGGCGGGCGCATTCGCGCCCACCCGGGCGGCCGCATGCCCTCTGGCTCAAAACAAGGGTACGTTTTTTTGGCGCAGCACACGCTACCGGTTGCGCAGATCGCGCAGAACCTCGCCCGCCAGCGCGGCGAGCCCGGCGCCGGGGCGGCGGGCGACCCGGCGCATCAGCGCGGCGCGATCCTCGTGCCATGCCAGCCGCACGGCGCTGCGAAAGCGCGCATCCTCGAGCGCGCGCGACACCGGGTCGTTCTCGCCCAGCCCGAAATGGCGCGCGTCCCCGGCCCGCTCGTCATAGATGGCGACCGCCTGGCGCAGGATCTTCATCCGCCGGGCACGGTTGGCGGCGCGGCTTTCGTCGGCGCGGCGCAGGTTCGAGATGCCGATGCCCGCGCGATAGTAAAGCAGCGGCTCGTCGATCAGCCGCACCCGCCCCTCGAGCGCGGCGCGAAACCCCAGGACATGATCGTCATAGACCAGCGGGCTGCGGATCGGGCCGTACTTGTCGAAAAGCGCCCGGTGCCAGGCCCCCGAGGCACCGAGATAATGCGCCCGTGAGGCCGCCACCGCCAACGGGTCGGTGCTGCGGAAAAACGCCGCCTTGCCATAGCCGGGCGCCACGCGCGCGCCGGTCTCATCGATGGCCACCGCGTGGGAATGGGTCAGCAGCGGCGCGTGGCGGGCGAAGGTCTCGACGATGCGCGCGGCGCGGGTGGGAAAGGCGATGTCGTCGCCGTAACACGGGATCAGGATGTCGGTCGTGGCCATCGCCACCACCTTGTTGGTATGCCCGATGACGCCCATGTTGGCGGGGTTGCGGCTGAGCACCACCCGGTGCGGTCCGTCATGCGCTGCCACCCGTTCGCGGGCGATGTCGAAGGTGGCGTCGCTCGAGGCGTCGTCGGAGACGATGATTTCCGCCACGACGCCGGTCTGCGCCAGCGCCGCGTCCAGCGCCTCGGCGATGAACCGCGCCTGATTGTAGGTCAGGACCAGCAGGCTGCATTGCGGGGCGGCGGATGCAAGGGTTGCGGGCATCGTCCCCCCTCTTGTCAGTCCACCCGCTCGAAAGCGACGACATTGGCCGTTGAGAGATCGAAACGCGGATAGAGCCCGGCCGCGGCGCAGGCATCGAGAATGCGCTTTTCCGCCGCCCGGTCGATGACCCGGGGGTGCAGTTCCAGCACCAGCGCGCGCAGGCCCGCCAGATCGGCGCCCGACAAAAGTTCGTCCTCGCCGCCCTCGATGTCCACCACCAGAACATGGGGGCGGAACGATTTGAGCTTGGCGGCGAAATCCTCGGTCGGGACCGGCACCGAGCGGTCCTTGCCCTCACCGGGCACGATCGAGCTTTCGGCGAATGAATGGTGCAGGTGAAAATCGCGCGCGCCCCCGCCGCCGCCCTGCACCAGGATGCGGTTGTGCAGGGTGATCGAGCGCAGCCCGTTCAGCTCGTGCAACTCGTCGATGGCGGCAATGAGCGCGGGGTTGGCCTCGTAGCTCTCGATCACCGCATCGGGCACCGCCTTTGCCGCCAGCCCCGAGACCACGCCCAGCCCGCCGCCGATTTCCAGCATCCGGTCGCCGGGTCTGAGCAGCGCCTGCAGCGCGGTGATCTCGGGCACCTCGTAGCGCCCGGTCATCAGCTCTTCCTTGATCGGGCGGATGACATGGGCCCCGTGCACCGGCACCGTGATCCCGCGATAGTCAAGCCGGGTGATGAACCGCGCCCGCAGCCGTCGGATAATCTTTGCCAGCACTCTTTTCATCCCGCCTGCCGCGCGTCCCGTAGGGTCTATATCGGTTGCCGGCCCGCTTCAACAACCGATGCTGTGCGGGGCCGGCGGCCCGCTACCCCCAGCGCCTTGAGGTACTGGTAGAGAAACGCCCCAGATCGCCGCGCTTTCGGATCAGCCCGCCCTTGCGGGCGGTATAGAGCAGTTCATGCCGGCGCAGTTTCCGCGAGATGCCGGCGCTCACCGCCCCTCGTGCAGGCGGTTGGCAATGAGCGTCGCGGGCACGATGGCGGGCGCACCAAAGGCGGCGTGGCAGCTCTGGTACATGTCGGCGTCCATCAGCCAGATGAGGTTTTCGTCGAACCAGACGTCATGGCCCGCCTCGAGCGCCAGCACCGAGGGGCTGGAGATGGTGTTGCGGCCGAAACGGATCTGGTCGTGCCAGCGCGGCACCATCGGACGCTCGAGCGTTTCACCATCGCGGGTTACGGCCGAGCCGGTCAGAACCCATTTGCGCCCGGTTGCCTGATACGCATCAAGAACCTGCCGCAAGGCGCTGTCATCGCACAGGAAATCATCCTGAAAGAGGATTTTCAGCAGCCCCCCGCGCGCGTGCATCATGGCGTTGTTGCAATTGGCCGAGGCCTGGCGCGGGCCGGCGCGGAAATCGACCCGGCGAATGGCCAGCCGGCCGGCGAAGGCGGCGCAGGCCTCGGCCACGGCGGGGCCCTCGGACTGATCCGAGACCACGACCTCGAAATCGGTGAAATCCTGCGCCGCGAGGCGCTCAAACGAATGGGCCAGATAGCGCCCGCCCTGCCCGCCCATGTCATAGGCGGGGATGCAGACCGAGATGGCGGGGCGCGTGCTCATGCCCCGGGTCTCTGCCCCGGCCCCGCGCGTTTCGCAACATAAAAAACGGGGGGCACGAGGCCCCCCGCCGGAAAGTTTCGCCGCCCGGGCTCGATTGGTCGGTACCGCTCGGTTGTCTCGCCTGCGGCCCGGGCGTCGTCAGGGGGCGAGCGCACCCGCCCCGTGTCCTTTCAACTGCACCCGCTGGTCGCGCCGCAGGTGTTGCATTTCATGCAGGTGCCGTTCCTGACCAGCGTGTAGTTGCCGCAATCGCCGCAGGCCTCGCCCTCATAGCCCTGCATCCGGGCCCTGGTGGCGGCGTTGACGGTGACGCGGCTGGCGGTCACGGTCGAGGTGCTTGCCGTCATCATCGTGGCGGTGGCCTCGGGCACCAGCGTGGGTGCCGCCATCTGTCCTGCCGCCATCTGCCCCGCCGCCTGCACGGACACCTGCGGCGCGGTCGCGCCGTTCATCGCCGCGCCCTGGCCGCCGTTCAGCACCACCAGTTCCTGCGGCAGGCGCTTGCGCAGAAAGCCGGTGGAGCTGATCTGCTTGAGCACCGCCAGCGAGCGGCTCGCGGCCTCCTCGCCGATCTCGTCCAGGTTGCCGACCCCGTCCTCCACGCCGCGGCCGAGATCGTCGAAGCTCGCGCCCTGGGGCTTGACGTGCGCCAGATCGGTGCGGTCGAGATAGCTCACCGCCAGTTCGCGGAAGATGTAGTCGAGGATCGAGGTGGCGTTCTTGATCGAATCGTTGCCCTGCACCATGCCCGCGGGCTCGAACTTGGTGAAGGTGAAGGCGTCGACGAACTCCTCGAGCGGCACGCCGTATTGCAGCCCGACCGAGACCGCGATGGCGAAGTTGTTCATCATCGCGCGAAAGCCGGCGCCCTCCTTGTGCATGTCGATGAAGATCTCGCCCAGATTGCCGTCGGCGTATTCGCCGGTGCGCAGGTACACCTTGTGGCCGCCGATGAGGGCCTTCTGGGTGTAGCCCTTGCGCCGCTCGGGCATCTTGTTGCGGTGGTTCCTGACCACCTCCTTGATCACGATCTTTTCGATCACCTTCTCGGCCAGCACCTGCGCGCGCTCCTGCGGGGTGCCGGTTTCCAGCACCTCGGCGGCCTCGTCGTCATCCTCCACGAGACTGGCGGCCAGCGGCTGGCTGAGCTTGGAGCCGTCGCGGTAGAGCGCGTTGGCCTTCACCCCCTTGCGCCAGCTGCGCTCATAGGCGGCCTGGCAATCCTCGATGGTGGAATTGCCGGGCATGTTGATGGTCTTGGAGATGGCGCCGGAGACAAAGCTCTGCGCCGCCGCCATCATGTCGATATGGGCGTTCACCGACAGGAACCGCCGGCCCTTCTTGCCGCAGGGGTTGGCGCAGTCGAAGACCGGGTAGTGCTCGGCGCGCAGATGCGGCGCGCCCTCCAGCGTCATGGTCCCGCAGACATGGTCGTTGGCGGCCTCGATATCGGCCCTGGAAAAGCCCAGATGCTCGAGCAGGTCGAAGGCGGGATCGTTGAGCCGCGCCGCCGGGATGCCCAGCACCTCGCGGCAGAAGGGCTCGCCCAGCGTCCACTGGTTGAAGACGAAGCGGATGTCGAAGGCCTGTGCCACCGCCGCCTCGAGCTTGTCCAGTTCGGCCGGGCCGAAGCCATGACCCGCCAGCGTGGTGTGGTTGATCGCCGGCGCCCCGGCGAGGCTGCCGCTGCCCTCGGCATAGGCCGCGATCTCGGCAATCTGGTCGGGCGTGTAGCCGAGCTTTTCCAGCGCCGCGGGGACCGAGCGGTTGATGATCTTGAAATAGCCGCCGCCGGCGAGCTTCTTGAACTTGACCAGCGCGAAATCGGGCTCGATGCCGGTGGTGTCGCAATCCATCACCAGCCCGATGGTGCCGGTGGGCGCGATCACCGTGGCTTGGGCATTGCGAAACCCGTGCCGCTCACCCAGCGCCAGCGCCTCGTCCCAGCTGGCCATCGCCAGATCGACGAGGCGCGCATCGGGGCAGTTGGCATGATCGAGCGGCACCGGCGGGATGCAGAGCCCCTCGTAACCCGCGGCCTTGCCCTGCGCGGCGGTGCGGTGGTTGCGGATCACCCGCAGCATGTGTTCGCGGTTGCGCGCATAGGCCGGAAACGGCCCCAGCTCGCCCGCGATCTCGGCCGAGGTGGCATAGGCCACGCCGGTCATGATCGCGCTCAGCACGCCGCAGAGCGCCCGGCCCGCGTCCGAATCGTAGCCCAGCCCCATGTTCATCAGGAGCCCGCCGATATTGGCATAGCCCAGCCCCAGCGTGCGGGTGTCGTAGGAGTTGCGCGCGATTTCCCTCGACGGGAACTGCGCCATCAGCACCGAAATTTCCAGGGTCAGCGTCCACAGCCGCGTGGCGTGCATGAAATCCTCGGCGTCAAAGACGCCGCCGCGATGGAAGGCCAGCAGGTTCATCGACGCCAGGTTGCAGGCGGTGTCGTCGAGGAACATGTACTCCGAACACGGGTTCGAGGCGCGGATCTCGCCGTTCTCGGGGCAGGTGTGCCAGGCGTTGACGGTGTCGTGGAACTGGACGCCGGGATCGGCGCAGGACCAGGCGGCGTGGCCGACCTGTTCCCACAGGTCGCGGGCCTTGATGGTCTTGGCGGTGGTGCCGTCGGTGCGGTTGATCAGCGCCCAGTCGCCATCGGTCTCGACCGCCCGCAGAAAGGCGTCGGTGACGCGGATCGAGTTGTTGGAGTTCTGCCCCGACACCGTGGCATAGGCCTCGCTGTCCCAGTCGGTGTCGTAGGTGGGAAACTCGATGCTGTCATAGCCCTGGGCGGCGTAATCGAGCACCCGCTTGATGTAGGTCTCGGGGATCGCATCGCGCTTGGCGGCGCGGATCGCGGACTTGAGCGCGGCGTTGCGGGCGGGATCGGCGGCGCCCTCAGCGGTGCCGTCCCAGGCGCGGATGGCGGCGAAGATGTCATTGAGGCGCCGCTCGTGCATCTTTGATCCGGCGACGATGCTCGCGACCTTCTGTTCCTCGCGCACCTTCCAGTTCACGAATTCCTCGATGTCGGGGTGGTCGGCGTCGCAGATCACCATCTTGGCGGCGCGCCGCGTGGTTCCGCCCGACTTGATCGCCCCGGCGGCGCGATCGCCGATCTTGAGAAAGCCCATCAGGCCCGACGACTTGCCCCCACCCGAGAGCCGCTCGCCCTCGGCGCGCAGGCTGGAGAAGTTGGTGCCGGTGCCCGAACCGTACTTGAAGAGCCGCGCCTCGCGCACCCACAGATCCATGATGCCGCCATCGCTGACCAGATCGTCGGCCACCGACTGGATGAAGCAGGCATGCGGCTGGGGATGCTCGTAGGCCGACGTCGAGCGCACCAGTTCGCCGGTCTGGTGATCGACATAATAGTGCCCCTGGCCGGGGCCGTCGATGCCGTAGGCCCAGTGCAGGCCGGTGTTGAACCATTGCGGGCTGTTGGGCGCCGCCATCTGGCGGGCGAGCATGTGGCGCATCTCGTCGAAATAGGCGCGCGCGTCCTCCTCGGTCGTGAAATAGCCGCCCTTCCAGCCCCAATAGGCCCAGGCGCCGGCCATCCGGTCGAAGACCTGCCGCGCCGAGGTCTCGCCCCCGTCGCTGTGTCCTTGCCCGCCGGCGCTGATCGCCACAGGAAGTCCGGCACGCCCTTTTCGCGCACCTTCTTGAGCTTTGCCGGCACCCCGGCCTTGCGGAAATACTTCTGCGCGATGACGTCGCTGGCGACCTGGCTCCAGCGCGCCGGCACCTCGACCGCGTCGAGCCGAAAGACGGTGGTGCCGTCGGGATTGCGGATTTCGGAACTGGTGGTGACGAATTCGATACCTGCGTAAGCGTCCTGCCCGGCCGTGGTGAATCTGCGTTCGATCTTCATTGTCTGGCTGCCCCATATTCAGCGCGTCTGTAACCGTGGCGGGTCCGCCCGTGCCCGGACAGGCGCCAACCACCAGGCCGCAGCCCGCCTCGGCGAGTGCGAAAAGCTGCCCGGCCATGTTGTGCCGGGTATTCCTGGAGGTCCGTCCCTGACCGGCCTTGGCCACTATATCTTGTGGCGATCCGGCCCGCCCACACAAACTGACGTATGGAACGCCCTCCGGTCAACGAGATTTTGGAGATATTCGCAAAATTTTTCGGTTGACCGGGATGACTGCGACGCAAGGGTGATTCCGGCGGGCCGGCCGGGGCGCGCGATCGCGAAATTGCCCCCTGAAATGTTGGGTTTAGCGGGCAAGCGGCCACCTCGCCACCAGCTGTTGCGCTCATGCGACAGTTGTACGCGAGATGTTGCGGCAATCCGGCGCCCGCCCTGGCCGGACCCCGCACCGGCCGGACTCGCCTGTGTTGCGCGGTCGCGGCCCGCGCCTTGTGGCGGGTCTGACGGAGTGGATGGTCGGGGCGGCGAGATTCGAACTCACGACCCCCTGTACCCAAAACAGGTGCGCTACCAGGCTGCGCCACGCCCCGGACCGGGATCGTGTCTAGCCGCGTTCCACGCGCTTGAAAAGGGTCAACAGGGCCAGGCCGCCTGCGCGCCGATTGCCGGGTGGCGCATCTGGGTGCCCGGCGCGATGCCCATCGCCTGCGCCAGCCCGCCATTGATCTCGAGCACGAACTGGATGCCGTCGCCGCCGGGGATCAGGCGCTCGCTCAGCGGCTCGGCCATCGCCGCGACGCGGCGGATGGTTCCGGTCTCGTCGGCAAAGAGAATGTCGAGCGGGATGAGCGTGTCCTTCATCCAGAATCCTGCCCGGTGCGGGCGCTCGTAGACGAAGAGCATGCCGGCGCTGCGCGCCAGGCTTTCACGGTGCATCAGCCCCTGCGCGCGCGCGGCGCCGTCGTCGGCCACCTCGACGGTAAAGCGCGCCTCGCCCCAGTCGCCGCGCAGCTGCACCACATCGGCGCGGCACGCGCCCTCCGCCGCCGCCGCCGGACCCGTCGCCACGGCAAGCCCCGCCACCGCCGCGATCACCCGGACCGCTTGACCGCCGCTTCCCATGCGCAGACCTCCGTCGCCATTCGGCCTCTCTTGCCGTTGATCACCCGAATCGCCAGCGCCTCGCCCGGTTGCAGGTCGGCCATGCCCGAGCGGCGCAGAACCTCGATATGGATGAACACGTCCTCGTCGCTGCCAAAGGTGTTGGCAAAGCCGAAACCCTTGGCCTTGTCGAACCACTTCACGCGCGCGGGCTCGAGCGGCGCGGCGCGTATAACCTCGGGGTCGATGTCCTCGAGATCGGCCAGCCCCGCCGGCCCCTCGACCTCGGGCGGCTCGATGGTGTGGATTTCGACGGCCTGTACGCCACGCTCGGTCTCCTGCACGTCGATCTCGATGGCGGCGCGGTCGGCCACCGAGCTTTGGCCGAAATTGCGCAGCACGTTGGCATGCAGCAGGATATCGGGTCCACCCTCGTCGGCGACAACAAATCCGAAGCCCTTGGCGGGGTCGAACCACTTGACCTTGCCACGGATGCGTTTCGTGCCATGCGTGTGTTTTACCACGTATTTTAGTCCCTGCGAGTGACCTGGGAACCTTCCTGCCATTAGAAAGACAAGCGGCCCGCAACGCAAGAATCAATCTGTACCAAATCCGCGGGCAGGGTCGCGTACCCCGGCACGTCACGGGTTGAGGCGCTGAACCTCCCAGGGCGCGTCAACCGCCGCGCGCCGCCAGACGAAGCGGTCGTGCAGGCGAAAGGCGCCGTCGGCCCAGAACTCGATCTCGACCGGAACAATGCGAAAGCCGCCCCAGAAGGGGGGCCGCAGCGGGTTGGTCCCCTTGCGCGCGGTGACCCTGGCGACCTCGGCCATGAGCTCGGTTCGCGAGCCCAGCGGGCGCGACTGCCGCGACGCCCAGGCGCCGAGCCGGCTTTTCAGCGAGCGCGAGGCGAAATAGGCATCGGCCTCGGGTCCGTCCTCGCGCACCACCTCGCCGCGCAGGCGCAGCTGCCGGCGCAGCGATTTCCAGTGCAGCACCATCGCCGCCCTGGGGGTCGCCGCCAGTTCATGCCCCTTGGCGCTGTCGTAATTGGTGAAGAACCAGAAGGCGCCGTCGGCGATATCCTTGAGCAGCACCATGCGGACATTGGGCAGGCCGGTGTCGTCGACCGTCGCCAGCGCCGCGGCGTCGGGGTCGTTGATCTCGTGCGCTTCTGCCTCGGCCAGCCAGGCGCGGGCGATGGCGAACGGGTCGTCGCCGGCGAAGATACCGCTGCGTTCCATCCTGCGGCCCCTTGTTTTCGCTGCCATCCACGGTTCACGTGCTACGCCGCCGCGTGCATCGGCACAAGGGCCAAAGGCGCGCCCCGGCGTGTGCGCGGTCCTCTTGATGAAGCCCCGGCGATCCCCTAAAGGAAGAACACAACTGATACCGGGGGCCGAGGGCAGGACATGGTGAACACGCTGATGGCGGGGAAGCGCGGGCTCATCATGGGTCTGGCCAACGAGAAATCCATCGCCTGGGGCATCGCCCGGGCCTGCGCCGACGCCGGCGCGGATCTGGCCTTCAGCTACATGGGCGACGCCTTTCGCAAGCGGGTCGAGCCGCTGGCCGCGCAACTGGGCAGCACGCACCTCTTCGATTGCGACGTCTCCGATCCCGCCTCGATCGACGCCGCCTTCGCCGCGCTCTCGGAGGTCTGGGACGGGCTCGACTTCATCGTTCACGCGATCGGCTTTTCCGACAAGTCGGAACTGCGCGGGCGCTACATCGACACCAGCCGCGGCAATTTCCTCAACACCATGGACGTGTCGGTCTATTCCTTCACCGCGGTGGCGCAGCGGGCCGAAAAGATGATGGGTCCGGGCGGCTCGATGCTGACGCTGACCTATTACGGCGCCGAACAGGTGATGCCGCATTACAACGTCATGGGCGTGGCCAAGGCCGCGCTCGAGGCCTCGGTGATGTACCTGGCCGAGGATCTGGGCCGCGACGGCATCCGCGTCAACGCCATCTCCGCCGGCCCGATCAAGACGCTTGCCGCGTCGGGCATCGGCGATTTCCGCTATATCCTGAAGTGGAACGAGCTCAATTCGCCGCTGCGGCGCAACGTCACCATCGACGATGTCGGCCGCGCCGCGCTCTATCTGCTGTCCGATCTGGGCAGCGGCACCACCGGCGAGGTCCTGCATGTGGATGCGGGCTATCACGTCGTCGGCATGAAGGCGGTCGACGCCCCGGACATCGACAAGAGCTGACGGCGGATGACCGACCGCCTGCCGCACGAGAAGGGCTTTCACGTCAGCTGGGACCAGCTTCACCGCGATGCCCGGGCACTGGCCTGGCGGCTGCAGACCGAAACTCCCGAGGGTGGCTGGCGCGCGGTGGTGGCGATCACCCGCGGCGGCATGGCGCCGGCGATGATCGTCGCGCGCGAGCTCGACATCCGCACCGTCGACACCATCAGCGTCAAGTCCTACGACCACCAGACCCGGAGCCCGGCCCGGATCATCAAGTCGCCCGACATGGAACTCGTGGGCGACGGTACCGGCGTGCTGATCGTCGATGATCTCGTGGATACCGGGCGGACGCTCGAGGTGGTGCGCGCCTGCATGCCAAAGGCCCGCGTCGCCACCGTCTATGCCAAGCCCAAGGGCCGGCACATGGTCGACACCTATGTCACCGAAGTCAGCCAGGACACCTGGATATTCTTTCCGTGGGACATGGCGCTGCAATATGTCGAGCCCTATCGCGGCACCTGAGCCCGGGGGCCGCGACGCCCCCCGCGCGCCCCTTGCCCCCCCGCCGGCGAGCGCGTAGATACCGAAAAACAGCGCACCGCCTGACAGGGAGCGACATGGCAGCCAAAGGCATCTCCAACACCATGGCCTGGATCATTCTGGGCCTGCTCATCATCGGCCTCGGCGGATTCGGCGTGACCAACCTGTCGGGCTCCGTCCGCTCGGTCGGATCGGTCGGCGACCAGGAAATCGACGTCAACGACTATTCCCGCGCCCTGCAACGGGAAATCCGCGCCATCGAGGCCGAACGCGGCGAGCCGGTCAGCTTTGCCCAGGCGCGCGAGATGGGGGTGAGCGACGCGGTGCTCGCCCGGCTGATTGCCGCCGCCGCCTTCGACGACGAGGCCCAGCGCATCGGGCTGTCGGTGGGCGACGACGTACTGCACGCCGAGATCGTGGCGATGCAGCAGTTCCGCGGCGTCGATGGCAAGTTCGACCGCGACGCGTACCGCTATGCGCTCGAACAGGCGGGACTGACCGAAAGCCGGTTCGAGGCCGACATGCGCGCCGAGACCGCGCGCAGCTTCATTCAGGCGGCGGTGGTTTCCGGCGTGCAGATGCCCGAGGGCTACATGCAAACGCTGACCGACTATCTCGGCCAGCGCCGCGAGGTGACCTGGGCGGTGCTCGGCCGCGACGACCTCACCACCGGCCTGCCGGTGCCGGACGAGGCCGATCTCGCCGCCTGGCACGAGGCCCACGCCGAACGCTACACCCTGCCCGAGCGCAAACGCATCACCTATGCCTGGCTCACCCCCGGGATGGTGCTGGACAGCGTCGAGATCGACGAAGCGGCGCTGCGCGAGGCCTTTGACGAACGCGCCGAGGAATATAACCGCCCCGAACGCCGGCTGGTCGAACGGCTGGCCTTCCCCGACGAGGCCGCCGCCGAGGCCGCGCGCGCCCGCGTCGAGAGCGGCGAGGTCGATTTCGAGACGCTGGTGGCCGAACGCGGGCTGGAACTGGCCGATACCGACCTCGGCGACGTCACCCGCGACGAGCTGGGCGCGGCCGCCGACGCGGTCTTTGCCGCCGAGGTGGGCGACGTGGTGGGCCCCCTGCCCAGTGGCGTCGGACCCGCGCTCTTTCGTGTCGATGCCCGGCTCGAGGCGCAGACCACCAGCTTCGAGGACGCCCGGGCCACGCTGCATGAAGAGCTTGCCGCAGGCCGTGCCCGCCGCGTGATCGAGGGCCGCATCGACGCCATAGACGACCTGCTCGCGGGCGGGGCCACCATCGAGGATCTGGCCGAGGAAACCGAGATGAAGCCGGGCTCGATCGACTGGCACGATGGCATGAGCGAGGGCATCGCCGCCTTCGAGGCGTTCCGCGCCGCCGCCGCCGCGCTGGGCGCCGGCGACTATCCCAAGGTGATCACGCTCGACGATGGCGGCATCTTCGCCATGCGCCTCGACGAGGTGATCGCGCCCGAATTGCAACCGCTCGACGCGGTGCGCGACGAGGTCGCCGCCGCCTGGAGCACCGAAAAGCTGGTCGAGGAGCTGAAAAAGCAGGTCGGACCCGCGGTTTCCGGGCTCGAAAGCGGCGCATCCTTCGAAGACGCCGGACTGACGGAGGACGCCAGCCGGACGGTGACGCGACGCAGCTTCCTGGCCGACGCGCCGGCGGCGCTGCTCGAAGAGGTGTTCAGGCTCGAACCCGGGCATGTCGGTCTCGTGGGCGGCGCGGGGCGGCTCTTCGTCGTCCGGCTCGAGAAGGTGCTCGATCCCGACCCGGACGACCCCGATCTTGCGCAGTTGCAGGGGCTGCTGCGCCAGCAGGCGGCCTCGGGGCTGGCGCAGGATCTCTTTCAGGTGCTGGCCAACGACATCCGCGCCCGCGCCGGCATCGAACTGGACCAGGCCGCGCTCAACGCCGTACACGCGAATTTCCGCTAGGGGCGCGCGCGTCATGGACCTGAGCCCCGATTTCGAGAGCTTCGCCCGGGGGTATGACGCCGGCCGCAATCAGGTCGTCTATGCGCGCCTCGCGGCCGATCTCGACACGCCGGTCTCGCTGATGCTCAAGCTGTCGGGCGCGGCGCGCGACGCCTTTGTTCTCGAATCGGTCACCGGCGGCGAGGTGCGCGGGCGATATTCGATCGTCGGCCTCAAGCCCGACCTGATCTGGCAGTGCTTCGGCACGCAAAGCCGCATCAACCGGCAGGCGCGTTTCGACAACGACGCCTATGAGGATCAGCCGGGCGAGCCGCTGGCCAATCTGCGCGCGCTCATTGCCGAGAGCCGGATCGACCTGCCCCCGACCTGCCGGCGGCCAGCGCCGGGCTCTTCGGCTATCTCGGCTACGACATGATCCGGCTGGTCGAGCATCTGCCGAACGTCAACCCCGACCCGCTGGACCTGCCCGACGCGGTGCTCTTGCGGCCTTCGGTGGTGGCGGTGCTCGACGGGGTCAAGGGCGACGTGATCGTGGTGGCCCCGGCCTGGGCGGGCTCGGGGCTCTCGGCGCGCGCGGCGCACGCGCAGGCGGCCGAACGGGTGATGGACGCGGTGCGCGATCTCGACCGGGCGCTGCCGCATCTCAGCCGCGGCCTCGGCCAGGCGCACGAGGACGCGCCGCCGGTCTCGAACTTCACCCGCGAGGGCTACAAGGCGGTGGTGGAGCAGGCCAGGGAGTATATCCGCGCCGGCGACATCTTTCAGGTGGTGCCGAGCCAGCGCTGGACGCAGGACTTCCGCCAGCCGCCCTTTGCGCTCTACCGCAGCCTGCGGCGCACCAACCCCTCGCCCTTCATGTTCTATTTCAACTTCGGCGGCTTTCAGGTGGTGGGTGCGAGCCCCGAGATCCTGGTCCGGGTGATGGACGGGCAGGTCACCATCCGCCCCATCGCCGGCACCCGTCCGCGCGGCGCCACCCCTGACGAGGACCGCGCCAACGAGGCCGACCTGCTGGCCGATCCCAAGGAGCGCGCCGAACACCTGATGCTGCTCGATCTGGGGCGCAACGATGTCGGCCGCGTGGCCCGGATCGGCACCGTGCGCCCGACCGAGGAATTCGTGATCGAGCGCTATTCCCACGTCATGCACATCGTCTCGAACGTGGTGGGCGAACTGGCCGAGGGGCAGGACGCGCTCTCGGCGCTGCTGGCCGGGCTGCCCGCGGGCACCGTCTCGGGCGCGCCCAAGGTCCGCGCGATGGAGATCATCGACGAGCTCGAGCCGGAAAAGCGCGGCGTCTATGGCGGCGGCGTCGGCTATTTCAGCTCGGGCGGCGACATGGATATCTGCATCGCCCTGCGCACCGCGGTGGTGAAGGACCGCAAGCTCTACATCCAGGCCGGCGGCGGCGTGGTCTTCGACAGCGACCCCGAGGCCGAGTACATGGAAACCGTGCACAAGTCGAACGCCATCCGCCGCGCCGCCGCCGACGCGGCACGGTTTTCGGGCGACGGCAACGATGGTTAGGGTCAATCGCATATCGCCGACCCGATACCCCGTAGGCCGGGCTTTAGCCCGGCTCTCCTCCGGGTGTTGGCAGGCTGTAGGCCGGGCTTCAGCCCGGCTGTAGGCAGGTTGCCGGGCTGAAGCCCGGCCAACACCCGGCCTGCGCGGGGCTCAATTCACGCTCTCCTTCAGCACCGCCGAAACCGGGGCCAGCGCGACACTGCCGGCGCGATCCTGCAACCCCCAGAGCAAGAGCGCGCTGACGGTCTCGGCCCGGAGCCGGCCGACCATCACCACGCCGCCCTCCTCCTGCGCCGCCCGGAACGCCGCCTGGTCGAGAAAGCGCCGGATCACCCGCGCATTCTGGCCCTCGGCGTCGAAGTCGCGAAAGACCGACGCCACCGGGACGCCCTCGCGCGCAATCAGCTTGCGCGTGGTATCGAGCCCTTCGGAAAAGAGCACCAGCCCCAGCCCCGCGTCCTGAAGGATCGGGACGAGTTGCGCCGCCGCCTCGCGGCTTGACTGCAACCCGGTGCCGACCCCCTCCATCACCGCCACCGCCGGCGGCACGGCGCGCAGATAGCTCTGCATCGCCACCTCGGTGTCACGGGCCCCGGCCCCCTCGGGCAGGTCGACCAGCGCCAGCACCTCGAGCCCGGCGGCACGGTAGTTCCTCGCCGCTTCGGCTGCGCCCGGCCAGCCGGCGTCGATGGCGTAGCTGATCGGATAGGGAAAATCCGCTAAGGCCTCGAAACTCACCGGGCTGGTGCCGTCGTCGATGAGCACGATCGCCATGACCGGCTTGCCCTCGGGGTTTTCGAACGGCGCCGCGAAACGCTCAAGCGCCGGTGCCGTGGCGGGTTCGGGTTCGGGTTCGGCTGTCGCCGGCGCATCCGTCACCGCCGGCAGGCGCCCGGTCGTCACCCCCTGGGCGAGGTCGCCGATGGTGCCCGAAGCGGCCGCGTCGGCGCCGGACCGGTCGTCCGACGGCTCCTCTTCCGCCGACATCGCCGCAACCGGCGGTTCTGGCGGTTCTGGCGCATCCCCGGCATCTTCCGCCGCGCCACCGGGCCGATCGGCATCTCCGAAAAGGCCGCTGCCGGTCTCAACCTCGGGCTCAGGCGGCTGCGCGGGCTCGGCCGAGATCGACCCCGCCGCGACGCTCGCCTCCGCGCCTTCGCTCACACCCTCATCCGCGCTTTCCTGCGGGGCGTCCGGTGCGGGGGTTCGGCGGGCTCGGTCGCCACCCTCAGGCTGGCCTCCTCCCCGGGTTCCTCGGGCGGCATTGCCTGCGGGCTTGGCAGCACCGGCTCGTCGGCGCCGATCGCGACGCCGGTGCCGTCGCCCCGGGCGCGCGGCGCGTCGAGCGTCACGTCCGGACTGCCGGTCCGGGGGTGGCGTGGTGGGGGCGGTATCGGCGCCTTTGAGCGGGCTCAGATCGTCGGGGGAAGGCGCGGCCACGACCGGCGCGGTCTCGGCGCCGGGAATGTCGTCGGGGGCGGGCAGCCGCGCGGCGCGATCCTCGCGCGCCTGGTTGAACTGCGATCCGGCAGGCACCTGCGGCGTGGTGGCGCTGGGCGGCACGTCGATCGCGAACCCGACCAGCACCGACACCATGCCGAGCGCCGCGACCGACAGCACCGCCCCGGTCAGAAACCCGCCAATGAAACCGCGTTGCACCGTCCTTGCTCCCTGCTTTTGGCCCGGCCCTACATTTGCGCCCCTTGACGCTGCCTTGCAACCCTGAACAAGTAGGGCCCGTCACCCGGGGCCCGGACCAGCCGCCGCCCCCAACCCGCACGGGGATACGCGATGCTGCTGCTGATCGACAATTACGACAGCTTCACCTACAACCTGGTCCACTATCTGGGCGAGTTGGGGGCCGCGATCGAGGTGCGCCGCAACGACGCCATCGACGTGCAGGCCGCCCTGGCGATGCGGCCCGAGGGCATCGTGCTGTCGCCCGGCCCCTGCGACCCCGACCGCGCCGGCATCTGCCTGGCGCTGACACGGGCCGCGGCCGAGGCGCGGATCCCGCTTCTCGGTGTGTGCCCGGGCCACCAGACCATCGGTCAGGCCTTTGGCGGGCGCGTGGTGCGGCACTCCGAGATCGTCCACGGCAAGCTCGGCTCCATTCACCACAAGGCTGCGGGCGTCTTTGCCGGGTTGCCCTCGCCCTTTGCCGCGACGCGCTATCACTCGCTCGTGGTCGAGCGCAGCTCCTGCCCGCAAGAGCTTGAAATCACGGCAGAGCTCGAAGACGGCACGATCATGGGGCTGCAACATCGCGCGTTGCCCATCCACGGCATCCAGTTCCACCCCGAATCGATTGCCTCGGAACACGGACACGCGCTGTTGACGAATTTCCTGGCGATGACCCGGGTGCCGGCATGAGTGACATCCGCGCCCTCATCGGCATTGCCGCCGACCGCGCGCTGACGCGCGAGGAAGCCGAAGCCGCCTTTGCCTGTCTTTTCGAGGGCGATGCGACGCCGGCGCAGATGGGCGGCCTGCTGATGACGCTGCGCACCCGCGGCGAAACGGTGACCGAATACGCCGCCGCGGCAACGGTGATGCGTGACAAGTGCCTCAAGGTCACCGCCCCCGCGGACGCCATCGACATCGTCGGCACCGGCGGCGACGGCAAGGGCACGCTCAACATCTCGACCGCCGCCGCCTTTGTCGTGGCCGGCGCCGGGGTGCCGGTGGCCAAGCACGGCAACCGCAACCTCAGTTCGAAATCGGGGGCGGCCGACGCGCTGACGCAGCTTGGCATCAACGTGATGGTCGGCCCCAAAGTGGTTGAAAAAGCGTTGAAAGCCGCCGGCATCGCGTTCATGATGGCGCCCATGCATCATCCCGCGATGGCCCATGTCGGCCCGGTGCGCGCCGAGCTTGGAACGCGCACCATCTTCAACATCCTCGGACCGCTCACCAACCCCGCCGGGGTCAAACGGCAACTGACCGGCGCATTCCGCCGCGACCTGCTGCGGCCGATGGCCGAGACCCTGGCCGCGCTCGGCTCTGACCGTGCCTGGCTGGTGCACGGATCGGACGGCACCGACGAGCTCAGCATCGCCGGGCCAAGCTGGGTGGTGGCGCTCGAGGAGGACGGCCGCCTGCGCGAGGCCGAGATATCGCCCGAGGATGCCGGCCTGCCCGTCCACCCCTTCGAGGCCATCCTCGGCGGCACGCCCGAGGAGAACGGCCGCGCCTTTCGCGCGCTGCTCGAAGGCGCGCCGGGCGCCTATCGCGACGCGGTGCTGTTCAATGCCGCCGCCGCGCTGGTGGTGGCCGGGCGGGCGGCGGAGCTGCGGCAGGGTGTCGAAATCGCGCGTGAAAGCCTCGACAGCGGTGCCGCGCGCGTCAAGGTCGAGAAATTGACGAAAGCGACGACGGAGGCGGAATGAACACCCCCACCATCCTGGAGAGGATCCGGGCCTACAAGCTCGACGAGATCGCGGCCGCCAAGGAGGCCGTGAGCCCCGACGAGATCGAGGCCCGCGCCGCCGCCGCGCCGCCAATCCGCCCCTTCGCCAAGGCGCTGTTGCAGGCCAGCAAGCAGGGCTTCGGCCTTATCGCCGAGATCAAGAAGGCCAGCCCCTCGAAGGGCCTAATCCGCGCCGATTTCGACCCCGGGACGCTGGCCGCGGCCTATGAGGCGGGCGGCGCGACATGCCTCTCGGTGCTCACCGACGGCCCCAGCTTTCAGGGCGCGCCGGAGCATCTGAGCGCTGCAAGAGCGGCCTGCAAGCTGCCGGTATTGCGCAAGGATTTCATGTTCGACACCTATCAGGTCGCGCAGGCGAGGGCATTGGGCGCCGACTGCATCCTGATCATCATGGCGGCGGTGGATGACACCCGGGCGGCCGAGCTGGAAGCCGCCGCGGTACACTGGGGGATGGACGCGCTGCTGGAGGTCCACACCGAGGCCGAACTGGAGCGCGCGGCGCGGCTGAAATCGCCGCTCATCGGCATCAACAACCGCAACCTCGACAGTTTCGAAACCTCGCTCGACGTCTCGCGCCGGCTTGCGCGGCTGGTGCCGGCCGGCCGGATCATCGTCTGCGAAAGCGGGCTTTCAGAGCCGGCCCATCTGGAGGACATGGCACGTTACGGCGCGCGCTGTTTCCTGATCGGCGAGGCGCTGATGCGTCAGGACGACGTGGCCGCCGCGACGCGCGCGATCCTGTCGGCCTCGGCCGAACCACGGGGGATGATGTGACGGGGCTCACCCATTTCGACGAGCACGGCCACGCCCATATGGTCGATGTCTCTCAAAAACCCGAGACCGCGCGCGTCGCAAGCGCCGAGGGCTGGGTGAAGATGACCCCGGAAACCTTTGAAATCATGACGGAAGGCCGGGCGAAGAAAGGCGACGTCCTGGGCGTGGCGCGGCTTGCCGGGATCATGGGCGCCAAGCGCACCGCCGATCTGGTGCCGCTCTGCCACCCGCTGCCCATCGCCAAGGTCGCGCTCGATCTGGTGCCCGACGCCGCCCTGCCGGGGGTGCGCATCAAGGCCACGGTCCGCACCACCGGGCGCACCGGTGTCGAGATGGAGGCGCTGACGGCGGTCAGCACCGCCGCGCTGACGGTCTACGACATGCTCAAGGCGGTGGATCGCGCGATGCAGATCGGCGGTATTCGTGTGACCCTGAAAGACGGCGGCAAATCAGGACGTTACGAGGCGACATGATCACGGTTGACGAGGCGCTCGCGCATCTTTTTCGCACTGGTCGAACCACTGGGTCCGAGACCGTTGCGCTGACTGCGGCCGCCGGTCGGGTGCTCGCCGGGGACGCGGTGGCGGGCCGCGATCAGCCGCCCTTTGCCAGCTCGGCGATGGACGGCTACGCGCTGCGCGCCGCAGACGCCCGCGCCGGCGCCGTCCTCGACGTCATCGGCGAGTCCGCGGCCGGGCACCGCTTCGCCGGCCGCGTCGGGCCCGGCCAGGCGGTGCGCATCTTTACCGGCGCGCCGGTGCCCGAGGGCGCCGACCGCGTGGTGATGCAGGAGGACGTCGCGCGCGAGGGCGAGCGCATCACCCTGGCCGACACCATCGGCGAGAGCGACCACATCCGCCCCAGGGGCGTCGATTTCACCATCGGCGCGCGGGTCGCGGCGCCGCGCCGGCTGGGGCCCTCCGAGATCGCGCTGCTGGCGGCGATGAACCTCGGCACGCTCGAAGTGACGCGCAAACCGCAGGTGGCGCTGATTTCCACCGGCGACGAGCTGGTGATGCCGGGCGACGACCCCGGCCCCGACCAGATCGTCGCCTCCAACACCTTCGGGCTCAAGGCGCTGATCGACGCCGCCGGGGCCGAGGCGCGGATCCTGCCGATCGCCCGCGACACCGACGCCGCCATCGCCGCCGCCTTTGATCTGGCGCGCGGCACCGACCTGGTGGTGACGATCGGAGGCGCCTCGGTGGGCGATCACGACCTCGTCGGCCCGGTCGCGGCCGCGCGCGGGATGGAGCAGTCCTTCTACAAGGTGGCGATGCGGCCGGGCAAGCCGCTGATGGCCGGGCGGATGGACGGGGTGGCGATGGTCGGCCTGCCCGGCAACCCGGTCTCGGCCATCGTCTGCGGGCACGTCTTCCTGGTGCCGATGTTGCGCGCGATGCTGGGGCTGGGCGCGGCCCCCGCCCCGCGCCTGCGCGCCGTGCTGGCGCACGACCTGCCCGGAAACGGCCCGCGCGAGCACTACATGCGCGCCCGCGTCGAGGCCGGCAGCATCGCCGCCGGCGACCGCCGGGACAGCTCGCTCCTGTCGGTGCTCACCAGCGCGAACGCGCTCCTGGTGCGCGCACCCGGCGACGGGCCGCGCCGCAAGGGCGACGAGGTGGACTACATCGCGCTCTGAGGCATCCGGGCGGCGCGTCGGCCGGGGTTGACACAAAACGCGAACAAGCATAGAACAAACGCACATCAACCATCGCAAGGGATGTGCGCAATGCTGACCCGCAAACAGCTCGACCTGCTGGAATTCATCCACAAGCGCATCAGCCGCGACGGCGTGCCCCCCAGCTTCGACGAAATGAAGGAGGCGCTCGACCTGCGCTCGAAATCGGGCATCCACCGGCTGATCACGGCGCTGGAGGAACGCGGCTTCATCCGCCGGCTGGCGCACCGGGCGCGCGCACTCGAGATCGTGCGGCTGCCCGACGTGCTCGCGACCAGATTTGCCGGCGGCGAGACCGGCTTTCATCCCCGCGTGATCGAGGGCGACCGCGCCGACCGCCCGCCGCGCCCCGCCAACGCCATCGACATCGCGGCCGCCGCGGCGGTGGAACTGCCGGTGATGGGCCGCATCGCCGCCGGCGTGCCGATCGAGGCGATCGCGCATGCCAGCCACAACGTCTCGGTCCCCGGCGACATGATTGCGGGGCGGGGCAATCACTACGCGCTCGAGGTCAGGGGCGATTCGATGATCGGCGTCGGCATCAATGACGGCGACATCGTGGTGATCCGCGAAACCGATGTGGCCGATAACGGTGACATCGTCGTCGCGCTGATCGAGGATCAGGAGGCCACGCTCAAGAAATTTCACCGCAACGGCAGCGCCATCGCGCTCGAGGCCGCGAACCCGGCCTATGAGACCCGCGTCCTGCCCGAGGACAAGGTGCGCGTGCAGGGCCGGCTGGTGGGGCTCATCCGCAGCTACTGATCCGGCCGCTGCGGGGTCCAGAGCCGCGTGCCGCTCAGATCGCGCACGCTGACCGCGCGCAGCGTCGCGCCCTCGCGCCAGAGCGCCAGGGCACCGGTCTGGCGCAGACTGGCCGGCGTGACCACCTGGCAGGGCAGCCCGGGTCGGGGCGTCTCGGTCAGCACCACCCATTCCCCCGCCGCGCAGTCGCCAAGCTCGGCAGCGGCGCGCTTGCCGGGCAGCGCCCGCACCGGCCAGCCGGCGGCGACGACCTCCGGCCAGCGGGCATGGGCCAGCGTCTGGTCGGCCGCGTCGCCATCGTTTTCCAGCCAGATCCCGGCCACGAACCCGGCCCCGCGCGGCCGGCTCAGCGCGCGGCCCTTGTCGGTCATCACCCCGACCAGCGCCCCGCGCTCGGAAATCAGCACGTCCGCGCGCTCGGTCCCGGCCCAGAGCAGCGCCGCCAGCGCCACCGGCACCACGCCGGCGATCCGCGCCCGTCCCTGCCAGAGGACGACAAAGAGCACCCCCAGCGCCAGCAGCGGCAGCACCCATGGCCCCGGCGCCGGCACCGTGCCGCGCGCGCCCGGCAGCGTCGCCGTCCAGTGCGCGACGCCAAGGATCCAGTCGAGCCCCAGCCCCATGAGCGCGAGCGCCACCGCCTCGAGCCCCAGCGGCAGCAGCACCACCGCCGCCAGCGCCGCCGGCATCACCAGCACGCCCATCAGCGGCACGCTCAGCAGGTTGGCAACGAGGTCCGTAATGGGCGATCTGGTTGAAATGCGCCGCGGCGATCGGGGCGGTGGCGAGCCCCGCGACCAGCGACGAGACCGCCACCGCCGCGGCCGGGCGCAACCAGCGCGGGCCCAGCGGGACCTGGTGGTCGCGGATGAACCCGAAGACCGCCACCAGCGCGGTGGTGGCGGCAAAGGACATCTGAAAGCCCGGACCGAGCAGCGCCTCGGGCCTCAGCGCCAGCACGATCACCGCCGCCACCGCCACCGCCCTGAGCGACAGCGCGCGGCGATCGGCCAGCACCGCCGCGAGCATTACCGTCACCATCGCGAACGCCCGCTCGGTGGCGATGCTGCCGCCCGAAAGCGCCAGATACCCGGCCGAGGCCACGATCGCCGCGGCGGCCGCGATCTTCTTGGCCGGCCAGCGCAACCCGAGGCGCGGGATCGCCGCGAACCCCAGCCGCACCGCCGCCAGAACGACCCCGCCAGAAGCCCCATGTGCAGCCCCGAGATCGCCAGCAGATGGGCGAGGTTGGCGTGCCGGAGCGCAATCAGCGTGGGCTGCGCGATGCCCGAACGGTCGCCGGTCATGATCGCGGCGGCAAAGGCGCCCGCCTCTCCCGGCAGCACGGCCTGCACCCGCGCCGAAAGCCACATCCGCGCCCGGAAAAGCCACTGCCCGCCCGCCGGTTCCGCCAGCGCCAGCACCGGCGTTCGGGTGTAGCCGACGCCCCCAGTCCCTGAAACCAGGCATGGCGGCGGAAATCGAAACCGCCGGGTTCCGCCGGCCCCGAGGGGGGCGCCAGATGCGCCGTGAGGATCACCGTCAGGCCGGGCACGATCGGCGTCTCGTCGCCGGCGCTCCCGTGCAGCGCCACCCGCACCCGCGCCGGCGTCCTGTCGGGGGCCATGTCGGCCAGAACCACCCGGTCGAGCGTCAGCCGCAGCGCATCCGAGGCCGAGCGGTCGATACCGGCAACGCGCCCCTCGACCGGCCCGTAATAGCGCCAGCCCAGCACCGGGCCGGCCACGAGATGCGCCCGCGCGCCGGCAAGGCAGAACCCCAGCGCCATGAGCGCCGGCGCCCAGAGCAGCGGCGCCCCGACAACGCCGGCGCGCCGCGCCAGTCCGGCCGCTGCCAGCCCGCCCGCGGCAACGCCGAGATAGAGCGGCGCGCCGGGCTCGACCCCTTGCGCGAAATAGAACCCGATGCCCGCGGCCAGCGCCACCGGCGTCCAGCAGATCAGTTGCCCCCGCTGCGCCAGCCACGCCGCGACACAGACGGAGACCAGGCGATGCGTCGGCGCCAAGACTTGTCTCCCCTCCGGCGGACCGATAAACAGTCGCTCTATCGGTACACCCAGGACCGTTAGCAAAAGGTTAATCCCCAAAAAGGCTGCCCCGACATGTCCGAGCCCGTCGTCACCCGGTTCGCCCCCTCGCCCACGGGTTTTCTGCATATCGGCGGCGCGCGCACCGCGCTCTTCAACTGGCTCTACGCCCGTGGCCGCGGCGGGAAATTCCTGCTCAGGATCGAGGACACCGACCGCGCGCGCTCGACGCCCGAGGCCACCGGGGCCATCCTCGACGGGCTGGCGTGGCTGGGGCTCGACCATGACGGCGAGGCCGTGAGCCAGGCCGCGCGCGCCGCGCGCCACGCCGAGGTGGCGCACCAGCTTCTTGCATCAGGAGCGGCTTACAAGTGCTTCTCCACACAGGGAGAAATCCAATCGTTCCGCGAGGCGGCGCGTGCCGGAGGGCGTTCGACCCTGTTCCGCAGCCCATGGCGCGACGCCGACCCCTCGACCCACCCCGACGCGCCCTTTGCCATCCGCATCAGGGCCCCGCGCGAGGGCGAGACGGTAATCGCCGACCGGGTGCAGGGCGATGTCACCATCCGCAACGATCAGCTCGACGACATGGTGCTGTTGCGCAGCGACGGCACGCCGGTCTACATGCTGGCGGTGGCGGTGGACGACCACGACATGGGGGTGACCCACGTCATCCGCGGCGACGACCACCTCAACAATGCCGCGCGCCAGATGATGATCTACCGGGCAATGGACTGGCCCTTGCCGGTCTATGCCCATATCCCGCTCATTCACGGGCCCGACGGCAAGAAGCTCTCGAAACGCCACGGCGCGCTTTCGGCCGCGGAATACCGCAAGATGGGCTATCCGGCGGCGGCGATGCGCAACTACCTCGCCCGCCTGGCTGGAGCCACGGCGACGCCGAATTCTTCACCGACGAACAGGCACAGGCGTGGTTCGACCTTGACGGCATCGGCAAGGCGCCGGCGCGGTTCGACTTCAAGAAACTCGACCACCTCTCGGGCCGCCATATCGCCACGATGGAGGATGCTTCGCTGCTGCGCGAGTTGGCGGGGTTCTTGCAGGTCACCGGCGCTCCGCCCCTTTCGGACGCCAGGTGGGCCCTGCTGGAAAAGGCGCTTTTCTGCCTCAGGGACAGAGCCAGGACTTTCCCGGAACTTATTGACAAGGCGGCATTCGTCATCAACATACGGCCGATAGAACCGGATGCCGCCGCCGCCGCCGCACTGGATGATGTATCCCGTGGCATACTGTCGGAATTGACGCCGCATCTGCGCAATGCTACGTGGACACGCGAGGGTTTGGAGGCAGCCGCGACGCAGTTCGCCGCATCCATCGACATCAAGTTCGGCAGGCTGGCCGCGCCGATGCGCGCCGCGCTGGCTGGCCGCACCGCGACACCGAGCGTGTTCGACATGATGCTTGTGCTCGGACGGGAGGAAACGCTCGCCCGGCTCGGGGATGCCGCCGGCGAGCGTGGGCAACCGTCTCGAACCGGACAGTGATAAACAACGCCCGGGCCCGTGCGCGGGGCGCAACGACGGAGGAAACCCATGGCTGAAACCACCAGATCCGCGAAGCTGACGATCGACGGCAAGGAATACGACCTGCCGATCCTTACCGCCACCGCCGGACCCGACGTGATCGACATCCGCAAGCTCTATGCGGATGTGGGCGTCTTTACCTACGATCCCGGCTTCACCTCGACGGCGAGCTGCGACAGCACCATCACCTTCATCGACGGCGAAGAGGGGCTCTTGATGCACCGCGGCTACCCCATCGACCAGCTGGCGGAGAAGTCGCATTTCCTCGAGGTCTGCTACCTGCTGCTATACGGCGATCTGCCCTCGACCACGCAGCTCGAGGATTTCGAGGACCGCGTCACCGCCCACACCATGCTGCACGAGCAGATGCACTTCCTTTTTCGCGGCTTCCGGCGCGACTCGCATCCGATGGCGATCATGGTCGGCATGGTCGGCGCACTCTCGGCGTTCTACCACGACTCGCTCGACATCAACGATCCCTGGCAGCGCGAGGTCGCGACGATCCGCATGATCGCCAAGATGCCGACGATCGCGGCGATGGCCTACAAGTACACCGTCGGTCAGCCCTTCGTCTATCCGCGCAACGATCTCGATTACGCCTCGAATTTCCTGCGCATGTGCTTTGCTGTTCCCACGGCGGATTACGAGGTCAACCCGATCCTGAGCCGCGCCATGGACCGGATATTCACCCTGCACGCCGATCACGAGCAGAACGCATCGACCTCGACGGTGCGGCTGGCATCGAGTTCCGGTGCCAACCCGTTCGCCTCCATCGCCGCGGGCATCGTCTGCCTCTGGGGGCCGGCGCATGGCGGCGCCAACCAGGCCTGCCTCGAGATGCTCAAGGAGATCGGCACCCCCGACCGCATCCCCGAATACATCAAACGCGCCAAGGACAAGAACGACCCCTTCCGCCTGATGGGCTTCGGCCACCGGGTCTACAAGAACTTCGACCCGCGCGCGAAGGTGATGAAACAGTCCGCCGACGAGGTGCTCGAACTCCTCGGGATCGAGGACAACCCGACGCTCCAGGTCGCCAAGGAGCTGGAAAAGCAGGCGCTCGAGGACGACTATTTCGTCTCCAAGAAGCTCTTTCCCAACGTCGATTTCTATTCCGGCATCATCCTCGAGGCGATGGGCTTTCCGACCTCGATGTTCACGCCCATCTTCGCGGTCAGCCGCACCGTGGGCTGGATTTCGCAGTGGAAGGAGATGATCGCCGATCCGCAGCTCAAGATCGGCCGCCCGCGCCAGCTCTACAAGGGGGCAGAGCTGCGCGACTACGTCGACATCGAGAACCGCTAGGGCGCCCGGGGCCGGCCACGGCCCCGCGCCACCGCCCGCGTCTCTTTACCCGGCCGTGCCGAGGGTTGCACACAATCGAATTCATCCCGCCCGGCTCGGTGCATCACGCTGACGCCGATCATTAGCGCATGTCGCGTCCGATCATATCCGATACCCGTCCCGGCCCCGGGCCGGACCTCCTTTCGCGATGGCGAGGCCCCGGGTCACGCCCGGGGCGGGCGGACAACCGATCGGACGCGCCGTGTCCTAGCGCCCCTCGAAACCGGCATCGCGCTTTTCGTGAAAGGCGACGACGCCCTCCTGGAAATCGCGGGTGCCGCCGAGTTCGCCCTGCAGCGACGCCTCGAGCGCCAGTTGCCCGTCGAACCCGTTCTGCCAGCTCTCGCGCAGGGCACGCTTGAGGTTGCGATAGGCCGCGGTCGGGCCCTTTGCCAGATGCGCCGCGCGCGCGCGCCAGTGGGCCTCGAAACCGGCATCGGGCACCGCCTCCCAGATCATGCCCCAGGCGGCGGCGTCGCGCGCGCCGACCGGCTCGGCGAAGAGCGCCGCCCCCATTGCCTTCGCCATGCCCATCTGCCGGGGCAGCCACCAGGTGCCGGCGGCGTCGGGCATCAGCCCGATGCGGGTGAACGCCTGCAGGAAATAGGCGCTCTCGGTGGCGATCACCACATCGGTGGCCAGTGCCAGGTTCGCGCCCGCCCCCGCCGCCGGCCCGTTGACCGCGGCGATGGTGGGCACCGGGCAGTCGCTGATGGCCTTGACCATCGGCACGTATTCGTCGCGCAGCACACGTTCGAGGTCGAGCGCCGCGGCATTGCCGCCATCGCCCAGGTCCTGCCCCGAGCAGAACGCGCGGCCATTGCCGGTGATGACCAGAACCCGCGCCCGTTGCGGCGCAAGCCGCGCGGCATCGGTGATCTCGGCCCGCATCTGGGTGTTGAGCGCATTCATCCGGTCGGGCCGGTTCAATCGCAGGAGCGCGATGTCGTCGGCGATCTCGAACGTGACGGTCTGATAATCCTTCACGGGTCTGCCCCCTGCTGAGCCGGTGTCGCCCCCGCTCTAGCGGCAAAGCCCGCGCGGGGCAAACCCCGGCCACGCGTCAGTCGTCGAGAATCTCGCGCAGCCGCGCCTGTTCCGCGTCGGTGAGCGTCGCCGCCGCCGGCTCCGCCGCGCGCGCGCGGCGGCGCAGAAACACCAGACCGGCGCCGCCCGCAACGATCAGCATCAACGGACCCGCCAGCCACAGGACCAGGTTGGCGCCGTCGGTGCGGGGTTTCAGCAGCACGTATTCGCCGTAGCGATCGACGATATAGGCGACGACCTCGTCGTTGCTGTCGCCCGCCAGCACCCGTTCGCGCACCAAAAGCCGCAGGTCGCGGGCGAGGTCCGCGTTCGATTCGTCGATGCTCTCGTTGCGGCAGACGAGACAGCGCAGCCCTTCGGAAATCTCGCGCGCGCGCGCCTCGAGCGCGGGGTCGTCAAGAACCTCGTCCGGCTGCACCGCAAGGCCCGGCGTCGCCATCAGCAGCAGGCAAAGGAGTATCGCCAGCCGTCTCATTCGGCCGGCACCGCCGGCGCGCGCACCCGTCGTGCCCCGGCGGCGACGCGGTAGCGCCGGTCCGAGAGCGACAGCGCGCCTCCCAGCGCCATCAGGATGGCGCCGCCCCAGATCCAGTTCGCCAGCGGCTTGTAATAGGTCCGCATGGCCCAGCCGCCGCCCGCCTGCGGATCGCCGAGCGCGACATAGACATCGCGCAGAAAGCCGTTGTCGAGCGCGGCCTCGGTGGTGGGCATGCCGGCGACCGGATAGATGCGCTTTTCGGGGTGCATGGTGGCGATCTGGCGCCCGTCACGCGCGAGCTTCAGGTCGGCCACGGTCGCGGTATAGTTGGGCCCCTCGGCCTCGCGCACCGCTTGCAGGGTCAGGGTATAGCCCGCCACCTCATAGCTCTCGCCGGGCCTGACCACGCGGATGTCCTCGACCTGCCAGGCGGTCATCGCGGCGATGCCGGCCATGGTCACGCCCAGCCCCGCATGGGCGGTGGACTTGCCCCAGTCGGCGCGCGGCAGCCTGCGCAGGCGCGCCAGCCGCTCCGTGACCTGCCCCCAGCTCTGGGTGCGCATCCACAGATCGGTGGCCGACCCCGCGACCAGCCACGCCGCCAGGAAAAGCCCCACCGGGCCGACCGCGCTGCGGCCGGTCTGCATCGCGAACGCGAGCGCCCCCACGGCCAGCGCCAGCGTCAGGGCCGGCACCAGCCGGCGCGCGACGCGGCCCACCCGGGCGCGCTTCCACGGCAGCATCGCTCCCAGCGGCAGGATGAGCCCCAACGTGACCATGAACGGCGTGAACGCAAGGTTGAAGAAGGGCGGCCCGACGCTCAGCTTGCGGTCGAAGAACATCTCGGCGATGAGCGGCCAGATGGTGCCGACGAAGACCACGAAGGCCGCCACCGCCAGCAGGATGTTGTTCACGATCAGTGCCGATTCGCGACTGACGAGGCCAAAGACGCCACGCGCCTGCATCACGCCCGCGCGGGCGGCAAAGAGCGTGAGCCCCAGCATCATGAACGCCGCGAGAATGCCCAGCAGGAACACGCCGCGCTCGGGGTCGGTGGCGAAGGCATGAACCGAGGTGATGATGCCCGAGCGGGTGATGAACGCCCCGATCATCGAAAACCCGAAGGCGATGATCGCCAGCAGGATGGTCCAGCTCTTCAGCGTCTCGCGCTTTTCCACCACCACCGCCGAATGCAGCAGCGCCGCCGAGATCAGCCACGGCATGAAGCTGGCGTTCTCGACCGGATCCCAGAACCAGAAGCCGCCCCAACCCAGCTCGTAATAGGCCCACCACGAGCCCAGCCCGATGCCCACGGTCAGGAACATCCACGAGGCCAGCGTATAGGGCCGCACCCAGCGCCCCCAGGCGGCATCGACCCGCCCCTCGATCAGCGCCGCGACGGCGAATGAATAGCTCATCGAGAGCCCAACATAGCCCAGATAGAGAAACGGCGGATGAAAGGCGAGGCCCGGGTCCTGCAGGAGCGGGTTGAGGTCCTGCCCGTCAAAGGGCGGCACCGGCACCCGCAGGAACGGGTTCGAGGTAAAGAGGATGAAGCCGAAGAACGCCGCCCCGATCATCGCCTGGATCGACAGCACCCGCGCCCTGAGCGTCGGCGGCAGCGCGCCCCCGAACCAGGCCGCGAAAAAGCCGAAAAGGGTGACGATCAGCACCCACAAGAGCATCGAGCCCTCGTGATTGCCCCAGACGCCGGTGATCTTGTAAAGGAGCGGCTTGGCGGTATGGCTGTTGAGCACAACCAGCCGCAGCGAGAAATCCGAACTGACGAAGGCCCACATCAGGGCCAGAAACGCCGCCGCCGTCAGCAGGAACTGCAGCGCCGCCGCCGGCGCGGCGGTGGCCATCCAGCCCGGCCAGCCCCTTTGCGCGCCGACAAGCGGCACCACCGCCTGAAAGAGGGCTACGAAAAAGGCGAGGATGAGGGCGAAATGGCCAAATTCGGTGATCATGCCCGGGTTATAGGATTTCCCGCCGGCAGGGCCAATCCCAAAGCGGGTCGGGTGCGATCACATTGTCGCGCCCCCCGCCCGGATCCCCGCGTCCCCGCCGCCGTGCGTCGAGCGCGGCGTTCTCGCCCGGCGTCACCGCGCCCAGTTCCAGCGCCGCGTCACCGCCGGTGGCGGCAATGCGCGGGCTGGCGGGCGTCAGCCGGCTCAGCGCGGCGATGTTGGCCATCACCTGCGGCGTGCGCGCCATGGTCAGCGCCAGCGAGCGCTGGAACTCCTGCCCCTGGGCCTGATGGCGGGCGCCGAAATAGAAACTGACGATCGCGCCCAGCAGCCACCACAGCGGCTCGGGCACCAGCTGGATGCCCTGCATGCGCGCGGAAAACCACGCCGGGTCGATCATCGCCGCCAGGAAAAGGCCCAGCGTCCCCAGCGCCATCGCCGGGCGCGGCACCCGATTGAGCGCGTCGATCAGCCGGTCGAAGACGCCGCGGCGCGGCAGCGCGAACTCTGCCGCCAGCTGGGCCAGCGCGTCCGACTGGATGTCGGCCGCGCGCGCGTCGGCCGCCTCGGCATTCACGCGAAAGACCTCGGCCGTCTCGGCCACCACGTTGCGCCCGCTGCCGAAAAGCGTGCCGAACATGTTTCCGATCAGTCCCATGCCGCCACCCTTGCCCGAAACTGCTCATCGCTCATGTGAAACCGGGGCGAGACAAAGGCCTCGGCCCGCCGGATCCAGCCGCCCTTGCCGCCGGCCCGCGTGCGGGCGAACTTGCGCGAGGCCGGACGGGCATCGGCGAGGCGGAAATAATAGTTGCGCCGCGCGATGCCGTAGGCGTCGGCGATATGGTCGGGCGCGGCGCGGGCGGCGGCATGGGCGGCGGCGGCGGTCTGCGGTCCGATCGCCCCGTCGACGGCCACGTCATGGCCCATCTGGCGCAACATCCGCTGCAGTATCTTCACCGCGTTCGCGCCGGCGTTGACATACATGTCGAAAACCGACGGCTGCAGCACCTGCGGCAGATCATCGACGCGCGGGCGCCGGAAATAGTGGCGGATGAAGATCGCCTCGGCCTGCTCCCGGGTGAGGCCGCGCACGTCAGCGACATCGACATCGCCGTCGCGGTCGAGATCGAGCCCCAGCCGCCGCATGGTGTGGATGCTGACCCCGAAATTGGTGGCGCCGCCGGGGTCGTCGGGATCATCGACAAAGCCACCCTCGCGGGCGACGATCTCGCGGGCTATCTCTGGACGGTCTGCATTCGGGCCCCCTTGCTGCCGGCATTTGCGGGCGCAAGGCTGGGGCGCGAAAGGTTAACAGCGCGCTTAGCTGCCGTCCGGTGCCTGATACACGCCCTGTTCCTTGAGGCTGTCGATCACCTCTCTGGGCATGTAGTCCTCGTCGTGCTTGGCGAGGATTTCGGTGGCGTGAAAGATGCCGTTTTCATAGGTGCCGGTTCCGACCATGCCCTGATTCTCGGCAAAGAGATCGGGCAGCACACCGGTAAAGGTGACCGGCACCACCGCACCGCCATCGGTGACGTTGAAGCGGATGGTGGCGCCCTCGCCGCGTTTGAGGCTGCCCTCCTCGACCAGCCCGCCGATGCGAAACACCTCCGAGGGCACGGGCGGCTCGGCCATGATCTGGCTCGGCGAGCGGAAGAAGTTGATGCCGTCGCGCATCGCGTAACCGATCAGCCCGGTCGCGATCACCAGCAAGGTCGCGGCGATGGCAATGACCTGTATCCGGCGTTTTTTCTTGAGCGATTTCATGTACTTTCCATCCGTTCTTCAAGGAAAGACCGGGGCCAGCATCAGCCCCTCGGTCTCGTCCAACCCGAGCATCAGGTTGGCGTTCTGGATCGCCTGCCCGCTCGATCCCTTGGTCAGGTTGTCGAGCGCCGCCACCACGATTGCCCGCCCCGGCAGCCGGTCGGCGGCGACGCCGATATGGCAGAAGTTCGAGCCGCGCACATGCCTTGTGCTGGGCGCCTCGCCCATCGGCAGCACCTCGATGAAGGGCTCTTCGGCATAGGCCGCGGCCAGCGTTTCATGCACCCTGTCCGGGTCGCCCCTGACATAGCCGGTGGCGAGGATGCCGCGATTGGCCGGAATGAGGTGCGGGGTGAACTGGATTTTGACCTCTCGCCCCGCCAGCGCCGAGAACTCCTGATCGAACTCGCCCAGATGCCGGTGGGTGCCGCCCAGCGCATAGGGGTGGTAGCCCTCGCTCAGCTCGGCATGAAGCAGGTTTTCCCTGAGGCTGCGGCCGGCGCCCGGAGACCCCGCATTTGAGGTCGAGGATGATATCATCGAGGTCGATCGCCCCGGCACCGATGAGCGGGCGCAGCATGAACTGCCCGGTCGCGGCGTTGCACCCCGTCCCCGCCACCAGCCGCGCGCCGCGAATGGCGTCGCGGTAGAATTCGGTCAGCCCGTAGACCGCCTCTTTCTGCAGCTCCGGCGCGGCATGCGGATTGCCGTACCACTGTTCATAGGCGGCCGGGTCGCGCAGGCGGAAATCGGCGGAAAGATCGACGATCCTCAGCCCCTCTGGCAGCGCCGCGATGACCTCCTGGCTGGTCTTGTGGGGCAGCGCGCAGAAACACAGGTCGATCCCGGCAAAGTCGATCTCGTCCACCGTCACCAGATCGGGCAGGTCGAGATGGCGCAGATGCGGAAAGACCTGCGCCATCGTCTGCCCGGCCTTGGCATTGGCGCCGAGCGCGGCGATCTCGAGCCCCGGATGGGTGGCGATGAGACGCACAAGTTCGGCACCGGTATAGCCGAGGCCCCCAGGATGGCGATTTTTCGGGTCATGTCGGACCTCTCGCAGAAATTCCAGAGGCATGTAGGAGAAAACCCCCGCCGCCGCAATGCGGCGCGGCGGCTCAGGCAGGCACCGCGCGCCGCTCAGATATGTTCAAACTGGGTCTGGCGGCGCAGGAACCGGGTCGCGCGGTCCGACACCCGGCGCGCGTCGCCGGTGGTGAGATAGCGCGCCGGCACCCCCTCGCCGGCGATGTCCGGGTGCCGCGCCAGATAGTCCGCCAGGCTTTCGGCCACCAGGCGGGGCTGCGAATAGACCGTCACCTGCGGCCCCAGCGCCGCCTGGAACACGTCCTCCAGGAGCGGGTAATGGGTGCAGCCCAGCACCGCCGCCTCCGGGTGCGGCATCTTGCGCAGGAGCGCCTCGACATGGGAGCGAACCAGCGCCTCGGCGAGGATCATGTCGCCCTCCTCGATGGCGTCGACCACGCCGCCGCAGGCCTGGGCCTCGACATCGACGCCGATGGCGCGAAACGCCAGTTCGCGCTGAAAGGCGCGGCTGGCCACGGTCGCCGGTGTGGCAAAGAGCGCGACGTTCCGGACCGCCACCTCGCGCGGCGGCGAATTGTCGCCCCATTGCCGTTCCGTCAGCGCCTCGATCAGCGGGACAAAGACGCCCAGCACGCGCTTGCCCGCCGGCACGCCCTCCTCCTGCATCCGCCTGAGCGCCGCGGCCGAGGCGGTGTTGCATGCCAGGATCACCAGATCGCAGCCCATGTCCCAGAGCGTGCGCACATGTCCCCGCGTGAGATGATGGATATCGTCGGCATCGCGCACCCCGTAGGGGGTGTGAGCGTTGTCGCCGAGATAGATGAAATCGACCTGCGGCAGGCGTTCCTGCAACGCCGCCAGCACCGTCAGGCCGCCCAGCCCGCTATCGAAAACCCCTACCGCCATGCTTGTCGCCCGTATCCAGCCGTCATTTTCGGGTTCAACCCATACGGCCTTTGCCGCCCCGGCGCCATTGGTGATTTTCCGCCCCGCCCGCGACCGGGGCGTGCCTCACTGGGCGGCGCGGCGCATGTCCTCGCCGCCCGCGCGAATCGTCGCCAGCAGGTCTTCGCGCCGCTCGGCCGCCTTCGCCGCGTTCGCCGCCTTGACCGGGCCGAAACCGCGGACGGACAGCGGCAGTTCGGCCAGTGCGGCGATGGCGTCGCGGGTGGCGTCATCGAGTTTCGGCAGCACTTCGGCCATGTCGGCCTCGTATTGCCGGATCAGCCGCCGTTCGAGCCGGCGCTCGGCGGAATAGCCGAAGATGTCGAGCGGCGTGCCGCGCAGGAACCTGAGCCGCGCCATCACCCGCAGCGGGCGCTCCAGCCATTGCCCGAAGCGGCGCTTTCTGGGGCGACCGTCAGGTCCCTTGCCCCCGAGGATCGGCGGCGCGAGGTGAAAGGTCATGCGGAAATCGCCCGCGAATTCAGCGCGGGCCTTGTCGCGGGTTTCGATCAGGAGGCGCGCGACCTCGTATTCGTCCTTGTAGGACAGGACCTTGTGATAGCCCGTGGCGACCGCCTCGCGGACCGCCGCGTCGGAAATCCCATCGACCAGCTTGCGGTAGCGCCGCGCCAGTCGCCCGCCCCGGTAGCCGACCAGATGCGCGGCGCGAAAGGCGATCCTGTCGTCGAGCGTTTCGGGCATCTCGGCCGCGTCGGGCGCCAGCAGCTTTTCGGCATCATCGGGAAAGGCCGCGGCCCAGCGGCCGATGGCGAAGGCGCGCAGATTCTGCTCCACCGCGGCGCCGTTGAGCTCGATCGCCGCCTCGATGCTCGCCCGGGACACCGGGATCAGCCCGCGCTGCCAGGCGGCGCCGAAAACCATCATGTTGGAATAGATCGAGTCGCCCATCACCACGCGGGACAACTCCGTTGCATCAAAGAGTTGAAGGTCGTTCTTCAACTTCGCCTGCAAGGCCAGCGACAACCGTTCGCCGGGAATGGTGAACCCGGGGTCGCGGGTGAATGCGCCGGTGATGATCTCGTGGCGGTTGACCACCGCGCCGGTGCGCCGCGCGCGCATCAATCCCAGCGTCGCGGCCCCGGCGCTGACCACCAAATCGCCCCCGATCACCGCGTCGGCCTCGCCGGTGGCGACGCGGATGGCGCTGATATCCTGTGGTTTCCTGGCGATCCGGCAGTGGATGTGCACGGCGCCGCCCTTCTGCGCCAGCCCCGCCATCTCCATCATGCCGGCGCCCTTGCCGTCGAGCTGCGCCGCCTGCGCCAGGATCGCGCCGATGGTCACCACGCCGGTGCCGCCGACCCCGGTGATGACGACGTTGTGGGTCCGCCCGATTTCCGGCAATTGCGGCTCGGGCAGGTCCGGCAGGGTCAGCGTGGCCGAGGCTTCCTTGCGGATGCGCGCACCCTCGAGCGTCACGAAGGAAGGGCAGAAGCCCTTGAGGCAGCTGAAATCCTTGTTGCAGGCCGACTGGTCGATGACGCGCTTGCGCCCGAGTTCGGTCTCCTTGGGAACCACCGCCACGCAGTTCGACTGCACCCCGCAATCACCGCAGCCCTCGCAGATGTCGGTGTTGATGAAAATCCGCTTGTCGGGGTCGGGAAAGGCGCCGCGCTTGCGCCGGCGACGTTTCTCGGCGGCGCAGGTCTGCACATAAATTATGGCCGACACGCCCTTGATCTTGCTGAACTTCTCCTGAACCCGGGGCAACTCGTCGCGCTCATGCCAGCCGACACCACGGGGAAAGGTGGCGCGCTCGGGTTCTTCCTTGGGGTCGAACACGACGGCGACGTCGCGCACCCCCATCGCCAGCAATTCGCGCGCGATGCGGTCGGGCGAGAGCCCGCCCTCGTTGGTCTGCCCGCCGGTCATCGCCACCGCGTCGTTGTAGAGGATCTTGTAGGTGATGTTGGTGCCCGCCGCCAGCGCGGCGCGGATCGCCAGCAGCCCCGAGTGGTTGTAGGTGCCGTCGCCGATATTCTGAAAGACGTGCTCGCGGGTGGAAAACGGCGCCTCGCCGATCCAGTTGGCGCCCTCGCCGCCCATATGGGTAAAGCCGCTGGTCTCGCGGTCCATCCACAGCGCCATGATGTGACAGCCGATGCCGGCATAGGCGCGGCTGCCCTCGGGCAGTCTGGTCGAGGTGTTGTGCGGACACCCGGCACAGAAATAGGGCAGACGGGTCGCGATCTCCTCGGCGTTGTCGGCCTTTTTCGCTTCGGCGATCGCGGCCAGTCCGGCCTTGACGCTTTCGGTGCCGCGCCCCTCCTCGATCAGGATATCTCCGATCTTTTCGGCAATCATCACCGGGTCGAGCGCCATGCGCGTCGGGAACAGCTCTTCGGTGTGCATGCCGCCGGCACCGCCCTTGTACCAGCCATAGACGCGGCGGCCGCGCCGGTCGTCAAAGATCGCCTCCTTGATCTGGATCTCGATCAGCTTGCGCTTTTCCTCGACCACCACGATCAGGTCGAGCCCCTCGGCCCAGGCGTGAAAGCCCTTCATGTCCATCGGAAAGGTCTGGGCGACCTTGTAGGTGGTCAGGCCAAGCCGCTCGGCCTCGGCCCCGTCGATGCCCAGCAGATCGAAGGCGTGAACCAGGTCGAGCCAGTTCTTGCCGGCGGCGACAAAGCCGATCCTGGCGCCCGGCTTTCCCCAGACGCGCTTGTCGATCCTGTTCGCGTGGGCAAAGGCTTCGGCGGCAAACCTCTTGTAGTCGATCATGCGCGCCTCCTGCGGCACCCAGTGATCGTTGAGGCGGATGTTCAGCCCGCCCTCGGGCATGGCGAAGTCGGGGGTGACGAACTGCATCCGGTCGGGTCGGCCATCGACCACAGAGGTCACCTCGACGGTGTCCTTCATGGTCTTGAGCCCGCACCACACGCCCGCGAACCGCGACAGGGCGAAACCGTAAAGCCCGTAATCGAGGATTTCCTGTACGCCCGCGGGGCTGACGACGGGCATGTACGCGTCGACCATCGCCCAGTCGGACTGGTGGCACACGGTCGAGCTTTCGCCGGTATGATCGTCGCCCATCGCCATCAGCACGCCGCCGTGGCGCGAGGTGCCGGCCATGTTGGCATGCCGCATCACGTCGCCCGACCGGTCGACCCCCGGCCCCTTGCCGTACCAGAGGCCGAACACGCCGTCATGGCGGCCCTCGCCGCGCAGTTCGGCCTGCTGCGTCCCCCAGAGCGCGGTCGCGGCCAGATCCTCGTTGAGACCGGGCTGAAAGCGCACATTGGCTTCGGCCAGCAGCTTTTCGGCGCGGCCCATCTGCAGATCGACCGCCCCCAGCGGCGAGCCGCGATAGCCGGTGACATAACCGGCGGTGTTCAGCCCCGCCGCCCGGTCGCGCGCGGCCTGCATCAGCATCAGCCGCACCAGCGCCCGGGTTCCGTTGAGCAGAACCGGCGATCTGGTCAGGTCGAAACGATCGGACAGGCTGATCTGGTGCTTGCTCATGGCGGATCTCCCCGGGGCAACATGGTGGCGATATGGTCATGCATCGGATATATGGCAAATGTAGGTCATTATAGCTGACCTACAAAGAAGAAAACCGTCCATTTTCGACACAAGACATATGCACCGGGGGGAAATACCTGCTATTTCGTCGGCGGCTGATCTTGGTTGCGGAAGTTGTTTCATGGATTGGGACAAGCTAAGGATATTTCACGCGGTCGCCGATGCCGGCAGCCTGACCCATGCCGGCGACGTCCTGCACCTGTCGCAATCGGCGATCTCGCGCCAGATCCGCGGGCTTGAGGAATCGCTCAGCGCGACGCTTTTCCATCGCCACGCACGCGGACTGATTCTCACCGAACAGGGCGAGCTGCTGTTTGACGCCACCAAGGCGATGATACGCCGGCTCGACGCCGCCACTGCGCGCATCCGCGACAGCGAGGAAGAGGTCTTCGGCGAGCTTCGGGTGACCACCACCACCGGCTTCGGCACGCTGTGGCTGGCCCCGCGCCTGCCCAAGCTCTTTGCCAAGTACCCCGAGCTCAACATCGACCTCATGCTCGAGGAGCGCGTGCTCGACCTGCCGATGCGCGAGGCCGACATCGCCATCCGAATGAAGGAGCCCAGCCAGGCCGATCTGATCCGCAGGCGACTGATGGGCGTTCACATGTGCCTTTTCGCCTCGCAGCAGTACCTGGCGGAGCGCGGCACACCGCAACGGCCCGAGGATCTGAGCGCGCACCGGCTGATCTGCCAGAACCCGCGCACCTTTCAGGTCGGCGCGGGGGCGGCGCTGGTGCGGGAACTGCTGACCAACGACATCTCGTCGATGCTGATGGTCAACAACTATTTCGGCGTGCTGCAGGCGGTGCTGCAGAACCTCGGCGTCGGTGTGCTGCCCGACTATCTCAGCCGCGATTTCGACCAGCTGGTCCAGGTGCTGCCCGACGTGCAGTCGGTCGAGGTGCCGGTCTTCCTGGCCTATCCGTCGGAATTGCGCCACGCCAAGCGCGTCTCGGCCTTTCGCGATTTCATGCAGGAAGAGATCATCCTCTACCGCAAGGAAATCCAGAAATGACCCGATAGCCGGAAAAAAGCGGGGATTTCCCTCACTGCATCTGCGATATGCATGCAACACATACCTGCCATGTTGCACCTGCAGCATTTTTGGACTTGAACAGGCAGGCACGTCCTACTATTTGCGGGTGGTGACGGTGTCGCGCCCGGCGCTTCATCATCATACCTCCCTGTTGGACTATGGCCGAGCTTAGTGCTCGGCCTTTTTTTTCGCGGCGCGCCGGGTCTGCGAGCGGCGGCCGCAGGCGCGGCACCCGGCCTGCGCAAAGCCGCGGCTCACGCGCCGGCCTCCTCGGATATGACACAGAGCGCGCGCGTGCGCGCGTCGAGCCCCATCGCCATCAGCGCCGCCACCCCGGCCCCGCCCGAGGGTGTCGAGGCCATGCCCTGCCCCGCCAGCGCGGGCAGCACGGCGGCGGCCTCGGCCTCGGTAACGGTGACAAAGGCGTCGGCGTCCCGCGCCAGCCCCCTCAGCGCGATGAGCGAGGGCTCCTTGCAGTCGAGCCGCCCCATCGCCGAAACCGGCCCCGGCGCGGTGACCGGCCGACCGGCCCGGATGCTCGCCTGCAGCGCCGGCGCGAATTCGGGCTCCACCACGACGATGCGGGGGCCATCGCCCCAGACGCGGCGGAACCAGGCCGCCGCCGCCGCCGCCAGCCCGCCCACGCCGGCCTGCAGTGCGATCAGGTCGGGCGGCGCCGGCATCTGCGCGGTGGTCTCGGCGGCCAGCACCAGATACCCTTCCATCAGCCGGTGGGGGATGTCGAAATACCCGGGCCAGGAGCTGTCCGACAGCAGCGTCCAGCCGTTCTTCTCAGCCGCCCGCGCCGCCGCCGCCATGCCGGTCTCGTAATCGGCGCCCTCGCGCACCACCTCGGCCCCCCGGCGCGCAGCCGCCCGGCAAACCCCTCGGGCACGGTCTGCGCCAGCCAGACCACCGCGCGCGCGCCGAACACGCGCGCCCCGGCGGCGACCGAGAGACCATGGTTTCCGGCGCTGGCGGTGACATAGGTGCGCCCCGTGAGCGCCGTCGAGAAGTCGTCCTTTCCGGTTGCGACCGCGTCCTGGGCGATGACATAGGCCGCCCCCAGCGCCTTGAAACTGCCCAGCCCCATGCGCGCGCGCTCGTCCTTGGCCCAGACCTCGGCATCAAACCCGCCGAGCCGCACCAGCGGCGTCTCGGCCGCCACCGGGCAGCGTGTCAGAAGCGCCGCCGGACGGTCCGCCGCAACGCTCGGCGCGGGCGCGCCCGAGAGCACATCCTCGGGCAGGCCGCGGCCGCGACAGGGGTTTTCGACGACTTCCATGGCACCCTCCGCGTGACCGCTCAGGTCAGGAGACACCACCTCAGGGCGCCGGTCAACCGGGCAGTCGAGGCCGTTCCGGGCGCCCCGACCCGGTATGGTCACGGGCCCGCGCACATGTCGGATGGCACAAAAAAACGCTGTTCGTTCAGTAGGTTGGAGCCAAGAAACCCGGGCTGTCACGGGAGATCGCCGGCAAAATCATGCCGACCAGTTTGCTAAAGCTGAATTTCACGCGCATCTTTTACGGCATGTCGCGGCGACAAATCGCCGCAGACAATCCTGCCGGTCTCGGAACGAGCCGGCAACACAGGAAAAGGAGGTACGACATGGCTTTTGGAACCACGTTCAGAACCCTCACCCTCAGCGCCCTTCTGGCCACCGGCGTGGCCGTTCCGGGCTACGCGCTCGGCGTCGGCGGCGGTGGCGAAGGCGGTGTCGGCGGTGGCGTCGGCGGCGGTGTCGGCGGCGGCGGCGTTGGCGCCGAGGCGGGCGTCGGCGGCAGTGCCGGCGTCGGCGTGGATGCCGGTGGCGTCGGCGCGGGCGTCGGGGTCGGTGTGGATGCTGGCGTCGGCGTTGGCGTCGGCTCCGGCAGCGACGATGGCAGCGATGACGGCGATACCGCCGACGGCACCGGCAGCACCGGCACCGGCACCGGCACCGATGACGGCGCGACCTCGGACACCGCCGACAGCACCGGCACCGCCGGTGCCAGCACCTCCGCGTCGGCATCTGCGCAGGGCAGCGACGCCAAGGCCAAATCCCAGACCGAAGCCTCGCTGTCGACCTCGCGCACCGATGACGGCGACATCGCGATGATCGACATGGGCGCCACGGTCATGTCCGCGGACGGCATGACCATCGGCACGCTCTCGGGCACGCGCACCGATGCCAAGGACGGCAGCCTGCAGGCCATCGTCGAGTTGGCCCCCACGGTCGGGTTGCCGGTCACGAAACTGGCGCTCGAAACCCGGGATCTGGCGATCGCCACCGGCGGCGCACTGACCTACGACATCACCATGGCCGATCTGCGCAGCCGGGTGAACGCCAGGATTGGCACCAACGCGAGCAGCAAGTCGGACTGATACCGGCGGCAATGCCGCGATCACGCCCCTGAGCCGGGCCGCATCTCTCCCCTGCGGCCCGGCCACCTTTTTTTCCGGCCCTTTTCCCTGTCGCCGCGATGGCCTAAAGAGGCCCCGAACCGTGCAGCCCAGAGGACAGCGCCGATGCAGGAGCCCGAAATCACGCCCGAGCTGATCGAGGCCCACGGCCTCAAGCCCGACGAATACGACCGCATCCTCGAAATCATCGGACGCGAGCCGAGTTTTACCGAGCTCGGCATCTTTTCGGCGATGTGGAACGAGCATTGCTCGTACAAGTCATCCAAGAAATGGCTGCGCACCCTGCCGACGACAGGCCCCCGGTGATCTGCGGGCCGGGCGAGAACGCCGGCGTCGTGGATATCGGCGACGGGCAGGCGGTGGTGTTCAAGATGGAAAGCCACAACCACCCCTCCTACATCGAGCCCTACCAGGGCGCGGCCACGGGCGTGGGCGGCATCCTGCGCGACGTCTTCACCATGGGCGCGCGGCCGGTGGCGACGCTGAACTCGCTCAGCTTCGGCTCACCCGACCACCCAAGGACGCGGGCGCTGGTGCATGGCGTGGTGGCCGGCATCGGCGGCTACGGCAACTGTTTCGGGGTGCCCTGCGTCGGCGGCGAGGTCCGCTTCGATACCGCCTATGACGGCAACTGCCTGGTCAACGCCTTCGCCGCGGGGATCGCGGATTCCGATGCCATCTTCTATTCCGCGGCCTCGGGCGTCGGCATGCCGGTGGTCTATCTCGGCGCCAAGACCGGGCGCGACGGGGTCGGCGGCGCGACCATGGCCTCGGCCGAGTTCGACGCCTCGATCGAGGAAAAGCGCCCCACCGTTCAGGTCGGCGACCCGTTCACCGAAAAGCGGCTGATGGAGGCGTGCCTTGAACTGATGGCCACCGGCGCGGTGATCGCCATTCAGGACATGGGCGCGGCCGGGCTGACCTGCTCGGCGGTCGAGATGGGCGACAAGGGGGGCCTGGGCGTGCGCCTCGACCTCGACCGCGTGCCCCAGCGCGAGACGGGCATGAGCGCCTACGAGATGATGCTCTCCGAAAGCCAGGAACGCATGCTGATGGTGCTGCAGCCCGAAAAGGAATCGCAGGCGCGGGCGATCTTCGAGAAATGGGACCTCGATTTCGCCATTGTCGGCGAGACCCTGCCCGAGGACCGATTCATCATCCTGCACGGCAACACCGTGCGCGCCGATCTGCCGCTGTCGACGCTGTCGGGCTCGGCGCCCGAATACGACCGCCCCTGGACCGAGCCGGTGCCGGCCGCGCCGCTCGACCCCGCCAGCGTTCCCGCGATCGACCCCATCGACGGGCTCCGCGCGCTGATCTCGTCGGCCAACTACTGCTCGCGCGAATGGGTGTGGGAGCAGTACGACACCATGGTCATGGCCGACACCGTGCGCACACCCGGACAGGGCGCGGGGATCATCCGCGTACACGGTACCGACAAGCTGCTGGCGTTCACCTCGGACGTGACCCCGCGCTATGTCCAGGCCGACCCCGAGGAGGGCGGCAAGCAGGCGGTGGCCGAGGCCTTCCGCAACCTCTCGGCGGTGGGCGCGAAGCCGCTCGCGGCAACCGACAACCTCAATTTCGGCAACCCCGAAAAGCCCGAGATCATGGGCCAGCTGGTCGCCGCCATCCGCGGCATCGGCGCCGCCTGCAGCGCCCTCGACATGCCGATCGTGTCGGGCAACGTCTCGCTCTACAACGAGACCGAAGGCGCGGCGATCCTGCCCACTCCGACCATCGGCGCGGTGGGGATCATCCGCGATCCCTCGCAGGTCATCACCGGCAACGCGCGGGCGGGCCATGTGGCGCTGATGGTGGGCGAGTGCGCGGGCCATCTCGGGCAATCGGCGCTCCTGGCGGAGGTCTTCAACCGCGTCGAGGGCGCGGCGCCCCCGGTCGACCTGCAGGCCGAGCGGCGCCACGGCGATTTCATCCGCGAGAACGCCGAGTGGATCCGCGCCTGCACCGACCTGTCCGACGGCGGGCTGGCACTGGCGGCGTTCGAGCTGGCCGAGGCCGCCGGCGTCGGCGTCGAGATCGACAGCGCCGACATGGGCGAGCTTTTCGGCGAGGACCAGGCGCGCTATCTGATCGCCTGCAATTTCGACCAGGCCGAGGCGCTGATGGCCGCCGCGGCAAAGGCCGGCGTGCCGATCAAGAGCGTCGGCCGGTTTGGCGGCGACACCGTCAAGATGGGCAGCTCGGAGGCGCCGCTCGCCGAGCTATCGGAGGTCTTCCGAACCAGCTTCGGCGCCCTGTTCGATTGAGCCCGGCGACAGACCGGCCGGGCGGGGGCCGGCCTTGCGCTTGCCCCGGCCCCGTTCTACATCTTCCCCACGATGCAAGGAGACGCGCTCATGGCAATGCAAGCCCAGGAAATCGAGGACCTCATCCGCGCCGCCTTTCCGGACGCGCAGGTCACGATCACCGATCTGGCCGGCGACGGAAACCACTACGCGGCCGAGGTGATCGATCCCTCCTTCAAGGGCATGAACCGCGTCCAGCAGCAGCGTGCCGTCTATGCCGCGCTCAAGGGCCGGATGGACGGGCCAACGGGCGATCTGCACGCGCTGGCCCTGACCACGAAAGCCCCCGAATGAGTGCGCTCTCCGCAATGCGCGCCGGGTACGAACCACCGCCGGAGCGGAAGAGACGCGCTTGCCGCCGGCCTACAAAGGAGCACGAGACAAGAGATGAGCGACGACGCGAAAACCCGGATCGAGGATACCGTCAAGGCCAACGATGTGGTGCTTTTCATGAAGGGCACCAAGACGATGCCGCAATGCGGCTTTTCCAGCCGTGTGGCGGGCGTGCTGAACTACATGGGCGTCACCTACGCGGACGTGAACGTGCTGGAGGACGAGGAGGTCCGCCAGGGCATCAAGGACTATTCCGACTGGCCGACGATCCCGCAGCTCTACGTCAAGGGCGAGTTTGTCGGCGGATGCGACATCATCACCGAGATGACGCTCTCGGGCGAGCTGGATCAGCTGTTCGAGAGCAGCGGCGTGACCTACGACAAGGACGCCGCCGAGAAGATCCGCGAAGCCAACGCCTGACGGCCCAGGGGCGGGGCGGGGGCGCTGCCCCCGTCCCGCGGGCACATTTCCCGACCGAAAAGATGCAAGGTCTCTCCGGGCGCGCCGGTTCGGGCGCGCCCTCTGGCTGTCGCCGCGGCCGTCACTCCGCCGGATGACGGTTCCATTCCTCGGGGCCGGGCAGCTTGTCATAGGTGTGTTCCGGCACCGGCGTCGGCAGGGTCCATTCCAGCGTGTCGGCGTATTCGTTCCAGTAATTGGCACGGGTTTCGCGCTTGCCGGCCCGCAGCGTGTAGAAGATGATGCCGATGAAGAGCAGCAAGGAGGCGAACGACAACAGCGCCCCCCAGCTCGAGACCGCATTCCAGAACCCGAACGCCTCGGGGTAGTCAATGTAACGCCGGGGCATGCCCTGCCGGCCGAGGAAGTGCTGCGGAAAGAAGGTCAGGTTGGCGCCGATGAAGAACATCCAGAAATGCAGCTGGCCGGCCCATTCCGGATATTGCCGCCCCGACATCTTGCCCAGCCAGTAATAAACGCCCGCAAGCAGCGCAAAGACGGCGCCGAGGCTCATCACGTAGTGGAAATGCGCCACCACGTAATAGGTGTCGTGATAGAAGCGGTCGACGCTGGCCTGGGCCACCGTGACGCCGGTGACGCCGCCGACGGTGAAGAGAAAGATGAACCCGACCGCGAACAGCATCGGCGTCTTGAAGCGGATCGAGCCGCCCCACATCGTCGCCAGCCACGAGAATATCTTGATGCCGGTCGGCACCGCGATAGTTACGGAAGCGACCTGGAAATAGCTCTGCTGGGTGATCGACATGCCGACCGTGAACATGTGGTGCGCCCAGACCAGAAAACCGAGCACCCCGATCACGATCAGCGCCCAGACCATCGGCAGGTAGCCGAAGATCGGCTTTCTCGAGAAGGTGGCGACGACATGGCTGATGATGCCGAAGCCCGGCAGCACGACGATGTAGACCTCCGGATGGCCGAAGAACCAGAACAGGTGCTGGTAGAGCAGCGGATCGCCGCCGCCGGCCGGATCAAAGAAGGTGGTGCCGAAATTGCGGTCGGTCAGCAGCATGGTGATGGCGCCCGCCAGCACCGGCATCGCCATCAGGAGCATCCGGGCGGTGACAAAAATCGACCACGCAAAGAGCGGCACCTTGAACAGTGTCATCCCCGGCGCGCGCATGTTGAGAAACGTGGTGATCATGTTGATCGCGCCGAGGATCGACGACGCGCCCGAGACGTGGACCGCGAAGATCGCCAGGTCCATCGACATGCCGGCGTCGTTGACCGACAGCGGCGCATAGAGCGTCCAGCCGACACCCGCCCCGTGCTGCCCGTCGCCGCCCGGCGCGAAAAAGGACGCGACCGCCAGCCCCGCCCCGGCGACGAAGAGCCAGTAGCTGAGGTTGTTGAGGCGCGGAAACGCCATGTCGGGCGCGCCGATCATCAGCGGCATGAGATAGTTGCCAAAGCCCCCGAAGAGCGCCGGAATGACCACGAAGAACATCATCAGGTTGCCGTGATAGGTCACCAGGATGTTCCACAGGTGCCCGTTGGGCGTGCATTCGGCCGCCGAGGGCAGCAAGCGCAGCCCCTCCATGCACATGAACTGCACGCCGGGCTCCATCAGCTCCAGCCGCATGAACACCGACAGCAGCGCCGCCACCAGCCCGATCGCCCCGGCTGTGAACAGATAGAGCAGGCCGATGGTCTTGTGGTTGGTGGACATGAACCAGCGGGTAAAGAACCCCTGCCCGCCGTGGTCGTCGTGTTGGTTCAGTGTCGCTTCGCTCATCAGGGCCTCCCTCGGGGATGAATTGGTGCCGGATCAGGCGTGGCTGGCGGTGTCGAACCGCGGAAAGAGAACGTTGTTTTCCAGGTGCAGGTGCTCGATCAGATCGGCCCTGAAGCGGGCCAGGTCGGCATAGAGCGCGCGCCAGGAGGCGCAGGCGTCGGCGGGGACCGTGCCGTTGTCGGTCATCCGGTCGATCCGGTCCATGATGGCGGCGTACTGGCCGTGGTTGTGGCGCATGTTGCGGATGGCGAGGCCGGTGGGCGCCGTCACCGCGCCGGTCAGCGCGGGAAAGAGCATCGTTTCCTGCTCGTCCATCAGCGTTTCGAGCTCGCCCCGGAAATGGTTCAACGCCTGCGTCAGCCCCAGCGGCGCCCGCGGATGGTGCAGGTGGGCGGTCTCGACGGTTTCGGAAAGCGCGATCAGTCCGGACAGCTGGCGGCGGTGGACGTCGTGATAGCGGGTGCGGATATGGTCGATCAGTGCGGCCGTCTGCCGCGGGGCCTCGGGCGCGGCGTCGGGATCGAGGGCGCCAAGTGCGGCCTCGACCGCGCGCGGGTCGAGCCCGCGATGGTCGGCGGCATCCTGCAGCGTCACATGACCCTGACAGCAGAATTCGATGCCGAAGCTGCGAAAGACGGCCGAGGCGCCGGGCAGGTCGGCGGCGATCTCGCCGACGCTCTGCCGTGCCGCGGCAAACCCGGATGTATCGGCCATGGCGGTCCTCCTTGACGCGATATCTGTTGCCGCCCCCATCATTCCGCCCCCATCATTCCGCCGCCTGCGCCGCCGACAGGCCGGCATCGCGGCTGACCGTCTGCACCGCGCCACGCGCGTTCAGCGAGGCGAGGAACCGCCAGACAAAGAACAGCGTCACCAGAAACAGCCCCGGATAGCCGATGCCGGACATGAGATAGGGGAAGAGCGGGCTGCCGCCGCGCACACCCGACAGGTTGAAGCTGAGCAGCCCCAGCGTGATGACCGCGCCGAAGACCCACATTCCCAGCAACCACAGCCCGGCTTCCCAGCCGGTCAGCAGCCGCCGCCATCCCGTCATCGGCGCGATCGCCACCGGATGCACCTGCCCGGCGGTCTCGGGATCGGCCTGCCCGGCAACGCCGCGATGCCCCATCGTCAGCAGGTCAAAGACCAGCAGGGCCACGCCGGTGGTGAAGATCAGCCCGAAGACCGGCACCTGCAGCTTGGCGATCTGCATCGCCGGCGAGACGTCGCCGCCGAACCAGTCGAGACCGAGCGTCCGGTAGACGAAGACCTGGATGGTGCCGCCGATGGCAAAGGCGAACGCCAGCCCCAGCATGCCGGTGAACACCAGCCAGAAGGCCAGCGTTCCGAGGCGCTGGTCGAACCCGCGGAGGCCGCGCATCAGCGGCACCGCGTAATAGGCCGCGGCCAGCCCCAGCATCCCGAAGGTTCCAAACAGGGCCAGGTGCGCATGGCTCAGCGTGATCCAGGTGCCGTGCGACCAGACATTGGTCAGGGCAAAGGTCATGGTGAACCCGAGAATGCCCGCGCCCACCTGCTCCAGCACCACCGAGCCGAGAAGGAAGGCGAAGGCCGGCTTGTTGGCGATCGGTTTGCGGTCGTGATGGGCGTCGAGATAGATGTGCCAGAAGCAGAAGATCAGCGGCAGCGGCTCCAGCGCACTGAAGAGCGACCCCCAGAACTGCCAGAATTCCGGCGTCCCGATCCAGAAATAGTGGTGCGCGTTGCCCAGCAGGCCCGACAGCCAGACCAGCGATATGCCCCAGAAGACGGCATAACCCACGGTCTTGACGTTGGCGCCGAACATCAGCACCACGAGAAAGCCCACGAGGCTGATATGGATCACCTCCCAGACGCCCTCGACCCAGTAATGCACGACGTACCAGCGGAAATACTCCTGCAGGTCGAGCCGCTCGATGAAGAACAGCCCGAACACCCAGACCGCGGTCAGCGCCAGCACCCCGATGCCCAGCCCCCAGTGGATCTCGTTCCAGTCCCGCAGCCGCGGGAAGGTGCGCAGCACCACATAGCACAGGATGGCGAAGCCGATCAGGATCACGATGTCGGCAAGCCGGCCGGCCTCGAGATATTCCAGCCCCTCCTGCAGCCAGGGCTGGCCCAGCCACCATCCGGCGATGCCCTTTTGCGCCAGCACCTGCGTGCCGACGTTCCAGATCACGATGGCAATCAGCGCGTAGAACAGAAACTTGATCAGCCACGGCGAGGCCAGTTCGCGTTTCGACAGCAGCGGGCCGACAAAGAGGATCGTGCCGATGAAGCCGGAGAGTATCCACAGGATGCCCAGGTTGGTGTGCTCGGCCCGCACGACGTTGAAGTTGAACACGCCCGACAGCAACATCGGGTCGATATGCTGCGCCGCCAGCAACAGCCCGAACCCGGTCTGAAAGAAGAACAGGACCAGCATCACCATGAAGAAGCGCAGGCTCAGCCGCTGGGTCTCATATTCGATACGGATCATTGGCCTTCTCCCCGAGACTGCGGATATAGGCGACGATCGCCGTGACCTCATCGGTCTCGAGAAGGTCGGCATAGGGTGGCATGACGCCTTCGTCGAAACCGGCGGCAACCTGCGCGTCGGGATCGAGGATGGCGCGGCTCAGATAGGCGTCGTCGACGGTGGTCTTGGTTCCGTCCGCCAGCGTGACGTCGCTGCCGTAAAGCTGCCCCAGGGCGGGACCGACGAGCACCTCGTTTCCGGCGGAATGGCAGGCGGTGCAGCCGTTATCCTCGACCAGCAGCGCGCCCAGCGCGACCGGATCGACCGCCGCGGCCTCGCCGCCGCCCTCGTCGGGCGGGGCGGCCGCCGCGACCACCGCCGTCGCCGGCATCCTGGTGGCCTGCGGAAAGGTCAGCCCGGCAACCTGCGGAACCGGCGGCCAGCCTTCGGTGTCCATCTGCGAGGTGTATTTCAGGAAGGCGATGATCCTGGCGACCTCGCCGGTGCGGAATTGCAGGTTCGGCATGATCGTGACCTGGCCGCCGCGCCGGTGGACACGCTCGGCGGCGGCGGGGTACTTGTCGAAATAGGCCTCCAGCGTATCCACGCCGGCCTCGTCGGCGACCGCCGGTTTCTGCAGCTGCACCCGGACCGCCGCCTCTGTCGGCCGGTACCGGCCGAGGGCAGGAACGCCTCCAGCCGGCGGGGCCGACCTGGGCGTAGAGCTTGGTCAGGTCCGGCCCCAGATAGGCGCCGTTGCCGACGATGGTGTGGCAACCCATGCAGTTATAGGCTTGGAAGTGGCGCTTGCCCTCGACCGCCTCGTGACCCGCGTAATCGACCCCCGACGGCACCACCTGCCCGCGCGAGTCGAGAAACGACATCAGCGACAGCGCGACGAAGATCAGCGCCATCAGCCCCAGCACGCCGAGTGCGGTCCGGCGCTTGCGCCCTTCTTCGCAGGGCTCTCCCGGGCGGCAGCTCATGACCGGTCCTCCGCCGCGCCGGCCTCGGTCCGGGCTTCGATTTCCGCCCGTTCGATGGCGTCGTGTTCAAAGAGCGTGCGAAGGTTGCCGAAGAAGGTATAGAAGACGTAGATCGCCAGCACGAACCCGACCGCGAAATAGATCGCCCACATGGTCCGGGATTCCGGCCAATAGCTGAAATCGCGCCACCACGGCCGGGACAGGAAGAAGCTCAGGATGGTGGCCAGCACCGCCACCGTCAGCCAGATGATCCGGCGCGTGCGCCGTCCGGCCGCCGGCGCCACCGTGGCGGATGCGCCGGGGGGTTGCGCGGCGCTGCCGTCGTCGCCCTGATCGCGGTCCTGGGGGTCTTCGCTCATTTCCGTCTCCCTCGTGCATCGCGTCCCGCCTCGCCGTCATTTCTTGGGCGGCGGGCGGGTGATCTCGCTCCTAGAACTTTTCCTCGACGATCCGTTCGGCCGCGACCCCCAGATCGGTGAGCGCCGCGCGCACCGCCTTCATCATCGGCGGCGGGCCGCAGAGATAGCAGAGGGTTTGCGGCGTCACGAACTGCTTCAGGTATTCCCGATCGACCCGCTGCTGCGGCACGCCGGCGCCGGCCTCGTCGACGACAAAGGCGGTGGTGAGCCCCTCCATCGCCTCGAATCTCTCGCGCCAGATGATGTCGGCCTCGGTCCGGTTGGCGAAGATCAGCGTCGAGCCGGCGAGCGTTCCGTGTTCGTGCAGGTGTTTGCGCAGGATCGCGATCATCGGCGTGACACCGGCACCGCCGGCGATGAAGACGCCCGGCCCCTTGTCCGAGATCGCGCCGAAGGGTCCTTTCATCTCGACCTCGTCGCCGGGTTTCATGCCCCCGATCTGCTCGGTGACGCCGTGATGGTCGGGATAGGACTTGATGATGAATTCGAGCGTCGGCTCGTGCGGCAGGGTGATCGGGGTGAACGGCCGGCCCTTGTCCTCCCATCCGGGCTTGAGCACGTGCAACTCAACCCCCTGCCCCGGCCGGTAGTCAAAGGTATCGGGCCGGTCGAATACCAGATGATACGTGTCGTGGGTGACCGGTTCGATGCGCGTGAGCTTCAGACGGTGGGACACGGACACCTCCATGCGGCACGAACCCGGCCTCATCCCGCAATATTTCGCAAACCGCATGTTTCCGGCCTGCGCGGGATATCCGAATCCATCCCCTAATTGGTATTTGCAATACCGATTATCATTGCATATATTTGGTATTGTCAATACCGATTAAGGAGCGCCACATGCGACTGGCCTCGTTCACGGACCATGGTCTGAGAGCCCTGATGCGCCTCGCCGGCGCACCCGGGCAGGCGATATCGACCGGACAGATCGCCAGGGAGTTCCGGATTTCGCACCATCACCTGGCAAAGGTGGTGCGGGAGCTGGGCCGCGGCGGGTTTGTCCGCAGCCAGCGGGGGCGGACCGGCGGGCTGACGCTGGCGCGACCGGCGGACGAGGTTACCGTGGGCGAGGTGGTCCGCCACCTCGAAGAGCGCCACGCCATCGTCGAGTGCTTTCGCGCCGATGGCGGCACCTGCATGCTGAAATCCACCTGTCGGCTGAAATCGCGGCTCGCCAGCGCGCGCGAGGCGTTCATGACCGATCTCGACCGCACCACCCTCGCGGACTGCGCCTGGCCCGGCAACCCGCCGGGCGGGCCGATACTGGCAGCGTGAGCACACACTGACAAACGGAGCAGAACCATGACCACCATCGAATTCCAGAACGGCACCGTCGAAGTCGATGCCGGCATTCTCGCCCGCGCGTTCCGGATCGGCACCGACGATCTGAAACGGCGGATGCGCGAGGGCACCATCACCAGCCGGTGCGAACGAGGCGAGGGCACGGATGCCGGCCGGATGCGGCTGAGCTTCTACTCGCCCGACCGCCGGGTTCAGGTGATCGCCGAGGAGAGCGGGCGCATCCTGACCTGCACCGCCGCCGACTACACCCGCAGGGGCGCGCCGGCAAAGGCCCAGCCCGACGCAGCCGGCGCGGCGCGCAAGTCCCGCCTCGACGCGCTGCTCGACACCGCGCTTCAGGGCACATTTCCCGCCAGCGATCCCATCGCGCTGGATTTCGGCAACGGCGAGAACTGACGGCGCGGCGGCGGCACGGCCCGACATTGCCCCCGCCCGGCCCTGCTCTCCGAGGAGAACGCCATGATCGTCGAGCATTCGGACGAGGTTCCCCGCCTGAAATGGCCGCGCCGCTTTCCGGTGCCGAGAAACTTCGGCGTGGCCCCCGGCTCACGCATCGTCGAGGGCAGGTCCTGGCCCGCGCCCGAGGGCGCCACACGGATCGCCACGCTGCGGATCTACCGCTTTGAACCGGACAATGACGGCCCGCCGCGCATCGATACCTTCCGCGTCGACCGTGACGATTGCGGTCCGATGCTGCTCGATGCGCTGATCTGGATCAAGAACAAGGTCGACGCGACCCTGACCTTTCGCCGGTCCTGCCGCGAGGGGGTGTGCGGCTCCTGCGCGATGACCATCGACGGCACCAACTGGACCGCCTGCACCCGCGCCATGGACGATCTGTCCGAACCCGCCACCATCTATCCGCTGGCCAACCTGCCGGTGATCAAGGATCTGGTGCCCGACCAGGCCCATCTTTTCGCCCAGCACGCGCTGATCGAGCCATGGCTCAAGACCGAGACCCCGCGCCCGAACGCGAGCGGCTGCAATCGCCCGAAGAGCGCGCCGCGCTCGACGGCTATTACGAGTGCATCATGTGCTTTTGCTGCACCTCGGGCTGCCCCAGCCACTGGTGGAACGGCGACCGGTTCCTCGGCCCGGCGGCGCTGCTGCACGCGTGGCGGTGGCTCACGGACAGCCGCGACGAGGGCCGCGACGAGCGCCTCGATGCGCTCGATGATCCGTTCCGGCTCTACCGTTGCCATACCATCCTGAACTGCACCCGCACCTGCCCGCGCGGCCTCAACCCCGGCAAGGCCATCGCCGAGATCAAGCGGATGATGCTGGACCGGCAAGGCTGATGGAGACCGCAAAGATGACCCGCCCGCGTCCGAAATCGCCCAACATGCAGAACTACCGCCCGCAACTCACCTCGGTGCTCTCGTTCGGGCATCGCCTCTCCGGCGTGGGGCTGGGTGTCGGCGCCTTCGGCCTCGGCGGGGTGGCTGGCGGCCGGCGCGGCGGGGCCCGAGGCGTTCGCCGCGGCGCAGGCGGTGCTGCTGTCGCCCTTGGGGCTGGTCGTGCTGTTCCTGCTGACGCTGGCGCTTTGCTATCACCTCTGCAACGGCATCCGGCATCTGATCTGGGACAGCGTCCGCGCCTTCGAGCTGCGTGCGATCTATCTCGGCGGCTGGACGGTCGTCGTCGCGAGCCTGGTGCTGACGCTGGCGCTCTGGGCATGGGGGCTGGCATGAACACGGATCACGTCCCGGCGCGGGCGCGCGGGCTCGGCGCGGCCGGGCACGGTGCGGCGCATTGGCGGGCGCAGCGCATCTCGGCGCTGGCACTGGTGGCGCTGGTGCCGTGGCTCGCGGTGTCGCTTGCCGGCGGGCGGGGCGAAGATCACGCCGCGCTGACGGCATGGCTGGCCTCGCCGCTCGATGCCGGGCTGATGATCCTGCTGCTGATCGCGGCCTTTCATCACGCCGCGCTGGGGCTGCAGGTGGTGGCCGAGGATTACATCCATTCCCGGGCGCGTTTCGTCGTCATCGCCGTCATTCAGCTGGCCGCCATCGCCGCCGCCGTTGCCGGCATCATGGCGGTACTGATGATCGTGCAGTCGGGATAAAAGAGAGAGCAGACATGCCGGCCGAAAGACGCCTCCCCGACCGGCGCGCGACCCCCGTGACGAGCACCTGCTTCGCGATTGCACGATGAACGCCGGCTACCGCTGAGCCCAACCGGGAGAAACCACCATGCCCGACAGCATCTATCCCACCAATACCGCCGCGCTCGCCAGGCACCGCAAGGAGCTGGCGCCCGACCCGGCGCAGGCGTTCGAAGCCTTCAGCCGCGCGGTCTTTGCCGATGGCGCGCTCGACGCCAGGACCAAGCAGCTGATCGCCGTTGCCGTCGCCCATGTCACCCAGTGCCCCTACTGCATCAAGGGCCACCAAGGCGGCGCTGCGCCACAAGGCCAGCGAGGCCCAGATCATGGAGGCGATCTGGGTCGGGCCGAGATGCGCGCCGGCGGCGCCTATGCGCATTCGGCGCTGGCGCTCGACGAGATGGAAAAGGCAGCCGCCAGACCCGGACCGAAGGACACCGCATGAACGCCGGAATTGCCTCAACCGCCGTCCCATGCCGAGCGAACGGGCCTATATCCGGCAGAGCGCGAAGATCATCGGCATCGACGAGAGCTACCTGTCGCGGATGGTCGACGAGTTCTACGACCGGGTGCGGGCGGATGCGCGGCTGGGGCCGATCTTCGGAGGTCGGCCATCGGCGAGGACTGGGGGCCGCATCTGCGCGAGATGAAGGCCTTCTGGGCCGCCGTCGCACTGAGCGCGGGCGGCTATTCGGCCGGCCGGTGCCGGTGCACCGCGCGCTCACGGATGTCGAGCCGCGGGATTTCGACCGCTGGCTGGGGCTTTTCCGCGCCACCCTCAGGGATACCGCCCCCGCCCGAGGCCGTGAGCTATCTCGACATCCGCGCCGAACGCATCGCCCAGAGCCTGCGCGTGGCGATGTTCGGCGAAACTCGGCCGGCGCCCCGTCGCTGCGCTGAGCGCCTCGCAGCCGTTTCGGCCGCGGCCGGATCCGTCCGCCCGGCGCCTAAACCCCCGGCTGCTGCGCACGCGCGAAACCGGGCGGCGCGGCGGGGATCAGCTCTATGCGGCGGTGCGGCGCGATGGTGCCGGCGCGGCGCAGCGCCTCGTCGACGGGGCCATAGACCTCGTCGCGGCAATCGGCGTCGCGGTCAAACCGCGACAGCCAGTAGCGCAGCGCATAGGTGATCCCGCCCTCCTCGTAGGCCAGCACCCGCGCATCGGGCGCCGGATCGGACTGGATCGTCTTCGCGCCACCAGGGCGCACGAGCATCATCGCGCGCGCGCTCGATCGGCATGGTATGATCGAGCGTGATCGACACCTGGGCGCGGTATTGCGGCTTGGGCGCGGAATAGTTGGTGATGCGCTGGCGCGCGATCTGGCTGTTGGGCAGGATCATGTAGGTGGCGTCGCGGGTCAGGATCCGCGTGGTCCGCCAGCCGATCTCGATCACCTTGCCGCGTGCCAGCCCGTCGATGTCGACCCATCGCCGATGCCGAAACGGCCTCGATCCCCAGCGCGATCCCCGAAGCGTGTCGGCGACCACGTTGCGGATGGCAAAGCCCAGCATCGCCAGCACCAGCCCCGACCCGGCCAGCGCCCCGAACGCGCCCTGCCCCATATAGAGCGAGACCGTCGCCACGAAGGCCACAGAAGAGCAGCGCCGCGACCGATCATTGAGCGGCCGCGGATGGGGCCGCCGCCGCCGCCGCCTGGTCGGCGCGAGCGCCGCGATCCGGCTCACGAGCCCACGCGGCTGAAAATACCTGCGCCGTCACCGCCAGCGTCAGCGAGCCGCTGTCGCCCAGAAACGCGGCCACCGGGCGGAAACAGCACCAGCCCCAGGCTGACGACCATCACCGCGACCGGCCACACGAGCCGGCGCAGATGCTACCGGGTACTCATGACAAGACCCCCCTTCCGCCGGGGCGGCGCAAGCCGGCTTCCCGGCCTGGCGCAGGCGGGGCATTTTGCCGCCCGCGCGCGGTATCGGCGCATTACGGCGCCGCGAGGTCATAGGCGGGCCCTCGAAGGTCGGCGTCCGGCAAAACGGCACCGGCCCACAGCCGCTCGCGGCGTGTCTCCTTGCAACTCGGGCAAAGATACGGCTTCTCTTGACCCGATCATCACACTGCTCCGCTCGAAGGTTCGGACCACGGGCGCGGCGGCTTGCCGTGGCGCTCGCGTTTCCCAGGGCGGGCGGCCGGCGCGGACACCGTCACCTCATCGGCAGACCCTCCCCGGGGCGGCTTGTCATCGGATCGCTCCGTTTGCACACGGGCGGCAAGCGATCATCCGCCCGCGGCTGCGGCGCTGTTCGACGCGGATCACGGTCAGCGTCCGGCGCTGATCGTCGCGCGTGTCCCAGTGAAACGACGCGCCCTCGGCCAGCCCCAGAAGCGCCACGCCGATCGGCGTCATCACCGACACGCGCTGGCGCGCGATATCGGCATCCTCGGGGTGAGACGAGCGTCACCGACCGCTCCTGCCCGGTGGTGTCGTTGCGGTAGGTAGCGGTGCTGCCGATGCCGATCACGTCGGCGGGCATCTTCGCGGCCGCGACAATGCGGGCGCGGCCGATCTCGTCCGAGCAGCCGGTTGGCAAGCGTGGGATTGCGCTCCATCGCGCCCTCGGCCAGGGCTTCGATATGAGCCAGCTCCTTGGCGCTGATCACGATGCGCGGCATCCGGGTTGCCTTTCTGGTCACGGGTTTGGTCATCGGGGCCGTCATGTCATGCTGTCCTTCGTTCTGGGCCCGGCCGGGTGCGGCCGCGCCGGGTTATCCGAGCGCTGCGGCGGGCGGCGCGCCGCCCCGGCTGAATGATGGGCGGCGGCACCCGTGACGTCCGGCCGACAGGAAATCTCGGTCATGGTCCAACGCGCGGCGGATACGGGCCGCCTTGTCCCTTTTAAGTACGTGATCGCGGATTGTGACGGAGTGATCGGCGCCCCGGGGGTCAGGAAGGCGCGAACGCGCCTAAACCGCCCGGGGCTACGGGCGGGTCAGCAAGAGAAATCGCGTATGATCCTGATGCGCCATCATGACTCAGAGATAGGCGCTGAGAAGCGTTCGTCAATCTTCAAGGCCGGCCGGCCCATGACACCCGCCCGGAGGCGCATTTCGGGCGGTTTCGCGCCGAAAGGTCGCACCCCGCGCGTACGCCATTGAAAAGCGCGGCGCGCCGCCCCACATCAGAGGCATGACGACGTTCGGCCCTCATACGAGGTTCCCGCGCTTCGCGGGAAATCTTCTGAACCGCCTCTGACCCCGGGCGGGGCCGGCCGTTCAGGCCGCCCGCGCCACGGGGGTTCGCTCGTTCTTTCGAAACCAGACTCACAGGGACGGCAGGCGTCACGCCGCCCCATGTCGCCCACACGCGGCCCCGTCGCGGGATGCGCGGGCGACGCGGACACCACCGCCGTGGTCCCGATCACCTCTACAAGATGGGGAAATGACATGCATCCTACGTTGTCCACCACCGAAACAGCCAGTCCAACCGGCGCGCCCTTGCCACGCGATCCGCGCACCGGCGACGGGTTTCTCGCGCCGCTGGATCACGGCCACGGTCAGAGAGCGCCGGCGCCGCCAGATCGTCGCCGCTGGAGGCCCTCAACGACAGGACCTTGCGCGATATCGGGCTCTACCGCAGCGAGATACCCATCCTCGTGGCAGGGTTCAGCGACCGCGAACTCGGGATGAGCCCGCCGGCCCCGCAGTCCGCACGCCGGACACCGATGCCGGCGAGCGGGTCTGCGCGGCCTGAGCGGCGCGGGCAGGACGCAACCGTCGCGCCCGCCCGCGGGGCGGCGCGACACCACCCCGACGCCACCCCGCTCACGCACGCCACTGAACACCGGAGGAACCGACCGATGATGATCTGCGATGCCGATTTCGACGAACTCTTTCCCCCATATTCCGCCCCGACCAGCCGGCCGCGCTGCCCTGCGAGCACCCCGCGCCTGACGCTGGCCGTACCGCGCGCCCGGCAGGCGACGATGACCGGCGCTGCCGCCATTGCGGCAACCGGACCTTTGACCGGCCTCCGCCCGAGCGCGGACGAGCGCCTGCCGGACCCGCTGACCGACGGCATGATGGCGGCGATGACGCCGGCGACGACCATCGGGGACAGCCTGTGGGCCGGGCTTGCGGCCTATGTGGAGATGACGCGCAACCTGCGCAGCGAACAACGCGCGCTCTGACAGAGCCCCGCGAAACCCGCCCCTCGTCCTCGGGATCCGGTCGCCTATGCTTCCAGCTCGGCATCCCAGTAGAGGAAGTCGATCCAGCTTTCGTGCAGGTGGTTGGGCGGAAACTTGCGGCCCATGTTGCGCAACTCCTCCGCCGCCGGCGCGCGCGGGGGGCGGCGCAGGCTCATGCCGGCCCGGCGCAGGGTTCTGGCGCCCTTCCTGAGGTTGCAGCGGGCGCAGGCGGCGACGACGTTTTCCCAGCTCGTGATCCCGCCGCGGGCCCGCGGCACGACATGGTCAAAGGTCAGATCGCCCCTGGAGCCGCAGTACTGGCAGCGGAATTCGTCCCTGAGAAAAAGATTGAAACGCGTGAAGGCCACGCGCTTTTGGGGTTTGACGTAGTCCCTGAGCACGATGACGCTGGGGATGCGTATCTCGGTGCTTGGGCTGCGCACCGTGTAGTCGTACTCGGCCACCACGTCGACCCGGTCGAGAAACACCGCCTTGATCGCGTCCTGCCACGGCCAGAGCGACAGGGGATAGTAGCAGAGCGGCCGGTAATCCGCATTCAGGACCAGCGCCGGGTGCTGCTTCAGCGTGAAGGGTTCGCGCACGAATTCGGTTCTGAAATCGCCGTCCATCAGCGTCCTGTTCCCTGCCCGATCGGGATGGGACTTGCACCTCGTCTGACCCGGTCCGGGATGGACGATCCACCCCTTGTTCGCGCCCACTATAAAACGTGTATCGGGCCTGACAAGACCATATATGTGCGGAATATACCGTGGTGCGCGCACCTGCCCGGCGTGACCGCCGGCGCCGGGCCGGCGGCGGGGTTTCCGAGCCCGCAAGGCGGCGTCAGGATGGCACCATGACCAACACCGAGAACCTGCCCGCGGCCCCGTCTTTGGGCGATATTCTGGAAGCGTCGCTCTATGCCCGCGATCTCGATGCCGCCGTCGCGTTCTACGGCGGGGTGATGGGGCTCAAAGAGGTTGCCCGGGTCAAGAACCGGCACGTCTTTTTACCGGGTCGGGCGGACGATCCTGCTGATCTTCGACCCCGACGCCACGATCAGGGGCGGATCGAACCCGCGCCTGCCGGTGCCCGCGCACGGCGCGCATGGCCCCGGGCATCTGTGTTTCGCCGCCAGCCGCGACGAGATCGGGCACTGGCGCGCGCGGCTGGAGGCGGCAGGCCACCCGATCGAGGCCGATTTCGACTGGCCGAACGGCGCCCGTTCGATCTATTTCCGCGACCCGGCGGGAAATTCGATCGAGATCGCCGAGCCGGGGCTCTGGCCGGGGGCGTAGATCAGGGGCTCCGCCCCTCGCCCCGGATGTGATCCGGGGCTCACCCCGGGATATTTCCGGAACAGAAGAAGGGCCGGAGGCGGTGCTGCCCCCGACCCTTTCAACCGCTTCGCCCCGTTCGTGTCAGCCGGCCGCGGCCACCGCGCGGCGCGTCATGACGCCTGTCAGATGCGCGCGGTAGGCCCCGGAGCCGTGCAGGTCGGCGATCATGCCCGCACCGTCGAGCGCAAGCCCCGACAGCGCATCCGCGGAGAAATCCGCCGCGAGCGCCTTTTCGGCCTCGGCCCAGCGGAACACGCCGCCTTCCGACGCGCCGGTGACCGCCACGCGCACGCCCTGCGCGTATTGCGCCACGAAGACGCCGACCAGCGCAAAGCGCGAGGCGGGCTGTTCGAACTTGGCGTAAGCCGCGCGCCGGGGCACCGGAAACCGGACCTCGGTGATGATCTCGCCCTCCTCGAGCGCGGTATCGAACAGCCCGGTGAAATAGTCGTCGGCTTTGATCTCGCGGGTGTTGGTGACGATGGTGGCGCCCGAGCCCAGCGCGGCGGCGGGATAGCACGCCGAGGGGTCGTTGTTGGCGAGGCTGCCGCCGATGGTGCCGCGGTTGCGCACCGCCGGGTCGCCGATATTGGCGGCCAGATGCGCCAGCGCCGGATAGTGATCCTGCGCCGCCACCTGCACATGCGGGGTGGCCGCGCCGACCGCGAGCTGTCCGGCATCGTCGAGGCGGATGCCGCGCAGCTCCTTGATGCCGGTGAGGCTCACCAGCTTGCCGGGGCTCGCCAGGCGCTGCTTGAGCGTCGGGATCAGGGTCTGCCCGCCCGAGAGCGGCTGCGCCTCCCCGCCCGAGAGCGCGGCGACCGCGTCGGCGAGCGTGGAGGGACGTTCCAGTTCGAATGCATACATTGCTTCTTCCTCCTTAGCCCTGCATCGCTTCCCAGACCCGCGAGGGCGAGACCGGCATGTCGATATGGTCGACCTTGTGGCCGCCCGATTGCAGCGCGTCGATCACCGCGTTGACCACCGTCGTCGGCGCACCGATGGCGCCGGCCTCGCCGCAGCCCTTCACCCCCAGCGGGTTGTGGGTGCAGGGCGTGGCGCAGGAATGGTCGACGGTGTAGAACGGCACGTCATCGGCGCGCGGCATGGCGTAATCCATGTAGGAGCCGGTGACGAGCTGGCCGTTCTCGTCGTAGACGCAGTGTTCCAGCAGGGCCTGGCCGATACCCTGGCCGATGCCGCCATGGACCTGGCCGTCGACGATCATCGGGTTGACGATGTTGCCGAAATCGTCGGCCGCCGAAAAGCGCTCGATGGTGACCTTGCCGGTCTCGGGGTCGACCTCGACCTCGCAGGCATAGGCGCCGGAGGGGTAGGTGAAGTTCGAGGGATCGTAGAAGGCGGTCTCCTCGAGCCCCGGCTCGATCTCGTCGAGGGGGTAGTTGTGCGGCACATAGGCCGCCAATGTCACGTCCCCCAGGCCACCGACTTGTCGGTTCCCGCGACCGAGAACTTGCCGTCCTTGAGTTCGATGTCGGCCTCGCTGGCCTCCATCAGGTGGGCGGCGATCTTCCTGGCCTTGTTGATGATCTTCTCGGTGGCGCGCACCATCGCCGAGCCGCCCACCGCGAGGCTGCGCGACCCGTAGGTTCCCATGCCCATCGGCACCTTCGCGGTGTCGCCATGCACGATCTCGACCATGTTCGCGTCGATCCCGATCATTTCGGCCACGACCTGGGCAAAGCTGGTCTCGTGCCCCTGCCCGTGGCTGTGCGAGCCGGTCATCACGGTGATCCCGCCGGTGGCGTTCACCCGCACGGTGGCGCTCTCATAGAGCCCCGCGCGCGCGCCCAGCTGCCCCACCAGCGCCGAAGGCGCGATGCCGCAGGCCTCGATATAGCAGTTGACGCCGAAGCCGCGCAGCATGCCGCGCTTTTCGCTTGCGGCGCGGCGCGCGGCAAAGCCCTTGATGTCGGCGATCTCCTCGAGCTTGTCCATCGTCGCGACATAGTCGCCGGTGTCGTATTCCACCGCCACCGGGGTGGCATAGGGAAACTCGGTGACGAAGTTCTGTCGCCTGAGCGCGATCGGATCGACGCCCAACTCGCGCGCGGCCTTGTCGATCACCCGTTCGATCTGAAAGCTCGCCTCCGGGCGCCCGGCGCCGCGATAGGCATCCACCGGCACGGTGTTGGTAAAGACCGCCTTGACGTTGACGTAGATGTTGGGGGTCTTGTAGTTCCCGGCCATCAGGGTGCCATGCAGATAGGTCGGCACCGAGGGGGCGAAGGTCGACAGATACGCCCCCATGTTGGCCAGCGTCGCGGTCCGGATGGCGACGAAATTGTTGTCGGCGTCGAGCGCCAGTTCGATTTTCGTGACATGGTCGCGCCCCTGCGCGTCGGAGATGAACGCCTCCGACCGGCTGGCGGTCCACTTGACCGGGCGGTTCAGCGCCTTGGCGGCGAAGGTCACGAACGCCTCTTCGGCGTAGTGGAATATCTTCGAGCCGAAACCGCCGCCGACATCGGGCGAGACCACCCGCAGCTTGTGCTCGGGGATGCCGAGCACGAAGGCGCCCATCAGCAGGCGGATGACGTGGGGGTTCTGCGAGGTGGTGTAAAGCGTGCTGTCGTCGCTGGCGCGGTTGTAGTCGCCGAGCGCGACGCGCGGCTCCATCGCGTTGGCCACAAGGCGCTGGTTGACGAGTTCGAGCGTGGTGACATGGGCCGCGCCCTTGATCGCGGCATCGACCGCCTCGCGGTTGTCCTCGACAAAACCCCAGTCGTAGCAGAGGTTCGAGGTGAGGTCGTCATGCACCTTGGGCGCACCATCGTCGAGCGCCGCCTTCATGTCGACGACCGCCGGCAGTTCCTCGATATCGACAGCGATCGCCTCGGCGGCGTCGCGGGCCTCGGCGCGGCTCTCGGCCACCACCGCCGCGATCGGGTCGCCGACATGGCGCACCTTGCCCTGCGCCAGCACCGGGTGCGCGGGCTCCTGCATCGGCTGGCCGTGCCGGTCGGTCACCTGCCAGCCGCAGGGGATGCTGCCCACGCCTTCGAAATCGGCGCCGGTAAAGATGCGGATCACCCCCGGCATCGCCGCCGCCTCGGCGGTGTCGATGCCCTTGATACGCCCATGCGCCACGTCCGAGCGCAGGAAATGCACATAGGCCTGACCGCGCATGTTGATGTCGTCGGTATAGTTGCCGGTTCCGGTCAGGAACCGCACGTCCTCGCGCCGCTTGGTCGCGGCGCCGATGCCTCCATCTGCGGGCATGTCCTTCCTCCCTTGATTTTTCCGGGCCGGCCGCGCCGGCCCCCGTCAGATCGCCGTCACCGGCGTCATTGATCCCAAAGCCGTCGTATCTCGTCGACGGTGTAGTCGCGGTTGCTTTCGGTCCCTTCGCTGTGCACCACAAGGAAGGCGTCGACCACGCCATTGACGATGGGGCACATGATCACAACGTCCTGGTCGCCCGGGCGCAGATCCCACCCGTAGACGACCCAGTTGGCGCGCGAGACATTGCCGGCGCCATTGCTGTTCTTGTAGCTGAACAGGACGTATTCGGCCTTGCTCATGCAGGTTTCGCGGTCGTGAGTCAGTCCCAGTTCGACGGTGTCGAAGCTCTCGGCCTTGGACCATGCCTGCCGCCGCCAACCAGCCCAGCCCGGCCAGCAGACTTATTTTCCTGGCGCCCGGAATTCTCATGACATCATCCCTTCAGTCAATTTGCCCGCTCATTCCGCCGCGATCCGGCCGACATCCTGCCCGGAGGCCGCCATGATCGCCTTGACGATGTTGTGATACCCCGTGCAGCGGCAGATATTGCCCTCGAGATAGTCGCGGATCTCGGCCTCGCCGGGTTTGGGGTTGTCGGCCAGGAGTGCGGCCGCCGACATCACCATGCCCGGCGTGCAATAGCCGCATTGCAGGCCATGATGGTCCTGGAACGCCTGCTGAATGGGGTGCAGCGTGCCGTCGGCGCCGGCCATGCCCTCGATGGTGGTCACCTCCGCGCCCTCGGCCTCGGCGGCGAACATGGTGCAGGACTTCACCGCCTGCCCGTCGACATGGACCACGCAGGCGCCGCACTGGCTGGTGTCGCAGCCCACATGCGTGCCGGTTAGCCCCAGGGTTTCGCGGATGAACTCGACAAGCAGCGTGCGTCCTTCGACGTCTCCCGACGCTGACTTGCCATTCACGGTCATGCTGACCTTCGGCATTGGCTCCTCCCGTTTAGCGAATATGTGATTTGGCTGTCCCGACTTAAGCATGCTCCCGCCCGGTTGAGAACCCGGTATTTTTTGTTCTTCTTGCCGGCGGCCCTAACCGCCGCGCTGGCGCGGCTGCGGGCGGGTCGGAATTTCCTTGAGCAGCCCGCCCACGCCCCAGCCGGCGATGTCGGTGGAGCGCACCGTCAGCCCGCAGGCCACCCTTGAAAGCACCCAGTCGGCCCCGTGCAGCACCTTTGAGCGGGCGCTGCCGGGCAGGCCGATCACCGGCTTGTGTCCCAACTCGCCCAGAAAGAGCAGGTTGCCGGGGTCGACCGGCATGCCGAATCGCTCCACGCGCCCGCCGGCACGGACCAGCGCGGCCGGCGCGGTATCGGCCGCGTCGGACGTGGCCGAGCCGGTGAGGATCAGCACCATCTCGCCCGCCGCCGCTGCGATCGCGTCCGCGAGCGCCGCCTCGTCATGTGCCACGCGCAGGGTCTCGCAAAGGCGCATGCCGAGCCCGGTGACGCGCGCCTCGATCGCGTCCGTTCCCTTCAGCCCCGGCCCTCCGGGGATGTCGGTGACGATCAGCGTGGCGGTCGCGTAAACCGGCCGCGCCAGCCCGATCGCGCCGCGCGCCGCCCGCGCCGCGCGCGCCACCGCGTCGCCGGCGACGCCATAGGCGATGATCTTGACGGTGGCGAGCATGCCGCGCGCGTGCGTCTGATGGAAGGGCGGCACCGTCGCCACGGTGATCATCGCGTCGATGGCATTGGCCGCGTCGATCCGCGTCGCGTCGATCAGCGCCACCCCCGGGCCCTCGGCCAGAAGGTTCACCCGCCCGGTGAAGGGCGCGCCAAGCCGCACCCCCCGGAACCGTCGGGCAGCGCCCCGGCCACCGCCAGCGCGGCGGCGTCTTCGTCCATGTCTCCGGGATCGAGACGCGCGACCACCACCTCCGCCACCCCGGCGGCGGCGAGCGCGTCGATATCCGCCGCCGTCAGCACATGGCCCTTGCGGAGTTTCCCGCCCGGCAGCCGGACCGAATGCGCCAGCATCGCCCCCTCCGCCCCGGCCACGGGGACGGCACCGAACCTCATGCCCCCCGCCTCAGCACCCGAAGCATCTCGGCCAGAATCGAGACCGCGATCTCGGCCGGGCCGGCGGCGCCGATATCAAGTCCGATGGGGGCGTGAATGCGCGCGATCCGTTCCTCGCTCAGCCCGCGCGAGGTCAGCCGTTCGACCCGCTTGCCGTGGGTGCGGGTCGAGCCCAGCGCACCGATGTAGAAACACTCGGCCGCCAGCGCCACCTCGAGCGCCGGATCGTCGAGCTTGGGGTCGTGGGTCAGCAGCACCAGCGCCGTGCGCGCGTCCACCCCCACCGCCCGCAGCGCCTCGTCGGGCCAGTCGTGGATCAGCCGCTCGCCGGGAAAGCGGTCGGCGCTGGCAAAGCTCTCGCGCGGGTCGACGATCACCGGATCGAAGCCGGCGATATGGGCCATCGGCACCAGCGCCTGCGCGATATGCACCGCCCCCACCACGATCAGCCGCAGCGGCGGGTTGTGGATGGCGACGAAGCTCTCGCCGTCCTCCTCGAAACCGGATCGGTCCATGCGAAAGCGCTCGGCATGGCCGGTGCGCTCCAGCCGGCGGTCTGCGTCGAGGCCGGTGACATAGGCCACCGGCTCGCGCGCGGCGCGGGCGGCGACCAGCTCGGCCAGCACCGCCTCGGGCATCACCGCGCCCACCGGCTCGACCAGCACCCGGATGGTGCCGCCGCAGGCCAGCCCGACGGCAAAGGCGTCGCCGTCGCTGACGCCGTATTCCAGCATCACCGGACGCGCGCCCTCGATCGCGTCGAGCGCCTCGGCCACCACCGCGCCCTCGACGCACCCGCCCGAGACCGAGCCCGCGATCTCGCCCTCGCCGGAAATCGCCAGCTGGCTGCCGACCCGGCGCGGGGCGCTGCCCCAGGTCTGCACCACGGTAGCCAGCGCCGCGCCCTTGCCGGCACGGTGCCACGCCAGCGCGGTTTCGGGAATGTCGTCAAATCGGTCCATGATCCGCCTCCCGGCGCGCATGATGGCGCGCGCCGCGGGCGGTTACAAACGCGAAATGCGCGCGCCCGCCCGTCTCCGGCACCTAGGCCGACGCCGGCGGCGCGACAAGGAGTGGCGCGCGGCCATTCGGCCGGCCGGGCGCGGCTGCGTGCGTTGCTACCGCGCGTCGGCGGAATAGAGCAGCGGCGTGATCCGTCGCACGGTGGCGCGGCGGTTCTCGCGCTCGGGCCCGGGCGTCAGCACCTTGAGGTTCGATTCGCCATACCCCTGCACCACCATGTTCTCGGGCGGGACGTCGAAATACTCGGTCAGCGCCAGCGCCACCGATTCCGCCCGCCGGTCCGACAGCGCGAGGTTGTAGCTGGCGCGCCCGACCGCGTCAGTGTGGCCTTCGACCAGAACACCTCCCGGGGGTTGCGCTCGATCATCCGCTGCATGACGACGCCGAGATCGCGCAGCTCGTCGGCCTCGCTGGGGCGGATCGCCGCCGAATCGGTGTCGAAGGTGATGGCATCGAGTTCGATCACCGGCACCAGCTCGCGCACGGCGCGGATCTGGCGGATCTGCTGGAGCGAAAAGCGCCGGCCGACATCGCGCGCCTCGGCCGCGGCCAGCGCCGCGCGCAGCTGATCGGGATCGGTTGCGTCGAGGTCGACGGCGCGGTGGCGGTGGCGCGGCAGATCGGAGAGATCGACCGGCTGGGCGCGCCTGGTGTCGTCGAAGAGCACCACCTCGCGGCCGCCGGGCAGGATGCGTGTGCGCCGCAGCGCCTGGCCGTCCGCGGCCTTGATGGTGACCACCCTGGTGCCATCGCGCCGCCTCATCGTCTCGCGGCTGGAGCCGTCGGAAAAGCGTTCGGTCGTGATCTCGGTGCCGGGGCGGCGCAACAGCGCGTCGTCGTCCTTGAGCACCTCGTAATCGCCGTCACCGCGTTGCACGACCACGCGGTCGCCGGAATTGGACACCACCTTTTCGCCGCTGTCGAGGATCTGGCCCACCACCAGCGCCCCGAGCGCGCCAAGCGCGAATTTCTCGAAATTGCTCATGCCGCGATCGTCGCCCTGACGGATCTGCAGGCGCGCATCCTCGCGCACCGGCCGGTCACCGAGGTGGCGAAATCCTCGGCGCTCGATCGGGTGTCGGCCTCGGTCACGGTATCGGTCTCGACCTCGACCCCGGCGCCGTCCCCGGCGGCGGCCTCGGCCTCGACGCCGGTGTTGGCGGCGTCGGTGCTGGCGGCGGTATCCTGCTGGCCAACCTCCTGATCTTGTTCAGGGAGTTGTTCCGGGTCTCGCCCCGTTGCGCGGCGAGCGCGTCCGCCAGATCCTGACGCGCCCGCTCTTGCCGCGCCTGCTGGTCCTGCATGTGTCCTTTCAGTGCGTCGAGTTGCTGCTGCGCCTGCTCGCGCAGAAGTTCCTGCGCCTGCTGCGGGCGCGTCTGCGCCGGTTGTTGCTGTTGCGGCTGTTCCGGTGCCTGCTGCTCCGGTGCCTGCTGTTCCTGTGCCTGCTGCGGCTCGTCTTGCGGCTGCAACGCCTGCGCCGGTTCCGGCTGCGCCTGTTCCGGCTGTTCCTGTTGCTGCTGGTCGGGCTCGGGCGCCGCCTGCGGCTGCGGCAACGCATCAGCCGCGTCCTGCAGCTGCTGCGCGAGCCCTCGACCTGCCGGTCGCCCACTTGCAGGCCCGCCCGCATGGCCGCGGCCACGACGTCGCGCTTTTGGACCACCACCCGGCCGGCGGCGTCGTGCGGGCCGGCAACAAAGAACCGCGCATCCGGCAGCGCGATCACGCAAACGCTCTGGCCGGGCGCGAGCCTTGCATCCGCGACGCCCGGACGCATGTCCGCGTCGGGCAGCTCGTAGCCGGTCCCAACGGCATAGTCGTCGGGGCCGATGATATCGGTCCAGAGCTTGCCTTGAGGGTTCTCGCAGGGCGGCACGTCGGCGGTCTGCGCGACCGGCATCGCCGGAAGGGCGAGCGCCAGCGACATCGTCAGCGCGGTGCCCGATGTCAGGATGCGTCTGGTCATGTGTCCAATCTCCTGGGGTCACGATCTAGGGGTGATGGCGCCCGTTTCAACACTGCGGGCGGCCGGGAACGGTCGGCGGTCGGCGGGTTTCCGCCTCAGAGCGCGGCCAGCAGGCGGGCTTTTTCGCCCGTGTCGTCGGGGCGCGAAATCGCCTCGGCCAACTCCTCCAGCGTGGCGATGGAGTGCCCGGCACGGAAGCTGTCGACATGGGGCAGCATTACCTTGATGCCTTGCGCCCTGGGTGCGAAATCCTGCCACCGCAGGAGCGGGTTGAGCCAGATCAGGCGGCGCGCCGAGAGATGCAGCCGCTCGATCTCGCGGGCCAGCCGCGCCGGATCGCCGCGATCGAGCCCGTCGGTGATCAGCAGAACCACCGCGCCCTGCCCCATCACCCGGCGCGACCAGTCGCGGTTGAAGGCATGCAGGCAGTCGCCGATGCGGGTGCCGCCCTCCCAGTCCTGCGCCTGCCGGCCGGCGGCGGCGAGCGCGACATCCACGTCGCGCGTGGCCAGATGCCGGGTGATGTTCGTAAGCCGCGTGCCGAAGGTGAAGGCGTGCACCCTCGCCCAGCCCGCGCCCTTCTGATTGGCCACCGCGTGCAGGAAATGCAGCACCATGCGGCTGTACTGGCTCATCGAGCCCGAGATGTCGCACAGCACCACCAGGGCGGGCCAGCGCGGGCGCGGGCGGGCACGGTGGATGCGCCCGATCTCGCCGCCCCGGCGCATGACGGCGCGCAGGGTGCGGCGCGCGTCGATCCGCCGGCCCGTGGGGCTGGCCTCGCCCCGGCGCGAGGGCAGCGGTTTCACCGGCAGCGCAAGGCGCGCGAGCATGCGCTTGGCCTCGGCGATCTCGGCGGTGCTCATCTGCTCGAAATCGAGGGTCCGGAGCCGTTCCTCGCCCGACATGGTGCGGGCGGCGTCGATCTCGATCACCGCATCCTCGTCGCCCCCTCGGGGGCAGGCAGATCGCGCTCGATCCCGTCGAGCAGCGCCTCGGCCGCGCGCCGCTCGCCGGCCTCGGCGGCGCGCTCTTCCTGCACGCCGCGGATCGCCGGCAGCATCATCGCCATCATGTGTTCCATGTAGCGCGGATCGCGCCAGTAGAGACGAAAGAGCTGGGCAAAGACCGTCCGGTGTTCGGGCCGGGTGATGAAACAGGCCTGGAGCGTGTGAAAGAAATCGCGCCGCGAGGTGAAACCCGCCGCCTCGACCGCGCGGATCGCGTCGATCACCCGCCCCGGCCCCGCCGGCAGCCCGGCCGCGCGCAGCGCGCGCGCGAAATGGACGATGTTCTCGGCCAGCCGGGGGTTTTCCGGCAGAACGAGGGGGACCAGCTCAGCCATGTGTCGTGCTTGGGGGTTTCACCCCCAAACCCCCAGAGTATTTTCGGCAAGATGAAGCATCATGCGGTTTCCAGGTAGGCCCGCGCCTCGGCCAGGATGCGCGCCGCCTCGGAGCCTTGCAGCCGGGCAATGTCGTCCTGGTATTTCAGGATCGCGCCCAGGGTGTCGGCGATCACCTCGGGGCTGAGGTCGATGACGTCGAGCGCCAGCAGGCACTTGGCCCAGTCGATGGTCTCGGCCACGCCCGGCTTCTTGAACAGATCCTCGGTGCGCAGCGCCTGCACGAAGGCCACCACCTCGCGGCTTAGGCTCTCGGCCGCCTCGGGCGCGCGGGCGTGAAGGATCTCGATCTCGCGGGCAAAGTCGGGGTAGTCGACCCAGTGATAGAGGCAGCGCCGCTTTAGCGCGTCATGGACCTCGCGGGTGCGGTTGGAGGTCAGGACCACGATCGGCGGCTCGGGCGCGCGGATGGTGCCGAGCTCGGGAATGGTGACCTGGAAATCGCTGAGCGCCTCCAGCAGGAACGCCTCGAACGGCTCGTCGGTGCGGTCGACCTCGTCGATGAGCAGCACCGGCGCGCCGCCCGATTGCGGCCGCATCGCCTGCAGGAGCGGGCGCTCGATCAGGAACTCCTCGGTGAAAAGCTCGTCCTTCAGCGCCTCGCGGTCGACCCCGCCCGAGGCCTCGGCGGCGCGGATCGCGATCATCTGCTCGGCGAAGTTCCATTCGTAGACGGCGCTGGCGGCGTCGAGCCCCTCGTAGCATTGCAGGCGAATGAGCCGCCGCCCGAGCCCGGCGGCCAGCGCCTTGGCGATCTCGGTCTTGCCGGTGCCGGCCTCGCCCTCGAGAAAGAGCGGCTTGCCGAGGCGCAGCGCGAGAAAGACCACGGTACCGAGCGCGCGGCCGCAGACGTAATCCTGCCCCGCCAGCATCGCCTGCACGTCGTCGATGGAAGTGATGGATGTCATGCCGGCCTCTGCGTGTTGTGTGCCCAACTACCTGCATGCCCCCTGGCCGCCGTCAAGGCCCGCAAGGCCCGAATGTGGCGCGCCATCCGTCCAGAAAGCCCATGGAAATTCCAAAGTTTCGCCCTGTTTCGCGGCCACACTCGGGAGCCTGACAGAACCGCGGCCAAGCGGTCAGGGATCAACCGACGAGGATCGAGCAGGATGCAGCAGAGCGTGAGCCCCTTGACGACCGACCTGAGCGGGCTCGGCTGGGACGGCTGGTGCGAAGGGATCGCCAGGGGTGCCCGGCGAGAACGGCTTTGCCGAGCGGCTGGGCCGGCGGCATGCGGCCGTGTTCGTCGAGAAAGGGCCGGTGCTGCTGGTGGCCTTCGAGAGCATCGATGCGATCCGGGCGCGCTCGGGCCGGGCGCATCCCGTTGGCTGGGAGCTGATGGAGGCGCTGGGCTGGTCGCAGCTGTCGCTGGTGAGCGATGGCGACACCTGGTTTCGCGACCCCCGCGTCTGGGGGTTCTTCGACCGGCTGATCGACGACGGCTTCTTCGAGGAATTCGGGCAGGTGATCTTTTTACGGCGCGGGGCCCGGCGGCTATGCCGCCGCCGCCTATTCGGTGGCAGCACCCGGCGCGCGGGTGCTGGCGTTGCAGCCGCAGGCCACGCTCGACCCGCGGGTGACCGAATGGGACGACCGTTTCCGCCACATGCGGCGGACCGATTTCACCTCGCGTTTCGGCTATGCGCCCGACATGCTGGACGCCGCCGACCGGGCGGTGGTGATCTACGACCCGCGCGACGAACTCGACGCCATGCATGCGGCGCTCTTCACCCGTCCCAACGTGATGCGCGCGCGCGCGCGTTTCTGCGGGCCCGATCTCGAAGCCGCTTTCATGGGCATGCAGGTGCTCTACCGGATGCTGGCGCGGCTCAGCTCGGACAAGCTGACCGAAACCGGCCTGGCAAGGCTTTTGCGCAAGCGGCAGGACTACGCGGCCTATCAGTTCTCCCTGCTGCAGCATCTGCAGTATGCCGGCCGGCACAGGCTGGTGCTGATGCTGTGCGACTCGGTGCTCGGGCGGCGCAACGCCCGGCCCTTCCGCAAGGCGCACGCGGCCGCGCTGGCCGCGCTCGACGACACGCCCGGCGAAGACGGCGCCGACGACGGGGCCTGAGCCCTCTGGCCTGCGGCCGCGCGACCGTGTAAGCCCGGCGCATGACCCGCCACCTGATCCTGCCCCGCCCCGACGACTGGCACCTGCATCTGCGCGACGGCGCCATGCTGGCGGCCGTCTGTTCCGAAAGTGCGCGCGATTTCGCCCGCGCCATCATCATGCCCAACCTCGTGCCGCCGGTGGTGACCGGCGCAGAGGCCGCCGCCTACCGCGAGCGCATCCTCGCCGCGCGCCCCGAGGGCCGCGATTTCACGCCGCTGATGACACTCTATCTGACCGAAGAGACGGACCCCGCCGACGTGGTCCGCGCCCACGCCGACGGCATCGTCACCGCGGTCAAGCTCTACCCCGCCGGGGCGACCACCAATTCGGCCTCGGGGGTGACCGATTTCGACCGGGTTCGCGGAGTGCTCGAGGCAATGGCCGGTGCCGGCATCCCGCTTTGCGTGCACGGCGAGGTAACCGATCCGGAGGTCGACATCTTCGACCGCGAGGCGGTCTTCATCGAGCGCGTGCTCGACCCCCTGCGCCGAGCCACGCCGGGGCTGCGGGTGGTGCTGGAACACGTCACCACCCGCGAGGGCGTCGACTATGTGCGCGCCCACGACACGGGCCTTGCGGCGACGCTCACGGTTCATCACCTGGTGATCAACCGCAACCACATCCTGGCAGGCGGCATCCGGCCGCATTACTACTGCCTGCCGGTGGCCAAGCGCGAGGCGCACCGCCTGGCGCTGCGCGCCGCCGCCGTCTCGGGCGATGCGCGGTTCTTTCTGGGCACCGACAGCGCGCCGCACCCGGACGCGGCGAAAGAGGCGGCCTGCGGCTGTGCCGGCTGTTTCACCGCGCCCAATGCGCTGGCGATCCTCGCGCATGTCTTCGAGGAGGAGGACGCGCTCGACCGGCTCGAAGGGTTCGCCTGCCGCCATGGGCCCGCCTTTTACGGGCTCCCGGTCAACGAGGGCACGATCACGCTGGAGCGGCGCGACACCCCTGCCCGCTGGCCCGCGCGGATTGCCACCGGCGATGGGCCGGTGACGGTGTTCGACCCCGGCTTCGAGGTCTTCTGGCAGGTCCGGGAGGCCGGCTGAGGCCGGTTGCCGGCAGGCCGCGCCGGCGCTCATTCGTGATGGCGTTCCGCGCCCCTTGCGACATGGATGACCGTGCCCTGGGTCGAGACCAGTTCGCCGAGGCGGTCGTCGGGCAGCCCGGTCAGAAGGCCGCGCATGACGATCAGCACCACCTTGTGCGAGACGATCACCGCCGGGCCGGTCAGATCGCCGAGAAAGCTCGCGACGCGCTGCTGCAACGCCGGCAGGCCCTCGCTGCCGGGCGCGTTGAAATAGAGGTCGAGATCGGTCTTGCAGCGGGCCGTGATGGCGGGGTCGCGCCGCGCGCGCTCAGTCGGGGTCAGCCCCTCCCAGTCACCGCAGCCGATCTCGATCAGGCGCTCGTCGATGGTCACGCCGCGCCCCCCGAGCGCCAGCGCGGCGGTCTCGCGGGTCCGCGTGAGAGGGCTGCAGAACCGGCCCACCGCGTCGAGGTCGGGCCCGACGCGGCGCAGGATCGCGGCCTGGGTTCTGGCCTGTTCGCGGCCGCGTTCGGTCAGGTCGGAGTTCATCCGCCCCTGGATGCGCCCGGCCTTGTTCCAGACGGTTTCGCCATGACGCAGCAGATAGACATCGGGTGCCTTGAGCATTCTTTTTCTTCCTGATTTTCTGGGGCTGAATTGCTAGAGAACCACCGCGCTCGCGGTGTTGACCACGAGATGGACCTGTGCGCCGGTCTCGAACCAGTCCCGGCCGGCGCTGTGGCTCTGGTCGACGACGATCTCGGTGCCCGCCGCCCTGACCAGATAGCGGATCTGGCTGCCAAGGAATTCGCGGTGCAGCACCTCGCCCCTCAGCCCGCCTTCCCGCGGCGCCAGGGTCATCGAGATGTTCTGCGGACGCAAGACCAGGTTGGCGCCCTCGCCGCCCGCTTCGGGCAGTGTCAGCACCTCGCCGGTGCGGGTGTGAAAGCGCACACCGTCCCCATCGGTCTCGATCCGGCCCTCGAAGATGTTGGCGGTGCCCAAAAACCCGGCGACGAAGAGGTTGGCGGGCTGGTCGTAGAGTTCCTGCGGGGTGCCGATCTGCTGGATCACGCCGCCATCGAGCACCGCCATCCGGTCCGAGGTGGTGTTGGCCTCTTCCTGATCGTGGGTGACGAAGATCGTCGTCAGCCCGAGCTTGCGCTGCAACCCCAGCAGTTCGCGCCGCATCTGCACCCGCAGCGAGGCGTCGAGGTTCGACAGCGGCTCGTCGAGGAGCAGCACCTCGGGCTCCACCACGATGGTGCGCGCCAGCGCGATGCGCTGCTGCTGCCCGCCCGAAAGCTGGTTGGGCATGCGCTCGTCGAGATGCCCGAGCCCGACGAGATCGAGCGCGGCATCGACCCGGTCCCTGATCTGGCGCGCCGGTACCCGCCGCTCGCGCAGGCCGAAGGCGACGTTGTCGCGCACGCTCATATGCGGCCAGAGCGCGTAGGACTGGAATACCATGCCGACATTGCGGGCCCAGGGGGCGAGATCGAGCACCTCGCGCCCGCCGATGAGGATGCGTCCGCGCGGGCGCGGTCCGAACCCGGCGATGGCGCGCAGGAGCGTCGACTTGCCCGACCCCGAGGGGCCGAGAAAGGCGAAGAACTCGCCGGGACGGATGTCGAGGTCGACGCCGCGCAGCACATCGGTGTCGCCGAATGACAGGTGCAGGTCTTCGATCGTGATGCCGGTCTGGGCCATGCTTTCCTTTCTCCTGCCTCAGCGCTGATCGCCCGAAGCCCTGGTCTTCTTGTCGCGTTCGATGACGAACTGGGTGATCACCGTGCCGATGGCGACCAGCACCACGGCCACCATGCCCAGCGCGGCGCCCGCGCCCCGCCCCGAGGGGGTCTGCATGAAGAGGTAGATACCGTAGGAGAGCGGCGCATCGCGGCTCGAGCCGACCAGCATGATGGTCGCCGACAGCTCGACCGCCGCGGTGGCGAAGCTGGTGATGAACCCCGCCAGAAGCCCCCCCTTCATCAGCGGCACGACGATCTTGTGGATGGTGCGCCGTCTGGTCGCGCCGAGGCTTTCGGCGGCCTCCTCCAGCGCCAGGCTGACCTGCTGCAGCGCCGCCATGCAGGCCCTCAGCGCATAGGGCAGCCGGCGGATCGTCAGCGCCAGCACGATCACCACCCACCAGCTTGCCAGCGGCTTGCCGACAAACGGCACATCGAGGCTGTGGAAGGTGCGCAGATAGCCGATCCCGAGCACCACGCCGGGCACCGCGAGCGCGGCGGTGGCGAGATAGTCGAGCCCGTGGCGCCCGAATATCCGTGTGCGCAGCACGATATAGGCGATGGCGACGCCCGGGATCACGTCGGCGGTGGCGGCGATGCCGGCATAGAGCAGCGTGTTCATGATGAATATCCGCGAGCCCTCCCACATCGCCACGTAGTTTTGCAGCGTATAGCCGTCGGGCAGCGGCGCGAACGACCAGATCGTGCCGAACGACAGCAGCATCAGCCCGACATGCGGGGTCAGGACCAGCAGCAGGATGAAGATCACCACCGCGTAGGCCAGCACCTTTTCGGCCGGCCCGAGCTCGCGCCGGGCCATGCCGCCGCCGCCCTTCTGCACGGTGGCGTAATCGCGCCCGCGCATGAACAGGAACGAGATCCAGAGCGAGAGCACCGAGAACACCACCAGGATGACCGAAATGACGTATCCCATCGGGTCGCTGATGCCGATCGACGAAATCCGCAGATAGGCCTGCGGCGCCAGCATATTGTTGACGTCGAGCAGCAGCGGCGTGCCGAGATCGTCGAACACCTTGATGAAGACTAGCGCCGCCCCGGCGATGTAGCCCGGCATCGCCAGCGGAAAGACGATCCGCCGGAACAGCCGCATCCCGTGCGATCCGAGATTCTGCGCCGCCTCCTCCATCGAGCGGTCGATGTTGCGCAGCGAGGCCGACAGGTTGATCAGGATGAACGGGAAATAGTGGATCGACTGCACCAGGATGACGCCGTTCAGCCCCTCCATGAAGGGCAGGTCGAAGCCCAGATGCTCGCGCAGCAGCAGGTTGACGGTGCCGTTGCGCCCGAAGATCAGCTGCATCGCCACGGCGCCGACGAAGGGCGGCATGATCAGCGGGATGAAGCCCAGGCTCTGGATCAGGGCGGAGCCGGCGAAATGGAACCGCGTGGTGATATAGGCCAGCGGCAGCGCGATCGCGGTCGCCACCACCACCGAGACCACCGAGACGTAGAACGAGTTCCAGAAGCTTTCCCGAAACAGCGCGCTGCGGAAGAAGTCGACGAAATTGTTCAGCGTCGCCGCCCCGGTGGCGGGGTTCTGGAAGGCGACGATCATCACCTGCGCCACCGGCACCAGCAGCAGCCCGATCAGCAAAAGCGCGATGAAGGCCGCGACCAGATGCATGCCCGACAGGTTGGGCACCAGCCAACGCGGCAGGCGATCGGCGATTCCGCCGCCGCCGCGGACGGGCGAGGTATGACGGCTGGGCATTCTGTGTCACCTTCCCCGGGGGCGCGGATGCCCTCGCCATCCGGCGGCGGCGAGGGCGGTGGCGTTGCCGGCCCTGTCCGGGCCGGCAGACCGGTCACATGGCGGCGGCCTTGTCGGCCAGTTCGCGGGCGCGGCGGTAGTTTGCGACCACCATCGCATCCCATTCCCGCTCGACCTCGGCCTGGCGGCCCTCGACGGTGTCGGTGGCCTTCTTGCGCTTCTTGGTGAAGACCGAGGTGAAATCGGGATCGAGGCTTCTTGCCTCGTCGATCGGGTTGGCCTCGATCAGGCCGCGGGCCTCGGCAATGAGCGCCATGGCCTCGGCATTGTCGCCGCCGGCGTGCCTTTTCTCGGCCGCCTCGGATCGCGCCCACGGCGGCGCGCAGATCGTCGAGCCGGTAGGTGATCATCACGTCGAACATCGAGTTCACGAGGTTATAGCGCGCGCCCGACTTCTCGACGTCGAACTTCACGGTCGCGCCGATGCTCGAATCCTCGAACGGGTTGGGAAATCCTTCCGGCGCCTCGGCATAGGTCCCGGGGTTGATCGGCAGCCGCATGATCGCCGGATCGAGCAGCACCGACTGGCCCTCGGGTGTCAGCAGGTATTCGATGAAGGCGACGGCGCCCTGGGCGTTGGGGGCGTTCTTGACCACGGCGATGTTGGCCGGCACCAGCGCGGTGATCGTGGGATAGGCGAAATCGACCGGAAAGCCCGATGCCCTGGACGAAAAGCCGAAGAAGTCGATCACGATGCCAAGGCCGAAATTGCCGGTGTTGACCCCGTCGGGCACGCCGAAGCTGCGCTCGGTCACGGTGGCGAAGTTGCCGGCGATCCACTTCCACTTGGCCCAGCCCTCGTCCCAGCCGTCGCCCTGCAGCAGGGTCTCGACGGTCAGGTGCGTCGTGCCCGAACGTGATGGTGCCGACATGCCGACATGGCCGTGATATTCCGGCCGGGTCAGATCCTCCCACTCGCGGGCGGGCTCCAGATCGTGCGCCTTGAGGTAGCGTTCGTTCCACATGATGCCGTAGCCGGCGGCGGCGAAGCCGAAATAATACCCGTCGGGATCGTTGAGCGGATAGGCTCCGATCTTTTCGGGAATGCCTTCGGAGGCGATCTCGACGCGGGCGAGGAGGTCGCCATTCTTCAGGACCTCGAAGGCGTCGGGCGCCGAGGCCCAGAAGATGTCGGCGGTGTTGTCGCCGGCGATTTCCTGAAGGTATTTCACCCCGGCCGAGGTCTTCTTGTTCAGGATCTCGAGATTGTATTCGGGATGGGCCGCCTCGAAGGCGGCCTCGATCGGGCCGGTCATCAGATCGGGATAGGACGTGATGACCGTGATCGTTCCCGCCGCCAGCGCCGTGCCGGCGGCAAGGCCGGTCGCGGCCAGCGACGCCAGGGCCAGGTGTTTCAGTTTCATGGAACCCTCCAGATTTCCGCACGCTCCTCCAGCGCGTGGCCTAGGTTGGGCCGGTTTTCCGGCGCAATCAACCTTGTCGTGATTTTTCCGGCCGGATGACCCGAACAGGTCGGTCTCGACACGCCGGGCGGGTCATTGTCGGCCCATGCGGCGGGCCCGGACCGCCTCGATCCGCGGACAAGGCCGCATGCGCGGAATCAGCCGCATCCCGGCGGGTAGCGTCTTTGCGCTCATCCGATCACCTCGAGCGGCTGGTAGACCGGGCCGTATTCGGTATCGGCATACCAGGCAGTGATGCCGAAGACCTCCGACAGGCGCGCGGGCGTCATCACCTGTGCCGGCGCGCCGTCGGCGACCAGCCCGCCCTTGCCCAGCATGATCAGGCGGCTGCAATGGCGCACCGCCAGTCCCAGATCGTGCAGCGAGACCAGCACCGACCGGCCCTGTTCCGCGAGCGCGGCAAAGGTCCGCATGGTGGTGATCTGGTGCGCCGGATCGAGCCCCGCGATGGGCTCGTCGGCCATCAGGAGCGGCGTCTCCTGCGCCAGCGCGCGCGCGATCAGGACGCGCGCCTGCTCGCCGCCCGACAGATGCGTGGCGGCGCGGTGGCGCAGCGCGCTCAGCTCCATCCGCGCCAGCGCCGCCTCGACGCGGTCGCGGTCGCCGGCGGCAGGCAGGCCCGAGCGCCCCAGATGCGGTGTGCGCCCCAGCGCCACCACGGTTTCCACCGTCACCGGCCAGGCGATCTCGCGCGATTGCGGCATCCACGCGACCTGGCGCGCGCGCGGCCAGGGCGGCATTTCGGCCAGCGAGCTGCGCCCGGTGAATGGCGCCAGCCCCAGCGCCGCGCGCATCAGCGTGGTCTTGCCGGCGCCGTTGGGACCGATGAGGCCGACCAGTTCGCCCCGCCCGATGGCAAAGGTGACATCGCGCAGGATGTCGCGCCCGCCCAGGCGCACACCGAGCCTCGTGACCTCGAGCAGGGTCATATCCGCTCCCTCCGCAGCTTGAGGATGAGATGCAGAAAGAGCGGCGCCCCCACCAGCGCCGTCAGCACCCCGAGCTTGAGATCGCGGCCCGGCAGGATCACCCGCACCGCGATGTCGGCCGCCAGCACCATCGCCGCCCCGCCCAGGCCCGACGCCCACAGCAGCCGCGACGGGCGCGCGCCCACCAGCGGGCGTAGCACGTGCGGCACCACCAGCCCGACAAAGCCGATGGCGCCCGCCACCGCCGTGGCCGAGCCCACCACCAGCGCGGTCCCGATGACCAGCACCAGCCGCAGCCGGTCCACGCCGATACCCATCGCGCGGGCCGCGTCCTCGCCCAGCGTCAGCGCGTCGAGCCCGCGCCCAAGCCCGGCCAGCAGCACCCATCCCGCCAGCGTGAACGGCAGCGCCAGCCACAGATGCGTCATCGACCGGTCGGCGAGTGATCCCATCATCCAGAACACGATTTCACTGGCGGCGTAAGGGTTGGGCGAAAGGTTCAGCACCAGCGAACTCAGCGCCGCCGCGAGCGCCGAGACCGCGATCCCCGCGAGGATTAGCGTGAGCGACGTCCCCCGCGGCCCGGCCAGCGCCACCACCAGCCCGACGCCGGCGAGCGCGCCGGCAAGCGCCGCCACCGGCAGCGCCAGCGCGATGGCCCCCGCAAGCCCGGTATGGATCGCCAGCACCGCACCGAGCGCCGCCGACCCCGAAACCCCGATCAGCCCCGGTTCGGCCAGCGGGTTGCGCAGGTAGCCCTGCAACGCCGCGCCCGCGAGCCCCAGGCTGGCGCCGATCATCGCCGCCAGCAGCGCCCGCGGCAGCCGGATTTCGCGCATCACCAGCGTCGCCGGACCGCCATCGTCGGCAATGAGCGCCCAAAGCCCCTGAACCGGACCGATATCCGCCGGCCCGGTCACCACCGACGCCACGAAGAGACCTGCGGTCAGCAGCCCCAGAATGACCGCGAGGCGGGTCATCCGCCCGACCCCGTCATCTCGCGGCGCAACCCGGCAAGCCCTTCGATCGCGTGCAGCACATGGGGCGTACCGCAGACCCAGTCGGCATCGGTCATGGTGGCGCTCGGGCGGGTGGCGCGCAGCACCTCGACCACCGGATGCGTCAGGATTTCCTCGGATCGCGACGCGCCGGGATAACTCTGCCCGGTGATCACGGTCTCGGGATCGGACATCGCCAGCATCTCGAGCGGCAGGTTCATCCCCGACCGGTAGCCCAGCGCGCTGGCGGCGTTGGAAAACCCCGCCTCCAGCAGGATCTGGCCGGCGAGCGTGCGGTCGCCGGTGGTATAGCCATTGGCGTAATAGAGTATCGCCTCGGGGCGGCGGGCGACCTCGGCCCTCAGGCGCGCCAGCCGGGCGTCGAAATCGGCCAGCATCGCTTCTGCCGCCGCCTGCCGGCCCAGCACTTCGCCCATCCGGACAATCTGATCGCGCACGTCCGCCAGCGAGTTCGCGGGCGTGAACAACTCCACCCGGAGCCCCAGCCGGCGCAGCATCGAGACGGTGGCGCGGGTGGAATAGGCCCCGCCCAGCACCAGGTCCGGGCGCATCACGAAGACCTCTTCGGCGCGGGCGTGGTTGATGACGTATCCCGCCGCCTCGGCGGTCATGGCCGATGCGCGCGGGTCGAGCGCGAGATCGGAGACCGACCAGAGCTGACCCTCGTCCGCCAGCATCATCGCCAGCTGGTCGGTGCACAGGTTGATCGACACCACCCGCGCCGGCCGGGGCGCGTCCGCCCCGACCTCGAACGCCGCCAGCATCCATGCCAGGCAGCAGGTCGCGAGGAACCTACCAGTTCGCATCGAACCCGACATGGATCGTGCGGTCACGCCCGACATAGCCCCAGACATCCGAATAGGTCTCGTCCAGCAGGTTCTCGATCCGCAAGGTGGCATCGACATCGTCGGTCACCGCCAGGCGCGCCGACAGGTTGACGACAGTGTAGTCGGGCAACCGGGCCGGCGTGAAGGGCGGGAAGAAGCGGGCGTCGGTGTTGTCGGCGACATGCCGGACATCCGCCGTCACCGAACCGCGCCCGCCAAAGGTCCGCGCGGTGACGCCGAGGCCCAGCTCGTGTTTGGGCCGGCGCAGCTCGACCGTGCCGCCCGGATCCCCGGCGTCGAGATAGGTGTAGGAAAGCCGCAGGTCGATGGCGTCGGTCGCCGCGAATCGGCCCTCGACCTCGACCCCCTCGCGGGAGCTGGTGCCGAACTGGTTGATGAACGAAAAGGTGCCGGGACCGGTGGGAACGGCGGTGATCTCGTCCTCGAGGTTCTCGTTGAAATAGGTCACGTCGACCGTGCCGCGCCCGTCCATGAACGGCACCTCGACGCCGATATCGAAACTCTCGTTGGTCTCGGGCTGCAGGTTGGGGTTGCCGGTAAAGCCGAACGAGGTCGTGAAAAGCTCGAAATAGGTCGGGTTGACCACGCCGGTTCCGGCCGAGGCGTGTACCCGCACGCCGTTTGCGAAGGCGTAGGATGCCGCCAGGTTCCAGGTGGTGGCATCCGCAAAGACGCTGTTGTCCTCGAACCGGACGCCGGCCTGAACGTCGAGCCCGTTGGCGAAACTGCCGCGATATTCCACCGCGACGGCGTCGGACATGCGCCGGAAGAGGGGGTTGGTGCTGCTGCTGTCCTGTTGATGTTCAACGAGCAGGTTGACCAGATGCGCGGCCGACGCCGCCGCCCCGTCGAGCCCCAGCCCGAGACGGTACTTGTAGGCCTCGGTCCCGGTCTTGACCGGGCCGGCGACGGCGACGTAATCGTGCTCGGTGTTGTCGGTCAGCGCATAGCTCAGGCGCTGGGCCAGACGGCCGTCGAGCATCTCGTGCTCGGCATAGGCGCTGAAGGTGGTTTCGTCGCGTGACGTGGACAGCATGGGGTCGTCGACGACGTAGCTCGCCGCGTCGACAGCCAGGAAATTGGTCGCATCATAGTCGTAATGCTCGTCCGAGCGGCGCAGGTTGAAACCCAGCGTCAGGCTCTCGCCCAGCCGGATGTCGCCCTTGAGGATCGCCGTGGCGCGGTCGATCCGGTCGCGTTCGCCATTGTCGCCCGAGAAATCCCAGCCGGCATCATGCCGGTTGGAGAAGCTGAACGACAGCCCGCCGCGCGCGCCGCGCGCGGAGGCAAATACCGAGGTGCCGGTGCTGCCGTGGCTGCCCGCCTCGGCGCTCGCGCTGAACTCGGTGCCTTCGCCCCCGGTCCGGGTGATGATGTTGATCACCCCCGCCGAGGCGTTGGAGCCGTAATAGACCGATTGCGGGCCGCGCAGCACCTCGATGCGCTCGATATTGGCGATGTCGAGACCGCTGAGGATGTACTCGCCGTCCCCGCCCGCCGCCTCGACCCCGTCGATCAGGATCAGCGTATGATTCGATTCGCCGCCGCGGATACGCACCTGGGTAAAGTTGCCGCCCGCCTCGGCTGACCGACACGCCCGGCACCGCGCGCAGCGCCTCCTGGACGGTCTTGATGCCGCGCTCCTCGAGTTCCTCGCCATCCAGCACCGTGACCGAACGGCCGTAGCGGTCGGCCTCGACCGGGCTGAGCCCGCCCGAGACGATGATCGGGTCGAGTTCGACGACTTCCCCGGCAATGGCTGGATGAGCAATAACGGCGGTCAATCCGGTCAGGACCGCCAGGACTGGGTGTTTCATGTTTTTCGTCCCTCCGTTCGCGCCGGGGCGCGAAAGACCTGGTGTCTGCCTGCGGAGGACAGACCTTCGCAGACGGTGAAGATGTCACCACGACGGAAGGTCCGTTGCCCGGGATGCCCCTAGCATCCGGACAGGGTGATCACTTCGGCAGGTCTCCTGACTTGCGGGTCGTCGCGTCGCCGGGTCTTCCCACCATGTCTGCACATGGCAGTGACGTTGGTCCGGCTTCGCTCGCCGCATACAGTTGCGGGGGCAGTCGCGGAATTGGCGCCTCGGGATGGCGCCGCACCGTGTTCCCTATTACCCGGGCATGACACCGCCCGGACCGAAGCAGAATCGTCCTAACCCAGATCTTCGATCCGCGAAAGGGAAATCGGGCCGACGCGACCCGGGACGCGCCTTTCGGTCACGCCCTTCAGCCGCGCAGCGACTGCGCCCGGGGATAGCGCGCCAGGAACCGCGCCCGCAGGATCAGCACCCAGACCACCACCGCCAGCACCTGATGCGTGATCGCCATCTCCCAGGGCGCGGCGTAAAGCACCGTCGCGATCCCCAGCGCGACCTGCGCCACCAGCGCGGCAAAAGCCGCCGAGAACGCCGCGCGGGTGCGCGCATGGGTGCTGCGGCGCCCCCTGAGCCAGACCATGACCGCGAAGGCCAGCAGCACGTATCCCACCATCCGGTGGGTGAACTGCACGAAGCCCGGGTTCTCGAAGAGGTTGCGCCAGCCCAGTTCGGGGATCCAGAAATCCACCGGCAGAAAGCCCCCCGCCATCAGCGGCCAGTCGGTGAAGGTCCGCCCAGCGTCGATGCCGGCGACGAGCGCGCCGATCAGGATTTGCACGAAGGCCAGATGCAGCCAGCCGGTCGCCAGCCCGAAAAGCCGCCGCTCCTGCGCCCGGCGGGCCTGCATCAGGTCGCGTTCCTCTCGCCCCAGCGCGAAGACATACCAAGCAATCAGGCCGAGAATGACAAAGGCGAGCCCCAGATGCGTAGCCAGCCGGTAGGACGCCACCGCCGTCCTCTCGCCGCCCAGCCCCGAGGCCACCATCCACCAGCCGATCGCGCCCTGCACGCCGCCCAGAACGCCGGGCAGGAGCAGCCGTCCGGCCCAGCCCGGCGGCATCCGGCCGATCGCCAGAAAGCCGAAATAGCCCAGCGCCCAGACCAGCCCGATTGCCCGCCCCAGCTGACGGTGACCCCATTCCCACCAGTAGATGAACTGGAACTCCGACATCGTCATGCCCTTGTTGACCAGCTCGTACTGGGGAATCGACTGGTACTTGGCGAATTCGTCCTGCCAGTCGGCTTCGGTCATCGGCGGCAGCGCGCCGGTGACCGGGCGCCACTCGGTGATCGAAAGGCCGCTGTCGGTGAGCCGCGTGAGCCCGCCCACCGCGATCATCACCATCACCAGGACAAAGAGCACGATCAGCCAGACCCGCACCGCCCCGCGTGCGCCGCGCCGCCCGCTGTCGATCATGCCGCCCCGCGGCCCGGCGGGCGCCGGCCCAGCCTCGCCCACCTCCTGGAAAACGCTGCGCTTGCCGCTCATGCTCTACCCTTTTCCGCTGCTGGGCGCAGGTTAGTGCGCCCGCCCGCCCCCTTCAAGCTCACCCGTCGCGGCGCTTCCAGCGGACCATCTGCCGCAGCACCCCGTGCAGCATGCGCACATCCGCCCGGGTCAGCGGCATCCGGCTCCACATGTTGCGCAGGTTGACGCGCATGGACTCGGCCTTTGTCTCGGGAAAGAAGAACCCGGCCTCCTGCATCTGCGCCTCGTAATGGTCGGCGAGGCGCTCGACCTCCTCGTGCGGCGCCCACTCGGCTCCGGCCATGTCGACGCGCATGGCCACCACATCGGCGGTCGCCCGGCGCCACTCGTAGGCCAGAAGCAGCACGCACTGGGCCAGGTTGAGGCTGGCGAACCCGGGGTTCACCGGCACGCTGACAATGGCGTTGGCGCGCGCCACATCGGCGTTCTCGAGCCCCGCGCGCTCGGGGCCGAAGAGCACCGCCACGCGCTCGCCGGCGTTGACGCGCCGGGCTGCCTCGGCCATTGCGCGCTCGGGCGTGAGCACCGGTTTGGTCAGCCCCCGCACCCGCGCGGTGGTGGCCATCACGAAATGGCAATCGGCCACCGCCGACGCCAGATCGTCCGCCAGCTGCGCCTCGTCCAGGAGCCGCCCGGCGCCGCTCGCCATCGCATCCGCTTGCGGGTTGGGCCAGCCGTCGCGTGGCGCCACCAGGCGCATCCGGTCGAGCCCGAAATTCCACATCGCGCGCGCCGCCGCGCCGATGTTCTCGCCCATCTGCGGGCGCACCAGCACAAACACGGGCTGGGGGGTATCCGTCGGCATCGGTCGCCTTTCCCGGTTCAGATCGCCGCCTCTTACCGCCCGGCCCGGGGGCTGAAAACCCCACAGTGTGGATATCGCTGGAAATGCAGCGATTGCGCAGCGGTGGACAGGGTCGCGCCAATCTCGCTATAGGGGCGGCAGACCCGCCCAAGGAGCCCCGGCATGGCCCAGCCCGAGCAGCCCCAGATCTATCTCCTGACCCCGCCCGAAATCGAGCTTGGCCGCTTTCCCGACCTTCTGGCGCGGGTGTTCGACGCGCACGAAGTGGCGTGTCTGCGGCTGGCGCTCTCGACCCGCGACGAGGATGTGCTCGCGCGCGCCGCCGACGCCTGCCGCGAGGTCGCGCATGCCCGCGACATCGCCGTGGTGATCGACACCCACATGGTGCTGGCCGAGCGGCTGGGCCTCGACGGGGTGCATCTGCCCGACGGCGCGCGAAACGTGCGCGCCGCACGCAAGGCGCTGGGCGCGGACGCGGTGGTCGGCGCCTTCTGCGGCGCCTCGCGCCACCAGGGCATGAGCGCGGGCGAGGCCGGCGCCGACTACATCGCCTTCGGCCCGGTGGGCGAGACCGCGCTTGGCGACGGCACCCGCGCGGCGCGCGATCTCTTCGAATGGTGGTCGCAGATGATCGAGCTGCCGGTGGTGGCCGAGGGCGCGCTCGATGTCGCGCTTGTGCGCGAGCTTGCCCCGGTCACCGACTTCTTTGCCATCAGCGCCGAAATCTGGGACACCGACGACCCGGCGGCGGCGCTGGGCCGCCTCAAAGCGGCCATGCGCTGAGGCGTCAGCTCGCGCCTTGCCGGTCGGGCGGCATGCCGGCGCGCACCGCCGCCTCCAGATGCCGCGCCAGCGCCTTGCGGCCGTCGAACCCGGCGACCCCGACGGGGGCGTGATGGATCACCCGCACCGCGCCGTTGCGCCGCTCGGCCAGCACCTGCAACAGATGCGGACCCAGGTCCATGTCCCCCCACCAGCCGTAAAAGCGCGGGTCCCGCCCGGGCGGCGCCTCATAGACCACGGTGACCGGCTGGATATGGGTGTTCCGCCGCAATCCGTCATTGAAGAACGCCTCGAACAGCGTTGATTTGAATGGCAGAACGCGCAATCCATCGGTCGATGTCCCTTCCGGGAAGAAGAGCAGCTTGTGCCCCGCCGAAAGCCGTTCCTCGAAGATCTGGCGCTGGGTGCGCGCCTGCCGGCGATCGCGGGCGATGAAGACCGTTCCGACCATCCGCGCCAGATACCCGACGCCGGGCCAGCCCGCGACCTCGGACTTGGATACGAAATAGACCCGCTCGCAAGCGTTGAGCGAAAAAATATCAAGCCACGTGGCGTGGTTGGCCACCACCGCGCCGGGCAACGCCATGCGCTCGCCCACCGTCTCGTGGCGCATGCGCAGCACCACGAACACCATCCGGCTGACCCATTGGGTGATGAACGGCGTCCACGGCCGCGCCGCGCCGTTGAGCGGTTTTTCCGCCAGCCGCAGGACCAGCGTCGCCCCGACCCCGGCGGCAAGGATCGTCGTCAGCACAGCCCCGCGCAGACCCGCCCGCACCCAGCCCGCCGGCGTGATCGCGACAGGGGGCGGCTCCTGCTCGGGCGACCAGGTGAAGTTCACCCCACAACACCCTTTGCATAAATGTTTTTCTGCATTTCATTCAGATGCGTCGTATCCACGATCAGGCAGATGTCGGTGGTATTGAAGGCATGGTCGACAAAGGCCCCGTCGCCGACGAACCCGCCCAGGCGCAGATAGGCCTTGATCAGTGCCGGCACCTGCAGCATCGCCGCCCGCCGGTCGATCGCATTCTCAGCCAGCAGGTTCATGCTCTGGTAATGCTCGGCGAGCGCGCCCACGCGCAGCTCCTCGGGCGCGAGGTAGCGGTGATGCAACAGCGACAGCGGCTGCGCCAGTGCCTGCGGGTCGGTGCCGTGGAAACTGGCCACACCGAACAGGATTTCGATTTCATTTTCAACGATATAGCGCGCCAGCCCGTGCCAGAGGTGATACATCGCCGCGCCGCCGCGATAGTCTGGCAGCAGGCAGGAACGGCCCAGCTCCATCAACCGCCGCCCCGAGCGTTTGAGCACCCCGAGGTCGTATTCGCTCTCGGAATAGAACTGTCCGGCGCGCGCCGCCTGATCGTCGCGCAGCACCCGGTAGGCCCCCACCACCGCATCGCCGCGCGCCGCGTCGGTCAGGATCAGATGATCGAAATAGGGGTCGAACCGGTCGCGCTCGAGCCGCGCGTCGTGATCGACCAGCGGCCCGTCGCCACCCAGTTCCGCGACGAACACCTCGTAGCGCAGCCGCTGGGCAGCGCGCAGATCGGCCGGGCCGTCCGCCCGCCTGACGCTGAACCGTTCGGCTTCGGCCGTCATCTGAGCCCCCTTTTCCTGACCTGCGGTCTTACGCCGCGCGGGACGCAAAGGCAACGCCGGCCATTGCCCGATGACAGCCAACCCGGGGTTGTGTTAAGCTCTTGTTAACCAAGATCATGTTTCACTCACCGGCAGCAATTCGACACGAGAGCCATCAATCACCACCTTGCCCGCCTCCCGGAAATTCACGGTAATCCTGCCGCCGATATTCGACTGCACCTGGCCGGTGCCCCAGTCGGGGCGGTCGGGGTGGCGCACCAGCATTCCAGGCTCCAGGAAATCGTTGAGGTCGGTCATGGCCGCATTCCCCATGAAGGAGGTCCCGCTTGCCCCATCCTAGCGACAGGATCGCCGCGCTGATAGGCTCGCGCATCTGCCACGACCTTGTCAGCCCGGTTGGGGCGATCGGCAACGGGCTGGAACTGATGGAGATGACGGGCCAGCCGCCCACGCCCGAACTGTCGCTGGTGGCTGCTAGCGCCGCCGATGTCGCGGCGCGCATCCGGCTTTTCCGGCTGGCCTTCGGCGATGCCGGCGCCGGGCAGCGCGTCGACGGGGGCGAGGTGGCGGGCATCCTCGACACGGTCCATGGCGCGGCCCGCGTGAAGGTGGCATGGCAGGCAACCGGCGAGCACCCCCGCCCGCAGGTCAAGGCCGTGCTGCTGGCGCTTCTTTGCGCGGAAACCGCGCTGGCGGGCTGCGGGCGCATCACCGTCACACGCACCGGCGGGCGCTGGCGGGTGCGGGCCTCGGGCGAAAGACTGCGCGCCGATCCCGCGCTCTGGGCCCTGCTCGACGACGCGGCCCCGCCCGAGAACGTCGCCCCGGCGGCGGTGCAGTTTCTGCTGCTGCCCGGGGCCTGCCGTGATGCCGACATGAAGTGTGCCATTCAACATGCGGAAACCGAAATAGAAATCAGTCTCTAGCCTCTTGTCGCCCCATTGCCTTCGACGAGGTATTTGAAACTCGTGAGCTGCTCCGCCCCGACCGGGCCGCGCGCATGCAGCTTGCCGGTGGCGATGCCGATCTCGGCGCCCATCCCGAACTCGCCGCCGTCGGCGAACTGGGTCGAGGCGTTGCGCATCACGATGGCGCTGTCGAGCTCGGCAAAGAACCGCGCCGCGGCGGCGTCGTCCTCGGTGACGATGCAGTCGGTGTGCTGCGAATGGTAGCGGCGGATATGGGCGATCGCGGCGTCGAGATCGTCGACCAGCCGCGCGGCGATGATGCTGTCGAGATATTCGCGCCCCCAATCGGCATCAGAGGCGGCCGAGGTGCCGGGGATCGCCTGCAGCGCGGCATCGGCGCGCACCTCGACCCCGGCGTCGATCAGCGCCCGGATCAGCCCCTGGCCGATGGTGTCGGCGACAGCTCGGTGAATGAGCAGGCATTCGACCGCGCCGCAGATGCCCGGCCGCCTTGTCTTGGCGTTCATCACCACGCGCAGCGCCTTTTTCGGGGTCGGCGGCGGCATCGACATAGATGTGCACGATGCCCTCGAGATGGGCGAAGACCGGCACCCGCGCCTCGGCCTGCACCAGCCCGACGAGACCCTTGCCGCCGCGCGGCACGATCACGTCGATGATGCCGGTCATGCGCAGCATCTCGACCACTGCGGCACGGTCGCGGGTGGGCACCAGCTGGATGGCGTCCTCGGGCAGACCGGCGGCGCGCAGGCCCTCGATCAGGCAGGCATGGATCGCGACTGCGGAGCGATGGCTTTCCGAGCCTCCCCGCAGGATCACCGCGTTGCCGGATTTCAGACACAGCGCGCCGGCGTCGGCGGTGACGTTGGGGCGGCTTTCAAAGATCACGCCAATCACGCCCAAGGGCGTGCGCACACGCCGGATGTGCAGCCCCGAGGGCATGTCCCATTCCGCCATGACGCGGCCTACCGGATCGTCCTGCGCCGCCACCGCGCGCAGCCCGTCGACGATGCCGCGGATGCGCGCCTCGCTCAGCATCAGACGGTCGGTCATTGCCTCCGTGAGCCCCTTGTCGCGGCCATCGGCGAGGTCCTGCTCGTTGGCGGCCAGAATCTCCGCCCGGCGCGCCCAGACGGTGTCGGCCGCAACCTCGAGCGCGCGGCGCTTTTGGTTAGCGCTGGCGGTGGCGAGCCGGGTGGCGGCGGCGCGGGCGCGGGCGCCGATCTCGGCCATCAGGGCGGGGATGTCGTCGGTGTCCTTCATCGGGAACTCCTTGGCGCTGGTGGCGTCAGGCTATCACGGGCCGGGCTCAGAACGCCATGTCGTCGCGGTGGATGAGCGGCCCGCGCGCGGGGTATCCCAGCACCGGTTCGATGGCGTCGGTGCGCAGTCCCCTGATGCGCCGGGCATCGTCGGCGTCGTAGCGTGTCAGCCCGTGACCCAGGACATGGCCGTCGGGCCCCGCCACCTCGACCGCGTCGCCACGGCGGAACGCACCCGAAACCTCGCTCACCCCGGCGGGCAGGAGGCTCTTGCCGTGCTCGAGTGCCGCCACCGCGCCGGCGTCGACGCAGATCCGGCCCCGGGGCTTCATCGCCGCGATCCACGCTTTGCGTTTTTGCTGCGGGTCACCCTGCGCCAGAACCATGTCGCAGGCGCGCCGTTTTCAAGCCTTGTCAGTGGGTTGAGTGGCATTCCCAACGTGATCGCCATGTCGCATCCGGCGGCCGTGGCGGTGCGCGCGGCCATCAGCTTGGTCTTCATGCCGCCCTTGGAGAGGCCCGAGCCGGCATCACCCGCCATCGCCTCGATCTCGGGCGTGATGCGGTCGATGACGTCGAACCGCGTGGCCGACGCATCCTGCGCCGGGTTGCCGGAATAGAACCCGTCGACGTCGCTCAGCAGGATCAGCCGGTCGGCGCCCGCGGTCACCGCCACCTGCGCCGCCAGCCGGTCGTTGTCGCCATAGCGGATCTCGTCGGTGGCGACGGTGTCGTTCTCGTTGACGATCGGCACCACGCCGAGGCTCAGGAGCTGTTCCAATGTGGCGCGAGAGTTGAGGTAGCGGCGCCGGTCCGTGCTGTCCTCGAGCGTCACCAGCAGCTGCGCGGCGCGCAGCCCGTGGGCGCTCAGCGCCTGCTCGTAGGCGTGCGCCAGCCGGATCTGCCCCACCGCGGCGGCAGCCTGGCTCTGTTCGAGCGTCAGCTCACGCCCCGGCAGGCCGAGCGCCGCGCGCCCCAGCGCGATCGAGCCTGACGAGACCAGGATCACATCCGCCCCGCGCGCTCTGAGCCCGGCCACGTCCGTCGCCAGCGCCGCCAGCCAGTCGGCCCGCAAGGCGCCGCTCGCGCGATCGACGAGCAGCGCCGAGCCGATCTTGACGACGATCCGGCGGGCCCCGTTCAGGGATGCCACGGCTCGGTCTCCCGGCTTTCGGCGGTTTCACCGGCACGCGTGCCGATGCGCGCCTTGAGCGCGCGCAGCACTTCCGGTACGCCCTCGCCCGAAACCCCCGACATCAGGAGCACCGGCGCGCCGGCCGCGGCCTCGAGTTCGTCGCGCAGAAAGGCGCGCTCCTCGTCATCAAGGGCGTCGATCTTGTTCATCACCGTCAGCCGCGGCTTTTGCGCCAGCACCCGGCCATAGGCCTCGAGTTCGGCGATGATGGTGCGATAATCCTCGATCAGCGTGCCCGAGGTGCCGTCGACGAGGTGCAAAAGCACCGCGCAGCGCTCGACATGGCCCAGAAAGGTGTCACCGAGCCCCCTGCCCTCATGCGCGCCCTCGATCAGCCCGGGGATGTCGGCGACGACGAACTCCGTCCCGTCGATGCCGACGACGCCGAGATTGGGGTGCAGCGTGGTGAAGGGATAGTCGGCGATCTTGGGCCGGGCGTTCGAGGTCGCGGCCAGGAAGGTCGACTTGCCGGCGTTGGGCAGACCCACGAGGCCGACATCGGCGATGAGCTTGAGCCGCAGCCAGAGGGTGCGCTCGACGCCTTCCTGCCCCGGATTGGCCCGGCGCGGGGCCTGGTTGGTCGCGGACTTGAAGCGCAGGTTGCCCCAGCCGCCGTTGCCGCCGCGCGCGAGCAGGACCCGCGCCCCCGGCTCGGCGAGGTCGGCGATCAGCGTCTCGCCATCCTCCTCGAGGATTTCGGTACCCACCGGCACCCGGAGCACGATGTCGGAGCCGCTGCGCCCGGTCCTCTGGCGCCCCATGCCGGGGCGGCCATTCTCGGCAAAGAAATGCTGCTGGTAGCGGAAGTCGATGAGCGTGTTCAGCCCCTCGACCGTCTCGGCCCAGACCGACCCGCCGCCGCCGCCGTCGCCGCCGTCGGGGCCGCCGAACTCGATATACTTCTCGCGGCGGAAGCTGACGCAGCCCGCGCCGCCGGCGCCGGACCGGATATGGACCCTGGCGAGATCGAGAAATTTCATGGGCTGTCCTTACGCCAGAGGCGGCGATGCCTCAATCCTCAATCGCGGGTGCGGCTGTAGGTCCAGGTGGGCACCGTGGCACCGCGCGCGACGCAATACACCTCGGCATCGCCGAGATAGCGAAAGCCGCATTTCGTCAGCACCCGCGCCGAGGCCGCGTTGTCCTGAAGGACGGTGGCGAAATGCGCCGAGCGATCGCGAGGGTTGGCCTCGACCAGGGCGGCGACCGCTGCCGTGGCGATCTGGCCGTTCCAGAAGGCCGGCGCCACCCAGAAGCTCACCTCGCCCTGGCTGCGGCCGAGACGCCTGAGCGTGATCACGCCCATCAGCTCGGGCCCGCCGGCGCCGGTGGCATCCATCGCCCAGACATCCTCGGTCCGGTCGGCGGCGTGGACGCGGGCAATGAACGCCTCCACCGTTCCGGGCGGCAGCGGGTGGGGGATCGACGAGGTCATCCGCGCCACCCGCTCGTCACCGGCATAAAGCCCGATCAGTCCCGCATCGGAGGTCCGCAGCGGCCGCAGGACAAACCGCTCGGCCTCGATCACCGGCTGGTCGATGACAACATCCATTTTCATTTGCTCTCTCCCCAACTGCCCGGGTCACCGACCCCGGCTGCCTCCATTCCCCGGACATCATGTCGGGCTCCCGGCCTGCCGCCGCAAGCCCCCCCGGCATCGTTCCTCCAAACGAAAAGGGGGACCAGCAGTTGCGCCGATCCCCCGATGTCCCAAGAACCTCTTAAGGTCGGCTTACTCGGCGGCCTCCATGATCGGCATGACCGATACGAAGGTGCGGCCCTTGAACCCCTTTCGGAATCCCACCGCGCCCTCGCTGGTGGCGAAAAGCGTGTGATCCTTGCCCTGCCCCACGCCATCGCCCGGCCAGAACTTGTTGCCGCGCTGACGCACGATGATGTTACCGGGAATCACGGCCTCGCCGCCGAATTTCTTGACGCCAAGGCGCCGGCCAGCCGAATCGCGCCCGTTGCGCGAGGAACCGCCTGCTTTCTTGTGTGCCATCTCGTTTCTCCTGTCTCGCCGGACTACTTAGCCATTTCCCTGGCGTTTTCAATCCATTCGGGTTTGACCTTGACCGCATCGAACGTGGCCGCGTCGACCTCTGCCAGCTGGGCGTAGGTGGTGATCCCGGCCGCGTTGAGCTTTTTCTCGACCGCCGGGCCGATCCCCGCGATGGCCTTGAGGTCGTCGGCGCCGGCGGGGGCTTTCGCCGCTGCCTCCGGCCCGGTTGCCGTCGACGGTTTCGCGGCCTTGGGAGCTTTCCCGGCCCCGGGAGCCGCGGCAGCGGCCGGAACCGAGCCCGCGCCCAGCGCCGCCTTGACGCCCGATGTCTCGGCGCCATTCTCGAGAATCCCGGTCACCTTGAGCAGCGTCAGCTGCTGGCGGTGGCCCTTGGTCCGCTTGGACGAATGCTTGCGCCGGCGGCGCACGAAATGGATGACCTTGTCGCCCTTGATCTGGTCGACGATCTCGGCCTGCACGGCGGCGCCGGCCACGAAGGGCGTGCCGATCACCGGCGCGTCGCCGCCCAGCATCAGAATCTCGTTGAACTGAACCTTTTCGCCGGCATCCGCAGCAAGCTTTTCAACTCTCAGCGTGTCGCCGGGCTGAACCTTGTACTGCTTGCCGCCGGTCTTGAGGACCGCAAACATCCGTCTCTTCCTTCTTTTCCCGCGTCCTGTGGCCCCCGCTCGCGGGCGTTTCGGGGGTCATGCCCCGCCTCGGACAGCGCGCCCCGGTCGGAGCGATATTGAATCCGTCCCGCGCGAGGTCGCACCCCGCCGGGAAATGCGCTTATCGGGACAAAGCAGAAGCAAGTCAAGGGTGGATTGAAGGCCCGCACAAGGCCCGGCGCGTCATAAATCCTGTCCGCGCTTGTGCTCGGCCAGCGCCCGGCCGACGAGATAGGAGAGTTCCTCGTAAAGGCGGTCGAAGGCGACAAAGAGCGCGGCGTTGAGCGCCCTGCCCTCGGGCGTGCGCCACATCGCCAGATAGCGGTCGACCGCGTCCCCGTCGAGCGGTGTGTAGGCGGTCAGCAGATAGGCCCCCAGCCAGGCCTGGCTGTCCGCGCGCACCGCCGCCTCCTGTGCCCAGATGTCGCGCAGCATCGCGTCCTCGTCCAGATCCCAGGCACCGCCGTCGGCGAGCCCGCGATAGAGCATCAAGGTGGCGTTGAGCGCGCCGCTGACATTGCGCTCCACCAGGTCGCTTTCGGCGATCATCGTGTCGATCTGCCCGACGATCCGCGCCCCCTCATCGGCCAGCTCGATGTAGCGCGCATTGGCGGCCTCCTCGGTCGCGGGATCGAGAAAGGCCTCGCGCGCGGACAGCTCCAGCGCCACCACCCGGGCGCCCAGCGGCGCATCGAAGAAGGCCAGCAGCGGCGCCGGATCGACGCCCCGCAATTCGCGCGCGAGGCTTTCCTCGACCATCGCCTGCATCCGCGCGTGGTCATAGAGCCGCTCGAGCCGCGCCTGCCAGCCCCTCCGGTCGAGACCGGGCATCATCTCGGCGCCCAGGTCGGCGCCGTAGGCGAGCCCCTCGTGGCGCATGATCGCCACCATGTCGGCCACCCGCAACGCCACCATCAGCCGGTCGACCTGCGGCGCCCGCTGCGCCGTGGCGGGCAGGGCCGGCGCCAACAGCGCGGCGAGTGTCACCACGAGCACGAGAACGCTGCGGGCAAGGCTGCGGGCGAGACTGGCCGACACGGGCGGTTTCCTTTCTCCAGAGGGTCCGGGATCGAGTCTAGAGGCTTTCTTGCGCCGGACAATGCAAAAGCCCTTGTCTCGGTCCGCAAAGGCCATTAAACGCTGGCCGCCAGACCCCGCGGAGAGGTGCCGGAGTGGTCGAACGGGGCGGTCTCGAAAACCGTTGAGGGCGCAAGTCCTCCCGGGGTTCGAATCCCTGTCTCTCCGCCACTGAACAGCCATAAAGTGCTTTTACTTCAGGCAATTACGCTTTTCGTATGTGTCTATAGAGACAGTTCTAGAGACAGATACATCAAGCAACCTGATGCAACACAATGAGCCGGATAATGCGCCGGCTCAGCTGCAACGCTTCCCGCGCGCTGGGCTCCGCACCAGGACATGAAAAGCTGCAGCCGGGTGTCGTCGCGGCCGAAGCGGCCACCGCCCGGCGCCTGGCTCGGGGTCAGTCCTGGAACTGTGGTGCGTGCTGCCCCAGGGAGGCGTTGCCGCGCTCAGGAGCTCGGCGGCCGCTTCCTCGCGGGACAGGCCCCACCGCTCGGCTGCCCGATACCAGGGTTCAAGGTGCTCAGGGCCGATGTTGATGTTGCGATGCCCCAGAAGCCAGCCGACCCCAGCCGCCTGCCATTTGTTTCGCGGCCGGCGATTGATACCCAGATACCGCCGGCCGAGCACGGCGTTGACCGCGTGCGCCGAATCTATGAGCCCCCGCCCGCAGGGGCTGCAGCTCGCCATTCTCGCGCATCTGGCGCACCCGGCGCGGCGACACGTCGAGTATCTCGGCGAGTTCGGCCACGGTCAGTGCGAAGACGGGGCGCGGATCACCGGCCCCGTGTGCCGTTTCCTTCGGCTCTTTCGCGATCGTGGTCTCGGTCATCGGCTTGCCGTCACAGGGGGGCAGTCCGGCCCAGCGCGAAGCTCTCGGGGTGGCGCACCCCAACGTCGACATCCTGGAAGGCACGCAGCACCACCCCGTCGCTGGACGCCAGCGTCGCGGTGTCGACGCGAAGGTCGAGCCCCGACCACATGCCGAGAATCAGGTCCGACCAGTTGCCGAAAAACACGTCGCCGGCCTGCACGGTTGGTGATCACGCGGCGATGCCCGTTCACAGTTCCATCCGGGTTTTCAAGGAACGCGCCGGACCCGGTATCGAGTGCGGTTGTTTTCAGATGGCCCGACATTGCGGCGCCGTAGAGATAGGCGAGATTGCCGCGATCGGCGGTCGCGCTCGCAACAGCCGTTTCGAGTGCGACGATTTCCTTGTGTGTCGGCGCCGCGTCGGCGGTCCAGTCGGTCGCAGACCCGACAATCAGCTCGCGCAGCCCGGTGGGCGCGTTGTCGCTGGCATCCCCGTTGAGTGCCGCGGCGTCGATGCCGAGCGCCACGCGCTGCACCAGCTCGTTGCGGATCACGACCTCGATCTCGGGCGTGCTCTGGATGAGCAGCCGGCGCGTCATCGGCACGGATGCCGCGATCGTGTGCGGGCTGAGCGCCACCGTCTCGAAGCTCGGTGCACTGTCACTGACGGCCCCGGCCTCGGGCAGCCATTCAGAGGTCGCGCCGCCGGCAAGGCGCGGCACTCGGACCTTACCGACAAGGCCGGACAGCATCGTCGCGCCGGCCTCCATGATGGAAAGCCGGTTGCGCAGCACGGTCGATGAACGAGCCGCCCAGCGTCTGCGTCGCCACCAGGGCGCCGCCGGCGGCGTCGGTGCCGGTACCCGGGGCGCGGACAAAGCCCGGATCGAAGATCACATCGGGCGGCACATAGGCGCCTTGCGGATCGCGGCCGGCGCGCTGGGCGAAAGCCCGCGACGCTTCGAGTTCGAGGCCGGCCGCGCGCGCACTCGATTCATCTGGCGCGGCCAGGTAGCGCACCAGGGCCATGAGCGAAAAGCGTGCGCGCTCGCCCGCCGAAAGCCCGATTTCCCCGAATGTTTCCTCGGCCAGCACACCGCGCCCGTGCCGGTTCATCCGGTCGAGGATCGCGCGTTGCAGATCCTCCGGTCCACCGCCGGCGCGCAGCGTCTGAACGGCCAGATCGTCGGCATTGTAGATGGTGCCCAGCTCGAGAACAGCCGCAACGCGGTCCTCGTGCGTCTCCGGGGTGTCGGGGCTCTGCCCCTGTCCCTGTCCCTGGCGCGCGGTGGCGCGGGCGCGGGTTTCGTCGGTCGTGGTTTCGGTCATGGATTGCTCCCTTCGATGGTCTGATCGGCCAACCCCGGCCGCTGTGTCGGCCGGAACGGCAACGACGCTGATTTCAAACGGTTCCCAGTCGGTTACCTCCACAAGATCGGGGGCGCCGGTACGGGCGGTCACTTCGCTGGCATGCACGGCATAGCCAACCGACACATGCCGCCGGATGCCGTCCACAATGTCCCCGAAAATCTCTGTTGCACGTTCGCCGCGGCCAAAGCGCAGGGTCGCGCGGGCGATGCCTTCGCGGCCGATCCTGACGGCCTCGACCACACCCACCTGCGCGGACCAGTCGTGATCGACCAGGACGGCCGCGCCGTTGCGAAGCCGGTCCAGCCGGATCGCCGCTTCGGAAATGCGCAGGACCTCGGTTCCGAACCACCGCTCGACCGGCGTATCGGTGGCAAAGGCCACCTCAACCGTGCGCTGGTCCCGGTCGATCCGGCGGATGCTCAGGTTGCGGTAGCTCAGCCCCTCTCGGGCATGGTTCCTGACTGCCCCGGTCGTCGTCATGGCGCCACCCCGTAGGCGAACGAGCCGGTGCGCCGGACCAGAAACCCGACATCGGCGAAGGCCCGCAAGGTCAGCGTATCCGTCGCGGCGCCGGTGGCGCGGTCGAGGCGCATGTCAATCCCGCCCCATTGGGCAATCACCAGGTCGCGCCAGCCGCCGGCGATGATCTCACTGGCGGGCATGGCGGGCGTGACCAGGGCGGGCCGATCGACAACCTTCCCATCCTGGAAGATCATGCGGCAGCCCGATCCGGCCAGCAGCTCCGTTGCCTTCAGGGTCTCGGCCATCACCGGCCCCATGACGAAGGCAACATCCGCCTCGGGCACATTGGCGGCAAGCACCGCGCTTTCCAGCGCCAGCATGTTCGCGCCGCTCGGGGTGGCGGCGGAAAACGGCGTCTTGGCCGCATCCAGCGCCTGCCTCAGCCCGTTTGGCGCGGCGGCGTCACCGGAAGCGCCCAGCGCCGCGGCGTCTATCTCCGCGCCAAGGGCGGCGACCAGATCGGCCGCGACCAGCTGAGCGACCGCCGGCTCGGCCTGCAGCAACAGGCGGCGAGATACCGCCACCGTCGCGGCCACGGTCTTGGGCTCGATGACGCCCCGCGCCATTGTCGGTGTCTGTCCCGTGGCCGGCGCGCCTTCGGCGATCCATTCCGCGGCCGCGCCCGCCGTGATGGTCGGGACACTCACATCGCCGCGAAGGCCGGTCAGCAGCGTTGCCCCGGCCCGGCCGGCCACCGTGGCGGCGCGCAGCGCGCCGGCAAAGGCGTCCGTCGCCTGGCCCACGAGTTCCGCGCCCTCGCCGGTGGTGCCGGTGTTGAGGGCGCGCGCAAACGCGGCCGGGGGGCACCACCAGCCCGCGCGGCACCCCGCCGGCCCAGCGTGCCGCCTCTCTGGCCGCGCGCCGTTCATTCTCTGCGCCATCGCGCGTTTTCGGATCATGGGGCGCGGCCGGTAGGCCGGGGCGCGCGCCAGTGAAAAGCTCGCGGTGTCAGGCATGGCTGCGCCCCATACCGCCGCGCAGCTGATCGGCTGCCCGGTCGCACAGGCTCGCCGCGAAGGCCGGCCCCAGCGCGCCCGCCGTCCTCGCCAGCGCGCCAGAGCTCACGCCAGAGAGAATGGCGGCTTGTGACCATCCTTCCTTTTCCAGATCGCGCATGAATGTTGCGGTCAGGTCCGCGACCATGCGCGCCTCCGCCTCGGTGTCCGGGTCGGTGTGTTTCGGCTCCGTCATCTTGCCTCCTTGGGTTTCAGACGGAGTTTGGCGCATGTGGAAGCCCGTTTCCTCTGGCGGGTTCCCCGCCTGGTCGGAACCGGAACCATGGTTCTGTGCGCCCACGCACAAGTAAACACACGCGCCCCCTGCCACCCGCAGGGCATGGGGTCCAGAAAGGACCCAAGTCTTTGTTATTGCTTATTAATTCCGAACGCCCGGCTCAATCTGCCTCAGCGCCCACGGCCTGCGGCGCCTTGCCTTGTGTGCTATTATGCACAGTCGCACCACTCCCGGCGGTGGGCACGTGCACCGCGAAGCCCTCGGGCGGTGGGTCATTAAGCACGCGGCGAGCATATTCGGGTGTCCAGCGCAGCACTTCGGCGATCCATGCAGCCGGCCACCCCTCGGTCGCCAGCTGCCATGCCGTGCGCCGCATCCATTCGCTTTTCATGCCGCGCAGGTGGCCGGGCTGCAGTATCTCGCCCCCGAAGGCCGCGACCAGCCGCTCGGCCGCGTCTCTGCCGATCATCCGTACCAGCTTGTGATCGTCGTCCAGCGCCTTCGGAACATAAACGCAGACCCGCCAGCTGCGAGCGCCGGCGCCGCGATGCGCGGCGATCAACCGAATGGTGGCAGCGCGGCCGATCACCGCTTTCGATTTCGCCGGCCGTGCCGGTAAGCTCGGGCGTCGGGACATGCATGCGCGCACCATAGCCGCCCGCCCAGCGCGCCGCAAATCGGAATTCGGCGTCATTGCGCGGCCCGGTATCGCGAACCGTAGAACGGGTCTGGCAGGCGCATCAGCGTGGCCACCAGCTCCTGCCCCCGTTCGCGCGCCCCATTTTCGATCTCGGCCTGACGCTGCGCCTGTCGTTCCGCAGCCAGCCGTTCGCGTTCCCGGTGTGCCCGTTCCCTCTCCGGGGCGCCGGCCCGCCACTCACGCGCGGCAATTTCCCTTCTCCACGGGCTCCATTGCCGCCCTCGGCAGCGGCGCGTATCTCGGCCGGCGGCGGCCGTCGCGTGGATGTCTTCGCGACCTGACCGATGCCCTCAATGACTGCCCACACGGGCAGATCGTCAAAAGCCTTGAGGTAGTGGTTTACGGTATCGACCATCTCCGGATCGCTTCGCTCAGGGCACCAGTGAGCCCGCATGAGGGTTCTCAGCCGCCGCGCCAGGTCCGCGCGGGACTCACTCGGGTTCGGAACAAGCGCCGCCCTGAGTTGTTCCAGCGGCGCGGATAGCGTCGGTGCGGCGGTAATATTCCATGAAGAGGTCGACCTCGCGGCCGGCGTCGCGATCAAGGTTGTTGCGTTTGGCATAGCTGTCCTCCATCACCTTCGCAAATTTCGTCTCATCAAGAATGAAATCGAAGCTCGCCCGCCAGCTCTTCCCCGGTATGCGGCCGCATAGGAAGTCACTGCCGGCCACCTTTTCGATGGCAGCCCGCCAGCCGTCGATGCCACCGGCATCCCGCAGCCGTGCGCCAAGCTTCCGCCGCCGGGCGGATGTGAGCTTCTGCACCCCGGGCAGCCCGTTCCGCGCTGCCATTTCGTTCCAGATGAAAACCGCCGCTTCGAGTTCGGCACTCACCGCGCTTCGGCCCGGCGCTGAGCTGGGTTCGGTTTCTGTGTGTACTTTCTTGGATAGTTCTTTTGGTTTCTTTAGAGCGGGGGCACTCCTGCCCCCCCTTTTCGGGCAAACCTGCCCCCTTTTTGGCACTCCTGCCCCCCTTTTCGGGTGGTCTGAAATGGTGCAGCGCTGCCCCCGTTTCAGGGGATGGGAAAAGGTCCGGTTCTGCCCCCTTTTGTTCGGGGATCGTGAACCTGTATCGACAAGTCCAGCCCCGGCCGATCCGGCGCTCGACCACAATGAAGTTTGCCGCCTCCAGGTCCCGGATGGCCCGCTTTACCGTGTCGGTGCTTTTCGACACATGGCTGGCGATCGCGGCATGGGAATATATGCACATGCCGTCCATGCGGTTGACCAGCGCGAAGATCATCACGTTGCCGACGATCTTTGACCGATCCGGCAGCGCCGACGCAAAGAGCGCCTGAGACCAGCGAATCCGGAAAGTCGAAAAATCGGCTGGATCACCCATGCGACTGATCGACCGCATGCTCATCGGCCGGCCTCTGTGATCACAAAGGGGCTTTCGATGTGATCACATATGGGATATGCTGTCCTCATGCCGCACATTTTCCTTCCACGGTCGCGCGGTTGATCTATCTTCATGGTCTGACTCCCGCCCGCCGGACTGTCCCCGGCGGGCGGTTTTCATGTCGTCACCGCGCGCCGCTCCCTGTGGTGCGCGTCCCACTCGGCGTTATGGTGCCGGTCGAGGTCGGCCAGCTTCTCGCGCGCCCGGGACAACAGGTTGATCAGCACCGCGCCGGCCTCAGTCGCCGCAAGAGACGCCCGCAGAACATCCGTCGCCATGAGCTCGGTCGCCTCCATCGCGAACAGCAGCGACTTGAGGTCGACAATCAGCGCGGTGGTGTCCTCGTGCGCATCGCGGAATTCCGGACCGATCGGCATCGCTTCGTTCGGGGTGAGTGTCGAGGTTTCACTCTGTGCCATGATGATCACGCGACCGCGGTGCGTTCGGCATCGGCGGCGTCGAGCGCCTCCCGGTCCCAGCGCGTCATCCGCGGGGAAAATCGCACCGGCGGCGGAAGCTGGCCAGCTTTCAGCATGCGGTAAACCGTCACCCGGCCGCAGCTGTAACGCGCCGCCACATCGTTGACGGTCAGCCACCGGCCGGGGTTCGAGGGGGGTGGGGCAATCGAGGTGTCAGGCATCTGGAAACTCCTTTTCCGGTTCTCCTGACACCGTAATGAACACATGAAACCTGCCTGCCGCAAAGGACAAATGCAGGGCCTATTTGTCCCCGCGCTTGCGCTGTATGACTTTTCGGACTGCGTCCGGTGTCATGCCGAATATGTCGGCAATCCGATCCGCGCTTTCCCTTTCGCTCCGCCCCATGCCCCTATGAATTTCAGCAAGACCGACAATTTCCTGATTTCGGATAGTACGATATGCGGCCCCCTTCGCCGGTCTTGTCGCCCACATAAGCCTGTCGCAGAAGACGGGCGATTTCCGGACCCATCTCAGGGGTGCCCGGCCACTCGATGCGCTCCACGGCCTCAGCCAGCAGATCCACGTCACCGGAGCGTGATCGGCCGTCTTTGGTCTCAAGGTAGCGTGCCCAGAGGTACGGAAAGAGCTCCGGGCGGGTCATCCCTGCCCCCGATCACGAAGGCATAAAGACGTTCGGCCAGGGCGGCGCGCTCGGTGTCGGTTCCTTCCCGCCGATAGGCCGCATCCAACCCCTTGAGCGAGTGGTCGCAGTAGGCATCGGCAATGAACGGATCAACCGGCGGATCGGCGCGGCGGGCCCATACCTTGATCGCATTGCGAAAGCCGTGCGCGGTGAGGCTCGGCTCGAACCGCTTGAGCGTCTTGAGAATCGCGTTGCCGGAAATCGGGCCCTTGGTGACCGGGCTCTCGAACACGTATTGCGCCGTTTCGTCGTCGCGCAATTCTAGCAGCCGGTCGATCAGTCCGCTGGGCAATTTCAGGACATATTCGCGCCCCGACTTCATCCGCCCTGGCGTCATCTTGTCGGCCCTCTCGGGCACCGTCCATATCCCCGAAGCGGCGTCGATGTGCGCCCATTCCGCATTGACGACAACCCCCACCCGGTGCGCGGTGACGAGCAAGGTAAGGATTGCGGCCCGAGCGGCCGGGCTGGCCTCGGTGCCCTGGATAAATTGCCAAAGCGCCGGCAGGCGGGCGGGGTCTATCGTGCCGTGATGGCGCACCTTCCGCTTGCCGGCCACGTCCGCAAAGGCACTGCGCCCCGGGCGTCGGGTCAGCCTCCACGAGTTCCCGGTTCGCCGCGCGCTCAAAGACCGCCCGGATATGGCCCAGCGCGTGAGCGGCCGTCACCGGCTTTTCCGCGAACAGCGGTTCGAGCAGGTCGAAGATTTCCCGCCGGCGGATGTCGGTTATTGGACGATCACCCAGCACCGGGCGGATATATCGTTCGTGGATTGCCAGCGGCCGACGCCGGCTCGGGCCTTCCTGGAGAAATGGCGCCCGGGCGTCGTACCACTGCCGCCATATCTGGTCATAGGTCGGGGCATGCGGCGTGCCGATCGTCGCCAGCCCGGCAAGTCGCTCACCCTTGACGATCATTTCCAGTTCGCCCGCGGCCTTGCTGTTGGCGAAGCCGCGTCGAAGCATCTCGGCCGGGAAGCCTTCCCCTGCGAGCCGCCGGGCCACCAGGAAAGCTCCCGAGCCGCCGCAAGTGTCGTCTCGGGATGATCGCCGATCTTGAGCCGGGTCTTGCCCTTGAATCGGTAGTAGAAGGATTTCCGGCCGCTCGGCCACCCCCGAACATAAAGCCCCGCGCGCCCGCCGGTGCTTTGCGACCTCCCCATCCTGGCTGGGACGCCATTTCCGTATCGCCACATCGGTAGAAAGTGCCATGCGCCGCCCTCTGGATACAGTTTAGAGACAATTCATGGTTGACCTTCACAGATACGACCAGAAACATCAAGCAACAGTAATAGCATTGAAACCAATATGTTGCCGGATTTTCAGGTCATAATGTTTCGATGTAACTGGTGGGTTGCACTCCCTGTCTCTCCGCCAGCGACCCCGGTCTCGTTTCCCGTGCACGTTTATCGGCGATTTTCAGCCGGTTTTTCCGCGACCTGCGAGCGGGGTTTCGTGACTGAGACGCACCGTTTCGTTGCAAATCCCCGGCATTTGGCCCGCAGTCTCAGCTGGCCATTTCGGGCGGTTCGGTTTTTTGGTGATTTCCCGGTCAGGGATGAGACTCGATCAGGTGAACCAGAGAATACCTGCAGCGATGGCAACGGCGGATCTCGAAGTTGCGGGTGAGCTTGTCATAGCGGGTGGCAATGCGGCGCCAGTCCTTGAGACGGCAAAAGGCGCGCTCGATCAGGTTTCTGCCGACATACGCTTCGGCATCATAGGGGATGGGGGTTTTCCGGGACCGGGTTGAGGGTTTGACGGCTTCGGTTCTGGTTGCGGCGAGACGACGGCGCAGGCTGTTGGCATCATAGCCCTTGTCGGCGAGCAGGCGTGCAGGCGCGGGCATCCTGTCGGGCAACGCCGGAGCCGCCGAGATAGCGGCGCAGTTTCCGGGGCTGATGGTGAAGGCCACCGCCCGCCCGCAACCATCTGTCACGGCGTGGATTTTTGTGGTCGGGCCGCCACGCGAGCGCTCGATGGCCTGAACTTGCGCCCCGTTCTCGGCGGGTCCGTCCACTGGAAGGCCCCTTTATCCCTCGAACTTCGCCGTGGGCGGCGCGGTGAGCGCGCACGGCGGTGCTGTCGATGCTCAATTCGTCGGGCAACTCCGACTGCGCAGACAGCGCGGCGAAGATGCGTGTCCACGCGTCACCGCCCTCGGCGGCGTCTTGCCGGTGAGCCAGGTTTGCGTTGTGGTCGTACCCGGCCCGCTGTAGAGGCGGTCTTGTGGGATATGGGCTCCGCGCCCTGGACCGGTGCGGGATGCCCGTACCGAGCGATGAGCCGCTCCGCCTATGCCGGATCACATGAAAAATTCGCTTGCATCGCTGGTCGGGAGCATATAGCGCTCACGATTGAGCGATCATGTCGAATGCGCTTTCCATTGTCACTTCGTTGCCCCCAAGGCGCCCCGCCGGCAGTCCTTGTGCGGTAGCCTGCCTGAGACGTCCCCAATGACCAACCAGCGCGCCAAGCTGCGCGAGGATGCAAAGTTCCGCGTGCTGCGACTGTTGCAGGACAACCCCGAGATGAGCCAGCGGGAACTGTCGCGCGCGGTCGGGATCAGTACCGGCGGCATTCATTACGTGCTCAGCGCGCTTCTCGACAAGGGGCTGATCAAGCTGAGCAATTTCACCGCCGCCGAGGACAAGCGCCGCTATGCCTATGTTCTGACGTGCAAGGGGATCGCGGAAAAGGCGCACCTGACGCGGGCCTTTCTGGCGCGCAAGAAGGCAGAATACGAGGCGCTGCGCGCGGAAATCGAAGCCGTGCAACAAGAGATCGCCTCGGATGAGGCACGGGAGGGCAGATATTGAAGATCACAATGATCGGCACCGGTTATGTCGGCCTCGTCTCGGGGGTCTGCTTTTCCGATTTCGGGCACGACGTCATCTGCGTCGACAATGACGCCGGCAAGATCGAGCGGCTCGATCGCGGAGAGGTGCCGATCTTCGAGCCGGGCCTCGACGCGCTGATGGCCAAAAACGTCGCCGCCGGCCGGCTGTCGTTCACCACCGATCTGGCGTCCGCGGTCGCGGATGCCGACGCCGTCTTTATCGCCGTCGGCACGCCAACGCGGCGCGGCGACGGTCATGCCGACCTCAGCTATGTCATGGCAGCCGCCGACGAGGTGGCCCGCGCACTGACGGATTACACCGTGATCGTCATCAAATCGACCGTGCCAGTGGGCACCAACCGCAAGGTCAGGCAGATCGTCGCCAAGGCCAACCCCGAGGCCGATTTCGACGTCGCCTCCAACCCCGAATTCCTGCGTGAAGGCGCGGCGATCGAGGATTTCATGAAACCCGACCGGGTGGTTGTCGGCGTGCAGTCCGAACGCGCGGCCGAGGTCATGGCCGATATCTACCGCCCGCTTTACCTGCGCGATTTCCCGATCGTCACCACCGATCTGGAAAGCGCCGAGATGATCAAATACGCCGCCAACGCCTTTCTCGCCACCAAGATCACCTTCATCAACGAGATCGCGGCGCTGTGCGAGCGTGTCGGCGCCGACGTCAAGGAGGTGGCGCGCGGCATCGGTCTTGACGGGCGGATCGGCAACAAGTTCCTGCACGCGGGCCCGGGCTATGGCGGGTCGTGCTTTCCCAAGGACACCACCGCGCTGGCGCGGATCGGGCAGGAATTTGCCGTGCCGCAGATGATCGTCGAGACGGTGATCCGCGTGAACGAGGGCGTCAAGGCGCGGATGATCGAAAAACTTCGCGATCTCTGCGACGGCTCGTTCAACGGCCGCACCATCGCGGTGCTGGGCGTCACCTTCAAGCCCTCGACCGACGACATGCGCGACGCACCCAGCCTGACCATCGTGCCGGCGCTGGTGGGCGGCGGCGCCAAGGTGCGCGTGGTCGACCCCAGGGCCGGCGCGAGGGCGAGGCATTGTTGCCCGGCGTCATATGGTGCGATGACCCCTACAAGGCCGCAAACAACGCCGACCTGCTGGTCATCCTGACCGAGTGGAACGAGTTCCGCGCGCTCGACCTCGAAAAGCTCGCCAAGAAGATGGCGCATCCGCGCATGGCCGATCTACGCAACATCTACTCGGCCAGGGACGCAAGGCGCGCGGGATTTGAAGCGTATGAAGGGGTGGGGCGCTAATGCGCATCTTTGTCACCGGCACGGCCGGGTTCGTCGGTTTTCATCTGGCGCGGCTTTTGCTCGCCGAGGGCCACGACGTGGCCGGTTATGACGGGATGACGGATTACTACGACGTCCGCCTCAAGGAGCGCCGCCATGCCATGCTGCGGCAGAGCCCCGGCTTTTCGGCCACCGAGGCGATGCTCGAGGATGCCGCGGCGCTCAACGCGGCGGTGGCGGGTTTCGAGCCCGACGTGATCGTTCATCTCGCGGCACAGGCGGGGGTGCGCTACAGCCTGGAAAACCCGCGCGCCTATATCGATTCGAACGTCGTGGGCACGCTCAACGTTATGGAGGCCGCGCGGGCAGTGGGGGTGAAGCACCTGCTGATGGCCTCGACCTCCTCGGTTTACGGCGCGGGCGAGGAGATGCCGTTCGATGAACGCCAGAAGGCCGACACCCAGCTGACGATCTACGCCGCCACCAAGAAGGCGAACGAGGCGATGGGCCATGCCTGGGCGCATATCCACGCCCTGCCGGTCACCATGTTCCGGTTCTTTACCGTCTACGGACCCTGGGGGCGGCCCGACATGGCGCTCTTCAAGTTCACCAAGGGCATCCTCGAAAGGACGCCCATCGACATCTACAACCATGGCGAGATGTGGCGCGACTTCACCTATGTTGACGATCTGGTGCGCGGCATCCGCCTGCTGATCGACGCGGTGCCGGGCGGGCCGGAAACGGCCGTGGAGGGCGACAGCCTCAGCCCCGCCGCCCCCTTCCGGGTGGTCAATATCGGCAATTCCGAGAAGGTGCGGCTGATGGATTTCATCGACGCGATCGAACAAGAGATTGGCCGCAAGGCGATCCGCAACATGATGCCGATGCAGTTGGGCGATGTGCCCGCCACCTGGGCCGATGCGTCGCTGCTGCAAAACCTCACCGGCTACCGCCCGCAGACGCCTTTCCGCGAGGGTGTGCGACGCTTCGTCGAATGGTATCGCGACTATTACAATATTTGAGGTTTGAATGCTCTCTCTTGAACTGGAAGATGCCCGCATCGCCGTCATCGGTTTGGGCTATGTCGGCCTGCCGCTGGCGGTGGAATTCGCCGAAGCGGCGGCCGACCGTGGGTTTCGACATCAAATCCGCGCGCATCGCGGACCTGCGCGAAGGGCACGACGCGACACGCGAGGTCACACCCGAAGAGCTTGCCGAGGCAGACGGGCTCACCTTCGCCGACGACATCGAGGCGCTGCGCGACTGCTCGGTCTACATCGTCACCGTGCCCACACCTGTCGATGGGCACAAGCGCCCCGATCTGACGCCGCTGCTGAGGGCCTCCGAGACGGTCGGACGCGTCCTCAAGCGCGGCGATGTGGTGATCTACGGATCCACCGTCTATCCCGGCGCTACCGAAGAGGATTGCGTGCCGGTGCTGGAGCGCATGTCGGGGCTGCGGTTCAACGAGGATTTCTTTGCCGGCTACAGCCCGGAGCGGATCAACCCCGGCGACAAGGAACATCGGCTGCCGATGATCGCCAAGGTGACGTCCGGCTCGACCCCCGAGGTGGCGGATTTCGTCGATGCGCTCTATGCCTCGATCATCACCGCCGGCACCCACAAGGCCCCGTCGATCCGTGTGGCCGAGGCCGCCAAGGTGATCGAGAACACCCAGCGCGACCTCAACATCGCGCTGGTCAACGAGCTGGCGATGATCTTCAACCGCATGGGGATCGACACCCGAGGCGGTCCTCGAGGCGGCCGGGACGAAATGGAACTTTCTGCCATTTCGACCGGGTCTGGTGGGCGGGCACTGCATCGGGGTCGATCCCTATTACCTGACCCACAAGGCCGAGGCGATCGGCTATCACCCGCAGATCATCCTGGCCGGCCGGCGCCTGAATGACGGAATGGGCGCGCATGTGGCCGGCCAGCTGGTCAAGGAGATGCTGCGCCGGCGCATCCATGTCAACGGCGCGCGGGTGCTGGTGCTGGGGCTTGCCTTCAAGGAAAACTGCCCCGACCTGCGCAACACCCGCGTCGTGGACGTGATCGCCGAGTTGCGGGAATACGGTGTCGAGGTGGATGTCCATGATCCCTGGGTCGATGCGGAGCAGGCGCGGGAGGAATACGGTCTCATGCCGGTGTCCGAGCCACGACCGGGCGCCTATGACGGTATCGTTCTCGCGGTGGCGCATGACCAGTTCCGCAAGCTGGGCGCGAAAGCCATCCGCGGCTTCGGGCGCGATCCCCATGTCCTTTACGATCTGAAATACCTGCTGCCACCGGAGAGCAGCGACTTGCGGCTTTGATTCTGGGAGGGTTTGTGAAATGGCGGATTTTGCTCTGATCGGTGCGGCCGGCTATATCGCGCCGCGCCACATGGGGGCGATCCGCGACACCGGGAATACCCTTGTCGCGGCGCTCGATCCCAGCGACTCGGTCGGGATCATCGACAGCTATTTTCCGGACGCGGATTTCTTTACCGAGTTCGAGCGCTTCGACCGCCATATCGACAAGCTGCGCCGCAAGGGCGCCGGTGTGAACTACGTGTCGATCTGTTCGCCCAACTACCTGCACGACAGCCACATGCGGTTCGCGCTGCGCTCGGACGCCGACGCGATCTGCGAAAAGCCGCTGGTTCTGAATCCGTGGAACATCGACGGGCTGCAGGAGATCGAGGCCGACACCGGGCGCAAGGTCAACACCATCCTCCAACTCAGGGTGCATCCGGCCATCATCGCCCTGCGCGACAAGGTGCGGCACGAGGCGCGCGACACCAAGCACGAGGTCGATCTGACCTATATCACCTCGCGCGGGCACTGGTACCTGCAAAGCTGGAAGGGCAACGAGAAGAAATCGGGCGGCATCGCCACCAATATCGGCGTGCATTTCTTCGACATGCTGCATTTCATCTTCGGCGCGCTGCAGGAAAACCGCGTTCACCTGAACGAGCCGACCCGCGCCGCGGGCTATCTCGAATACGAACACGCAAGGGTGCGCTGGTTCCTCTCGCTCGAACTCGGCGATGTGCCCGAAGGGCCGCGCGGCGCGGGCCAGCGCACCTATCGCTCGATCACCGTCGATGGCGAGGAGATCGAGTTCTCCGGCGGCTTCGCCGACCTGCACACCCGCAGCTACGAGGAAATCCTTGCCGGCCGGGGCTTTGGCCTCGAGGAAAACCGGATCGCGATCGAGACGGTGGCGCGTATCCGGCGGATGCCGGTGGAAACCGGCGGCGAGATGCATCCGTTTGTGGAGCGGTAAGGTGAGTTATTTTCAGCATCCAAGCGCCATCGTCGATGACGGCGCGCACATCGGCGAAGGCAGCCGGGTCTGGCATTTCGTTCATGTCTGCGCAGGCGCCCGCATCGGGGCGGGCGTCTCGTTGGGCCAGAACGTGTTCGTCGGCAACAAGGTCGTCATCGGCGATCGCTGCAAGATCCAGAACAACGTGTCCGTCTATGACAACGTCACGCTGGAGGAGGGCGTGTTCTGCGGCCCTTCAATGGTTTTCACCAATGTCCACAATCCGCGCGCGCTGGTCGAGCGCAAGGACGAGTATCGCGATACGCTGGTCAAACAGGGGGCCACGCTCGGGGCCAACTGCACTGTCATCTGCGGTGTGACGATCGGGGCCTATGCGTTTGTCGGCGCGGGGCGCCCTGGTCAACCGGACTATCCCTGATTTCGCGCTGGTCGTCGGCGTGCCTGCGCGCCAAATCGGATGGATGAGCGCGTATGGCGAACGGCTGGACCTGCCCACGCAAGGCAACGCGGAGACAGTCTGCCCGCATACCGGTGATGTGTATCGGCTCCGCAGTGGAATTCTGGAGCGCAAGGTGGAAGCGACACGATCCCCTTCGTCGACCTCGCCGCCCAGCAGGAGCGGTTGCGCGCCGAGATCGAGGCGGGCATTGCCCGCGTCCTGGCGCACGGGCAGTACATCCTTGGTCCCGAGGTGGCCGAGCTTGAGGCAAAACTCGCCGCCTATGCCGGCGCGGCGCAGTGCATCACCGTGGCGAACGGCACCGACGCGCTGCAGATTGCGCTGATGGCGCTGGGGGTCGGCCCCGGCGACGAGGTGATCACGCCCGGGTTTTCCTACATCGCCACCGCCGAGGCCGCCGCGGTGCTGGGCGCGACCCCCGTCTATGTCGATATCGACCCGGTCAGCTGCAACCTTGCGCCCGAGCGTCTCGAGGCCGCGATCACGCCGCGCACCAGGGCGATCATCCCGGTCTCGCTCTACGGCCAGCCGGCCGATTTCGACGCCATCAACGCCATTGCCGCGCACCACGGGATTCCGGTCATCGAGGACGGTGCGCAGAGCTTTGGTGCCAGCTACAAGGGCCGCAAGTCGTGCAATCTGACGACCATCGGTTGCACCAGCTTTTTTCCGTCCAAGCCGCTGGGGTGCTACGGCGATGGTGGTGCGATCTTCACCTCCGATGCCGAGCTGGGCAAGGTCATTCGCCAGATCGCCCGCCACGGGCAGGACCGGCGCTATCATCACATCCGTGTCGGGGTGAACTCGCGGCTCGACACAATCCAGGCGGCGATCCTGCTGCCCAAGCTGGCGATCCTCGATGACGAGATCGCCGCCCGCCAGCAGGTTGCCGGCGCCTATTCCACCGCGCTGCGCGCAATCGGCATCATACCTCCCGAGGTGGCCCAGCACAACGCCAGCGCCCGGGCGCAATACACCATCCGCGTGGCGAACCGCGATGCGGTGCAGGCGGCGCTGAAAGAGGCCGGCATCCCCACCGCGGTGCATTACCCCTGCCCCTCAACCGCCAGCCCGCCGTCGCCGACGCGGGCGCGCATCTGCCCGAGGGAGACCGCGCGGCGCAAGAGGTGCTGAGCCTGCCGATGCATCCGTATCTGGGGGCGGAGCAGGTCGAAGCGATTTCCGGCGTGCTGGTGAGAGCAATTGACCGTTGACGCGCCCATGTCCCTGAGATCGCGCCTGAACGAGATACGCGCCAACGGTTTTGTCCGGTCGGCCTCGGTGCTGGTCGGCGGCACGGCGGCGGCGCAGGCGCTGACGGTCGTGGCACTGCCGGTCCTGACGCGGCTCTATTCGCCCGAGGATTTCAGCCTGCTGGCCGTCTATGTGGCGATCCTGACGATGGTGCAGGTGGTGGCCTGCCTGCGGCTGGAGATCGCCATCCCCTGCCCGAGGACGATGTCGAGGCGGCGAACCTGCTGGCGCTTGCGCTGGTGTCGGCGGCATCGGCGGCGGCGCTGGCTGCACTTCTGGTCCCGGGCTTCGGGCAGACGTTCTTTGCCGCCATTGGCCAGCCCGCGATGCAGCCCCATGGCTGGCTGCTGCCGTTCGGCATCTGGCTGGCGGGCAGCTATGCCGCGCTGCAGTTCTGGAGCACGCGAAAGAAACGGTTCCCCACCATCGCGCGTACGCGGATGATGCAGGTCGGAAGCGGCCTGACCGCGCAGCTGGGCCTCGGCTGGGCAGGCGCCGGGCCGGTGGGGCTGATGCTGGGGCACGCGCTGATGGCCGGCGCCGGGGCGGTGAACCTGGCCCGCCGGCATGGCGCTGCGACCGGCCCGCGCTGACCGGGGTGACGCGGAGGGGATGCGCCGGGCATTGAGCGCGCACCGCCGGTTTCCGCTCTATTCGACGTGGGACGCGCTGGCAACCAACGCATCGACCCAGGTACCCGTGTTGCTGATTGCCACGTTTGCAATCGGACCAGAGGCAGGGTTTCTCATGCTGGCAATGCGGGTTGTCGGGGCGCCATTGCAAATGATCGGGAACGCTGTATCACAGGTCTATCTCTCGGAAGCTGCGGCAAGCTGGCGGCGTAATGAGCTTCATACCCTGACAAAAAGGGTGGCCCGTAACATGTTTCTTTTCGTCTCGGTTCCTGTTTTCGTAGGAACCGTGCTCGCTGCACCGTTCTTCGGCGATATTTTCGGAGAGCATTGGAAGCGCTCTGGCGAGATTGCGCTTTGGCTCGCGCCGATGATGGCAGTTAGGGCTATCGTAAATCCGATCTCCATGGTGATGAACGTTGTTGGCAAACAACGTCAGATGATGATGTTGAAATTTCTTGGCTTTTCCGTCCGGTCTGGAGCGGTTGTCTTGACTATCGTTTTGTTTAATGATTATTTCGTGGAAATATATGCTATCGCCAGTTTTTTCCTCCTTGTTTTGCTACTCGTGTATTTTTGGATTGCCTCAACCACAGTTTATGGAAGGGTCCAGTAAGAATGAGATGTATAATCGGTGGGCCGGGAAGTTCTGGAACATCCTTATTGAGCGCTCAGCTTGCGTTAAGGTCAGATGCCTTATCAGTCCCGGGAGCTTAGTCTTTTTAATAAGCCGGACCTTTATTCCAATTGGGGTAAGGCAAAGCACCACATACTCAGCAAGACACGAAAATTGGAAACCAAGGGTTGGTTTCCTTTTCCTGGGACACAACTCCATGCTATCGACCTAGGCTGGACTCACAATGAAATTCAGGCATTTGCAAACCAATCCCATTCGCTATTGGAATTTGCAGATAACTTGTTTCAAAAGCAAATGATGGAAGATCACGCTAGTGTATGGGTAGAGAAAACACCATCGAATTCCTATTGTTTTCGACAGTTTCTTCACCTAGACCCGACCAACAAGGTTATTCTTTGTGTGCGCAATCCGAAAGATACAATCGCATCACTCGTCAATCGCGGAATGAGCGAATTCTTTGCAACAGTCCTATGGGTATACAATATCCAATCCGCGCTGGCATTGAGAGAGAGTCCTCGTTTCTTTTTGGTGAAATACGAAGACCTTGTGAAGTTTCCAGAAGAAACACTCTCCGGTGTTTGCAGATTTATTGGAGTTGACTTTCACAAACAACTACCAAGCCACCATATCGAAAAAAAAGATTTGTATAGCAAATTATCAACCTGGCAAAATGATCCAGGAGATACAATCAAAGCCTCACCTTCAACGTTCGCCAATCTGCCTGAACGTCAACAAGCTCGAGTGATTGCCGCAATGAATTTTGTACGTGTATTTTCCGGATCTCAACATACAGATGAGCGGGCTGAATATAATTGTATTGATGTCGCAGAGCTGCTTTCATATGAAACTTCAGATATCTCGAGTTCCGGATATTCGTTTCTTTATCCACAGATGATCGGGGACTGGACAAAAAGGCTACTGTTGGGGTATTCCACCAAGTTATCGGGCTATCCTGCTAGGATCAGGTCGTAGGACAAATCAGCTAATTCAGCAATGCTCTCTCTAAGGAGGTCCTTATATATGTTTGAAGTGCTTTTGGAAAATCCGGATATGAGCTATTTTGTCGATACGGTATTCATCCTCTCAACTCCTACATGAGAGGGCGTCAAACTTTCCGGGTTCTCCGGGAGAAAAAGAAGCTGATATCAAAAAGCACACATGAGATTAAGCAAATGCAACTCGATAAGCTGCGGATTGTGCTGAACGAAGCTTACCATCATGTCCCATTTTATCGCGAGAAGTTCAGAGAAATTGGCTTTGATCCCGGTTCATTAAGTTCGCTGGAGGAATTTCGGAATCTCGATTTTATCGTAACTAAGGAAGACGTGCGAAATGATACCGAGAACTTTATATCCGAGAAAGCCCGTAGGAGTAAGTTGACCGGCACCGGACCGGCGGCTCTACTGGTGAGCCACTCCTTTTTGCGACTGACCCAAGAACCAATGGTAGTTCGCATGCTAGCTTAATATTGGCGCTAAATTTGTCCGGTGCTGACATAGGTGATCGTCACTGTTTGTTTTGGGGAAGCCCTACATTCATTAGACGTGACAACAGCATCCGCCAGAAGGGATCGGAGATTCTCCTTCAATTAAGAACTCGGATTATGAACAGACGGGTAGTTCTGAATTACAATATTGGTGAAAACAATGTTCGTGAAATTTATAACATGCTAGAGTCTTTTCGTCCGCGTTATATTCGTGGAATGCCGGCATCTCTCTACACGTACTGCAAGCTCATGCAGAAATCAGGGTTGTCGTTCAGGAAGTGCAAGCCAATCTTTATTCACTCCGCGTGTGAAACGCTTTTCCTCGCAGCGGGAGCTGATCGAGGAGTGTTTTCAGTGTAAAGTGCTTGATACTTATGGGCTTAGTGAATTTGGCGATATAGCTTTTGAAACACCCTTGGAAGGTTTTCTCACCATGGACGATGATGCCTTTCTTGAGTTGAAAAGCATTAATGGTGGCCCTAAAGAGATCGTTGCAACACAACTTAATAATCTATCATGCCCATTATTGAAGTATCGCACGGGGGATGTAGCCGAGGATTTGGCGGATAACGATGATATGGTTGGATTCTCTAACTTGATAGGTTTGAAGGGACGAGCACACGACTTTGTTCGTGCGTTGGACGGAAGATATCTGCATGGACAATTTTTTACTCACATCCTAGTATTCGAGAAAGGAATTGAGCGTTATCTGATCTATCAGGACAAGAACTGCAACGTCAAGATCACTCTGGTGGTAGGCCATGAGTATAGTAAAGGGAGTGAGGACGTAATTTCCGGGGCGATAAAATCATATATCGGATCCACCATTGATGTTGAGTTCGAGTATGTTGAAAATATTGAGTTGACTAGTAGAGGTAAGCATAAGTGGATAATATCCGAGGCGAACCCTATGGAGCAAGAGCCATGACCGCGGGCGCGCCGACCGCCGATTTTAGTATGCACGCAAACATCGTGATCGTTACCTACAACTGGCCGCCGCGCAATGCGATCGGTACGCATAGGCCTTATTCCCGGGCGCGCTACTGGAGCGAGGCCGGCGCGCGGGTCACGGTTCTCACCGCGCGAAAGCAGGCGTTCGACGAGCCTCTCGACATGCCGCTGCCGGCGCTCGACAGAGTCGAGGTCATCGAGGTTCCGTACGGCGGCGCACGGGGAGGGGTGGCCAACAAGGTCCTGAAGTCGCAATCCGCGCGCAGGCTGGCAAAACGTGTCAATGCGTGGCTCTCGCGCAAGACGGGAGCCGGGATTGATCCGCGCGGTGCATGGCGGATGGCTGCCGTCGCAGAGGCGTCGCGGCTCGCAAAAGAGGCGGATATCGTTGTCAGCACATTCGGCCCCGCCGCGGCACACCTGATCGCCTGCGACATGAAATCCGCCAATCCCGACCTGCGCTGGGTGGCGGATTATCGCGACCTCTGGAGCCAGCGACACACGGGCGATATTTCCGAAGCCACGCGCAGGGAAATGCGCGAGGTCGAACTCGCCAGCGTCGGGGCGCACGCCGATCTGCTGACGACGGTATCGGAAGATGCGGCGCGGCAACTGCGGGAGTTGACGGGCAAGACGGTCCTGACCTTCCGCAACGGGTTCGACCTCGACGAGGCCGAGGTCCGCCAGCGCCTGATGACACCCGCGCAAAAGCCCGGCGGACCCTTGCGGATCGTCTATACGGGAATGATCTACAAAGGCTACCAGGATCCTACGCCGCTCTTCGATGCCCTGGCGCAATCGTTCGCGGCAGGGGAACTCGAAAGAGGGTCGGTGACGGTCGATTTCTATGGCGCGAGGGTGGAGGCGGCACAGGAACTGGCCCGAAATCCGGAATACGCACCGTTTATCCGCCTCATGGGTCACGTTCCCCGCGAAACGGCGCTGGAGGCGCAGCGGGGCGCCGGGTTGCTTTTGCTTCTGGAGAGCTCCAAGCCAGAGGCGCGCGGCACTCTTACCGGGAAACTCTTCGAGTACATCGCCGCCGGTCGGCCGATTCTGTGCATCGGAAGCCGGCCGGAATACGAGATCGGCCAGCTTCTTTCCGCGACGGGAACGGGGGCGGTCTTTGGACCGGAGGATCATGCCGGGATAAGAGAAGCTGTCCTGACAACGATGAAGGGCGCGGGGCTTTACGACAGTTACCGACCGGATTGCCGGGAAATCCTGCGATATTCGCGAAAGCGGATAGCCGCCGACTTCTGGGATGCATTGCAATACAAGTTCGCACAATCCTGACGGTTCTGGTGTTGGAATGAAGACTTGCAGAAACTGAACGCGTTTCTTCTTTTTCTCGGCGCAGCATTGCTGCCCGTCTATGTGTTCGGCTCGGGCGGTATCCAGCCTACGCATATGCTGCTTGCTGCGTTTGCGGTTCTCACGTTCTTTTCGGGTGGGCTCCCCCTGACATTGTGGTCCCTCGCGCTTCTCGCGATGTTCCTGCACGCCTTCGCGGTCGAGAGCGTCTACGCCATGATGGGCGGTGAACCCAGATATCTGATCAACAGCGTTTTCTTTCTTTTCAACTTTCTGGTGGCGGGAACCATTTACACGCACGTCCGGCGGCACGGGCCGGCGATACTGGTGCCGGGCATCCTGATTGCAACCGCGATCGCGCTTGCGACAATCGTGGCGGGCGGTGTCGATCTGCGGGATATGGGGGAAGGCGGCCGCGCAACAGGTACGTTCAACAACCCCAACCAGCTCGGCTATTTCTCGGTGTGTCTGCTTTCTCTCGCCTATCTGCTCTACAGGGATGGTCGCATGGGTTACCTGGTCACCACGGCGGTCCTATCCGTTTCCCTCTTTCTCGCAATCTCGTCGCTTTCAAAAGCGGCGATGATCACGAATTTTGTCGTGATCGTTCTGGCGCTCAAACCGGCGGCGTCGCGCAATGCGCTCATTGGCTGGTCGGTTGCCGCGCTGGCGGGGATCATGGTCGTTTTCCGGCTGTATCAGAATGGCGCTTTCGATGGGTTCCTGTTCATGGAGCGATTGGCAAACATGGCCAATGAGGGCGACAGTTCGCTCGAGGCTCGCGGGTATTTCGCCTTTCTCGACGGCAACATCCTTCAGGTTCTGTTCGGGCTCGGGACCCAGCGCGTGAACGAGATCATCGGGCATGAGGTGCATTCGACATTGGGCAGCACTTTCAACAACTACGGTTTCATTGGATTGCTGTTTTTTTCCACGGCACTGGCGGTCTGGGTAATGCGGTTGTGGCGTAGCTACGGCTTCGTCGGGGCCTTCTGCATGGCGGCACCGGCGCTGCTCTATGGCATCACCCATAACGGGACGCGGTTCACGATCTTCTGGCTATTGTTCGCGGCGTCCCTGGCGGGGTCCGAACGCATGCGCTCGCAAAGAGAGCCGAGACCGGCCATCATACAAAACCGGAGTATCTCGATTTGAGCGAGCATAGCCGACACCTCCTTCTTCTGGCTTCATCCGCGCGGTCGCTGACCAACTTTCGCGGACCGCTCATCCGCGACATCCTCGCGGTCGGGCACAAGGTCAGCGTTGGCGCGCCGGATATGGCGTCTGATCTGCGTGACCGGTTGCGGGAGATGGGGGCCGAGGTCCACGACACGCCGCTGGAGCGTACCGGCACCGGCCTTCTTTCCGATCTGCGCTATGGCAGGGGGTTGCGGCGGTTGATGGCCCGCACCCGGCCCGACATCGTGCTGACCTACACGATCAAGCCCAATATCTGGGGCGCGTTCGCCGCCGCGCCTCAACGGCATGTTCGCCTTTGCGCTCTGGGATCGCGAGCGCCGGGTGCTGAGCCTGGCGCGCGACCGCGTCGGCGAAAAGCCGCTGTATTACGGGCAGGCCGGGAAGAGTTTCGTGTTCGGCTCGGAACTCAAGGCGCTGACGGTCCATCCCGACTGGCAGGGCGAGGTCGACCGCGATGTGCTCGCGACCTATTTCCGTCATGGCTATGTACCCGATCCGTATTGCATCTATCGCGGTCTGCACAAGCTTTCGCCCGCCCATTGGGTCGAGGTGGCCGGGGTCGGGCCGGCACGCCGGTCTGTTATTGGAGCCTCGCTTCCGCCGTGACCGCGCCGCGCCGAACGCAGCCCGCGGATCAGCTGCTGAATGAACTCGAAGCCTTGCTGAGCGATGCCGTCGGATTGCGGATGGAGGCCGATGTGCCGCTGGGCGCGTTCCTTTCGGGCGGAATAGATTCCTCGGTCGTGGTCGCGTTGATGCAGGCACAGGCGAGCCGTCCGGTCCAGACCTTCACGATCGGCTTCGACGTCCCCGGTTACAACGAGGCGCAGCACGCCAAGGCGATTGCCGCGCACCTTGGAACCGACCATGCCGAGCTTTACGTTTCGCCCCAGGCGGCGCTGGATCTCGTGCCGCGGCTTGCGCATATCTGGGACGAGCCGTTTGCCGACTCGTCGCAGATCCCGACGCTGCTGCTCAGCCAGATGACGAAAGAGAGCGTCACGGTCAGCCTGTCGGGCGATGGCGGCGACGAGTTGTTTTGCGGCTACAATCGGTATGGGCAGGGCTATACGCTGCACCGGCATCTGCGCCGGCTGCCCGGACCTTTGCGACAGGCCATCGTCGCGGGGCTGAAGATCGCCCCGGCCCACGCCATCGACCGGGCGATGGGTCTCGTGCCCCGGCGGTTCCGCTATCCCGCGCTTGGTGACCGCCTGCACAAGCTTGCCGACGTTCTGTCCCATGGTGAGGGTGATGCATTCTATCGCAGGCTCGTGTCGCAGTTTCAGGATCCGCAGGCCATGATACCGGGTGCGGTCGAGGCCACAACCCTGCTGGCACGCCAGGACGAATGGCCCTCGCTGACCGATTTCCGCGAGACGATGATGTATCTCGACACGCTGACCTATCTGCCGGGCGACATCCTGACCAAGGTTGACCGCGCCAGCATGGCCGTCAGCCTCGAAGCCCGCGTACCCTTTCTTGATCATCGGGTGATCGAATTTGCCCGGTCCTTGCCGTTTGACATGAAGAACAATTCCGGCCAGATGAAATGGGCGCTTCAGCAGGTCCTGGGACGCCATGTGCCGCGGCAGCTTTTCGATCGGCCAAAGATGGGTTTCGGCATTCCGATCGAGCACTGGCTCGCCGGGCCGCTCAGGGATTGGGCCGAGGATTTGTTGAGTGAAGAATCGCTGGACCAAGATGGCTATTTTGACACGGCTGCGGTCCGCAAACTATGGAGCGAACATTGCAGCGGCCGTCGTCGATGGCACCACCAACTTTGGACTGTTCTGATGTTTCAGGCGTGGCGGGAAACGGGGATGCAAACGACATGACATGCTGACGTTTGCGGATGGCGCATGGCATGTCATTGCCAACCTGGTAATTTTCCTGGCCGGACTCTGGATTGCCCTTGGCCAGAAACGGTTGTTCGGCGTTCCACAGAAGCGGGCCGTAGTGCTTTATCTCTGGCACAGCTTTTTTTGCATGTTCTATTTCTGGTATTCTTTGAATAACATCTCGGATTCCACAAATTATTATCTGTATTCCCTGAGTTACGACGATGGCTTCAAATTTGGCACAGCTGGCGTCTACTATCTGGTGTCCCCCTTCACGCAGATATTCAACCTCTCCTATGGCGGCGTGTTTCTGCTGTTCAATATCGCAGGGTATATTGGAATGCTTGCACTTGCGTCGGCGTTGCAAAGCGTGACGGAAACTAGTAGCCGCAAGGTCAAACGGCTCAGTGTCCTAATCCTGTTTCTTCCTGGGCTGAGCTTTTGGTCCAGCTCAATTAGCAAGGATGCACTGACGTTCATGGGTGCGGGGCTTGCGACCTGGGCCGCTCTGAGCATCAGAAGGCGCGTTCCCGCCTTTGCGATAAGTGTGCTGCTTTTCCTTCTGGTACGCCCTCACATGTCCGGCATTCTGCTTCTGTCATTCACTCTGGCGATGCTGCTATCGTCAAAGATGGGACTATACAAGAAGGCGGCACTGCTTGCGATTTCAGTACCGCTCAGCATCGTGGCCGTACAGTTCGGCCTGAGCTACGCAGGTTTGGACGACGCCACCAATGCGAATAAGGTTGCCGAGTATTTTGAGACTCGCCAGAGTCACAACCTAGGAGGCGGAAGCTCGGTAGACATTGCGAGTATGTCTATTCCTCTTCGCATGCTCACCTATCTTTTCAGGCCCCTGCTGTTCGATGCTGGTGGTTTGCTCGGTCTTGCCGTCAGCATTGAGAATCTGATCCTGATTTTCGTGACTGTGAAAGTGGCATTTAGGTTCAAGCGCACCCATTCCGTTCTGGATCGCTTTGAATTCACGCTCTTTATAATATTCGTGGCAGTGTCGTGGTTTATTTTGGCGAACTCCACTGCCAACCTTGGGATAGCTATACGTCAAAAAACCATGTTTCTGCCTATGTTAATGGTTCTGCTGTTTTCCTATTGGCACAAACTTCCTGTACGACGTCATGAATAGGGTATGTAGGTAAAATAATGAACCGCGTTCTGATACTCGCCTCCTACGCACCGTCCCTGCGCAATTTTCGCGGCGCGCTGATCGGAGAGCTTGTCGGGCGCGGTCACGAGGTGTACGCCGCAGCGCCGCATCTGTTGTCCGATGCGCGTACGCGTGAGTGGCTTGAATCGAAGGGCGTGGCCTGCCACGATGTGCCGCTGTCGCGGACCGGGCTCGACCCGCTTGCGGATATCCGCACGTTGCTGGCGCTGACCCGCCTGATGCGGCGGATCCGTCCCGACCTGTTTCTGGGCTATACGGTCAAGCCGGTGGTGTGGGGGCTGTTGGCGGCCAAAGTCACCAATGTTCCTGGGCGCGTCGCGTTGATCACCGGACTTGGCTATGCCTTCACAGGCGCGTCCACCGGGCTGCGTGGGATTGTCAGGCACATCGCTCGCAATCTATACGGTATTGCCCTCAAAAGGGCTACGCTGGTATTTTTCCAAAATCCAGACGATCGTGATGATTTTGCTCGCCTGGGGCTCTTGCCGCCCGGTCTCCGGGTGGAGGTCGTCAATGGTTCAGGCGTGGACACGGATACATTTGCGCCCGTTTCCTTCCCTGAGCCACCGCTGCGCTTTTTGTTGATCGCACGACTGTTGGGTGACAAGGGGATCCGCGAGTATGCGGCGGCCGCCGAAAATCTGCATGAACGGTGGCCCGAGGCAGAATTTCACCTCGTCGGCCCACTGGATCCAAACCCCGAGGGCATCGCCGAGTCAGAGGTGCGCGGCTGGCAGGATGCCGGCCATCTGATCTGGCATGGGGCACTCGATGATGTGCGCCCGGCCATCGCGGCAGCCCATGTCTATGTGTTACCCAGCTACCGCGAAGGAACCCCGCGCACCGCACTCGAGGCGATGGCGATGGGTCGTCCCGTGATCACTACCGATGCGCCCGGCTGTCGCCAGACCGTTGCGCCAGGAGAAAACGGGTTTCTCGTGCCTGTCCGGGATGCTGACGCGCTTGCGGCGGCGATGGAGCGGTTTCTGCGCGACCCGGGCCTGATCGCGCCGATGGGGAAGGCGGCGAGGCAGATCGCCGAGGCGCGGTACGATGTCCGAAAGGTCAATGCCGCGATACTGGATGCGATGGGGATCACCTGATTTCATCCGGATCGGGTGAGGGCATCTCGAGCATCTCCAATCCAGCCTCGCGCAGGGCGGGTAGTGGCTTCTGGCCGCACAGTACGAGAATTTCTTCTGGATTTGCTGCCGCAGGCTGGTCATGGACCCGGAGCACCGTTGGCGGTTTCAAGGACGCGGCCAGCGTGTCAAGACGGTCCCGGAGGCCTTTCTCGAACATTCCCGACGCAACGCTGAAGTGCGTCCCGCCCGAATCTGCCCATCGTGCAGGCGGGAAGGTAACGTCTGCCTTGACGCAATCGCGCTTCAGGATTTCGTTTGCCTTTGGCAACAGTGCCTCAGGAACGATGAAAGTGAACCGTATCATAGCGTCACTCCCGATCTCGTCGCCATGTATGCCTCAACCATGGCAATCTCGCTCGCCGTCAGGATACGGTCGACCACCAGCAGGCCGTAAATGCGGCCATGAAAACACCTCCCGGGCATGTTGACATAATCGCCGATTCCCAGCGGCCCGGATTTGAAATTGCCGCCCCCTGTCGCGGCGGTGCTCACACCAGCCGAGGCACCATTGGCCCGCAGTTCGATACGGGGCGCGCCGATGTCGCTGAGGCCCGTGTAGAGAACCGGGGCGTCGAACGCGAGGGCATGATTGATCCCAACCAGCGTGGTATTGCCGGCGTGAAGCCACCGTGTGCCGGGATAGGTTGGTTGCGGGACTTCGAGAGAGAAACTGTTGAACCCGTTGTCCACGAAATTCACCACGGTTCCGCGACCAGCCGGGTTGCTGGCCTTGCTGACCGCCGCAACAACCGTGACCTGACTGGTGTGGGTGAGGTCCAGCGTGCCGGTCAGCATCCGGTCATCCACACCGTCGAAGTCGAGTGCATGCACGGCTGACGTGCCGACCTCGGTCAGATCATAGGCTGACACCGCCTTCTGATAGGCCGACACGGCAGGGCCCTCTTCCAGCTGAAACCCTGAAACGCGAAAACCCCGCGCGCTGTGTGCGTTCAACTTTATTACCCCTGTGTTGCTCAGGTTGCTGGCCAAACTGGTGTCCGTTTTGCTGACGCGAAACAGGCCGTCACCAAGATCGCCAACCGCCCCCCACGATCCGCCAGCCGCCGCATTGCCAATCGTCATGTCGAAATCGGCGCCAGGAGACGGTGCCCCTCCGTCATTCATCCGGACAAAACAAGAGAGCGTGTATTCTGTTGACGCTTCAGCGCCGTGATCCCGATAGGCATAACGGATTGCTGTCGCGTCGTCCGGAAATTGAATCGTGGCATCGAATCCGGCCAGCCAGTTGTCGCATCCGACACGCCTGTGGATGCCGTCAATTCCGCAACCGATGGTTCCGAACGCGATGACAGATTTCGGCGTCCGGTTGCGGGCTCCACAGCCAGAACGGGCCGTGCTGCGGCGGTTTGTGTCGCGTGCAGGTCGCGCCCTGACCTGTCCAACATCAACCCGATGCTCTGCCCCGGCTGCCTTGCCGGAATGGTGCCTTCCGCGTTCTGAAAAAGCGTCGACATGTTCGACGGGGCGAACCAGCATCCTTTCGCCCCATTGCGGAACAGCCACTGGGGGACCAGCCGCCGTGCACCCGTGCCGGCGCGGAGGTCACGGACAGGTCAGTGACGATCTTCATGCCAGCACCAGCGCGTGAATGCCTGTCGCGGTGGTGCCGGTCGCCCGCACGCGGCGCACACCCACCGGCAGGATCGAGAAATCGGCCACCTCGACGGTCCGTGTCTGGCCGCCCACGGTGTCGATGGCCACCACTCCGCCGGTTTCGACGTAAAGGGCGATGGCGACATCGGCGAGATCGGTCCCATCATCGGGCGTCACCGGCAGCGCGTCGGTTGCGGGGCCGGCGATGGATCGGGCTTGGCTGGAAAAGGGGTTCATGGCGGCTCCTGCTGACCGGGGCGGATGCTGGGGGCGCATCGCCGATTGAAGTTCGCGGCAACATCGGGCAGACAGGTTGCGGTTGCGTATGCCGGCCGCGCGCAATGTTAAGGGGGCCCCGATTGACCAAACGGGTTTTGGATATTCTCGGCGCCGGGACTGGCCTGCTGCTGCTCTCGCCGGTGCTGCTTGTCGTTTCGCTGCTGATCCTCCGGCAGATGGGCCGGCCGGTGTTCTTTCGCCAGATTCGCCCGGGGCTGCACGGCCGCCCCTTCGGGATGGTCAAGTTCCGCACCATGCGCGATGCGTTGGATGCCGAGGGCAACCCGCTGCCCGATTCCGAGCGGCTGACGCGTCTGGGCCGCTTTTTGCGGTCCAGTTCGCTCGACGAACTGCCCGAACTCTGGAACGTGCTCAGGGGCGAGATGAGCCTCGTCGGCCCGCGGCCGCTCCTGATGGAATACCTGCCGCTCTATTCGCCCTTTCAGGCCCGCCGCCACGAGGTCCGCCCCGGCGTCACCGGATGGGCACAGGTGAACGGCCGCAACGCGATCACCTGGGACGAGAAATTCGCGCTCGACGTCTGGTATGTCGACAATCAGAGCCTCTGGCTCGACCTGAGGATCATCGGGCTGACCATCCGCAAGGTGTTGAGACGGGGAAGGCATATCCGCCGCGGGTGAAGCCACTATGCCAAAATTCACGGGACCCGAGTCGTGACCCATTTGATCGGTGTCTATGGCGCTGCTGGCTGCGGGAGGGGGATCATGCCTCTTTTGCGTGCGCAATACCCCGAGGCAAATCTGGTGTTCATTGATGACGGGCGGGCGCCGGGCCGCGTAAATGGTCATGAAATTCTCGACTGGGCCGGTTTCTTGGGTCTCGATGCCACGAAAAAATCCGTTTCCGTTACCATTGCCGCCTCAGCCATTCGCCAAACCGTTGCGGAAAGGTGCGAGGCGGCTTCAGTTCCACTGATTGAAGCACGTGCGGCTTCTGTCGTGCAAATGGACGACGTCACCATCGGCCCAGGTGCTTGCCTATCCCCTTTCGTGACCTTGACCTCGAACATCCGCATTGGGCGTTGCTTCCACGCCAATCTTTATTCCTACGTCGAACATGATTGCGTAATTGGCGACTTCGTCACCTTTGCACCTGGCGCTAAGGTAAACGGAAACATCACCATTGGCGACCATGCCTATATCGGGGCGGGTGCGGTGATCCGCCAGGGAATTTCCATCGGTGCCGGTGCCACCGTCGGCATGGGCGCGGTCGTGACCCGCGACGTGCCTCCGGGCGCGACCGTTGTCGGCAACCCGGCAAAACCCCTGATCAAGGACTGACCCATGCGCATCTACCTGTCGCGCCCGCACATGTCGGGCCATGAAGAGGTCCGCGTGGCCGAGGCGTTCGCGTCGAATTTCGTGGCCCCCCCTCGGCCCGCAGCTCGACGCCTTCGAGGCGGCGGTACGCGACTATCTCGGCGCGGATGTGCATTGCGTCGGGCTTTCCTCCGGCTCCGCCGCGTTGCATCTCGCACTGCGCATCGCCGGCGTGGGCCCCGGCGACGAGGTCTGGATTTCCTCGATGACCTTCGCCGGCGGCATTTTCCCGGTCAACTACCTCGGCGCGACGCCCCGCTTCTTCGACCTCGACCCGGCAAGCTGGACCGTCGATATCGGATTGCTTGCCGAGGAACTGGCCCGGGCCGCGCGCGCGAACCGCCTGCCCCGCGCCATCGTGCCCACCGACCTTTACGGCCAGTCCGTCGATCTCGACGCGCTCGAAACCCTCTCCGCAAGATACGGTGTCCGTCTCATCGTCGACAGCGCCGAGAGCCTCGGCGCGAGCTGGCGCAACGGACGCAAGGCCGGCACCGGGGGCGACGCCGCGATCCTCTCGTTCAACGGCAACAAGATCATCACCACCTCGGGCGGCGGCATGCTGGTCACGCGCCACAAGGCATGGGCCAATGAGGCGCGTTTTCTCGCCACTCAGGCCCGCGATCCGGCGCCGCATTACGAGCATTCGACCTTCGGCTACAATTATCGGCTTTCCAACATCTGCGCCGCGATCGGGCTGGGGCAGATGCAGGTGCTCGATTCCCGGGTTGCGCGCCGGCGCGAAATCTTTGCCCGCTACAAGGCGGCGCTCTCCCGCCCTGGTATCATCTTCATGCCCGAACCAGAGGGACTTGATTCGACCCGCTGGCTCACTGCCCTGACCATCGACCCGGCCGAAACCGGCGTGACGCGCGAAGACATCCGCTTGATGCTCCTCGATCACCAGATCGAATCCCGCCCGTTGTGGAAACCGATGCACCTGCAGCCGCTCTATGCAGGTGCGCCCTATCATGGCTCCGGCGTCGACGGGGTGCTCTTTGAGACCGGCCTCTGCCTGCCTTCGGGCTCCGACATGACCGACCAGCAACAAGACGAGGTGACCGGCCATATCCTGGCGCTGCTCAGCGAACCAGGCTGAGACCGGAATTCGCAGGTGTCAAGGCGACGCGGCTTGCGCTGCAACAGGGACCGCCCTGCCCGGCCGGTTTGAGATGGTCGCCAGGCCCAAGACCCGTTGATCCTGCCACGACGTTCCGCACCGCTTCGGACATCGGCGCGGTGACATGCGCGGGCCATACCGGCGCACCGATGCGCGGACGGCCCGGCCGGGGCGCTCCGCGATCGCTGGAAGCGGCGGAGCGAAAAGCGCATCTTCGCCCGGATGGCGCCGGAACCGGCGGCTCGGAGGGGCGACACCAACGGGCGATGCCCGCGACGAGCGCTCGCCGATTGCCCGGTGGGGCACGGGATGCACCAACCTTGCGGGGGTCGCAATTTGGCCGGATCGCTTCGCGAAAGGGGCTGCCAGCGGATGCGAAACACGGTTCAGTTCGGCGACCCATTTCTTCGGAGCGCGACCATGAACGATATCGAACGCAAGGGCAGAGCGGGTGGCCGGGGCGCGCGGCGCGCCCTGCGCTCCGCCCCCGATCTAAGCATGCTGCCGGCGCTCGCGCGCAACCTGCCGCTCTGCGAGCCGATGGACGAGGACCAGATCGCCCGGATCGACGCGGCGTCGATGGCAATTCTCGAAGAAGTCGGCGTGGTCTTTCGCGACGAGATCGCGCTCGAGGACTGGAAGCGCGCCGGGGCCGATGTGCGCGGCGAGCGCGTGCATCTCGACCGCGCCCTGGTGCGCGAGCTCATTGCCTCCATCCCATCGGGCTGGACCTACCGGGCGCGCAACCCCGAGCGCAGCCTGCCCTTTGGCGGCAAGCATTCGATCTTCGTGCCGATGACCGGGGCGCCCTTCCTGCGCGACCTCGACGACGTGCGCCGCTGGCCGACGATGGACGACCTCAACATGTTCCACAAGCTCGCCCACATGTCGCCGGCGCTGCATTCGACTGCACACCACATCGTCGAGCCGATGGACGTGAAGGTGAGCCACCGGCACCTCCACATCACCTATTCGTCGATGAAGTATTCCGACAAGACGTTCATGGGCATGACGACCTCCGGCAAGAACGCCGAGGACGTTATGGACATGTGCGAGATCCTCTTCGGCCGCGACGTGATGGAGGAAACCCCGGTCGTCACCGGCAACTGCAACGGCAACTCGCCGCTGGTCTGGGACGAGACGATGCTGTCGGCGATGCGCGCCTTCTGCCGGCGCAACCAGCCGGTGCTCTGCTCGCCCTTCGTCCTGGGCGGAGCCAACACGCCGGCCTCGGTCGCGCCCGCGGTCGCCCAGCTCAACGCCGAGGCGCTGTCGGCGCTCGCCTATACCCAGGTCATCCGCAAGGGCTGCCCGGCGATATACGGGCATTACCTTTCCACCGTGTCGATGAAGTCGGGCGCGCCGATGGCCGGAACGCCCGAGATCAGCCTGATGAATTTCATGATCGGTCAGATGGCCCGGTTCTATGACGTGCCGTGGCGCAGCTCCAACCTTCTCGGCGGGGCCAAGACCTTCGATGCGCAGGCGGGCTATGAAAGCGCCATGACAATGGACGCGGTGCTGCATGCGGGCTGCAACTACATCTGGCATTCGGCCGGCTGGAACGAGGCCGGGATGCACTGCTCGGTTGCCAAGTTCGTGGTCGACGCCGAGGTCTGCGCGATGGGCTACCGCATGGCCGAGGGCATCCGGTGGGACGATTTCGACGAGGCGCTGGCGGCGGTGCGCGATGTCGGGCCGGGGGGCCACTACCTCGGCCACCCGCACACCCAGGCCAATTTCGAGCGCGCCTTCTTCATGCCCAGGCTCTTCGACAACAACGCCATCGAGCACTGGCAGGCCGAAGGGTCGGTCGAGATCACGGCGCGCGCGCTCGCACACGCACGCAGGCTGCTTGAGGAATACCAGCAGCCCAGGCTCGATGCCGCCACCGACGAGGCGCTGCGCGACTACATCGCAAGGCGCGAGCGGGAGATCCCCGCCGAGGATGCCCTGAATACGGAATACTGAGGCAGCGCACCGGCCGATGGCCGGCGCCCGCCAACCGGGCCGGGGGAGTGAGGATAAGGTGATCCCGAAAACGATGGAAGCGGTCCTGCTGACCGGGCACGGCGGGTTCGAGACGCTGGAATTCCGAACGGATTACCCGGTTCCGTCGCCCCAGGCCGGGGAGGTCCTGATCCGGGTCGCCGCCGCCGGCGTCAACAACACCGACATAAACACCAGAACCGCGTGGTATTCCAAGGGCGTGGCATCGGGCTCCAACAGCGGCGGAACCGCGGGCTTCGTTTCGGCCGACGACGCGGACGCGAGCTGGTCGGGCACGGCACTCGCGTTCCCGAGGATTCAGGGGGCGGATGTGTGCGGCCATATCGCCGCGGTCGGCGAGGGTGTCGATCCGGCGCGGATCGGCGAGCGGGTTCTCGTGCGCAACATGCTGCGCAGCTATGTGGACTACAGGCCCTACGAATGCTGGACACTCGGCTCGGAATGCGACGGCGGCTTCGCCCAGTTCGCGGTCGCGCCCTCGCGCGAGACCCATGCCGTGCGCTGCGACTGGTCGGATGCCGAACTGGCCTCGATCCCCTGCGCCTACTCCACCGCGGAGAACATGCTGCACCGCGCCGGCGTCGGGGCCGAACGTGTGGTTGTCACGGGGGCCTCCGGCGGTGTCGGATCGGCGGCGGTGCAGCTTGCCAGGCGCCGGGGCGCGACGGTGATCGCCCTCGCCGCACCGGCCAAGGCCGCCGAGGTCCGCGCCCTCGGCGCCGACCGGGTGATCGACCGGGATGCCGACCTTGGTGCCGAACTCGGACCGGAAAGCGTCGATGTGGTGATCGACATCGTCGGCGGCGATGACTGGCCGCACCTGCTGGACATTCTCCGCCGCGGCGGGCGCTACGCCGTTGCCGGCGCGATCGCCGGACCGATCGCCCGGATCGACCTGCGCACCCTCTACCTCAAGGATCTCACCCTTTTCGGCTGCACCTTCCAGGAGGACGAGGTGTTCGAAAATCTCGTCTCCTACATAGAGGCCGGCAGCATCCGCCCGGTGGTGGCCGCGACCTATCCGTTGAAGGACATTGTCCGGGCGCAAACGGATTTCCTCGCAAAGAAACACACCGGAAAGCTTGTGCTGATCCCGGGCCGGGAACAGCCGGAATGAAGATCGCCGCCTTCGAGGCATATCAGATCGACCTCCCGCATCCGGGAGGCGTCTACCTGCTGTCGGGCGGCCGCGAATACCGCACATTCGACGCAATCATCGTGCGCGTCGTCGCCGACGACGGCGCCGATGGCCGGGGCGAAAGCACGCCCTTCGGAATAACGGTCAACCGCAACGTTGCCGGCGAGCCGCTCGCCACCTGGAGAAACTGAATGAAGATCACCGAAATCCACGTCTATGCCCATGACCTGCCGGTCAAAAACGGCCCCTACACGATGGCCAATGCCGAGGTCTGGTCGCTTGACACCACGCTGGTGAAGCTCGTGACCGACGCGGGCCTCGTCGGCTGGGGCGAAACCTGCCCGGTCGGGCCGACCTACCAGCCGCATCACGCGAAGGGCGCCCGCGCCGCGCTCGAGGAGATGGCGCCGGGATTGATCGGGGCCGACCCGCTGACGCCGGTTGTGCTCCGGCGGCGGATGGACGGCCTCTTGAACGGCCACCGCTACGCCAAGGCGGCGGTGGACATCGCGGCCCATGACCTCATGGGCAAGCATTACGGCGCGCGCGTCGCCGACCTGCTCGGCGGCGCTGTGACCGAGCGGGTGCCGTCCTACTACGCAACCGGGGTGGGCGCGCCCGACGACATCGCACGGATCGCGACCGAGAAGGTGGCCGAGGGTTACCCGCGGCTACAGGTCAAGATCGGCGGCCGCCCGGTCGAGATCGACATCGAGACGGTGCGCAAGGTCTGGGAACGGGTGGGCGGCAGGGTCCGCCTTGCCGTCGACGGCAATCGCGGACTGACGACGCGCGACGCGCTGAGGCTCAGCCGTGAATGCCCCGACATCCCCTTTATCATGGAACAGCCCTGCAACACGATCGAGGAGATCGCGGCGATCCGCGGCCAGCTTCGCCACGCGGTCTATATCGACGAGGCGGGCGAGGATCTGGCAACGGTGCTGCGCGTCGTCGGCCGGGGGCTCTGCGACGGGTTCGGGATGAAGGTGACACGGATCGGCGGGCTTTCGGCCATGGCCACGTTCCGCGACATCTGCGAGGCGCGCGCGCTGCCGCATACCTGCGACGACGCCCGGGGCGGCGACATCATCGCCGCCGCCTGCACCCATATCGGCGCGACGGTCGCACCGCGGCTTTCGGAAGGCGTCTGGCTTGCCGCGCCCTATATCGAGGGACATTACGACCCCGAAAACGGCATCGCCATCGAAGGTGGCCATATCCGGCTGCCGGACGGGCCGGGACTTGGCGTCATGCCGGATGAAACCCTTCTGGGCGCGCCCGTCGCCAGTTATTCCTGAGGAATACGACCATGAGATTTGAAGGCAAACGCGCGCTGGTGACCGGGGCCGCGGGCGGGATCGGTGCCGCCATCGTGCGCGGACTGAGGGCGGAAGGCGCGCGTGTCGCCGCGGCCGACCGCGACGTCGCGGGGGTGGAAGCGGACGCGCTCTTGCCGGGCGATCTGCTCGACGCGGCCCATGCCGACGGGCTGGCCGAGGCGGCGCGCTCGGCGCTTGGCGGGCTCGACATCGTCGTCAACAATGCCGGCGTCATCACGAGGGGGCCGGTAACCGAGACCTCGGATGCCGACTGGGCGCTGTCGCTCGGCGTCAATGTCGAGGCGCCCTTCCGCATCTGTCGCGCCGCGATCCCGATCCTGGCGGCGGCGGGTGGCGGCGCGATCGTCAACACCGCGTCGTGCTGGGGCCTCAGGCCGGGGCCGAACCATGCGGTCTACTGCATGACCAAGGCCGCGCTCGCCTCGCTCACGCAGTGCATGGGGATGGATCATGCCCATCAGGGCATCCGCATCAACGCGGTCTGCCCCAACGAGGTCAACACCCCGATGCTGCGGACCGGCTTTGCCAGGCGCGGCTTTGATCCCGACAGGGCGGTCGCGGAGCTGGGCCTGACCGTGCCGCTCGGGCGGATCGCGGAGCCCGAGGACATCGCCGACGTCGTCCTCTTCCTCGCCTCGGACGCGGCGCGCTACATGTGCGGATCGCTGGTCGAGGTCAATGGCGGCAAGGCCGTGGCATGAGGTTCGCGGGGAAGGTTGCGCTCATTACCGGCGGGCGGAGCGGGATCGGGCAGGCCATCGCCCGGCGGTTGCGCGACGAGGGCGCGAGGGTCTTCACCGCGCAGCGCGGAGAGGATGCGGAGTTCGAGGCGATCACCGCCGATTTCACCGACCCCGACTGTCCGGCGCGGGTCGTGGATGAGGTCGCGGCGCGGGCTGGACGCCTCGACGTCCTGGTGAACAATGCCGGGGTGATGCAGGAGGCGCGCGTCGAGGAGATGACGCTTGCCGACTGGCAGCGGACGCTTGCGGTGAACCTCACCGCGCCGTTCCTTGCGATCAGGGCGGCGCTGCCGCATCTGCGCGCGGTGCGGGGCAGCATCGTCAACATCGGCTCGATCGAGGGGCTGGGCTCGAACCCTACCCATGCCGCCTATTGCGCCTCGAAGGCCGGGCTGCACGGGCTGACGCGCGCCGTCGCGGTCGATCACGGTGGCGAGGGCATCCGCTGCAACGCGGTCGCGCCGGGCTGGATCGACACCGATCTCAACCTCGATTTCATCGCAAGGATGCCCGACCCGGTCGCGTTCCGGCGCGACATCGGCCGCATTCACCCGGTCGGACGCACCGGCCGCCCCGAGGAGGTGGCCTCCCTGGTGGCCTGGCTGGCCTCCGACGAGGCGGGTTTCGTCACTGGCCGGTGTGGACGGTCGATGGCGGGCGGATGGCGAAGCTGAGCCTGCCCTGAGACCCCCGGCCCGGCGCCGTGCCGCGTCAAACCGGACCCGTCACCCGCCCCGGCCTCCAAGCCGGGGCCTCTCCTGCCTGCCGGGCGAGGCCCCGGGGCAAGCGCGGGGCGCGCGGGTGTTCTTGATCGAACGCACCATGCGCCAACCGGTATTGGCGCGGCGCGACATCACTCGACGCGCGCCTTCCATTCCTTCCAACGCAGGACGGCATTGGCGCCGATCTCCTGAAAGGGGCGCGGCGGCAGACGATTCGGCCGCGCCTCGGCGGTGAAGTGGTCGGTGATGGCACTCTTTTCGCCGCAGGCCAGTTCCGCCGCGCCGATGCCGGTCAGCGTGCCGCGCGTGGTGCCGAGCCCGTTCTGGACGCAGCCGGAAAAGACCCCGCGCTCGATCTCGCGCATGACGGCGACGCCGTTCAGCGTCAGGCAGAGATGGCCCGCCCAGGCGTGTTCCATGGGCATGCCGGCGAGTTGCGGGAAACGTTCGTCGAACTTCCTCCGCATGACGACGGCGGCGCGGTCCAGATCGGCCTTGGCGGGGCACGGTGTTCGCCCGCAGCGTGGCGCAGGAGCGGATGACGATGCGGTTGCCGCCTTGGCCCGTGTCGATGCGGCGCACGGTCGTGCCCATCGGATCGGACGGCGTGATCCCCCAGCGCGGCCGGCCGCCCAGCCGGGCGCATGCATCGGCGTCGAGCTCCGGCGTCATCGTCGCGTAAAGGAAAAGCTGCATCAGTCGTCCGCGCTCCACCCCGAAGCTTTCGAGATGGCCGTTCACCGTCAGGATCACCCGCGGTGCGCTGACGCTTCCGGTCGCGGTCACGACCCGCCAGCCATCGCCATTGCGCGCAAGGCCGGTGACCGCGCTTTCCTCGAAAATCGCGACGCCGCGCGCGGTCAGCCCGGCGGCGAGGCCGCGGATATAGCCTGCCGGTTGCAGCATGACCGTGCCCGGCGTGTAGAGGCCGGAACTGTAGTGGCGCGAGCCGGTCAGTTCGTGCATCTGGACCGAATCGAGCATCTCGCTTTGCTCGCCAAGCGAGGCGAGGTGGCGAGCGTAGCTGTGATTGCGCGCCTCGGCGGCGGCGCTCGCGGCGCCGTTCACCTTGCCGGCGGGGTCGAAGTGGTTCGGGTCGATCCCGTACTCCTCGACCGCGGCGCGGGCAAAGGCGATGGCCTGACGGTTGAGGCCGATCATCGTCCGGTCGTCGCCTGCCCCGGCATAGTCGTCCGAGGTCAGCTCATGCGGCAGGTCGATCATGAAGCCCGAGTTCCGGCCCGCCGCGCCCTCGGCCACGCGGCCCGCTTCCAGGATCGCGATCCGCGCACCGGGCTGCAACTGGGTCAGCCGCCGCGCCGCGGACAATCCGGCAAAGCCGGCGCCGATGACGACGAAATCCGCCGTCCGGTCGCCATCAAGCGGAGGGGTCGCCGGCTGCCGGGGGCCAAGGATCGCGTTCCAGGCAGCGGGACCGAGCTGAACCGGCAATCGCCGGGCAGTGAAGGTGGTCAAGATACCGCCTCGTCCGCATCGTCGGAAAGATCGACCCAGATGGTCTTGATCCGGGTATACTGGTCATGGGCGTGGATGCCGTTGTCGCGGCCGCCGAAACCGGACTGCTTGAAACCACCGAAGGGAGTGGAGATGTCGCCCTCGCCAAAGGTGTTGACGGTGACGGTGCCCGCCCGGATCGCGCGCGCGCCCCTGAGCGCGCGCTTGATGTTCGATGTGAAGATCGAGGCGGCGAGGCCGTATTCGGTGTCGTTGGCGAGCGCGATCGCCTCGTCGGCGCTCTCGACGGTCACGACCGACAGGACCGGGCCGAAGATCTCCTCGCGCAGCTGCACCGCGTCGCGGTCGGTGATCTCGAGCACCGTCGGCTCGACGAAGCCGCCCTTCGCGGTTCCGCCCATCAGCACCTTCGGTCCCTTGCCGAGATAGGACGCGACCTTGTCGAAATGCGCGGGCGAGACGAGCGCGCCGACGCGGTTGACGGGGTCGAGCGGGTCGCCCATCGGCCATTCGCGCAGATGGGCCTCGATCCGCTTCAGCAAGGCGTCCCTGATCCCCCTCTGCACGATCAGCCGCGACGAGGCGGAGCAGTTCTCGCCCATGTTCCAGAAGGCGCCGTTGACGACATGGGCCGCGATCCGGTCGAGGTTCTCGGCGTCGTCGAGAACCACGGCGGGGTTCTTGCCGCCCATCTCGAGCGTCACCTCCTTGAGGTTCGAGTCCGCCGCGTAGCGCAGGAACCGTCGCCCGGTCTCGGTCGAGCCGGTGAAGGAAATCGCGTCCACGTCCATGTGGCGGCCCAGGGGCTCGCCCACTTCGGGACCAGTGCCGGTGACGACGTTGAAGACGCCCGCCGGAATGCCCGCCTCCATCGCCAGTTCGGCGACGCGCAGCGCGGTGAGCGAGGTCTCCTCGGCCGGCTTGACGATGACCGAGCAGCCGGCGGCGAGCGCCGGGCCGATCTTCCAGGCGAGCATCAGAAGCGGGAAGTTCCACGGCAGGACGAGGCCGACGACGCCCACGGGTTCGCGCACCACCATGGCGATGTGGTCGTCCGAGGCCGGCGACACCTGGTCGTGGATCTTGTCGATGAGTTCGGCGTGCCAGGTCAGGCAGTTGACGGTCTCGGGCAGGTCCACTGTCTCGCAGTCGAAGATGGTCTTGCCCGCATCGAGGCTTTCCATCACCGCAAGCTCGCGCGCATTGCGCCTGATGAGCCTGGCGAGCCGGATCAGCACCGCCTTGCGCTCGCCCGGATGGAGCCGCGACCAGCGGCCATCCTCGAAGGCATCGCGGGCCTTTTCGACGGCGAAGTCCACGTCGGCGGCGCCACATGAGGCGACCCGCGCCAGAACCGCGCCGGTGGCCGGGTTCACGGTGTCGAAGGTCGCACCCGACTTTGCCGGGCGAAACGCGCCGTCGATGAAGGCCTGGGTCGGCAGGCTCAGGCTCGCGGCGATGGCCCGGTATTCCTCGGTGGTCAGAAGGTGGGTCATGCCGTGTCCCTTTCCGGTTCGCTTTCTTTGTATTCCGTCGCCCCGGCCTCGATCTCGGCCACGGTGCGCTTGAGCACCCGCACCACCTGTTCGAGTTGCCGCTTGTCGTGCTTGTTCAGGGCCTTCAGGGGCGGGCGCGGCGGCCCGGCAGGGCGGCCCGCGATCCCGACCCCGTACTTGATGCACTGGATGAACTTGCCGCCCTGTTCGAGGACCCGCATCAGGGGCATCATCGCCGACATGATCCGCCGGCCCTTTTCGAAGTCGCCCTCGACCGCGCAGGCGCGCCACAGCGCGATATGCTCGGCCGGCAGGAAGTTCGAGCCACCGCAGACCCAGCTGCGTCCGCCCCAGGCGAAGAACTCCAGCGCCTGGTCGTCCATGCCGCAGGACATCTGGATATGCGGATAGTCGCGGGCAAGAAGATGCACCCGGTTGATATCGCCCGAGCTTTCCTTGATCGCGCAGAAATTGCGGGACCGGCCCACCCGGTCGAGGAACTCCTCGCCCATGTTGATGCCCATGCGGCCCGGGTAGTTGTAGAGCATCACCGGCAGGTCCGCTGCCCGGTCGATGGCAAGCGCGTTGAGCGCGTTCTCGCGCTCGGTCGGAACCGAATAGGGGGGCGAGCCGACGAGGATCGCGTCGGCCCCGATCCTTGCCGCCGTCTCGGCCATCAGGATCGAATCCGGCAGCCGGATCGCCACCGTGCCGACGACGAGCGGCACCCGGCCGGCGATCACCTCGCGGGCGAGGGTCGCCATCTCGATCCGCTCCTCCATCGACTGGGCGTAGTATTCGCCGGTCGAGCCGCCGTTGACGATGCCATGCACGCCCGCGGCGATCAGATGCTCGATCTGCGCGGCAAAGGCGTCGCGGTCGATCCCGCCGTCATCCGTGTGCGGCGTGATGACGGGCGTATAGATTCCCTCGAACTTCATGAAGCCCCTCTTTCGTTCCCGGCGCCCGGCGCGCGGCCGAGCGGAATCTGCATGCCCTGCGGCGTGACGAAGCTCTCGATCTCGGCCCGCGAGAGTTCCCAATGCGCGATGGCGAGGTCGGCGGCGCCGTCGGCGTCGCCCGCCTCGATCAGCGCGATGAACCGGTCGTGCTGGTCGGCCGCCACGCCGCGCTGTTCGGCCAGCGTCAGGTTGCGCGGGCTGTAGAAGGTCATCCCGATGCGCGTGTGGTCGATCAGGAGCCGCCGCAGGCTTGGCGTCAGGAATTCGTTGTCGGCCATCTCGCCGATCAAGGCGTGGAAGCGCTCGTTCATCAGTGCGCTTTCGGTGGCGTCGCCGTCGCGAATCGCCGCCCGGAACAGACGTTGGGTGTCCTTGAGCCGCATGATCTGCTGCGGCGTCGCATGCGACGCCGCGAGCCGGGCCACGGCGGCATAGATCATCGGCGCGGCGATGAAGAAGTTGCGCATGGTCTTGTGCGTCATCGGCGCGACCTGGGCGCCGCGATTCCGGTGCAGGACGACGTAACCCTCGCCGGCAAGCTGGCGCAGGATTTCGCGCAGCGGCGGGCGCGAGATGGCATAGGCTTCGGCGATCTCCGTCTCGTCGAGATAGCTGCCAGGGGCCAGCGCCCGGGTCAGGATCCGGCGGCGCAGATCCTCGATGCAGATGGCTTTCCTGCTTTTGGCTTCGATGTTCACGGGTTGCCTCTCTGGCTTTCGTTTTGCGCGCATCCTGGGCGCGGACGCAATGTCGCCAGTTGTTGTGCCGCAAAAAATACATGTTGTCTACAATCAAAATATGTGCTCTTGATCCCGCCCGGGGAGGAACCGCATGACCGAGACATCACGAGAGGCCGTCATCCGCTGCGACGGGATCTGGAAGATCTTCGGCGAGAAATCGCGTCAGGCGATGGATGCCGTGTTGAAGCACGGCCTGTCGAAGGAAGAGATTCGCGATCGATTCGACTGCGTCGTCGGGGTGCGCGACGCCACCTTCAGCGTCGCGCGCGGCGAGATCTTCTGCATCATGGGGCTTTCGGGTTCGGGCAAGTCGACGCTGATCCGCCACATCAATCGGCTGATCGAGCCGACCGCCGGGTCGGTATTCATCGAGGGTGAGAACGTCAACGCCATGTCGGCCAGGCAGTTGCGTGCGCTGCGCGCCGAGAAGATCGGCATGGTCTTTCAGAACATGGCGCTGATGCCGCACCGGACGGTGCGCGACAACGTGGTGTTCTCGCTCGAGGTGCGCGGCGCCGCCGAGGCGAAGCGGATCAAGGTCGCCCGGCGCGCGATCGACGCGGTCGACCTCACCGGCTGGGACCAGAAGTACCCCGACGAGCTGTCGGGCGGCATGCAGCAGCGCGTCGGCCTTGCCCGCGCCATCGCCGCCGATCCGACGATCCTGCTGATGGACGAGCCGTTCTCGGCCCTCGATCCGCTGATCCGCCGCCAACTCCAGACGACGTTCATGGAGCTTTCGGCCGAACTGAACAAGACCACGGTCTTCATCACCCACGACCTCGACGAGGCGATCCGCATCGGCGACCGGATCGCGATCATGAAGGATGGCGTACTGGTGCAGATCGGCACGCCCGAACAGATCGTGACCGAGCCGGCCGACGACTACGTCGCCGACTTCGTCGCCGGCATCTCCAAGCTCGACCTCGTGACCGCGGCGCGGGTGATGCAGCCCTTCGCGCAGTACCGGCAGGCGCGCGGCGACGGCGACCCCGCCGACTGGCCGGTGGCGCGGCCCGAGGACAAGCTCAACACGCTCGTCGATCTCGCCATCGACACCGACCATCCGATCCTCGTGCGGGCCGACGGCACCAATCTGGGGGTGGTCACCAAGAAGGCGCTTCTGCGCGGCATCCAGGGGCGCGACGACGCCGTGAGGGAGGTGGCCTGATGGCCGAGGACAAGACCTTCGACTGGCTCAACCCCTTCGCCTCGATCGATCTGAACATCGACGGGCGCGCCGACGGCATCAAGCAGTGGGCGATCGCCAACCGCGAGACGATCCAGCCGATCAAGGCCTTCTTCGACGGCATGATCACACGGATCGAAGGGACGCTTCAGGCGATTCCGCCGGTGATCATGCTGATCGTCGTCGTGCTGATCGCCCGGCAGGCGGCCGGGCGGCGGGTGGCGATCATCGTCGCGACCTGCCTCGTGGCGCTCGGCCTGCTCGACCCGGCGGCGTGGTCGCTGGCGATGACAACGCTCGCCATCGTGATCTCGGCGGTGATCCTCTGCGTCGTGATCGGCCTGCCGCTCGGCATCATCGCGGGCAAGTCGGACCGGTTCGAGGCGGCGCTCAGGCCCGTCCTCGACACCATGCAGACGATCCCGGCCTTCGTCTACCTCGTCCCCGTCGTCATGCTTGTCGGCATCGGCAACGTCTCGGGGGTGATCGTGACCATCGTCTTCGCGCTGCCGCCGCTCGTTCGGCTCACCTCGCTCGGCATCCGCGGGGTGAACCCGAGCGTGGTGGAGGCTGCAGCGCGCGCCTTTGGCGCGACACCGAACCAGATCATGTTCAAGGTCGAGCTGCCGCTGGCCACACCGACGATCCTCGCCGGGCTGAACCAGACCATCATGCTGTCGCTGTCGATGGTGGTCATCGCCTCGATGATCTCGGTCAAGGGGCTCGGCAACGAGGTTCTGCGCGCGATGGGCCGGCTCGACGCCGGCAAGGCCATCGTCGGCGGCCTCGGCATCGTCATTCTCGCCGTCGTTCTCGATCGCATCACCCAGGGACTGGGCCGGTCCGGTCGGGAACGCGGACACCGCCACTGGTGGCAGGCGGGTCCGGTCGGGCTGGCCGTGCGGCTCATCGCACGGCGCGGCCCGCAATCGAGCCACTCAGAACCCCAACCCGGAGGAACCAGATGAAACCCTTCACCATCGCGACCGCGCTCACGCTGTCGCTTGCCGCAACCCCGCTTCTGGCCCAGGACCGCCCGGGCGAGGGCATCACCGTGCGCCCGGTCATCCAGCCGCTGCTGGAGGAGATGATGCAGGCGCGCATCATCTTCAGCGCGCTCGAGGAGCTTGGCTACACCGTGGCCGAGCCGAACGAGGTGCTGGCCCAGACCGCGCATCTCGCGGTCGGCACCGGCGACGCGGACTTCTTCACCGACAGCTGGAACGAGTTGCACGACGCCTTCTACCAGGAGGCCGGCGGCGACGCGGTGATGTCCAAGGTCGGCGTGCTCGTCGATGGCGCGCTGCAGGGCTATCTGGTGGACAAGGCGAGCTATGATGCCGGCGTGACCGACCTCGGCCAGTTGAAGGATCCGGCGATTGCCGCGAAATTCGACGCCGACGGCGACGGCAAGGCCGACCTTGCCGGCTGTGTGCCGGGCTGGGGCTGCGAGCGTGTGATCGAGCACCAGCTGACCGAATACGGGCTGCGCGACACGGTGACCCACAACCAGGGCGAATACAACGCCGTCATCGCCGACACCATCGCGCGCTTCCAAAACGGCGAACCGGTTCTCTACTACACTTGGACGCCCTACTGGGTTTCGGGCGAGCTGGTACCGGGCCGGGATGTCGAGTGGCTTTCGGTGCCCTACACCTCGCTGCCCGACGGCGGGACCGGCAATACCGAATACCAGGGCAAGAACCTCGGCTTCGCGGTCGACAGCCTGCGCATCGTCGCGCGCAACGACTTCCTCGAGGCCAACCCGGCGGCGGCCAAGCTGTTCGAGGTCGCGACCATCGACGTCAACGACGTCTCGGCCGAGAACAAGCTGATCGCCGAGGGCGAAGACAGCTCTGCCGACATCGACCGCCATGTCGCGGACTGGATCGCCGCGCACCGGGCCGAATATGACGGCTGGATCGAAGCCGCGCGGGCGGCCGCGAACTGACCTTGCGTCCGGGGCGCCCCGCGGGGGCGCCCCTTCCCTCTCTTGGCATGCGGACATGACCCGGACTGCGCATTTCGTCTTTCTTCTCGTCGAGAATTTCTCCCATCTCGCGTTTTCCTGCGCGCTCGAGCCGCTCAGGATCGCCAACCTCGTATCCGGCAAGCCGCTCTATCGCTGGTCGCTCGCCTCGGAGGACGGGGTTTCGGCAACCTGCTCGAACCGCGCGGTGACACTCGTCGATCAGGGGCTGGTGCCCCTGGAGCGCGATGATCGGCTGTTCCTGATCTCCGGCCTCCATGTCCACAACCACACCACCGAAGGGGTGGTGAACTTCCTGCGCCGGGAACGGTCGCGCGGCACCCCGATCGGCGCGATCTGCTCTGGCGCCTACGTGCTTGCCGTGGCCGGCTTCCTCGACGGGGTCGAGACCGCGATCCACTGGGAGTTTCATGACCTGTTCGCGGAGCGGTTCCCTTCGGTGCGGCTGGTGCGCAACGTCTTCGTCGCGCACGAGGAGTTCGTCACCGCCTCGGGCGGGACCGCGGCCGCCGACCTGATGCTGCACCTGATCGCGACCGAGCACGGACCCGATCTCGCCACCGTCGTGGCCGACCAGATGGTTTACAATGCGGTGCGCGAGGGCACGGCGGCGCAGCGCGTCTCGCTGCAGTCGCGCCACGGCATGCGCAGCGAGCACCTGACCCGCGCTATCCGGATCATGGAAGACAACATCGAGACCCCGCTCGCCCCGTGGAAGATCGCCGAGGAAATCGGCATCTCAACCCGCCAGCTGGAACGGCTGTTCGGCAAGTACCTCAACACCTCGCCCAAGCGCTACATCGTCGAGATGCGCCTTCACCGGGCGCGCAACCTGATCGTGCAGACCGAACAGTCGATAACCGAGATTGCCATGGCCTGCGGCTTCAACTCGACCTCGCATTTCTCCAAGGTCTTCCGCGGTCGGTTCGGGGTCTCGCCGCTGGCCCACCGCACCACCCTTTCGTGACAGGGGGCAACGGGGCGGTGCGGCATGCGCATCGTCAGAGCATGCCGCGTTCAATCGCCAATTCCCGCGCGCCCCGGGCCTGACCCCGGGCCTCGCCCGGCCGGCACGGAAAGGCCCCGGCTCGGGGGCCGGGGCGTGTAGTGGCTCCGCCTTCGCACAAGAGCCGCGATCAGCATAAGACACGCGTGTCGCACCGGACCGGATTCGCTCGTCCGCGACCCGATCTCATGCGGCCGCCGTCGTGCCGAGTCACGCCTCGTGACGGGACGGGCGGGCGCATGCCCCGCCCGCAAGCGGCCCTGACCCGCCATTCCCGGGGTTTCGGGCGGATCACAACAATACCTGTCCAAAATGCCCAATTGGTTTCACATTTGCAACAAACTAAGTGCGTCTTTCGACGCGAAATCCGGGGTGAGCAGAATGGCTCCAATGACGTCCAAGAAACGAGACCGAAATGAACACGAGCAACACACAGGCAACCGCGGGGCTGGTCTTCACGTCCGGCCGCGACCTCGACATCGTTGAAGCCGCCAACCACGCGGCCGGCTGCATCGAGGCGCTGGGCCACAGGGTTACCGGCACACATGTGCTCTCGGACACCCGCGCGCGGGTGATCACCGATCAGATCGAACTGGTGCTGTGGACCGAGGAAGATGTCTCCTTCGCCGCCCTGCCCGAGCCCGCCGGCGTGTTTCTTTCGGTGCGCCTGGCGCTGCGGGGCGAGGCCCGGCTGACCCGCTTCACCCGCGACTCGATCATCGCCCGCACACTGCAGAAACTGCACGAACTGCTGGCGCCCGATTTCGTGAAGTGGATCGGCACGGACGTACTGCTTCCGGCGGCCGATTTCGCCCGCGCGGTCGGGCTGACCCCGTCACGGACGGCGGTGCAGGGGCCGGTCCGGCCGCGCCGCGTGACCAGCCGCTCCAGCCTGCCCGATATCGAAGAGACCAACGACACGCTGCAACGGCGCTTCAGCGACCAGGACCCGGCGATCTTCAGCAACGCGACGGCCCCCGACCGGCTGCGCAAGGTTTTCACCGAGGACTGGATCGACCCCGACCTGCTGGCCGAACAGGCCGCGGCCGAGGCACAGGCGCGCGACCTCGAAGATATCGAGACCACGGCGCCGCTGCGTCTGTCGGCATGGCTGATTTCCTTTGCCGTGGCGCTTTTCGCGCTGCCGATCGGCGTGACGCTCCTGATCCTCAACCTCGCCAAGGGCGAAAACCTGCGGCTCGCCTCGCAGACGGCCGCCCTGACGGGCACGTTCCTTGCATTGCAGTCATTCGGGACGATGGCGAGTGCGATGACCGTGCTCAAGGGGCTGGTCAGCTGATCCCCCGCGGGCAACAACCGGGCGCGTTGACCATGAAACCGCCCCATTTTGTCCGCAGAACGATCGAAATCACGCGGTTAATCTGGCCTTAACACGAGGGCGACCGTGTCAGGAGGATGGGTAAAATGGAGAAGCAGAGTTACGGCTCGGTCGTGGCGATGGAATTCCGCCGCCCCCCTAGCATCGCATTTCGCGACATCGTCGAAGAGTTCGACATCGCCTTTCAGATGGCCGATTCCCATACCCGTGCGCTGACCTGGGACAATGACGACATCGCGCTCATCGACCGGGATTGCGTCCGCGTCGGACTGGGATGGCTGCCGGCGCAGAGAGCGGGCCAGCCGTCGCATCTGGTCGTCGCGGTGGGGACGCCGCCGGGCGCCGACCGCGAGCGCCGGATCAACCCGCGCTCGTTTCGCTACCGGCCGAGCGCATCGCCGAGCGCACGCGCGAATACCTGCCCTACACGGCGGTTCTGCACGGCGAGGCCCACCAGCCCGTGGGCACCGGACTGATCGACACCACCTTCGAGTTGCTGCGCACCGACAGCGGCAGCATGGCCGGCGACGGTGGCGGCCCGGGCTTCTGGCAGAGCCCCAACGATGCGAACGCCGATGCGTCACACGCCTGGAACCGCGCCCCGGGAGCGACATCTGGGCGCGGCTGCCCGCGGGCGATACCCTGAGGCAGTTCCTGCTGACCCGCGCCGAGCCGACCGAGCCGCTGCGCCTGACCGTTCACACCCTGGCGCTGTCGCTTTGCCTCTACGTCCCCGCGCTCGGCGCGGCGGCGTTCACCTACACCATGCTCCGCGACGTCTTTCCGATGGCGACTCAGGGCGTCTGATCGCCGCCGTCCGGCGCCGCCGGCCGCATGCCGGCGGGAAATGTCGAGCCGGGCGGCGCGGCGGGTGCCGGTCAGCCGGGCTGCCGGGGCATGGTTGCCGCGAAACGAAAGAAAGCGGCACAGCCAGGCCGTGCCGCTTCTAGTTGGGTCTTCTCTGCGTTTTGGCCGAAATCGGCCGGAACTGCCACAAGGGACAGTGTCAACCCTATTGGCATGGTTTGTCAACATCATGGCAACGGCGACACGGTAAAAATTTCCCCGCTGCCTTTCCCAGCTACCTGCGGCAGGCCGTTACTATCGCGTAATCCTTGCGCGGCCCCCGCACGCGCCAGCGCTCGACCAGACCGGCCAGCGGCGAAAATCATAGCGCACCTCGTAGGTGTCGGGTGCACAGTCATGCCGGGCACCGGGAATACCCGCCGCAGGATCGAATTGGTGAAATGCGCGCCCGTCCGAAAAGCATACCTCGATCATCCCGTCGGAACCCGGCCGCCACAGATAGCGCCGTTCGGCCCGGATCGGCGCCTGCCCGGGCAGGTGCAGCTCACCGGTCTCGACATGGACGAACCCCGATGCGTCGGGCATGAATTCCGCCCGCCCGGCAAACCGCGCCCCGCCGCCGCCGGCATGAACGACGCGCCGCGCAACCCGCCAGACCCCTTCGAAATCCGCCAGCACCGGTGCCACTGCCCGCGCCTCCCGCCTTGCCGCCTGCCCGGCATACGTCTAAACCCGCGCGCAACAGCGACGCAAACCGGAAAGTCCCGCCCATGATACCGCGCTATTCCCGCCCCGAGATGGTCCAGATCTGGGAGCCCGCCACCCCGTTTCCGCATCTGGTTCGAGATCGAGGCCCATGCCTGCGATGCGATGGCCGATCTCGGGGTGATCCCGCGCGAAAACGCCCGCGCCGTGTGGAAGGCCGGGGATGTCACGTTCGACGTCGCCCGCATCGACGAGATCGAGGCCGTCACCCGCCACGATGTCATCGCCTTTCTCACCCACCTGGCCGAGATCGTGGGCGCCGACGAGGCGCGCTTCGTCCATCAGGGGATGACCAGCTCGGACGTGCTGGATACCTGCTTCAACATCCAGCTCACCCGCGCCGCCGACATCCTGATCGCCGACATCGAGGGGCTGCTTGCCGCGCTCAAACGCCGCGCCTTCGAGCACAAGATGACCCTGCGCATCGGGCGCAGCCACGGCATCCACGCCGAACCCACCACGATGGGGCTGACCTTTGCGCGCTTCTATGCCGAGATGGACCGCAACCTTGTCCGCCTGCGCACCGCCCGCGACGAGGTTGCCACCGGCGCCATCTCGGGCGCGGTCGGCACCTTTGCCAATATCGACCCGGGGGTAGAGGCCCATGTCTGCGCGCAACTGGGCCTCAAACCAGAGCCGATCTCGACCCAGGTCATTCCCCGCGACCGCCACGCCGCCTTTTTCGCCGCGCTGGGGGTGGTGGCGTCGTCGATCGAGAACGTCGCCATCGAGATCCGCCACATGCAGCGCACCGAGGTGCTGGAGGGCGAGGAGTTCTTTTCCAAGGGCCAGAAGGGCAGCTCGGCGATGCCGCACAAGCGCAACCCGGTGCTGAGCGAGAACCTTACCGGGCTGGCCCGGCTGGTGCGCGCGGCGGTCGTTCCGGCGCTGGAAAACGTGGCGCTCTGGCACGAGCGCGACATCTCGCACTCGTCGGTCGAGCGCAACATCGGCCCCGACGCCACGGTGACGCTCGATTTCGCGCTGGCGCGGCTCACCCAGGTGATCGACAAGCTGGTGATCTATCCCGAAAACATGCTCGCCAACATGCACAAGTTCCGCGGCCTGGTGATGAGCCAGCGGGTGCTGCTGGCGCTGACCCAGGCCGGCATCAGCCGCGAGGATGCCTACCGGCTGGTGCAGCGCAACGCCATGAAGGTCTGGGAAGAGGGCCGCGACTTCAAAACCGAGCTTCTGGCCGACCCGGAAGTGACGGCGGCGCTCGGGCGTGAGGGGATCGAGGAGAAGTTCGACCTCGGCTATCACACCCGCCATGTCGACACGATCTTTGCGCGGGTGTTCGGCAATAGTTGAGCGCCGGATTCGAAATTTTTCGCGCGGGCGGGGTGTTCCGTGCTAGAATGCGACCTGCGTCAAGCAGGAGATACCGACATGAACATGAAAATCGTCCTGGTCTCCGCGGCCCTCACGGTCGTCTCGGCGGTGGCAGCCCATGCCGGTTGCGCCTTCCACGACAAGCAGGCGATGTCCTGTGCCGAAGGCAGCACCTTTGACCCCGAAACCAGCACCTGCGTGCCGCCGGCCTCCAGCTGAGGGGCCTGCGAGCCACTCCTCCGCAGCGGGCGGGCGGCCTTCGCGGCCGCCCGCTTCGCGTTTAGGGTTCCTTTACCCGCCCGCCCTACCCTGCCGGTAAAACCGGACGGGACCCGCGATGCCAGCCACCGACATTGCCGCCATCACCGGCCTGCGGCGGCCGGCCGCCGGCGGCGCCGCCACCCGCCTCACAAGGCGGCAAAAGGCCGCCATCGTGGTGCGTTTCCTGCTGCGCGAGGGGCCGATGTGCCGCTTTCCGACCTGCCCGAGCCGCTGCAGGAGGCGCTGACCACGCAGATGGGCGCCATGCGCTATGTCGACCGCGCCACCACTGGCCGATGTCGTCGCCGAATTCGCCACCGAGATCGAGGCAACGGGCCTGACCTTTCCGGGCGGCGTCGCCGGGGCGCTCTTGGCGCTCGACGGGCGCATCAGCCCGCAGACCGCCGCGCGCCTGCGCAAGGAGGCCGGCGTTCGCCAGTTCGGCGACCCCTGGCGCCAGGTCTGCAACGCCGACACCCCCGCGCTACTGGGCATCCTGCGCTCGGAAAGCCCCGAGGTGGCGGCGATCGTGCTCTCAAGCTCGACGTCACCCGCGCCGCCGACCTGCTCGGCCGCCTGCCCGGCGAGGGCCGCCCGCCGCATCGCCTACGCCGTCTCGCAAACCGGCGCCGCCACCCCCGGCGCGGTCGACCGCATCGGCCTGGCGCTGGCGACACAGCTTCACGACCGGCCCAAGACCGCATTTGAGAACGGCCCCGAACAGCGCGTCGGCGCCATCCTCAACCACGCGCAGGCGACCACGCGCGAGGATGTGCTCGCCGGGCTCGACGAGACCGATCAGGATTTCGCGCGCCTCGTGCGCAAGGCCATCTTTACCTTCGCCGACATTCCCCGCCGGCTCCGCGCAACCGACATCCCCGCAGTCATCGGCGATCTGTCCCGTCCCGATCTGACCACGGCGCTGGCGGCGGCGCGCGCCGCCGGCGGTGAGCTCGACACGGCAGCGGGGTTCATTCTCGACAACCTCTCGCGACGGATGCGCGACGCCCTCGACGAAGAGATCGAGGAACGCGGCCATGTCGGCATGAAAGAGGGCGAAGTGGCCATGTCGGCAATGGTCGCGGCGATCCGCGCCCGTCGGGACCGGGGCGAAATCCGCCTCCTCAGGCCTGATGCAGAGGAGGACGGCTGACTGTTCCGTTGAAAACCCGCTCCGGCCTACCGCCCCGGCAGGACGCCCGTGGCCATGAAGCCGCCATCGATGTTGAGGATGTGGCCGTTGATGAACCCGGCCGCATCCGAGGCCAGATAGACCACCGCCGAGGCAACCTCTTCCGGGTCGGGCATAACGCGGGTTGGGGGTTCGGGCGATCCAGGCGGCGCGGTCCCCGGGTCCGTGAACCCGCTGGATCATCGCTGTATCGACCGGGATCGGCGCCACCGCGTTCGCGGTCACGCCGCGATCGCCCAGCTCGGCCGCCAGCAGCCGCGTCAGCATGTCCACCCCGCCCTTGGAACAGGCATAGGCGCCGCGCCCGGGATTGGCGATCTGGCCATTGACCGAACTCAGCGTGATGATCCGCCCCCAGCCCCCCGCCACCATCTGCCGCGCCGCGAGCTGGCAGCAATGGAAACTGCCGGTGAGGTTCACCTCCAGGATGCGCGTCCAGTCGTCGGGGTCGAAATCGAGGATTGGCGCCGCCTTGACCACCGCGGCGCAGGTCACGAGGATGTCGATCCCGCCGCGCGCCGCCTCCGCGTCAAAGGCCGCCTCGCAGGCCGCGCGGTCGGCCACGTCGAAGGCTACGGCCTTAACCCCCGCCGGCAGTTCCGCCAGCGCCCGCGCGCAGGCCTCGTCCGAGCGATCGGCGATCACCACCCGGGCGCCGGCTTCGCCAATCCGCGCGCGCAGGCGATGCCGATACCGCCCGCCCCGCCGGTCACCAGCGCGCGCCGCCCCGCGAGGCTCATCGCTCCAGCCTCCGGCCGCCCAGCGGAAACAGGAAGCACTTGTCGCGCCGGATCATCAGCCACATCGGCTTGCCCTCGGCCGGCAGGAAAACATTGGGCACCGTCACCTTGAAGATCGAGTTGTCGTAATCCATGCGAAACTCCACCAGGCTTTCCGAGCCGAGAAAGCGCGCGCGCTTGACCACCCCGCGCGCCGGCGTGCCCATCTCGATGGTCGGATCGGGCCCGCGCCCGGCGCGATCAAAATCGAGCTTGACGTGCTGGGGGCGGATCACGATGTCGACCTCGTTGCCTTCGTGCACGCCGGGAGCAAGGAACTGGCCAAAGGCCGTCTCCACCAGCGAACCCCGCACCCGGCCGCGGATGACGTTGATATCGCTGAAGAACGCCACCGCGTCGCGGTCGGCCGGGGCGTTGTAGATGTTGTAGGGCGCGCCCTCCTGCACGATCCGCCCGTCGCGCATCAGCGCGATCTTGTCGGCCATGCGCATCGCTTCTTCGGGTTCGTGGGTGACCAGCAGGACGGCGGTGTCCTGCTCGCGCAGGATCTCCAGCGTCTCGTCGCGGATACCGTCGCGCAGGCGGTTGTCGAGCCCCGAAAAGGGCTCGTCCATCAGCATGATCGCCGGCCCCGGCGCCAGCGCGCGCGCCAGCGCCACGCGCTGCTGCTCGCCGCCCGAGATCTCGTGCGGATAGGCGCGCTCGTAGCGCGCCAGCCCCACCCGTTCGAGCAGGTCGCGCACACGGCACGCGACCGCCGCCCTGTCGCCCGAAAGCCCGAACGCCACGTTCTCGCCCACCCGCAGATGCGGAAAGAGCGCGAAATCCTGGAACATCAGCCCGATGTTGCGCCGCTCCGGCGGGATGCGAAAGACCGTATCGCAAACCAGCTTGCCATCGACCCAGATTTCGCCCGAGTCCTGCATCTCGACCCCGGCGATCATCCGCAGCGTCGTCGACTTGCCGCAGCCCGACGGCCCCAGCAGGCAGGTCACCTGCCCGGGATTGACCTGCAGCGACACGTCGTCGACCACCACGCGGCCGCCATAACGGCGCACGAGATGCCTGACCTCCAGTCTGGGAAGGACTGCGCTCACCCCGGCCTCACTGCCAACCGACCAAAATGATCGGGATTTCCCGTGGCGGATACCAACCCCGCGCCGCGGGTGCAAGCATCCGCCGTCATCTTCCGCCCGCGAGAGCCTTTTCCAGCTCGGGGCGGAAGCGCTGCTCATAGTCGTCACCGACCAGCGGCCCGATGAACTTGTAGAGCACGGTGCCGTCGCCCGCGATGATGAAGGTCTCGGGCGGGCCGGTCACGCCCCAGTCGATGGCCGAGCGCCCGCCCGGGTCGAAGGCGATGCCGGCAAAGGGGTTGCCGTCCTTGTCGAGATAGCGGTTGGCCTGCGCCTCGGTATCCTTGAAGTTGACGCCGTAAAGGCGGATCCCCTCCTCGCTCAGCCGGTGCAGCGTCGGGTGCTCGGCGCGGCAGGGAGGGCACCAGCTGGCCCAGAAGTTCACCACGCTCACCTCGCCCGCGCGCAGATCGGCATCGGTCAGCCCCGCCCGCCCCGCAAGCGCGGCCGCGGGTACCGGCGGCGCCGCGCGCCCGATGAATGTCGAGGGCAGGTCGTCAGGGTTCTGGCGCAGCATCCCGAAGAAGAACAGCGCCACCAGCGCCGCAAAAATCAGCGGCGGCGCAACCATGAATGGCGATACCCTAGACATTGTTTTTCATCTTTTTTTCAATTGTTTCCAGCTCTTTCTTCATCCTGCGCGCGCGGCGGATGCTGACCGCGGCCAGCACCGCGAGCAGCAGCAGCGAAACCGCATAGGACGACAGCACCGCACCCGCGTATTTGCCCAGATCCGGCATCAATTCATCCGCTCCCGTGCCATGAGCGCACGCATCCGGCGGGCGCGGATTTCGGTCTGGGTGCGCAGGATAATGAGCGCCAGGGACAGCAGCACGAACCCCGCGATGGAGACGAAAAGCGGCACCGCATAAACGTTGCTCATCCGCTCCTCGGTGTCGCCCACCAGGGCGGCGCCCCGCAGGATCGAGGCACCCTGATGCAGCCCCTGGTTCCAGAAGTTCACCGCATAGCGGCTGAGCAGCGCAAAGACCGACCCGACAAGGCAGAGGATCGAGGTCAGGTCGGCCGCGGTGTCGTCGTTCTCGATCGCCTCCCAGAGCGCGATATAGCCGAGGTAGAAGAGAAACAGGATCAGGAACGACGTGAGCCGCGGATCCCAGGCCCACCACGTGCCCCACATCGGCTGCCCCCAGATCGCGCCGGTAATAAGCGCGATGAGCGTCATCACCATCCCGATCGGGGCGGCGGCGCGGGCAGCGAGCGCGCTGACATGATGGCGCCGCACGATCCAGACCAGCGACGTCACCAGCATCATCAGCCAGATGTTGATCGCCATCAGCGCCGAGGGCACATGCAGGTAGATGATCTTGACGGTCGCGCCCTGGCGATAGTCGTCGGGGGTAAAGAAGAAGCCCCAGACGAGCCCGACGCCCATGCAAAGCGCCGCCAGCACGGACAATGCCGGCAGCACCTTGTCGGCGGTCTCGATGAATTTCCTCGGGTTGGCATAGGCCCAGAGCGCATTGAAGTTCATGCCCGATTCCCCGCCCTCATCGCAGATTGACCCTCAATACCGCAGCCGACGCGAAAGGCAAAACCGCGATCGTGCCGCAGGTGATGCCCGCGAGCATCAGAAGCGGCGTGGCATAGTCCAGCGCCCCGGCCCCGCGCCGCGCCACCTCGGCGCCGAAAATGAGCGTCGGCACGTAGAGCGGCAGCACCAGAAGCGACAGGAGCAGCCCGCCACGCCTGAGCCCCACCGTCAGCGCCGCGCCGAACGTGCCGATCACGCTCAGCGCCGGGGTGCCCACCAGGAGCGACAGGACCAGCGGCCCGTAGCCCGCCGCCGGCAGGCTCAGAAGCAGCCCGAGAACCGGCGAGGCCAGCACCAGCGGCAGCCCCGTCGTCAGCCAGTGCGCCAGCGCCTTGACGCTGACCGTGCCCTCCATCGGCAGGGGCGCGGTGGCCAGCAGATCGAGGCTGCCATCCTCCCAGTCGAGCGCGAGGATACGGTCGAGCGACAAAAGGCACGCCAGCAGCGCGCCGAGCCACAGGATGCCCGGTGCGATCGCGGCCAGAAGCTCGGTGCGGGGCCCCACCGCGAAGGGCACCAGCGTCACCACGATCAGGAAGAACGCGAGGCCGAGGCCGAACCCGCCGCCGGCCCGCACCGCAAGCCGCAGATCGCGCATCAGGAGCGCGATCACAGGAACGCCCCGTCGAAATCGTCAAGCTCGACGGGCCGGGCGCGAAAGGGAACAAGGTCGAGCTCGGATGCGTCCGCGAGCCCGAGCTCGATATGCGTGGCCATCAGCGCGGCGCCGCCCGCGCCCAGATGCGCCGCCACCACATCGGCGAACATCGCCACCGCGTCCCTGTCGAGCGAGACCGTAGGCTCGTCCAGAAGCCACACCCGCCGCCCCGTGACCAGCAGCCGCGCCAGCCCCAGCCGGCGTTTCTGTCCGGCCGAGAGCATGCCCGCCGGACGATCCGCCAGCGGGGTCAGGGCAAAGGCATCGAGAGCTTGCGAAATGTCCTTGTTGCCAAAGACATGCGCCCAGAAGCTCAGGTTCTCGGAGACGCTCAGCGTGGCCTTGATCCCGTCTGCGTGACCGGCATAGACGAGGCTTTCGGGCGCGGCGCGCACCACGCCCGAAAGCGGCGCCTGCAGCCCCGCGATGGCGCGCAGCAGCGTGGTCTTGCCGATGCCGTTGGGGCCGCGCAGCACCAGCGCGCGCCCCGGCGACAGCGCGAAGGACAGCCCTTCGAGCACGCACACCCCGCCCCGCGCGACGGCCAGATCCGAAACCTCGAGCGTCATCGCCGCCCCCGGCGTTTGGCGCATTCATCCGCCGTCACGCGCCAAGCCCCTGATTCCGCATGGTCGAGATTCACAAGACCGGTTCCCCATTTAATGCAGCACACGCAGGAAAGTGCCGCGTTCGATCGAAAACACTCCCGCGCGCCCCGGGCTTGACCCGGGGCCTCGGCCCACCGGGAGAGACCCCGGCTCGGGGGCCGGGGCGGGTGTGAATCCGGTCTGCTGCAATGCGCAATACCGCAAAGGCACGGGGCGCGAAAGCGCCTTTGCGGCCCCGCACGGGCGCGCCTTCAAACCGGCAGCAGCGCCACCGCGACACGCCGGCCCTCCGAGAGGAGCACGTTGTAGGTGCGGCAGGCGGCGGGCGAGTTCATCGCCTCGACGCCCACTCCCGCGGCCTCGAGCCGCTGGCGCAGCGCGGCGGGCGGATGGCGGGTCTCGGCGCCGGTGCCCAGAAAGAGCACGTCGATCTCGCGCTCAGCGCCAGCAGCGGACCCTCGTCCCCGAACCCGCCCCAGGATCGCGCCCCGGCGGCGGTGACCAGCACCGCCCCCGCGATGGCCTGTCCGCCGACGCGAAAGAACCCCGGCCCATAGGCGTCGATCGGGGTGGCGGCGCCAAAGGTGATCTCGTGCAGCTGCATGGCCCCATCCTGTCAGAGCGGGTCCGCGCCGACAAGCCCGCGCTCAGGCATCGACATTGCCGAACTGCGTGCCGGAACTGGCATCGGGCTTGGACCAGTCGCGCTTGACCCCGAACCACAGCAGCATGACGCTGGCCACGAAGACCGACGAATAGGTGCCCACGATCACGCCCCCAGATCATCGCGAAGACGAAACCGCGAATGACGTCGCCTCCCAGGAAATAGAGCGCCAGCAGCGCCAGCAGCGTGGTGAGCGAGGTCATGGTGGTGCGGCTCAGCGTCTCGTTGATCGAGATGTTGAGCACTTCCGCCAGCGGGATCTTCTTGTATTTGCGCAGGTTCTCGCGCACCCGGTCAAAGATCACCACGGTATCGTTCAGCGAATAGCCGACAATGGTCAGAAGCGCCGCGATCGTCGTCAGGTCGAACTGGATCTGGAGCTCGGAAAAGACGCCGATGGTCAGCACCACGTCATGGACCAGCGCCAGAACCGCGCCGACCGCGAACTGCCATTCGAACCTGAGCCAGATATAGACCAGCACCGCCGCCATCGCCAGGATCACCGCGATCGCCGCGGTTTGGATCAGTTCGCCCGAAACCTTGGGTCCGACGCTCTCGACCGAGGTGAAGACCACGTCGGGCACCGCCTCCTGCAGCGCCGCCTCGATCGCGGCGACGGTGGCGGGCGAGACGCTTTCGGTTTCGTCCTGCGCCTGCACCCGGATCATGGTGACATTCTTGTCGGGCCCGAAGGTCGGGTCGAAAACCTCGGTGATCGAGATGTCGCCCAGCCCCAGCGGCTGGATGGCCTCGCGATAGGTGCCGATGTCGACGATCTGCGCGCTCTCGGTGCGGATGGTGGTGCCGCCGCGGAAGTCGATGCCGAAATTCAGCCCCTGCGTCAGGAACGAGGCCGCGGCGAGCACGATCATCACCCCCGAGATGCCGAGCCACAGCTTCCACAGGCGGAAGAAATCAAAGCTCGTCTCCTTCGGCACCAGCCGCAGCGAGCGGCCCTGAAGCACGGTTTTCGGGCGCTTGCGCTCGAACCACATCACCGCCAGCAGGCGGGTGACATAGATCGCGGTAAAGACCGAGGTGATGATCCCCAGCCCCGGGGTGATGGCAAATCCCCTGACCGGCCCGCTGCCCATGGCAAACAGGATCACCGCGGTGATGAAGGTGGTGATGTTGGCGTCCATGATCGAGCTCAGCGCGCGTTCATAACCCAGTTCGATGGCCCGCGCCGGGCCGCGGGCGGTGCGCATCTCCTCGCGGATGCGCTCGAAGATCAGCACGTTGGCATCCACCGCCATGCCGATGGTCAGCACGATCCCGGCAATCCCCGGCAGCGTCAGCGTGGCGCCGATAACGCTGAGCAGCCCGAAGATGAAGCCGACGTTGATGATCAGCGCGATGTTGGCAAAAAGGCCAAAGAGGCCGTAGCTGGCGAACATGAACACCAGCACCAGCGCGAAGGCGGCGACGGATGCGATCTTGCCGGCCTCGATGCTGTCGGCGCCGAGTTCCGGCCCGATGGTGCGCTCTTCGAGGAAATCGAGCCCCGCCGGCAGCGCGCCGGCGCGCAGCAGAACCGCCAGCTGGGTGCTTTCCTCGACCGTGAAACGGCCGGTGATGATGCCCGCGCCGCTGGCGATATGGGCCTGGATCACCGGCGCGCTGATCACCTCGCCGTCGAGCACGATGGCGAAGGGGTTGCCGATATTTTCGCCCGTATAGTCGCCGAACTTGCGCGCGCCCGCGGGATCGAAGCGGAAGGCGACCGCCGGGCGCCCGTTCTGGTCGAAATCGGGCTGGGCGTTGACCAGTTCCTCCCCGGTCACCACCGGCGCTTTTTCGAGGATGTAATAGACCCCCTCCTCGTCGAGCGACGGCACGATCTCGTTGCCGGGGCCGGGACGCTCATCGGGGTTGGTGGTGCGCCCCACCACCGGCTGAAAGGTCAGCTGCGCGGTGGTGCCGATGATTTCCTTCAGTTCGGCGGCGGAGCCGATGCCGGGCACCTGGATCAGGATGCGGTCGCTGCCCTGGCGCTGGATGGTGGGCTCGCGGGTGCCGACCTCGTCGATGCGCCGGCGCACGATTTCCAGTGCCTGGCGCAGGGTGCGCTCGTCGGTAGCGTGCTTTTCGGCCTCCGAGAGCGTCACCAGGATGTCGGCGCCCCGGGTGGTGACCTCGATGTCGGAGGCGCTGACGCCGGCGAGGCTGGTCACCGGCCGCGCCAGCCCGCGCACCAGCGAGGCGGCGTACTCGGCCTCTTCGGGCTTTTCCACCAGCCGCACCTCCAGCACCCCGTCCTTGACGCCCTGCAGGCGGATCGGGCCGATGCGGCCGCGTTCCTCGCGCAACAGGTCACGGATTTCGGGCCACATCGACTCGATCCGGGTCTCGTAGACGTCGCCCACCCGAACCTCGGCCAGCAGATGCGCGCCGCCGCGCAGGTCGAGCCCGAGATTGACCAGACCGGACGGCAGCCAGCCCGGCCAGAGCGCGGCCTTTTCCCTCAGGCTCGGGGTATCGGCGCCGGCCTCGATGGCGGCGACGGCGTCGTTATGGGTCTCGACCCGCGTGTAAAAGGCGTTGGGCAGCGCCAAAAACAGCCCGAGCGCCACCAGCGACCAGATGACAATCCGCTTCCACAGGTCGATCTGAAGCATGCTTTCGCCTTTTCATGGGGTGCGTGGAAGGATCCCGATCAGCCTTCGGCCGGTTCGGTCTTGGACAGCACCTGGGCCACGGTCGATTTCACCACCCGCACCTTGACGCCCTGGGCAATCTCGACCTCGATCTCGTCGTCGTCCTTGACCTTCGAGACCTTGCCGATCATGCCGCCCTGGGTAACCACCTGGTCGCCGCGTCGCAGCGCCCCGACCATCGCCTTGTGATCCTTCACCTTTTTCTGCTGCGGCCTGATCAGCAGGAAATACATGATCGCGAAGATCAGGATCAGGGGGACAAACTGGCCAAAGGCTTCCATGCGCGCGTTCCTTCGTGGCTGGGCTGGCGGCCCGGGGCCGCGAAATTCTGCGCGAACCTAAGGTTCGGGCGGCGGATTTGCAAGGCGGGAAAGGGCGGCCGCGGCACGCAGGGGCGGGCGGGCCGTTGCGCCCTACACCCCGCCGGCGATCTGGGGCATAAGGCGCGCAAGGCGACTCAAGTGAAGGACCACCCCCATGCACGACATCCGCGCGATCCGCGACAACCCGCAGGCTTTCGACGCCGCGCTGGCCCGGCGCGGGGTGGAGGCCCCCTCGCCTGCCATCCTCGAACTCGACGGAGAGCGGCGCGAGCGCATCCTCGCCGCCGAGACCGCCCAGGCCGAACAGAACCGCGCCAGCAAGGAAGTGGGCGCCGCCAAGGCCCGCGGCGACGAGGCCGAATTCGAGCGGCTGCGCGCGCTGGTCGCGGCCAAGAAGGCCGAGGTGGCGGCGCTGCAGACCGAGGCCGGCGAGCTTGACGCCCGGTTGACCGGGATGTTGAGCGGGCTGCCCAACCTGCCGCTCGAGGATGTTCCCGACGGCGCGGACGAGGCCGACAACGTCGAGCTGCGCCGCTGGGGCACTCCCCGCGCCTTCGATTTCGCCCCGCGCGAGCATTTCGAGATCGAGGGCGTGAAGGGGGGCATGGATTTCGAGACCGCCGCCGGGCTCAGCGGATCGCGCTTCGTGGTGCTTTCGGGCGGCGTCGCGCGCATCCACCGGGCGCTGGCGCAGTTCATGCTCGATGTGCATACCCTCGAGAACGGGCTGACCGAGACCTGGACGCCGGTGCTGGTGCGCGACGAGGTGATGTACGGCACCGGGCAGCTGCCGAAATTCGGCGATGACAGCTATCGCACCACCAATGGCTGGTGGCTGGTGCCCACCGCCGAGGTGCCGCTGACCAACATCGTCGCCGGGCAGATCGTCGAGGAGGCGAGCCTGCCGCGCCGGATGGTTGCGCACACGCAGTGCTTTCGCTCGGAGGCGGGCAGCGCCGGCAAGGACACCGCCGGAATGCTGCGCCAGCACCAGTTCGAAAAGGTCGAGATGGTCTCGATCACCCGGCCCGACGAGAGCGGCGAGGAGCTGGAGCGGATGACCGGCTGTGCCGAGGGCATCCTGCAGCGGCTGGGCCTGCCCTATCGGACGGTGGTGCTGTGCACCGGCGACATGGGTTTCGGCGCCCGGCGCACCCATGACATCGAGGTCTGGCTGCCCGGGCAGGACACCTACCGCGAGATATCGTCGGTCTCCACCTGCGGCGATTTCCAGGCCCGGCGGATGAACGCGCGGTTCCGCCCCGAAGGCGGCGGCAAGCCGCAATTCGTCCATACGCTCAACGGTTCGGGGCTGGCGGTGGGGCGCTGCCTGATCGCGGTGCTGGAAAACGGCCAGCAGGCGGATGGGTCGGTCGAGCTGCCCGAGGCGCTGCATTCCTACCTCGGCGGACGGACGCGATTGACGCCCGGGGGCACGCTGGCCTGAGCGCGGCGCGGCCCTAGGCGGCCTCGTCTCCGGGCCGGGGCTCGTAGCGCATGCAGAGCTGGCCGATCTCGAACGGCGCCAGCGTCATCGCCACGCAGGCGCAATAGCCGCCATGGCCGCGCGCCTCGTAGTGATCGCATTTCTCGCAGGTGCCAAAGGCATGCGCGCCGCGTTCACGCGCCAGCGCCACCGCCAGATCGGGCAAAAGCCGCGCCAGCACCGCCACGTCCTCGGGTGCCAGCCGGCCGATCGCCGTAGTGAGGTGGCGCATCGGATCCTGCGCCAGCAGCGCACGGCCGGCGTCTGTGAGGTCGAACTGCACGCTGCGCCGGTCGTGCTCGGCCCGCCGGCGGATCAGGAGCCCGCGCCCCTCCAGCGTCTTGATCGTCTGCGAGGCGGTCCCCGGGTGGTGGCCTGAAATTCGGCAAAGGCCGAGGGCGTGCGCGAGGCACGGTTGGCGCGGGCAAAATAGCGCAATGCGCTCCATTGCGCGGCCGTCATCCCGCCGACGCCGCCGCAATCCTCGCCACGCGCGGCGCGGCCGATATGGACCATGAGTTCTGCCAGTTGCAGCGCGCAGGAAGCGGGTTCGTCGGGGTGAGTCATGGATATGTGATAGCGACTCGAAATCAATTTGACAAGTACGTGACATCCCATATGATTTCGAATCGAAACCAACTGCTCCGCCACAACAGCCCACGAGTCCGCACTCGTACCCTGTACCGAACCCCGCCATGAACAAACCCTACATCCCCACCACCACCGCCAGCGAGGCCCTCCGCCCGCGCCCGGCCCTGCTGAGCGAGGCCGAGGAGCAGCGTCTGGCCCGCGCATGGCGCGACCGGGGCGACGTTGACGCGCGCAACCAGCTGGTCACCGCCTTTACCCCGCTGGTGATGTCGATGACCCAGCGCTTCACCAAGACCCGCGCCCAGGACGACCCCGACATGCTGCAGCACGCCTATCTGGGGCTGATGCGCGCCGCCGATGGTTTCGACCCCGAGCGCGGCGTGCGCTTTTCCACCTATGCCGCCTGGTGGGTGCGCGCCGAGTTGCAGGATTACCGGATGGCCAACTGGTCGCTGGTGCGGCGCGGGCGATCAGCCAAGGCGCGCAAGGCGTTCTTCCGGCTGGGTCCGGTCGAGGCATCGGTGCCGTACGATCCGGGGCAAAGTGCCGAGGACCGCGACCGCCGCGTCGCCCAGCTCCTGGGGGTGGCGCCGAGGGAACTCGACGGCATGCGCCGCCAGTTCGCCGGTGCCGACAGCTCGCTCAACCGGGCGACCGGCGAGGATGAGGACGGCTCCCAGGCGCTCGACCTGCTGCCCGATCCCGATTGCGACGTCGAAGCCGAGGTGGCCGCGCGCCACGACCTGGCCGTGATCCGCACCGCGCTGGGCCGGCACCTGAAACGCCTGCCCGAGCGCGAGCGCGCCATCGTCGTCGCCAACGTGATGCAGGATCCGCCGCAGACGCTGCAGGATCTGGGCGAGACCTACGGCATATCGCGCGAGCGGGTGCGCCAGCTGCGCGAACGCGGGCTGGAGCGGCTGCGCGAATCGCTGGCGAAGGGAGGACGGGGCGCTGGTCAGCCTGCCCTGACACCCAGTGCCGGCCTTGCCCGGCCACCCGGTGACGTCGAACCGCCCGCCCCGCGTCATCCGCGCCGCGAAAACGAAACCCCCGGCCGGAATATCCGCCGGGGGCTGGAACGGGGACGTTCCGATGGCGCGAGCCTATTCGGCCAGCACGCCCTTTTCGATGGCCGCAGCCAGTTCGTCCGGGCTGACATCGCCAGAACCGTCGGTATCGATGCTGGCAAAGGTCTCCTCGGTCATGTCCGGGTAGGCCACGAGCAGCTCATCCATCGAGTAGGAGCCGTCGCCGTCGGTGTCCTCGACGGTGGCGGCGGATGCCTGAACCGCGGTGACCGCCATGGCGGCGGCAAGGAACAGCGCATACATTTTCATTTGGGTTTTCACTCCAGAGGCGGCTGTTGCCGCCGGACGAGGGCACCACTGCCCACGGCGCGGAATGTGGCAGTTGCCGCAGCCGTTTCAAGATGATTCTCGGCGCCGGCACACCGCCATCGGCGCCTTCTTGCCGACCGGGTTTCCCGTTTGCCTGCGGGGGCTTATTCGGCTGCAATCGCAGCCTGCCCGGGCCGCGGTGGGAACGGCACCAGCCTTTGACGCTCCTCGTCCCAGAGCTTGAGCCGAAAGCTGGCGATGGCCTCGGGCCAGCGGATCACGTCGTGGCTCTTCAGCTCGTCCGGCAGGGACTTCTGGCACTGGCGCAGCCGGTAGGACGGGATCGCCGGGTTGAAATGGTGCAGGTCGTGATAGGCGATGTTGCCGGTGCCGATGTCCCACCAGTGGCCAAGATCGAGCGAACTCGACCCTACCAGCGTCGCCTTGCGGAAATCGAGATCGGGCTTGCGGTCCCAGTAGGTCTCTTCGAAATTGTGCTGCAGATAGACCAGGAACACCCCGATCACCCCCGCGAGCACCGCGCTCAGCCCCAGAACGACGAGCCCCGCCACCCCGAACGCCAACCACACCAGCGCCACCCAGGCCGCCACCGCCAGTTGTGGGCGATCACGCCGCCCGCGCCGACCCGGAGGGTGTTGCGCGGCCAGCGATAGACGATGAAATAGGTGAGGATGCCACCCGGGGACAGCATCACCACCGGGTTGCGGTAAAGCCGGTACCAGAGCCGCGTGCGCAGCGGCGCCGCCTGCCATTCCGCCAGCGTCATGGTGTAGACCTCGGTGGTCTCGCGGTGGTCGAGATTGCCGAGATAGGCGTGGTGCAGGTTGTGGTTGTACTGCATCACCCGGAACGGCGTGAGCGAAAAGACCGACAGCAGATGCCCCGCCACGTCGTTGAGCCGTTTCGTCGCAAAGAGCGAATGATGCCCGCAATCGTGCTGGAGCACGTAGAGGCGAACCGAGGCGAACGCCAGCACCACCACCATCGGCGCCGAGACCCAGAGCGCGGAGGCGTACCGGGCACCGAGGGCCAGCGCGGCCATATAGACCGCGAGCGTGGCAACAAGGCTCAGCGCGCCGATTGCATCGCTCTTGGTGGCAAAGGCCCGCGTGTGCTCGCGAATATCCGTCAATTCGACATCCCCTCCGCCGCGTCTCCGGCGCCCCCTGGCCCGGACCACGGGGTCTGACAAGAATGTGTGTTTTTGCCCTCGCTTGGCAAGCCCGGTTGCGGTTGCCGGGCCGCTTTTCGGCGCCAACCAGCGCGCATGGGCATTGACACCGCGCCCCGCGCCGCCAAATCCCCCTGCATGCACCGCATGAAAGCCATCCTCACCCTCACCGCCGCGCTGGCCTTTGCGCTGTCGCCGCTGACGACAACGGGCTTCAACGGGTTTCGGCCCGACCAGTTCCCGCTGCCGCAGATCGACCCGCCGGCACAGCCCGCGGGCTATGCTTTCGCGATCTGGGGGGTGATCTATCTGTGGCTCATCGCCGGCACCGGGTTCGGCCTGCTGGCACGCGCCGAGGCGCCCGACTGGGACCGGCCGCGCTGGCCGCTCTTCGTCAGCCTCACCATCGGGGCGACGTGGATCCCGGTGGCGCAGCTGTCGCCGGTCTGGGCCACGGTGCTGATCTGGGTCATGCTGGCGACGGCGGTCACGGCGCTGCTCTCCGGCGGCCGCGACGACCGTTTCTGGCTGAGCGGCCCGATCGCGCTTTATGCCGGGTGGCTGACGGCGGCATCCTGCGTGGCGCTGGCGCTGGTGCTGGCCGGCCACGGCATCATGGGACAGCAGGCAGCGGCGATCGCGATGATCGCGCTGGCGCTGGCGATCGGCGCGGGCGTGCTGACGGCGCGCCCCGACACTCCGGAATATGCGCTGTCGCTGGGCTGGGCGCTGATCGCCGTCATGGCGGGCAATCTCGAGCCGCGCAACATCCCGGTCCTGGTGCTCTGCGCTGCCGGCATCGCGGTGCTGGCCACGCTGGTGCGGCGCCAGTGGTGCCGGGGCGTCTGAGCGGCAGACCCGGGGTTGACGCCGGTCAGGGCTTGGCCCGGCCCTGGATGTGTTTGCGCAGGCGCGAGGGCCCGGGCTTGCGCCTTCCCTTGTAGGGGTTCTTGTCGGCTTGGCTGCGCAGGAAGAGGCGGATCGGCGTGCCGGGCATGTCAAAGTCGGAACGCAGCCCGCCCACCAGGTAGCGGGTATAGCTTTCGGGCAGCTTTTCGGGGTGCGAGCACATCACCACGAACCCTGGCGGGCGGGTCTTGACCTGGGTCATGTAGCGCAGCCGGATGCGCCGTCCGCCCGGCGCCGGCGGCGGGTGCTGCGCCAGCATCCCCTCGAGCCAGCGGTTGAGCCGCGCCGTCGCGATCCGCCGGTTCCAGACATCATAGGCGCGTTCCACCGCCGCGCGGAGCCGGTCGATCCCCTGCCCCGTCTTCGCCGACACCGTGACCAGCGGCGCGCCCCTCAGCTGCGGCAAGAGCCGGTCGAAGGCCTCGCGCAGTTCGGCGAGCTTTTCGCGCTTGTGGCGCTCCACATCCCATTTGTTGACCGCCACCACCACCGCGCGGCCCTCGCGCTCGGCCAGATCGGCGATGCGCAGATCCTGTTGCTCGAAGGGCGTGGCGGCATCGAGCAGCACCACCACCACCTCGGCGAATTTCACCGCCCGCAGACCGTCGGCGACCGAGAGCTTTTCGAGCTTGTCCTGCACCCGCGCGCGCTTGCGCATGCCGGCGGTATCAAAAATCCGCACCGGCAGCCCGTCCCAGTCGAGCCTGAGCGAGATGGCGTCGCGGGTGATGCCGGCCTCGGGGCCGGTCAATAGCCGCTCTTCGCCGAGTATCTTGTTGATCAGCGTCGACTTTCCGGCATTGGGGCGGCCCACCACGGCGATCTGCAACGGGCGCTCGGGGGTGGGGGTGCGGTGCGCTTGCGCAGCCGCTTCGGCATCCTCTTCGCCGATCGCGACATCGGTCTCGGGCATCTCTTCGGCATCTTCGGCGGCGGCCTCGTCGAATTCGTCGGCCAGGGGCCGCAGCAGCCTGTATAGCTCGTCGAGCCCCTGCCCGTGCTCGGCCGACAGCGCCACCGGCTCGCCCAGCCCCAGCGACCAGGCCTCGATCACGCCGCCATCGGCGGCGGCGCCCTCGGCCTTGTTGGCGGCGAGGATGACATGTTTGCAGCGCCGGCGCAGGATCTCGGCAAAGACCTCGTCGTCGGGGGTGACGCCGGCGCGCGCGTCGATCAGGAAAAGGCAGATGTCGGCCATTTCCACCGCCCGTTCGGTCAGCCGCCGCATCCGCCCCTCGAGCGAGTCATCGGTGGCATCTTCCAGCCCGGCGGTGTCGATCACGGTAAAGCGCAGATCGAAAAGCCGCGCCGCGCCCTCGCGCAGGTCGCGGGTGACGCCTGGGCGGTCGTCGACCAGCGCCAGACGCTTGCCCACCAGGCGGTTGAACAGCGTCGACTTGCCGACATTGGGCCGGCCGACGATGGCAAGGGTGAAACTCATGGCGCGCTCCCGGGCCGGGTCAGGCTGCCCCCATAGCGCAGATGCACGTCAGCGGAAAGCCAGCAGTTGACCCTTGGTCGAGACGACATAGAGCGTGCCGTTCGCCACCACCGGGTTGGTGGTGGCGCCCCCGGCAGCGGCACCGTGCCGAGCGCGCGGCCGCTTTGCGGATCGAAAAACCGCATCTGCCCGTCATTGGAGGCCACGATCAGCCGCCCGCCGGCGATGATCGGCCCGTAATGGGCGAAGATCTCGTTCTGCTTGCGCGGCTTGGCCTTGGTGAAGAAGGGCAGCTTCACCCCCCAGAGCCGGCTGCCGTCACGCTCGGACAGGCGCAGCAATTCGTTGCGGTCGGAGATCATGAAGACCGACCCGCCCGCCGGCCAGATCGCGTTGAGCGGTCCGTCGGGCGCGGTCCAGATCCGCTTGCCGTTGCCGAGTTCCAGCGCCAGCGTGCGCCCCGAATGGCTGCCGACAAAGAGCCGGTCGCCGTCGATGATCGGCGGGGTGGAGATGGCGGTCACCGCGCCGGTGCCGAAACCCGCGCGCCGCCCCGCGACCTGCGCCTCCCAGCGCTGGAGGCCGCCCTGGCGGAACGCGCCGATAACCTGGCCCGAGCCGAAGGCGAAGACGACATACTTGTCCGACACCGCCGGCGCCGGGGCGCCGATCACGTTGTTGTTGTCAGGTGTGCCGGTCACCTGCCAGCGGATGCGGCCGTTGCCGGCGTCGAGCGCCCAGCCGATCTCGTCGCCCGAGACCAGGTAGACCAGATCGCCATAGACAGTGGGGCTGCCGGTTCCGGTGGTGCCGAGGTTCTGCTGCCAGACAGTCTGGCCGGTGCGGGCATCGAGCGCGGTCAGCAGTCCGAACCCCGACGAGACGTAGAGCCTGCCCCCGCCATAGGCGAGCCCGCCGCCGCTGGCGTCGCGGGCGGATTCGCCCGGCGGTGTCAGGTCGCGCGACCACACCACCTGACCCGCCGGCGACACCGCGCTGACCCGCGCCAGGGCATCAAGCGTGTAGATCAGCCCCCCCGCGACCACCGGATCGGCGTTGATGCGATTGCGCCGGCTGTCGCCCTCGCCGATGCCGACCGACCAGATCAGCTGCGGTGCGCTGCCCAGCGCAGGGTGCACGGTGCGCGTGGCCGGGCTGGCGATGCTCTGGGTCCAGTCGGTGTTGGCGCGGGTCGCCGGCAGCGCCAGCGGCGGCGCCTGCGGTGGCGCCTCGGCCGAGGCGAGCGTGGTCTCGCCGGCACCCTCGGTCAGGACCGCGCGGATGTCCTCGCGCTCGCCGGTCAGGACGCTTTCCTTCTTGGCACAGGCGGCAAGCAGGACCATGGCCACCAAGCCGAGAGAAATCGCAAATGGTTTCAAAGCGTCCGTCCCCATCTTCCGCTGCGCTCGGGCCGGGCGCACCCGACACGGATCCATTCCGTCACGTTCAGGCGGCCGGCTCACCGCCCAGCGCCACGATCACCTGCGCCGCGCGCTGGCGCAAGCCCGCCGTCGCCTCTGCATCCTCGACGATCCCCTGCAGCCGATCAAGCGCGGCGTCGCGATCGCCGGTCTCGATCTCGAGCAGGGCCAGTTGCTCTTCGGCCAGGAGCCGCACCAGCCCGCCGGCCGGGATCAGTCCCTCGAGCCGCATCCGCCGGTCGGCGGCGTCGAGCCCGGAATCGGGGATCGTCACCGCCTTGAGCGTGGCCAGCTGGCGATAGACCTGCGGCACCTCGCCGGGGCTGTCGGCCAGCGCCAGCAGGCGGCGGGCGGCCTCGGCGGGATTGGCGGCCCCCTCTTCGGCCGCCGTCAGCAGGCCCAGCACCGCGGCGCCGCCAGGGCCGGGCGCCGCGATTTCCGCCAGCGCCGCGGCACGGGCGTCGCGGTCGGGGCGCTCCAGCGCGGCGAGGATGGCATCGCCGAAAGCCTGCGCCCGCTGGCGTTCGCCGGCCTTGCGCCATTCGTTCCAGGCGGCGCCGCCGACCAGCAGCAGCACCAGCAGCACCGCCAGCCAGCCGTAACGGCGCACATAGCCGAACAGGCGGTCGCGCCGGACCTCTTCGGTCACCTCGTCGATGAAGCTGTCGCTGTCGCTCACCCTGCGCGTCCCGCTGCCGTTTCCGGTATCGTTCCGCCCCTCTTACAGGCTGACTCCGGCGCTGCCAAGGGGCGGCGGCCACCGGATGCGGAGACGGGCAAGGCTTTTTCGATGCCGGCACGGATGGCGTCATCCGCGGCGGGATCGACAGGAACGGGCCGCCGATGCCGGGGCCTGCATCAGGTGGGAATGTCGACCGGTCGCCGGTCGCGACCCGGCGGCTCGGGAATGTATCAGGCAGGGCGAGAACGACCGTGCCGCCCGTCTTCCGGCGGATGGGCGCGGTGCGGCTTGTCCCCCCGGCTTTCCTCTCGCGCTCCATGATGGTACCCGTCCGGGTCTCGTTTCGGGGGTGTTGGAGCCTGTATTGGAGAGATCGAATCGGGCGGCACCCGGTGTTCGGGACCTTGTCCGGGGCCCGATACCCCTCGCCGGCGCACCCGGCCGAGGGCCGCGCCCTCACCGAAGAGGGTTGAAGAGCGGTGCAACAATTCGGGATCGGGGCACCATTTTGTTGCACCACCCCCGAAAACGGGGCCAAAAGGTCCCGACATCGAGGATGATCGGTCAGATGGCCATGAGCGCAGAGCCGGGAAAGCAAGGGGTTTCGGACATCCGGCGGGCAGCACGCCTCAGCGTGGCGCCGATGATGGACTGGACCGATCGGCATTGCCGGTACCTGCATCGGCAGTTCACGCGCCATGCGCTGCTTTACACCGAGATGGTGACGGCGCCGGCGCTGGTACGGGGGGCGCGCTGCATCTGCTGGAGCATTCACCGGCCGAGCATCCGGTGGCGCTGCAACTGGGCGGCTCGGACCCCGGCGAGCTGGCCCGGGCGGCGCGGCTGGGGGCCGATGCGGGGTATGACGAGATCAACCTCAATGTCGGCTGCCCCTCGGACCGGGTGCAGTCGGGCACGTTCGGCGCGGTGCTGATGAAGGACCCCGGGCTGGTCGCCGAGTGCTGCGCCGCGATGATCGCGGCGCAGCCGCGCGAAGTGACGGTCAAGTGCCGCATCGGGGTCGACGATCAGGAGCCCGCAACCGTGCTGCCGGCCTTTCTCGAGCGCATCCGCGACGCCGGCGTGACCCGCGTCATCATCCATGCCCGCAAGGCCTGGCTTGACGGGCTGAGCCCCGGGGAAAACCGCGATGTCCCGCCGCTCGATTACGACCTCGTGCGGGCGATGAAGGCGCGATTCGCGGACCTGCACATCTCGGTCAACGGCGGCATCACGACGCTGGCGGAGGTGCGGGCGCAGCTCGATGCCGGGTTCGACGGGGTGATGGTGGGTCGCGCCGCCTATCACGACCCCGCTGCCATCCTCGGGCCCGCCGACCGGGTGATCTTCGGCGAAGACAGACCCGACCGCCACCCCGAGGACGTCGTGCGCGCGATGCTGCCCCATATCGAGGCGCATCTCGCGGCGGGCGGGCGGCTGCACCAGGTCACGCGGCATATGCTGGGGTTCTTCGCCGGCCGGCCCGGGGCGCGCGCCTGGCGGCGGATGCTGTCGGAGGGGGCGATCCGCCCCGGCGCCAGGCCCGAGTTGCTCGAGGCGGCGCTGGCGCGGGTGGACGCGGCGCCGGTCGCCTGAGGGCGCTTTCCCCTGGTCCCGCGCCGGTGTAAGCCTGCCAGGGCGAGCGAAGGAAGAGCCCATGCCAGACACCATGCTGCTGATCGAGATGTTGCTGCTGCTGCTGGCAATCGGCGCCTTTGCCGGCGTGCTCGCGGGGCTTCTGGGCGTGGGCGGCGGCATCGTGCTGGTGCCATCCTTCTTCTACGCCTTCAAGACGCTTGGCTATGACGGCCCGCAGCTGATGCAGATCTGTCTTGCGACCTCGCTGGCGACGATCATCGTCACCTCGGTGCGCTCGGTGCTGAGCCATCATGCCAAGGGCGCGGTCGACTGGTCGATCCTGCGCACCTGGGCGCCGGGCATCGCCGTCGGCGCGGTGGCGGGGGTACTGGTGGCGGCCTCGCTCCGCTCGGGGGTGCTGCAGGGGGTGTTCGGCGGCCTGGGCATTGTCATCGGGCTCTATCTGGGGCTCGGCCGGGCCGAGTGGCGGCTCGGTCTCCGGATGCCGGGCGGGCTGACGCGGGCGCTGATGTCGCCGGTGCTGGGGTTCATGTCGGTGCTGATGGGGATCGGCGGCGGCAGCTTCGGTGTCCCGCTGATGAGCCTTTACGGACTGCCCATCCACCGTGCCGTGGCCACTGCGGCGGGGTTCGGCGTGACCATAGCGGTGCCTTCCGTGGCGGGATTTCTCTTTCTGACCATCGCGCCCGAGAACCGACCGCCGCTGACGCTGGGGGCAGTGAACCTGGTCGCCTTCGCGGTGATCATCGCCATGACGCTGATCACCGCGCCGCTGGGCGTGCGGCTGGCGCACGCGATGAACCCGCGGCCGCTGAAACGCATCTTCGCGGTCTTTCTGCTGCTGGTAGCGGGCAACATGCTGCGCAAGTCGCTGGGGTGGTAGCATAGCTGACGGCGTCCGGCCTCGCGATGACCCGGTACCTGTCAGGGGCCGCACCGGGGCCACACGCCCTGAAAGGGCCGAAGGCGCTCGTTCAGTCACCCGGAACATACCCCGGCCCGGCGATGCGGCGCTGCCACTGGCCACCGCCGGACGGTTATTTTCACCCGGGGCAAATGGTGGAATTGTGCGATCCCGCAATCCCGGGTAGAACCGGCAGGTGAGATTGAAAAAACGAGAGAACATGCGCCCTCAGGTTGATTTCGGTCCGATCTCTGCCCGGATCCGCGACAGCAGGCTTTACTCAGCGCTGCGACGGCTCGAACCGTGTCCGCGGGTGCGGACCGAGCTTCGCGGCACGACGGTCGTGCATCAGGACGACCGGGCGACGCATTCCATGCTGCTGCTCGACGGCTGGATGGCGCTGTCGAAGATGCTGCCGGACGGCGATATCCAGATCATCGACATCATGCTGCCCGGCGATTTCGCCCTCATCGGGGCCAGACACGCCCCGGTCGCGGCCTGTTCGGTCGAGGCACTGAGCAACGTGCAGTTCGTGGATATCTCGGCCACCGCCGCGAACGGGTACGAGCGGCACATGGACGAGTTGCGCGACTTCCTCGCCGCCGAAATCGTGGTGACCCAGGCGCGCACCTCGGAACTCCTGCTGCGCATGGGCAAGGGCGCGGCGGCGACCCGCGTCGCCTATGCCCTGCTGGAACTTTACATCCGGCTCGATGCGATCGGGCTGGTCCGCGACGGCGCGTGTTTCGATTTTCCGCTGACGCAACAGCAACTCGGTTCGTTCGTCGGGCTGAGCAGCGTCCATGTCTGCCGCACCCTGCGACGATTTGAACGCGGCGGGATCGTGTCCTACCCGACCAGGACGTCCATCCGGCTCGACGACCCAAACCAGCTTTGCGAAATCGCCGAAGTCGATCTGGATGCTCTCAAGGGCTCAATTCTGGTCCACCGGGAGAGCGGTATCACCGCAGTTCGACAATCTCTCCCAGGGTCTGGCCCGCAAGCTCCTCGCTGACATCGTTGGCGATGTCGCCAAGCGTCAGCACCCCGCACACCGCGCCGGTGTCGTCCAGTACGACCAGCCGGCGGATCTGCCGGTCGCCCATGATGTGGGCCGCCTCGCGCACGCTCTGGGACGCAAGGCAGGTGATGACGTTGGGCGTCATGATGCTGTCGACGCTGGCATCATATGCCACCAACGGCACCCAGCGCGCCACGATGTCGCGATCGGTCACCAGCCCGACCGGCCGGCCGTCCACGCAGACCGGCAGGAAGCCGAGCCCGTGTTCCTTCATCATCGCGGCCGCGGCACGGACCGAGGTCTTTGGCGAGATGGTCGAAACCGGCCTGCTCATGACGCGTTCCACACGGATTTCGTCCACCATTTCTGCGCCTCATCGGATTTACCGCAAACACTAGTACAGACCCGGCGGGCACGGCTTGACCGGGGTTAACGGAAAGCGGCGGATCCCGCGGCGGCACCGCCGGCCGGCGGCATGAACGATCAACCTTGGCGCCGTGTCCTCGGCGCGCGGCGGCTTGCGCCGATCCTTCAGCGCCTCGAAGCCGATGATGACATCCAGCACCTCGGCGGTGATCTCGCTCTGACGCACCGTCCGCAATTCGCCCGCCAGTTCTTCGAGTCGATCCTCGACCGACCGCTCGGCTTGGCTCATGCGCGCCAGCCGCGCGGCGTTCTCGGTCACCAACGCCTCGGCGGCGGCGCGAAAGAGCTCGGCGAAAAGATAGCTGCGGATCAGTGCCGCCAGCAGCCCCGGCGCGGGCATCCGGAAAACCGGGAGGCTGCGCGATTTCCAGCCGCGCGCGGCGAGATCGTCGAGCAGCGCCCGGTCGAGCGGCAGCAGCCGTTGCAGGACCGGCTCCTGCCGGCCATGCGCGGCGCGCGCCATGAAGACCAGCGAGACCGCCCCGCCATCGCCCGTCTGCCGCATGTCGTCGAGCACCGTGATCAGATCGCTTGCCAGCCGTCCCAGCCCCTCGGCCGACGCCGGCGGCAGCAGCGTCGTTGTGGGGGCATGGCCGAGCGCAATGAGGGCATCCTCCATCTGCGCGCCGACACAGACCACGCGCGGGGCGGCGGCATCCCGCATGGCCGCGTGCAGATGTTCCGCCACGGTCTCGTTGTAGTTGCCGCAAAGGCCATGATCGGAGCCGAGCGCGATGACGATGGGCGCCCCCCCGCCCGCCGGCAGAGCGGGCAGCGCGCCGCGGGCTTCGATAAACGCCTGAAAGGCCGTCAGCACGGTCTCTCGATAGGCCAGCATCGCGTCGGCGGCCCGCTCGTAGGGGGCCGCGTTGATCGCCGACATGGTCTTCATCGTGCGCACGATCCCGCGGATCGAGCGCATCGTCGCGGTCCGGTGGGTCAGTATCTCAAGCGTCTGGGCCATCCGCCGCCTCCGGTTGGGCCAGCGCCGCGCGTGCCCGTGCCACCAGCGCCGCGCGGGTCTCGTCATCGAGCGGCCGATCCTCGGCCAGGTTCGCGGACAGCCCGCCATCGTCGCTGCGGATCGCGGCGCGGACGGCGCGGGCGGCCCTTGCGGCGTCGCCATCCGCCATGCCGTCGAAAAGCCCCGCCATCGCCGCCACCAGCACAGCGAGCTGTTCGGCGGCCGGGATCGGCGCCCGCTCGGGCTGGCGCAGCGCCGCGCGCACCGCCGCGCCGCGGGCCAGCCGGGCGCGGGTCTCGTCGTCGAGCCGGGTGCCGAAGCGGGCGAAGTCCTCGAGTTCCTCGAATTGCGACAGCGTGACGCGCAGATTGCCCGCCACGGCGCGAAACGCCGGCGCCTGCGCCTTGCCGCCGACGCGGCTGACCGAAACCCCCAGATCGACGGCGGGGAACTGGTTCTTGCGCACCAGACGGGGCGAGAGATAGATCTGCCCGTCGGTGATCGAGATGAGGTTCGTGGGGATATAGGCCGACAGGTTCTCGGCCTGGGTCTCGACCACCGGCAGCGCGGTGATCGACCCCGCCCCCGGCCGGAACTGCCCGGCGCGTTCCAGCAGGCGCGCATGAACATAGAAGATGTCGCCGGGATAGGCCTCGCGCCCCGGCGGGCGGCGCAAAAGCAGCGACAATTCGCGATAGGCGCGGGCGTGGTGGGTCATGTCGTCGAACACCACCAGCACGTCGCGGCCCTGCGCGGCAAAGCTTTCGGCCAAGGTCATCGCGCTGAATGGCGCGACATGCACGAGGCCCGGCGCCTCCTCGTCACCGGCGGAGAGGACGACGGCGCGGTCCATCATGCCGGCCTCGCGCAGCGCCCCGATCACCTTGGCCACCGCATCGCCACGCTGACCGATGGCGCAGTAGATGCAGACGACGCCGGTTTGCGCCTGATTGAGGATCGTATCCACCGCGATCGAGGTCTTGCCGGTCTGCCGGTCGCCGATGATCAGCTCGCGCTGCCCGTGGCCCACCGGCACGGCGGCATCCACCACCGTCAGCCCGGTGGCGAGCGGGCGCGCCACAGGCGCGCGCTCGAGGATGCCCGGAGCCTCGGCCTCGATCGGGTGCAGCGCGATCGCGACAGGCGCCTCGTGCCCGTCGAGCGGCCGGCCCAGGGCATCGACCACCCGCCCCAGCAGCGCCGGGCCCACCGGGACGCTGAGGACGCGGCCGGTGCGGCGCACATCCTCGCCGGGGCGCACCCGCTCGGACGGGCCGAGCAGCACCACCCCCAGCCGCCCCGGTTCGACGTCAAAAACGACGCCGGTCACGCCCGAGGCAAAGATCAGCGTTTCGTCGGCCAGCGCCCTCGCCAGGCCGGTGACGGTGGCGACCCCGTCGCCAACCTCGGTGACGCGGCCGACCTCGGCGATGCGCGGGGCGGGAACCGGCGCGTCGAGCAGCACCTGCAGCAGCTCTTCGGCGGTGTGTATGGGCGCGGTCTCAGGCGGCATCGCTCTTGGTCGCGCCCCCGGGGCGGCCGATCCGGTCCTCGAGCAGCGCCTCGAGACCGTCAAAGTAATCCGCCACCGTCCAGCCGACCTGCGCGCCGCCCACCCGCAGGCTGAGCCCGGGCGAAAGCGTCGGGTCGATCTCGAACCGCAGGGTGACGCCGGGCAGGATCGGCGCCAGCCCCTCGCGCAGCCGGGCGGTTGCCTCCTCGGGCAGCGGATCGCGGGTCAGCACCACGGCTTCGGAACTGTCGCCCGCGGCGGCGGCGACCTCGTCGCGGCTCCGCGCCAGCTGCGCCACCGCGTGCGCGACGATCCGGCGTTCCAGCGTCTCGTCGGCAAGGTCGGTCACCGCCTTTCGCGCCAGCGCCAGGATCGCCTCGGCGCCCTCGCGGTTCAGCTCGGCGGTGAACCGCCGGGCCTCCTCGGCGCGCTCGGCCTCGCGCTCGACCCGGGCCCGGGCCAGCATGTCGCGCGTCTCGGCCAGCACCGCGGCGCGCTCCGCCTCGGCCGCCTGCCGGGCCTCGTGCAGGATGTCCGCGCGGCTGGCGCGCAGTTTCGCGATCTCGGCCTCGTGTTCGGCCGCGCGGGCCTCGCTCTCGCGCCGGATCTCCGCCGCCTCGCCCATGCGGGCGGCGATCTCGGCCTCGCGCGCGGCGATCCCGTCGAGGATCGGGCGGTAGAGGAACCGCTTGAGCAGCCAGATCAGGACCAGGAAATTGGCGATCTGCGCGGCGACGGTGATCCAGTCGATCGACATTCCGTCAGCCCCCGGCACCCTGCCCCGCCGCCTCGAGGGCCGCGGTCCAGAACGGGTTGGCGAAGATCAGGATCATCGCCACCACGAAACAGTAGATCGCCGTCGACTCGATCATCGCCAGGCTGACGAAGAGCGTGCGTGACAGCGTCGGCGCCGCATCGGGCTGCTGCGCGATGGCGCCAAGCGCGGCGGCGGCCGCCCGCCCCTCGCCCAGCGCCGGGCCGATGGCGCCAATGGCGACGGTCAGCCCGGCGGTAAAGATCGAGATCGCGGCGATGATCGAGAGATCGGTCATGGGGCATCCTTTCGCGTTGTGGACGGCGGCGGTTCGGCGGTGGCCGACGCGATGTAGACGGTGGCCAGGATGGCGAAGATATAGGCCTGGATCACGCCGGTCAGCAGGCCCAGCATGTCCATCACCACCGGAAAGAAGAACGGCGCGACGCCGAGCAGGATCGCGGCGATCACCGCGCCGCTCATGATATTGCCGTAAAGCCGGATCGCCAGCGAGACGCCGCGCGAAACCTCGCCGATGATGTTGAAGGGCAGCATGATCGGCGAAGGCTCGACATAGGTTTTCAGATAACCGCCCAGACCCCGGCTGCCAATCCCGAAGAGTGGTACCGCGATCAGCACCGAGAGCGCCAGTGCCGCGGTGGTCGAGAGCGACGCGGTGGGTGGCTCGAACCCCGGCACCACCGTCAGCAGGTTGGCAGTGATGATGAACAAAAACAGCGTGCCCGCGAAATAGAGAACCCGGCTGTCGCGGCGCTGCGTGATCTCGGCGATCTGGCCGTTGATGACGGTCACGATCACCTCGAGCGCGGTGCGCCAGCGGCTGGGCGGCACATCCGCGCGCAGGTTGCGCGTGATCAGCGCCGACACACCCGTGAGCAGGACCATGATCGCCCAGGTGCCGGCGATGGTGGCGTTGACGGAAAAGCCGCCCAGGGTGAAGACGACGGTTTCGTCGGGGCTCAGCTGCATGGCGCGACCTCTGCCCCGGCCCGGCGTCGCGCGCGCATCAGCACGCCCAGGCGCAGCGCCATGAAAGCGGCGGCGAACCCCGCCAGCGCCGATGCGCCGAGACCCGCGATCCCCCAGCCCGCGAGCAAGAGCGCGGCGATGCGCAACACCGCGCTCCCCAGCAGCACCGCCACCGGCCGGCCCGAGCCCAGGGCGATCCGGATGCCCCCAGGCGAGCCCGCCGAGATAGGCCAGCGCGGCCCCCGCCCCCGCGCCAGCGCCCAACGCCAGAAGCGTCCAGTCGAGCGTCATTTCCCGCCTCCTTCCCTGTCGATCCAGCGCCAGGCGATCACCGCGCCCAGCACGACCCCGGCGAGGATCAGCGCCAGCGTCCACGAGAAATCCTGCGGCGCCACCCGGTCGAGCCACATCCCCAGAAGCGCGCCGCCCACGGTCGGCACGGCGATGGACCAGCCGATCATGCCGAAGGTGCCGATGCCTCTGAGCGGGCTGGGGCCGGGGTTGTCGCGCGCCTGCTTGATGCGGCGGGCGCGGCGGCCGATCTCGCGGGCCGATCTGTCCCGGTCTTCGGTCATGGTTGCGGCCGTCTGAGGCTGGCGAAGCGGCGCACCATGTCCGCCTCAGCTCGCGACAGCGCGGCGCGCGCGGCGCGCTCCTCGTCCTCGGCGCCGGCAAAGCGCGCGGCCACGGTGTCGCGCAGATCGTCGAGGTCCGCGCCCTCAACCCCGCGCCGCACCGCGATCCCGACATGCGCGCCGCGCTTGACCAGCAGCCCCTCGTCGATGCCGAATATCCGCTCGCGCCCCGCCGGATCGGTGATCAGAAACACCGAGGGTACCAGCGCGGTGACGAAGTCGACATGATTTGGCAGGATGCCGAAGCCGCCATCGGCCGCCTCGGCGCGCAGCCGCGAGGCCGGACCGGAAAAGAGCACGCCCGAAGGCAGCCGTAGATCGACCTGCATTTCGGTGACCATGCTCACGCGGCGTCCTCCACTATCTCCGCGAGGCTGCCGATCATGTAATAGGCGCTCTCGGGGCGCGTGAACGCGGTATCCGCGAGGATCGCCTCGCACCCCGCCAGCGTGTCGGCCAGCGGCACCAGCCGGCCCTCGGTGCCGGCGGACGCATCGACGGTAAAGAACGGCTGGGTCAGGAAACGCTCCAGCCGACGGGCGCGGGCCACCACCGCGCGGTCATGCGCCGCGAGTTCCTCGATCCCGAGCATGGCGATGATGTCGCGCAGCTCCTCGTACTGGGCCAGTGTCCGGCGCACCGCGCGGGCGATGTCGTAGTGACGCTGGCCGACCACGCCGGGCGTCAGCATCACCGAGGTCGAGGCCAGCGGGTCGACCGCCGGATAGAGCCCTTCGCTTGCGCGTTTGCGCGACAGAACCACCGAGGCGGAAAGATGCGAAAAGATATGCGCCGCCGCCGGGTCGGTGAAATCGTCGGCGGGCACATAGACCGCCTGGATCGAGGTGATCGAGCCGGCCCTCGTCGAAGCGATGCGTTCCTGAAGCGCGGCAAGCTCGGTCGCCATCGTCGGCTGGTAGCCCACACGACTCGGCATCCGGCCCAAGAGCCCCGAAACCTCGGAGCCGGCCTGAACGAAGCGGAAGATGTTGTCGATCAGCAAGAGCACGTCCTGGCCGCGCTCGTCGCGGAAATATTCGGCCATGCTGAGCGCGGCGTTGCCGACCAGAAACCGTACGCCCGGGGCCTCGTTCATCTGGCCGAAGAGCATCACCATCTGGTCGCGTACCCCGGCCTCGCCCATCTCGCGCCAGAGTTCCTCGGCCTCGCGCGAGCGTTCGCCGATGCCGCAGAAAAGGCTGACGCCGTGGTGATGCTCGACGGTGTTGTGGATGAGTTCGCTCAGAAGCACGGTCTTGCCCACGCCCGCGCCACCGAAGAGCCCGGTCTTGCCGCCCCGCTCGATCGGCGCCAGCAGGTCGAGCGCCTTGATCCCGGTCTCCAGCACCTCGGCCTTTAACACCCGGTCCGAGAGCGGCGGCGGCGGGGCGTGGATGGCGCGGCGCTCGCGCGTTTCGGGCGGCGGCAACCCGTCGAGCGGGGTGCCGAAGAGGTCGAGCATCCGCCCCAGCACCGCACCGCCCACCGGCACCTCGATGCCGCGTCCGGTATCGGTGACCGGGCTGCCCAGCCCCAGCCCCCGTACCGGACCCAGCGCGATGCAGCGCGCGATATCCCCGTCCACCAGCGAGGCGACCTCCATCCTCACGTCCCCGGCACGCAGCAGGTTGCGGATGGGCGGCGGTGACCCCTCGAAGGCGACATCAATAACCCCGCCGCGGATGGCGGCGACGGTGCCGTGCCCGCCGGACATTCCCGGCGTCGCCAAACCGTCAGCGTCCACCGAGCCGCCGGCTCCGCCGTCGTCGGCGCCGCCCGGGTCCGCAACCGCCTTGTGGCCTTCATTCATCCCGTACATCGCTGGCCGTTTCGTCCTTGAATACACGGGTTCCGGCCTGGCCGTCGAGAATTTCAACCGCCCGGTCCAGCCGCCCGATGCCCGCCAGCCCGCCGCCTTCGGCAAAGCGTGCGGCGGCCGCCATCTTGGGCCCCATCGAGCCCGCGGGCAAGTCCAGCGCGCGCGCCTCGTCAGGGGTCAGCGCGCCGATGGCGGCCTCGTCCTCGGTGCCGAAACCGCTATAGACCGCCTCCACATCGGTGAGCAGCAACAGCGCGTCCGCGCCCAGTTCGCGCGCCAGCAGCGCGCTGGCGTCGTCCTTGTCGATCACCGCCTCGACGCCGGTCAGGCTGCCATCGGGCTGGCGGATCACCGGGATGCCGCCGCCGCCGGTGCAGATCACGATCACGCCCTGATCGAGCAGCAGCTGCAGGACGTGGATGTCGGGGATCGCCTGCGGCCGGGGCGAGGGCACCACGCGGCGCCACTTGTCGCCGTCCTGGCGCACAGTCCAGCCGGCTGCCCGGGCGCGCGTCTCCGCCTCGTCGCGGTCGTAGACCGGGCCGATGAACTTGGTGGGGGTTCTGGAATGCAGGGTCCCTGGCATCCACCACCACCTGCGTCAGCAGCGTCGCCACCGGATGGGAATGATCCAGCGCGTTCTCGAGTTCCTGCTCGATGATGTAGCCGATCATGCCGCCGGTTTCGGCGCCCAGAACGTCGAGCGGATAGGCCTCGTCGGGCTTGTAGGCCGCGCCCTGAAGCGCCAGCAGCCCGACCTGCGGGCCGTTGCCGTGGGTGATCACCAGCCGGTGGCCCGCGCGCACGATCCGCGCCAGCGACACGGAGGCTTCGCGCACGTTGGCACGCTGGTTTTCGGCCGTCAGCGGCTCTCCGCGGCGCAAGAGCGCGTTGCCTCCGAGCGCCGCCACCACCAGCATCGTCATGCCGCCCCGAGGGTGGCGACCAGCACCGCCTTGATGGTGTGCATCCGGTTTTCTGCCTGATCGAAGACGATCGAGGCGGGGCTTTCGAACACCTCTTCGGTCACTTCCATCGCGTCGATGCCGAAGCGGTCATGGATATCCTTGCCGACGGTGGTCTCGGTGTTGTGAAAGGCCGGCAGGCAGTGCATGAACTTCGCCCGCGGATTGCCGGTTTTCGCCATCACCTCGGCCGTCACCTGATAGGGCAGCAAGAGCTCGATCCGTTCGGCCCATGCCTCGGGCGGCTCGCCCATCGAGACCCAGACATCGGTATAGACGAAATCGGCACCCTTCACGGCCTCGTCCACATCCTCGGTCAGCATCAGCCGGGCCCCGGTCTGGGCCGCAACTGCCTCCGCCTCGGCGCGCGTCGCCTTTCCGGGCCAGAGGCTTTCGGGACCGCAAAGCCGCACGTCCATGCCCATCTTGGCCCCGCCGACGAGCAGGCTGTCGCCCATGTTGTTGCCGATGTCGCCCATGAAGCAATAGGTGATCTCGCGCAGCGGCCGTTCCGCGTGCTCGCGCATGGTCAGGAAATCGGCGAGGATCTGGGTGGGGTGAAACTCATCCGTCAGCCCGTTATAGACCGGCACGCCCGACCAGTCGGCCAGCGTCTGCACCACCTCCTGCCCGAAACCGCGATATTCGATGGCGTCATAGACCCGGCCCAGCACGCGCGCGGTGTCCTTGATCGATTCCTTGTGGCCCATATGGGTGCCCGAGGGCCCCAGATAGGTGACGGTCGCACCCTGATCGTGCGCCGCCACCTCGAAGCCCACGCGGGTGCGGGTGCTGTCCTTTTCAAAGATCAGCGCGATCTCGCGGCCCCTGAGCTGGGGCACTTCGGTGCCGGCGTATTTCGCCGCCTTGAGATCGGCCGACAGCTTGAGCAGAAAGCCGATCTCGGCCGGCGTGAAATCGCGCAAGGTCAGGAAATGGCGGTTCTTGAGGTTGAATGCCATGTGCAGTGCCTCCCTAGACCGCGTCGCGGATTGTCGGGCAGGACATGCAGCGGCTGCCGCCTCGCCCGCGCCCCAGTTCGGCGCCCGGCATCTCGATCACCTCGATGCCTTCGGCGCGCAGCGCGGCGTTGGTGTCGTCGTTGCGGTCGTAGCCGATCACCAGCCCGGGCCGCAGCGCCAGGACGTTGTTGCCGTCATTCCATTGCTCGCGCGACTGCTCGAACGGATCCGAGCCGCCGGTGGGCACGACGTTGAGCCGCTTGAACCCCATCGCCTCGGCCACGACATCGAACATCGGGCGCGGATCGTGGCGCATGTCGAGCGGCTTAGCGCCGGCGGCGGGATGCAGATGGAAGCAGCTCATCTCGTCGGCCACCTCCTTGAAGCTGGTGACGATGTCGCCGCCGCAGAAGGTGAAGACCGTGTCGAGATGCATCGCCGCGCGGGACTTGGGCATCTGACAGGCGATGACGCGCCTCGCGCGCCCCTCGCCAAAGAGCGCCTGTGCCAGAAGGCCCACGCCCTGCGGCGAGGTGCGCTCGCCCATGCCGATCAGAACCAGCCCGTCGCCCACCGGCATCACGTCGCCGCCCTCGATCGTGGCCAGCCCGTGATCCTTCATCGGGTCGCCCCAGATCACGTGTGCCTTGCCGGCGAACTTGGGATGAAAGCGGTAGATCGCCGTCGTCAGCAGCGTCTCCGGGCGCCGCGCCTCCCAGTGCATCGGGTTCAACGAGACGCCGCCGTAGATCCACGCCGAATTGTCGCGGGTGAAGAGGAAATTCGGCAACGGCGGCAGGACGAAGCCGTGATAGCCCAGATAGCTGCCGAACATGCTTTCGGTGTCGAAAGGCACGTCGGCGACCGTCAGCCCGCCGATCAGGTACTCGGCGAGTTTCGCGCCGGGCAGCTCGTCCATCCAGGCGCGCAGTTCGGCACGCATGCCGACGCCGACCTGTTCGGCCGAGAGCCGCGCGTCGAGCACCCATTTACGCGCCTCGGCGATGTCCATCACCTCGGCCAGCATGGCGCCGGTTTCCAGGACCTCGACGCCTTCGCCACGCATCGCCGCGGCGAATTCGTCGTGATCCTTCTGCGCCTGCTTGACCCAGAGCACGTCGTCGAAAAGCAGTTCCTCGCGGTTGTCCGGCGTCAGCCGGCGATGGGCGAGGCCGGGGCGGCAGATGATGACCTGCCGCAGCTTGCCGGTCTCGGAGTGGACACCGAGCTTGTGGTCGGACATGGAATTTCCTTTCGCCTAGATTAGCGCGCCGATGCTGAGCGCGGCGGAGATGAACACGAAGAGGATCAGCAGGAGCGGCCAGATGAAGACGATCCAGCGGTCGTAGGAGACCCGGCCGATCGCCAGCCCGCCGATCACCACCGCGAAGGTGGGGTTGATCAGGTTCACCAGCCCGTTGGCGGACTGATAGGCGGTCACCACCAGGTCACGGCCGACACCGGCGAAATCCGCCAGCGGCGCCAGGATCGGCATCGACAGCACCGCGAGCCCCGACGAGGACGGCACAAAGAAGCTCATCCCCAGTTCGATCCAGAACATCAGGTTGATGAAGGCCAGATCGCCCAGCCCGCTCAGCGACTGTTCGGCGCCGTGCAGGATGGTGTCGGCGATCAGGCCGTTTTCCATGATCACCACGATGCCGCGCGCCAGCCCGACCACCAGTGCCACGCCGAGCAGGTCGCGCGCGCCGTCGATGAAGTGGCCGGTCAGCTTCTTCTCGCCCATGCGCGCCACCACCCCGATGACGATGGCCGATCCGAAAAAGAGCGCCCCCCATGCGCGCCATCCACCAGTCCTGAGTGGAGACCCCCCAGATCATGACCGCAAAGGTGATGGCAAAGAGCACCAGCACGACCTTCTGGGTGCCGGTCAGCGTCGCGTCGACCTGCTCGCCCGCCTCGTCCTGCAAAAAGAGCCGCCGATGCGCCTCGGCCTGCTTGGCCACCACCGACCGCGACGGATCGTTCCTGACCCGGTCCGCATAGCGCATCACATAGGCCGCGCAGATCGCCAGCCCGCCCAGCAGGATCACGAAGCGCAGGACGATCCCGTCGGTAAAGGGAATCGACGCCGCGTTCGCCGCGATCACGGTGGCAAAGGGGTTGATGGTCGAGCCCAGAACGCCGATGCCCGCCCCGATCAGGATGATTGCCACCCCCGTCACCGCATCGTATCCGGCGGCGATCATCACCGGGATCAGGATCGCATAGAAGGCCAGCGTTTCCTCGGCCATCCCGTAGGTGGTGCCGCCGATCGCAAAGAGCGACATCATGATCGGGATCATCCAGATCTCGCGCCCCTTCATCGCCGTCATCGCCGTCTTGATCCCGGTGTCGATGGCGCCGGTGGCGTTGACGACCCCCAGAAAGCCGCCCAGAAACAGCACGAAGAGCGCCACGTCGATGGCGTTGGCGGCATAGCTGTCGGGATCGTAAAAGCCCGCGATCGGTGCCAGCATGACCTCAACGAACCCCTGCGGGTTGGGGTCGACCTCGCTGTAGGTGCCGGCGACGGCAACCTCGCGGCCGACCTCCTCGCTCATCACGCGCTCGTACTGCCCGGCAGGAATGAACCACGTGAGTGCGGCGACAAGGATGATCAGCAGAAAGAGAATGGTGTAGGCGGTCGGAAAGCGCGACGCGAGCGCCTGTTCGGCCTGTCCTGTCGCATTGTTCGGCTCGTCGTTCATAATCGGCCTCCTGTGGCGGATGCGGGAAGGGACACGTCTGTCATAGAGCGTCCGCGCCGCGCCGCATTAACCGCCATCAACCGCTTCTGCGCCGTGGTGTCGCAGGTGGGCGCGGGTGCGGGCGGCCGTTTCGGCGACGAGCCCGGAGGGGTTCAGAAACCGGGGCCCGACAGGCCGCCCAAGATCGCCAGAAGCTCGAGCTGGCGAAAGAACAGCACCAGTCCCGCATTCGCCGCCCAGGCAATCGTCAGATACCGCGCAAGCAGCGCCCAGAAGGTGTCGGAGGCAAGCGAACAGCGCCAGATCGAGACCAGTATCCAGACCGTGTAGAGGCCGCAGAAGATCAGCAGACCCTGTTCCGCCAACGGCTGGTGCAGGATGACCGTCGTGGCGTAGAGCACCAGCAGCACGCCGCTGGTCAGAACGCCCTTGAGCCAGAACACCGACCAGAGCGGCGCGCGCCCGTGCCAGGCGCGTATCTCGCTCGCGAATATCCGCTCCAGCAGGGTCGGGCCGGTATTCGCGGGTTCGGGGTCATGGCTCATGGGGATGGGTCTCCGGATGCGCCCGGCGCGGCCCTGATGGATGCGGCCGCAGGTGTCATCTGTTTTGCGCGCCCTGCCATGTCAATGCGCCGCGCCCCGGTGCCGGATCACTTGGCGACGGCGGTTCTTGCGGCCCGGTAGAGCGTCACCAGAAAGGCCAGGAACGTCACCGTCCATGCCGCCACGGCGATCCAGGAAAACGCCCTCGGCAGCAGGTCGAGGAAATCGAACTCCAGCGCCCGCGCCATCTGGAACGTGCCGACCGCGTACATCCCCAGCGGGAACACCGCGCCCCAGTAAAGCGGATCGTAGGTCAGCGGGAAGCGCTTGTAGATGTGCCGCCAGACACCAAGGATGAGCAGCATCGGTATCCACCACGTTCCGGTGGCCCAGTAGAAGACCGTGAAACCCTTCATGAACGGCACGATGGAATGCAGGAAGGGCGCGTCCTGCGAGCCGAGGATCAGCAGCGACCCCGCCAGCGTCGAGATCGCCATCGCCCCCATGTTGATCCAGTAGGGCGGCGACAGATCGCCCGGCGAGAACCGGAAAAAGGTGTAGCGGTAGAAGATCAGCGACATCATCCAGATGTAAAGCATCCCCCCAGAGCCACATCGACAGCGCCAGGAAATTCAGGTCCAGCCGGTAGGGCTGTCCGATCCGGGCCGCCAGCAGCGACGACAGCACCGCGATGGACTGGGTCGCCACCACCGCCAGCAGCCAGGCGCCGCTGATGCCCCGGTCGAGCGGCGGTTTCTCCTCCTTGATCGTGAAGGCGGTGAAGATGGTGTAGGTCAGCACCAGCCAGAGCGTCACCGCGACGACCCACAGGACGAATCCGGCGACGATGTTCTGCGTCAGGATGACGAATTCGCTGCCCAGGATGCTCGACGCCGCGACCACGGTGAAAAAGCCGGGGCCGCGCAGATGGTCGGTCATGTCGGCCAGGAACCGGTCGCGGTGGCGCAGGATGCGAAGGACGGTCAGCACCCACAGGACCAGATACGCGGTGCCCGCGATCCCGAAGAGCGCCCAGGCCACCGCCGCGAGGCCGATCTCGTGCGCGGCCAGCGAGACGATGCCTGTGGCCATGACCATCCCGAAATAGGCCGGGGACAGCGTCTTGACGGCAGGTCTCAGGAGCGCGTCGCGCCAGGGCGGCCGGTGCGTTCTGCCAGGCTGGGCTGTCACGATCTCGATCCCGGTTTGCGTGGTCGCGTCCACCCTATGACGGCACGGCCCGCAACCGCAAGCGACGGCCGGGGCCGAAATCCTGCGCAAAGTGTCACAAGCGCGGTGCCGATGCAGCGCTGGTGCCCGACCCGGCATGTGCCCGGAACTACGCAGCGAGCCAGCAAGGTGGCTGCCGCCGGCGGCGCGACAGACCGTTGACGCACCGGGCACCGGCTGGCGGCACTGGCCGGCCACCACCGCCAGCCGCAACATCAGGATGGACAGAAGTGTCCACCGTCTCTAACCTCGCGCGCAATGGACCAGCCCGGGGAGAAGCATCATGAAATCTCATTATCGCGTCGTGGTCATCGGCGGTGGCGTCGTCGGGGCCTCGGTCCTTTATCACCCGGCCCGCGAGGGCTGGAGCGATGTCTGCCTGATCGAGCGCAAGGTGCTCACCGCTGGCTCCAGCTGGCACGCCGCCGGCGGGATCCATGCGCTCAACGCCGATCCCAACATCGCCGCGCTGCAGGCCTACACCATCGACCTGCTGTCGGTGATCCGGGAGGAGTCGGGCCAGAACATCGGGCTGCACATGACCGGCGGCATGACGCTTGCCGGCACGCCCGACCGCTGGGAATGGCTGCAATCGGCCTACCGCGTGTTTCAGTCGATCGGCATCGAGGATGTGCGCCTGATCACCCCTGACGAGGCGCAGGAGCTTTGCCCGGTGATGTCGACCGATGGCGTCCTCGGCGGCATGTGGGCCGAGCGCGAGGGCTATATCGACACCACCGGCACCGTCCAGGCCTATGCCGGCGCGGCGAAAAAGCGCGGCGCCGAGGTGATCGAGCACAACCGCGTGCTGGAACTGAACCAGACCAGTGATGGCTGGGAGGTGGTCACCGAAAAGGGCACGATCCGCTGCGAGCACGTGGTCAACGCCGCCGGGCTCTGGGCTAAGCAGGTCGGCCGCATGGCCGGGATCGAACTGCCGGTCTCGCCGCTCAACCACCATTACCCGGTCACCGAGACCATCCCCGAGATTGCCGAACTCGACCGCGAACTGCCGCTGGTGGTCGATCTCGAGGGTTTCACCTACATGCGCCAGGACCAGAAGGGGATGCTGCTCGGCATCTACGAGATCGACCATCAGCACTGGATGATGGACGGCGCGCCTTGGGAATACGGGTTCGAACTGCAGCAGGAAGACACCGACCGTATCGAAAACGAACTGACCCTCGGGTTTCAGCGCTATCCGGTGCTGCAAGAGGCTGGGATCAAGACCTGGGTCAACGGCGCGTTCACCTTCTCGCCCGACGGCAACCCGCTGGTGGGTCCGGTGCGCGGCAAGCCCGGCTACTGGTGTGCCTGCGCGGTGATGGCGGGGTTCCTGCAGGGCGGCGGCGTCGGCAAGAGCCTCGCGGAATGGATCGTCCACGGCGAACCTCAGGCCGACGTCTTCGGCATGGACGTGGCGCGCTACGGCGATTTCGCGGCAAACAAGCGCTACATCAGGGAAACCACCGGCCAGTTCTATTCGCGCCGCTTCGTGATGACCTATCCCAACCAGCAACTGCCCGCCGGGCGGCCGCTCAGGATGGCGCCGGCCTATGCCGACATGAGCGCCGCCGGCGCCCGCTGGGGCGCGAGCTACGGGCTGGAAGTTCCGCTCTATTTCGCCCCCGCCGCCGATTTCGAGGAAACCCCGACACTCAAGCGTTCCAACGCCTTCGACATCGTCGGCGAGGAATGCCGCGCAATGCGCGAAGCCGCGGGCCTGCTCGACATCTCGGGCTTTTCGCGGTTCGAAGTCACCGGCACGGGCGCGCGGGCCCGGCTCGACCGGCTCATGGCGTCGCGCCTGCCGGGGCCGGGGCGCGCGCGGCTGGCGCCGATGCTGGCGCCTGACGGGCGGCTCAAGGGCGATCTGACCCTCTTCAACTGGGGCGACGGCAGCTGGTGGATCATGGGCTCCTATTACCTGCGCGAATGGCACATGCGCTGGTTTTCCGACCACATGGGCCCGGATGTCGATGTGCGCGACATCTCGGACACGACCGTAGGGTTCGGCGTTTCGGGGCCCCGGAGCCTGAAGGTGCTGGAACGCCTCACCGACGGCGCCGTGGCCGACCTGCCCTTCATGGGCTGCGCCACCTTCGACATCGGGCTTTATCGCTGCAAGGTCGGCCGGATGTCGGTCATGGGCGAGTTGGGATACGAGATCCACTGCGCGGCGGCCGAACATATCGGGCTGCGCCGCGCCCTTATCGAGGCCGGCGAGGGGCTGGGCCTGCGTGAAGTGGGCTTCAATGCTCTGCTGAGCCTGCGGCTGGAAAAATCCTTTGGCATCTGGTCGGCGGAATTCACCCAGGGGTACACCCCCGGCCAGACCGGCATGGATCGCTGGATCGCCCGGGACAAGGGCGACTTCATCGGCCGCGACGCGGCGCTCGCGGAACGCGACGGCGACGGCCCGGCGCAAGTGATCGTCACGCTCGAGATCGACGCCGAAGACGCCGACGCCAGCGGATACGAGCCGGTCTGGCAGGACGGCCGCCGCATCGGCTTTGTCACCTCGGGCGGCTATGGCCACACCATCGGCAAGTCGCTGGCGATGGCGATGATCGACCGCGATGCCGCCGCCGAGGGGACCGAGCTTTCCACCCATGTCGTCGGGGTCGAGCGGCCGGCGCGGGTCATCGCGCCATCGCCCTACGACCCGAAGGGCCGGGTCATGCGGGCATGAACGCTACCCGGCAGGGCCTTTCCGACCGCCGGCGGCGGCATGGCCGGGGCGGCCCGAACCCGGGCGCGGGTGCGGGTGCGGGAAAGAGCGGCGCGGCGCGCGAGGTGAACTATCGCCAGCTGCGCAATCCCTTCACGCCGCAGACGGTCTTTACCGACGACCGCATCACCGCCATCCACGACGCGGCGCTTTCGGTGCTCGAGGAGCTCGGCATCAAGGTGCTCCTGCCCGAGGCCCGCGCGATCTGTGCCGCGGGCGGCGCGCTGGTGGACGAGGAAACCGAGATCGTGCGGATCGGGCGCGAGGTGATCGAGGCCGCGCTTGCCACAGCCCCGCGCCGGATCGGGTGCCGCGCCGGCGCGCCACACCGCGACGTGACGCTGGAACTGGGCAGCCTGACGTTCCAGCCCGGCGCGGGAGCGCCATACGCCACCGACCTCGACCGCGGCCGCCGCCCCGCCTCGGGGGACGACTTTCGCGAGCTGATCAAGCTCACCCATCACTTCGACGTCCTTCACCTGCTGCCGCCGCTGGTCGAACCGCAGGACGTTGCCCCCGAACTGCGTCACTATTTCACCATGCGAGCGCAGCTCGGCCTCTCGGACAAGTTCCCCTTCGTCTTTTCGCGCGGAACGCCGCAGGTCGTGGAAAGCTTCGAGATGCTGCGCGATTTCCGCGGGCTTTCGGATGCGGATTTCACCGCCGAGCCCCGCTGCTACACCATCATCAACACCAACTCGCCGCGCCAGATCGACGTGCCGATGGCGCAGGGGCTGATCGACTTCGCCCGCGCCGGGCAATTGGCGATCGTCACGCCCTTCACCCTGATGGGGGCGATGGCGCCGATCACCGTCGCGGGGGCGATCACGCTCTCGCATGCCGAGGCGCTGGCGGCGATCGCGCTGACCCAGCTGGCGCGGCCCGGCGCGCCGGTCTGCTACGGCACCTTCACGTCGAACGTCGACATGAAATCGGGCTCTCCCGCCTTTGGCACGCCCGAGCATTTCCAGGCGTCGCTGGCGGCCGGGCAGATGGCGCGCCATATCGGCCTGCCCTGGCGCTGCGCCACCGGATCGGCCGCCAACGTCAACGACGCACAGGCCGCGCACGAAACCCAGTTCGGCCTGTGGGGGTCGGTGCTGGCCGGGGCCACGGTGATCATCCACGCCGCCGGCTGGCTCGAGGGCGGGCTGACGGTATCCTTCGAGAAACTGATCACCGATCTCGAGGCGGTGCAGATGGTGGCCGAGCTGTGCAGCCCCACCCCGGCGGGTCCGGCCGAGATTGCCCGCGAGGCACTGGACGAGGTGGCGCCGGGCGGGCATTTCTTTGGCTGCGCGCACACCATGGAACGCTACCGATCTGCGTTTTACGAACCATTGGTGGCGGACTGGTCGAATTTCGGCATTTGGTCCGAGCACGGCGCCCTGACCGCCAGCGAACGCGCCACCGGCATCTGGCGCGAGATCGTCGCGAGCCACACCCCGCCGCCGGCCGCCGACCCGAACCGGCTCGAAGCTCTCGATGCCCATATCGCCCGCCGCACCGCCCGGGGCGGTGCCGCCCCGTCAAGCTGAGGATGCCATGACCGACCCGACCCTGCCTCTCCCGGCCGCCGGCGGCGACGCGCTGCCCGGAAACGTCAAGGTCACGCGCGAGGACTGGCTTGACGCGGCGATGGGCCTGCTGGTCAGCGACGGCGTGTCGGAGGTGAAGATCCTGACACTCGGCAGCCGGCTGGGGTCTCGCGCTCGTCCTTCTACTGGTATTTCGACAGCCGCGAGGATCTGCTCAACCAGTTGCTCGACACCGGGAGCAGACCAACACCGGCGTGCTGATCCGCTCGACCGAACTGGCGGCCGCCACCATCACCGAGGCGGTGTGCAACTTCTTTCGCTGCGTCATCGCGCCCGACGGGTTCGACTACCGGCTCGATTTCGCGGTGCGCGAATGGGCGCGGCGCGATGAGGCGGTACACACCCGTGTCGCGCTCAGCGACACCGCCCGGCATCAGGCGCTGGCGCGGATGTTCGCGCGTTTCGGCTATGACGCGGACGAGGCCGACATCCGCGCGCGGGTGCTCTATTTCCAGCAGATCGGATACTATGCGCTCGACCTCGGCGAAACGCTCGAAGAGCGGCTTGCGCGGGTGCCGGGCTATCTCTACTGCTTTACCGGCGTGCGGCCCTCGCGCGATGAGGTCGATGCCTTCATCGCCCATGCCCGGAGCGTGAACCGCAGATGAAACGCTACTCTGCCCTCTCGCTTGCCGCCGAAGGATTGCGTGGCCATCGCGGCTGGAAACCGGCCTGGCGCAAGGCCCGGCCGGCGCCCGAATACGACGCCATCGTGGTGGGCGGCGGCGGCCATGGCCTCGCCACCGCCTATTACCTCGCCAGGAACCACGGCCTGCGCCGTGTCGCGGTGCTGGAAAAGGGCTGGATCGGCGGCGGCAACACCGGGCGCAACACCACCGTGGTGCGCTCGAACTATTTCTATCCCGAAAGCGTGGCGCTCTACGATCTCGCGCTCAGGCTCTACGAGGGGCTGTCGAAGGACCTCAACTTCAACGTCATGCTCAGCCAGCGCGGCATGCTGATCGCCGCGCACACGCCGATGCAGATGGAGATCTGCGCCCGCATCGCCAACGCCATGCAGCTCAACGGCGTCGATGGCGCGCTGATGGGCGCCGAGGAGGCGCTGCGCCGCGCGCCGCTGCTCAACCGGGGCCCCGGCGCGCGCCATGCCTGCATGGGCGGCATCTGGCAGCCGCGCGCCGGTATCGCCCGGCATGACGCGGTGGCCTGGGGCTATGCCCGCGCCGCCAGCAGCCTCGGCGTCGACATCGTCGAGAACTGCGCCGTGACCGACCTTCTGATCGAGGCCGGCCGCGTCACCGGGGTCGGGACCGATCAGGGCACCATCCGCGCGGCGCGGGTGGGGCTCGCGTCCGCAGGAGCGACGCCGGGGCTCGCGGCGCTGGCCGGAGTGCGCCTGCCGGTCCTGACCTACGCGCTGCAGGCGTTCGTCTCGGAGCCGGTCAAGCCGATCCTCGACACCGTTCTGCTCTATCTCGGCACCGGAACCTATGTCTCGCAATCCGACAAGGGCGAACTGGTGTTCGGCGGCGGGCTTGACCGGGTGCCCACCCACGGCCAGCGCGGCAACCTGCCCATGCAGGAAACCGTGCTGTCGGGCCTGCTCGAGATGTTTCCCGCCTTCGCCCAGTTGAAACTGCTCCGCCAATGGGGCGGCGTGGTCGACGTGGTGCCCGACAGCTCGCCGGTGATCGGCCCGACCGGCCCCGAGGGGCTTTTCCTCAATTGCGGCTGGGGTACCGGCGGGTTCAAGGCGATCCCCGCCGGCGGCTGGCTTCTGGCGCATCTCATGGCCACCGGCCGGCACCACGAGATCAGCCGCCCTTTTTGATCTTGACCGTTTTGCCCGCGGCCGCCTCATCGACGAGGCGGCCGGCTCGGGCATCGCCCACTGACGAAAGGACGCGGATGCAAATCTTCACCTGCCCCTTCTGCGGCCCCCGCGAAGAGACCGAGTTCCATTTCGCCGCCGAGGCCGGCAAGCGCCGCCCCGAGCCGGCCGAGACCACGTCGGATGCCGACTGGGCCGATTACCTCTACATGAACGCCGCCCCGCGCCGGCCGGCGCGCGAGGTCTGGGTGCACCTGACCTGCGGCGAGTTCTTCACCATGACGCGCGACACCGTCACCCGCGAGGTGTCGGACGCCGCCCCGCTGCCCGGGAGAGAGAGATGACCGGCTGGCGTCACGACAGGTTCGGCACCCGCATCGACCGCGCCGCGCCGCTTTCCTTCAGCTTTGACGGGGCGCCGCTGACCGGCTTTGCCGGCGACACGCTGGCGTCGGCCCTGCTGGCCTCGGGCACCCGCGTGCTGGGGCGCAGCTTCAAGTATCACCGCCCGCGCGGCCTTTGGGGGATGGGGGGCGAGGAGCCGAACGCGATCTTCGACGTGACCCATGAGGGGCGCACCACGCCCAACGTCCGCGCGACTACCCATTTGCTGCGCGACGGCATGGCGCTGCGCTCGGTCAACACCGCGCCCGACGCGCTGCACGACCGGGGCCGGCTCATTGACCGCCTGCACCGCTTTCTGCCCGGAGGCTTTTACTACAAGACCTTCATGGGTCTGGGCTGGATGCGGTGGGAGCCGATGATCCGCCGCATGGCGGGTCTCGGGCGGCTCGACCCCGACCACTGTCCGCCGGCCGATACGCCGCAGCTGAGTGCGCGCTGCGAGATGCTGGTGATCGGCGCGGGGCCGGCGGGGCTGGCGGCCGCGCGCGCCGCCGCAAAGGCCGGGCGCGAGGTCTGGCTGGTGGACGAGGCCGGGGCACTGGGCGGCAGCCTGCGCTGGCGCGGCGGCATCATCGGGGGCGGCGACTGGCGCGAATTCGCCAACGAGACGGCGGCGGCGGTCACGGCGGCGGGCGGGCGCATCCTGACCGACACCACGCTCTGGGGCGCGTTCGATCACGGGCTCTTTGCCGCGTGGCAGCGGCGGACAGGCGCGCCCGACCGGCACTGGCGCATCCGCGCGCGCGAGACCGTGCTCGCGGCCGGAGCGATCGAGCGCCCGCTCTGGTTCGACCGCAACGACCTGCCCGGCATCATGTCGGCCGAGGCGGCGCTGCATCATCTGGTGCTTTTCGGCGCCGTGGCCGGGCGGCGCATCGTTCTGGCCACGGCCAACGACGCCAGCTATCCGGTGGCGGCGGCGCTGGCGGGGGCGGGGGCCGACGTGACACTGGCCGATGCCCGCGACGCCTGCCCGGCCCCGCCCGAAGGGGTCGCGCATCTGCCATCGGCGAGGCTCACCGGCGCACGGGGACGCACGCATGTGACCGGGGCGCAGGTGAACGGCCGCACCATCGCGGCCGACACCGTCCTCGTTTCGGGCGGCTACACGCCATCGGTGCATCTGCACTCCCGGGCGGGGGGCAAGCTCGACTGGGACGCGGAGGCTGACGCGCTGGTGCCGCGTCCGGGCACCTCGCCGCTCAGGGTGGCGGGCGCGGCCAATGGCGGGTTCGGCCTTGCACGGGCATTGGCCGAGGGCCACAGGGCGGGCGGCGGCACCGGCCCGGCGCCGGGCGCTGACGGGGCCGACTGGCGGCTTGCCGCGATGCGCCCCGATCCGGCCCTGCCGGGGCGGCAGTGGCTCGATCCGCAAAACGACGTCACCCTCAGGGACGTGCGCATCGCCGCGCAGGAGGGCTACCGCTCGGTTGAACACCTCAAGCGCTACACCACGCTCGGCATGGCCACCGACCAGGGCCGGAGCGCCAATTTCGCGGGGCTCGCGGCGATGGCCGCGCTGACAGGGCGGACCATCACCGAGACCGGCACCACCACCTATCGCCCGCCCTTTGCGCCGGTGCCCCTGAGCGTCATCGCCGGGCCGCGCCGGGGCGAGCTTTTCGATCCGCCGCGCCGGCTGACGCTCGAGCCGCAGCACCGCGCGCAAGGCGCGAGCTTTCGCGAATACGGCGGCTGGCTGCGCCCCTCGGCCTTTGGCGCGGGCGACGAGGCGGCGCTTGCACAGGCCGAGGCCGGGGCGGCGCGCGAGAGCGTGGGTCTTTTCGACGCCTCGCCCCTGGGCAAGATCGAGGTGATCGGCCCCGGCGCGGCGGACCTGCTCGACTATTGCAGTTATGTCCGCCTCTCGACGCTGAAACCGGGGCGCGCGCGCTATGGCTTCATCCTGAACGAAACCGGGATCGTCCACGACGACGGCGTCGTCTTTCGCCTCGACGCCGACCGATTTGTCGTCTCGGCGTCCTCGTCCCACGCCGCCAGCGTGCGGATGATCCTTGAAGAGGCGCGCCAGGACATCATCGGCCCCGGGCGCTGCTTTATCCACGACGTCACCGCCGCGTCGGTGACGCTGACCGTCACCGGCCCGCGCGCCCGCGATCTCCTGCGCGCGGCCGGCCTGCCCGATGCGATCCTGGACGACGCCACCCTGCCCCATATGGGCGTGACCGAGACCGATTGGAACGGCCATCCCCTGCGCGCCGCGCGGGTCAGCTTCACCGGGGACCGGTCCTATGAGCTGACGGTTCCGGCGCGCCACGGCAGCGCGCTCTGCGACGCGCTCGACAGTGCCCGGCAGCAGGTCGACGGCCGCTGGATCGGGATGGAGGCGGTGATGATCCTGCGCGCCGAAAAGGGTTTCATCCTGATCGGCAAGGATACCGACGGGCTGACCATGCCGCACGATCTGGGCTGGGGCGGGCCGCGCGAGCGGCGCACGGACGAATATCTCGGCCGCCGCTCGCTCTTCACCCCCGAGGCCAACGCCGCGACCCGCCGCCAGCTGGTGGGCCCGGCCACCGACGCCGCCGACCCACTGCCAACCGGCGCGCATCTGGTGCCAATTGAAGGCCCGCGCCGGTCGCTCGGTTTCGTCACGTCGAGCTGTTTCAGCCCGACGCTGAACCGCCCCGTCGCGCTGGCACTGCTGGAGGCGGGGCGCGAAAAGATCGGTCAGGAGATCGGCACCTTTCACATGGGCGAGACCGGCCGCGCGCGGGTGTGCGAAAGCTGCGCGCTCGACCCGATGGGGGAGAGACTGAATGCGTGAGCGCGACTGGACCAACCCCGCCCCCGCTGCCGGCGACGTGATCGAGGCGGGCAGCCTTTCGATACGCTGTCTCGATACCGGGGGCGCGGCAGTGGTTTCGGGCGATCTGGACGCGGCACTTGCCGCACTTGCCCCCGGCGCGCCGATGATCGGCCTGCTGAGCGAATTGCCCGTGACCGGCGCCTTCGCCCTGCGCATCGCCCGCGACCGGATGCTGCTCTGCACACCCGCGCCGCTCATGGCCGCGCCGGGCTGGCATGGCACCTATGCGCTGAGCCGCGCCGACGACCTTTATCGGCCGGTCGCGATCACAGGCGACAGCGACGGCCTGCTGCTGGCCGGTTCCATGTCGGCCGAACCCGGATCGCCTTCGGCGATGACGCTTTTTGCCGGCAAGCCCTGCCCGGTGGCGCGCGCCGGGGACGGCGTCCGCGTCTGGGTGCCGGGCCCCGACATGGCCGGGATATGGTCCCGCCTCAGGCTGCTGGCGGCGGCCTGAGCACGCGCGCCATCCCCCGCGCCTACATCAGATCGAGCAGGCGCGGGATGGTCAGCGACAGATCCGGCCAGAAGGTGGTCAGCAGCATCACCGGCAGCGCCACGAAAGTCATCAGCCCCAGCGCCGGCATCACCGCCTCAAGGATCGGCACCCGGGTGATCTTGCACGACAGAAACAGCACCGGCGCCACCGGCGGGCTGTTCGCGCCGATCACCACCGAACAGGCGACGATGGCGGCGAAATGCACCGGATCGACCCCGTTCGCCACCATCAGCGGCAGAAAGAGCGGCGCGATCACCACCGTAACCGAGACGTCGTCCATCAGCGCCCCGGCGATGATCAGCACCACATTCACCAGCAGCAGTGCCGCCACCGGGCCATGCACCACCGACTGGACCGCCTCGGTCAGGTCCTGAGGCACCCGCTCGAACGACAGTATCCGCGAGATCATGAACGAAAACAGCAAGATCAGGATGATGGTGCCGGTGGTCTCGGCCGCCGCGATCACACTGCGCTGCAGGCTGCGCCAGGTGAATTCGCGATAGATCAGACCGCCGACGATCAGCGCCGCCACCGCCGCCACCGCCGCCGCCTCGGTCGGCGTGAAGATGCCGCCATAGATGCCGCCCAGGATGATCAGCGGCAGCGACAGCGCGGGCAGCGCCTTGAGCGTGACCAGACCGAGGCTCTCGCGGTTCTCGACCGGGATGTCGATCTCCTCGAAGGCGCGCCCGACGAGGAACTTGTTGTAGGCGATCAGCCCGATGATGAGGATGATCGCCGGCCCGATCGTGGCCGCGAAACACGCCGCCACCGATTGCCGGGTGACCACCGCGAAGAGGATCATCGTGATCGACGGCGGGATGAGGATGCCCAGAAGCGAGGAAATCCCCAAAAGCGCGGCGATGCGCCCGCGCGGATAGCCGCGCGCGACCAGCGGCTCGGTCATGATCGAGCCGATCGACGCGATCGCCGCCGTGGCGGTGCCCGCGATGGCGCCGAAGATCGACGACGACATCACCATCGCCGTGCCCATCCCGCCGCGTCCCGTGGCGAGGCGGCTGACAAAGGCGATGATGCGCTGCGCGATGCCGCCCGACTGCATCAGGTAGCCGGTCAGGATGAAGAGCGGCAGCGCCACCAGCACCAGCGAGTTGAGCGAGCGAAAGCCCTGCAGCATCAGGGTGTTGAGGTTGGCGTCGTAGACCCATGTCAGATAGGCCAGAACCCCGGCGAAGGACCAGGCGACCGGCAGGCCGAGCCCCATCAGGACGATCAGCAGCGGCAGGGCGATCAGGGCATACATGCGCGGGCGTATCCGATCTGCGTCATTTTCCGGCCAGCCGCCGCACCGCGCCCACGGCATCGCGCAGCGCATAGGCGAAACAGCCCACCGCCGCGACCCCGATCGCCAGCTGCGGAACCCACAGCGGAATCCGGAAGGCCGGCGTGCTTTGCGGCCGTTGCACGCCCCAGGCGAACATGTAGTAGGCCCAGACCATGAAGAAGCAGGTGATCACCACCGTCAGCAACGCGATCAGCAACTCATGCGCGGCCTTCTTGCGCGGATCGGTGATCCGGGCCGCGATCCAGTCGATGGTGAGATGCTCGCGCTGCCGCGAGGCGATGACCGCCCCGGTCATGTAGAGCGCCACCGCCGCCAGCATGATCAGCTCGTGCAGGCCGACGACCGACAGCCCCAGCACGTAGCGCGCGACGACCAGAAAGAACATCAGCCCCACCACCGCCACGGACGAGACCAGCCCGATCGCATCAAGCACGATCGCGATGGCCCCGCCCGCGCGGCCGAGGACCGACCGGCCTTCAGAGCTCGCCGGCATTGGCCCGGATCGTGTCCATGATCTCGCTGCCGATGCGCTTTTCCATCAGCGGCCATACCTTTTCGCGGACCTTCCTGGCCATCTCGGCAAGCTGTTCGTCGGAGGGCTCGATGTATTCCATCCCCGCCGCCTTGGCCTGTTCGATGTAGTACTGATCGCGCTCCTGCGCCTGATCGAACGCCTCCTGCATCACCGTCAGCGCGGCCTCGCGCACCACCGCCTGATGCTCCTCCGGCAGGCTGTCCCATGACCCGCTGTTCATCGCGATCACGCCGGTGATGAACTGCATCTTGGTCTGGTTGTAGTAATCCAGCACGTCGCGGAAATACTCGTAGTCCCAGTAGATGATGTTGGCGCCGTCACCATCGACCACGCCGGTCTGGATCGCGGTGAACACCTCGGACCAGTCGATGGTCGCGGTCTGGTAGCCCAGCGCCTGCACCGATTCCGCCATTGGGAACATCGCGGGCACGCGGATCTTGAGGCTCGACGCCTCCTCGGGGGTCATCGCGTACTTGTTGCGCGATGCGATGCCGTTGAAGCCCTCGGGCCAGGGGCCGAAGAACTTGAGCCCGAGATCGTCATAGATGCCGACCAGCATCTCGTTGACCCATCCGCCGGGCTTGTAGGCCTCGAACGCCTCTTCCCAGCTGGTCACCATGTAGGGGGTGAAGAGCACGCCCGGGCGCTCGTCATAAGCGGTGATCGGCCAGTTGATCATCATGTCGATGTCGCCGGCGACCAGCAGGTCAAAGACCTCGGCCTGGCTGCCCAGCTCGTTCTGATAGAAGACGTCGACCTTTACCTCGCCATTGGTGCCTTCCGCGACCAGCGCCGCCCACCGGTCCAGCGCATCACCCGACGGTGAACCCTTGGCGCCGGAGTCGGTGGCGAGCTTGAGTTCGGTCTGCGCCCGGGCCGGCGACATCGCCAGCACTGCCGCCACGGCGCCCGCAGTCACGATTTTCCTGATGAACATCTCATATCTCCTGTTGAAAGACACGCCGCCCGAGTTGTCGGACACCTCCGGCTCCAAAAGAGTGGACATAATTGTCCATTGTTGTCAATCGGCTTTGGCCGAAGAGCCTCGCGCAGCCCCTGCCGCCAGCCCTGCCGGGATCGGACCTTTCCGCCGGTCTCTCCGGGCGGCCGGTGGCACGGCGCCCGCGCAAGACCCGGGCCATTCGCGGGCGCCCCGGGCGCACGCTGCAACCAGCCCCGCCAGCGTCGCGCGCATCTCCCGCAGCCCGGCGATCCTGACGTCGATCTGGTGGAGATGTTGCCGGGCGATACGCTTGACATCGGCGCTGGCGCGGCTCTTGTCCTCAGCAAGCGCCAGCAGATCGCGGCATTCCCCGATCGAAAAGCCCGGCTAGCGCGCCCGGCCCGGAAACCTCAGCCTGTGCAGATCGCCGATGCTCGCCGCCGGGCAGAGCATCGACGCTGCCGGGCCGTCAGGTTTCGTGAACCTTGGCGGACTTCGTGAAATCGACGCAAGTTGTTGTTTTGATGGTGGGTCGTGAGAGACTCGAACTCCCGACATCTTCGGTGTAAACGAAGCGCTCTACCAGCTGAGCTAACGACCCGGTGACGCGCGTCATACAAAGACCGGCGCCGCCGCGCAAGGCACAAGCATGGCCGGCGGTCATGCGTCGATGGTCCGCGCTCCTCCGTCCCGGACATGATGCACGACGCCCTGCCCGCCCGGCAGCGCCGACAGCTCGCTTACCGGCCGGCCCAGAGCCAGGCACCGCAGCACCCGCGAGGTGACCCCGTGGGTGACCAGCACCGTCGGCCCTTCGAGCCGCGCCAGCACCCCTTCGAGCCGCGCCGTCATCGCCGCCAGCCCCTCGCCGCCGGGAGCGTCGAACTTCCACAGATGGAGGTCGTCCGGTGCGCCCGGGGGCAGCGCGGAGCGCACCTCATCGGCCTGACGCCCCGACCAGATGCCCAGGTCGATCTCCACCAGATCGGGATCGGGCCGCACCGTCAGTCCAAGCCCCTCGGTGGCGATCTCGGCGGTGCGCCAGGCGCGCGGGGAGGGGCTGGCCAATACCGTGACGCCCGCCGGCAGGATGCGCCGCAGGATCACGCCCTGCGCGCGCGCCTGGCGCAGGCCGCTTTCGGTCAGCGGGCTGTCGAGCCGGCCCTGCAGCCGGCCGGCAGCGTTCCATTCGGTCTGGCCGTGCCTCAGCAGCCACAGTTCCGGCAGGCAACGGGGCATGGTTGCGCCTTTTCGGGATACGGAAATGGTGGGTGATAGAAGATTCGAACTTCTGACATCTTCGATGTGAACGAAGCGCTCTACCACTGAGCTAATCACCCGCCGAGCGGTTCTTTAGCGTCACTCCGCAGCGTCTGCAACCGTCTCTTTCGGTTTGCCGGCATCCGCCTCGACGCCGGGGCCGAGTGCGGGGCCCGCGCTCTTGCTCTGGCGGATTTGGGCCGTGGTGACGCGCGCGTTCGCGGTGTCCCTGGCCCGTTTGCGGGTGATCTTGCCGAAGGGTTGCAGGTTGAGCTCGCGCCCCTCGGCAATCGCCTCGCCGAGGATGTCGAGCATCGCCTCGACCGCTGGCTTGACGAATTTCTTTCTGATCCCGGATCGCGCCACGACCAGTTCGACAAGCTCCCTCTTCTTCAATTCGCCCAGCGTATCCGCCGCGCCCTCGACGGTATCTCCGGCCGGCTTTGCCGCGGCAGTCGCGACCGTCGTGGCGGTTTCCCACCCGCCGGGGCAGAGGGTTTGGCCGCCCCTCTGGCGGCCTTCGCGGCGGTGCCGGGCGGCTTTCCGCTGCCGGTTGCGGCCGCGGTGGATGCCCTTGTCTTGCCCGGCCTGCTCGTTGTCGTTGCCATGGTGTGCCCCATTTGTTGCATCTGCCGACAAACCCTAGCGGTTTCGTCTTGACTTTGCCACCGGTCAGTTGACGCAGCACTTGCCGCGCCGTTAAATCGTCCCGAGTTGAATTTGGGGGACAGCCGTGAAAAAAGACACTCGCCATCGTCGCTATCGCTTCGGTCCTGGTGGCCGGCGCAGCCTATGCCGGATCGCTTGCCGATCCCATCGTTGCGCCCGAGATCGTTGCCGCCGACACCGTGCAAAGCGCCTCGCATGCCGAGATGATCATCGCCGCACTGGCAATCATCACCATCATCCTGGGCGCCGCCGGCGCGTTCTGAGCGCCGACCGCGTCACCGCCGCTGTCCCTGCCACAGCTCTTTTCGGGGCGGGTCAGAGCGTGTCGCGTCTGATCATGTCCAATACCCGTCCCGGCCCTGGGCCGGGACCTGCTTTCGCGATGGCGAGGCCCCGTCACGCCCGGGCGGGTGGACAACCGATCTGACGCGACCTGCCCCGGGACGTTCGTGATCGCGGCGCACGAATACGGCGCACTGTCGGACTGCACGATCGGACAAGGGGCGCCCCCGTCGGGGGCGCCCCTTTCATTTCGCGTCGCGGTGCGCGTCAGGCGGTGAGGCGGCGGTCAGTGCGCGACCGCGCCCGCCCCTTCGCCGCCGGCCTTGCGGGCTGCGTCGGCCGCGGCGGCCTCTTCGGCGGCCTCGTCCCATTCCACCGGCTCGGGCTCGCGCACCAGCGCCAGTCTGAGCACGTCACGGACGTGGTCCACGGGCACGATGCTCAGCCCTTCCTTGACGTTGTCCGGGATCTCGGCGAGGTCCTTTTCGTTGTCACGCGGAATAAGCACGGTCTTGATGCCTCCGCGCAGCGCGGCGAGCAGCTTCTCCTTCAGCCCGCCGATCGGCAGCGCGTTGCCCCTGAGCGTGACCTCGCCGGTCATGGCGATGTCCTTGCGCACCGGAATGCCGGTCAGCACCGAAACGATCGAGACCACCATCGCCAGACCCGCTGACGGCCCGTCCTTGGGCGTCGCGCCCTCGGGGACGTGCACGTGGATGTCCCACTTCTCGAACTGCGGCGGCTTCACCCCGATACGGGGCGCGATCGACCGGACATAGCTCGACGCGGCGTCGATCGATTCCTTCATCACATCGCCGAGCTTGCCGGTGGTCTTCATCCGGCCCTTGCCGGGCAAACGCAGCGCCTCGATGTTCAGGAGCTCACCGCCGACCGAGGTATAGGCCAGCCCGGTGACGACACCGACCTGATCCTCCTCCTCGGCCATGCCGTACTTGAACTTCCGCACGCCGAGGAAATCGTCGAGATTGTCGGCTGTCACCTCGATCTTCCCGGCCTCGCGCTTGACCAGCCTGGTCACCGCCTTGCGGGCGATCTTGGCGATCTCGCGCTCGAGGTTCCGCACCCCCGCCTCGCGGGTATAGTAGCGGACGATATCGGTCAGCGCGCTGTCGGCCAGATCGAACTCGGTCTTTTTCAGGCCGTGATTCTTGACCTGCTTGGGGATCAGGTGGCGCCGCGCAATCTCGCGCTTCTCGTCCTCGGTGTAGCCGGCCAGCGGGATGATCTCCATCCGGTCCTTCAGCGGCTCGGGCATGTTGTAGGTGTTGGCCGTGGTCAGGAACATCACGTCCGAGAGATCGTATTCGACCTCGAGATAGTGATCGACGAAGGTCGCGTTCTGTTCGGGATCAAGCACCTCGAGCATGGCGCTCGCGGGGTCGCCGCGGAAGTCCTGGCCCATCTTGTCGATCTCGTCGAGCAGGATCAGCGGGTTGGTGGTCTTGGCCTTCTTCAGCGACTGGATGATCTTGCCCGGCATCGAGCCGATATAGGTGCGCCGGTGACCGCGGATCTCGCTTTCGTCGCGCACCCCGCCGAGGCTGATGCGGATGAACTCACGCCCGGTGGCGCGCGCCACCGAAGCCCCGAGCGAGGTCTTGCCCACCCCCGGCGGGCCGACGAGGCACAGGATCGGGCCCTTGAGCTTCTTGCTGCGCTGCTGCACCGCCAGGTACTCAACGATCCGCTCCTTGACCTTTTCCAAGCCGTAGTGATCGGCGTCGAGAATGGTCTCGGCGCGGCCCAGATCCTTCTTGACCCGGCTCTTCTTGCCCCAGGGCAGGCCCAGCATCCAGTCGAGATAGTTGCGCACCACCGTGGCCTCGGCGCTCATCGGGCTCATCGACTTGAGCTTCTTGAGCTCGCCCTCGGCCTTTTCGCGCGCCTCCTTCGACAGCTTGGTCTCGGCGATCTTTTCCTCCAGCTCGGCGATTTCGCCGGCGCCCTCTTCGCCGTCGCCCAGCTCCTTCTGGATCGCCTTCATCTGTTCGTTGAGGTAGTACTCGCGCTGGGTGCGCTCCATCTGGCTCTTGACGCGGGTCTTGATCTTCTTCTCGACCTGCAGGACGCTCATCTCGCCCTGCATCAGGCCATAGACCTTCTCCAGCCGCTCGCTGACGCTGAGCGTCTCAAGCAGGTCCTGCTTGCGCGCGACATCGACGCCGAGATGCCCGGCCACCAGATCGGCGAGCTTGGCCGGATCGTCGCTTTCGGCCACCGCCGAGAGCGCCTCTTCGGGGATGTTCTTCTTGATCTTGGCGTAGCGGGCGAATTCGTCCGTCACCGTGCGCAACAGCGCCTCGATGGTGGCGGCATCGCCCGGCATCTCGGCCAGCGGCTCGGCGCGGGCCTCGAAGAAATCGTCATTGTCGAGATACTCGGAGATGCGCACGCGGTGCACCCCTCGACCAGCACCTTGACGGTACCGTCGGGCAGCTTGAGCAGCTGCAGCACATTGGCCAGAACGCCGGTGCCGTAGATGCCGTCGGCCGCGGGGTCGTCGTCGGCGGGGTCGATCTGGCTCGACAGCAGGATCTGCTTGTCGTCGGCCATCACTTCTTCCAGCGCCTTGACCGATTTCTCGCGGCCCACGAAAAGCGGCACGATCATGTGCGGGAAAACCACGATGTCGCGCAGCGGCAGCACCGGGAAGGATTGGTTGAGGGTATCGGGCATGCTCGTATCCTGTGTTCTTGGCAAGACGGCCCCGGCCCCGATCATGCGGCAGCCCCGTCCGTCTCCGTTTCCTTTGGGCTGATGTGGGGCCCGCGCACGCCCCTTTCAACCACGGCTGGACCGAGAATGCCTTGCCGGGACAGAGGGGCAAGCGGCAATTCCGGATGCCCCGCCCCGCCCGCCTTTCTTCACCCGCACTCAGAGCGGCGCGATGTCGCCCTCGGCGCGGGCGGCGTGAAAATCCGCTTCCCAGGCGGCGAAACGCCCCTCGGCGATGGCCGTGCGCATGCCCGCCATCAGTTCCTGATAATAGTGCAGGTTGTGCCAGGTCAGCAGCATCGAGCTGACGATCTCGCGGGCGCGAAAGACATGGTGCAGATAGGCCCGGCTGTAACCGCGACAGGCCGGGCAGGCGCAGGCCTCGTCAAGCGGGCGCGGATCGTCGGCGTGGCGCGCGTTCTTGATGTTCAAGACCCCGTGGCGGGTAAAGACCTGCCCGGTGCGCCCCGAGCGCGAGGGCAACACGCAATCCATCATGTCCACGCCCCGCCTGACCGCGCCGACGATGTCGTCGGGCTTGCCCACCCCCATCAGATAGCGCGGCTTGTCCGCCGGCAGCATCCCCGGCGCATGGTCGAGCACCGAAAACATCGCCCCCTGCCCTCGCCCACCGCAAGCCCGCCGATGGCGTAGCCGTCGAAACCAATCGCGCGCAGCGCCTCGGCGCTCTCTTCGCGCAGATCGTGGCTGACCCCGCCCTGCTGGATGCCGAAGAGTGCGTGCCCCGGCCGCTCGCCGAACGCCGCCTTCGAGCGTTCCGCCCAGCGCATGCTGAGCCGCATGGCGCGCGCGACTTCGGCTTCGGAGGCAGGCAGCGCGGGGCACTCGTCGAAACACATCACGATGTCCGAGCCCAGCAGCCGCTGGATTTCCATCGAGCGCTCGGGCGTCAGCATGTGCCGCGCGCCGTCGACATGGGACTTGAACGCCACCCCCTCCTCGGTCAGCTTGCGCAGCCCGGCGAGGCTCATCACCTGAAAGCCGCCCGAGTCGGTCAGGATCGGGCGGTCCCAGTTCATGAACCGGTGCAGGCCGCCCAGCCGCGCCACCCGCTCGGGCCCCGGGCGCAGCATCAAATGATAGGTGTTGCCGAGCACGATGTCGGCGCCGGTCGCCGCCACGCTCTCGGGCAGCATTGCCTTGACGGTTCCGGCGGTGCCCACCGGCATGAAGGCGGGCGTGCGCACCTCGCCACGGGGCGTATGGGCCACGCCCGCGCGGGCGTGGCCGTCCTGCGTCGTCACCTGAAAACTGAACCGCATGCCCGCGCCTCGTCGTTGCTTTTCCCCGTTCCGCCCTCTTTAATGCCTGCGGACGGGCAGTGCCAAGCACGCGCTCGCGCCTGAGAGCTTTCCGGGGACCCCGCATGACCGAAGACATGATCCTTGACCTGATTTCCTCCAACATCGTGCTGATCCTGATCGCGGTCCTGGTGATCCTGGTCATCTTCCGCGGCATCAAGATCGTGCCGCAGTCTGACCAGTACGTGGTCGAACGCTTCGGCCGGCTGCACAAGGTGCTCGGCCCCGGCATCAACCTCATCGTGCCGTTTCTCGACACGGTGGCGCACCGCATCTCGATCCTCGAGCGTCAGCTGCCCACCGCCAGCCAGGACGCGATCACCCGCGACAACGTGCTGGTGCAGGTGGAGACCTCGGTCTTCTACCGCATCCTGCAGCCCGAGCGCACGGTCTACCGCATCCGCGACGTCGACGGCGCCATCGCCACCACCGTCGCCGGCATCGTGCGCGCCGAGATCGGCAAGATGGACCTCGACGAGGTGCAGTCGAACCGCAGCGAGCTGATCGCCACCATCAAGGCGTCGGTCGAGGACGCGGTCGACGACTGGGGCATCGAGGTGACCCGCGCCGAGATCCTCGACGTCAACCTCGACGAGGCCACGCGCGCGGCGATGCTGCAACAGCTGAACGCCGAGCGCGCGCGGCGCGCCCAGGTGACCGAGGCCGAGGGCCGCAAGCGCGCCATCGAACTGCAGGCCGACGGCGAGCTCTACGCCGCCGAGCAGGCCGCCAAGGCGCGCCGCATCAGTGCCGACGCCGAGGCCTACGCCACCGGCGTGGTCGCCACCGCGATCGCCGAGAACGGGCTCGAGGCCGCGCAGTACCAGGTGGCGCTCAAGCAGGTCGAGGCGCTCAACGCGCTGGGTGCGGGGGGCGGCTCGCAGACCATCGTCGTGCCGGCCCATGCGCTCGAGGCGTTCGGCGACGCCTTCCGCATGCTGCGGGGACGCGGCGGATGAGCGGCATCGCGCTCTGGCAGCTCTGGTGGGTGTGGCTGGCGGCCGCGCTCGTGCTGGCGATCCTCGAGACGCTGGTGCCGGGGTTCATCTTCCTGGGTTTTGCCGCCGGCGCGGCGCTGACGGCGCTGGTGGTGATGCTGCCGTGGCAGCCGGGGATCGCGGCGCTGCTGGCGATCTTCGCGGTGCTTTCACTCGTCTCCTGGCTGGGGATGCGCCGGCTTTTCCGCACCCCCGACGACCAGACCCGGGTCATCCGCGAGGACATCAACAAGTGACCGTTCGGCGGCGGCACGCACGCCGCCGCCCTTGCCAGCGAGCCGCGCAATTTGCTACCCAAGGGGTCCGGGCGCCTCTGGCGCACCGCCGACCAACGAGGTGCAACAGCATGAAAGACTGGCACAAACTCAAGCCGGTATTGTTCGAATAACAGCCAAACCACCAGCCGGGAAACAACAGCTAAACTTCACTAATTAGGATTAATTCTAGGTCCACGCATGAATCTGATTGACCAAGTGATCTCGGCTGAACTTTCTGAAAAGATTTCGCTCTTCAATTCCGCACTTATTTTAGGTGGCTTTATTTTTACAATTTTTCAAATTAGGCAAAATAGTAAGATTCATAGGGAATCTCTAGAGTGGGAGCGCAGAGTTCTCACAGTTCAAGCTCTAAACCGAAGAAATGAATTGGATCTTTGTGGTATGAATGAAGCATTTGATCTCAAAAACCGACATGCGCCTATACCGCTCACCGAACTTACAGAGAAAATAAGTGGGAATGCTGAGTTGGAGGTAGGCATAGTTCGCTATCTAAATTACTATAGCGGACTTTGCTTGAATGCTGAAAGGCAAGTGTATGATTGCGATATGATACTAAAGAGCCGCGGCTCGATAATTGGGAAATCAGTGATTCGATTTCAACACTTTATTGAAGCGCGAAGACAACAAAATGGTGGAGCATCTACCTGGGCAGGCCTTGAACGGTTTGCGAAAACAACAAAAACGTATAAGAAATGCGTCAAAGCCTATTCATCCCATGTAAGTGAATATGAAATTGAGGATAGTGCACCTCAAGATTCACCTGAATCTCTGTAGGATCATCCCGCGCATCGGTGCCTCGATCACCGCCTACGGCGCCGCCATCCTGCGCCAGTTCGAGACCATCGGGACCTGGTGCGTCAACGGCTCGGCCGGGATCACCGCCAGCCGCGACAAGCTCTATGCCCATCAGCTGATGGCGCGGGCGCGCATCGGCATGCCCAACACCGCATTCGCCAACTCGCCGCGCGACACCGCCAACATCATCGCGCTCGTCGGCACCGCGCCGCTGATCGTCAAGCTGCTGGAATCGACCCAGGGCAAGGGCGTGGTGCTGGCCGAGACGAAAAAGGCCGCCGAATCGGTGATCGACGCCTTTCGCGGGCTCAAGGCCAACTTTCTGGTCCAGGATTTCGTCAAGGAGTCCGCGGGCGAGGACATCCGCTGCCTCGTCATCGGCGGCAAGGTGGTGGCATCGATGAAGCGCACCGGCGCCGAGGGCGATTTCCGCTCGAACCTGCATCGCGGCGGCTCCGCCCGCTCGGTGCGCATCACCCGCGAGGAACGCGACACCGCGATCCGCGCGGCGCGCGCTTTCGACCTCAATCTCGCCGGCGTCGACCTCTTGCGCTCCGAGACGGGGCCCAAGGTGATCGAGGTCAACTCCTCCCCCGGCTTCGAGGGATCGAGACCTCGACCGGCAAGAACATCGCCGCCAAGCTCTACGAGCAGATCGAGGCGCGGGTGCGCCCCGAGCCGATCCGGCGGCGCAAACCGGCCCGCGCGCCGGCCCCCCACCCGCCCCGAAAGAGCTGATCGCGACAGTTTGCGCGCATCCGCCCTCTGGACGCAGGCGCCCATAAATCTTATATGTTTGGTCGGAATAAACGCAGGATACCCGGATGACTGAATTCCCAGAACCGCTGGAGGGCGCGCCCCTGATCGCCCCGTCGAGCACCGAGCACCCGCTCTACGAGACCATCGTCGAGGCGTGCCGGTCGGTCTACGATCCCGAAATCCCGGTGAACATCTACGATCTCGGTCTCGTCTACACCATCGACATCAGTGACAACAACGCGGTACATGTCACCATGACGCTGACCGCGCCCGGCTGTCCGGTGGCCGGCGAGATGCCGGGCTGGGTGGCCGACGCCATCGCCCCCGTGGAAGGGGTGCAGCAGGTCGATGTCGACCTGACTTGGGATCCGCCCTGGGGCATGGACATGATGAGCGACGAGGCCCGGCTCGAACTGGGCTTCATGTAAGGGCCCCGCAACGCTGAAAGGCACGAAGTGATGTTCGGTATTCCCGGCAAGCAGGCGCTGACCATGACCGACGCCGCCGCCGCCCAGATCGCCCGGCTGATGCAGAAGGGCACCACCAAGGGGCTGCGCATCGGCGTGAAAAAGGGCGGCTGCGCGGGCATGGAATACACCATGGACTATGTCGACGAGATCGACCCGATGGACGAGGTGGTCGAACAGGACGGCGCCCGGGTGATGATCGCGCCGATGGCGCAGATGTTCCTCTTCGGCACCGAGATCGACTATCGCTCATCGCTGCTCGAATCGGGCTTCGTGTTCAACAATCCCAACGTGAGCGAAGCCTGCGGCTGCGGCGAATCGATTCGTTTTGACGGCATGTGAGCGTTGCGCCCCGCCCGCCCGGGTCCTAAGAAAGACAGGCGAAACGGGGGGCACGGGGACATGAGACGCAAGCTGGCCGCCGGCAACTGGAAGATGAACGGCGAGCGCGCGGCGCTCGACGAGATCGGGCTTCTGGCCGCGCTGCCGGCCGCGGCGGCGGTGGATGTGCTGGTCTGCCCGCCGGCCACGCTTCTGGCCGCGGCCGCCGAACGCGCCGCCGGCACCGCGCTGACGATCGGCGCGCAGGATTGCCATCACGCGCCCTCGGGTGCCCACACCGGCGACATCTCGGCGCCGATGCTCGCGGACGCCGGCGCGCGCGCCGTCATCCTCGGCCACTCCGAGCGCCGCGCCGATCACGGCGAGACCAGCGAGACCGTGCGCCGCAAGGCCGCGGCCGCTCACGCGGCGGGGCTCGTCGCCATCATCTGCCTGGGCGAGACCGAGACCGAGCGCGACCAGGGCCGCGCGCTCGACGTGGCCGCGGACCAACTCGCCCGGTCGCTGCCCGACAGCGTGGATGCGCTCAACACCGTCATCGCCTACGAGCCGGTCTGGGCCATCGGCACCGGCCGGCTGCCCTCGACCGCCCAGATCGCCGAAATGCACGGCCATCTGCGCGCCCGCCTGGCCGACCGGCCGGGCGCCGGCATCGCCGCCGGCATCCGCATCCTCTACGGCGGCTCGGTCAAGCCCGACAACGCCGCCGCGATCTTTGCCACCCCCGACGTCGACGGCGCGCTGGTGGGCGGCGCCTCGCTCAAAGCGGCGGATTTCGCCCCCATCATCGAGGCCCTCGCCGCCACCGGCTGACGCGCCCGCCCCCGCGCTTTCATCTTGCCGCAAGTACTCCGGGGGAGTCCCGGACAAGGTCCGGGACGGGGGCAGCGCCCCCCGGGCCTCAGAGCGGCAGCACCGTCGTCGCCTTCAGCTCCTCCATCGACAGGAGCGCCGTCACCGTGTGCACCTTCACCTCCTTGATCAGCGCCTGATAGAAGTCGTCATAGGCGCGGGCATTGGGGACCACCACCTTGAGGATATAGTCGATGTCGCCGGCGAGGCGGTGCGCCTCGAGTACCTCGTCGCGGCCCCGGAGCGCGGCGAGAAACCGCGCCTGCCAGCCGGCGTCATGCTCCGAGGTGCGGATCAGCACGAAAAAGCATGCCTCGAACCCCAGCGCACCGGCATCGAGCAGATAGGTCTGAGCGCGGATCGCGCCGGCCTCGCGCAGCTTGCGGATGCGGTTCCAGACCGGCGTCTTGGAACTGCCCACCTCGCGGGCGATCTCGTCGAGCGACTGGCCCCCGTCGCGTTGCAGTTCCATGAGGATTTTCCGGTCGAGCGCATCAAGGCGAACAGCCATTCGGATTTCTTCCTTCAACTGGAACGCCCCGAACGCCCGGGGGCGATTGCGGAACATTCGTTCTTATTTCCGCCGGGATATGGCGGTTTGATGGGAATATTTTCTATATTGCCCGAAGAGTCAAACCGTGTCGCCGAACCGGACGCAAAGGAGCATCCCAGCATGTCGCGCCCCTTCACCCCCAAGGTCGTCACCGCCAACGCGCTGATTTCCGGCGAGGTGGTCTATCTCGCCCGCAGCGGCGCCTGGGTGCGTCACCTGCATCGGGCAGAGATGATCGCCGACGCCGCCCGCGCCGGGATGCGGCTGGCCGTCGCGCAAGGCCAGCCGGGCGTCGTCGTCGGCCCCTACCGGCCGATGCCGTGGCCGGCCCCGATGGACCCGAACCCACCCATTTCCGCGAGGATTTCCGCCGCAAGGGCCCCTCGAACCGCTTTCACGGCAAGCAGGCCGAGCCGGCAAGCCCGCATCGCTGACCCCACAGGAGGCCCGCGCCCCATGTACCGCTACAACGACTTCGACACAGCCTTCGTGAAAAACCGCGTCGCCCAGTTCCGCGCCCAGGTCGAACGCCGCATCGCGGGGCAGCTCACCGAGGACGAATTCCGCCCCCTGCGCACCATGAACGGGCTCTACCTGCAGCTTCACGCCTACATGCTGCGGGTGGCGATCCCCTACGGCTCGCTCGACCCTGCCAAGCTGCGGCAACTGGCCGATATCTCCGAGCGCTGGGACAAGGGGTACGGCCATTTCACCACCCGCACCAACATCCAGTTCCACTGGCCGCGCCTCGCCGACGTGCCGGACATGCTCGACGCGCTCGCCGAGGTCGGCATGCACGCGATCCAGACCTCGGGCAACACCGTGCGTAACGTCACCTCCGACCATTTCGCCGGCGCCGCCCTGGGCGAGATCGAGGACCCCCGCCCGGTGGCCGAGCTGATCCGGCAATGGTCGACCGACCATCCCGAATTCCAGTTCCTGCCCCGCAAGTTCAAGATCGCGGTGATCGCCAGCGAGACCGACCGCGCGGTGATGAAGAGCCACGACATCGGCCTGCGCATCGTCGATCGCGACGGCGCGCGCGGGTTTCAGGTCTGGATCGGCGGCGGCATGGGGCGCACGCCGATGGTGGCGCGGCTCTTGCGCGACTTCCTGCCGTGCACCGACCTGCTGCCCTATCTCGAGGCGGTGCTGGCCACCTACAACCGGCTGGGGCGGCGCGACAACAAGTTCAAGGCGCGGGTCAAGATCACCGTCCACGAGGTCGGGCTCGACGAGATTCGCCGCCAGGTCGAGGCCGAGTTTCCCCGCCGGCGCGCGGCGTTCTCGGGGGTCGATCAGGACTGGCTCGCGCGCATCAAGGCCGCCTTCGTCACGCCGGTGCTGCGCGACCGCGATCCCGCGCCCTACCACGCCGCGCGTGCATCGGACCCGGTCTTTCGAGCCTTCACCGACACCAATGTCGCGCCCCATCGCCGCGCGGATCACGGCATCGTCACCATCAGCCTCAAGGCGCATGGGGCCACGCCCGGCGACATGTCGGCCGAACAGATGCGGCTGGTGGCCGATCTGGCCGAACGCCCGGGCCACGGCGACATCCGCGTCAGCCACGCCCAGAACCTGGTGCTGCCGCATGTGGCGCTCGCCGACATCCCGGCGCTGCACGCGGCGCTGAAACCGGCGGGGCTGGCGACCGGCAATATCGGGCTGGCGTCGGACATCATCGCCTGCCCGGGGATGGACTACTGCGCGCTGGCCACCGCGCGGTCGATCCCGGTGGCGACCGGCATCGCGAAACGGCTCGACGAGCTCGGGATCGAGCACGACGTGGGCCACCTGCAGATCAAGATTTCGGGCTGCATCAACGCCTGCGGGCACCATCATGTCGGCCATATCGGCATTCTCGGGCTCGACCGGGGCGGGGTCGAGACCTACCAGATCACCCTTGGCGGCGACGCGTCCGAGACCACCGGGATCGGCACCCGCACCGGCCCCGGTTTCGGCTATGACGAGATCGTGGCGGCGGTCGAACGGCTGATCTTCGCCTATCTCGATCTGCGCGACGGGCCCGCGGAGACCTTTCTCGGGACGTATCGCCGGGTCGGCCTCGCCCCGTTCAAGTCGGCGCTTTACGACGAGGTTCCAGCCTATGCCGCCGAGTGATCCTGCCGCGCACGTCGCGGCGCTCAACGCGCGCTTGCGCCATCATTCCGCAACCGCGGTTCTGGCGCATGCGCTCGGCGATCCGGTATTGGGCCGCATCGCGCTGGTTTCGAGTTTCGGCGCCGAATCGGCGGTGCTGCTGCACATGCTCTCGCTCATCCGCCGCGAGACGGCGGTGATCCTTGTCGACACGCAGCTGCTCTTTGCCGAGACGCTGGTCTATCAGCAGGAACTGGCCGAGCGGCTGGGGCTGCGGGACATGCGCATCGTTCGCGCCGCCGAGGCGGAGCTTGCGCACCGCGACCCCGATGGTGGCCTGCACCGGCGCGATCCGGATGCCTGCTGCGCGCTGCGCAAGACCGCGCCGCTCAAGGCCGCACTGGCGGAGTTCGGCGGCTGGATCACCGGGCGCAAGCGGTTTCACGGCGCAACCCGGCAGGAGCTCGAATTCTTCGAGGCCGAGCCCGGAACCGGCCGGGTCAAGGTCAACCCGCTGGCGCATTGGCGCCGCCAGGACGTGCAGGCCTATATCGAGGAAAACCGCCTGCCCCGGCATCCGCTGGTCGCGCGCGGTTACCCGTCGATCGGCTGCATGCCCTGCACCTCGAAGGTGGACGCGGGCGAAGACATCCGCGCCGGCCGCTGGCGCGGGCGCGCCAAGACCGAATGCGGCATCCACTTCGCGGATGGCCGCGCGACACGGCAAGGAATGGACGCATGACGGTGATCGTGACCGACCGGGGATTTGGCCCCGACAACTGGCGGGGCGAGTTCACGGCTCTGGCCGAGGCCGGCCCGGATGCGGTCGCGCTCGACCTGCCCGCCGACACCGACCCCGCGTCGCTGGCGGGCCGGCTGGCGGGCGTGGCGATGATCCGGGTGGATTTTCCGGTCTTCTCCGACGGGCGCGGCTTTTCCATCGCGCGGCAACTGCGGCTGATGGGCTATGCCGGGCGGCTGAGGGCGCGCGGCCATGTCATCGCCGACCAGTACGCGATGGCGCGAAGGTCGGGTTTCGACGAGGTCGAGATTTCGGACGATCTGGCCGCGCGCCAGCCCCCGGCCGACTGGCTTTATCGCGCCGACTGGCGGGCGCACGACTATCAGGCGCGGCTGCGCGGCTGAATTTCCCTTTCCCTGACATGGATCAAGGTCTATCAGGGGGCGCCGCGTTACCCAGCTGGCGGAGGACCGCATGAACAAGACCACAACCGTGACCGACGCCAAGACCGCAAAGGGCCGCACCCTTCCCGACGCGCAAACCGTGACCGCCGTCCGGCACTATACCGACCGGCTGTTTTCGTTCCGCGTGACCCGGCCCGCGAGCCTGCGTTTCCGCTCGGGCGAATTCGTGATGCTGGGGCTGATGGAAGAGGACCCCAAGACCGGGCGCGAAAAGCCGCTGCTCAGAGCCTATTCGATCGCCAGCCCGGCCCGGGACGACGAGCTTGAATTCTACTCGATCAAGGTGCCCGACGGCCCGCTGACCAGCCGGTTGCAGCACATCGAGCCCGGCGACCAGATCATCCTGCGGCCCAAGCCCGTCGGTACGCTGGTGCATGACGCGCTCCTGCCCGGCAAGCGCATCTGGTTTTTCGCCACCGGCACCGGGATCGCGCCCTTCGCCTCGCTTCTGCGCGACCCGCAGACCTATCACGACTATGACGAGGTGATCGTGACCCATACCTGCCGCGAGGTGGGCGAGCTGCAATACGGCGCCGAACTGATCGAGGCGATCCGTTCCGGACGAGCTGCTCGAGGAACTGATCGGCGAGGGCTTTCACGAAAGCTGCGCTACTACCCCACCACCACCCGCGAGGAGAGCCCCAAGATGGGGCGCATCACCGATCTGATGCGCTCGGGCGAGGTGTTCGAGGAACTGGGCGTCAAGCCGCTCTCGCCCGAGACCGACCGCGCGATGATCTGTGGCAACCTCGCCTTCAACCTCGAGCTCAAGGCCATGCTCGAGGAATACGGCCTGACCGAGGGCGCCAATTCCGACCCCCGCGAATACGTGGTGGAAAAGGCGTTCTGGACTGAGCGCCGCCGCGCCTGTCGCCGGCAACGCCACGAAAAGCCCCGCACCGGTTCGCCCGATGCGGGGGTTTTCATGACAGGCCATGGCGTGGCGCGTCTGATCTTTTCCAATGCCCGTCCCGGCCCTGGGCTGGGAACTCCGTTCGCGATGGCGAGGCCCCGGGTCACGCCCGGGGCGGGTGGACAACCGATCAGACGCGACGCGCCCTGGCGCGCTCAGAGGCCAAGCGCGGTGCGCACCGAGGCCAGCGCCGCCGCCAGCATCTCGGGGTCGTCCGCGGCGGCGCGCACGGACTGTGCCAGCGCGGTCTTTTTCAGGGCGTCCAGATCGGAATCCTCGATCGCGGCGAGCGCCCTGTCCAGATCGAACCCCTCGACGCTCAGCGCGGCCTCCAGATCGCCCGGCCCGGCATCGGCCGCCGGCATGGCGCCGCCCACGGCTTCCTCGGCCGCCTGCATGGCCTCTCCGGCCGCCTGCCCGGCCGCCTCGCCGGCGTCCTCGATGGCCTGCCCTGCGGCCTCCACGGCGTCATCCGCCACCGCGCCGGCCTGCCCAGCCGCCTCTTCGAGAGCCTGCGCGGCGTCGCCGGCCGAATCTCCGACGGCCTCCACGGCCTCCCCGGCGGTTTCCTGCACCGCGTCCGCAGCCTCTTCGACCGCGCCCGCGGCCTCCTTGACCGCCTCGTCGGCGGCCGTGCCGGTATCGTCCGTGGCCTGCCCGGCCTCCTCTGACGCACCGGTAATGCTCTCGATCGCGTCATCGGCCATTCCGGTCAGTTCGTCCATGGATTTGCCGGTTAACAACAGATAGCCGCCGCCCACGATCACCACCGCGACGACGATCCAGATCAGGTTTCTCATATCGGTCTCCAAGATGCTTTCACCCGCGCCCCCGGTGGGCCTTGGCACGATTGTCGCAAATGCCGCGCCGGGGTGAAACCGGCAACTGAAAGCGCCCCGTCCATCGGCCCCGGACCGCCTATTTTGCGCCTTGAATCGGCTCCGAGGCACGGTTACGTTGCTGCCTCAGACCGTTTCCATGACAGAAGGACCGAAACCATAGCCCGCAGACCTCACAACGCGCCGCCCACGCGCGACACCGGCCCCCGCGTCAACGATCGCATCCGCGCGCCCGAAATCCGCCTCATCGGCCCGGAAGGCGAAAATATCGGCGTTGTGACCCCAGAAAAGGCGATGGAGATGGCCTTTGAGGCCGAACTCGACCTGGTCGAGATATCTCCCAACGCCGATCCGCCGGTCTGCAAGATCATGGATTTCGGCAAGTACAAGTACGAGACGCAAAAGCGGGAATCCGAGGCGCGCAAGAAGCAGAAGGTGATCGACGTCAAGGAGGTCAAGTTCCGCCCCAACACCGACACCCACGACTATGACGTCAAGATGCGCAACGTCACCCGGTTCCTGGAAGGTGGCGACAAGGTCAAGGTGACCTTGCGCTTTCGCGGCCGCGAGATGGCGCACCAGCAGCTGGGCCGCGAGTTGCTGCAGCGCGTGGCCGGCGATGTCGAGGGCCTGGGAAAGGTCGAGAACATGCCCAAGATGGAAGGCCGCCAGATGATCATGATCATCGCCCCGGCCGCCCGATAGGGCGGTGCCGGGGCGCGTGCCGATTTCTCTTGCGTCGCGGCGGGTCTGACGGCGTCCGCGTGATCACGCGGCCGCCGGCGACACCGGGACAAGAGAACCCCTTGATATTCCAATGGCAGACGTCACAATCCCGGCGAACCTGCCGGACGACGGCGCGCCGCTCGTCACCGTGAACCGGCGCCAAAGGCGAAAGTCACCGGCTCCGAGAGGGAGAAGAGCATGGATATCAGGCGCATCCCGCGTCTCGCGGTGGCAGTACTGGCACTGACAGGGGCGCTCGCGGGAGGCCGGGCCGTAGCGGACGAGACCGGGCGCGGGCGCGACGGGCAGGTCAGCATCCTCTACTGGCAGGCGCCGTCGATCCTGAACCCCCTATCTCAGCGGCGGCACCAAGGATCTGGAGGCCGCGAGCCTGGTGCTGGAACCGCTGGCGCGATTCGACGAGACCGGCCGCCTGGTGCCGTGGCTGGCCGAGCGCGTGCCGAGCGTGGAAAACGGCGCCATCCCGGCGACGCGCGATGCCATAACCTGGGTGCTGAAGGAGGGGCTCAGCTGGTCCGACGGCACACCGGTGACCTCGGCCGACATCCGGTTCACATGGACCTACTGCACCGCCGAGGGCGGCGGCTGCGCGCTCAGGGAGAAATTCGACGGCATTACCGCCATCGAGACCCCCGACCCGCGCACCGTGGTGATCCGCTTCGACGCGCCCCGCGCCAACCCCCATGTCGCCTTTGTCGGCGCCCAGTCACCGATCCTGCAGGCGGCGCAATTCGCGGACTGCCTCGGTCCGCGCGCGCCCACCTGTACAAGGGCCAATTTCAACCCCATCGGCACCGGCCCCTTCACGGTGACCGATTTCCGGCCCAACGACGTGGTGCAGTTTGCCGCCAACCCGCATTACCGCGAGCCCGGAAAACCGGCCTTCGCGCGGGTGGTGATCAAGGGCGGGGGCGACGCCACCGCGGCAGCGCGCGCGCGGTGCTGGAGACCGGCGAGTTCGATTATGCCCGGAACCTGCAGATCGATCCGCGTGTGCTGGCCAACATGGCGGCGGCGGGCAAGGGCCGGGTGGCGACCGCCTTCAGCACGCTGGTGGAACGGATCGCGCTGAACTGGACCGACCCCTCCCCCGAGCACGGCGCGCGCCGCTCGACACGCGATTACCCGCATCCGATCCTGGACAGCATCGCGGTCCGGCGGGCGCTGTCGCTGGCGATCGACCGTGCGCTGCTGGTCGAGATCGGCTACGGGCCGGCGGGGAGGATCGCCTGCAACATCGTGCCGGCGCCGGAAATCTACGCCTCCAGGAACAACGCGGACTGTGCGGTGCAAGACCTCGAGGGCGCGCGTGCGATGCTCGACTCGGATGGCTGGAAGGACAGCGACGGCGACGGCGTGCGCGAAAAGGACGGGGTGAGGCTTTCGCTGGTCTTTCAGACCTCGGCCAACGCCGTGCGGCAGGATTTCCGGGCCCTGATCAAGCAGTGGTGGTCGCAGATCGGGGTCGAGACCGAGCTGCGCAACATCGACGCCAGCGTGTTCTTCGGCGGCGATCCCGGCAGCCCCGACACCTTGCAGAAGTTCTTTGTCGATGCGCAGATGTTTGCCGGCGCCTTCGACGGCACCGACCCCGAGGCCTATCTCGCCGGATGGCGCTGCGACCGCATCCCGACACCGGAGAACCAGTGGCAGGGCAGCAACGTCTCGCGCTATTGCCAGCCGGCCTACGACGCGCTGGTGGACGAGCTGCGCGAGGCCACCGACCCCGAATGGCGGGCCGAACTGGCGCGGGGCCTGAACGACATGCTGATGCAGGATTACACGGTCCTGCCGCTGGTCAATCGCGGCCGCGTCTCGGCGCACGCGAACGATCTCGGCGGCGTCGTGCTCAACCCGTGGGACAGCGAGTTGTGGAATATCGCCGACTGGTATCGCAAGGCGCCCGGATGAGACCACGGGAGCCGGGACGCGCGCGGCGGTGTTGAGCTACGCCCTTCGCCGGCTGGCCTATGCCGTGCCGACGCTCCTGTTCATCTCGCTGGTGCTCTTCGCGCTTCTGGATCTGGCGCCGGGCGACCCGATGGCGCAACTGCCCCTGACGATCCCGCCCGAGGTCCGCGCCGACATGCGCGCCGCGCTGGGTCTGGGAGAGCCCGCGCCGGTGCGGTTCGGCAAATGGCTGTGGCAGCTGTTCGCGGTCGAGCCGATGGCGCTCGCGGACAGCGCATTCGGCACCGATCTCGCCGCCGGCAGCCCGCGGCTGATCAGCTGGCAGACCCGCGCGCCGGTGATGGAGACGATCGTGCAACGTCTGCCGCAAACGCTGTGGGTGGTGGGGATGGCCTATGTCGTCGGGGTGCTGATCGCGCTGCCCCTGGGCATCGTCTCGGCCTGCCGGCAGAATTCGGTCTTCGACCGGGCGGGCACCCTGGTCACCATGGTGGGCTATTCGGTGCCGCCGTTCTTTTCGGGGGTGCTGGCGATCGTGATCTTTTCGGTGCATCTGGGCTGGCTGCCCTCGATCTACGACACCACCCACCGGGTGACCGACTGGTCAAGCTTCACGGTCCAGCTCAGGCAGATGACGCTGCCGGTGCTGGTGCTGTCGCTGCAGACCACGGCACAGCTGTCGCGCTTCACCCGCGCGGCAATGCTCGACAGCCTGCATCAGGACCATGTCCGCACCGCCCGCGCCAAGGGGCTCTCGGAGGTCGCGGTGGTGCTGGGGCACGGGCTGCGCACCGCGCTCGTTCCGGTGGTGACGGTGATCGCGCTGGGGCTGCCGCAGGTGTTCGGCGGGGCGATCATCACCGAGCAGATCTTCAAGGTGAACGGGGTCGGTCACCTGCTGATCGGCGCGATCCAGGCGGGCGACCTGCCGATGGTGCAGACGGTGACCTTTCTGCTGGCGGTGCTGGTGGTGCTGGCCAACATCGCGGCCGATCTGGCATATGGCCTGCTTGACCCGAGGATCCGGCATGGCTGAGACGCGCACGAGCCACAGAGCGGCCACCGATCGGCCATTTCGCCCGGCACGTCTCCCTGCCCCGCGGGCCCGGCAGGAGGGGTTGCGATGACTGCCCCCGCCGCACCCGGCCGCCGGCGCGCGATCTGGCGCCGCCTGCGCCGCCAGCGCGGCGCAGCGGCCGGCACGGCCGTGCTGGCGTTTCTGGTGGCGGCGGTGCTGCTGGGGCCCTGGCTCTGGCCGAATGATCCCGGTTTCATCGACGTGCGCGCGCGCAACATGGGCCCCGGCCTTGCCCATCCGCTGGGCACCGACCAGCTGGGCCGCGACACCCTGGCAAGGATGCTCGCCGGCGGGCGGGTCTCGATCGCGGTGGGGCTGGCGGCGGCGGCGGTGGCGCTGGGGCTCGGCACGCTCATCGGTGTGCTGGCGGGCTTCTTTCGCCGGCTCGACGGCCCGCTCATGCGGCTGACCGATCTCTTTCTGGCACTGCCGGTGATCCCGCTGATCCTGGTCGCGGTGATGCTGTTTCGCGAAACGCTGAGCCGCGGACTGGGGCCGCAGGCGGGGATTTTCGCGCTGATCGTGCTGGCCATCGGGGTGACCAGCTGGATGCCCACCGCGCGGGTGGTGCGCGGCGAGGTGCTGGGCCTGAAGGAGCGCGACTTCATTCTCGCCGCGCGCGCCGCAGGCACCACCGAGGCCGCGCTCATCACCCGCCATGTGCTGCCCAATGCGGCCTCGCCGATCCTGGTCTCTGCCGCGCTCGGCACCGCCAACGCCATCGTCACCGAATCGGCGCTCAGCTTTCTCGGCCTCGGGTTTCCGCCGGACTTTCCCACCTGGGGCCGACTGCTGAGCGACGCCACGCCCTATCTGCAGGATCAGCCCGGGCGCGCGCTCTGGCCGGGGGCGCTGATCTGCCTCACCGTGCTCGGCGTCAACTATCTGAGCGAGGGGCTGCGCGATGCGCTCGATGCCCGCGGCACCGCGCGTTGATCTCTGCCCTTGCGTCCGCCGCACGGAACGTTAGGATACCGGCCCTGTCGAGAAAAGGTCAGCCAGCATGACGCATTACATCTACAAGGTCGTACCCGCCCCGGCGAAGGGTGAAAAGGCCAGCGGCGTCAAGAGCGCCGAGGCCCGCTTTGCGCTCGGGCTCGAAACGGCAATCAACGGCGCCGCGCGCGAGGGCTGGGAATACCTGCGTGCCGAAATCCTGCCCAGCCAGGGAACGCCAGGGCCTGGCCGGCACCCGTACCGTCCAGCGCAGCATGCTGGTCTTCCGCCGGCCGGCCGGGGCCGCCGGGACGGCCGGGATCACCCCGACCGCCGAGGAACCCGCGGTCGAAACCGGCACCGTCCGGCCGCCACTCTTTGCCCGGCGCGACCCGCCGCTCAACTCCGGACGGGCGGTCGGGCACGCCACCCCGCAGCAACCCGATGGCGCGACCGAAACCGGGGGAACCGCCGCCGCCCGGCCCGGAGAAGATACCCGTCGCCCCTGATACCCTGCCCGCACGCAGACGGCCGGCCGCTCCGGCCACGCCCCGCTCATCGGGTGGTTTCGCAAACTGCCCCCTTCAATTCGGTGCCCGATAATCTAAACTCACCGCTCCGACTCGCAAAGGGATGTGCCCAATGTCCAAGACCGACCCTTTCGGATTCGATCTCTCCGTCAGTTCCGCGAAAAAGAGGAACCCGCGCGGCCGTCGGGGCATGTCCGGGGCGTCGGAAACCTCGACCCGGGTCTGCGACCAGGACGGCTGCGGCGAGCCCGGCAAGTACCGCGCGCCCAAGGCGCCCGACGTGCTCGACGACTTCTTCTGGTTCTGCAAGGAGCATGTCCGCGAATACAACCTGAAGTGGAACTTCTTCGACGGCACCACCGAGGCCGAGATCAACGCGCAGCTGTCCAGCGACAAGGTCTGGGAACGCCACACCCGCCCCTTCACCGATCCCGAGGCCCGCGCCCGGGCGCGACTGGGCATCGAGGACCCGCATCAGGTGCTGGGCGAGAACGCCACCAAGAACCCCGGCAAGGGCCGCACCGGCCAGCGCAAGCTGCCGCCGACCGAACGCCGCGCGCTGGAAATCCTCGAGGCCGGGGACAACTGGACCAAGGCCGAGATCCGCAAGGCCTACAAGGCGCTGATCAAGGTGCTGCATCCCGACATCAACGGCGGCGACCGCAGCCGGGAGGAACAGCTGCAACAGGTGGTCTGGGCCCGGGAGCAGATCAAGCCGAGCCGCAATTTCAAATAGCGCGCACCGGTGCCCGGGGCGCCGCCATCGTTCACGGCAGCGGCATCAAAAGCCGGCCGCGCCGGCGTCGGCGCGCGGTCGCGGTATCTGGCGCCGGCAAACGCCGCCTACCCCTTGCCCTTGGTCGCGTTATGTTGCACCACGAGGCGCGAAACGACGTGAAGGACAGGACCATGCCCGACATCAGCATCGACAAGACCGCCCGGCCGACCGAGGACATCGCGGTGCGTGACGTGTTCGGCATCGACACCGACATGACTGTCCGGGGCTTCGCCGAGCGCGTCGACCGGGTGCCCGACATCGACACCACCTACAAGTTCGATCCCGACACCACGCTCGCCATCCTCGCCGGTTTTACCCATAACCGCCGGGTGATGATCCAGGGCTATCACGGCACCGGCAAGTCGACCCATATCGAACAGGTCGCGGCCCGGCTGAGCTGGCCCTGCGTGCGCGTCAACCTCGACAGCCATATCAGCCGCATCGACCTGATCGGCAAGGACGCCATCAAGCTGCGCGACGGCAAGCAGGTGACCGAGTTCCGGGAGGGCATCCTGCCCTGGGCACTGAGAAACCCCGTCGCCATCGTCTTCGACGAATACGACGCGGGCCGGGCCGACGTGATGTTCGTCATCCAGAGGGTGCTGGAACACGACGGCAAGCTGACGCTGCTCGACCAGAACGAGATCATCACCCCGCATCCCTGTTTCCGGCTCTTCGCCACCGCCAATACCGTGGGGCTCGGCGACACCACCGGGCTCTATCACGGGGTGCAGCAGATCAACCAGGCGCAGATGGACCGCTGGTCGATGGTGGCCACGCTCAACTATCTCAGCCACGACGCCGAGGTCGCGATCGTGCTGGCCAAGAACCCGCTCTACAACACCGAAAAGGGCCGCCGCACGTTGTCGCAGATGGTGACCGTCGCCGACCTCACCCGCACCGCCTTCATGAACGGTGATCTCTCCACGGTGATGAGCCCGCGCACGGTGATCAACTGGGCCCAGAACGCCCATATCTTCCGCGACGTGGGCTATTCCTTCCGGCTGACCTTCCTCAACAAGTGCGACGAGCTCGAGCGCGAGACCGTAGCCGAGTTCTACCAGCGCTGCTTCGACGAGGAACTGCCCGAAAGCGCCGCCAGCATCAGCATGCGCTGATCTGCCGGCCACACCGCCATGCAACCCGGGGGACGCCGTCATGGCCCAGTCCGACAATCCCGCCGATCACTTCAAGAAGGCGCTGGCCGAGGCCACCAAGGTGCTGGCCAACGACCCCGATCTGACCGTCAGCTATTCGGTCGATCCCTCCGGGCTCGCGGGCGAGACGATGCGCCTGCCCCAGGTCAGCCGCCGGATGACCCGCGACGAGGTGCTGCAGGCGCGCGGCACCGCGGATGCGCTGGCGCTCAGGCACCGCTACCATGACGATGCCACCCATGCCCGCTATGCGCCGCCGGGCGAGATGGCGCGCGACCTCTACGAGGCGATGGAAACCGCCCGCTGCGAGGCGGTGGGCGCGAGGCACATGCCCGGCACCGCCGGCAACATCGACGCCCGCATCGGCGCCGACGCGCTGCGCCGCGGCTACGACCGGATCACCGACGCCTCCGAGGCGCCGCTGGCCGCCGCCGCGGGCTACCTGATCCGGCATCTCGCCACCGGCCGCACCCTGCCGCCGGGGGCTGACAACGTCATGCGGCTCTGGCAGGGCTTCATCGAGGATCACGCCGGCGCCACGCTCGACGGGCTGGACGACACCCTTGCCGATCAGGCCGAATTCGCCCGCTTCGCCCGCCAGATCATCGCCGATCTGGGCTATGGCGACCAGCTTGGCGATGATCCCGACGCGCCCGAGGACGACGAGGACGAGGACGCCGAGGCCGAGGAGGATGAACAGCCCGACAGCACCGGCGAGGATGACAGCGACGACGCCCAGGCCGATACCGACCCCGATACCGAAGAGCAGCCGGGCCAGGACGACACCGAGGCCCAGATCAGCGCCGACGAGACGGCCGACGAGGAGGCGGGCGAGGAGACCGAGCTGCCCGAGGGCGAGGCCCCGCTCGAGCCGCCGCCGCCCCCGGTCTCCGAGGCCGATCCCGGCTATACCGTCTACGCCACCCGCTTCGACGAGGAAATCGGCGCCGAGGATCTGGCCGAACCGGTCGAACTGGAACGCCTTCGCGCCTATCTCGACCAGCAGCTCGAGCCGCTCAAGGGTGCGGTCGGCCGGCTCGCCAACAAGCTCCAGCGCCGCCTGCAGGCGCAGCAGAGCCGGACCTGGGAATTCGATCGCGAGGAAGGCATCCTCGACGCCAGCCGCCTGGCCCGCGTCATCGCCAACCCGACGACGCCGCTCAGCTTCAAGGTCGAAAAGGACATGGAGTTCCGCGACACCGTGGTGACGCTGCTGCTCGACAACTCGGGCTCGATGCGGGGCCGGCCGATCTCGATCGCGGCGATCTGCGCCGACGTGCTTTCAAAGACGCTCGAACGCTGCCAGGTCAAGGTCGAGATCCTCGGCTTTACCACCCGCGCCTGGAAGGGCGGACAGTCGCGCGAGGCCTGGCTCGGCGCCGGGCGTCCGCAACTGCCCGGCCGGCTCAACGATCTGCGCCACATCATCTACAAATCCGCCGACTCGCCGATGCGGGAGGACCCGCAACAACCTCGGGCTGATGATGAAAGAGGGGCTGCTCAAGGAAAACATCGACGGCGAGGCGCTGGAATGGGCGCACCGGCGGATGGTTGCCCGCCGCGAGGCGCGCAAGATTCTCATGGTGATCTCCGACGGCGCCCCGGTCGATGACAGCACTCTCAGCGTCAACCCCGCCAATTTCCTCGAAAAGCACCTGCGCGACGTCATCGCCATGGTCGAGCGGCGCAAGCAGGTCGAGCTGCTGGCGATCGGCATCGGCCATGACGTGACCCGCTACTACCAGCGCGCGGTGACCATCACCGACGCCGACCAGCTGGCCGGCGCGATGACCGAACAGCTGGCGGCGCTGTTCGATTCCGACCCGCGCGCCCGCGCCCGGGTGATGGGCATCCGCAGGGCCGGCTGACGCGCCGGCCGGCCGCCGCCCTGCCCCGCTCCTTCATCTTTCCCCCAAGTACTCCCGCCGGAGGCATCAGATCTCTTCTTGCCATCCGTCAGGGCGTGTTGCACCGGACCGCATTCACTCGTCTGCGACCAGAGGGCATGCGCCCGTCCGGGTGGGCGCGAATGCGCCCGCCATGGGGCGGGCGGGCGCATGTCCGGCCCGCTCGCGGGCCGGACGGGGTGAATGCAAAAGGATGAAACACACACTACGGCGCACCGTCCCGGTTGCGGCCGCGCGCCTCTTCATAGGCGATCTCCCAGCGTCTGGTGCGCAGCAGCCGGCGGAAGGCGCGCTCCAGCTCGTTCACGCCATTGCTCTCGTACCAGCGGCCATGGGCCAGGATCACGCGCCGGGGCGCCCAGGCAATCATCCGCTCGACATCCTCGGCCAGCGCGGCCTTGTCGCGAAAGCTCCAGGCCATGTCGGGGGCATCTTGCCGTCGCTGTCGTCGATGCCGGCAAGCCAGATCAACGGCCGCGCCCAGACCGGCATGAACCTCGGTCTCGTGCGCCTCGATCAGATCGGTCAGGATCAGGCTGCGGCTGCGCTTGTGGAAAAACACCGCCTCGCGGTGCAGCTTGCTGCCGCGCACGATCATCTGCCGGATCTCGCCGCGCCACGGCGCCTCGGCGCGCTCGGCGCCGAGCTCGCGATCGAACGAGAGCGAAAGCCCGTTCTTCGCCGCGCGCGCCGCCACCCCCGGCGCGGCCCGGGCGGTGGCCCGGGGCCATGCCGCCTGCCAGTCCGCGACATGGGCGAAATGCAGCCAGTTGGGCGCGATCAGATGCCGCACCGGGCCCAGCGCGTCGAGTTCCGCCCGCAGCGCCGGCGTCAGTCGCGTCGGCGAATGCACCCAGAGCCCGCCGTTTTCCAGCCGCACCACCGTGGCGCGGGTCGAAAACGGCAGCCCATAGAACCGGATCGCCGGGCCGTCGATCAGCCACAGCCCGTCATCGACGGGCTTGAGCGTGTCGAGCGGCTCATAGCCGGTTCCGCCCATGCGCTAGTCGGTCACCGTGACGCGAGTCATCACGTCGGGCTCGCCCTTGACGGCGCCGCTCGATCCGCTCCCGCGCTTGATCTTGTCGACGATGTCCATGCCGTCCGTGACCCGCCCGACGACGGTGTATTTGCCGTTCAGGTGCGGCGCCGGGGCGAACATGATGAAGAACTGGCTGTTGGCACTGTCGGGACTCATCGACCGGGCCATCCCGACCGTGCCGCGCTCGAACGGCACGTCGCTGAACTCGGCCTTGAGGTTGGGCAGATCGCTGCCGCCGGCGCCGGCGCGCTGATAGTTGTCCTGTCCCGTGCGGCCGAACTTCACATCGCCGGTCTGGGCCATGAAACCCTCGATCACGCGGTGAAAGACGACACCGTCATAGGCGCCTTCGCGGGCCAGCGTGACGATCCGTTCGGCGTGCTTCGGCGCCACTTCGTCGAGCAGGTCGATGGTGATGGTGCCGTTGGCCACGCCGGCGACGTCGATCTGCAGCCCGGTGGCCAGCGCCGGCGACGCCAGCAGGGTGAGCGCGAGGGCGAGACTACGCATCGGCGGCCACCTTGACGCTGATCATCCGGTCGGGGCTTTCGGGCGGCTCGCCGCGGGTAAGGGCGTCGACATGCTCCATCCCCGCGATCACCCGGCCATAGACGGTGTACTGCCCGTTCAGGAAGTGATTGTCCTTGAAATTGATGAAGAACTGGCTGTTCGCGCTGTCGGGATTCTGGCTGCGGGCCGCGCCCAGCGTGCCGCGATCGTGCGGGATGCGGCTGAACTCGGCCTTGAGGTCGGGCAGGTCGCTGCCCCCGTTCCGGCCTTGCGCGGGTTCCAGCCGGTTTCCATGTTGGCGTTCTTCACGTCGCCGGTCTGGGCCATGAAGCCGTCGATCACCCGGTGAAAGGCGACGTTGTCGTATTGGCCGGCGCGCGCCAGTTCCTTCATCCGGGCGCAGTGGCCGGGGGCGATGTCGGCCATCAGCTCGATGGTGACGGTACCGTCCTTCAATTCCATCACGATGGTGTTTTCGGGGTCCTTGATCTCGGCCATCGGGGGCTCCTCGTCATTTTCTTCGCAGCGATACCTAAGCCCAATGCGGCGCGATGCCAAGGCGGGAGGTTGACGCCTGCGCCCTGCCGCGCCAATAGGGGCGCGGAAATTGCGGCGGCAAGGGACGATCGGGTGATGACAGAGGCGGCGACAGAAACGCGGACGGCGGGCTGGAAGACCCTCGACGATCTCGACCTCGGCGGCAGGACCGTGCTGACCCGGGTCGACATCAACGTGCCGGTCGAGGGCGGGCGCGTCACCGACACGACCCGAATCGAGCGCATCGTGCCGACGGTCGAGGCGATCCTCGCCAGCGGCGGAAAGCCGATGCTCATCGCCCATTTCGGGCGTCCCAGGGGCAAGGTGGTGGCCGAGATGTCGCTCCGGCAGGTGGTGCCGGCGCTGACGCAGGCCTTGGGGCGCAAGGTGCAGTTCATCGAGACGCTCGAGGGTGCCGAGGAGTTGACCGAGGAGGCGCGCGCCGCCGAGGTGCTGCTTTTGGAGAACATCCGCTTTCACCCCGGAGAAGAGGCGAACGATCCCGATTTCGCCGCCCGGCTGGCGGGTCTGGGCGACGTCTATTGCAACGACGCCTTTTCCGCCGCGCACCGGGCGCATGCCTCGACCGAGGCGCTGGCGCGGCTGCTGCCGGCCTGCGCCGGACGGCTGATGCAGGCCGAGTTGCGGGCGCTGGAACAAGCGCTCGGCAACCCCCGGCGCCCGGTCCTCGGCGCTGGTCGGCGGGGCCAAGGTCTCGACCAAGCTCGACCTGCTCGACAACCTGGTGGAACAGGTCGACATGCTGGTGATCGGCGGCGCCATGGCCAACACCTTTCTCGCCGCGCAGGGGCTTGGCGTCGGCCGGTCGCTCTGCGAGCATGAGATAGCCGACACCGCCCGCGCCATTGCCGCAAAGGCCGCGCGCCCGGGCTGCGAAATCCTGCTGCCCCGGGACGTGGTGGTCGCCGCCGAGTTGCGCGAAGGCACTGCCCGGAAGGTGGTGCGCGCCGAGGACTGCCCCGACGACATGATGATCCTCGATGCCGGACCCGAGAGCATCACCCGTATCGAACAGGCGATGGACCGGGCGCGCACGCTGATCTGGAACGGGCCGCTGGGCGCGTTCGAGATCGCGCCCTTTGACGGCGCCACCAACGCCGCGGCGACCCATGCCGCGGCGCTTTGCCGCTCGGGCAAGCTCATTGCGGTGGCGGGCGGCGGCGACACCGTGGCCGCGCTCAACCGCGCCGGCGCCGCCGAACATTTCACCTACATCTCGACCGCCGGCGGCGCGTTCCTCGAGTGGATGGAGGGCAAGACCCTGCCCGGCGTCGCGGCGCTCATTGGCTGAGCTCCGGCGCATCCGCCATCGCGGCGGCGGCGAGACGTCGCCGTTAGCGTCACCAGAATTGCAACCCGGCCCCCCCTCGCCTAGAACCGGCCTGAGCGGCGGATCGGCCGCGCAAGGATGATCGAAGCAGGGCGGAGCGATTTCATGACCAACCAGGATCAGGCCAGCCGGATGCGCACGGGCCGGGGCTTTGTCGCCGCGCTCGACCAGTCGGGCGGGTCCACCCCCAAGGCGCTCGGGCTTTATGGCATCGGCGAGGACCGCTATTCGAATGAGGCCGAGATGTTCGACCTCATCCACCAGATGCGCGCGCGCATCGTGCAGTCGCCGGCCTTCACCGGCGAGCGCATCCTCGGCGCGATCCTCTTCGAGCAGACCATGGAGCGCGAGATCGCAGGCCAGCCCACGGCGCACTACCTGTGGAAAGAGCGCGGGGTGGTGCCGTTTCTGAAGGTCGACAAGGGGCTGGCAGGGGAAAAGGACGGTGTCCGGCTGATGAAGCCGATGCCGGGGCTGAAGGATCTGCTGGAGCGTGCCGGTGCCGCCGGCATCTTCGGCACCAAGATGCGCTCGGTCATCGACGCCGCCAATCCCGGCGGCATCAAGGCCAATGTCGGCCAGCAATTCGAGATTGCGGGCGAGATCCTCGCCGCCGGGCTGGTACCGATCGTCGAGCCCGAGGTGACAATCTCGATCGCCGACAAGGCCGCGGCGGAGGATCTGCTGCTGCCCGCGATCGCGCGGCATCTCGACGCACTGCCCGAGGGCAGCGAGGTCATGCTCAAGCTCACCCTGCCCGAGACCCCGAACCTCTATCGTCCGCTGATCGAGCACCCGCGAGTGATGCGGGTGGTGGCGCTCTCGGGCGGGTACACGCGCGCGCAGGCCAACGCGCGGCTGGCGCAAAACGCCGGCATGATCGCCAGCTTCAGCCGGGCGCTGACCGAGGGGCTCAGCGCGGATCAGACGGACGCCGAATTCGACCGCGTTCTGCGGGACTCGATCGAGAGCATCTACGCCGCCTCCGTCGCGGGATAGGCCCCTTTGGAGCGCGCCGGGCGGGCGCGGAGGACCGGCGGGATTACGCGCCGGTCCGGCGGCTTGAAACTTTCGCAAAGATTTCGCGGTCACATGCGACATATTTCCCCGAAAACGCGGTTGACGGCCCCTGCCCCGGCCCATAATGTCGCGCGCACGAAAATACGGAGTTTTCCCGTGATTGGCACGATCGTACTTCTGGTAGGAACTTGGCGCATGGGCCGGTGACGGACACCCTGAACGGTACCCCATGCGCCCCCCGTCCGACCGGGGGTTTTTTTGTGCTCGAAAGATCAAGATGACGTCATGAACGGAGCAAGCAGATGACACGTCAGATGACCGGTGCGAAAATGGTGGTTCAGGCGCTGAGGGATCAAGGCGTGGATGTCGTGTTCGGCTATCCCGGCGGGGCCGTGCTGCCGATTTATGACGAGGTCTTTCAGCAAAACGACATCCGCCACATCCTCGGTGCGGCACGAACAGGGCGCGGTGCACGCGGCCGAGGGCTATGCCCGCTCGACCGGCAAGCCGGGGGTGGTGATCGTCACCTCGGGACCCGGCGCCACCAATGCAGTGACCGGCATCACCGACGCGCTGATGGATTCGATCCCCATCGTGGTGCTGTCGGGACAGGTGCCGACCTTCATGATCGGCAACGACGCCTTTCAGGAGGCCGACACCGTGGGCATCACCCGCCCCTGCACCAAGCACAACTGGCTGGTCTCCGACACCAAGGACCTGGCCAACATCCTGCACCAGGCGTTCCATGTCGCGCTCAGCGGCCGGCCCGGCCCGGTGCTGGTCGACATCCCCAAGGACGTGCAGTTTGCCAGCGCCGAGTACGTGTCGCCGCAAAAGGCGCGGACCTCGCATTACCAGCCGCAGGTCAAGGGCGATCTGGAGGCAATAACCGAACTGGTCGAGGCGCTGGAAACCGCCGAGCGACCGATCTTCTACACCGGCGGCGGGGTGATCAATTCGGGTCCGGCGGCCAGCCAGCTGCTGCGCGAACTGGTGGATGCGTCGGGCATTCCCATCACCTCGACCCTGATGGGCCTCGGCGCCTACCCGGCATCGGGCAAGAACTGGCTCGGCATGCTGGGGATGCACGGGCTTTACGAGGCCAACATGGCGATGCATGGCTGCGACCTGCTGATCAATGTCGGCGCGCGCTTCGACGACCGCATCACCGGCCGGGTGGATGCCTTCAGCCCGAATTCGACCCGCGTCCACATCGACATCGACCCCTCGTCGATCAACAAGGTGATCAAGACCGACATCCCCATCGTCGGCGACATCGCGCATGTGCTCGAAGACGTGCTCAAGATCTGGAAGTCGCGCGGGCGCCAGACCAACCGCGAGGGGGTGCAGAAATGGTGGGCGAGGATCGCCGAATGGCGCAAGGTCGACTGCCTGGCCTTCACCCAGGGCGCCAAGACGATCAAGCCGCAATACGCCATGCAGCGGCTCGAGGCGCTGACCCGCGGGCACGACCGCTATATCTGCACCGAGGTCGGCCAGCACCAGATGTGGGCGGCGCAGTATCTGGGGTTTGAGGATCCCAACCGCTGGATGACCTCGGGCGGGCTCGGCACGATGGGCTACGGGCTGCCGGCCTCGGTCGGCGTCCAGGTCGCCCACCCCGAGGCGCTGGTGATCAACGTCGCCGGCGAGGCCAGCTGGCTGATGAACATGCAGGAGATGGGCACCGCGGTACAGTTCCGTCTGCCGGTCAAGCAGTTCATCCTCAACAACGAGCGTCTCGGCATGGTCCGCCAGTGGCAGCAGCTCCTGCACGGCGAGCGCTATTCGCATTCCTGGTCCGAAGCGCTGCCCGATTTCGTCAAGCTGGCCGAGGCGTTCGGCGCCAAGGGCATCATCTGCACCGACCCGGCCGATCTCGATGACGCGATCATCGAGATGATCGAGCATGACGGGCCGGTGGTGTTCGACTGCGTGGTGGAAAAGCACGAGAACTGCTATCCGATGATCCCGTCTGGCGAGCCGCACAACAAGATGCTGCTGGGCGAGGACGCCGCGACCAGCGGCGCCATCGGCGCTTCGGGCGCGGTGCTGGTATGAGACCGGGATGCGCGCGCCGGCAATGACCAAAAGTCCCGCAACCTCCGGCCCCGGCGCCGGCGACGCCCGGCTTGCGGTCTTCGACCACCGGCGCGGCTGGCAGTTGGGGTTGCTGGGCGCGGCGCTGACGCTGATGTTCTGCGTCATCTTCATCGGCGGCGCTGTCGTCATGATCGGCAAGAAGGGTCTGATTTCGTTTTCGGTCGATTTCTACGTGTTCTGGGCGGCGGCGAAATTGGCGCTGGCCGGAATGCCGCTCGATGTCTTCAGCGTCGACCGGATCATCGAAACGGCGGGGATATCCAATCCGGATTGGATGCCCTGGGCCTATCCACCGGGCTATCTGTTGCTCATCTCACCGCTGGGGGCCTTGCCCTTTGTCCCCGCATGGGCGGTGTTCACGCTGGTATCTCTGGTTGCCGTCGTCTGGGCCACGCGACCGTTTGCCGGTGGGCGGCTGCAGGTGCTTGCCGCCGCCGCGCTGGCCCCGGCGATGCTCCCCTGTCTGCTGGTCGGACAAACGACGCTGTTGTGGATCGCGGGTCTGCTGGCCGCCCTTGTCGCCATGCGCGACGGCCGGCCCGTCCTTGCCGGCGTGTTCATCGGGCTGTTGACGTTGAAACCGCAGCTCGGACTGCTGATTCCGGTGGCGCTGCTGGCGTGCGGCGCCTGGCGGACGATCATGTCAGCGACACTGACGGCGGGGATGGTCGCCGCCATTCCGACGCTGATCTACGGCACCCCCTATTGGGGCAGGATGCTGGCGATGATGTCCGAGCATGGCGAGGCGGTGCGCGGAGCGATCGGCCGCCTCGACCTGATGATCAGCCCGTATTCGGGTATGGCCGGGCTTGGCGTGCCGGAAGAGGCCGCGCTGATGCTGCAATGGGCGATTGCGGCAATCGCCGCCTGCGCTGTCTTTGTGGTCTGGCGCAGGCCCGCGGCCTCGTTCGACCTGCGCGCGGCGGTACTGCTGACGGCAATCCCGCTTGCCTCGCCCTATCTGTGGCACTACGAATCGGCGTTTCTCGCGCCGGCGGCGCTGTTCATGCTGCGCGCGGGGGCGATCACCACCAACCCCGCCGGCATCGTCCTGGGGCTGGCAATGTGGCTTGGCCTGGGCGTGCCCGCCATCGCTTTCGTCCTGACCGGAGAGCAGTATGCCTTCCGCCTGATCTATGTTCCGGTCGCACTGGCGGCCTTTGCCGCCTGCCTGCGCCACGCACTCCTTCACCCCCGGGCGGGCGTCCGCCCCGCGACGCCCTGACGACCCCCGTTTACCAGGAAAGGCACCAACGCATGTCCGCACTGAAAATCAAGAAAGGCTCGACCAAGCATTCGGCCTACAACCTGCGCCCGACCTTTTCCGACACCACCGAGACCCACACGCTGGCGGTGATCGTCGATAACGAACCCGGCGTGCTGGCGCGGGTGATCGGGCTTTTCTCGGGGCGCGGCTACAACATCGACAGCCTGACCGTGGCCGAGGTCGATCACACCGGGCACACCAGCCGCATCACCATCGTCACCACCGGCACACCGCAGGTGATCGAGCAGATCAAGGCGCAGCTGGGGCGCATCGTGGTGGTCCACGAGGTCCACGACCTCACCGTCGAGGGTCGCTCGGTCGAACGCGAACTGGCGCTCCTCAAGGTCACCGGCGTGGGCGACAAACGGGTCGAGGCACTGCGGCTGGCGGACATCTTCCGCGCCAACGTGGTCGACAGCACGCTGGGCAGCTTCGTTTTTGAAATCACCGGGACGCCCGACAAGATCGACGCCTTCGCGGAACTGATGCGCCCGCTCGGTCTCTCGGAGATCGCGCGTACCGGCGTCGCCGCACTGCTGCGGGGCGCCAGTTGAGAGGCGCCTGATCCTCAGCCGCAGGCGCGCGCCGCCAGCCGGTTTTTCGCCGCCGGTGTGCCGGGGTGAAATACCACCACCTGCGCCGACGCCCCCGGGGACCGGGTCCGGGGTTGCCCCCTCGGGCCGGGGCAGGCCCACGGGATCGCGCTGCATCCCGGCGGTGGCCGATTGCAGGTCCGCCGCCGGGGCCGGATATTCGTGCGGCGCCACCAGGCAGGGATCGACGGCGAGGCGGAGTTCGTTCTCCTCGCGCAGATCGAACTCGACCAGATCGCCGGGAACGAACCGGCTGCCTTCCCGGCCCCCCCGGTCACACTTGAAGAACGCCAGATTCTGATGATCTTCGCACCAGATCACTGCCTTGTTCCGCTTGCTGTCGCTCCAGAGCACCACACCGTACATGGATTCCCCCAAGTGTTTGAGTACACTCGAAGTTTGAAGCAGGTAGCGGAAATGTGAATAGGTCGATTTGGGTGCATCCCCAGGGAATTTGTGGCAGATTCACCCGATCGTGACGCTATTTGGCGTCAACCCTGTCTCTCCTTGGCGTCGAAACCGCTGGAACGGCTGCCGAATCTCGTCTAGCCTCGGCGCGACGCACCACTTTAAACCGGAAGTTTATAGCCGATTGACGCAGCAACGTAAAGATGATCGGCGGTGTCCTGCCCCCGACCCGGCGGCGTTGCGCGAGGTCTTCGGGAAAAACCTGCGGCTGCTCAGCCAGGGGTATCCCTCGATCTCGGGGCTGTGCCGCGATCTCGGAATCAACCGCACCCAGTTCAATCGTTACATGTCGGGCGAGAGCTTTCCGCGACCCGACGTGCTGCACCGCATCTGCGGCTTTTTCGGAACCGATGCGCGCATTCTGCTCGAGCCGGTGGCCAACCTGCAGCCGGCAGCGGGAGACATGGTCAACCATCCCTTCCTGAGCGGGTTTTTCGGCGACGCCACGACCGGGGTTTCGGAGACACTCTTTCCCAGCGGGTTTTACCGCTTCGCCCGGCGCAGCTTTGTCGAGGCACACCGCTTCGTCCTCGGGCTGGTGCATATCTCGCGCGCCAACGGCTACACCTTCCTGCGCGGGTTCGAGCCGCGCAACGCCGTCCGCGAACAGGGCCTGTCGATGGCCAGCCGGGACCGCGAATACCGCGGCATCGTCATGCGCCAGGAAGAGGGCATCATGGCCGTGGTCACCCATCGCGCTTCGCTATCGTGCTCGTTCAACTTCCTGACCCCCGAGACCGCCTTTCAGTCGAACCTGTGGGAAGGCTATGCCAGCCGCACGGTGCGCGAAAAGGTCACCGGCGACCGGGTCGCGCGAATGGTCTACGAACATCTCGGCTCCGACCTCGCGCGGGCGTTGCCCGCGGCGCGCCAGACCGGCGTGGTGGGCACCGACAAGCTGCCGCCCTTCTACGTGCATCTGCTGCGGCCCGACGAACCCTTTCGCTGAGGCGCGGCGGGCGGCGGGCGGCGTTGCGCCGGAAACGGAAGGCCTTTATCCTTGCATTGCGCCCGTTGCCGCCGCTAATTAAACATACGTTCAATTCCTCGAGCGACAGGAGACCACGTATGGATTTCGCCCTTTCCGAGGAACAGACCGCCATCTTCGACATGGCCCGCGCGTTCGGGCAGGAGCACATCGCCCCCCATGCCCGTACGTGGGAGCGCGACGGCACCATCCCGCGCGAGCTGTGGCCCGGGCTGGCAGAGCTGGGTTTTGGCGGGCTCTACGTCTCCGAGGAATCGGGTGGCGCGGGGCTGACGCGGCTCGACGCGACGCTGGTCTTCGAGGCGCTGAGCCACGCCTGCCCCGCCGTGGCTGCGTTCCTGTCGATTCACAACATGTGCGCGCGGATGATCGACAGCCATGCCGACGACGCGTTCAAGGCGCGGGTGCTGCCCGGAGCCGTGGCGATGGAAACGGTGCTTTCCTACTGCCTGACCGAGCCCGGCTCGGGTTCCGACGCCGCCGCGCTGCGCACCCGCGCACGCCGCGACAACGCCGGCTATACCTTGGACGGCACCAAGGCGTTCATCTCGGGAGGCGGCTATTCGGACGGCTACGTGGTGATGGTGCGCACCGGCGAGGACGGGCCCAGGGGCATCTCGACCGTCTATGTCGAGGACGGCACGCCGGGGCTGTCCTTTGGCGCGCTCGAGGACAAGATGGGCTGGCGCGCCCAGCCGACCACGCAGGTTCAATTCGACAATTGCATCATTCCTGCCGAAAACCTGATCGGAGAAGAAGGCAAGGGTTTCACATATGCCATGGCCGGCCTTGATGGCGGACGGCTGAACATCTCTGCCTGCTCGCTCGGGGCGGCGCAGGCGGCGATGAATGCCACCCGCGCCTACATGCGCGAACGCCAGGCCTTCGGCCAAAGCCTCGACAATTTCCGGGCGCTGCAGTTCCGGCTGGCCGACATGGAGATCGAATTGCAGGCCGCGCGCACCTTCCTGCGGCAGGCCGCGTGGAAGCTCGACACGCAGGCCACCGACGCCACCAAGTTCTGCGCCATGGCCAAGAAATTCGTCACCGAGGCCGGCAGCCGCATCGCCAACCAGTGCCTGCAGCTGCATGGCGGTTATGGCTACCTCGCCGATTACGGCATCGAGAAGCTGGTGCGCGACCTGCGGGTTCATGAAATCCTCGAGGGCACCAACGAGATCATGCGCCTGATCGTGGCGCGGCAGCTGCTGGCCGAGACATGAGCGACATCTCGATCAGAATCCGGGGCAAGGCGGGCCGGATCACCCTGACCCGGCCCAAGGCCCTGAACGCCTTGACCTATCCGATGTGCCTGGCGATCGAGGAGGCGCTCGATGCCTTCGCCGAAGACGATGCCGTCCGGCTGGTGATCATCGACGCCGAGGGCGACAAGGCGTTCTGCGCCGGCGGCGACATCCAGGACCTCTACCGCGCCGGCATGGCGGGCGATTATGCGCATGGCCAGCGCTTCTGGCGCGACGAATACCGCCTCAACGCCAAGATCGCCGAATATCCCAAGCCCTATGTCGCCTTCATGCAGGGTTTCGTCATGGGCGGCGGCGTGGGCATTTCCTGCCACGGCTCGCACCGCATCGCCTGCGAGACCACCCAGATCGCGATGCCCGAATGCGGCATCGGCCTGGTGCCGGACGTGGGCGGCTCGCTGCTCCTGGCGCGGGCGCCGGGACGGCTGGGCGAATACCTGGGCACCACCGGCGCGAGAATGGATGCCTCGGATGCGATTTTCGCCGGTTTTGCAGACAGTTATATCCCGCAATCAAAGTGGCCCGGGCTGATCGCGCTGCTCGAGGAAACCGGCAGCCTCGATGCCATCTCCCGGCTGCGCGAGACCCGGCCGCGCGGCCCGCTGAACCGGCTCGCCGCGCGCGTCGACGCCCATTTCCGCGGCGACGGACTCGACGACATCGTCAGCTCGCTGAAAGCCGAAGACAGCGGTTTCGCGCGCGATACCCCGGCAATGCTGGCGCGCAACTCACCGCTGTCGATGGTCTGTACCGTCGAGATCATCCACCGCCTGCGCGACACCTCCGCCGAAATCCGCAAGGCGCTGGAACTCGAATACCGCTTCACCCACCGCGCGCAGGAGCACAGCGATTTCCTCGAGGGCATCCGCGCCGCGGTGATCGACAAGGACCGCGCCCCGAAATGGCGCCACGACCTCGATAACCCGCCGGTGCTGGAGGCAGCGCGGATGCTGTTGCCGCTCGGGGCCGACACACTCACCTTCGACAGGAAAGGATGACCCCATGAAGATCGGCTTTATCGGACTTGGCAACATGGGCGCGCCGATGGCGGCCAACCTTGTGAAGGCCGGGCACGAGGTGGCGGGGTTCGATACCGCCGAAGTCGATGTCGCGGGCGTCGCCAGGGCCGCCACCGCGGCCGAGGCCGCCAGCGGCGCGGCGGTGGTCATCACCATGCTGCCAAACGGCGACATCCTGCGCCGCGTCGCCGCCCAGATCGTGCCGGCGATGGACAAGGGCGCGGTCTTTCTCGACTGCTCGACGGTCGATGTCGCCAGTGCCCGCGATGTCGCCGGGATGGCGCGCGCGGCCGGCCTCCTGGCGCTCGACGCGCCGGTGTCCGGCGGGGTTGGCGGCGCGCAGGCGGGCACGCTGACCTTCATGGTGGGCGGCGACGCAAAGGGCTTCAGGATCGCCTCGGAACTTTTTGACATCATGGGACAAAAGGCTGTCCATTGCGGCCCGTCCGGCAACGGGCAGGCAGCCAAGATCTGCAACAACATGATCCTCGGCGCGACCATGATCGTCACCTGCGAAGCCTTTGCGCTGGCCGACAAGCTGGGGCTTGACCGGCAGGCGATGTTCGACGTGGTCTCGACCTCGTCGGGCTATTCTCGGTCGATGAACGCCTATTGCCCCGCCCCGGGGTCGGCCCGAAATCGCCCGCCGACAACGACTACAAGCCGGGTTTTGCAGCGGAGCTGATGCTCAGGGATCTGCGCCTGGCGCAGCAGGCGGCGGCGGAGGCCGATGCCGACACGCCGATCGGCGCCGCCGCGATGCGGCTTTACGAGCAGTTCGTCGAGCGCGAGGATGGCAAGGGCCGCGATTTCTCGGCGATGCTGCCGCGATTCGAGAAACGCGGCCACGGCTGAGCCGCGCCGGGTCGGGCGCCGGAACCGCTTGCGCGACAACACATTCATGCCTAATTATCTGACGTGCGCCATTTCGGACGCCATCACACCCGCGAGGTGAAATCATGCTGAAGAAAAACGTCGGCAAGACCGACCGCATCGTGCGGATCGTTGTCGGCCTTGCGCTGCTGGCGGGCTTTGCCCTGAACCCCGGCGGCACCTATAGCTGGCTCTATCTCATCGGTCTCATTCCGCTCGCCACCGGGCTGATGGGAAGCTGCCCGGCCTACACGCTCTTCGGGTTCTCCTCCTGCCCGCTGAACCGCAAGTAGTGCCCCGGCGCGGGGGTTGCCCCGCGCCCCTCATTCCGCGGCCACCCGCCGCGTCGCCAGCATGTCCTTGAGGTAGCGCCCGGTGTGGCTCGCCGCCACACGGGCGACGTCCTCGGGGTGCCTTCGGCCACGACCTCGCCGCCGCCATCGCCGCCCTCGGGGCCGATGTCGATGATCCAGTCGGCGGTCTTGATGACGTCGAGATTGTGCTCGATCACCACCACCGAGTTTCCATTTTCCACAAGTTCGTGAAGGACTTCGAGCAGTTTCTTCACGTCCTCGAAATGCAGCCCCGTGGTCGGCTCATCGAGGATGTAGAGCGTCCGCCCCGTGGCCCGCTTGCTCAACTCCTTGGCCAGCTTCACCCGCTGCGCCTCGCCCCCCGAGAGCGTCGTCGCCTGCTGCCCCACCTTGATGTAGCCGAGCCCCACGCGGTGCAGCGCCTCCATCTTGTCGCGGATCGCCGGAACCGCCCGGAAGGCCTCGCGCGCCTCTTCGACCGTCATGTCAAGAACGTCGGCTATGCTCTTGCCCTTCCATGTGATTTCCAGCGTTTCGCGATTGTAGCGCCGGCCCCGGCAGGTCTCGCAGGTGACATAAACATCGGGCAGGAAATGCATCTCGATCTTGATCACCCCGTCGCCATGACACGCCTCGCAGCGCCCGCCCTTGACGTTGAAGGAAAACCGCCCCGGCTTGTAGCCGCGCGCCTTCGCCTCGGGCAGGCCGGCGAACCAGTCGCGGATCGGCGTGAACGCGCCGGTGTAGGTGGCCGGGTTCGACCGCGGCGTGCGCCCGATCGGGCGCTGGTCGATGTCGATCACCTTGTCGAGGTGCTCGAGCCCCCTGATGGTCTCGCAGGGCGCCGGCGTGTGCCGCGCGCCATTGAGGCGCATCGACGCGGTCTTGAACAGCGTCTCGATCGTCAGCGTCGACTTGCCGCCGCCCGAAACCCCGGTCACGCAGACGAACCTGCCCAGCGGAAACTCGGCGTCCATGGCCTTGAGGTTGTTGCCTTCCGCCTTGATGACCTTGACGGATTTTCCGTTCCCCGAACGGCGCTCGGTGGGGATGGCGATCTCGCGCGCGCCCGACAGATACTGCCCGGTGACCGAGGCCGGATCGGCGGCGATCTCCTCGGGGGTGCCGTGGCTCACCACCTCCCCGCCATGCACCCCGGCGCCGGGGCCGATGTCGAAGACGTAATCGGCGCTGCGGATCGCCTCTTCGTCGTGCTCGACCACGATCACCGTGTTGCCTTGGTCGCGCAGGTTCCTGAGCGTCTGCAAGAGCCGGCCGTTGTCGCGCTGATGCAGCCCGATCGAGGGCTCGTCGAGCACGTAGAGCACCCCCGTCAGCCCCGATCCGATCTGGCTGGCCAGACGGATGCGCTGGCTCTCACCGCCCGAAAGCGTGCCGGCATTGCGGCTGAGCGTCAGGTATTCGAGCCCGACATTGAGCAGGAACCCCAGCCGGTCGCGGATTTCCTTGAGGATCGCGCGCGCGATCTCGTTCTTCTGCGCGCTCAGATGGTCGGGCACGGTGCGGCACCAGTCATGCGCCTCGCGGATCGACATCCGCACCACCTCGCCGATGTGCAGCTTGGCGATCTTCACCGCCAGCGCCTCGTCACGCAGGCGGAAGCCGTGGCAGGTGCCGCAGGGGCGGTTGTTCTGGTAGCGCTCGAACTCCTCGCGGATCCAGGTGCTGTCGGTCTCGCGATAGCGCCGCTCCATGTTGGGGATCACCCCCTCGAAGCTGCGCGTCACCTGATAGACGCGCCCGCCCTCGTCATAGCGAAAGGTGATCTCCTCGTCGCCCGAGCCGTACAGGAACATCTGCTTTGCCGCATCGGACAGATCCTTCCAGCGGGCGTTGCGGTCAAACCCGTAATGCCGCGCCAGCGCCTCGATGGTCTGCAGGAAATAGGGCGACTTGCCCTTGCGCCAGGGCGCCAGCGCGCCGTCCGTGATGCGCAGCTGTTCGTCCGGAACCACCAGGCGTTCGTCAAAGAAAAGCTCCGCCCCGAGCCCGCCGCAATCCGGACAGGCGCCAAAGGGCGCGTTGAACGAGAACAGCCGCGGCTCGATCTCGGAGATGGTGAAACCCGACACCGGACAGGCGAAATTCTCGGAAAACGTGATGCGCTCCGGGCTCGCCGTCCTTCGGCGCCGTTTCCAGCACCGCGATGCCCCGGGCGAGGTCGAGCGCGGTGCGGAAACTGTCGGCCAGCCGCGTCTCGAGCCCCTCCTTCACCACGATCCGGTCAACCACCACGTCGATGTCGTGGCGGAACTTCTTGTCGAGCGTGGGCGGCGCGTCGAGGTCGTGAAAGGCGCCGTCGACCTTGACCCGCTGAAAGCCCTGCTTGCGCAGTTCCAGAAACTCCTTGCGGTACTCGCCCTTGCGGTCGCGCACGATCGGCGCCAGCAGATAGGCGCGCGTCCCCTCCGCCATCGCCATCACCCGGTCGACCATGTCCTGCACCTGCTGGGCCTCGATCGGCAGGCCGGTGGCGGGCGAATAGGGCGTGCCCGCCCGCGCGAAGAGAAGCCGCAGGTAGTCGTAGATCTCGGTCACCGTGCCGACGGTCGAGCGCGGGTTCTTGCTGGTCGTCTTCTGCTCGATCGAGATCGCCGGGGAAAGCCCGCTGATATGATCGACGTCCGGTTTTTCCATCATGTCGAGGAACTGGCGGGCATAGGCCGAAAGGCTCTCGACATAGCGCCGCTGGCCCTCGGCATAGATGGTGTCAAACGCAAGGCTCGACTTGCCCGAGCCCGAAAGCCCGGTGATCACCACCAGAGCATTGCGCGGGATGTCGACGTCGATATTCTTGAGGTTGTGCTCGCGTGCGCCGCGCACCTCGATATGCGTGAGTTCGGCCATCCATTCCCCCGGTCCAGGATGATCAAGAGATAGTCGAGCGCCGCTGCTGTTCCAAGTCGAAAATGCGAACGAAAAAGAACGTCGGCCAGCGGCCGCTTGCGCCCCGTCCCCGCCTCCCTGCTCCCGAACACCCTCGCCAAAGGCCGGCAGCCGGCAGCGGACGCCCTATTCGTCGAAGCCGAAGCGGTCGAGCAGTTCCTGGCGGGTAAATATCTCGGGCGCGCTGCCGGGTTGGCGGCGCCGGATCATCTGATACCGCCCGTCCGGCATCCGCTCGTACCAGGTGATGCCGATCTCGCCCAGTTTTTCGAGGTGCGCCAGATAGGCGTCGAGCGTGGCGAAATCGCGCCCCTCGGCATGGGGCAGACCGGTTGCAGCGCCGTTGGCCGGTGCATCACCGGGCATGATCGCCATTCCCCCGCTATCCCGAAAATCAGAGAAATCGACAACAATCCCAGATTGACCGGCATGTCAACACTCCCTAAACTTCTCGCATGGTGCTGCTTGTATTTCATCGGGAATTGATCTGAAGCCTTTACATATCGCGGCGGGAATCGCCGTCTGGGATCAAGGAACACGATTGCCCTCTGACATGTGGCATGTTCGCGCGCGGCCGGCAGCATGGCGTTGCCGGAACGATACTACAACAGCTCCGGCAGGGCCAGTTCGCGCGGCACCTCCCGGACGGAACAGCGACGGGGAGACTTGAATATGCGTCTATCACAGGACTTGCCGGGTTCTGCCCGCACAGCGGATAGCTGGCTGCAGGAGAACGGCAGCATGAATGCCCGCACGATCACCGAGACCACCGACGCGTCCGGAAGCACGGCGACAAGCTACACGATGTCGGTGGGCGACACGTTTTCAGGCACGCTCGGCTTTAGCGGCGACACGGACTGGGTCGGCATCAGCCTCACCGCCGGGGTGAGCTATACCATCTCGATGAACGGCGGTACGGTATCCGATCCCTATCTCCGGCTGTACGACAGCAATGGCGTTCAAATCGCCTACGACGACGATGGTGGCCCAGGCCTGAACGCGCAGCTGGTGTTCACGCCCAGCACCAGCGGCACCTACTACATCGGGGCGGACAACTGGAGTGACTCAGACACCGGCACCTATACAGTGGCCGTGACGGAAAACAGCCCGCTCGACTCGATCACTTGGGGCTATACCGCGCCAGCGGTGATCAACGTCTATTTCGTGGACGGCGGCGTCACCTTTGACGACAGCTACGGCGCGCCCCAGACCACCTCGACCTGGACCGCGGCCGAGCAGGCCCAGGCAATGGCGGCGTTCGAGGCCTTCGAGGACGTCGCCAACGTCACCTTCAACGTGGTCACCAACCCCAACCAGAGCCGATTTCTTCATGGTCGAATCGACCGACCCGGATTCCGCGCTCGGCTATTGGGGCGTGGCCGGCGGCACCGTCACGCTGGACGGCACGGCCTATGGCGGGCTCGACGGGTTCGGCGTCTTCTACGGCGGCCATCCCAGCTGGACGACGGCCGGGCTGCAGCAGGGCGGCTACGGCTTCGTTACCCTCATCCACGAGATCGGCCACGGCATGGGGCTGGCGCATCCGCACGACACCGGCGGCACCTCCACGGTGATGAACGGCGTCTCCTCGCCCTTCGGCGATTTCGGCGATTTCGACCTCAATCAGGGCATCTTTACCACGATGAGCTACAATGACGGCTGGCAGACCGCCCCGCACGGGGCCAGCCCGTCCCTCGCCTATGGCTGGCAGGGCACGCTGATGGCCCTGGACATCGCGGTTCTGCAATCGCTTTACGGCGCCAATATGTCCCACAACGCCGGCAACAACAGCTATGTGCTGCCCTCGTCGAACGGGGCCGGCACCTTCTATTCGTCGATCTGGGACGCCGGCGGCACCGACACCATCGTGCATAACGGCTCGGGCAACGCGGTCATCGACCTGCGCGCGGCGACGCTGACCTATTCCGAGGGCGGCGGCGGCTATGTCTCCCCATGTCCAGGGCATCCACGGCGGCTTCACCATCGCCAACGGCGTGGTGATCGAGCGCGCCGAGGGCGGATCGGGCCGCGATTCGATTACCGGCAACGAGGCGGCGAACTGGCTCGACGGCAATGCCGGCAACGACACCATCTTCGGGGGCGCGGGCAACGACACCATGCTCGGCGGGCGCGGTGACGACGTGCTGACCGGCGAGGACGGGGCCGACATCTTTGCCTTCGTCATGGGCGACAACAGCCTGACCATCACCGATTTCGAGCCGGGTGTGGACGATCTCGCCTTTGTCGGACTGCCCAGCGGCTTTACCGCCTCCAACCTCCTGCCCTTCATTTCGCAGGTCGGCAGCGACGTGATGATCGCCGCCGGCGGTCAGCAGGTCGTCTTCGAGAACACGCTGCTGTCCGAGCTCAGCGGCGGCGACGTGATCTTCGTCTGACGCGAACCGCCCGCGCAGGGCGCCGCCCGGGGCTTCCGGGCCGGACGGCGCCAATCCGGGTGCGGATTACAATCCGGGGTGCGGATTAGCCGCGCATCGAGATCGAGCGTGGTGAACTTGCGCCTCGCCGCGGACGAAGACCCGGAGAGCGCGCGATAGGCCCCGGTATCACCGACATGACCACCTCACACCCCAATATCGAATGAACCGAAACCGCCGGCAACAATCCCAGATTGACCGGCGCATCAATTCCTCCTAGACTTTTCTCATAGTGCTACTCGTATTTTGCAGGGAATTTTACAGGTAATCGATCTGGGCCATTTGCGCATTGCGGCGGATTTCGTCGCCAGATCGGTCAATTCGCGATCATCATCCCACACAAGGCACCCTCACGTGCGGCCGGCGGCGACGCCATGCCGGCGGGATAGCGATGAAGTTCCGGCCGGGCCGGTTCGCGCGGCGCCGCCCGGAGGAAACGGTAACGGGGAGATTTCAATATGCATATGTCGCAGGACATGTTCGATTTCACGCACACCGGCGGCAACCGCCTGCCTGAGACCAGCCGCGAGAATGCCCGCACGATCACCGAAACCACAGATGCCCCCCAAAACAGCAGCACACCCTACACGGTGTCGCCGGGCGACACTTTCAACGGCAGTCTCTACCATGGCGCCGAAGAAGACTGGGTCCGCATCGAGCTTACCGAGGGCGTCACCTATACCGTCTCGATGATCGCCGGCACGATGTCGGACCCCTATCTCTGGCTGATCGACAGCGCCGGCATCGTGATCGAATCTGACGACGACAGCGGTCTCGGGAATAACGCGCAAATCGTGTTCACCCCCACCGCCAGCGGCACCTACTACATCGTTGCGGGCACCGCTTCGGGCGGTTTTGGGGGCGGCAACGATACCGGCACCTACTCGGTGACGGTCAATATCGGCGAGCCGCCGCCCGGCGGGGGCGATCCGCTCAACGCCATCACCTGGGGCTATACCGCACCGAGCACCATCAACGTCTATTTCGTGCCCGGCGGCGTCACCTTCGACGACGAGCACGGAGCGCCGCAGATCACCTCGGACTGGAGCGCGGCCGAACAGGCCCAGGCGATGGCCGCCTTCGGCACCTTCGAGGATGTCGCCAACGTCCACTTCAACGTGGTCACCGACGCCGCGGAGGCCGATTTCTTCATGGTCGAATCGACCGATTCCGGCTCTGCCCCCCGGCTATTGGAGCGTGGCCGGCGGCACCGTCACGCTGGACGGCACAACCTATAGCGACCTCGACGGGTTCGGGGTCTTCTACGGCAACGATCCCGGCTGGACGGAAGAGGGTCTGCAGCAGGGCGGGGCAGGCTTCGCCACCCTGTTGCAGGGGATCGGCCTCGGCATGGGGCTGGCGTATCCACACAATGACGGCGGCGCCTCGAACGTGATGCAAGGCGTCTCCGCGCCTTCGGCGATTACGGCGATGCCGACCTCAATCAGGGCGTCTTTACCATGATGAGCAACAATCATGGCTGGCCCGCCGGACCGGACGGAGCCGGCGCGTCGTCCGGTCACGGTTACCAGGGTGCGCCGATGGCGCTCGACATCGCGGTGCTGCAATCGCTTTACGGCGCCAACAACTCGCACAACAGCGGCGACGACATCTATGTACTGCCTTCCGCGAACGAGGCGGGCACCTTCTATTCGTCGATCTGGGATACCGGCGGCACCGATACCATCATGTACACCGGCTCGGACGCGGCCGTGATCGACCTGCGCACGGCGTCACTGGATTATATCGAGGGCGGCGGCGGCTACGTCTCCTATGTCGAGGGCGTCCAGGGCGGCTTCACCATCGCCGACGGCGTATGGATCGACCGCGCCGTGGGCGGGCGGGGCAACGACACCATCACCGGCAACATACTCGACAACTGGATCGAGGGTCATGGCGGCGACGACATCATCCTGGGCGGCGACGGTTGGGACACCATCATCGGCGGCTACGGTGACGACACCGTGACCGGCGGGGACGGACAGGACTACTTTGTCTTCGTCAAGGGCCACAACACCCTGACCATCACCGATTACAATCCCCAGACGGGTTTGATCGGCTTTTCGGACCATATCGTCCTTGCCGGGTTTGGCGACAATTTGACCACCGCCTCCGACCTCTTGCCCTTCGTCTCGCAGGTCGGCAGCGACGTGGTGATCTCCGGCAACGGGCAAACGATCGTCATCGAGGACACGTCCCTTTACAATCTGACCGCCGACGACGTGATCTTCGTCTGAGGCGGGCCGCCCGCTCATGACGCCGGGCCCCGGGCGCGACCCGGGGCCTCAATAACCCGAAACGAGGTCCCGGATCAGGTCCGAGACGTGTGCGTGACCAGATCGCGGGCGGCGCCCCTCAGATGTGGATGACCCGACCGTAGGCGTCGAGCACCGATTCGTGCATCATCTCGCTTAGTGTCGGATGCGGAAAGACGGTGTTCATCAGTTCCTGTTCGGTCGTCTCCAGCGTCCGGCCGACGACATAGCCCTGGATGAGTTCGGTGACCTCGGCGCCGATCATGTGCGCGCCAAGGAGTTCGCCCGTCTTGGCGTCGAACACGGTCTTGACCATGCCCTCGGGCTCGCCCAGCGCGATGGCCTTGCCGTTGCCGATGAAGGGAAAGCGGCCGACCCTGACCTCGTGACCCTTTTCGCGGGCCTTGGCCTCGGTCAGTCCGACGCTGGCCACCTGCGGATGGCAATAGGTGCAGCCGGCGATGGATTCGGGGCGCACCGGGTGGGGATGCCCGCCGGCGACCAGCTCGGCCACCATCACGCCCTCGTGGCTGGCCTTGTGCGCCAGCCACGGCGCGCCGGCGACGTCGCCGATGGCATAAAGCCCCTCGACGCCGGTGCGGCAGTATCCGTCCACCACGATGTGGGTCCGGTCGACCTTTACCCCGAGGTTTTCCAGCCCGAGGTTCTCGACGTTGCCGACGATGCCCACGGCCGAAATCACGGTGTCGAAATCCTGCTTCTCGACCTTGCCGCCACTCTCGATATGGGCGACGACCTTGTCCTTGCCGCGGTCGAGCTGCCTGACCGTCGCCTTTTCCAGGATGGTCATGCCCTGTTTCTTGAAGCTCTTTTTGGCAAACGCCGAAATCTCGGCGTCCTCCACCGGCAGGATGCGGTCCATCACCTCGACCACGGTCGTCTCGGCCCCGAGCGTGTTATAGAAGCTGGCGAATTCGATGCCGATCGCGCCCGAGCCGATCACCAGCAGTTTTTTCGGCATGTGCGGCGGCACCAGCGCGTGCTTGTAGCTCCAGACCCGCTTGCCGTCGGCCTCGAGCCCCGGCAACTCGCGCGCCCGCGCGCCGGTCGCCAGCACGATGGCGGGGGCCGTCAGTTCCTCGGTGCCCTTGTCGGTCGTGACGCTGACCCTGCCCTTGCCCGCAAGCGTCGCCTCGCCCATGATCGCGGTCACCTTGTTCTTCTTGAGCAGGTGGCCGACCCCGGAATTGAGCTGTTTGGCGACCGCGCGCGAGCGCTTGATCACCGCGTCGAGATCATAGCCGATGCCCTCGGCCTTGAGCCCGAACTCCTTGGCGCGGTGCATCAGGTGAAAGACCTCGGCCGAGCGCAGCAGCGCCTTGGTGGGGATGCAGCCCCAGTTGAGGCAGATGCCGCCCATGTGCTCGCGTTCGACCACGGCCACGCTGAGGCCCAGCTGGACACCGCGGATCGCGGCCACATAACCGCCCGGCCCCGCCCCGATCACGATCATGTCAAAGGATTTCGCCGCCATTGCCGTCTCCGCCAGGGTATCGAGTGAAATTAGTTTGGCATTAAACCATTATTTCTGTCGGCACAACGCGCCACTGCCGCCCGGCAACCCATTCTTGCGAGGCGGCTGATCAGCCTGTTGTTTTTCGTTGTCTTTTCCGGTGATGACGGCCCTCACGCGGCGTCGGCCGCCTGCAGGCCACGCAGCGTGGCGCCGTAGCCGCCACGCTCGGAAAAGGCGCGCTCGGGTGCGGTCGAGGCCCGGCCCAGCGCGGTGTTGCGATACGGGAAGCGACCGAAGAGCCGGATCACCTCGCGGTGGGCGCGTGCGTGCAGCAGGTTGTCGGCACCGGTTTGCGGCATCCGCTCCTTGAGCAGCCGGACGCAGCGATCCTGATCGCTCAGGTTCTCCGAGTGCATCATCGGCAGGTAGAAGAACTGCCGCGCCGGTTCGTCGATGCGCAGATCCCATTTGCGGTGAATGGCGGCCTTGGCGGCGGCCATCGCCTGGCGGTCGGAAGCAAAGGCCCGGGCCTCGCCGCGGAACATGTTGCGCGGGAACTGGTCCATCAGCACGACATAGGCCAGCGCCCCGGTGGGATAGGTCAGCCACAACCCGAAGGCACCTTCGCGGGCGCGCTCCCACGCCGACTGAAATCGTGCGCGTATGGTGGCGTCGAGATCGTCGGACGCCGCGTACCAGCCATCGGGCCCGACCTCATCAAGCCAGAACCTCAATACCTCTTCCGGGGTCGTCATCTGACACTCCTCTTTTCCACATTCATCTGCCTTGAGACTAGTTCCAAATCCCCATTTCCAAAGTAAAGTTTTACTACATCGGCAACCTTCCGTGACTGTGGATAACTCGTTAGCGCTACCTCTTCGGTGTCAGGTGTTGTCCGTGTCTTCCTGGGCGGCCTCGGAGTCGTACTCGGCGGCCACGCTGACCGCCACCGGCGAGGACGACATCGCGACCATGGTAAAGCTGTCGGTCTCCGCAACCGGCGGAGAGGGTCGGCGCGTCATCCGCCATGCGGCATATCCCGAGACGGCAAAGCTCAGGATCGCGATGACCAGGAAAAACGCCCAGGGCCCCAGTCGCCCCATCAGCCAGCCGGTAACGATCGGACCGGTCACCGCACCCAGCCCGTTGATGAAGATCAACGCACCGGCCGCCGCCGCCATGTCGTCGCGATCCAGAAAATCGTTGGTATGGGCGATGATCAGCGAATAGAGCGGGTTGGACATCCCGCCGACCATCAGCGCCGCAACAAGGAGCATGGGGAACACGGTGCCCAGGAACATGCCCAGCAGCCCGCCGGCACCGCAGATGGCCGCGCAGATCAGGATCAGCCGACGGCGGTCCATCCGGTCGGAAATCCAGCCGATGGGAAATTGCAGCACCAGCGCGCCGATAAAGAAGGTCGACACGAAGGTGGATATCTGGGCGACCGACAGGCCGATCTTGGATCCGTAGACCGACGACATGCCGAACTGGGCCGAAAAAACGCTGCCGAGCAGGAACATGCTGACGCAGCCCAGCGGCGAGACCGCCATCAGCTGGCGCAGCGAGAGCGGCTTGGCGGTCTCGAAGGCGGGTGTCGGACTGATCGACAGCAGGATCGGCGCGAACGCGAGCGACACCAGCACCGAGGGGATGATGAAGAGCGTATGAGCGGCGGGATCGGCGACCAGCAGCAGCGCCTGCGCGGACACAATCCCCAGCATCTGCACGATCATGTAGAGCGACAGCGCCTTGCCACGGGTCTCGTTCTCGGCGGCGTTGTTGAGCCAGCTTTCGGCAGTGACATAGACCCCCGAGAAGCAGAACCCGATCAACACCCGTTCCGCGCTCCAGGCATAGGGATGGGCGAATTCCGGGTAGATGATGAGCACCGCCGAAATGAGCGAGGCAAGCGCGGCGAAGACCCGCACATGGCCGACGCGGCGGATCATCTTGGGCGCCATGCGCGAGCCAAAGAGAAAGCCCAGGAAATAGCCCGACATCACCAGCGACATGTCGAAGGTGGAAAATCCCTCGATCTCGCCCCGGATGCCCAGCAGCGTCCCCTGCATGCCGTTGCCGACCTGCAGGAACAGCATCCCCAGAAGCAACGCCCAGACGCTGGAAAACACCGAGAACATTACGTCCTTCCTCCGTTTGCGCCGTTATTGCCCCACGGCCGGTGCGGCGTCGGCCCCGAACGCGACCCGGAATCGCCCGTCAGCGCCGCCCTGACAGCGTTTCAGCCGGGGATCAACAGCGATGCGTCGCCATAGGAGAAGAAGCGGTATTCCGAGGCCACCGCATGGGCGTAAATCCGCCGGATGCGTTCTGGCCCCATCAATGCCGCGACCAGCATCATCAGGGTCGAGCGCGGCAGGTGGAAATTGGTCATCAGCGCGTCGGTCACGCGAAAGCGGAAACCGGGATAGATGAAGATGTCGGTGTCGCCCCCGCCAGGGCGCGATGGCACCACCGCGCGCCGCGGTCTCGATCAGCCGCAGCGCGGTGGTGCCGACGGGAATGACGCGCCCGCCCGCGGCGCGCGTCGCGGCGATCTCGGCGGCCGCCGCCGCGCTCACCTCGCCCCATTCGGCGTGCATGCGGTGCTGGCGCACGTCCTCGACCTTGACCGGCAGGAAGGTGCCGGCGCCGACATGCAGCGTGACATGGGTGAAATCGACGCCTTGTCCGGCGAGGGCATCGAGCAGCGGGCGGTCGAAGTGCAGCGACGCCGTCGGCGCGGCCACGGCGCCGGCGTGGCGGGCAAAGACGGTCTGGTAGTCCTCGCGGTCCTGCGCGTCGGCGGCGCGGCGGGCGGCGATGTAGGGCGGCAGAGGCATCGCGCCGGCGGCATCGAGGGCGGCGTCGAATTCGGCCCCGGCAAGGTTGAAGCGCAGCGCCGCCAGCCCCTCGGCCTTGGCCGTGCACCGAGCCTCGAGCCCGGCGCCAAAGCGTACCGTCTCGCCGACACGGAGCTTTTTCAGCGGCTTGACCATCGCCGCCCAGGTGCCATCGGCGCGCGGCTCCAGAAGCGTGACCTCGATGCGTGCCTCGGTCTGCCCCGCCGCCCCCTGCCGTGCCCGCCGCCCCGAAAGGCGCGCGGGGATGACACGGGTGTCGTTCAGCACCAGGCGGTCGCCGGGGGCGCAGCCAGCGGCCGATATCGGCGACGGTGGCGTCAGTGATGGCCGCGCCCTCGGCCACCAAGAGCCGCGCGGCGGTGCGCGGGCGCGCCGGACGCGTCGCGATCAGCCGCTCGGGCAGGTCGAAATCGAAATCCGAAAGCTGCATCAGCGATCCTGTCCGGGCCGCAGCGGGCCGGGCCCCGGGCCGGTTGTGTCGTCGGTCGCGGGCAGGCTCGGTCCGGCTCGCATCGGCGGCGGACGGCGGAATATCTCGCGAAACATCCCCGGCGTGAACACCGAAAGCGGGTTCACCCGCACCTGTGGCGCACTGGCCGCGCCTTTCAGCGAATACGTGAAGCCCAAAAACCCCTCGCCCTTTCGCGACAGAAACCCGCCCAGCACGTTCACGGCATAGACCGGCGAAATCACCCCTTCGAGATCGATGCGCTCGGATTTGGGCCAATAGTAGCCTTCGGCCGAAATCCCCATCGACGCGCCGACCGCGCTGGCCTTGTAGATCGTCACCCGGTCGGGCGCGATCTGAAAGTCGCTCTCGACCCGGGCGAAATGGATGCCCTCGCCGGCCAGCTGCTCGAGAATGCCGACGATGCTGAGCGCGTTGAGCAACGCCGCCATCGCCGGTGCGTCCTTGACCCGCAGGTTGTCGACGGTGAGCTTGCCTTCAAAAACATCCGTGCCGCGGCCGGGGGTCAGCACCAGCGACATCCTGCCGTCGCGCGCCTGCTTCAGGAGGCCGGCCGCGCGCAGCACCCGGCCCGCGTCCTGCGACCGGATGACGAAGACGCCGCGCCCACCGCCGGGCACGACCTGGCCGGTGATCGGCGCCTGTCCGTTGACCTGCCCCGAAAAGGTGCCCCTGATGCCCTGCGCGAGGTCGAGTTCGGCGCCGAAATCCGTGAGTTCGATCTTGTCGGAGACCCGCAGCCGGTCCAGCCGCAACGACACCGGCCCGCGCGTCTCCCGCGTCCCGCCGGCACCCTCGCCCTCACCCTCGCCGCCCAGGCTCATCCGGCGCAGGTCCATCTCGCCGCCGGTCACCCGCACCAGCGGCGCGCGCCCCGGCCCCCGCCCGACCAGATCGACCGGCGCGTCGAGCCAGTCATCAAGCTGCACCCGCTCGAAACCGGCCCGCTGCAGGTTGCCGCCGGCATCGAGCGTGACCGACCCTTCGGCGCGCAGCCCGGCGGCGTCGAGCACAAGGCGATCGACGGCGGGCGGGCGGCCCAGGGAGCCCGCCACCACCAGCCGGCCGGTTTCGGCGGCACCCAGCGCCCAGCCCAGCGGCCGCAACCGCAGCGCCAGCCCGGCCATGTCGGTTTCAAGCCGAAAGGCCGGCGGCGCCCCGGCGGCAAAGTCGATCGTGACCTCGCCCCATCCCGCGCCGGACAGGCTGCCCGGTGGCAGGCCGATGCGGAACTCGTCGGCAAAGCGCTCTGAAAGCTCGATGCGTCCCTCGACATGCGCCTGCCCTTTGCTGCCCGCGGTCAGCGGCATCGCGAAACGCCCGTCGAAGGGCACCCGGCCGACGCGCCCCTCGCCGGCAATCCTCAGCTCGGAACGGTCGGCCGAAAGCCCCAGATCCGAGGCCGCGATCACCCGCTTCTCGAGCAGCTTCTCGCTGCGCACGTCGCTGAGCCGGCCGGTCACCTCGAAGGCCACCTCCTCGGGGGTGAGATCGTCCTTGACCAGGAAATCGAGCGTGCCTTTCAGCCGCGCGGTGCCATCGGCCAGCGTCACCGGACGCCCGGCCTTGTCGAGAAAGCGGAACGGCTCTTCGTTCAGAAGCGACAGCCCGGCGGTGATGGTGCTCTGCGTGCGCAGCCGCACCTTGCCGGGTCCGCGCTTGATGCGCAGGTCCGGGACATCAAAGCTCGACCCGGCGATATCGACGCGCCCGCCCTCGGCGGCAGTGACATGGCCCTCATGGGCGATGATGACGAAATGGTTGTCCTCGATGATCGCGTGCCCGCGCGCGTCCTCGATCGGGGGCACATCCTTGAGGAAGCGCGTCGAGAGACCGGCGAAATCGAAGCCCAGCGACAGGTCGGGCTTGTGCCCGGGTTCCGATCGCAGCGCGACCTGGATATCGCTCAGCGTGGCGGCGATGACGTTCTTCTTGATCCAGGCGCGGGTCTTGGACGCCAGACTCTCGGGCCAGAGTTCCATCAGCCGGTCGGAGGCGATCCCCGGCAGGCGGCCGTCGACGCTCGCATGCCAGCCCTTCGGTCCGGCGCGGATTTCGGCGCTTGCGACAAAGGTGTGGCCGCGATCCGACAGGCTCAGCTCGCCCACCGAGACGTGGAAGGGATCAAGCGTCAGGCGCATGCTCAGGCCCGCGCCTTCCAGCATCACCGGAGCAGGGTAAAGCTGCATCGGGTTGGCCGCGACCTCGCCCACCGGAACTGCGAGATCAGGGCGTCGGGCCAGCCATCCTCCATCCCGGCAAGCCGGGCCCGGCCCTCGATCCGAGCGGTAATCCATTTGCTTTCGACCTCGAGCGCGTGGAAGCGGATCAGATGGTCGGCGGGCTCGTAGGTAAAGCGACTGCCGGCGCGGTCGAACACGACCGGCACCGCGCCCGGGGTGGGATGCAGCGCGCCGGCGCCGATTTCCAGCTCCGCCCGCAGCGGACCCAGCCGGCCGGCCCCGTCGATCCCGGCCCGAATCGAGCCCGAGATCGGCGCATCGAGCGCCGCCAGCCAGGTCAGCGCCGGCGATTGCCCGGCAATGTCGCCAGCCGGCATGTCCTCGAAATCGATGGTGAAATCCGCCGCCATCTCGCCGATGCGACTGGCATACGACATTGCCAGCGTGGTGGCATAGTCGCGCGCGCCCAGAAGCGCGAAATCCGACCGGATTTCCAGGTCATTGCCGTCGCGCCTGATCGCGATGCGCCCGCCATCGACCGTCCATGCCTTGCCGACGCGCGCATCCTCGAACCGCAGGGTCAGGTTGTCGGCCAGCACCGACTCCAGCGCGGCGAATTCCGGCCGCTGGAAGAACGCGTCGGCCTGGCCGATCAGCGCAGCGACGGTTTCGGCCTCTTCCACGGTGCCGGGCGTCTCTCCCACGCTCAGCCCCACCACACCGTCAATGGCGCGCCTGAGCGTCACCCGCGCCCCCGAGAGACTGATCCGGCCCGGGCGCAGTTCGCCACGCAGGAGCGGCCCCAACGCCAGCGAGCCGCGCAGGTCTGACAGCCGCGCCACCGGCGTGCCCGTGGCGTCGCGGATCACCACCCGCTGCAGCGCCAGCTTGGGCACCCAATCGTCCCCGAGCACGAAGGAGAGCTCGCCAAAGCCGATCGACATCCCGTCGATGCCGCGTTCGACCCGTGCCGCAATGCGCTCGCGCAGCCACTCGGGCGCGGTGATGCGCGTGCCGATCAGCGCCGCCACCGCGACCGCCAGCGCCAGCGCCAGCGCCAGCAAACCGGCGCCGCTCCAAAGACCCGCCCGCACGGCGCGCCTTCCGCGCGTCGCTCTTGCGCGCGGGCGGCGCTCCGGCTCTGTGCTGTTCTCGGTCAATCCGCGGCCTGTCTTTGGCACTGTGTTCCGGCCCCTTCCCCTCTATATACAGCCCAGAATTCGCAACGAGGATCAATGCCATGCTGAAACCCGACTCGCTCGCCCCCGATTTCACCCTGCCCCGCGACGGCGGCGGGCAGGTAACGCTGTCGGCGCTGCGCCCGGCGCCGGTGGTATTGTTCTTCTATCCGCGCGACGACACCTCGGGCTGCACCAGGAGGCGTTGGCCTTTACCGAACATGCGGCGGCGTTCGAGGCCGCGGGGGCGCGCGTCTTCGGCATCTCGCGCGACAGCGTGGCGAGCCACGACCGGTTCCGTGACAAGCACGGGCTCGGCATTCCGCTCCTGTCGGATACCACCGGCGACGTCTGCAAACGCTACGGCGTGTGGAGGGAAAAAAAGCCTTTACGGGCGCAAGTTCATGGGTATCGAGCGGACCACCGTGCTGATCGGAGGCGACGGGCGAGTGATCCGCGTCTGGCCCCGGGTCAGGGTGCCCGGCCATGCCGAGGCGGTGCTCGAGGCGGTCCGCGCGCTGTAATCCCCGCCCCCGCGCCGGGGCATCCCCGGCCCGACCATCGGCGAGATTCCGCCAACATTTCGAAAAATTGCCCGAATCGCGCCCCCCGAAAGGGGCAAAAGTCTTGCCCGACCGGAGGGCTGTGGGTAATCACGCAGGAGGCTGCCGAAATAACGGCCAACAACAAGCGGCGGCACCGGGGACAGAAACAACGGGACGAGGTGACGTGCGAAGACGGCTCGCAATCAAGTTCGACGCCCGGCTGCAAGCCAGATTGCCCGAACGCCGCGTATTCCTGCGCTCCGACAGCGACACCCGCTTCATCCGCCTGCGTTCCGGCACGCAGCTGATCGCGGTCGTGGGGGTTTCGGTCGTGGTCGGCTGGACGATCGTGGCCACCGCGATCCTGCTGATGGATTCGATCGGTTCGGGCAATTTCCGCGATCAGGCCAGGCGCGACCAGCGCACCTACGAGGCCCGCCTCAACGCGCTCGAGGCCGAGCGCGACCTGCGCGCGCACGAGGCCGTGGCAGCGCAGGAACGGTTCAACTCGGCGCTGGGACAGATCTCGTCGATGCAGACCCAGCTTCTGGCCTCCGAGACGCGGCGGCGCGAGATGGAGACCGGAATCGAGGTGATCCAGTCGACCCTGCGACGCACCATGAAGGAACGCGACGCCGCCCGCGCCGAGGCGGGACAACTCGCCCAGGCGTTGCGCGAAAGCCGCCCCGACGCCCTGCCGGGCGGCGACAGCCCGGTTGCCGACGCGACACTGCAGGTCCTGACCTCGGCGCTGGCCGACACCGCGCGCGAACGCGACCAGATCGGCGAAAGCGCCGCTCTGGCGTTGCGCGAGGCCGACGAGATGGCGACCCGGATCCGGCTGATGCAGGATCAGAACGACCACATCTTCCGGCAACTCGAAGATGCCATGACAATCTCGGTCGAACCGCTCAGAAAGATGTTCAGCGCCGCCGGGCTCGATACCGAATACATGCTCGATACCGTCCGCCGCGGTTATTCGGGGATGGGTGGGCCGTCGCTGCCGCTGACCTTTTCCACCCGCGGCGAGGAGCCTACGCCCGAGACGCTGCGCGCCAACCGCATCCTCGACCGGATGGACCGGCTGAACCTCTACCGCATCGCCGCGCAGAAGGTGCCGCTGGCAATCCCGGTCAAGTCACGCTTCCGCTATACGTCCGGTTTCGGCACCCGTTGGGGACGGATGCACAGCGGCACCGATTTCGCCGGCGATCACGGCGCCCCCGATCTACGCCACCGCCGACGGCGTCGTCACCCACGCCAAATGGCAGTCGGGTTACGGCCGGCTGGTCACGATCAAGCACGATTTCGGATTCGAGACCCGCTATGCCCACATGTCGCGCATTCGCGTGAAGAAGGGCCAAAGGGTCTCGCGCGGGGACCGGATCGGTGATATGGGCAACACTGGACGTTCCACGGGCACGCATCTACACTACGAGGTCCGTGTCGATGGCAAGGCCGTCAACCCAATGACCTACATCAAGGCTGCGAGAAATGTTTTCTAAGAGCAAGATCAACGACCCCGCCCCCAAGTCCGAGAGCGCGGGCAAATTGCCCCTGCCCGACCGGGGAGGGGATCCGCAGCGCGGTGATGCCGCATCGACCGAATTCCGCGCCTCCGCCCCCAAGGCCAAGCCGCCGGCGTCGGTGCTGTCGTCGGATCTGACCGTGACCGGGAACCTCAAGACCACCGGCGATATCCAGGTCGAAGGCACCGTCGAGGGCGACATCCGCGCGCATCTGCTGACCGTGGGCGAGGGCGCCACCATCCGCGGCGAGCTGATTGCCGACGACGTCGTGGTCAACGGCCGCATTGTCGGCCGGGTGCGGGGGCTCAAGGTCCGCCTGACCTCGACCGCCCGGGTCGAGGGTGACATCATCCACAAGACCATCGCGATCGAATCCGGCGCCCATTTCGAAGGCTCGGTGCAGCGCCAGGACGACCCGCTCAACGGCAAGCCCAAGGCCCAGCAGCCGCAGCAGGGCCAGCAGCCGCAACAGAGCCCGCGTCCGCAGCAACCGGCCGCAGCCGCGCCGGCAGCGGACGCCGCCAAGGGCTGACCCGCCGGACCGGGATCGGCACGCAACAAGGCGCCATGCCCCGGCAGCGGCGCCTTTTTCGCGCCGCCCCATACCGTCCAATCCCCTTCGCTGACCGCTCCGGTCCCTGCCCGCCGCGATTGCAGATCGCATCGGATGGGTTGCTCGGCGGGGCGCGGGCTTCGGCGGCGGGGACGGGAAAACGTCCGATATGTAGCGACACACCCTGGGGGGGACCATTTTGCCCCCGGGGAGGCATCGAATTGGCGCCGGACACGACGGATCGTTTCCATGAGCGCGCATAACCTGGTCAGTCAGGCGAATTGTTGACAATTCGGCAACGAAATCCCGGATCAGGCACGAGTCCGGTCAAAAAAACGCTTGAATTCAATCGTAAGCATGAAACGCTTGCGACATAGCGCCGCACCGGTGTGAGCTGGGCGGGGCTGTAACACAGCCAAGGAGCCGACCATGGCCAAACCATCCCCCCAGCCCGGCAACGGCGGGCAGGCCAAACCCGAAACCCGCGCCAAACCCTTGCCGACCGCGCCGCGGACCATCCCGGCACGGGTCTTCAACGACTTCGCCGCGATCTGACGGAATGAAAAAGGCCGCCCCCAGCGCGGGAAGCGGCCCGTTGACGGTTCTTTCGGGATATGCCGGCGTCAGCCGACCAGTTCGAGGCCCGAAAAGAAATAGGCGATCTCGACCGCGGCGGTCTCGGGCGCGTCCGAGCCGTGGACCGAGTTCTCGCCGACCGATTCCGCGAACTCGGCGCGGATCGTGCCCGGCGCCGCCTCGGCGGGGTTCGTGGCGCCCATCACCTCGCGGTTTCTGGCGATGGCGTTCTCGCCCTCGAGCACCTGCACCACTACCGGGGCGGAGGCCATGAAGGTGCAAAGCTCGTCATAGAACGGGCGCTCCTTGTGCACGGCGTAAAAGACGCCCGCCTGCGACTTGGTCAGCCTGATGCGTTTCTGGGCCACGATGCGCAGCCCCGCATCCTCGAACTTGGCGTTGATCTTGCCGGTCAGGTTGCGGGTGGTGGCATCGGGTTTGATGATGCTCAGCGTGCGTTCCAAAGCCATGTCAGCCTCTCGTTTTCAAGTATATGTGGCGCCGGGCACAGCCCGCCCGCGCAATGGATCGCGGCCGCGATAGCATGGGGGGCAGGCTTTGAAAAGCCGCGATTGACGCCCGCCCGCGCATCGGGCATGCCGCCCCCATGTTGCGCATCGACGACATTTCCTTTGCCATGGCCGGGCGGCCGCTTTTCGAGCGCGCCTCGGCCACGATACCGCAGGGCCACAAGGTCGGGCTGGTTGGCCGCAATGGCACCGGCAAGACCACCCTTTTCCGCCTCATCCGGGGGAACTCGCGCTCGACGGGGGTCGCATCGACCTGCCCGCCCGCGCCCGCATCGGCGGCGTCGACCAGGAGGTGCCGGGCAGCGAGGTCTCGCTCATCGACACCGTGCTGGCCGCCGACACCGAGCGTGCGGCGCTGATGCAGGAGGCCGAAACCGCCACCGATCCCGCGCGCATCGCCGAGATCCAGACCCGGCTGGCGGATATCGACGCCTGGGGGGCGCCGGCACGCGCGGCGACGATCCTCAAGGGGCTGGGGTTCACCGAGACCGAACAGGCAATGCCGTGTTCGGCCTTTTCGGGCGGCTGGCGGATGCGGGTGGCGCTGGCGGCGGTGCTGTTCTCAGAACCCGACCTGCTGCTCTTGGACGAGCCCACCAACTATCTCGACCTCGAGGGTGCGCTGTGGCTCGAAAGCTATCTCGCGCGCTATCCCCACAGCGCCCTCGTCATCAGCCACGACCGCGACCTGCTCAACCGCGCGGTGGGCGCGATCCTGCATCTGGAGGACCGCAAGCTCAGCCTCTATCAGGGCGGCTACGACCGCTTTGCCGAGACCCGCGCCGCCCGCCTCGCCGCCGCCACGTCCGAGGCCAGGAAACAGGACGCGCGGCGCGCGCATCTGCAATCCTATGTCGACCGCTTCCGCTACAAGGCCGACAAGGCCAAACAGGCGCAGGCGCGGCTGAAGGCGCTGGCCAGGATGCAGCCCGTCACCCGCCCGCAGGAGGCCGCTCTGCGCGCCTTCACCTTTCCCGAACCCGAGGAACTCTCGCCGCCGATCCTGCGCCTCGAAGGCGCGGCGGCCGGTTATGACGGCAAGGCGGTACTCAGCGGGCTCGATCTGCGCATCGACCAGGACGACCGCATCGCGCTTCTGGGCCGCAACGGCGAGGGCAAGTCGACGCTGGCCAAGCTGTTGGCCGGCCGGCTGGCGCCGATGGCGGGGCGCGTGCATACCGCCGCGCGGCTCAGGGTGGGCTATTTCGCCCAGCACCAGCTTGACGAGCTGCGCGCCGATGAGACCCCGCTCGACCATCTGCGCCGCCTGCGCCCCGACACCCCGCCGGCACGGCTGCGCGCACAGCTTGGCGGTTTCGGCATCGGCGCCGAGCAGGCCGAGACCCAGGCAGCGCGGCTTTCGGGCGGGCAGCGGGCGCGGCTCAGCCTGATGCTGGCCACGCTCGACGCGCCCCACATGCTGATCCTCGACGAGCCTACCAACCACCTCGACATCGAAAGCCGCGAGGCGCTGGTCGAGGCGCTGACCGCCTATTCAGGCGCGGTGATCCTGATCAGCCACGACATGCACCTGCTGGGGCTGGTGGCTGACCGGCTGTGGCTGGTGCAGGGCGGCCGCGTCGCGCCATACGACGGCGATCTGGAAAGCTACCGGCGAATGCTGCTCGGCGCAGAGGAGCCCGCAAAACCGGCACCGAAACCGGAAAAGCCCAGACGCCCCGACCGTACCGCCCTGCCGGCCCTGCGCCAGGAGGTGCGCCGGTGCGAGGACCGGGTCGAAAAGCTAAACGACATGCGTGAACGCATCGCCGCCCGTCTGGCCGATCCCGCGCTCTATGATACCGCGAGTGCCGCCGACATGGAAGCCTGGCAAAGGAAATTCGCCGAGGCCGAGGCCGGGATCGAGCGCGCCGAGACGCTGTGGATGGAGGCGCTCCAGCGGCTCGAGGCGGCGGGGGGATAGGGCGGGCCGCGATCAATTGGAAAACACCCGCCCCGGGCTCGACCCGGGGCCCCGCCCGACCGGCGCAAGGGCCCCGGCTCGAAGGCCGGGGCGGAAATGAAACCGAGCCAGTGCGATGTGCCGCAGGGCAGCAGGGACGCGCGTTCCCGGGTGAGTCGCCCCCGCCGCCCCGGCATGGACGCCAGGGCGGGTTTCGGCGATAAGGGCGCATGGACACCGCCTTTCTGATCACCGCGTTCGTCACCATGGTCGTGATCATCGACCCCATCGGCATGACGCCGATTTTCGTCGCGCTGACCCAGGGCATGGCCCCGGCCCGGCGCCGTGCGGTGGCGATCAGGGCCTGCATCGGCGCGGCGCTGATCCTAGCGGTGTTCGGCGCGTTCGGCGAGGCAGTGCTGGGCTTTGTCGGCATCTCGATGCCGGCCTTCCGCATCGCCGGGGGGATGCTGCTCTTTCTCACCGCCCTCGACATGCTGTTTGAGCGGCGCACCAGGCGGCGCGAGGGCGCGGCCGGGCGCGCCGAAGAGGACGAGGGCGACGACCCCTCGATCTTTCCGCTGGCGATCCCGCTCATTGCCGGGCCGGGCTCGATTGCCTCGGTGATCCTGCTCACCGGCCAGCATCCGGGCATCGCGGGGCTGGCGCTGGTGCTCGGCATGACGCTGGCGGTGCTGGTGCTGGTGCTGGTGCTGTTTCTCTCCGCCGGGCTTCTGGAGCGTGCGCTGGGGCGCACCGGCATCAACGTGACCACCCGCCTTCTGGGCATGCTGCTGGCGGCGCTGGCGGTGCAGTTCGTGCTCGACGGGCTCAGGGGCGTCGGGTTGGCGGGTCCATAGCCCCGCCGGCCTTTCCCCGCCCCGCCCGCGCCCTTATATGCGAGCCATGAGCGATTTCGAATATGCCCGCCTCTTTTACCTCGTGCTGCTCGGCGGCGCGGTCATGCTGTGGTTCTTTGCGCAAAACCGCAACTCGCTGGGCCGCGTCACCCAGCAGGCGCTGGTGTGGGGGCTGATCTTTGTCGGCGTCATCGCCGCGGTGGGGCTTTGGGGCGACATCCGTCAGACCGTGCGCCCCGGCCGGTGGTGCTGAGCGAAGCCGGACGCATCGAGGTGCCGCGCGCGCCTGACGGGCATTACTACCTGACCGCGGACGTGAACGGCACACCGGTCAACTTCGTCATCGACACCGGCGCCAGTCAGATCGTGCTGAGCGAACGCGACGCCCGGCGGGTCGGGATCGACACCGCCGGCCTCGTCTATGTCGGACGCGCCATCACCGCCAACGGCGAGGTGCGCACCGCGCCGGTGCGGCTCGACCGGCTGGCGATCGGCCCCTTCGCCGACGAGCGCGTGCGCGCGGTGGTCAACGAGGGCGCGCTCGACCGCTCGCTTCTGGGGATGGACTACCTGCAACGCTTCTCGAGCGTCGAGATCGCCGGCAACCGGCTGATTCTGACGCGCTGAGGATTTCATATTCAAAATTTGATATTCAATTGCTCTGTGTCAAAGCCCGCCTGCCGCACGCACGCTAGAAAGGGGCGACACCGACACCGAAGGGGATGAATTTCATGCGTCGATACCTTGCCGCGGCCGTCCTGGCCGCCTCCGCGCTTGCCGCGCCCGCCCTTGCCGACGATACGCCGGCCCTCGTGACCGTCCTGACCAGCGAAGAGCCCCAGACCCAGCTGATGAGCATGGTTCTGACCATGCAGGCGCTCAAGCAGGGCTCGGCCACCTATACGCTGCTTTGCGGCCCCGGCGGCGATCTGGCGCTGAAGGACGCGCCCGAGGCCGCCACCGCGCCGCAAAAGCCCCAGGGGATGAGCCCGCAAAAGCTGATGCAGATGATCATGGCCGAGGGCGGCATGGTCGAGGTCTGCGCGCTCTACCTGCCCAACAAGGAAGTGGGCCCCGAGGCGCTGCTCGACGGCATCGGCGTGGCCATGCCGCCGGCGATGGCGGCGCGGCTTCTGGCCGACGACACCCGCCTGCTGTCGTTCTGAGGGGGGAGCCGATGAACCGCCGTCTTGCCGCCCTCTTGCTCGCCGCCACGCTGGCCGCGCCGTCGCTGCCCGCTTTCGCCGCGCCCGAGCCCGAAGATCCCGCAAATCAGACCGAATGGGGCCTCTACCTGACCTCGCAGGAGGCCTATGACATGAAACAGGACATGGGCGACAAGGTGCTCTTCGTCGATGTGCGCGAACCCGTCGAGATCATGTTCACGGGCTTTACCGACATCGTCGATGTGAACGTGCCCTACATGCTGGTCAACCCGGCGAAGTGGAACCCGAAAAAGCCCGTCCTCGCGATGGAGAGAAACCCCGGCTTTGCCGACGGCGTGATGGCTGCGCTTGCGGCCCGCGGGCTCGACACCTCGACGCCGGTGATCCTCATGTGCCGCTCGGGCGGCACCCGCGGCGCACCCTCGGCCATGGCACTGTCGGGGCTCGGCCTGGAACAGGTCCATGTCGTGGTCGACGGCTTCGAGGGCGACACCGTCAAGGACCATCCCAACGGGCCCTGGCGGCTCAAGGACGGCTGGAAGAACTCCGGCCTGCCGTGGAGCTACGACCTCGACCCCGACAAGGTTTACACCCGGCCCGAATAGGCCCGGTGTATCCCGGCCCGCGCCGCTTCTCCCTCAAGAGGTGCGGGCCGGTTTTTACTGACATGGGCACCGGAAATAGCAGACGAATTGGCCAAAGGACAGAAAGGCCCCGCCAAGGCGGGGCCTTTTAGTCGCTGCGAATGGCTTGCAATCACCTTTTCGCAGAGGCCACCTTTCGGTGGACTTAAATGCCGGTGCTACCGGCGACACCCATCATATAAGTGGTCAGTGCTAAACAATCAATTCACAAACCGAGTCCATATCTGACACAATTCTTGACCTTCTCAAAGACGTCCGGGTCCAAAACCCGCACATCGTACATACGTTGTCCTGCCTGCTTACGATCAAAGAGCAACCGAAGGCGATGAAATGCAACCGTCAAGACGATATCGCCCTTTAGCCACGCCGTCGGCGTCTGGTAGGGGTATGGAAGTGGCGGATCGAAAGCAATTTCCATGTGATGTGGAAGCAAGGTTCTGGGTGCGGTCGTACTCAACGGAACGATAGTGCAAAGCTGCTGACGTCCCTTGATCGGTGGGGAAAGCACGACGACTGGCCGTCTTTTTCACCATTTCTGGTGGCCGAAAGCCGTCACTCAGATCGACACGAACGATGGTGCCCGGCAGAGGATGGCTCACAACTGTCATGCGTCACGAATACCGACGGACTCTCCTAAAGGAAAGGTTACTCTGGACATGTATCCTGTTACCCCTCGCCCCCGCCGGCGCCTCGGCCTTCATCTCCCACCGCCCGCTTTCCTCGGACCAGTATTGCGCCGCGCAACCTGCCTGAGTGAGCGCCGCCCACTGGCCGCGCGCGATGTCCTTCGCGGCGTCGTCATGGCCGTCGAAGAGAACGCAGACCCGTTCCAGGCGGCGTACTTCCTCAACCGCCACCTCGGCACCGTCGATCGTCATCAGGCACTGGGGGTCGTTGACGCTGTCGGTGCCGGTGGTCAGCAGGACCGGCTGGCGCGCCGCATGCGGCGCAGTGGCCAGCCCGTGGGGCAGAAACGCCTCGTCCGGCCCGAGCCAGAGCTTTTCGTCGAGCCACTCCATCCGGACCGCATCGACCCCGCGCACCGCCACCCGCCAGCCCGCTGCCCGCGCCTTGCCCAGCAGAACCGGCAGCGTCGCCTCGAGCGGCCGGCGGGTCAGGTGATAGAAATAGACCGCCCCCATCAGCCGGCCTCGAAACGCTCCGCGATCAGCCGGTCGAGCGCCCGCACGCCCCAGCCGGTCGCACCCTTGGGCGCCAGTTCGGTCTCTTCGCCGACCCGCGCCACGCCGGCGATGTCGAGATGGATCCAGGGGCAGCCCTCGGCGACAAAACGCTGCAGGAACTGCGCTGCGGTGATCGAGCCCGCCGGCCGGCCGCCCACGTTCTTGAGGTCGGCGATCTGCGATTTGAGCTGCTTGTCGTAGGCCTCGCCCAGCGGCATCCGCCGGGCGCCCTCGCCCTCGGTGTCCGCCGCCTTGAGGAAGGCCGCACAAAAGGCGTCGTCATTGGCGAATACCCCGGCCTTTTCGTGACCCAGCCCGATGATGATGGCGCCGGTGAGCGTCGCGAGGTCGACAATGGCGGCGGGCTTGTGGTGCTCCTGCGCGTACCACAGCACATCAGCCAGCACGAGGCGGCCCTCGGCGTCGGTGTTGATGATCTCGACAGTATCGCCCTTCATCGAGGCGACCACGTCGCCGGGGCGGGTGGCCCGGCCCGAGGGCATGTTCTCGACCAGCCCGACGAGGCCCACCACGTTGGCGCGCGCCTTGCGCGCGGCGAGCGTGGCCATGACCCCGGTCACCACGCCGGCGCCGCCCATGTCCATGGTCATCTCTTCCATCCCCAGCGCCGGCTTGATCGAGATGCCGCCGGTGTCAAAGACCACGCCCTTGCCCACCAGCGCCAGCGGCGCGGCACCCTTTTCGCCGCCCGACCATTCCATCACCGCCAGTTTCGAGGGGCTGTCGCTGCCCTGCCCCACCGACAAGAGCAGATGCATGCCGAGCTTTGCCATCGCGGCCTCGTCGAGGATCGTCACCTTGACGCCCGCGTCCTTCAGCCCCTCGATGCGGCGGGCGAACTCGGTGGTGGTCAGGTGGTTGGCCGGCTCATTGACCAGATCACGGGTCAGGTACACGCCCCGGGCGGCGGCAAGGCGCGGGGCGGCGGCGGCGCGCAGATCGTCGGGCTTGGCACACATCACCGTCACCGCGCCCGGGTCCCTGGCGTCTTCGGTCTTGTGGGCGGTGAAGGCATAGGCGCGCAGCACCAGCCCCAGCACCAGTTCGGCGGCATGACGCACCGGGCCGGCCATGACCAGCACTGCCGCCCCGTCCGCGGCCTTGCCGAGCGCCGCGCCGGCCTTGCGCGTGTCGCCCGCGCCGGCGCGGCGCGGCAGGCACACCACGTCGAGCGCGCGCGCCGCCATGCCGGCGGGCCAGTCGAGGCTGCGCATCTCGCCCGGCTTCAGCTTGGCCCAGCCGACATCGTCCACAAGCCGCTTGAGCGCGCCCCGGGTCAGCCGGTTGGCCCGCCGTCCGGCGGCGTCGAGCGCGCCTTCGGGGGTGACGAAGACGCCAACGCGGCCCTCGAACCCGGCCAGGCTGTCGGTGTCGGTTTCGGAAAAGGTCACGGTCGGAAGGACGGTCATCGGCGGCTCCTGGTTGCGCAGCTTTCCCACACTCCTAACGCGGCCTCGCGGGCTTGGCCAGTTAGCAGTTTTCCCGCGCCGCCAATTCCGTTAGGCTGCTTCAAAGCAGTACGCCTTGGGGGTAGAGCGTGACCAGATTCGACAGGTACATGCTGTCGCAATTCATGGTGCTGTTCGGATTCTTCGCGCTGGTTCTGGTGTCGATCTTCTGGATCAACAAGGCGGTGCGGATGTTCGACCGCCTGATCGGCGACGGCCAGCCGGCCTGGGTGTTTCTGGAATTCACCGCGCTGACCCTGCCCGGCGTCATCGGCATCGTCCTGCCGATCGCCACCTTCGCGGCGGCGGTATATGTCACCAACCGACTGGCCAACGAGAGCGAACTGACGGTGGTGCAGGCCACGGGGTATTCGCCCTGGCGGCTCATCCGCGCGGCCGCCGTCTTCGGAGCGATCATCGCACTGATCATGTCGCTCCTGAGCCACTACCTGATCCCGCTCAGCCTGAGCGAGCTGCGCCAGCGCGAGGCCGAGGTCCGCCAGAGCATCTCGGCGCGGTTCCTGGAGGAAGGAGAGTTCCTGCACCCCGCCCCCGGCATCACCTTCTACATCCGCGACATCACCCCCGGGGGCGCGCTGCGCGACGTCTTTCTGTCGGATCGCCGCGACCCCGAAAGCCCGATGACCTATACCTCTTCGCTGGCCTATCTGGTGCAGGAAGGCGGCGGCACCAAGCTGGTGATGGTCAAGGGGCTGGCGCAAACCCTGCGGCCCAGGGGCCAGCGGCTCTTTACCACCCATTTCGAGGATTTCTCCTACGACATCAGCCGGCTGATCGCGCAGAACCCCGCGAGCCTGAACAGGGTCGAGTTCGCGCCCACCGCCGATCTGATCCTGCGGCCCGAAGCGGTGGCGAAAAGGACCGGCGCCACCCCGGGAGAGGTGCAATATGCGCTGCACACCCGCTTTGCCCAGGCGTTGATGTGCGTCGTGGCGGCGCTCATAGGGTTCGCCACGCTGCTTCTGGGCGGGTTCAGCCGGTTCGGCGTCTGGTGGCAGGTGGTCGCGGCCTTCGTGCTGCTGATCGGGGTCAAGCTGATCGAGGGGGCGGTTACCGGAGTGGTACTGGCGAAGGCGGCGGCATGGCCGCTGATGTATCTGCCGGCGGCCGCCGGTCTTGCCATCGCCGCGGTGCTGCTGCTGCTCTCTGCCCGACCCGATCTGTGGCGCCGGCCCGCCCGGTGGCGGTGGCGTCCGCAAGGGGGGGCGGCATGATCCTCGATCGCTATTTCGCCCGCAGGTTCATGTGGTCCTTCGCGCTGGTCTTCTCGATCTTTCTGGTGCTGCTTCTGCTGATCGACCTCGTCGACGAATTGCAGGACTTTCCCAGCCTGCCTTTCGGCGAGGTGCTGCGCATCGTGCTGCTGAACGTGCCGGCCTCGAACTACGAAATCCTGCCGCTGGTGGTGGTGCTGGCGACGGTGGCGCTGTTCGTGCGGATGGCGCGCTCGTCCGAACTGGTGGTGGTGCGCGCCACCGGCCGCTCGGCTCTGCGCAGCCTCGCCGCACCGCTGGCGGTGGTGGGGCTGATCGGGGTGTTGTCGGTGACCATGCTCAACCCCATCGTCGCCGCGTCCTCCAAGCGTCACAACGATCTCGTCAACAGCCATTACGGCGGTGGCGCGGCGATCCTGGTGATTGCCTCCGAGGGCCTCTGGCTGCGTCAGGGCGGGCCCGAGGGGCAGACCGTCATCCATGCCGAACGCGCCAGTTCCGACCTCTCGGTCCTCTTCGACACCACCTTTCTTGATTTCGATCCCGACGGCACGCCGGCAAAGCGCATCACCGCGCGCACGGCGCGGCTCGATGGCGGCGGCTGGATGCTCTATGGCGCCAAGACCTGGGATCTCTCGCAGGGCGGCAACCCCGAGGCCAGCGCCGTCGAGACCGCGACGATGCGGCTCTCCACCGCCCTGACCCAGGACCGCATCCTCGACAGCTTCGGCAAGCCCGAATTCATTCCGATCTGGGATCTGCCGGCCTTCATCGACCAGCTCGAACAGGCCGGGTTCTCGGCCCGCCGCTATGCGATGTGGTACCAGATGGAGATCGCCGCGCCGATCTTTCTGATCGCGCTGGTGATGATGTCGGCCGCGTTCACCATGCGTCACGCGCGGCTGGCGAACACCGGCGTGTCGGTGCTGGCGGCGGTGCTGCTGGGGTTCGGGCTGCACTACATCCGCAACTTCGCGCAAATTCTGGGCGAGAACGGCGAAATCCCCGTCGTGCTGGCTGCCTGGGCGCCGCCGGTGGCAGGCTTGCTGTTGGCGACGGGTATTCTTTTTGCATATGGAAGACGGATGAGGCGGGCGGCGATCATATGGCTTGTGGTGCTGGCGCTAGCAGCCGGCTGGCCGCCCGCGGCGCGGGCGCAGGGCACCGCCCCACCGCAGCCGGCGGTGCTGATCGCGGACGATGTCTACATGGAGGGCAACGAGCGACTGGTGGCCACCGGCAATGTCGAGGCGATCTATGACGGCCGCCGCCTGCAGGCCGAGGGCATCGTCTACGACCGCCGCCAGGACCGGCTGATCCTGACCGGACCCATCATCATCCGCGAGGGCGACGACATGCTGATCCTGGCCGACTCGGGCGAGATCGACCAGGACATGCAGAACGGCATCCTGCGCGGCGCCCGGATCGTGATGCGCGATCATGTGCAGCTCGCCGCGCGCGAACTCGACCGCAGCGGCGGCCGCTTCAACCAGCTGGTCAAGGTCTCGGTCACCTCGTGCCGGGTCTGCGAGACCGGCCGCCCGCCGCTGTGGCAGATCCGCGCGCGCCGGGTGATCCACGACCAGCAGGAGCGCCAGCTCTATTTCGAGGACGCGCAGTTGCGGGTCCTGGACACGCCCATCTTCTATCTGCCGCGGCTGCGGCTGCCCGACCCGACCCTCGGATCGCGCCACCGGCTTTCTGGTGCCGTCGATTCACAACTCTTCGCTTCTGGGGGTAGGCGTGCGGGTGCCGTATTTCATCCGCCTGGGCGACGACAAGGACCTGACCGTCACCCCCTTCCTGACCACCAAGACCCGGACGCTGGAGCTGCGCTATCGCCAGGCGTTCCGCAACGGGCGCATCGAGTTCGAGGGGGCGGTATCGGATGACGATATCGGCAACAGCGGCCGGCGCGGCTATCTCTTCGGCAAGGGCGAGTTCGATCTGCGCAACGATTTCAAGCTGCGTTTCCACATCGAGGCGGTGAACGACAAGGCCTATCTGCTCGACTATTCCTATTCGGAAAAGGACCGGCTCGACAGCGAGATCGAGATCGAGCGCGCCCGGCGCGATGAATACGTGCGCGGCGCCCTCACCTATTTCCGCAGCCTGCGGGCGGGCGAGTCCAACAGCACCCTGCCAACGGTCGTCGGCAACGCCGAATGGGAGCGGCGCATCCACCCCGCGGGCCTGGGCGGTGAAATCCGGCTGGGCATGCTGGCGCATTCGCATGCGCGATCCTCGGGGCTGGTCACCGACGGGCCCGATCCCGACATCTGGGCCGACGGGCGCGACGTCGCGCGGCTGACCTTCAGCGCCGACTGGCGGCGTGGCTGGACCCTGCCCGGCGGCGTGCTGGCAAAGGTTCGCGCCGGCATGACGGCGGATCATTTCGAAATCCGGCAGGCGGGGCTGACCAGCGACTCCTCGGCCACCGAATTCACCCCCTCGACCGAGCTGGAGTTGCGCTGGCCGCTGCTGAACACCGACGCCGGCGGCGCCACCAACGTGATCGAGCCGGTCGTGCAACTCGCCTGGGCGGGCGGCAGCAACCCGTTCATTCCCAACGACGAAAGCACCCGCGTCGAATTCGACGAGGGCAACCTCTTTTCGACCTCGCGCTTCACCGCGCCGGATCGGCGCGAGCGCGGGCTGAGCGGGGCCTGGGGCGTCAGCTGGACGCGGTTCGATCCCTCCGGCCTGCAAACCGCGCTTGCCGTCGGCCAGCTGGTGCGCGACGAGCAGCAGCTCGAACCCACCGGGCTCGACAGCTTCACCTCCAGTTCGGGGCTCAACGGCAAGGTCTCGGACCTGCTGGTTGCCGGCCAGATCAGGACCGGTGGCGGGCTGGTACTGACCGCGCGCAGCCTCTTTGACGACCGCCTCGACACCACCAAGGCCGAGGCGCGCGCCGCCTGGTACAGCGACAAGGGCAGCCTCGGCGCCACCTATGTCTGGCTCGGGCGCGACCCGGCGGAAAACCGCGCGGCGACAATCTCGGAATGGATGTTCGATGGCTCCTACCGGCTGTCACAGCACTGGACCGGCAGCGCCAACTGGCGCTATGACGTGGTGGCGGACGACAGCGTGCGCGCCGGTGTCGGGCTGACCTATCTCAACGAATGCGTCGAGATCAGCCTGACCGCGTCGCGCCGCTTCACCGCCTCGGCGGTACTGTCGCCATCGACCGATATCAGCTTGACGGTCGGGCTGAGGGGGTTCACCACGAAGGCGGGCGACCAAAGCTACGCCAGATCCTGCAACGACTAAACCGAATGGACGTGTTCATGCGTATTGCTCTTTTCAAGGCGGCCGCGGTCGCGCTGGTCTGCGCGCTTGTGTCCGGCCCGGTGGTGCCGGCCGCGGCGCAGGGGCTCTTCGAGCCTGTGATCAAGGTCAACGACAAGGCCGTCACCCGCTTCGAGATCGAGCAGCGCGCGCGCATGCTGACGCTTTTTCGCACTCCCGGCGATGCCGTCAGGATGGCCCGGGAGCAGTTGATCGAGGACCGCCTCAAGGTGGACGCCGCCGAGGCCGCGGGCATCAAGATCAGCGGCGACGCGATGGAGGCGGCAATGGAAGAGTTTGCCAGCCGCGGCGACATGAGCGCGGCCGAAATGATCGACGCCCTGCAAAAGGCCGGCGTCGACGAGAGCAGCTTTCGCGCCTTCGTGAGCGCGGGCGTGACCTGGCGCGAGTTGATACGCGCGCGCTTTGCCAGCAGCATCACGGTAGGCGAGGACGATGTCGAGCGCGCCAAACTGGCACTCGCCGGCAGCACCGGGGTGCGCGTCCTGCTGTCGGAAATCGTGCTGCCGGTGCCGCCGGAACAGATCGAAAAGGTGCAGCAACGCGCCCAGGAACTGGCCGAAATCAACAGCGTCGCCGAATTCGCCGACGCCGCGCGACGCTATTCCGCCGCACCGTCGGCCGAACGCGGCGGGCAGCTCGAATGGACCGCGATCAGCGACCTGCCGGCACCGCTGCGCCCGATTGTCCTGGCGCTGGCGCCGGGCGAGGTTTCCGACCCGTTGCCCACCGAGCAGGCGATCGTTCTGCTGCAGTTGCGCGACATCGCCGAAACCGAGGTGGCGACGCCGGAATATTCGGCGATCGAGTACGCGATGTATTTCATCGACGGCGGGCGCAGCGACAAGGCGCTGGCGCGCGCGGCCCAGGTCCGCACCCTGGTCGACACCTGCGACGACCTCTACGGCGTGGCCAAGGGGCAGCCGCCCGAGGTGCTGGTGCGCGAAACCAAGGCGCCGGGTGAGATCCCCGCCGACATCGCGCACCAACTGCAAGTGCTCGACCCCGGCGAGGTCTCGACCGATCTGACCCGCTCGAACGGGCAGGTGCTGGTATTCCTGATGCTCTGCGGGCGCTCGCCCATGCTTGGCGACGATGGCCCCTCGCCCGAGGATCTGACCAATTTCGTGCGCAATCAGAGGCTTGCCTCGCTGGCCGAAGGTTACCTCGAACAGCTGCGCGCCGAGGCCCGGATCGTCGAGTTGCAATGACCGCGCCGGTCGCGCTGAGCTGCGGCGAGCCCGCCGGCGTCGGGCCGGAACTGGCCGCCGCCGCCTGGACGCGGCTGGGGGACACGGTGCCGTTTTTCCTGATCGGCGATCCCGGCCATCTGCCGGCGGGCACGCCGGTGGCGGAAATCGGCCACCCGGCGGAAACCGCCGCCGCGCTGGCGCGGGGGTGCCGGTGCTGCGCCACGACTTCACCGGCGTCCTGACCCCGGGGCGCCCCAACCCCACCCATGCCCAAGGCGTGATCGACGTGATCGCGCGCGGCGTCGATCTGGTGCGCGAGGGCGCGGCCTCGGCGCTCTGCACCGGGCCGATCCACAAGCAGGCGCTGCAGGAGGGGGCGGGCTTTGCCTATCCCGGCCATACCGAATACCTGGCCGCGCTGGCGGGTGTCGAGCGGGTGGTGATGATGCTGGCCAGCGACCCGCTGCGCGTGGTGCCGGTGACGATCCATATCCCGCTGCGCGACGTCCCCGGCGCGTTGACGGCCGAGGGGCTGGAGCACACGATCCGCATCACCCATGCCGCGCTGATCACCGATTTCGCCATCACCGCCCCGCGGCTGGCGGTCGCCGGGCTCAACCCCCATGCCGGTGAAGGCGGGCGCATGGGCCGCGAGGAAATCGAGCTGATCGCGCCGGTGCTCGACCGGCTCAGAGCCGAGGGAATGGCGATCCGCGGCCCGCTGGCGGCCGACACCATGTTCCACGCCGCGGCGCGCGCGGGCTACGACGCCGCCATCGCCATGTATCACGACCAGGCGCTCATCCCCGTAAAGACGCTGGCCTTCGACAGCGGCGTCAATGTCACGCTGGGGCTGCCGTTCGTGCGCACCTCGCCCGATCACGGCACCGCGCTCGACATCGCCGGGCGCGGGGTGGCCGATCCGGGCTCGCTGATCGCGGCGCTGCGGATGGCGGCGCGGATGGCCGCCGCGCGCGGGTCATGAGCGGCCTCGACGCGCTGCCGCCCCTGCGTGAGGTGATCGCCGCCCACGGGCTGGCGGCGCGCAAGTCGCTGGGCCAGAACTTCCTGCTCGATCTCAACCTTACCGCGCGGATCGCGCGCGCCGCGGGCAACCTGACCCGCGCCGACGTGCTCGAGGTCGGCCCCGGCCCCGGCGGGCTCACGCGCGCGCTGCTCGCCGAGGGCGCGCGCCGGGTGCTGGCGGTGGAAAAGGACAGCCGCTGCATCCCGGCGCTGGAAGAGATCGCCGCCGCCTGCCCGGGGCGGCTGACCATCATCGAGGGCGACGCGCTGGAAATCGACCCGCTGGTGCATCTGACGGCCCCGGTCAAGGTGGTGGCCAACCTGCCCTACAATATCGGCACCGAACTCCTGGTGCGCTGGCTGACGCCGCCCGCGTGGCCGCCGTTCTGGGACAGCCTGACCTTGATGTTCCAGCGCGAGGTGGCCGAGCGCATCGTCGCCCGGCCCGGCAGCAAGGCCTATGGCCGGCTTGCCATCCTGGCGCAGTGGCGGGCCGAGGCGCGCATCGTCCTGCATCTGCCTCCCGGCGCCTTTACACCACCGCCCAAGGTGTCGAGCAGCGTGGTGCATCTGAGCGCCCTGCCCGAGCCGCGCTTTCCGGCCGATCCGCGGATCCTGCAGGAACTCATCGCGCGCGCCTTCAACCAGCGCCGCAAGATGCTGCGTTCCGCGCTCAAGGGCCTTGCCCCCGACATCGAGGATCGCCTCAGGGCTGCCGGCATCGCCCCTACCGACCGCGCCGAGACGGTGCCGCTGGAAAAGTTCTGCGCGCTGGCGCGTTCGCTGGCGCAGGCATGAGCGGATACGCAAAGGGCGCCGCATCCCGGCCCGGATGCGGCGCCCGATCCTGTTTTCGCGCGCCCGCCGCCGGCGCGGCAGGCTGCTATTCGGCAGCTTCGCGCGGGGGGCCGCCGGTCTCGCCGTCTCCGGAGCCGCCGCCGCCGACCGATCTGGGCTTGCTGCGCGGCTTGCGGGTCTTGGGTCTCTGCGGCGGCGCCGCTTCGTCCCTCACGGCCTGGCTTTCGGGTGTCTCGACAAGTCCGCTGTCGCCCTCCGCATCAACGAAGCCGGTTTCGAGAGCATCCGGTTTCCCGTCGCCTTCGTCCGGCTCGCCGCCGTTCGATTCGCGTTCCTGACGCTTGGCGCGCTCGCGGTCGCGCTCGGCCTGACGATCGCGGCTCTGGCGCTCCTGTTCCTCGCGCCGGGTTTCCTGCTCTTTCTGGGCGGTGCTCAGCAGCCTCAGGTAGTGCTCGGCATGCTGCTGGAAATTCTCCGCCGCCACCCGGTCGCCCGACAGCTGGGCATCGCGCGCCAGCTGGTTGTACTTGTCGATGATCTGCTGGGGAGTTCCGCGCACCTTGCCCTCGGGCCCGGAGCTGTCGAAGACCCGGTTGATCACATTGCCCATGGTCCGGTTGCGGCTCGGCTTGCTCCGCGAACGTGATTTGGATGGTCTCATAATCTGGTTGTCAGCCCTGTGCTCGAAGCGTCTTTTGATCCGGCTGGCGCCCATTGCGCCGAGAATAACCGAAACCGAGATGTCTTGGCTTGGCGTCAAGCGGGACCGCCCGTGCTGGGCATCCACCGTCTTGACCGGCCTCAGTAAACACGGCTGGCGGGTGGAGACAAGGGTTTCACGCCATTTTTTGCGCCAGATGTACGTTTTTTTGCGATTTCGGGCTGAAATGTCACCCTTGGGCCGTTCCCCGCACCGCCGCGACCACCCGGTCGCGCCCATCGAGATCGGGCAGGATTTGCAGCCCCTCGAACCCCGCCGCGCGCAGGATGGCCAGCACGTCGGGCCCCTGACGCCAGCCGATTTCCAGCAGCAGCCGCCCCTGCCCGGTCAGGTGGCGCCCCGCCCCCGCGGCAATCGCGCGATAGGCCGAGAGCCCGTCACCGCCATCGGTAAGCGCCGCGCGCGGCTCGTGCGCCAGTTCCGGCGCCAGACCCGCCATCTCCGATTCCGCGATATAGGGCGGGTTCGACACGATGAGATCGAAACGACCCTCCAGCCCCCGAACCAGTCGGCACGCTGAAACCGGCAGCGCTCCGCGACCCCCAGCGATCGCGCGTTTTCCTCCGCCACCGCCAGCGCGGCCGCCGAGATGTCGGTGCCCACCCCGCGCGCGCCCGGACGCGCCGCCAGCAGCGACAGCAGGATGCAGCCCGAGCCGGTGCCGAGATCGAGCACCCGGTCAAACGGCGCCTCCAGCGCGGCGGTGACCAGCGTCTCGGTCTCCGGGCGCGGGTCGAGCACATCGGCGGTGACGCGGAACTCGTGCGCATAAAACGCCCTCAGCCCCAGGACATGCGCCAGCGGCTCGCGCGCGCAGCGCCGCGCCGCCATCGCGGCCAGTCGTTCCTGAGCCTGCATCCCCAGAAGGTCGGCGCCCATCAGGCTGACCCTGTCGGGCGCGACGCCCAGCGCCGCCGCCACGATCCGGCGCGCCTCGCGCGGGGCCTCGTCGATGCCTGCCGCCACCAGCCGCCCGCGCAGATCGGCCAGCGCCGCGCCGACCCGGCGACTCACCCTTCCATCTCCGCCAGCAGGCTCGCCTGCGCGTCCTCGGTCAGCGCGTCGATCACATCGTCGAGATCGCCGCCGATAATCTGGTCGAGCTTGTAGAGCGTCAGCCCGATGCGGTGGTCGGTCATGCGGCCTTGCGGAAAATTGTAGGTGCGGATGCGCTCGGACCGGTCGCCCGAGCCCACCATCGCCGCGCGCGCCTCGGCGCGGCTCGCATGCGCCTTCTGGCGCTCCCGGTCGAACAGGCGCGAGCGCAGCACCTCCATCGCGATCTCGCGGTTGCGGTGCTGGGATTTCTGCGACGAGGTGACGACGATGCCGGAAGGCAGGTGGGTGATGCGTACCGCCGAATCGGTGGTGTTCACATGCTGCCCGCCCGCGCCGGAGGCCCGCATCGTGTCGATGCGCAGATCGTTGGGGTCGATGCGCACATCGACCGCCTCGGCCTCGGGCAGCACCGCCACGGTCGCGGCCGAGGTGTGGATGCGCCCGCCCGACTCGGTCTCGGGCACCCGCTGGACCCGGTGCACGCCCGACTCGAACTTCAGCCGCGCGAAAACCCCCTCGCCACGGATCAGCGCCACCAGCTCGCGGATGCCGCCCAGCTCGCTCTCCTGCGCCTCGATCACCTCGAAGGCCCAGCCCTTGCCTTCGGCGTAGCGCTGGTACATGCGCATCAGGTCGGCGGCGAACAGCGCCGCCTCCTCGCCGCCGGTGCCGGGGCGGATTTCGAGGATCGCGGGGCGCACATCGGCGGCATCGCGCGGCAGGAGCGCGCGCTTGAGCCCCTCCTCGAGCCGCGGGCGGCGCGCTTCGAGCGCCGACAGCTCCTCGCCGGCCAGCTCGCGCATCTCGGCGTCCTCGAGCATCGCCTCGGCCGCCGCGATCTCGTCCAGCAGCTTGCGGTAGGCGCGGATTTCTCCGACCACCGGCCTCAGCTCGGCATATTCGCGTCCCAGCTGCGCGATGTCGCCGCCGCCCGCGGCCATCCGCGCCTCGAGATAATCGAAGCGGCGCACGATCTCGTCGAGTTTGTCCTGGCTCACCATCCCGGGGATGTGTCGCATTCGAAAGGTTTGGTCAAGCGTCAGGCCCGGGGTATAATTGGATCATGAGATCCTTCATGGCCCTTTTCGGGCTCCTTTGCGGGCTTCCTCTGGCGCTGGCGGTGCCGGCGCTCGCGGACGGCACATATAATGGCAAGACCGTCGATTGCTACTGCACCGACAGCACCGGCGGCCGCGTCGAACTGGGCGAGACCATCTGCCTGCACGTCGACGGCAAGTCGTTCATGGCGCAATGCCAGATGTCGCTGAACAACCCGATGTGGCGCAAGGTCGGCGACGGGTGCCTCTCGTCCTCGCTGGGCCCGGGCCGGCAGCAGGCCGCCGATAGGCCGCGCGCCGACGCCCAAGGCTGAGGCCGGCGACACCGGGCGCTCCGGCCCTGCGCAGGCGGGTCATCGCCCTTTCATCTTTCCAAAAATACTCGACCCCTACCCTCGCCGCCGGGCCCAGCCCCAAAGGCAGATCAGTTCGACCGCCACATGCGCCGCAGCAATGGCGGTGGCGCCGGTGGTGTCGAAGGGGGGCGAGACCTCGACCACGTCGCCGCCGATCATGTCGATCCCGGCGATGTCGCGCAGGATGATCGCCACCTGGGCCGAACTCAGGCCCCCCCAGACCGGCGTGCCGGTGCCGGGCGCGAAGGCGGGATCGAGCGCGTCGATGTCGAAGGTCACGTAGACCGGGTTGTCGCCCAGAACCTCGCGGATGCTCCGCGCCGCGGCGGCCGGGCCCGCCTCGTGGACCGCGCGTGCGTCGATGATCTCAAACCCCATCGTGTCGGGGTTGTCGGTGCGGATGCCCACCTGGACCGAGCGCGCCGGATCCACGAGCCCCAGCTTGACCGCCTTGTACATCATCGTGCCGTGGTCGATGCGGTCCATGTCGTCGTCGGCCCAGGTGTCGGTATGGGCGTCGAACTGCAACACTGACAGCGGCGCGCCGTATTTCCCGGCATGGGCGCGCAGGATCGGCAGGGTGATGGAATGATCGCCCCCAGCGCGATGCAGGCCGCGCCCTGATCGAGGATGCCCGCGACATGCGCGCGCAGACGCTCGGGAAAATCTGCTACCGCGGCATAGTCAAAGGCAAGGTCGCCATAGTCGACGATGGCGAACTCGCTCAGCGGATCGTAACCCCAGCCATAGGGCGCGTCGGGGCTTTGCAGGGCGCTGGCCTCGCGGATCGCGCGCGGTCCCAGCCGGGTGCCGGGGCGGTTGGTGACCGCCTGATCGAAGGGGATGCCGGTCACCGCGATATCGGCGCCGGCAAGATCCTTGGAATAGCGCCGGCGCAGGAACGAGGTCGCCCCGCCGAAGGTGTTCTCGTAGGATCGCCCGCGCGCATCCGCGCGGGTAAAGGCGTGATCGACCTGGGTTTTCGCGTCTTCGAGTGCCATTCTCCGTCTCCCTTGCCCGACTTCCCGCCCGCCGGCGGCGCCGGCAATGACGCCCCCGCCGCGCCGGCATCCTTGTCCGCAACGCCTCTGCGATGCAAGCCCGGCCCGGCGGCGATGCGGGGCCGGGGCCCGGGGTGGACACCGCCCCCTTGACCCGGCAATCTCCGCGCACACGCAACAGGACGCCCGCACCATGCAAGACGACGCCCTCATCCACGACCCCGCCGGCGGCATGCCGCGCCTCATCGAGATCATGCGCCGCCTGCGCGACCCCGAAACCGGCTGCCCCCGGGACATCGAGCAGGATTTCGCCACCATCGCCCCCTACACCATCGAGGAAGCCCATGAGGTCGCCGACGCGATCGAGCGCCGCGACTGGGACGATCTGCGCGCCGAACTGGGCGATCTGCTGTTGCAGGTGGTGTTTCACGCCCAGATCGCGCGAGACCGCGGCCTCTTCGGCTTCGGTGAGGTGGCAGATGCGATCGCCGACAAGATGGTGGCGCGCCACCCCCATGTCTTCGGCGATGAGAGCCGCGACAAGACCGCCGCCCAGCAGACCCGCGACTGGGAGACGGTCAAGGCCACCGAGCGCGCGGCACGGGCGCAGACCGGTGTGCTCGACGGGGTGGCGCAGGGGCTGCCGGCGCTGATGCGCGCGGTCAAGCTGCAAAAGCGCGCGGCGCGGGTGGGGTTCGACTGGCCCGGGGCGGGCGAGGTTCTGGACAAGGTCGCCGAGGAGGCGGCAGAACTCACCGAGGCCGCCGCAGGCCAGTCACGCGAGAGGATCGAGGAGGAAATGGGCGATCTTCTCTTCGTTCTCGCCAACCTCGCCCGGCACCTCGGTGTCGACCCCGAGACCGCGCTCAGGCGCACCAATGCCAAGTTCACCCGCCGCTTCGGGCAGATCGAGGCGCGGCTTGCCGCGCAGGGCCGCCGCCCCGAGGACGCAACCCTCGCCGAAATGGACGCGCTCTGGGACGCCGCCAAGGTCGAGGAATAGCGCCCCGTCGCAGACTCACAGGTCTCCGGCCGCCACGAGCTGCCGGTAGAGGTGCCAGCTCGCGTGCCCCAGAAGCGGCAGCACCACGAAAAGCCCCAGAAACGCCGGGATCATCGCCAGAAAGGTCAGCCCCGCAATGAGCGCCGCCCAGGCCAGCATCGGCGCCGGGTTTTCCGCCACCACCCCGAACGAGGTGATCATCGCGGTGACGAAATCCACCTCGCGGTCGAGAAGCAGCGGCAGCGCCACCACGGTGATCGCATAGAGCAGGAGCGCGAAGCCCGCGCCCACGGCGGTGCCCGCGGCCAGCATCGTCAGCCCCTCGCGGGTCAGGTAGATGGCAAGCGAGGTCGAGACGTTGGTCATGGTCGAAAAGCCCAGGAAGAGGGCGAATATCATGTGCGCGAGAAAGAACCAGAACAGGAACATGATCACGATCACCGCGCAGATCGACGGCAGCTGGCGGTGCCGCTGCCGCGCGATCACCCCGAAGATCGCCCCGGGCCGCAGCGGCACACCGCGTTCCAGCCGGTGGCTGACCTCGTAGAACCCCACCGCCGCGAACGGGCCGATCAGCGGAAATCCCGCCGCCGCGAAGACCAGCCAATAGCTCTGCCCGGTGGCCCAGGTCACCGCGATCATCCCCAGCCGATGGCCACGCAGGCCCCGGCAAAGACCGCCGCGTAACCCGGCGCGCGCACCATGTCGCGCCAGCCCCGGCGCAGCGCCTCGCCCAGCATCGCCAGCCGCACCGCGCCCAGGTCCGGTACCCCCGGCACCTTTTCATCGGTCATGTCCCGCATCGTTCCTCCCCGCGCCTGCGGGGAAAGGTTAGGGGCAAACGAACCTTCTGTCACGCCCCCGCCCGGGGCCCGCATTCGGGCTTCATCTTGCCGGCAAATACTCCGGGGGAGGCGCGGCCCCGCCGGGGCCGCGGCGGGGGGCAGAGCCCCCTACCCGTTCTCGGCCTGCGCCTCGGCGCGGCTCTTGCCGCTGACATTCATCGCCAGGGTGGCGGCCATGAACTGATCGAGATCGCCATCGAGCACGCCCCTGGTGTCCGAGGTCTCGACCCCGGTGCGCAGGTCCTTGACCATCTGGTAGGGCTGCAGCACGTAGGAGCGGATCTGGTTGCCCCAGCCGGCCTCGCCCTTTTGCTCGTGCGCCTCGGAGATGGCGGCGTGGCGGCGGTCGAGTTCCATCTGGTAGAGCCGCGATTTCAGCGCCTTCATGGCGATGTCGCGGTTCTGGTGCTGCGATTTCTCGGAACTGGTGACCACGATGCCGGTGGGGTGGTGAGTGATCCTGACCGCCGAGTCGGTCTTGTTCACATGCTGCCCGCCCGCGCCGGAGGCACGGAAGGTGTCGATACGGATATCGGCGGGGTTCACTTCGATCTCGATGGCGTCGTCGACCACGGGATAGACCCAGACCGAGCAGAACGAGGTATGCCGCCGGGCCGAGGAATCGAACGGCGAGATGCGCACCAGCCGGTGCACGCCCGATTCCGACTTGAGCCAGCCATAGGCATTGTGGCCGGAAATCTTGTAGGCGGCCGACTTGATCCCGGCTTCCTCGCCCGAGCTTTCGGATTGCAGTTCGACCGAATAGCCGCGGCGTTCCGCCCAGCGCACATACATCCGCGCCACCATCGCCGCCCAGTCGCAGCTCTCGGTGCCGCCGGCGCCGGCGTTGATTTCCAGAAACGTGTCGTTGGCGTCCGCCTCGCCGTCGAGCAGCGCCTCGAGTTCCCTGGCCGCCGCCCGTCTGGCCAGCGCCCCGAGCGCCGCCTCGGCCTCGGCCACCACCTCCGCGTCGCCCTCGGCCGCGCCCAGCTCGATCAGCCCGACATTGTCCTCGAGTTCGGCCTTGATGCCGTCATGGGTTTCGATCGCATCGACCAGCGCCTGGCGCTCGCGCATCAGGCTCTGCGCGCGCGCCGGGTCGTTCCAGAGTTCGGGATCCTCGACGCGGGCGTTGAATTCCTCGAGCCGGTGGCGCGCGGTCTCCCACCCCATCCGCTGGCGCAAGAGCTCCAGCGAATTCTCGATATTGGCCACGTTGGTTTCGGTTTCGGAACGCATGCGCGGAGGTCCTCGGGTATTCGTCAGATGCTGGTGATAGCGCAGCGGCGCGGGCCGGGCAAGGCGCCGGGCAAGTGCGCGCGCCTCAGTAGAGCCCGCCGGAACTGAGGCTGCCGAAGCTCGCCTTGTCGCCGCCCCCGCTGCCGTCGCCGGCGCCCCCGACCGGCTGGCCGGTGTCGGGGTCGATGATGCGACCGCCGTGGCGGGCCTCCTCATAGAGGTCCAGATCGTCGCCCATGGCAAACCCGCCATCGTAGATGAAGCCGAAGATCGGCTCCTCGCCCTCGCGGAAATACTCGGCCACCACATGCGGGCCGGTCTCGCCCTCGGGCAGGCGTGCGCCGGAAAAACGGTCGATGTTGATGAAATGGCCGCCCTCGGGCACGGTAAAGGGTCCGCCGCCGTATTTCTCGACCGCCTTTGTCATGAACTCCTGGAACACCGGCCCGCACATCGAGGCGCCATAGGCCGCCCGGCCCAGGCCCCGCGGCTGATCGTAGCCGATATAGCAACCCGCCGCGATGTTCGAGGTGAAACCCACGAACCACACATCGCGGGCATCGTTGGTGGTGCCGGTCTTGCCGGCGGCAGGCACCGGCAGGTTGATCACGCCCGAGGCGGTGCCGCGGTTGACCACGCCCTGCAGCATCGAGGTGATCTGATAGGCGGTGATCGCGTCGATCACCTGCCGGCGGTTGGAAACGATGCGCGGACCGCGCGTCGGCGGGATCGACCGATCGGCGCAGTCGAGACAATTGCGCGGGTCGTGCCGATAGACGGTCTGGCCGAACCGGTTCTGCACCCGGTCGACCAGTGTCGGCTCGACCCGCTCGCCGCCATTGGCGAACATCGCGTAGGCCGCGACCATGTTGTAAAGCGTGGTCTCGTCCGACCCCAGCGCATTGGCCAGAAAGCGGCCCATGTTCTCATAGACGCCAAAGCGTTCGGCATAGGAGGCGACCACGTCCATGCCCACCTCCTGCGCCAGGCGGATGGTCATCAGGTTGCGCGACATCTCGATGCCCGTGCGCAGCGGCGTCGGCCCGTAGAACTGGTTGGTCGAGTTGCGCGGCCGCCAGACGCCCCGGGGCGTGTCGATCTCGATCGGCGCGTCGATCACGATGGTCGCGGGCGAATACCCCGAATCGAGCGCCGCGGCATAGACGAAGGGCTTGAAGCTCGACCCCGGCTGGCGCATGGCCTGGGTGGCGCGGTTGAAGACCGAATCCTGATAGGAAAAGCCGCCCTGCATGGCCAGAACGCGGCCGTTCTCGACATCCATCGCCATGAAACCTCCCTGCACCTCCGGCACCTGCCTCAGCGTCCAGCGCACGAAGCCGCCGTCGGTATCGGCGGTCATGCGGCGCACATGCACCACGTCGCCGGGCTTGAAGGTCTCGGTGAAATTCCCCGGCAGCCGGGCGATGTCCTTGCGCGGCACCGACTGCACGCCCTCGACGCCCTCGACGCCGATCTCCATCTTCTCCGCGCCGGTCTTCAGCACCACCGCCGGGTACCAGCGGCCATCCAGCTCGATGTCGCGGGGCACCTCCGCCGCGGCCAGAGCCGCGCGCCAGTCGGCCTCAGCGCCCAGCACCTCGGCGGGCAGGCTGACCCCGGTGCCGCGCCACACCTTGCGGGCGCGGTCGTATTTTTCCAGCTGCCGGCGCAGCGCCACCGCCGCGACCTGCTGCATCTCGGGGTCGATGGTCGCGCGCACCGTCAGCCCGCCGGTAAAGAACTCGCCCTCGCCGAAATCCTGGCTCAGCTGGCGGCGGATCTCGTCGGTGAAATAGTCGCGCGGCGGCAGGCTGTCGCTCCAGGGCGGAAAGTCGCCGTTCTGGACCGAGCGCACCGGCTCGTTCACTTCGGCCTGCATCACCTCGCGGCTGATATAGCCGTTCTCGAACATCTCCTTCAGCACGAAGTCGCGCCGCCGGTGCAGCCGGTCCTTGTTGCGCACGGGATGGAAATCCGAGGGCGCCTTGGGCATCGAGGCCAGAAACGCCGCCTCGTGCGGCGTCAGCTCGCTCAGCGTCTTGTTGAAATAGGTCTGCGCGGCGGCGGTCACGCCGTAAGAGTTCTGTCCGAGAAAAATCTCGTTGAGGTAGAGCTCGAGGATCTTCTCCTTGCTCAGGGTCTCCTCGATGCGGGTGGCGAGGATGATCTCCTTGATCTTGCGCTCGATCTGGCGATCGCCGGAAAGGAGGAAGTTCTTCATCACCTGCTGGGTGATGGTCGAGGCCCCGCGCACCACCTCGCCGCGGGTGCGCACCGCCTCGAAGACGGCGACCGCGATGCCGCGCGCGTCATAGCCGCCATGCTCGTAGAAATTCTTGTCCTCGGCCGAGATGAACGCCTGCTTCACCAGGTCGGGAATTTCCTCGGCCGGGGTGAAGAGGCGCCGCTCGCGGGCAAACTCGTCGATGATCCGGCCCTTGACCGAATAGATGCGGCTGATCGTCGGCGGGGTGTAGTTGGCAAGCGATTCGTGGCTGGGCAGGTCCTTGCCATAGATGTGAAAGACCGCGCCGATGCTGAGCGCGATCATGATGACGCCAAGCGTCACCAGGCTGAAAACCGTTCCCAGCAGCGTGAATATGGGTCTGAACAAGAAGCCGCCCCCGATCTCGATGAGCCCAGCATATATGCGCGCACCCGCGCCCCGTCAAAACACAATGCCGACCCGCCCGGCGTCCGGCCGCCTATTGCCGCACCAGCCGCGCGGCGGCAGCATCGGCCACGCGCCACGCACCGAGCGCATCACGGATACCCGCGGCCATCCGTGCCCGCCAGCCGTCGTCGAGCAGGTTGTCGCGATCGCTCTGGCTGGAAAGAAACCCCAGCTCGACCAGCACCGAGGGGATGTCGGGCGATTTCAGCACCGAGAATCCGGCCTCGCGCAGCGGGCGGGAATGCAGCGGCAGGCCCTGCTCCTCGATGCCCTGCCGGATCGCCTGCGCCAGCCGCTCTGACCGCGGCGCGGTCTCGAGCCGTGCGAGGTCGATCAACACACCGGCGATGGTGTCGTCGGTCTCGGTCAGATCGACCCCGGCCAGGATGCCGGCGCGGTTGTGGCGCTCGGCCAGCGCGGCGCTGGCCTCGTCGCTGGCGCTGTCCGACAGGGTATAGACGGTGGCGCCGTGGGCGCGTCCTTCGCTCAGCACGTCGGCATGCAGCGAGATGAAGACATCGGCCTCCAGCTCGTGTGCGATGGCCACGCGGCGCTCGAGCGAGACGAAACCGTCCACCTCGCGCGTCAGCGCCACATCGAAGCCCCCGGCACGCAGGAGCGTCTCGCGCAATTCGCGGGCAAAGCGCAGCATCAGGTCCTTTTCGCTGTGGCCCTCGCGCTCGGCCCCGGGGTCGATGCCACCGTGACCGGGATCGAGCACCACCAGGATCTTGCCCTCGCCGGTGCGCCGCGCCCGCACGACCGCCGGCAGCCCGCCCTCGGCGGCCTCCCAACCCGGCAGCGGCGGGGCGCCGGCGCGGGCGGCGAATTCCTCGTCGCCGACATCGGTCAGCACCACCTCGATCAGCGCCGCGCCGGTGTCGTGCTCGGTGGTGGCGTTGGCGCTCTCGACGCCGTAGGGGCCGGCGAGATCGACCACCATGCGCGACCAGCCGGGGCGAAAGGCGCCCATGCGCACGCCCACGGCGCGATCGGCCCTGTCGATCATCCCGGGCTCGGCGCCGCGCCAGTCGACCTCGCGGAAATCGAGCACCAGCCGGGGCGGATCAGCCAGCGTGAACACCCGGAACGGAACGCCCTGGGTCAGCCCCAGCCGCAATAGCAGCCCGTCCGGCGTATCCTCGAGCCGGGTCTTTTCCATCTCGACCCGCGCCAGCGCGCCAAAGCCGCCCTCCTGCGCCGATGCCGGCGCGATCTGGACCAGCGCGCCGATTGCCAGCGCCAATACCATCCTGAACATGCTGCCCGTCTGCCTGCGACGTTATTGTTTTCCGGCGTCAGTCTACACCACCCGGGCGCGCTTGCCCACACCGAGGGTGCGGCTTACCGCGCCACCACCTGCCGCAGCGCCGCGTCGAGTTCGGCGTATAGCGCCCGGCGCTCGTCCTGCGACAGGAACGCGCCGATCTCGAGCTCGCGCCCCTTGCCGGCGAGGGTCACATAATCGGGCACCGGCCCGTCGCTTTCGTGCAGCCGCACCTTTACCCAGTAGCTCTCGCATTCCCATTCGCGCCGCTGCCCGTCGGGGTCGGTGCGCACGAGGCGCAGCGTATCGGGGCCGATGGTCAGCACCTCCGACATCCGGCCGTCTCGATAGGATCGCTCCAGCCCCCACCAGATCCCCGCCACCGCCACCAACAGGAACGGCAAGAGCCCCCAGAGCACGATCGTGCCCAGAAGCGGATAAAGCGGCAGCGTGATGAGCCCGAAGGTAACGAGGATGAAGACCGCAAAGCCCCGGCGCGGCAACGACCTGTAGGGCCAGAGCCGCAGCCGCCGGGCCGGGCCGTCGGCATCCCTCGTCGTGCTCCATGCATAGGGCATCGCGGGCCTTCCCACCGCCGCTCAGGCGTCGATCCAGATCGTCACCGGGCCGTCATTGCACAATTCCACCTGCATGTCGGCCCCGAACCTCCCGGTTTCCACCGCCACGCCCTCCGCCGCGAGGCTCTGGGCGAAACGCTCGTAAAGCCGCTCGCCGTCTTCGGGCGCGGCGGCGGCCGAGAACCCGGGGCGGTTGCCCCGCGAAGTGTCGGCCGCCAGCGTGAACTGGCTGACGACCAGCGCCCCGCCGCCCGTATCGAGCAGCGAGCGGTTCATCTTGCCCGCGTCATCCCTGAAGATGCGCAGCCGCGCCACCCTGGCCGCCAGCCGGTCGGCCTGCGCCTCGCCGTCGCCGCGCATGGCGCAGACGAGGATCATCAGCCCCGGACCGCAGCGTCCGACCACTTCGCCGCCGACGCTGACCGACGCATGGCTCACCCGTTGCAGCAAGGCGCGCATCGCCTTCTCCCTTTTCCGATCCACCCCGGCGTGCCGGTGTCGCACGGGCCAAAGCCGTGGTAAAGAGCGTCCATGCAAGAGCGTTCCTTCGTCCCGCGCGGGGCGGCCAGTCTGGCGCTTTCCTATGACGGGCCGCCGCGCGACTATTACTTCCTGCTGCTGCCGAAGCTGACGCTTCTGGCCTTCACCTCGGCGCTCGAGCCGTTGCGCATGGCCAACCAGGTGACCGGGAAGACGCTCTACCGCTGGTACACGATGACCGGCGACAACGCCCCCGTCACCTGTTCGTGCGGCATCACCATCACCCCGATACCGGGCTTGGCGACGTGCCCCGCGACGCCACCGCCTTTGTCTGCGGCGGGGTCGAACCGCTGGAAAGCACCACCCGCCGCGCGGTGGGCTGGGTCAGCCGCCAGTACGCCTTCGGCTGCCGCGTGGGGGCATCTGCACCGGCGCCTTCGCGCTGGCGCGCGCCGGGCTGCTGGAAGGGCGCCGCTTTACCCTGCACTGGGAAAACCAGCCCGCCTTCGTCGAAACCTTTCCCGACCTTGCCCCCACTGAGATGCTGTACGAAAACGACCGCGGCCTGCTGACCTGCGGCGGCGGCAGCGCCGCGACCGACATGATGCTGGGGCTGATCGAGCGCGACCACGGCACCGGGCTGGCGGCGATCGTGGCCGACATGTGCCTGCACGGGCGCTCGGAGATTCGCGCGGTGCCGCAGCGCTCGGCCTATTCGGCGGCGATCGGCAGCCGCAACCCGCGCCTGCTGGCGGCGTTGGAGATCATGCGCGCGCATCTCGAAGAGCCGGTCGAGATGGGGGAAGTCGCGGCCCGTGTCGGCCTGTCGCGGCGGCAGATGGAGCGACTTTTCCGCCGCCACGCCGGCGTCACCCCGGCGCAGTTCTACCTCGATCTGCGGGTTGCGCGGGCGCATGCGCTACTCAACGAGACCGGGCTCAGCGTGGCCGAGATCGCCGCCGCGACCGGCTTTGCCAGCTCCTCGCGGCTCTCGCAGCGCTTCCGCCGGCGTTACGGCGCGTCGCCGGCTGCCTACCGGCGCGGCTGGATGCGCCCGGAGGGCCCGGCTGATCGCGCCGGGGGCGGCGCTGGCGCCGCACAGCCGGCTTTTCGGGCGGGGTGTCGCCGCCGTCCGTCGGCTCCAGCCCGAGCTGGTCGCGCAGCACCCGGGGGCGGATTTCCTCGACCTCGCCGGGCTTGAGCCGGCCGAGCTGGAAGGGCCCGTAGGAAACCCGGATCAGTCGGTTCACCGCCAGCCCCAGCGCGGCCATGGCGCGGCGGACCTCGCGGTTCCTGCCCTCGCGGATCGCCACCGTCACCCAGGCATTGGCGCCTTGCTGACGGTCGAGCGTCACCGTCATCGGCTGAAACCGCTCGCCGTCGATGACCAGCCCCTCGCGCAGCGGCGCGAAGTCCGCATCCTCGGGGCGTCCCCTCAGGCGCACCCGGTAGCGGCGCATCCAGCCCGTCGCGGGCAGTTCCAGCCGGCGCTTGAGCGCGCCGTCATTGGTCAGCAGCAACAGCCCCTCGGAGGTGAGATCGAGGCGGCCCACGCTCATCACCCGCGGCATGTCGGCGGGCAGGTTGTCATAGATCGTCGGGCGGCCCTTTTCGTCGCGTGCCGTGCTCACCAGCCCCGCGGGCTTGTGATAAAGCCACATCCTGGGCGGCGGCGGCGCCTCGAGCGGGCGGCCGTCGACGGTGATGCGGTCGGCCGCGGTGACGTTGAGCGCCGCGCTGTCGATGACGGCGCCGTTCACGCTCACGCGGCCGGCGGCGATCATTCGCTCGGCCTCGCGCCGGCTGGCCAGCCCGGCGCGGGCGATGACCTTGGCGATGCGGTCGCCCGGAGGTGTCTGAGTGCTCATGCAAGCGCGCTTAGCGCAAAAGCCGCACTTGCGAAAGCGCGGCCTTCGCGGCAATGAGGCGGCATGAGCTTTCGCACCCATATGGAGCAGGCGTTATCAGAGGCGCGCGCGGCCGCGCGGCGCGGCGAGGTGCCGGTGGGCGCGGTGGTGGCCGACCCGCAGGGCCGGGTGGTGGCGGCGGCCGGCAACCGCACGCGCGAACTGATGGACCCCACCGCGCACGCCGAGATCCTCGCCCTGCGCGCGGCCTGCCGCGCGGCGGGCAGCGAGCGGCTGCCCGGTCACAGCCTCTACGTGACGCTCGAACCCTGCCCGATGTGCGCCGCCGCCATCGGCTTTGCCCGCATCGCCCGGCTCTGCTACGGCGCCGCCGATCCCAAGTCGGGCGGCGTGGCGCACGGGGTGCGGGTCTTTACCCATCCGCAATGCCACCATGCGCCCGAGGTCTGCGACGGCATCGCGGCGCAGGCGGCCGAGGCGTTGCTCAGGGACTTCTTCGCCGCGCGCCGATAGCCGCCGCCCGAAGTATTCAAGGACCGCCTCCGGCGGGAGTATTTGAGGCAAGATGATGGGGCGGCGCGGCTCAGATCTCGATCGGCTGCATCACCTGCGGCTCGATCACGTCGACGCCGGGCAGCGCCCCGGCCAGCTCTTCGGCCGACTGCGCCAGCACCGGGAAGGTGCGGTAGTGGCAGGGAATGACGGTCTTGAAATCGAAGAAGGTCCGCGCCGCGTAGGCCGCGCGCGCCATGTCCATGGTGAAATGCCCGCCGGCCGCGAGAATGCCGATATCGGGCGCATGCAGGTCGTTGAAGACCTTCATGTCAGCCATCACGTCGGTGTCGCCCGACAGATAGATGGTGTGGCCCTCGCCCGCGATCATGTAGCCGCATTCGGTGCCCATCGCGCGCGGACCCTCGTCGGTACCGATCGAGGAGGAATGGATGGCGTTGACCATCGTCACCTTCACCCCGCCGAGATCGATTGTGCCGCCCTTGTTGAAGCCGATCACGTCGAGCCCCTCGCTTTTTTCCCACCATGACATCAGGTCGAACTGGCCCGCCACCGGCACGCCCAGCCGTTTGGCCAGCGCCGGTGCGTCGCCGGCATGATCGAAATGCGCGTGCGTCACCAGGATATGGGTCACGCCCTCGAGCGCGGCGTCGTGGGCGGTCGAAGCCAGCATCGGGTTGCCGGTCAGCCACGGGTCGATCAGCAGCACCTGCCCGGCGATGGCGATCCTGAAGGATGAATGGCCCAGCCACGTGATTTGCATCGAAACCTCCCTGTCTTTCCCGCCAACCCTATCAACTCGTGCGTCCGAGAAAAGCCCCATGGGCGTATTCGCACGCACCGGGCATTCGGGCCCGGGCGCGGCCACACGCTTGCACAGCACCCGGCAGGGCGGTAAACGCGGGCAGCAACAAGCCCCGACCCTTGAGAGGCCCGACCAGATGTCGATCGACACCGAGACCGCCGCCCGCGTGGCCAAGCTCGCACGCATCCGCGTCGAAGACGCCGACCTGCCGGCGCTGGCGCAGGAATTCAACACCATCCTCGGCTTTATCGAGCAGCTTCGCGAGGCCGATGTCGAGGGAGTGGAACCGATGGTCAGCGTGACCCCGATGCGGCTCAAGCGGCGCGACGACACCGTCACCGACGGCAACATGGCCGACAGGATCCTCGCCAACGCGCCCGATGCGCGCGAGGGGTTCTTCGCGGTGCCCAAGGTGATGGAGTGAGCCGATGAGCGAGCTCAACGCACTGACCATCGCCGAGGCCCGCGACCGGCTGCGCGCGCGCGACATCACGGCGCCGGAACTGACCGACGCCTGTCTTGCCGCCGCCGACGCGGCAGGCGCGCTCAACGCCTTCGTCCACCCCACCCCCGAGATCGCGCGCGTCCAGGCCCGTGCCGCCGACGCGCGGCTGGCCGCGGGCGACGCGCCGGCGCTGTGCGGCATTCCGCTGGGCATCAAGGATCTCTTCTGCACCCGCGGCGTGCCGAGCCAGGCCGCGAGCGGCATCCTCAAGGGATTTCGCCCGGAATACGAATCGACCGTCACGCAAAAGCTTTCGACGCCGGCGCGGTGATGCTGGGCAAGCTCAACATGGACGAGTTCGCGATGGGCTCGACGAACGAATCCTCGGTTTACGGCAATGCCGTCAACCCGTGGCGGCGGCAGGGCGACGACACGCCGCTTACCCCCGGCGGCTCGTCGGGCGGTTCGGCGGCGGCGGTGGCGGCCGGTCTCTGCCTTGGCGCCACCGGCACCGATACCGGCGGCTCGATCCGCCAGCCGGCGGCGTTTACCGGCATCACCGGGTTCAAGCCCACCTACGGGCGCTGCTCGCGCTGGGGCATCATCGCGTTTGCCTCCTCGCTCGACCAGGCCGGGCCGATGACCCGCACGGTGCGCGACGCCGCGATCATGGCCAGCGCGATGTGCGGCCACGACCCAAAGGATTCCACCTCGGCCGACCTGGCCGTGCCCGATTTCGAGGCGATGCTCACCGGCGACATCCGCGGCAAGGTGATCGGCATCCCGCATGAATACCGCATGGACAGCATGCCCGACGAGATCGAGGCGCTCTGGGCCCGGGGGCGCGAGATGCTGGCCGATGCCGGCGCGGAAATCCGCGACATCTCGCTGCCGCACACGAAATACGCCCTGCCCGCCTATTACGTGATCGCGCCGGCCGAGGCATCCTCGAACCTCGCGCGCTATGACGGGGTACGCTATGGCCACCGCGCCCGGCTCGAGGCCGGCGACGGAATCACCGAGATGTACGAAAAGACCCGCGCCGAGGGCTTCGGGGCCGAGGTCAAGCGGCGGGTGATGATCGGCACCTATGTGCTCTCGGCCGGGTTCTACGATGCCTACTACAACCGCGCCCGCAAGGTGCGCACGCTGATCAAGCGCGATTTCGAGGAGGTCTTCGCCACCGGCATCGACGCGATCCTGACACCGGCCACGCCTTCGGCCGCCTTCGCCCTGGGCGAGATGACGCAGGCCGACCCGGTGGCGATGTATCTCAACGACGTCTTCACGGTGACGGTGAACCTTGCCGGGCTGCCGGGGATTTCGGTTCCGGCCGGGCTCGACGCGCAGGGACTGCCGCTGGGGCTGCAGCTCATCGGCCGGCCCCGGGAGGAGGGCGATCTGCTCAATACCGCCCACGCGCTCGAGACCGCGGCCGGGTTTGTGGCCAAACCGGCGAAATGGTGGTAGAATCACTGAAAAGACCAATGGCAGGACAAAAGACCAATGGCAGGACAACAGCAGATGCGCCTCATACCCATTCTTGCCGCCACCGCGATCGTGGCGGCGTGCTCGCCCGGCATTCCCGACAGCGCCGCGGGCGTGTCGGCGCTGCCGCCGGCACGCGCGATTTCGGACGAATCCCCCACCGTTCCGGCGGCGCCGCTGATCGCCACCACGCCGATCGGCGGCGACGCTGCGGTGGACATGGCCGCGGCCGAGCCCCAGAGCAGCGCCGACATCGCCGCCGAAACCCAGGCCGCACTTGCCGCGACACGGACCAATTCCGGCGAGGAGCCGCTTCAGGCCAGCCCCGGCAACCCACCGCCGCGCACGGTGGAAACCCCGACCGGCATTTCCGAGGAAAACGATTTCGAGGCCGTGGGCAGCGTGCGCTCGATCGAAAGCGACGCCGCGCTGATCGAGCGCAACCGTGATCACTACCAGGTGATCGAGCCCACCGCCATGCCGGCGCGCCACGGCGACACCGGGCCCAACATCGTCTCCTACGCACTTTCTGCCACCCAGCCGGTGGGCACGAAGGTCTATACGCGCATCGGCATCAACAAGCAGTCCCGGTTCGAGCGCAACTGCGCCAAGTATCCCTCGGCCGACCGCGCCCAGCTCGACTTCCTGGAAAAGGGCGGGCCCGAGCGTGACCGGCTGGGCCTCGATCCCGATGGCGACGGCTTTGCCTGCGGCTGGGATCCGGCGCCCTTCCGCATGGCGGTGCAGGGCTGAGGTGACGCCCGACCATTGCGGCGCGCGGCCCTGCCCCTCGCCCAATCACGGCCCGCGCCGGGGCGGCGCGGTGCCCGATCTGATCGTGCTGCACCACACCGGCATGCCCGATTGCGCCGACGCCCGCGCCCGGCTGTGCGACGCCGGCACGCAGGTTTCGGCCCATTACCTTGTCTCCGAGGCCGGCGAGGTGTGGCAACTGGTGGCGGAGGCGCGCCGCGCCTGGCATGCCGGGGCCGGGTGCTGGGGGGCGGTGAGGGACGTCAATTCACACTCCATCGGCATCGAACTGGCCAATCCCGGCGACCGCCCCTTTCCCGAGCCGCAGATGGCCGCGCTCGAGCGGCTGCTTGCCGACGTGATGATGCGGCGGGGCATCCCGGCGGCCCGCGTCATCGCCCATGCCGACATGGCGCCGGGGCGGAAATCCGACCCCGGGGCGCGTTTCGACTGGCGGCGGCTGGCGCTCTCAGGCCTGTCGGTCTGGCCCCAAAACACCATCCCGGGCGGCGCTTTCCTCAGCCACGCCAGGGCCTTTGGCTACACCGCCGATGTGGACGAGGCGGCATTGCTCGCCGCCTTCCGCCTGCGCTTTCGCCCCTGGGCCTCGGGGCCGGCGGACGCCACTGACACCGCCCTTGCCGCCGATCTCGCCCGCCGCTTCCCGGTTGACCGGACGGCCCCGGATACCTAAGTGATACCTGCGCGGAGGGCCGGATGGCCGCACCCCCCGGGGTGAGGAAAGTCCGGACTCCACAAGGCGACGGTGCCGGGTAACGCCCGGCCGGGGAAACCCGAGGGAAAGCGCCACAGAAATCAGACCGCCCCGGCATCGCGCCGGGGTAAGGGTGAAACGGTGGGGTAAGAGCCCACCGCGGGACGGGCAACCGGACCGGCACGGCAAGCCCCACCGGGAGCAATGCCGAATAGGGACCGCACACCGGGCCGCCTTGGCCCCGCGGTCCGGGTTGGCAGCACGAGCCCGCCGGCAACGGCGGGCCCAGATGAATGGTCATCGCCGGGGTTCATGCCCCGGTACAGAATCCGGCTTACAGGCCCTCCGCGCATGCTCCTTGGCCGCCATCGCCAAAACTGCCCACTATTGGTGTTCTGCCTGATATTTCGTCGTTCTGCATGGTAATATCATCGGAAATCCATGCCGTTCATTCACTTCGTCATTTGTCGCGATCCGCCGGTTTTCAAGATTTGTCTTGACGCCACGCCCTGCCCTCAACAGAGTCGCCGGGGTTTTCCAACAGCGGGGTGGGACGCGGTGACGGCGCAGCTTTCCGAGGCAGTGGCTTTGCTGGGCGATCTGATCGCCTTTCCCACGGTTTCCGAACTCAGCAATCTCGACATGATCGCCTATCTCGCGTACCGGCTCGAGGACTCCGGCGCACGGATCGACATCTTCCATGACGAAATCGGCCATAAAGCGAACCTTTTCGCCACGATAGGCCCCGAAGTTGATGGCGGAATCGTGTTATCGGGGCATTCCGACGTGGTGCCGGCCAAGGATCAGGACTGGGCCAGCGATCCCTTCCAGATGATCGAGCACGGCGGGCGGCTTTACGGCCGCGGCGCCTGCGACATGAAGGGGTTCATCGCCGCCGCCACGGCGATGGCGCCGGTCCTTGCCGAAAGGGTGCGCGAGCGCCCGGTTCATTTTGCCTTCACCTATGACGAAGAGGTCGGCTGCCTTGGCGGGCAAGCTCTTGTAAAATCCCTTCAGGACAAGGGCTTGCGTCCCTCGGTTGCAGTGATCGGCGAACCCACCTCGATGCGGATCATCGAAGGCCACAAGGGCTGCTACGAATATACCACCCGCTTCACCGGACTTGCCGGACACGGCTCTGCCCCCCGACCGTGGTGTGAACGCGGTGGAATACGCCGCGCGTTACGTCAACCGACTTCTGGAACTCAAGGACACATTGCGTGCTCGCGCCCCCGCCGGCAGCCGGTTCGATCCGCCCCGGACCACGATCAACACCGGCTGCCTCAAGGGCGGCGTCGCCCACAACGTCATCGCCGGCAGCGCCGAGGTCGAATGGGAGATGCGCCCGGTGCAGGAAAAAGGATGCCGTTTTCGTCAGCACCGACCTGAAGGAATACTGCCATGACAGTCTGTTACCGGCCATGCGCGCGATCTGTCCCGAAGCCGACATCGTCACCGAGACGATCGGCGAGGTCGAGGGCCTGGTTCCCGCCGACGCCAACGAGGCCCGCGACATCCTGATGGAACTGACCGGCGCCCGGACCGCCGGGCTGGTCGCCTTCGGCACCGAGGCCGGCCTCTTTCAGACCCTTGGCATGTCGGCGGTGGTCTGCGGCCCGGGCTCCATCGAGCAGGCGCACAAGCCCGACGAATTCGTCTCGATCGACCAGTTGCAGCAATGCCTCGACATGCTCGACCGGCTGGGCAGGCGGCTGGCGGCGTAACCTGAACTTCGCCCTCCAGCCTGTTGAGATAAAACCTATTCTTCACGCCGGAACGTCAGATAATGCGGTACACGCCCCGCCTGCAGGGCCTTTTTCTCGTAGCGCGTGGACAGCCAGCCATCCCGGGGACACGCCAGTCGCCCGGGCCCTCGGCAAGCCAGGCAAAGCCGTGGCGCGGCACCTCCTGAAGCGTCTGGCGCACATAATCGGGAATGTCGGTGGCGACACGAAAGATCGCGCCGGGCTTCAGCGCCCGCGCCAGCGGCCCCAGGTGCTCGGGCGTGACGAAACGGCGGCGATGGTGGCGTTTCTTCGGCCAGGGGTCGGGGTAGAGCAGAAAGGCCCGCGCGATCGAGCGCTCGGGCAGCACATCGAAAAGATCGCGCGCATCGCCGGGGTGGATGCGGATGTTGCCGCACCCCGCCCGGCGGATCTTTCCCAGCAGCGCCGCCAACCCGTTGATGTAGGGCTCACACCCGATCAGCCCCAGCCCGGGATGGCGCAAGGCCTGATGCACAAGGTGCTCGCCGCTGCCGAACCCGACTTCGAGCCAGATGTCGCGATCTCCGAAAAACCGCGTCAGATCGAGTTCTTCGCGGCCCGGGTTCACGTCCCGGCCAACCGCGCCCAGAGACAGCCGCTCCAGATCCTCTTCCAGATAGGTCCGCAGCGATCGGCGCAGCCCCTTGCCTCCGATCCGGCCATAGAGATTGCGCCGCGGCGTGCCGGCGCCATGCGACGGCCCGCTCATCGCGAGGCCCCCGCGCGGGTCGGCCATACCCCCTGCCCGAACACATGAAAATGCATGCCCGACAGGAGTGTTATCCACAGAATACGCGACTTTCTGGTACATTTCCGCCATATCTGTCTTTTTCTTTTCCGCGGCCTGCAACCATGATCCGGGATCTTCATCTGGCTGCAAATACCTCGGGGGAGTCGCGCGCGAACCGCGCGCGACGAGGGGGCAGCGCCCCCTGCTCCCGTCAGACCGCCCGGGTCAACGTCTCGACAAGGTCGGTCCGTTCCCAGCTGAAGCCGCCATCGGCCTGCGGTTCGCGCCCGAAATGGCCATAGGCCGCGGTGCGCTGATAGATCGGGCGATTGAGCTGCAAATGTTCGCGAATGCCGCGCGGGGTCAGGTCCATCGAGACGCGGATCGCCCGCTCGATGGCGGCGGGGTCGACCTCGCCGGTGCCGTGGGTGTCGGCATAGATCGACAGCGGCTGTGCCACGCCGATGGCATAGGAGAGCTGAATGGTGCAGCGATCCGCCATCCCGGCAGCAACCACGTTCTTGGCCAGGTAGCGCGCCGCATAGGCCGCCGAGCGATCGACCTTGCTCGGATCCTTGCCCGAGAACGCCCCCCGCCATGCGGCGCGGCACCGCCATAGGTGTCGACGATGATCTTGCGGCCGGTCAGCCCGGCATCGCCGTCCGGCCCCCCGATCACGAACTTGCCGGTGGGGTTGACGTGCCACACGGTCTCGTGCGTGAGCCAGCCATCGGGCAGCACCTCGCGGATATAGGGCTCCACGATCTTGCGGATATCCTCGCTCGTCAGGTCTTCGTCGAAATGCTGGGTCGAGAGCACCAGCGACGCCACCCCGACCGGCTTGCCGCCCTCGTAGCGCACCGAGAGCTGCGACTTGGCGTCCGGGCCCAGCGCCGGCTCGACCCCGATTTGCGCACCTCCGCCAGCCGGCGCAGGATCGCGTGGGCATACTGGAGCGGCGCCGGCATCAGCGCCCGGGTCTCGTTGGTGGCAAAGCCGAACATGATGCCCTGATCCCCCGCCCCCTCGTCGCGGTTGCCCGCGCCGACCACGCCCTGCGCGATATGGGCGGATTGCTCGTGCAGCAGGTTGGTGATCTCGCAGGTGTTCCAGTGGAACTTCTCCTGCTCGTAGCCGATGTCGCGGATGCAGTCGCGGGCGATCTGCTCGATGCAGCCCATGTAGTGGTGCAGCTTGTCCTGATCCGTCAGCCCGATCTCGCCGCCGATGATCACCCGGTTGGTGGTGGCAAAGGTCTCGCAGGCCACCCGCGCCATCGGGTCCTCGGTCAGCAGCGCATCGAGGATCGCATCCGAGATACGGTCGCATACCTTGTCGGGATGCCCCTCCGAGACCGATTCGGAGGTGAAGACATAATTCTGACGGGTCATGAAAATCGCTCCATTGGGTGTTCCTCCGCCACGCCAGGAAGCCGTTGTGACGGATCGCAAATGCATAGGCGGGGGGTGTCGGGGCGTCAACGCCTAAATGCGGCGGCTGCGCCCGGTGCGGCGGCTGTGGTCGAGCCACGACAACGCCAGCAAGATCAAGGCGATGGCGACGATCGGCGCATCCCCCGTTCGGGCATAGGGCGTGGCCGGCAGCGCCGGCGGCAGGGGCGTGTCGATCCAGCCCGTGCCGCCCAGCGGCAGGTGCGCGCGCACCCGGCCGCGCGCGTCGATCATCGCCGAGACGCCGGTATTGGCGACGCGGATCATCGGCAGGCCCTGTTCGGCGCTGCGCAGCCGGGCCTGGGCAAGATGCTGATAGGGCCCCGCGACCTGTCCGAACCAGGCGTCGTTGGTGATCAGGAGAAGCAGATCGGGCCGTTCCTCGTAGGCGCCCACGTCCCGGGGGAAGACTCCCTCGTAGCAGATCAGCGGCAGCGCCCGGCCGAGCGCACCGAGCCCGATCACCCTCGGCCCCGGCCCGGCCGAATAGCCGTGCCCGTCATTGGCCGCGAGCCCCTGAATGCCGAATCTTTCCAGATAGTCGCCAAAGGGCACATACTCGCCAAAGGGCACCAGGTGATGCTTGTCGTAGACCGCCGTCACTGCCCCGCCGGCATCGAGCCGGATGAGCGAGTTGTAATAGCGCACGCCCTCGCGGCGTTGCAGCCCCAGCACCACCGGGATGCCTCCGGCGGCCCGCGCGATGGCATCGAAGGCCGGTTGCGCGTCATCGAGCGGCCAGGGGATTGCCGTCTCGGGCCACACGATCAGCGCCGGTGCCGGACCCTCGGGCGGGGCGGCGGTAAAGGCGATCTGACGCTCGAAAAAGACACGCACCCTGGCGGGGTCCCATTTCTCGTGCTGAGGGGCGTTGGGCTGGACCAGACGGATCACCGGCGCGTCCCCGGGCGCGACCGCCTCGGGCGTCAGCGCCCCGGCAGCGGCGTAAAGCCCCGCCGGCAGCGCCAGCAGCGCGAGCCCCCGGCCGGAACGGCGCGAGAGCAGTTGCCACAGCCCCGTTGCCGCCATCGCAATGAGCGCCGTCAGCCCCAGCGAGCCCGCCCAGGACGCCCAGTAGAGAAGCGGCGTGTCGATCAGAGCGTGCCCGACCTGTGCCCAGGGGAAGCCGGTCAGCGCGTAAGTGCGCAGCGCCTCGGTCAGAACGAACGCGGCGATGAATGCGCCCGCACCGCCGCCGGCCACCCGCGTTGCCGCCAGCGCCGCGCCCCAGAAAAGCCCCATGCCAAGCGCCAAAAAGACCAGCGCGAAGGGCGCCATCCAGCCATCCCGCGCGGCATCGACCATGAACGGCTCGACGATCCAGAAGAGCGCCGCGAGGAAATACCCGGTGCCGGCGGCGATGCCGGTGAGCCCCGCCGCGCGCCAGTCCGGTGCGGCGCGCCCCAGCCCCAGACCAGCGCCAGCGCCACCACCGTTGCCGGCCAGAACCCCACCGGAGCCTGTCCCAGCGCCCCCAGAGCCCCGACCGGCACGGCCAGGGCCAGCCGCATGCGCGGTTGCAACCTCAGCAGACGATCGGGCGCGGGCATCCGCGCCTAGGCGTCCGTGGCCCCGGGCAGGCGCACCCTGAGCCGCTTGATGCGACGCGGATCGGCTTCGACCACCTCGAAGACGGCGCCGCCGGGGTGCTCGACCATCTCGCCGCGCACTGGCACCCGGCCGAGCAGCATGAACACCAGCCCGCCCAGCGTGTCGATCTCCTCCTCGTCGATCTCATCGGCGTCGGTCAGCGACAGCGCGATCTCGTCCTCGAACTCCTCCAGCGGGGTCTTGGCCTGGGCGAGGTAGACGCCCGGTTTCTCCTGCACCCACCAGGTGTCGTCCTCGATGTCATGTTCGTCGGCGATCTGTCCCACCACCTGTTCGATCAGGTCCTCGATCGTGACCAGCCCGTCGACGCCGCCGTATTCGTCGATCACCAGCGCCATGTGACGGCGCTCGGTCTGCATCTTCTGCAGCAAGACTCCAATCGGCATCGACGGCGGCACATAGAGCAGCGGGCGCAGCAGCGGGCGCAGCGAAAACCGGCCGCCCTTGCCATTGAAGCCGTAGCGCAGCGCCACATCCTTGAGATGCGCCATGCCGACGGGGTTGTCGAGCGTGCCCTCGTAGACCGGCAGGCGCGACAGGCCGCTGTCACGGAAAACCTGCACCAGATCGTCCTTGGACATGTCGACCGGCACCGCCACGATATCGGCCTTGGGGATGGCGACATCCTCGACCGTCAGGCGGCTGAGATTGACCAGTCCCAGCCCGCCGGCCGCGCCGGGGCGCTCGCCGCCGTTCTCCGCGTCCTCGTCGCCGTTGCTGAACGCATCCAAGATACGGCGAAAGAAACCGCCCTGTTCGTCGTCCTCGTCATGGTCCTCTGCCTGCGCGCCCTGCGCCGCGATAGAAGCCGCCTCTGTGCTCTCGCCCATCTCGTCCTTTTCCAACGTTGCCCGGCGCGCAGCCAGGTGTGCGCGCCCTTATTACCTTCAATATGGGTCGGCAATCCCCAGTTTGCCAAGTATCTCGACCTCACATGTTTCCATCAAGGTGGCATCTTGGTCACGAAGGTGATCATAACCCAGCAGGTGGAGCGTGGCATGCACGATCAGGTGGGTGGCATGATCGGCGAGGCTCCGGCCCGCCGCCTCCGCCTCGCGCATGCAGGTATCATAGGCGATGGCGATGTCGCCCAGCTCCGGATCAGATCCCGAAACCGGCGGCGCCGGGCGGTCACCCGGGTGGCGGGCGCCGCGCTCGGCGCTGGGCCAGCTCAGCACGTTGGTGGGCTGCGCCCGGTTGCGGAAACCGGCGTTCAGCGCCGTGATGCGGGCATCATCGCAGCCCAGAACCGCGATCGTCCAATCCGCGTGATCGAGCCCGAGATGATCGAGCACCGCCACGCCCGCGCGTTCGGCGAGCATCGCCAGACCGGCCGCCTGCCAGCGCTTGTCCTCGATCACGGTTTCGGTCAGCACCGCCGCGCAGGCCGCCAGCCCGGTCCGCGCATCTCAGCCCTCCCGCTCATAGGCGTCGATGATCGCCGCAACCAGCGGATGCCGCACCACATCGCGAGATGTGAAATAATTGAACGAGATTCTGGGGATATCCTTGAGCCGCCGCTCGGCATCGTGCAAGCCGCTGGTGATGCCGCGCGGCAGATCCACCTGACTGCGATCGCCCGTCACCACCATGCGGCTGCCTTCGCCCAGCCGGGTGAGGAACATCTTCATCTGCATCGAGGTGGCGTTCTGCGCCTCGTCCAGCACCACGAAGGCATTGGAGAGCGTGCGCCCGCGCATGAACGCCAGTGGTGCGATCTCGATGCGCTTTTCCTCGATCAGCCGGGCGACCTGCTTGACCGGCAGAAAGTCGTTGAGCGCGTCGTAGAGCGGCTGCATGTAGGGGTCGACCTTTTCCTTCATGTCGCCGGGCAGATAGCCCAGCTTCTCGCCCGCCTCGACGGCCGGACGCGACAGGACGATGCGGTCGACATGGCCGTCGATGAACATCGCCACGCCGACCGCCACCGCCAGATAGGTCTTGCCGGTGCCGGCGGGACCGATGCCGAAGGCCAGATCGTTGCGGTAGAGCGCCTCCACATAGGCTTTTTGCGCCGCGGTGCGCGGTTCGACCAGTTTCTTGCGGGTCTTGATCTCGACACGGCCGCCGCGGAACATCTCGAGCTGATCGCCCTGGCAGCTCTCGTCCCCGCCGTCCTCATGCTCGCCCCCGCCCGACACGCCCATGCGCAGCGCGCGGTCGATGTCGCCGGCCTCCACCGCGCGGCCCGCCTCGAGCCGGGAATAAAGCGCGCGCAGGACCGCCGCCGCCTCGGTCGCCATCGCGGCCTCGCCCACCACCGCCAGCCGATTCCCCCGCCGCAGGATCTGCACACCAAGCTGGCGCTCGATCTCGGCAAGGTTGCGGTCGTGTTCGCCGCAAAGATCAATCAGCAGATAATTGTCGGGGAATTCAACGCTCTCTTCATGCAGCGTCGAGGCGTCGTCGATCGGGGGCAGCGCGGTTGTAGCCAAGCAATTCTCCTGAGCCAGCGTGACACGTGCATGGTGCCAAGATGCCGGCGCAACTGCAAGACAAAGCGGGTCGAAATGCCCGGCTGATGGCCGGGGCGGCGGCGGACGAGACGTCCGCCACCCTGACCATCATCGATTCAGGTACCGGGTCAGATCAGGTCGGCGATCTCACCGCCGCTCTTGAATGCGCCGGTCGCCACGGTGGGCGGCGCGGTTCCCGAGCAGACCGGCTTGCCATAGGGATCGAGCCGCGCCGAGAGATACCCTTCGGCGCCATCGTCGATGATCCAGTGATCGCAGCCGTGCGGATCGACCCAGATGCCGGCCTGAAGCTGGCTCAGGTGCTTCTTGCCGCCGATCTGCCTGTCGACGGTCTTGTCGGCCTGGGTGCCGACACATCCCGCCACCAGGGTCGCGCCGAACAGCACGGTAAAAGCTTTGACAATCTTCATGATTTTCCCCTCAGCGCCAGCACAGGATTTCGACACGGCGGTTCTGCTGCATGCCGGCCGCCGTATTGTTGGGCGCCTTGGGCATGCGTTCGCCGTAACCGCGCACATCGGCGATGCGCGCGCCGGTCTGCGCCGCGACCTGGGCGACCGCGTTGGCACGCCTGAGCGACAGGTCGAGATTGTATTCGTCCGAGGCCCGGCTGTCGGTGTGACCGATAATGGTGTAGGAAATCGCCTCTGCCGAACCGAAGAACTGCATCAGCCGCGCACGGCCTTCGGCACTGAGTCGGGCGCTGTCGGTGGGAAAGAGCGTGTCGGTGCTCATCACCCCGCACATGTTCTGCCGGCGGCACACCGGAATGCCCTGGCGCGTCACGTTCGGGGTCATGTAGCCTTCGAGGCCGTCATCCATCACCCAGTGTTCGCATCCGTCGGGATCGACCCAGATCGTCGGCACGTAGCGTTCGCCGACGATGACGCGCTGTCCGCCCTGCGCCTCGACAGGGTCTGCCGTCATCGAGATACCGATAACGGCGGCAGCCACCCCGCCAAGGACTCCGCGGACCGTTCTCAAGAGAAATCCGGTCACAGCCACTGTCCTTTCCTTGACCTCCATGGAACCCGGTCGAGCAGAGAATCCGAGTCCGATGAAATTATCGTTTGAGTGTAACAAGTTTCGAATGGTTGTGAAGCCTTTTTGGGCAATCGGGGCACGGAAGCGGCCGGTATTCGGCGCGCGCGCGATCATCGGCGGGTCTCAACGGCTTACGCGTCAGAGGTGAAACATGCCTTCAGGAAAGGGGTGCAATCGTCCTGCCGGCAAGGGAATTCGCACCGCTTTCGACGATCTCGACCCGGGCCAGATCACCCGGACGCAGCGAGGCGTCCTTGACGTGAACCGCGTGCAGGTGGTCGGACTTGCCCACCATCTGCCCGGCGAAGCGGCCGGGCTTTTCGACCAGAACCCCCACTTCACGGCCGATCATGGCGTCCTGCGCCGCGCGCTGCTGGCGGGTCAGGAGTGCCTGCAGCCGCTGCAGGCGTTCCGACTTGATCTCTTCGCCCAGCTGGTCGCGCTCGGCCGCGGGGGTGCCGGGGCGCGGCGAATACTTGAACGAATAGGCATAGCCGTAGCCCACCTCCCCGACCAGATCGAGGGTGGCCTGAAAATCCGCCTCGGTCTCGCCGGGGAACCCGACGATGAAATCGCCAGACATCAATATGTCGGGGCGGGCAGCGCGGATGCGCTCGACCAGGCGGATATAGCTCTCGGCGTCGTGGCCGCGGTTCATCCGCTTGAGGATGCGGTCGCTGCCCGACTGCACCGGCAGGTGCAGATAGGGCATCAGCTTGTCGCAAGCGCCATGCGCGGCGATCAGGTCGTCCTGCATGTCGCGGGGATGCGAGGTGGTGTAGCGGATGCGCCGCAGCCCGTCGATCTCTGACAGCGCGCCGATCAGGCGCGCCAGCGACCAGTCGCCGCCATCCTCGCCGGCGCCGTGATAGGCGTTGACGTTCTGGCCCAGCAGCGTGATCTCGCGCACCCCGCGCTCGACGAGGTCGCGCGCCTCGGCAAGGACCCGCGCACCGGGGCGGCTGACCTCGGCGCCGCGCGTGTAGGGCACCACGCAGAAGGCGCAGAACTTGTCACAGCCCTCCTGCACGGTCAGGAACGCCGTCGGCCCGCGCCGGGCCTTGGGGCGCGCGGCCAGCGCCTCGAACTTGTCCCGGGCGGGAAACTCGGTGTCGAGCGCGCGCTTGCCCGCGCGCACCAGCGCCTCCATCTCGGGCAGGCGGTGATAGCTTTGCGGCCCCACCACCAGATCGACCACACCGGCGCGGCGCATGATCTCCTCGCCCTCGGCCCGGGCCACGCAGCCGGCGACGCCGACCTTGAGATCGGGGCGCGCCTCTTTCAGCGGCCGGAACCGGCCCAGTTCGGAATAGACCTTTTCGGCCGCCTTTTCGCGGATGTGACAGGTATTGAGCAAGATCATGTCGGCATCCTCGGGCCTGGACGTGGCGACATAGCCCGCGCCGCCCATGACCTCGGCCATGCGCTCGCTGTCATAGACGTTCATCTGGCAGCCATAGGTCTTGATGTAGAGTTTCTTTGGTCCGGCCATGATCCGCCCCCGTCTCCTGCCCGTCGCAGGTATCAGGGGCACTGACTACATCAAGGGCCGGGCCACTTGCAATGCGTGCCGAATTGGCCGATTTTCCACGGCGGGCGGACCGCGGGACGGATCGAGGGCAGTTCGAGGTGAAAATGCACTATCCCGGCCTTGACGCACTCGTGTCGCGCGGGCGCGAGGCGCTGGCAGAGGGGCCGGTGGCGCTGGTCCTCGTCGAGGACGACGTCGAGATCGACAGCACCCTGCGCCATCATCTCGATCTGGGCTTTCAACGCGTCATCGCCTTCATGCCGCAGGCCTTCGCCCTGGCCCCGGACGTGACCCCGGCGGTGGTCCGCGTCGATCACGATGTCACGCGAGACGCCGGTTTCACGCAGGTCGTGAACCGGGTCATCACCGCGGCGCCGGGAACGTGGTTCTACTACGGCTTCAACGCCGAATACCTGTTCTTTCCCTTCTGCGAGACCCGCACCATCGGCGAGATGCTGCGCTTTCACGGCGAGGAACGGCGCGAGGCGATGCTGACCTATGTTGTCGATCTCTATGCCGGCGATCTTGACCGGTACCCGCACGCGGTATCGATCGAGGATGCCCATCTCGACCGCTCGGGCTATTACGCGCTGGCCCGTCCTGACCCCGACAACCACAACCACCCCAGGGAGCGGCAGCTCGATTTCTTCGGCGGGCTGCGCTGGCGCTTCGAGGAACACGTCCCCGCCGATCGCCGCAAGATCGACCGGATCGCGCTCTTTCTGGCCAAGCCGGGGCTGAGGCTGCGCCCCGATCACACCTTCTCGGACGAGGAATACAACACCTATGCCTGTCCGTGGCACAACAACCTGACCGCGGCGGTGGCGTCGTTCCGTACCGCCAAGGCGCTCAAGGCCAACCCCGGTTCGACCTTCGACATCCACGATTTCCGATGGCACAACTCGGCCCCGTTCGAGTGGCATTCCCGCCAGTTGCTCGATCTGGGGCTGATGGAGCCGGGGCAGTGGTTCTGAGGGCCCGGCAACGATCTGCCCGGTCAGGCCGCGCGCCGGATCCGATCAGCGTTCGAATTGCAGCAGAAAGCGGGTGACGGGGTCGTGCTGGGGCCTGGCGCTGGTGCCCGAGGGGGTGTGCAGGAGGCCCCTGACCCAGGTGCGCGCCTTGTCGCTGTTCTCGACCGTCCAGACCACGCGCGCGGCCGTCACCTTCATGCCGTCATGCACCGGCGGGGCCAGCGCCCGATCCTGCCAGGCCGCGAACAGAAACAGCGCCACCAGCGCCGCATAGGCGAGCCGTGCCCATCCGCGCGCGCGGGGCGGCGCGGGCACCAAAGGCGCGTTCGCGATCCTGCGCCTGTGCTTTGCGGGCATGGTCCATCCCTGCGGGATATCATTCCGGACAGGCGAAACCACGGCAATCCCGTGGCCGGATTGCGGCCGCGGTCAGAGGTTTTCGGCCTGCGGCATCCCCAGCACGTGAAAACCGCCGTCGACGCGGATGATCTCGCCGGTGGTGCAGGCGCCCGCGGGCGAGGCCAGATAGACGGCGGTGCCGCCGATCGCCTCGAGCGTGGCGTTCGCGCGCAGCGGCGCGTTGGCCTCGGTATGCTTGAAGGTGCGCCGCGCGCCGCCGATGGCCGCGCCCGCGAGCGTCTTCATCGGCCCCGGGCTGATGGCGTTGACGCGGATGCCGTCGGGGCCGAGATCGTTGGCCAGATACCGCGTCGCGGCCTCGAGCGCGGCCTTGGCCACGCCCATCACGTTGTAGTTGGGCGCCACCCGGTTCGAGCCCTGATAGGTCAGCGTCAGGAGCGTGCCGCCCTTTTCCCTCATCAGCGGATGGGCACGCCGCGCGACCTCGATGAAGGAATAACACGAGATGTCGAGCGAGCGCTTGAAGTTGTCGCGGGTGGTGTTCAGGAACCGCCCGGTCAGCTCGGACTTGTCGGAATAGGCGATGGCATGAACCAGAAAGTCGATCGTCGGCCAGCGCTCGCCCAGCCGGGCAAAGGCGGCGTCGAGCGAGGCGTCGTCGGTCACGTCGACATCGACCAGCATGTCCGACCCCAGCGATGCCGCCAGCGGCTCGACCCGCTTGCCGAACGCCTCGCCCTGATGGGAAAACGCCAGTTCCGCCCCGGCGGCATGCATGGCCCGGGCGATCCCCCAGGCGATCGAGCGGTCGTTGGCCACACCCATGACCAGCCCCCGCATCCCCTTCATCGACATGTCCATCCGCGATCTACCCGTGATACCGGCTCAGCAGCAGCGAGCCGTTGGTGCCGCCGAATCCGAAGGAATTGGTCATCACCGTGTCGAGCCCGGCATCGTCGGCCCGTTCGGTGGCGATCTCGCCCGCATTGATGGCCGGATCGAGCGTTTCGACATTGATCGAGGGGATGATGAAATCGTGCTCGAGCGCCAGCAGGCAGAAGATCGTCTCGAGCGCGCCCGCCGCGCCCTGCGCGTGCCCGGTCATCGACTTGGTCGAACTGATCGGGGGCACGTTGCCGGCCCCGAAGATGCGGCGCACCGCCTCGACCTCGCCCACGTCGCCCACCGGGGTCGAGGTGCCATGAGCGTTGATATAGCTCACCTTGCGGCCCTCCGGCAGCTGCCCCAGCGCCAGGCGCATCGCCCGCTCGCCGCCCTCGCCCGAGGGCGCGACCATGTCGTGCCCGTCCGAGGTGGCGGCATAGCCGGTGATCTCGGCATAGATTTTCGCCCCGCGCGCCAGCGCGTGGTCGAGATCCTCCAGCACCACGATGCCGCCGCCGCCGGAAATCACGAACCCGTCGCGATCGGCATCGAAGGCGCGGCTGGCGCGTTCGGGAGTGTCGTTGAACTTCGACGACATCGCCCCCATCGCGTCGAAAAGGCACGACAGCGTCCAGTCCAGTTCCTCGCCGCCGCCGGCGAACATCACGTCCTGCTTGCCCATCATGATCTGCTCGGCGGCGTTGCCGATGCAGTGCAGCGAGGTCGAGCAGGCCGAGGTGATGGAATAGTTGATGCCCTTGATCCGGTGCGCCGTCGCCAGATTGGCCGAGACCGTCGAGCACATGCATTTGGGCACCGCGAAGGGGCCGATGCGCCGGGTGCCGCCGGTCTTGAGCACCGTCTGGTGCGCCGCCAGCATGGCGCTGGTCGACGGCCCGCCGGAACCGGCCACCAGCCCGGTGCGCGGATTGACGACATCGCCCTCCTCGAGCCCGGCATCGGCGATGGCCTGGCACATGGCGATATGGGCATAGGCCGCTCCCGGCCCCATGAACCGCAGCAGGCGCTTGTCCACCTGGTCTGTCAGGTCGATGTCGATGGCCCCGGCGACACGGCTGCGAAATCCGTGCTCGGCCATTTCCTCGCTCGCGACAATCCCCGAGCGGCCCCCCCTGAGCGCGGCCAGAACCTCTGCCACGGTGGTGCCGATGCTGGAAACGACCCCCAGCCCGGTGACGACGACGCGACGCATTTGCGCTCCCCCTTGTCCCGTTGCGCCCGGCCTTGCGGCTCTCAGCTTTCCGAAAGCGCGACCTTCAGGTCCCTGACCTGGTATATGATGTCACCATCGGCCTCGACGCGGCCGTCTGCAACCCCCATTGTCAGCCTTCGCGTCTGCACCGCCCTGGTGAAATCGACGTAATAGGTCAGCAGCTTGCGGTCGGGCCGCACCATCCCGGTGAGCTTGACCTCGCCCGCCCCCAGCGCATAGCCGCGCCCCTTCCAGCCGCGCCAGCCGAGGTTGAACCCGGTGAGCTGCCACAGCCCGTCGAGCCCGAGGCACCCCGGCATGATCGGATTGCCCGGAAAATGGCAGGCGAAGAACCACAGATCGGGGTGGATGTCGAACTCGGCCACCACGTGACCCTTGCCGTGCGCGCCACGGTCGCCCGAGATGTCGGTGATCCGGTCGACCATCAGCATCGGCGGCTCGGGCAGCTGGGCGTTGCCGGGTCCGAACAGCTCGCCGCGGGCACAGCGCAGGAGTTCCTCTCGGTCGAAGCTGCTCGGGTATTCGGCCATTCAGGGGACCCCTTCCGGTCTGGCGTGGCGTGTTCGCGTCCCTCTATCATCGCAGGAAAGCACCTTGCAAGACCGTCGCGGCGCGCCGATACTTGGCGGGAAACCCGATTTTTGTTTGAATTCCTCCAACTCCAACCCCTATATTGACGGTGATCCATGGGGTTTCACATGACCGACACCGAGAGCATCGAACGCGGCACCCAGTGGCTGGCCCGGGCCGGGCTGCGCCCGACGCGCCAGCGCGTGGCATTGGCCGCGATCCTGGTCGGCGACGGCCGCCACCGCCACGTCACCGCCGAAAGCCTCTTCGCCGCCGCCCAGAAGGCGGGAGAGCCGGTCTCGCTGGCCACCGTCTACAACACCCTCAAGGCGTTCTGCGACGCCGGCCTCGTGCAGGAGGTGACGGTACACGGCTCGAAAAGCTATTTCGACACCAACACTCACGACCACCCGCATTTCTACTGGGAGGACGAGGAGCGGCTGATGGACGCGCCCGGCGACGCGCTGCGGATCACCGGCCTGCCACGCCCGCCCGATGGCGCCGAGGTCGCCAGCGTCGACGTGGTGATCCGCCTGCGCCGAAAACCGGCCTGAAGATGCGCGCGATCTGGTATGACCGCTTCGGCCCCGCGGCCGAGGTTCTGCACTCGGGCGAGATCGACACCCCCGCCCCCGGTCCGGGCGAGGTGCTGGTGCGGCTCAGCCACTCCGGCGTCAACCCGTCGGACGCCAAGGCCCGCGCCGGGACGCGGCCGGGGGTCACCAAACCGCCCTTTCCCCGCATCATCCCCCATTCCGACGGCGCCGGCCGGATCGAGGCGGTGGGCGCGGGCGTCGAGCCCGCGCGGCTGGGCCAGCGCGTCTGGGTCTGGAACGGGCAGTGGCAGCGCCCCTTCGGCACCGCCGCCGAGTTCATCGCCCTGCCCGCCGCCCAGGCCGAACCGCTGCCCGAGGATGTCCCGAACGAGACCGGCGCAACGCTCGGCATCCCCGGCCTCACCGCCGCGCACACCGTCTTCGGCGGCGGCGAGGTGGCGGGCCGGACGCTGCTGGTCTCCGGCGGCGGCGGCGCGGTGGGCTTCAATGCGGTGCAACTGGCCCGCTGGGGCGGGGCGCGGGTGATCGCCACCGCCTCGCCCGGTGCGGCGGACCGCGTACGCGCCGCCGGCGCCGATCATGTCTTCGACTATGCCGACCCCGACCTCGCCGCGAAGATCCTCGAAGCCACCGGCGGCGCCGGCATCGACCGCGCCATCGAGGTGGAATTCGGTTGGAACGCCAACGTTCTGGCGCAGGTGATGGCGCCCTTGGGCACCATTGCCGCCTATGGCTCGGCCGCGGACATGACCCCGGCGCTGCCCTTCGGCGCCTTCCTCTTCAAGGCGCTCAAGCTCGACATCACGCTGGTCTACATCCTGCCCGACACCGCCCGCCGCGCCGCCATCGCGCGGCTGCACGCGGCGCTCGCCGAGGGCGCGCTCCGCCCCGCCATCGACCGCATCCTGCCACTGGCCGACGCGGCCGCCGCGCACGACGCGGTGCTGACACCGGGACGCCGGGGCGCGGTACTTCTGGCGCTCGACTGAGCCACCCTGCCCGGCTCTCATCTTTTCGCAAGTACTCCGGGGTGAATTGCCCCGGCCCCGCCGGGGCAAGAGGGGCCGCGCCCCTATCCCGGATCGCCGGCTTTCCCCGGCTCCGCCCCGTGCCCCGACAACCCCGGCGCCGTGATCCGCCGGCGCGCGGCGGCAAGCCCGTCCTCGAACCCCTCGGCATCGCCATAGTCGACGAATTGCGCGTAATAGGCGTGATGCGCGCCGATGCGCGCGGCGTGCTTGATCGGGCACCAGTAGGCCTCGGTGCGGCCCGCGACCTCCTGCACATAGCCGATCAGCCCGTTGGCATAGCCGCAATAGACGCAATTGAGCTTCTGCAGGGCGTTGAGATAGGCCAGGTGATGGCGGTCGATGCGGATGAAATCGGCCCGGCGCACCCGTTCGATCCCGTAGACGGGGAAACAGACGCGCTGGTAGATCGTGACGAAAACATCGAGCAGCACCAGCGGCAGGATCAGCGCATAGATGACCGGCGCGCTCAGCACCACCGCCGGCCTGGTTCGCCGCAGGAAGGTGGAAAGCCGTACCCTGAGCGCCCGGTGACGCGCGCGCATTCCGGCCTCGAACACCACCCGGCCGTCCTCCAGCCGATAGCGGAATTCCCCGGCCCGGCGGCGCAGGTCCGCCTCGATCTCGTCCTGCAGTTCGCGGATGCGCTGCAGCAGCTTTCGGTCTGACTGGTCATTCGCATGCCTCCGCCCGGGCCACCCGACGCACGGCCCGCACGGCAAGCCTAAAGACGCAACCGGCGCGCGCAAGGCCCCTGGGCCCCGCGCGCACCGCGATGTTCGTCCCGAAACGCCGTCAGCCCACCGAGACCAGCTCGATGGCGAAGGTCAGGTCCCGGCCCGCCAGCGGGTGGTTGGCGTCGAGGATGACCTCGCTTTCGGTCACCTCGGCCACGGTCACCGGCATCGCCTGCCCCTGCGGGGTCTGCACCTGCAGCCTTGTGCCGATATCGAGCGGGATGTCGGCGGGAACATCGGCCCGCGGCACCGACTGACGGGCGTCCGGGTCGGGCTGGCCATAAGCCTCGTCGGCGGGCACCTCGACGGTCTTCCTCTCGCCCACCTCCATGCCGGGAAGGGCGGCATCGAGGCCGGGGATGATCTGCCCCGAACCGACGGTGAATTCCAGCGGCTCGCGGCCCTCGCTGCTGTCGAAGGTCGAGCCGTCCGAAAGCGTTCCGGTATAGTGAATGCGGACGGTATCGCCCGTCTTGGCCTGGGTCATGAAGGTTCCGATCTGTTTTCTGGGGGGGTGAATTTTCAAGGCCGCGCGCGACGCGGGTGCTTGAGCGCATGGGAAAAAGGCTAACAAGCGAATCGGCGGATTGCAAACCCTTGTACCCGCCGCCACCTGTCGGCCCCCTGCCGGGCCCTTTTCACGGGAAACCCCGTCCGGACGGACGAGCGGCGCGGGCGGCGCACGATTCGCCAAGGGGCTGTTCCGTGCCGCCAACCCGTGCCACTCTGCGGCGCGAGGAGGCCGCCATGACCATCACCACCTGCATCTTCGACGCCTACGGTACGCTTTTCGACGTCAGCGCCGCCGCCCGGCGCGCCGCTGCCGAGCCCGGACGCGAGCGCTTTGCCCGCCATTGGCCCGCCATCGCGGCGCAGTGGCGGCTCAAGCAGCTGCAATACAGCTGGCTGCGCGCGGTGATGGACCGGCATACTGATTTCTGGTCGGTGACGCAGGACGCGCTCGACTGGGCGCTCGAGGCCGAGGGCCTCGACGACGACGCCGACCTTCGCGCCCGGCTCCTGCAGCTCTACCGCGAACTCGACGCCTATCCGGAAGTGCCGGGAATGCTGAAAATCCTCCACGAACACGGCAAGACCACCGCGATTCTCTCGAACGGCTCGCCCGACATGCTGGCCTCGGCGGTGGCGTCGGCGGGCATCGGCGCGCATCTCGACGACGTGCTTTCGGTCGAAACCGTGGGCGTCTTCAAGCCGGCGTGCGCGGTCTACGACATGGTCGGTGCGCGCTTCGGCTGCGCGCCCGGCGAGGTGCTTTTCGTCTCATCGAACGGATGGGACGTGGCCGCCGCGGCGGATTACGGGTTTGCCACCGTCTGGGTCAACCGCGCGGGCGAGCCGGTGGATCGGCTGCCGGGCCGGCCCGGCGTCCTGCTCGATGACCTCTCCGGCATCCCGGGGCTCGCGGCCTGATGCCGCGCTTTACCACCTCCGACGGGCTCGGCCTGCATTTCGAGGACGCGGGCACCGGCGCGCCGGTGCTGTGCCTCGCCGGTCTCACCCGCAACGGCGCCGATTTCACCTGGCTGGCCCCGCATGTTGCCGACACCCGTCTGATCCGCCTCGATTACCGCGGCCGCGGCCGGTCCGACCACGCCGCCGACCCGCAGAGCTATTCGATCCCGCGCGAGGGTCTGGACGCGGTCGAACTGCTCGACCATCTCGGGCTCGATCGCGCGGTGATCATCGGCACCTCGCGCGGCGGGCTCATCGCCATGACGCTGGCGGCCACGCATCGCGACCGGCTGGCGGGCGTGGTGCTCAACGACATCGGCCCCGAACTGGCCGAGGCGGGGCTGGCGCGGATCATGGATTATGTCGGCCGCGCCCCGCCCGCGACCGATCTCGATGCCGCCGCCGAGGCGCTGATGCAGGCCCACGCCGCCGATTTTCCCGGCGTGCCCCTGGCGCGCTGGCGCGCGCAGGCCGGGTTCATGTGGTTCGAAAAACCAGAAGGCGGGATCGGGCTGCGCTACGATGCGCGCCTGCGCGAGGCGCTGGCCACCCCGGACGCCGGCGCCGGCGCGCCTCAGCCGGCCCCAGACCTCTGGCCGTTCTTCGATGCGCTTAGTGACCTGCCGCTCGCCTCGATCCGGGGCGCCAATTCCGATCTCTTCTCGGCGGATTGCCAGGCGCGGATGCAGGCTCGCAATCCCGGGATGATCGCCACGGCCGTGCCCGACCGGGGCCATGTGCCGTTTCTCGACGAACCCCCGGCGCTCAAGGCCATCCGCGCCGTGCTGGAGGCTGTCCGATGACCGACATCGCCATGATCCGCGCCGCCGCCCGGCGCCTTCAGGGCCACGCAAGGCGCACGCCGCTGCTCTCCTCGCCCTTTCTCGACGCGATCGCCGGGCGGCAAGTGCTGGTCAAGTCCGAGTGCCTGCAGCACACCGGCAGCTTCAAGTATCGCGGCGCGCGCGCGGCGCTTTCGGTGCTCGACGCGCCAACCCGTGACCGCGGCGTGCTGGCCTATTCCAGCGGCAACCACGCCCGGGGGTGGCGCGCGCGGCGGCCGAATTCGGCACAAGGGCGGTGATCGTGATGCCCGCTGACGCGCCCGCGCTCAAGATCGCCAATACCCGCACCGAAGGCGCCGAGGTGGTGCTCTACGACCGCGCCGGCGGGCAGAGCCGCGAGGCGCTGGGCGCGGCACTGGTCGAGGAGCGAGGGCTCACGCTGATCCGGCCCTATGACGAGCCGCAGGTGATCGCCGGGCAAGGCACCTGCGGGCTCGAGATCGCCGAAGAGGCCCGGATGCTGGGCATCGAGACGGCCGAGGTGCTGGTCCCCTGCGGCGGCGGCGGGCTCAGTGCCGGCATCGCGCTGGCGCTTCAGGCCGAGGCGCCGGGGGTGCGCGTGCGCACGGTCGAGCCGCGGGACTTCGACGACACCGCGCGCTCGCTGGCGGCGGGGCGCCGCCTCGGCAACGCATCACAGGCCGGCGGGCTCTGCGATGCGATCCTGACGCCGATGCCGGGCGAGATCACCTTTCCGATTCTCGCCCGGCTCTGCGGGCCGGGGCTGGCGGTCGGCGACACCGACGTGCTGCGCGCCATGGCCGAGGCGTACCAAAGGCTCAAGCTGGTGGCCGAACCGGGTGGCGCGGTGGCGCTCGCGGCGGCACTCTTTCACGGGTCCGAAATTGCCGGAGAGACGGTGATCTGCGTCATCTCGGGCGGCAATGTCGATGCCGCCACCTTTGGCTTGGCGCTGAAGACGCTCGGGTGACGGAACCGGTTGGCCAGTTCGTGCCGCCCCGGTCAATGCCGGCCGCTTTCAGGCTTGATGGCGGACGGCAAACCGGGTCAGGCTGAACCAGCCAAGCTGCGGGAGAGGAGACACCATGCAAACCATCCGGGCCGCGGTCTGCCACGAATTCGGCCGCCCGCTCGTCGTCGAGGATGTGCGCCTGCGCGCGCCGCGGGCGGGCGAGATCGAGGTGACGCTCGACGCGGTGGCGATCTGCCATTCCGACATCTCCTATGCCGAGGGCGCCTGGGGCGGCACCTTGCCCGCCGTCTACGGGCACGAGGCGGCGGGGCGGATCACCGCGCTCGGCGCCGGGGTTCCGGGGCTCTCGGCGGGCGATCCGGTGGTGGTGACGCTGATCCGCGCCTGCGGCCGCTGCCCCAGCTGCGCCTCGGGCCGCCCCACGGGGTGCGAGACGCCCCATGACGGCGACGCCGGCCCGCTCTCGACCATTGGGGGCGGCCCGCTGCACCAGGCGATGGCCTGCGGCGCCTTCGCCGAAAAGGTGGTGGTGGACCAAAGCCAGGTGGTGCGGCTGCCCGACGATATGGACATGGCGGCTGCCAGCCTCCTGGCCTGCGGCGTCATCACCGGCGTGGGCGCGGTGGTGAACGCCGCCCGGCTGCGCGCCGGTCAGGACGTGGTGGTGATCGGCGCCGGCGGCGTCGGCCTCAACGCCATCCAGGGCGCGCGCATTGCCGGGGCGCGGCGGATCGTGGCGGTGGACATGACCGCCGACAAACTGGCCGATGCCCGCGAATTCGGTGCCACCGACGGGGTGCTGGCCAGCGAAGACACCCCCTGGCGGGCCGCCAAGGCGGCGCTGGGGCGCGGGGCGGACGCGGTCTTCGTCACCGTCGGCGCACCGCGCGCCTATGACGAGGCGCCGCGCTATCTCGCCGGCGGCGGGCGGGTGATCATGGTCGGCATGCCCGCGACCGGCGCCACCTCGACTTTTGAACCCGCCAGTTTCGCCGCCGCCGGGCAGGGCATGATCGGGTCGAAAATGGGCGAGGTGGTGATCGCCCGCGACATCCCCTGGATGATCGACCTTTACGGGCAAGGCCGGCTCAAGCTCGACGAACTGATCTCGCGGCGCTGGCGGCTCGACGAGATCAACGAGGCCATCGCCTCGACCCGTGCGGGCCATGCCCGGCGCAACGTCATCGTCCTCCCATGAGCCAGGCGATTTCATCTTTCCTGCAAATACTCCGGGGTGTGGGGGCAGCGCCCCCACCCCGTCGGGATCGCTCCGCGATCCGCGCCCCGGGCACGGGACCCCTGGCATGAAGCTGCAAGACCTCGACATCATCGTCACCGCGCCGCCCGCGCCGGGCTGGGGCGGGCGCTACTGGATCCTCGTCAAGCTTGTCACCGATGACGGCGTCACCGGCTGGGGCGAATGCTATGCCGCCGCTGTTGGCCCCAAGGCTATGCGCGCGGTGATCGAGGATGTCTTTGCCCGCCACATGCAGGGCGAGAACCCCGAAAACATCGAGCTGATGTTTCGCCGCGCCTATTCCTCGGGCTTCACCCAGCGCCCCGATCCCACCGTCATCGGCGCGTTTTCCGGGCTCGAGATCGCCTGCTGGGACATCCTCGGCAAGGCGCGGGGCCGCCCGGTCTGGGCGCTGATGGGCGGGCGGATGAACGAGCGCATCCGCGCCTACACCTATCTCTATCCCCTGTCCCACCACCGCCTGCCCGATTTCTGGGTCTCGCCCGAAATGGCCGCCGAGAGTGCCGCCGATTGCGTGCGCCGCGGATACACGGCGGTGAAATTCGACCCCGCCGGCCCCTACACCATCCGCGGCGGGCACATGCCGGCGATGTCCGACATCGCGCGATCGGTGGCCTTCTGCCGCGCCATCCGCGAGACGGTGGGCGAGCGCGCCGACCTGCTCTTTGGCACCCACGGCCAGTTCACTACCGCCGGCGCGATCCGGCTTGGCCAGGCGATCGAGCCGTTCTCGCCGCTGTGGTTCGAGGAACCGGTGCCCCCCGACTGCGTCGCGCAGATGGCGCAGGTGGCGGCGCGGGTGCGCATCCCTGTGGCCACCGGCGAGCGGCTCACCACCAAGGCCGAATTCGCCCCCATCCTGCGCGCGGGCGCGGCGGCGATCCTGCAGCCGGCGCTGGGGCGCGCGGGCGGACTGTGGGAGGCGCGCAAGATCGCCGCGATGGCCGAGGTCTACAACGCCGAAGTGGCGCCCCATCTCTATGCCGGACCGATTGAGTGGGCCGCCAACATCCACCTCGCCGCCTCGATCCCCAATTGCCTGATGTGCGAGACCATCGAGACCGATTTCCACGACCGGCTGATCGGGGGAGCCATCCGGGTCGAGAACGGCTTCATCACCCCGCCCGAGGCACCGGGGCTCGGCATCGAGATCGACGAGGCGCTGGCGCGCGCGCACCCGTACGCGGGCTCCGGGCTGCATCTGCAGATGCAGGAGGCGCCCTGCGACTATGTGAACGGCAACGTCTTCGCCGGCGGCGCGCCGCCAAAGGAATTATGATACCGAATGGCGAATTCTGAAGTATTCGGTGTTATTTCAGTGGATGAATCTACTGTCCAGATCGCTTTATGGTAATATCCCCAGCCACAGCCAGGCCGTCACCACGGTCAGCGCGGTGGCCACCAGCACCGAAGTCGCCGCCACCCGGGTGGCCCGGCCATAGAGCGAGGCGAAGATGTAGGCGTTCACCCCCGGCGCCATCGCCGCGGTCAGCACCGCCGAGCGTGTCGCCTCGACCGGCAGCGCGAAGGCAAGCCCCAGCCCGCGCGTGATCATTGGATGCACCGCCAGCGAGATCAGGCAGATGTAGAGGACGACGCGCAGATCGCCCTCGGCACGATAGCTCGCCAGCACTCCGCCCATGCCGAAGATCGCCGCCGGAAGGGCGGCGCGCACCATCATGTCGAGGGCATCGTCGAGCACGCCGGGCAGTGGCAGCCCCGAGAGGTTGACCGCGAAGCCCGCGCCGATGCCGAGGATGAGCGCGTTCGAGAACATCGCCTTCAGCACCCGCCCGGCGACGGCGACACCCATCCGCCCGCGGGCGCGCACCACCTCCATCACCGAGATGCCGACACCGTAGCAAAACGGCGAATGCAGCGCGACGATGGCATAGTTCGCCTCGAGCGCGTCCGTGCCATAGGCGCGTTCGGTCAGCGCCAGCCCCAGCAGCACCGAGTTGGAGAAAAGACAGCAGAAACCGATCACCACCGCGTCTTCCCAGTCGCGGCGAAAGAGATACCGCGCCCCGAAAAGCCCCAGCACGAAGCCCGACAGCGCCCCGGTGTAAAAGCTGACCAGGAGCCGCCAGTCGAAGCTCTGCCCCAGATCGAGCCGGGCGATGGCGGTGAAAAGCAGGCAGGGGATGGCAAAGTTCTGCGTGAAGCGCATCAGCCCGTCGACACCGGCCGGGCTGAACCAGCCCCGCCAGACCGCCAGATAGCCAAAGCCGATCACCAGAAAGACCGGCAGGATGACCCCGATGAGCGCCTGCAAGCGCGTCAGTCCCGATAGGCGATCACCATCCCGTCAAAGGCGGGGGTGACGTTCGGCGGGGTTTCGTCAGCCACGGTCTGGTAGTCGAGGTCGATATGCATGTTGGTCAGCACCGCCCGGCGCGGCGCGGCGCGCGCGATCCAGCCGAGCGATCTTTCCAGGTGCGCATGGGTGGGGTGCGGGTCGCGCCGGAGCGCGTCGAGCACCCAGCAGTCGAGCCCGGCAAGCAGCGGCCAGCTGGTTTCCGGGATCTCCGAGACGTCCGGCAGATACGCCAGATCGCCCACCCGAAAGCCCAGCGCGTCGATCGAGCCGTGCCGCACCGGGATCGGGCGCAGGGTGACCGGGCCGCCGGCGCCGTCGATGGTGACATCGCCGTCTATGGTGTGCATGTCCAGAATCGGTGGATAAGGCGAGCCGTCTGGCTGCATGAAGGCATATCCGAAGCGCGCATAGAGCACGTTCTGGGTGTCGCCGTCGGCCCAGACCGGCAGCCGCTCGCGGCGGTTGAAAACGATCATCCGCAGATCGTCGAGCCCGTGCACGTGATCGGCGTGGTAATGGGTGTAGACCACCGCGTCGAGCAGCCCGACGCCCGCGTCGAGCAACTGCGCGCGCAGGTCGGGCGAGGTGTCGATCAGCACCCTTGTCGTGCCCCCCTCGCCGCTCCGCTCGATCAGCATCGAACAGCGGCGACGGCAGTTCCTGGGGTCTTCGGGATCGCATTCGCCCCAGTGCCCGCCGAGCCGCGGCACCCCGCCCGACGACCCGCAGCCGAGGATGGTGAAGCGCGTCTCGCCCATCACATCACCGCCCGGGTAAAGAGCCGTTCGAAATTGGCCTCGGTCCGGGCCGCGAAATCAGGCCAGTCCATGCCGAAGATTTCAGCCCCGACCTGCCCGGTATGCACCGTATAGGCGGGCTCGTTGCGCTTGCCGCGATGGGGCGGCGGGGCGAGATAGGGCGCGTCGGTTTCGAGCAGGATGCGCTCGACCGGGGCGGCGCGGAAGATGTCGCGCAACTCGCCGCTCCCCGGGAACGCCGCGATCCCCGACATCGACAGGTAAAATCCCAGATCGAGCGCGGCGCGCGCCAGTTCCCGCCCCGACGAAAAGCAGTGCATGACGCAGCCAAAGGCGCCATTCCGGTGCTCTTCGGTCAGGATGCGGGCGATGTCGGCGTCGGCGTCACGGGCATGGATGATGAGCGGCAGGCCGGTCTCGCGCGCAGCGGCGACATGCACCCGCAGGCTCTCTTGCTGCACCTCGGCGCTCTCGGCGGTGTAGTGATAGTCGAGGCCCGTTTCACCGATGCCGACGAATTTGGGATGACGCGCCAGCGCCACCAGTTCGTCGATGGTGACCAGCGGCTCCGCTGCGGCGCTCATCGGATGGGTGCCGGCGGCATAAAAGACCGGATCATACGCCTCGGCGATGGCGCGCACCCGGGGCTCGTTCGCAAGCCGCGTGCAGATCGTCACCATCCGCCGCACACCCGCCTTCACCGCACGCGCAACGATCTCATCGCGCTCGCCCTCGAAACTGTCGAAATCGAGATGGCAATGGCTGTCGGTGATGGTGACGGGGGCGGTCATGGTGGCTCAGGTCCGGGCGCAGGATTGCAGCTTGAAGACCGTATCGAGCACCAGCGCGGCGGGGTCAAGGTTGACCGCCCGGCCGTGGCGGATGCGCGCGCCCGCTTCCTCCGCCAGCGCCGCCCAGGCCCGGGCGCGAACCGGACCGGGTGCGAGACGCGCGAGCATCGCCGCCTCGCCCGGCGCCGCCTCGGGCGGGGGCGCGCCGGTGGCGCCGGTGCGCGCCAGCCGGATGAGCACCAGGTCGACGAGGTGAAAAAGCAGGTCGCGCCGGTCCTCGGCCCCGCGCGCGGCGGCGGCCTCGGCCAGCGCGATGGCGCGGGGACGGTCGAGCGCGGGCAGCCTGGCCATCAGCGCCACAAGCTCGGCATAAAGCGCGAGCCCGCCGAGACTTGTCAGCCGCATCGCCGCGCCCACCGAGCCGCCCGAAAGCTCGGCCAGGCGGGCGGCGTCGTCGCCGGGGTCGGTGCCCGCCTGCGCCAGCGCGGCGGCGAGATCGCCGGCCCCGAGCGGCGCCAGCCGCAGGTCGCGGCAGCGCGAGCGGATCGTCGGCAGAAGGCCCGAGGGCCGGTGCGACACCAGCAGGAGCGTGGTGCGCGCGGGCGGCTCCTCGAGCATCTTGAGGAGCGCGTTGGCGGCGGCGGGGTTGAGCTCGTCGGCGCTGTCGACGATCACGACGCGCCGGCCGCCGTCCGCGGCGCTCATGTGCAGGAACCGCGCCAGCCTTCGGACCTCGTCGACGCGGATGTCGGCGGAAAACCGGCCCTCCTCGACCGCCTTTTCGCGCTCGGTGTCGCTGCGCCCCATGCCGCCCCGGCGCACCAGATGCAGCCGCGGCTCGGCCAGCGCCAGCATCCGGCGCGCAACCGGGTGATCGGGCGCCACATCAAGCGTTTCAGGCCGCGGCGGCGCCCCGAAGAGCCCGTCTTCGCCGGGTTCGGGCGCGGTGAGCAGGAACCGTGCGATCCGCCAGGCAAGCGTCGCCTTGCCGACGCCGCGCGGCCCCGTCAGGAGCCAGGCGTGGTGCAGCCGGTCCACCCCGAAGGCCGACAGGAAGGCCGTCTCGGCCGCCTCCTGACCGAAAAAGGCGGAGCGTGGCGCGCGGGTGCGGCGCGCCGGGGGTGCGGTCGGGTTCGGGGGCGGTGTCGTCGGTCATGCCACGCGCGAGGTTACGACGTCCAGAATGTCGGCCGCAACCGCATCCGCGCCGCGCCCGCCGTCGATGACGGCAAAACGCCCCGGTTCGGCGTGCGCGAGATCGAGAAAGCCCTGCCTGAGGCGCGCCTGCAGACCGGCGCCGAAGCCCTCGAAGCGGTCCTCGCCGCCCTGCCGCGCCAGCGCCCGGTCAAGGCCGGTTTTCGGCTCGATGTCGATGAGCAACGTGAGATCCGGCTCGCGCCCGATCATCATTGCATGGAGCCGGTCGACAAGTTCGCGCAACCCCTCCCCGCGCAGCCCCTGATACATGCGCGTGCTGTCGGCGAAGCGGTCGCAGATCACGACCGCGCCGCGCGCCAGCGCCGGGGCGATCACCCGCTCCAGATGGTCCCGCCGGGCGGCGGTAAAGAGCAGGGTTTCGGTTTCCGGCGACCAGCGGTCGGGCGGCCCCTCGGTGAGCAGCTTGCGGATGTCCTCGGCCCCGGGGCTGCCGCCCGGCTCGCGGGTGAGCACCACCTCGCGGCCTTGTGCCCGCAGGGCCTCGGCCAGACGCCGCGCCTGGGTGGACTTGCCCGACCCGTCGATCCCCTCCAGCGTGACGAAGAGCGGCGCCGCGCTCAAGACGCGTCCTCTGCTCCGTTCTCCGGCCCGCCCCTGAGCCGCGCCAGCAGATGCTCCGAAACCGTCCTGAGCCGCACCAGGAAACCGCCCCGCTCGACATCCTCGGCGGCGTAGAGCGGTACGCTCTTTTGCGGCAGCCCCTCGGGTGCCAGCACCAGCTGCGCCAGCTCGTCACCCTTGGCCACGGGCGCCTCGACGGGACCGCGATAGACCACCTCGGCGCTGAGCTTGTCCCCGCCCAGCACCGGCAGCAGGGCGCTCACATCCTTGCCGGGAACGAGCGCCACGCTGTCCTCGGCGCCCATCCAGATCCGGGCCCGGGCGACCTGGGTGTCGGCCTCGAGCAGCGATTTCTCGGCAAACTGGCGAAACGCCCAGTTGATGATGGCGCGGCCCTCCTCGGCACGCTGGGCGGCGCTGTCGAGCCCGGAGAACACGAAGATCACCCGCCGCCCGTCCTGCTGCGCCGACCCCACCAGCCCGTACCCCGCCCGCTGGGTGTGGCCGGTCTTGAGCCCGTCCGCGCCGATGTCCAACCGCAGCAGCGGGTTGCGGTTCTGGGTGTTTTGCGGCGCGCGGCCGTCGAACTTGTACTCGGTCTCGGCGAAGAGCGGGTAGAATTCGGGAAAATCCTCGATCAGGTGGCGGGCGAGCAGCGCCAGATCGCGCATGCTCATCAGGTGGCCGTCCGCCGGCCAGCCGTTGGAATTGAGGAAGGTCGAGTTGGTCATGCCCAGTTGCCGCGCACGCTGGGTCATGTAGCGGGAGAATCCGGCCTCGGTGCCGTCGGGGCTGAGCGCCTCGGCAATGACCACGCAGGCATCGTTGCCCGACAGCACGACGATGCCGCGTATCAGATCCTCGACCCGGACCCTGTCGGTGGTGTCGAGGAACATGGTCGAGCCGCCATAGCTCATCGCGTGCTGCGACACCGGCAGCCTTTCGTCGAGCGACAGCCGCCCGTCACGGATCGCCTCGAAGGCGACATAGAGCGTCATCAGCTTGGACATCGAGGCCGGCGGCAGCGGCGTGTCGGCGTTCTTTTCCAACAGCACCGTGCCGGTGGTCATATCGACGACAAAGGCGGCCCTGGCGCGGGTGTCGAACGCCTGTGCCGGCAGCGCCAGCGCCAGGATCAGCGCGATCGGGGCGAAAAGAACGGTCAGACGGGACATGGCGGCACCCGGTCAGTCGGTTACGGGGTAAGCGTCGTCAAAGCCGACGCCCTTGATCTTGCGCAAGAGCACGCTGCGCTCGGAGCCGTCGGCGGCGGGGCCGACGAGGACGCGCCAGAAGGTCTTGCCCTTGGCGCTCTGTTTCTTGACGATCGGCACCATGCCGTTCTGGCGCATGGCGGTCGCCGTGTTGCGCGCGTTCTGCTCGACACTGAAGATACCGATCTGGATATAGGGTTTCTGGAGGGACGAGCCCTGCGACGGCGCCGGAGCGGCGGGTTGCTGCGCCGGGGGCGCGGTCTCGGCCACGGCGGCAGCGGCGGTTTCCGCGGGGTCGAGCGCGGTCGTCTCGACGTCCTCCGGCGCGGCCAGATCCGCGGCCGGGGCCGGCACCGGCTCTTCGGCCGGCTGGGCCTCGCGGCGAAGGGCGGTGACGTCGAGCCTCGTGGGCGCCCCGGCCAGCATGCCCAGGGCGTCCGCCGCATCCGAGGAAACCTGGATCGCCGGGCCGGGATTGGCGCGCTCGCGGCGGAAAAGCGCGCCGATGACGAACTTGGAATTCTCGGTATTGCGGATGATCACGCGCTCGGGCTCGCCCACATCCGGGTGCGCGACCCAGACCCCCGCCAAGCGACGGCCGCCCGTCCCAGAGCCCGGCCTCGGTGATCTGGAACACCTCGGGCGCCTCGACATCGCGCTCCACCAGCCGGGTGGTGCCGTCCGCTGCCGCCTCGGCGCCGCCTTCCGTTGCCGCTTTGGGCTGAAAGAGGTTGAAGCCGCCCTGCCCCTCTTCGCCGCAGCCCGCGAGCGCCCCCAAGAGCACCAGCGCGATACCCGTCGGCGCAAGTCCTGGTCGAGTTGTCCGTCCTGCCATGCCCGGCCCCTTGCCTGTTGTCACGCATCCGCGCCCGCCCGGTTCGCCCGGGTCTTTTGATCCTTGCATTCCCCGTGTCGTCGCGGCAAGCCCCGGCGATCCGGCACGCGGGTAGGCGACACTCTAGCGCCAGACAACCGCCAAGAAAAGCACGCAGCGACCCGCATGGCGAAATCTCACCACATCCGGCACCTTTCAGAATCGCAGCCGCCCGATTATTTAAGACCCGACCCGGAGGAGTGGCAGAGTGGTCGAATGCACCGGTCTTGAAAACCGGCGTACGCGAAAGCGTACCGTGGGTTCGAATCCCACCTCCTCCGCCAGCGACCCCGGTCTCTCTGACACCGTGCGTTTTCCGTTCGAATTTTCGCGTGTTTCCGGCGCCTTGCAAACTGCATAGGCGGGGTGAGACGCACCGTTTTTCCGAGTTCGCTCGCGACATCGAGCCGAGTCTCAGCGGGCCGTTTTGCACGGTTCGGTTTTCATGAGACCTGCCTGGTTGCCAGAGATTTGCAGGCAATGCCCCGGGCCTTTTTTCGAAAACCAGCCCAAGCCCGTGGAGCCAGTCTGCAGTTGTCCGGCCCCTGTTCCTTGACCAGGAACAGGGAATTTTCGCCCGATCGGGTTAAAAAACAGGAGGATCCATGCGAGCGCCTGTCGTCTCCAGATTATTTATTCATTTGAATTCAATGATATGGCCGGCAATTCTGGATGGTTTCCTGTTTCTTGGCAAAACAGGCCTGTTTTGACGCAAAACAGGCGCAGCAAGCGGCAAAACAGGGCCTGTTACTGTGCCGGAACAGGCAAAAGCATCCTCTTTAGAAGCGGCCTGGGGTCAGGACTCATAGCCAGAACATGACGATGGCGGCAAGAGCGCAGGCTGACAGGAAGACCTTGGGGCATCTGTCGTAGCGAGTTGCCACGCGTCGCCAGTCTTTGAGACGAGCAAAGGCATTCTCGATTTTGTGGCGCTGCCGGTAACGGGCCTCGTCGTGCGGGATAGGAACTTTGCGCCCCTTTCGCGATGGGATGCACGGTTTGATCCCCTTGCTTTCAAGCTCTTCGCGATACCAATCCGCGTCATGGCCCCGATCCGCGAGCATGTGTCTGGCAGGCGGCAAACCGTCCAGCAAGGCCCGAGCGCCGATGTAATCGCTGCGCTGGCCTGCCGTCAGAAACATCCGCAAGGGGCGGCCCAAAGCATCCGTGACGGCATGCAGCTTGGAGGTCATCCCGCCCTTCGTGCGCCCGATCAGGCGACCGCGCCCCCCTTTTTCAAGCCCGGGCTTGAGGCGGTGCGATGGGTCTTAAAATGGGTCGCGTCGATCATCAGCGTGTCGGTTTGCTGCCCTTGGTCCGCCAGCTCCAGCAGCATCCGGGCGAAGATGCCCTTGTCGCTCCACCGTTTCCAGCGGTTGTAGAGCGTCTTGGGCGGGCCATACGCCGCAGGGGCATCGCGCCACCGCAAGCCATTGCGATTAATGAAGATAATACCGCTGAGCACACGCTTGTCATCGACACGGGGCTTGCCGTGGGGCTTTGGAAAGAAAGGTTCGAGACGCGCCATCTGCTCGTCCGTCAGCCAAAAGAGATCGCCCATGTCACCGCTCCTTTTTCAGAACAGTGATTCAGATGTTCGCCCCAAAATCAATGGGTCCTGACCCTGGTTCTGGCGGAATTTTCGTAGGTGTCTTTACAAACCCGGATTCGATTGTATCTTGAGGTCATCGCACCCCGCGCATCGGGGAAACCGCAGGTCGCAGCGTCAATACGGCTCGTAATTGACACTGAACTGCGGAGGCGAAGATGAACATCGAGGTTAACGGAGGTGTCAAGGCGATGCGGCTTGCGCTGCAACAGGGACCCCGTAGCCTGCCGGAATGAGCAAGCCCAACCCTTTTCGCTATTTCCGGACCAACCCCGAGATCATCCGCCTGGCGGTCATGATGTATGTCCGGTTCCCGCTCTCGTTGCGCAACGTCGAGGACCTTCTGCACGAGCGCGGCATCGACGTCAGCCATGAATCCGTCCGGTTTTGGTGGATGCGGTTCGGTCCCCTGTTCGCCTCCGAGATCCGCAAGACCGGGGTCCAGCGGATGCGCGCCCACTCGAACTGGCAATGGCACCTCGACGAGGTCTTCGTGAAGATCAACGGCGAGACGCATTACATGTGGCGAGCCGTGACCACGAGGGCGAGGTACTCGAGACCTTGGTCACCAAGCGCCGCGATCGCAAGGCGGCGTTGAAATTCCTCAGGAAATTGATGAAACGCTACGGTCGGCCGGAACAGATCGTCACCGACAAGCTGCGCTCCTACGGCGCCGCCATGAAGGAGATCGGAAACGCCGATCGGCAGCAAACCGGGCGCTGGATGAACAATCGTGCCGAGAATTCCCACCTGCCCTTCCGACGACGAGAACGCGCCATGTCCCGCTTCCGGCGGATGCGAAACCTGCAGAAATTCGCCGCCGTCTACTCCTCCGTATGCAACCATTTCAACCAGGAACGCAGTCTCTCCAGCTGGCACATTTTCAAACAGAACCGCGCCACCGCTCTCGCCGAGTGGCGCGGTCTCTGCGCGGCATAAGGGACAGCGTCACTGTCCTGACGGAGACTGGTTCGCATCCGTCTGACAGCGCCGCCACCGACCCCTGTCTCATTTCCCTGTACCGAAACGGCCTCGAATTCTCCCGACATTCCGGGCACTTGGGGCCGTGCATGTGGATCCGAGACTCACCGTGAAGCGCGCCCCCGGCCCAAATTGGGGCCCGGTCTCAGGTACCCTGTTTGGCCGGTGAGGTTTTCGGGTGAGGTTTTCGGGGATTTCCCTGATAACATGCAATTTACAGGGAATTTCACCGATTTGAGCCCGAATCCTGCGGCGATGACCTGGAATCTCCGAGGCATAACAGAGACTTGCGGGCAAATTCCCTGCGTTTCGGAACAGGGAATTTCTGACGCCGAACAGGGAATATTCAGGGAAGATCAGGGAACCGGCCGCAAGGAACAGGGAAGGCGTCAGGCGGCGTGTCCGAAGCGCAGCTCCTGGTCGGACCAATCGAGCGGCAGCCGGGCGCGAACGAGGGTTTCGAGGTTGAGCTCAAACGGCTGCGCGCCGGAGACGATCGCGTCCTGAATCCTCGGCGAGAGCGTCGCGAGCGGGATGATGCGCCCGACATGGCTTTCGGAGAATTCCTCGCGGTCGGCGATGTCCTTGAGAGCGAAACCAGACGTCAGCATGGCGGCCCAGCGATGCGCGTTCCCGAGGGCGCGGACCATTGCCATGTCGGGCGCCGGCGATCTTTCTCCCGCGACGATCTTCATCTCGACGCCGCGGCGCCGGCAAGCGCCACCCTGTGCGAACGGCACCGCCCGAGATCAGCCGGTTGGAGACGTAATACCGCAGCCGCCGTCCATGCCGCCGGGTATGCGTCGGCGTGAGCCGGTCACCGGTCTCGTCGCGGAAGTTGCCGAGGAGCAGGGCGGCGGGACTGATGCCCGGGTATGAGCCCGCGGCGTTTTTCGTCCCGCGTCGGCGGGCACTGGCCGATTGCAGCCGCTCCTGCGGCATCAAGCCCCGAGCCGGCAGAAGAGTCCCGCTGCCAGCCGCGCCCGCTCCGCCAGGCTATCGACCTCGATGTGTTCATCGAGCGTGTGCAGCCCCCTGCCCCTCAGTCCGATCGAGTCGAGCGTGGCGAGACCCAGCGCGCCGGTGAAATTCCCGTCCGATCCGCCACCTGCGGAGCAGGCGGGCAGATCGAATCCGATCTCGGCGGCGATGGCGCGCGCGACCTCGAGCATGGCCATCGTGCCGGGCTGGTCGGGTGCCCAGACCGGGCGGGTGACACCGCGCCGGACCTCGAGCGCCACCTCGCCGCCGTCCTGTCCCAGGGCCAACATCCGGGCCACGCCCTCGTCGAGCAGATCCTGTGTCTTGGCCATGCTCAACACCTCGGCGTCACAGACCGACGAGACGCAGTTGACCCACTGCCCGCCGCGGATGACGCCGACCGAAAAGGAACAGTCCTCGGTGGTCATCGCCTCGATCTCGGCCACCTTGCGCGCCATTTCCGCGATCGCCGAGCGGCCCTCGTCGAGCGTCCAGCTGGCATGGCTGGGCCGGCCGCGGGTCTGCAGCGAAAACCGGGCGATGGCATAGCGCCCGATCACCGCGCTGCCGTCCGGGCAGGCAGGTTCGGGCACCAGGATGAAACGGTGCCGCCGGGCCTCGGCCTCGATCAGCGGGCGCGTCGAGGGGCTGCCGATCTCTTCGTCGGGGGTGAGGAGCACGGTGACCGGCAGCGGCGTCTCGATCCCGGCTGCAAGCAGCTTGCGCAGGGCGTCGAGATAGACGTAGTTGCCGCCCTTCATGTCCAGAAGGCCGGGGCCGTAACAGAGCTTGCCATCGCGGCGAAACGGCAGCGCCGCCAGCGTACCGAGGGGATGGACGGTGTCCAGATGTCCCAGCAGCAGGATACCGCCTTCGCCCGCGCGCGGATGCGGAATCGCCGCGCGCAGGCTGTCGCCCAGACCCTGGCGGCCGGGGATGCGTTCGGTGCGGGCGCCGAGCACCGCCAGCTCGTGCTGGACGAGGTTCATCATGCGGTTGACCGCGGCGGCGTCGAAACTGGGGCTCTCGGTCTCGATCCAGGGGCGCAGGCCGGCCAGCATCTCGTCACTGTCAAAGGGCAGGCTGAGGGGATCTTGGGTCATGGGTCTCTTTTCTTCGGTGGCAGGGATCGGCGCCGGTCAGCGGCCGAGAACCGCGATGGCAGTCGCGACCACGAGCCCGGCGAGAAGGACGACGAGGGCGATCATCCCGCCCAGCGGCCGCAGCGGCTGCGCCGCCCCGCAGCCGGGGCAGACCGGGGCGCGGCGGTCCAATGGGCGGCCGCAGTTCAGGCAATGGCTTCGCGCGCCCATGTCACAGGATATGCGCCCGGCCGAGACGGGTGAAAACCTCGATGCAGGGGTCCATGAGCGCGGTTTCGCAATACTCGTCGGTCTGGTGCGCCATCGCCATCGCGCCGGGCCCCATGATCAGGGTCGCAGGATCGCCCATCGCCGGTTTCAGGACCGAGGCGTCGGTGAAATAGGTGGCGGTCTCGATCTCGGGCGCGGTGCCGGTCACCTCGGCCACGGTGGCGAAGACCCGCTTCATCCAAGGGTCGTCGGGATCGGTATAGACATGATCCATGTCGGTAAGCGTCGCGATCTCGACGCCGTCGTCCAGCGCCGCGGCCAGGGCATCGCGGATGCCGGCATTGCTCTGGCCCACGGTCGAACGGATGTCGACGCCGACGCGCGCCAGATCGGGGACCGAGTTGACGTTCATCCCCGCCGACATGGTGCCCACGTTGAGCGAGGGCCCGCCCATCACCGGATGCGCCGTCACCCCGAAATCGAAGCCGCGCAGCGTCTCGATCGAGGCGCAGGCGGCGAGGATGGCATTGCGGCCCTTTTCGGGCATCGAGCCGTGCGCGGTCACGCCGCGATGCACGAGCGACAGCCAGAGCGCGCCCTTGTGGCCCACGAAGGGCCGGTTGTCGGTAGGCTCGGCGACGATGAGCGCGGCGCAACTGCCGAGCAGGTCGGGCCGCCCGGCCAGCCCGAGCGCTCCCTCGCAGCCGGTCTCCTCCGCGGCGCTGAAGATCAGGCGAACCTCGGCCTGGCGCACCGGCTCGCGCGCCAGCGCGAGGCCCGCCATGATGCAGGCCGCGACGCCGCTCTTCATGTCCGAGCTGCCGCGCCCGTAAAGCCGGCCGTCGCTGATCTGGCCTGCGAAGGGATCGAAACCCCACTCGGCCCGGCCCAGCGGCACGGTGTCGAGATGACCGGAATAGACGATGGCGTCGCGCGTCGCGGTCTCGGTTGCCGGCAGGGTGGCGATCAGGTTGGGGCGCCCGGGCTGCCAGTCATGCCAGGTGATGCGAAAGCCCGCCGGCTCGAGCAGTCCGGCGATATGGCGCGCGCAATCGGCCTCGTTGCCCGGCGGGCTGATGGTGTCGAAGGCGATCAGGCTGCGCGTCAGTTCGGTTCCGGTCAGTTGGGTCATGGGGTGGGCTTTCCTTGGCGTTCGGATGGGCTCAGCGCAGGTGGCAGGCGGCCATGTGTCCCGGCGCGACCTCGCGCAGGGGCGGCTCCTCCCTGAAACAGCGTTCGACCGCGATCGGGCAGCGGGTGTTGAAATTGCAGCCCCGCGGCGGCTTCATCGGGCTGGGCACGTCGCCCTTGAGCACGGTGCGGGTCTTGCGCCGGCGCGGGTCGGGGACCGGCACCGAGGCCAGCAGCGCCTCGGTATAGGGGTGCTGGGGCGCGCGGAAGAGGCTGCGCTTGTCGGTGATCTCGACCAGCTTGCCCAGGTACATCACCCCGATGCGGTGGCTGATATGCTGTACCACCGCCAGGTCGTGGGCGATGAAGAGATAGGAAAGCCCCAGTTCCTGCTGCAGATCCATCATCAGGTTGATCACCTGCGCCTGCACCGAGACGTCGAGGGCTGAGACGGGTTCGTCGGCGATGATGATCTCGGGGTTGAGCGCCAGCGCCCGCGCAATTCCCAGCCGCTGGCGCTGGCCGCCCGAGAACTCGTAGGGAAAGCGGTGCATCGCGTCCTGTCGCAGCCCGACCTTTTCGAAGAGCTGCGCCACCTTCGCGCGCCGCTCGGCGGCGGTAAGGCCGGCATAGTTGCCCAGCGGTTCGCCGACGATGTCGCCGGCGCGCATGCGCTGGTTGAGCGAAGCATAGGGATCCTGGAAGATCACCTGCATCTGCCGGCGGTACGGGTGCATCTCGCGCCGGGAAATCCCCGTTATGTCCTTGCCCTTGAGCAGGACGCGCCCGCTGGTGGGTTCCTCGAGGCGCAGGATCACCTTGCCGGTGGTCGACTTGCCGCAGCCTGACTCCCCGACGATGCCGAGAGTTTCGCCAGTACCGACCGAAAACGACACCCCGTCGACGGCATAGACGCGCGCCTGCTCGCGATTGCGCAGCCCGCCACGGATCGGGAAATGCTTGGTCAGGTCGACGACCTCGAGAAGGGGGCTCGGATGTCATGATCATAGGGTCCAGCCCGGCAGGTTCGCGCTTTCCCAGCAGGCGGCGAAGTGGCCGGGCTTCTTGGCTTCAAGGGCAGGATATTCGGCGCGGCAGCGGTCGGTGGCATGGGCGCAGCGTTCGGCAAAGGTGCAGCCAGGTGGCAGGTTGGTCAGTGCCGGCACGATGCCGGGGATTTCCGACAGCCGTTCCTGGCGGTCCTGCGAGAAATCGGTCGCAAGCCGCGGCACCGAACGCATCAGCCCGCGGGTATAGGGGTGCTGCGGGGCCTCGAATATATCGGTCACGTCCGCCTCTTCGACCTTTCGCCCGGCATACATCACCAACACCCGGTCGGCCATTTCCGCCACAACGCCCAGATCGTGGGTGATCAGGACGATCGCTGTCTTCAGCTTGTCACGGATTTCCTCCATCAGCGCCGGGATCTGGGCCTGGATGGTCACGTCGAGCGCGGTCGTGGGCTCGTCAGCAATCAACACCGAGGGGTTGCACGACAGCGCCATGGCGATCATGACCCGCTGGCGCATCCCGCCTGACAGCTGGTGGGGATATTCCTGCAGGCGGCGGCGCGGCTCGGGGATGTGGACGAGGTCCAGCATTTCTGCGGCGTGGTCCATCGCCGACCCATGCGACAGGCCCTGGTGCAGCATGATCGCCTCGGTCAGCTGGTCGCCGATGCCGAGCACCGGGTTGAGCGAGGACATCGGGTCCTGGAAAATCATCGAGATCTCGTTGCCGCGCACCCTGCGCATCTCGGCCTCGCTGGCCTGCAGCAGGTCACGGCCCTTGTAGAGGATGCGCCCCGAGGCAAAACGCGCCGGCGGCCGTGGCAGAAGCTGCATCACCGACAGCGAGGTGATGGACTTGCCGCAGCCCGATTCGCCCACCACGCTCAGGATTTCACCGGGCCGGACCGCAAAGCTGAGCCCGTCGACGGCCTTCACCACGCCGTCGCGGGTGTCGAAATAGGTGCGCAGGTCGTCAACCTGCAGGACCGGTCCGGATTCAGCCCCGGTGCCGGCAGCATCCCGGTCGAGAAGGGTGCCGTTGTCAGTCATGGCGTCAGACCCTCCGCTGCATGCGCGGATCGAGGGAATCGCGCAGCCCGTCGCCGAAGGTGTTGATCGCGAACACCGTCAGCGCCAGGAACGCACCGGGATAGAGGATGATACCCACCGACTGGAAGAAGAACATCCGCCCCTCGGCCATGATGTTGCCCCAGCTCGGTATCTCGGGCGGGGTGCCGGCGCCAACGAAGCTGAGATACGCCTCGAAGATCACCGCCTGCGCGCAGATATAGGTGGCCTGCACGATCAGCGGCGGTATCGTATTGGGCAGGATGTGCCGGACCAGGATGCGCGGAGTCGATGTGCCGCAGGCGATGGCCGCCTGCACATAGAGCTGATCGCGCAGCATCAGTACGACCGAGCGCACCAGCCGCACCACGCGCGGGATTTCCGGGATGGTCAGCGCCAGGATGACATTGGGCACGCTGCTGCCCCAGAGCGCCACCAGCGCGATCGCCAGCAGGATCGAGGGTATCGACATCAGCGCATCCATCAGCCGCATGATCACCGCATCGATTCGGCGCATGAAGCCCGACACCAGCCCGATGGTGAGGCCGAACACCGTGGAGAGCGCCGCCACCGACAACCCCACCACCAGCGACACCTGCCCGCCATGCAAGACCCGGCTGAAGAGGTCGCGCCCGTACATGTCGGTTCCGAAGAGCGCCGCGGCCGAGGGCGCCTGCAGCCGGTCGCGCGGCGATTGCTGCATCGGGTCAGGCAGACCCAGCCAGGGGGCGCGACAAAGGCGAGCGCCGCCATCAGCAGCAACACCGCCATGCCGAACAGCATCGTCGGGTTTCGGCGGAACGACTCGGTCAACGATCGCATGCGTTGGCCGAGGCGGGCCGAGAACGACAATTCCTGCACTTGCAATCCCATGAATGGTTGTTCCTTTTGGCCTTGTTCGTTGCGGCCGGGTTGCTTGCGGCCGGTTCAGTACCGGATGCGCGGATCGAACAGGACATAGCTGATATCGATCAGCAGGTTCAGAAGGACATAGGTGAACGAAAACACCAGGATCACGCCCTGAATCACTGGATAGTCGGTGCGCAGCACCGCGTCCACGGTCAGCCGTCCCAGACCGGGGATGGCAAAGACGCTTTCGGTCACCACCACGCCGCCGATGAGCAGCGCCACGCCCAGCCCGATGGTAGTGCTGATTGGGACCATCGCGTTCTTGAGCGCATGCTTGACCAGGACCTTGCGCGTGGCCAGCCCCTTGGCATAGGCGGTGCGCACATAGTCCTCGTTGAGCACGTCAAGCATGGTGGCCCGGGTCATCCGCGCGATCAGCGCCATGTAGACAGCCCCAAGCGTCAGCGCCGGCAAGGTGATGTGCGACAGAAATCCCGGCACGCTGTCGAGAATGCTGGTATATCCCTGCACCGGAAACCACCCCAGCATTCGCGAGCCGCCGAGGATCAGCAGGTAGCCGATCACGAAGACGGGAACGGAAAAGCCGAATACCGCCAGCGTCATCACCGCGCGGTCGATCCAGTGCCTACTTTCCACGCCGCGATGACCCCGAGCGGGATCGCCGGGCTGATGGCGATCACCATAGTGCAGAGCGTCAGCATCAGTGTCGGCTCCAGCCGCTGCCCGATCAGGGGTGGTGACCGGCAGGCCGGAATAGATCGACGTGCCAAGATTGCCCCGCAGCAGGTTGCTCAGCCAGTGCGTGAACTGGAGATAGAGCGGATCGGTCAGTCCCAGTTGTTCGCGGATTTTCAGGATCTGCTCTTCGGTTGCGAAATCGCCGGCGATGATGGCGGCGGGGTCGCTGGGGCTGAGATGCAGCAGCAGAAAGACGAAGACCGCGACCAGCGCCATGGTCGGAATTGTCGCGATGAGGCGGCGAATGATATATGCGTACATGCCCGGTCAAGCCCCGTTTGCAGGCCGGCGGCGCGGTCGTGGCACGCGCCGCCGGCCATTCCTGCGATCACTCGACCGAGATGTTCCAGAAGAACGGCACCGGCGCCTCGAGCACGCCCTTCACGTTATCGCGGAAGGCGGTCGGCTGATAGTACTGGCCGGTCGGGATGTAGGGCACGAAGTCGTAAAGCTCGGCCTGAAGCTCTTCGACGATCGCCTTTTGCTTTGCGGGATCGGTCTCCCGGGCGAAGGCGTTGCGCAGATCCTCGATCTTCTGGTTTTCGGGCCAGCCGAACCAGGCGGTGTCACCCGAGGCCGCGACCGAGATGTTGGTCACCGGGTTCAACTGGTCGGCGGCCAGCCACCAGGTCGGGAAGATGTTCCAGCCGCCGTTCTCGGGCGCCTCGCGCACCGTCCGGCGCGAAGTCATCGTCGCCCAGTCCATCGCCACCAGCTTGACGTTCATTCCGATCTCGCGCAGCGCCTGCGCGGTGACCAGCGCCCGGCCATGGGCTACCGGAATGTCGGTGGGATCGAGGATCAGCACCTCGCGGCCGTCATAGCCGGATTCGGCCAGCAGCGCCTTGGCCTTGTCGATATCCTTTTCGCGCAGTGGCTCGCTGCCGATGTCGGTCTCGTAGGGGCCGCCACACATGAAATAGGCGCCGCAGAACTCCTTGAAATAGGCCGGATCGCCCATGATCGCGTACATGTAGTCGGCCTGCTCCACCGCCCAGAGCGCCGCCCGGCGCGCCAGCTTGTTGTCGAAGGGCGGGTACTTGAAGTTGAAGCGTATCACGCCCTGCGTTCCCAGCGGGTCGACAATCTCGACTTTGATCGACGGGTCCGACTTGATCAGCGGCAGCAGGTCAACGGCCGGCTGTTCGTAATAGTCCACCTCGCCGGCCAACAGCGCCCGGGTTGCGGTGGCGGCATCGGGGGATGTAGCGCCATTCGACCCGGTCCACCCTGGCGACCTTGCCGCCGGCTGCATAGCTGGCGGGCTCGTCGCGGGGCACGTACCCGGCGAATTTCTCGTAGACCACCCGGTTGCCCGGCTGCCATTCGTCGGCGACGAAGCGGAACGGGCCCGAGCCGATGATCTCCTCGACCTGCTTGTTGGGGTCGGTCTCGGCCAGGCGCCGGGGCATGATGAAGGGTACGTTCGAGGAAATCTTGCCCAGCGACTGCAGTACCAGCCCGTAGGGCTCCGACAGAGTCAGCACGACGGTCTTGTCGTCGGCGGCCTCGAGGCTGGCGGTTACGCGCATCAGTTTCTGGCCCATGCCGTCGCGCGCACCCCAGCGCCGGATCGAGGCGACCACGTCCTCGGCCGTGACCGGCGAGCCGTCATGGAACTCGAGCCCGTCGCGCAGCGTGATGGTATAGGTCAGCCCGTCGTCGCTGACCGCGTGCCCGGAGGCCATCTGCGGCTGCACCTCGAGATTCTCGTCGAGCGCGAAGAGCGTGTCGAAAACCAGGTAGCCGTGGTTGCGCGTGATATAGGCCGTCGTCCAGATCGGATCGACGTTGCGCAGATCGGCATGGGGCACGATCTTGAGCACCGATTCGGCGTTGGCCGGCGCGGTGGCGACTATCAGGCCGGCAACGGCAATAGGCGCGGATAACACGGCGTGGCGAGCAGATTTCTTCAAAACATCTGCAAATGCGATTCTTGGCATCTGTAGCTCCCTGATCTTGCGTTGCGGCACGGTGACGTTTCGTCACCGATCCCGTCGGCCGGCCTTTTCCTGGTCGGATTTGTGTTCGCCGACGTCGGCAGCGTAAGCGCAGACCTTCACGTCATGCAAGTATCTTGCATCGAGTCCTGCAAAAATCGCCAAATCATACTATTATTCCATCTCAATGACAGGAAAATTGAAACCGCTGGGGAGTTCCGGATAAAGGTGAGCGCATGATCGGAAACCGCATCAAGGCCCTGCGCAGGGTCCGCAACCTGACGCTGAGGCAATTGGCCGAGCAGGCCGGCACCTCCGAAGGGCACATGTCGAAGATCGAGAACGGCAAGGCCCAGCCTTCGGTCGCGCTGCTGCACCGGATCACGCGGTCGCTGGACGTCTCGACCGCAATCCTTTTTGATCAGACGCCGAACGGCAACCGGGTTGTGTCACGGGCGGGCGAACGCCCGGTAATTCATCTCGATCCAATCCGGTGCGGCACCGGGCTGTGCCTCGAGCGGGTGATCGCCCATGCCGAGGACCACATGCTGCAATGCAATATCCACATTATCGAGCCGAACGGATCGAGCGATGACCACATCCAGCATGTCGGCGAGGAGATGGGCTATGTGCTGGAAGGCGAGTTCGAGCTGATCCTCGACAATGTCGTCTACCGCCTGCGCGCGAACGACTCGTTCCACTTCAACTCCAGCCGCCGCCACGCCTACCGAAATCCCGGCCGCACCCGTACCCGCGTGCTATGGGTGAACACGCCCCCCACATTCTGACGCCCGCACTCAACCGGTGGCGACGGCGGAGGGATACGTCTGCGGCCAGAGCATCGCGCGGTGATGGAGCGCCGCCTTCTCCGGCAGCCGCCGGTCGGAACTGATCCCGGGTGGTGGTCTTGTCGCGGCGGCTGCGCTGGCCGCCAGCGTGCCGCCCATGGCGTTGGCCTGTGCTCCGAAGACGTGCTCAACTTCAACGCGCATGCGCACCAGGGATTTCGTCCGGTTGCTGCCCTTCGCCTGCTCGGTCAACGGCTTGCCGGTCTTGCCCTTGCGGTGGATATGGCTTTCCAGTTTCCGGGCGCACAGCTTGTGGGTAAAGGCCACCGCCTAGCCGCAACCTTCTGTCAGGGCGTGGGTTTTTGTCGCCGGGCCGCTACCAGGCTGATCTACTTGGCTATCCGCGGGTTCGAGAAAGATGGCCGGAACGTCCGGGAATGGTTTGCAGCCCGCAACCAGTTCGCCATGATGTCCGGCGGGCGGGCGCGTCTGAGCATCTGAAACCGCATGGGCCGGGCCGGATACACAGAGTTCATGCCACTCCCGCGCATTTCCCTTGACAGCTCGGCGCACCGTGAGCAACACTTATCCCGTCTCAACGGCGAGACTTTCGTTTAATCACCTAATCTTGGCCGCTCTTGGCTTGGCAACAGCGCCCCCACGCGACATCCAGTCGTGCATGGGTTCTTTTTCGTTTGGAGGGTCGATGTCCCGCGGCACGCTGAAAATCGGCGTCATGTTCTCCACAACCGGCTCCTACGCCGCCGTGGGCGCTGCGATGCTGGCCGGCGCGGAACTGGCGATCGAAGAGGTGAACGCCGACGCAAGCGCGCCGGTGCGGCTGGAGCCGGTATTCGTCGATCCCGCCGGGGTGACGGCTGCCTATGCCGACGGCGCGGTTTCGTTGCTGCGCGATCACGGTATTGTTCATGTCTTTGGCTGCTACACCTCCTCCAGTCGCAAAGAGGTGTTGCCAGTCTTCGAGAAGCACGACGCCCTGCTGTGGTACCCATCGCATTACGAGGGCTTCGAGACGAGCGACAACGTCATCTACAACGGTGCCAGCCCCAATCAGCACATCCTGCCGCTCGCGCGCCATCTTCTTTCCAGGCACGGCGATCGCGGGTGGTGCGTCGGGTCCAATTACGTTTGGGCGTGGGAGAATAACCGCATCCTGCGCGAGGCCCTGATGGAGGTTCGCGGCTGCGTGATGGGAGAACGCTACTTCCCGGTCGGCGAAACCGATCTGAGCGAGATTGCGACGCAGATCGTGCGTGACCGACCCGATTTCGTTTTCACCACGCTGATCGGCGAGTCGAGCTACCAGTTCTTTCGTCTGCTGCGTGCCGCCGCCGAAGAGGCCGGACTGGACCAGGCGGCCGAGATGCCGGTGGCCAGCTGCAGCCTGTCGGAGGCGGAACTGCCCTTCATCGGCGCGGCGTCGGCGGGCCACCTGTCGTCGTCGGTCTATTTCTCTTCCATCGACTCGCCGGAAAACAAACGCTTCACCGCCCGTTGGATGGCACGCTTCGGTTATCTCGGGCATGCCTGTGCCGACGCGGAAGCGACCTATACCGCGGTTCACCTGCTGGTGCGGGCAATCAAGCGGGCGGGCGGCACCGGATTCAGCGCCGTGCGAGAGGCCGCACGCGGGTTGCGTTTTAACGCGCCGCAGGGGCTCATCATGGTCGATGAAGAGAACCTGCATTGCGCCATGCGCCCACGCATCGGCCGATCGAGGGCGGACGGCACCTTTGATATCCTGTTCGAGGAACGGGCTCCGGTGCGGCCCGACCCCTATCTCGTCTGGAGCAACAGCGCCACGGTGACGCAGGATGATCCGCGCCATGGCCACCATCTCAGGCTGGCGCCATGAAGGGCGCAATCACCACAAATTTTCGCGGCATTCGCGCTCTCGTCATGCACGGTGACGATGTCAATCGCGACACCCTCGTCAATGTGCTCGGTCGTCTCGGGCTCGACGTAACGGTACTCGCCCCCGACGCGTTGCCGGCCGATAGTCTGCCGCATTGTGACGTTCTGCTGTTCGATGCCGACGAGAACGTGCTCGTCCCGTGCCCAAGTTCGCAGGGAACGGATATTCCGACGATCGCGCTGATCGGGCACGAGACGCCCAGCCGGCTGGCTCGGGTGCTGGGGCGCCGTTGCGACAGCCACATTCTCAAGCCGATACGGTCCATGGGCGTGTTCACCGCGCTGATCCTGGCCGTGAACGGCCATCGCCAACGGCTGCGCAGTGAGCGCGAACTCGACGCACTTCGGCAACGCCTGTCGGGCCGGCGCGAGGTGATGAAGGCGGTCCTGCGACTGATGTCGCTTTTCGGGATCGACGAGGACACGGCCTATGAGCGGCTTCGCCAGGAGGCCATGGACCGCCGCGTGCCGATCGAGGATGCCGCGCGCGACTGGCTGGGCCCGCTGCCCGCCGGTGGCCGCATTAGGGAACGCAAACGGATGTCCGGCAAGGCGTGAAATCAATAAACCCAACCAGCAGGAGAGTCCCCAATGAAACAGTACATCACCACCCGTGTCTGCGCCGCCTTCGTCGCGGGTGCGACCGCGCTGACCGCGGCCGGGCCGATCTGGGCACAGGACGGACCGATCAAGATCGGCGTGCTCGAGGATCAGTCGGGCGACTTTCGCCGCGGCGACCAGGGTCAAGGTCAATGCCATCAAACTTGCCGCAGAGGAAATCAACAACGCCGGAGGCGTCGACGGGCGCCCGTTGGAGCTGGTGATCTATGACACCCAGTCCGGACAACCGCCGCTACCAGGAGTTCATGCGGCGCGTGCTGCAGCAGGATCAGGTGGATGTGGTCTTTGCCGGCTTCTCATCGGCGTCGCGCGAGGCGTATCGACCGATCGTCAACCAGTTCGACGGGCTGGCCTTCTACAATAATCAGTACGAGGGCGGCGTCTGCGACGCCAACATGATCGTCACCGGCGCGGTGCCCGAGCAGCAGTTCTCCACGCTTATCCCGTGGATGATGGAAACCTATGGACCCAACGTCTATACCATCGCGGCCGACTACAATTTCGGCCAGATCTCGGCCGAGTGGGTGCGCAAGATCGTCGACGACGAGGGCGGCACCATGGTGGGCGAGGAGTTCATTCCGCTGGGCGTCTCGCAATTCAGCCAGACAATCCAGAACATCCGAGAATCGGGCGCCGATTTCGTGGTGACGCTGCTCGTGGGCGCGGCGCAGGCCTCGTATTACGAACAGGCCGCTTCGGCCAATGTCGGCCTGCCGATGGCGTCGTCGGTGAACGTGGGGCAGGGTTACGAACACAAGCGCTTCACGCCGCCCAGCCTGGCGCAGATGCATGTGACGACCAACTACATCGAGGAAATCGACACGCCCGAAAGCAAGGCTTTCGTCGAAAAGTTCCGTGCGGCCTATCCGGACGAGCCCTACATCAACCAGGAGGCCGCGAACTCCTACATCGCGATGTACCTTTACAAGCAACTGGTGGAACGTGCGGGCGGCACCGATCATGATGCCATCCGCGCCGTCATCGCCGGAGGTGATGTCTGCTTCGACGGGCCCTCGGGCAATGTCTGCCTCGATCCCAAGAGCCAGCACATGTCGCACACGATCTACCTGGCCAAGGTGGAGGACGATCACTCGATTTCCTTCCCGAAGGTGTGGGAGAATATCGCGCCCTACTGGCTTGGTCAGGCCGGCTGCGACCTGACGCAGAACGACCCGTCGGCGCAATACACGCCGTCGAACCCGCCGTCGGCCAACTGACGCCGCCGGACTGAGCCGGCCGGGCAGCTTCATCGGTCGCCCGGCCGCACGTTTCTTTCGCAGGCCCGCATCGGCCTCACCCAACTCTGGAGACATCGCGCGCATGGAGCTGTTCGCCACGATCTTCGCCATGACGTATCAGTTCGGCGACGCCTTCTCCTTTCTCGTGATCTCCTGCGCCGGGCTGGCCGTCATCTTCGGGATGATGGGCATTATCAATCTGGCGCATGGCGAATTCATCATGTGCGGCGCCTATGTGACCGCGGCCGCCGCCCGGGTGGGGCTGCCCCTGCCGCTGGCGATCCTGTGCGGTGCGTTGGTGGCCGGGATCGTGGGAATGGCGATCGAACGCACCGTGGTGCGCCACCTCTACCACCGGCCGCTGGATTCGATCATCGCCACATGGGGGATCAGCTTGATCGCAACGCAGGGGGTGTTGATCGTGCTGGGCTCCACCATGCAGGGTATCGGTACGCCCCCGGGCAGCGTTGCCGTTGGTGCGCGGTCGTTTTCGCTCTACCGGCTGGTGCTGATGGCGGCGGCAGCGGGATTGCTGGTCGGGCTCTACCTGCTGTTCTATCACACCCGCTTCGGGGTGATCGCCCGCGCCACGATCCAGCGCCCGCAGATGGCGCGCGCGCTCGGCGTCGATACCAGCCGCATCTATGCGCTAACCTTCGGCCTTGGCGCGGCGCTGGCGAGCCTCGCCGGCGGGCTCTATGCCCCGACGATGACGATGGTGCCCACGATGGGGGCCACCTTCATCGTCGAAAGCTTCGTCACCGTCGTCGTCGGGGGCGCGGACATCTTCGTTGGCGCGCCGGCGGCTGCGGCGATCCTCGCCGTGATCAAGGCGTCGATGACGGCCTGGTACGGGCAACTCTTTGGGCAAATCGGGTTGCTGATCGCGGTAATCGTCGTGATCCGCGTCCTGCCGGGCGGACTTTCGGCTTGGCTCAAGAAGACAAGGCAGTAGGGGACGAGGATGAGCAGGCAGGACATCGCCGAACAGGGTAGGACCGACAGGAGCGGGACGCTCGTCGAGGGGGCCGCCGTAGAACGGCGCTCCGCCCTGCGAATCTGGCTGTCTCGGCTGGAAGGGCCACAAACGATGGGACGTGGGCCCGCCTTCTGGGCGCTGGTCGCGCTGGCGGTGCTGGGCGCCGGATTGTATCCGCTATTTTCCAACCCGTTTGCCGTGGGGAACGCCGCCTACTTCATGGTGTGGACGTTCATGGCGATGGGGCTGGGCGTCGTCTGGGGCTATACCGGCGCGCTTAGCTTTGGGCAGACCGCGTTCTTCGGGGTCGCGGGCTACGGCTATGGCATTCTGACGATCAATTTCGGCGCCACATTCGGGTTCACCTGGATCGCGCTGGCGATTTCGGTGGCGCTGGGTGGGCTGGTGGCGCTGCTGATCGGCTATTTCATGTTCTACGGGCGCATCCGCGGCGTGTTCATCGGCATCGTGACGCTGTCGGTCACGCTGGTTTTCGAAACCTTCATGGCGCAGACCGCCGGGCCGCAATGGCGGGTGGGCGACGCGCGGCTCAACGGTTTCAACGGCATGTCCGGTATGCCGCCGTTGACAATCCCCGGCCGGGGGGAGATGTGGTTCTCTATCCGGGGCTGGGGTTGTTTTACGCGCTGATGGTGATGGTGGTGCTGTGCTACCTCGGCCTGCGGATGCTGTTGAACGCACCCTTCGGAAATGTGCTCGTGGCGATCCGGGAAAACCCCGAGCGCGCCGAGATGCTGGGCTACGATATCCGACTCTATCAGACCCTCTCCTTCGGACTGGGCGGCGCGCTCGCATCTCTCTCCGGCGCGCTCTACACCGCCTGGGGCCAGTATATCACGCCCTCCTCGATGGGGCTGACCGCGGCCGCGCTGCCGATTGTCTGGGTCGCCGTGGGAGGGCGGCGCGACATCACGGCGACGCTTCTGGGCACACTGGCGGTGCTGTTCTCGTTTCAGGCGCTGACGATTTACGGCAGCCAATATGCGCTGGTGGTCATGGGGGCGCTGCTGGTCTTCACCGTGCTCGTCACGCCGGACGGGCTGATTGCCACCGCGATGGAGCGCCTCGGACGGCTGACGCGCACCCGCTCGGGACGGAGGAACCCGACATGACGGAGATCCTCAGCGTCCGCAAGCTGAACAAGAGCTTCGGCGGCGTCACCGTCGCCCGCGACATTGATTTCACACTGCAAGCCGGCACGATGCACTGCCTGATCGGACCCAATGGCGCGGGAAAGTCCACGTTCTTTCGTCTGATCCTGGGCGAACATGCGCCGGACAGCGGCATGATCTACTTCCGGGGAGAAGACATCACGCGCATGCGTTCCTTCCAGCGCATCCGGCGCGGCATTTCGGTTAAGTTTCAGGTGCCGGGAATCTTCAAGGCGCTGAGCGTACGCCAGAACCTCGAGGTCGCGTTCCAGTACCATCTGCACGGGCACGACCTGTCCAACACGATCAAGCGGGTGCTGGAGTTCACCAACCTTCAGGGCGAGGCGCAGACCCCGGCCGGTGTTCTGTCGCACGGACAGCAGCAATGGCTGGAAATCGGCATGGCGGTCGGCGTCGAGCCGACGCTTCTGCTGCTCGACGAGCCGACGGCCGGGATGTCGCCGGACGAGACACGCAAGACGGGCGAAATGCTGCATGAGCTGAACACGCGCGGCATCACCATCCTCGCCGTCGAGCATGACATGGCGTTCGTGGAACAGATCGCCAAGACCGTCACCGTACTGCATTTCGGGGCCATCTTCGCCGAGGGATCGATCGCCGAGATTGTCGATCACCCCGGCGTTCAGGAAATCTATCTGGGAACCGCAGATGACTGACGAGTTGCTTCTGCAAGTAAAGGGTCTGCGCGGGGGTTACGGCGCCGAGACCGTTCTTCAGGGCGTGGACCTGAATATCGCACCGGGCGAGATCGTGGCGGTGATCGGGCGTAACGGGGTCGGCAAGAGCACCCTAATGCGCACCCTCACCGGGCTGTTGCGGCCTTCCGCCGGCACGATCCAACTGGCCGGTCGCGACGTGACCGCCGAGCCCGCCGATCGCCGGGCCCGGGCTGGAATCGGCTACATCCCGCAGGGGCGCGACGTCTTTCCCGATCTCACCGTGCGCGAGAACCTCCTTGTGGGCGAAATGGCCGGACGGGGACGCGTGAAACCAGATTACGAGCAGGTCTACCGCTTTTTCCCGATCCTGAAGGAACGCGCCCGCCAGCGCGCCGGTACGCTGTCCGGCGGACAGCAACAGCAACTTGCCATCGGCCGTGCGATGATCGGCGCCCCCGTCTGATGCTGCTCGACGAGCCCTCCGAAGGCATCCAGCCCTCGATCATCAAGGACATCGCCCGCAACGTGTGCACACTCAACGAACAGACGGGTCTTGCCGTGCTGTTAGTCGAGCAAAACCTCGATCTGATCGTCTCCATCGCCCACCGCGGCTATGTTATGGAGAAGGGCCGCTTGGTCTCGAGCCTAGGCCCGAGCGAGATCACCTCGCGCGACGAGGTCCGCCGCCATCTGACAATCTAAACCACTGGAAGGAGCAGGAGCATGAGCTGGTTTGACACATCGATCATGGCACGCAAGGGTGTCGCAAAGGGCAAGGCCGGGGCGCGCCACCGGATTTCAATCGAGGATCAGGGCACCTTTCATTATGTCTATGGTCCCTACGCCAACCCGGTGCGCGAGGTCGAGCCGGGCGCGGTGCTCGAGGTCGACACGCACGACGCCTTCGAGGGCAAGATCACGTCCGAGACGGACAAGCCCGCCGAGATTCTGAACTTCCCGTTCCTCAACCCCCCAGACGGGACCGATCCTGGTGAAGGGCGCCGAAAAGGGCGACGCGCTGGCGGTACGCATCCTGTCGATCAAACCGCGCGGGCCGCAGCCCGTGGGCACCACATGCCTGATCCCCGAATTCGGTGGGCTGGTGGCCACCGGCGATACTGCCATGCTCAACCCGCCGCTGCCGCAGATGGTCAAGAAGGTCAAGGTGGACGAGCAGGGCGTCTATTGGTCGGACATGGTCACACTTCCCTACGAGCCCTTCATCGGCACGATCGGCACCTCGCCCGAGATCGAGGCGATCAGCTCTCTTCAGCCCGACTATTACGGCGGCAACATGGATCTGCCCGACATCGCTCCGGGCGCGATCATCTATCTGCCGGTCAACAAGGCGGGAGGGTATCTCTATCTTGGCGACTGCCATGCGATCCAGGGCGATGGCGAGCTTTGCGGCGTCGCGCTTGAGATACCGGCCACGGTCGAGCTTCAGGTGGATCTGATCAAGGGCCACGGCAACCGCTGGCCGCAGCTCGAAACGGAACACACGATGGGCTTCATCGGCTCCGCCCGTCCGATGGAGGATGCCGCGCGTATTGCCTATCGCGAATTGGTGCGCTGGGTCGCCTCTGAGACGGGTCAGAGCGAGGAAGAGGCCTACATGCTACTCACGATGTGCGGTAAGGTCCGCGTGGGCAACATGGTGGATCCGAAATACAGCCTCGGCGCCTCCATCGAAAAGCGATATGTGAAATAGGAGGGCGGAATGGATCTTGGTCTGAAGGGCTTGCGCGCCTTGGTCACGGGTGGCAGCAGGGGTATTGGCCGGCGCTGCGCCGAAATCCCGGCGGCGGAGGGCGCGCATGTGTCGATCTGCGCACGCACGGCCGCCGATGTGGAGGCGACGCAGGCGGCTTTGCGCTCTTTGGACGTCACCGTCCACGGTGCGGCTGTCGACGTGTCCGACAAAGCCGCGCTGGAAGGCTGGGTCGCCGATGCCGCCATGGCACTGGGCGGCATCGACATCGTCATCGGCAACGTTTCGTCGCTGGCCGTGGCCGACGACGAAGCGGCTTGGCAGACATGTTTCGAGACGGACATGATGCACTGCGTCCGCCTCGTGAACGTCGCAATGCCGTGGCTGGAGAAATCCGACACTGCCTCGGTCACGCTCGTCTCGTCCGTCTCGGGGCGCGAGGTCGATTTTACCGGCGCCGCCTACGGCGCTTTCAAGGCCGCGATCGTGCACTACGCCAGCAGCCTCGCGTTCAAGAACGCAGCCAAGGGCATCCGCGCCAACGCCATTTCGCCGGGCAACACTTACTTTGAAGGCGGCATCTGGCAGCAGATCGAGACGAACAACCCCGAGCTTTTCGCCGAGGCGCTGGCGCTTAACCCGACCGGACGGATGGCAAAACCCGAGGAGGTGGCCCGCAGCGTCGTCTTTCTGGCCAGCCCCGCGTCAAGCTTCACTACCGGCGCGCATCTGGTCGTCGACGGCGCACTCACACGCGGCGTCCAGTTGTGAGCGCAGAAGAGCTTTCGGAGCAACGTTTCGATGACTCATGAACTGGGGATGGGATGGATGCCGCTCTCTCCCCCAAACGGCATCGCAATGTGCCACACTTGTGGCGTTGAAAGCACAAGTGAAAGAGAGGGCATCCATGCAAGAGGTTAGCATCACCGGGGTCGAACTGGCAAAGAACGTGTTCCAGTTGCACGGGGTTGCGGCGGACGGGTCCGGGCAGTCTCAGAGCAACCCGGCTCGAGACCAGCTGACCTTCGCCCTGCCCTACCCTGCCCGCATGACGAAACGCGACCCGTGCAAGTACTTCAAGACCAGCCGGGAGATCATCCGCCTGGCGGTGATGATGTATGTCCGATTCCCGCTCTCGCTTCGCAATGTCGAGGATCTGCTGCACGAACGCGGCATCGATGTCAGTCATGAGGCTGGCGCCGCGCTGCGCGATCCCGGTATCGGCGACCGGCAGACGACCGGTCGGTGGGAAAACAACCGCGCAAGGAATTCGCACTTGCCTTTTCGAAGGCGAGGCGGGCGATGCTGCGCTTCAGGCGCATGCGAAGTTTGCAGAAATTCGCCGCCGTCCACGCCTCGGTCCGCGACCTCTTGAACACGGAGCGCAGCCTCACTTCGAGATCAAATTTCAAGCTGAACCGCGCCGCCGCTCTCGCCGAGTGGCGCGGTCTCTGTACGGCTTAAGGGACAGCGTCACTATCCTGACGGAGACTGGTTCGCATCCGTCTGACAGCGCCGCCGCGCGGCTGGCGCGACAAGCTCATTAACGGCTGGGACGACATCGACCTGATCCGTTGCCACGAGCCCGAGCCGCCTTTGCCGAACGCTATCGCCGCGACAGCCCCTGGACCTGGCCGCGTGAGGCGGGCTGAGGCTCAGCAACGCTCGCCGCCGGCCCGCGCCGGCCAGTCGAGATCGTGCCCGGACCCGTCTACCAGCTGTGGTAGAATCACCTTCCACGCATCGAGCAGGCTGCGGAAATAGGCCGGGTCGTCCTTGAGGATGGTCTGAATGCCCATGCCGCGCACCAGGCACACCGTGAGGTTCAGCATCACCTGCGCCTCGTGCGGCCGACCGTTGTCGGGCTTGCTGAAGGCGCACCAGATCTGGTTCAGCGCCTCGTGGAAATGGCGGACCACCGGGATCATCCGGGCGCGCAGATCGCGGTCGATGCGGGTTTCGTTGATGAATTCCACCGACAGGTAGAAGAAGCGCCCCGAAAAGAGTGTCCACAGGAATTCGACGAAGCCCACGAGCTCCATCTCGCCGCGCGCGACCGCCTCGGCGGTGTCGCGGATTTCCTGGGTGCCGTCGGCCAGCAGCTTTTCCATTGCCGCGACCATGATGTCCGAGCGGGTCGGAAAATGGTGCAGCAGCGCCCCGCGTGAAACCCCGGCGCGGTCGGCGAACTTGGTTGTCGAGGCGCGGTGGTAGCCCTCTTCGTAGATCACGTCGAGCGCGGTCTGGATCAGCTTTTCGCGGGTGGCAATGCTGCGCGCCTGCGTCGGCCTCGCGCGGGGGGCCGGCGTCGCTGTCATTCGCGGGCGGTTTCATCGTGTCATCCTCGCACTGTCCTCGGACCCGTTCCTGTCGATGGGGCAATCGGCACGACGCTACCGCGTCCGCAGTGATCGACCAAGCCCCGCCGCCGCGGTGACCTGCGTCAATAGGCCATCGACGGCAGCCACAGCGACAGGATCGGGAACATGATCAGGATCGTCAGGGTCAGCACGTCCATGATCAGGAACCGGTGATGCCGCGGAATATCTCGGGCAGCGTCACCTCGTTCTTCAATGCCCCGTTGATCATGTAGACGTTGAGCCCGATCGGCGGCGTGATCAGCCCGATCTCGAGCAGCTTTATCACGATGATGCCGAACCATACGGCATTGATGCCGGTGGTCTCGATCAGCGGCACCGGGATCGGCAGCGTCAGTAGCAAAAGGCCAATGCTGTCGATCAGCATCCCCAGAACCAGATAAATCACCGCCACCGCGAGCAGTATCCACCGGGCCTCGCTGCTCACCGACAGGATCGCCTCGCTGAAGGCGCGCGGAAAACCCGAGAGCGCCAGAAAGCGGGTGAAGAAGAGGAACCGATCAGGATGATGAAGATCGACGCGGTGGCGGTCATCGCCTGGGTGACGGCGTCGACCATCACCCGCCATGTCAGGCGCCGGCGCACCAGCGCGATCACCGCGGCGGCGAAGCTGCCCAGCGCACCGGCCTCGGTGGGCGAAAAGACGCCGGTGAAGATGCCCCCCAGCACCACCAGGATTAGCGTCGGCAGCGGCCAGACGTCGCGCAGCGCAGCGCGGCGCTCCTCCGCCGTAGGCTCGAGGACGACCGAACCGGCAAGGCTGGGCTTTAGCTTTACCCGGATCATGATCATCGCCATGTAGATCAGCGCCGACAGCACCCCGGGGGATGAACCCCGCCATAAAGAGCTGGCCTACCGACACCTGCGCGTAGACACCGTAGAGGATGAGCAGCACCGAGGGTGGGATCAGCGAGCCGAGCGTGCCCGAGGCGGCGATGGTCCCAGTGGCGAGGCCGCGGTCGTACCCGTTCTTGAGCATCTCCGGCACCGCCATGCGTGACATCGCCGAGGCGGTGGCCACCGACGATCCCGAGGCGGCGGCAAAGAATGCGCAGGCACCCACCGAGGTGATCGCGAGCCCTCCCGGCAACCGCGCCAGGTAGAGCCGCAGCGCCATGAACAGCCCCCGCGTCATGTCGGTGGACGAGCAGATGAAGCCCATCAGCAGGAACATCGGCGCCGCCGACAGCTCCCACTGGCCGACATAGTCGAAGGGCGTGGCCGAGATCATGCCCCACGCCACGCTCATGTTGAACATGGTCGCGATGCCGAATATCGAGACCAGCCCCAGGGCCAGCCCGATCGGCACCCGGAACGCGATCAGGACCAGGGCGGCGACGACACCGCCGATTCCGATCTCGAGATTGCTCACGGGGGAGGTCTCCGGGGCCCGGGTCACAGCGCGCGCCGCTGCGCCAGCGAGGTGAAGAGATTGGACAGGATCGCCAGGAACACGGCGGCAAAGCCTGCCGGCAGCGACCAGCGCGACGGCCATATGATGAAATCGAAATTCGCCATCGCCTCCTCGCCCCGCTGGGTGGCGCGCAGCGCATCGGCCGGGGTCTGCCAGAACAGCATCCCGAAAAACACCAGCCCGAGCACGCAGGCCAGGACATAAAAGCCGAGCTGCGCGCCCCACGGCATCATCTGCACGAAGAGGTCGACGCGGATGTTCTCGTTCCTGAGCTCGACATAGCCCAGCGCCAGAAAGACCAGTGCCACCATGTAGTAGAACGACACCACCTCGAGCGTGCCGACGATCTGGCCATTGAAGAAATAGCGCACTCCGACATCGAGGGTGATGTGCAGCATCATCAGCACGAGCATGGCGCAGGCGAGTGTCGCACTCGCGTAGTTGAGCCAGCGCACAACGGTGTGAAATCCCTGCATGAGCGCGCTCCGCCGGTTTTTGGGTCCGCATGCGTGCCGCCCGCCCCGGCCGGGGCGGGCGGAGCCCCGCAATGTCAATCGACGCCGTAGGTCGCCGGGTCGATCCTGTCATAGATCTCCTGCATCGCCAGCGCGGTCAGGGCGTCCTCGTCGGTGGGATCGATATCGGCCAGCAGCGCTTGCCACTTGTCCATCCGGGCGATGAAGTCGTCGATGACCTCCTTGCCGTTTTCCAGGCCGAACTTGTCTGTGGCGGTGGTGTAGACGGCGCTCAGCGCCCCCTTCGCGATAGGCGTTGACCGAGGCCAGCAGATCCTCGGCCGGTTCGTAGACTTGGCCGCCGGCCTCCTTGGACCTGGCGAGGCCATTCTTCACCTTTTCGTTGTAGGCGATGACCATGCGCGCCATCGAGCGGGCCGAAGCCTCCATCAGAATGCCGCGCTGCCCGGGCGTCAGGCCGGCCCAGAATTCGGGGTTGTAGCCCCATTGCGGCCCCGACCAGTACATGCCGGTGGACAGCAGCGTGGTGTGCTCGGCCACCTCCATCAGCGACCGGTCGACGAGATCGCTGGCAGCGTTGGTGGCGCAGTCGAGTGTGCCGCGCTCGAGCCCGGTATACATCTCGCTCGAGGCCACGTTGACGGGTATGCCGCCGACCTGTTCGACCCAGACCGAGACGGTCGAACCGGCGGTGCGGATACGCTTGCCCTTGATCTCGTCGAGGCTGCGCACCGGGCTCGAGCACATCAGCACATAGGGTGGCGTGGTGTAGGCACCCAGATAGACAACGCCGTTATCCTTCCACTCCTGCAACTGGGTCGGGTTGGTCATCGAGAACTCGGCCACCGCAAAGATCGTCGGCATTGGATCGGAATAGTTGAAGCCGAGTTCCTGCACCGCGTTGGCGACCGGCAGTTCGGAAGGCGTGTAGATGGCGGGGTGGTGGGCCACCTGAACGACGTTGTCGCGGACGCCCTGGAGCGAGGCACGCGGCGCCAGCAGCACGGTGCCGGTATAGACCTCCGGCATCAGGTCGCCGCCCGACAGTTCCTTGACCAGTTCACCCCACTGGACATAGCCCTCGCCGGACATCGGTACGGCGGCGTCGTAGAAGCTGTTGGCGATAAAGCTGGTCTCGGCCGCCGCCGGCAGCGCTATGGCACCGGCAAGCAGGGTCGTCTGAATCAGGTTCTTCATGGTAGTCTCCCTTTGGTTGCGGTTGGCCGGGCGTCCCGGTTCTTTTGGTGCCGCCTGCCCTTTTCGGCGGTCAGATGTCCCCCGCCGCATGGGCCCGGGCCATCTCGGCGAGGCTGTCGAAACGATAGGTCGTCTCGGCCAACCCGCCCGGATCCATCGTGGCGCCGAAGCCGGTCTTGGCGTGGCGGCGGTAGATCCAGGCGTTGGCCAGCCCGTTGGCGCGGGCCGGAACATGGTCGTGGAACATGCTCTCGGCGGTGTGCAGGAGCCGCGCCTTGTCGATTCCCATCGTCTGAATCCAGTCGAGCAGGCAGTCGAAGTTGCGCTGCGCGGGCTTGTAGGAGCCGATGTCCTCGGCCGTCAGGACTCCGTCCCAGTCGATGCCGAGCTTGGCCGCGGACCCGGCAAAACTGGCATTGTCGGTATTGGAAAGCACGATCATCCTGTAATGGCCCTTGAGATAGGCCAGCGCCTCGGTGCTGTCGGGAAAGGCCGGCCAATCGCCCACGCTGGCGCCATAGCGGCGGCAGTCGTCCCAGTCCACGGCAAGGCCCAGCGTTTCGGCGCAGCGGCGATAGACCGTGGTCAGAAGATCACTGTAGCGCCGCCCCGGCGTCAGTGCCTGCAGGCTGCTTTCGTGGCGCGCGTGCATCTCGAGCACGGCGTCGGCGCTCAGCTCGGTCTGCAGCCGGTCGGTCAACGGCCGCAGGTTGGTCAGGATGCCGGTCTCCCAGTCGATGAGCGTCCCGTAGACGTCGAAGCTCAGCGCATAGTAATCCCTCAGCATCGCCGCCCTCCTCCTTGTGCGGCCCTCATAGCGAGGCGGCCTTCTTGACCGCAGTGCCGCCCTTCATGATCAGCGGCATGTGCGCGCCCTGCCCGGTCAGCAGCGACAGATCCTCGAGCGGGTTGCCCTCGAGAGCGATCAGGTCGGCATGGGCACCCGGCGCGATGACGCCGATCCGGCCCTCCTGGCGCAGCACCCGTGCGGCGTCGACCGTGGCCGAGCGGATCACCGCGTCGGCGGGCATGTAACGGCCGCGCAGCACGAATTCGCCCGACTGTTCGGTCTGCATTCCGCCCAGCAGATCCGAGCCGTAGCCCATCAGCACCCCGGCGCGGTGCATCTTGTCCAGTCGCTCGAGCCCGGCCTCGCGCACATCCGCGACCTTCGCCACCGATTCGGGGGGCAGGCCGAACTCGGCGCCGCGGCTGGCCAGCAGGTCGTAGGTGATGTTGGTAGGCACCACCGGGATGCCCTCGCGCGCCACCCGTTCGATATTGGCGTCCGAGATCAGGTTGCCGTGCTCGATGCACTCGAACCCGCAATCGAGCGCGCGGGTGATCGCCTCGTCGCAATAGAGATGGCCCGAGACATAGGTGCCGAAGCCCTTGGCGATCTCGACCAGCGCCTTGAGTTCGTCGACCGAGAACACCAGATAGCCGATCGGATCGGAGGGGGACGAGACGCCGCCATCTGCCATCACCTTGATGAACTGCGCGCCGTTCTTGAGTTCCTCGCGCGCCGCACGCTGGACCTCCGTCCTGCCGTCGCAGATGCGACCCATCGCACCCAAGCTGCCGGCATACCAACCGACGTCGCGGTTGTCGTAGGGGCCGCGATAATCGGTATGTCCGCCGGTCTGGGACAGCGCCTTGCCGCAGATGACCAGCCTCGGGCCGACGAAACTGCCCTCATCGATGGCCTGTTGAAGCCCGCGATCGGCGCCGCCGAGGTCGCGTACGGTGGTGAACCCGCGCATCAGCATGTCGCGCATGAGGTGCGCGCTTCTGGCCGCCACCAGCGAGCTCGGAAGCGCCGCGTTGAGCCCCAGATTGGCGGTGGTGGCAATGACGTGAACGTGGCAGTCGACGAGCCCGGGCATGACCGTCAGCCCCGAGAGATCGAGAACCTCATCGGCCTGCGCCGTGACCTTGGCGCCGACATCGCGAAAGAGGCCGTCCTCGATAACGATATTGACCGGATCGGCGGGTTCGGCTGCAGTGCCGTCGACGATGCGGGCCGCTTTGACGAGGGTGACGGTCATGGGGTCTGCCTTGTGTGCTGTGCGTGGCGGATTGCGGGGCGCGGATGGCGGGGCTCAGGCGGTCTCGGGCACCTTTTGCGACTGGTGCCAACTCTTCAGGAACTCGAGCGCCGCGGCCAGATCAACAACATCGACATAGCGCCGGCCGAGATCGCGCAGATTGTCCCTGTGCGGCTGTTCCTCGATGTCGCCGACGCAATCCTCGGGCACCAGCGTGCGGTAACGGTGGCTGAACGCGTCGATCGAGGTCGCGCGGATGCAACCGCTGGTGTTGCACCCGGTGACGATGACGGTATCCACACGCTCCTTGGCGAAATAGTCGGCGACGTCGGTGTTGAAAAAGATCGACGGCCCCTTCTTGCAGACATAGAGATCGTAGTCGGGATCGTAGATCGCCGGGTCGAGCGCGACGCTCGGATGGTCGTGACGGAAGGTCTCGCGTACGGCGGTGATCTTCCAGTAGGGCATCTCGCGCTCGTTCATGTAGCTGGTGTTGCAGTTGGCGACCGGCACGCCATATTCACGCGCCACCTCGAGCAGCCTGGCGGTGTTGTCGCGGGCGCGCATCACCAGAGGTGCCCCGCCCAGCGGATATTGCGGATCGGTAAAGCCCACCCGGAAGTCGACCACCACGATACCCGGCTTGAACCCGGTGCCGACCGGAATTTCACCATAGCTGCGGTTCTTGTAATCGTCGGACATCGGGACACCTCGTTTGCATTGACCGGACGCAGCCACCGTAAAAATCTCAAACAAACAGTCAAGACTGTTTTTTATCTCGCCACTCCCGGCATACGGGTGGCCCGCCGCCAAACGCGGTTTTTCCCGTGCCGTCGTTTTGTGCTTAGAGAGTTGCGCCCCCGCAAGGGGACTCGGCCCGATGTTGACCGCCACGTTGATTTCGCGCTCCGGCGCGCTGGAACCCGCCCTTGTCGAGAGCCTGCGCAATGGCTGGGGCGGTGGCGCCGCGTAGTGGCTCTCGCCCGATGAGGGCGGAGTTTTCACTGGCTGCGATGCCCCGGACACCTCTGGCAGATCTGGGAGGAACTGGAGGCACGGCAGACCGACCTCGGGGTGCAGCCCACGGCCGGGCGGCGCAAGGCGATCCTGCTTGCGGACATGGACAGCACCATAATCGGACAGGGAGGTGTCCAAGCGATGCGGCTTGCACTCCAACAGGGACCGCCACAGCCTGCCGGGATGAGCAAGCTCAGCCCCTTTCGCTATTTCCGAACCAGCCCCGATGTCATCCGCCTGGCGGTCATGATGTACCAGCTCTTTTGCGAGCATTCTGCGCCTTGAGACCGCTCCATCTGCCAAGGAAATGGTCCGACGACGTCATATTCAATGCGGTGCCCGTTTTCATCCCGCATGGCTCTGCACGACCGATCACGTCCGTCTATGCAGCCTGGCGGACGTCGTTGAACCGCTGCCGGATGCCGTCGATGACCGCGCTGTTGCTGGTCAGGACCGGAACGCCGAAATGCGCTTCCAGCTCCGGTTTGGCCTCGAGTGCGCGGAAATTCGTGCATGAAACGAAAACAGTGTCAAAGTCCTCTTCCTTCAGCCGGTCGGAGGCAAACCGGACGATGTCCTGCGGCGTGGGGTCGGCCAGTTCCACATTGACACTGATGCCCATTCCATGGGCTGCCACGATGTCGCGGCCATTTCCCGAAAGGGCCGTCGCAACCGAGCGGGTCAGATCGTCGACATAAGGCGTGATCACCGCGAGCCGCCGTGCCCCGGCGCGGTCGAGTGCCTCGGCGGCGGCGCTGACCACGCCGAGGGACGGGCACCCGGCGAGCGAGCCCAGATCCGCGCAGATGCGCGCGTCGTATTCCAGCCCGAACAGGGATCCACCCGACGTGCAGCCAAAGACGAGCAGATCGGGGTCGACGGTGCCAAGGTCGGCTGCCGCTGGCCTTGCAAAGTCCTCGATCATCCGGATTTCCGCCTCCCGGGTTGTCTCGACCAGATACATGCGATCGGTGTGGACCGTGTAGCGATCGATCGGCAGAGCATTGTGCAGGTCGTTTTCCATGACCGTGTTGGAAGACGGCACAATGAGCGCGATCCGGACCCGTCGCTCGTCGATGTTAATCATTTTCATTTACTCCTGTCGGTGAGGGGTGTTTCGAACCCGCCGGTCATGGCCATCCCGTTGAAAGCAGCCGGCCCGCGGGAACATACATCAGGAAAAGTAGCACGGCGACTATGGCCAGTGCGAACGGAAGCGTGCCCTTGAACACCTCCACGACCGGAACCTTGCTGGTGGCGCTGACCACAAACAGGTTGAGCCCGATCGGCGGGCTGATGACCGCGAGTTCCATGTTGATGATCAGAAGCACACAGAAATGAACCGGATCCATGTCCATCTGAGCAAGGATCGGCAACAGGATCGGCATCGAGATCAGGATGACCGAGATCACCTCAAGGAACATCCCGCAGCCAATGAAGAACATCATGATGAGTGCGAGCAACTGCCGGGGCGCCAGATCAAGGCCGACGATGTAGTTGAACATCCTGTAGGGAATCCGCTCTACGGTCAGGGCGTAGCCAAAGATTGTTGCGGCGGCGAGGATCAGCAGGATCATCCCGGCAATCGTTGCGGACCCCGAAAGGATCCCGGGGATATCCCTGAGCGGAACCCGGTACTGAAGGACGGCAAGCCCGAGTGCATAGACACAGGCCACCGCCGACGCTTCGGTCGGGGTGAATAACCCCGAAAATATCCCCCGAGAATGAGAACCGGAAGCATAAGCACGCCCGCCGCCTGCCAGACCCGGTGCAGCCGCACCGACATGGGCTGGCGCGGGGCGGGGTCGATACCCGACCGGCGGCCCAGAACATAGGCGACTGCGGCCAAGACCGTCGCCAGCAACAGGCCGGGCAGCAGGGTCGCCGCGAAAAGCTCGCCGATGGAGGTCTCGGTCACCATGCCGTAGATGATCACCGGAATGGACGGCGGGATCAGGATCCCCAGCCCGCCCGCAGTGGCGACAAGTCCGACCGCGAGCCGCTTGTCATATCCGCGCACGACCATTTCGGGTATCAGAACGGAGCCGATCGCCGCCGCGGTTGCCACCGACGATCCCGAAATCGCAGAAAAGAACGCCGTGGCGACCACGGCGACCACCGGCAACCCGCCCTTGTTATGGCCAAGCCAGGCATCGACCATCGACACCAGCCGGCTTATCCCTCCCGATCGGTTGAGGATTTCCGCCGCTAGGATGAAAAAGGGAATGGCAAGCAGGGTGGACGAATTCAGGGCACCGAACAGGCCCGCCGAAAAGGTGCTCGGGTATTCGCCGGCCATCACCATGTAGATTAATGCGGCCACAGCCAGCGAAAAGGCGACCGGAACGCCGATGACAAGCGCCATGCCGAGGATACCGACAGAAGCGATCATGCGCTTGGATCCCCTATTCTCACCGGCTTATGCGCTCGGTGCGATATCATGGTCATCGAACAAGGGTATCGTTCGCCGCCAGAGCCCCACAATCCGTCCCACCGTGTGCACAACGATGAACAGCCCGCCGAGCGGCATGATGGATTGCGGCATCCACATCGGGATGCGGATCGTGCCAAGCGTTGCGTCGCCGAAAGCCGGGCTTTCCTGCACTAGCAGGATCCCGCTATAGATCAGCGCGCCTCCGATCACGGCCACGACCATACAGACCAGGTATTCCATCGTGCGGGCGATACGTAGCGGGACGATCCGCATCAGGATGTCGACACGGACATGCACGTTGTTGCGAATACCAAGGCCGACGGTCAGGATGACGCTCCAGATCACGCAGAAAGTTGCCAGTTCGTAAATCCCGCTGATCGCGAAGCCGAATACCGCCCGCATCACGATCTGCGCCATAATCAGAAGGGTGGAGACGAAAAGAAGGATTCCTCCGCCCTGTTTCTCGATCACCGACAGAGCGGAAGAAACCTTCGCAATCATGATCACCTCTGATCTGCAATCCAACCCGGATCATTCGCGGATTTGCGCAATGTAATCCCCGATCATCGCGGGTTGCATTTCCCAGATCACGGTGCCGGCCTCCTGCCACTGCGCCAGTTCTTCATCGGTCGGCGCGTACCAAGCAAGGCCCTGTTCTTCAAGCCAGTTTTCCCAGTAAGTGACGTTTTCAAGCGCCTGTTCCTGGTTCCATTGCGCGGCTTCATTCACCGCGCGCATGAAACCCTCGCGTTGGCTGTCCGACAGTTTGGCAAGGCTTTTCTGGTTCATCACCAGACCGTAACCGCCCCAGCCCCACAAGACGCGCGTACCATTCTCAAGCACTTCGTTCCAACGCGCGGGTCCGGCATAGGTGGATGTGGTGGCGACGGCATTGGCGACGCCCTGTTGCAGCGCAAGATAGACATCCGTCGCGGGCAGCGCGACCGGCGTGGCGGAGCCCTGTTCGATCAGTGCCTCCAGCGGTGCGGACGGGGCGACGCGGACCTTCAGCCCGGCCATTTCTGATGGGGTCTTAACCACCTTGTCCTTTGTGAACAGGTAGACCGGACCGTCATGCCAGATCGACAGGCCGACAAGCCCCGAATTCTCGACCCGGTCGAGAATGCTACGGCCGACCGGTCCGGCAAAGACTTCAACCGCATGCTTGGGGCTTTCGAACAGGGTCGGCATGTAGAATACATTCCACGCCTCATCGATCGCTGAAAAGTAGCTCGTGTAGGGCGCGACGATATCGACTTGTCCGCGCGACACGGCCCGAATTTCGTCAATCGTCGGCACGAGCTGGCCGCCCGGGAACACCTGAACCTCGACTTCGCCATCTGTATATTGGGTGACGAGTTCCGCCAGCTTGTTGGCAGCTTGGCCCTTGGTCGTGGTTTCGGGCGCTTCATGCGCGAGCCGCAGCACGACCTCCTCGGGCATAGCCGGGTTCCGCGAGCACCACCGCCGCAACGGCCGCAGCGATAAGGGTAGCGGGATATTTGCAGTCAGACATTTAGGTCTCCTCCCTTGGTGTTTTGGCGGGACCTCCAGATTCGAGATGAAGCCGTCGTCCATCTGTCCCGTCGAGAAAAACTATTACAATTTTGCGGTTCAGATCAAGCCTCCAATTGATTGTAACACCAGACGCTCTTTATGGTGTTACAATTTACGCTAGCGGGTTAAGCGACTCCTGCCCGCGGAGGATGATCTCATCCGGAAAACACGTCCGTCACGTTGGACCGGACCGTTCGTACTGGTTTAATGGGCGGCGGGGTGTTGCGACTGCGACCCACAAGACGGGGTACACCCGCGGTGATGACCCCGCCGACGGCACAGATGTCACCGTTTGCCAACGCCGATGCCGCATCTGTCATCGCCCCACCTTCGCAGGCATCCAAGATGATCAGGTCGGCGTCACGACCCTCGGCCACTCGGCCGCTGTTCAATCCGTAGACCCGTGCATTGTTTCCGGTTGCGGCAGCGATGGCTTGTGCCGGGTCGATGCCGCCGAGACTGCTCAGATGGGAGGCCGTATAAAGCATTCCAAGCGGCATGATACCGCTACCGGTCGGTGTGTCGGTTGCGATCAGGATCCGATCGAATGCGTCCACGCGCTGGGCAAGTTCCGCAGTCAGCAGCGCGGTCCTGAGGTTTCCGGCGGTGCAGATCTGCAGCGCGACCGCGGATTCATTCACTAGCCGCGCGAAATCCCGTTCGGGCATGGCCACCGGCCCGCCGTTGACGTGGAATGACACATGCGGGTTCACATTCAGGACGTGGTCCGCCCAGATCCCCGACGACCCGGGGATGGACGCACCGCCAGTGTGCATCAGCGTGATCATCCCCGCATCGCGCGCGGCGGCAACGATGTCCGCATAGTCGAACGGCGTGTCGAAGGCGCCGAACCCCGCCTTTGCCAACCAGACTCCCCGCGCCGCAAGTTCCGCCATGTCTTCGGGCAGCAGTGTCGGCTCGAGGATGACGGCTCCCGCATGGACCCGGATGCCACCTGGGCGATAGTCCGCAAAGCAGCGTTGAGCGGCGAGCGCAAGCGCCTTAACCCCCTCCCGGTCCGACGGACGGCCCGGCGTATGCACTTCGGACGCGGAAATCGCGGTAGTCACCCCACCGTGCAGATAGCTTTCTAGAAATCCGACCGTCTTCTGTCGCGGGGTGTAGTCGCCGAAGGTGATGTGGACATGAGAATCGATCAGCCCCGGAGCCAGCGTCGCGCCGGCGGCGTCGATCACCACGTCGCAGGCATCTATTTCGGCGGCACCCGCCGTCCCCACCCGGGTGATGATGCCATCTTCGGTCAGGACCGTGTCGGCCCCGATCACCGGATCGTCGAGCACGCCGGAAAAGATCGTGCCGATGTTGACGATTGCAACTTTCACCGATCCGCGCCTTCACGGCGGGCAATGGCGTCGGCATGGGTCAGGCCACCCGACCGCGCCCCGATGCGCCCCCGCGTCACCATGCAGAAGATCACCGCAATCTCGTCGGACATCGGCACGCCTGGGATACAAAGCGATACCGTATCGTAGTGGGATCGCACATAGACATCGTGGATATTGTTGACGGGCACGTCGATAGCGGTGCCCGGCGGCGCCACTTGGTGACGGACGAAATCCAAGCCACAGGATTTCCAATCATTTCACGCAAGGGGTTGGCAAAGGCGGTCGTGAGCAGAGCGTTGGCATGTTCCTGTTCGCCCGCCAGACCGACCAGCCCGGCCTTGCCGTAGCTCTGGATGTCCTGATCGGCACAAAGCCCTGCCACCAGGCCGACCATGCCATGGGCAAGTTCCACGCTGGCGGAGATCATGGGGGACAGATCCTCGACCTTCTGGCCGGCATGGGGATTTTCCACCACCGAGATGACCGAGATCTTTGTTAGGGGCGGAGTTCCGATTCGTCCTCCGACGATGTGGGTGTCGTCTTTCTGGACGATGCTTCGCCGGACAATCAGTTCCATGCCGCCTCCTTCATTCCACTCCATTTGTCCAGATTGTATTGCAATCTGTCAATTGTTGATGCAAGCGGAAACTGAGATTTGAAAGAATCCGGGCGCGGCCCTTTGGTCTCGGGTGCGGAACCGCGACCCTGCCCGCATTCCGCTCGCAGCACCTGTTGCGCCCGAAGGAACGGAAAAAATGACTGGAAGACCGGAGCGAAAGACAAGGAAACCTGATCGCGCAGCGCTTGGCGATATTCGGATCGAACCCAAGCTTCTGGTGGACGAGGTCGCCTCTAGGATCCGCGGGCTGATCTTCGGCGGCAGGCTGCGCCCGGGCGATCGGATCGTCGAGACGGACCTCGCCGAGATGTTCGGGGTCAGCCGCCCGCTGCTGCGCGAAGCGATCCGGACCCTGCAGGCGGAGCGTTTGTGTGTTGTCACCCCCCATCGGGGCGCGCATGTTCCGGTCCTGACATGGGAGGACGCCATCGGAATCTACCACGTCCGTGAATTGCTGGAGGGAGAGGCCTGTGCGCTCTGCGCCGCGGCCATAACCGAAGAGGGCATTGGGGGTATCGAAGGCGCACTGCTGCGGTTCAGCGATGCCGTAAAGTCCGAGGATGCCGCAGGCCGGATTGCCGCGACCGAACAGTTCTACGCGCGGATCCTTGCCGGCTGCGGCAATCCGGTCATTGAGGAAGTGTTGCAGGGGCTGATCGCGCGCATCAGCTTTCTGCGCGCCCGCTCGATGGGGTGCCCCGGGCGGTCGTACCACAGCTATGTGGAGATGAAGGACATTTGCGACGCGATCCGCCGGGGGAATCCGGAGCTTGCGCGCGCGGCAGCCATTCGCCATGTGCGCAACGCCCGGGAGGCAGCACGGGCCGCGTTCGATGTCGCTGACAGCCCGCGTTGAACCAACCGCCCGGCGAGGGGGAACGGGCGGGCTGGACGGGAGTTCCTTCGAGCGGTAGGGTACGATGCCCGTTGAATACCGCGAAAGTACCAGTAGTCGAAGCGAGACCATGAATACGATCAGCCGGTGGCAACCCGAAATCGCACAACGTGATGGCCCCAAATATCTCGCCGTGCTGGAAACGCTTGCTCGCGACATCCGCAATGGAACGCTGCGGCCCGGCGATCGGTTGCCCCCGCAGCGCCGGATCGCGGAACATTTCGGCGTGACGATCTCGACCATAACGAAAGTGTTCGCCGAGGCGTCGCGCCGCGGCCTCGTCGAGGCGACGCCGGGCAGCGGAACTTTCATCGCCTCTGCGAGTCCGGTGACGCCCGCCCCCGGCGGCACCCTGCGTGGATATGTCCATCAACCTGATCCCGCATGCACTTTGCCAGGATCATCTCTGCGCGGGGCTGCGCGACTATGTCGAAACAACGCCCGCAACCGACATGCTGGGATATGCGGGATACCGGCTGTGCCCCGGGACCCCCGGCCACCACTTTGCACTTTGGCTCATGGACAGATTCTGCCTGGCGGCCGAGGGCGTTCTTCTGACATGCAACGGAACCCAGCAGGGTCTGGTCGCGGCGATGCAGTGCCTTTCGACGCGAGGCGACACGATCCTGTGCGAGGCGCAGACATATACTGGGATCCTGCGTATCGCCCGCCACCAAGGTCTGATCGCGCACGGGGTAGGGATGGATGGTGAAGGTGTATGCCCTGATGAACTTGAGCGCGGGCTCGTAGATACCGGCGCCAGGCTCGTGGTGTTGGCGCCGACCGCCCAGAACCCGACCGGCGCAACAATGTCCAGCGACCGGCGACGCGTAATCGCCGAACTCCTGCGGAAACACGATGCCTTTCTGATTGAGGATGCGGTTGCTGCACCTCTGGCCGGGGTCTCGGTTCCTTCCGTCGCCAGCCATGCGTCGGAAAATTGCATCTACCTGACCGGCGCCTCGAAATGCGTGGCGCCGGGTGTGCGATTCGGGATCATGCGGGTCCCTGAACGGTTGGCCGGGCCGATGAACGAGATCCTTGTCGCTTCGAACTGGATGGGTCCGGCGTATTTCGCAGGGTTTGCAGATCTGCTGGTCAAGAGCGGGCGCATGGACAAGATCCTGCCAATCTATCAGAGTGATGCGATCGCACGGCAGGAGCTGGCGCGGCGTTATCTCGGCGGTGGTGCCGCTGACACTGCGATCGCCTATCATGTCTGGCATCATCTGCCGCCTTTGGCTCCTGCCCAGTCGATCGTGGCCGAGGCGGCGGCGGTGAACGTGCACCTTGCGGGGGCGGCTCCGTTCTCTTGTCCGAATGTGATCCCGCCGAATGCGTTGCGACTCTGTCTCGGTGCAGAACCGGATATCCGCACGCTTGAAACCGGTCTGGACCGGCTGGCACGCCTTCTGAAGAAGCCTCGCCCGCTTTCCGCGCCGGTCATTTGATTCGTGGACCACGCACCGATACATTGCGCATACCAGCCGGATCTTTCGTGCGATCACCCCCAGTGATTCATATTATACTGTTGTAATCCAGTTGACATGAATAATCGTACTGGGCTAACTGGTGTCGTTGCGCTCTTGGGAGAAACCGGCATGGTAAAAACGAGTTCCACCGCATTGACCGAAGGTCCGGTTTACGTTCCCGGCCTTCCCCGCGAACATGTAGCGGAAAAATACGGTATTCCACTGGATGAGATAGCAAAGCTTGGGTCAGCGGAGAACCCGCACGGGCCATCGCCGATGGCCGTTGCCGCGATCGCCGCCGCAGATCCGAAATTCGACATCTACCCCGACTGGACCGCGAAACCGCTGCGCGACGCCATTGCCCGGCGTTATGGATTCGACGCAGACTGCATCGTTTGCGGCGCCGGCGAGACGGAAGTAATCTCGATGATTGTCCGGGCGTTTTGCGGCGTCGGTGAAGCGATCCTGATGCATGATCCGTGTTTTCCGATTTACCGCATTTTTTCCACCGTCGAGGGCCGGGTTCCCATGCTGGTTCGGATGGGTGAGGAATTCGACCCGATGCTCGACGCATATGTCGCCCGTCTGGCCGAAAAGCCGCGGATCGCCTTTATTACCAATCCCCACAACCCCACCGGAAAGCTGCTGGATGAACCCGAGGTCCGCCGCATCTGCGATGCCGCCGACCCAGGTACTCTGGTGGTTCTGGACGAGGCATATATCCATTATTCCGAAACTGACGGGATGATGCATCTGCTGCACGACTACGACAATCTCATCGTGTTGCGCACCTTTTCGAAGGCTTTCGGCCTAGCCGGGCTGCGCGTAGGGTTCGGCGTCTCGGCCAATCCGGAGTTGATCCGGCCACTGCGCAACATAAAGCCGACGTGGAACCCGGGGCATATGCAGATCACCGGTGGCGCGGCAGCGGTGTTCGACGACGACCATGTCGCCCGTGCGGTTGCGACCGTGGTGCAGTCCCGCAAGATGGTCGAGGCCGAAATGCAGGGGATGAATTCATTCCGGATGGTGCCGGGGTGCCGGTCGAATTTCTTTCTCACGGAAATCGTCAACCCGGATCTCGACTCGACGAAGGTGTTCAACGGTCTGCTCGAACGGGGCGTGATCGTGAAGGACGGCATCGACATCGAAGGGCTTGGCCCGCGTTATCTGCGTGTGGACCTCAACCTGAAACGGCACATGCAGCGATTTCTCGGTGCCCTGCGCGACATCGAAACCGGCAGCGATGCCTGACGGCAGGGCGGGGCGATTATGATCGAGATCGGAATCGATGTCGGCGGGACATTCACCGATGCTATCATTGTGGACAGCCACAAGGGGGCGGTGATCGACGCCTTCAAGCTGCCCTCAACCCCAGACGATCCGGGTCGGGCGGTTCTGGCGGCGCTGCGACGCATTTCCGCGGATCATGACCTCTCTAAGTCCCAAGTCAGTCATGGCACCACCATTGGCACGAATACGCTGATCGAGCGCCGCGGCGCACGCACTGCGCTGGTGACGACGGCGGGGTTTACCGACGTGCTGGAATTGCGCCGTCAGGACCGCCCCCGAACTCTATCGTTGGGATGTTCGGGTAAGCAAACCATTGGTCCCGTACGATCTGCGCTTCGGGGCACAGGAACGGTTGGACCATAGCGGCAAGGTGATCGAACCATTGTCGAACATCGGCGCGCTGATGGAGCAGCTTGTCGCTGCCCGGCCCGAGGCAGTGGCACTTTCCTGCCTGCATGCCTATGCGAACCCCGCCCATGAGGTTGCATTGCGCGATGCAATCTCCGCGGTTCTGCCGGATGCCTTCATCACCTGTTCGCACGAAGTCTGCCCGCAAATGGGCGAATACGAACGCACATCAACGACCGTGGTCAATGCCTATATCGGACCTGCGGTGTCGCGGTATCTGCAGCGGCTTAAACTGGAAACGCAGGCTCTGGGTGTCCGGGCCATAACGATAGTCAAATCCAACGGCGGTTTGACGTCACCGGAAAACGCGTCGCGCTTTCCGGCCCATCTAATCGAAAGTGGGCCTGCGGCTGGCATCATCGCGGCAGCGGCCTATGCCTCCAAATCCGGTGAACACGACCTGATTTCCTTCGATATGGGCGGAACGACCGCCAAGGCCAGCGTCGTGCAGGATGCCCGGCCGGGCGTGGGTCAGGATTTCCTTGCCGACCGGTTCATCGACGGGCGCGACGAGGGCGGTTACCTGATCCGCAGCACAGTGCTGGATGTCGTGGAAATCGGTGCGGGCGGCGGATCAATCGCCATGATTGATGACGGCGGGGTTCTCAAGGTAGGGCCGCAGAGCGCCGGTGCGGAACCGGGCCCCGCCTGCTACGGGCGTGGTGGCGTCCTTCCCACCGTCACCGATGCCCATGCGGTCATCGGCAGTGTTGCATCCGAGACGTTCGAGGGCAGTGGTCTCACGTTCGAGCGCGCACTTGCACTGCGGGCAATAGAGGAGCACATCGCCCGCCCGCTGGGCTGGACGGTGGCGCGCGCCGCCTATGCGATTCTCGATCTCGCCACTGCCCGGATGGCCGAAATGGTGCGCATGTCGACCGTGAAGCGCGGGCTCGACCCGCGGGACTTTGCGGTGCTGGCCTCGGGTGGCGCGGGGCCCTTGCATGCCGCGCACGTCGCGGTGGAAACGGGCGTGAAATCCATTCTCGTCCCTCCCATGCCGGGGATGTTCTCGGCGCTTGGCGCGACGATGGGCGAGGTCCAGCACGATCTGTCCCACGCCGCCCTCAGAGAGGTTTCGCAGTCGGATGACAGCGAACTGTCCGACGGTTTCGAAAGCCTGAAGCATCGCGCGCAGGAACTGTTCGACCGTGAGACCCTGAAAAGCGACAACCGCTCATTTGAACGATTTCTGGACATTCGGTTCACCGGGCAGCTTTTCGAATTGCGGATACCCATGGGTCATGTCGGAGACCCAATGCCCGACCGAAAGGCGATCGAGGCCGCGTTCCGCGCTGCCTATCATCGTGAATTCGGGTTCGACCTGCCGGCCAGTGCCGTGCAGATCGTCAAGCTGCACCTGACCGCGACCATGACCCCGGAACGCACGGGCGCCAATGTTTTTCGTCCCGGCAATGGCCGGTTCAACGCCCCGAAGGCGCAGCGCAGCCAACCGTTTCTGGCGCGCGACGGTACGGAGTTCCCAATCGCTGTCTACCGGTCCGGCCCGGTCGCCGGGCGTGTGGACGGTCCGGCGTTGATCGAACATGCCGGTTCAACCATCTGGGTGGAGCGCGGCCAATCGGCCGAGTTTCGCAAGGACGGCTCGGTGCGGGTGGAGGTGTAGGCGATGGCAGGCAAGGCGGAATCGATCCTTGAACACGATCCGGTCACCTTCGAAGTTGTCCGGAGCGCGCTGTATTTCATCTGCGCCGAGATGAAGAGCGTCATCATGCGGACATCTTTTTCCCCGTTGCTCAGCCTGTCGGCTGACCTGTCCTGCGCGCTGCTCGATACCGAAGGTCGGGTCATTGCCCAGGGAAACGACATTCCGGTCCATCTGGGTGCAGCGACCTTCACTGCCCGAGCAATATTCGACAAGTTCCCAGTGGCAGGTTGGCGCCCCGGCGACGGGGTCATCACCAACGATCCCTATTCGGGCGGCACCCATCTGCCGGACATGTCGTTGCTGACCCCTGTCTTCGCAGGCCAGACGCTGCTTGGTTTTGCGTTGAGCCGGGTTCATTGGCCCGATGTCGGCGGGAGCGCGCGCGGATCGTCAAGCGTCAGCGACGAAATCCTCAAGGAAGGTCTGCGTATACCGCCCCTCAGGATCATCAAACAGGGCGCGATCTGCGAGGATGCGTTAGCGCTCATCTTGGCCAATGTGCGGGTGCCGAAGGATCGTGAGGGCGATTTCCGCGCAGCCCTGGCAGGGCACCATCGCGCGGAAAGTCGGTTGCAGGACTTGGCCGCGAAATATGCGCCCGCAACCATCCTGTCGGTCATGGTTGATTCCCGTGCCTATAGCCGCAGACTTGCCGAGGCCCGAATCGGCATATTGCCCGATGCGGTGATGATGCATGAAGAACGGCTCGACGGCGATGGTGTCGACCCCAACGCCGCGCCGCTGGTCCGGGTGACGATCACCAAGACTGGCGCACATCTGCGGTTCGATTTCACCGGGTCTGACCCTTGCGTGCGCGGGCCGGTGAACGCCCCAATAGCCGTCACGTCATCGGCGGTCTATTACACGGTCCTCGCCTTTGCCGGGGGGATATCGCACCGAATTCGGGGATTTATGAAAACGTCGAAATCATCGTCCCGGAGGGCAGCGTCCTCAATGCGACCTATCCTGCACCGGTTGTCGGAGCCAACACGGAAACCGCGAACCGTCTTGTCGATATCCTGATTTCGGCGCTCGGGCAGGTCTATCCCGACCACGCGGCGGGCGGGGGATACGGGTCGGCCTGCGTCTATACTCTGGGCGGCTTCGATCCGGTTCGCAACACCCAGTTCGTGCATTACGAAACCATTGGCGGCGGCATGGGCGCGACCCGCGACACGGACGGCGCCAACGGATTGCGAGTGCATATGGGCAATACGATGAATCTGCCGGTCGAGGCGACGGAAGCTTTCATTCCGGTCCGGTTCCGCGCCTATGAACTGATGTGCGGCAGCGGCGGCGCAGGGAAGAGATCGGGGGGCCTCGGCGTACGCAAGACGGTGACGGCGCTCATCGACGGGATCGAGGCGTCGATCCTCGGCGAACGCACGGTATCACCGGCCCATGGCATCGCTGGGGGATGCCGGGAGGATGCGCAAGCTTTGCCATCATCCGCGCGGATGGATCCCGACACGACCTGGGCGCCAAGAGCGGGCCGCACCGGCTTGCCAGCGGCGAGAGCCTTGAAATGATCACTGCGGGTGGCGGGGGCTGGGGCGCACCGGAGTGATCTTCGAGGGCAGGTGTCAAGACGATGCGGCTTGAGCTGCAATAGGGACCGCCCTGCCAGGATGAGCAAGCCCAACCCCTTTTCGCCATTTCCAAACCAGCCCCGAGCTCATTCGCCTGGCAGTGATGATGTATGTGAGATTTCCGCTCCCATTGCGCAACGTCGATGACCTGTCTCGGGAGCGCGGCATCGACGTCAGCCATGAAGCCGTTCAATTCTGGTGGGTGCGGTTCGTTCTACTTCGCGAATACAAGAGGTTCTTGCAGAGCCATTGTAAATCAATAACTTAAATGGCGGAGAAGGTTCGACGCCGTGCCCACCTCCTCCACCACCGACCCCGGTCTCGTTTCCCTGTACAGAAACCGCCCCGAATTTCCCGACATTCCGGGCGCTTGGGGCCGCGCATGGGGATCCGAGACTCACCGTGAGCAGCGACCCTGGCCCAAATTCGGGCCCGGTCTCAGGTGCCCTGTTTGGCCGGTGAGGTTTTCGGTGAAATTCCCTGATAACAGACAATTTACAGGGAATTTCACCGATCTGAGCCCGAATCCTGTGGTGCTTACCCGAAATCCACGAGGCATAACAGAGGCTTGCGGGCAAATTCCCTACCCTGCGGAACAGGGAATTCCTGACGCCGAACAGGGAATTTCTGTGATGGGATCAGGGAACCAGCCTTGAGGAACAGGGAAGGCGCCGGGCGGTGGCGCCGAGGCGCCGCTCCTGGTCGGACCAATCCAGCGGCAGCCGGGCGCGAACGAGGGTTTCGAGGTTGAGCTCAAACGGCTGCGCGCCGGAGATGATCGCGTCCTGAATCCTCGGCGAGAGCGTCGCGAGCGGGATGATGCGCCCGACATGGCTTTCGGAGAACCCCTCGCGGTCGGCGATGTCCTTGAGAGCGAAACCAGACGTCAGCATGGCGGCCCAGCGATGCGCGTTCCTGAGAGCGCGGACTATTGCCATGGCGGGCGCCGGCAGGCGCCATCCGGTGGGATCGGCACCGCCCGAGATCAGCCGGTTGGAGATGCAATAACGCAGGGGCCGGCTAGCATCGCACGCACCAGAACGATCTTGGTCTTGCAGGCGGGTTTGGTATCTGGAATGTTCGACAGCACTTTGCCCGCCGGCCGCTTGGGCGTCTTGGCCTTGTTCCTGGCCGTCTTTGTATTCGCCTGGGTCATGGGTATCTCCCGGTCATGCAGGCCGGCCCCATGCCGGCCCTGCTACCGAGAGGGGCCCAAACCATGTACCGGGCGCAGGCACAGAAACGCTCCACCAGGTGCGGAAGTCCAGTGCAATTGATAGAAGCCGGCGCAGAAGAAACGGCCCAAACCAGCTATTGAAAGCTGCTTCTGATGCCGCATTGCTGCTTCACGTCAGCCGCCGTTTGTTGACCGTGGAAAAACGGAATCCAGAATCGCTTGTGAATTTCGGCCTCTCGTTGAATTCGGCGATTATATCGGGTGAATTCCACTGGCGTTTGCTTTTCCCGATCGACGCTCAGTGAGAACACGTCAGAGCGGGCATAATGGCCGTTGGCATCAAGTTTGCGCCGCAAAGACCGTGCGGCTTTGACATCTATCTCTGAGTAGTGAAGCTCTTTTTCCTGATGTATCGGCCCTGCATGTATGCCGCCCAAGGGCTTGTAGATCACTGCATCTCCGGGGTTTGCCAATTGATCCCTGTTCGGAAATAGATCGCAGTAATAGGGAATGTCGGTCGACATATCTGACGTTTCCAGCGCCGTCGCACAGCCAATGAGCCGACACTCACCGTCGCGCGCAACATGCCGCATCGTGGCCAGCCATGTGTTGCCGCTGTCCCAGATGGGTGTCAACGGCGGAGACAAATCCGGCCACGCGGCGGCGCAAAACCAGGCCAGTGGCGGGTGGCAAGCGCCATGGCGCGCGCGCTCTCCAGATAGCTGGCGCGTGCCATGGCGCATTGGCCCACAGGGCCAATCCTGTGACGGATGATTAGGTTGAGGCTTCGGCTTTTCGGGCGCGGCTTTGGCCGAGCCGATAGCTGTCTCCGTTCATCTCGAGGATGTTGACGTGGTGTGTCAGCCTGTCGAGCAGCGCGCCAGTCAGGCGTTCAGTGCCGAAGGTTTCGGTCCATTCGTCGAATGGCAGGTTGCTCGTGATCATCGTGGAGCCACGCTCATAGCGCTGCGAGATCAGTTCGAACAAGAGCTCGGCGCCGGTCTTGGATAGCGGCACGAAGCCCAGTTCGTCGATGATCAGCAATTTGACGCTGGCCAGCTGCTTTTGCAGGCGGAGCAGGCGGCGTTCATCGCGGGCCTCCATCATCTCGTTGACCAGCGTCGCAGCGGTGGTGAAGCTGACCGCCATGCCCTTCTGGCATGCGGCCAGCCCGAGACCCAGGGCAACATGGGTCTTGCCGGTTCCACTGGGCCCCAAGGCGATGACGTTCTCGCGCCGGTCGATCCATTCGCAGCGGGCCAGTTCCAGCACCTGCATCTTGTTCAGCTTTGGAATCGCCTTGAAGTCGAAGCTGTCCGGGCTCTTGGCGGCCGGGAACTTCGCGGCCTTTATACGCCGCTCAATCATCCTGCGCTCTCGGTCGATCAGTTCCAGTTCGACGAGGCGCGCCAGGAACTGGACGTGATCCCGACCCTCGGTGGCGCATTGGCGGGCAAGCTTGTCGTATTCCCGCAGGAAGGTGGGTAACTTCAGCGTCTTGAGATGATCCGCGAGCAGGATCTTCGGGGCGACGGTCATGCTGCATCCTCCGACATCAGGGCCATATAGCTGGCCGCGGATGTGGTCTCGACGTTCGCCCGTGGCAGGTATGGGTAGACATCGAGATCCAATTTCGGCGGCCGTTTCTCGACGTGACAGAGGACGAGGTGCTTGACGGCATCGAAGCCGACCGCGCCCAGCTGCAGGGCCTTCTTCACCGCCGCGTGCAGGTCGTCGATGTCGAAGGTCTCAGCAGGCGCAGAACCCCGACATACTCGCGGCGTCCGGCCTTGATCATCCGCGCCTCCATCAGGCGGCGCAGGGTCGCGAACTCCGGCGGCAGGTCCCATTCAGCCGGGGGCGCCGCCTGATCCAGGGCATTGATCTTGCGCTCGATCAGCGGAAGGTAATGCACCGGATCGAAGACCATGTCCTCACGGTCGTAGCAGCGGGGATGGCGTGCGATCACCTCGCCGCCGCAGCCGATCACGACCACGTCGACATAGCCCCTGATCCAGACGTCACGGTGGCCGTAGGAGACCGGCACCGAGTAATCATTGGTCTCGTAGCGCACCAGCGCACGGAACTGACCCGTCCGGTGGCCTGATCGCAGACATCGAACGGCGCGGCCGGCAGGTCGGTCATCGTGGCCAGATCCCGCGCGAGCCGGTCTCCGATGGTCTCGGACTGGCCCCGCAGGATATCCGCCTGGCGCTTGCGGCATTGATCCTCAAGTAGGCGTTGAACGCGTCCCAGGACGCAAACCGCGGGATCGGCACCATGAAGTTGCGGCGGGAATAGCCGACCGGCCTTCCACGTTGCCCTTGTCGTTGCCCTTGCCCGGCCGTCCGTAACGATCGCGGAACAGGTAATGCGACAGGAACCCGCTGAAGAGCGTCGCCCGCTTGCGCGTTCCATCCGGCAGGATCTTCGCAACCAGACAGCGGTCGTTGTCGTATAGGACCGACGTAGGCACCTTGCCGAAAAACGTGAAGGCGTGGACGTGACCGTCGACCCAGGCCTCCGCTGTCGCTGCGGGATAGGCCCGCACAAAGCAGGCATCACTGTGCGGCAGATCCATGACGAAGAAGTGCGCCTTCTGCTCGACACCGCCGATGACAACCACCGCCTCACCGAAATCGGCCTGAGCGTGTCCGGGCGCATGCGCCAGCGGCACGAACATCTCGCGACCGCGCCGTTCACGCTGCCGCATGTAATCCTTCACAATCGTGTAGCCGCCGGTGAACCCATGTTCGTCACGAAGCCGCTCGAACACCCGCTTCGCCGTATGGCGCTGCTTGCGATGGACCTCCCGATCGCCGTCCAGCCAGCTGTCGATAATGCCAGTAAAGGCATCCAGCTTCGGCCGCTTCACCGGCGCCGTCCGCCGATACCCGGGCGGTACCGAGAACGCCATCATCTTGCGGACGCTGTCACGCGAGATGTTGAAATGCCGCGCCGCTTCTCGCTGGCTCATACCTTCCGCACAAGCCAGACGAACCTTGCGATACAAGTCCACAGTAAAAATCCTCCTGCCCTCCCTGTCGCCAGAAAGGGTAAAGGTGGACGACTATTCCGCCGCCCGCAGCAGGATCATCCCGCCGCTACCGTGGCCGACTTTTGCACCGCCGTTCTCATGCCACTTGGTCGCGTTGGGGAAACCCGAGCGACAAAAACATCATCACGCTTTTTCGAAGGCTCGGCGTTCACGACGTTTTCGATGGTTTGTCGTGGCAAGGACAGACTTCGGACTCGCTGAAATCGAACTTCGACCGCATCAACCAAGTAAGGAATCGCATCGCTCACGGCGCAGAGATCACCGTGGACGGGGCACCTTATGCCTTGCGACTCAGCAACATCACGAGATGGCGGAACATTGCCAACACGTTCGGCGAACGCTTTGAAGCGCACGCGCTTGAAAAGTTTCAGTAGCGGATAGCTGCCTTCGGTGCGGGCCGTGGCGAACTGCCACTTCCCGACATTGCCGATAGACGCCCAAGTCGAGGCGCAGAGAGATTCGTGCAACGTGCCCGACACGTTGTCCGCGATATCAACGTGCGGCGTCAACGTGTGCCGTCGCCCGCCGGGAAACCGCCAAATGTTGCATTACTGTTGCATCAACGCTCAAAAACGAAAAAAGCCGCCTCGATAGACGGCTCTTATCATCTTGTGATTTCTAAAAGATATTTGGCTCCGGCGGTAGGGGCGGGGGCCAGCCAGCAAACACCTATGAAAACAAAGGGAAATTTCCATCAATTTCGGATCGAGTCCAGCGGTGTGCTCCTACCTGTGCCGTAACCTGTGCATCGGGTCAAGAGGTGCACATGCTCATCCGGGCGCACATTCAAACCGTTGAGAGCTTCATGAATGACCTGCTCTTGATAGCCCCGGCTTGATTGCTGCGCCTTGGGACACCCTGCTGCTATTGGTGCTGTTCTCGGAAAATCTCGAAGTGAAAGCCAAGGCTCTTGGGGGAGACTTCATCAGAAACGGTATTGTCGCGAAGGCTCTGGTAGTCTGGCGATGCAATCCGGTCGGAAACCTCGACTGCTTTGGTCTCGGGGTTGATGGAAATCAGGTGCGCGTCGAAGAGCTTGTGAATGTCGCTTCTCAAAAGAAGGCCATTCTCGGGCTTGTCCCGGTCGGCAAACCGCTCCGCATAGGGGATGATGTGGGCGGCTTCCAGAACCGAAAGCTCGCTCGTCCCGGTGATTGCGCAACGGTTCGGGCGCTTGCTCAAAAGGGCTTGGCGAAACGCGCTTTGGTATCGCCGCAGGACGACTTGGCGCAGGGCGGTGGTGTCTTCGATCTTCTCAAGATTCAGGGGCTCATGCGGGTCCGGGTTATGGTTTTCATATTGTGCGAACTGGTGCGCCCTCTCCCGAACGGCCGACATAAACGAGTCTACGTCAGCATCCGAAATCGGCCAAATACGGCTTGGGCGGAAGGCGACGATCTTAGCTACGAAGGTCTGATCTCCTCGATGAGAGTCGAGAAAGGCTTTTCCAATAGGATGATCAAAGAACACTGCGTCCAGCACGCGAGCGTGGCGATCCGGCTGCATAGGGCCGAACTCGGCCACGGCTGTGAGGCCTTTCCCACTCTCGCCATGCTTACTCTGTTCATGCAGCCAAACGAGGCTCCGAAAGCCTTCGGACATGAACCGTTCCGCATCGCGGTATTCTTTGAGGAAAACAGGCAAGTGGGCATCTCGACCGATCCAATTTTCGGGCAAAGGCTGAATGCCGAGTTCTCCGAAAAGGTCGAAGGCGCGCGATTTGACGAAGAACTGAATGTCCTGCCGCCGGATTTGATTCAACTTGCTCGCGCCGAGATTCAACCGTTCGCGCGCGGCGGCGATCACGTCCGGGGTGAAGCGATCCGGGTATTTGAGCACCAAGGCTTCATAGCTCTGATTTGGGTCAACCTCCTCGAACCCGGCGGAGGCGTTTAAGATCCGGCTGGAAATCACCTCTTCCGGGCCTTTCGCCCTTATATCCCGGGGTTCATATCCGAGGCCCGCCCGCTGGCCTTGGCTACGCTTGACCTCCTGCCAATGCTCGTAGACCCGGGCGAGATCGTTCTCCAACGGATCGGTGCTGCTTCTGAGGGCTTTCATCACTTCGGACATGCGGCTTCCTGCACTCGGCCCCTCGGGGCGGGACTCTCCGGGTTAAGTGCCAGCACCGACTTCTTGCCCAGTGAAATGATACCGGAAAGCAAATCGGCATCCGGCGAGCGTGTGTGTTTTGCCATAAGGCCCGAGACCGTGAAGTTCTCCTGCACATCGGTTTCTGGGACCAGAAGATAGCTCCAAGGCTTGTCGCCATCAGCGGTGCAAGCTTTCGTTGCCACGTGACACCAGAGGCTCGCGGCATCAGCCTTCCGCAGGACCTCAGGTGATTGCATCTCCGAGAGCCGCTTGACCTCGATGATCAGCTTCTCGCTGACGGTCTCGACGACGAAATCAGGCTGATAGGGGGTGCCATCTGCATCAAAGATCTTAAACTGGTTGGGCCCGGGCTTCATCCAGAGGCGCACCGTCGGTTCCTTCTCGAGAACGACCGCCAGTTTTCGCTCAGGATCGGAGTCGAATTTCGCATACTGGTAGCAGCCCCGGGCGAAACCGGTGAAGACATACTTGCGGATATCCTGCTTCTGATCCGGAGGTGCCCGGAAATCGCGGATGAAGCCCGTACCGGCGGTATCGAAGGTCTGCGGACGCAGCTCTCCGAAGGCAGAGGCCAGCGAAACCCGGTAATTCGTCTGTTCACGCCACATGTTTTGCTTCATCTGCGAGAAGATGCTCTCGGCCATTGCTTTGGCATGTCCGCGCACGACACTGAGCGCCTGATCCCGGTCTTCGAGGAACCTTTGGTTCGTATGATCAACGGCCTGTCCCGCGAGATCATAGAGGGTTTCGGCATGGGAATCGTAATCGATCTCCGGATAGTCGATCAGGCGTGCGACGATGTAGTCTTCCAGTCGATTGGCCGATTCACCTTCTTCTTCTCCAGAAATGACCGAGGTTTTCTCGGTGCGCAGAGCCTGCACGAACAACTCGCGCGACAAGGGCTGGAAATTCCATGATTTCATGTCGAGATCGAAGCGGCGGAACCCGAAGGTGACCTGCTGCTCCGGCGTGATCGTCAGCGCAGGGATAGCGAGGGTCCGCTCGACGAAGCTCTTGCAGAGCTCGGTCGCCACGGCAATGGCTTGTTCCTTCGTCACGCTGGCAAAGAGCCCATCATCTTGGGCTGTGACAGTCATCGCCGTCTCAGCGATCTTCTCGACGACCTTGGGATCATTCAGATCCTGGATCGAGCGGACCTGCTTACTGAACTGGGGAAGCACCTGATCCAAGACCGTGCGTGCGACCTTCACTTGTTCGGGTGTGTTGAAGGTATGTCAACGGCGGAGACAAATCCGGCCACGCGGCGGCGCAAAACCAGGCCAGTGGCGGGGTGGCAAGCGCCATGGCGCGCGCGCTCTCCAGATAGCTGGCGCGTGCCATGGCGCATTGGCCCACAGGGCCAATCCTGTGACGGATGATTAGGTTGAGGCTTCGGCTTTTCGGGCGCGGCTTTGGCCGAGCCGATAGCTGTCTCCGTTCATCTCGAGGATGTTGACGTGGTGTGTCAGCCTGTCGAGCAGCGCGCCAGTCAGGCGTTCAGTGCCGAAGGTTTCGGTCCATTCGTCGAATGGCAGGTTGCTCGTGATCATCGTGGAGCCACGCTCATAGCGCTGCGAGATCAGTTCGAACAAGAGCTCGGCGCCGGTCTTGGATAGCGGCACGAAGCCCAGTTCGTCGATGATCAGCAATTTGACGCTGGCCAGCTGCTTTTGCAGGCGGAGCAGGCGGCGTTCATCGCGGGCCTCCATCATCTCGTTGACCAGCGTCGCAGCGGTGGTGAAGCTGACCGCCATGCCCTTCTGGCATGCGGCCAGCCCGAGACCCGGGGCAACATGGGTCTTGCCGGTTCCACTGGGCCCCAAGGCGATGACGTTCTCGCGCCGGTCGATCCATTCGCAGCGGGCCAGTTCCAGCACCTGCATCTTGTTCAGCTTTGGAATCGCCTTGAAGTCGAAGCTGTCCAGGCTCTTGGCGGCCGGGAACTTCGCGGCCTTTATACGCCGCTCAATCATCCTGCGCTCTCGGTCGATCAGTTCCAGTTCGACGAGGCGCGCCAGGAACTGGACGTGATCCCGACCCTCGGTGGCGCATTGGCGGGCAAGCTTGTCGTATTCCCGCAGGAAGGTGGGTAACTTCAGCGTCTTGAGATGATCCGCGAGCAGGATCTTCGGGGCGACGGTCATGCTGCATCCTCCGACATCAGGGCCATATAGCTGGCCGCGGATGTGGTCTCGACGTTCGCCCGTGGCAGGTATGGGTAGACATCGAGATCCAATTTCGGCGGCCGTTTCTCGACGTGACAGAGGACGAGGTGCTTGACGGCATCGAAGCCGACCGCGCCCAGCTGCAGGGCCTTCTTCACCGCCGCGTGCAGGTCGTCGATGTCGAAGGTCTCCAGCAGGCGCAGAACCCGGACATACTCGCGGCGTCCGGCCTTGATCATCCGCGCCTCCATCAGGCGGCGCAGGGTCGCGAACTCCGGCGGCAGGTCCCATTCAGCCAGGGGCGCCGCCTGATCCAGGGCATTGATCTTGCGCTCGATCAGCGGAAGGTAATGCACCGGATCGAAGACCATGTCCTCACGGTCGTAGCAGCGGGGATGGCGTGCGATCACCTCGCCGCCGCAGCCGATCACGACCACGTCGACATAGCCCCTGATCCAGACGTCACGGTGGCCGTAGGAGACCGGCACCGAGTAATCATTGGTCTCGTAGCGCACCAGCGCCCGGGAACTGACCCGTCCGGTGGCCTGATCGCAGACATCGAACGGCGCGGCCGGCAGGTCGGTCATCGTGGCCAGATCCCGCGCGAGCCGGTCTCCGATGGTCTCGGACTGGCCCCGCAGGATATCCGCCCCGGCGCTTGCGGCATTGATCCTCCAAGTAGGCGTTGAACGCGTCCCGGACGCAAACCGCGGGATCGGCACCATGAAGTTGCGGCGGGAATAGCCGACCGTGCCTTCCACGTTGCCCTTGTCGTTGCCCTTGCCCGGCCGTCCGTAACGATCGCGGAACAGGTAATGCGACAGGAACCCGCTGAAGAGCGTCGCCCGCTTGCGCGTTCCATCCGGCAGGATCTTCGCAACCAGACAGCGGTCGTTGTCGTATAGGACCGACGTAGGCACCTTGCCGAAAAACGTGAAGGCGTGGACGTGACCGTCGACCCAGGCCTCCGCTGTCGCTGCGGGATAGGCCCGCACAAAGCAGGCATCACTGTGCGGCAGATCCATGACGAAGAAGTGCGCCTTCTGCTCGACACCGCCGATGACAACCACCGCCTCACCGAAATCGGCCTGAGCGTGTCCGGGCGCATGCGCCAGCGGCACGAACATCTCGCGACCGCGCCGTTCACGCTGCCGCATGTAATCCTTCACAATCGTGTAGCCGCCGGTGAACCCATGTTCGTCACGAAGCCGCTCGAACACCCGCTTCGCCGTATGGCGCTGCTTGCGATGGACCTCCCGATCGCCGTCCAGCCAGCTGTCGATAATGCCAGTAAAGGCATCCAGCTTCGGCCGCTTCACCGGCGCCGTCCGCCGATACCCGGGCGGTACCGAGAACGCCATCATCTTGCGGACGCTGTCACGCGAGATGTTGAAATGCCGCGCCGCTTCTCGCTGGCTCATACCTTCCGCACAAGCCAGACGAACCTTGCGATACAAGTCCACAGTAAAAATCCTCCTGCCCTCCCTGTCGCCAGAAAGGGTAAAGGTGGACGACTATTCCGCCGCCCGCAGCAGGATCATCCCGCCGCTACCGTGGCCGACTTTTGCACCGCCGTTCTCAAAGGTAAAAGGCACCGGACCATCTGCCATCCCCCCAGCCTGTGTGGGAGGCTGTTTCCACGTGTTTCCGCCTTCGCCATCCGTCACCGCCACGGACGGCTTCGTCTTGGCTTCTGCCCGGGCAAGCATCTGGTCGACGATAGAGGGCGCAGGCACCGAGATAGGCTTCGTCGGGGCCACATCCCCGCCTTCGCCGATGGTGACGGCCTTGAGCTTGCGAGTGACGCCGTTCTCTTCCTTCGCCTTTTCGATCAGTTCGTTGAAGCGTTCATGGGCGATCACGGTCAGTGTATCGACCACCTCTACACCTGTCCGCCGGCCGTAGGGCAGACGCAGGCCACGGCCCAGGGTCTGCTCGGTCAGGATGTCCGAGGCCGAGGCCCGGAGTGGCACGATGGTGAACAGGTTCGAGACATCCCAGCCTTCCTTGAGCTTGTTGACATGGATGACGATGTCGGTGTCGCCCGATTTCTCGATGTTCAGCAGGCGCTGCGCGTTCTCGTCGCTTTCCTCGCCTCTCAGCTTCGAGTGGATCTCGGCGACGCGCCCCTTGTAGCGGCCACCGAAGAAGTTTTCGGATTCGACATATTCCTTCACTTGCCGGGCGTGGGTCGTGTCCTGGGTGACCACCAGCATGAAGGGCCGCACCACAGGCACGTCGTTCTGGCGGGCGTAGGTCTCCAGTCCGACCTTGACGTGCTCGTGGTAATGCACGCCGTCTTCCAGCTTGATCTTTTCCGGGGTGGCTTCGTCAACTGACTTCGGGTCGAAATTCGCGCGGGTGCCGACCGCCGGCTCCTTGACATAGCCGTCCTCCATCGCATCGGGCAGGTCGTACCGAAAAACCACATTCTTGAAATCTTGCGGCCGGGCGCCGACCGTCTTTGGGGTTGCCGTGACCTCCAGCCCAAGGATGGGCTTCAACTCCTCGATTGCCCGCGCCCCGGCCGAGCCGCGATATCGGTGCGCCTCATCCATGAGCAGGACAAGATCATCGAGGTCCGAAAGATAGGAAAAATAGCTTTCCCCGATATATTCCTGAAGCCGCTTGATCCGGGGGCATTGCCACCGCGCGCCTCGGTATTGATCTTCGAGACGTTGAAGATATTGATGATCGCGCCTTCGCGGCCAAACAGGTCGCTCCCGCGCACACCGCGACCTTCCTCGTAGTTCTCGGCGTTGACGATCAGGGGCGCATTGTGGGCGAAGGCCTCGATGCCGCGGAACACATATTTCGGGCTCGAGGGCTGGAAGTCAGCCAAGAGCTTCTCGTAAATGGTCAGGTTCGGCGCCGGGACAAAGAAGTTCCGGCTTTTCCCGATCATGTAGAGGTAGCTGATGAAGGCACCCATGAGGCGGGTCTTTCCCACGCCGGTGGCCAGCGCAAAGCAGACGCTGGGGAAGCCGCGCTCGAATTCCTCGAAATCGGCATCCGCAAGGTTGCCGAAGGCCGAGCGAACCGCGTCACGGGCCAGGTCGATATCGGTGTCCTTCTTCGGGTCGATGTCGGTGACGATGAGAACGGCGGTGCAAAAGTCGGCCACGGTAGCGGCGGGATGATCCTGCTGCGGGCGGCGGAATAGTCGTCCACCTTTACCCTTTCTGGCGACAGGGAGGGCAGGAGGATTTTTACTGTGGACTTGTATCGCAAGGTTCGTCTGGCTTGTGCGGAAGGTATGAGCCAGCGAGAAGCGGCGCGGCATTTCAACATCTCGCGTGACAGCGTCCGCAAGATGATGGCGTTCTCGGTACCGCCCGGGTATCGGCGGACGGCGCCGGTGAAGCGGCCGAAGCTGGATGCCTTTACTGGCATTATCGACAGCTGGCTGGACGGCGATCGGGAGGTCCATCGCAAGCAGCGCCATACGGCGAAGCGGGTGTTCGAGCGGCTTCGTGACGAACATGGGTTCACCGGCGGCTACACGATTGTGAAGGATTACATGCGGCAGCGTGAACGGCGCGGTCGCGAGATGTTCGTGCCGCTGGCGCATGCGCCCGGACACGCTCAGGCCGATTTCGGTGAGGCGGTGGTTGTCATCGGCGGTGTCGAGCAGAAGGCGCACTTCTTCGTCATGGATCTGCCGCACAGTGATGCCTGCTTTGTGCGGGCCTATCCCGCAGCGACAGCGGAGGCCTGGGTCGACGGTCACGTCCACGCCTTCACGTTTTTCGGCAAGGTGCCTACGTCGGTCCTATACGACAACGACCGCTGTCTGGTTGCGAAGATCCTGCCGGATGGAACGCGCAAGCGGGCGACGCTCTTCAGCGGGTTCCTGTCGCATTACCTGTTCCGCGATCGTTACGGACGGCCGGGCAAGGGCAACGACAAGGGCAACGTGGAAGGCCCGGTCGGCTATTCCCGCCGCAACTTCATGGTGCCGATCCCGCGGTTTGCGTCCTGGGACGCGTTCAACGCCTACTTGGAGGATCAATGCCGCAAGCGCCAGGCGGATATCCTGCGGGGCCAGTCCGAGACCATCGGAGACCGGCTCGCGCGGGATCTGGCCACGATGACCGACCTGCCGGCCGCGCCGTTCGATGTCTGCGATCAGGCCACCGGACGGGTCAGTTCCGGGCGCTGGTGCGCTACGAGACCAATGATTACTCGGTGCCGGTCTCCTACGGCCACCGTGACGTCTGGATCAGGGGCTATGTCGACGTGGTCGTGATCGGCTGCGGCGGCGAGGTGATCGCACGCCATCCCCGCTGCTACGACCGTGAGGACATGGTCTTCGATCCGGTGCATTACCTTCCGCTGATCGAGCGCAAGATCAATGCCCTGGATCAGGCGGCGCCCCTGGCTGAATGGGACCTGCCGCCGGAGTTCGCGACCCTGCGCCGCCTGATGGAGGCGCGGATGATCAAGGCCGGACGCCGCGAGTATGTCCAGGTTCTGCGCCTGCTGGAGACCTTCGACATCGACGACCTGCACGCGGCGGTGAAGAAGGCCCTGCAGCTGGGCGCGGTCGGCTTCGATGCCGTCAAGCACCTCGTCCTCTGTCACGTCGAGAAACGGCCGCCGAAATTGGATCTCGATGTCTACCCATACCTGCCACGGGCGAACGTCGAGACCACATCCGCGGCCAGCTATATGGCCCTGATGTCGGAGGATGCAGCATGACCGTCGCCCCGAAGATCCTGCTCGCGGATCATCTCAAGACGCTGAAGTTACCCACCTTCCTGCGGGAATACGACAAGCTTGCCCGCCAATGCGCCACCGAGGGTCGGGATCACGTCCAGTTCTGGCGCGCCTCGTCGAACTGGAACTGATCGACCGAGAGCGCAGGATGATTGAGCGGCGTATAAAGGCCGCGAAGTTCCCGGCCGCCAAGAGCCTGGACAGCTTCGACTTCAAGGCGATTCCAAAGCTGAACAAGATGCAGGTGCTGGAACTGGCCCGCTGCGAATGGATCGACCGGCGCGAGAACGTCATCGCCTTGGGGCCCAGTGGAACCGGCAAGACCCATGTTGCCCTGGGTCTCGGGCTGGCCGCATGCCAGAAGGGCATGGCGGTCAGCTTCACCACCGCTGCGACGCTGGTCAACGAGATGATGGAGGCCCGCGATGAACGCCGCCTGCTCCGCCTGCAAAAGCAGCTGGCCAGCGTCAAATTGCTGATCATCGACGAACTGGGCTTCGTGCCGCTATCCAAGACCGGCGCCGAGCTCTTGTTCGAACTGATCTCGCAGCGCTATGAGCGTGGCTCCACGATGATCACGAGCAACCTGCCATTCGACGAATGGACCGAAACCTTCGGCACTGAACGCCTGACTGGCGCGCTGCTCGACAGGCTGACACACCACGTCAACATCCTCGAGATGAACGGAGACAGCTATCGGCTCGGCCAAAGCCGCGCCCGAAAAGCCGAAGCCTCAACCTAATCATCCGTCACAGGATTGGCCCTGTGGGCCAATGCGCCATGGCACGCGCCAGCTATCTGGAGAGCGCGCGCGCCATGGCGCTTGCCACCCCGCCACTGGCCTTGGTTTTGCGCCGCCGCGTGGCCGGATTTGTCTCCGCCGTTGACACGCGTTGGGACGAAAAAGCAGAGAAAGCCCCCAGATGTATTGAGTCTGCACTTTCAGGCTACCGCGAAGCAACGACGTGGCTCCTCCGCGAGAGCTTTCCACCAGAAACCGACTTCGGCGGACTCGCGACAATGCGAGATATTTTCACCACCGAAGCGCTGGAGGCGGCATGTGAAGCGCAGATTGCGCGGAGCGCTGCGTCCAAGACGCTCAAGAATCCGGATGAGAGTTCGACGCTCTGGTCGCGCATCACCAACATCACGACGATCGCTCGACACGGTTTGCGCGATCCCGAAATTCTCGCCCGGATCAATCTCGTGCGCATGTTCTATGCCGACTACGTGCTCTCGCCCATCGAGATGACAAAAGATGCGGAGGCGATCTGCGACCGGTTGCGCAAGTCGCCGCATCTCGCGGCGGCCTTCGTCAACGCCCCGGCGCGGCTCAGCGCCATCTCGTCCGAGGGACTGGAGACCGCATCAACCGATTTCGCACGCGAGCGCGCATTGCGGCTCTCCGCCTGTGCCGCGGCCTACGCGGTGCAGGTCAGCCGCGCGCTGCGCCCGGCCAACCTGTTCATGACCCGCCGCAAGGCGACGCCGGATTGCCCGCGCAACCTGACCTGGATCGTTGACCGGGAGCATGCCGAGATCCGCTTTCGGGAGGCGAGGTGAAGAACGGACAGACACTGATCGTCAACGTGCACGGCGAGGATGCGCGGGTGCTCTGGCAATGGGACCGGATCGATCGACCGGCGCTGATGAAGCTGCGCGGCATCGACTCGTCACCCTACCTGTTTCCGGGAACTGCCGCTCCGCGGCTGCGCAAATCCGCGCTGAATCTGCCGGCAGGCTGCATGTCGGTCGCTGCGATCATGGAGCTCTGGGATCTGGGCGATCGGCAGCTCGGACTCGGGCTGACGCCGCACCAGTGCCGTCACGCGCTCGCGACCCTCATGCTGGCCGTCAGACCCGGCGATTTTGCAAACGTGGCCTCGGTGCTGGCCAACACCGAGCAGGTCGCGCGCCGTCATTATGGCAAAGACAGCGGCGAAGCCGCGGCGGTGGCCGTTCGCGAGTCCCTGCTGGCGCAACATCCCGACATCTTTGCACGCATGAAAAGGAGGACCTGAAATGAGAGCTGATCTCGCGACAATTCTGAAGGACGCGCCGGCGGTCATCCGGCGCGCGATGATCGGGAACGCACCGAACCTCGCGCCCGGCGCCGCACATGTGATGGGGCGATTCTGGACCGCCGTCCGCGCCGGCAAGGGAAATTCCCTCATGCCGGCTGCGGACGCCTACCGCGCCGCCGCCGCCTCGGAATCGACATTTCGGTGTCTGCTGCGGGCTCTGGCGACATATGCGCCGCATGTGTCCACCGCGTCGGCCAGGATCGTCAGCGACGAATGGTACACCCGGCGAGAGAAGCCGGTGGCGAGAGGTGCCTGGAAGAAGGCAAAGCCCGTCGGAGACAACTGGCCGGCCGCATGGCGGCGGATGAAACCGGAGCTCGACGCAGCATCGATCAGGGCCAGCACCCGGAAGCGCTATCTCGCGAGTATCGACCGGTGCGCCGCCGTCGTCGCAGAGGGTCTCGCGTCGGACATGCACGGGTTCATCGCAGCCTGCGAGCTTTCAGACGCCTTCCTGTTCCATCCCGACAAGGACCGGCGCGTGAAGCCCGTCACGGCTGCGAACTACATCGAGGGGTTGATTGCTCTGGGCGCCAAGGGCGGCGTCGCCGAGGAAAGCCTTTCCGCGATGCAGGTCATCACGCGCGACCTGCGAGATCAGACCGCGCTCGACGAGAAGAACAAGTATGAAAGGATTTCCGGATTGATGGAACGGGGCGGATATGCGCGTGTTGCCGACAGGATCCGCGAACTCAGGGAGCGCGCTCATGCCCTGCCGGCCCACAGTGCGGCTCGCCGCCGCTGCATGCAGCAGGCGGCCGTCTGCGCCGTCATCGTCAACAAGCCGCCGCGAAAGGGCGATCTCGTCTCTTGGCGGTTCGGCGAGCACATGGTCCGTGAAATCGACGGAACCTGGCGCGCCGAATGGAAACAGGCGAAGACGAGGGCGCAACGGAAACGGGTGCAATCTGGCCGGAGATCTGCGAGATTCTGGATGAATGGATCCTTGATGGACGCCCCGATCGGCTGATCCATATCCGCTACCAGGAACTCGTCGGCCGCAATTGGCTGACGCTCGAGGACAATGAGCCGTATCGCAACCTGCCGACCGAGTTGACCAGGGCCGCGATCGGCGTGCCATCGCATGATTTGAGGACGCTCGCCGCGGACTACATGCGGCGTCATGATCCTGCCCACGCGGCGGACGTCATCGCCACGCATCTCGGACATGGCACGCGAAAAGCCGGTGAATCCTATCGTGCCGAATGCGAAGGGGCGGCGGCGCAGGCGATCTGGCAAGAGTCGCGAGCGACCATCGCGACGCAGGCTGAAAGGTCAGCTGGCAAGCGCAAGGCGAGAAACCGGGCGGCAAAAGGTGATTATGAAATCCGCATGGGTGGAATGGCACCCCAATCAATCGCTGTTTCCGGCTGCCGACGTTGTCCGACGAAGCCTCAAAGCTTCGCAACATCGTACCTGCCAGATTCTCTCGGTGCTTCAATCCAGAGCCGGGACCCGATTGCCCTGGGCACCCCCACAGGGCGCGCCGTTGCGGGCGAAGAAGAGCCAAGGTCAGGATGAGGCTTGGGCGGGCCACATGCGCAATCCTTCCAGAAAAGGGAAGCAAGGGAAAGGTTCGGCCGCATTCCTGTCTGCCGCGCTCCTTCTTGCGAGAGCGCGGCAGACAGGAATGCAACGCCTCAAAAAAGATGCAGAAACCCGCCGGCCGTCAAACTCTCCGCTGCTACCGGAACGCCGGCGACACCATTCCCCGGAAATCGAGAAGGAGGTTCTTCCGGGGTCTTGACCGTCATGAACGACGGCGTGAACAGGAGGTATCCGATGTCCAATCTACCAGCACAATTGCGCATTGCGGGCGGTGACCGCGCGCTCGAGCTCACCAGAGATTTTTTCCATGAACACGATGAAGCGATGCTCAGCGCCGCGGCAATGCTCGGCGGCCCGGCAGCGCATCGCCGCTGCCTGCGGCTCTTCGCGGATATCGCGAAGAGTGACGTGCTGACGAAGGCCCTCAAGCATGAACTCGTCTGGCTCCACCGTTTAATGATGCTCGATTTTGTCGGCGATCCCGAGCGCGAAGAAACCGCGCGCTTCATGTCGCTCGACATCCTGGATCCCCGCGTCGAGGAGATTTGCTATGAGGCCGACCGGTTCTCGGATCTTCTCGTGACGATTGCCGAGGAGCATCCGAACTGCGATGTCGTTCAGCGCGAGCTCTTCGATCTTTCCGCAGCATGACCCCTCCGCCGGCCATTCGGCCGGCACCTTGAAGCCATCGCATGCCGCGAAGGCAAGACCGGAGTCGGTCGTGAACATCCACACCATGCCGTTAGAGGAACTCTGCGCGCGCAGCCTCGAAAAAACCAGCCATGTCGCCAAGACGGCAACATCGGCCGAGATTGCCGGGACGAGCGACAATCAGCATGCGATCCGACGAGCCATGAACAGCATTTCGGAGGACAGGCTGCTTAGACAGGATGGGTGCGCAGCACTCGATCTCGTCATCTCGCTTCTCAACGCGGAGCTCGATCAAGAAACCCAGGGAATCGTGCCAGTCTTTCATGGCCGCAACGATCCGGAAGAGGGCGCGATCGGCACCATCGCAGATGAGCGGGTTCTGACCCCGCGAGGTGAACAGATCGCCCAATGTCTCGGCAATCTGCGCGTCCTTCGCGAGATGCTACAGGTGTTGGAGTATCGCCTCGCTGCCGAGCGCATCGTCAACCGGCGCTTCGGTGGATGACGTCGAAACCTGCTGGTGCTCCGGCCGAGGCGCAAGATGTGCCACGGGCGGGGCCGCCGGCGGGATATCATGTGCGCTCAATATCGCTTTCGCGACGGAACGAAATCGCGGACCGCGGCCCGGCCTTGCCGCCAAGAGGAGCCAATGCTGGCCGACATGCTCGGGGATTGTCTACCCGACGACCCTCAGCCCGAGTTCCTGCTTGCGGCGACGAGCGGCATTGCGGTCCTCCTCGAAGGGACGCCGGATCATGCTGATATCGACCACGACAGACGTCATCCGGTCGGCGAGCTTCTCGATCTTGAGATTCTGGCCGTAGGAGCGGTCTCCTTCGTCGGTATAGGTATGCCCCATAAGGCGGCAGCGAATGGCATCCGATTTGTCGTCCCCCAAGAGATCGTGATGGAAGGTGGTGCGCAGAGCATGAAAATCCAGGCCGGGCCAGTAGCACTCGTTTGTGCGGCGATAATATCCGAAATTCTTGGAGAAATTCGCCGAGAAAGTGCCCTTCTGCTTGCCGCGGTTGAGGAATGGGAAGAGCCGGATGTGACATTCTTTCTTGCGCAGCGCGACCAGTTTCAGCAGGCCGAGCTCGATCAGTTGCGGATGGACCGGCAGTGTCCGTGCGCTGCTGAGCGTCTTCACGCCATTGATGATGGTGTGGCGAATCCGCAGATACGGGATACCCCTGTCCGACCCGAAATCGTCGGGGCCGAGCTGAAGGATCTCCTCCATGCGCATCCCCTGGTGCCTCGCGATGAGCGGTGCCCAGAACAGAGGCTCGCCGATATCCTCAAGCGGTTCCTGGTAGATGCGAGACCCCCAGAGATAGTTGATCCGGTCATCCCGGGCTTCGCGTTTGCGGCCGCCTTCGTCTCTCTTGAGATCTTTCACGTCCGCGTTGCTCCAAGTGCAGATGCTGAACGGATTCTGGTCAATCAGCTGCATGTCCATCAGCATTTCGCCAACGGCACGCATGACGCGCCCGTGCTTGATGTATGTGGTCACGGAGATCCGGGGGACGTGTCCCTCCGGGCGCATCTTGTCGATCTCCGGGGAGCTTGCGCCGCGGGCCTTTGCCCTCACGATGTCCCTGTCGAGCTGAGCCTGCAGTGCATCCGCCTTTTTCGATCAGTTCCGCCAGGCTGTATTGGGCGCGGTCTTTTTCGGATTTGCCATGATTGGCCGGAACCCCCAGAAGCGCTGAAGAGCATCATTCACCTCGTCGACATGGATTTCATCCACCGGCTCGTCGCCGAGAGCGGCCGGCCAGTGATCGAGCGCGAGCCGCCGCTTGCCCCTGTGGTCCTCGCAAAGGCGTTCCTCGGCAGGCGCATTCCTCAGTTTCCGGGGGATTTCTTTGCGTTTCTGGTACTTGTTGAACGGAGCCTTGTATCCCCAGCTCAGCAGCTCGAAATAGAGCTCGATCGCCTCAGCCAGGGTGATTCCCGTTGCTTCTCGATCGCTTCGCGCGACCGGTCCGAGAGCAGGCTCTTGTCGATCAAGATCCGGGGTGGGCGGGCTGCGACACGTGCTTTCTGCCAGCTCTGCTCGTCATAGCCTTCGGGGAGGTCGAACCCCGCCGGCACGATAGGCGGTGCCGGGGATGTCGAATTCTTGAGAGAAGGCATGCCGGCCGAGGGCTCATCGCGGACAGGCGCGTCTTGCTGCTGATCCGCCCCAGACGGGGCTTCGGCTGCAGGCGTCACCTTTGGCGTATCGGCGCGGTTTTCCGTCGCGAAGGAGGCCGGGGCAGGTGCAACAGGTGCGATGACCGCCGCGTTGCTCGCGAAGACTGCCGGTGCAACCGTGATCTCCGCCGGGGCAGTTTGTTGCGGGCCTGCGGCCGGCTCGGCCGTGCTGACCGCGCGGCGGAAGACCAGTGTCGGCTGGCCGTAGATCCCCTGCTGACGACGGGACCGCTCCTGACTCACATCGAGCAGGACCCTGGTTGCCTGATAGGCCAGCGCGGTCCAATCCTCATCGGCCTCGTCGAGTTCAATCCCGAGATGCGCGGCAACATGCCGCAGCGGGCGCTGCGCGACTTCCCGGTGTCCGAGATAAATCGCTTGTCGCAAGGTCGTCTGCAGCGCCTCTTCACGCCGCAGATCCAGGGCGGCGACCTCCGGGCTGCGGGGAGCGGCGACGGCGCGCGCGCGCTCGAAGGCCTCGATCTCGAAGCGAGCGAGGCTTTCCAGCATCAAGGCCTGTGTTTCGGGCGCAATTGTCATCGTCGTCTCCGCGTCTGCGGCGAAGACCAGGTCGCTCATCTCGGTGAGACGGCGGGCCGGGATCTTCGCATCGCCGAGGACGTGGGTGCGAAGCGAGAAACACAGGAGGATTTTTTTCGAGGTGGTCGAGATTTCGTCTCCCGGGGCGCCGGACGACCGGCCACCCCGGTCCCGTAGGGACCGGGGCAGGCGTCTGCGCCAGTAGTAGCCGGCTCGGCGGATCTCAAGATGGGGCGGAAAGCTGCGATTCCGGGGCATGGACATGCCCTCCTGTGCACACGTTGTGCACCGCCGGGTGCACCTTGATGTGCATCTCATCGGGCGAGCTCCGATTCCGAATCTCGGAAATCCTTATATTTCAGGAGTTTGCGGGGATTTTGGCTCCGGCGGTAGGGATCGAACCTACGACCAATTGATTAACAGTCAACTGCTCTACCGCTGAGCTACGCCGGAACACGGGGCGGCATATAGCAACAGCCCAAGGCGGCGTCCAGTGGCATTGTGACGAAATCTCCCCGGCCGCCACCCGGGTCAGATCAGCCGGAAGGTGGCGTGCTGCGACATGGAGCCCACCGGTTCGATCACGGATTTTCCATAAAGGTCAATCAGATGCGCGAGAACGTTGCGGGTGGCCGCGGGCAGCATCCGCGCCGGGATATCGGTGTAGACCGTCGCCGCGATCGCGTCCGCCGTGGCGGGGCCTGCCCGCAGCGCCCGCAGGATCGCCGCCTCGCGATCCTCGCGGTGGGCGATGAGCCAGTCGAGCCGCTCGGCCGGGCGGGTGATGGGCGCGCCGTGGCCGGAATGGAACACCCGCGCGCCCGCCGCCCTGAGACGCCGGCACGATGCCATGAAATCGGTCAGATCGCCATCGGGCGGCGAGATCAGCGAGCTGGCCCAGCCCATCACCAGATCGCCGGTAAAGACCATGTCGCCGAGCGAAAAGCACAGGTGGTTGCCCAGATGCCCCGGGGTGTGGTGGGCGGTGAGCGTCCAGCCCTCGCCCGCCACCGCCTCGCCGTCCGCCAGCGTGGCGTCGGGCGCGAAGCCGGGGTCGATGCCCTCGCCCGCCTCTTCGAGCCCGCTTTCGGCCATCTGTGCCATCGCCGCGCTGCGTCCCGCGCCGGAGGGGCCGAAGCCCAGCACCCGCGCCCCGGTCTCGCGCGCCAGCGGCGCCGCCAGCGGTGAATGATCGATGTGGGAATGGGTGACCAGGATGCGCGTGATCTGCTGGCCGGGTTTCAGCGCGCCGAGGATCGCGGCCAGATGGCTGGCGTCGTCGGGCCCGGGGTCGATCACCGCCACCTCGCGGGCGCCCACCAGATAGGTGTTGGTGCCGCGCCAGGTCAGTGCCGAGGGGTTCGGCGCGAGTACCCGGCGCACTCCGCGGCCCAGATCCTCGGCCAGCCCCGGCCGCGGGTTGAAATCATCCGTTGTCATCGCTCTTCCTTCCGACCGGCTTCGCGCTTAGAGATTAAGCATGTCCTTTCGCTGGCTGAAACCCTATATGCCGCGCGGCCTTTACGGACGCGCAATGCTGATCCTGCTGTTGCCGGTGGTGACGGTGACGCTGGTGGTCTCGGTGGTGTTCATCCAGCGCCATTTCGAGGGCGTGACCCGGCAGATGACCAACTCGGTCAGCCGCGAGGTGCAGCTGCTGCTCGGCAGCGGGCTGACACCGGAGGAGCTGGCGCGATCGCGCACCGCCGCGATCCTGCGCATCGAGGTGGTGCCGGTCACCGCGGCCGAGGTGCCCGGAGCCGACGACTGGCGCTGGTACGATCTGACCGGGGGGCAATGTGGTGCGTCAGCTGCGCCGCCTGTTGCCGGGGCTGAGGGCGGTGGAACTGCCCGACGACAGTATCGTGCGGCTTTACTTCGATACCGCTTCGGGCCCGGTCCTGATGCGCTTCGACCGCCGGCTGGTGTCGGCCTCCAACCCGCACCAGCTCCTGGTGAACATGGTGTTCTTTGCGGCGGTCATGACGGTGATCGCCTATCTCTACCTGCGCAATCAGTTGCGTCCCATCACCCGGCTGGCGCGCGCGGCCGACGCCTTCGGCAAGGGCCAGCACCTGGACTATCGCCCCGCGGGCGCCATCGAGGTGCGCGCCGCCGGGCAGGCCTTTGTCGACATGCGCGCGCGCATCGAACGCCAGATCGAGCAGCGCACGCTGATGCTGTCGGGGGTCAGCCACGATCTGCGCACGCCGCTGACGCGGCTGAAGCTGGCGCTGTCGATGCTCGATGCCGAGGACCGCGCGGCGATGGAGCGCGACGTCGCCGACATGGAGCGGCTGATCGACGAGTTCCTGGCCTTCGCCCGCGGCGCCCAGGAGGGCGAGCCCGAACCGGTCGATCCGGTGGCGCTGGTGCGCGGGATCGTCGAGGACTTCCGCCGCGAGGGCAAGCCCGTCAGCCTGGTCGAAACCGAAGGCGCGGGCGAGGTGCCACTGCGCAGGGGCGGCATCCGCCGGGCCCTCGAGAACCTGATTTCCAACGCGGTACGCTATGGCAGCCGGGCCGAGGTCTCGGTGCGACTGACCAATGGCGCGCTGCGCATCCGCATCGAGGATGACGGCCCCGGCATTCCCGGAGAACGCGCGCGAGGAGGCGCTCAAGCCTTTCGTGCGGCTCGATCAGGCGCGCAACCAGAACCTCGGCAGCGGTGTGGGGCTGGGCCTGTCGATCGCGCTCGACATAGCACGCGCCCACGGCGGCACCCTGCGGCTGGGCCACAGCGACCGGCTGGGCGGGCTGCAGGCGGATATCGTCATCGGGCGGTGATGGCGGCGGCGGGCACCTCTCGAACGGCCGGCGTGCCGCGCGGGTGCGGCGCGGCACCCATCGCGGTTCTCGCGCCGGGCGCGGCCCCGACACGGCCGTGAAGAAGTCCGGGACATCCGTGATCGAGCCGACGACGGACGACGGGCCGGCCCGGGTGGCGCTGGTGCTGGGGGCGGCGGTGGGTTCGGGCGGAGAGCCGTCGGCGGCGCTGCGGCGGCGGGCGCGGCAGGCCGCACGCCTTTATGCCGAGGGCCGGGTGAGCCTGATTCTCGCCAGCGGCGGCCCGCCCGGGGCGACACCCGCCGAGGCCGAACTGATCCGCCGCCTCTGTATCGGGGACGGCGTGCCCGACACCGCCATCCTGGTCGAGCCGCGCGCCGCCACCACCGACGAGAACATCCGCCGGGCCTTGCCGATCCTGCGCGCGCGGGGGATCGACCGGGTGGTTCTGGTAACCGACCGTTTTCACGCCCGGCGCGCGGCGATGGTGGCGCGGGCGGCGGGGCTCGGGGTCACGCTCTCCTGCCCGCCGCCCGAGGGCACCGCCCGGTGGCGACTCGGCCGGCTGTGGCTGCGCGAGGGCCTGGCGATCCTCGTCTACCGCTACCGCATCTGGCGCGGGCGCTGAACGCGGGTGCCGGCTCAGCGCGCCACGGTCACGTCGAGATAGCGCCCCACCCCGCCCGAGCCGTAGATGCGCACGAAGACCGTTGCGCCTCCCTGCAGCAGGTTGCGCCGCGCCGCGGGGTCGATGCGGCCATTCATGATCATCCGCTCCATCGCCGCACGGTTTTCGATACTGCCAAAGAACGGGTCCCATTCGTCACCGGGCTGGGCGATGCCGAAGCGGTGGAAATTGGCCCGGTCCTGGCGCAGTACCTGCCAGGGCTCGCCCAGCCGCGCGCCCTTGGAATTGTACAGATCGTCACGGCCGATATAGGCGGTGTAGCTGCCGATCAGCTCCTGCGCCGCGGCAGGCGGCGCCAGCGCGAGCAGCAGGGCGACCAGAACGGTTCGCAGGATCATGGCCTCGTTCCCTCCCGGTTCGGGTCAGCGTATCACGTGAACCGCGCAGGCGGCATGGCGGACCACCTGCGAGGCGGTGCTGCCCAGCAGCAGGGCCTGCATGCCGCGGCGGTGGCTGGCGATGACGATGCAGTCGACCGCGTTTTCGCCGGCCCAGTCGAGGATCGAGCGCCCCGAGTGACCGTCGATGACCAGCCCCTGGGCGTTGGGCACCTCGGCGGCCAGCTTCGACAACTCGTTCCCGATCGCGGCACGGCTTTCCGACAGGTATTCCGGCGGCATGTAGGAAATCGCGTAGGAAGGGATCTGCTCCATCACATGCAGGATTGTGATGCGTCCGTCCGCGCCGGCCAGATGCCGCGCGATCTTCAGCGCGCCGGCGACGTCGCGGTCTTCTTCGAAGGAAACGGGAACGAGAACGTGCTTGTACATCTTGGCGCCTCCAGGGGTTTGAACGTGGCATATCATGCCACGTGCCGGCACACCACGCCTTGACCGAAATCAGCCGCGCCGCAGTTTTCCGAGCCACGCCGGACCACGGCCATCGGTCACCACGAGGCCACAGGCGATCAGCGCAAACCCGTAAAGCGCGCCCGCCGACAGGCGCTCGCCCAGGAACACGGCGCCCAGACCCACCGCCACCGGCGGGATCAGCAACGTCACCAGGAGCAGGTTCGCCGCCCCCTGCCCGCGTCAGAATGGCGAAATAGAGCATATAGGCCAGCGCCGTCGACAGGATCGACAGCGCCAGCAACGCCGCCCAGATTTGGCCCGACAGATCGGCCGGAGACACACCATCTATCGCCAGCACCAGCGGGAACATCAGCACCGTGCTACCGGCCAGCATCCCGAAGGCGTTGGCCTCCGCCGGCTGGCCCGAGAGCATGCGCCGCGCCCACACCCCGGCGAAGGCATAGCTGAGCGCCGCCCCCAGCACGGCCAGTTGCGCAAGATCCGTCAGGTCGAGCCCGCCCAGCAGGTCGGGACCAATGATCACCGCCACCCCGGCCAGCCCCAGCCCCGCGCCGCCGAGCTTCCTTGCCGTCAGCGGCTCGTCGCGCAGGAAGATCGCGGCCACCACTGCGGTAAAGACCGCGGCGGTGCCGTTCAGGATCGCCGCCAGCCCGCTGTCGATCCGGGTCTGACCCCAGAAGATCAGCGAAAACGGGATCGCGTTGTTGAGCGCCCCCATCACCAGCCACGCACTCCAGATGCGCATGTCGCGCGGCAGGGCGATGCCGCGCAGGCGGATGAACGCATAGAGCAGCGGCACCGCCCCGGCCACCCGGAAAAGCACGATGGTCAGCGGCGGCACTTCGGCCAGCGCGATCTCGACGAAAAAGAACGTGCCGCCCCACAGGACGGCGAGCGCCATCAGCATGGCGGCAGCGGCAGGAGTGATCGACGGGCTTGTCATCGCGCGGACCCTGCCACGCATGCCCCGCCTGTGCGACCCGATCCTGCGCTAATTCTCGACCGCCGCGTTCATCTGCCGGGCAATCTCGGCCGCCCATTCGCCGATGATCGGCAGAAACTCGACCTGGCTGAAAAACCACGCCGCCATCGACAGCAGGACCGAGGCGCCCAGCACCGTACCCAGCCCGAAGGCCAGCCCGCGGGCGAAGTTGAACGCCAATAGCCGCGGCATCGATCCGTGCAGCCGCAGGAAGCGGTGCCCGTTCAGGCGCGCGAGCTCAGTTCGCAGGGCGCGCAACTCGGCGCGCAGCGCCGCCTCGGGCTCGGCCTTGTCGTGTCGGTCACCGGTCAATCAAAGGTCGCCGCGACGTCGTACATCACCGGCTCGAAGCTCTTGCACATCTCGTTGATGACGCGGTTGCGCTTGCGCATCTCGTCGGTCCTGAGCATCGCCTGGTAATCCTCGCGCCGGCGCCACTGCGAATAGTTGGCAATGCGCGTCTGGGCGTCGTTGACATGCAGCGCCGCCGAGATGAAACCGGGCTGTTTGGAGACGAATTCCTCATACGCCGAGAGCAGCGCTTCGAGCAGATCCCGGCAGTTGAACGGGCTGGTGTCGAAAGTGGCGATGACGGTCTGACAGCCGGGGGCCTTGGTGATCGTTGTCATGGGCGGTCCTCCTTTTGCTCCAGCCTATCACCTTGCGCGGCGCGGGCAACGCGCAACTCTGGCGCAGGGCGCGGGCGGGGAGCGACCAATCGTTAACCTTGCGTTTACCAGTTTCCGGTCAGGCTGCCCGGGGGAGGCACACCCGCATGCTGCGCGCGGCGCTACTGATCTTGCTTTGCAGCCTTTGGACGGGTCCGGCGTCGCCGGGGCCCTGGCCGCTTGCCCGGGGCGAGGGGCACCTCAGTCTCGGGCTCGAGGCCGACCCGACCGATGGCAGGGGTCTTTACGCCACGCTCTATGCCGAAAAGGGCATCGGGGAGGGGCGCGTTCTGGGCCTCGATCTCGGTCACTCCGAGGACAGCCTCGACAAGGCGGTGCTGTTCATGCGCCGCCCGTTCGGCCCCGAAGGGCGCAACACGGTCCATGCCTGGGAGATCGGGATCGGCGCGGTCGACGACGAGGCGGCGCTGCGCGCGGGCCTCTCCACGGGGCGCGGTTTCACCCTCGCCGGCCACCCCGCCTGGATGTCGATCGAGACCCGCGCCGCGCTCTACGACACCGACGGCGCCGGCCGGATCGAGACCGACCTCACGCTCGGCGCCGCGACCGGACGCGGCCACAAGTGGATGGTGCAGATCCAGATGGCGGCGCCATCCGACCGCTCGGCCTATGTCAAGATCGCGCCGGCCTGGGTGTTTCGCGCGGGCGAGGCCGCCACCTCCTGCTGGGGGTGACGGCCGGGGCGGTGAACGCCTCTGACACGCGGTTGAGCGTCGGGCTCTGGCAGCGGTTCTGAACCGGCTCAGACCGGATTGTCGATCCGCACCCGCACCACCACCGTGCCCCTGACCGCCTCGGCCCAGCGCAGATGCACCCGGTCCTTTTCCGGGCCCTGCTGCACCTCGGCGTAGGGCATGCCGAAATGCGCCGCCCCGCCACCGGTGCGGATGGCGCCCTCGGGCGTGACCGATTCCACCGTCCGCGCCCAGGCGTCAAACGGCAGGTAGGGGTCGGCCTCGATCACCCAGGTCGCCGACGCGCTCGCTTCGGTATGGCGCAGCACCTGCGGGCTCTCCACCGGCCGGTCGACGTTGTTGTAGGCGTTGCCGGCAAAGACGATATTCCTGAACCGGCTGTAGTCGAGCCCGGCAAAGCTGGTGTCGATCCCCTCGACCCGGTCGATATTGCCGTCGATCAGCCGAAAGCTGTTGCCAGTGACGATCAGCCCGGTGATGAAATGGCCCGGGCCGTAGGGCTTGACCACGATGTAGTTGAACGACGGCGCCGAGCTTTGCGACAGGAAGTTGTTGTTGGTGATGCTCATCTGGCTGAACGAGAACTCGTTGGCGAAATCCGGGCGCCTCGTCGTGTTCGTTGGTCCACTCGATCGAGCAGTTGTCGATGTAGTTGCCGCTGATGGTGGCGCGCGAATTGGTGTGCGCCATCACCAGCCCGGCCGAGCGCGGCCCCGGATCGGCGGCATCGCCCTGAAAGATGTGATTGCCCGAGATCACCGAACTGGTGCCGCCGATCACCGCGAAATGCCGGAAATAGGCACAGCGGTTGTCGCGGATCTTGACGTCGTTGCCGTTAGTGTTCAGTCCCACCGACTGGCGCGCGGGCACCAGCACGCTCTGCTCGTCCGACAGGAACTGGCAGCGGTCCACCATCATGCCCTGGCAGCCCTCGCCGGGGCTGGTGACGCCGCGCTCGCGCGGCCCGGTGAACCAGCAGTCGCGGATGTGAAAGCTCACCCCGCGCGGCGCCAGCATCACCCCGTTGCAGCCGTTGCGGCACAGGAAATCGAGATTGGAGAGGGTGAATTTCGAGATCTTGTCGAAGCCGCTGAAGTCCAGCATGTACTTGAAGCGCCGAAAGGTGAAGATCTGGGTACCCTCGGCGTCAAAAAGCGGGCGGCTCAGTTCGAGCGTCTCGGCGGCCACGTTCCTGGCGCGCACATAGACCTCGCGCCCCACCCCGGCGCCCTCGACCAGCGCGCCCACGGGGATGCTGGCGACATTGGCGACATTGCTCAGCTCATAGCGCCGCGAGGCACTGTAGCTCGCCTGCGCGGCAATGCTGTCGGTGTCCCAGCTGGCGCCGGCCACCACCGAGAACTGGCCGTTGCTGATCACCCGGCGCTGCGCGAAGGCGCTGACATTGGGGGCTGCCGCCGCTAGATCGACCGGCGCGCGCAGGTCGATCTTCATCCCCGCCATGTCGAGCTCGACATGGTAGGGGCTGCTGATCAGCGACTGGAACGCCTTGCGAAAGCCCAGCCCGGCATCGCCGAAGGCCGCGACATAGGCCGGCAGGCCGAAATCCCGCATCAGCGTCAGCACCTTGTCGGCCGGCATCGACACGGTGCCCAGAAACCGCACCGGTGACTGCATGGTCACGCTGTCGCCCAGGAAATGGGTGCCCTCGGGCACCAGCACCTCACGCCCCAGGGCGGCGGCGTCGGCGGCGGCAAACGCGGCGTGATCGTCGGTCACCCCGTCACCCACGGCGCCGAAATCGCGCACATCGACGGCGCCGATCATGTCGCGCAGAAAGATGCCGGTCACGTCCTCGATCTCGATGTCGTCGATGCGCACCACGCCGCCCGAGGGCCCGGTCAGGTCGAGCCCGAAATGGCCGTAGATGGGCGTGGTGCCCCAGGCCATGTCGACGCCGCCGCGCGCACCCGAGCCGACGATGGCGCTGACCTCGACGACGTCGCCGTAGGCGGTCAGCGTCACCTCCGGCCCGGTCTCGGCGAGCCCCGCGACATGCACCTCGCCCGGCCCGCCGGCCCAGCCGGCGATGCGCACATCGGGCAGCGTGCCGCTCACTGCCTTCACCCGCGCGCGGATGCGCAGATAGCAGCCGGGCAAGAGCGGCGTCTGGCCCATGTAGCGCAGCTTCATGGTAGCCCTGGTCTTCAGCAGTTCCAGCGCCCCCCCGAAATCGGCGTCCGAGGGGACGAAGGCTGCGTCGGGCGAGCCCTCATAGGTGTCCGAGCCGGGGGTGCCGTCGCCGCTCGACCAGACGCCAAGCCCGTCCGCGAAGGCCGGCGGCATGAACCCGATGCCATCGGTGATTGCCTTGTTCATCGCATCCCCTTTCCTGCATCCCGGGCATGAGGCGGGCCCGGTTGCCCTGATGTCCGATCCGGCCGCGGCGTGCGCCGCCGGCGAGACAGGGGAGGTAGGGAACCAGGGTTAAGCGCGGCTCAAGCCGGCGCGCGTTGCGCGCGGGCGGCGCGGGCCAGGGACGGCCGGCGCGTGGCCGCTCCGTGACCGGCCGGAGCAACCGCCGGAATCAGGAAACCGCCGCCGGGCGATGCCGCACCCGCGCGGGGCTTCGCCCTGCCGGCGTCGGCTTACCTGGCCTGGATGGTGCGCAGATAGGCCAGCAGATCGGCCACCGCGCCGCTGGTGGCCACCCGTGTGCCGTCCTCGGCCTCGACGGTCTCGCGCCCGCCCTCATGAAAGAAATCGCCATAGACCGGCATCTCGCTGCCATGCGAGACCAGCGGGTCGCGCCCGTCGATGCGCCTGATGACGCGATCGAGCGGAAAGACCCCGCCGCCATTCGCCGTCAGCACCGTCAGGTCGGCCGGCTTCACCATCAGCACCGCGCGCATCGGCCCGTTGCCCTCGGCCATCTCGCCGTGACAGGACGAGCAATAGCGCCAATAGGTCTCGCGTCCGGCCTCGATGTCGGCCGCCGCCGCCGGCTCCGCCATCATTGCCACCGCGAACACGATTGCCGCACCTTTTCCCGTCATGCGAGTTCTCCCTTCAACGGCCCCGGCAAACCCCCGGGCGCGGTCCGATTCCAACATGCCGCGCCGGCCATCACATTGATCTGGATCAGCGCCCCGCCGCGTGCCATGCTCGTCCCGCAACAATTCACCCGACAGGATCGCCGATGCCCGTGAACGCCACCTACGCCCTCGTCATGCTCGCCGCCGGCATCGGCATTCCCATCCTGGCCGCGCTCAACGCCGCGCTGGGGGTGCGCCTGGGCTCGCCGGTGGCGGCGGCGGCGATCCTCTTCGTGGTCGCGCTCGTCGCCACCCTGCTGGCGCTGGCGCTGACCGGCCCGGCGGCGGTACGAGGCGCCGCCGGGGCGCCGCGGCACCTCTTTCTCGGCGGGCTGCTGGTCGCGTTCTACGTTCTCTCGATCACCTTCATCGCTCCGCGATTCGGGGTCGGCAATGCCATCTTCTTCGTGCTGCTGGGCCAGCTCCTCAGCGCCGCCCTGATCGACCATTTCGGCCTCTTCGGGGCGCGTGTCTCGCCGCTGTCGCTGACCCGCGCGAGCGGCATCGCGCTGATGGCGGCGGGGGTCTTCGTCACCCAGCAGGTCTGGCACCCGGTTGCAACGAAGCCCGCCCGCCCCCACTTCCGGTGCAGGTACCGACACCCCGAGGAGACACGCCATGCCGCCGCACCCCAATCGCCGCACAATCCTCGCATGGGCAGCGCTCGCCGCCCTGCCGGCCGCCGCCGTGCTGGCCGAAGAAGCCGAAGAACTCGACCCGACCGACCTTGTCCCGCGCCGGTTCACGCCCGAGGCATTCGAACGCCTCAGCGCCAACGAGCTGTACAAGGTCAAGCTTGCCGTCCGCCGCGGCCGCACGATCCTGATCGACGGCTACACCGCATCGGAGAGCCGCCAGATGATCGAGGCCGCCGGGCAAAACCCGAAGCGCCGCGACTGAAACCCTAACCGTCCGCCAGCCGAACCGCCTGCGCCCAGGCAGCGGGGTCCAGTTCGGCCGGATCGGCCGCCGCGCGGCCGGCGCCGGGGATGCGCGCGCCCTCGTCCTGCGCCACCATGCCGGCCACCCGCGAAAACCGGTCGTGAAACGCCCCCGACAGGGCCGGGTCGATCAGCAGGTAATAGTCGCCGATGTCATGCGGCGCGCCCTCGACCGCCTTGAGCGGGCCGATATCGGGGCCGGCGCGGCTGCCGGTCATGCCGGCGGCCAGCAGTTCGGCCATGAGACCGAAGCCCCAGCCCTTGTAGCCCCCGACACTCAGCAGCGAGCCCGCCAGCGCCGCGTCCGCGTCAGCGGTGGGCCGGCCCTCGGCATCGACCGCCCAGCCCTCGGGGATGGCCTCACCTGCTGCCTTCGCCATGGTGACCTTGCCCAGCGCCACCGCAGTGGTCGACTGGTCAAAGAGCATCGCCACACCGCCCTGCCCGTCCGGCACGGCGAACGAAATCGGGTTGGTGCCGATCACCCGCGTCCGCCCGCCGGGCGGCGCCACCACCGGCGTGGCATTTGTGAAACCCAGCGCGATCATCCCCTGCCGGGCGATGCGGGCGGTGAAAAACCCCAGGCTGGTGCAGGTATGGGCATGCGCGACGGCGAGGCTCGCCACGCCGCAATCGCGCGCCGCCTCGACCGCCTGCGGCAGCGCCCGGGCAAAGGCCGGCTGGGCAAAGCCGAACCGCGCATCGGCCACCACCGAGCCGGGGCGGGGACGGGTCACGTCGGGCTCCGCGTCACCCCTGACCCGGCCCGAGCGCAGCTGCTGGCAATAGCTCTCGAGGTAGTAGAGCCCGCAGATACGGTTGCCCAGCCCCTCGGCCTCGGCCACCGCGCTCGCGACCTCCGCCGCCACCCACTCCGCCGCGCCGTGGCGGATGAGCGCGCGCGCCACCGTGGTCTCGATCTCCCGCAATGCCACCTTCATGCCACGCCTCCCTTCGCCCGCAGTCGGGTCAGCTTGTCGTCCCCGGACCCGGCGGTCAATCCACCGCGCGCCCCCGATCCTTCGTCTTGCCCGCAAATACTCCCGTCGGAGGCGGCCTGACGGCAACACCTGGCGCGCGCGTCTGCGGGCCCGGGCTATCCCGCCACCACCCGGCCCGCGTCGAGCCGCACGACCCGGTCCATGCGCGCGGCCAGCTCGAGGTTGTGGGTCGCGATCAGCGCCGCCAGCCCGGTGTCGCGCACCAGTTCCACCAGCGCCCCGAAAACCCGGTCCGAAGTCGCCGGATCGAGGTTGCCGGTGGGTTCGTCCGCCAGCAGCAGGCGCGGAGCGTTGGCCAGCGCCCGGCAGAACGCCACCCGCTGCTGTTCACCCCCCGACATCGCCGAGGGGCGGTGCCCGGCGCGGTCCGCCACCCCCACCCGGTCCAGCAGCTCGATGGCCCGCGCCGCCGCCTGCGCGCGCGGCACGCCGTCCGCGAGTTGCGGCAGCATGACGTTTTCGCGCGCGGTGAATTCGGGCAGCAGGTGGTGGAACTGGTAGACGAAGCCGACCTCGCGGCGGCGCACGATGGTGCGGCGCCGGTCCGACATGCCGCTCATGTCGGCACCCCCGATCCCGACCCTGCCTGCATCGGCGGTATCGAGCAGCCCGGCGATGTGCAGAAGCGTCGACTTGCCCGCCCCCGAGGGCGCCACCAGCGCCACCATCTCGCCCGCCGCCACCTCGAGCGAAGCGCCGCGCAGCACCCGGACCTCGCCGGTGGCGCCCGCATTGTAGGTCTTCTCGATCCCCTCCAGGCGCAGCATCGGCTCACTCATAGCGCAGCGCCTCGACCGGATCGAGCCGCGCCGCGCGCCGCGCCGGAAAGAGCGTGACGACGAAACTCAGCCCCAGCGACAGCGTCACCGCCGACAAAACGTCCGGCAGCTCCAGCTTGGCCGGCAGGTTGTAGATGCCGCGGATCGACGGGTCCCACACCTGCCCGCCCATCATCACGTTCACGAACGAAAAGATCGGGTCGATATAGATCGCGAAGAGGCACCCCAGCAGCACGCCCAGAAGGGTGCCGATGACGCCGGTGAAGGCGCCGCAGATGAAGAAGATCCGCATCACCGAGCCCTCGGTCAGCCCCATGGTGCGCAGGATGCCGATGTCGCGGCCCTTGTTCTTGACCAGCATGATCAGCCCGCTGGTAATGTTCATCGCCGCGATCAGCACCAGGATCGACAGGATCACGAACATCACGTTGTCCTCGACCTCGAGCGCGCGCAAGAACCCGCCCGAGGCATCGCGCCAGGTCCAGACCTGCGCCCGCTCGCCCGCCGCCGCCAGCAGCGCCGGCGTCATCGCGTCCACTTCCTCGGGGGCCTCGACCATCACCTCGAGCTCGTCGGCGCGCCCCTCGCGGTTGAAGAACGCCTGCGCCTCGGCAAAGGGCAGATAGACGCGCACCCGGTCGATGTCGTAGCGCCCGGCCGAAAAGATATAGACCACCTCGTAGGCGTTGATCCGCGGACTGGTGCCGAATGCCGTCCTGGCGCCGTCGGGCGAAATCAGCTTGATGCGGTCGCCGATGCCGACATTGAGTTCGCGCGCCACGCCCGACCCGATGGCGATGCCCTGGGCGAACGCGCCGATATCGCCGGCCGAGGTCGCGGGATCGGCGATGCGCGGAATGGTGCGCAGATCGTCGGGCGCGATGCCGAACACCTCGACCCCGGCGTGACGCTGGCGCGCGCTGGCCATCACCTGCCCCTTGATCAGCGGCGCGGCGTGGGTGACGCCCGGCACCGCGCGCACCCGCTCGGCCATTGCTGCATAGTCGGCGATGGTGCGGTCGATGCGGCCGGTCTCGGCGTCGACGGCGCCGGCGTTGTAGAGGGTGACATGGGCGTTGGCGCCGAGGATGGTGTCGACGAACTCGGCGCGAAAGCCGGAGCGCACCGCCAGCGTGGCGATGAGCGCAAACACCGCCAGCGTGATGCCGGTGAGGCTGATCCAGGTCATGGTGCTGACCCCGCCCTCGGCGCGGCGCGCGCGCAGATAGCGCCAGGCGATCATCCACTCGAAACGGGCAAACGGGGCGGGGCTGGCGGCCACGATGGCTCCTCGGGTCGATTTATTCGGCGGACACTGCGACTTATCCGCCCCCTGGTCAAGCGCATTGGGGTGTTTCACAATCCTGTCAAGACGGTGATGTACTCCGGGCCCGCGCCGTATTATGGAGCGCGCATGCCGGTCGGCCTGTTGATCCTGTTCTATCTCGCGCTTGGACTGGCGCCGCTGGCCCTCGCCCGGGCACAGGGGCTTTCCCCGCGCACGCCGTGGGACGAGCTGGCCACCGGGCTGGGGATGGTTGCGCTGGCGATGCTGCTTGCGGAATTCCTGCTGTTGGGCCGGTTCCGGTTCGTCACCAACCGGGCCGGCAGCGATGTGGTGATGCGCTCTCATCAGCTTCTGGCGCGGGCGGCGCTGGCGTTCGCGCTGGCGCACCCGTTCCTCTACGTCTCGCCGCGCAATCCCGCACCCGTGTGGGACGCAACCCGCCACGGCGTCATCGAATACGGCTGGGCCGCGACATGGCCCGGCATCCTTGCCTGGCTGGGCCTGGGCGGGCTGGTGGTAATGGCCATCGCCAAGGAGGCCACCGGCCTGCGCTATCAGCACTGGCGTCTGCTGCACGGGGCGGCGGCGGCGCTGGTGGCGGCAATGGCGGTGCTGCACGCCCTGCGTGCCGGCCGCTACAGCGCCGATCCGGCAATGGCCCGGCTGTGGCTGGGGTTGCTGGCAGTGGCGCTTCTGGCCCTGTTCTGGGTCTATGCCGTGGCACCCTTGAGGCGGTGGCGGCGGCCTTGGCGCGTCAGCGAGGTGCGTCACGAGGCCGACCGCACCTGGGTTCTGCGGGTAACGCCCGATTTCCCCGGCCGCCTGCGCTATCGCGCCGGGCAGTTCGCGTGGCTGAATGTCGGCCGCGCGGTGTTCTCGCTCGACGAAAACCCCTTTTCCATCGCCTCGGCCCCCTCGCGGGGGACGGAGGTGGAATTCCTGATCAAGGAACAGGGCGATTTCAGCGGCTCCGTCGGCCGGATCGCCCCCGGCACGCGGGCATGGCTCGAAGCGCCGCACGGCCACCTGACCGTCGAGCCGCATGCCGATGCCCCGGCATCGCGCTGATCGCCGGCGGCGTCGGGCTCGCCCCGTTGATGGGCATCCTGCGCGAACGGCACACGATCCGGGACCCCCGCCCGACCGTTCTCGTCTACGGCAACCGCCACGCCGGCCAGATCGCCTATGCCGGCGAACTGGAAACGATCGCGCGCGAGCATGGCACCGAGGTCGTGCATGTCCTCTCCGAACCGCCCGAGGACTGGGACGGAGAGACCGGGATGATCACCCCCGACCTGATCCGCCGCCATTTCGGCGGGGACGAACGGCGCGACTGGCTTTATGTCCTTTGCGGCCCGCCGCCGATGCTGATCCTCGTCGAGGACACGCTCATCGGTCTGGGCGTTCCCGCCACCCGCATCCTGTCGGAGCAGTTCGTCTATGATTAATCCCGCGCGCAACCTGCCGCTGCGCCGCCGCATCCGGCTGGCGCTGGGCCTGATCCTGACCGCGCTGGCTCTGGCGCTGGCCGGCTTTGCCCTGCGCGGTGTCGCCGGGTTCTGACAGGCCCGGCAGCATCGGGGGCAAAGCCGCCTGCATGCTGGTGCGAAACGACCGGATGGCCACCGGCCATGGCGTACCGCGTTCAATTGGAAGCACCCGCCCGTCGCGCCAGCGACGGGCACGCGACCGCCCGCCCCAAGGCGGGCGCGTTCCGCGCCCACCCGGGCGGCCGCGTGCCCGCCGTCGAACCGTTTCCAATTGAACGCGACGGATACTCTAAGCCGGCGCCGAAACCGCCCGATGGGCGGCGTAGATTTCCGCCAGCCGCGCCACCGCCGCCTCCGCGGGCATCTCCTCGCTCTCGCCGGTGCGCCGGCAGGTCAGCTCGACCACGCCGGCCTTCAGCCCCCGCGGCCCCACCGTGACCCGCCAGGGCAGGCCGATCAGGTCCATGGTCGCGAACTTGGCGCCGGCGCGTTCCTCGGTGTCGTCGTAGAGCGGCTCGAGGCCCCGGGCCGCGAGCGCCCGGTAGATGCCCTCGCAGGCCGCGTCGGTGCCGGCGTCGCCCTGCTTGAGGTTGACGATACCGGCATGAAAGGGCGTCACCCCCTCGGGCCAGACGATGCCGCGCTCGTCGTGGCTGGCCTCGATGATCGCGCCCACCAGGGCGGCTGACGCCGATGCCGTGGCTGCCCATGTGTACCGCCACCGGCCTGCCATCGGGGCCCTGCACGGTGGCGCCGAGCGGCTCGGAATACTTGGTGCCGAAATAGAAGATCTGGCCCACCTCGATGCCGCGCCCCTCGCGGCGGCGCGCCTCGGGCACAAGTTCGTGAAACACCGCCTCGTCATGGGTGTCGTCGGTGCGGGCATAGCGCGAGGTGAACTCGTCGAGCACCGCCCGGCACTGGGCGCGGTCGTCGTAGTCGATCACGCGCTCGCCGAAACTGAGATCGGTGATCTCGCTGTCGTAGAATACGCCCGATTCGCCGGTCTCGGCCAGCACCAGGAATTCATGCGTGTCGTCGCCCCCGATCGGCCCGCTTTCGGCGCGCATGGGGATCGCCTGCAGCCCCATGCGCTCGTAGGTGCGCAGGTAGCTGACCAGATGCCGGTTATAGGCGTGCATCGCGTCTTCGCGCGTGAGGTCGAAATTGTAGCCGTCCTTCATCAGGAACTCGCGCCCCCGCATCACGCCGAACCGCGGGCGCACCTCGTCGCGGAATTTCCACTGGATGTGATATAGCGTCAGCGGCAGTTCGCGGTAGCTGCCGACATGGGCGCGGAAGATGTCGGTGATGAGTTCCTCGTTGGTGGGACCGTAAAGCATGTCGCGCCCGTGCCGGTCCTTGAGGCGCAGCATCTCCTCGCCGTAATCGTCGAAGCGGCCGCTTTCGCGCCACAGATCGGCCGATTGCAGCGTCGGCATCAGCATCGGGATATGGCCCGCGCGCATCTGTTCCTCGTGGACGATGGTCTCGAGCCGGCGCAGCACCTTGAAGCCCAGCGGCAGCCACGAATAGATGCCCGCGGCCGCCTGCTTGATCATCCCCGCCCTCAGCATCAGCCGGTGGCTGACGATCTGCGCCTCGGCGGGCGTCTCCTTGAGCACCGGCAGGAAATAGCGGGACAGGCGCATGACGGCATACCTCGTGTCAGATGGCGTTGGCGCTCGGTTTAGGCGCTCGCGCGGGGTGAGACAAGCGGCGAAGCGGACGCGCGGACGCCCTGCGGGTACGATCGCCCCGGCGGGTGGGCATCGCCGTTGGCGGGGCCGCTTGCCCCTACGCTTGCCCCCCACCGCCCGGCATCTGGCGTGTCACCACCCGCCGGGGTGTTGCGAGCCTTGCATGCGATGCCCGCATCGGCGAAAACTCGGGATGGCGCATCGCTCGGGACCACCCATGACCCTACCTGTCGGCACACAAGTGAAATACTGGGGCCTCGCGCTGGCCGTCTTCCTGGTCGCGCTGTGGTATCTGGGCGACGTGATCCTGCCCTTCGTGATCGGCGGCGCCATCGCCTATTTCCTCGACCCCGTCGCCGACCGGCTGGAACGGATGGGGTGCTCGCGCGCGGTGGCGGTCACGCTGATCACGCTGATCACGCTCATGATCTTCGTGATCATGGCGCTCCTGGTGGTCCCGACGCTGGTGGAGCAGACGGTGAACCTGATCAACGTCGCGCCCCGGCTGATGGGCGACCTGCAAACCTTCCTGACCGAGCGGTTTCCCGACATCGTCAACGAGGAATCGACCCTGCGCAAGTCGCTGATCTCCCTGGGCGAGACGATCCAGAGCAAGGGCGGACAGCTGCTCAACGGGGTGCTCAGCTCGGCCGCCTCGGTGGTGAACATCGCCCTGCTTTTCGTGATCGTGCCGGTGGTGGCCTTCTACCTGCTCTACGACTGGGACCGCATGATCGCCCAGATCGACACGCTTCTGCCGCGCGATCACGCGCCGGTGATCCGGCAACTGGCGGGCGAGATCGACCACACGCTGGCGAGCTTCATCCGCGGCATGGGCACGGTCAGCCTGATCCTCGGGCACCTATTACGCCGTGGCGCTGATGCTGGTGGGGCTGCAGTTCGGCCTTGTCGTGGGGGCGCTGGCGGGGCTCATCACCTTCATCCCCTATGTCGGCGCGGTGGTGGGCGGCGCGCTCGCCATCGGGCTGGCGCTCTTCCAGTTCTGGGGCGACTGGATCAGCATCGGGCTGGTGGGCGCCATCTTTGTGGTGGGCCAGGTGATCGAGGGCAACGTGCTCACGCCCAAGCTGGTGGGCAGCTCGGTCGGGCTGCACCCGGTCTGGCTGATCTTCGCGCTGACGGTGTTCGGGGCGCTCTTCGGCTTTGTCGGCATGCTGGTGGCGGTGCCGGTCGCGGCCGCCATCGGGGTGCTGACGCGCTATGGCGTCGCGCGATACAAGGACAGCCGCCTTTATCGCGGCGTGGACTGGAGCGACGGCGACTGATGCCCCGGCAGCTGAGCTTCGATCTGCCCGTGCGCGAGGCGCGGGGGCGCGGCGATTTCTTCGTCTCCGAGGCCAACGCCGCGGCGCTGGCGATGATCGAGGGCTGGCAGGGCTGGCCACAGCGCAAGCTGGTGCTGACCGGCCCCCAGGGCGCCGGCAAGACCCACCTCACCCATGTCTGGGCCGGGCTGAGCGGCGCCACGGTCGTGCCCGCGCACGCACTCGGCCAGGCCGACATCCCGGCGCTGGCCGCGGCCGCGGTGGCGGTCGAGGACTGCGACGACATCGCCGGCGACAGATCGCTCGAAACCGCGCTTTTCCACCTCCACAACCTGGTGCTGGCCGAAGGGAAGGCCGCCCTCTTCACCGCCGCTTCGCCGCCCCGGTCCTGGCCGCTCACCCTGCCCGATCTGGCCAGCCGGATGCAGGCCACGGCGCTGGCGCGGATCGCGCCACCCGATGACGCGCTGCTGGCGGCGGTGCTGGTCAAGCTCTTTGCCGACCGCCAGCTTTCGCCCGGCCCGGCCACGGTGCCCTATCTGGTGCGCCGGATCGAGCGCTCCTTCGCCGCCGCGGGGGCCGTCGTCGCCCGCCTCGACGCCATGGCGCTGGAACGCGGCCGGGCAATCACACCGGCGCTGGCGCGGGAGGTGCTGGACAAGCCCGGGGCCTGACGGCACACTCGGCCTTCCCCAACAACCGGAAACGGCGCACGATCAGGGCCAGCATGGACACCGCGGATTTCCTCAACTCGCCGATGCCGGCGCCGGTGGCGCTGCCCGATCTCGATCCCAACGGACCGGGGCGGTTCTACAACCGCGAACTCAGCTGGCTGGGCTTCAACTGGCGGGTGCTGGAAGAGGCGCAGAACCCGCGCGTGCCGGTGCTCGAGCGGCTGCGCTTCCTGTCGATCTCGGCCACCAACCTCGATGAATTCTACAACGTCCGCGTCGCCGGCCTGCGCGAGCTGGCGCGCGAGGGCCGCACCGCGCCGGGCGCCGACGGGCTGACGCCGGCCGAACAGCTGGTGCTGATCGACGAGAACGCCCGCCGCCTGCTGCACAGCCAGCAGGACACCTTTGCCGGGCTGCGCCGCGAGATGGAGGACGCCGGCATCGCCATCCTCACCCGCGACGGGCTGACGCCGGAGGATCGCGAATTCCTCGGCCAGGCGTTTCTCGACCGGGTCTTTCCGGTGCTCTCGCCGCTGGCGATCGACCCCGCGCACCCGTTTCCCTTCATCCCCAACCTCGGCTTCTGCCTGGCGCTGCAGCTCGAGCGCAAGGCCGACCGCCGGCCACTGCAGGCGCTGTTGCCGGTCCCGCACCAGATCCACCGTTTCATCACCCTGCCCGCGCCCGAGGGCAGCCACCGCGCCCTGCCGATGGAAGAGCTTCTGCTTTTGCATCTCGACAGCCTCTTTCCGGGCTACCGCTGCCTTGCGCACTGCACCTTCCGGGTGCTGCGCGACAGCGATCTCGAGGTCGAGGAAGAGGCCGAGGACCTGGTGCGCGAGTTCGAGATCGCACTCAAACGGCGCCGCCGCGGCGAGGTGGTCCGCCTCAAGATTTCGGCCGGCGCGCCCGAGAGGCTGCGCGCCACCATCATGAGCGAGCTCCACGTCCGCCCCGAGGAGGTGGTCGAGATCGAGGGCATGATCGGCGTGGCCAGCCTCGGCGAACTGGTGCTCGACAGCCGCCCCGACCTGCTCTGGCCCGCCTTCACCCCGCGGGTGCCCGAGCGCGTGCAGGACCATCACGGCGACATGCTGGCCGCCATCCGGCAAAAGGACATGCTGCTGCACCACCCCTACGAGACCTTCGACATGGTGGTGCGCTTTCTCACCCAGGCCGCGCGCGATCCCGACGTGGTGGCGATCAAGCAGACGCTCTATCGCACCTCGGAAAATTCGCCCGTGGTCGGCGCGCTCTGCGAGGCGGCCGAGGACGGCAAGTCGGTGACCGCGCTGGTGGAACTCAAGGCCCGCTTCGACGAGGCCGCCAACATCCGCCAGTCGCGGCGGCTGGAGCGCGCCGGCGCGCATGTGGTCTATGGCTTCATCGACTGGAAGACCCACGCCAAGATGTCGACCGTGGTGCGGCGCGAGGGCGACCGGCTGGTCACCTACACCCATTTCGGCACCGGCAACTACCACCCCATCACCGCCCGCATCTATACCGATCTGAGCCTCTTCACCTGCAATCCGGCGCTGGGGCGCGACGCCACCAAGGTGTTCAACTACCTCTCCGGCTACGCCCTGCCCGAACGGCTCGAAAACATCGCCATCTCGCCGCACTGGCTCAAGGACCGGCTGATCGCGATGATCGAGGCCGAGGCGACCCATGCGCGCGAGGGCCGGCCGGCGGCGATCTGGGCCAAGATGAACGCGCTGATCGAGCCCGACGTGATCGACGCGCTCTATGCCGCCAGCGGCGCCGGGGTGCGCATCAACCTCGTCGTGCGCGGCATCTGCGGACTGCGCCCGGGCGTCACGGGGCTGTCGGAGAACATCCGCGTCAAGTCGATCGTCGGGCGGTTCCTGGAACATTCCCGCATCATCTGCTTCGGCAACGGCGCCGGGCTGCCCTCGCGCGCGGCGCGGGTCTTCGTCAGCTCGGCCGACTGGATGGAGCGCAACCTCAGCCGCCGGGTGGAAACCCTGGTCGAGATCGAAAACGCCACCGTCAAGGCCCAGATCGTCAGCCAGATCATGGCCGCCAACATGGCCGACGTGGCGCAAAGCTGGGTGATGGCGCCCGACGGCAGTTTTCGCCGTGCCGAATGGCCCGAGGGCGAATTCGCCTTCAGCTGCCACCGCTTCTTCATGGAAAATCCCTCGCTCTCGGGGCGCGGCTCGGCCGGGGCGGCGGACGTGCCCAAGCTGACCCATACCGGCGACTGACCGACGGCGGGATCGTGCCGGCAACCGTACTCCTGCGTGAAATCGCCGCGCCACGCCCTACATTCCTGCCGCAAGGAAAGGAGATTTCATCATGCTCGGATGGGCACTGACATTTCTCGTCGTCGCAATCATCGCCGGGGTTCTGGGCTTTGGCGGCATTGCTGCCGCCTCGGCCGAAATCGCCAAGGTCATCTTCGTGATCTTCCTGGTGCTCTTCGTGATCGCCATGCTGGTGCGCGCGCTCAAGGGCAAGCCCCCGGTCTGAGGACCGTACGGATTGACCCTTCCGCTGCGGTGGCGCATTAAGGGCGCGGCGAGAACCCGCGAGGGTCAGATGGACGGCAGCAACAATCCGGACGATCACGACTGGGGCCCGTTCGGGCGGCCCCTCTTCGACGAGGCCTCGGCACAGGGGCTCAACCGTGTCGGCGTCGTCGATATCGGATCCAACTCGGTGCGCATGGTGGTGTTCGACGGCGCCGCGCGCAGCCCGGCCTATTTCTTCAACGAAAAGATCATGTGCGCGCTGGGCAAGGGGCTCGCCATTACCGGCCGCCTGAACCCCGAGGGCCGCGTCCGCGCGCTGGCGGCGATGAAGCGCTTTCGCCTGCTGGCCGAGGGCATCGGCACCGGCCCGCTGACGGCGGTGGCGACAGCGGCCGTGCGCGAGGCCGAGGACGGCGCCGAGTTCTGCGCCGAGGTGCGCCGCGAGACCGGCATCCGCATCTGGACCATCGACGGGCTCGAGGAGGCCCGGCTCGCGGCCCAGGGCGTTTTGCTGGGCTGGCCCGGCGCTTACGGGCTGGTGTGCGACATCGGCGGCACCTCGATGGAGCTGGCCGAGATCGACGGCGGCCGGGTCGGGCGCCGGGCCAGCACGCCGCTCGGACCCCTGAAGCTCTGCGATGTCAGGGGCGGGCGCAAGGCGCGCCGGGCGCTCATCCGCGATCGCCTTGGCGCGATCCGCGACGAGATGGGCGAACAGCGCAACCGGCTCTTTCTCGTCGGCGGCTCGTGGCGCGCCATCGCCAAGATCGACATGGCAAGGCGCGACTACCCGCTGCGGGTGCTGCACGAATACCGGATGAGTCCGAAATCGGTGCGCGAGACGGTGAAGTACATCGAAAAGACCGATCTCGACACCCTGCGCGCCCGCGCCGGGGTGTCCTCCAGCCGGATCGCGCTGGTGCCCTATGCCGCCGAGGTGCTGCGCGAGGTGGTCCGCACCTTCGCCCCCCACGACATCGCCGTATCAAGCTACGGTATCCGCGAGGGCTGCTTTACGGGGAGATGCCGCAGCGCCTGCGCGACCGCGATCCGCTGATCGAGGCCTGCGCCTTCGCCGAATCGCGTGACGCCAGGGTGCCGGGCTTCGGCAAGGTGGTCTATGAATTCGTGGCCCCGCTGTTTCGCGCCGTGGGTCCCGAGCGGCAGCGCATCGTCAAGGCCGCCTGCCTCTTGCACGATGTCAGCTGGCGCGCGCATCCCGACTACCGCGCCGAGGACTGTTTCGACAACGCCACCCGCGCCAATCTGGGCGGGCTCAAGCATTCGGAACGGGTGTTTCTGGGGCTGGCGCTCATGCACCGCTATTCCAACCGCCGCGAGGGCACGCGCTTTGCCGATCTCAACCCTCTGGTGACGCCTTCCGACGAACACCAGGCCGAGGTTCTGGGCAAGGCGATGCGCTTTGCCGCCATGCTGCTGCCGATGCGCGACGCGAGCCTCGGAGAAATGCGCTGGTTTCCCAAGAAGAAGCGGCTCGAGCTGCGTCTTTCGGCCGAGGCCGGGCCGCTCTTCGGCGAAGTGGCCGAGGCACGCTTCCGCTCGCTCTGCGAAACGCTTCAGGCCGAGCCGGTGGTGAAACTGCCCCGCTGAGGCGCGCGGCTCAGATCTCGATCTGTCCCTCCGGTTCCGGCCCGGTCTGCGGGTCGGGTTCGGGTTTGGCGTCGGGCTCGAGCGGCGTCTTGCGGCGGATGACAATATCGCCGTTGGGCAGCATCTCGGGCAGGTGGTAATTGCTCAGGTCGTCGATCCGGCCCAGCACATCCGCAAGCGCCGGCCCCATCTCGCGCAGGAACTGCCCCATCGCCGGGCCGACATCCTCGGCCATGCCGCGCAGATCCTCGAGCGCCGGACCCATCTCCTGCCTGAGCCCTTCCATGAACATCTCGACCCCCCGCTGCATCAGCGAGGGCGCCTCGCTCTCTTCGGGCTGCGCGGCAGCGGGCGCGGCAAGCGCGATGGCCAGGGGCAAGGCACAGACAATCCGTTTCATACCCCCCAATATAGACCGGTCCCGCGCCGATTTTAAGTCCGCCGGCAGCATTGCGGATCAAATATCGAGATCGAGCGTCACCGGGAAATGGTCCGAGGCGTCCACCAGCGCATCGCGCAGTTCGGGCACCCGCCAGCAGGCCGGATCGTCGAAGGGATGCCATATCCGCCATTTTGGCCGCCGCGCGCGCAGCGCTTCCGAGATCATGATGTAATCGAGCAGCGCCTGCAGATAGCGCCCCTCCGAGGCGAGGTAGAACCGCGACGTGGTATTGACCGCCCCGATCCGGCGGGTCACGGCGCGCCGCGCGTGCGGATCATAGAGCGGATACCCGTTGTCGGCACCCTCGCCCATGACGATCTCGACCGAGGAGCGGCCGAAAAGGCGCTCGTATTCATCCAGACCGGGACCATCGTTGAGGTCGCCCATCACGATCAGATCCTCGCCCGCCTCCAGGTGCTGCAGGACGCGCCGGCGCAGCCACACCGCCTGCGCCTGCTGCTTGCGCCGGTTCGAGATCGCGATCCGCATGATCTCGTCACGGCCGTGCGCCCCGTGCGGGGCCTTCGACTTCAGGTGCGCCCCGATCATGCGGAACGCGACCCCGCCCGCGGTCTCGGCGGCGATCTCCAGCGGCGGCTGGAAAAGCGCACCAGATCCTCGGTGGCGTCGATGTCGAGGTCGATGCGCAACACGCCGTCGAAACGCGGCGCACCCGCGGCGCCCTTCTGTCCGGCTGGCTCGCCTTTCGGGTCGTGCCGGCAGCGCAGCCGGTCGGGATCGTAGAGGAGCGCGATTTCCTGCTGGGTGTCGTTCTGAAATCCCATGAGCGCCTTTCGCGCCCGCAGACGCATCAGCCGCGCGAAGTTCTCCAGCGCCGGCACCGTGGCGCGCCGGCCGCCATCGCCCGGGGCCTCGACCACCATCACCGCGTCGGCGTCGAGCGCGGAAAAGACGATACCCAGTGCCGCCAGCTGGTCGGTGCGCGACACCCCCTGCCGGCCCGAGGGGCCATTGTCGTCCAGCAACTCGCCGCCATCGCCGAAGAGGGTGTCGAACCATTCGACGTTGTAGGTGGCCAGGCGCACGACTCAGCCCCGGCCGCCCGAAACCTGCTCCCAGGCGCGGTTGATGTCTATGATGCGCTTTTCGGCGAGCTTCACCGCCTCGCGGGGCACGCCGCGCGCGATCATCCGGTCGGGGTGGCTCTCGCGCACCTGCCGCCGCCAGGCCCGGCGCACCTCGTCGAGCGGCGTGTCGGGCGTCACCCCCAGAACCGCATACGGATCGGGCGGCGCATCGGCCACGAAGCGCGACCGCAGCGCGGCGAACTGCGCATCGCTCAACCCGAATATCCCGGCCACCCTGGCCAGAAAGCGGTCCTCGTCGGGGTGATAGACGCCATCGGCCATGGCGATGTGAAAAAGCCCCTCCATCAGGTCGCAAAGCGTGCCGCGATCGTCACCGAACATCGCCCGGATGCGGCGGGCATAGTCGTCGTACCCGGCCACGTCCTGCCGCGCGAGGTTGAAGACCCGCGCCGCGCCCGCCTCGTCGCCCCGGGCGATCTGAAAGACCTCGCGAAAGGCGGTCACCTCGTCGCGGGTCACCTGCCCGTCGGCCTTGGCCATCTTGGCACCGAGCGCGATCACCGCGATGGCAAAGGCGACGCTGCGCTTGGGCGGGGTGCGCAGATGCTCGAAGACCGCGCTCAGCGGCTCGCCCTGGGCGAGCGCCGACAGCGCCTCGGTTATCCGGGTCCAGATCGACATGCCCGCCACGCTAGCCGCTTCGCCGGGGCTTGTCAGCGGTTTGTCGTCGTGGCAGCGGCCGCGTCAGAGGAATTTCTGCATCAGGACAAGGTCCAGCCAGCGCCCGAACTTTTGGCCCGCCTCGGGCATGCGCCCGACCTCGGCATAGCCCAGCCGGGCGTGAAAGCCGATCGCGGCCGCGTTCTCGCCGCTCACCGCCGCCACCAGCACATGCGCGCCGGCCGCGCACGCCGCCGCCTCCAGCCCCGTCATCAGCGCCCGGCCGGCACCGCGCCCGCGCGCATTCGGCGCCACGTGAACGGTATGCTCGAGCGTCAACCGGTACCCCGACCCGGCGCGGAAGGGATACGCGGTGGCAAAGCCTGAAACCGCACCACCCTCCCCGGCCACCAGAAAAAGGCCGTCCCCCCGCCGCGCGGCGATGTCGGCGGCAATCCCCTCGGTGGTCTTTTCGACGTCGGTAAAGGTGACGGCGGTCTCGCGGATATAGCCGTTCCAGATCCGGGCGATGGCCTCGGCATCGGCGGGAACGGCGGCGCGCAACCTCATTCCAGCACGCGCAACCCGCCAGGCGTGTCGATCTCGGCCCTCAACGCCGGCGCGCCGGGTTCGAACACCACGCGGGCATCCCGCAGAACGTGCGTGAGCGCCGCCGCCAGCGCCGCCGCCTCGGGGTGCGCCACCACCAGCCGCCGCAACGCACAGCCCGACGGCGCCAGCCGCGCCGCCGGGTGCGCGTCGCCCTGCCATTCGATCACCGCCGGAAAGGCATTGTCAAAGGGCAGCACGCCGGTTTCGGGCACCGCCATGCGCCAGCTCAGATCGCCCCGCGCCAGCGCCACCGCCCGCCCCGCCCCGGGATGGACGGCAACGAAGCCGTCCAGATCGCCGGTCCTGCATATCCACACCTGCGGCCTCGGGCGCCCGGAAAACCGGTCCAGATCGAACCAGCGCGGATAGCCCGGCGCCGGCGCCTGCCGGTCGATGGCGATCACCTCCAGGTAAAGCCCGTCCCCGAGCCCCAGGAGCCGGTTGTGGGTGGCGAAATGCGCGTGCCGCCCGCCGGTCTGCAAGGCCACGCCCAGGGCCGCTTCGACCGCGGCCGCGCCTTCCTCCAGCGTCTCGGCCGCCACCGCCAGGTGATCGAGTTCCAGTCTCATGTCACCACCTCCCACAGCGCCCAGAACGCCACCAGCACGGTGGGACAGAAACTCGCCGCAAAGCCGAACGCCCTGAGCGCCGGCGCCCGGTGGTAGCCGGCCCAGAACGCCAGCCGCGCGATGGCAAAGCCGACCCCGAGCGCCACGATCACCCCGGGGCCATGCCCGCCCAGCATCACCGCTGCCGCCGGCCAGATGCACAGCGCCAGCACCAGCTGTTCGGTGGTGTTGACCAGCACCCTCCGGTCGATCTCGGCGGCACCCGTCAGCGGCCCGCCGTCGATGATCGCCTCGTCGAAGAACCGCCGCTGCGCCAGCCGCCCGACCATCGCCGCCATCACCAGCCCCGGGGCCAGAAAGGCGGTCATGACCGTCGGCACCAGCGCAAAGACCGGCAGCCGGACCCAGAGCGCGCCCATCGCCAGCACCATGACCGCCCAGAGCGCCCCCGCCCCCAAGCCCACCACGATCGCCTTGCGCCTTTCCATGCCCGGTCCTTCATCTTGCCGGCAAATACTCCGGGGAGTCCCGGACCGGGGTCCGGGACGGGGGCAGCGCCCCCGCCCCCTTCCCGTCAGTCCCGCGCCTTGCGGATCAGCTCCAGCACGTCCCTGGCGGCGGCGGGGATGTTGGTGCCGGGGCCGAAGATCGCCTTCACCCCCGCCTTCTTGAGGTATTCGTAATCCTGCTGCGGGATGACCCCGCCGCAGATGACGATGATGTCGCCGGCGTCGCGCGCCTTCAGCGCCTCGACAAGCTGCGGCGCCAGGGTCTTGTGGCCGGCGGCCTGGCTAGAGATGCCTATCACGTGCACATCGTTGTCGACGGCATCCTGCGCCGCCTCCTCGGGCGTCTGAAAGAGCGGTCCGACATCGACGTCAAAGCCGATATCGGCGAACGCGGTGGCGATCACCTTGGCGCCGCGGTCGTGCCCGTCCTGGCCCATCTTGACGACCAGCATCCGCGGCCGCCGGCCCTCCTCCTCGGCGAAGGTCTCGACGTCGCGCTGAATGGCGGCGAACCCGTCATCGCCCTCGTAGGCGGCGCCGTAGACGCCCGCCAACATGCGCACCTCGGCGCGGTGGCGCCCGAAAACCTTTTCCATCGCCATCGAAATCTCTCCCACGCTCGCCCGGGCGCGCGCGGCCTCGACCGCCGCCTCGAGCAGGTTGCCGCCCTCTTTTGCCCGCCGTGTGAGTTCGTCGAGCGCCGCCTGGCACCCCGCCTCATCGCGTTCGGCGCGAATTTTCTCCAGCCGCGCGATCTGGCTTGCGCGCACGGCGTTGTTGTCCACCTCGAGGATGTCGATCGGATCCTCGCGCTCCTTGCGGTACTTGTTGACGCCGACGATCACCTCTTCGCCGCGGTCGATCATCGCCTGACGGGTGGCGGCGGTTTCCTCGATCCTGAGCTTGGGCATTCCGCTCTCGACGGCCTTGGTCATGCCGCCCATCGCCTCGACCTCCTCCATCAGCGCCCAGGCCCTTTCGGCCAGATCGTGGGTGAGGCTCTCGACGTAATAGGACCCCGCCAGCGGATCGACCACATGTGTCACGCCGGTTTCCTCCTGCAGGATCAGCTGGGTGTTGCGCGCGATCCGGGCGCTGAAATCGGTGGGCAGCGCGATCGCCTCGTCAAGGGCGTTGGTGTGCAGCGACTGCGTGCCCCCCAGCACCGCGCTCATCGCCTCGTAGGCGGTGCGCACGACGTTGTTGTAGGGGTCCTGCTCCTGCAGGCTGACGCCCGAGGTCTGGCAATGGGTGCGCAGCACCATCGAGCGCGGGTTCCTGGGGTTGAACTCGCTCATCACCCGGTGCCACAGGAGCCGCGCTGCCCTGAGCTTGGCCGCCTCCATGAAGAAGTTCATGCCGATGGCGAAGAAAAAGCTCAGCCGCCCGGCAAAGCGGTCCACGTCCATCCCCCGTTTGATCGCCGCGCGGACGTATTCGCGCCCGTCGGCCAGGGTAAAGGCCAGTTCCTGCACCAGGTTCGCGCCGGCCTCCTGCATGTGATAGCCCGAGATCGAGATCGAGTTGAAGCGCGGCATCTCCTCGGCGGTGAATTCGATGATGTCGGCGACGATCCGCATCGACGGCTCGGGCGGGTAAATATAGGTGTTGCGGACCATGAACTCCTTGAGGATGTCGTTCTGGATCGTGCCCGAGAGCACGGTCCTGTCGTGTCCCTGCTCCTCGCCCGCGACGATGAAACTGGCCAGTACCGGGATCACGGCGCCGTTCATGGTCATCGACACCGAGACCTTGTCGAGCGGGATGCCGTCAAAGAGGATCTTCATGTCCTCGACGCTGTCGATCGCGACGCCCGCCTTGCCGACATCGCCCTCCACCCGGGGATGGTCGCTGTCATAGCCGCGATGGGTGGCCAGATCGAACGCCACTGACACCCCCTGCTGCCCGCCCGCCAGGTTGCGCCGGTAGAAGGCGTTCGATTCCTCGGCCGTCGAGAACCCGGCATATTGCCGGATCGTCCACGGCCGGCCGGCATACATCGTGGCCTTCACGCCGCGGGTAAAGGGCGGCTCACCCGGGATCGAGCCCAGATGGCCGAGCCCCTCGGTATCCTCTTCGGTGTAGAGCGGGCGGACGTCGATCCCCTCGAGCGTCTTCCAGGTCAGGTCGTCCAGCGGGCGGCCCCGCAGCTCGGCCTCTGCCAGTTCACGCCATTTGTCGGTTTTCGGTGCCATTGACTTGTCCTTCCGTCATCCCATGCGCCGCCCGGCGGGGGCGGATTTTTTCGCCTTTCCGCGGCATTGCGCCTTCGCTTCCCGCGCGCCCCAGCCTATATCTAGCCGCAACGGAGCACCCATGAATAAAACTCTTGCCCTTCTCGTCGCGATGTTTCTCGCCATGTCCGGCCCGGCGGCCCCGCCCGCCTGGGCCGAGAACGGCGTCGCGGCCGACGACATCATCCTGCCCGGCGACAGCGTCTCGCTCGAGGACTTCATCTGGCTCAAGCGTGCGCTGGTGGTGTTCGCCGACAGCCCCGCCGACCCGCGATATGTCCAGCAGATGCAGTACATCACCGAAAGGCTCGACGCACTGGCCGACCGCGACGTGGTGGTGCTGACCGACACCAGCGCGCGCGAGGGCAGCGCCCTGCGCCGCGAACTGCGCCCGCGCGGCTTCATGCTGACCCTGATCGGCAAGGACGGCTTGGTCTACCTGCGCAAGCCTGCGCCCTGGTCGGTGCGAGAGATCAGCCGCACCATCGACAAGATGCCGCTGCGCCAGCAGGAAATCCGCGACCGGCACGGCGACGGCTGAGCGCGCGCGCATCACCGCGCCCCCATCAGCGCGAAGATGCGCCCCGCGTCGCGGTCGATCACCATCACGGTGCCGCTTTCCCGGTCATGGGCCAGCATCGCGCCCTGCGCGGTCAGACCGGCGTGAAACCCCGCCCGCGTGTCCGCATCCATGCACTCGCGCGCCTCCAGCGCCGCCCGGCGCATCGCGGTGCCGGTGGCGCGGTCGGCGTTGGCGATCTCGACCAGCGCGGCGTCGGGGGGCTGCGCGCGATCGTCGAGCGCCGCCCTGCCCCGCCGATCCAGCGTACGCAGCATCCCGGCCACCGACCGCGCCACCGGCAGCGCCGCGCCGATGGCATCTCCGCGCAACCGAAAGACGCCCGCGGCACAATCGCCGCGCGCGGCAAAGGCCACGGTCTCGCCCAGCGCGAACCACTGCGCCAGCCGCGCCCGCATCCCCGCCTCGTCCTCGCGCGCGCAGCCGGCCACGAGGCCGAGCGCGGCGCCGGCCAGGGCCAGTCGGGTTACCGGAGCGGGCCACACCATCATCGCCTCACTCGAATTCCATGATCACGTCGTCCACCGCCAGGCTGTCGCCGGGACCGGCGTTGATCTTCGTGACCACCGCGCGGCGCTCGGCGCGCAGGATGTTTTCCATCTTCATCGCCTCCACGGTGCAGAGCGCCCGGCCCTCCTGCACCTCCTGGCCGGCTTCCACGGCGACGCTGACGATCAGCCCCGGCATCGGGCAGAGCAGCATCTTCGAGGTGTCGGGCGGCGCCTTTTCGGGCATCAGCGCCGCCAGTTCCGCCTGCCTGGGCGTGCGCACATGCACCTTCAGGTCGGCGCCCCGCGAGCGGATGCGAAAGCCGCCCGAGATCTTGCCCACCTTCAGCACCAGCGGACTGCCCTCGACCTGCAGCACCGCCAGCCGGTCGCCCGGGGTCCAGTCGCTCGTCACCCGAATCGCGCCGCCATCAGCGAACGCGACCGTCGCGCCCTTGCGGTCGGCCGCAATCCGCACGGCAAAGGCCTGCCCCTGCAGCGAGACCACCCAGTCCTCGCCGACATGGCGCTCGTGGTTGTCCATCCGGCCCGACAGGCGGGTACGCCGGATTTCCGCCACCCGGTGCATCGCCGCGGCGCTGGCGGCGATCCGCCTCAGCGCGGGATCGTCAAGCCGCACGCCGTCGAATCCTTCGGGATATTCCTCGGCGATGAACGCGGTGGTGATCTGCCCCGAGACAAAGCGCGGATGATCCATCACCGCGCTCAGGAACGGCAGGTTGTGGCCGATCCCCTCGATCTCGAAACTGTCAAGCGCGATGCGCATCGCCTCGATCGCCCGGCCCCGGTCGGGCGCCCAGGTGCAGAGCTTGGCGATCATCGGGTCGTAATACATGCTGATCTCGCCACCCTCGTAGACTCCGGTGTCGTTCCTGACCGCGGTCTCTCCGGGTTCGGCGTCGTCCTGCCACTTGCCCGACGCCAGCAGCGGCCCCGCCGCCACCTCCGCCGGCGGGCGATAGCGGCTGAGCCTTCCGATCGAGGGCAGGAAGTTGCGATAGGGATCTTCGGCGTAAAGCCGGCTCTCGATCGCCCAGCCGGTCAGCCGGACGTCGTCCTGGCGGATCGACAGCGTCTCGCCTGCCGCCACGCGGATCATCTCCTCGACCAGATCGACGCCGGTGATCAGCTCGGTCACCGGGTGCTCGACCTGAAGCCGCGTGTTCATCTCGAGAAAATAGAAGTTCCTGTCGCCATCGACGATGAATTCCACGGTGCCGGCGCTGGCATAGTCCACAGCCTGGGCCAGCGCGACGGCCTGCTCGCCCATTGCGCGGCGCGTTGTCTCGTCCAGGAACGGGCTCGGCGCCTCCTCGATGACCTTCTGGTTGCGTCGCTGGATCGAGCATTCGCGCTCGCCCAGATAGACGCCGTTGCCATGGCTGTCGCACAGCACCTGGATTTCGATGTGTCGCGGCTGGGTGACGAACTTCTCGATGAAGATGCGGTCGTCGCCGAAACTGCTTGCCGCCTCGTTCTTCGAACTCTGGAACCCCTCGCGCGCCTCGGCGTCGTCCCAGGCGATGCGCATCCCCTTGCCGCCGCCGCCGGCGGAGGCCTTGATCATCACCGGATAGCCGATCTCGCGGCTGATCTTCACCGCCTCGTCGGCATCCCCGATGATCCCCATATAGCCCGGCACGGTGCTGACGCCCGCCTCCTGCGCGATCTTCTTCGAGGTGATCTTGTCCCCCATCGCCTCGATCGCGCCCTTGGGCGGGCCGACGAATGCCACGCCCGCGGCCTCGAGCGCATCGGCAAAGCGCGGGTTCTCCGACAGGAAGCCATAGCCCGGATGCACCGCCTCGGCGCCGGTCTCGCGGACCGCCGCCATCACCTTGTCGATGACGATATAGCTCTCGCTCGCGGGCGGCGGGCCGATCAGCACCGCCTCGTCGGCCATCCGCACATGCAGCGCGTTCCTGTCCGCCTCCGAATACACCGCCACGGTGGCAATGCCCATCTTGCGCGCGGTCTTGATCACGCGGCAGGCGATCTCGCCGCGGTTGGCGATCAGGATTTTCTTGAACATCGGCTGGTCCTCTCGGTGAATCGCGGGCCGCGCGCCGACGCCGGGGCGCGCGCGTCATGCGGGTCGTCGTATCTGTCGCGGGATGAAAAAAAGGGGCGGCCTGCGCATCCCGGCGCAGGGCCGCCCATGAGGGGAAGGGTAACGGTAGGGGCATGTCATCGCCCCGGCCCCTTGGGGGAGGGCCACCACTACGGCCCCCACGCTGCACCCGGCGGGACACGCCGCCAAGCGCCGCCGCCGCGGCGCCCCGGCTTCGGCTGCATTCCGCGCAATCGCGCGTGGCCTCGGCAAACTCCCGCGCAAAAGCGCCATGTCAGGTGGCATCCGCCTCACCAGCCCGCCTCCCCGTCGAACGCCTCGGGAAAGGTCGCGCGCGCCGCATCGACATCGAGCACCAGCCGGGCGCCGTAGTCGGCCGGGTCAAAGGGGTCGTCGGCGGGCTTGACCTCGCGCCCGAAGAGCCAGCTCAACCGCCCGGCATCGAGGTTGCCGCGCTCGAACGGCTCCGCACCGAAGTGCTGCCAGAGCGCACGCACGAAGGCGGCATCGGCGCGCCGGTCGGCGGGCCGGCGGTCGGCGAAACGCTCGCGCCGGATGATCGGCGTCACCCCCGGGGTTGGCACGGCGGATGGTGAACTGGAGATCGGTGCCGGGCAGGCGCCCGGGAAAGCCGCGATGCTTCAGCATGGGGCGCGCCCTCCGGGACCGGGGCGCCGCGCGGCGGCGGGGACGGGGACGGGCCCGAAGGCCCGCCCCCCGCAATCCCTTGCGGGATTACTTGTACTTGCCGGTGTAGACGGGCTCGACCGAAATCGGCTCGGGCTCGACCACGACAAATTCCTCCTGCTGCTGTTGCTGGCCGCAGGCCGCGACCATGGCCACAAGGCCAAGCGCAAGGATGCTCGTGACGGTTTTCGACATTGATGTCTCCTGTATGTGTACACATTGCGGCGATGCGCAGGCTGCCCCACCTGCTCTGCACCCGCCTTTGCGGTCACTCGAGTGCAACCACCCCCTAGGATAGGCGACACGCCGCCGATTTGATACTTATCCACAGCAAAGCCGGGGAAATGTGACTCCAAAGCCTCAAACCGGTGCCCACATGAGAGTCGCGCCGCAAGATATTGTGTACGCATCAGAAAGCCTCCCAGATACAGGTGCCGTTCTCAAGCCGGAAAGCCTCGAAGACCTGCCGCAACTGTGGATCCGCGCGGCCGAATTCCGATGCCCTGTCGGCCAGCGAGATCACCAGCCGCGCCGCCTCCAGCCCGGCGGCGGCGGCCCGTGGCGCGGCGTCGGCGGCGCACAGATGCTCCAGATCGGCCGCGACCTGCGCCAGCGGGGCACCACTGTCGAACCCGTCCGCGACATAGCGGTAGCGCATGACCGGACCATCTTCGCGGATCGTCTCCTGCAGCACCGCCACCAGCCCCGAGGGCAGCGTCACGCGGCCCGGCTCCGCGGCTTCGGCACCCGACGACGCCACCAGCACCGGCACCCCCCCTGCCGTCAGCCTCCGCCATGCCCGCGCGCGCATCCCGCATCCTTTCATCTTGCCTTGAAATACTCCGGGGGTGTGGGGGCTGGCCCCCCACCCGCCCCATCCTCACAGTGGAATGTTGTCGTGCTTCTTCCACGGCCCCGTATACGCCTTCTTGCGCAGCGACGCGAAGGCGCGGCAGATGCGCAGCCGCGTGCCGTGTGGCTGGATCACCTCGTCGATGAAGCCCCGTTCGGCGGCGACGAAGGGGTTGGCGAAGCGGTCCTCGTAGTCCTGCGTGCGCCGGGCGATCTTTTCGGGGTCGCCCAACTCGCTGCGATAGAGGATCTCGGTCGCCCCCCTGGCCCCCATCACCGCGATCTCGGCGGTGGGCCAGGCATAGTTGAAATCGCCCCGCAGGTGTTTTGATGACATCACGTCATAGGCCCCGCCATAGGCCTTGCGGGTGATCACCGTGACCTTGGGCACAGTGGCCTGGCCGTAGGCAAAGAGCAGCTTGGCGCCGTGCTTGATCACGCCGCCGTATTCCTGGCTGGTGCCGGGCAGGAAGCCGGGCACGTCGACAAGCGTCAGGATCGGAATGTCGAAGCAGTCGCAAAAGCGCACGAACCGCGCCGCCTTGCGCGAGCTGTCGATGTCGAGGCAGCCCGCCAGCACCATCGGCTGGTTCGCCACCACCCCCACCGTGCGGCCCTCGAGCCGGATGAACCCGGTGACGATGTTGCGCGCGAACTCCGCCTGCAACTCATAGAAGTCGCCCTCGTCGGCGAGCTTCACGATCAGTTCGGTCATGTCGTAGGGCGTGTTGGCGTTGTCGGGCACCAAGGTATCGAGGCTCGGCTCGATCCGGCCGGGGCTGTCGAAGAAGGAGCGCACCGGCGGTTTCTCGCGGTTGTTGAGGGGCAGGAAATCGAACAGGCGGCGGATCTCGGCCAGCGCCTCGACATCGTTTTCAAAGGCGCCGTCGGCGACCGAACTCTTGCGGGTGTGGGTGCTCGCGCCGCCCAGTTCCTCGGCGGTGACCTGTTCGTTGGTGACGGTCTTGACCACGTCGGGGCCGGTGACGAACATGTAGGAGCTGTCGCGCACCATGAAGATGAAATCGGTCATCGCCGGCGAATAGACCGCGCCGCCGGCGCAGGGGCCCATGATCACGCTGATCTGGGGAACGACGCCCGAGGCGTCGATGTTGCGCTGAAATATCTCGCCATAGCCCGCAAGGCTGTCGACGCCCTCCTGGATGCGGGCGCCGCCCGAGTCGTTCAGCCCGATCACCGGCGCGCCGTTCTGCATCGCCATGTCCATGATCTTGCAGATCTTCTGCGCGTGGGTGGCGCTGACCGAGCCGCCCAGCACGGTGAAATCCTGGGCAAAGACATAGACCTGCCGGCCGTTGATCGTACCCCAGCCGGTGACCACGCCGTCGCCGTAGAGCTTGTGCCGCTCCATCCCGAAATCGGTGCAGCGGTGGGTCTTGAACATGTCGAATTCCTCGAAGCTGCCCTCGTCGAGCAGCAGTTCGAGACGCTCGCGCGCGGTCAGCTTTCCCTTGGCATGCTGGGCGTCGATGCGCCCCTGCCCGCCTCCCAGCCGGGCCTCGTGGCGGCGGTCCTCGAGCACCTGCAGGATATCTTTCATGACTCTCCCCTTCGCAATCCAAGGCGGAAACTAAAGCCGGAGACGGCGGATACAAAGCGGAATCCCGCAAATTTGCAAATCTTTAGCAGATATGTTGTCGCGAATTGAATAATTGCGAATATCCGGGACATGCGCGGCGCCGCGATCCCGCTCCCGCCGTGCATCCACGCACACTTGAATGCGCCGTGCGCGGCGATGGACAGGGCACGCCGAACCGCTAGAGTGCGCGCCATGGCCAACGCCCCCGCCCCCTTTCCGCAGCGCCGGTTTCTCGACCGCAAGTCGCCGCCCTATCTCGTTACGCTGGTCCTGCTGTCGGCGTTGTCGGCACTGGCGATGAACATCTTTCTGCCCTCGCTGCCGTCGATGGCGACCTATTTCGACACCGAATACCGGGTGATGCAGCTCTCGGTGGCGCTCTATCTCGCCGTCAACGCGGTCATGCAGCTCTTCATCGGCGCGATTTCCGACCGCTACGGGCGCCGCCCGGTATTGCTGGCGGGGCTGGCGCTGTTTCTGGTGGCGACACTCGGCTGCATCCTCGGCCACCAATATCTGGGTCTTCCTCGGCTTTCGCATGCTGCAGGCCAGCATCGTCTCCGCCATGGCGCTGTCGCGCGCGGTGGTGCGCGACATGGTGCCCGAGGCCGAGGCCGCCTCGATGATCGGCTATGTCACCATGGGCATGGCGGTGGCCCCGATGGTGGGTCCCGCGATCGGCGGCGCGCTCGACGCCGCCTTCGGCTGGCAGGCGAGCTTCTGGGCCCTGTTTCTGGCCGGCGCCGCGGTCTTGTGGCTGACCTGGGCCGATCTCGGCGAGACCGCCCCGCGCGGGCGCGGCGGGGCCGGCCCGCAAGCGCGCGATTTCCCCGAGCTTCTGACCTCGCCCCGGTTCTGGGGTTACACCATGACACTGGGGCTGTCGTCGGGCGCCTTCTTCGCCTATCTCGGCGGCGGACCCTATGTGGGCGATCACGTCTTCGGGCTCGACCCGGCCACGTTCGGGCTCTACTTCGGCGCGCCCGCAGTGGGATATTTTCTCGGCAACTTCCTGTCGGGGCGGTTCTCGGTCCGTTTCGGCATCAACCGCATGGTGCTCTGGGGGACGCTGGTCAACGCCGTCGGCATTGCACTCAACGTCTTGCTCTTTCATCTCGGCCTGGGCACACCGGCGGTCTTTTTCGGGCTGATGACCGGTGTCGGGCTTGGCAACGGTATGACGATCCCCAATGCCACAGCCGGGGCGCTGTCGGTCCGCCCGCACCTGGCCGGCACCGCCTCGGGGCTTTCCGGCGCGCTGATGATCGGTCTGGGCGCCGCCCTTTCGGCGCTCGCCGGCGTCATACTGACGCCGGGGTCGGGCGCCTTGCCGCTCTTGTGGATGATGGCCGTCACCGCCGCCGGCGCAGTGGCCGCCATCGCGCTCGTGATCCGGCGCGAAAGGCGCCTGACCGGCCTGATCTGAGCAGCAGCCCGGCACCGCGCCCGCCCCCCATTCATCCTGCCTCGAATACTCTCGCCGAAGGCGGCCGCCCTCGTCACACGACGCCCCCGATCAGGCAAGGCGCGGTCACCCGTGCCGGGGCCCGACCGCAAACGCTTCCGGTCGGGAAACGGTTGTCTCCGTCGGGAATTCGAGCATGGTGGGGCCGCCATGACGGCCGGTCGCGTGACGCATGCAGCGGCGCCGGGTCGGCCACGAACCGCGCGCGGCCACGGAACGGGCGGAAGGCCGGGCGCCGGTCCGCCGGACGCCCGGGATGGTTTGATAAAGACGACGGACCGGAATACGGGACAGGAATGCAAAGTGGCGGAGCGATGAGATGACCAACGACACCAAGCCGGAACTTCTCGATCTCGGCGCATGCGAATTGCGCGGCCTGATCGCCTCGGGCGATCTCGGCGCCGAAGAACTGATGCGCGCCACGCTGGAGCGGATCGACCAGACCAACGGCACACTCAACGCCATCGTCGCGATGAAGGATGGCGATGCGCTGATCGCCGCGGCGCGGGCCGCCGACAATGCCTCCGGCAGCGCGCCGCACGGCGGGGCCCTCTCGGGGCTTCCGGTCTGCGTCAAGGACATGGCCAACGCCGCCGGCTTTCCCACCACCAGGGGCTCGCCCACGCTGGCCGGCAACATCGCCGCGCGCGACGATCTGTTCGTGGCGCGCATGCGCGCCGCCGGCGCCATCGTCATCGGCAAGTCCAACACGCCGGAATTCGCGCTCGGCAGCCACACCTTCAACCGCGTCTACGGCACCACCCGCAACCCTTACGACCCGCGGGTGAGCTGCGGCGGGTCGTCGGGGGCGCGGCGGTGGCGCTGGCGGCGCGCATGGTGGCGATCGCCGACGGGTCCGACATGATGGGCAGCCTGCGCAACCCGGCAGGGTGGAACAACGTCTACGGCATGCGGCCAAGCTGGGGGCTGGTGCCCGGAGAGCCGGCCGGAGACACCTTCCTGCACCAGATCTCGACCGAGGGCCCGATGGCGCGGAGCCCCGCCGATCTGGCGCTGCTGCTGGGGGTCATGGCCGGACCCGACCCGCGCCAGCCCCACGCCCTGCCCGCCCCCGATCCGGCGCTGGCGGACATCGACCCCGCCACCGTGCGGATCGGATGGCTCGGGGACTGGGGCGGCGCCTATCCGATGGAGGACGGCATTCTCGATCTCTGCCGCGCCGCCTGTGACGCGCTGGCCGGCATGGGCTGTCATGTCGAGGACGCCCCGCCCCCTTTCGACCGCGATGCGCTCTGGCAAAGCTGGACCACCCTGCGCAGCTGGACCATGGCGGCCAAGCTCTCGACGCTCGTCGACGATCCCGCCACCCGCGACCAGATCAAGCCCGACGCGGTCTGGGAAATCGAGCGCGGCCGCGCGATGACGGGGATGGATGTCCACGCGGCCAGCGTCATCCGTTCGGACTGGTTCGCCACCGCCGCGGCACTTTTTGATCGCTACGACGCGCTGGTGCTGCCCACCGCGCAGGCCTGGCCCTTTCCGCTGGATTGGGACTGGCCGGCGGAAATCGCCGGCGTGGCGATGGACACCTATCACCGCTGGATGGAGGCGATGATCCCGGCCAGCCTGGCGGGACTGCCGGCGCTGGCCATGCCCGCGGGGTTCGGCCCCGCCGGGCTGCCGATGGGCATCCAGCTGATCGGTCGCAAGGGTTCGGACCGGCGGCTGCTGGGGATCGCTTCGCTCTATCACCGCGCGACGCGCTGGCCGCAGACCCATCCCCCGCCATCGCCACCGGCCGGGCATCACCGTCGGAATAAGGGCGGCGCGCGCTCATCCAGGAAACGCGGCGGCGGTTTCTGTCCGCCGCCCGCTGCCGCCCTCAACCCGATCGGGCGGATCTGCGCACCACCCCGGCACCCGGCCCCCCTTTGCGGCAATCGCCGCGCCATGAGGCGACCCATCGGGGCGCGCCGGTGAAAAGGATGCCGCCGCGCGCCGTCGTCAGCGACCACTCTCCAGCGCCTTGCCGAGCCGCGGCAGACGGGCCTTTTTCAGGAGTGCGCGCAGCGTCCAGTCCTCGTCTGAGAGCCGGCGCGCCTCGGCCAGAACGACGCGCGCGGTCTCTTCCACCGGCGCCGGCGCGGCCTTCCACAGCCCCAGGATGAACGCATCCGGGCTGGCCAGTGACAGCCCCTCTTCGGCCAGCACACCGCGGGGAAAGTCGCGCGCGTTGAGCGTGACGATCAGGTCGGCCGAACCCGCCACCGCCGCCGCCAGGACGTGGATGTCGGACGGATCGGGCAGCCAGAGCCGCGCCTCGAGCGCGGGCGGCACCGCGACCTCGGCCGCGGGCCAGTCGCGCCTGAGCAACACAGCCTCGGCCGCCGCCTGCGCCGCTCCGTCGGGTCCGAGCCGGGCCGCGGCATGCTGCCATTCGGCCACGATGCGCGCCGACCAGAGCGGCGTGAACGCGCCCCGCGCCGCCACGCCCAGGAGCATCTGGCGCATCACCGTCGGGTAGATCACGCAGGCGTCGAGCAGCGCCTTCATCTCGGCGCCGTGCGGGCAGCGGCCTCGGGGTGCGAGCGGATCACGGGCAAGGGGGGCGGCGTCATGCCACCCCCATAGGGTCTTTGCCCGGCGCGGAAAAGATCAGAGTTGGTTGAGCACGCCGATCAGCCCCAGATTGGCGGCGTGATAGCCTCGCGGGTCGGTCATCTCGGTGCGGATCACCTGCGCCAGATGGCGGGTGATGCGCGCCTTCTGGGTCAGACCCCGCGCCTCGGCGCGGATCGCCTCCTGCCCGCCCAGTGCCTTGAAATCGGCCTTGACGAACTTCGGCTCGCTCAACGGCGCGCCGGTCCCCGCATCGCGCATCTGCATGATGAACTGGATCGCGTGCACCCCGCCGACGGTATAGCGGGCCTTCTCGGTCAGGGCATGAAAACGCGTGACCTCGATGTCCAGCACCGCCGGCCGGCCGGCATCGCCCAGGCCCTGCACGCCCTCGACGATACCCGTCTCGACGATCCGGCGTACCTGTTCATGGCGGTCGCCCTTCGGGTCCTCGCGCCAGACGATGTCGCCGCCGGGATAGAAGCGGTTGGCCTCCGACACCTTGAGTTCGCGCGGCACCCGGACCCGCACCGAGGCGACATGATAGGCCGAAGGCGCGATCTGGCGGGGGCCTGCGGCGCCGTGCGCGCGGCGGTGTCCCGCACCGTGTCCGGCGTTTGCAACTGTGCCGAGGCGTTGCGCGAGGCCGGCTCGATCGGGGCGGCGGCACAGGCCGAAAGCGCCAGACCCGCCATCAGCGCCACGATGGTTGCACGTCTCTTCATGGTCGCGACCTCCATTCGACCCCGCCCGTTTCCCGGGCGTCTCCAGTGGCTTGCCGGGCGCCCCGGACGGGACGCGCAAACCCTGCCAATCGATGCATGGATCGCCGAAAAATCTGTCGCATTTGAGACGAAAGCCGTTCTTTACCGCGACCGGGGCAGTACGCGGGACCGGCAATCGGGGCGGCCGGCCGGCCCGGGCCTCAGTCGCGGTTGCGCGACCGCCAGCCGCCGCGACGGCGCGGTGGCGCGGCGCGTTCCAGCCCCTGACGCAGCACCGTAGTCATCGGATGATCCGCGAACCCTTCGGCGCGCCGCGCCAGATGCGTCGAGATCGCGGCGACCACGTCCTGCCCCTCGGGCAGCGACAACACCCAGTCCAGAAAGATCGACCGGCATTCACCCGCGGTGATGCCTTCGATGCGATAGGCCTCGCGAATGAGCCCCTTGGCATCGAGCGGATCGCGTGTCCTGCTCATTCCTGCGCGTCTCCCTCATACTCGGCCAGCGCGGCGTCGATTACCGCCGCCGCCCGGCCCGTGGCCTCCTCCAGCGCCGCCCGCGCACCCTCCAGCGTCCCGGACCCGGTGGCGCGCAGCAAGAACGCCGCGGCGCCCTCGCCCATGTCCCCGGGTTCAAGCGGCCGGTCCGACAAGGGTCGCGCCGCCTGCAGCACCGACCAGCAAAGCCCATGCGCCCGCGCCAGCGCATCCCCGCCGGCGTCATCAAGCCATCCGGTTGCGACACCGGCGGCGAGACCGGCGGCGACGTCGCGCGCCGGCTCTGCCGCCATCAGGCTGCCGGCCTGCGCCACCAGCTCGATCTCCTGCAGCCGCCCGGGCCCGAGCCGGGTATCCCACATCCCGGCCGGGCGCTTGGCCTGCGCCACCCGCCGGCGCATGTCCGCGACACCCGGCAATACCCGCTCGCGCGCGCCCTTTTCCGCCAGCACCATGCGGCGGAACGCCTCGACGTCGCGGCCCAGCGTCTCGGGTCCGGCCAGCACCTGCGCGCGGGTCAATGCCAGATGCTCCCACACCCAGGCCTCGTCGCGCTGGTAGTTCCGGAACGCATCCCATCCGGTCGCCACCGGCCCCTGATTGCCCGAGGGACGCAGCCGCATGTCGACCTCGTAGAGCCGGCCATCGGCCATCGGCGCGGAAAGCGCGGTGATCAGCGCCTGGGTGAGACGCGCATAATAGCTGCGCGCCGCCAGCGGCCGGCGGCCCTCCGACGCCTCCGCTCCCCCGGCGTCGTAGATCACGATCAGATCGAGGTCGGAGCCCGCGTTGAGCTGCCCTGCCCCGAGCGAGCCCATCCCCACCACCACCGCCCCGCGCCCCGGCGGCGCGCCGTGCCGGGTCGCGAACTGCGCGATCACCGCCGGCCACAGCGCGCCGACCACGGCCGCGGCCAGATCGGCGTATTGCGTCCCCGCCTCGTCCGCGCCGGTCAGGGCGCGCAGATGATGCACACCGACGCGGAAATGCCATTCCTGGCCCAGCGCCGCGCGGTGTCGAGCTTGTGCTCGTAATCCGCCTCGCGGCGCAGCCGTTCGGCCAGTTCCTCCCGCAGGCCGGCGCGTCCTGGCCAGGGCGCAAAGAAATCCCCCGCGATGACGGCGTCGAAAACGGTGGCGTTGCGCGACAGATACTCCGCCAGCCGCGGCGAGGTGCCGGCGATATCGACCAGCAGGTCGACAAGCTGCGGGTTGGCCTCGAACAGCGAAAACACCTGCACCCCGGCCGGCAACCCCTTGAGAAACCCGTCGAACGCCAGCAGCGCCGCGGACGGGTCCACCGCCCGGGCGAGCCGCGACAGGATGTCGGGCTTGAGGCGCTTGAAAATCTGTACCGCCCGGACCGAGCGCAGCGCCGGATAGCCCGGCCAGCGGGCGATGATTTCGGGGTCGAGCCCGGCCTCGGGTCCGGGCGCCGGAGGCAGGGCCTCTTCGGGGGCGAAGAAGCCCTCGATGGTGTCATGCACCTCGCGCAGCCGCTCGCGCAGCTCGCTTTCCAGCCCGGCGCGATCGCGGTCCATGAAGGCGGCGAGACGCTCGAATTCCTCGGCGCTTGCGGGCAGCTTGTGGGTCTGCTCGTCGCGCAGCATCTGCAGCCGGTGCTCGACCTCGCGGTGAGCGCGGTAATGCCCGGCCAGCATCGACGCCACGTCGCGCGGCACCCAGCCCTTGTCCGCCAGCCGGTCGAGCCCGTCGCAGGTGCCGCGCACCCGCAGGTCGGGGTCGCGCCCGCCCGAAATCAGCTGCCGCGTCTGGGTGAAGAACTCGATCTCGCGGATGCCGCCCCGCCCGAGCTTGATGTCGCGGCCCGCCAGGTTCGGCCGCCCGCCCACATCGCGGCCAACGCCCTTGTGGGCGCGGATGCGCAGGCGCATGTCGTGGGCGTCCTCGATGGCGGTGAAATCGAGGTGCCTGCGCCACACGAAGGGCCTCAACACATCGAGAAAACGCGCACCCGCTTCGATGTCGCCGGCACAGGGGCGCGCCTTGATATAGGCGGCGCGCTCCCATGTCCGTCCGAGGCTTTCATAATAGGTCTCGGCCGCCGCCATCGCCATGCAGACCGGCGTCACCGACGGGTCGGGCCTGAGCCGCAGATCGGTGCGAAAGACATAACCCTCGGGCGTGCGGTCGCTGAGCGTCGCCGCCATCCTGCGGGTCGCGCGCACGAAGGCGGCGCGCGCGTCGTGAAAGGCGTCACGATCAAAGCGGGTCTCGTCGAAAAGGCAGATCAGGTCGATATCCGAGCTGAAATTCAGCTCCCCCGCCCCCATCTTGCCCATCGCCAGAACCACCATGCCACCGGCCTCGTCGAGGTCGTCCTCGCCCATCCCCGGCAGCCTGCCGCGCCGGATTTCGGCTAGAAGCGCGGTGCGCAGCGCCATCGCCACCGCGAGGTCGGCGAACCGGGTCAATCGCCCGGTCACGTCCTCCAGCGGCCAGACCCCGGCCAGATCGGCCAGCGCGACGATGAGCGCCACCCGCCGCTTGGCCCGCCTCAGCGCGCCGGCCACCTTGTCGGGCGCGGCCGCGCCGGCCTCGTTCAGGGTCGCCTCGAACGCGGCTTCGGGGTCCGCCAGCGCCGCCTCCAGCCAGTCGCGCTCGGTCTCGCAGAGCGCCTTGAGGTACGGGCTGCACCCGGCAGCGCCCTCGACGAGGTCGGCCAGTTCCGGGGCGAGCCCGCCAAACAGCGCGCGCGCCTCGCTCCCCTGCTCGGGATCAAAGGCGCGCGGGCAGCGGGTCATGCGGGCGGCAAACTCCATATCGCCAGTGATACAAGCGCCGCCGGGCTGGTCAATGCCGCGCCGCCGGTCTAGGCATGGGGCATCGCCGTCAAGCGGGAGCCATGCGCATGTCGAAAAGCCTCAAACGCGTCATCCGCGCCCTCAATGAGGGGGCGTCGACAGCACCCCCCGCGAGGTGGGCCGGGCCGGGACCGCCCAGGAGGCGGCCGATCTCGTGGGCTGCGCGCTCGACCAGATCGCCAAGTCGATCGTCTTTCGCGGCGAGACGGGCGGCACGGCGATCCTCTTCATCACCGCCGGCGGCAACCGGGTCGACCCCGGCAGGGCCTCCGCGCTCGCGGGCGAGCCGCTGGCCAAGGCCGACGCCGCGCTGATCCGCGCCCAGACCGGTTTCGTGATCGGCGGCGTGGCGCCCATCGGCCACCTGACCCCGCCGCGCGCCTTCTTCGACCCGCGCCTGAACGATTTCGATGTCGTCTGGGCCGCCGCCGGCACGCCCCGGCACGTCTTTGCCGCCGCCCCTGCGGATCTGCTGCGCCTTTCCGGCGCCACCGTGGCCGATTTCACCGCCTGAGCCCGCTCTTCGTGGCCGGCAATTCCCCGTGGGCCCGGCGGCAGAGCCCTGAATTATGCCACGAAAACAATCGGTTGGGCAAAAAAATGTGAAGACCGTTCACATTTTCCCTTGCACAACCGTCCCGGCATACCGATCTGAGGGGATGTGAACACCATTCACATCGACCCCGAAACGCGACATCCCGAAAAAGGACCACACGCATGAACTCATTCGCCTCCTCCTCCCCGCCGTCCGGCGCCCGCGGTCTTGTTAGCTGGCTCTCCCGCGCCGAGGCATGGCTTGACGACAAGGGCAAGGGCGCCCGGCTTGCCGTGGTGGTTGTCTCCTTCGTCCTCTTCTGGCCGCTCGGCCTCGCCCTTCTCGCCTACATGATCTGGAGCAAGAAAATGATTTGTTCATCCGCCCGCCGCGGCCGGGGCCATGGCCCCGCCAGACACGCCGCCAGCCTCGGCCGCGCCACCGGCAACACCGCTTTCGACGCCTACCGCGCTGACACCCTCGCCCGTCTCGAGCGCGAACAGGCCGATTTCGAGGCCTTCCTGCAGCGCCTGCGCGACGCCCGCGACAAGGCCGAGTTCGACCAGTTCATGGACGACCGCGCCCGTGCCGCCGCCAGCGCCGACAACGACGCCGGCACCGGCAAGGATGCCGGGCCCGACGCCCCGACCGCGGGCTGAGTATCCGCCGCCGCCGGTCCGGGCTTGCCCGGGCCGGCCCCGGCTTTTATGAAAAGCGCCATGAGCGATTACAGTTGGCACATCCCCGACCCGCTGAGCCAGCCCGATTTCTATGCGGACGTGCCGGCCAAGCGACTCATTGCCTGGGTCGCCGACACCGTGCTGGTGGCGCTGATCTGCCTTCTGATCCTGCCCTTCACCGCGTTCACGGGCATCCTCTTCTTTCCCGCGCTGATGCTGGTTGTGGGCTTTGCCTATCGGGTGGTGACGCTGGCGCGAGGCTCGGCCACCTGGGGGAATGCGACTCACCGCGATCGAGTTCCGCACCCTCTCGGGCGCACGCTTCGACCTGACCCTGGCGTTCCTGCACACGCTGGGCTTCACCGTCTCCTGCGCATTCTTTCCGCTGCAGGTCGTCTCGATCGTTCTGATGCTGACCACCGCGCGCGGCCAGGGGCTGAGCGATCACCTGCTCGGGACGGTCGCGCTCAACCGCCGCGCCGCGGCCTGATGCCACCGCGCTTTGACCCTTGGCGGGCGTGGACTAGGTTGCTATCGTCCGACCGATAAGAGACATGACGAGGCTTCATGCGCCACACCCTGCCGATAACCCCGCAGTTCTATGTGACCGCCCCTCAGCCCTGCCCCTATCTGGAGGGGCGCATGGAGCGCAAGCTCTTCACCGCGCTGCAGGGGTCGGAGGCGCAGCGCCTCAACGACAGCCTCTCGAAACAGGGCTTCCGGCGGTCGCAGAACGTGCTTTACCGGCCCTCCTGCGCCGATTGCGCGGCCTGTCTTTCGGCGCGGATCGAGGTAGGCGCCTTCACCCCCTCCAGGGGCCAGCGGCGCGCGCTGTACCGCAATCGTCACCTTGACCGCCGCGCCAGCTCGGCATGGGCCACCGCAGAGCAGTACGCGCTCTTTCGCCGCTATCTCGAGGCCCGCCACGCCGATGGCGGCATGGCCGACATGGACGCGTTCGAGTTCGCCGCGATGATCGAGGAAAGCCCGATCCGCACCCGGGTGGTTGAATACACCAGCCGCGAGACCGGCGCGCTGGTGGCGGTAGGCCTCACCGACGTGCTCGATGACGGGGTGAGCATGGTATACTCGTTCTTCGAGCCGGGCCTCCCCCGCCAGTCGCTGGGAACCTACATCATCCTCGACCATGTCGAGATGGCCCGCGAAGCCGGCCTTCCCTACGTCTATCTCGGCTACTGGGTGCCCGGCAGCCCCAAGATGGGCTACAAGGCCGCCTTTGCCGGGCTCGAGGTCTATTCGGGCGGCGAATGGCAGAAAATGCGCGACGAGGCCGACTACCACCACCGGCTGCATCCGCTTTCGAACGATCCCGTCTCCGAGCAGGTCGCCAACATCTCGCTGCCCGATCGCCGCTCGGCGCGTCCCGCCCGGGGCTGAGCCCGCCCGGCCCGCAAGTCCGCAAAGGCCTCCGGGATGCCGGCATGAAGGACCCGCAACACCGCCCGAGCATTTCACCCACACCCGGTCGAGCGCCGGCCCCCGGCATTGGCGCGCTCAGAGCGCGCCAAGCGGCGTTCGGACCACGAGAAAACCCCCGGAGGGGCTTTGGTCAGAATTTGATCAAATTGTACTGGCGGGTTTGCCGCAATCACCCTAGAGTGGCGCCGGATCGCTAACGAGGGCGGGGAACGGGCAGGTCATGGAGCTTGCGGATTATCAGACGATTCGTGTCGCTGTCTGCGATCTCAACGGGCAGATGCGGGGCAAGCGGTTACCGGGCGACCATGCCGCACGGCTCGACGCGGGGGCTGTCCGGATGCCGCTTTCGGCGCTCAATCTCGACATCACCGGCGCCGATATCGAGGATTCGCCGCTGGTGTTCGAGACCGGCGATGCCGACGGGGTACTGCGGCCCACCGGGCGCGGGCCGGTGCCGCTGCCCTGGCTCGACGTGGCGCAGCCCTTGGTACCGATGGCAATGCATCTCGACACTGGCGCCGCCTTCGACGGCGATCCGCGCCACGCGCTCGCGGCGGTGCTCGACCGCTATGGCGCGCGCGGCTGGCGGGTCGAGGCCGCGACCGAGATGGAATTCACCCTCGTCGACGACAGCGGCGACGCGCTGGCGCCAATACGCAACCCGCAAACCGGGCGGCGCATCACCGCGCCCGGCATCCTGTCGATGAACCACATGGACGCCTTCGACGGCTTTCTGTCATCCCTCTACGAGGGCTGCGCGGCAATGGGCATCCCGGTCCAGACCATCACCAGCGAGGCAGGCATCGGCCAGTTCGAGGTGACGCTCAACCACCAGGAGGCGCTGCGCGCCGCCGACGACAGCTGGCTCTTCAAGGCGCTGGTGCGGGGGCTGGCCCGGCGCCAGGGGATGGCGGCCACGTTCATGGCCAAGCCTTTTGCCGAGGATGCCGGCAACGGCCTGCACATGCATTTCTCGGTTCTCGACGCAACCGGGCACAACGTCTTCAACGATGGCGGCCCGCGGGGGACGGCGGTGCTCGGGTCGGCGGTGGCGGGGTGCCTGGCGGCGATGACGGCGACGACGCTGATCTTTGCGCCGCACGCCAACAGCTATGCCCGGCTGGTGCCGGGGGCGCATGCCCCGACCGCTGTCTGCTGGGCTTACGAGAACCGCACCGTGGCGCTGCGCATCCCCGGCGGCGCGCCGGCGGCGCGGCGAATCGAGCACCGCGTCGCGGGCGGCGACATCAACCCCTACCTGATGTTCGCGGCCGTCCTCGGCGCCGCGATCATCGGCATCGAGGACGGGCTGAGCCCGCCCGCGCCCGTCACCGGCAACGCCTATGCGCAGGATCTGCCGCAGCTGGCGTCCAGCTGGGCCGAGGCAGTCGATCTCTTCGAGGCCGACAGTTCCGTCGCACGCATCTTTTCCACGGGTCTGATCCGCAACCTGGTTCTGACCAAGCGTCAGGAAATGCGGCTCATGTCCGGCGTGGCGCTTGCCGAACAGTGGAAAACCTATCTCGCCACGGTGTAGAATGCCCGCGAGGGTCTTGCCGACCGGGCGGGCTCTGCGCTATCGTAAATTTGATCAAATCACGGGTGATGCATGAAGATCGGCATCCTGATGACCGGCCACGCCGCGGGCGAGATCCGCGAGAGCCACGGCGACTATGACGCCATGTTCGCCCGCCTGCTGGCCGGGCACGGTTTTGACTTCGTCCGCTACGACGTGGTCGACGGGCAGTTGCCTGACAGCCCCGAGGCGTGCGATGGCTGGCTGATCACCGGCTCGAAACACGGGGTCTACGAGGATCATCCCTGGATCGCGCCGCTGGAGGCATTCATCCGCGCCGTGCAGGCCTCGGGCCGGCCGCTGATCGGGGTCTGTTTCGGGCACCAGATCATCGCCCAGGCGCTGGGCGGCAAGGTGGTGAAATACCCCGGCGGCTGGGCGGTGGGCCGCAGCGAATACCGTATCGACGGCGAGGAACTGGCACTGAACGCCCGGCACCAGGACCAGGTCGTGGAGGTGCCCGAGGGCGCGCGCGTGATCGGCTCGTCGGACTTTTGCGCCAACGCCGCGCTGAGCATCGGCGATACCATCCTGACGATCCAGCCGCATCCCGAATTCGCCGCCCCGATCATGGCCGATCTCATTCGCCTGCGCGGCCGCGGCGTGGTGCCCGACGCCTTGCTCGAGGCCGCCGAGACACGGCTCGACACCCCTACCGACGCCGACAGATTTGCCGACCGCATGGCGGAATTCTTCCTCAAGGAGCGCTGAGAGATGTCCGACTGGACCGACACCCTGCCCGAGGCCGCGCGGGCATATCTCGAGGGCCGCCGGCTCGACGAGGTGGAGTGCATCATCGCCGACCTGCCCGGCATTGCCCGCGGCAAGGCGGTTCCGGCCAGCAAGTTCGCCCGGCAAAAGCATTTTCACCTGCCGGATTCGATCTTTTACCAGACCATCACCGGCGACTGGGCCGAGGCCGCGGGCGAGGAGGGCTTCATCGAGCGCGACATGGTGCTGACGCCCGACTTCTCGACCGCGACCGCCGCGCCCTGGACCGCCGACTGGACGCTGCAGGTGATCCACGACGCCGCCGACCGCAACGGCGACCCGATCGCCTGCGCCCCGCGCAACGTGCTCAGGCGCGTGGTGGCGATGTACGAGGCGCGCGGGCTGACACCGGTGGTGGCGCCCGAGATGGAGTTCTACCTCATCGCGCGCAACCTCGACCCGGCGCGCGAGATCGCGCCCATGGTCGGGCGCTCGGGCCGTCCCGCGGCCGCGCGGCAGGCCTATTCGATGACCGCCGTCGACGAGTTCGGCCCGGTGATCGACGACATCTACGATTTCGCCGAGGCGATGGGGTTCGAGATCGACGGCATCACCCAGGAGGGCGGCGCCGGGCAGCTCGAGATCAACCTGCGCCACGGCGACCCGGTCAGGCTGGCCGACGAGGTGTTCTATTTCAAGCGCATGATCCGCGAGGCGGCGCTCCGCCACGACTGTTTCGCCACCTTCATGGCCAAGCCCATCGCCGACGAGCCCGGCAGCGCCATGCATATCCACCACTCGGTGATGGACGCGCGCAGCGGCGAGAACCTCTTTGCCGGCGCGGATGGCGAGGAAACCGACGCCCTGCGCCACTTCATCGGCGGGCTGCAGAAACACCTGCCGGCGGCGATCGCGGTGCTGGCGCCCTATGTCAATTCCTACCGCCGCTACGTGCGCGATTCGTCGGCGCCGATCAACCTGGCCTGGGCCCGCGACAACCGCACCACCGGGCTGCGCATCCCGCTGTCGCCGCCCGAGGCGCGGCGGGTCGAGAACCGGCTGGCGGGGATGGACTGCAACCCCTATCTGGGCATCGCGGCGAGCCTGGCCTGCGGGCTGCTGGGGCTCGACGGCGCGGTCGAACCCGAGCCCGAATTTCACGGCGACGCCTATGCCGGAGAGCTCGACATCCCCAACGTGCTGGGCACCGCGCTCGACCTCTTCCGAAGAGGCCGAGGATCTGCACGCGATGCTGGGGCCGGACTTCGCCCGGGTCTATTCCGCCGTCAAGCGTTCGGAATACGAGGAATTCCTGCAGGTGATCAGCCCTTGGGAACGCGAGCACCTGCTGTTGAACGTCTGAGGCGCGGGCCAGGGCCCGCGCATCGCCCGCGGCGCGAGTATTTGGAGCAAGATGAAGGCATGAACCTGCTTCATTCCAACGACCGGCCGGGGCGATTTCCGCCAAGCTGGTACGCCGCCACCACCGAGCCGCCCGCACCGTTTGCGCCGCTCGAGGGCGAAACCCGCGCCGATGTCTGCGTGATCGGCGCGGGCTTTACCGGGCTGTCGGCGGCGCTGCATCTGGCCGGGCGCGGGTTCGACGTGGTGCTGATCGAGGCGCACCGGGTGGGGTTCGGCGCCTCGGGGCGCAACGGCGGGCAGCTCGGCAGCGGCCAGCGCATCGAGCAGCCGGCGGTCGAACGGCTGGTGGGGCGCGACGACGCCGCGAAGCTCTGGGCGCTGGCGGAGGACGCAAAGGCGCTGGTCAAGGACCTGATCGCGCGCCACGGCATCGACTGCGACCTGCGCCCCGGCGTGGCGCATCTGGGCTTTACCCGCCGCGAGGCGGTGGACGAGCAGCGCTATGCCGAACATCTCGCCGCGCGCTACGACTACGAGGAAATCGAAAAGCTCGACCGGGAGGCGGCGCAGGCGCTCTGCCCGTCGCCGAAATACGTGGGCGGCACGCTCGACATGGGCGCAGCGCACCTCAACCCGCTGGCGTTCGCCTTCGGGCTGGCGCGGGCCGCGCGTGACGCCGGCGTGCGCATCTTCGAGACGAGCGAGGTGCACCGCATCGACCGGGGCGATCCGGCCACCGTGCGCACCGGGCGCGGGCTGGTCAGGGCGGATCACGTGATCCTCGCCTGCAACGGCTATCTCGGCGGGCTTGACGCCGGCGTGGCGGCGCGGGTGATGCCGATCAACAATTTCGTCGTCGCCACCGAGCCCCTGGGCGAGGCGGCGAACCGCGTGCTGACCCGCGACGTCGCGGTGGCCGATACCCGCTTCGTCATCAACTATTTCCGCCTCAGCCCCGACAAGCGGCTGCTTTTCGGCGGCGGCGAGAGCTATGGCTACCGCTTTCCGCGCGACATCGCCGCCACCGTGCGCAAGCCGATGACGGAAATCTTTCCGCATCTTGCCGATGTGCGCATCGATCACGCCTGGGGCGGCACGCTGGCGATCACCATGAAACGGCTGCCCTATCTGGCGCGGCTGGCGCCCAACATGCTGAACGCGTCGGGTTATTCCGGGCATGGCCTCGGCACCGCCACCCACGCCGGCAAGCTGATGGCCGACGCCATCGCCGGCCAGGCCGAGGGCTTCGACACCATGGCGCGCATCCCGACGCGGCCCTTTCCCGGCGGCGCGGGACTGCGCACGCCGCTGCTGGTGCTGGCGATGACGTGGTTCTCGCTGCGCGACCGGCTCGGCGTCTGAGGCGGCGGGGGTCTGCCCGTACCGCGCGGACGCGCAGATTCCGCTTTGTGCGCGCGACGGCCTGGTGTAGGCATTTTCGGGAAAACCGAAAAGGCTATTCAGGAAACCCGAACACATGACCCTTGCCCCCAACGTCTTTGACGCCGAACCGATCCCCGAAGCTGCCCGGGCCGAGATCGACCGGATGCTCCGCACGGGCGATCTTTTCCGCTATACCGCGCCGCACGAGGCGCCGGTCACGTTACTGGAGCACGACTTTGCCGATTTCATCGGCGCGCGCTACGCGCTGGCGGTCAGCAGTTGTTCGGCGGCGCTCTTTCTGTCGCTCAAGGCGCTGGGGCTGCCGCGCGATGCGCGGGTGCTGATCCCGGCCTTCACCTTTGCCGCGGTGCCCTCGGCGGTGGTGCATGCCGACTGCGTGCCGGTGCTGTGCGAGGTGGGCGACAACTACCGCATCGACATCGCCGATTTCGAGACCCGCCTCGACGACGGCATCGCCGCCGTCATCATCAGCCACATGCGCGGGCACACCTCGGACATGGACCGGATCATGACCGCCTGCGACGCCCGCGGCGTGCCGGTGATCGAGGACGCGGCGCACTCACTGGGCACCACCGGGGCGGGCGCAACATCGGCACCATCGGGCGCATGGGCTGTTTCAGTTTCCAGTCCTACAAGCTGGTCAATGCCGGCGAGGGCGGGATCATGGTCAGCGATGACGCCGACCTGGTGGCGCGCGCGGTGATCATGTCGGGCGCCTACGAGCACAACTGGGCCAAGCACCTGACCGCAGCCGATCCCGCGCTCGAAGCCGCATTCGCGCGGTGGCAGAACGAGCTGCCGCTCTACAACATGCGGATGTCGAACCTCACGGCCGCAATCATCCGCCCGCAGATCGCCGAAATCCCCCGCCGCGTACGCCGGGGCCGCGCCAATCACGATCATGTCGCGGCCGCGCTCGATGCCAGCCCCTGGCTCGAGGTGCCGGCCAAGCTCGGCCCCGAGGAACGCGCGCCGGATTCGATCCAGTTCAACCTCGTCGGCATGGGTGAGGACGAGGCCCGCGCCTTTGCCGACGCCGCGGCGGCGCGCGGGGGTCGGCGTGCAGGTCTTCGGGCTTTCGGCCGACAACGCCCGCGCGTTCTGGAACTGGCGGTTCCTGCCCGGCGGGGTGCCCGAACTGCCGCGCACGCGGGGGATGCTGATGCGCGCCTGCGACACCCGCCTGCCGGCGCGGCTGGGACGCGAGGACCTGGATTTCATCGCCGCCGCCCTGGTCGGTGCGGCCGCCGAGGTGATGGGCGAGGCGCGCGCCTACGGCACTTGACCGGGCCGCGACCTTCGCGCAGGGATGGTCGCATGGACAAGGATTTCTCCAACGGCGCGGCGTGGATGCGCGGCGCGGTGGTGCCGATCGCCGAGGCCACGATCAGGGTCACCGACTGGGCTCTGATCCATTCCGACGTGACCTATGACGTGGTTCCGGTCTGGGATGGCGGGTTCTTTCGCCTGCCCGACTATCTCGACCGGTTCGAGGCGTCGATGGCGGCCTGGCGCATGCAGGTGGGGCTTTCGCGCGACGAGATCGCGGCGGCGCTGCACGCGATGGTGGCGCGCTCCGGGTTGCGCGCGGCCTATGTGTCGATGGTCGCCGCTCGCGGCACGCCGCGCATCCCCGGCAGCCGCGACCCGCGCGACTGCGCGAACCATTTCTATGCCTGGTGCGTGCCTTACGTGCATGTCGTCAAACCCGAAATCATTGAGGCCGGCGCCACGGTCCGGCTGTCGCGGAACGTGCGCCGCATCCCCGAGCAGAGCATCAATCCGCGCGTCAAGAACTATCACTGGGGCGATTTCACCCAGGCCCTGTTCGAGGCCGGGGATGACGGGTTCGACACCGTCCTGCTGCCCGATGATGCCGGCAACGTCACCGAAGGCCCCGGCTTCAACGTCTTCGCGCTGAAGCGCGGCCGCGTGGTCACGCCGGCCCGGGGGTGCTGGCCGGGATCACCCGCCGCACGGTGCTGGAACTGGCGCGCGAGGAGGGGCTTGCAACCGAAGAGCGCGCCCTGCCGGTGGCCGAACTCATGGACGCCGACGAGGTGTTTCTGTCGACCTCCGCCGGCGGCGTCGTGCCGGTGGCCAGGATCGACGACCGGCGCTTTGGCAACGGCGCGGCGGGGCCGGTTGCCACCGGGTTGCGCCGTCGCTATTTCGAACTGATGCGGGAGCCCGCCCACTGGACGGAGATCGACTATGACCGATGCTGACTTCATGGCCCGCGCGATCGAGCTGTCGGCACGCGCGCTCATTGAGCCGGGCCTCGCGCCCTATGGCGCGGTGGTGGTCAGGGACGGCCGCATCGTCGGCGAGGGGGTCAACCGCTCGATCGCCGACCTCGACCCCACCTCGCATGGCGAGACCGAGGCGATCCGCGACGCCTGCCGCAATCTCGGCACCACCGATCTCGCGGGCACCACGCTTTACACCTCGTGCGAGCCCTGCCCGCTCTGCGTCGCGGCGATGCTGATCGCCGGGGTGGAACGGATGGTCTACGCACTCTCGGCCGAAGAGCGCGGGCAGATCCTCGCACCCCTGCGCGGCGGCGACGGCAGCCGCGTCGATATCGCCCGGATGCGCGCCCAGACCGGCCTGCCGGCGGGGCGTCGCGACATGCCCGACGAGCAGCTGATGTCCGAGGCCGCGGCCGAGGTCATGGCACGCTGGGGCGCGGCGCGCGCCGGCTGAGCGGATCACGGCAGCGTCAGTTCGCCCTTGAGGAACGGATACCGCCCGATGGCGGGCGCCACGATGCGTTCGGCCAGGATCGGGCGCAGGGCTTCGGCGACACGGCCCGGCATGTCCTGCAGGATGTCCTTGCGCGCGATCAGGCTGATGGTGCGGTAGAGCGGCTCGAGCGGCAATTCCATCACGTCGATCTGCTCGGCGAAGCGGCTGGCGCGCATCAGCGCCAGCGGCGGCAGGATGGTCCAGCCCTCGCCCTGCCCCACCAGCGCCAGGATGGCGTGATAGCTGTCCAGCTCGAAACGGTGCGGCAGGCTGAGATTCTGGCGCACCAGATGCGAGGTCAGCAGGCGCCCCATGTAGTGGCGCTGGGTGTACTGGATGAGCGGCAGCTTCCTGAGCTGGGGCAACATGTCGCGGGCGGAATCCACCATCCCGCGCGGCGCCGCGACGACAAAGCCCTCGCGCAGCAGCGGATGCACCTCGGCCCAGTCGTCGGCGGCACCGATCTCGGCGGCGACGATCACGTCGAGCGCCCGCGCGTCGAGCAGGTCGTAGAGGTAGTGGCTGGCGCCGGTTTCCAGCAGGAACTGGCAGCTCTTCAGCTCGCCCGCCATGTGGGTCAGAAGACGCGGGGTCACGTCGGCCTCGAAATCCTCGATCATGCCGAGGCGAAAACGGGTGAGCATCGACAGATGCGACATCGCCAGCTCGGCGCGCGCCTGGGCGGCCTCGTTGAGGATCACCTGCGCGCGGCGCTTGAGGATTTCGCCCGCCGGCGTCAGCCGCACCGGGCGAGCGTTACGTTGCAGGAGCGTGGCGCCGATCGCGCTTTCGAGATTGGTGAGTTGCTGGCTGACGGCCGAGGGGCTGGCGCCCAGCCGCCTGGCGGCGGCCGAGATCGAGCGTTCGTCGGCGGTGGCCATGAACACCTCGATCCCCCAAAGGGTGATGCGTCCGGGGCTGTCGACCATCTGCCGGCCCCTGCTATTTCCCCATCTTCGCCAGTTTTTGCTGCAATTCCGCCAGCTGGCGCTTGATCTCGTCCAGATCCTCGCTGCCGCCCTCGCCCGAGGTCGCGCCACCGGCCCCGGGGGTGGTGCCGAGGCCCGGCATCCGCCCGGTCATCGCCTTGAGGAACGCCTCCTGCTGGGCGCGCATCGCCTCCATCCCCGGCATCGAGGCCAGCGGGTTGGCCTTGGTCATCTTTTCCATCATCTGGGCCTGGCTCTCGCGCAGCATCTCGAAGCTGGCGGCAAGGAATTCCGGCACCATCGACGTGGCCTGCGTACTATAGCTGCGCACCAGATCGTTGAGCACGTTGACCGGCAGCATGTTCTCGCCCCGGCTTTCGTGCTCGGCGATGATCTGCAGGAGATACTGCCGGGTCAGGTCGTCGCCCGACTTGAGGTCGATGATCTGCACGTCGCGGCCGTCGCGGATGAACTCGGCGATGTCCTCCAGCGTGACGTAATCGGACGTCTCGGTGTTGTAGAGCCGCCGGCTGGCATACCGTTTGATGAGCAGTGGTTTTTCGGAATTTACCACGGCGGAACCTCCCCTGATGCAGCGCTGCAGCAAACCTTAGACTTCTGCGGCGCAAAATGAAAGGGCGAGCGCGGTGCGCTCGCCCTCTGTCGGATCATCCCCGCCAGGGAGGAGGGGGGCGGGAAATGATGCCGGTTCGTTCGGGTGCCTTACTTGGCCGCGGTGGTGGCTTTCTTGGCGGCCGCGGTCACCTCGTCGGTGGCCTTCTTGACCGCCTTGGTGGCGTCTTCCTGCAGGTCCTTGCCCGCCGCCATCATCAGTTCGACGGTGTCCATCTGAACCTTCTTGGCGACCTCGGCGAAGGCGGCCATGTTCTCGGCGGCCACTTCGGCATTGGCCGACGCGAAGTCGGTCATCGCCTTGGCATAATCGGCCGGCTCGGCCTTGGCTTTCGAGAACTCGGCCAGCTTGGCCAGGGCTTCGCGGGTCCACTTGCTGGAGATCTCGGCCGATTTCTCGGCGGCGTTCAGCGCCACGCCCGAGAGCCTCTCGGTCAGAGCGGCCTGGTTCTTGAAGGCATCTTCCATCGCTTTGGTGTCGACGGGGAACGCGCCCATGATGTCTTTCATCACGGTGTTGAAGTCTTGTGCTTTGGTCATTTGGGGTATCCTCGGGTTTCTTGGGTTGCGCGGACCGCGGCCCGCCTTTGCTGCGTCTGCAATCTATATACATGCTGCAGCGCAGCATTTCAAGTTTTTTCTGCAATGCAGCAATCTTCGGACAACGCAACCGAAACCCGCGGCGTTTTCAGAGGCTTGCCTTTTTGCGCACATAGGTCCCCGGAGCCGGAGCGAGGGGCGGATGCGCCGAATCGCCCGGTTCTCTGGCGGCAACCTTGCGGCCCGAGCGCTTGCGCAGCCAGCTTTCCCAGCGCGGCCACCACGAATCCTCGTGATGGCTGGCGCCCTCGAGCCAGCCTTCGGCGTCAAGGCTCAGGTCATCGTTGGTGTAGTGGCCGTATTTCTTTCGCCCGGGCGGGTTGACGATGCCGGCGATGTGGCCCGATTCCGACAGGATGAAGGTGCGGTCCTTCGCGCCGGTCAGGCCGAAACCGCGGTAGCAGTCCTTCCAGGCGGCGATGTGGTCGTTCTGGCAGGTCACCGAACAGAGCGGCACCTTGACGTCACCGATATGCACCCGCTCGCCGCACAGGTCGTATCCACCTTCGACGAACTCGTTGCGCTGGCAGAGCTTGCGCAGATATTCCATCGTCATGCGCGCCGGCAGGTTCGTGCCGTCGCCGTTCCAGTAAAGCAGATCGAAGGCGGGCGGCGTCTCGCCCATCATGTAGCTGCGCACCGCCGGCTGATAGACCAGATCGTTGGAACGCAGGAACGACATCGTGCGCCCCATGATGAAGGAACGCAGTATACCGTGTTCCGCGACCTCGCGTTCGATCCCGTCGATGAAATCGTCCTGCAGGAAGGGAACGAACTCGCCATGATCGGAAAAATCGGCCAGCGCGGTAAAGAAAGTGGCCGATTTCACCGATGTATCGCCGCGCCCGGCCAACAGCGCCAGCGTCAGGTGCAGCGTCGTGCCGGCGATGCAATAGCCCACCGCATTGACCCGTTTTTCGCCGGTGATCGCCTTGACCTCGCGGATCGCGGTCAGGAACCCGTCCTTGACGTAGTCGTCCATCCCGACCTCGGCATAAGAGCCGTCGGGATTGATCCAGAAACCACGAAGAGCGTGTAACCCTGTTCGACAATCCAGCGGATCAGACTGTTTTTCTCTTTCAGGTCGAGGATATAGAACTTGTTGATCCAGGGCGGAAAGATGATCAGCGGCGTCGCGTACACCTGTTCCGTCGTCGGCGCGTACTGGATAAGCTCCATCATCTTGTTGCGATAGACCACTTCGCCCGGTGCGGTGGCGATGTTCCCGCCCAACTCGAACGCGCTGTCGTCGGCGAGGCGGACCACCATCTCGCCGCCGTTGGCCTCGAGATCGGCGACCAGGTTCTCCAGCCCGCGGACCAGGCTTTCGCCCTCGGTCTCGACCGCCCTCTCCAGCGCATCGGGGTTGGTGCCGAGAAAATTCGTCGGGCTCATCATGTCGACGATCTGGCTCGAGAAATATTCCAGCCGGCGCTTTTCGCGGGGATCGAGGTCGTCAAGCGCCGCCACCGCCTCCTCGACCGCCTGCTTGTTGAGCGCGTATTGCGCCTTGATGTAGCGGAAATAGGGGTGCGTCTGCCACAGCGGATTGGTAAAGCGCTTGTCGCCCTTGAGCGGGTCTTCTTCTTGGGCGTCTTCGGGCACCTGTCCCTGCGCCAACGCCTGCTGCGCCTCGAGGAAATGGCGCACCGAGCGGCTCCAGTATTCGAGTTGGCGTTCATAAATGCGGCCGGGGTTTTCGAACATCTCCTGCCAGTAGGACGCCGCCGCCTTGGCGAACAGGTCCTGTGAGGGTCCGCTCAGTGACGGGTCGGCCGGATTGCGCGCCGAGAGCGCCTGCACCAGGCGCTGCGACAGTTCCTCGACCCGTTCGAGGTTCTGATTCAGCTTTTCAAGGTTTTTCCCGTCGCGTCCTCGTGCGTTGCCATTTCTTAGAATCCCTCGTAAGTTTCTGCCGCGCAGCATGATGTCGCCTGACCGGTGCGGCAGTGCCGCGAATGAACCGGTGAGGCGGGCAACAGGGGTACGCGATGCGCTACATGATGACATATGATCTGATGGAGACCTTCCGCAATTCCAATCAGTGGCTCGGCGCGACGGCGCTCTCAATGGCATCCTATCCGGTTTTCAGCATGGTGCCAAACCCCGCGTTCCAGTGGATGGCGGCCTGGGGCGAGGTCACTGAGCGCACCTTCAGTCGCATGGTCTGCAAGCCCGACTGGGGTATCGAATCGATCACCGGCGAGGACGGGCGCGACCATCTGATCAATGTCGAGACGGTGCTCGAGCGCCCGTTCGGCAATCTGGTCCATTTCGACATCCAGGGCCGCGACGAGATGGACCGCCGGGTGCTGCTGGTCGCGCCGATGTCGGGGCACTACGCCACGCTCCTGCGCTCGACCGTGCGCTCGCTGCTGCCCGATTGCGAGGTCTACATCACCGACTGGCACAACGCCCGCGACATCCCCGTGTCGGCCGGCAAGTTCGATGTCGAGGACTATACGCTCTACCTGGCTGATTTCATGCGCGAGCTGGGCAGCGACCTGCACGTGATCCCGATCTGCCAGCCCGCCCCGCTGACACTGGCGGCCACCGCCTATCTGGCCGAGCAGGACCCCGACGCGCAGCCGCGATCGCTGACGCTCATCGGCGGGCCGATCGACCCCGACGCCACCCCCACCGAGGTGACCGATTTCGGCCGCCGGGTGACGATGGGCCAGCTCGAGCACACGATGATCCAGCAGGTCGGCTTCAAGTACAGCGGCGTCGGGCGCAAGGTCTATCCGGCCTGCTGCAGCTCGCGTCATTCATGTCGATGAACGCCGAACGCCACGGCCGGGCCTTTTCCACCCAGATTTCCCGCGTGGCCCACGACGAAGCCAGCGACCGCGATCCCCACAACAAGTTCTACGACGAATACCTGGCGGTGATGGACATGACGGCGGAATTCTATCTCTCCACCGTCGATCGCGTCTTCAAGAGGCGCGAGATCGCACGCAACGTCTTCACCGTCCAGGGCCAGAAGGTCGATATCGGCGCCATCACCCGGGTCGCGGTCATGACCGTCGAAGGCGGCAAGGACGACATCACGGCGCCGGGGCAGTGCGTGGCGGCACTCGACCTGCTGACCGGGCTGCCGGACGCCAAGAAGGCCAGTTACGTCGCGCCGGATGCCGGCCATTACGGCATCTTCGCCGGCCGCTCCTGGCGCAACAACATCCGCCCGCTGGTGCTGAATTTCATCGACGCCAATTCCGAGGATCCGGCGGCCCGCAACCGCACCCGCCCGCGAAGGCACCGCGAAGGCAAGGACGGCTCGCATCTGACCGCCGTCTGAGCCCGCCCTCAGCGTTTGCGCCGGCGGCACCGCCCGGTCAGCCAGCGCCAGAGCGGCACCGCGTCGAGCGCGGCCACGGCAAGCCCCAGCGGCAGCATCCAGAACCCCACCACCGGCAGAAAACCGAAAATCCCGCCCAATATCAGCAACAGACCCGCCAGCAGCCGCACACCGGGCGGCAGGTTGCGCCTGGCCCAGACCTGAACCCGACGGCGCATGTGCCGGATGCGGCCGCGCAGCTTTCCCGCCCGCTCAGCCATCGGCAGGCGCACCAGGGCGGCCGGGGCCGGGCCAGCCAGTCCGTCAGCGCCGCGTTCACGGCCTCGGGCGCCTCGAGCGACGGCAGGTGCCCGGCATCGTCGATCACCTGCAACTCGGCGCCGGCAATCAGCCCGGCCATCAGCTGGTGTCGTCGCACGGGCGTCAGCCGGTCATGGGCGCCGCAGAGCACCAGCGCCGGCACCCGGCAGCGACTGAGCACCGCCTGATAGTCGCGCCGCCGCTGGATCGCGCGGACCTGCCGGATCGCCGTCTCCGCCCCCACCGCGCGCGCCATCGCGGCCACCAGTGCCATGACCGCCACCCGCCCCGGCCCCGGCGCCGGGGTTGCCGGCCCGATCACCATCTGTACAGCGTCTTCGATCGCACCCGCCCTGAGCTTGATGATCAGCGGTTCGTAATCGGCGGCGCTTTGCGGCGTCTCGGCCAGCGCGTTGGTGTCCATCAGTGCCAGCCGCGAAATGCGCTCGGGGGCGCGGCGCACAAGCTCCATCGCCACGATGCCGCCCATCGACAACCCCGCCAGCGCAAAGCGCCGCGGCAGCACGTCGAGCAGGCCCGATGCGATCTCCTCGATCCGGTCGCCGCCGGTGACCGGTGCCACCGTGACCGCACGGCCGGGGCTGAACACCGCAAGCTGCGGCGCAAAGAGCCGCGCATCGCACATCATCCCCGGCAAGAAGACCAGCGGTTCCTGCATCCCGAGCCCCCGGCCCCTCGCCGGCCCCGATCACCGGCCGCGCCAGCTTGGGCGCGCGGGCGGCTGGAATCAAGAACTTCCCCCGGCCCGCGCGATCACCTCCTCGACCGACGCGGCGATCAGCGCCAGACAGTCGGGGTCGGAAAAGCGGTGGTCGGCGCCATCGACCAGCGTCAGGCGCATATCCGGCCCCTCGGCATGATCGAGCAGCCGCAGCGCCACTGCCATCTCGACATCGCGGTCGGCGGTGCCCTGCAGGAACCGGACCGGAAACGGCAGGCCGAGCGGCGCGCGCAGCACCAGGTGGTCGCGCCCCTCCTCGATCAGGCGGCGGGTGATGACATAGGGCTCGCCGTACTCGCTCGGCAACGCCACCTGCCCCGACGACTCGAGCGCGCGGCGCTGGTCGGCGTCAAAGCCCGCCCACATCGCGTCCTCGGTGAAATCCGGCGCGGCGGCGACGGTCACCAGCCCGGCGACACGTTCGGGCATGGCCCGGGCCAGCAAGAGCGCGATCCAGCCCCCCATCGACGAGCCCACCAGCACCTGGCGTCCCTCGGTCAGCATTGAGACCGCCGCCATCGCGTCCCCGGCCCAGTCGCCGATGGTCCCGTCAGTGAACGCGCCCGAGGACTGCCCGTGACCGGAATAGTCGAACCGCAGAAAGGCGTGCCCGGTCCGCGCCGCCCAGTCCTCGAGAAACAGCGCCTTGGTGCCCTCCATGTCGGACTTGAAGCCGCCGAGGAACACCACCCCCGGCGCGCGCCCCCGCCGCCGGCGGCAGGCGATCTTGCGGCCCTCTTTCGTCGTCAGATACTCGGCTTGCGTCATCGTGCCCTCCCCCGCGGGGCGCATCCTGCACCGCGAGCACGGCGCGTTCAAACCGTTTTCGCGCCCCGCCCCGACCTTGACTCAGCCTCGCCCGCGCGCCAGAAAGCGCTCGGACCATATACCCGCAACCGGGCGTTTAGTGGGCGCCAGACCGACGAGGAGACAAGGCCGATGGCCCAGATATCCCTGACATTCCCCGATGGCAACTCGCGCGCATACCATCGCGGCGTGACCGCGGCCGAGGTCGCCGCCTCGATCTCGAACTCGCTGGCGAAAAAGGCCATATCGGCGCATGTCGACGGCCGCCACTGGGATCTGCAATGGCCGATCGAGCACGACGCCGCGATTACCATCAACACGATGAAGGACGAGGCGCCCGCGAACGAGCTGATCCGCCACGACCTCGCCCACATCATGGCCCGCGCGGTGCAGGAGCTCTGGCCCGAAACCAGGGTCACCATCGGCCCGGTGATCGAGAAGGGCTGGTATTACGACTTCGACCGCGAGGACCGCTTCACGCCCGAGGATCTGGGCCTGATCGAGGCGCGGATGAAGGAGATCATCGCCGCCCGCGACCCGGTCACCACCGAGGTCTGGGACCGCGACCGCGCCATCCGCCACTACGAGGAGACGAGTGAGCACTACAAGGTCGAGCTGGTCGAGGCGATCCCCGAGGGCGAGGCGGTGCGGATGTACTGGCACGGGCACTGGCAGGATCTGTGCCGCGGCCCGCATCTGCAGCACACCGGGCAGGTGCCGGCCGACGCCTTCAAGCTGATGTCGATCGCCGGCGCCTACTGGCGCGGCGACTCGGACCGCGCCATGTTGCAGCGTATCTACGGTGTCGCTTTCAGCAGCCGCGACAAGCTCAAGGCGTATCTCCACTTCCTCGAAGAGGCCGAGCGCCGCGACCACCGCCGCCTGGGCCGCGAGATGGAACTCTTTCACATGCAGGAGGAGGCCCCGGGCCAGGTCTTCTGGCATCCCAATGGCTGGCGCATCTATATCACGCTGCAGGACTACATGCGCCGCCGCCAGCGCGAGAACGGCTATGTCGAGGTCAACACCCCGCAGGTGGTCGACCGCAAGCTGTGGGAGGCATCCGGCCACTGGGAAAACTACCAGGAGCACATGTTCATCGTCGAGGTCGACGAGGAACACGCCCGTGAAAAGCGCATCAACGCACTCAAGCCGATGAACTGCCCCGGCCACGTGCAGATCTACAACCACGGGCTCAAATCCTATCGCGACCTGCCGCTCAGGATGGCCGAGTTCGGCTCGTGCAGCCGCTACGAGCCCTCGGGCGCGCTGCACGGGCTGATGCGGGTGCGCGGCTTTACCCAGGACGACGCGCATATCTTCTGCACCGAGGACCAGATCGAGGACGAGACCGCGCGTTTCATCCGGATGCTGGCCGGCGTCTACCGCGATCTCGGTTTCGACAGTTTCGACATCAAGCTGTCGACCCGCCCCGAAAAGCGCGTCGGCTCGGAGGAAAGCTGGGACTATGTCGAGACGGCGCTGGAGAACGCGATCAAGAAGACCGGCAACGCCTACGAGATCGACCCCGGCGAAGGCGCCTTCTACGGACCCAAGCTGGATTTCAAGCTCACCGACGCGATCGGGCGGGAATGGCAGCTGGGCACCTTCCAGGTCGATCCCAACCTGCCCGAACGGCTGGATGCGGAATACGTCGGCCAGGACGGCGCCAGGCATCGCCCCTACATGCTGCACCGTGCGATCCTGGGCAGCTTCGAGCGCTTCATCGGCATCATGATCGAGAACTACGCCGGCAAGCTGCCGTTCTGGCTGGCGCCGCGGCAGGTGGTGGTGGCCTCGATCGTGTCGGAGGCGGATGACTACGTGCGCGAGGTCACCGAGCAACTGGTCGCCGCCGGCGTGCGCGCCGAGGCCGACACCCGCAATGAAAAGATCAACTACAAGGTCCGCGAACATTCGGTCGGCAAGGTGCCGGTGATCCCGGCCTGCGGCACGCGCGAGGTCGAGGACCGCACCGTCACCCTGCGCCGGCTGGGCGAAAAGCGCACCGAAACGCTTTCTCTCATTGATGCCAGCGCCGCGCTCGCGCGCGAGGCGACGCCGCCCGATCTGTTGTAACATCCCCAGCGTCCCGGCGGCGCAAGGCTGAAACATTCTGCTGCCCGGACGCCAAGGCTCGGCCGTTTTCACATATTTTTCAAGCGCCTGCCGAAATCCTCCCGTTGACAGGACTTGACAGGCGCGTGCGTCACACCGTCGTGAATCGCAATTGAACGGCGCCGTCACCTATCCTTTGGACACCACCGGTTCGGCAACTGGGCGATGCCTCACCACCGGACCCGAGCAGCGAATGCCACATCCAAAGGGAGACATGCAATGAACAACACCGTCAAGATCGCGGCACTGGCCGGCGCCATCACCGCCGCGCTCGCCGCCCATTCCACTTCCGCCAATGCCGCCGGGCAGGAAAAATGCTTTGGCGTTGCCATGGCCGGCGAAAACGATTGCAAGGCCGGCGCCGGCACCACCTGCGCGGGCACCTCGACGGTCGACTACCAGGGCAATGCCCGGACGCTGGTCGAGGCCGGCACCTGCACGCAGATCGAATTGCCGGGCGGCCGCATGGGCAGCCTTGAGGAGCTCGACCGCGACCTGCCGCAGTCGTGATCGGTGAAACCGGGGCATGCGCCACGCCGTGTCCGCGCATGCCCCGCCGCACGTTTCAGCAGGTGACCCATGCCCGACCGCTCCGCCCTCTTCGACCGGCTGCCATCCGCCCCCGGCGTCGGCTACAAACCGCAGCATTTCACCGCGATCATGGACGATGCCAGCCCGGTTGAATGGCTGGAAGTTCACGCCGAGAACTACATGGGTGCGGGCGGGCGGCCGCTGGCGCAGCTGCGCGCGCTGGCCGAACGCTTTGCCATCTCGGTACACGGGGTGGGCCTCTCGATCGGTGGCGAGGGGCGGCTCGACCCCGACCATCTGGCGCGGCTCAGGCATCTGTGCGGATGGCTGAACCCGGCGAGCTTTTCCGAACATCTGGCCTGGTCCACCCACGAGGGCCATTTCCTCAACGACCTGCTGCCCCTGCCCTATACCCGGGCCACGCTGACCCGGGTCGTGGGTCACATCGACGAGGTGCAAGACGCGCTCGGCCGGCGCATGCTGCTGGAAAACCCGTCGAGCTATCTGGCCTTCGCCGAGAGCACCTGGTCGGAGACCGAATTCCTCGACGAGGTGGCGCGGCGCACCGGCTGCGGGCTGCTTCTCGACGTCAACAACGTCTTTGTCTCGGCCACCAATCTGGGTCTCGACGCGCGCACCTATATCGACGCCTTCGCGCTGGCGCGGGTCGGCGAGATCCATCTCGGCGGCCACGACCGCGACGAGGACGGCGAGGGCGCGGCGATTCTGATCGACAGCCACGGCCGCGCGGTGGCCGAACCGGTCTGGGCGCTGCTCGATTACACGCTGGCGCGCGCCGGGGCCAAGCCGATCCTGATCGAACGGGATGCCGACATTCCCGACTGGCCGGTGCTGGCGGCCGAAGCCGCCCGCGCCGGTGTCGTGCTGAATGCGCTCGGCAAGGTGCCGGCATGAGCGTCGCACAATCCGCCTTTCACGACGCGCTTTTCGACAGCACGCACCCTGCCCCGCCGGGCCTGACCGACCGGCGCGGGCGACCCGCGGGCAAACGCTTCGACGTCTACCGCAACAACGTCGCGGTCAGCCTGACCGAGGCGCTGGAGCTCGGCTTTCCCTGCATCAACCGGCTGATCGGGGCGGAGAACTTCAAAAAGGTCGCCGGCGTCTTCTTGCGCCGGCATCCGCCGCGCAACCCGATGCTGTTGCAGTACGGCGCCGATTTTCCGGACTTCCTGGAGGGCTTCGCACCGCTTTCGCATCTGGGCTACCTCGCGGATGTGGCGCGGCTGGAACAGGCGCTGCGGCTTTCGTATCACGCAGCCGACGCGGTGCCGGCCAACGCGGCCACGCTGGAAACCCTGCCGCCGGAGGCGCTCGTCGGGGTGCGCCTGCGGCTGGCGCCGGCGGTGCGGCTGGTGCGGTCGCGATGGCCGGTTCACGCGATCTGGGCCTTCAACATGGAAAACGGCCTCAAACCCCGGCCGGGCGCGCAGAACACGCTCGTCACCCGCCCCGGATTCGATCCGCAAATGACCGTCATCGACACCGCCACAGCCGCGTTCATCGTCGCGCTGATCGCCGGCGAAACGCTCGGACAGGCCCATGAGCACGCAACCGGCGCGGCGGCGGATTTCAACCTCGCCGCTGCTCTGACACTGCTGTTGGGCACAAGCGCCATCGCCGGTATCGAGCCGGGAAAAACCGGCGCGTGACCAGGCTGATATCCATCCACGACGCGATCCTGGCCCGGCTCGAGCGCGCCGATTGGCTGCTGCCGACGCTGGCGCGGTTCCTCTTCGCGGCGATCCTTGCCGGCTATTACTGGGCCGCGGGGCTGACCAAGCTGGGCGACGGGGTTTCGGGACTGTTCCGGCCCTCGCCCGGTGCCTACACCCAGATTTTCCCCCGCGCGATGGAGGCCGCCGGCCATGACATCGGCGAGCTGTCGTTTCTTCACTGGGCGGTGGTGACGGCGGGAACCTGGGCGGAATTCGCCCTGCCCGCGCTGATCGTGCTCGGCCTGCTGACCCGGCTGGCGGCGCTGGGCATGATCGGCCTTGTCGTGCTGCAGTCGCTGACCGATCTTTACGGGCACGGCGCCATTGCCGAGCCCGCAACGGTCGGGGCGTGGTTCGACACCGCGCCGGGCGGCGTCATCCTCGACCAGCGCGCGCTCTGGGTGTTCGTGCTGCTGGTGCTGGTGGTCAGGGGCGCGGGGCCGGTCTCGCTCGACCGGCTGATGTCAGCCGGGGCGCGGCCGCTTTCCTGAAAAGGGAGCGGTCCGGACTCCGTTCGGGATTTCGGACCCGCGGACCGTCGACCAGCCTCAGAAATGCGATTTCGGCTCATCCGGGCGGCCGGCGGCCAGCGCCATCAGCCCGCCCAGCGCGGTCATGCCGATGGGAAACATGGTGAACACCCCAAAATCGAAGGCGTAGAGCATCATCCCCGCCGAGACCAGCATCAGGATGCCGCCCCAGAACGCGCGGATCCGCGCCATCCCGCCCCGGCGATGGCCAGAAGCGGCGCGACAAAGCTGACAGTGCGGATCAGGCCGACATTCTCGACCTGTTCGGCAAGCCCGCGAACCTCGCCGTAACGGTCGATGACCTCGGTATAGCCGTAGCTGAAGAACCCCACCACGAGGGCCAGCAGCCCGCCGATCACCCCCAGCAAAAGCGCCGCGTTGCGCATCTCGTCCTCCTTCTGCCTCTCCCCCAGATAGGGGCCGTATGCGCCCTATCCAAGCAGTTTCGCGCGCACCTCCGGTCCCCAGCCCAGATGCATCTCGTCTCCGTCGACGATGAGCGGCCGTTTCATCACCGCCGGATGGCGGCGGATCAGATCGAGGGGCGGCGCGGCGCGCCCGTTCGCGTCCAGCCCCCGCCACGTCGCCGAGCGGGTGTTGATCAGCGCCGCGCCGAACCGGGCATGGGCGGCGGCGAGCACATCCTCGGGCACACCCTCGGCGCGCACATCGCAAAATTCCGCGGCCGGCAGCGCCCTCGATGCCTTGCGGCAGGTATCGCAGGTCTTCAGCCCGTAAAGGATCATCGCAGCGCCCCCTTGCCCGGTGCCGTCCCATAACCCGCCGCGCGGAGAAGATCACGCCGGTTTTGCTTGCTTTTTGCCGAACCGATGCAATCATCTAACCGCCACGCCGCCAATTCGGCCTGTCTCCGGCGCTCATGCGGCCGGGTAATGCCGGGCCAGAGCGTGGCATGGCCCGGCATTACCCGGGGACTGGACGAAAAGGAAGGAGTGCGGCATGCCGACAGGCACCGTGAAATGGTTCAATACCAGCAAGGGATACGGGTTCATCGCCCCCGACGACGGCGGCAAGGACGTGTTCGTGCATATCTCGGCGGTGGAGCAGGCCGGGTTGACCGGGCTCGCCGACGACCAGAAGGTCGGCTACGAATTGCAGAACGGGCGCGACGGGCGCATGATGGCGGGCGAGCTGAAACTGCTCTGACGCGCCCCGATGCGCCAAGGGCCGGCTCTGCCGGCGGCAGCCCCCCACTTTTCCACAGTCAGGCCGCGGCCCGCGATCGCGGGCCGCACCCAACGGCGCTGCGATCGCGCGGGGCTGGCGCGGCCTCAGCCGCAGCCCTTCTGCCCCTCGGCGCAGGTCACCGCGCGCGAATGATAGGTCCACCGCACCGGATGGCGCTTCATCTCGTACCAGGTGACATGGGTGTTGGGCTGCCCACAGGAGATCGAGCCGTCGATACTGACGGGCTGCAACCCGGCCGGGCAGTAATTGGCATTGGTCGGCACCGTGTAGACCCGCACCCCGCCCGCGAACGCGGGCAGCGCGGTAACGGCGGCAAGGGCGGCAACGGCGACAAGGGTCGGAATGCGCATGGTATCCTCCTGAACTGAAACGGCGATCCCTTGGGTGACTGGGGAATGGTACCGGCATCGGCCGCGCTGTCAAAAGGGTTTCGGGGGTGGGGGAGTCGCCGGGGGCGGCCCCTTTCAGGGTGTACCCGCAAACCGCGTGGTGCGTGCTCAGCCCGCGATCACCTCCTGAAACTCGCGCCATTCGCCCGCCGACATGCCCGAACTTTCCCGCGTCACCGCCTCGCCCCGGATCATCCGGCGCACGCAGTCGAGCGCCTTGCCCGACAGCGCCGCGCCGCCCAGGCGGTAATCCTCGAACGCGCGCCAGGCAAACGGCACCCAGTCGGCCACCAGCTTGCAGATCTCCTCGGCATAGACGCGGATCTCGTACTGGGCGTGGATATCGGCGCGCAGGCGCAGGAAATGCAGCAGGTTGTGCAGGTCGGTCTTCCAGTACCATTGCGTGTAGATGTTGGCGGGCAGGTTCATCCGCGCCAGTTCGCGCGCCAGCCCCTTTTGCCCCTCCTGGCTGATCATCGCCTCGTAATTGTCATAGCAGCGCGCGGCGTCGGTCTTGAGGATGTCGAGCACACGCGCGGCCTCCTCGCCCGTCAGCGTCTCGCCTCGGCCCTGGTTGTTGACCTCGGATTGCGCCGCGACATGCTCGGGCGCGGGGATGTAGAACTCGCGGTCGAGGATCGAATAGCGCGCCGAATATTCGTTGACGTTGGCGGTGCGGTGCCGGATCCACTGCCGGGCCACGAAGACCGGCAGCTTGACGTGCAGCTTGATCTCGCACATCTCGAACGGGGTCGAGTGCCAGTGCCGCATCAGGTAGCGGATGAGCCCCTCGTCGCCCGACACCGATTTGGTGCCCTTGCCGTAACTCACCCGCGCCGCCTGACAGATGGCGGCGTCATCGCCCATGTAGTCGATCACCCGGACAAACCCGTGATCGAGCACCGGATAGGCGGTGTAGAGATGCGCCTCCATGCCCTCGGCCACGGCGCGCAGGGTCTGGCGGGCGTCGGCGCGCTGGGCGTCGATCTCGGCGCGCTGTTCAGGCGTGAGGGGCATATGATCCGTCCTTTCCACAAGTGTGAGTCGGCGCCCACTATATCTTGCGGCGGCCTTCTTACAAACAGCAACACTCTGTATGGGCGGGTGTGCAACAGTGGCAACTTTCCCGTGCATCGCCGCCAGTCAAACATTGACTTGGCCCGGTAATGCTCTGATTTTCATTCAAAACACGAAAAAGAATACCTATCGAGGGCAGTACACATCATGGCACAGAAAGTGGCAGGCCTGCTGGCGTGCGCCGTCCTGGCGGCGTGTTCGGCCGGCTCAAATCCGTTCAACTCCGGCGACGATGGCGCTGGCGGGGGCGGAACCGGGGGCGGAGGCGGAACCGAGGTCAAAGCCTCAGTATCCACCACCATCGGGGGTCAGGTAACCCGGGTCGCGTACAACGCGGGTGCCGGCACACTGGAAGTCGAAGGCATGTCGCTTGACGAGGTGCCCTACAGCGCCACCTACCGGCGCGCGCCGGCGCTCGACCAGGACGGCTACGTGGCCTTTACGGTGCAGGAGGACGCGGGCGACCGTCACTTCACCGCCTACGCCGGCCAGAGCACCGGCGGCGCGGTACGCGCGGCGGCGATCTCCAGCCCCGGCCCGCGCAACCGGGCGTTCATGGGCTATTATCTCGAACGCGACGGTGCCTATGACCCGCCCGATGTGACTACGGATTCCGGTCTCGTTACCTATGCCGGCCGCTATGTCGGACTCACCAACCTCGGTGATCCCAACGGCAGCGACCTGTTACCGCCGGTGTCGGATGATCCCGAGCTGGTGGTGCCGCAGGCGCTGATCATCCACGGCGACACCTTCATCAACGCCGATTTTGCTGACAATGCAGTTGAGGGCAACATCTTCAACCGCGAGCTTCTGGATACCGATCTCAACGTGATTTCAGAACTTCCATCAATCGTTTTGGTGGTGACCGATATCGCCGCCGACGGCACCTTTGCCGGCACGGTTGAATACGATACGAGCGATCCACTGTCAGGCGCCGATTCAAGCATACTCGATCGGCAGTTATGCCGGCATCTTCGGCGGCACGGACTCAGACAGCGTCGCAGGCGGTGTCCAGTTGAGCCAGTTCGACGGCGTCGGTCAGAATCTTGGTCTTGATGGCGAAGCGGAAAGCGGCATCTTTGTGCTCGACCAGTGCGGATTCCGGGCAGCTCGCCAATCTGCGGCAGCGTCAATCCCGATGCCGGCACGCCCTGACCGGCAGCATCTGGCGGCGGTACTGCCGGCTGTTCTGTCCTGTCTGATTGCGCTTGCGGGTGTGTGCGGACCAGCGACCGCGGGACCGCAGCAGCCGCCACAGGCGCCGGCGGTGCGCCTGTCGCTGCCGCAGGCGCAGGCGCTGGCGCAGCAGGCGCTGGGCAAGGGCCAGCCCAGGACCGCGCTGACCCTCTCCGAAGGACTGCTCGCCGCCAATCCCGAAAACGGGCACGCGCATTTCATCCGCGCCCGCGCCCTGGGCCAGCTGACGCAGTACCGCACCGGCCAGCACGCCGCGGCGCGGGCCTACCGGACCGCAAGGACGGACGTGCAGCGTTTCGAGGCGGCGAAACTGGCCGCCGAGCTGGCCTTTGCCGACGAACGGCTGACCGCCTCGCAACTCTGGCTGCGACGCGCCGTGCATTACGCGCCGAGCGAGGACGTCCGCCGCGACTATGTCACCGCCTTTCGCAACGTGCGCCACCGCAACCCGCTCAGCTTCAACCTGCGCTTTTCGATCACGCCCTCGGACAACGTCAACAACGGCGCCAACAGCCCCTGGAACCTGATCGAGGGGTCGCCGCTGGTGGGCGCGCTCAGCCCCAGCGCGCAAGCCATCCCCGGCATCGTCGCCAAGACCGACATGATCGGCGCCTACCGCATTCATCAGGCCGAGGGTGTCGAGACCCGCCTGACCGGACGGGTGCTGTCGAACGAGGTGCGCCTGAACAACCCGGTGGCGGGGATCAGCGGCAGCGACATCTCGTCCCTGCGGGCGCAGCTGGGCGTGGCCCACGTCTGGGCACCGGGCAAGGACGGCTACTGGCGGTTCGAGCTGAATGGCGGACGGACATGGTACGGGCGCGCGCCGTACTACGATTTCGCCGGTGTCGGGATCAGCCGGGTGCAGAAGCTGGGCGAGCGGCTGAGCCTCAGCCTCGGCACCCATTTCGAGGAGCAAAACGGCCGGCGCGTCGCCGGCAGCCGTGATGCCTCGGTCTGGTCGGCGGTCGCGGGCCTTGCCCGGGGACTGACGGGCGGCGGCAGCCTGCGGGCAGACCTGCTTTACCGCGACATCGACAGCGACGGCGTCAACCGCACCTCGCGGCAATGGTCGGCGCAGATGAGTTATGCGATGGGGCGCAGCATCGGGCCGGCCAAAATCAGCTTCACGCTCGGCCACAGCACGCTCGACTACGACGAATACTGGGTCATCACTCCGGTGCCCGGCGGGCGGGTGGACGATTCGTGGTTTGGCGGCGCCACCGCCAGCTTTGCCGGTTGGAGCTACATGGGTTTCGTGCCCGAACTGTCGCTGACCGCCGAGCGCAGCCGCTCCAACATCAGCCGCTTCGATGTCGATCTGAGCGCGATATCGCTGGGCATCCGCTCGGAATTCTGATCCCACCGGGCCGCCCCGGCCTCGACAACCGGCTCGCCACGCCTATCCTCTTCCGAACCGTCAAAAGGAGACAGACAATGCGCGTGCGCTACCTGCACACCATGGTCCGGGTCAAGGACCTGGAAAAATCCATGCGATTCTACGAGCTTCTGGGGCTGAGGGAAACCCGGCGCATCGACAGCGACGCCGGCCGCTTTTCGCTGATCTTCATGGCGCCCGAGGGGCAGGAGGACTGCCCTGTCGAGCTGACCTGGAACTGGGACGGCGACGAGGGCTGCCCTCCGACAGCCGCCATTTCGGCCACCTCGCCTATTCGGTCGAGAATATCTACGAGATGTGCCGGCACCTGATGGAAAACGGCGTGACCATCAACCGCCCGCCGCGCGACGGGCACATGGCCTTCGTGCGCAGCCCCGACAACATCTCGATCGAACTGCTGCAGGAAGGCGAGGCGCTGGCGCCGCAGGAGCCCTGGGCCAGCATGGAGAACACCGGCCACTGGTGAGCCTGAAGGCCCGCCGGAGCGGCCGATCTGCAACACGGGCGGCGGGCCGCGAAAGGTTTCGATCTGGCGCAACCCGCCCAGCCCCGGCGGCCGTGTCAGTAGATATAGCGGATCTGGTCGCTCCAGTACCGTTCCACCCGGCGCAGCGAGGCGTTGATCCGGTCGATCCCGTCGACCCCAAGCACGCCCTTGTCCTGCAGCCCGCGCGCGTGCCCGGCAAACAGGCGGGCGACGATCTCGCGGATGCCGCGGCCCTTTTCGGTCAGCCGCACCCGCACCGAGCGGCGGTCGATCTCGCAGCGCTGGTGATGCATGTAGCCCATGTCCACCAGTTTCTTGAGGTTGTAGCTGACATTGCTGCCCTGGTAATAACCGCGCGTCTTGAGCTCACCCGCCGTGACCTCGTTGTCGCCGACATTGAACATCAGGAGCGCCTGCACGGCATTGACATCAAGCACGCCGAGACGCTCGAACTCGTCCTTGATGACATCGAGCAGCAGCCGGTGCAGGCGTTCCACCAGCGCCAGCGCATCGAGATAGCCCGACATGAAACTCTGCTGTTCGGCCGCCAGCGCGGGGGGGTGTGCAAGCTCATCCTCGGCTCCGTCAAGTTCAGCAACAGAGCCCGTGATAGCCCGCAAACCCCCAAGAACGGGTAAACGGCCGCGAAAGACCGCGAAAACCGGGCTCAGCCAGCCGGAGCCGAAAGACGCGCGATGCGCGCGATGAGGGCGGAAAACCGCGCCGGGGGCGCGGCCTGTCCGCTTACCCACTGGTAGAGATCGTGATCGTTTTCCGCCAGGAGAACGTCGTAAAGCCGCAACTCGTCCTCCGGCAGATCTGCCAGCGCGCCGTCGGCAAAGCGGCCGAGAATAAGGTCCATCTCGCGGATGCCGCGGCGTATCGAGCGCATCCGGAGCCGTTTCAGCCGGTCGCCCGCATCCTCGCCCGCGGCGCGCGGCTCAGGCAACCGCCTCTTCCTTCAGTTGCTGGCGCAGCGCCTTTTCCAGCCGTCCCAGCCGATCGGTCGAACGCATGAGGTGCGCACGGATGTCGCGGATCTCGGTCAGAAGATCGGCCACGTCGCTCGACAGCTCGGCCCCGTCCTCGGGCGCCGCCGGCCCGTTGCCCTCGCCGCTCAGGAGCCACAGCAGCGAGACGTTGAGCAGCCCCGCCATCATCGACAGCTTGTTGGCGCGCGGCTCGCTGAGGTCGTTTTCCCACGCCCGAAGCGTCTTGAGCTTGATCCCCAGCCGCTTGGCCAGATCGGCCTGGCTCATCCCGGTGCGTTCGCGCGCCCCCGCGACCCGGTCGCCAAAGGTGGTCGCCTCGGGGTCGTACCAGCCTTCGTTGGTTTCGGCGTTCATGGGCAGTCCTTTCTCTCGCGATTCTCCACGGATGGTCTTTACAAGCCCCGGCCGCTCGGGTTTGACATGTCTTACCGGCGCTCGGGGGCGACTATAGGTGCTCCGGGCCCGCATTCCAACCGGAGCGCGCCATGATTTCCCTCTCCGCGACACTTTCCCGCGTCCGCCCGTCGCCCACCATGGCGGTCACCGCACTGGCCGGCGAGTTGCGCGCCAAGGGCCGCGACGTCATCGGGCTGGGCGCCGGCGAGCCCGATTTTCCGACCCCCGAAAACATCCGCGCCGCCGGCATCCGCGCCATCGAGGAAGGGCGCACGGGCTATACTGCCGTCGACGGGCTGGCCGAACTGAAAGAGGCGGTCTGCGCCAAGTTCCGCCGCGAGAACGGGCTCGACTACCGGCCGTCGCAGGTCAGCATCGGCTCGGGCGGCAAGCAGGTGCTCTACAACGCGCTGACGGCCACGCTCAACCCCGGCGACGAGGTGGTGATCCCGGCGCCCTACTGGGTCAGCTATCCCGACATGGTGCGGCTGGCGGGCGCCGAGCCGGTGATCGTGCCGACCCGCGCCGGGGACGGCTATCGCCTGCGCCCCGAGGCGCTGGCGGCGGCGATCACGCCGAAAACGCGCTGGGTGATCCTGAATTCGCCCTCGAACCCCACCGGCGCGGGCTACGGGCGCGCGGCGATGGGGGCGCTGACCGAGGTGCTGATGCGCGCGCCCCATGTCTGGGTGCTTTCGGATGACATCTACGAGCATCTCGTCTATGACGGCTTCGAATTCTGCACGCCGGCACAGGTCGAGCCGGGGCTGATCGACCGCACCCTGACGATGAACGGCGTGTCCAAGGCCTATGCCATGACCGGCTGGCGCATCGGCTACGGCGCCGGGCCCGAACCGCTGATCGCGGCGATGCGCAAGCTGCAGTCGCAATCGACCTCGAACCCCTGCACCATCAGCCAGTGGGCTGCGATCGAGGCACTCAATGGCCCGCAGCATTTCATCGCCGACAACAACCGCGCCTTTGCCCGCCGCCGCGATCTGGTGCTGGACGCGCTCAGGGCGATCGACGGCATCGACTGCCCGACACCGCAGGGTGCGTTCTACGTCTACCCCTCGATTGCCGGGCTGATCGGGCGAACCACGGCAGGCGGCCGCAGGATCGACAGCGACGAGGATTTCGCCACCGCGCTGCTGCAGGAGGCCGGCGTCGCCGTGGTCCACGGCGCGGCATTCGGGCTTTCCCCGTGCTTCCGCGTCAGCTACGCTACCTCGGACGCGGCGCTGCGAGAGGCCTGCGCGCGCATCGAGGGCTTCTGCGCCGCGCTGAGGTAAAGGCGGAACGCGCCCCGACGCGGGGCGAACGAACGAGGGGCAATGTCGGACGAGTTGCCGGAATACTATTTTCGGGTGCGCGAGAACGGCGCCCTGGTGTTTCTCGTCGATACCGAGAACCGCCAGCGCCGCATCGAGATGGACCAGATCGCGGTCGTCAACATCCGCAACGGCCAGATCAAGCCGCAGGGCGAGCGCGAGCTCACCGACCGCGACATCGCGGTGATCGAGGAATGGATGGCCGAGCGCCGCGAAATCCTCGCCCTGCGCGACATCGACGACATCCGCCGCGCGATCGACCACCTCAACCTCACCACCCACTGGGCGCAATCGAAGGCCGACGACGACCAGCTCGATGCGGTCACCGACGCGCTGTTGCTGGCGATGCACGACCTGCGCGCGGTGCTGGTGCGCAAGAAAGCCGAACGCCTGATCAAGGCGCGCCAGGGCTGAAGCGCGGGCGCGATTCCGGCTTGCGGCCGGCGGCGCAGAAAATATTTCGAAAATAATCGCGAACATTTTCGGTCCTCCCTGCATCCAATGGTTCGAGAGCCTTTGACTGGCCCTCTATCAATGGAAAAGGACACGACATGAGATATTCTCTCCCGCTGGCGGTCGCTGCCGCCCTGTTCGTCACCGCACCGGCCTTCGGCCACGCCGAAGAGGCGTTGCAATCCGCACCTCCGGGCGAGCCTTACGTGCAGGTCAGCGACGTGCTGCCCCTGCCCGAGTTCCTGCCTGGTCTCGGCACGCTCTTCGTCGATCCCGCCACGCTGCCCGCCGGCCCGTTCCTGTCCTACGACCACGACGGGAAACTCTCGGCCACGGTCTACATGACGCCGCTCGAAGAGCTTGAAAACGGCACCGCCTATGACGGGCTCGGCGTGGGCTCGCAGACCGTCAGCGGCGTCGACATCTACTACAACGCCGGTCACCCCGGTGTGGAAAAACCGCACGCGCATGTGGTTCTCTACCATGACGCCGCCGCCAAGGAGCGGCTGGCGAAATGAGACCCGCACGCCGTCGGTTCCTCGCTCTGGGGGGTGGCCTTTGTGCCGCCCTCCTCCTGCCCCGCCCCGGGCGCGCCGCGCAGACGGAGGTGATCGCGATGCGCGGCACCGCACGCGGCGAGCGCATCTGGTTCTCGCCGCACGGGCTGGCCGTCGCTCCGGGCACCACGGTGCGGTTCGTCAACGAGGACGCCGGCAACAGCCATACCGCGACCGCCTATCACCCCGACAATTACGACCGCGCGCGCCGGATACCGAGCGCCGCAGCGTCCTGGGACAGCGGGTTCCTGATGCCCGGCGAGAGTTTCGAGGTCACGCTCGACGCGCCGGGCGTCTACGACTACTATTGCATCCCGCACGAGATGGCCGCGATGGTCGGCCGCATCGTCGTTGGCCGCCCCGGCGATCCGGGCTGGGAAGGGCCGGCGCCCGCCTCCGAGGACATCGCGCCCGAGGCGTTCGCGGCCCTTCCGGAGGTCGGCGACATCCTCGTGAGCGGACGCATCGGGGAGGACAAGCCATGACCGCGCTGCCAGACCGCCGGGCCGCCCTGCCGCTGCCGAAGAGCGCATCCGAAGCCGATCTCGTCGCCGCCGTTCGCGCCGGCGACGAGGCCGCCGTCCGCGAGCTGGTCCGCCGGCTCAATCCGCGCCTCTTCCGCATCGCCCGCGGCATCCTGCCCAGCGACGCCGAGGCCGAAGAGGCGGTGCAGGAGACCTATCTCACCGCCTTCACCCGCCTCGACCGCTTCGAGGGGCGAGCGCAGTTCTCGACCTGGATCACCCGCATCGCCATCAATACCGCACGGATGCAGGCACGCCGCGCGCGCCCGCAGGAAGGCTACGACACCGTGACCGAACCCGACACCCCCCAGATCCTCGGCCTTTCCCGGCCAGTCGCCCGAAGGGCCCGAAAGCCTGACCGGCCGCGCCCAGATCCGCGCGCTGCTCGAGCAGGCGGTTGCCGACCTGCCGCCCAGTTTGCGGCTGCCCTTCCTGCTGTACGAGGTCGAGGGCCTCAAGCTTCGCGAGATCGCCCGCGACCTGTCGCTCAACCCGATCACGGTCAGGACCCGGCTCTATCGCGCCCGAAGGCATCTGCGCACCAGCCTGGAGTCGCAGGTCGAGGGCGGATTTGCATCGGTCTTTCCCTTCGCCGGCACCCGCTGCGCGAAGATGGCCGATCGGGTGGTGAGCGAGCTTGCCGCCCGCGGCAAGCTGTGACCTTCCGGCTCAGCCGGGCTGCGCGGCAAGACCCCGGCCCGAGCGGCGCCAGAAACGCCACAGCAGGAGGATACCGGCAAGGGCCAGGCCCAGCGCCAGGCCCAGCCACACCCCGACCCCGCCAAGACCGAGGGGAAAGCCCAGAACGTAGCTTGCCGGAACTCCGATTCCCCAATAGCTGAGCGCGGCGATGATCATCGGGGTGCGGGTATCCTGCACCCCTCTCCAGCAGGCCCAGCGCCATCACCTGCGCCGCGTCGGCGAGCTGGAACAGCGCCGCCGCCGCCAAAAGCCCGGTCCCCAGCGCGATCACCCCGGCACGGTCGGGCTCGGAAGGGCTCAGGAACAGGCCGATCAGGAATTCCGGCACCGCCAGAAACAGCACCACCGTCGCCAGCGCCATCGCGCCCGACATCGCCAGCGCCACCAGCGCGCCCGCGCGCAACCCCGGCCCGTCGCCGCGCCCATAGGCCTGACCCGCGCGCACCGTGGCGGCGTTCGATAACCCCAGATGCACCATGAAGGCGACCGAATCGACCTGCATCGCGATCCCGTGCGCCGCCAGCGGCACCTTGCCCAGCCAGCCCATCATCACCGCGGAGGCGGCGAAAAGCCCCATCTCGGCGAGATTGGTCAGCCCGATCGGCCAACCGAGACGAAAGACGCTGGCCAGCGCCTGCGTATCGGGCCGCCAGAGCCGGTGCAGGAGCATGTGTCGCGGAAACGCCGCCGCCGCATAGAACGCCAGCGCCAGCAGCGCGGCGATATTGACCGACAGCGAGGCGATGGCCGCCCCGCGCACCCCCAGTTCGGGAAAGCCGAGATGACCGAAGATCAGCAGCCAGTTCACGCCCACGTTCAGTGCCACCGCGGCGACGGTCACCCACAACACCACCCGCGTGCGCTCCAGCGCCGCGAGATAGGATTTGAGCACCATCACCTGCAGCGCCGGCAGAATCGCGAACCCCGCGATCGACAGGTATTCGGCCGCCAGCGCCGCGACGCCCGCCCCCTGCCCCAGCGCCAGAAAGAGCGGCTCCGACCAGATCATCGCCGGCAGCACCGCCACCGCGAAAATGGTCGAGGCCCAGAAACCCATCCGCGTCACCCGACGCAATTGTATCTCGTCGCCCATCGCCCGCGCCGAAGCCACCAGCGGCATCACCGCAAAGGCGAACCCCGAGCCCATCAGGAACAGGACGAAAAAGAACGTGCCGCCCAGCACCTCGGCCGCCAGCGCATCGACCGAATACCAGCCCAGCATCAGCGCATCGGTAAGGGTGATGGCGAACTGCGCCACATGGCTGCCGATCAGCGGCAGCCCCAGGCCGAGAACGGCACGGGCGTGGTGGCGGTATGTCGACGGCGCTCTCACCGCTTTCGCCTATAGCGTGTCGCGTCTGATTGGAAGTACCCGCCCGTCGCGCCAGCGACGGGCACGCGCCCGCCCGGCCGGGCGCCCCTCAGGCGGCCTTGTCGCCGGGCCGCGCAGCCCGCGCCAGTCTGTCAGCCAGGATCAGCGCCTCGTGGCGCTTGGTCACGCGGCGTGCCGTCGGCCCGTAGGCGTGGGCAAGGCTGCGCAGTTCCGGAAAAAGGGTCAGCACCTCTTCGCGGGTGCCGGCGCCGAAGCCGTCAAGACCGAGTTCGCCGGGATAGAAGCTCTCGCTGTCGCAGCCATGCGAGCGCAGCACCTCGTGACGATCGAACAGCAGGTGGTGATAGCTGACCTCGGCGACGCGATCCTGCATCACTGTGGTCCCGTTGAGCAAGAGCCGCGCCGGACAGAGCACCTCGTCGCTGCCGGTCAGGAGCGCCACCAGCGGATGACGGATCACCACGCGGTGCATGGGCGAGACCAGCAGGTCGCACGCGGGGACATTGGGGCCGAGGCAGCCCGCGCGCAGTCGGATCGGAGCGAACAGCGCGGCCACGTCTTCGGGCCCGTCGAGGGCCAGCACCCGCGCGCCGGTCCAGCGGATCACCTGTTCACCATGATCGCGCGTCAGCACCCTGTCGCCGACACGCAGGCTTTCCACCGGCCGGGGCCCCCGGGGCGTGTCGATGGGCGTGCCGGCGACAAAACAGGGCGGCTCGTCCACCCCGTGGATGGTGATCGTGACGGTCGAGGCACCGCCCGCCGAGCTGACGTTGAAGACCTCGGTCAGCGTCTCGCCGGTGTCGAGCGCCTGGATCGCGGGGGTTCGAGTTGTCGGCGGTGTAGGTCCAGTTGCCGTCCTCGTCGATGACGAGTTGCGAGCCGTAGGCGCCGGTGATGGTCTCGGCGGTCCAGTCGCCGGTGTCGTCGAACCACCTGTAGTCGATGTCGCCGCTGACGGTGAGGACGCCGCCGACATCGTCGTCTTCGGTGACCGAACCGGTATCGGGGACGGGAAAGCCCATCAGACGCCCTCGGCCATGGGTGGCGGGGCGCTGGCGCCCAGCCGCTCGCCCGGCCGCGCGGTGACGTCGCCGCGCACAACCTTGCGCAGCTTGCCGGCCGCATCGATGCGGGCAAAGCGGAACGGTTCCGGGGGTGGGTTGCGGGCAATGTGGCGCGCCACCACGCGGCCATGCCCGAAGGGCGCCAGCAGGTCGAGAAACCACAGGTTCTCGCCCGCCGCCCAGTCCGCGGCCGCCGGCGGGCGGCCTTCGCTCAGCATGCGCTCGGCCGCCGCGTCCGAGAGCCGCGCCCAGATCAGCGCCGCGCAGGTATCGCCATCGTCATTCTCGAAAAACCGCACGCTGTCACAATTCACCGCCGGCACGAAGATGCGCGCGAGCCAAGCCGCCGGAAACCTGCGGTGCAAGGGGCAATACGCGGCCAGAAAGTGCAGCTTTCCCAGCGACAGCAGATGCCGGTCGCCATGTCGGGCATTGCCCGAACCGCCGCGCTGGCGCGGCGTTGCCTGTGTCATACTGCCCATTCCGTGTCTTTTTGATTATTCCGGAACGGGTTAAGGGTAAATCAACGCCAACCGGCCGGCAATAGCGGCCGGTTGACGCAACCGTGCGCGTGCTCTTTTGGCCGATTCAGTGCGTCCAGGTGCCGCGGCGGTCGGGCGAGAAGTTCTCGCCGTAGCCGCGCGCGCGGATGTTGGGCCGCGGAGGGGTCGGATCCTGCACGATGGCCTCGATGCCGTTTTCGCGGGCATAGTCGAGCGCCGCTTCCTTGGTGGGAAAGCGCAGACGCACCTGCGAGCGGGTGTCGGCGGACGAGGTCCAGCCCATCAGCGGGTCGATGTCGCGCCCGCTGCGGTTGGGAAACTCCAGCACCCATTGCCTGGTCCGGGCGAGGCCGGACTGCATGGCATTGCGCGCGGGCTTGTAGATACGGGCGGGCATCGGCGACCTCCTTGATCTCGGGGCGGTTATTCCAAATCCCGGCCGCGCCGGCAAGGGCGCAATTGCGCGCGCCGCTCGTATGCCGCAGTGGATCGCATTCATGAAACCGCCAATGCGCAGGCCTCGCAGGCAGCAGCGGGTAGGCCGGGCTTCAGCCCGGCGGCATTCGCCGGAAAGCCGGAAAGCCGGGCTGAAGCCCGGCCTACTTGGGGATGCGCCGCCCGACACAACCCGTCGGTCCGCGACCGGATGACATGCGGCCGCCCGGGTGGGCGCGAATGCGCCCGCCGTCGTGCCGCAGGCGCGCCTGTGGCGTGACGGCCGGTCGGGCGCATGTCCGGCCCGCTCGCGGGCCGGACGACAACACCCCAAGAGCCGCCAACGATGCCTAGCGTCCCAGCGCCACCCCTCGCGGCGCGGGTCGGCGCCGCCGCGCAGGCCCTCGGGGCCGAGCGAGATCGCGTGCAGCCCCGAATTGAGCACCCGGCGTTCGATACCGAACCCGATCGCCCCCAAAGACGCGGCGAGCCCCTCATCCACGCGCCCGAGTTCCACATCAAAGGTGCCGAAGCGGTTGACCATGTTGGGCAGCGCCACCGCCGCCTGCACGTCCAGGCCCCAGTCGAGCCGGGCGATGATGGCCTTGACGACATAGCCGATGATGCGGCTGCCGCCGGGCGAGCCCACGACCAGCACCGGGCGGCCGTCCCGCAGCACGATGGTCGGCGCCATCGACGAGCGCGGCCGCTTGCCCGGCTCGACGCGGTTTGCCACCGGCACGCCGCCCACATGGCTGCGAAACGAGAAATCGGTCAGCTCGTTGTTGAGCAGGAACCCGCGCACCATCAGCCGCGAGCCGAAGCCGTTCTCGATGGTGGTGGTCATCGACAGCGCGTTGCCAAAACCGTCGACGATCGAGATATGCGAGGTCGAGGGGAATTCGAGCGCCCCGCCATCGGCACGGTCGAGCGCGTGGTCGAATTCGGGCTCTCCCGGCGCAACCTCCGGCAGGGCGGTATCACCTTCCAGCAATTTCGCGCGCCTTGCCAGATAATCGGGGTCGAGCAGCCCCTCGACCGGCACCGGCACGAAATCGCTGTCGGCGATGTAGCGGCCGCGGTCGGCGAACGCGAGCCGGCTGGCGTCGCCAATCAGCCGCCAGGCGCGCGGGCTCTCGGGTCCCAGCGCCGCGAGGTCATAATGCGCAAGCAACCCCAGGATCTGCCCGACCGTCAGCGCACCCGACGAGGGCGGCCCGATGCCGCAGACCCGGTATCCGCGATAGGGCGCGCAGACCGGCGGGCGCTCCCTCACCCGGTAGATCGCCAGATCGAGCGGCGCCATCACCCCGGGGTTTCCGGGCGCGGCGCGAACCGTGGCGACAATGTCGGCCGCGATCTCGCCGGTATAAAAGGGCGCCGGTCCCTCGCGCGCGAGAACGCGCAAGGTGTCGGCATAGGCAGGATTCCTGAGCCGTTGCCCGACCTCGGGCAGGCGGCCTTCGGGAAAGAAATAGGCGCGTGTGCCGGCAAAGCGCGCAAGCCGCGGCGCGTCGCCCGCCACCGCCATGGCCAGCCGCGACGAGACGGCAAAGCCCTGATCGGCGAGGCGGATCGCGTCGTCGAAAAGCCCGGCCCAGTCGGCGCGTCCCCAGCGCTCATGCGCCGCCTTGAGCAGCGCCGGCGTTCCCGGCACGCCGACCGAGCGCCCGCCCACCACCGCGTCGTAGAAATCGAGCGGCGCGCCGCCCTCGTCCTGAAAGAGCCGCGGCGTCGCCGCCAGCGGCGCGGTCTCGCGCCCGTCGAGCGTGCTCACCTGCCCGCTCGCGCCATCGTACCAGACCAGAAACGCGCCGCCGCCCAGGCCCGAGCTCTGCGGCTCGACGAGCCCCAGCACCGCCTGCACCGCCACCATCGCGTCGGCCGCGCTGCCGCCCCTTTCCAGCACCCGCGCGCCGGCCTCGACCGCCAGCGGGTTGGCCGCCGCGACCATCCAGTCGCGCGCCGCGACCGGCCGTCCGGCGGCCTTTGCCGCCAGCGCGTCGGCCGTGGCGGCAGATGTGGCCACCGCCCCTGCCCCCGCGCCCTCGGGCGCGACCAGATCGGCGGCCTGTTGCGCGGCGGCCGGCAAGACGGCAAGCCCCGCCAGAACCAGCCAGAACACATGGAATGCGCGGCGCATGACGTCCTCCCTTTGCCGGCGCCCTGATCCGGCGGGCGGCCGGACGCATCCCCGGCCGGCACCGGACAGGGGCGCCCGCCTTCGAGGTCTAACCCCGGCGAGGGGGGCAGTGAAAGCATTTTCACCGGGGTTTCCCGTTCCCCGAGCGGGCCGATGGCCTCGACTGCCGCCGCCAGGACGCATGCACGGACGATTGATCTTGCCGCGCGCCTCGCCTAGCAATGGGGCCTCTGTGAACGAGGGGATGCGCGATGTTTCAATCCTTTACCGATACCGCCCGTCCCGAACAGGGGCCGCCGCGTCTTGCCGCGCTGCGCGAGGCGATGGCGGCGGAGGGGCTGGCGGGATACCTGGTGCCCCGCGCCGACGCGCATCAGGGCGAATACGTGGCGCCTGGCGACGAGCGCCTCGCGTGGCTCACGGGCTTCACCGGCTCGGCGGGGTTCTGCGTCGTGCTGGCCGACATCGCCGGAGTGTTCGTCGATGGCCGTTACCGCGCCCAGGTCAAGGCGCAGGTCGACACCGACAGCTTCACCCCGGTCGACTGGCCGGAAACCAAACCGGCCCGGTGGCTTCGCGAGCATCTGGGCGCGGGCGGCACGGTGGGCTTCGACCCCTGGCTTTACACCCCCGAGCAGATCGGCACGCTGGAGACGGATCTCGCGGGCAGCGCCATCGAGCTGCGCCCCGGCCCGAACATGATCGCCCGCATCTGGCCCGACCGCCCGGCGCCACCGCAGGGGCGGATGCGCGTCTATCCCGATCGTTTCGCCGGCGAGACCCACGCCGCCAAGCGCGCCCGCCTTTCCCGCAACCTGCACGACGCCGGCCAAACGGCGGCGGTGATCACCCTGCCCGATTCGATCGCCTGGCTGCTCAACATCCGCGGCTCCGACATCCCCCGGAACCCGGTGCCCCATGCCTTTGCAATCCTGCACGAGGGCGGGCAGGTGACGCTCTTCGCGGATGCCGCCAAGCTTGACGACGCGGTGCGTGCGCATCTGGGTGACGATGTGGTGATCCGCCCGCCGGGCGCCTTCCTGCCGGGGCTGAGGACGCTGTCGGGGCCGGTGCGGCTCGACAAGGCCAGTGTGCCGCTCGAAGTGGCGCGCCAACTCGACGAGGCCGGTGTCGCCATCGTCTGGGGTGACGATCCCTGCATCCTGCCCAAGGCCCGCAAGTCCCCCGCCGAGATCGCCGCCACAAGGGGCGCGCATCTGCGCGACGGCGCCGCGCTTTGCGAATTCCTGGCGTGGTTCGACACCCAGCCCCCGGCACCCTGACCGAGATCGACGTGGTCACCAGGCTCGAGGCCGAGCGCCGCGCCACCGGCGAACTGCTCGACCTCAGCTTCGACACCATCGCCGGGTCGGGGCCGCACGGGGCACTGGCGCATTACCGGGTGAGCGAGACCACCAACCGCCTCATCGAGGAGGGCGACCTGGTGGTGCTCGACAGCGGCGGTCAGTACGCGGACGGCACCACGGACATCACCCGCACGCTGCCGGTGGGCCGGGTGGGCGCCGATGAACGCGCCGCCTTTACCCGCGTGCTGCGGGGGATGATCGCGATGAGCCGGGCGCGCTGGCCGTTCGGGCTCGCCGGGCGCGACCTCGACGCGCTGGCGCGCTATCCGCTGTGGCTGGCCGGGCAGGATTATGCCCACGGCACCGGCCACGGGGTGGGCGTGCATCTGTGCGTCCACGAGGGGCCGCAGCGGCTGTCGCGGCTCAGCGAGGTGACGCTCGAGCCGGGAATGATTCTCTCCAACGAACCGGGCTACTACCGCGAGGGCGCCTTCGGCATCCGCATCGAGAACCTGCTGGTGGTGCGCGAGGCCGAGCCGCTGCCGGGTGGCGACGCCGGCCGGTGGCTCGACTTCGAGACGATCAGCTTTGCCCCCATCGACCGCCGGCTGATCGTGACGGAAATGCTGAGCGCGCCCGAACGCGACTGGCTCGACGCCTATCACGCCACCTGCGCCGAAAGGATCGGCCCGCGCCTCTCGCCGCCGGCGCGCGACTGGCTGGCGGCGATGACGGCACCGCTCTGAGGCGGGCTGCGGCATCGCGGGACTCGCGCCCGCCGGGAAAGACAGTGTAGAAGGGCGCCGAAAAGACGCGTCGAGGGAGAGAGACCGCATGAACAAGATCGCAATCCGCAAGGCCGAAGGCAAATGGTGCGTGCGCGCCGGTGGCGCCATTCTGGCGGATAGCAGGAACGCGCTGACGCTGAGCGAGGACGGGCTTGCCGACGTGGTCTATTTCCCGCGCAAGGACGTGGCGATGGCGTTTCTCGATGTCTCGGACCGCCGCACCCACTGCCCGCTGAAGGGCGATGCCACCCATTTCTCGATCGTGACCAAGAGCGGCACGATGGAAAATACGGCCTGGAGCTATGAGGATCCGATCGCGGCGGTCGCACCCATCAAGGATCACATCGCCTTTTACGCCCGCGAGGATATCGCCATCGAACGCCTCTGAAACGCGGCTTGCGGGGCGCGGTTTGCAAAGCTACTCTTGGCAGATCGCGAATTCGCAAAGGCCGCACCCGTGCCCGCCCAGAAACTCTATGCCGGCGCCAAGCTGCGCGAGACCCGCCAGCGGCTGGGACTGACGCAAAAGGACTTCGCCGCCAAGCTCGGCGTGTCGCTGCCCTATCTCAACCAGATGGAGAACAACAACCGGCCCGTAAGCACCACCGTGGTGCTGGCACTGGCGCAGGAGTTCGGCTTTGACGTCACCGAGCTTTCGACCGGAGACGCCGAGCGGATGATCTCGGACATGCGCGAGGCGCTGGCCGATCCGGTCTTTGCCGACGATCCGCCGCCGCTCACCGATCTGCGGCTGACCGCCTCGAACGCGCCGGCGCTCGCGCGGGCCTTTCTGGAACTCCATCGCGCCTATCGCCAGACCCACGAGCGGCTGGCCTCGCTCGACGAGGCGCTGGGGCGCGAGGACAGCCGCATGCAGCCCAGCCCCTGGGACGAGGTGCGCGACTTCTTTCACTATTGCGACAACTACATCGACGCCGTCGACCGCGCCGCCGAACGCTTTGCCTCGACCGCCGGGTCGCGGCCGGTGGCGGAGCTGGCCGAGGCGCGACTGAAGGCGCTCGGCATCACCGTGACCGGCACCGATACGGGCGGCGACGGCGAGACCCTGCGCCGGTTCGATCGCGCGGCGGGCACGCTCTATTTGTCCACGCGCGCAGGGCCCGAGACGCGCGGCTTTCAGATGCTGCACCAGCTGGCGCTCGTGACCCAGGACAAGCTTCTGGACGCGACGCTCGATCTGGCGCGCTTTCAGTCCGGGGCGGCGCGCGCTATCGCCAAGATCGGGCTGGCGAACTATTTCGCCGGCGCCGCGCTGATGCCCTACACCGCCTTTCTCGATGCCGCCCGCGACAGCCGGCACGATCTGGAAATCCTCGCCAACCGCTTCGGCGCCTCGATCGAACAGGTCTGCCACCGCCTTTCGACCCTGCAACGGCCGGGCGCCAAGGGGGTGCCGTTCTTCTTTGTCCGGGTCGATCAGGCCGGCACCATCACCAAGCGGCACTCGGCCACGCGGCTGCAGTTCGCCCGCTTCGGCGGCGCCTGCCCGCTCTGGAACGTGCACCGCGCGTTCGAGACGCCGGGGAGGTTCCTGCGCCAGCTGGCCGAGACCCCCGACGGGGTGCGCTATATCTCGCTTGCACGCGACGTCAGCAAGCCCGGCGGCAGCTATGGCGCGCCCACGCGGCGGTTCGCCATCGCGCTCGGATGCGAGGTGCGCCACGCCGACGCGCTGGTCTATGCCGACGATCTGGACATGACCAATGCCCGCGCCTACGAGCCCATCGGCATCTCGTGCCGCATCTGCGAGCGCACCGGCTGCCACCAGCGTTCGGTGCCGCCGCTGGAACGGCGCCTGCGGGTGGAACCCGACGAGCGCGGCGTGCTGCCCTACACGGTGGATTGACGCGGCGCCGCCCGCGCTGGCCTAGCGCTGCGACGTTTCCCAGTCAGGATGGACCCGGGGGCGGGCATTGTCGGGCGACAGCGGCACGCGCCCGAGGATGTGGTCGGCAATCTTCTCGCCCACCATGATCGAGGGGCGTTGATGTTGCCGTTGGTGATGAGGGGAAAGACGCTGCTGTCGGCGACGCGCAGGCGTTCGACCCCGATCACGCGCCCCTCCGGGTCGACCACGGCGGCGAGGTCGTCCGCGCGCCCCATCCGGCAGGTGCCGCAGGGGTGATAGGCGCTCTCGACATGTTCGCGCACGAAGGCGTCGAGCGCGTCGTCGTCCTGCACCGCCGCCCCGGGCTGGATCTCGTGGCGCAGGAACGGAGCAAAGGCGGGCTGTGCGAAGATTTCGCGCGTCAGGCGGATGGCGCGGCGGAAATCCTCCCAGTCTTCGGGCGCGCTCATGTAGTTGAAGCGGATGACCGGCGCCGCTGCCGGGTCGGGGCCGCGCAAGCCGACCGTCCCGCGCGAGGCGCTGCGCATCGGCCCGACATGGGCCTGAAAGCCGTGCCCCTCGGCCGCCGCCTTGCCGTCATAGCGCACGGCGATGGGCAGGAAATGGAACTGGATATCGGGGTAGTCGACACCGGCGCGGCTGCGGATGAAGCCGCAGCTTTCGAACTGGTTCGACGCGCCGGGGCCCGAGCGGTTCACCAGCCACCTGAGCCCGACCCGGGCCTTTCCCCAGAGATTCCAGTAGCGGAAAAGGCTGACCGGCTGCGACGCCGCCATCTGCACGTAAATCTCGAGATGATCCTGCAGGTTGGCGCCGACGCCGGGACGGTCGGCGACAACCGGCACCCCGTGTTCGGCCAGGTGCGCGCCGGGGCCGATCCCCGACAGCATCAGCAGCTTCGGCGAGTTGAAGGCCGAGGCGGCAACGATCACCTCGGCGCGCGCGCCGATTTCCTCGGTGCGCCCGCCGCGCACCAGCTCGACGCCGGTGGCGCGGCCCTCTTCGATCACGACACGGGTGACGAGGCCGCGCACGAGGTCGCAGTTCTGACGCTTCAGGGCGGGCCGCAGATAGGCATTGGCCGCCGACCAGCGCCGCCCCTGCCAGACGGTCATGTCGAAGGGGCCGAAACCTTCCTGCTGCTGGCCGTTGTAGTCGTCCGTCGCCGGGTAACCCCGCCTGCACGCCGGCCTCGATAAAGGCGCGGGTCAGCGGGTTTTCCATCCGCCCGCGGCTGACGTGGAGCGGGCCTTGCGTGCCGCGCCACGCCGCATCGCCGCCATGACCGCCGTCGTGCCAGCACTCCATCCGCTTGAAATAGGGCAGCACATCGGCAAAGCCCCAGCCCTCGGCGCCGCTGTCGCGCCAGCGGTCATAATCGCGCGCATTCCCGCGCACATAGACCATGCCGTTGATCGAGGACGACCCCCGATCACCTTGCCCCGCGGCGCCGCCAGCCGGCGGCCGCCGAGATGCGGCTCGGGCTCGCTCTGATAGCCCCAGTCATAGCGGGCCATGTTCATCGGATAGCTGAGCGCGCCGGGCATCTGGATGAAGGGACCGGCATCAGAGCCGCCGTGCTCGACCACGATGACCGATTTGCCGGCCTCCGACAGCCGGTAAGCCATGGTGCAGCCGGCGCTGCCCGCACCGACGATAACGTAATCTGCCTGCATCATTCGCCCCTTGGATAGCGTTGGCGTTCCTCGACCACGTTGAGGTCCATGTGGTTGCGCATGTAGCGCTCGGACGCGCGCTGCAGCGGCTGGTAGTCCCAGGGATAATAACCGCCCCGCCGCAGCGCCTCGTAGACCACATGCCTTCGGGCCTGGCTTTCGCGCACCTGGGCGTCGAAGGCGTCGAGATCCCAGCGCGCCCCGGCGATGTCGCGAAACCGCGCCAGCGTCTGCGCGTGGGCGGGGTCGGGGGCGAGGTTGACAAGCTCGAGCGGGTCGGCTTCGAGGTCGAAGAGCTGATCGGGGTCGAGCGCGCAGCGGGTATATTTCCACCGCCCCTGCCGCAGCCCGACGAGCGGCGCATCAGAGGCCTCGGCGGCATATTCCATCGCCACCGGCGTCTCGCGCGCGGCGCCTTGCGCCAGCGGCACCAGCGACTGGCCCTCGACCCAGGGAGCGACCCCGGTCATGTCGGCGCCGGCAAGCTCGCAAAGCGTCGGGCAGATGTCGATGGTCGAGACCGGATCGGTCACGCACCCCGGCGCCATCCCCGGCGCCGCGATCATCAGCGGCACCCGCGCCGAGCCCTCGAAGAACGACATCTTGAACCACAAACCCCGCTCGCCCAGCATGTCGCCGTGATCGGAGACGAAAAGGACGATGGTGTCGTCGTGCTGGCGGGTGCCGCGGAGCGCCTCGAGAATGTCGCCGATATGCGCATCGAGATAGGAGAGGTTGGCAAAATAGGCCCGGCGCGCACGGCGGATGTGCTCTTCGGTGATGTCGAAGCTGCGCCAGTCGCTGGCGTCAAGAATGCGCCGGGAATGGGGGTCGTGGTCCTCATAGGCCATCGCCGGCACCCGCGGGGACAGATGCGCGCAATCCTCGTAGAGGTCCCAGAAGCGGCGGCGCGCGACATAAGGGTCGTGTGGATGGGTGAAGCTGACGGTCAGGCACCAGGGCCGGTCGTCGTGGCGGCGCCCGAGATCGTAGATCCTGGCGCGGGCAAAGTGGGCGACCTCGTCGTCGTACTCCATCTGGTTGGTGATCTCGGCCACGCCCGCGCCGGTGACCGAGCCGAGGTTGTGATACCACCAGTCGATGCGCTCGCCGGGCTTGCGGTAATCGGGGGTCCAGCCGAAATCGGCGGGGTAGATGTCGGTGGTCAGCCGTTCCTCGAAGCCATGCAGCTGATCGGGGCCGACGAAATGCATCTTGCCCGAGAGGCAGGTGCGATAGCCCGCGCGCCGCAGATGGTGGGCGAAGGTGGGGATGTCGGCGGAAAACTCGGCGGCGTTGTCGTAGACGCGCGAACGCGAGGGCAAGAGCCCCGACATGAAGCTCGCCCGCCCCGGCGCGCAGAGCGGGCTGGCGGTGTAGGCATTGGCGAACCGCGTCGAACGCGCGGCCAGCGCCGCGATATTGGGCACGTGCAGCCAGTCGGCCGGGCCGTCGGGAAAGAACGTGCCATTGAGCTGATCGACCATCACGATCAGGATGTTGGGCCGGGTCACGATGCGTCTCCCTCGGTGACGAAGCTGTCGAGGTAGTGCATCATCACGCCGATCGCGGCCTCTGCCGACAGCGGATCGTTGCGCAACGCCTGGCGGATGTAGAGCCCGTCGATCATCGCCGCCAGGCCGCGGGCCAGCGTGCGCGCCTCGGCCTGCCCGGCCTGGCGCAGCGCGTGCAGCAGGTTCGACCTGAGCCGGCGCTGATAGACGTTGAGCAGCCGCCGCGCCTCGGCCGAGGTCCGTGCCTGGACATAGAAGTTGAGCCAGGCAGACACCATTTCGGGGCGGAACTGCCCGGGCGCGAAGCTGGCGCGGATGATCGCCTCGATACGCCCGCGCGGGGTGCGGGCCATGATCAGCGCACCGCGCACCTCGGCGCCGTAGAGCGTCAGGATATGGCGCATGGCGGCGGCGAAGATCGCCTCCTTGGAGCCAAAATAATGATGTGCCAGCGCCGGCGACATGCCGGCGCGACGGGCGATCTGGCTGACGGTCACATCGAGCGTGCCATGCGAGCCGATCTCGTGAATCGTGGCCTCCACCAGAGCCGAGCGGCGGATGGGTTCCACGCCGATCCTGGGCATGCGTGTCCTCTCTTCCCAAAAAAAGATGTTGCGCAACAACGCGTAGCCGCGTTTAATTGACGGGTCAATCAACAAAACCGGCGCAGTCGCCGGAGAGCCGGATAAAGACGAAAACGAACTACAACGTTGCACCCCGTCGCGGCGTCATACTAACATCCCCCGAGCCGCCGCCGCTAAAGGCGCCCAACCCGGGCCGCCAGGGACCACTCAATCCGGCACCGCGCGGCGAGGGAACCGCCAGGGAGGACAGGGCCGAGCGGCGGCAACGAACAGAAACGGAAAAACAGGGAGAATACTCATGTCACTCATCACTGGTGGACGTCTCGATCGCCGCGGCTTTCTCAAGACCACCGCCGCCGGCGCCATCGCCGCGTCGCTGCCGATGGGCGGCGCGCTGGCCCAGACGCCCAAGCGCGGCGGCCATCTCATCGCCGCCATGGGCCATGGCAGCACCTCCGACACGCTCGACCCCGCGATCCTTGACAACGCCTACTCCCGGGCGGTGGCGTTCGCGGTGCATGGCCGGCTGACCGAGGTGGCACCCGATGGCTCGCTCGCCCCGGAACTGGCCGAAAGCTGGGAGGCCACGCCCGACGCCAAGCAATGGCGCTTCAAGCTGCGCAAGGGCGTCACCTTCCATTCCGGCCGGGCGGTGACGCTCGAAGACGTGGTCAACTCGATCAACTACCACCGCGGCGAGGATTCGACCTCGGCCGCCGGACCGATCGTCGCCGGCATCGCCGACATCGCCACCGAGGGCGACGATACCCTCATCTTTACCCTCTCGGGCGGCAATGCCGACTTTCCCTTCATCCTGAGCGACTACCACCGGTGATCTGCCCGGCCGACGGCGACGGCATCGACTGGCGCTCGGCTGATGGTTGCGGCAGCTACACGCTCAAGGATTTCAAGCCCGGCATCATCACCCAGCTCGAGCGCAACCCCAATCACTGGCGCGAGGGCGTGGGCTGGTTCGACAGCGCCGACCTGCTCTCGATCACCGATCAGAACGCGCGCACGACCTCGCTCGTTGCGGGCGACGTGCACGTGGCCGACAAGGTCGATCTCAAGGCGGCGGCACTTCTGGCCCGCAAGCCCGGCATCAAGGTCGAATCGGTCGCGGGCACACAGCACTACACCTTCGCGATGGACACGCGCGCCGATCCCTTTACCGACAACAATATCCGCCGGGCTCTCAAGTACGGCATCAACCGCCCAGAGCTGGTGGAAAAGATCCTGTTCGGCTACGGCTCGGTCGGCAACGATCATCCGATTGGCCCGAACCAGCGCTATTTCAACACCGAACTGGAACAGAAGACCTACGACCCGGACAAGGCCAGGTGGTTCCTCAAGGAGGCCGGCGTGGACAGCGTTTCGGTGAGCCTTTCGGCCTCGGAGGCGGCCTTTGCCAGCGCGGTGGACGCGGCCACGCTCTATCAGAACTCGGCCAAGGCGGCGGGCATCGACATCAACGTGGTCCGCGAACCCGGGGGATGGCTACTGGTCGGATGTGTGGATGAAGAAACCGTTCTCGGCCGTCTACTGGGGCGGCCGCCCGGTCGAGGACCAGTCCTTTGCCATCGCATACGCCTGTGGCGGCTCCTGGAACGACACCTTCTGGTGCAACGAGACCTTCGAGGACCTGATGGTCAAGGCCCGGGCCGAACTGGACGAGGACAAGCGCCGCCAGATGTACTGGGAGATGCAGGACATCCTGTCCAATCAGGGCGGTGTCATCATCCCGATGTTCGCCAGCTACGTCACCGGCCTCACCGAGAATCTTACCCACCCCGAGAAGGTCGCCTCGAACTGGGATCTCGACGGGCTGCGCTTTGTCGAACGGTGGTGGTTCGCCTGATCGCCACTGACCAAACGGCCGGGGGCCCGGGGGCATGCGCCCCCGGGCCCTCTCCCGACCGGGCCCGTGTGCCCGCAGCAAAACCAAAGGGAGAAACCACTCATGAACACGCGTATGACCCTCGCCGCGCTGGCATTCGGCCTTGCCGCCACGCCCGCGCTGGCCGAATGCGACAGCGTCAGCCTGTCGGATGTCGGCTGGACCGACATCACCGCCACCACCGCCGCCACCACCACGGTGCTGAAGGCGCTGGGGTATGGCACCGACGTCAAGGTGCTGTCGGTGCCGGTGACCTACACCTCGCTCGCCAAGGGCGACATCGACGTCTTTCTGGGCAACTGGATGCCGACGATGGAGGCCGACATCGCCCCCTATCGCGACGCCGGCACCGTCGATACGGTGCGCGCCAACCTCGAAGGCGCCAAGTACACGCTGGCCACGAACGCCGCCGGCGCCAAGCTCGGCATCACCTCGTTTGGCACCATCAGCGAGCATGCCGGCGCGCTCGACAGCACCATCTACGGCATCGAGCCGGGCAATGACGGCAACCGCCTGATCCTCGACATGATCGCCGAGGACGCCTTCGGGTTGAAGGGCTTCAAGGTCAAGGAAAGCTCCGAACAGGGGATGCTGGCGCAGGTCGCGCGCGCCGACCGCAAGGGCGACCCGATCGTCTTTCTGGGCTGGGAGCCGCACCCGATGAACGCCAATTTCGACCTCACCTACCTGACCGGCGGGGATGACTGGTTCGGCCCCGACCTGGGCGGCGCCACGGTCTACACCAACACCCGCGCCGGCTATGTCGCGGAATGCCCCAATGTCGGCAAGCTGCTGGAAAACCTCGAATTCAGCCTGGCGATGGAGAACGAGATCATGGGCGCGATCCTCGACGACGGCAAGAAGCCCGAGGATGCGGCCGCCGCGTGGCTCAAGGCCAACCCGGAGGTGCTCAACGGCTGGCTCGACGGCGTGACCACCAGGGATGGCGGCGACGGGGTGGCCGCGGTCAAGGCCGCTCTGGGGCTCTGAGGGGTGGCATTCAGGGACGATATCCTCGCCCTGATCCAGGAACGGCCCGGAATTTCCGACGCGGAACTCGCGCGGCTGATTCCGGGTCCGAAATCGCGACACCAGCAAGTCAATGCTCGGTGCCGCGCGCTTGCTAAAGAGGGCCGCATACGCCGTGAGAGGCCATCTTCGGGACCGATCAGGAACGTGCCCTGCACGCAACACCATGTGCCTGAGGGCGGTCCCCGGCCGCGGGTGGGGGCAAAGCCCCCGCCCGGGGGGCGGGTCATGCCGCAGGCATGCCTTCGGCATGGGGCTGCCCGGCGGTACCGCCGGGCGGTTCAACCCGTGCTGTCGTGCCGACGTCCCTGACCATCGAGTTTCACTGGCAAAGTGCTGGTGAAGTTTCCCTTTTGCAGGACCACGGACTCACGTTCCCGCGCTTGCCGGCAGACGGCGGAGTATACCGGATACGATTTCCTGTTTCCCGGTCGGTCTATATTGGCGAAGCGGTGAATTTGCGACGGCGCATGCAGAATTATCGGACGCCGGGTGTGAGCCAAACAACATCGATCTGGGTCAACCGACTGCTGTGCAAGCGCCTTACTGCTGGCGGCACTGTCCTGCCAGAAGCCTGCATTGATGCTGTCATTTCAATCGGCGGAACTCGGCAGACAGCCGACATGGCCTCCAAATCCGTGCGCGTGATGATCGAACAGGCGGCGATCCTCGCCGAACGCGAGGCCGGCTGGACAACCCTGAACAAGGCAAGCTGATGAACTGGCTGAGCGATCACAAGATTCCCGTCGGCCACTGGGCCAAGGGCTTCTTTTTGTGGCTGCAGGACAACGCCGCCGGCTTCTTCGACGGCATGGCGCGGGTCATGGAGGCGCTGATCAACGCCTTCCTGTGGGTCTTGCAGACCCCGCATCCTCTGGTCATCGTGGCGGTCTTCGTCGCCCTCACCTGGCTCTTTCAGCGCCGCTGGCAGACCTGTGTCCTTGTGGCGCTCGGCTTTCTCTTCATCCTCAACCAGGGTTACTGGGAGGAAACCACCGAAAGCCTGACGCTGGTGCTGGCCTCGTGCCTCTTCTGCATGGGAATGGGGGTGCCGATCGGCATCGCCGCGGCGCACCGCCCGCGGCTTTACGATGCCATGCGCCCGGTTCTCGACCTGATGCAGACGCTGCCGGCCTTTGTCTACCTGATCCCGGCGATCGTGTTTTTCGGCATCGGCATGGTGCCGGGGCTGATCGCCACCGTGATCTTCGTGGTTCCCGCCCCCATTCGCCTCACGCATCTGGGCATCTCCAGCACACCGCAGCCGCTTCTCGAGGCGGCGCGGGCGTTTGGCGCCACCAACCGCCAGACGCTGTGGAAGGTCGAGCTGCCCTTTGCCCTGCCGCAGATCATGGCCGGGCTCAACCAGACCATCATGCTGTCACTCTCGATGGTGGTGATCGGGGCGCTGGTGGGCGCCGACGGGCTCGGCGTGCCGGTGCTCAGGGCGATCAACACCGTCAACATCGCGCTCGGGTTCGAATCGGGGCTGATGATCGTGGTGGTGGCGATCGTGCTCGACCGGATGCTGCGGATGGAGCGGCGCGAATGACCGGCACCGCCGTGCGGTTCCACCGCGTCTCGATCGTCTTCGGCGACGCCCCCGAGGCCGCCCTGCCGCTGATGGATGCGGGCCAGAGCCGCGCCGACATCCAGCAGGAAACCGGCCAGATCCTGGGGGTGCACGATTGCGATCTTTCCGTCGCGCCGGGCGAGATCCCGGTGCTGATGGGGCTCTCGGGGTCGGGCAAGTCGACACTGCTGCGCGCGGTCAACGGTCTCAACCCGGTGGCGCGCGGCCATGTCGAGGTCTTCGACGGGCAGGAAATGGTCGACGTCACCCATGCCGACGCCGCCACCCTGCGCCGGCTGCGCCAGCACCATATCGCGATGGTGTTCCAGCAATTCGGGCTGCTGCCCTGGCGCAGCGTGCGCCAGAACGTGGGGCTGGGGCTGGAACTGGCCGGTGTGCCGCGTCCCGAGCGCGCCGAGCGGGTCGAGCGCCAACTGGAGCTCGTGGGCCTTTCGGACTGGGCCGAGCGCCGCGTAGCCGAGCTTTCGGGCGGGATGCAGCAGCGGGTGGGCCTCGCCCGCGCCTTTGCCACCGACGCGCCGATCCTTTTGATGGACGAGCCTTTTTCGGCGCTCGACCCGCTCATCCGCAACCATCTGCAGGACGAGCTGATCGAGTTGCAGAAAAAGCTCGGGCGCACCATCATCTTCGTCAGCCACGACCTCGACGAGGCGTTCAAGCTCGGCGACCGCATTGCCATCCTCGAGGGCGGGCGCATCGTGCAATGCGGCACGCCGCAGGACATCTTCACCAACCCCGCCACCGACTATGTCGCCGAATTCGTGGCCCACATGAACCCGCTGGGGGTGCTCTGCGCGCGCGACCTGATGGAACCCGCCGCCGGGACGCCCGGGACGACCCTGCCCCCCGGCGCCTCCATCCGGCAGGTGATGGAGGCCGCGCAGGGCCACGACGCGCCGGTGGGCGTGGCCGAGGGGGGCCGCATCATCGGCCAGATCACCCGCAACCGCATCCTCGCCAAGCTGCTCGACCCGCGCGCCTGAGAGGTGGCGCAGGCCGGGCGTAGGCCGGGCTTCAGCCCGGCTTTCTTCCGGCTTTCTTCCGGCGTTCTTCCCGGCTTTCTCCCGGCTTTCGTCGCCGGTTTCGGGCGTAGGCCGGGCTTCAGCCCGGCCCGCCACGGCCCCGCCCCCCGCTCATACCTTGGTCGCCGGCACCGGCGGGGTCAGCGTGCGGCGCTTGAGCTGCGCCTCGCGGAAGCTGATGAAGCTTACCGACGCCACGATCACCATGCCCCCAGCCACCACCCACGGGTCGAGCGGCTCGCCAAAGACCAGCGCCCCCAGCGCCACTGCCCAGACCAGTTGCAGGAACGTCACCGGCTGTGTCACCGCCAGCGGCGCGGCGCGAAACGCCAGCATCATGGTATAGTGCCCGGTGCTGGCAACCACCGCCACGCAGGCGAGGATGGCCAGTTCGCCCCAGCTCGGTGTCACCCAGTTCGCCGCCGCCAGCGGCGCCAGCCCGATGGTGACCGTGACCGACAGCACCGCCACCACCTGCGCGGCGCTGCACGCCTGCACCAGCGGCTTGGCCATCAGATAGGAAGCGCCGAAAAAGAGCGCGGTGAAGAGCATCGCCACGTGCCCCTGCTCGATCTCGCGAAACCCCGGGCGCAGGATGATCAGCGCGCCCACCAGCGCCGCCGCCACCGCCAGCAGCCGCCGCACCGCCAGCCGCTCGCCCAGAAAGACCGCCGCCCCGAGCGTGACATAGACCGGCGCGAGATAGCCCATTGCGGTGACATCGGCGATGGTGATCCGCGCCATGGCGAAAAACCACAGCGCCACCCCCATCGAATGCATCGCCCCCCGCACCGCGAAAAGCGCCCAGATCCGCCGGCCCGGCCTGAGCCGCAGGAGCGGCCGCAGCACCGGCAGAAAGACGACCAGCCCGAACCCGTAGCGCAGGAACGCCGCCTGCGGCGCCGGCACGCGGGTGCCCAGCCACTTTACCAGCGCGATGACGCCGACAAAGAGCAGGCCGGTCACCACCATCCAGAAGACGCCGCGCAGCGGGTTCGCGGCGGGCAGGTTCGTCTCGTCGCTCATGGCGCGCATTAAGGGGAGCGGCACGGGGAATGTCGAGGGCGCGGCGGCACACAGGGCGCGCGGCACCCCGCCCGTCGCCCCCGCCCGGCATGGACACCGCCCGCCCCGCATGCGTAAACTCTTCGTCAACCAGGGTCCGCCAAGGATAGGCGGGCAAAAAGAGGCCGGCAGCGGCGGGCGAGGAGCGCGGGCGATGGGCAATCACCTTTACTATGGCGACAACCTGGGCGTCCTGCGCGACGAGATCGCGGACAACAGCGTCGATCTGATCTATCTCGACCCGCCGTTCAACTCGAACGCCTCTTACAACGTGCTCTTCCGCGGCCCCTCAGGCAGCGAATCCGCCGCCCAGATCGAGGCGTTCGACGACACCTGGCACTGGACCGACGCCGCCGAAGAGGCCTATGGCGAGGTGATGCATTCGGGCAACGGGGCGGCGGCCGAGATGCTGCGCGCGATGCGCTCGTTTCTGGGCGAGAACGACATGATGGCGTATCTGGCGATGATGGCGGTGCGGCTCTTGGAGCTGCACCGGGTGCTCAAGCCCACCGGCAGCCTCTACCTGCACTGCGATCCCACCGCGAGCCATTACCTGAAGATACTGCTCGATGCAGTGTTCGGGGCGCGGAATTTTCGGAGCGAAATTGTTTGGAAAAGAACGTTCGCGCATGGAAATGTGTCGATGGGATACGGAAACGTAACAGACACGATCTTTTTCTATGGCAAGTCCCCCATGCGGACGTGGAACCAACCATTTAAGGCTTTGGACGAGGACCAGATAGAGAAGAAATACCCAAAGATGGACATTGACGGCAGGCGTTGGCAGTCAGTTACGCTACGCAATCCGGGTGTCAGACCAAACCTCCACTATCCTTACACGGCGAGCAACGGTGTGACCTACCAGCCGCACCCAAATGGTTGGTCATGCAATCTGGAGCGTATGAAGCGATATGATGAAGAAGGACGCCTTCACTTTCCATCCAAGCCTTCGGGCGCGTTGCGCTTGAAAATGTATGCCGACGAAAGCCATGGACATCGCGTGCAAAGCCTTTGGGACGATATTCCTCCAATATCGTCCCAAGCCCAAGAACGCCTCGGCTATCCCACCCAGAAACCCGTGGCGCTCCTGGAGCGCATCGTCGCCGCCTCCTCGAACCCCGGCGACGTGGTGCTCGACCCCTTTTGCGGCTGCGGCACCACCGTCCATGCCGCCGAAAAGCTCGGCCGCCAGTGGATCGGCATCGACGTGACCCACCTCGCCATCGGGCTGATCGAGAAACGCCTGCGCGACGCCTTCCCCAAGGTCGCGTTCGAAACCCACGGCGTGCCCCAGGACCTCAGTGGCGCGCGCGATCTGGCCGCGCGTGGCCGCGACGACAAGAATTACTATTTCGAGTTCGAGAAATGGGCGCTCAGCCTGATTGCCGCCCAGCCCGGCAATCTCGGGCGCAAGGGCGCCGATCGCGGCATCGACGGCAACATCTATTTCGGCAAGACCCACCGCGCCATCGTCTCGGTCAAGGCCGGCGACAACGTGGGCGTCGCCATGATCCGCGACCTGCGCGGCGTGATCGAGCGCGAGCATGCCGAGATCGGCATCTTCCTGACCCTGACCGAGCCCAAGAAGACGATGATCGCCGAGGCCGCGGCGGCGGGCCAGTTCGAGATGGAGGGCTTCACCCCCGTGCCGCGCCTCCAGATCGTCACCGTCGCGGACGCGCTGACCTTGCGCGACCGCGCCGTGCGCCTGCCGGCGCGGCGCGACGACGCCTTCAAGCGCGCCGCCCGCGAGGAGGATCGCGGCGCGCAAGGAGCGCTCGATCTCTGACGACGCTACGGCTTCCCTATAGAGGGCAACACCCGGCCGCGGGAGGGGCAAAGCCCGCCCGGGGCGGCCGGGGGCTGCCCGGCGGTTCCCGCCGGGCGGGGCACAACGGGACGCGATGCAAGGTCTCGCGCCCGGTCGGAAATACCTTCGCGCGCCCTGGGCCTGACCCGGGCCTCGCCCGGCCGGCACAAGAGGCCCCGGCCCGGGGGCCGGGGCGTGTAGCGGATCCGGCACGTCACGCCCCGGGGATCGCGCGCTCCCGCCCCCGCCCGTCACATCAGCAGAAGCTTCACCGCGATCGCCCACATCGTCAGCCCCACCACCACGTCGAGCACCCGCCACGCCGCCGGGCTTTGAAAGACCGGCGCCAGCACCCTCGCGCCGTAGCCCAGCCCGAAGAAGAAGACGAAGCTCGCCGCCATGGCGCCGAGCGCGAACGCCAGCCGGTCGGCATATTGCGCGCTGACCGCGCCCAGGAGCACCACCGTGTCGAGCCAGACATGCGGGTTGAGCCAGGTTAGCGCGAGGCAGGTCAGCAGCGCCGGGCGCAGCCCCACCGCCCCCACCGGCGCCGCCTCGAGCCTCTCGCCGCCCTTCCAGGCGGCATGAAGCGTGCGGCCCCCGTACCAGATCAGGAACCCCGCGCCGCCCACGCGCATCGCCGCCTCGATCCCCGGCACCGCCGCCACCAGCGCCCCGAAACCGGCGACGCCGGCGGCGATCAGCACCGCGTCGCTCAGCGCGCAGGTCAGGCAGACGGCGAAAACATGGCTGTTGCGCAGCCCCGGCGCAGGACAAAGGCGTTCTGCGCCCCGATCGCCGAGGATGAGCGAGAACCCCAGCGCGAACCCCGCGACCGCCGCCTGCATGCCCTGCCTCCCGGATCATGGCGCTTGGCGTCAGATCACGCCCGTTTCACGCCCCGGCCCCCGGCCCTCGTTACCCGCCCCGGCCCCCGAGCCGGGGCCTTCGCCGCCGGTATCCCGCAGCCCCGGGTCGAGCCCGGGGCGGGCAGGCATTCCGGGCCGTCGCTCACTCGGCCGCGAGCTGGTCCATGACCTCGTCGGAGGCCTCGAAATTGGTCGTCACCCGCTGAACGTCGTCGTCGTCCTCGAGCGCGTCGATGAGGCGCATGAGCTTTTGCATGCCCTCGAGGTCGAGCTCGGTGGTGGTGGTGGGCCGCCACACCAGGCGCGCGCTCTCGCTTTCGCCCAGTTCGGCCTCGAGCGCGCCCGAGACCTCGTTGAGGTCAGTGTCGGCGCACCAGATGACATGGCCGTCATCGGAGCTTTCGACATCCTCCGCCCCGGCCTCGATCGCCGCCATCAGCACGCTGTCGGCGTCGCCCGCGTCCGCGCCGTAACTCACCTCGCCCTTGCGCTCGAACATGAACGCGACCGATCCGGTCTCGCCCAGCGAGCCGCCCTGCTTGGTGAAGGTCGAACGCACGTTCGAGGCGGTGCGGTTGCGGTTGTCGGTCATCGCCTCGACGATCACCGCCACCCCGCCGGGGCCGTAGCCCTCATAGCGGATTTCCTCGTATTCGTCGCCCTCGCCGCCGATGGCCTTCTTGATCGCGCGCTCGATGTTGTCCTTGGGCATCGACTGGCCCCTGGCCTCCTTCACCGCGAGGCGCAGGCGCGGGTTCTTGTCGGGGTCGGGATCGCCCATCTTGGCGGCAACCGTGATCTCCTTGGACAGCTTGGAGAAGAGCTTGGAACGGGCCGCGTCCTGCCGGCCCTTGCGGTGCTGGATATTTGCCCATTTGGAATGGCCGGCCATCTTGCGCTCCCTTGGGGGTTGGTGCCGAGTTCGCGTCTCTATAATTCAGCCGCCCCCGCGGCCGCAAGCCGGTTGCGTTCGCCGCGCGCATGCGCTTGGCTGGCGCCGACAAGGGGCGCACATCATGACCACCGACCAGATCATCCTGTTCACGCTTTTCGGGACCGTCTTCGCGCTGCTCCTCTGGGGGCGGTGGCGCTACGACATCGTGGCCTTCGCGGCGCTTCTCGCGGGCGTGGTGCTGGGGGTGGTGCCGACCGAGGCCGCGTTTTCGGGCTTCGGCCACCCGGCCACGATCATCGTGGCGCTGGTGCTGGTGATCTCGGCCGGGCTGGTGCGCTCGGGCGCGGTGCATCTGATCACCCGCACGATGATCGACAGCGGCCGCGGGCTGGCGCGTCACATCGCGATCATGGGGGGCATCGGCGCGGTGCTGTCGGCCTTCATGAACAACGTCGCGGCGCTGGCGCTGCTGATGCCGGTCGACATCCAGACCGCGCGCAAGGCCAAGCGCGCGGCCGGGCTCACGCTGATGCCGTTGTCGTTCGCCACCATCCTCGGCGGCATGGCCACGCTGATCGGCACGCCGCCCAACATCATCATCGCCTCGATCCGCGAGGACGCGCTGGGCGCCCCCTTCGCGATGTTCGACTTCGCCCCGGTGGGCGCGCTCACCGCCGCCGCCGGGCTGGTCTTCGTGGCGCTCATTGGCTGGAGGCTCATCCCGCAGCGCGAGGACACGGTGCTGCGCGCCTCGGATTTCGCCGACTACATCGCCGAGCTGACGGTACCCGAGGACTCCGAGCATGTCGGCAAGCGGCTGATCGAGCTGCAGGACGCCGCCGACAACGCCGACGTGGCCATCCTCGGGCTGATCCGGGACGGCAGGCGCCGCTACGGCATGGCCATCAACACCGAGATCAGGGCCGGCGACACGCTGGTGATCGAGGCCAATCCCGACGCGCTCGACGAGTTCCGCAGCGCGCTCTCGCTGGCGTTTTCCGACAAGGAGCGCGAGGAGCGGCTGAAGGCCGCCGGCGAGGGCCTCGACATCATCGAATTGGTGGTGCCGCAGAACTCGCGTCTCGTTGGCAAGACGTCGCAGTCGGTGGGGCTGCACTGGCGCCAGCAATCGGTCCTGATGGGCATCTCGCGGCAGGGGCGCAAGATCACCTCGGAGGTGCGCAAGACCACCATCCAGCCCGGCGACATCCTGCTCTTGCTGGTGCCCAAGGCCACCGGGCAGGACGTGATCGAATGGCTGGGCGCGCTGCCGCTGGCGGATCGCGGGCTGGCGGTGACGCAGGAGGGCAAGACCTGGCTCGCCATCGGGCTTTTCGGCGCGGCGGTGCTGGCGGCAAGCGTCGGGCTGCTTTATCTGCCGATCGCGCTGGGACTGGTGGTGACGGCCTACGTGCTGACCCGAATCATTCCCGCCAGCGAGCTATACACCCATATCGAATGGCCGGTGGTGGTGCTGCTGGGGTCGATGATCCCGCTCGGCTCGGCGCTGGACGACACCGGCGGCACCCAACTCATCGCCGGGGCGCTGGTCGGGCTGACCGGGAACCTGCCCGCCTGGGCGATCCTGGCGATCCTGATGGCGGTGACGATGACGCTGTCGGACGTGCTCAACAACACCGCCACCACCATCGTCGCCGCTCCGGTGGGGATCGAGATGGCGCGCACCCTCGGGGTCTCGCCCGACCCGTTCCTGATGGCGGTGGCGGTGGCGGCGTCCTCGGCCTTCCTCACGCCCATCGGGCACAAGAACAACACCCTGATTCTGGGGCCCGGCGGCTATCGCTTCGGCGATTACTGGCGCATGGGGCTGCCGCTCGAGGTGCTGGTGGTGGCGGTGTCGGTGCCGGCGATCCTGATCTTCTGGCCGCTCTGAGACGGTCCGCCGGAGGCTCGGGCGGCGGTTCGGGGGCGCTGCCCCCGTCCCGGACCCCGGTCCGGGACTCCCCCGGAGGACTTGCGGCAAGATGACCATGCCGGCCAGGGTCTTCGGGGGATGCGGCGCGCATCGGCCCTTGCCCTTGTTCCGCGGCCGCCCTAACACCTGGGCATGAGAATTCTCTATCTGGGCGACGTGGTCGGCCGCGCCGGGCGGCGGGCGATCACCGAGGGGCTGCCGCGGCTGCGTGCCGACTGGCGGCTTGATTTCGTGGTGGTGAACGGCGAGAACGCCACCGGGGGCATGGGGCTGTCGGGCGATCACGCCGGGGGCGCTGCTCGAGGCCGGGGCCGATTGCCTCACGCTGGGCGATCACGCCTTCGATCAGAAGGACATGCTGCAGTTCATCGAGACCGAACCGCGGGTGCTGCGGCCGCTGAACTTCGCGCGCCAGGCGCCCGGGCGCGGGCACCGGGTGTTCACGGACGCGCGCGGTCGCAAGGTGCTGGTGGCGCAGGTGCTGGGGCAGGTGTTCATGAAGCGGCCCTTCGACGACCCCTTCAGCGCGCTCGATCCGGTGCTCAGGGCGCACCTGCCCGGCGGCGGCGTGCAGGCGAGCCTCATCGACATCCATTGCGAGGCGACCTCGGAAAAGATGGCGACAGGCCATTTCTGCGACGGTCGCGCCAGCGTCGTGGTGGGTTCGCACACCCATGTGCCCCACCGCCGACGCGCAGATCCTGCCCGGCGGCACCGCCTATCTGTCGGACGCCGGGATGTGCGGCGATTACCTCAGCGTGATCGGCATGGACAAGGCCGAGCCGATGCGCCGCTTCGTGACCGGCATGGGGCAGGCACGGTTCACGCCCGCCACCGGCGAGGCCACGCTCTGCGGTCTCTATGTCGAGACCGACGACGCCACCGGCCGCGCCACCGGCATGGCGATGGTGCGCGAAGGCGGTCGGCTGGAGCCGTCGGCCCCCGTGACCCGCACGCGGGCAGGTGCGGCCACGCGCATCGGGCTTGCGCCGGCGGGCGGCATCGGAAATCATGACCGCCAGAGCCGAACCGGACAGGCGGGCCCGATGCATCTGATAGAGCTTTCACAGACCGGGCAGGCGCTCAGTGCGCTGGCCGTGGTGGTGGTGATGTTCGCGCTCTTCGTCAGGGAGGTCTATCCCACCGAGGTGGTGGCGATCGCCGGGGCGGCGGTGATGCTGGCGACGGGGCTCCTGCCCTATGACGACGCCGTCGCGGTGCTGGCAAACCCGGCGCCATGGACCATCGTGGCGATGTTCATCGTCATGGGCGCCCTGGTGCGCACCGGCGCGCTTCACTGGTTCACCCAGGCAGCCGCCGCCCAGGCCGACGCGCGCCCGGCGGTGGCCATCGGCGCATTGATGGGACTGGTGATCGCGGCCTCGGCCTTTCTCAACAACACCCCGGTGGTGGTGGTGATGATCCCGGTCTTCGTGCAACTCGCCAACCGGATGGGCATGCCGGCCAGCAAGCTTTTGATCCCGCTCAGCTATGCCGCGATCCTCGGCGGCTGCCTCACGCTGATCGGCACCTCGACGAACCTGCTGGTCGACGGGGTGGCGCGTGCGCGGGGGCTGGCGCCGTTCTCGATCTTCGAGGTCACGCCGCTGGCGATCATCCTGGTCGCCTGGGGGATGATCTATCTGCGCCTCATCGCGCCCCGCCTGCTGCCCGAACGCGCCAGCATAACGAGCCTGCTGGGCGCCGAGCGCAAGGCGCGCAAGTTCTTCACCGAGGCGGTGGTCCCGCCCGAATCGAACCTCATCGGCCGCGAGGTCACCGGCGTGCAGCTCTTCAAGCGCGAGGGCGTGCGCCTCGTCGATGTCATCCGCGGTGATGTCTCGCTCCGGCGCAACCTCGAGGGCGTGACGTTGCAGGTGGGCGACCGGGTGGTGCTGCGCACCCAGGTGGCCGAACTGCTGAGCCTGCAGCGCGACAAGAGCCTCAAGCGCGTCGACCAGGTCTCGGCGGTGGAAACCGCTACCGTCGAGGCGCTGATCACGCCCGACTGCCGCATGGTCGGGCGGCGGCTGGGGGCTGAGGCTGCGGCGGCGGTTCGGGGTCTATCCGCTGGCGGTGCACCGCAAGGACCGCAATATCGGCCGCCAGCTCGACGACATCGTGGTGCGCGCGGGCGACACGCTGCTGCTTGAAGGCGCGCCCGAGGACATCCAGCGGCTGGCCGCCGACATGAACCTGGTCGATGTCACCCGGCCGACCGAACGCGCCTATCGCCGCAGCCACGCCCCCATCGCGATTGCCGCACTCGCCGGCATCGTGATCCTGGCCGCGATGGGGGTGGCGCCGATCCTGCTGCTGGCGGTGCTGGCGATGGCGGTAGTGTTCGTCACCCGCTGCGTCGATACCGAAGAGGCGTTCTCGTTCGTCGACAGCCGTCTTCTGGCGCTCATCTTCTCGATGCTGGCGATCGGCGAGGCGCTGGAGGCCTCGGGGGCGGTGCTCCTGCTGGTCAACCGGGTGGCGCCGCTGCTGGCCCACACCCCTCCCTTCGTGACGATCTGGGCGGTCTATCTGATGACGAGCGTGCTGACCGAACTCATCTCCAACAATGCGGTGGCGGTGGTGGTGACGCCGGTCGCCATCGGCCTTGCCGCCGCTCTCGGCCACGACCCGCGCCCCTTCGTGGTGGCGGTGATGATCGCGGCCTCGGCGAGCTTTGCCACCCCGATCGGCTATCAGACCAACATGATGGTCTACGGCCCCGGCGGCTACAAGTTCACCGATTTCGTCAAGGTGGGGGTGCCGCTCAACCTCAGCATCGGCATCCTGGCCTCGGCGCTCATCCCGTTCTTCTTCCCGCTCTGAGCCCCGACCCGGTCACGGCAAGGCACGAAGGCTATCCCTGCGTGACGTATCGCGCCTCGTGCGAGACCGGGAAATTCACCGAGCGGGCGATGAAACAGACCTTGCCTATCTCGTGGTGGATGGCGTCGGCCCCGGCCAGATCGGTCCCCGCCGGCACGGCGATCTCGGGCCGCAGCGTGGCGCGCAGGAACCGGCCGGCGCCGGAGGCCAGCGTTTCGCCCACCGCCACCGGATCGTCGCGGTAGGCCTGCACCCGGATGCCGGCATCGCTGGCCGGTGCAGATACCACAGCATGTGACAGGCCGACAGCGCGGCGATCAGCATGTCCTCGGGGTTGTGCAGGGTCGGATCGCCCCCAGCATCGGGTCGTTCGAACAGCGGATCACCGGCTTGCCGGGCGTCTCGACGTTCCATGTCCGGTCATAGGCGCGATAGCTGGCCGTGCCCTGCCCGCGGTTGCCGGTCCAGACCACGCGGGCGGTATAGTCATGATTTGCCAATGGTTATCACCTCGCGCTCCGTCACCACCATGTCGAGCGGCTGGTCGGTGGGCTCGAGCGGCAGGCGCTCCGCCTCCTGCGCGGCCCAGGCGAACCCGATGGCCAGCGTCGCGCGTCGCGCGCGCAACCCCTCGAGCGTGCGGTCGTAGAACCCGCCGCCATAGCCCAGCCGCCCGCCGGCGCGGTCAAAGGCCACCAGCGGCACGATCACGATCGCGGGCTCGAAATAGTTCGCGCACGCGGGGATCATGGCGCCGAACGGCCCCTCGACCATCGCACAGTCCGGCTCCCACCGGGCGAATTTCAGCGCCAGGCCAACGCCCTGGATCACTGGCACACCGACAGGGCCATGCGCCGCCGCCTCGGCCATGGCCGGGCGCGGGTCGATCTCGGTGCGGATCGGCATGTAGCCCGCGAGCGGCACCCCGCGATGACCGGCCAGCACCTCCGACAGATGCGCCGCCGCGCCGGGGCCCGCTGCCGCATGCGCCGCCTTGCGCCGGGCGAAGGCCGCCTTTCGCGCCGCCGCCTTGCGCGCCTCCAGCGGGGTTTCTCCCGCCGATCCCCGCGGCGCCCCGCTCACAGCAGCACCTCCGAGCCCAGCCCGAGAAAGGCGAAGAACCCCACCACGTCGGTGATCGTGGTCACGAACGGCCCCGAGGCGAGCGCCGGGTCGATCTTGAGGCGTGCCAGCAGCATCGGGATCACGATCCCGCCCATCGCCGCGGCGATCTGGGTCAGCAGCATCGCCAGCGCGATCACCAGCGCCAGCATCGGAACCCCCGAACCACACCCCCGCCACCAGCGCCATCAGGCAACCGAAGAGCACACCGTTGAGCGCGCCCACCGCAATCTCTCGCCGGATCACCCGCAGCGCGTTCTGTGCCGTCAGGTCACGGGTGGCCAGCGCGCGCACCGCCACCGTCATGGTCTGGGTGCCGGCATTGCCGCCCATCGAGGCCACCACCGGCATCAGCACCGCCAGCGCCACGATCTGGTCGATGGTTTCCGCGAAAAGGTCGATCACCCCCGAGGCGAGGATCGCCGTCAGCAGGTTGACGAAGAGCCACAGCGCGCGGTTTTTCGCAGTCGTCATCACCCGGTCCGTGAGGCTCGCATCCTCACTGACGCCGGCGAGGCGAAAGATGTCCTCCTCGTGCTCCTCGTCGAGCACGATCATGGCGTCGTCGATGGTGATCACCCCCACCAGGCGCTCGGTCTCGTCCACCACCGGGGCCGAGATCAGGTGATACTGGTTGAAGGTATAGGCGACGTCGGCCTCGTCCAAAGTCACCGGGATGACGTGAAAGGTGTCCTCGACCAGCGACTTGAGCAGCACGTTGCGGCGCGCGGCCATCAGCCTGCCCAGGGTGACGTTGCCTACCGGCCGCAGGCGGGGATCGACCAGCACGACATGATAGAACTGCTCGGGCAACTCCTCGTGGTCGCGCAGATGGTCGATGGCCTCGCCCACCGTCCAGTGTTCGGGCGCCATCACCACCTCGCGCTGCATCAGCCGCCCGGCGGAGTATTCCGGGTAGGTCAGCGAGGATTGCACCGCCACGCGGTCGCTGTCTTCCAGCGCCTCGAGAATGGCGTTCTGCTGGTCCTGTTCCAGGTCCTCGATCAGATCGACGACATCGTCGGATTCGAGCTCGCGTACCGCCTCGGCCAGCACCTCGGGCTGGAGGATGCCAAGCACATCCTCGCGGATGGTCTCGTCGAGTTCCGACAGGATGTCGCCGTCGAAATCGCGCCCGTAGATCTCGATCAGCCGGCGCCGGTCGACGGCGCTGACCTGTTCCAGAAGGTCGGCGATGTCGGCGGGGTGCAGGTGGGCGAGTTCACCGAGCAACTGGTCGCGTTCGCCGGCATCGACGGCGAGCATGATCCGCGCAACGGCACGATCGTCGAGCGTGTAGGCATCGTCCTCGCGGCCGGGTTCGGCAATGTCCGCGGGATCGTCGTCTGCCATCTGCCGTCCCCCTTTGCGCGCCTGGCGCAAGAATTAATCAAGCGGTGCCTCGAAGACAATCGCGGACAACCGATTCAACAACGGTCATCGCCCGCCTGTGCCCCGCAATGGTTCCGAAAGGCGCCGGCCAAACCGTTGCGTGACAGGATACGCGCGCCGCCCTCAGGGCACTTGTGACAGGATCTCCAGCGCCGCCCCATGCTGGCGCGCATTGGCCGCCGCCAGCACCCGCCCGCCGCCATGCGCCGGCCCGCCGCGCCAGTCGGTGACGATGCCGCCCGCCGCCTCGATCACCGCGATCGGCGCCTGGATGTCATAGGGGTGAAGGCCGGCCTCGATCACCAGATCGATCTGGCCGCAGGCGATGAGCGCATAGGCGTAGCAGTCGATCCCGTAGCGGGTCAGCCGCACCCGGCTTGCCACCGCCTCGAACCCTGCCCGCTCGTCGGCGGTGCCCAGTTCGGGAAAGGTGGTGTAGAGGATCGCCTCCGACAGCGGGCGCCCCGGGCGAACGGCCAGCGCCCGCGCGCCCTGCGGCCCGACGACCCGCGCGCGCCCCAGACCGCCCCTCGAAGCGCTCGCCGATATAGGGCTGGTCGATCAGGCCATAGACCGGCCCCGACGCGTCCGTTACCGCGATCAGGACACCCCACGTGGGTGTCCCCGAGAGAAAGCCGCGAGTGCCGTCGATGGGGTCGAGCACCCATGTCAGCCCGCTGGTGCCGTCACGGGCGCCGAACTCCTCGCCCAGCACCGCGTCTCGGGGCCGGCGCTCGGCCAGGATTGCACGCATCGCGCGCTCGGCGGCGCGGTCGGCCTCCGTCACCGGGTCAAAGGCCCCATGGCCCTTTCCGCGTCCTTGTTGTCGCTTTGCAGCGCCTCGGCGCGAAAATGGGGCAGCGTCGCGGCCCGCGCCGCATCGGCCAGCGCATGCGCTGTCATCACGATGTCGTCTGTCGTCATCCGCCCGCCGCCGCGCTGCTCCATGTGGCAGCGTCTTAGCCCGGCCGGGCGGCGCGGATCAAGCCACGTCGCTCAGCACCCGGGCCAGATCGAACAGGCGCCGGCGCTGCGCCTCGGGAATGGCGTAGTAGGAGCGGACCAGTTCCAGCGCCTCCTTGTCGCCCAGAATGTCGTCGGGAACCGCGCGGGTCTCGCGCTCGGCGTTTTCCTCGACGGCCAGACCCTCGAAGAAGAAGCTCACATCGACGTCGAGAGCATCGGCGATATCCCAAAGCCGCGATGCGCTGACCCGGTTGGCCCCGGTTTCGTATTTCTGGATCTGCTGGAACTTGATTCCCACGCCTTGCGCCAGTTGCTGCTGGGTCATTCCGGCCAGCCAGCGGCGGTGCCGGATGCGTTTTCCGACATGTACATCAACGGGATGCGGCATATTTTGTCCTCTCTGCAAGTTGTCAACCGTCCCGGCCGCGGCGTGCGCACGGCAGATCGCAGCACCAAGCCGTCAATTACTTCTGCCCCTGCGGATGCCTGCAGGGCTTAGCTAGCGTAACGCGTGTACGAAATTTTACAAGTACAACCGATGTTCATATATCGTGGAAAATCTCATCAAAAGCAACCGTGGCGCGCATTCCGGCCGTTCGCTCCCGTATCCCCGCACAGCCGGGTTTGACAGAACACCCCTGATTTGTCATGCCATGCCAGCGCATTAGCGCCACGACATCAGGGAGATTGCCGTTGCGCGCCTTTCGAACCCGCCCCGACAACCAGCCCCCCGCGCTGCAGGATGTACCCCTGCCCGCCCCCGGTCCCGGCGAGGTGCGCCTCAGGATCGGTGCCTGCGGGCTGAACTTCGCGGACCTGCTGATGATCCGGGGCGAATACCAGGACATGCCGGCGCCGCCCTTCACGCTGGGCATGGAAGTGGCCGGAGAGGTCGATGCCTGCGGCGCCGGCGTCGATCCCGCCTGGGCCGGCCGTCGGGTGGCGGTCTTCTGCGGGCATGGCGGGCTGGCCGAGTATGGCTGCTTTCCCGCCGAGCACTGCGTGAAACTGCCCGCGGCCATGCCGCTGGTGGATGCGGCGGCGTTCCAGATCGCCTACGGCACCAGCCATGTCGCGCTGAACCACCGCGCCGCGCTCGGGCCGGGCGAGACGCTGCTGGTGCTGGGGGCCGCCGGCGGCGTCGGGCTGACGGCGGTCGAGATCGGCAAGCTGATGGGCGCGCGGGTCATCGCCTGCGCCCGCGGCGCCGAAAAACTTGCCGTCGCGCGCAGGGCCGGTGCCGACATCGTGATCGATTCGGCCACGCAGGACATCCGCGCGGCCTGCAAGGGGCTGGGCGGCGTCGACGTGGTCTACGATCCGGTTGGAGGCGAAGGGTTCCGCGCCGCGCTCAGCGCCTGCCGGCCCGAGGCACGCATCCTCGTCATCGGCTTTGCCAGCGGCGAGGTGCCGCAGATCCCGGCCAACCACCTGCTGGTCAAGAATGTCTCGGTGCTGGGCTTCTACTGGGGCGGCTACCTGAAATTTGCCCCCGGGGTCGTGCACCGGAGCCTGACCACGCTCCTTGGCTGGTACGAGGAGGGGCGGCTCACGCCCCATGTCAGCCATGTCCTGCCGCTGGAGCGCGCGCAGGAGGGGCTCGAGCTTTTGCGCGCGCGCCGCTCGACCGGCAAGGTGGTGATCACCCCGTCGCCGCCAGAGACGCCCTGAGGACGGCGGGCCCGGGCGGCAGGCCCGCCGCCCGGTCAGGGACGCGCCGCAGGGCCGGATCGCCCGGCATGCGGAAATCCCTGCGCAGCCGGCCCGGAAAAGCTTGAAATACCGGCGCGGCCAACCGATATTGTCGTCAAGGTCCACCTGCAGGACTTGGGACAACTCTTTATCGGAGGCTTGAATGGCTGAATTCGACACGATCCGGACGGCGACTGGCGTACGTGCCGCCCAGATTGACCAGGGTCTGCGCGCCCACATGAACAAGGTCTACGGCACCATGTCGGTGGGCATGCTGCTGACCTTCGCCGTGGCCTGGGCGGTCGGCACCAGCCCCGATCTGCTGGCGGTGTTCCGTAACCCGGCCACGCTGCAGCCGAATATCCTGGGCTATGTCGTGATGTTCGCGCCGCTGATCATGGTCTTTGCCTTCGGCGCGGTGCTCAACCGGATTTCGGCGGCGGCGGCACAGCTCTTCTTCTATGCCTTCGCGGCGGTGATGGGGCTGTCGCTGAGCTGGATATTCATGGCCTTCACCGGCTTTTCGATCGCGCAGGTGTTCCTGATCACCTCGATCTCCTTCGCCGGCCTGTCGCTCTGGGGTTACACCACGAAAAAGGATATCTCGGGCTGGGGCAGCTTTCTGATCATGGGTCTGATCGGCCTTATCGTGGCCTCGATCGTCAACATCTTCCTCGGCTCGCCGGCGATCATGTTCGCGATCTCGATCATCGGCGTGCTGATCTTCGCCGGGCTCACCGCCTACGACACCCAGGACATCAAGAACGAGTACTCGCCCACGCCCATGGCGGCGACAGCGAGTGGCTGGGCAAGTCCGCGATCATGGGGGCGCTGCGGCTCTACCTCGACTTCATCAACATGTTCGTGATGCTGCTGAGCCTCTTCGGCAGCCGCGAATAACCTGTCCCTTTGCACCGACGACAAAGGCCGGCCCCCGCATTCGGGCCGGCCTTTTTCGTGCGGCGCCCCCCCGCTCGCCGGAGAATTTGCCTGCAAGGTGAAGGGCGCAAGCGCACGCGGGTTTCATCTTTCCCCAAATACTCTCGCCGAAGGCGAACCTGACGGCGCCGCCAAGGCGACGTTCGCAAAGAAATCCTCCCAAATTTCACACCGACGCGAAACGAAAAAGGCCGCTGCCCGGACGGCGCGGCCCTGGGACCCTGTGCATCGGGCGGCAGGTTACTTGATCTTGCCTTCCTTGTACTCGACATGCTTGCGCACGACGGGGTCGTATTTGCGGGCCGTCATCTTTTCGGTCATGGTGCGCGCGTTCTTCCTGGTCACATAGAAATGGCCGGTGCCCGCGGTCGAGTTGAGGCGGATCTTGATGGTGGTCGGCTTCGCCATGTCCTGTCTCCTGCGCCGGGCGCGCGGCGGCGCCCGTGTATGTCCCGTGAAGCCCGCCTTGTATCCGGCCGCGCGTCCGAGTCAACCGGTTTCTGGCCACGCCCCCGCGTTGCGCGTCAGTTCGAACTGAGCCGCGTCGGCATGCGGTAGAAATAATGCACCCCGATCGCGGCGGTGCGGGCAAAGCGGTGCGCCCAGCGCGGGCTGACCGCGCGGGTGTGATAGTGGGTGGCGCCGCCGGTCAGCGGACGCGGCGCGCCCGACACCATCAGATAGGCGATCTTTCCCGCCCGCCTGAAGGCGCGCGGCTCGGCGATCACCTCCTGATGGCCGTCGCAGGTATAGGTGAACTGGCACTGGTACTTGCGGCCCGTACCCTGATGCACCACGGCGCAGACATCGTCGGGAAACGCGCTGCTGTCGACACGGTTGAGAATGACCTCGGCCACCGCGAACTGGCCCTTGACGCTTTCGCCGCGGGCCTCGAAATAAAGCGCCTCGGCCAGGCAGCGCCAGTCGGCGCCGCTCATCTCGAAATCCTGGGCGGCCAGCCACTCGGGCGAATAGTCCACCGACAGTTCCGGGCGGGTCAGAAGCGACGCGAGCCGCTCGTCCGGCTGGCTGCCGATGGCGCGGCGTTCAGCGTCAAAGACCTTGCCGAGTGGCGTGTCTGCCGTTGCGGTGCCTGCCGCCGCCGCGACCCCGGCCGCTGCCAAGAGCAGCGCCAAAAGAGTGCGAAACATGCGATATCCCCCGTACTGCGGGCCACACGGGACCCCGGGCATCCGCTTCTCTTAGGCCGAACCGGCAGCCGCGTCCAGCCCGGCGAATGCAGGGCCACCATAGCATGAAAACCTGACGAGTTCTTAGCCCCAAGATGTTCGGGCCGATCAGGGTTGCGCAACCAGTTCTTGTGTGATCCGGCCTTTCACGGCCAGTTGTGCGGCGGCGAGTCGCGCCACCGGAACGCGGAAGGGCGAGCAGGACACATAGTCGAAACCGGCGTCGCGGCAAAAGGCAATCGATTCGGGGTTGCCGCCGTGTTCGCCGCAGATCGACAGCACCAGCCCCGGCTTGGCCTGCCGCCCGCGCGTGGCGGCGATCTCGAGCAGTTCGCCCACCCCGTCGACATCGAGCCGGTGGAACGGGTCCTCGGGAAAGACGCCCTGCTGGACATAGGCCGACATGAAGCGCCCGGCATCGTCGCGGCTGAGGCCATAGGTCATCTGCGTCAGATCGTTGGTGCCGAAGCTGAGGAACGACACCAGCGGCGCGATCTCGCCCGCGCGCAGCGCCGCGCGCGGGGTCTCGACCATGACGCCAAGGCGATAGGTGAACTCGCATCCGGTCTCGTTGCGGACCGCCGCCGCCACCGCGTCGATGCGGGTCTTGACCAGTTCGACCTCGCGGCGGGCGCTGACCAGCGGGATCATGATCTCGGGCACCACCGGCTCGCCCTCGCGGCTGGCGGCCACCGTCGCCTCGAAGATCGCCCGCGCCTGCATCTCGTAGATCTCGGGCATGGTGACGCCGAGGCGCACGCCGCGCAGGCCCAGCATGGGGTTGTATTCGCCCAGGGCCTCGACCCGGCGGGTGACGTCCGACAGCGGCAGGTCGAGCGACTCGGCCAGTTCGCGCAGGCCCGCGCGGTCGGAGGGCAGGAATTCGTGCAGCGGCGGATCAAAGAGGCGGATGCAGACCGGTTGGCCATGCATGATGCGGAAGAGGTCGATGAAATCGGCGCGCTGCATCGGCAAGAGCAGCTCCAGCGCCGCGGCACGATCCTCGCCGGTATCGGCAAAGATCATCTCGCGCATCACCGTCAGGCGCTCGGTCTCGAAAAACATGTGCTCGGTCCGGCAAAGGCCGATCCCCTCGGCCTTGAAGCTGCGGGCGACCTTGGCATCGGCGGGGGTGTCGGCATTGGCGCGCACCGCGATGTCGCGGGCGGCATCGGCCCAGGTCATCAGCGTGGCCAGCGCCGGGTCGCGGGTGGCCTCCAGCAGCGGCGTGTCTCCGGCCAGCACATCGCCGCTGGTGCCGTCGAGGGTGATCCAGTCGCCGGCCTTCAGCACCCGCCCGCCGCGAAAGACCAGCTGCTTGCGGCGCAGGTCGATCTGGATGTCCGACACGCCCACCACGCAGGGCTTGCCCATGCCCCGGCCGATGACGGCGGCGTGGCTGGTCATGCCGCCGCGGTGGGTCAGCACCCCCGACGGCGGCGTGCATGCCGCGGATGTCCTCGGAGCTGGTTTCGCGCCGCACCAGGATGCAGGGCTCGCCGCGCGCGGCGCTGGCCTGGGCGTCGGTCGAGGAAAAGACGATGCGCCCGCTGGCGGCGCCGGGGCTGGCGCCGATGCCGCGGGCCAGCACATCGCGGGTCACGTTCGGATCGACCTGCCGGTGCAAAAGCTCGTTCAGGGCCCGCGGCTCGATGCGCATCAGCGCCTCCTCGCGCGAGATGATGCCGTCCTCGGCGAGCGCCACGGCGATGGCTATGGCGGCGCGCGCGGTGCGCGTCACCCGAACCCCGTCGAGCAGGTAGACACGGCCGTTCTCGATGGTGAATTCGGCCTGCATCTCCTCGCGCAGCCTGTCGCGCATGAGGGCGGTGTGCCCCTTCAGCCGGGCGAACGCCTCGGGGGCGAGGTCCTCGAGCGACGGGCCGCGCGGATCGCGCCCGAGATAGAGCGCTCCGGCCCCGCGCCGCAGCGCGTCACGGCCCTGGCTCTGGCTGAGGTAACGGCCGGTGATCTGGCGCGCGCCGGTTTGGCTGTCAACCAGCTGCATCACGCCCGAGCCGCACTCGCCCTCCCCGAGGCCCAGCGCCATCTCCTGCACCACCAGCCCCAGCCCGGCATCGGCCGGCGCGCCCTTGGCCTGGCGCAGGAGCCGCGCGCTGGTGCCCTCCCAGGCCCGCGCCATCGAGCGCAGGGCCTCCGTGAGCTGCACCGCGGGGTCTTGCGGAAACTCCTCGTCGGTCTCGTCCTCGTAGGCCGCGAGCGCCTGTTTCAGCCCCTTGACCGGATCGGGGTCGACATCGTCGTACGCGTCCGGGTCGAGCCGCGCGACATGCACCGCGAAGCTCTGCACGCAACGAAGATAGAGCGCGGCGGCGGCGGCCCGGCCGATGCGTTCGGAAAACTCCACGTAGCGGGCGTCGTTCATGCCGATGTTGAGCACCGCGCCGGGCCCGCCCCAGTCGGGGTCTTCCGACGAGGGCCGCACGCAGAGGATGGCATCCGCGTCGAACGGAGACAGCAGCCGCGCCGGATCGGGCATGTCGCCGGTGGCGATGCGCCGCACGGTCCGGAACGACAGCGCGATCGTGCGCGGCACCGGCAGGTCGAGCCGCACCAGCCGCTGCAGGCACTTGGCACGGCCGCCATGGGTCGTGGCCGCAACCGGCGCGTCGGCCGTGATCAGGGTGATATCGGGGTCGTTTCGCTGCACCGCGGCAATATCGCTCTTCGCGTCTTCAAAGGCAAGGATTCTGTCGAGGTGTCCATATACGTTGGGTCATGCCCGCCCCGGCCCCCGAGCCGGGGCCTGTGCCGACCGCGAGGCCCCGGGTCAAGCCCGGGGCGGGTATCACCGCCCCTACCCTTCCAGCCGGCCCAGATCGGCCGCCTGCAGGCAGATCGCGCGGATGCGGCCGAGCAGGTTGAGGCGGTTGCGGCGCACCACCTGATTGTCGGTGTTGACCTGGACCGCCTCAAAAAAAGGCGTCAATGGGCGCGCGCAGGCCCGCCAGTGCCGCCATCTGGGCGGTGAAATCCTCGGCCTCTCCCGCCTGTGCGATCGCGCCCTCGGCGGCGTCGAGCGCGGCGAAGAGTGCCTTTTTCCTCGGGCCCTTCGGCGAATTTCGCGTCCGCGCCGAAGGAGTATTCCACCCCGTCCCGTTCCTCGGCCTGGGTCAGGATGTTGTTGGCGCGGCGGAAGCCCTGCACGAGGTTTTCGCCGTCCTCGGTCTTGAGGAACCCGCTCAGCGCGGTGGCGCGTTTGACCAGAAGCGCGAGGTCGTCATTGCCGGGCTTGGCGACGCAGGCGTCGATGACGTCATGGCGGACGCCCTGCTCGCGCAGATGCACCTTGAGGCGGTCGTGGAAGAAGGCGAGGAGGTTCGTCACAAGTTCTTCGGCAATGGGCAGTTGATAAGGACCCCGGGCCCCCTCCCCCGACAAATGCCATTTCGTCATCGCCTAGCCGCAAGTTTCTCGGCGCTTCGAAGGTAACAAATTTCGGCTCAGTGCTTTCGCGTGAGTAGCCGGTCAATACTAGCTGCCAACCGTCCCAATCTGCAGATCCTCCGTCCGGTTCAAAAATGTTAAAAGATACAGAGAAACTCTCATAGAGGATATGGAGAGCTTCCTCGAAAGCAGATTGCAGTCTGAGCCGTATGTTGTTCTCTAAGATGACTCGAATGACCCCCAGCGCCGCCCGCCTCAGCGCGAAGGGGTCTTTCGAGCCGGTGGGCTTTTCGTCAATCGCCCAGAACCCCGTCAGCATGTCGAGCTTGTCGGCCAGCGCCACGGCAACTGACACCGGCGCGGTGGGTACGTGATCGGACGGCCCCTGCGGCGCGTAGTGCTCCTCTGCCGCCGCCGCCACCTCGGCCGGCAGGCCGGCGGCCCGGGCGTAATAGCGGCCCATCACGCCTTGCAGTTCGGGGAATTCGCCCACCATTTCCGAGCTGAGATCGGCCTTGGCCCAGCGCGCCGCCTGCTCGGCCAGGTCGGGGTCGGCGCCGACGAAAGGGGCCACCTCGCGCGCCAGCGCCGCGATGCGGTCCACCCGCTCGGCCCGGCTGCCGAGCTTGCTATGAAATGTGACACCCGCCAGCGCGTCCAGCCACGCCTGCCCGCCCGCGCGCGCGACGCGCAGGTCGTTTTCCCAGAAGAACGCGGCGTCGCTCAGCCGCGCCGCCAGAACCTTGCGGTTGCCCGCGAGGATGGTGGCGCCGCCATCGGCGGCCTCGATGTTGGCGACGGTGATGAAACGTTCGATCCGCCCGGTTTTCGGGTTTCGGACCGAAAAGAACTTCTGATGTTCGCGCATCGAGGTCTGCAGCACCTCCGCCGGCAGGTCGAGAAACTCCGCCCCGATTTCGCCCATCAGCGCCACCGGCCATTCCACGAGCCCCGCCACCTCGGCCAGAAGCGCCTTGTCCTCGACCAGTTCCAGCCCGGCGGCAAAGGCCACGTTCTCGGCCTCCTGCCGGATATGGGCCGCGCGCTCAGTGGGGTCGAGCACGACACGGGCCTTCTTGAGCCGCGCCGCGTAGTCGTCGAACCCGGTGACGGCAAACCGCCCCGGCGCCATGAAGCGGTGACCCTCGGTGGTGTTGCCGGCCCTGAGGCCGTCCACATCCATATCGACGACGCGCGCCTCGCCGGCCTCATCCGTCAGGATGCACAGGATCGAATGCAGCGGGCGCACCCAGCGCAGGCTGCCGCTGCCCCAGCGCATGGATTTCGGCCACGGGAAATTACGGATGACGCCTTCCAGCACTTCGGCGACGATGACATCCGCCGCGCGCCCCGGCCGGGTGATGGTGGCGTAATAGACCTGGCCCTTCTTCTCGTCGCGGATTTCCAGATCGTCGCGGCCGACACCGGCGCCGCGCAAGAAGCCCTCGATTGCCTTTTCGGGCGCGCCGACGCGGGGGCCCTTGCGCTCTTCGCGAACCGTGGGCGAGGCGGCGGTCAGCCCCTCGAGCGCCAGCACCAGCCGCCGCGGCGTGGAAAAGGCCGCCGCGCCGGCATAGGTCAGCCCGGCCTCGACCAGGCCATCGGTCACCAGCCGGCGCAGATCGTCCGCCGCGCGGGGCTGCATCCGCGCGGGGATTTCCTCGGAGAAGAGTTCGATCAGCAGGTCGGGCATCTGTTTCTAGCTCAATTTCAGTCCGGCGGCGCGGAACATTTGCATCATTCGGCCGACTTCGGTCGACGCCAGCGTCGTGGTCAATGACCCCTCGATATCTCTCAACATATCGTGAAAGGCCAACAATTTGACCGGATTGCCCTGCATGGCCACCTGAAAAGGCGGATGGTTTTCCCATATCGCACGGTCACCGTGAATACGCGATACAGCCGTGACATGGGTAAACGCTCGACGCCCGGTCATTTCTTGCACCTTGTCTACGAAAGCCTCTGACCATTTCGCCGAGCACAACTCGCGGAAGAAACGCCAGCGCTCCCGTCCGCTCACGATCTTGTTGTTAGTGATGGCGTCGATCTCCGCTTCGGATTAAAGCCTGCCTGCCAGCTCTTGCAACTGACTGCCACCACGGCTTCGGCCCCCGGCATCGTCGGGTGGAGGGCCAGCACGTCGATGTCGCTGTGGTTCGAATCCTGATTGACCACAAAATCCGGGTGATCGGGGCTCGGCCTGAACTTGACGTTGTGCTGCACGAAATAGCCCTTTGTTGCGTAATACTCCTCAACGATCTGCTCCAGTATGTCTTCCTTTGTCGCCATCGCTCAGTATCCTTCGGGCGCGGGCGGGCAGTCGTCGGGGGCGGGCTTGCCTTCGAACACGATCTTGCCGCAGCGGTTGATCTGGTTCCACGCCCAGCCGCGACCGTCGTCGTGGATGGCAACGATGCGGTCGATGCCGTATCGGATGTTCGCGGTGCCGAGAAAGGCCCGGGCACGGCCCGCCCCGATCGCATCGCCGATCTCGCGGGCATCGAAACACCCGAACCAGCCGGGCGCGGTCAGCGGCACCGCGTCCTGATAAGGCATGTAGCGCCCCGCCATCCCGGCGGGGTCTTCGGCGGCGTGAAAGCAGGCGCGATAGCGGATCGGCGAACTGGTCGCGTCGATGGCGCGGAAATCGCTGTGCGCCAGCGGCTCGGGCGTACCCGTCGCACGCGCGGTCAACTGCACGTCCCCGGGTCCCGAGGGCGCCATCTCTTCATAGAAGGCGTAGACCTGCAGGTAATAGACCGCCGCGCCCGCCGCCAGCGCGGTGACGACGATGATGCCGGCCAGAAGCTTTCCGATCACGCCTGCCAGCCCCCCGCCTCGGTCTGCACGAAGGCGTCGGCGCAGCGTTTCGCCAGCGCGCGCACGCGCCCGATATAGGCCTGCCGCTCGGTCGGCGAGATCACGCCGCGCGCGTCGAGCAGGTTGAAGATGTGGCTGGCCTTGATGCACTGGTCATAGGCGGGCTGGGCCATGACGATGCGCCTGCCGGTTTTCGGATCACTGGCGGGCGCGGCGAGTATGGCGGCGCATTCGGCCTCGGCCGCGGCAAAGTGGTCGAGCAGCATCGCGGTGTTGGCAACGTCGAAGTTGAAGCGGCTGTATTCCTCCTCGGCCTGGCGGAAGACATCGCCATAGCTGAGCGGAATGTCCGCGTCGGGGTCGTTGAAGGGCATCTCCATCACGTGATCGACGCCCAGAACATACATCGCCAGCCGCTCGAGCCCATAGGTCAGCTCGCCCGAGACCGGGTGGCAGTCATGCCCGCCGACCTGCTGGAAATAGGTGAACTGGCTGACCTCCATGCCGTCGCACCAGACCTCCCACCCGAGCCCCCAGGCGCCCAGCGTCGGGCTTTCCCAGTCGTCCTCGACAAAGCGGATGTCGTGCAGCGCCGGGTCGATGCCGATGGCCTGAAGCGAGCCGAGATAGAGCGCCTGCAGCTCCGGCGGGCTGGGTTTGATCAGCACCTGGTACTGATAGTAGTGCTGCAGCCGGTTGGGGTTCTCGCCATAGCGTCCGTCGGTGGGCCGGCGCGAGGGCTGCACATAGGCCGCCGCCCGGGGCCGGGGGCCGAGGCTGCGCAGCGTGGTGGCGGGGTGAAAGGTGCCGGCGCCCACCTCCATGTCGTAGGGCTGCAGGATGGCGCAGCCCTGCGCCGCCCAGTAGCCCTGGAGCCGCAGGAGGATGTCCTGGAAACAGCGGGGTTTTTCCTGCGTTTGCGCCATTTTCGTCCCTATCCCGGGGCCCTCGCGGACCGTGGCAACTACCTACGGCGCAGGCCGGGCCGGGTCAATCGCGGGCACGCGCATATTTTGGATGCAAGCCGGGCGCAATTTGTTAAGAATGACTCCAGGACCGGCACCAAGGCCCAAATGCAAAGGTAGCTCTATGACGCGCATTGCGAATGCCCTTCTTTTCACGATCGTTCTTGCCCTCCATTTCATTGTCGTCCAAGCCCCCGCCCAGGCCCAGGCCCAGGGCGATCCGGCCCCGCAAATCGTGCCGGATCCCGAAATCCCACTCGAAACGCCTTTCGAGGCGACCCAGAACGAGGCCCGGCTGAGCCGCGAGGAACGCGCCCAGATCCAGGAGGCGCTGCAATGGGCGGGCTATTACCAGAGCTTCGTCGACGCCGCCTTCGGGCCGGGCACGCGCGCGGCGATGGCGGCCTGGCAGCGCGAGAACGGGCATGAGCCCACCGGCATCCTGACCACCCGCCAGCGCGCCCAGCTTCTGGACAGCTACAACACCGTCCTCGACGGGCTGGACCTGCGCACGGTGCGTGACGATGCCACCGGCATCGAGATGAAAATCCCGCTGGCGGTGGTGGCGTTCGACCATTACGAACCGCCATTCGCGCATTTCAAGGCCAGCGGCCCGATGCCCGAGGCGCGGGTGCTGCTGATCAGCCAGCGCGGCGACCGCAACACCATGGTCGGGCTCTACGACATCATGCAGACGCTGGAAATCGTGCCGCCCGAGGGCCCGCGCCAGGTCAATGGCGACGACTTCACCCTGATCGGGCGCAACGACCGCATCGTGTCACAGACCCAGGTGACGCTGCGCGGCGGCCAGATCAAGGGCTTTACCCTGATCTGGCCCACCGGCGACGAGGACCGCCGCACCCGGCTGGCGGACGAGATGCAGGCCAGTTTCACACGCATCGACGGCGTGCTCGACCCGGCCGCCGGCGGCGATACCGAAGAGCGTGTCGATCTGCTCGCGGGGCTGGAGATCCGGCAACCCAAGCTCTCGCGTTCGGGCTTTTATGTCGATGGCCAGGGCACGGTGGTGACGACGCTGGAGGCGGTGCAGGGCTGCGAGCGGGTGACGCTCGACGAGGATTACGACGCCCGCGTCGTGGCCATCGACGACCGGCTGGGCGTGGCGGTGCTGCGCCCGCTCGATGCGATGGCACCCATCGCCGTGGCCACCTTTGCCGAGGTCGCGCCACGCATCAAGTCCGAGATCGCGCTGGCCGGCTATTCCTATGGCGGCGTGCTGGGCGCACCGACACTAACCTATGGCGAACTCGCCGACGTTCGCGGCCTTGCCGGCGAGGAAGACCTCAAGCGACTGGCGCTCAGCGCGCTCGAGGGCGATGCCGGCGGGCCGGTGGTGGACGGCTATGGCGCGGTGGTGGGGATGCTCCTGCCCACGCGCCAGGGTGACCGGCAACTGCCCGACGGGGTGAGCTTCGCCGCCGATGCCGGGGCGCTGCGCGCAATTCTGGCCGACGCCGGGGTGAGCCCGGCCGCCTCGCAGGACCGCCTGCCGCTCTCGCCCGAAAGCCTGGCCGAACGCGCCACCGGCATGACCGTCCTGGTCAGCTGCTGGGACTGAGGCGCGGAAAGCGCCGGTCAGGCACGTCGCGCGCCCCGGCCCCGGAGCCGGGGCCTTTCACCGCACGGCAGGGCCCCGGGTCGAGCCCGGAGCGCGGGCGCGCGGGGTGCGGGGTGCGGGACACCTGAACCGACGCGATGAGACGCAAAGGCCCTCCGCCGCCTCAGCCCGGTCGCGGCGCGCTGACGTGGATCAGTGTCGGCCGGTCGGCCTGAAACGCGCGCAGCACCGCCGCGGCAACGTCCTCGGGGTTGCCGGGTGCCTCGGCAAGGGCGCCATAGGCACGCGCCGGGGGCGCAGAAATCGGGGTTGTGCGCGGCCACCGCGCGCGGCGCGATCTGGGCGCGCACCATGCTGTCCTCGATTTCCTTGAGCTTGCCGTTGTCCCAGATCAGGATCGGCAGCGCCAGCCCCAGCTCGACCGCGGTGCCAAGCTCCTGCAAGGTGTACTGAAAGCCGTAGTCGCCCACGATACAGAGCGTGGGCTTCCCCGCCGCGCCACCGCGCCACCGATGGCGGCGGGCAGCGCATAGCCCAGCGTGCCGAACCCGAACGGGTGGTGCCAGTGGCCGGGCCGGTCCATGGGCCAGACCTCCTTGGCCGCATAGGCGAACTGGGTCATGTCGGAATAGATCATCGTCTCGGACGGCAGCGCGGCATGCAGCGCGGCGCAATGGGCCGCGATGCCGGGGCGCTCGGCATCGACCTCGGCGCGCCAGCGGGCGCGGGCGGCGGCGACCTCATCGGTTGCCCAGCCGGTAGCTTGGCGGAATTCATCGAGCGCCAGCACCTCGCGCGCCAGCGCCGCCGCGTTCGCCCGAATGGCCAGGTCCGTGCCCGCCACGCCGGCGAGTTCGGCGGGGTCGATATCGACGCGGACGAACCGCCCGGTATGGCCGAGATGATCGCGCCACAGATCGACCTGCGACAGCTCGGTGCCCACCGCGACCACCAGATCGGCGCCGGCGATTACCGCCGCGCTGTCGGGCCGGGCGAGCCAGGCTCCGAAATCGAGCGCCCCGCCACCATTGATGCCGCGCCCGGCATAGGTGGTGAAACTCGCCGCCCCCGCGCGCTCGGCGACCCTGGCCCACTCGGCCGCGCCGAAAACCGCGCCGCCGCCAAAGACAAAGAGCGGACGTTGCGCTTTTTTCAGCTCCGCGGCCAGCGCCTTTGCCGCCGCGACCGGCCGGGTCTCGGTGCAAGGTGCGGGCGGGATCGCGGGCGGAGCCGGCGCGCGCGCCTCGAGCGCGCCGATCGGCACTGGATGTGGCGCGGGCGCGGGCGAAGCGTGGCGAACTCGGCCAGCGCGCGGTCGATCAGCGCATAGGCGCTGGCGGCATCGCGTGCCTCAAGGCTCCAGTCGCAGACGGTGGCGCCGGCGGCCTGCTGGTCGCGCATCTGGTGCAGCTGCCCGCGCCGCGCCGCGGTCTCATCGAGACAGGACGAGATCGCCAGCACCGGCACACTGTCCGACCACGCCTGTCCCAGGGGCGTCATGGTATTGCACAGCCCCGGCCCGGTGATGACATAGGCCACGCCGGGGCGGCCGGTGGCGCGGGCATAGCCGTCGGCCATGAACCCCGCCCCCTGTTCGTGGCGCGCCAGCACGTGGGTGATCCCGGCCTCCTCGATGCCGCGATACATTTCCTGGTTGTGTACGCCGGGAATGCCGAAGATCACCTCGACCCCGCGCGATTTCAGCATGTGGCTGATCTGCGCGCCCAGCGGCCGCGTGGGGTCGCCCCTCTTGTGATCCATCGGATGCTCCTTTCGTGTCCGCCGCCGGGGCCCTGCCTCCGGCCGGTTCGGCTGTTTTTCTCAGTTTCGCCAGAAGGCCGGCAGCAGCAGCACCAGTACCGACACCACTTCGAGCCGCCCCACCAGCATCGCCAGGATCATGAGCCATTTTGCCGCCTGGGGAAAGCCGTCGATGGCGCCGGTGGGCCCGACGCCGGGGCCGAAGGCGGGTCCGATGTTGTAGAGCGCGGTCCGGGCGCCGGTCACCGACTCGGTGAAGTCGAGCCCGGTCAACTCGAGCCCCACGGTGAAGAGGCCGAACAGCAGAATGAAGACGGTCAGCAGCGTCATCACCGATTGCAGCACGTCCTCATCGACCCGCCGCCCGCCATAGCGCATGACAAAGACCCCGTGCGGATTGAAGATGCGCTTGAGCTGCAGGCTGATGGCCCGAAACAGGATCTGGTAGCGGAAGACTTTGATCGAACAGCCGGTCGAGCCGGTGCAGCCGCCGATGGCGCCGGCGAGGATCAGGACCATGAAGGGCCCCGCCCCCCAGGCCATGACGTCGCCGTCGCCATAGCCGGTGCCGGAAAAGATCGAGGCGAGGTTGAAGAGCCGCTCGCGCGCCGAGGCTTCGGTCATCCGCCCGTTGGCCACGAGGTCATAGAGCACCACCAGGGCGAAGGCGTAAAATATCCACAAGGCATAGGCGCGCGCCTGCGGGTCGCGCAGAAACGGGCGGAAATCGCCGTTGACGCCCTGCATCAGTCGCACGAACGGCATGCTGGCGAGGATCATGAACACGATGGCGGCATACTGCGCCAGCGCCCCGAAGGTGCCGAACGAGGCGTCGCGGGTCGAAAACCCCCCGGTCGAGATGGTGGTCAGCGCATGCGCCGTGGCATCGAATGCCGACAGGCCCAGCGCGATGTAGCTCAGAATGCAGCCGATGGTCAGCAGCAGATAGACGTTGAGCACCCCCTTGGAGATGTCGACCGCCCGTGGCAGCACCTTGCCGAAGGTGTCGAACCCCTCGGAGGTAAAGAACTGCATGCCGCCCACGCGCATGATCGGCAGGAACACCAGCGCAACGATGACGATCCCCAGCCCGCCCAGCCATTGCAGGATGCCGCGCCACAGCAGCAGGCCGCGCGGCAGGTCGTCGAGCCCCCGAAACACCGTGGTGCCGGTGGTGGTCACGCCCGACATGGCCTCGAAATAGGCGTCGGTAAAGCTGGCCTGGGTGGCGCCCAGCATGAACGGCAGCGCCCCAAAAAAGGGCAGCACCGCCCAAACCCCGGTGGTCAGCATGAACGCCTGCCGGATGGTCAGCCCCTCGCGCACGCCGTTGTGGCACGACAGCGCCACCAGCCCGCCGACGAGGGTCGAGAGAAGCGCGCTTTCAACGAAAACCGGCCAGTGCTCGCGCCCCTCGGCCATGTCCACCGCCAGCGGCAGGATCATGGTCAGACCGAGCGTCATGACTGCCAGGCCGATGATGTATCCGACGGGGCGAATGTCGTCCATGCCGCGAAGCCTTGGCGGGAGGGTCATGAACTGTCAAGCGTCTGCCGGGCGGCCGTGCCGCACCGGGGCCGGATCCGGGATCAGACGTAATAGAGGTCGCGAAAGACGTGATGCATGATGTTCTCGCGGCGCAGGCCCATCGCGGCCAGCTCGGCGTCGGTGCGTGCCTCCAGCGCCTCGAGCCGGCGGCGGCGCGCGCCAAAATGCCCGCCGGTCTCGATCCGGTGGAAAAACCCGGCCAGAGCGCGCGCAAGAAACCCCGGCCGGGGTTTGGTGGCGTGGCTGGTGGCGCGGATATCGGTGGTTGCGGTTGTCACTGGAAACCTCGCGGGTTGGCGTCGGTCTCCTCCCTCACGGCGACAGCTATGTCCCCGGGCCGGCGAAGAGAAGCGGCATTCGGGTAAGGCCGGGTTGCGCGTGGTGCATGGGCCCCCAAGCGCGCGGGGGGCATCGCGGCACTGGCCGGGTCGGTCTGGCTCCCGCCGCCGAGGGAGCAGGCCCGGCGGCCGCACTCCGCCGGCGCCGCGATCAACCGACGTGGTAGAGCGTCCTGAAGAGCCTGGGGTCGATGCTCTGGGCCTCAAAGGTCGGGCCTTCGCTCAGCACGCTGATGGCGTCGTGGCTGTGCAGGCTTTCCTGATGGCTGGCGATGATGCGGAAATCGCCGACTCGCGGGTCCTTCTGCAACTGCTCGCAAAAGAGCCGCGCCGCGTCCTCGACGAAGATCGGATTGGCGGCATTGAGTTCGGCGAAGGCCTGCTCGTCCTCGCGCTTGACCATGACTTGGGTCTCGGTCGGCACCGCCCTGCGGGCCATGTCGATGAGGTCCTCGAACCACAGGCAGCCGGGTGCGGTGGGATCGATCTCGACCGAAATCCGCGCCACCGAGCGCTGCGAATGCGGCGTCGCCAGCTGACCACGCATCTGGCGCGCGTGTTCGCTCAGTTCCAGCGAGCACGGGCAGGTCGAGGAATAGACGTAGTCGAGATGCATGAAGCGGCGCCGCTCTCCGGCCTGCTCGACCAGTTCGAGCGCGAAGTCGTAATACTGAAAGCCTTCGAGCCCCGACCGCAGCGAGCGGATCTTCATCGGGTAGGAAAAGCGCATCTGGATACGCGCGTCGAGGCTGTCGAGATCGGCGATGTAGTCGTCGAGCGCGGCCTCGATCACGTCGAAGCTGAAGGTCTTTTCGGCATGGCGGTAAAAACTGCGCATGATCCGCGACATGTTGATGCCCTTCTTGCCGGCCTCGAGGCTGACCGTGCCGGTGACCGAGGTCTCGAGCGTCAGGTCGCCGTTGTCGCGGGTGTGAAACCGGATCGGCAGCCGGAAATTGGAGATGCCGACATGCTGCAGATGCTGGCGCGCGCCGCGAATGAGCGAGGCCGGCCCGTTCTGCAGATCGGGCATCGAGGCGAGATAGGCCTTGTCGGGCACGAAATCGTCGCGATAGTCGCGGGCGAGCGCGGGATAGTCCGGCGTCGCGCCGCGCTGCAGGAGCCGGGCCACGCCCGGATCGAGTTCGGCCACCTCGCCGGCGGTGGCGTTCGCGGCCCAGGCGCGCAGCACCGATAGCGCCTGCTCGGCATCCTCGCGTCCGATCACGCGATCCGGCTTGACGGTGTGGATGTTCATCGACGGCCCCTTTCCTGCTGTCGCCGCCCTATCACATAATGCTTTCGGACGGAAATTCCCAATGACGATTGAGCATACGCTGAAAGCGGCATTGCGGATCACTTTTGCCCGGTGCTAATGATTGCGCGGCGCCACGGCGACGAAACGTCCGCTCGTACCTGCAAGCGGGCGGGTCCGTGCAGGCGCCGGATACGCATTCTGAGATACCGGAATCCTATCTTGCCCAGACAGCCGAAAATCCTGGCCACGATCCGGGACTATGATCGCCAGACCTTTCTGGCCGACATCATCGCCGGCGTCACCGTGGCGATGGTGGCGCTGCCGCTCAGCCTCGCCATCGCCATCGCCTCGGGCGCCGATCCGGCCACTGGGCTGGTGACCGCCGTCGTCGCGGGGTTCCTGATCTCGCTTGTCGGCGGCAGCCGGGTGCAGGTCGGCGGGCCCACCGGCGCCTTTATCGTCGTCGTCTACGGGGTCATTGCCGAGTACGGCTATGACGGGCTGGTCATCGCGACGCTGATGGCCGGTGCCATCCTGCTGGCAGGCGGCCTGCTGCGCGCCGGGCGGCTGATCCAGCTGGTGCCCGAGCCGGTCATCAACGGCTTTACCCTCGGCATCGCAGTGGTCATCGCGGCGAGCCAGCTGAAGGATTTCCTCGGGCTCACGGCCGACGCGGTGCCGGCCGCGTTCTTTGCCAAGCTCGAGACGCTCTGGCAGGTGCGCGAAACCTTCAACACCGCCGCGGCGCTCATCGGCGTCGCCACGGTGGTGTTGATCGTGGTGATGCGCCGGGCATTTCCGCGGGTGCCGGGGCTGATCGTGGCGGTAGCGGCAACCTCGGCGGTGGTGGCGCTGACAACGCTGCCGGTCGATACCATCCAGTCGCGTTTCGGCGAGTTGCCGCGCAGCCTGCCGATGCCCACCCTGCCCGCGATAACGCCCGAACGGATGGTCGAGCTTCTGCCCTCGGCGCTGGTGATCGCGTTCCTCGCCGGGGTCGAGTCGCTCTTGTCGGCGATCGTGGCCGACCGGATGATCGGCGGCCGCCACCGCCCCAATGCCGAACTTCTGGCGCAGGGCGTGGCCAACCTCGGCTCGGCGCTCTTCGGCGGGCTGCCCGCCACCGGCGCGATCGCGCGCACCGCCACCAACGTGCGCGCCGGCGGCCGCACCCCGGTGGCGGGCATGACGCACGCGGTGACGATCCTGCTGGTGATGCTGCTGGCCGCGCCGCTGGCGGGCTTTCTGGCGATGCCGGCGCTTGCCGGGCTGCTGATGATCACCGCCTGGAACATGAGCGAGCCGCACCGCTGGCCCGGCTATCTGCGCGAACGCCGGTCCGACCAGTTCCTGCTGTTGCTGACCTTCGTGCTGACGGTGGTCGCGGATCTGGCGCTGGCGATCGGGGTTGGCGTCATCGTCGGGCTGGCGCTCAGGCTCTACCGCCGGAACATTCCGCCTTCGGACTGGCATACGCCGCGGCGATAGGGGGCTGTATCAGACCTGACGCGGCGGTCTCTGACGCGACCCGGCCTGCAGCCCGCAGGTGCGGTCCGCAGGCCGGGCCCTGACACCACCGCTTCAGACCGCGTCGAGCGCCTGCATCACGTCGGCGATCAGATCGCCGGTGTCCTCGATCCCCAGCGACAGCCGCACCAGCCCCGGGGTGATGCCCAGCGCGGTCTTGCGCTCGTCGCTTAGGCGCTGGTGGGTGGTGGTCGCGGGATGGGTGATGATCGACTTGGCGTCGCCCAGGTTGTTGGAGATGAGCACGATCTTGAGCGCGTCGAGAAACCTGAACGCCCCCGCCTGCCCGCCCCGGATGTCGAGCGCCACCACCGTGCCGCCGCCACCCATCTGGCGCATCGCCAGCGCGTGCTGAGGGTGCGCCGGGTGGCCGGGATAGATGGCGCGTTCGAGCCTGGCGTGCCCCTCCAGCGCCTGCGCGAGCGCCAGCGCCGTCGCGGCCTGCGCCCGCACCCGCAGATCGAGCGTCTCGAGCCCCTTGAGCAACACCCAGGCGGTGAAGGGCGACATCGCGCCCCCGGTGTGCTTCATGTAGGGCTCCACCGTCTTGCGGATGAACTCGCGCGTACCCAGGATCACCCCCGCCGAGCGTGCGCCCCTGCCCGTCGATATGCTTGGTCGCGGAATAGACCACGACATCGCCGCCGAGTTCCAGCGCGCGCGAAAAGACCGGGGTGGCAAAGACATTGTCGACGATCACCACGGCACCCGCGGCGTGGGCCAGATCCGCCACCGCGGCGATGTCGATCACCTCGAGCGTGGGGTTGGCGACCGACTCGAAAAAGACCGCACGCGTGCCGGGCCGGATCGCGGCGCGCCACTGCGCGAGATCGGTGCCATCAACGAAACTGACCTCGACGCCGAAGCGGGTCAGGATTTCCTCGAGCACGTAAAGGCACGACCCGAAAAGCGCCCGCGCCGCGACGACGTGATCGCCCGCGCGCAGGCACGACGTCAGCGCACCCGAGACGGCGGCCATGCCGCTGGCGGTGGCAAAGGCGTCCTCGGCGCCCTCGAGCGCGGCGATGCGGTCCTCGAACATGCGCACCGTGGGGTTGCCGTAGCGGGCATAGATGAACTCGTCAGGCCCGGACTCGATGAACCGCGCCTGCGCCGTCTCGGCGCTGTCATAGACGAACCCCTGGGTGAGAAAGATCGCCTCGCTCACCTCGCCCCAGCCGCTGCGGCGGCTGCCGGCATGCACCAGCCTCGGTGCGCGTCTTCCAGTTCTCTGTCATGTTCCGTCTCCGAGGCATTCGCGCAGCGTCGACGCGACCCGTGAAAGAACCCCCTGAACCCGGCCAAGCGGAAGGAAGCCCTTCATGCCTCGCCTCTTTAGCGGAGTTGTTTAACGTGGCCCGCAATCCGGTCACAAATCGCCACACCCGGCGGCCGCTTTAGCCGCGTCCCGGCCGCGCGTCAATGACCCGCATCGCCGTTGTCATCGCGCGCGTCGTCGCCCTCCGAAGCCGTGGTCGCGGAAAAGCGGGCCCTGGAGCAGGAAAAAGCCAAAGATCGCCGCGGTCAGCCCGAAGGTCTTGAAATAGACCCACGTCTCTTCCGAAAAGCCCCGCCAGATCACCTCGTTGAGCACCGCGAGCCCGAGAAAGAAGATCGCCAGCCGCCGGGTCAGGATCATCCAGCCCTCATGGCTGAGCGGCATCACTCCTTCCATCACGTATTTCAGCCAGGACTGACCGCGCAAGAGCCCCAGGCCCAGCACACCGCCGAAGAGCAGATAGATGAAGGTTGGTTTCATCTTGAAAAAGCGCGGGTCATTGAACCAGACGCTGAGCCCGCCGAAGACCACGATCAGCACCGCCGTCATCACCTGCATCCGCGACAGGTGCCCGGTAAGCCGCCAGAGCGCCGCCATCGCCAGCAGAAAGACCGGGATGAACCCGGCGGTGACGACGATGAAGCCGGCATAATCGGCGCCCGAAATGCTGAAGGTCTCGTCCTTGAGCCAGAGATAGGCGACGAAAAAGCCCAGGACGGGGCCGAATTCCAGCGCCGCCTTCAGTTTCGGGTTCAGATGCCGTTTCGCCATGCCCTGCCTCTCATTCAACCGCCAAACTCAACTATCACGGCGCCGGCGGCGATCAATGCCATCAGCGCGATCCGCCGCGGCCCGACGGTTTCGCGCAACACCAGCCACCCGATCACCGCGGCAAAAACCGTCGAGGTCTCGCGCAGTACCGCCGCCTGGCCCACCTTGTCGAGCCGCGTGGCCAGCATCACCGCCCCGAAACTGCCATAGGCCACCAGCGCCCCCGCCAGCCCGCGCAGCAGAAGCGGCCTGAGCGGCAGGCCCGAGATGCGCGCGCCCATCGGGGTCAGCGCGAAGAGCAGCGGAAAGTCGAAGGCGGTGAGAAAGAAGAACCACGCCAGAAACGTGAACGGGTCGGCGGAGGCGCGGATGCCGTAGGCGTCGTAGGTGGTGTAGAGCGCCACGAAGAGCCCGGTGATCGCGGCCAGCCCCAAAGCCGGAACCAGCGTCTCGCGCGCGGAGACCAGAAAGATCAGGTTGTAGACCGCCAGCCCGAAGATGCCCGCCAGCAGGACACCCAGCCCCAGCCACTGCACCGGAGTGAATACCTCGCCGAAGATCACCCAGGCTCCGATCACGGTAAAGAGCGGCCCGGCGCCCCGCACCACCGGATAGACCACGGTATAGGCGCCGCGGCTGTAGGCCATCGCCTGCAGGGACTTGTAGGTGAAATGAATGACGATCGCGCCGGCGAAGATGGGCCACATATGCGCCTCGGGCACCGGCACGAGAAAGAGGAGCGGCAGCGACAGCACCACCAGCCACACGTCGATCGAAAGCCGGCTGAGCCAGGGGTCGTGGCGCCCCTTCTGCAGCGCGCCGAAAATTGCATGCAAAAACGCCGCCAGGAGCGCCAGGACCATCGCCGGGTGTGGCCCTCGGCCGTGCCCTCGAGCGCGACGATCCACCCGCTCACGGATGAAAGCCCGCCGATCGGGGCGCCGGCCCGCCGATCCCGCCGGGGTATTTCCGCCTGGAAGAACGGGCCGGGCGGTTCATCACGCCTCCAGACCGGTCAGCGCCGCGGCGAACTCCTGTGGGTCGAAGGGTACCAGATCGTCGATTTGCTCGCCCACACCGATGGCGTGAATGGGCAGGCCGAAGCGGTCGGCCACCGCCACCAGCACGCCGCCGCGCGCGGTGCCGTCGAGCTTGGTCATGACCAGGCCGGTCACATCGGCGAGCTTGCGGAAGGTCTCGACCTGGCTCAGCGCGTTCTGCCCGGTGGTGGCGTCGAGCACCAGCAGCGTGTTGTGTGGCGCGCTTTCGTCGCGCTTGCGGATGACGCGGACGATCTTGGCCAGTTCCTCCATCAGGTCGGCACGGTTCTGCAGCCGCCCGGCGGTGTCGATCAGCAGCAGATCGGCGCCGTCGGCCTCGGCCCTGGCCATGGCGTCGAAGGCAAGGCTTGCCGGATCCGAGCCCTCCGGCGCGCTCAGCACCGGCACGCCGGCGCGCTCGCCCCAGATCTGCAGCTGCTCCACCGCCGCCGCGCGGAAGGTGTCGCAAGCGGCGATCACCACCGTCTTGCCGGCGGCCTTGAACTGGTTGGCCAGCTTGCCGATGGTTGTGGTCTTGCCCGAGCCGTTCACCCCCACGACCAGCACCACCTGCGGGCGCTTGGCGTAAAGCGGCATCGGCCGGGCCACGGGCTCCATGATGCGGGCGATCTCGGCGGTCAGCAGCGCCTTGATCTCGCGCGTCGAAAGGCGTTTGCCCATCCGCCCCTCGGCCATGTTGGCGGTCACCCGCAGGGCGGTCTCGACCCCCATGTCGGTGGTGATCAGCAACTCTTCGAGGCTTTCCAGCATCTCGTCGTCGAGGACGCGGCGGGGCTCGCCGCCCCGGCCCAGAACCCGGCCCAGCAGGCCCGGGCGGTCAGGGCTGTCGGGGCTGTCGGGGTGCCCGGGCGCCGGTTTCGCGGCGGGCGCGGGCGCCTCGGCCGCGCTGTCATCGGGCCGGACTGCAACAGCCTCATCAATGGCCTCATCGGCCGGACCTGCCTCGACGCCTTCATCGACGCCCTCGTCGACGATCGCGTCGAGCCCCTGTTCAAGCCTTGAGGAGGACTTGAAGAGCCGTTCCTTGAGTTTCGAGAATAACGCCATGAGCCCTCCAGCCGGATGCCTGACGTCACCTAATCGCATCACGCGGCAGATGGAAGCCTTGCACCGCCGCGCGCGGACTGCCTTTTGGCGTCGGATCGCGCTATCCTTGCCGGACAACGCGCAAAGGAGAGCGACGCATGACCGACCCCGCAAGGCCCGCGACATGGCGCGTGGTCACAGCCTTCATCCTCGATCTCGTCTTCAGCTTCTTCCTGATCGGCTTCGCCATCGCCGCCGTCACCGGCGACACCACCGAGGAGGGATTTGCGCTCACCGGCCTGCCGGCGATCGTCATGTTCGCGCTGTGGATCGTCTACATGGCGGGCATGCCACGGCTGGGCGGCCGGGTGTTTCAGCGGCTTTTCAAAGCAATCTGAGACGCTTGCCCCTCAAACCTCATCCGGAAAATGCCGCATCACCAGGCGGATCGGGTTGGGCGCGGCCTGGCCCAGACCACAGATCGAGGCGTCCGCCATGGCGTCGCAGAGGTCATCCAGCAAGGCACGGTCCCAGCGGTCGGCCTGCATCAGCTTCACCGCCTTTTTCGCAGCCCACCCGGCAGGGAGTGCACTGGCCGCAGCTTTCGTCCTCGAAAAAGCGCAGCATGTTGAGCGCGGCGGCGCGGGGGCTGTCACGGTCCGACAGCACCACCACCGCCGCCGAGCCGATGAAGCTGTCATGGGGCTGAAGCGTGTCGAAATCGAGCGGCACATCGTCGAGGCTCGCCGGCAGCAGCCCCGATGACGGCCCGCCGGGCTGATACGCCTTGAGGACATGCCCCTCGGTCATGCCGCCGGCGGCCTCGATGACGTCGCGGATGGTGGAGCCCGCCGGCAGCAGGTGGACGCCGGGGTTTTTCACCCGCCCCGAAACCGAATAGGAGCGCAGCCCTTTTCTGCCGTTTTTCTCGACACTTGCGAGGATATCCTTACCCTCGCGCAGCACCCGCGTGACCCAGTAGAGCGTCTCGACGTTGTTGACCAGCGTCGGCCGGCCGAAAATCCCCACCTGCGCGACGAAGGGCGGGCGGTGGCGCGGCAGGCCGCGCTTGCCCTCGATCGATTCGATCATCGCCGATTCCTCGCCGCAGATATAGGCGCCGGCGCCGCGGCGCAGGTCGATGTATCCCGGAGCGACGATGCCGGCATCCTCCAGCGCGGCGATTTCACGGCGCAGGATTTCCAGTACGGCGGGATATTCGTCGCGCATGTAGATGAAACAGGTCTCGGCCTCGACCGCCCAGCCGGCAATCAGCATTCCCTCAAGGAAAACATGCGGCTCTCTCTCGAGGTAAAAGCGATCCTTGAAGGTTCCGGGCTCGCCCTCGTCGCCGTTCACGGCAAGGTAACGGGGCCCCGGCTCGGCCCGCACGAAACCCCATTTGCGCCCCGAGGGAAAACCCGCCCCGCCGAGCCCGCGCAGCCCCGAGGCGAGCAGTTCCTCCTGCACCGCCTCGAAATCGCCCTCGCGCCGCAGACGCGCCAGCACCCCGTAGCCGCCACCTTCGCGGTAGGAGTCAAACCCTTGATAATCGGGAATAACTGGATGGACATCGCCGGCGGACACCGCCGCCCGGGCCTTTTCCGGCGTGGCATGGTCGATATGGCGGTGCCCCAGCTCCAGCACCGGCGCGGTATCGCAGCGGCCCATGCAGGGCGCGCGCAGCACCCGCACCTCGGCCGGATCAAGCCCCTTCTCCAGCGCCGCCTTCAGCTCCTGCGCGCCAGCCAGTTCGCAGGAAAGCGAATCGCACACCCGGATGGTCAGTGCCGGCGGCGGGGTCTCGCCCTCCTTCACCACGTCGAAATGGGCGTAGAAGGTCGCCACCTCATAGACCTCGGCCTGGGCGATGCGCAGTTCCTCGGCCAGCGCCCGCAGATGGGCCGCGGAAAGATGGCCACAGGTATCCTGGATGCGGTGCAGATACTCGATCAGCAGATCGCGCCGGTGCGGACCCTCGCCGAGAAGCGAGCGCACCTCTTCCCAGGCGCGATCGTCGAGCTGGCGGCCCTTGGGCGTGGGCCGGCCTTTGCCGCGCCCCGATTTCCAGACGCCCTTGCGTTGATCCAAAGCCATGCCGGACCCCTCCTTGTGACGCCTTCCACCATAGCCGCGGACCAAACGGAGATGCGAGAGCAAAAGCGACGTATCGAGCACCGGAAGCGTTGCCGGTGGCCCGCGCCGGAGTGTAGGAGTGGGGCCTGGCGGAGTGAAAGGACTGTGCTGCATGGGGCTCTTTGCCGTGGTCACGCTGGCGCCGTTTCTGCTGATCGTGCCGGCGGCGCTTTCGGGCGGTGCCTGGGTGTGGCTTGCGCTGGGTTACATGACCGTGCTGGTCGCGGCGGCGGACCGGCTGGTTGCCGCCAGCAACCGCAATCGCGATCCCGGCGAGGAGTTCCCGGCGGCCGATGCGCTTCTGGTCTGCCTGGGGCTCGCGCATTTCGCGCTGCTGGGCCTCGCCATCCGGGCGGTGGGCGGCGAAAGCGGGCTGAGCCTGCCCGAGCGCCTCGGTGTCGGCCTCGCGGCGGGGCTCGTCTTCGGGCAGATTTCGCACCCGGCGGCGCATGAACTCATCCACCGGCCAAGACGCGCGCTGCGGCGGCTGGGGCGGCTGGTCTACACCTCGCTGTTGATCGGCCATCACGCCAGCGCGCATCTTCTGGTGCATCACGTCCATGTCGGCACCGACGCCGACCCCAGCAGCGCCCCGCGCGGGGTCGGGTTCTACCGGTTCGCATGGCGGGCATGGCGTGGGGCGTTCCGCGCAGGGCTTGCGGCCGAAAACCGGCGTCAGGCGGGGCGCGCGCTCTGGCGGCATCCTTACGTGCTCTATATCGGCGGCGGCGCGCTGACGCTTGCGGCGGCCGGGGCGCTGGCCGGGGCGGGCGGCGTGGCGGCACTCCTTGCGATGGCGGCGCACGCGCAGCTGCAGATCCAGATGTCGGATTACGTGCAGCATTACGGCCTGCGCCGGCAGCGGCGTCCCGATGGCCGGGCCGAGCCGGTGGGCCCGCGGCATTCGTGGAATTCGCCGCATGTCATATCCTCGGCGCTGTCGCTCAATGCGCCGCGCCATTCCGACCACCACGTCACTCCATCGCGCCCCTACCCGGCGCTGCAGATCGACGCGCAGACCATGCCCTGCCTGCCCCGACCGCTGCCGGTAATGGCGGCGCTGGCGCTGGTGCCGCCGGTCTGGTTCCGATTGATGGACCCGCGCTGCGAGACCTGGCAGGACCGCGCCGGTGCGGACGAATCGCGCTAGCTTCGCCGCGCGGCATCTGCCAAACTCTGCGCATGTGGATACGCGCCATCATCATGTGGGTTCTGCTTGTCGCGCCGGCGGCGGCCACGGCGGCCCCGGCGGCGATGAGCGCCGGGGAATTCGACGACTACACCCGCGGCAAGACCTTTTATTACGGCTCGTTGGGCGAGCCCTACGGGGCCGAGGAATACCTGCCCAACCGCCGCGTGATCTGGACCTTTCTGAACGGCGAGTGCCAGAACGGGACCTGGTACGAAGAGGACGGCCTGATCTGCTTTGTCTACGACAAGGAACCCGATCCGCAGTGCTGGAGCTTCACCCGCTCGGCCGGCGGGCTGATCGCGCGGTTCGAGAACGACCCCGCGCTGACCGAGCTCTACGAAGTCCGCAGGACCAGCGACCCGCTGATCTGTCCGGGACCGGATGTGGGTGTCTGAACTTTCACAAACACGATCTCGGTAATAGAATTAGTCATCACAATTGACTGAATTCTATCACTTTCAAGGCATGGCGCGTACGTCACGGCATTTTCCGCCCCGGGCCTGACCCGGGGCCTTGCCGCCTCGGTTGAACATCCCGGCTCGGAGGCCGGGACGGGTGCGGCACCCGATCTGGCGGGTCGCGCCATCCCGACGGTCGGACGCTGCGTCAGAACAGCGAGCCCTGGTCGGGGCTTTCGGGCCTCAACCTGCCCGGGCCGGGTTTTCCGGCGGGGGCGACGGCCAGGCGGCCATCGGCGAACTCGATCTCGAGCGCGCCGGCGCGCGCCGCCTCGGCGCGGCTGGTCACCACCGCCGCGGGGCCGTGCACCACCGCGTAGCCGCGCCCCAGCGTCGCCTTGTAGCTCATCGACGACATCAGCCTGTCGAGCGTCTCCATCCGGTCGCGCCAGCGCCCCGTCTGGCGGATCCCGGCCTCGGAAAGACGCCGCGCCAGCCTTGCGGCCTCGTCCCGCTTGCGGGCAATGTCACGCTCCAGCGCGGCGACGTTGAGCCGCGCGGAAAGTCCGCGCAAGTCGCGGCGATGGCCGGCCACCGCGTTGCGCAGGAGGCCCGGGCGCAGTACGCCGCTTTGCTCATAAAGCCGGATGCGCCGCCGCTGCACCGAGCGGGTCAGCGCCCCGGGCAGCCGCTCGGACAGCCCGTCGAGGCGCTGGCGCGGGCCGTCGAGCAGGGTCTCGGGCCGCGGCAGGGCACGCGCGAGATCGCGCAGGCGCCGAAGGCGCTCACCCATCGACCGGCTGAGCGCATGGCTGAGCCGCGCACCCTGCCCGTCGAGCCACGCCATCAGCTCGAGCCGCACCGGCACCGCCATTTCCGCCGCCGCCGTGGGCGTGGGCGCGCGCCGGTCGGCGGCAAGGTCGATCAGCGTGGTATCGGTCTCGTGTCCCACCGCCGAGATCAGCGGAATATCCGACGCCGCGGCGGCACGCACCACCACCTCTTCGTTGAAGCCCCAGAGATCCTCGACCGAACCGCCGCCGCGCGCCACGATGATCAGGTCGGGACGCGGCAGCGCGCCGCCGGGCTCGAGCCGGTTGAACCCCTTGATTGCGCGCGCCACCTCGGGCGCGCAGGCCTCGCCCTGCACCGCCACCGGCCAGATCAGCACCTTGCGCGGGAAACGGTCGCGCAGGCGGTGCAGGATGTCGCGGATCACCGCGCCCGAGGGCGAGGTGACGACGCCGATGACCTCGGGCAGGAACGGGAGGGGGCGCTTGCGTTCCTCGGCGAAAAGCCCCTCGGCCGCCAGCGCCTTGCGGCGTTTCTCCAAAAGCGCCATCAGCGCGCCCTCACCCGCGGGCTTGAGGCTCTCGATCACGATCTGATAGCGCGACTGCCCGGGAAACGTGGTCAGCCGGCCGGTGGCCACGACCTCCATCCCCTCTTCGGGCTGAATGGCCAGCCGCGCGGCGTTGCCCTTCCAGATCACGCCGGCGAGCACCGCGCGTTCGTCCTTGAGGTCGAGATAGACATGCCCCGAGCGCGGCCGGCTGACGCGGCCCAACTCGCCGCGCACGCGCACGAAGCCGAACTCGCCCTCGATCACGCGCTTGACCGCGCCCGAGAGCTCGGAGACGGTGAATTCGGGAGCGTTCTCGCCCGGTGCGGGGTCGTCGATCAGGTCGGACATGGCTCGGTTTCGGGGCTGGCTTGTCTCTGTCGCGGCGCCACCTTAGAACGCGCGGCAGCGAAGGCCAAGCGGAAGGGCGGCAGATGAACATCCTCATTCTCGGCGGCGGCGGGCGCGAGCACGCGCTGGCCTGGGCGGCGATGCAGAATCCCAAATGCGACAAGCTGATCGTGGCGCCGGGAAACGCGGGCATCGCGCGCATCGCCGAGTGCGCGAGCCTCAGCATCACCGAAGGCGGGGCGGTGGTGCATTTCTGCGAGCAGAACGCGGTCGATTTCGTCATCATCGGCCCCGAGGCGCCGCTCGCGGCGGGCGTGGCCGACCGGCTGCGCGAGGCCGGCATCCTCGGTCTTCGGTCCCTCGGCGGCGGCGGCGCGGCTCGAGGCCTCGAAAAGCTTCACCAAGGAGGTCTGCGACGCCGCGGGCGTGCCCACCGCCGCCTGGGCACGGTTTTCGGACGCCGCGAGCGCGCGCGCCCATCTGCGCGAGACGGGCGCGCCGATAGTGGTCAAGGCGGACGGGCTGGCAGCCGGCAAGGGCGTGGTCGTGGCCGAAACCCTGGCCGAGGCCGAGGCGGCGGTGGACGAGATGTTTTCCGGCGCCTTCGGCGCGGCCGGCGCGCAGGTGGTGATCGAAGAGTTCATGGAGGGCGAGGAAGCGTCGTTTTTCGTCCTGTGCGACGGCGAGACGGCGCTGCCCATCGGCACCGCGCAGGACCACAAGCGTGTGGGCGAAGGCGACACCGGCCCCAATACGGGGGGCATGGGCGCCTATTCACCCGCCCCGGTGATGACGCCCGAGATCGCCGAGCGCGCGCTCGACCGGATCGTGCGCCCGACCCTGCGCGAGATGGCCCGGCGCGGCACGCCTTATCAGGGGATGCTTTACGCGGGGCTGATGATCGAGGACGGCGCACCGCGGCTGGTGGAATACAACGTGCGCTTCGGTGATCCCGAGGCACAGGTGCTGATGATGCGGCTGGGCGCGCAGGCGCTCGACCTGATGCACGCCGCCGCCGAGGGGCGGCTCGGGGAGGTGCGGGTGAACTGGGCCGATGACCACGCGATGACGGTGGTGATGGCGGCGCGGGGCTATCCCGGCACCTACGGGAAGGGCAGCGTCATCGGCGGGCTCGAGACGCTGCCCGAGGACGGGTTTCACATGGTCTTTCACGCCGGCACCGCGCGCGAGGGCGGAAAATTCATCGCCGCCGGCGGGCGGGTCCTGAGCGTTACCGCGCGCGGCGCGAGCCTGCGCGAGGCGGCCGGGCGGGTCTATGGCATGATCGACCGCATCGACTGGCCCGAGGGGTTTTGCCGCCGCGACATCGGCTGGCGCGCGCTCTGAGCCGGGAGCGGGCAAGCAGGCGCGCGCCCGGCGTACCGCCGGGCGGGGGAGTACCGGGCAAGATGAAAACCGGGGTGCCGCGCCAGCGGCCCGGATCCGGCTCAGATCTCGCTTTTCGGGCATCTGCACCACGAGGCCGTCGAGCTTGTCGGTGACCTTGAGCTGACAGGTCAGGCGCGAGCGCTCGGGGTCGGGCTCATAGGCGAAATCGAGCATGTCGAGTTCCATGTCCTGCGCCGGCGGCAGCTTGTCGACCCATTCACTGGCAACATAGACGTGGCAGGTGGAACAGGCGCAGGCGCCGCCGCAATCGGCCTCGATGCCGGGGATGTTGTTGTCGCGCGCGCCTTCCATCACAGTCAGGCCGTTGGCGACCTCGACCACGTGTTTTGTGCCGTTATGCTCGATATAGGTGATTTTCGCCATATCCTGAGGCTCTCCTCGCGTCTGGTGTGCCCGTGTTCCGGTGCCGTCCTAGACAAGCGATCTAGTCCAGACCAGCCCCTTTTGCGAGACTTCGCCGGGGCATTGCGAAAATTCGCGAATGTTCTATTTTTGTTCGCATGACGGCCTTTGGTTCGACGACGACGCCCCCCTGCCCCGCGACCGACTGGCCGCGCCCGCCCGCGGCACTGCCGGCGGCGCGGCTGAACGAGCCGCCCGGGGGCGCGCGCGTCGCCGTGGCCGGGCTGGTGATCCTGCGCCAGCGCCCGGGCACCGCGCGGGGGTGGTGTTCCTCACCCTCGAGGACGAGACCGGGGTGGTCAATGTCATCGTCTGGCGCGCGGTCTACGAGCGGTTCCGCCGGGCGGTGATCGCGGGCCGGCTGCTGCGGGTGACGGGGCGGGTGCAGCGCGGCGGCGGGGTGGTGCACGTGCTGGCCGAGGGAATCGAGGACATCTCGGCCCTGCTCGACCGGCTGGCCGATCCCGACTGCGCGCTTTCCCAAAGGGCCGGAAACGGGTAGACTGGGGTAAAACCAGGGCGCCCGAAGGCGAAGGCGCTCAAGAGGCACGAGGCACCGAGCATGACGCCCCGCCCCCCACTTGCCGCCCTGCTGGCGGTTCTGGCACTTGGCGGCTGCCAGGCGGCCCTGCCGCGCATGGCCGAGCCGGTGCATGTCAGCGCCCGCGACGAGGCCCCGCCCGGCGCCGCTCCCGGCACCTGCTGGGGGCAGGACGAGACCCCCGCGGTGGTCGAGACCGTGACCGAGCAGATCGTGCTGCAACCGCCCGAGATCCTGACCGACGGCACCGTCCAGCGGCCGGCCGTCTACAAGACCGAGACCCGGCAGCGGATCGTGAAGCCGCGCAAGGCGACGTGGTTCGAAACCCCCTGCGAGGCGGCGCTGACGGCCGAGTTCACCGCCTCACTGCAACGCGCGCTGGCGGCGCGCGGACATTACCGCGGGCCGGTGACCGCGCGGATGGATGCACGCACCCGCGCCGCGATACGCGCCTATCAGCGGCCGCAGGGGCTCGATTCGGGCATGATCTCGCTGGCTGCGGCGCGGCAGATGGGGCTCATCGCGGTCAGGCCGTCCGACCCGGAAAGGGACGCGGAGACGGGAGCCGAAGCGCCGCCGGCAACGGCACGACCCGAAACGGTCGAGGAGGCGGCGGACGTGCCGGACGAAACAGCCCGGACAACGCCGCGCCCCGCAGCGCCTGAAACCGCACCGGACGGGGCCCACGCCCGCAAGCTGGCGGAGCAGGCGGAGGCGACAGCAAGAGCGGAGGCCGAGGCCAGGGCCAGGGCCGAGGCGCAAGCAAGGGCCGAGGAGGAGGCCGGGGCGCGGGCGCAAGCCGCCCGGGACGCCGCCCGGCAGGCCGAACTGCGCGCCGCGCTGTCCGCCGAGAGCGCCGCGCGCGCCTCTGCCCCCAGGCCGCTGCCGGTCTCGGCCGAGACCTACTGACCCGCGTCCGCGGACCGGGCCGTGGCCGGCCACCTTCGACTCGGCGCAAGACGAAAGGCCGCAATTCGTGCCATGATGCGCATCGACGCCCCCGAGAAAAAGGCTGAGCCATGACCGACATCCCGACGCTGGAACAGATCCTGACCCGTGCCGTGCGCGCCCCCTCGAGCCACAACACCCAGCCATGGCTCTTTCGCCCCGGCGAGGACCGGATCGAGCTCCTGGCCGACCGCACCCGCGCCCTGCCCGCCAACGACCCCGACGACCGCGAACTGACGATCAGCTGCGGCTGCGCACTGTTCAACCTGCGCGTCGCCATCGCCGCCGCGCATCTGGGCTGCGTGACGGCGACGATGCCGGACCCCGACGACGAGGATCTGCTGGCGCGGCTCGACCTGACCGGACCCGTGGATGCCGCTCTGGCGGCACTGGCGCCCGCGATCGAGGCGCGCCAGACCTTTCGCGCCGCCTTCGACAAGCGTCCGGTGGCGCCCGAGCATGTCGCCGCTCTGACCGACGCCGCGACTGCCGAGGGCGCGTGGTTCGCGCCACTGCGGGACGAGGCGGCGCGCGCCGAGGCCGCCGCCCTCGTCGCCCAGGGCGATGCCGCGCTCTGGCAGGACCCGAGCTGGCGGCGGGAGCTCTCGCAATGGATGCATCCGCGCCGCAAGGGTGACGGGCTGACCTTGCCGTGGCTGACTCTGCCGGCGGCGCGGCTGGTGGTGCGCAGCTTCGACATGGGCGGGGGCGTCGCCGCCCATGACGCCTCACCTCGCCGGGGGCTCGCCGCTGCTGGCGGTGCTGGGCACCGAGGGCGACACCCCCGCGCGAATGGCTGATCGCCGGTCAGGCCCTGCAGCGGCTGCTGCTCCGCGGCGTCGGCCTCGGGGCTGCAGGCGTCCTATCTCAACCAGCCGCTGCAGGTGGCGGCCCTGCGCCCGCGCCTGGCGGCGCTGAGCGGGAAGGGCGGCGCGCCGCAGATCCTGCTGCGGATGGGCTATACCGGCGACCGGCTGGTGCCCTCGCCGCGCCGGAGGGTCGAGGACATGATCCTCTGACGGCTCAGCGTCCGCGCTGTGTCAACAGGGTAACGGCCTGCCAAAGTCGCTAGCCCCAACCGATCCGGCGGCGGGCAAGCGAAAACGCCACAATCAGCGCGGCGCTGAACAACAGGCCGGTATCTTGGGGTACGCGTAACAGGATCGCCGCCGAGCCGCCCACCAACGCCCAAAGACCGGGGATGATCAGCAGCCATCGCGCGGCGCGCCACGGTGCGAGCAACAGGATGGCGATGGTAAAGATCGTCGTCGGACAAGGAGCGACGCCAAAGGCGGGCATCCCTGGCCAGCCATGCCCCGCCGCGTAACCCCAGAGCGGGTAAAGCACCATCGCGAAAACCGCCAGCGCCAGCGCCGCTGTGCCGCGAGCGTCGCGCCCGAGGCGCAACTCCGCCCTGGGCTGAATCCACGGCCACACCGCCAGCGCCACCGCCTGCACCAGAAACGCGACCCCGAAAACCTGCGCCAGCGGGTTGATGGCGGTAAAGAAGATCAGGTGATAGCCGATCCCGTTGACCGCCCACATCAGCGCCAGCAATGCGCCGATGCTTCTCACCGAGTACCGGAAAGGGCGCAATGCAAGGGCCAGAACGGTCAGGCCCGCCACATAGGCCAGTACCTGTACCGGCCAGATCGCAAGATTGTAGCGCGCGAAGACATCGAAGAATTCCGGCGTCGAAAACGGCATGGGTATGTTTTCCCGACTTCGTGCCGGAAGACGCTAGCTGCCGCGACCCTACGCGTCATTGATCATGATCAACTGCGCGGCTCAGGCGACACCGCCCTCGATCAGCCGGTCAGCCAGTTGCAGATAGGCCTCGGCGATGGGTCCGTCGCCGGCGGCCACCGGCGTTCCGGCATCGCCCGCGATGCGCGTCTCGATGTCGATGGGCATTTCCGCCAGAAGCGGCACACCCAGCTTTTCGGCCTCGGCCCGGACGCCGCCATGCCCGAAGATATGCGCCTCGTGGCCGCAATTCTCGCACGTGTAGAAGGACATGTTCTCGATCAGCCCCAGCACCGGCGTCTTGAGGGTGTTGAACATGCTGATCGCCTTGCGCGCATCCATGAGCGCCACGTCCTGCGGCGTCGATACCACCAGCGCGCCGGTGGGCTGGGCACGCTGGCAGAGCGTCAGCTGCACGTCGCCGGTGCCAGGCGGCAGATCGACGATCAGAACATCGAGATCGCCCCACCTGACCTGGGACAAGAGCTGCTGCAACGCCCCCATCAGCATCGGTCCGCGCCAGATCACCGCCTGATCCGCGTCGAGCATCAGCCCGATCGACATGAAGGTGACGCCATGCGCCACCAGCGGCTCGATGATCTTGCCGTCGGGGCTGGCGGGCTTTTCGTTCCGGCCCATCATCCGCGGCTGGCTGGGTCCGTAGATATCGGCATCGAGAAGCCCCACGCGCCGGCCGCGCCGCGCCAGCGCCACGGCGAGATTGGACGACACGGTGGATTTGCCGACACCGCCCTTGCCCGACGCTATGGGCAGGATCGAACGCACCGAAGCGGGCCGGATCGACTCCTGCCCGCCCTTGGCGTGGCCGCCGATCCTGAGCGAGGGCGCCGCCGCCCCTGCCCCCGCGCCGCCCCCCGGCCGCCGGCCCGTGCGCGGTGAGCGCCACCGACGCCCCTTTCACCCCGGCAAGGCGCGCACCGCGCGTTCGGCGGCGGCGCGCAAGGGCTCCATCGCGCGGGCCTCTTCGGGGCTTGGCGCCTCGATGACAAAACGCGCAACCCCCCCTTCGACGCTGAGCGCACGCACCATGTCGCGCGAGACCAGATTGCCGCCGCCGGGCAGCTCCAGCCGTTCCAGTTCCGCCTCGATCGCCGCGCGAATATCCGCCATCTGCACTCTCCTGCCGTTTCTGCCGGCATAAGTGGCAGAATTTTCAGCCTCCGCAAGGGCGCGCCCCGGATATCGGGACATCGCGCCGCAGGCTTGCCGCTCAAAAAAATTTAGGTCAGGAAGGCTTATGCAGTTTCTGCATAGCAGCATTGTCCTGCCGGCTATTGTGCAATTGCAGCATTTGCCTATGTTGCTGTTCAGAGATTGAAAACGCGGCCCCGGACACGGGGCGGCACAGATGAACGGAGCCGAACCAATGGCCTTCAACACCGAAACCCGCACCGCCCGGTCGAGCCTCGCGCTGGACATCAGCGCTGGTGTGCATCGCCTCGTGCAGCGCCTGCAGGACCATATCAATTACCGCACCACCGTACGCGAACTGTCGCGGCTCGACGATGCCACGCTGGCCGACCTCGGCATTTATCGCTCGAGCATCCAGTTCGAGGCGCACAAGGCCGTCTACGGCGCGTGACACCAGATCGGGCGTTTCTTTTCCTCCTCCCTTGGAAGCGCCTGAACCCGGCGGCGGCATCTCTCCTCCTCCCTGGTGCCGCCGCCGCCAGAACCGCACAGCAGTGAAAACCGGTCCCGCGCCTTTCGAACGCGCAGCATCAACCGGTCAATACACGACGCGCGATTGCGTATGAACGCCGCGCGCTCAGGTCAGGAGGCCGCAAGGCCCTGACCGATAACGTCCGGCCCGTCTCCTCCTCCCCGGGGCCGGACGTATCGGAACGGCGGTGCCCGACCTCCTCCCCGGGTACCGCCGTTTTTCCTGCCCTCAGGCCCGCCCCGCCGGCATATGTGCCGCCGCGATCGCGGGCATCGGCATCTCCGACAGCCAAGGACGCCCGAATGCCACGGGGCCGCATTCTCCACCGCCGCCTCGCGGCCGGAAAACGCCGGCGCCGGCCGGAGCGATGGCACCGAAAGCGCGGGGCGGGTTGAGTCCTCCGCGCATCGGGTGCATCAATTGGATCAAACCCCACAGATCGAGCCGGGAGGCACACCCCATGTCACGCACAATCATCATCGAGAAACACGGCGGGCCCGAAGCCCTGAAACTCGTCGACCGCGAGATCGGCGATCCCGGTCCGGGCGAGATCCGCATCCGCCACCACGCCGTCGGGCTCAACTTCATCGACGTCTACCAGCGCACCGGGCTTTATCCGCTGACGATGCCGCACGCGCTGGGGATGGAGGCCGCCGGCATGGTCGAGGCGGTGGGCAAGGGTGTCACGCACCTCAAGGAGGGTGACCGCGCGGCCTATGCCGCCATGCCCCCGGCGCCTATGCGGAGGCCCGCGTCATGCCGGCCGCCCAGGTCTGCCCCCTGCCCGACGCGATCTCGTACGAGGACGCGGCGGCGATGATGCTGCAGGGGATGACGGTGGAATACCTCTTTCACCGCGTCTGGCCGCTCGAAAAGGGCGACAGCGTGCTCTTTCACGCCGCCGCCGGCGGGGTCGGGCTGATCGCCTGCCAGTGGGCGAGATCGGAAGGGATCGAGCTGATCGGCACGGCGGGGACGGACGCCAAATGCGCGCTGGCGCGCGAGCACGGCGCCGCCCATTGCATCAACTACCGCGAAACCGATTTCGTGCCCGAGGTAAAGGCGATCACCGGCGGCGCGGGCGTCGACGCGGTGATGGACGGGGTCGGCAAGGACACTTTGACGCTTCGCTCGACTGCCTCAAGCCGCTCGGCATGATGATCTCGTTCGGCAACGCCTCGGGCCCGGTCGAACCGGTGAGCCTGCTGACGCTTGCCGCCAAGGGCTCGCTCAAGCTCACGCGCACCACGCTCTTCACCTTTCTCGCCGATCACGACCGCTGCCGGGCGATGGCGCGGCACCTGTTCGAGAAGATGCAGAGCGGCGCGGTGAGGGCCAATATCGGCCAGCGCTGGCCGCTCGAGGAGATTGCCGAGGCGCACCGCGCGCTCGAGGCACGCGAGACCACGGGCTCGACGGTGATCACGCTCTGAGTGGGGGCGGAGCGCGTGCGGGGACCGCACCCGGGGTGCGGTTTTCGAGGCGGTGGCGATGTGCAGGAAGGGGGCGGCGCAAAGTTGCAAACTGGTGGCCGGTTGCCTGGGTGCGACCGGCCCAAACTGAACCTTCACAAGGTGCGCAGAGGATGAGTGGTCACAGCCCAAAGCTGACGCGGGAGCTATCGCCGCGGCCTCTGCCCCCGAGTTCGCCACGTGGCAGGCCCGTAAATGGCTTTGCGGGCTACCTACAAGTTTTCAATATCCGGATTAACGAGCGGGTTTCGGCGACCGAATTCTTCGCCAGTATCTGCGTTCACAATGAGTCGGACTTTGTCCCGTAGCATCTCGAACATATTGGCTCTTCGACGATAGTCCTTTTCGGACGGGTTCGCAGTTAGATACCTACGGAAAACGGCCAGCATGAAATCCGGGACGGCAATGCCAAAGTACTTCTTATCGACGATCTCGGTGATGACATAGTCTGGACGCCTATTATTTTCGTGGCGTAGTTCTTTCCATACGGCATCTACTGTTTTTATGAGGGCATCTTTTGAAACCTTGCTCGTTTGTTCAAAATGGAAATACGCCGCTTGGCTTTCGGCAGCCATTAAGCGCCGCCTGAGAATGAAATTGAGCAGGGTTAGGTAGGTTTCTTGATAGTCTAATGTGAGCTTGCCAAAGACAATGTAGCCATTGAATGGCAGGGGTTGGAGTGCGGATAGATAGGCGCGCCGCAAATCCTCAGTCGTATCTGTGAAGTGCATGCCTTTGGCGAAGATTTGGTCGCGGTCACCATCTGACCACGGGTTCGCCAAGTAGTTTTCCCACAGGTTTTTGGTCGTATCGTTTAGGTGATCTTGATGCTGACTGGCGCTCATTCCAAGCGCGAGGTAGTTCACGCCATCTAGGGTGAATTCGGTTTCATCCACGTAGAATTGAAAGGGCATTCGGTGTTGGTTTTTGGGCTTGAAGCTTGGTGCTTCACCGCTTTTTCCCAAGATGTCTTGCCATAGCGGGACAATCTTGGAAGCCAAATGAGGCTCGTGAAACCCGATGTATTTTACGCGCCCGTCGAGATGGTTGATATAGCTTTGTCGCTCGAATTGATCTTGAAGCCCTAGGTGGTCTAGATGATCGTCTAAGCCATATTTCTTCGAAAAATGGAGCTCTTGCCTCAAGCTGCGCTTCATTTTTCGAGGTGCATGGGGCGCGTCAGATTCTGACACGCTCAAACCCGTTACGTAGTGATTTTGGCCTCGTTTGCTGTGTCGCGTTTTGTCCGCTGCCAGCACAAAGCCGTGGTGTTCGACGACTTTTGAAATATCATCTTCCGAAGGCAGGGTGTCATTGGATGAGAACGTCAGGTCGTCAGCATATCGGCTATAAACGGCACCATGTGTTTCGGCCAAGCTGCTGAGATCAAAGTCCATCAGGTGACTAATCGCATTTGCAATGATCGGACTAGTCGGGAGGCCAAGAGGTAGCTTTTCATCGATGCACAGGAAATTAGAAATCTGCCGCGCAATAACAGCATTCACGCCTAGATTTTCGAAGAAGTTGCTAATGCGTTCAAAGGATATCGAGGGGAAGTAGTCTTCAATATCAGCTTTCAGAAGGTACCTCGCGCCAACGTGGAATTGAGCGTTTTCCCTAATATTGCGGCCTCGAACATAGCCGCAGTTTTGCGGATGCGGGAAGTCGGGAATAACAGTCCCAAAAAACAATGTGAGGCGTCTGGCGAGGCCTTTTAGGGTATTGTTGATGTGACTGTTGGCCTCCCAGACAACCCGTTTGCCACGCTTCGGATTACGCTTGGGGATTTCGTGCTTCCAAAACAGAGGTAGGTACAGGCTGCCGACTTCCGTTTCATTTGAGTATTCGGCCATACGCGCTTCATACTCAGTGATGCTGAAGTCCAGCGCTTTGTCGAAAAAGTACTCCTCTAATCCAATATAGGTGAGAAGCTGATCTTTTGTCTTTATACGTCGTAAATCGTAATCAAATGCCATTTTAATCTCTTAGGCGGAGCAGCAAGACACACGTAGCAAGTGGTACCGTAATAGGCAGATGCGACTCGCACCTTTAACCTTGTCGTCAAGCTGCTCCGTTATTGAGTCTAGCACAGGTTGTCAGTGTTTGGAACAATGCCTTGTTGACTTGCACAATGAACCCTGAACTTCGCCAAGAGCCGATCAGGTTCTGAAAGGCGACCGCAGTCCGCAACTTTACAGCGTCAGCTCCCTGCGCATAGCTTCCACAAGTGCAGAGCGCAACGAACGACCGCCTCCCACCCTCCATGACGGTTGTACCACTGGATGCGGGGTTCACGCTGACCGTCCGCAAAGGGGCTGGCATCCGCCGGCTGTGCCCACGGCATCTGAGGTTGGGCCGTCCGTCCGCAAACGCCTCAAAGCCCGCCCGCCCCGGGCGCGATCCGGGGCCTGTTTACCCTGACGCAAGGGTCCGGTTCGGGGGCCGGGGCGGGCGGGGTCAGGCGTGACGGCGTGGTCATCCGTTGACGAGTCGCTCCGGCGGCGTCGGCGCGGGTGATTTCGATCGGAAAGAACATCGGGGCCACGAAACCCCTCACAGCATGCTCGGCACCACCTGGTCGGGCGGGCGGTGGCCGTCCTGGAAGGTCTTGATGTTCAGGAGCACCTTTTCGCCCATCTCGATGCGGCCTTCATGGGTGGCCGAGCCCATATGCGGCAGGAGCACCACGTTCTTGAGCGCCCGCAGGCGCGGGTTGATCTCGGCGCCGCGCTCGAAGACGTCGAGTCCGGCGCCCGCGATCTCGCCCGTGCGCAGCATGCGGGTGAGCGCGTTCTCGTCGATCACCTCGCCGCGCGAGGTGTTCACGATCACCGCGTCGCGCTTCATCAGCTTCAGCCGCCGGGCGTTCATCAGGTGAAAGGTCGAGGGCGTGTGCGGGCAGTTGATGCTGATCACGTCCATCCGCGCCACCATCTGATCGAGGCTTTCCCAATAGCGCGCGCCGAGTTCTTCCTCGATCTCGGGGCGCAGGCGGTGGCGGTTGTGATAGTGGATCTGCAGGCCGAACGCGGTCGCGCGCCGCGCCACCGCCTGGCCGATGCGCCCCATGCCGAGGATGCCCAGCCGCCGCCCGGCGACGCGCCCGCCGAGATAGGCCGTGGGCGCCCAGCCGCGCCACTCGCCCGCCTGCATCACGGCGAGCCCCTCGGGGATGCGCCGCAGGACCGCGAGAATCAGCGCCATGGTCATGTCGGCGGTGTCGTCGGTCAGAACCCCCGGCGTGTTCGACACCAGGATGCCGCGCTGGCGGGCGGTATGAACGTCGATATGGTCGACCCCGGCGCCGTAATTGGCGATGAGCTTGAGCTTGTCGCCCGCCTGCGCGATCAGCCCGGCGTCGATGCGGTCGGTGATGGTCGGCACCAGCACGTCGGCCGTCTTCATCGCCTCGGCCAGTTCCTCGCGCGTCATCGGGGTATCGTCCTCGCGCAGGCGGGTGTCGAACAGTTCGGCCATCCGGCGCTCGACCGCCTCGGGCAGGCGTCGCGTTACGACAACACTCAGGCGGGCAGATGGCATGAAGCGTCTCCTTCGACTTCCAAAGCTTGCGCGATGCTGCCAGACTGACGCAGGACGCAGCGGGGCACAAGAACCCCGTGAGCATTGACGAGCAGGAATATCAGCATGCCGGTCGGATTGGCCCGTTCCGTGACCGCCCTTTTCGTTTCCGCCTGTCTTTGTGCCGCCTTCGCGGGCCTGCCGGCATGGGCGAGCGAACGCGGGCCGGTCACCAACCTGCCGCTGCCGCGCTTCGTGTCGATGAAGACCGGCGAGGCCAATGTCCGCCGCGGCCCCAGCCTGACCCACCGCATCGACTGGATTTTCAAGCGCGAGGACATGCCGCTCGAGATCACCGCCGAATACGGCCACTGGCGGCGGGTGCGCGACCGCGACGGCGCCGGCGGATGGGTTCACTATTCGCTCCTGTCGGGGGTGCGCACGGTTCTGGTGGAAAAGGACATGACCGAACTCCATGCCCGCCCGGACCCCCGACGCGCCGGTGGTCGCGCGGCTGGAGCTGGGCGTCGTCGCCCGGCTGAGGGCCTGCAAGGCGCGCTGGTGCCGGCTCGATGCCGGCGGCTATGCCGGCTGGGCGCCCCGGTCGGAACTCTGGGGCGTGGGCGCCGACGAGATCGTCGATTGAGGCGGCGTGAATTTTGCCAATCCGCACTTGAACCGCCGCGGCGTCCGGAGTACTTAGCGCCGCATTGATGGGGTGTAGCCAAGTGGTAAGGCAGCGGTTTTTGGTACCGTGTACCGTAGGTTCGAATCCTACCACCCCAGCCAGTACAGCCAATATACTTGTCAACGGCGGAGACAAATCCGGCCACGCGGCGGCGCAAAACCAGGCCAGTGGCGGGGTGGCAAGCGCCATGGCGCGCGCGCTCTCCAGATAGCTGGCGCGTGCCATGGCGCATTGGCCCACAGGGCCAATCCTGTGACGGATGATTAGGTTGAGGCTTCGGCTTTTCGGGCGCGGCTTTGGCCGAGCCGATAGCTGTCTCCGTTCATCTCGAGGATGTTGACGTGGTGTGTCAGCCTGTCGAGCAGCGCGCCAGTCAGGCGTTCAGTGCCGAAGGTTTCGGTCCATTCGTCGAATGGCAGGTTGCTCGTGATCATCGTGGAGCCACGCTCATAGCGCTGCGAGATCAGTTCGAACAAGAGCTCGGCGCCGGTCTTGGATAGCGGCACGAAGCCCAGTTCGTCGATGATCAGCAATTTGACGCTGGCCAGCTGCTTTTGCAGGCGGAGCAGGCGGCGTTCATCGCGGGCCTCCATCATCTCGTTGACCAGCGTCGCAGCGGTGGTGAAGCTGACCGCCATGCCCTTCTGGCATGCGGCCAGCCCGAGACCCAGGGCAACATGGGTCTTGCCGGTTCCACTGGGCCCCAAGGCGATGACGTTCTCGCGCCGGTCGATCCATTCGCAGCGGGCCAGTTCCAGCACCTGCATCTTGTTCAGCTTTGGAATCGCCTTGAAGTCGAAGCTGTCCGGCTCTTGGCGGCCGGGAACTTCGCGGCCTTTATACGCCGCTCAATCATCCTGCGCTCTCGGTCGATCAGTTCCAGTTCGACGAGGCGCGCCAGAACTGGACGTGATCCCGACCCTCGGTGGCGCATTGGCGGGCAAGCTTGTCGTATTCCCGCAGGAAGGTGGGTAACTTCAGCGTCTTGAGATGATCCGCGAGCAGGATCTTCGGGGCGACGGTCATGCTGCATCCTCCGACATCAGGGCCATATAGCTGGCCGCGGATGTGGTCTCGACGTTCGCCCGTGGCAGGTATGGGTAGACATCGAGATCCAATTTCGGCGGCCGTTTCTCGACGTGACAGAGGACGAGGTGCTTGACGGCATCGAAGCCGACCGCGCCCAGCTGCAGGGCCTTCTTCACCGCCGCGTGCAGGTCGTCGATGTCGAAGGTCTCCAGCAGGCGCAGAACCTGGACATACTCGCGGCGTCCGGCCTTGATCATCCGCGCCTCCATCAGGCGGCGCAGGGTCGCGAACTCCGGCGGCAGGTCCCATTCAGCCGGGGGCGCCGCCTGATCCAGGGCATTGATCTTGCGCTCGATCAGCGGAAGGTAATGCACCGGATCGAAGACCATGTCCTCACGGTCGTAGCAGCGGGGATGGCGTGCGATCACCTCGCCGCCGCAGCCGATCACGACCACGTCGACATAGCCCCCTGATCCAGACGTCACGGTGGCCGTAGGAGACCGGCACCGAGTAATCATTGGTCTCGTAGCGCACCAGCGCCTGGGAACTGACCCGTCCGGTGGCCTGATCGCAGACATCGAACGGCGCGGCCGGCAGGTCGGTCATCGTGGCCAGATCCCGCGCGAGCCGGTCTCCGATGGTCTCGGACTGGCCCCGCAGGATATCCGCCCGGCGCTTGCGGCATTGATCCTCCAAGTAGGCGTTGAACGCGTCCCAGGACGCAAACCGCGGGATCGGCACCATGAAGTTGCGGCGGGAATAGCCGACCAGGCCTTCCACGTTGCCCTTGTCGTTGCCCTTGCCCGGCCGTCCGTAACGATCGCGGAACAGGTAATGCGACAGGAACCCGCTGAAGAGCGTCGCCCGCTTGCGCGTTCCATCCGGCAGGATCTTCGCAACCAGACAGCGGTCGTTGTCGTATAGGACCGACGTAGGCACCTTGCCGAAAAACGTGAAGGCGTGGACGTGACCGTCGACCCGGGCCTCCGCTGTCGCTGCGGGATAGGCCCGCACAAAGCAGGCATCACTGTGCGGCAGATCCATGACGAAGAAGTGCGCCTTCTGCTCGACACCGCCGATGACAACCACCGCCTCACCGAAATCGGCCTGAGCGTGTCCGGGCGCATGCGCCAGCGGCACGAACATCTCGCGACCGCGCCGTTCACGCTGCCGCATGTAATCCTTCACAATCGTGTAGCCGCCGGTGAACCCATGTTCGTCACGAAGCCGCTCGAACACCCGCTTCGCCGTATGGCGCTGCTTGCGATGGACCTCCCGATCGCCGTCCAGCCAGCTGTCGATAATGCCAGTAAAGGCATCCAGCTTCGGCCGCTTCACCGGCGCCGTCCGCCGATACCCGGGCGGTACCGAGAACGCCATCATCTTGCGGACGCTGTCACGCGAGATGTTGAAATGCCGCGCCGCTTCTCGCTGGCTCATACCTTCCGCACAAGCCAGACGAACCTTGCGATACAAGTCCACAGTAAAAATCCTCCTGCCCTCCCTGTCGCCAGAAAGGGTAAAGGTGGACGACTATTCCGCCGCCCGCAGCAGGATCATCCCGCCGCTACCGTGGCCGACTTTTGCACCGCCGTTCTCACATGAAAGCCGACACGGCCCTTCGTGCGGCCCCAGCGATATCCGGGCTTGTCGGTGCTGCGGGCATGTGCGGCCCCCGCCAGGGTCTTCACGTCGTCTTCCAGCATCTCGCTCAACGCCGCGACGCCCGCAATCAGGCAGAACTGGTCGAAGCTCTGTCCAACCCCGTCCCGGGCCGCATCGACGGCCAACGCCAAGTCCGTTTGGCTGGTCAGCGCCCGGTCAGATGTCGTAGTCTTCTTCATGGTGTTGCTTCCCTCTCGGTTTGAACACCCCGAGCCTACGGCTCGAGGGAAGCAACGCCACCCCTCAGCCCAATTTCAACATTCACCGGGACATTCCCAAAGAAACGGACATGACCCGGCACATCGATTGCGAGCAGACGTGGACGAGCCTGTCGATCGCTCGGACAAGCAATTGATGTCGGATCTCGGCATTTCGTAGCCACGCAACGCCGGCGCCATACGGCCTCCTGACTCCTGCCAGGAAAGCCACAGTGATGGTTTCGCCGGAGACGGATGAGAGCACGTCCTCGTTGCCGGAGGTGCCCTTGGAATATGCAGGCGGTTCAGGCGCCATTATGCAGACCGGTCAGCGTATCGGCACGGCTGTCGGGATTGCGATCATCACGACGGCGGTTTTCTCCACGCTTGCGAAGGCGGCCCGGTCGACGGTGATGATCGTCGGGTTCAGTCTGATCGCACTTGTGGTTCTTCTTGCACTGCTGGTTGCGATCAAGGATTTGCGGGATCGTAAGTAAAGACCGAGCCAATCCGCTGATCGCAACCGGAACATGCCGCCCGCTTATGCGCGCAGCCTCTTCTTCTTTTTGTCGTAGAACGGCAGGTCCTCGACAGCGACCTCCCGAGCGCCGGCATTCTTGCCAACCGTCAGTGTCGCCCCCTCGGTCACGTCCGGATCGAGATAGGCGAAGGCAAGCGATTTCTTCATGCGGTGCGAATAGGCGGAGGTGACGATGGTGCCGACCTTCTTGCCGTCGCGATAAAGCTCCTCTTCGCCCTCGAAAATCGGCTTGTCCGACGGGCACGAGACGCCGCGGGTCATGAAACGTTCCTTGCCTTCCTTTGCCAGAACGGCATCCCGACCGACGAAGTCGCCCTTGTTCTTGTCGATGGTAAATCCAAGACCGACTTCCCAAGGGGTCGTGTCCTCGTTGACGTCAAAGGGGTGGAACAACAGGCCAGCCTCAACACGTACCGGCGTCAGGCTGGCGAACGAGCAAGGCTGGATACCGTGTTCCTTGCCGGCGTCGAGCAGGTTGCGCCAGATTTGTGGCGCATCTTCAGGCTTGGCATAGATCTCATAGCCGCGCTCACCAGAATATCCGACGCGCGCGATCATAACGTCGCGGTCAAACAGCTGGGTGTCCATCTGATGGAAGAATTTCAACCCGGGCACGTCCCCACTGGTGTTCGGCGCCAGGATATCGACTGCCTTCGGTCCCTGGAGCGACATGAGCTGAAGCGAATTGTCCCATGTCAGCTCGACATCCTTGCCCTTGGCGATGTTCTCAATGACCTCGCCACTGTCACCGGTGCCGATGACATAAAGGAATTCGTCCTTGGCCGTGCAAAAACCACGCTGTCATCGACCACCCCACCGTCGGCAGTCAGAACACAGGTATAGGTGGCCCTGTTCGGCTTGAGCCCGGTGATGTCGCGGGTACAGGCCCGGTTCAGAACCGCGCGCGCATCGGGCCCCCTGAGCCATAGCTTGCGGAACGCGGTGAGGTCGTACATTCCGGCTGCATCGCGCACCGCGTCATGTTCTTGTTCGGTCGTGATCCCGGAATAGTTCGCAGCCAGCTTCAAGCCGTTCCAGTCCATGAACTCTGCGCCCAGGGCACTATGTTCGTCCTCAAGAGCGAAAATACGATCTGTCATTTTTCAGGTCCTTTCCCGGACTACTCTCTGAGGAGGTCCGCAACGATTTGCGGCCTCCGCGCTGATCAAGGGTTCCTTTGGTGGGGTCACGATTGCTGGCAGCCGGATGCCGGCCAGACAAAGCTGCCTGCAAGCTGTTACCAGTCTCGGTCGTGCTTCATCGGCTCTTGCCGGATGCAGTTGCTGTCCCGGCCTTTACGGATTTCTTACTGCCCTTGAGCCCTTATGTGGCTCGTTCATACCTGATCTGCATTAGTGCAGGCAACCCCTCCTCCCCGCGATGATCACATTGTTGCCGATGCCGCTCGTTCGTTCGGCGTCCGTAACCGCCCTGACTTGGAAAGGTTGCGTGTCACAATAACGGCAAAAGATGTGAAGGGCGCGGCTGCACTCTCGATCGTCCAGTCGAAATCATTGCCCGGACCATCGCCATGTCCTTACCTCCCACCATATGTTGCAGCGCTTATTTCTACCACATCTTACAGCCCAAACCGGGCGGTTTCGGGCAGACAGGCCATCATGCAGACGGCCCATCATCATGCGGGCCTTCGCGTCGCAGTCGATCCCTCGCGTCACGGATCGGATCGTCGTCATTGCCGTCGAATTGCCCGAACTCACTCCTCGGCCACGGCTTGCGCGGCTTTCGCGATTGCGGCGTCGGTCAGATCGAGATCGGCCTCGGTCAGCGCAAGGCAGGGGTAGAGCTTGCCCGGCGACTTGAAGACGCCATTCTCGCGCAGGACCGCGTTGAAGGCGGCGTTCCTCTTGCCATCGGCGGCGAGGACATCGCGGTAGGTCCTGACCTCGCGATTTGTGAAGACCACGTCGAAAAGCGCCGGATGGCCGACGATGCGGTGGGGCACGCCGGCAGCATTGAGGGTGCTTTGCGAACATCGCCTGCAGGCGCTTCCCGAACCCGTGCAGGCGGTCATGGGCGCCTTCGCGGCGCAGGATTTCCATCGTCCTCAGGCCCGCCACGGCGGCGACCGGATTGCCCGACAGCGTGCCGAGCATCATCAGCCACTTGTCGGCGCCGACGATGGCCTTGTCGAAATGGTCCATGATATCCTTGCGCCCCCGCCACCGCGGCCAGTGGAAAGCCGCCGCCGATGACCTTGCCCAGCGTGCAGAGATCGGGTGTCACGCCATAGACTTCCTGCGCGCCGCCATAGGCGAGGCGAAAACCGGTCACGACCTCGTCGAAGATCAGCACGATGCCGTAGCGATCACACAGGTTGCGCACCGTGAGGAGAAATCCCGGCTCGGGCGGGATGATCCGCTGCAGGGGTTCGACGATGAGTCCGGCGATCTGGTCGCCATGCTCGGCCAGCAGGCTTTCCAGGTATTCGGGATCGTTGAACGGCGCGATCAGCATCTCGCCGCGCACGGCCTCGGGAATGCCGGCGCTGTCGGCCACCGCTTGCGGAAAATTCACCAGCCGTGTCGGCGCAAGGCTCATCTGCGCCTCGGCCGACATGCCGTGATAGCCGCCCTCGAACTTGAGGATCTTGTCGCGGCCCGTAAAGGCGCGCGCAAGACGCATCGCGTACATGTCCGCCTCGCCACCCGAGGCGAGAAAACGCACCTGTTCGGCGCAGGCCACCGCGCGGCAGATTTCCTCCGCCAGTTCCAGGCCGGCGGCGTTGTTGGCGAAAAAGGTCATGCCCCTGGGCAACTGTTCGGCCACAGCCTCCAGCACCTCCGGATGGCCATGGCCGAGCAGCATCGGCCCCGAGCCGATCAGGTAGTCGACATATTCGCGTCCGTCCTCGTCAAGAACGCGCGCGCCGTGGCCCTCGCGGATGAAGATGGATGGGTCGAAATTGCCGAAACCGCCCGCGGGCAGCACGGCGCGGGCGCGTTCGGCGAGGGCCTTCATCGGGGCCTTGTCGGGCATCGGTCATCTCCTAGTCGATGATGGCCACGGGCTGGCCGAGCGTGTCGGGGTCGGGCGCGACGCCGAGGCCCGGCCCGTCGGGCGGGGCGATGCGCCCGTCACGGCGGGTGGGTGCCCCGGGCGCGAGGCGCGGCGCGACATAGCCCGAAAGGTCACAGGTGTTGAGAAGCGCCCGCTCCGGTGTCGCGGCGGCAAGATGCAGGAGTGCGGCGGTCGTGATGTCCGATCCCCAGGTGTCCTCGATGCACATCCGCGGCCCGAGATGCAGGCAGAGATCGCGCGCCCGGCGGGACGCCGAAAGCCCGCCGAACTTCGACAACTTCAACGCAACCGCATCCATGCAGCCCAGTTCATGAGCCCTGAGAAGCGACGCGGTGTCATGCCCGTTCTCGTCGATCTTCATCGGCAAACCGGTCGCGGCGCGCACGGCGGCGCAGTCCTCGAGGGTCGCGCAGGGCTGTTCGAGCATGACGTCGAGCCCCGCCACCGCCCTGCCGACCCGCGTGGCATCGAGCCGCGTCGCGCCGCAGTTCCAGTCGCCGTAGACGAGCGGGCCGTCGCCCACCGCCTCGCGCACCAGCCGCAGCCGGGCGGCATCGGCCTGCCAGTCGTTGTCGGCACCGAGCTTGACCTGGAACTGGGTAATGCCCGAGCGTTGCGCGTCGCGGGCGATGCGCGCCATCTCTTCGGGCGCGACACAGGTGATCGAGTGGTATAGCGCCATGTCGGCCGCCTGCCGGCCGCCAAGCAGCGCGTAAAGCGGCAGCCCCGCCGCTTGCCCGGTGATATCCCAAAGCGCGATGTCCAGAGCCGACTTGGCGTAGGGGTGGCCCTGCAGCCAGGCGTCGGCGCGCGCCATGAGCGCCTCCGGTCCGACCGGATCGGCGCCGATCAGCACCGGCGCGAGGTATTCCAGCGCCGGGCGCACGCCCTCGGCATAGGCTGGCAGATAATGCGGGATCGGGCAGACCTCGCCCCAGCCTGACACGTCTTCGTCCGTATCGACGCGCAAGACAACGGATGTGACCGTATCGCAGGTCTTGCCGCCGGCCATGTGATAGGCGACGTGACTGGTGAGGGCACCTCCCAGAACATGAGCCGGGTGATCTTCATCTTGGCACCTCATGAACGGCGACCGGGTCGCCCAGCCGGGCAGGATCGGGGACAACGCCGAGGCCCGGCGCCGATGGCGGCGTCGCGAACCCGCCCTCGTTGCGCGCGCCCTGGCCCGGCACGGGATCGACCGACAGGTGATAATGGCAAAGCCAACTGGCCAGCCGGTTGGCCTCGGGTGTGGCACTTGCCAGATGGATCGCAGCCGTGTCGGCAAGGGCCGAGCCGCCCAGATCCTCGATATGCATCTGCCAACCCACCGAGACGCCGAAATCCCGGATCTGCAACGCGCGTGTCAGCCCGCCCACGCGGTTCGGCTTTGACCTTGACACCCTCGCAGGCGCCCAGTCGCCAGGCGTCCAGATGATCCTGAAAGCTGTGCAGGCATTCATCCAGCATGATCGGATTGGCCACGCGGCGCGCGACATGGGCGCATTGATCCAGCGTCTCGCAGGGTTGTTCCACCCAGTCGCGCGCCGTGACCGAATTGAGCACCTGCACCGCGACGCCCGGCGTCCACGCGCGGTTGATGTCGTAGGTCACCTTCTCACCCGATGGCAAGGCGTGGGATATTGCCTCTATCCGTGCGATGTCGGCGGCGATGTCATGCCCGCCCAGCTTGGCCGAATGTACCCGATACCCCTTCTGGCTGGCACTGCGGATGAGCGCGATCATCTGATCCGGCGTGCCGGTCGAGATCGAGGAATTCACCGCCACCGGCGCGGCGCGGTCCCCGCCGAACAACTGCCACAGCGGCAGGCCCGCGACCTGCCCCAGAATGTCCCAACAGGCCATGTCGATTGCGGATTTGACGTAAAGATGCCCCGGCAACTGCATGTCCATCGCATCATTCAGCGCCCGCAGGCTGCGCGGATCGCGGCCCAGGATCGCGGGCGCGAGCGTGGCGATCCCGGCCCGGATACCCGGCCCGTGCGCGGGCAGATAGGTGGTGCCCCATGGGCAGCCCTCGCCCCAGCCGCTGACGCCCTTGTCGGTGTCGATCCGCAAAAACGTGCTGTCGAGCCGTTCGAACTTCAGCCGCCCGCCCGAGAGCCAGTATGGCTCGGTCAACGGCAGATCCAGCGCCCAGACGGTGATACGGGTGATCTTCACGGGATCACCACGATGTTGCCGGCGTGGCGCTTGTCGATGAAGGCCTGCTGCGCCCGGCGAAGCTCGCTCAATGGATAGGTGGCCGCCAGCACCGGCCTGATCTCGCCACGCTCGATATAGCCGACGACATCCTTGAAGATGCCCGACGGAATGACCGTCGAACCGGTAAAGGTCAGGTCGCGCAGATAGAAAGTGCGCAGATCGAGCGTGACGATCGGGCCGGCGATCGCGCCGGAACAGGTATAGCGCCCGCCGCGTTCGAGGATGTCGATCAGCCTGGGCCAGTAGGGGCCGCCAACGATGTCGGCCACGACCGTCACCTTTCTGCCGCCCAACGCCTCGCGCAGGTTTTCCGGTGCGCGCGGCAGGACGAGGTCGGGGCCGAGCCGGGCCACCTCGGCATGTTTCGCCTCTGATGCCATGGCGATGACGCGCGCGCCCCGGCGCCTGGCGAGCTGGACGAGCGCGCCACCGACGCCCCCCGACGCGCCGGGAACCAGAACCGTGTCACCGGCACCGACATTCGCCCGCGACAGCATGCCCTCGGCGGTCGTGTAGGAACACGAAAAGGTCGCAAGTTCGGCGTCGCTCAGATCGGACTCCACCACCGCCATGTTGCGCACATCGGTTTTGGTGAATTCGGCGAAACCGCCGTCGATCTCCGAGCCGAGATAGCCGGCCTTGTCCATGTTGTCGGGATCGGTCCAGTCGCGCAGCCAGCCGTCGGTCATCACCCGCTTGCCGATCAGGGCCGCGTCCGCGCCCTCGCCCACCGCGACCACCTCGCCCACCGCATCCGCGCCCTGGATGCGCGGAAAGGTGATTGGCGCACCGCCCCAGGTCGGGTCGTCCCCGGACACCGTCGCATAGGCCTCGCCGGTGGTCGCCTCGCTGACCGCCTTGGAATACCAGCCGGTGCGGGTGTTCACGTCGGTATTGTTCAGCCCGCAGGCGCCGACACGGATCAGTGCCTCCATCGGGCCCGGCCGGGGTTTCGGCCAATCGTCGTGCCAGACATACTTGTCCAGCCCGCCATGCCCGGTCAGCACCATCGCTTTCATGGTGTCGCTCATTGCGCCGCCACCTCGCTTGCTTCGGTTCGCGGCAGCAGGCTTGCGGCGTCGTAGACCGGATCGCCCAGAACCCTTGCCGCGCGCGGTTCGGCCATGATGACGACCTCCAGATCGGACCCCGGCGCGGCATGTTCGGCCTCGACATAGGCGAAGGCCAGCAGCTTGCCGGTGGCGTGGCCGAAGGCGATGGAACTGACCGTGCCGACCTGCCGTCCGCCCGACAGCACCGCCTCGCCGCCGTTGCCGTCGGATATGCCGTCGCTGTCGATTTCGAGATAGGCGCAGAGCCAGCGCAGGGGCCGGGCCAGCGCCGCCTCGGTTGCGGCCTTGCCGCGAAAGTCCTTGTCCATGCGCACGAAGCGCATCACATCGGCCTCGGGCAGCGTCACCTCGTTGGTCAGCTCGCCCGCGCCCTTGAAGCCCTTTTCCATCCTCATCGCGTTCATCGCGAACGATCCGTAATTGGTCAGGCCATGCGCCTTGCCGGCCGCCTTGACCGCCCGGAACGCGCCCGGGATCGCGTCGCGCGGGCCGTGGAACTCCCAGCCCAGCTCGCCGGCATAGGACATGCGGAAGGCCCAGAGGAGGTGGCCACCGACATTGATTTCCCGCGCCGTCAGCCATTTGAACCCGGCATTCGTGAGATCCGCGCCGGTGCAGGCGGACAGAATATCGCGCGCGCGCGGACCGTTGAGCGTGAACGCGCCCCAGTCGGTCGAGCGGTTGGTGATCGTGACCTTTTCGCCCCCGCCGCGCGAAACTCAGGATGTCCATCAGACGCTGCTCGAAGAACGCGGCGCAGACGAGGTAGAAACGATCCTCCGCCAGCCGGACGATGGTCATCTCCAACTCGATCCGGCCGCTCTCGGTCAGCAGATGGCCGAGCGCGATGCGTCCCGGTGCGGACGGCAGACGGTTGGGCACCAGCGCGTCGAGGAACGTCGCGGCGTCCGGCCCGGAGAGCTCGACCTTGCTGAAGGCCGAAATATCCATGATCCCCGCGCGCTCGCGGACCGCGCGGACCTCGGCGCCGACAATGTCGTGCAGCGCGGTGCGGCGAAAGCCGTAGATATCGCGCGCCTCCGTTCCCTCGGGCGCAAACCAGCGCGGGCGCTCGTGGCCGAACACTTCCTCGAACACCGCGCCCTCGGCCTTGAGGTCTTCATGAAGCGGCGAGGGTTTGACCGGGCGCGCATCCAGCCGGTTGAAATGCGGAAAGGGGATTTCATGGCGCAGAAGATAGTCTTCCTTCGCCTTGGCGATCTGGAATTCCTGATCGGCATAGGCGCCGAACCGGCGCGGGTCGAATTCGCGCATGCTGATATCGGCGGCGCCATGCACCATCCAGCGTGCCAGTTCGCGGGTCAGGCCCGGCCCCCAGCCGATGCCGATCTGGGTGCCGCAGCAGCACCAGTAATTGCGCAGCCCCGGCGCCGGGCCGACCAGCGGATTGCCGTCGGGCGGATGGCTGATCGCGCCATGCACCACGCGCTTGATGCCCAGTTCCGCCAGCACCGGCATCCGGTCCATGGCGTTTTCCAGCCACGGCATGATCCGGTCATAATCCGGCTCGAACAGTTCATGTTCGGCGTCCCAGGGACAGTGATCCTCCCAGACGGTGTTGGGATTGGCCTTTTCGTAGATGCCGATCAGGCCGGATTTCTGCTCCATGCGGATGTAGCCCGATACCAGCCTGTCATCACGCACCACCGGCAGTTCGGTGTCGAGGGCCTGAAATTCCGGAACCGTATCGGTGATCAGGTAATGGTGCGTCATCGAGGTCGCGGGCAGATCATAGCCCGACCACGCCGCCATCTGCCGGGCATAGGTGCCGCCGGCGTTGACCACATGTTCGCAGGTGATGTCGCCCTGCTCGGTCTCGACCAGCCATTCGCCGCTTTCGGTCTGCGTCACATTGGTGGCGCGGCACTGGCGGATGACCGTGACACCCAGTTGCCGCGCGCCCTTGGCCAGCGCGAAGGCGGCACCCGCGGGATCGACGTGGCCATCGTCAGGCGTGTGCAACGCCGCCTTGACGCCATCGAGATTGTAGAAGGGATGCAATTCGCGGATGCGGTCCGGTCCGACCATCTCCATCGGAAAGCCGAGGCCCCGGCCGACCGAGATCGTCTGGTGCAGCCAGTCGAGTTCGTCATCGGTATAGGCCAGCCGCAGCGAGCCGCAGCCGTGCCAGGTGACGCCTTGCCCGGTCTCGGCCTCCAGCACCCTGGAGTAAAGGTCGATATTGTAGCCCACGCACTTGCCCAGGGCGAAACTGCTGGTCGAATGGGTGATCTGCCCCGCCGCGTGCCAGGTGGACCCCGAGGTCAGTTCCGCCTTTTCCAGCAGCACGACATCGCTCCAGCCTTCATGTGCGAGGTGATAGGCAAGACCGCACCCCATGATGCCACCGCCGATGATGACGACCCCGGCGTGGGATTGAATCATGTGATGCGCCCTTTCGCACAAATGTTTGCTATGGACAGACGTAAAATACAAATGTAGTCTCGTCAATCATGAAACAGACAAATGAACCATCGCCTGCCACCTCCAGCGAAATCCTGGAAAGGATTCAGGCGGCGCGCGCGGATCTGACGCCGGAGCTGGCGAAACTGGCGAGCTTCCTGCTGGATAATCCCAACGAGATCGGCGTCTGCTCGATCCGGCAGCTGGCCGGCAAGGCGGATGTGAAACCCAATACGCTGGTACGTCTGTCCCGCACCGTCGGCATGGACAGCTACGAGTCGTTCCGCGAGGTGTTCCGCGACGAGATCCGTCAGGGCCGCGAAACCTTTCCCGACCGGGCGCGCTGGCTGCAATCGCTGGCGCAGCGCGGCGAGATGGGCGCGCTCTATGCCGCCAGCGCCGAATCGGCGCTCGACAATATCGAGGGGCTGTTCGCCTCGACGGATCACCGCGCCATCGAGGTGGCGGCACGGGAGATCGTCACCGCACGGCGATGCTACGTGCTCGGGGTCGGGGTGAACAACGCGATCGCACAGAACTTCGCCTATCTCGCCGGCATGGCAATCGACGGCGTGCGCGCCCTGCCGCAGGGCGGCACCCTGCCGGTGGACGGCATCGCCCGCGCGGGTGCAAGCGACATCCTGATCGCCATGACGTTCCGGCCCTACCGGCGCGAGATCGTCGAGGCGGTCGATGTCGCCCGCGCGCAGGGAGTGCGTGTCATCGCGATCTCGGACAGCCTTGCATGCCCGATCATGCCCGACGCGCAGCACCGGTTCATCGTGCCGACCGACACGCCGCAGTTCTTCATCTCGACAATTGCGCTGACCGCGTTCTTCGAGGTTCTGATCGCCTTCATCATCGCCGAGGCCGGCGAGGACGTGGTGTCGTCGATCGAAAGCTATCACAGCCAGCGTCAGGCCCTGGGCATCTATGTCTCGCAGAAGGTTCAGAGCAAATGAGCATTCACGAGGGTTCGCAGCTCGTCCATTCGCTTGAGGCGCGCTATTACACGGACCCCGCCATCTTCGAGCAGGAAAGGGACGGGCTGCTGGCGCGAAGCTGGCAATTCGCCGGCCACGAAAGCCAGGTCCGCAATCCGGGCGACTATTTCACCTTCGATCTGGCGGGCGAGAGCCTGTTCTGCATCCGCGGCCGCGACGGCGAGCTGCGCACGTTCTTCAACGTCTGCCAGCACCGCGCGCATCAGCTCGTCGAGGGCTCGGGCACGACCCGGGTCGTCGTGTGCCCCTATCATGCCTGGACCTACGAGCTGTCGGGCCAGCTGCGGTCGGGGCCGAACCTCAAGGCGGTGCCCGGCTTCGACCGGTCGGCGATTTGCCTGACCGGCGTCAGGACCGAGGTCTTTCACGGCTTCATCTTCGTCAACCTCAACGACGACGCGGCGCCAATGGACGACTGGTATCCCGGCGTGCGGGCCGAACTGGGCGAATACGTGCCCGATATTGACATGCTCGAGCCGCTGGAATGGGTCGAGATTCCGGAACGGTGCAACTGGAAGGTCTCGGTCGAGAACTATTCCGAATGCTATCACTGCTCGCTCAATCATCCGACATTCTCGACCGGGGTGATCCGGCCCGAGACCTATGACATCCAGCCGCTGGCAAAGGGCTATGTCCTGCGTCACACCACCGAATGCCAGTCGCTGGACGCGATGACCTATGACATCGACCTTTCAAGGCCGCATGCGGACGAGTATCGCAGCTTTTACCTCTGGCCGATGTTCTCGTTCCAGGTCTATCCCGGCAACGTGCTGAACACCTATCACTGGCGCGCCCATGACGTCGGCCGCTGCACCGTCTGGCGCGGCTGGTTCACGCCACGGGGTGAAGACAGCGAGGTGATCCGCCGCCTTGCAATCCAGGACCGGGCGACCACGGTGGAAGAAGATATCCACCTTGTCGAAAGCGTCTATCGCGGCCTGCAAAGCCGCGGCTACAGGCCCGGGCCGCTGGTCCTCGATCCCGCCTGCGGGCTGAACTCGGAACATTCGGTCCGGACACTGCAGCAGTGGATGCGCGAAGCCGTGGATGGCTCCGCCACGATCAGCCAGGACCCGGAACAGTAGCATGCCCGACGAGGACCTCTTCAGGAAAGGGCTGGAGCGGCGCAAGGCGACGCTGGGGGCGGAGTATGTGGAAAGGAACCTCGCCGCCGCCGATGACTTCACCCGCCCGTTCCAGGAGGCGATGACCGCGTGGTGCTGGGGCTTCGGCTGGGGCGATGACGCCATCGACCCCAAGACACGCTCGATGATGAACCTCGCCATGATCGGCGCGCTCGGCAAGATGCACGAATGGGAAACCCACTGCCGCGGCGCGGTCAACAACGGCGTCAGCCGAGAAGAGATTCGCGCGATCATCCATGTGATCGGCATCTATTGCGGCGTGCCGCAGGCGCTCGAATGCTTCCGCGTGGCGCGAAAGGTGCTGGGCGATGAGAAGGGGGAGGGCAAGAGCTGAACGGTCGGACGGGGCTCCAAACAGTGCCGCGCCAGCCGCAACGCCGGTCCGGTCCGGCCCCCCGTGGCCGGCGGCATGACACGCGTTCGGGATGACAGCGCGAATACCGCGCCGCGTCGTCCCCGATTTCCACACCCCGGTGCCGCGGTGGCGGGCCACGGCGCCGGACGCCCCCTGGCAGGATCCGGTCCGGTGACTCCTGCGGGCGAATTCCAGTCCCGCCGGGAGGAGAAAAAGACATGACCACTCGACGAAACGGCTTCCACGCCCCACCGTTCACCCGGCGCGGCGCACTGGGTGTGCTGGGCGGAGGCGTTCTGGCCGCTGGGACGCTTGGTGCATCCTTCGCTCACGCCCAGACCCCGCAAAGGGGCGGTACACTCAGGATCGGAGAGGCCGAAGGCGGAACCAGCGACTCGCTCGACCCGACCACCTACTTTTCCTATCACATGTACACGGTAGGCTACACGCTCGGGAACACGCTGGTCGAGCTTGACGCGAACAAGCAGCCGATCCCCGAGCTGGCCGAAAGCTGGGAAGGCAGCAAGGACGCCAAGCGCTGGGTCTTCAAGATGCGCAAGGGCGTGGAGTTCCACAACGGCAAGACCGTCACCGCCGCCGACGCGGTCTGGTCGCTCAACCGCCATATCGCGCCGGATTCGAAATCGGCCGCCAAGGGCTTTCTCGAGGGCGTTTCCTCGATCCGTGCCGATGGCGACAACGTCATCATCGAACACGAAACCGGCGATGCCGACATTCCGATCATCATGGGCCAGTTTCACCTGTTGATCCTGCCCGAGGGACATGACGACTGGACAGGTTTCGTCGGTTCCGGCGCCTATGTGCTCGACCGTTTCGAGCCGGGCGTGCAGTTCACCGCCACGCGCAATCCCAACTACTGGAAGCCGGATCGTGGCTGGGTGGATTCGGTCGAGATGCTGTTCATACTCGACCCGACGGCACGCGCATCGGCCCTGATGACCGGTGAAGTCGATGTCATCGACCGCACCGACAACATGATCGTCGATCGTATCAAGGCGATGAACAAGTTCCAGATCGTCGAAAGTGTCGGCACCGCATTCCATGAAAGCGTGATGGATACGCGCGCCGCGCCCTTCGATGATGCCAATGTGCGCGAGGCAATCAAGTACGCCATCAACCGCGACGAGTTGTTGGAAAAGATCTACCGCGGGTATGGTGCGGTGGGCAACGATCATCCGGTCCCGCCAACTGATCCGTTCTACAACTCGGAACTGCCGCAGCGGCCCTATGATCCCGACAAGGCGCGCTGGCATCTGAAGGAGGCCGGGCTCGACAGTCTGGACATCACCCTTTCCGCCGCGGACGGTGCATATGCCGGTGCGGTGGACGTTGCCGTTCTGATGCAGGCCAGCGCTGCACAAACGGGGCTCAACATCAATGTCGACCGGGTGCCGAACGACAGCTACTGGTCGGATGTCTGGATGAAGAAACCCTATTGCATGTCGGCCTGGGGCGTGCGCCCGACGCCCGGCATGATGTTCTCGGTCGCCTTCGCCGAGAATGCCCCCTGGAACGAGGCCTATTGGAGCAATGATCGCTTCAATGAACTTCTCGTTGCGGGCAAGGCGGAGACCGACTTCGACAAACGCAAGGAAATCTACTGGGAGATGCAGGAAATCGTGCATCGGGACGGTGGCAACGCCCTCTTCGCGTTTCCCGCCGAGCTCGATTCCTATGCCCTGAACGTTCAGGGGGCGACCACCGACGCGGTAGCCCGCCTGATGGGCTGCCGGGTATCCGAACGGGTCTGGTTCGCGTGATCACTTGGGGGCGGCGGTCTCCGCCGCCCTCATCATCCGGCGGTGTGACAGTCCGGGCGCGTCTTCGAGGTATTGACCGGGGTCCGTCGCGTTCCCGCGGCCGAACGGAAATCAGCTTGCCCGACGCCGCGATCAGGGCGCTTTCACCCGCTCCGCGCGCAACCCGAACCGCCGGAAATGGCCCGGCGAGACGCCGAAAACGCGCTTGAAATGCTTGTTGAATGTGGTCGCTTCGCGGAACCCGCATGCCGGGAATGCCGCGATACCGGTCTGCCGCAAGACAGGGATGGCGCCGCCCCTGCGCGCGTCGGCGCAGCGATGTAACGGCCCGGTTTCCGGCCGGCGATGCTGGCCATCACGGCCAGTTGCGCGGCCAATCGAGGTTGGGGCGCATTCGATCCTTGCGCAGGCGAACCGGAAGTTTCGCGCGGATCTGCTCGTCGATCTCGCGCGTGATGTATTCCGGGTAATGTTGGGCCAGCGTCGCATCGACATGGTCGATCGCCCGGTCCAGCGCGGTCCCGTTTCCCTTTTCCTTCCATTCGCCCGGGCTCATCCGGTCGGCGAACTGCGGATAGACGTAGTCGCGCTCCATGAGGTTCATGGTCTGGCTGTGGGCGAGGAAATGGCCAGGCCCGCCGACGCAGACCTCGCGGATTACATCGACCGAGAGAGTATCGTCATTGACTTCGATCCCGCGCACCACGCGCAGCGCCGCCCCGACAGAATCGTTATCCATCGCCGGGCTTTCCAGCGAAAATCCCATCAGCGAGGCGACCATTCCGCCCGCCTCATACATGAGGTTGGCCCCGGAATTGGCGGTGACGACATGGTTGAGGCCTTTTTCGTAGCCGGACTGCGCATCGGGCATCTTGCTGTCGGCAATCCCCGCCGGAATACCTGAAATCAACCCGTAGTGGCGACTCATCTGGCCGCAGGCCGCCGTCAACAGCGCCTGTTCGCCGCTTCCGCAGCACATCGCTCCGGTCCGAAGATCGGACACGAAAGGCCAGAACCCGAGGATGACCGGGTTGCCGGGCGCGACGGCATCGACGTAGATCATCCCGGCCAGCAACTCGGCCAGGATCATGACCACGTTGCCGGCAAGCGAAGCCGGGCCGGTCGCGCCGGCCTGACCGAGCGACACCAGCATGATTGGCATCCCGGCCCTTGCGCCGACCTCGAGGCACTGACAACTGTCGGGGGCCCATTTCAGCGGCGAGACCGTGAAGCAGCAGGACATCGAGACGAAGGGGCGCTCGCGCCACCTTGCCTCGCTCCCTGCAAGCATGTGCATCATCTCGATGGAATCCTCGAGCTGGCGAACGCCGCCCCAACTGGTGCCGACATGTTTCGACGTCCCGGCCAGGCTTGCGTAGCAGGTGTTGACGTCCATCTCGTAGAAGTCTTCGATTTCCCGCGGCACCACCGTGCGCTGAAAGAAATGGATGTTGTCCAGCGTATCGACCAGGCGGGCACAGTCGTAGAGATCGTTCAGCGTGGTGCCGCGGTATGCGCCGGTGCGCGGATTGACCATGCTCACCGTGGCGCCCGCAGTGCCGCAATAAAGCCGGCTGCCCTGCATGTGCATGTCGTGACGCGGATCGCGCCCAGCCAGCAGGAAATCGCGATTGATCCGCGGGATGTAATCCTCGACCAGCGCGCGGGGGAAGGTTATCCGGCCATTGTCATGCAACACGCAACCGACGCCGGTCAGGTATTCTATGGTCGAGGGAATACAGTCGCCGATGCCGACGGTTTCCAGCACGTCAAGCGCGGCCCGGTGGATGCGCACCATATCCTGCTCGCTCAGGGGCCGGAACTGCTGCGCATGCTCCATTCCGCCCCGCACCGGTTTCGTTTCATCCGCCTGCGGCAATGATCTGAGCAGCCTGCGGGCGTCGCGTCCACCACGCCTGGGCTTTGCAATCTGATCCAGCATCACGGGCATCCTCTCCGGCCTGTGCGTTCGTGTCACGCCAGATTGCGGGCAACGTCGATTTTGGACAATTGATAGATTCCGCGGCTTTGGTAACGTCAGATTACCACTGGCGCATATCCGCACCGCATCGGAGCCATGCAATGATCGCGCGTCTGAATTATCGTCTGCTGCCGCCGCTGAACGCGCTCAAGGGGTTCGAGGCCGCCGCACGGCTTGGCAGTTTCCGTCGCGCCGCCGAGGAACTGCACGTCACCCATGTCGCCATCAGCCATCAGGTCCAGCAATTGGAGACCGATCTCGGCTGTCTGCTGTTCACACGCGAGGGGCGCGGCGTCGTCCTCACGCCTGAGGGGCGGCTGTTTCACGAATATGTCCGGCAGGCATTGGAAAGCCTGCTGACCGGCGCGGGTATCCTGCGCCGCTCGGATCCCAAGCCGCGTTGCAGATCCGAGACATATGTGACCGTCGCGATCCGCTGGCTCTCGCATCGCCTGTCACGGTTTCACGCCGCCCATCCCGAGGTGAATTTCTCGCTCAATACGCGGCGAACGGAATGGTGGTTCGACGAAGCCAATACCGACGTGGCGATCATGTATGTGGACCGCGACGTTCCGGCCAGCCTGCGCAGCCGGCATCTGTTCGGCGGAACCCTCTTTCCGGTCTGCAGTCCCGGGCTTCTCGAGACACTCAGCCCGGTGCTGGCACCGGCCGATCTGCTCAAGCTGCCGTTGATCGAGGTATCATCGGCGCCAAATGACTGGCGTGACTGGTTCGCCGTTGCGGGTGTGGATGCGGTTCCCTCACCGCGTTACCAGAAGGTCGATACATATGCCCTTGCCCTTGAACTGGCCATCAACGGGGCCGGCGTGGCCATGCTGAACGGCCCTTTTGCCGACACGGAACTGCGCAGCCGGCAGCTTGTCCTGCCGATCGATCTGGTGGCACAATCACGCGGTTACTGGGCTCTGCTCTATCGGGCCGATCGCGAGCGTGATCCCAAGATCAAGGCGTTTGCCAACTGGCTTCTGGCGGACGTGGAAGCAGACCGGACGCGAATGGATCATGGCCCCGCGGGCAACCCCGTTCAGTAATGCCCTGAAAACCGCGTCCGCGTTACCGCCGCCGCCCCATAGTCGATCAGCGTCGAGACATCATAGACCGGAAGGCCGGTGGCCTGCTGAACCGCATGGGCATAGGGCGGCAGGTCGGTGCATTCGAACAGCAGGGCCCGGATGTCGGGATGCTCGGCGATCAGATCGCAGGCCGCCGCGACCACTTCGGCCTCGACCGCATCGAAATCGAGCGAACCGCACTGGTCATGCACCGCGGCCCTGAATGCGGGCCTGGCCTCGAGCCCCGCTATATGGAAACTGGCGGTCGCCCCGCCAAGCGCGATCTCCATGTGCCGCGGGGTCAGGGATGCGGCGCTGGCCGAGATGATGCCGACCGACTGCCCGCGCGCCAGCCCGCGTGCAACCAGCGGCAGTTGCAGCAGGCTGGACATGAAGACCGGAACCGGAAGCTCGGCGGCCATCTCCTCCTGAAAGAGAACCATGAAACCGCAATTCCCGAACACCGCCCTGACCCCTTGCGCCACCAGACGGCGACCCGCCTCGATGAATGGTTCCACCAGTTCCGCCGAGGGCGTGTAGATCAGGCTCTCCATCGTCGCGCCCCGGACAATCTCAAAAAGGACCGGAAAGCCGAAGGTGCTGGCATTGCCGGGGGTGCCCGGCGGATAGGGGATCAGGCAATCCATGACGATGACGCCCACCGGGGCGCCGTAAATATCCCGGCCCTGAGTTGCCTTGTAGATCATGGCGGTTGCTCCGCAAGCAGTCGGCCCCCGGATCGCGGGTGCCGACACCTCGTTCAAAAAGGATTGCAGGCGCTTCATGCCGACGTTTTTCGACTGGTAGTAGCTCGCCAGCGCCTCGGCCCCTTTCTCGCGGCCGATGCCCGAATTCTTGAAGCCGCCGAATGGCGTCTCGACACCGCCCACACCCCATTCATTGACATGGACCTGACCGGCATCCAGCCGCTCGGTCGTCCAGATCGCTCGATCGAGATCGTTGGTAAAGACCACCGCCGCCAGCCCGAACTCGGTGCCATTGGCAATCTCGACCGCCTCGCGCGGATCGGAAAACCTGAGAACCGACAGGACCGGGCCAAAGATCTCTTCCTTATTGACGCGCGACGAAGGGTCCACGTCCACGAGGATGGTCGGCGCCATGAAGAACCCGTCACGATCGATCCTGCGCCCGCCGGCAATCGCCCGGGCCCCCTCCTGCACGCCGATCTGGGCGTAGTTATCGACGCGGGCAAGCTGTTCGGCCGAAATCAGCGGCGTGATGTCGGGGTCGTCCATGCCGGCTCCGATGCTGAGCCCCTTCGCCATCTCGCCGAGGCGGTCGATGGTTTCGTCATAGACGCTGTCATGCACGACGAGGCGCGACATGGCATCGCAGCATTGCCCCGAATTCATGAAGATGCCGGCCTGGGTATTTGCGATCACGTTGTCCATGTCGGCATCGGCATAGACGATGCCGGGCGACTTGCCCCCCAGTTCCAGAACCGCGGGGATCAGGCTTTCAGCCGCCGCATGGGCCACCTTGCGGCCGGTGGCCACCGACCCGGTAAATACCACCTGGTCGATGTCCGAATGGCTGGCAAGGTCCGCTCCGGCCTCTTCCCCGAGCCCGCAGATCAGGTTGACGGCTCCTTCGGGAAGGCCGACCTGTTCGGCCAGCTCCGCCAGCACATAGCCTGCGGTCGGGTCAAGCTCGGGCAGCTTGACCACGCAGGCGTTGCCCGCCGCCAGCGCCGCCGACATCGAGCGCGCGATCATGTTCAGCGGGAAGTTCCACGGGATGATATGGGCGCTGACGCCGTAAGGATAGGGCACCACGAAATCGACATAGCCGCCGCCGAGCGGGATGTATCGCCCCTCGATGCGGGCGGCGAGACCGCCGTAATATTCGAAGTATTTGGCTGATCCCTCGACCTCGCCGCGCGCCTCGGAAATCCGCTTGCCGGCATCGAGCGAGATCAGCGTGGCGATCTCTTCCGTTCGGGCGCGCAGGAGACGGCCCATTTCGGAAACCATCCGGCCGCGATCCATCGGGCGCATGTCCACCAGGGCCCGCGAGCGGACGCATTTGCGGGCAGCGGCAACGGCACTGTCCACGTCCGCAGCCGTTGCCCGGGCGGCCTCGGCCAGCGGCTTGCCGGTGGCCGGGTTCAGCAGTGTGACCCTGCCGCCGTCCGATCCATCGACCCATTTCCCGCCGATGTAGTTTTTCCAGTAATCCTTCATTGGTCGGTTCATGCCGTTTCCTTTTCATGAATGCCGCGTCCCCGGGCATTGTGATAGCCGTGCGTGGGGCCGGCCTTGTGCCAGCGTCCCATCACGCAGATCTCCAGATCGTCCGCCCCCGGTTCGACCAGTGCAAGGGCCAGCGCCCTGCCTCTCAGATGGCCCCAGCCCGCCGAGGTTGTCCGCCCGACGATACGCCCGCGGCTGTCGCGGATTGGTTCAAGCCCGTGCGGGATCGTTTCATCACCGTCGATTTCCAGATGCAGCAGATGGCGCGCAGCATCCGGGGCCCGTGCCACATCCCCCGGCGTCACCTCGACATTCAGCTCGCTCGGCCATGACGGGGGCGCCGTGCTCCAGCCGCAGGCATTCAAGCGCGCGGGCACCGATCAGGGTGCAATCGCCAAGCGCCAGAAACACGTGGCGCAACAGGTCCGGCGCAACCTGAAGGCGGTAGCCCTCGAACCCGAATGGATCGCAGCGCACCACCTGCACTCGGGCATAGCCGACCATGACCGTCCCCACCGAACAAGGGGACAAATCCGCATCCGCCGGCGTCATGCCGGCGGCGGCCAGAAGATGGTCGCGCGCGGTCCGGCCGAACAGCATCAGCGCCCCGACCCGTCCGGTGAGGTTATCGACACGCAGGCCGGCCTGCGGTGCCTGCCGTCGCAGGATATCAAGGAGATATCGCTCGGACACGGCGGCGCCCGTCAGAGTGTAGCGCTCGGGCGCCTCGCAGACCAGTTCGGCCTCGGCGGCGAACGTCCCGCGCGCGCTCAGCGCTGTCACGGCGCCGCCTTGACCCGGCCGCGGCAGGTCGCCGGAAAAGATCCGGCCCAGAAAATCGCTCGCCCCGCTGCCCGAAACCCGGATGACGGCATTGTGGCTGACATCGGCCAGAACCGTCCCCGTCAAGGCCGCGCGGCATTCGGCGCCGACGGTCTCGAACCAGTTCGGTCTTGCAAAAGACGGTGCATCCTCCACTCCGTCGGGTGCGAACCAGTTCGGCCGCTCCCAGCCGGCGACAACCCCGAAACGCGCGCCGCGCGCGCTCAGCAGGTCGTGGATCGGCGTCGTGCGCAAGGGGCGCGCGGCGGGCAGTTCCTCGCCGGGCTTGGGCAGCAGGTAGGTATGTTCATAGGCTTCCTCGACCTTGCGCGCCGACCATTCGCGCGATGCCCAGTCCCCGAAACGGCGGGAATCGCAGGCCCACATGTCGATCGACGGCGCGCCGTGCGTCATCCATTCCGCCAGCTGCCAGCCGATCCCGCCGGCCAGCGTGATGCCGAAAGGATTGCCCTCGGCCAGCCAGAAATTCGTCAGCCCGAAGGCGGGGCCGGTCGTCGGCAGATCGTCGGGCGTATAGGGCATGGCATAATTCACCACCCGGCGCACACCCGCGCGGCCCAATGCCGGGATACGCTCCATCGCACGCTCCAGGTAGGGCAGCAGCTTTTCCAGCTCGTCGGGGAAGGGCTCGGCCGGGCCGGATGGCGCGTCGTGGACAAAGCGCGCCTCGCCGCGCCCGTCATAGGCCCCGACCGTCAGGGCATCGCCTTCCTGTCGGCAGTAAAAGACGTCCTCGGGATCACGCATGACCGGCATTTCCGGCAGTCTCGCCGCCCGCCGCGCGCTCAGTTCGGCCAGCGGTTCGGTGACGAAATACTGGTGCCGGACCGGAACGGACTGCGCGGTCAGGCCGACCATTTCCGCGATGCGCTGTGAATGGTTTCCACCACAGCTGATGACATGTTTCGCACGGATCGCTCCTTGCGAGGTCGTGACGTTCCAGTACCCGCCATCCTCTTGCGACAGCGCCGTCACTTCGCAGTTGCGCAAGAGCCGCGCGCCGCCCTTGCGCGCACCCGCGGCAAGGCTCTGCGCAAGATCGGCCGGCGCGATATGCCCGTCGCGCGGGTTGAAAAGCCCGCCCAGCACACCATCGGTTTTCATCAGCGGCCAGAGCGCGGCGATCTCTTCGGGGGTCAGCAGCCGCGCCTCGACGCCGGTCGCCTCGGCAATGCCCATGTAGCGGCGAAATTCGTCCATCCGGTCCGGGTGCGTGGCCAGTCTCAGATTGCCGCAGGCGTGATAACCCGGAGAGAGGCCGGTCTCGGCCTCGAGCCTAGAATAAAGCTCGACACCATACTGGTTTAGCCGGCTGATCGTCGCGTTGAGCGTGTAGAGAATGACATTTCCCGCGGCATAGGCTGTCGCGCCCGTGGCGAAGTCATGCTGCTCACACAAGACGACATTGTTCCAGCCCTTCTTCGTCAGGTGATAGGCAACGCTGCATCCGATCGCGCCGCCGCCGATGATAAGAGCCTCTGCCGCGTTCTGCATCATGCGTCCGCCTCTCCCGACATCCTCCGGAAAGATAGATGATTTGCCCCGGCAGGCGGGTACGGATAATCCTCACGGGGCATATGAAGCAAATTCATGAGGCTTGCCTTGTCCCGACGCCTTCCGCCGCTCTATCCCCTGCGCGCCTTTGAGGCCGCGGCGCGGCATGGCAGCTTTTCGGCTGCCGCAAGAGAGCTGTCGCTGACCCAGAGCGCGGTCAGCCACGAAGTGAAGGCACTCGAAACCTATTTCGGCACCGCCCTGTTCCGGCGGACACGGTCGGGGCTCATCCTGACCAGACGCGGGCAACAGGTGTTCGGGGTGGCCAAGGGCGCTTTTGCCGGCCTCTCCGGTCTTGTCTCCGAAACGGAAGACCGGGACCTGTCGGGAACGATCACCATTTCTGCCCCGCCGCTGTTCTGCGCCCATTGGCTGCTCCCGCGCATCGAGCGGTTCACCTCGGCCAATCAGGGGATCGAGATCCGCCTGATCAATGCAACCGAGGATCGCCCCGAGCTTTCCCGTGAGGTGGACATCGCGGTTCACTGGGGCGCCGAAATACCCGACGGGTTCGAAGGCGTGAAGCTGATGTCGGTCAACCAGACGCCGGTTGCCAGCCCGGCACTGCTGAGTTCGAGCATGGTCGAAGATCAGTTGGACCTGTTGAGCGAGTATCGCCTTCTTCACGAGGGGAGCGTCGCTGCCCGGCGGAACTGGTGTTCCATGGCCGGGGTCGACACATGCGAGTTCGCCAACGAGTGGATTTTCGACGATCCGGCCCTGATGATCGAGGCCTGCTTGCGCGGCCATGGTATCGCACTCGGCACTTTGCCGTTGATCGAGGACCTGATAGCCGAGGGCCGACTGGTTGCTCTTTCACGCAAGACACTGCTGGCCCGGCAGAGCTATTTCCTGACCCGCGCAATTCCGTCGTCGGGCAGATATGTTGCAAATGTGGTCTTTCGCTGGCTGGGCGGGGCGGGCTGAAAGAGTATCACGCTGTCAGAAAGGTGGTGTCAGACCAATTCCAACTCGTCCGGGGAAGGGCAGGGACGCTGTCCTTTATGCAGCGCCGAGATTGCGCCACTCGGCAAGGGCGGCGGTTCTGTTCAGCTTGAAGATGTCGCGACGGGAGAGGCTGCGGCCCTGATTGAAGTGGCTGAAGACGGAAGAGTGGACGGCGACGAACTTCGGCAAACTCCGCATTCGGCGGCAGCGCTGCATTGCCCTTTCCCTTCGTCGGAATGGCAGGTGTGAATTCCAGATACGGTTGTTGCGCCAGCGCCCACATGCCTGCAGATCATCGCACCCGAGTTCGCGCAGCGCAGCTCTGTAGAATGGCAAGCGATCGGTGACCGGGGCCTCTGGTGTTTCATATCGGCGCATCAATCTTCTTAGCATTTTCAATGCGGCGCTCTTGTTTCGTCGCTTCGTCACGACGCTTTCCAGCACCTCGCCTTCATGATCCATGGCCCGCCAGAGATAATGGCGCTAGCCGTTCATCTTCATGAAATCCTCGTCCACGTGCCACTGCCATTTCGAGGATGCGCGCCGCTGTTGAACCCGCTTTCTGCGGATCTCGGACGCAAAAAGCCGGCCGAACCTATTCCGCCAAAACCGCACTGTTTCGTGGCTGACGTCGATGCCGCGCTCGTGCGGCAGGTCTTCCACATTTCGCAATGAAAGGGGAACCCATACATCGGCGTACCCGATGTGATATATATTTGATCTTGACCAGACTCGTGTGAGCACTTGATCGGAGTCGGGAATGAGTGACGCGCAAAAGTTGGTTCTGAGCCGCTCCGGCAGCCCGTCCGTCCTGTTCCCGGCGCGCTACCCGGTGCGGTTTTCACTCCGCCGTTGTTGACACTCGCGCATTCTATGAGAGGCGGTTTCGAACGGCAGAGATGCGTCTGCGGCGTTGGCAGGACTTGCCCGATACCGTATTCATGCCCGCATGACTCGCGAACCCCTCTCCCTGATCGATGCCATCGTCGCCGCGCCGGATGACGCCGCACACGCGCTTTTGCTCCGCGACGGCGCCCGAGACCTGCTGTTCGATCCCGCTGCCATCCCGGATATTGCCGCCGTCGCGCTCGATTCAGCCGACGATGCCGCCACGCAGGCGGCTGCGACGCTCTTGTCCAGCGCGCTGGACGAGGCACGGATGGCCCGGGAGAACGACGCGCCCGAGGGTGCGGCCCTGATCGACACCCTCGATGAGGCTCTGACGGCTCGGGACGCCGCCCAGCCGTTCGCGCCGGCCCCGCGCCTGCGCCTCGCCCAGATCTACGCCCGTGCGGGCCTTGCGCCGCCGGACTTCGCCATGTTGACCGCCGACGTCATGGCTGAGACCCCGGCGGGGTCCGAAGAGATGCCCGACCTCGGCGAGTTGATCGACCCCATCCTGCAGGAGATCGGTGACGCGCCCCCTGCAGGTCCATGCCGCGCTTGTCGAGCTGTTGGCGGGGCTGCCGCCGGAACTGGCGGCGATGCTGGTCTCCATGACGGTCGCGCGGCCAGGTCCGGTGGAGGCGCGGCTTGGCCTTTACTGGTTGCTCGACCCAAAGCCCGACCTGCGCCTCGCCGCCGCAACGGCGCTCTTGTCCCGTACCGAGGCGGGGACGCTGGCGCCGGAGATTGGCGCGCTCCTGCCGACGCTGCGCAAGTGGCTGCCGGATGATAACACACGCGCCGCCCTCGACGGGGTGATCCGGCAGCGAATGCGAAGTGGCACAACCCGGGCCGCGCCACCCGCCCCGACCATTCATCGCGCCGCCGCCAGCCTGCCGGACGGTGCCGGCGCACAAAGCCTGATCGCCGCCGTCCGGATCGGCAGCCGTCGCGGGGTTGCCATGGCAATGCTGAAGCAGGGTCACGGCGTGAAGGATGCCTTCGTCATCCCCTGCGCCAGCGCGACCGAGCAGAAGCAGATGCTCGCGCGCATCCTGGACGAGATCGAAACCTTTGACGTCTCCCCCGACATGCTTGCCGCGATGCTGGCGCGCGGTCTTGGCGAAGGGCTGGCGCTGGATCTGATGCCGGCGCCGGGCATGCTCGATCTCGCCGAAATGCTTGGATCCGACACGTTGGCACCTGCCCCGGGCGATACCGGGGCCATTCTCGACGCCATCGGTGCGGCCGACGCGCTCGCCGGTCTTTCCGCGGCCCGCCGCTCCGCGCTCGTCAAGGCCAGTGCCGACTGGATGGGGCGCTTTGATCAGGCGGACAGCTGGTTCGAGGACACCGGCGTCCTGCGCGCCGCTATTGCACGCGCCCGGACGGACAAGGGGCGCGAGACCGCTGTCTGGAAGCACCTCGCGACCCGCCGGGACTGGTGGGCGCGCCACTTCGCGGTCTCTGCCGCAGTGCTGAAATCCGCGGCGGGGGTCGATCCGACGCTCTGGTTGTCCTTTGCAGCAGTGGCACAGGCGCTTGTCGACGGGCGGTCCCTGAGGCGGATCCCGATCATGGACGAGATCGTGGCCATGACGCTGGATGCGGCCGCCGCGCGCGACCGGGACGCTCCGCCGACGTTTCGGTCCGGTACTCGGGATGAGATCGGCCCTCTGCTCGCGCAGGCCGGGATCAGCAGCGCCTATCTGCAGGGCTATCTCATGGCATTGGTGATCGCGCCGCTGGAGCCATCGCCGCAGGACTGGCTGGGATCACTCCTCGGCGGGATCGAGTTTCCCGGCGAGGGCGTGATTGACCGCCTGATGGGGTTCATCATGATGCACGCCAACCAGGCCAATGACGACGCCGGCGACCCGAAGATCGTGGCCGGCGCTCTTGCCGCGTTGAATGAAGACGGTTTGAAGCAATGGGCGGCGGGATTCGACGACCTCGTGACGGCGACCCGAGGGTCCTGGCCGCCAAGGCTTCTTTGCCCCGACGACAAACGCGTTCTCCGCGACATCAGGCAAATCGCCAAGGGCGCCGAAGGCGACACGCTGCGCACGGTTCTGCCGGCCTGGGTGGCCCGCCGCCGCGATTTGCGGCGGTAGCTGCACCGATCCGCAACGAAGCATCGGCGGCGGTGAGCCGGAAGTCTCGGCCCCATGTCGTCATTCAGCATCCTGCCGCAAAGATACCAAATTACGATTGCAATGAGAATCCTCCATTACCCAGAGGTCTTTTGAATGGATCGCGTTACGTCAATGCGGGCAGGATAGGGTGGTGCCAACCTCGCCTCAACCCAAGTTCCTTGGACAGTACCATTTCGCAGCGCCGCAGGGCGACGAGCTCGCCACCTTGGGCAGATCGAGCGGTGCGGTGGCGGTGCTTTGCGCCGCCGCGCTGATCGAGTTGGGGATTTTCAGCGGCCCGTTTCTTGACGAAGCCATCGGGACCATCGTCCTGCCCTGAAGCAAAGACACAACCGGACCGCCTTCACCCACGTTTACTTCCGCATTGCGGTTCGTTTCGTGGAATGCGACGTTGACGCGGACAGACCCTTGGAAAGGCCGTGAGATGAGGACGACATGAAAGCGCGATCTCGCCCTGCAGGGCTGCTGGCGGCGATGTTCTTGCTGGGAGCGTGTTCGGCATCCCTGACCGGAGAGCCGCAAGCGACCGACCCCGGATCGGGGAGCTTCCCGCATCGGTGGCTGCGCTCGCGGACCCCAATCAGGATCTTCTATCCGCACACCTGCGACCCGAAGACGGATGTTACTGGTATCGATACGCCGGACCTGTGGAAACCACGTTGCTGCCGCTTCGTACGACCGATGGACAACGGATCTGCGCGTCGACGGCATTGTGATCCGGAAGTATGTCGGTCAATCTCCTGCCCCGGCGGCTTTCATCGCTGCGGCCTCTATCCGTATCAGGACGGTTGACGGCTGGACGAACTGCCCAAGGCATTTCGCGACCGCCCGCACTGGCCGTATCGGCGCCTTGCGTCAGCTTTGCGCGGTAACGCGGTCTTCGGGTGGGTAGAGAAACGCCGTCGATCCGATTTTGACGGTTGGATAGAGATCGTTCATGTGGGCCATCACCATCCGAACGCAGCCGGAGCTCGCACGGCCGCCGATCGACCAGGGGCTGGGTGTGCCGTGAATGCGAAGATAGGTGTCCCGGTCGCCGAGATAGAGGTACAGGGCACGCGAACCGAGCGGGTTGGTCGGACCCGGCTCCATCCCGTCCTCATATTTCGCATAGAGTTCCGGCTCGCGCTTTATCATGTTTCGGGTCGGGGTCCAGTGTGGCCATTCAACCTTTCGCCGGATCGTATAGGTGCCCGCCTCGTAGAGATCCCCCCGGCCGATGGCCACACCGTAGCGCATGGCCGTCCCGCCCGCCTCGATGTGATAGAGGTAGCGTGCGACCGCATCCACATGGATGTCGCCCGGCGTCAGCCCGTCATTGGCGACCACGCGCCGCGGAAGAAAGCGCGGATGCAGACCCCATGGATTGGAGGTCGCGGGGTCGTAGTTTGGCGGCGTCACCTGCGCGTCCCACGCGGCTTTTTGCGCCTTGGACGGCCGGGTGCTCGCGAAAGCCGGACTCATGACGGGTGTCGAGAACAGTGCGGCCGTCGTCATCACGAAATGGCGTCTTGTCAGCATGTCACACATCGCTCCTGCAATTTACTCCTGCAATTCCCGGCGAAGGCTTTTCCGCCAGAACCCTACACCGGCACAAGAGTAGGATATAGAGCAGCCGGAACCTCAAGAGGTATTTCGGACCGAATGACAGTTTCCGAGCCGCTTTGTTACGGTTGCGCCAGGCCGCTGTATCACCATGGGTGTAGGCTTGGTCAGGCTGTCCAGTGCAATATCGCCCGCAAGACCTGAGAGTATTCTCACAACATCCGTGGAATACTGCCAATGATGAAGAGATACTTCGCGATCGACATGCTGGCCGGGCGTTTCATATGGAATACGCTCGTCTTCAGCCTGCTCAGCTTGGTGCCGGCCGTCATGATGTACGTTGCGACGACCCCCGGTTTCGGCGGCATGCTGGCTGGCGGTGGCCTGCCGCTCGGCAGGTTCTTGAGGCAGGTCGCGACCAACGGCCTGCCCGTCGTTTTTGTCGTGAACTATGTGAGTTTCTTTCTGTTCGCCTCGATCGTGGCCAAGCCAGGTCGGGACTATGGGATCAGACTTGTTCTTCTGGTCGATCTGCCAGTCCGCGTCCTGGGGTTTATCGCTTTGCATGCGGTGATCTATGTCCTGTCAGCTGATCTGTTTGGATCCTTCGGAGGAAGCCGTGCGACAGCCCCTTCGGGTCGTGGCGCCGACGCTGGTCCGTTCTATCCTCTTCGAGAATATCTCCGGTGCCTATCTCTACGCGACGCTGGTCAGTGCGCTGCCGCTCTATGTCACGGCCATCGAGGATTCTGATAAACTGGGCGGGCTTGCCCACAGGCTTCCAGGCCGATCGGGTCCCGTGCTTCTCGCGGTCGCGTTGTTCGCATTCTCCGTCCTGGCGTTAACTGCATTTGCGGCAATGCTGATCTGGTGGCAGACGTCCTGACCGGCGCTGCCCGGCTCGCCCTGTCCATCGCGCTTCCCGTTGGCTCGGCCGTCATGCATCCCGCTATCGGTGATCGTGCGCAGCGGCCTGTGGGGCCAGCCAGCGAGACAGGGAATGTCCCGGTGAATGTTGAAATTGGGCTGAGGGGTGGCGTTGCTTCCCTCGAGCCGTAGGCTCGGGGTGTTCAAACCGAGAGGGAAGCAACACCATGAAGAAGACTACGACATCTGACCGGGCGCTGACCAGCCAAACGGACTCTGGCGTTGGCCGTCGATGCGGCCCCGGGACGGGGTTGGACAGAGCTTCGACCAGTTCTGCCTGATTGCGGGCGTCGCGGCGTTGAGCGAGATGCTGGAAGACGACGTGAAGACCCTGGCGGGGGCCGCACATGCCCGCAGCACCGACAAGCCCGGATATCGCTGGGGCCGCACGAAGGGCCGTGTCGGCTTTCATGGCGGCAAGGTCGCGCTCGATCGCCCCGTGGTCCGCCTCGAAAAGCACGGGAAAGGAAACTGCCGCTGCCCAGCTGGAAGGAAGCGGCCGAGGGCGGCTGGCTGGAGGAATGGGCGATGAGCCTGATGCTGATGAACGTCGCCACGCGCAAGTTCGGGCGCGCGGTGCGCCTGCCCGAGGCCGGGATCGTGGCGGAGGCGGGATCGGGGCTGTCGAAATCCGCGGTCTCCCGGCGGTTCAAGGCGTTGACCGAGGCGCGGCTGGCGGAATGGATGGCCTCGGATCTGTCGCAGCTCGACCTGCTGGTGATCCAGATCGATGGTCTGCACCGGATGACAACCTGCTGATGATCGGCGCCGTCGGGGTCGATGCGGAAGGTGGCAAGCACCCTCTCGGCGTGGTCGAGGGGGCCACCGAGAACACCGCGACCGTTCAGGCCCTGCTGGACAACCTGATCGAGCGCGGGCTCGACGCGCAGGTCTGTCGGCTGTTCATCGTCGATGGCGCAAAGGCCCTGACCAAGGCGATCCGCCGGACCTTCGGGAAGGATATTCCGATCCAGCGCTGCCAGAGGGAATGTCCCGTTTCTTTCGATTCATTCGGTTTCAGAGAATTGGCTGCGCACCTCTGCCACCATATCCGCATCAACTGCGTCGGCAGTGTTGCTCCAGCCGCTGCGAACGAAGTTCGCCAGCGTGGCTACCTCGTCATCCGACAAACGGTTGCCAAAACCCGGCATGCGCAGGCGCATGGGCCGAATTTCGGTCGAAGGCAACTCCGCGCCATGCAGGATTATATGGATCAGGCCTGTTCCGCCTGGCGCGTTCACAAGCGAATTGCCGTCAAGTTCCGGAAACACCTCGTCGGCGCCGAGCCCGTCCACGAAATGACAGGCGTTGCAGTTGTCGAGATAGAGACGCGCGCCCAGTTCCATGCCGGGATCGGCCGAGGCAAGCAACGCCTCGGTTTCTCCCTGACGTCTCGGGACGGGGGTGCCGGCGTATCGGGTGCCGGACCGTCACGGCCGATATGGCGCAGATAGGCGACCATCGCGGCCACATCCTCATCGTTCAGAAATTGCAGGGATTCACCCACGACCAGCAGCATCCCACCGCTGACGCCGGCATGGTTGTTGCGCCCGGTGCGCAGCCAATGGGCCAACTGTTCAGCCGCCCATTTCTGCGGCGCGCTGTTCGGTTCGCGCAGATCGGGCGCGTGCCATCCGCCAATCTCGCCCCCGGTCAGAAACCGATCATCCGTCGCAGTGTAACCGGCTTCCGCGAAAAACGCGTTGCGCGGGCTGTGACAGGCGCCGCAATGGCCCGGGCCTTCGACCAGATAGGCGCCGCGATCAGTTGCTCGTCGTCATACCGGGGCGTGAATCCGGCCTCGCCCAGTGCCACCCATTTCCACGCCCGGATGCCCCAGCGCTGATCGAAGGGAAAGCCCATGTCCGGCGCAGGCACGGCGTTGCTCACGGGCGGCACCTCGTCCATGAAATAGCCATGGAGCGCACGCACGTCGATCTCGCTCAGCTTGCGGTAATTGGCATAGGGCATCGCCGGATAGAGATGTTCGCCCTCTTTGCCAATACCGTCGTAGACGGCCGCGCGGAACTGATCCAGCGTCATCTCGCCGATCCCGGTCTCCGGGTCGGGGGTGATGTTCGACGAATAGATCACCCCCATCGGGCTTTTGATCGCGCGGCCCCCGGCAAAGCGTTCACCATCCTCGGCGGTGTGACAGGCGGCGCAATCGGACAGTTGCATTGCGTATTCACCGGCCCCTTCGGGCACTTGGTAATCAGCAGGCAAGTCGGTCCGGGGCGATGTCGTCTGCACCGGCCAGAAGATGAAAGCGACCAGCGCCAGCACTCCGACGAGGGCCAGGGCAGCAAGAATGCGCAGGAAAGTGTACATGTTCTTGC
>JAOSKR010000001.1:90000-836561 GCA_027493545.1 Roseovarius sp. | reverse complement strand
GGACATTGCAGATCAAACGGATGCCGCCTAGCGGGTTCGCCCCCGGAACCCAGAGCACGGTCTGCGCGGCCGGCATCGTTGGCGATGCGGGCGGCGACGAAGAACCAGTCGCTGAGGCGGTTGAGATACCTGACCGCCGCCGGGTTCACGTCCTCCGTGGCCGCCAGTTCGACCGCATGTCGCTCGGCCCGGCGCGCCACCGTGCGGCAAAGATGCAGCGCCGCCGACAGCTCCGACCCGCCCGGCAGGATGAAGCTGCGCAGCGGCGCGAGGTCGGCGTTCATGGCGTCGATCTCGGCCTCGAGCCGGCGGACCCGGGTGTCGGCGACGCGCAGCGGCGGATGATCGGCGTCGGCGTCGCGCGCCATCTCGGGGCGGCACAGGTCGGCGCCCAGGTCGAAAAGGTCGTTCTGGATGCGCGTCAGCGCCTCGTCCGATTCGGCCGTGGTCCTAGCCGCGCCAGCCCGACCGTGGCGTTGAGCTCATCGACGGTGCCATAGGCGGTGACCCGCAACGAGTGCTTGGCCACCCGCACGCCGTTGCCGAGCGCGGTTTCGCCGGCGTCGCCGGTCCGTGTGTAGATCTTGTTGAGAACGACCATGTCAGAGCCCCCCCTGGCGGCGGATGAAGACGAAGAGCAGGATCAGCAGCACCGCGATGAACTGGGCGATGATGCGCCAGCGCATCAGCCGGTTCGAGCGCTTGCCGTTCTCGATCCCGCCTTTGCCGAAGGTGGCGATTCCCATCAGCAGGATCACCGCTACCACGCCGCAGGCGAGCGCGACGAGGATGAAAAGCGGGTCGTTGAACATGGGCGGCGCCTTTCGTCGGATCTTTGGCATCCATCTAGGGCGGAAGGCGGGGGAGGCGAAAGGGAAAAGATCAGCCCTTGGAGATGATCCAGTCGAGTGCCCGCGTGGGCAGCATCCGCCTCAGCGCCCCCATCAGATAGGTCGGCGTGGTGACATAATAGCGCGGCCGGGGACGGGGCGCCTCGAGCGCGCGGACCAGCTTGCGCGTCACCGCCGCCGGCGGCAGTTCGAACGGATCACGGCCGCGATCCTCGTAAAGCCGGTGCAGGACCGCCTTGTACTGGTCGCGGCGGGCCGAGTTCCGCCAGTCGATCCAGCGTTCGAAATGCGGGATGGCGTTTTCGCGGATTTTCGAGGTCACGGGCCCCGGCTCGATCAGGACGATGTGGATGCCGGTGCCGCGCATCTCGATCCGCAGGGTGTCGGTCAGGCCCTCGAGCGCGAACTTGGTGCTGACATAGGCGCCGCGAAACCGCGCCGGCACCAGCCCCAGAATGGACGAGTTCTGCACGATCCGGCCCTCGCCCTGCCCCCGCATGACCGCGATGGCCCGGCGCGTCAGCTCATGCCAGCCAAAGAAATTGGCCTCGAAGATCGCGCGCAGGGCGTCGGTTGGCAGGTCCTCGACCGCGCCGGGGCAGGCAAAGGCGCCGTTGTTGAAAAGCGCGTCGAGCCGCCCGCCGGTGGCGGCAAGCACCTCGTCCAGCCCGGCAGCGATGCTGCCCGCGTCCTGATAGTCGATGCGCGGGCTTTCGAAGCCTTCGGCGCGCAGGCGCGCGCAGTCCTTTTCAGCCCGGCAGGCGGCAAAGACACGCCATCCGCGCGCCCGCATCCCCCGCGCCGCGTCCTGCCCGATGCCCGAGGAACACCCGGTGATGAGAATGCTCTTGGTGTCCATCCGGAAAGGACGCCCGCCTTTTGCCTAGTCAGGATCAACCAGCAGCCATTCGGCCACCCATCCCGACTGATAGCCCCCGTCACCCGGACTTTCAACCAGCCGTGGCCGGGGTCTTCGAGCACCGCCACCTCGGTGCCCTTGGTGATCAGGGTCACGGTGTCGAAGCTCAGACCCGGGCCGGTGCGCAGATCGACGGTGTTTTCCTTGACCCAGCGCAGCTGCGCCGGCCCGAAATCGGGCTGACCCAGCGCCGAGGCGAGCGCGGCCTCGATGTCTTCCTCGCGGGTTTCGGAATTATCGGCGATCCCGATGCGGCCGATGCTCTCGGGCAGTTCTAGGCCCAGCAACTCGGCCTTGGGGCGGCTTGCCTCGGCCTCGATGATGCCGGCGGCGTCGCGCCGCGTGGACGCCAGCGTTACCGACAGTTCCTCGGTCCTGGCCTCGGCATGGCGCAACTCGTCCATCGTCGCCTCGACCTCGGCCGGGCTGCGCGAAGGCGCGGCGGGGCGCTCTGGCGCGGTCCGGGCCTGGGGTGTCCCACTCTCGCGCGCGGCCTGAACAGCCTGAAGCGAGCCGGGCGCCGGTGTGTACGAGGCGCCACCACTCAGCAGGTAGAACGCCAGCGCGAGCAGGGCAAAACAGGTCGCAATGAAGCGCCACATCGCGCGGCATCCCCCGGGGCAGATCAAAGGTGAACACGACGTTACACGATTCGCCCGCGCGCATCATGTCAAAAGCCCCGCTTGGCGCTTTACGCCGATGGAGCGCGGGTCTATCACCGCAGCCATGAGCGATCTGCTGGGCGACCCCGATACCGGCCCCGGAACCGTGGCCGAACCGCTGCGCCGCGCCATCGGCGAGCGCTATCTGACCTATGCGCTCTCGACGATCATGCACCGCGCGCTGCCCGATGCCCGCGACGGGCTCAAGCCCGTGCACCGGCGCATCCTTTACGCCATGCGCGAACTGCGGCTGAATTCGACCGGGGGTTTTCGCAAATCGGCCAAGATCTCGGGCGACGTGATGGGCAACTATCACCCGCACGGCGACGCGGCGATCTATGACGCGATGGCACGGCTGGCGCAGGATTTCGCGGTCCGCTATCCGCTGGTCGACGGGCAGGGGAATTTCGGCAACATCGACGGCGACAACCCCGCCGCCAGCCGTTACACCGAGGCCCGGCTGACGGCGGTGGCCGAGGCGCTGCTCGAGGGGCTGGCGGAAAACGCGGTCGATTTCCGGCCCAACTACGACGGCACCCTGACCGAGCCGGTCGTGCTGCCGGCGGCGTTTCCGAACCTTCTGGCCAACGGTTCGTCCGGCATCGCGGTGGGCATGGCCACCAGCATTCCGCCGCACAACATCGTCGAACTGGTCGATGCCTGCCTGCACCTGATCAAGACACCCGACGCGCGCGACGACACGCTTCTCAATCACGTGCCGGGCCCCGATTTTCCCACCGGCGGCGTCATCGTCGAGCCCCCCGAGAGCATCAGCCGGGCCTATCGCACCGGGCGCGGCGGGTTCCGGCTGCGCTCGGCCTGGGAAGTCGAGCAGTTGCCGCGCGGCCAGTGGCAGGTGGTGGTCACCGAAATCCCCTATCAGGTGGCGAAATCCAGGCTGGTGGAAAAGCTGGCCGAGCTCATCCAGACCCGCAAGGTGCCGATCCTCGCCGACATCCGGGATGAGAGCGCCGAGGACGTGCGTCTGGTGCTCGAGCCGCGTTCCAAGAATGTCGACCCCGAGATGTTGATGGGCATGCTTTTCCGCAACTCCGACCTCGAGGTGCGGGTGTCGCTCAACATGAACGTGCTGATCGACGGGGTGACGCCCAGGGTCTGCTCGATGAAGGAGGTGCTGCGCGCCTTCCTCGATTTCCGCCGCGAGGTGCTGATCCGGCGGTCGCGCCACCGGATGGAAAAGATCGACCACCGGCTGGAGGTGCTCGAAGGGCTGATCGTCGCGTTCCTCAACCTCGACCGGGTGATCGACATCATCCGCTACGACGACGACCCCAGGGCCGCCTTGATGCGCGAGGACTGGGGGCGGAAGTTCGTCCGCGCCACCTCGGAGCGCGACTATGTGCCCCCGCCCCGGACGGCGAGGAAGGGCTTACGGAGGTTCAGGCCGAGGCGATCCTGAACATGCGCCTGCGCAGCCTGCGCCGGCTGGAGGAAATCGAGCTCAGGCGCGAACGCGACGCGCTGATGGAGGAACGCGCCCAACTCGAGGATCTTCTCGAGGTCGAGGCTCGGCAATGGGCGGCGGTGGCCGATCAGCTCAGGGCGGTGAAAAAGACCTTCGGCAAGGACTACCCCGGCGGCGCGAGGCGGACGCGTTTCGCCGAGGCCGGCGAGGTCGAGGAGGTGCCGCTCGAGGCGATGATCGAGCGCGAGCCGGTCACGGTGGTGTGCTCGCAGATGGGCTGGATCCGCGCCATGACCGGGCATATCGACCTCGGCCGCGAACTGAAGTTCAAGGATGGCGACGGTGCGCGTTTCACCTTCCATGCCGAGACCACCGACCGCCTGCTGGTCTTTGCCACCAACGGACGGTTCTATACGCTCTCGGCGGCCAACCTGCCCGGCGGGCGCGGCATGGGCGAGCCGCTCAGGCTGATGGTCGATCTGCCCAACGAGGCCGACATCGTGGCGCTCTTCATCCACCGCCCCGGCGGGCGGCTCCCCGGTGGCGTCTTCAGCCGGCGACGGCTTTGTCGTGCCCGAAGACGAGGTCGTCGCCCAGACCCGCACCGGCAAGCAGGTGCTGAACGTGCGCGGCGAGGTGCGGGCCAGGGTCTGCAGGCCGGTCGCCGGCGATCACGTCGCCTGCGTCGGCGAGAACCGCAAGGTGCTGGTCTTTCCGGTCTCGGAGTTGCCCGAGATGACGCGCGGCAAGGGGGTGCGGCTGCAGAAATACAAGGACGGTGGCCTGAGCGACGCCACCACCTTCGATCTGGCAGACGGCCTGAGCTGGCTCGATCCGGCCGGGCGCACCCGCACCCAGACCGACCTCGCCGAATGGCTGGGCAAACGCGCCACCGCGGGCCGCATGGCGCCGCGCGGGTTTCCGAGGGACAATCGGTTTACCTGAGCGGGAGAGGCCGGGACATCCAGACATGGTCTGGAAATTTCCAGGACATCACGCCACCATCTGCTCCGCCTTCCTGAGATCGACCGACACCAGCTGGCTGACCCCCTGCTCGCCCATGGTGACGCCGAAGAGGCGGTCCATCCGGCTCATGGTGACGGCGTGGTGGGTGATGATCAGGAACCGTGTCCCGGTGCGGCGGCACATCTCGTCGAGCAGGTCGCAGAAGCGGGCGACATTGGCGTCGTCAAGCGGCGCGTCGACCTCGTCGAGCACGCAGATCGGCGCCGGGTTGGCGAGGAACACCGCAAAGATCAGCGCCAGCGCCGTCAGCGTCTGCTCGCCCCCGACAAGAGCGACAGCGAGGCCAGCTTCTTGCCCGGCGGCTGGCACATGATCTCGAGCCCGGCCTCGAGCGGGTCGTCGCTTTCGACCATCACCAGATTGGCCTCGCCGCCGCCAAAGAGGTGGCCGAAGAGCAGCGCGAAGTTGGCGTTGACCTGCTCGAAGGCGGTCAGCAGCCGCTCGCGCCCCTCGCGGTTGAGCGCGGCGACGCCGCTGCGCAGGGTGCGGATCGCGGCCTCGAGATCGGCCTTTTCAGCCGCCAGCGTGTCGTGCTCGGTCTGGACCTCGCGCGCATCCTCCTCGGCGCGCAGGTTGACCGCACCGAGCGCTTCGCGCTGGCGCTTGAGGCGGTTCACCTGCGTTTCGAGGGCCTCGGCCGCAGGGATGGTGTCGGGATCGGCCTCGAGGCGTTCGAGCAACGCCGCTGGCGTCGTTTCCTGCTCGTCGCGGATGCGGGCGGTGGCCTCATTGCGGGTCTCGCCGGCGGCCTCGGCGCGGGCCTCGGCGCGGGCGCGGGCCTCGCGCGCGCCGCCGGCGGCGCGTTCGGCCTCGCGTTCGGCGGCGACGGCGTCGCGCAGCCGCGCCTCGGCGGCCGCGAGGGCATCGGCCGCTGCCGCCCTGCGCGCCTCGGCGGCGTCGATCTTGTGGCCCAGTTCCGCGCGTTCCCGGGCGATCCGGCCGGGATGCGCGCGGGCCTCGGCCAACTCGGTCTCGAAGTCCGCCTTGCGTTCCGCGAGTTCGGCGCCGCGCGCACGGGCGGTCCGCAACCGTTCGCGCCAGCCGTCGATCTCACGTCCGATCTCCTGGGCGCGACGGGTCCGCACCGTCTCTTCACGCACCAGGGCGTCGTGCTCGGCGCGCCGCGTCATCATCTCGCCGCGCGCCGTCTCGACGTCCGTGCGGGCGGCCTCGGCGGCGGCCCGCAGCGCCCCGAGATCGCCCAGCGCGGCGAGTGCGGCCTCGGCCTCGGCCAGGGCGGCACTGGCGGCGGCGGCCTCGTCCTCGTGCCGGGAGACGGCAAGGGTGAGCGATTCGAGCCGCGAGGCGGCGAGATTGCGGTCGGCCTCGGCGCGCGACAGCGCCCGGCTCCCCGCCGCCATCGCGGCATCGGCATCGCGACGGGCGGCGCGCGCGGCCTTGTCGGCCTCGGTCAGCTGGGCGAGGCGGACGCGCAGCGCCTCGTGCGCGCGCGCCGCCCCTTCGGCGCGGGCGCTGGCGTGGGCGAGCCGCTGCTTGAGTTCCTCGAGCCGGTTGAGCTGTTCGAGCCGCAGCGCCGCGGCCGAAGGCGCGTCCTCGGCCCAGGCCCGGTAACCGTCCCAGCGCCACAGATCACCCTCGATGCTGACCAGCCGCTGACCGGGCGCGAGCGCGGCCTGCAGGGCCGGTCCCCGATCGCCATCGACCAGACCGATCTGAGCCAGCCGCCGGGCCAGCACATCGGGCGCACGAACATGCTCGGAGAGCGGCGTCGCGCCCTCGGGCAAGGGCTGCGGGGCGGGATAATCCGGCAGCCGGGTCCAACCCGACGGGCCGTCCGCGCCGACCTCGGGGGCGCGCAGATCGTCGGCGAGCGCCGCGCCGAGCGCCTTCTCGAACCCTCGCGCCACGCTCAGCGCATCGAGCAGTTGACCGCCCTCGGCGGTGTCGCGCTCGACCAGCCGGGCGAGCGCGCCGACCTCGGCGGAAAGCGCGTTGACCTCGCCTTCGGCCTCCGAGCGGCCGGCGCGGGCATCGGCCTCGCGCGACTGCGCCTCGGTGCGGGCATCGTCGGCGCGCTCGAGCGCCGTGTCGGCGGCCTGCGCGGCCTGCGCCGCCTCGGTCTCGGCCCTGGCGGCGGCGGCGTGGTCCTGCCCGGCACGTTCGAGCAGGGCGCGCGCCTCGTCGGCGGCGCTGCGGGCGCGGGCGGCCTCGGACGCATTCTTTTCGACCGTCTTGCGGCCGTCCTCGACCATGCGCCGGGCCGACTGGTGACGCGCCGAGAGCCGGGCCACGTCCTCGGTCAACCCGGCCAGGCGCGCTTCGTGCCGCTGCAGCGCACCCGCCGCCGCAGCAGCAGCATCGGCCGCGGCGGCAAGGCGCGCGTCGTGGCCCTCCGCCGCCGCCGCGAGCCCTTCGGCCTCGTCCTCGAGCCGGGAGATGGTCTCGCCGGCGTCGCGGTTGAGGCTTTCCTCGCGGGCGATATCGCGGCCGATCTGGTCGATACGCGAAGCGAGCGTCTCGATGTGGGCTTGCGCGCCGCGCTCCTGCTCGGTGAGGGCATCGCGCGCCACCGACAGCCGTTGCAGCACCGCCCCGGCGATCGCTTCTTCCTCGCGCAGCTGCGGCAGCGCCTCCTCGGCCTTTCCCCGCGCCCGCCCGGCCTCGCGCGCGGCTGCCTCGGCGCGCGCGGCCATTGCCGTGCGCTCGCGCAGCTCTCCCTCGGCGGCGGCGCAGGCGCTGTCGGCCTCGCGCCAGCGCCGCCACAGCAGCAGCCCCTCGGCCTGGCGCAGTTCGTCGCCGATGCGGCGATAACGCGCCGCCTGGCGGGCCTGGCGCTCGAGCTGCGCCAGCTGCGCGGCCAGTTGCTCGATCACATCATCGACGCGGGTGAGGTTCGCCTCCGCGGCGCCCAGCTTCAACTCGGCCTCATGGCGGCGCTGGTAGAGGCCCGAGATCCCCGCCGCCTCTTCGAGGATGCGCCGGCGCGCCTTGGGCCGGGCGTTGATCAGCTCGGCGATCTGCCCCTGCCGCACCAGCGCCGGCGAATGCGCGCCGGTCGAGGCATCGGCAAACAGCATCTGCACGTCGCGGGCGCGCACCTCCTTGCCGTTGAGCCGGTAGGCACTGCCGGCGTCGCGGGTGATCCGGCGGACGATTTCCAGATGATCGGTGTCGTTGAAGCCCGCCGGCGCCAGCCGGTCGGTATTGTCGATATGGACCGCCACCTCGGCGAAATTGCGCGCCGGCCGTGTCGCCGCGCCGGCAAAGATCACGTCCTCCATGCCGCCGCCGCGCATCGCGGTGGGGCGGTTTTCGCCCATCACCCAGCGCAGCGCCTCGAGCAGGTTCGACTTGCCGCAGCCATTGGGCCCCACCACCCCGGTCAACCCCTCGGCGATCACCAGTTCGGTGGGATCGACAAAGCTCTTGAAGCCCGTCAGTCTGAGCCTGGTGAACAGCAATTCTGCGCCCCTTTACCGCCGATCCGCCGGCCGTGCCGATCTTTGGGGAGACATGTGAAATGCACAGGCATGGGCTGTCAATGGCAATTCACAGGATATGGGTGACACGCACGGGTTTTCCACAAGATATTGCGCTTCACCTGCAACAGCGCCGCCCGCAAGGGCCCATCCGCCCAAGCGGCACACCTCTTGCCGCCCGCGGCCTTGGCATGATCAAGAGACGGCGCGCCGCCGCAGGGCGCGATGCCGTCAGGACAAGGAAGGTTCGACCCCATGCCCGCCCGAGCCGCCGCCGGTCCGGCAATCGCTCCGAGGGCCGCCGGATGCTGATCGTTGAACCTGCCGATCCGCGCGCGCCGGGCCCCCGCGCCCTGATCGAAGCCGGCCATGCGCTGATGCAGGAGATGTTTCCGCCCGAAGACAACCATTTCCTCGACATCGACGCGCTCGCCGCCCCCGACATCCGCCTTTTCGCCGCTCGCGCCGGCGCCGAGGTTCTCGGCACCGGCGCGCTCGCCCTGCGCGAGGGGTATGGAGAGATCAAGGCGATGTTCACCGCGCCCGCGGCACGGGGCCTGGGCGTCGGCGCGGCGCTGGTGCGCGCCATCGAGGACGAAGCCCGCGCCCACGCCCTCGCCTGCCTGCGTCTGGAAACCGGCCGCGGGCTCGATGCCGCCATCCGCCTTTACCGGCGCGCGGGTTTCGCACCCTGCGCGGCCTTCGGCGACTATCGGCCCAATCCCAGTTCGGTCTTCATGGAAAAACGCCTCGGGGCCGGCTGAACCGCCCGGCACAATTCTGGGCAATGACGGGGCGACAGCCGCGCCAAGGCAACACGCAGCGCGTTTCCGGCCCATGAACCTTTCACCACTCGACGCCGGCCGCTAGTGTCGCGCACGAACTGATCGATCCGTCCGGTCCAGGAGAACGCAGCCGATGCCACGCATGATGATCGTGACTTTCTCGACCGCCATCAATTTCGGCGCTTTCATGCAGGCGCTGGCGACCCAACGCCGGCTCGAGGACGTCCACGGCATCGAGGTCGTCCAACTCGACCCCAACCCGACCCGGCACTATCTGCGCACCGCGTGGAAACCCTCGGGCATGGTCGGCCGGCTGCGCGCCCGCAGCTTTGCCCGCGACCGCCGGCGCGTGGGCATGGAGACCGTCAATCTCGGCCCCGACGGCGATGTCGGTGCCGCGCTTGGTGGCCGGCGGATCGACGCGCTCTTTCTGGGCTCCGATCAGGTGCTGAACAGCCGGCTGCTCTTTGGCCGGGACCTGTCTCGCAGCGTCCTGCCCCCGCTCGCCGACATCCCCCGTTTCGGCCTTGCCATGTCGACGTTCCGGCCCGAGGATCTCGCGCGGGTTCCGCCCGGCTGCATCGAGGCGCTGGGCAGCTTCGACGCGCTGTCATTTCGCGAAGACTGGCTGGCCCGCGATTTCCGCGATCGCTTCGGCCTGTCGGGAAGCGTGTTGCCCGATCCCTCGTTTCTCTTCACGCCCGATACGCTGGCCCGGAACGTCGCCACCGCCGGCCCGAACGCCGGCGGCGGGAAAGGGGCGGTGATTGCCGGCTACGGACTGCGGAGGTGGGCGGCGCGGATGGAGCACGCGCTCGATGCCGGGCGAACCTCGTTCATCAACTTCGACTGGCGCGACGCGCGCGCCTTCGGGCTGGCGCTCGGCGGGCCGCTGGGGCTGCTGTCTCGCCTCATCGGCGCGGAAACGGTGGCCTCGAACTCGTTTCACTTCACCGCGCTTGCGCTCATCCTCGACAAGACCGTGCTCATCCCCGTCGGCGAAGGCATCGACGGCGGCGCGCGGATGCACCAGCTGGCCAGACGGCTGGAATTCCAGCCCCACGGAGACGACGCGATGATCTCGGTGCCTTCAAGGCCGCGCAGCGACATCGTCGCGGGCATGCGCGCCGAACTCGAAGCGTTCATCGATAGCGCCGTCGCCCGGACGCTCGGCACCGGCTGAGGCCCGGCGCGCGCCATTCTCCCCGCCCTGCCCCGGCCCCCGTCGCCGGGGCATGAGCTTGCTGGCACATCGCCAGTATTTTTACCAATTGATAAAAAATCAGCCTGTGGCATACTCGAATCAAGACACGAGGTTCCGCCAGGGGAGGTTATCCGTGAGCCAGAACGCATTCACACCGGGGATCGTGGCCGGGCGGCTCGCGCCTGGGGACTACGCCGACAACTTCGCCGACCTGCACCCGCCGCTCGACCCGCACGAGGCGCTGGTCGCCGCCGACCGCTGCTATTTCTGCCATGATGCGCCCTGCATCACCGCCTGCCCGACCACGATCGACATCCCCCTCTTCATCCGCCAGATTGCCACCGGCACCCCCGAGGCGGCGGCGAGGACGATCTTCGACCAGAACATCCTGGGCGGCATGTGCGCCCGCGTCTGCCCGACCGAGACCTTGTGCGAAGAGGCCTGCGTGCGCGAGGCGGCCGAGGGCAAGCCGGTGCTGATCGGCCGGCTGCAACGCTATGCCACCGACACGCTGATGGCCGAAGGCCCCCACCCCTACACCCGCGCCGCACCCACCGGCAGGCGCGTGGCGGTGGTGGGCGCGGGTCCGGCGGGGCTGGCCTGCGCGCACCGGCTGGCGATGCATGGCCACGACGTGACGGTTTTCGACGGGCGCGACCGGGCCGGCGGGCTCAACGAATACGGCATCGCCGCCTACAAGACGGTCGAGGGCTTTGCCCGGGCCGAGGTCGACTGGCTGCTGCAGATCGGCGGCATCGAGATCAGGACCGGCCAGCGGCTGGGCGAGAACCTGTCGCTCGACACGCTCCGGCGCGACTACGACGCGGTGTTTCTCGGCGTCGGGCTTGACGGCGTCAACGCACTGGGGCTTGCCGGCGAGGACGCCGACGGCATCGAGAACGCCGTCGACTTCATCGCCGAGCTGCGCCAGTCGGACGATCTTGCGGCGCTGCCCATCGGCCGCGACGTGGTGGTGATCGGCGGCGGCATGACCGCGATCGACGCCGCCGTGCAGGCGCGTCTGCTGGGCGCGCTCAACGTCACGCTGGTCTACCGCCGCAGCCGCGAGCGGATGAACGCCAGCCCCTATGAGCAGGATCTCGCGGCCTCAAGGGGCGTGCGCATCGTCACCAACGCGCAGCCGGTGGCGATCCACGGCAACGGCGCGGTGCGCGAGATCGAGTTCGAATATACCGACGACGACCTCAAGCCCACCGGCCAGACCTTCCGCCTGGCCGCCGACCAGGTGTTCAAGGCGATCGGCCAGACGCTTTCGGGCGACGGGCTGCCCGAGCGCGACGGCGGCAGGATCGCCGTCACCGGACCGGGGCGCACCAGTATCAAGGGCGTCTGGGCCGGGGGCGACTGCACCGGGCAGGGCGAAGACCTGACGGTGACGGCGGTGGCCCACGGCCGCGACGCGGCGCAGGACATCCACGCAACGCTGACGGGCTGATCCACGCGCCCCGGACCCCGATCCGGGGCCGCGCCCGCCCCGAGGCCCCGGGTCAGACCCGGGGCGGAGCAAACCCAAAACGGAGACCGGCAATGGCCAATCTCGCATCGAACTTCATCGGGATCAAATCCCCCAACCCGTTCTGGCTCGCCTCGGCGCCGCCCACCGACAAGGAATACAACGTCCGCCGCGCCTTCGAGGCCGGCTGGGGCGGCGTGGTGTGGAAGACCCTGGGCGAGGAGGGCCCGCCCATCGTCAACGTGAACGGCCCCCGCTATGGCGCCATCTGGGGCGCCGACCGCCGGGTGCTGGGGCTCAACAACATCGAGCTGATCACCGACCGCCCGCTGCAGGTGAACCTCGACGAGATGACGCGCGTCAAGCAGGACTGGCCCGACCGCGCGCTCATAGCCTCGCTGATGGTGCCGGTGAACGAGGACAGCTGGAAAATGATCCTCGATCGCGTCGCCGAGACCGGTTGCGACGGGGTCGAACTGAATTTCGGCTGCCCCCACGGCATGAGCGAACGCGGCATGGGTTCGGCGGTGGGACAGGTGCCCGAATACATCCAGCAGATCACCGAATGGTGCAAGAAGCACTCGGGCCTGCCGGTGATCGTCAAGCTCACCCCCAACGTCACCGACATCCGCAAGCCCGCGCAGGCGGCAAAGGACGGTGGCGCCGATGCGGTCAGCCTGATCAACACCATCAATTCGATCACCTCGGTCGATCTCGATCTCTTCGCGCCCGAGCCGACCATCGACGGCAAGGGCGCACATGGCGGCTATTGCGGCCCGGCGGTCAAGCCCATCGCGCTCAACATGGTCGCCGAGATCGCGCGCACGCCGTCGCTGGCGGGCCTGCCGATTTCCGGCATCGGCGGGGTCACCACCTGGCGCGACGCGGCCGAATTCATGGCGCTCGGCGCCGGCAACGTGCAGGTCTGCACCGCGGCGATGACCTATGGCTTCAAGATCGTGCAGGAGATGATTTCGGGCCTGTCGCAGTTCATGGACGAAAAGGGGTTCGACTGCGTCGACCAGCTCGTCGGCCGCGCGGTGCCCAACCTCTGCGACTGGCAGCACCTCAACCTGAACTACGTCACCAAGGCCCGCATCGACCAGGACGCCTGCATCAAGTGCGGGCGCTGCTATGCCGCCTGCGAGGACACCAGCCACCAGGCGATATCGATGTCCGACGCGCGGGTGTTCGAGGTGATCGACGCCGAATGCGTGGCCTGCAACCTCTGCGTCAACGTCTGCCCGGTCGAGGACTGCATCACCATGGAGCAGCTGGCCCCCGGCACGGTGGACCCGCGTACCGGCCAGGTGGTGACGGCCGACTATGCCAACTGGACGACGCACCCCAACAACCCCGGCAGTTGCGCCGCCGAATAGGGCAGCCGGTCGCGCCCCGGCTCTCCCGAGCCCGGGCCTCGCCGCATTGGCGCCAACAGATGTCGCCGGTTTCGGCGCGCTCAGAAGCCCGGCATAGTCGAAATCGTGGCGGCGGCCCTTTGCGGAGGCCGCGGCGCGGCCTCGCGCGGGATCAGGCCAGCGCCTGCCGGGCCAGCCCGGCGAGGATCGAGCCGGTGACCGCAAGCCCCAGATAGGCGGCGAAAATCCGCGGCTTGACCAGCGCCCAGACGGCAATGGCGGCGGGAATGCAGCTGACGCCGCCGGCGATGACAAAGCTCATCGCGGCACCCTGGCTCATGCCCTGCGCCAGCAGCGCATCGACAAGCGGCACGGCGGCAAACCCGTTGAGATAGGCCGGCGCGCCCACCAGTGCGCCGAGGATGACGGTGCCGATGCCGCCGCCGCCCAACACCCCCGCCACCGCATCGGCGGGGATGTATTCGAGCATCACCGCCTCGATGGCATAGGCCAGCGCCAGCCATTTCAGCAGGAAAAGCGCATTGTCCTGCGCCGTGGCGCGGAACGCTGCGCGCCGCTCGGCGCTGTTGCCAGAAGCGCCACACCGGCGCGCCGGCAAAGCTGCGATGCGATCCGCAGCAGCCGGTCTCGGCGCGCGGACGCAGCGGGTCGGCGAAAATCCGGGTGCGGGCGGCCGCCAGGGTGACAAAGCCGCCCATCAGCCCCAGCCCCACGGCAGCCACGGCCTTGGCTATGGCAAAGCTCCAGCCCAGCGTGCCGGCGGTGATCAGGAACATCGCCGGGTCCATCAGCGGTGACGCGAGCCAGAACGCCATCACCGCCCCCAGCGGTGCCCCGAGCGCCAGCATCGCCGCGATGAAGGGGATGACCTCGCAACTGCAAAACGGTGCAAGCCCGCCCAGCAGCGCCGCCAGCACGATCATCCGCGCCTGCCGGCCCTCGAACGCCCGCGCCATCAGCCGTTCGGCGCCCGTGGCCTTCATCCCGGCCACCGCCAGCACCGCGAAGACGATGAAGGGCGCGGTGTGCCACAACGCACCGGCGGCAAAGACCACCGTCGGCACCAGCTGCGGCGGGTCAAAGAGCGCCACCAGCGCCAGCAGCAGGGCGAACGCGAGCCACGCCTTGTCGATCGTGTGCCAGAAACGGCGGGCGCGGGGCAGGGAAAGATCAGTCATGGCCATGCTCGGGATGGGGATGGGGGCTGTCGGCACAGCATTCGCGCAGCAGGAAATCAGCCAGCGCGCGCAATTCGTCATAGGCGACGGCAGCGCAGATGATGCTGCGGCCACGCCGCTCCTGCCGGACCAGCCCGGCCCGGGCGAGTATCTTCATGTGGTGGCTGAGCGTCGAGCCGGTGACGCCGGCGCGCTGGCCCAGCTCGCCGATGCTGAGCCCTTCGGGGCCCGCCCGCACCAGCGCGCGCAGGACCGCCAGGCGCTGTTCGCTGCCCAGCGCGGCAAAGGTCGACGCGGTCAGCGCCAGGTCGAGGTCGGGAATCGCTTTCTGTTCCATGTTTCTTGAACTATAGAAATCACGGATCGACGGCAAGTAATATTTCGATGATTGTCGAAATGAAGCCCGGCCAGCCCCTTTGCCCCTTGCATCCCCGCCGCGTTCCGTGAAATCCTCGCCTCGTCATGACCCGCCCGCTCGATATCGCCTGCCTTCAGACCCGGCCCCGGCCCGATTTCGCCGCCGCGCTCGAAGAGGCATTGCCACTGGCCGGGGCGGCCGCCGATGCCGGGGCACAGATGCTGTTTCTGCCGGAATACTGCGGCGGGCTGGTCACGGACGGGGCGGCGGTGGCCCCGCCCTCGGCACCCGAGGATGCGCACCCGTTCCTGGCCGCGATGCAGGACTTCGCCCGCGCCCGCGGCGTCTGGATCAACCTCGGCTCGATCGCGGTCGATGCGCCCGACGGGCGCATCCTAAACCGCGGCATCATGCTGGACGCGGGCGGCGAGATTTTCGGCCGCTACGACAAGATCAACATGTTCGACATCCAGCTGTCCGAGACCGAGATCTATCGCGAAAGCGCCCGCGTCAGCCCCGGCGACCGGCTGGTTGTCCACGACACGCCGCTGGCCCGGATCGGCCATACCATCTGCTACGACCTGCGCTTTCCCGGGCTTTTCCGCCGGCTGGCGCAGGCCGGTGCCGAAGTGCTGATCTGCCCCGCGGCCTTTACCCGCAAGACCGGCGCGGCGCACTGGCACGTCCTCAATCGCGCCCGCGCCATCGAGACCACGCGCTTCGTGGTCTCGACATGCGCCACCGGCCCGGTGCCCGGAGGCGGCGAGACCTATGGCCATTCGCTGATCGTCGGCCCCTGGGGCGAGGTGCTGGCCGATGGTGGTACCGCGCCGGGGGTGGTCAGCGCGCGCATCGACCTCGATGCCGTGGCCGAGGCCGAGGCGCGCATCCCCAGCCTGCGGGCCGACCGGCATTTCGGCATCGCCGGCCAGGTCACGATGGCCGGCGGGAATTCGCGCGCGGATTGATACCCCGCCCATCGTGTGATGAATCCGCGATCGCAATCGCGTACCCTTCCGCCACCCTGGCAGTATCGCGGACACCGTGCGCGATGGCGCCCATAACGAGCAGAAAAGGATAATTTGGCGATGCCAACCCATTTCATCTTCGGAACAACCGGAAACGACACCCTTTCGGGAACCAGCGCCAGCGATTTCATCCTGGCGGGCGAGGGCGACGATCTGATCTCCGCCGGCGGCACCCTGCCGGGAGAAACCGACTGGATCTACGGGCAGGAGGGCAACGACGACATCACGCTGACCGGGAACGGCATGGTCCGCGGCGGGGCGGGCAACGACACCATCCGCGGCGAGGCCACCGGCGACGCGGATATCGACCTCGGTCCTGCTGTCCTATGTCGACGGGCCGGGGCGGATTTTCGCGAACCTCTCGTCGCTGTCGGTTCTCGGTGTCGATGGAGGCGATAACACCGACGGCTTTTTCGTGCTTGACGGCTGGGGCGACGTCGACAATGTCGCGGGCTTTCATTCCATCCAGGGCAGTCAGACCAACGACCTCTTTTTCGTCGATTCGACATTTCAGAACTCGCGCGGCAACTGGATCGAGGTCGATCTGACGGGGGGCCACGATCTGGCAGTATTCGTCGACGTGGATGTGGCGCGTATCGGATACGGCAGTGCCGGCGGTGCCGTCTTTGCGGATCTCGAACAGGGTATCGCGCATGATCTGGCTCCCGGCGATGGTTTCATCGGCAGCGACACCTTTGTCGGCGCGAACGAGTTCCGTGGCACCGGCTTCGGTGATGAAATCCACGGCTCTGTCGGGGATGATCAGAGAATTCTCGGCGGCGCCGGGAACGACACCATCGACGGGCGCGACGGCAACGACCTGATCGAAGGCGAGAGCGGAGACGACCGGCTCGAGGGTGGCGCCGGAAACGACACGCTGCTTGGCGGCGAGGGCAACGACACCCTGATCGGCGGGGAAGGCGACGACCGGGTTACCGGCGGCGCCGGTGCCGACCAGTTCAATTTCGCGCTGGGCGACGGGATCGTGACCGTCACCGATTTCGAGGCGGGCGTCGATGTGCTGGCCTTCATCGACCTGCCGCCCCAGTTCGACGAGGCCAGGGATCTGTTGCCGTTCGTGTCGCAGGTGGGCGCGGATGTGGTCATCGCCGCGGGCGGCAGCGGTTTTCGCCTTGAGGACACCCGGTTGTCGGATCTCGACCCCGGCGATGTCATCTTCCTTTCATCGTAGTCTCCCGAATCCGACAGTCGCACATCGGTTGACTGCCAACCCCGGCCTGCTTACCGGCCGGGGTTGGTGGGATCCGCCGGGTCCAATACACATGATCCGGCGGCCCGAGTGCGCCCCGATCCCCTGCCGCACAGGTGCAGCAGCTTCACGACAGCGCAAAATAGCCATGATTTATTAAGACAATCGACAGAAATGAGACACACTTCCGGCAGGTTATCGACTATAAGGCCTTAAGCAAGCCCCGCTGGCGCAAGACTGGCGACAGCGCAGCAACAGGGCAGCATCGGAGCCGGGAGATGCTCGAATTCGACACTGTGAGCAAGTCGTTCTGGACCGGAACGCAGCGCAAGGTCATTCTCGACCGGGTATCGTTCCGCGTCGAGTTGGGGCGCAGCCTCGGCATCCTCGCTCCCAACGGCACCGGCAAGACCACGGTCATACGGATGATGGCGGGGCTGGAGAAACCCGACGAGGGCGAGATCCGCCGCGGCTGCCGCATCTCCTTTCCGCTGGGGTTCATGGGCGGGGTGGTCGCGCGGCTCTCGGCGGTGGAGAACGCGCGCTACATCGCCCGCCTCTACGGGCTCGATCCCGACTATGTCGAGGCATTCTGCCGCTGGCTGTGCGGACTGGGGGAGTATTTCGACCAGCCGCTCGGCACCTATTCGGCGGGAATGCGCGCGCGCTTCACCTTCTCGCTGATGCTGGCGCTCGATTTCGACATCTACCTCATCGACGAGGGCATGCCGAGTTCCACGGACGTGGAATTCAACCGCAAGGCCGGAGAAATCCTGCGCGACCGGCTGGCGTCGACAACAGTGGTGATCGTCTCTCACCAGCCCGAAACGCTGGAAAAATTCGCCCGTTCGGCGGCGGTTCTGATGGACGGAAAGCTGCACATGTTCGATACCTTGGAAGAGGCCAAACAGCTTTATGACTACGAAAACCAAGGCTAGAAAATTCCGTATCCGCCGTACGCCCGGACCGCAGCCGGCATCGGATGCGGGTGATATCGGCGGACATGGCGCAACGCAGGCGGCGCCGGAGAGCTCCGCCCACGCGGGTGCTGCAAGCCGGCCTCAGCCCGCCCAGAGCGCGCCCCGCAGCGCACCCCGGCCCGAATCCGGCACCGCCGCGCGGAACAATCCCGATACCCCCCTCAGCGGCGAGACCGACAGCCCCCGTCAGATCAGCGTCGCCGAAGACATCGACGCCATCCGCCGCGAGGGGCTGACCGGGCGCCAGCTGCGCATGGCACGGCGCATGGCGCAAAAACACGGGCTGGCGCCAACATCGGATTTCGACGCGGTGCGACTGCTGAGGGCCAAGGGCATCGACCCGTTCCAGCGCACCCGGCTGCTGGAACTGGTGACCACCAACGGCGCACGGACCGATGGCGCGGCAGCGGGCACCGGGCGGGTGCAACTGCCGCAGACGGTGCCGGCCGCACGGACGCAACTGCCCTCGACCGAAGTCACCACCGCAGACCGCCGCGCCAGCGAGATCATGCGGATCCAGCGCGACATCGGCCGCCGCCGTCGCCGCAAGCTGGCGCTGCTGATATCGCGGCTGATGGCATTCGTTTTCCTGCCGACCTTCGTCGCGGGGTACTATTTCTACGCCATCGCCACGCCGATGTACACGACCAAGACGGAGTTCCTGATCCTGACCGCCGACGGGCTCGGCGGGACCGGCCTCGGGGCGGGCCTTCTGAGCGGCACCTCCTTTGCCACCAGCCAGGATTCGATCGCCACCCAGTCCTATCTGGAGTCGAAGGACGCGATGCTGCGTCTCGATGCCGACATGGGCTTTCGCGAGCTTTTCAGCCAGGACTGGATCGACCCGATCCAGCGTCTCGACAAGGATGCCTCGATCGAAAAGGCCTACAAGGTCTATTCGAAATACGTCAAACTGGGCTACGACCCGACCGAGGGCGTGATCCGGATGGGGCTGTCGACCCCTGATCCCGAGCTCAGCCGGCAATTCTCCGAGCAACTCATCGACTACGCCGAAGAGCGTGTGGACCAGCTCAGCCAGGAAAAGCGTCTCGACGCCGTCGAGACCGCCGAAAAGAGCCTCGCGGACGCCAAGGCCGAGCGGCGCGCGGCGCAGGAACGCCTCGTGACCCTGCAGGAAAGCTCGATCCTCGACCCCGAGGGCGCGATCGCCAATATCCGCGCGCTGATCCAGAACGCCGAGTTGCAGCTTCAGGAAAAGGAGCTGGCACTCAACACGCAATTGAACAACCCCCGCCCCAACAGCGCCAAGGTCGAGGCGCTGCGCAGCCAGGTCGAGGTGCTGCGCAGCGAGCTGGAAAAACAGCAGGCGCGGCTGACCCAGGCGACCGAGATGACGAGTTCGCTGGCATCGCAGACGGCCGCGATCCAGATGGCACAGGCCGATCTGGCCACTGCCGACATGATCCTGCAATCGGCGCTCGAGACCAAGCGGCAATCGGAAATCGAGGCCAACAAGCAGGTCCGCTACCTGACCGTCAGCGTGCACCCCGTCGCATCGGAGGATCCGTCCTATCCCCGCTCCTTCGAGAACACGGTGGTTGCGTTCCTGATTTTCGCCGGTATCTACCTGATGATATCGCTGACCGCGTCCATCCTCAGGGAACAGGTATCGTCGTAACCCATGAAACACGTCGCCCTCTCCGGGCTCTGCATCGGCAATGACCGGCCACTGACGGTGATCGCCGGGCCGTGCCAGCTGGAATCGGCCGATCACGCCCAGATGATCGCCGGCCGGATGGCCGAGGCCTGCGCCGCGACGGGCGCGCAATACGTCTTCAAGGCGTCCTTCGACAAGGCCAACCGTAGCGCCATCGGCGGCAAGCGCGGGCCGGGCATGGCGGCGGGGCTTAAGATGCTGCAATCGGTCCGCGACGCGCTGGGCCTGCCGGTACTGACCGACGTCCACCTGCCCGACCAGTGCGCCGAGGTGGCCGCGGTCGCCGACATCCTGCAGATCCCCGCCTTTCTCTGCCGCCAGACCGACCTGCTGATCGCCGCCGGCGAGACCGGCGCCGCGATCAACGTCAAGAAGGGACAGTTCCTGGCGCCGTGGGACATGGCCGGCGTGATCGAAAAGCTGGAAAGCACCGGCAACACCCGCCTGATCCTGACCGAGCGCGGCACAACCTTCGGCTACAACACGCTGGTGGCGGACATGCGCGCGCTGCCGCAGATGGCGCGCTCGGGCTATCCGGTGGTGATGGACGCCACCCATTCGGTGCAGCAGCCCGGAGGCCTGGGCAGCAGTTCCGGAGGGCAGCGCGAGTTCGCCCCCGTCATGGCGCGCGCGGCGGTGGCAATCGGCGTGGCGGGGGTCTTCATCGAAACTCATGAGAACCCCGACAGCGCACCCTCGGACGGGCCCAACATGGTGCCGCTCGCCGAGATGCCGGCGCTGATCGAGACGCTGATGCAGTTCGACCAACTGGCCAAGGCCCGGCCGATCCGCCTCTGATTTCAGGATTTTTACATGACCCGACCATTGCCCGACGTGACCCCCAACACCGGGGAGTTCCTGCGCGACCCGATGATCCGGCCCACCGGCTTTCGCGAATACGACGCGCGCTGGAAATACCCCGAAGAGATCAACCTGCCCGGCATCACCGCGCTGGGGCTGGGGCTCGGCACCCAGATGCACCGCCGCGGCATCGCCCCCGAAATCGCGGTCGGCAACGACTATCGCGACTATTCGCTGGCGATCAAGCAGGCGCTGATGCTGGGGCTGATGCAGGCCGGCATAAGGGTCAGGGACATCGGCCCGGCGCTGTCGCCGATGGCCTATTTCGCGCAGTTCCACCTCGACGTGCCGGCGGTGGCGATGGTGACCGCCAGCCACAACCCCAACGGCTGGACCGGGGTCAAGATGGGTTTCGAGCGTCCGCTCACCCACGGCCCCGACGAGATGGCGGAATTGCGCGATATCGTCCTGACCGGCGCGGGCGAGGCGCAGCCGGGCGGCAGCTATGAATTCGCCCCCGGCGTGCGCGAGGCCTATCTCGACGATCTCGCCGGCGATTTCCGCATGTCGCGGCCGCTCAGGGTGGTCTGCGCCACCGGCAACGGCACCGCGTCGCATTTCGCGCCCACCCTTCTGCGACGGATCGGGGTCGAGGTGGTGGGTTTGCATGACCGGCTCGACTACACCTTCCCGCACTACAACCCCAACCCCGAGGCGATGGAGATGCTGCACGACATGTCCCGCGCGGTACGCGAGGCGGGCGCCGATCTGGCACTGGGGTTCGATGGCGACGGCGACCGCTGCGGCGTGGTCGACGACGAGGGCGAGGAGATTTTCGCCGACAAGGTTGGCGTGATCCTCGCCCGGGATCTCTCGCACCTCTATCCCGGTTCCATCTTCGTCGCGGACGTCAAATCGACCGGGCTCTTTGCCTCCGACCCGGTGCTGCGCGAAAACGGCGCCCGGGCAGACTACTGGAAGACCGGCCACAGCCACATGAAACGCCGGGTCAAGGCGCTGGGCGCGCTCGCCGGCTTCGAGAAGTCGGGTCACTACTTCCTGGCCGAGCCGATCGGGCGCGGCTACGACTGCGGGCTGCGCGTGGCGGTGGAAATCTGCAAGATGCTCGACCGCCACCCCGACCGTTCGATGTCCGATCTGCGCCGCGCCCTGCCGCAGACCTGGAGCACGCCCACGATGTCGCCCCACTGCCCGGACGAGGAGAAGTACAGCGTGCTCGACCGGCTGGTGGCCAAACTTGTGGCGCGCCACGAGGCCGGCCAGCCGCTTGCCGGGCGGCCCATCGCCGAGGTGGTCACGGTGAACGGCGCCCGCGTCATCCTCGACAACGGCAGCTGGGGGCTGGTGCGCGCCAGTTCCAACACCCCCAATCTGGTGGTGGTCTGCGAAAGCAGCGAGAGCGAGGCCGAGATGCGTGCCATCTTCGCCGACATCGACGCGGTGATCCGCTCCGAGGCGTCAGTGGGCGCCTACGACCAGACGATCTGACGGGGACTTGTTCCACGCAGTGTCAAACCGGTCTCGCGGTCGAAAAAATAACCCCGGCTCGGAGGCCGGGGCGTGACGGATCAGACCTGACCCGATGCACACCATTGTGATGGCACAACCGGCACCACCTCGGCCGCAGGCGATCCGGGCCGAGACCCGTGGCGCGCGCACTACCCCGCCAGCGTGTCGAGCTTGCGCGCAAACTTGACGTCGAGCGGGCTGAGCCCGCCGACATCGTGGGTGGTCAGCGTCACCTCGACGGTCTTGTAGACGTTCGACCATTCCGGGTGGTGATTCCATTTCTCGGCCCAGATCGCGGCACGGGTCATGAAACCGAACGCCTCGACGAAGTTGTCGAAGACGAAGGTCTTGACGATCGCGTCGCGCTCGTCGTCCATCCGCCAGCCCATCTCCAGCAGCGGCGCGAGCGTGGTCTTGCGGGCGGTGTCGCTCAGGTGTTCGGTCACTCTCTTTCCTCCCTTCGGTCCTTGCGGAACGGGCCGTAGCCCGTGAGCACCTCGATATCCTCGCCCACCGCCGCGCGCTCGGCCTCCAGATAGCGGCCCACCGCCTCGGCGAAACCACCGTCCGCGATCCAGTGCAGCGAATGGGTCTGCCGGGGCAGATAGCCGCGCATCAGCTTGTGCTCGCCCTGGGCGCCGGCCTCGACCCGCGCCAGCCCGTGGCCGATGGCGTATTCGATGGCCCGATAGTAGCAAAGTTCGAAATGCAGGCACGGGTGGTGCTCGGTGCAGCCCCAATAGCGGCCGAAAAGCGCCTCTCGCCCGATCAGGTTCATGGCGCCGGCAATGGGGCGTCCGCCGCGTTCGGCCATCACCATCAGGATGTCGTCCTTGAGCCGCTCGGCGGCGATCTCGAAGAACGCCCGCGTGAGATACGGCATGCCCCATTTGCGCGCGCCGGTATCCTGGTAGAAGTCCCACATCGCCTGCCAGTGGCGCGGCTCGATCCCGGCGCCGGTCAAGACAAGGATGTCGCCGCCGAATTCGCCCGCCTGCCGGCGCTCCCTGCGGATCGTCTTGCGCTTGCGCGAGGAAAGCCTTGCCAGAAACGCATCGAAATCGGCGTAGCCCTCGGTTGAGCCAGTGAAACTGCTGGGTCAGGCGCTCCATCAGCCCCATCGCCGCACCCGCCTCTGCCTCGGCGCCGGTGCAAAACGTGACATGGAGCGAGGACATGTCGTTGTGCCCCCGCCAGTTCGACCGCGCCGCCGATCAGCGCCGCGCGCCCTCGGCCTCGAACCCCGGCCGGGTCAGCAGGCGCCGGCCGGTGACCGGCGTGAACGGCACCGCGATCTGCAGCTTGGGGTAATAGCGCCCGCCCGGCGCGCTCATAGGCGTGCGCCCAGTTGAAATCGAAGATGTATTCGCCATGGCTGTGGCTCTTGAGGTAGAGCGGCGCGCAGGCCACCACCTGCCCGCCGGTCTCGGCGGTCAGATAGTGCGGCTGCCAGCCGGTGCCGGGCCGACCGAGCCGCTGTCCTCGAGCGCCGCGAGAAACCGATAGGTGGTGAAGGGGTCGCAAGGGCGCCCGCCATCCGCCGCCTCGGGGCAGGCGCAGGCATCCCAGACCGCCGCGCCGATGGCCGCGATCCGCTCATGCACGGTGATGGTGATCGCGGCTCCGTCCATCGCGTCCCTGCCTCGCCTGACCTTCCCCCAATCTGTGGCCGCGGGCCCCGCGAGATCAGGCCAGGATCGCCGCGGCGGTAGCCCTCGAACGTGATGTTGTCGGCCACCTGCCGCGCCCGCGCGCCTCCGCCTTGGCCGAGCGCACCGTCACGCCAGCACCGCCGCGCCGCCTGCCTGAGTTCGGCCACGCGCGGGGCGACGCAGATCCCGACCTCGTGGCTGATGAAGCTGCACCCGGCGCGGTCGTAATCGGGAATGCCGCGCAGCCGGGCGCGGGTGGCCGCGCCCAGGCATCGGCCAGTTCGCCGGGGCGAAGGCGCAGCTGACAATGCCGCGTGGCACCCCGGGGCGAGCCGCGCCATATGCGCCACCATGTGCGGATTGAACGACATCAGCGCCAGCGGCCTCGTAACCGGCGATGGCGCGCGCGACGGCGCGCTCCAGCGCACCGTCGGTCTCGCCCATGGCCCCGTGCTGATCCTTCATCTCGGCCAGGATCGGCGCCCGGCCCGCGACCAGCGCCAGCACCTGCGCCAGATCGGGGATGCCCTCGTCGCCGCCGCGCAGACGGATACCGCGCAGCCTCGGCCGCATCGCGCTGGCGCACCGGGCCGCTCTCGTCGGTCAGCCGGCCGAGGTCATCGTCGTGAAACACCATCGCGCAGCCGTCGCGGCTGAGCTGCAGGTCGATCTCGACGCCGTAGCCCGCCGCCACCACTGCGGCGCGCACCACCGCGCGCGAGTTCTCGGGCCGCCCCCGCGCGACGTCGTGCAGTGCCCGATGCGCCAGTGGTCGGCGCAAGAAGACGCCCGGCAGCGGCGTCATTCGATCTCGAAGATACCCTCGACCTCGACCGCCACGCCAAGGGGCAGCGCCACCGCCGATACCGCAGCGCGCGCATGCCGGCCGGCCTCGCCCAGCGCCTCGGCGAAAGGTCCGAGGCGCCGTTGATAACCAGCGGCTGGTCGCCGAAATCGGGGTCGAGTTGACATAGCCGGTGAGCTTGGCCACCCCGACGCAGGCGGTCGAGATCGCCGCCGCACGCCGCCTTGACCTGCGCCAGCAGCGCAATGGCGCAACTCCGCGCCGCCGCCGCGCCCGCCTCGACGCTCATGTCCTGTCCGAGCTTGCCGGTGATCAGACCGTCGCCGTCCCGGAAAGCTGGCCGGAGACATAAAGCGTGTTGCCGATCCGCACATAAGGCACGTAATTGGCCGCCGGCGCCGGCGCATCGGGCAGCGTCACGCCCATCTCGGCCAGTTTCTTTTCGAATTTTCCCATCGTGTCTTCTCTCCTTCGACTTCAGATGCGCCAGAGGCTAGCCAGTCGGACAGCGGATGGAAACCGGATATGCGCCGGCGAACGCGGCCGGCCTATTCACGGAACGCCTGGGTGAAATAGTCCGTCAGCGGTTTTGTCAGATAGGCCAGCGGGGTGTGATCGGCGGTGCGCAAATACGCCTCGACCGGCATCCCGGGGATCAGCGTAACCCCCGCCGGCAGACGCGCCTGCTCGCCCTCGCTGAGCGAGATTTCGACGCGATAATAGCTCTGCCGCGTGCCTTCGTCGACAAAGGCATCGGCCGAAACTTGCAGCACCTTGCCGGTGAGTTCCGGCGTGCGCCGCTGGTCGAGCGCGGGAAACCGCAGCAACCTCCTGCCCGACATGGACCTTGTCGATATGGATGGACTCGATCTGGGCGTTGATGATCAGCGGGCGGTCCTGGGGCACCACGTAGAGCAGCGGCTCGGCAGGGCGGACGACGGCGCGCCGGGCGAAGACGACCAGATCGTAGACCACGCCGCCGACCGGAGCGCGGATGTCGAGGCGATCCATCTGTTCGACCAGGCGCGGCGCTCCTCCAACATCTCGAGTCTCGCGGTATTGCAGGTCGCGCAGGGTGGTGATCGCCTCCTCGCGGCGGCGCGAGCCCAGCCCGACGATCTCGATCTCGGTCTCGGTGATGCGCCCGCGCGCCTGCGCCTCGGACGCCGTCAGTTCGCCGACCTGCCCGCTCAGCCGGGCAGCCTCGCGTTCCAGCGCCAGCACCCGCGTCGCCTGGGCCAGCCCCGATCCAGCAGCGACTGCTGGTCGGTCAATTCATCCCCGGATCAGTTCGAGCTGGCGTTGCAGCGCCGTCTGCTGGGCGCGGATGCCGTCAATCTGGTTGGAAATCTGGTCGCGCCGCGTTCAGTTGCTCGATCTCGCGCGCGATCGACTCGGCGCGGGCCACAAAGAGCCGCCCTTGCCCCTGCATCAGCCGGGCGACGTCGGGCCGTTCCGCAGCGGCCTCGGTCAGGAACGGGTCGAACACGATCTCGCCCGCGCCGTCGCGCTCGGCCTCGAGCCGCCCGCGCCGGGCCATCAGCTCGAACAACTGGCCCTCGGTGATCGCCAGCCGCGACGCCAGCGCCGTTTCATCGAGCCGGATCAGCACCTGCCCTCGGTGACGGTATCGCCCTCGCCGACCTCGATCGCCGCCACGACACCACCGTCGGGGTGCTGGACGACCTGCCGGTTCTGGTCGACCTCGATGCGCCCCGGCGCGATGATCGCGCCCGAAATCGTGGTCATCGCAGCCCAGGCGCCAAAGCCCCCGACGAGCAGCACAAGGCCGATCAGACCCACCGTCAGGGGCCCGCGCGTCGACCATGCGTCTTGCCCCGGAGCGCTCATTGCACGCCCCCCGCGGTTCCGGCGCGCGCAATCTGCTCGTGGTTCTGCACCACCTTGCGCAGCACCTCGGCCTTGGGGCCGAAGGCGCGCACCAGTCCGCCGTCGAGCATCAGGATCAGATCGCATTCATGGATCGCCGCCGGCCGGTGCGCCATCACCAAAACCGAACGGTCCTGCGCCTTGAACCGGGCGATCGCGGCGTTGACGGCGGCGTTGCCCTCGTTGTCGAGGTTGGAGTTGGGCTCGTCGAGAACCAGGATCACCGGATCGCCGTAAAGCGCGCGCGCCAGCCCGATGCGCTGCATCTGCCCGCCCGAGAGCCGCGCATTGGCGGCGCTGACCTGGGTGTCATAGCCGTCGGGCAGCGCGAGAATCATCTCGTGGGCGTCGGCCATCCGCGCCGCCGCGACCACCTGTTCGGCATCCGGGCTGGCGGCGAGGCGGGCGATGTTCTGGGCGATGGTGCCGTCGAAGATCTGCACCCGTTGCGGCAGATAGCCGACATAGCGGCCCAGCGCCGCCGGCTCGTACTGGTCGAGCGCCGCGCCGTCGAGCCGGATCGTGCCCGCCGCCGGACGCCAGAGCCCGGTCAGCGCCCGCGCCAGCGTCGACTTGCCCGCCCCCGAGGCGCCGATCACCCCTACCGCCTGCCCGGGTTCGACGGTGAAACTGACACCGCGCAAGGCAGGCTGATCGGCGCCCGGCGGCGCCAGCGTCAGCCGCTGCACCTCGAGCCGCGCGCGCGGACGCGGCAGGGTGGTGCGCGGCACCTCGGGCGGAACCGCCGACAGCAGTTCGGCCAGGCTGTCCCAGCCCTGCCGCGCGCGCTGCACCGCCGGCCATTGCCCGATCGCCTGCTCGACCGGAGCCAGCGCCCGGCCAAGCAGGATCGAACCGGCGATCATCGCCCCCGCCGTCAGCTCGCCCCGAAGCACCAGATAGGCCCCGAGCCCCAGCATCGCCGATTGCAGGAAGAGCCGGAACGCCCGGGTCACGGTGGTCAGCGTGCCGCCCAGATCGGAAGCCGATATCTGGCTTTGCAGGGCGCGGCCGCGGGTCTGCTGCCAGCGGGCGAAAGCCGCCTCGCGCATGCCCATCGCCTGCACCATTTCCGCCTCGCCACGGATCTGGGTGGCCATCTGCTCGGCCTCCACCGCGGCGGTGTTGGCGGCGTGGGCGGGCTCGCGGGTAACGACCTGGTTGAGCGCGGTGATCGCGATCAACACGACGCCGCCGGCAATCGCCAGGATGCCCAGCCAAGGATGAAACACCCAGATACCGGCCAGAAAGACCGGCGTCCACGGCATGTCAAAGAGCGCCATCAGGACCGGCGAGGCCATCAGCCGCTGCACCGCCTCGAGATCGCGCAGGCCGGTGGTGCTGCGCAGATCCGGCGCAATCGCGGATTTGCGCACCACCGCATCGAACACCCGCCGGTCGAGCCGCGACTGAAAGCGCGCCGCGACCCGGCCCATGATCCGGCCACGGGCGTAATCCAGCAACCCCATCATCGCAAAGAGATAAAGAACCAGCAGCGACAGCGCGACCAGCGTCGCCACCGAACGGCTGCTCAGAACCCGGTCGTAGACCTGCAGCATATAGATTGGTCCGGTCAGCATCAGCAGGTTGACGAAGGCACTGAAGATGCCGACAAACCAGTAGAGCGCCCGGCTTTCGCGGCGTGCGTCGCGCAGTTCCGCGCGACCTTTTCGCAGGTCATGGGAGCCCGGTTTCATGGACGACGATCCTTTCCCGACTGGGGGCACACTTGCAATTCGCCCCGCCGAAGGCGTTGGCCGGTTGTCGCCCCCGTGCCACAGTTTGTTCGCGCAATACACGACTTCTTGGCATGATCGTCCTATAGTCTAGGAATGATCTGATTAATATCGCGGTATCGGAACTTTGACCCGTTCATTTGCTGCCAGCCCCCGAAGATATCCGCTCGCCGCCTGCGCGATGATTCTGGCGGTGGTTCTGGCTGCGTGCTCCGCGCCCGGCCCGGATCATCCGCCGGGCACCCCCTTCGACCCCCATGAACAGCGAAACCGCAAGGTTCATGCCTTCAACAAGCGCCTCGACCGCGCGGTTCTGCGCCCGGTCAGCCTTGGCTACGCCGCCGTCGTGCCCGATGACATCGAAACTGCGGTGGGGCGTTTCGCCTTCAACCTGTCACTGCCGCAAGGGATCGTGAACAGCATCCTTCAGGGCAACATGAAGGGCGCGACCGAAGACACCTACCGATTCGTGGTCAACACCACGCTGGGGCTGGGCGGGCTGTTCGACCCGGCGACGGAACTCGGCATGCCCGAGGCGACCGAGGCCGATTTCGGCCAGACCCTCTATGTCTGGGGCGTGCGCCGGGGCGCCTATGTCGAATCGCCGATCTTCGGCCCCTCGACCGAACGCGCGTCCGCCGGCCGGATGGTCGATCTCTTCACCAACCCGCTGAGCTATTTCATCGACACGCCCGAGCGTTACTGGGGCACCGCCGCCAACGTCTCGGCCGGGCTGTCGCAGCGCGCCCGTTTTTCGGACACGATGGATTCGGTACTCTACGACAGCGCCGACAGCTATGCGCAGGCCCGCTCACTTTATCTTCAGAACCGCAGTTTCAAGCTGGGCGAAGGGGGCGCGGATACCTATCTTGATCCCTATGACGATCCCTATGGCGCGACATACGAGGACCCCTATGATGACCCCTATGCCGAGTGATCCCGCCCGCCGCCGCCTGTTGGGCGCGGGTCTGGCGACCGCCGCCCTGGCCGCCCTGCCGTGGCCGGCGCAGGCCCTGACCGAAGCCAATGCACGCGCCCTGATCGACAAGGTCGTGACCGAGATCAACCGGGTCATCTCCTCCGGGCCAGTCGCTCAACGCCATGATCGCCGATTTCGAGCGTATCTTCACCCGCTACGCCGACGTCGGCATCATCGCGCAATCGACTCTGGGGCCCGATGCGCGGCGAGCCAGCGCCGCGCAGATGCGCGCCTTCACCGAGGCGTTCCGCGGCTATATCGCGCGCAAGTACGGCAAGCGGTTCCGTGAATTCATCGGCGGCCGGATCGAGGTCAAGAACGTCCGGACGGTCAAGTCGTGGCAGGAGGTGGTCAGCACCGTCTACCTCAAGGGCCGCGCGCCCTTCGAGGTGCGGTTTCTGGTCTCCGACCGCTCCGGGCGCGATCTCTTTTTCGACATGGTGATCGAGGGCGTCAGCCTGCGACTGAGCGAGCGCACCGAGATCGGCTCGATGCTCGACGCGCGCCGCGGCAACATCGACGCGCTGATCGGGGATCTCAAGCACGCGGGCTGAGCCGGTCAGCGGTTTGCGCCGACCCCCAGCAGATCGCGCAGGATGCGCTCGACCGCGTTGCCGCGCGGCCGCAGGTCGCGGTCACGCTCGCCGCCGGTGGCGCCAGGGTCCGAAGGCAGCGGCCGCTCGGGTACGCGCACCATCGGCAGGGGGCGCGGCTCTATTCCCTCATAGACGCGCGTCATGGTCTCGCGCCAGATCTCGGCGGGCAGCCCGCTGCCGGTGACCCCGCTCAGGGGCGAGTTGTCGTCATACCCCATCCAGACCCCGGCCACATAGTCGGCGGTAAAGCCGAGAAACCAGGCGTCGCGCGTGGCCTGGGTGGTACCGGTCTTGCCTGCCGCCTCGATGCCCGGCAGCCGCGCGCGCCGGCCGGTGCCGTCTTCGACCACCTGGTACATCATCCATGTCAACTGGCGCGCCGCCTCCTCGCGGATCACCCGCTCGCCGATGCCGCCGCCGGCACCCATCAGCGGCTCGTCCTCGCCCAGAAGCCGCAGCTCGATCAGCCCGTAGGGCGTCACCGACGAGCCGCCGTTCAGGATGCCGGCATAGGCGCCGGTCATTTCCAGAAGCGTGCTTTCCGAGGCCCCCAGCGCCAGCGCCGGGCCGGCGGCGAGATCGCTCTCGATGCCGAAATCCGACGCCACCTTGCGCACCCGGTCGAGCCCGACTGCCTCTGCCACCTTGACCGCCGGCACGTTGAGCGAGCGTTTCAATGCCTCCGCCAGCGTCACCCGGCCGTAATGCCTGCGCGAATAGTTCTCGGGGCACCACCGGCCCGAACCGGGGATGTTCAGGCAATAGGGTTCGTCCACCACTGTCGCCTGCGGACCATAGCCCATCTCCAGCGCGGTGGCGTAGACGAAAGGCTTGAACGCCGATCCGGTCTGTCGTCGCGCCATCGTGGCACGGTTGAAGGCGCCCACGACATTGGTGTCGCGCCCGCCCACCATTGCCCGTACCGCGCCGTCGGCCGACATCACCACGATCGCCGCCTGCGCTTCGGAGCCGTCCTTGACCTTGTCGGCAAAGACCGTGCGCATCGCCTCTTCGGCGGCGCGCTGGATGCGCTGGTCGAGCGTGGTGCGGATGATCACGTCCTCGGTGGTGGCGCGGGTGAAGAAATCCGGTCCCGATTCCATCACCCAGTCGGCGAAATAGCCCCCGGTCTGCGCCTCGGCGGCCTCCGACAGGGTGGCGGGGTTCGCCTGCGCCGCCATTGCCTCGGCCTCGGTCAGATAGCCTTGCTCGGCCATCAGCCGCAGCACCGTCGCCGCCCGCGCCTGCGACCGCGCAAGATTGGTGGTCGGCGCATAGCGCGACGGCGCCGTCAGCAGGCCGGCCAGCATCGCGCCCTCCTGCGGGCTCAGCGCCGCGGCGGGCTTGCCGAAATAGCGCTGCGCGGCGGCCTCGGCCCCAAAGGCGCCGCCGCCCATATAGGCACGGTTGAGATAGATCGAGAGGATTTCGTTCTTGGTATACTTCGCCTCCATCGCCAGCGCATAGACCGCCTCCTTGGCCTTGCGCCACAGCGTCGTGCGCCGGCAGTCCTGGACGTATTCCTGCTCGCTGTCCCAGACGGCGGGGTCGTACCTGACCCCCAGGCACATCAGTTTCGCCGTCTGCTGGGTGATGGTTGAACCGCCATGCCCCGAAAGCGGCCCCCGCCCTTCGCGAAGGTTGATCGCGATCGCGCCGATCACGCCTTTCGGGCTGATGCCGAAATGGCTGTAAAAGCGGCGGTCCTCGGTGGCGATCACCGCATCGCGCAGGTAGGGGCTGACGCTGTCGGCGGTGACCGCGCCACCGAACTGGTCGCCCCGCCAGGCAAAGACTTCGCCATTCTGGTCGCGCAGCGTGACCGACCCGCGCGCCCGCCCGTCCAGCATCTCGCCCGCATCCGGCAGGGTGGTGTACGTGTAGAAGACGGCAAGGCCCAGGATCGTCGCGGCGACGACCGTCAGCCGCCAGGTCACCGCCCAGATCGCACGGAGGATCCAGCGCAGCAACCGGCTGATCGGCCCCCGGCGCCGGTACGGCGACGGGTTGCGCCGCGCGCGGCGGCGCGGGGTTTTCTTCTTGGTCGCGGCCCGCCGCTTCTCGGCCACGAGGCGCGGCGTGCGCCGCCCGGTCTTGCTCATCTTCGCCCCGTCTCGCCCGTACTCATCCTGCCCGATGCCGGGATACTAGACGGCTCAAGCGGCAAAGTTGACCCCGGATTTCCTTATTGGAGTGCCCATTGATTAGGCGCAATTGCAAATCCGCACAAGTATTAAGCATTTCGCCCCCGTAATCCACGCCTTCGCATGCATCCCGCCTTTCCCGATACCGCCAGCCGGTCTTGTCTGCACCTGCAAAATCACCGCCGGCCCGACACGGGTTCGAAAGGAGCAAACCGATGAAAAGACCGACGCAACTGGCCCTGACGGCCGCCGCGCTCACGGCGCTGCCGGTGCCTGGCCTCGCGCAGGAGGCCACCGCCGCAACCATGTACAAGGGCGACGTCGCCCGGATGCTCACCGCCACCCTGCTGGTGCTGTTCATGATCGTTCCCGGGCTCGCGCTTTTCTATGGCGGTCTCGTGCGCTCCAAGAACATGCTTTCGGTGCTGATGCAGTGTACCTCCATCGCTGCCCTGGCGATGGTGATCTGGGTGCTCTGGGGTTATTCCATGGCCTTTGGCGGCGGCACCGGCCCGTTCTGGGGCGGGTTCGGCAAGCTCTTTCTGGCCGGCGTCGAACCCAATTCGATGTCCGCCACCTTCACCGAGGGCGTGGTCATCCCCGAATACCTTTTCATCGCCTTCCAGATGACCTTTGCCGCGATCGCCCCGGCGCTGATCGTCGGCGCGCTGGCCGAGCGCATCCGTTTCGGCGCACTGATGCTGTTCTGCGCGCTCTGGGTCACCGTCGTCTATTTTCCCATCGCACACATGGTCTGGGACGGCGCCGGGCTGATCTTCAACTGGGGCGCGATCGACTTTGCCGGCGGCACGGTGGTCCATATCAATGCCGGCGTCTCGGCGCTGGTGGGCTGCATGGTTCTCGGGCCGCGTACCGGCTTTGGCCGCGACAACCTCGCGCCGCATTCGGTGACGCTGACGCTGGTCGGCGCGGGCATCCTCTGGGTCGGCTGGTTCGGCTTCAACGCCGGCTCCAACCTCGAGGCCAATGGCGGCGCGGCGCTGGCGATGATCAACACCTTCGTCGCCACCGCGGCCGCGATCCTCGCCTGGAACGTGATCGAAAAGATCACCCGCAAGCATTCGTCGATGCTGGGCGCCGCCACCGGCATGATCGCCGGGCTGGTCGCGATTACCCCGGCCTGCGGCACGGTCGGGCCGATGGGCGCCATCGTCCTCGGCGCCGCCGCCTCGGCGGGCTGCTATTTCTTTGTCGCGGTAGTCAAGGCCAGGCTCGGCTATGACGACAGCCTCGACGTCTTCGGCGTACACGGTATCGGCGGCGTCATCGGCGCCATCGGCACCGGCCTGTTGTCGGGTCCGATGCTGGGCGGGGTCATGGGCGACGACTATGCGACGATCTCGCAGACCGCCATCCAGATCCGGGCGGTGCTCGTCACCATCGCCTGGAGCGGCATCGCCTCGTTCGTGCTCTTCAAGCTGGTCGACATGACGATCGGCCTGCGCGTGCCCGAAGAGCAGGAGCGCCAGGGTCTCGACCAGACCAGCCACGGCGAGTCCGCCTACAACCACTGACCGCCGCCACCGTCGCGGAGCGAGTCCCCAGGCGCAGCCAGTGCCGTCCTCACATGTTGTTCACCGGCTGCGGCGCGCCGGTGGCCATGTTGGTGCCCACATAGGGCAGTTTCGCCGTCTTCCGGGCGCCGAAGCCGCCCTTCATGTGGGCGATGCGCGCGATCCCGGCGTCGATGCAGGCGCGCGCCACCTTTTCCGAGCGCACACCCGAGCCGCACAGGAACACGATACGCTTGTCGCTCTGCCCCGGCAGCGCGCGCGCCTCGAAGAACGGCAGCGGCAAGAGCAGCGCGCCCCCGATGTGCTCGAAGGCGTATTCCTGGATCGTGCGCACGTCGATCAGCACGACCTCGTGACGCTCATAGGCGGCGGCAACCTCGTCGACCGTCCAAGTCTCCAGCGTCGCGCCATCGACGGTTTCGGTTTTCATGCCACGGGCTCCCTTCGGCAAGTGATTCCCGTGCGCAGCCTAACGGCGGGGCGGCGCGCCCACCAGACGATTGCCGAGTTCCGAATCGCATGCCGACATGCTAGACCTTGTGGCATGGTTCAGGCCGACCTCAATATAAGGCAGGATCGCGCCCCGATCCGCCAGCTCGACGAAGGCGCGATCAACCGCATCGCCGCCGGCGAGGTGGTCGAACGCCCGGCGGCGGCGGTCAAGGAGCTGGTGGAAAACGCGCTCGACGCGGGCGCGCGGCGGATCGAGGTCGCCCAGGCCGACGGCGGCAAGACCCTGATCCGCGTGAGCGACGACGGCTGCGGCATGACCGCCGATGACCTGCCGCTGGCGCTGGCGCGGCACGCCACTTCCAAGATCGACGGCTCGGATCTGCTCGACATCCGCAGCTTCGGCTTTCGCGGCGAGGCGTTGCCCAGCCTCGGCGCGGTCGGGCGGCTGACCATCGCCTCGCGCGCCGCCGGCAGCGACGCCGCCGAAATCGCCGTCACCGGCGGGAGGATGAGCGGCCCGCGCCCGACCGCGCTCAATTCCGGAACCGTCGTCACCTTGCGCGACATCTTTCACGCCACGCCCGCGCGGCTCAAGTTCCTGCGCACCGACCGGGCCGAGGCGCAGGCCATCGCCGACACGGTCAGGCGGCTGGCGATGGCGGCGCCGCAGGTCGCGTTCACGCTGCGCGACGTCTCGGGCGGGGGCGAGGGCCGGGTCGTGCTGCGCGCCGACGCCGAGACCGGCGACCTCTTCGACGCGCTCGCGGGCCGGCTCGCGCGCATCCTTGGCCACGACTTTGCCGACAACGCGCTCAGGATCGACGCTACCCGCGAGGGGCTGCGCATGACCGGCTTTGCCGCGCTGCCGACCTATTCGCGCGGCGCGGCGGTGGCGCAGTACCTTTTCGTCAACGGCCGCCCGGTGCGCGACCGGATGCTGACGGGGGCGCTGCGGGCGGCCTATCACGACCTCCTGCCGCGCGACCGCCACCCGGCGGCGGCGCTCTTCATCGACTGCGACCCGCGACTCGTCGACGTCAACGTGCACCCGGCCAAGACCGAGGTGCGCTTTCGCGATCCGGGTCTCGCGCGCGGGCTGATCGTCTCGGGGCTGCGCCACGCGCTGGCCGAAGCGGGGCATCGCGCCTCCTCGACCGTCGCCGGCGCGACGCTGGGGGCCTTTCGCCCCGAACCCACGGGCGCGCGGGTCTACCAGATGGACCGCCCGAGCCCGGGCGCGCTGCGCGCGGCGCACATCGCCCAGGCGCCGGGCTTTGCCGAGATGCAGACGGCCTATAGCGGCCGGGTCGAGCCGGGCGATGACGGCACTCCCGCGCCGGACGCGCGTGATGCGCAGGCACATCCCCTCGGCGCCGCCCGCGCGCAACTGCACGAGAATTACATCGTCGCCCAGACCGGCGACGGCATGGTCATCGTCGATCAGCACGCCGCCCATGAACGGCTGGTCTACGAGCGCCTCAAGCGCCAGCTGGACGAGACCGGGGTCAGGGCGCAGGCGCTGCTCATCCCCGAGATCGTCGAGCTTGTCCCTGCCGACGCCGCGCGCCTGCTGCACGCGGCCGACGACCTGGCGCGGCTGGGACTGGTGATCGAGCCCTTCGGCCCCGGCGCGGTGGCGGTGCGCGAAACCCCGGCGGTGCTGGGGCCCTGCGACGCCAGCGCGCTGGTTTGCGACATCCTCGATGAACTCAGCGATACCGGCGACAGCCTGGCCCTGCGCGCGCGCATCGACGCGGTGCTGTCGCGGATGGCCTGCCACGGCTCGGTACGCTCGGGCCGCCGGATGAGCGCCGAGGAGATGAACGCGCTCCTGCGCGAGATCGAGACGACACCGCATTCGGGCCAGTGCAACCACGGCCGGCCGACCTATGTCGAGCTCAAGCTCGCGGATATCGAACGGCTCTTCGGGCGGACATGATCACCATCGGCGATACCAGTTATGCCCCGGGCGATCCCGCCGTCATCGCCACTCTGGCGGCAGCGGCATTCCTGCTGCTCATCCTGATCCTGCTGGTATCGACCGCGCGCGCCGCCACGCGCTCGGCCCGCCTGACCGAGCCGCTGATCCGTCAGGTCGGCGATCTTGGCCAGCGCGTGCAGGCGCTGGGCGACGGCCAGCACCAGCTGGCCGGCGGGCTGAGCCATGTCTCCGAGACGCAGACCAAGGCCCAGACCGGTATGCTGCGGCTGATGGAGGAACGGCTGGCGCAGGTGCAGGAACAGATGAACCAGAACCTCTCGGGTTCGGCCCGGCGTACGGCACAATCCCTGGGCGAGCTGCAGGAACGGCTCAAGGTCATCGACAAGGCGCAGGAAAACATCACCCGGCTGTCGGGCGACGTTCTCAGCCTGCAGGACATCCTGTCGAACAAGCAGACGCGCGGCGCCTTCGGTGAAATCCAGCTCACCGACATCGTTTCCAAGGCGCTGCCCTCGGACAGCTACGTGCTGCAACATACGCTATCGAATGGCAAGCGCGCCGACTGCCTGATTCACCTGCCCAACCCGCCGGGGCCGATCTGCATCGACAGCAAGTTCCCGCTGGAAGCCTACGAGGCGCTGCGGCGCGCGCAGACCGAGCGCGAGGTTCAGGAGGCCATGCGGTCCTTGCGCACAGCCGTCCGCAGGCACATTCGCGACATTGCCGAGCGCTACATCATCGAGGGCGAAACCGCCGATGGCGCACTGATGTTCCTGCCCTCAGAGGCGGTCTATGCCGAGTTGCACGCCAATTTCGCCGAACTGGTGCGCGAGGGTTTCACCGCGCGGGTCTGGATCGTCTCGCCGACCACCTGCATGGCCACGCTCAACACCATGCGGGCGATCCTCAAGGACGCGCGGATGCGCGAACAGGCCGGCGCCATCCGCCGCGAACTCGGCCTGCTCTTCGCCGATATCGACCGGCTGGGCAACCGGGTGGAAAACCTAGACCGCCATTTTCACCGGGCGGCCAGGACATATCCGAGATCAAGATTTCCGCCGACAAGGCGGGACGCCGGGCGCGGCGGCTCGACAATTTCGATTTCGAGGAACTGGCGCCGGAAACCGGGCCGGCGATCGTCAAGCTGACCGGGGAAAGCTGACCGGCCGGGGTGCGGGCACCCGCCTTGCAGTTACCCACAAGTCCCCGATGATGGACTTTCCGCGATGCAGGCGCCTCAACAAGATCGGCGAGTCGGGAGAGGCCGCGCCATATGACGGTGGTCCCTGGGGTCATCGGAGGTGCGGTCGAGATAGCCTCCGAGCCGTGCGACAATCCTGACATAGAAATCGAGTTCGCGCGGAAACTGCTGTTTTCCTTTTAGGCGTTTTGCGCTCAAGCAATTGGCGCTCGGCGTCGGTGAAGACAGTAGCAGGCGATACTTTTGGCGCCTCGCGGCTGAGCATTGTCAGCCAAGACACGCGCCACGCCACAACGCAGCACAAGGCGATGCAGTTTGCCAGTCGATCAGCCGTGGCCAAGCGCAGCTCCTCAATCCGGCACCCGGTTTTCAAGGTCCGGAAGAAGGTCTCGATCTTCCAACGAAGCGCATACCATTCCAGCTTGTGAACTGCCTCCGCGTGGGTCGCCACCGGCAAGTTCGTGATCAGCTTCCAGAAGACGGGCGCCCGGCTTTCAGGCGGATCGAGTTCTTCGGCATGAATGATCTGGAGTTCCTGATGCCGGTATTTCCGCTGCTTTCCGATAGGCGGACGGACCGTCATCGTAGCGTGTCGGACAGACAGCACGGCGCAATGATCCTTGCCCTGTGCATCGCGAAACCGACCTCGTGGGTGCCGCTGGACTGCACCTTTGCCATCACTTTGGCAATGGTCGTGCCGCCATCCTCCGCGAGGCGGTCGACGCAGCTGCGCACCAGGAACCCAGTCCCGAGTTCCTCGGCCAGGCAGTAGAGTTCATAAATGTCGCTTTCCCGGTCACCGACATGTACGCAACGTTCCGGCGCCCCGGTCAGTTCGGTGGACAGGCGCAGATTGTCGAGCCAGCGCATGCTTTCCTTCTGTTCGATCGGCACCCGGGTCGGATTGATCTTGCGTTTAAGGGCGGCGGTTCCTTTGAACTTGCTGCGCGACCAGAATTTCGCCGCCGTCAGCCCGAGGGGCAGCCCCTCCGGCGTGATGGCCAAGCTGGCGTGCATCAGGAACCCGCAGACCGCATGTTTCTGATGGCGGCCTTCGCTCTGCTTGCGACCGGTCGATATCCCTGTGAATCCCACCTTCTCGGGATTCGATCGCTTGAAGGAGAATTCCGTGGTGTCCTGCAGGATCAGGATGGGACCGTCGGTTGCCCGGAGGCGCAGAGCGGAGGCGGCAAAATGCCCCTCAAGGATCTTGTCTTCGCTGACGTTCCCGTTGGAGAAGAAGCGGTAGGCGGCCTTGGTGTTCGACCAGTCCTGGAACGCCGTCGGCAGTGATTTCCCCGGCCGTTCCCCGAGGGCCTCCAGCATTGCCTCAAGCCGCCGGTTCAGCCGGACATCTCCCAGATCGCATCCAGAAGTTTCCGCTTCCACCCAATTCCGTCCCATGCTCGCACCTCAATCGCTCGGTGCCACATGACGAATCATGACCGATTACTATCGTGCAAGATCAAGTCTGGGGAGTGAATCAATTTGCCACACCACACTTGTGGGTAACTGCAAGGGCACCCGCACCCCTACGCCCGGCACTGCCGGGCGACCTCGTGATCGAGCAGCGCGGTTTCCACCAGCAGGCAGCGGTCGCGGGCCTCGTAGTAATAGCCGCGCGCGTACCACATCACCGCCCGGTCCATGTCGCCGTCCGCCACCAGCCGGGCCCCGCGCAGGTATTTCACCCCCAGTTGAGGTTGGTCTCGGCGTCGAGCAATTCCTCGGCCGCGCCGCGAAAGCCGACGCCGCGGGCGGTGGCGGGCAGGATCTGCATCATGCCGTAATAGGGCCCGTTGCGCGCGTGTGGCCGGTAGTCGCTTTCGCGCTGCACCACCTTGTGCACCAGCTCGCGCGGCACCTCGTAGCGGTCGGCGGTCTCGTTGATCAGCTGGCGTATCTCGGGCGTCTCGCCGGGGTAGAGCGGCAGCGCGCGGGTCGAGATGTCGGGTTCGCGGGAGGTGGTACTGCACGCGGCAAGCGCGCCCAGCGCCACGAAAGAGCGATGTGTCTGAAGATCACCGGCCACTGTCTCCGTTCAAGGCGGTTTCGGAGACGGGACACGAAAACCCGCCACCTGGCAAGAGCCGCACCAGTCCGGGCCGGTTATTGGCGGGATTCCGCGCGCGCCCCGGCGGGGTATGTCCCCCGCCTACATCGTCTCGAGGCAGTGGCGGCGGAACGCGCGCTTCAAGAGGTCGAGTTCCTCGCGCAGGAGCGTGACCTCGGCGCGGATGTCATAGGCCAGCGCATCGCCCGACATCAGCGCGAAATCCCCGATCCGCTCGCCACTGGCCTTGTCGGCGATGACGAAGGTCTGCACGCCGTCGGCGATCACCTGCGGCGGGATCGGCACCCGCAGCACCCAGAGCCGGTCCTCGGGCCGGGCGATCACCTCGACCCCCGCCAGCGGCTCCTGCAGGTGCGTGACCTCGACGCGCGGCGCCTCATGGCCCCCGCTCTCGCGCGTCAGCACCCCCTCCCAGACGCCCTCGAAAAGCCGGGTCTTGGTCAGTGTCAGATCGCTCATCGGCGTCTCTCCCGAAACTCGGTCAGAACTCGGCGCGCGGCCGGCGGCTCAGCGTCAGATCGCGCACCGTCACCTGGCTCATCTGCGGGTTCTCGAAGATGAGATCGAGCCAGGCCCGCTCGACCCGCTTCTCGTTGAGCCGCGAATAGGCCAGATCGAACTCGGCCATCACCGTCTCCTCGTGCAGCGGCAGCTCGCGCACGATCTGCTCGGTATTGGGCCCGTGCCGGACATTGAGCCGCACGAAGATCTCCAGCGGCTTTTCCATCTCGACGATGGTGTCCACCCGGATGAGGTGCGACCGCTTGAGCCCATCCACCGCCCCATCCGGCAGATCGAGCGCCAGCGACAGGAACGAACCGTCGAAGTTGAACACGTCCATGCGCAACCCGAACGGCGCCAGATCAGATTCGCGCCGGTTTCGCACCTGCCGGAGCGTGAGCTCCGAATATCGGCAATCGTGAAACAATACGATCTCGTCGCCAAGTCGCGTGTTGCTCTCGGCCGACGACATGCCCGGCACCGGCAGCGGGTTGCGCCACAGGCTCGGCCGCCAGGCCCAATCGGTGCCGTGTGGCTTGGGAAACATCGCCGATCCGATCACCGGCAGCGCCAGCTGGTAATCGGCATAGGCGATCAACTCGTTCAGCTCATGCCGGAGCTTGCGCGCCTGCCCGCGCTCGTGCCGCAGCCGTTGCAGCGAAAACGACGGCGCCTGCCGCGCCGCCCGCCGCCAGCGCCTGAGCGCGCGCTGCCGCGCGACCCGGTCAAGCAGCGAGCCTCTCAATTCCGCCATCCAGGATTCACTGTCGCTGGCTCCGCTCTGGCCTGTCAGGGTCAAGCCTTTCATATCATTATTCAGATTTCGGAAACAATCCACCCAATTGCGCATCGGGGCGAGGCGACCCGTCCGGCGGCGCGCCGGTCGGATCGGTCGCCGGGCGGTCAGGGCTGGCGCGGCGGATGCTGCGCGCCAGCTCGGTCAGCAGCCCTCGCCCGTCCGGGCCTGCCATCACACCGCCCTCGCGGGCATAAAGCGCCAGCCCGACGAGATAGCCGTTGATCGCCATGCCGCCGCGCCAGTGGCGGGCATCGCCCCCGGCAACGCCTTGTCGCCGCCGCTGGCGAACTGCACCAGCGCCAGGTCGGCATCCTCGTGCGCGGCCAGCACGCGGGTCGGCGCCATCAGCGCCGCGATCTCGGCGGCGGCCGGGCGGGAGATGCCGGGCGCACCCGGCAGCACCGAGACCGTCATCAATACCGGCTCGACCGGTTCGCCGCGCACACCGCTCAGCGCCTCGCAACTGGCCACAAGCGCGAAACCGCCATCGCTCTTGCGGCGCAGGCTGCGGCGGTCGATACAGTATCCCTCGGGGCCGCGCACCACGACATCGCCGCCCATCAGGCTGGCCTTGCGCATCACGTCGCGGGTGACCTGGGTTTTTTCACCGCCCGAGGCAAGAAAGCTGAGCGCGCCGGTGTCGGGGCCAAAGCAGCCCATGAGCGGCAGCATCGCCACCAGCAGGATGGCCCGGACAACGCGCGTCCGGGCCGCGGATATCTCAGATATCCATGTAGACATGCTGCTCGGCCCCGGCCCCGGGATGGGTCACCGCGCCCTTGTATGTCTCGCCCACCAGCTGGGCGTATTTCCAGATCGCGCCGCTGCCGTAATAGGTGCCGCGCGGACCCGGCCACGCCGCGCGGCGGCGCTCCAGCTCCTCGTCGCTCAGATCGGCGGACAGCTCGCCGCGGATGGCGTCGATGGTGATCATGTCACCGTTCTGCAGCAGCGCGATCGGTCCGCCGCGCGCGGCCTCGGGGCCGACGTGACCGACGCAGAACCCCCGTGTCGCGCCCGAAAAGCGGCCATCGGTGATCAGCGCCACCTTCTTGCCCATCCCCTGCCCCGACAGCGCGGCGGTGGTGGCCAGCATCTCGCGCATGCCGGGGCCGCCGGCGGGGCCCTCGTTGCGGATGACGATCACCTCGCCTTCCTTGTATTCGCGCTTCTTGACCGCGTCGAAGGCGTCCTCTTCGCACTCGAACACCCGCGCCGGGCCGGTAAAGACACGGTTTTCCGCATTGATGCCGGCGACCTTCACGATTGCGCCCTCCGGCGCCAGGTTGCCCTTCAGCCCGACGACACCGCCGGTTTTCGTCAGCGGCGTCTCGATGGGGTGGATCACCCGGCCGTCGACCTTGCGCTTGATGAGATCCAGCTCTTCGCCGATCGAACGACCGCTGGCGGTCATGCAATCCTCGTGGATCAGCCCGGCCTTGCGCAGCTCCTTCATCACCACCGGGATGCCGCCGGCCTCGTAGAGATCGAGCGCCACGAACTGTCCGCCCGGCTTGAGATCGACGAAATAAGGGGTGTCGCGGAATATCTCGCAGACATCATCGAGATAGAACTCGATCCCCGCCTCGTGCGCGATCGCCGGCAGGTGCAGCCCGGCATTGGTCGACCCTCCGGTGCAGGCCACCACGCGGGCGGCATTCTCGAGGCTCTTGCGCGTCACCACGTCGCGGGCACGGATGTTTCTTTCCAGCAGGTTCATCACCGCGCGCCCGCTTTCCTCGCCGTAATGGTCGCGCGATTCGTAGGGCGCCGGCGCGCCCGAGCTGTTCATCAGCGCCAGCCCGATCGCCTCGGACACGCAGGCCATGGTGTTGGCGGTGAACTGGCCGCCGCAGGCTCCGGCCGAGGGACACGCGACCCGCTCGAGCACATAGAGCGCGGCCTCGCTCAGCTCGCCGCTCTGATGCCGGCCAACAGCCTCGAACATGTCCTGCACGGTCAGGTCGCGACCGACGAAATCCTCCGGTATCCCCTCGACCGCCGGCGCGCGGCCCGGCAGGATCGAACCGCCATAGATGAAGACCGAGGGCACGTTGAGCCGCACCATCGCCATCATCATCCCCGGCAGCGACTTGTCACACCCCGCCATCCCCACCAGCGCGTCATAGCAGTGCCCGCGCATGGTCAGCTCGACGCTGTCGGCAATGGCCTCGCGCGAGGGCAGCGACGAGCGCATGCCCTCGTGGCCCATGGCGATGCCGTCGGTCACGGTGATGGTGGTGAACTCGCGCGGGGTGCCGCGGGCCTCGCTTACCCCTTTCTTGACCGACTGCGCCTGACGCGACAGCGCGATGTTGCAGGGCGCGGCCTCGTTCCAGCAGGTCGCGACCCCCACCAGCGGCTGGTGGATCTCGTCCTCGGTCATGCCCATGGCGTAATAATAGGACCGGTGCGGCGCCCGCGCGGGGCCCTCGGTCACATAGCGGCTGGGCAGGTTCTTCTTGTCGAACTCGGTCATCGGAGCCTCTTCGGTCGTGAACGTCTCAGGTCTAGGCCACCGCCCGCGCCGCGGCAAGCCGGTTATGGCGCCTGCCCGGCGTCACGAAATGCCGCATCCCGCAGGAGTTACATGCCGCCGTCCCGCCCGATCGCGGCGGGCATTGCCGAAAGATGCGGCAGGCCATAGCGTGCGCCCATGCGCTATGCCGCCTTCGACACCCTGGTCGCCCCGGCGCGACCCTCGGCCCATCCGCTGCGCCTCCTGGCGGGGGCGGCGCTGGTGCTCGCGCTCTTCTTTCCGATGTCCTTTCTCTATGTCGCGCTGATCGCCCCGCTTGCCGGCATCGGCGGCGCCGGACCGCCCGCCGGCCAGACCCCGCAGGGCGTGCTGGTCCTGTTGCTGCAATTCGCGCTGCTGGTCGTGGCGCTCTGGGCGGCGCTGCGGCTGGTGCACCGGCGCCGGCTCGCCGGCTTGCTCGGCCCGCCCGCCAGCGCCGCGCGCCAGTTCCTGCGATGCGCCGGATTCCTGCTGCCGCTCTACCTGCTGATCCTTCTCGTGCCGATGCCCGAGGCCTATGCTCCGCGCGCCAACCTGACCCTTGGTACGTGGCTTGCCTGGCTGCCGCTCGCGGTGCTCGCCGTGCTGATCCAGATCGCCGCCGAGGAGCTGACCTTTCGCGGCTACCTGCAAAGCCAGCTTGCCGCGCGCTTTGCCCATCCCGCAGTCTGGATCGGCCTGCCCTCGGCGCTGTTCGGGCTGATGCACTACGCCCCGGGGCTCGCCGGCGCCAACAGCTGGTTCATCGTGGTCTGGGCCGCGCTTTCGGCGCCGCGGCGGCCGATCTGACGGCGCGCGCCGGCACGCTGGGGCCGGCGATGGCGCTGCATTTCCTCAACAACGTCTTCGCCGTCCTCGTCACCGCACCGGCGGGCAATCTCGATGGGCTGGCGCTTTATACCGTGCCGCTCGACCTCTCGGCACCGGGTATCGCCTGGTACGTGCTGCCGGTCGAGGCGGGCTTTGTTCTCTGCGCCTGGCTCGCCGCCCGGCTGGCCCTGCGTGTCTGATTGCATTTCACCTGTCCAGCGCCTATTTCGGGGCGGCAACGTCAAAGGGATACGGCCCGAATGAACTGGATCACCAACTATGTGCGCCCGCGGATCAACTCGATCTTCTCGCGCCGGGAGATCCCCGAGAACCTGTGGTCCAAGTGCGACGGCTGCGGCACGATGCTGTTTCACCGCGAGCTCAAGGACAACCTCAACGTCTGCACCAATTGCGGCCACCACATGCCGATCACCCCGCGGGCGCGCTTTGCGGCGCTCTTCGACGGCGGCGTCTTTGCCGAGGTCCCGGTGCCCCGGCCCGCCGCCGACCCGCTGCAGTTCCGCGACCAGAAGAAATACCCCGACCGCATGCGCGCGGCGCAAAAGGCCACCGGCGAGAGCGAAGCGATGCTGGTCGCCACCGGCGAGATCGGGCGCACGCCGATCGTCGCGGCGGCGCAGGATTTCTCGTTCATGGGCGGCTCGATGGGCATGTATGTGGGCAACGCCATCATCGCCGCGGCCGAAACCGCGGTGAAGCTCGAACGCCCGCTGATCCTCTTCTCCGCCGCCGGTGGCGCGCGCATGCAGGAGGGCATCCTCAGCCTGATGCAGATGCCGCGCACCACCGTTGCCGTGCAGATGCTGCGCGAGGCCGGGCTGCCCTATATCGTGGTGCTCACCCACCCCACCACCGGCGGGGTGACCGCGTCCTATGCGATGCTGGGCGACGTGCAGATCGCCGAGCCGGGCGCGCTGATCTGCTTCGCCGGTCCGCGGGTGATCGAGCAGACCATCCGCGAAAAGCTGCCCGACGGCTTTCAGCGGGCCGAATACCTGCTCGATCACGGCATGCTCGACCGGGTCACGCGGCGCACCGAGCAGCGCGAGGAACTGATCTCAATCACCCGCATGCTGCTCGGCCTGCCGCCGGCGGTGAGGGGCGATCTGCCGCCACCTGAGGCGGTTTCGGAAGCGGCGGAGCCCGCCGCCACCGAGGCGGCGCGACCGGCCACCGCCAAGGCGTCCGCCGGCAAGAAGCCCGCCGGGACATGACCGCCCCCTTCTCGGACGTCATCCTGAAGCGGATGATGTCGCTGCATCCCAAGATCATCGACCTCACTCTGGATCGCGTCTGGCGCCTTCTCGACGCCCTCGGCAACCCGCAGGACGCGCTGCCGCCGGTCATCCATATCGCCGGCACCAACGGCAAGGGCTCGACGCTGGCGATGATCCGCGCCGGGATCGAGGGCGCAGGCGCACGGGCGCACGCCTACACCTCGCCACACCTGGTGCGGTTTCACGAGCGCATCTGCCTTGCCGGCGCGCTGATTTCCGAGCCCGATCTGACAATGGTGCTCGACGAATGCGAGACCGCCAACGCCGGCGCGCCGATCACCTATTTCGAGATCACCACCTGTGCCGCGCTGCTGGCGATGTCGCGGGTGCCGGCCGATTATACGCTGCTCGAAGTCGGGCTGGGTGGCCGGCTCGACGCCACCAACGTGATCACGCGCCCGGCGCTGACCATCATCACCCCGGTGTCGATGGACCACGAGGGTTATCTCGGCAACACCCTGGAAGAGATCGCGGCCGAGAAGGCCGGCATCCTCAAGCGCGGCGTCCCGTGCGTCGTCGGCCCGCAGCAGGACACGGCACTGGAGGTGATCGAGACCGCCGCACGGCGTATCGGCAGCCCGCTTCTGGCCCATGGCCAGCACTGGCACGCGGGTACTGAACGCGACCGGCTGGTCTATCACGATGAGACCGGGCTGTGCGACCTGCCGCTGCCGAACCTGCCTGGCGCGCACCAGATCGAGAACGCCGGCGCCGCCATCGCCGCGCTGCGCCATCTGGGGTTTGACGAGACCGCGCTCGAGGCGGCGGTGAGCCGCGCGCGCTGGCCCGCGCGGATGCAGCGACTGCGCACCGGCCCGCTGGTCGGGGCCGCGCCCGAGGCCGAGATCTGGCTCGATGGCGGCCACAACCCCGCCGCCGGCGCCGCGCTGGCGCGCCACCAGCCAGCCTGCCCGCCCGCCCCACGCATCTGATCTGCGGGATGATGAATACCAAGGACGTGGCCGGCTACATGCGCCCGCTGGCGGCGTACGCGCAGGGCCTCGTCGCGGTCTCGATCCCGGACGAGCCCAACACGCTTGCGGCCGACGCGACCGCCGCCGCCGCCCGCGCGGCGGGCATGCACGCCGTCACCGCCGACAGCGCGCTCGCCGCCGTCCGGGCGATCGTGACCGGAGAGCCCGCGGCGCGCATCCTGATCTGCGGCTCGCTCTATCTGGCCGGCACGATCCTGCGCGAGAACGGTTAGGCCGAGACCAGCACCGCCATCCCCGCCAGGATCACCGCCGCCCAGCCGAGGCGCTGCCGGAGCTGCCCCTCGTTGAGCAGCACGCTGCCGGCGAGAACGCCCAGGAGCACGCTGCTTTCGCGCAGGGGCGCGACATAGGCGACCGGCGTGAACGTGAGCGCGTAAAGGACCGGGATATAGGCCAAGGGGCTCCAGCACCGCGATCGCCAGCACCCCCGCCCCGGTGATCGCGCCAGTGCCGGCCCACCGCCGCGCGCGCCCGGTAGGCGGCCGGCGCCAGGATCACCACACGCCCGACGTTCGAGGAATAGTCGAGCAGCAGCGGCGGCACGATCAGCACCGAGACCGCATAGGCGTCCCAGGCCGTATAGCTGCCGATCAGCATCCCCGCCCCCAGTCCGAAGGCCAGCGACACGCTGAACTGGCGCGCGCCTGCGCGCAGCCCGCCGGTCAGCATCAGTATGCCGAGGACGATGACCAGCGCGCCGGCGGCCATTTGCACGGTCAGACTCTCGCCCAGGAACATTACCGCGAAGGAGGTCGACAAGAGCGGACCGGTGGCGCGCGCGACCGGATAGACGAGCGACAGATCGCCGCGCCGGTAGCCGGCCTGCAGCAGCAGGAAATACCCCAGATGCAGGATCATGCTGCCGACCAGAATGAGGTATGACCACGGGCCGAATTCGGGCCGTTGGACCACCACGATCCAGACCGCCAGCGGCAGGTAGATCAGCACCGAAAAGAGCGAAATGAGCCAGAGCAGTTCGGCCCCGCCATTGATCCGCTTGACAAGGACGTTCCGGGTGGCGTGACAGAACGCGGCGGCAAGAACGAGGACGAGGCCGGCCAGCGACATGGTGAACTCCGGGGCGGGTGCCGGGCCCGGGTGCCGGCCCGATGGGACGTGCCGTCCGCATCCGCAATGATGATTGCCGCAAGGATGCCACCCCGCCGCAGCGGTGCAGCGCCCGACGATGGTTAGGAGCTTTCATCCGGCTGCGCAATGGCGCGCGGCACCGGCGTGGGGCGGCGCGCCTCAGCCGGCGGCGTCGAGCAGCGCCCGCAGCCCGGCGCGGTACTCGGGATAGCGTAGCCTGACCCCCAGCTCGTCGCGGATGCGGCGGTTCGAGACCCTCTTCGATTCGGCGTAGAAGCTGCGCGCCATCGGGCTCATCGCGGCCGTATCGAAGGGCTGTTCGGGCGGCACCGGCAGGCCCAGCATCCCGGCGGCGTGGGCGATGATGTCCTGGGGTGGCGCGGGCTCGTCGTCGCAGACATTGTAGGCCGCGCCGGGATCGGGTCGGTCGATCGACGCCGCGAGCACCTGGACGATATCCTCGACATGGATGCGGCTGAAGACCTGGCCGGGCTTGACGATGCGCCGCGCAGTGCCCTGGCGTACCTTTTCGAAGGGGCCGCGCCCGGGGCCGTAGATGCCCGCCAGCCGGAAGACATGGAGCGGCAGCCCGTCGATAGCGCGCCACTGGTCCTCGGCCATGACCCGCAGCCGCCCGCGCCGCGTGGCGGGGGTCAGCGGTGTGCTCTCGTCAACCCACGCACCGCCGTGATCGCCGTAGACGCCGGTGGTCGACAGATACCCCGCCCAGTCGAGCCGCGGCGCCAGCGCGCGGATCTCGGCGCCCAGGCGCGCCAGCACCGGATCGCCCGCCTCGTCGGGGCCGGCCGAAATCAGAATGTGCGTGGCGGTCGCGAACGCCTCGGTCAGATCGCCCTCGGGCCAGAGCACGGGGGTGACGCCCTCGGCGGCAAGCCGGACGGCCTTTTCAGGCTTGCGGGTGGTGCCGAAGATACGCCAGCCGCGCGCCAGCAGGCACGGCGCCAGCGCCCGTGCGGAATAGCCATGCCCGAAGGAAATCAGTGTCTTGCCCATGCGCGTGGTCCTAGTCGAGCGCAGCGCGTTCGTCCATGCCGAGCGGCCGTGACGGCACCCGGGCATAGCCGTTCTCGCAAAGGATATATGCCTCGCGCAGCCCGTGCGGCTTGTTGGTCGGGGCCTGCAGTACATGTCCGCCGCCATCTTCCGCGCGCGCCGCTGCCGCATCCGGGTCGGTGTCGTAAAGGCGGATTTCCAGCCCCGCCCCGCGCGCGCCGGCCTCGGGCAGCAGGCCAAGCAGGGGATTGCCGCCATAGGTGCGATCGGCATGCAACTGAAAGACCGCGCGGCCATAGGTCACGATCGCGAAATCGCCGCTCGCCCGGTGCCCGGTCATGGCGAAGACGTGCCGGAGAAACCGCAACTCGGCGGCCACGTCGCGCACCAGCAGGTTGAGCCCCAGCCCCGAAAGCGACGCGCCGAACGCTGCCGGCGTGACCGTCTCGTAATCCATGCCGCCCCCGTTTCCCGACAGCTACCGGCGCAGGTTGATCCCACCGCCGCCGCGTGTCAACGTGCGGCTGTCAATCGAGGGATGGAGCCGCTTCATGGTGCCCGCCGATCAGCCCGGCGGGGTGAAAACCCCCGCCTTGCCCGCCGCCGAAGATTTCACCGACGCGCAGCACGCGGTGGACCGGCTGATCGCGCTCTACGATGGCGCGACGGACTTTCTGCGCGCCGAGTTCGCCACCGCCATGGCCCGCGGCGCGCCGCCCTGGCGGGTGCGCGCGTTCTATCCCGAAATCCGCCTGACCACGACCAGTTATGGCAAGATCGACAGCCGCCTCAGCTTTGGCCATGTCGCCAGGCCGGGAACCTACGCCACCACCGTCACCCGGCCACGGCTCTTTCGTTACTATCTCCATCAGCAGATCGGGCTGGTCATGGCCAATCACGGTGTGCCGGTCACCATCGGGCTCTCGGATACCCCGATGCCGGTTCATTTTGCCGTGGCGGACGACCCCACCCTCACCGTTCCGCACGAAGGCGCCGCGGGTTTTACCCTGCGCGACGTCTTTGACGTGCCCGACCTGGTCACCACCAATGACGACATCGTCAACGGCACCTTCCGCCCGGGGCCGGACGGGACGATGCCGCTGGCGCCGTTCTCCGCGCAACGGGTGGATTATTCGCTGGCGCGCCTGTCACATTACACCGCCACCGATCCCGAGCATTTCCAGAACCACGTTCTCTTTACGAACTATCTGTTCTACGTCTCGGAGTTCGTGGCCTTCGCGCGGCGCATGCTGGCCACGCCGGAGAGCGGCTATCAGAGCTTCGTCGGCCCCGGCAATGTCACGATCACCGATCCCGACGCTCCGCTCGACATCGAGACCAAGCTGCCGCAGATGCCGAGCTTCCACCTCACCCGCCCCGGCGGCAGCGGCATCACGCTGGTCAATATCGGCATTGGCCCGTCGAACGCCAAGACCGCGACCGATCATATCGCGGTGCTGCGCCCTCATGCCTGGATCATGCTGGGGCACTGCGCCGGACTGCGCAATTCGCAGTCGCTGGGCGATTACGTGCTGGCGCACGCCTATCTGCGCGAGGATCGCGTGCTCGACCCCGACCTGCCGGCCTGGGTTCCGCTCCCGGCGCTGGCGGAAATCCAGATCGCCCTGCAGGAGGCGGTGGCCGCCGAGACGCAGCTCGAGGGCTACGACCTCAAGCGGATCATGCGCACCGGCACGGTGGCGAGTTTCGACAACCGCAACTGGGAACTGCGCGACCACTCCGGCCCGGTGCACCGGCTCAGCCAGTCGCGCGCCATCGCGCTCGACATGGAAAGCGCAACTGTCGCCGGCAACGGCTTTCGCTTCCGGGTGCCATACGGCACGCTGCTCTGTGTCTCCGACAAGCCCTTGCAGGGCGAACTCAAGCTGCCGGGCATGGCCAGCGCATTCTACCAGACGCAGGTTTCGCGTCACCTGATGATCGGGCTGCGCGCGATGGAACGCCTGCGCGACATGCCGCTCGAACGCATCCACAGCCGAAAATTGCGCAGTTTCGAGGAAACCGCCTTTCTCTGAGGGACAAAAACACCTCGAAATTCGCCAAAATCCCTTTCTTTCCTACACTATTCGTTGTGTTCGCAGGCGAGATAAAGTTAACTCCGGCCACGAGGCCCCCAGAGGCGGGCAGTTGAAGGAGACCATGAATGGCTAAACCGATGACGAAAACGCAGCTTGTCGCGGCGCTGGCAGACGAGATGAGCAGCGACAAGAAATCCGCTAGCGCCGCGCTAGACGCGGTTGTCAACGTGATCACCCGCGAGGTGTCAGGTGGCGGCGCAGTCACCCTGCCCGGCGTGGGCAAGATCTATTGCCGCGAACGTCCCGAGCGGATGGTACGCAACCCCGCTACCGGCGACCAGATCCGCAAGCCCGCCGACAAGGTGGTCAAGATGACCATCGCCAAGGCGCTCAAGGACAGCGTCAACGTCTGATCTTGCAATTCCGCCGCGAGTCCGAAAGGGTCGCCCCGGCAGGGGCGGCCCTTTCCAGTTTACCGGAGGCATCAGGCAGGAATGGACATTCGCGCAATCCTCATGGGGCTGGCCTTTGCGCTGATGTGGTCCTCGGCCTTCACCTCGGCGCGGGTGATCGTCTCGGCGGCGCCACCGATCTCGGCGCTGGCGCTGAGGTTCCTGATCTCGGGGCTTCTGGGTGTGCTGATCGCGCTGCTCCTGCGGCAGAGCTGGCGGCTCACACGCAGCCAGTGGCGCGCCACCATCATTTTCGGCATCTGTCAGAACGCGCTCTACCTCGGGCTCAATTTCGTGGCGATGCAGACGGTCGAGGCGTCACTTGCTGCCATCATCGCCTCGAGCATGCCGCTCCTGGTCGGGCTCGCCAGCTGGATCCTCCTCGGCGAACGCATCGGGCGGCTGGGCCTCGGTGGCCTGATTGCCGGCGTCATCGGCGTGACCATCATCATGGGCACGCGGTTGCAGGGCGGGGCGGACATGTTCGGCATCACGCTCTGCGTGATCGGGTCCATCGCGCTGGCCTTTGCCACGCTGGCGGTGCGCGGGGCGAGTTCGGGCGGAAATTTCCTGATGGTGGTGGGCCTGCAGATGCTGATCGGCAGCGCCATCCTCGGTGTCATCGGAGCCGCGACCGAGACCCTCGTGATCGCCTGGTCCTGGCAACTGGTGGTGGCGTTTGCCTATACCACGCTGGTGCCGGGGCTGGCGGCGACGCTGGTCTGGTTCCTGCTCGTGGACCGCATCGGCGCGATCAAGGCCGCGACCTTCCACTTTCTCAACCCGTTTCTGGGCGTTGTCATCGCGGCGCTGATCCTGAGCGAGCCGCTCGGGGCCTGGGACGTTATCGGCGTGCTGATCATCACCGCCGGCATCCTGGCGGTGCAGCTGTCACGTCAGGGGGCGGTGCGGCGGCCGATGCCGAACTGACGGGCATCGCGCGGCGCGCCATCACCTGGCCCGGGGCGCGTCGCGTCCGATCGGTTGTCCACCCGCCCCGGGCGTGACCCGGGGCCTCGCCATCGGCTAAGGATATCCCGGCCCAAGGCCGGGACGGGTATTGGATATGATCAGGCGCGATACGCTCCAATGACTGTCGCGGCCCTTATCCGGCGGTTTCCGCAGCGCCTGCACCCGCGTCGCTGGTCGCTCCGGCCGACACCCCGATCCACTCTCCGGCCCGCTGCCCGAGCTTCTTGAACTTGGCCGAGGCCCCATCGAGGCGCGCGACCCAGTCCGGGTTGGGCGCCTGCCCGTCGGTGAGCCTGAAATAGGCCTGCAGCAGGCAGGCCAGCGCAAAGGGCTCCAGCACCGCGGCCTTGACCGCCCAGGCAAAGAGGATCGCAAAGACGAAGCCGCCCGCCGACCACGCCCCGGGAATGAAATAGACCACCGCCGCAGCCGGCGCCAGCATGACCAGAAATACCACGAAGGCCGGGGCATAGGTCACCAGCGTGATCACGGCCGCGTTGACCAGCAGCGGACGCGCGTTCTGGCCGTAAAGCACCAGCGCGTCGCGCGCGTCCGACCACGGGTTTTCCGACCGCGTGCGGATCAGATAGGCCAGGATCACCTCGTCGATCAGCCCCACCGCCACCCGCAAAAACGCGCGCAGGATCCGCATCAGCCCGGCCATCGCCGGGATCGGCAGGAGCGAGGCCAGCCCCCGACCAGGCCGGTGATCGCCCGGATCACCCCGCGCACGAGCTGGTCGATGCCAAAGAGCACATTGGCCTGGCCGAACCGCGCCCGCACGATTTCCTGCGCATAGCCGATCTGCGAGCGGCCCTCGGGCAGCGCGCGCCCGTCGAGATATTCGACCATGACCGCGATATGGCCGGCCTTGACCATGTAGAGGATATATTCACGCAGGAAATACAGCACCGCAGCCGTAAAGCCGAACCCCGCCGCACCGCCCCAGAAGGTCGCGCCGGCGCGGAAATCGGCGTCCCCGAAGGCACCCACCCCCAGCCGATGCCGGCGCCGGTGCCGGTGGCCAGAACATAGGCCACGGCGATGCCGAAATAGACCAGCATGCGGAACACCAGGAACGGCCCGGTCCGGCGCATGATCGTCATCGACGTGGCAAGGGAGAAATCGGTCATGTCTGCGTCCCTCTTCAACTATTCGTTCCGACTCTGCACATCGGCGTGCAGAAATCAAAACCAATTAGGGCGCGTCGCGGCTGATCATGTCCAATACCCGTCCCGGCCCCGGGCCGGAACCTGCTTTCGCGATGGCGAGGCCCCGGGTCACGCCCGGGGCGGGTGGACAACCGATCAGACGCGACACGCTCTTAGGGGAGCGGCCGCGCTCAGCCGATCCGCCCGCGCGGCCCCACGCCGACCTGGCCGCGATGCAGCAGATAGTGATCGAGCAGCACGCAGGCGACCATCGCCTCGCCCACCGGCACCGCGCGGATGCCGACGCAGGGATCGTGGCGACCGCGCGTCACCACCTCGGTCGGGCTGCCGTCCACCTTGATCGAGCGCCGCGGCGTCAGGATCGACGAGGTCGGCTTGACGGCAAAGCGCAGCACGATCTCCTGCCCGGTGGAGATGCCGCCGAGGATGCCGCCGGCGTGGTTCGAGAAAAATTCGGGGCCGTTCTCGCCCATGAATATCTCGTCGGCATTCGCGGTTCCGGTCAGGCGCGCCGCCGCCATGCCTTCGCCGATCTCGACCCCCTTGACCGCGTTGATCGACATCGCCGCCGCCGCCAGATCGGCGTCGAGCTTGCCGTAAACCGGCGCGCCCAGCCCCGGCGGCACACCCCGCGCCACCACCTCGACCTCGGCGCCGACCGAGTTGCGGTCCTTGCGGATGCGCTGCAGGTAGGCCTCCCATCCGGGCAGGGCGGCGGCATCGGGCATCCAGAAATCGTTGCGCCCGATCTCGTCCCAGTCGAACCGCGCGCGGTCGATCTCCATCTCGCCCATCCGCGTCATGTAGCCGCGAATGTCCAGTCCCGGCACCAGTTCGCGCAGCGCCGCCCGGGCGACACCGCCGGCGGCGACCCGCGCCGCCGTTTCGCGCGCCGAGGACCGGCCGCCGCCGCGCGGATCGCGGTGGCCGTATTTCAGATGATAGGTGATATCGGCATGACCGGGGCGGAACGTCTCGGCGATATCGCCGTAATCCTTCGACCGCTGGTCGGTATTCTCGATCATCAGCTGTATCGGCGTGCCGGTGGTCTGCCCCTCGTGGACGCCCGAAAGGATGCGCACCGCGTCCGCCTCCTGCCGCTGGGTGGTGTGGCGGCTTCTTCCCGGGCGGCGCTTGTCGAGCCATTGCTGCAAAAACCCCGCATCGAGCGGAATGCCCGGCGGGCAGCCGTCCACCGTCGCCCCCAGCGCCGGCCCGTGGCTCTCGCCCCGGTGGTGACGCGGAAGAGGTGACCGAAGGAATTGAGACTCATGCGCGCGCTCCTGTGCCTGGCCGTCCCCTGGGCCTGTTGATCCGGATCGGAATTGCCGATCTGCCCACCGAGGGCATGCGGCCGCCCGGGTGGGCGCGAATGCGCCCGCCTTGGGGCGGGCGGGCGCATGCCCGACCCGCAAGCGGGCCGGGCACGATGGATTCAGTAAGATGCAATAGGCATGAGGTGCAACAGGTTCTACCCCCCGCAGGGTCGGGCCTCAAGCCTTTCGACCTTTGGGTCCGAACACACTGCCGATAGCAAAAGCCGCGAAACCTGTGGAAAAAAAACCCCGGGCCGCGAATCACTTTCTGTTGACCGGCGCGCCCCCGCCCGCTTATGATTCGCCGGAGAGCTTCACGCCCGCAGGGCCTTTGGGCTCCGGGCATCACCGGACAACGTGGCAGGAACGAATGAGGGGCCGGATCAACGGCCCCCTTTCTTTTGGTGCAACCGCCAGCGCCGACAGGTCAGTGCAGCTTGGCCTCGACCTGCGAAATCGCCTCGTCGATCAGCTTGTTGCCCTGCTGCGCGGTGATCTTCTCGGCGACCACCTGCTTGGCGGCGGCAACCGCCACGGCGATGGCGCGGTCGCGGACCTCTTTCACCGCGCCGGCCTCGGCCGAGGCGATCTGGTCCTCGGCGGCCCTGAGACGCCGCGCGATCGAGACCTGCAGGTCCTGCTTGGCCTTCTCGGCCGCTGCGGCGGCCTCTTCACGGGCATGGGCGACAATACGGTCGGCCTGGCCCTGGACCTCTTTCTGCTTGCGCTCGTAACTCGCCAGCAGGCTCTGTGCCTCCTCGCGGATGGCGCGCGCTTCGTCGAGTTCGCTCCGGATGCCCTCGGCGCGCTTGTCGAGCTGGGCACCGACGAGGGTCGGCACCTTGAAGTAGACCAGCACGCCGATAAAGATCAGGAGCGAGATCAGCACCACGAAATTGGAGTTGGCCAGCGAGAAGAACGGCCCCGACGCAGCCAGCGCGGGACTGGCGGCAAGGAGCAGGGCACCTGTCGCGATGAACTTTTTCATGACGCTATCCCTTCAGCCTTGTGCCGACTGCCGCGCCGATGGTCCTGGCGTCGGCCTCGATACCCATGACGGCCACCAGTTCCTGCGCCGTGGCCTCGGCCACCTCCTTGACGCTTTCCAGCGCCGAGGCGCGGATTTCGGCGATCTTCTTTTCACCCTCGGCGGCCTGGGCGGCGATCCTGGCGTCGGCCTGGGCGGTGGCGTCGTCGAGCTCGGCCTTGATCTCGGCCTTGGTGGCGGCGACGATCGACTGCGCCTCGGCACGGGCATCGGCCAGCGCCTTTTCGTAGGCTTCCTCGGCCTGGGCGGCCTTGGCCTTGAGGTCCTCGGCAGTGGCCAGATCGTTGGTGATCGTGCCCTGGCGATCGGCGAGGATGGCGGCGATGCGCGGCAGCGCGACGCGCGACAGGATGAAGAAGATCACCACCAGCGTGACGATCAGCCAGAAGATCTGGTTGCCCATCCAGTCGGGGCAGAGCTGCGGCATGCCGACGGCGCCGCCCTCGGGCGTCAGACAGGCACTGAGCGTTTGATGCGTTTCGGTCGCCATCCCGTCCTCCTTGGGGAACCTTCCGCGTTTACCGGGCGACAGCGGTCATGCCGCCACCCGGCCGTAAGGATCGTATACCCCGAAGATCAGACGGCGAACATCAGCAGCAGGGCGACGAGGAACGAGAAAATCCCCAGCGCCTCGGAGAACGCGATACCGATGAACATGGTCGCGACCTGGCCACCTGCGGCCGACGGGTTGCGCAATGCTCCCGACAGGTAGTTGCCGACCACGTGGCCGATGCCGACCGCGGCCCCGCCCATGCCCGTGCAGGCCAGACCGGCGCCGATATATGCGCCCATTTGTACGATGTCGCCTTCCATTTGGTGTCTCCTTACGTTGGAATTGGCAAAAGGGGTTGGGTGATCCTCAGTGTGAGGGATGCAGCGCGTCCCTGAGATAGACGCAGGTGAGGATCGTGAACACGTAGGCCTGGATGAAGGCCACCAGCACCTCGAGCGCGTAGATCGCGCTGATCGCCAGAATGCTGAGCGGGGTGGCCAGGAGCCCCACGCCCACCGAGATGGTTATGAGCGGCGCGAAGGCCGCGAAAACCTTGATCACCGCATGCCCGGCCATCATGTTGCCGGCAAGTCGGATCGAGTGGCTGACCGGCCGCACGAAATAGGAAATCACCTCGATGAGGGCCAGCACCGGCCTGAGCGGCAGCGGCGCCGAGGTGATCCAGAAAAGCCCCAGGAAACCGACGCCGTGCTTGACGAAGCCGATCACCGTGACCGCCACGAAGACCACGATCGCCATAAATGCGGTCACCGCGATATGGCTGGTGGTGGTGAAGGCCAGCGGCAGCAGGCCAAGGAAGTTCGACACCACGATGAACATGAAGATCGTCATGACGTAGGGGAAATACGGCATCGCGTCCTTGCCGGCGACATCCTCGACCATCTTGCGGACGAAACCGTAGGCGAGTTCGGCGATCGACTGCATCCGCCCCGGCACCGTCGCGCGCCCGGAACTGCTGAGCACCAGCAGGCCGACGATGCAAAGGACGCTGAGCGCCATCCACAGCGTGACGTTGGTCACGGTAAAGGTGCCGACCGGCCCGTCGCCGAAAAGCGGCTTGACCAGGAACTGATCCATCGGGTGGAAAACCAGACCACCCCCGGCACCGTGCTCGGCCCCTTGCGCTGCTTCAGTCGCCATTCTCGACCCTCTTCTCTTTCGCCCCCTCGGGCGCGTCTTCCGGCGTGGCCCCGGTTTCCCGGGTGGTCCCCGCGTCCCGCTGCTCGACCTCGCGCGCGCTACGCATCATCGTCCGGATGCCCGCGGCCAGCCCCAGCAATGTAAAGAGCACGAGGAACACGGGCATCGTGCCCGCCAGGCTGTCCAGCCCGTACCCCATGCCGAAGCCGATCGCGAGACCGGCCACGAGTTCGATCACCATCCGCCAGGCCAGCTGCGCCTGACTGTAGCTTTCCTGCTGGTGGGGCCGGGGCGCGTCCCTGGCCCTGAGCTTTGCGATCCTCTCGTCCAGCCGCGCCAGGCGCTCGCTATCGTCGGGATCGCTCACCTCTGCCCCTCCGCAACGTTCGCGCCTTTGCTACGGCGCGGCAGCGCGCGAGTCAAGCGCGTGGGAGTCGGATCAAATCACCATGCAAGCTATTGTTAATTCATATTTTTTTCTCCGGGCATCTCCTCGCTGCAAAGTTGCCGCGCTCGCCCTGGCCGGTCATCCCGCGCCCGTGCATATTCAACCGATCGGTTGAGCCTCCGGGGCCCGACCCTCACCTGCGCCGTTGACGCGCGCGCGCGATCGGGGCTTAACAGGGCCATGACCGACCCGCTCGACACCGTTTTCTCAGCCCTTGCCGACCCGACCCGCCGGGCGATCCTGGCCATGCTGCTCGAAGACGACATGGCGGTCACCGACGTGGCCGAGCCCTTCGAGATGTCGCTCGCGGCGATCTCCAAGCATCTCGCCATCCTCACCCGCGCCGGGCTGATCAGCCAGGAGCGGCGCGGGCGGCTGAAGTGGTGCAAGCTGGAACCCGACGCGCTGCGCGACGCCAGCATCTGGATGCAGGGCTTCGGCCAGTTCGAGGCGGTGAACCTCGATGCCTTCGAGCGCTTTCTCGCCGCGGAGCTGGGTCTTGATAGCTGATCCGGTCCCGCTGACGCCCGAACAGCTGCCGCCACCGGTGGTCGAGCGGCTGCAGATGGCGCTGGTCATGCCGATGGAGCCCGGCCCCGACTGCACCTGCGGCGTGTTTCGTGCCGACGGCGCCTTCCGGCCGCTCTCGCGCACGCTCCTGTCGGGGGCGCGGCTGTCGGGCGTGCCGGAAATCGACGAGACCCCGGTGGCCGAGGCCGTGCCCGGCCGCTGGCTCTTCGCCGGCATCGGGCGGCACCATTTCGGGCATCTGCTGGTCGAGACCCTGATCCGCCTCTGGGCGATCGGCGCCTACCGCGACGAACTGGACGGGATCGTCATCGTTCCCAAGCACGGGATGGATTTCTCGGTTGCGCTGGCGCGCCGCTACGGCTCGTTCTTGGCACTGCTCGCCGACGACCTGCCGGTGCATATCGCCGAATTCCCCACACGCTTTGAGACCCTGCTGTTGCCCTCGCCCGGTTTCGGCCCGCTTGACTGGATCGCCGGCACCGAGGTTTTCCGCCGCGAGATGCGTGGCCGCATCGAGGGACGGATCCGCGCCGAGGGCCCCGAGAAGCTCTATATCTCCCGATCCGGGCTGAGGCAGCACGAAAAACGGGTTCACGACGAGGACCGCATCGAGGCGCTGCTGGCGCGCGCGGGCTACGAGATTTTCCACCCCCAGGAGCACAGCATCGAGACCCAGCTTTCCCGCTACATGGCCGCGAAGACCGTGATTGGCGGCGACGGCTCGGCCTTTCATCTCGCCGCTTTCGCGCTGCCTCCGGGCGCACGGGTCGGCCTCATCCAGCGCCGTCACCGGCCCAAGGTCTTCGACGCCTTCACGATTCAGCTCGAGGCCTTCGCCGATGCGCGGGTCCACCTCATCCGCCCGGTGCTGCCCAAGACCGCCGCCACCCCCCATCCCAGCGAGGCCGCGACACCGATAGACTACGAGGTGGTGGCGGCCGAACTGGCCGATGCCGGTCTGGTCTGAGCGCCCGCGACCCGCTCAGCCCCGGTGCTCGTCCTTCAACAGCAGCAACAGCGCCAGCGCGGTCAGCGCCACCCCCGCCATCACCAACCCCCGCGGCAGCCCGTGGCCAAGCGCCGCCTGCCACAGGATCACCCATGCCGGCGTGAGATAGGTATAGGCCATCACCTTGGCGCTGGGCAGGCGCAGGCTGGCGAATTGCAGCAGCACGAAAGTGACCGCCGTCGCCGCCACCGCCGTATAGGCGATGGTGATCCACACGATCGCCGGCAGCGCCGCCCAGTCGGTGGCGCGCAGATCGCCCCAGCCGGCCACGCCGACCAGCAGCGCCGCCGCCAGCATCGCCCCGAACGAGAAAACCACCGGCCGCTCGCCTCGATTGAGCCGCCGCACCATCGGGGTATAGAGCGCATGCGCCATGCAGCCCCAGAAATAGATCGTCTCGCCGCGCCCGACCTCGAAGGCCAGAACCGCCTGCCAGTCGGCCTCGAAGATCACCCACAGCGCGCCGGCCGCCCCCACCGCCAGCGCCAGCGCCATCCGCGCCGTCGTCACCTGCCGCAGCAGGAAAAAGCCGAAGATGCCCGACAGCACCGGGGTCAGGGTAAACACCGCCGCCGCCGAGACCGGCGCCGCGGTCTTGAGCCCTTCGAACATCAGCACGAAGTAGAGCCCCATCGCCCCGCCCAGCAGCAGATAGCGCCAGGGCGCGGCAAAGGCCGTGCGCGGGATGCCGGCGACCAGATGCGCGGCGATCCCGAGGATGACCGAGGCGGCAATGAAGCGCACGGCGGTCAGCGCCGTGGGCGCGATGTGCGGCGCGGCCATCGCGCCCAACGCAAAGGACCCCGCGATCAGCGCCGAAAACGCGAGCATCGCCAGATGACCCTTGGCGGTCTCGCTCACAGCTCCTCCCACGAGCGGGCGCGCTCCTTGAGGAACGTCAGGAACGCCTGCACCTTGGTGGTGCGGTGCAGGTCCATGTGGCTGACCAGCCAGAGCGGCGCCGACCAGTCCTCGCGCGGCGGCGTGATCTCGATGAGCCCGCCGCTCTCGACCGCCTGCAGCCGCGGCATGAAGCCGATGCCGGCGCCCTCGCGGATCGCGCGCCACTGGGCGTGCACGTCGCCGCTGCGGAAGGTGATGCAGGCCGCCGGCACCGTCTCGCGCAGCCAGCGGGCATGGGGCGCCCGCGACTTGGGGTCGTCGGCGCTGACAAAGCGGTGGCGGGGAAAGTCGGCCTCGTTTTCGGGCAGACCGTGGCGGGCGGCATAGCTCTCGCTGGCGAAAAGCGTGATCTTCTGGCGATAGAAGGGCTGCACCACGTTGTCGGGCTGCTCCGGCGGGCTGCCCGCCCGGATCGCCACATGCGCCTCGCCGTATTCCAGCCGAAAGAGCCGCTCGCCGGTCAGGAACCGCACCACGATCGCCGGATGCTCTGCCCGGAACTCCGCCAGCACCGGCACCAGCAGGTGGCTGAGCCCGCCCAGCGAGGTCACCACCAGTTCACCCGAGACGTCGTTTCCCCGGCCCCGGATCCGGCCGCCCAGCTGGCTGAACTGATCGTCCGTGGCCTGCGCCACCCGCAGCAGGTCGTCGCCGGCCTCGGTGGGGGTGTAACCGCGGGCGTGACGCTGAAAGAGCTTGACGCCGAGCTTTTCCTCGAGCGCGTCGATATGGCGGATGACGGTGGCGTGATGCACCCCCAGCACCTCCGCCGCGCCACTGACGGTGCCGACGCGGGCGACGTGATAGGCGGTGCGGATTTCGTCCCAGCTGTCCATAGCCCTCTCGCCGCGTTCCTGATGCGCGGGTCCGTCGCCCGCCGCGCCGACCCTGTTCCGCCGACCCTATTTTGCCGCTCACCCGCGCACAAGCGCCGGCTGCGCCCCGGGGGCACGGCGGCGAGGACCGCGACGCGAAGCTTGACTCGCCGGCGCTTTCAGGCTAGCCGGCCGCAACTTTCCGGAAGTCTCGAAGCTTCCGGTCCCTTGGGCATCGGGCCCGGGATCGCCCCCCACCAGCGAGTTTCGCCCGTGGGGGCGTTCACGATTTGAAACGCCGTTCCTATCTGGAAGGGCAAGGCGCAACCGGGCAAGGAGGCCGCGGACATGTTCGAAAACCTATCCGAACGCCTCTCCGGCGTCCTCGACCGGCTGACCCGGCAGGGTGCTCTCACCGAGGACGACGTCAAGACCGCGCTGCGCGAGGTGCGCGTGGCGCTGCTGGAGGCCGACGTTTCGCTGCCGGTGGCGCGCGACTTCGTGAAAAAGGTCCAGGCCCGGGCCACCGGCCAGGCGGTGCTGAAATCCATCACGCCGGGTCAGCAGGTAGTCAAGATCGTCCATGACGCGCTGGTCGAGACCCTGACCGGTGAGGACGACCCCGGCGCGCTCAGGATCGACACCCCGCCAGCGCCGATCCTGATGGTCGGCCTGCAGGGCTCGGGCAAGACCACCACCACCGCCAAGCTCGCCAAGCGGCTCAAGGAGCGCGAGGGCAAGCGCGTGCTGATGGCCTCGCTCGACGTCAACCGCCCCGCGGCGATGGAACAGCTCGAAATCCTCGGCCGTCAGATCGGCGTGGACACCCTGCCCATCGTCAGGGGCGAGGACCCTGTCGCCATCGCGAAACGCGCCAGACCCAGGCATCCCTGGGCGGCTACGACGTCTACCTGCTCGACACCGCCGGGCGTCTCCATATCGACGCCGAACTCATCGCCCAGGCGGCGGCGGTGCGCGACGCGGTCACCCCGCGCGAGACGCTCCTCGTGGTGGACGGGCTGACCGGGCAGGACGCGGTCAATGTCGCCACCGAGTTCGACGACAAGATCGGCGTCACCGGCGTGGTGCTGACGCGGATGGACGGCGACGGGCGCGGCGGCGCGGCGCTCAGCATGCGCGCGATCACCGGCAAGCCGATCCGCTTTGTCGGTCTGGGCGAGAAGATGGACGCGCTCGAGACCTTCGAGCCCGAACGCATCGCCGGGCGCATTCTCGGCATGGGCGACATCGTCGCGCTGGTGGAAAAGGCGCAGGAGACCATCGAGGCCGAACAGGCCGAACGGATGATGCGCCGCCTGCAAAAGGGTCAGTTCAACATGAACGACCTGCGCACCCAGCTCGAGCAGATGCAGAAGATGGGCGGCATGGAGGGCCTGATGGGCATGCTGCCCGGCATGGGCAAGATGGCCCGCCAGATGGAAGGCGCCGGCATCGACGACCGCATGCTCGCGCGCCAGATCGCGCTGATCCAGTCGATGACCAAAATGGAACGCGCCAATCCGAAAATCCTCCAGGCCAGCCGCAAGAAGCGCATCGCGCGGGGCGCCGGGCTCGAGGTCAGCGAACTCAACAAGCTCCTGAAGATGCAGCGCCAGATGGCCGACGTGATGAAGAAGATGGGCAAGGGCGGAATGCTCAAACAGGCCATGAAGGGCATGTTCGGCAAGGGCGCCCCCGACGCCGCCGAGATGGCCGCCGGCATGGACCCCAAGGCGCTCGAGCGCGCCGCCAGGCAGATGGCGGGCGGGCAGGGCCTGCCGGGCCTTGGCGGCGGCGGGCTGCCGCCGGGGCTGTCGGGTTTCGGCAAGAAGAAATGATGCCCGTGCTTTCATCTTTCTCCAAATACTCATGCCCGGGCGCGCCGCGCGCGCCACGCCCCCGGGGGGCGCGGCCGTGACGCTCGTCCTCGACATCCCCCGGCTGGAAACCTCCCGGCTGATCCTGCGCGCGCCCGAGCCCGGCGATTTCGACCCGCTCTGCGCGTTTCTGACCGATCCCGAACGCTCCTGGGGGTTCGGCACCGAAAAGGACCGCCCCACCGCCCGGCGCTGGTTCGCGCTCAATATCGGGCACTGGGCGCTCAGGGGCTACGGTTATTTCACCATGGAATTGCGCGAGACCGGCCGGCCCTGCGGCATCCCATGCGGGATAACGGGCATCTGGGCGCCCGAGGGCTGGCCCGAGCCGGAACTCGGCTGGGCGCTGTTCGAGGGATTCGAGGGCAAGGGCCTGGCGGCCGAGGGCGCGCTCAGGGCGCGCGCATGGGCCTATCAGGACCTCGGGTTCACGACGCTCACCTCCAACATCGTGCCCGGCAACGACCGCTCGGTGGCGCTGGCCGAGCGGCTGGGCGCGCGGTTCGAGCGCAGCTACCACAATGTTCACATGGGCGAGGACATGCTCTTTCGCCATCCCGGCCCGGCCGAGCTTGGCCTTGGCTCCGACGACGCCGACGGCAGCCCCGAGGCCTACGCATGACCAGCCTGTCCCCCGCCTCCGCGTCGCCCGCGGGCGTGCCGGTGATCGAGACCGCCGAACTGGTCCTGCGCGGCTATCGCGAGGCCGATTTCGAGGCCTTCGCCGCCTTCAGCGCCTCGCCGCGCGCCTGCTTCGTCGGCGGCCCGCAAACCCGGTGGGAGGCGTGGCGCTCGTTCATGGCGGCGATCGGGCACTGGGGTCTGCGCGGCTACGGCATGTGGATCGTCGAATGCCGCGACACCGGCCAGGTCGCCGGTCGCGTCGGCGTCATGATGAACGACGGCTGGCTTGAGCCCGAACTGGCCTGGCACCTTTATGACGGGTTCGAGGGGCGCGGCCTGGCCTGGCAGGCGGCGAGGGCGGCCCGCGCCCATGCCGCCCGGCACTGGGGCATGCCGGCCCTGATATCCTATATCGACCCGGCCAACACCCGCTCGCGGCGGCTGGCCGAGCGACTGGGCGCCAGGCCCGAACGCGATGTCGAGGTGCTTAGCCGGCCCTGCCAGCTCTGGCGCCACCCCGCCGCGGGAGGGCTCTGAGATGCCCATCGCCAGCATCCCCGTCATCGAGACCCGCCGGCTGATCCCGCGCGGCCCCGAACTCGAGATCGGCGACTGTTCCGACCCGCTCTTCGCACCGAAAGGGTTCCCCGTTGACTGACGCCACCGCCCGCGCCGCCGCCCTGCTGAAGGAACACCGCGAGAGCATCGACCGGCTCGACGCGATCCTCGTCTATACGCTTGGCGAGCGGTTCAAGCACACCCAGGCTGTCGGCCGGCTCAAGGCCGAGCACGATCTTCCCCCCGTCCGATCCGGCGCGCGAAGCGCAACAGATCGGGCGGCTCGAAGCACTGTCGAAAGAGGCCGATCTCGACCCCGAATTCGCCAGGAAGTTCCTGAATTTCATCATCGCCGAGGTGATCCGACATCACCAGAGGCAGCAATCATAGGGCGGTGTCATCCCGCCGCCCCCACGCCATTCAAAAAGGAGACCCCAAAATGGCCATGAAAATCCGCCTTGCCCGCGCCGGCAGCAAGAAACGCCCCTTCTACCGCATCGTCGCGACCGACAGCCGCATGCCCCGCGACGGCCGCTTCATCGAGAAGCTCGGCACCTACAACCCCTTGCTGCCCAAGGACAGCGAAGAGCGCGTCAAGATGAACATCGAGCGCGTGCAGTACTGGCTCGGCCAGGGCGCCCAGCCCACCGACCGCATAACCCGCTTCCTCGAAGCCGCGGGCATGGCCGAGAAGAAAGAGCGCGCCAACCCCAACAAGGGCGTCCCCGGCAAGAAGGCGCAGGAACGCGCCGAGCAGAAGGCCGAGAAGGCCCGCGCTGCCGCCGAGGCCGACGCCGCCCCGGCCGGGGAGGCGCCCGCCGAGACCGCCGAAGAGACCGGCGAGGCGTAGGTCGGCAGACCGGCTCGATGCGGGCGGCCCCCGACTCCTTTGGCGCGACGCGTCAAATCGCACCCGTTGCACGCCCCGGCCCCCGGGCCGGGCCGCTGTGCCGGTGGCTCAACACCCCGGGCCGGGCCCGGGGGGCGGGTGTTTTCCGATTGAACGCGGCACCCCCTTCGCCCCGGCGCGGCATCCGACCGCCATGCCGGCCGGGGGGCGCTGAGATGGGCGCACGGGTCTGCGTCGGCGCCATCGCCGGCGCCTTTGGCGTGCGCGGCGAGGTGCGGCTCAAGAGCTTCACCGCCCAACCCGACGCCATCGCCAGCTACGGCACGCTCGAAACCGAGGATGGCGCGCGGCACTTCGACGTCACCCTTACCGGGCAGACCGGCAACGCCCTCATCGCCCGCCTCTCCGGCGTGCTTGACAAGGAGGCCGCGGACGCCCTGCGCGGCACCCGCCTTTACGTCGCGCGCGCCCGCCTGCCCGAACCGGCCGAGGACGAGTTCTACCACGCCGACCTTATCGGGCTGCAGGTCTTCGATACCGGCGGCGCGCCGCTTGGCAAGGTGACGGCGGTGCTCAACCACGGGGCTTCGGATCTTTTGGAAATCGCGGTTCCGGGCCAGAGCGAAACGGTGCTCCTGCCCTTTACCCGCGCCGTCGTGCCGACGGTCGATCTGGCCCTGGGACGCATCGTCGCCGACCCGCCCGAGGGGCTCTTTTGAGCCGCGCCGCGCTTGCGCGGCCGCGCGCGCCCGGCTATCTGCCGGGGCCATGACCGACCGGCCCGCACCACCTGAACGCCAGCCCCTTCCGGCCGGGGCCTGGACGGCGCATGTCATCACGCTTTTCCCCGGGGCGTTTCCCGGCCCGCTGGGCGACAGCCTCACCGGCCGGGCGCTGACCGAAGGGCTCTGGCGGCTCGAGACCACCGACCTGCGCGCACACGGCGAGGGCCGGCACCGCAATGTCGACGACACGCCGGCAGGCGGCGGCGCCGGCATGGTGCTCAGAGCCGATGTCATGGGGCGCGCGATCGAGACGGCGCAGGCGGGCGCGCCGGCCGGCCGGCCGCTCCTCTATGCCAGCCCGCGCGGCCGCCCCTTTACCCAGGCCACGGCGCAGGCGCTGGCGGCGGGCCCCGGCGTGACACTCATTTGCGGCCGCTTCGAGGGTCTCGACGAGAGGGTGATCGAGCATTTCGGGGTGCGCGAGGTCAGTCTGGGCGACTTCGTCCTGACGGGCGGCGAGATCGCGGCGATGGCGATGATCGACGCCGCGGTGCGGCTCTTGCCCGGCGTGCTGGGCAACCTCGCCTCGATTGCGGAGGAAAGCTTTGCCGCGGGGCTGCTGGAGCATCCGCACTACACCCGCCCGGCCGAATGGCGGGGCCGCGCCATCCCCGAGGTGCTGCTCTCTGGCAATCATGCCCGCATCGCCCAATGGCGGCAAGAACAGGCCGAGGCGCTGACCCGCGCCCGCCGCCCCGACCTCTGGCGCGCCAGGCGCGCGGGCAAGGACGGCGGCGAAGGCTGATCCGGCGCCGGCGCCGGCGTCAAACGCGGCATCCCCGGCCAACGAACCCCTTGATCCCCTGCCCCATCCTGCCTATACCCCGTCCGTCCCGGTCGGGAAACCGACTCGGGGCCGCGCCGTCATGGGCGGGACCGGGTTCATGGGGGTTCTTCGGCTCCCACCTGCGGCTCCGACCCCGAACGGTGCGCGAACGGAAATGACGGCCTGATCTCTGGCGGGCGCCCCCGATACGGGACAATGGCGGACCCGGACGAAGACCAGAAGCTCTGAGGACGCGAGCCATCTTTGCGGGTGAAAACCGCAAGCAGCATTAGGAGACAGCAGCGATGGACGTGATCGCTCAGATCGAGGCCGAACAGATCGCCTCGCTCGGGAAGGAAATTCCCGATTTCAAGGCCGGCGACACCCTGCGCGTCGGCTACAAGGTGACCGAGGGCACCCGCACGCGGGTGCAGAACTTCGAAGGCGTCTGCATCAGCCGCAAGCACGGCGACGGCATCGCCGGCACGTTCACCGTGCGCAAGATTTCCTTCGGCGAGGGGGTGGAGCGCATCTTTCCGCTCCATTCCACCAATATCGACAGCATCACCGTGGTGCGCCGCGGCCGTGTGCGCCGCGCCAAGCTCTACTATCTGCGCTCGCGCCGGGGAAAATCCGCGCGGATCGCCGAGGACGCCACCTACAAGCCGAAAACCGGCGCATCCGCCTGAGGGAGCCTGAGATGAAAAAGGATATCCATCCCGACTATCACGTCATCGACGTCAAGATGACCGACGGCACCGTGGTGCAGATGCGTTCGACCTACGGGTCCGAGGGCGACACCCTGTCGCTCGACATCGACCCGACCGTACACCCGGCCTTGGACCGGTGGCGGCACCCGCCTGACCGACGCCGGCGGGCGCGTGTCGAAGTTCAAGAACAAGTATTCCGGGCTCGGCTTCTGACGCCGCCGCACCCGTGACATCGCGCGACGCCGCCCTTCGGGGCGGCGTTTTCGTCCGGGCCGGCGACGCGGTGATGGCGCAAATGCAATAATCGCGCGGCAAAGCGCATATCCGGCTTCACGGACTGCTGCATACAACATATGGTGCCGAGCCAAACGCACCGGCAAAACCCGGGCATGGGAAGAAGGGCAACGGGCATGGCGCATATCATCGTCGTCGGCAACGAAAAGGGCGGTGCCGGCAAGTCGACGGTGTCGATGCATGTCGCCGCCGCGCTGTCGCGGCTGGGGCGCAAGGTCAGCGCGCTCGACCTCGACCTGCGGCAGCGGACGCTGGGCACCTACATCACCAACCGCGCGCGGTTCATGAAACAGTCGGGGCTGACGCTGCCCGGGCCGTCCTGGCGCGAATTGCCCGAGATCGACCAGTCGGCGCTGCAGCCGGGCGAGAACATCTACGATCGCCGGCTCTCGGCCGCGGTGGCCGAGATGGAGCCCGACAGCGATTTCATCCTGATCGACTGCCCGGGCTCGCACACCCGCCTCAGCCAAGTCGCCCACAGCCTCGCCGACACGCTGGTCACGCCCCTGAACGACAGCTTCGTCGATTTCGACCTGCTGGCGCATGTCGACAGCGACGGGCAGACCATCCTCGGCCCCTCGGTCTATTCCGAGATGGTGTGGAACGCGCGCCAGCTGAGGGCGCAGGCGGGACTGAAGCCGATCGACTGGGTGGTGGTGCGCAACCGGCTCGGTGCGCAGCAGATGGTCAACAAGGAAAAGATGGGCCGCGCGCTCGAACACCTCGCCCGCCGCATCGGCTTTCGCACCGCGCCGGGATTTCACGAGCGGGTCATCTTTCGCGAGCTTTTCCCGCGCGGGCTGACGCTGCTCGACCTCAAGGATATCGGCGTCAAGCAGCTCAACATCTCCAACATCGCCGCAAGGCAGGAGCTGCGCGATCTGATCAACGCGCTCAGGCTGCCGGGGGTGACTGCGGATTTCTGAGCATCCGCGAGGGCGGCCCTCGAGCCGGCCGCACACCCGCCCCGGCCCCCAAGCCGGTGCCCCTCGCGCAGGTCGGGCGAGGCCCCGGGTCAAGCCCGGGGCGGGTAGTCACGATGGAACGCGACGATCACTACGCCGCGTCCTCGCCCAGCACCGTGCCGTCGCCCAGCACCGCGCAATCCATCGGGATGTCCCAGGGATGGGGAAAGATCGAGGCGATGCGGCAGAAATCCTGCCCTGCCCCGATGATCCGCGGGCGCGGATCAAGGGCCGCCAGCGTCATGTCGTAATAGCCCCCGCCATTGCCCAGCCGATAAAGTTCCCGGTCGAGCCCCAGCAGCGGCACGATCACCACGTCCGGCACCAGCGCCGCGCCCTCGGCCGGCACCAGGATGTTCCAGATGCCGCGCTCCATGCGCGCACCCGGCGCCCAGGCGCGGAATTCGACCGGGCGGCCCTTTTCCAACACAACCGGCAGCGCCAGCCGCGCGCCGGCCTCGTGCGCCCGGCCCATCCAGCCGCGCAGATCGAGTTCACCCCGGATCGGCCAGTATCCGGCCACCACCTTGCCCGCCGGGTCGGGCAGCAGCGCATCGAGCCCGGCCGCCACCGCCTGCGCCTGGGCCTCGCGTTCGTCCTGATGCAGTTCCTTGCGTCGGGCGTAAAGCCGGGTCCGTTCGGACACGCGAAAGCGGCGCACGTCGCGCCAGGTCTCCTGGTCGACGGCAAACCCCGCCACCATCTCGTGCGCGAAACAGGGGCGCTGCCGCCGCTCTCTTCGTCGTCGTCGTGCATTGTCTTTCTCCTTTCAGACCGGCGCCCGCCGACGGCGGCGCAGCGCCACCAGGTGGGACACCAGCAACGCGCTCAGCACCACCGCCCCGCCCAGCATCGCCCAGCGCCCCGGATTCTCGCCCACCGCCGCCCAGACCAGAAGTGGTGCCAGAACCGATTCGAGCAAGATCAGCAGCGCCACCTCGGGCGGGCTGATATAGCGCGCCCCGAGCGTCAGCAGCGAGGTCGCGGCGGCGATGAACGCGCCATGCCCCAGAAGCAGCGGCCATTGCGCCGCCACCGGCCCGGAGGGCGCGATGAAGGGCAGGATCATCACGGCCGACAGCAGGTAGGCGATCGGGATTGCCGGGATCATCGAGATCGCGCGCAGCCGCCGCACCGCCGTCAGCGCCCCGGCATAGGCCGCGCAGACCATCACCGCGATGATGTCGCCCCGCCACGAGGCGACGGCGTTTTCGGACGACCCGTAGGCGATGATGCCGAGCCCCGCGATCACCACGGCCATGGTCAGGATGACCCGCCGGCCAATCGGCTCGCCCAGGAACACCCGCGCGAAAACGGCCGAAAAGACCGGCATCGCGGCAAAGATGAAGACCACGTTGGCGACGGAGGTATTGCCGACCGCCAGCACGAAGCCCGGCGAGGTAAAGCCGATGAGCCCCACATAGACCGCCGCCGGCCAGCCGCCGCGCGCCACCGCGCGAAAGCCGGCGGTGCCCTGTGCCGCCAGCAACACGCCGAGGATGATCGCCCCGGTGGTCAGCCCGCGCCAGAACGCGATCACGATCGGCTCGGCCTCGATCAGCCGGACGAAGAGCGAATCCGGCACCACGAAGAGCACGCCCAGCGTCGTGATCAGAAGGCCTTTGGCATGGTCGGTCATGGCCGCCAGCAGAATGCCAATGGCGGGCGGAAGTAAACCCCGCCCGAGGGGGCCCGAACCGGGCCCCGGCCGGGCGCGGCCGGGCGGCGGCGCGCCGGACAGGCATTGCATGCGGGTTGCGATCCCCCTTGTTAGATACACATTCAACCATTAGCACCGGTCGATAAGAGGAGTCGGAGATGTATGATCAGCACCCCAGCGGCCTGACCCGCGCCGCCAGCCCCGCCGGCACGCTTGCGGGCTACATGCCCGGTTTCGGCAACGATTTCGAGACCGAGGCGCTGCCCGGCGCGCTGCCGCAGGGCATGAACAGCCCGCAGAAATGCGCCTACGGGCTCTACGGCGAACAGCTCTCGGGCACCGCCTTCACCGCGCCGAGCCACCAGAACGAACGCACCTGGTGCTATCGCATCCGCCCCTCGGTCAAGCATTCCTCGCGTTATCGGCGGGTCGATCTGCCCTACTGGAAATCGGCCCCCCATGTCATCGACGACGTGGTGTCGCTGGGCCAGTACCGCTGGGATCCGGTGCCGCACGCCGGCGAGGCGCTGACCTGGCTCGACGGGATGCGGACCATGACCACCGCCGGCGACGTCAACACCCAGGTCGGCATGGCCAGCCACATCTACCTGGTCACCGCGTCGATGGTCGACGAATACTTCTATTCCGCCGACAGCGAACTGCTGGTGGTGCCGCAGGAGGGCCGGCTGCGGTTTTGCACCGAACTCGGTGTGATCGACATCGCGCCACGCGAGATCGCGCTCATCCCCCGCGGCCTCGTCTACCGGGTCGAACTGCTCGAAGGGCCGGCGCGCGGATTCGTCTGCGAGAACTACGGGCAGAAGTTCGAATTGCCCGGCCGCGGCCCGATCGGCGCCAACTGCATGGCCAACCGGCGCGATTTCAAGGCCCCTGTCGCCGCCTTCGAGGACCGCGAGACGCCCTCGGGCGTCACGATCAAGTGGTGCGGCCAGTTCCACCGCTGCGAGATCGGTCAGAGCCCGCTCGACGTGGTCGCCTGGCACGGCAACTATGCCCCGCTGAAATACGACCTGAGCAATTACTGCCCCGTCGGCGCCATCCTCTTCGATCACCCCGACCCGTCGATATTCACCGTGCTGACCGCGCCCTCGGGGGTGCCGGGCACCGCCAATATCGACTTCGCCCTCTTTCGCGAGCGCTGGATGGTGATGGAGGACACCTTCCGCCCGCCCCGGTATCACAAGAACATCATGTCCGAGCTGATGGGCAACATCTACGGCCAGTACGATGCCAAGCCGCAAGGGTTCGTTCCCGGCGGCATGAGCCTGCACAACATGATGCTGCCCCACGGCCCCGACCGCGAAGCCTTCGAGAAAGCGTCGAATGCCGAGCTGAAACCCGAAAAGCTCGACAACACCATGTCGTTCATGTTCGAGACCCGGTTTCCCCAGCACCTCACGCGCTTTGCCGCCAAGGAGGCGCCATTGCAGGACGACTACGTCGATTGCTGGGCCGACATCGGCAAGAAGTTCGACGGGACGCCGGGCCGAAAGTGACGGAGTTCTTGAGTATTTTCAGAAAGATGAAATGCCGGGTGGTGCGCGATGGCGGGGCTGCGCGATGAGATACGCCACGCTCGATGACGGCACGCCCGACGGGCGGCTGGCGGTGGTCTCGGACGATCTCGCCACCTGCCGGATGGTGCCGGGGATGACGTTGCAGGCGATGCTCGACGGGGCGGCGATGCCGGCGCCCGGGCCGGAAGAGCCGTTCTACCCCGCGCGATGCCTTTCGCCCTTGCCGCGGGCCTATCAGTTCCTCGACGGTTCGGCCTATGTGAACCATGTCGCGCTGGTACGCCGCGCGCGGGGCGCGGAAATGCCCGAGAGCTTCTGGCACGATCCGCTGATGTATCAGGGCGGCTCGGACGGGTTCCTGGCGCCCACCGCGCCGATCCGGGGGGCACCCGACTGGGGCATGGATTTCGAGGCCGAGGTGGCGGTGATCACCGGAGCCGTGCCGATGGGCGCCGGCGCGGAGGAGGCGCGCGCCGCGATCCGGCTGGTGATGCTTTGCAACGACATCTCGCTCAGGGCGCTCATCCCGGATGAGCTGGCCAAGGGGTTCGGCTTCGTGCAGTCGAAACCGGCCTGCGCGTTCTCGCCGCTGGCGGTCGCGCCGCGGGCGCTGCCGGGATGGGATGGCGGCCGCCTGCACGGCACGCTCTGCGTCGATCTCAACGGCCGGCCCTTCGGGCGCGCCGATGCCGGGGTCGACATGACCTTCGACTTTCCCGCCCTCATCGCCCACGCGGCTAGGACGCGGGCGCTGGCGGCGGGCACCATCGTCGGTTCGGGCACGGTGTCGAACCGCGACGGCGACGGCAGCCCCGGGCGGCCGGTGGCCGAGGGCGGCAGGGGCTATTCCTGCATTGCCGAGCAGCGCATGGTCGAGACCATCCGGACCGGGGCGGCGCGGACAGCTTTCCTTGGCCCCGGCGACCGGGTCAGGATATGGATGGAAGACGATGGCGGCCGGTCGCTGTTCGGCGCCATCGAGCAAAACGTGGAGGCACTGACATGAGCAAGACATTCGCATCCCGGGGCGACATGAGCGAAAAGACCGTCTCGTTTACCGAGGTGGGGTGCGGGCTCTGGGCCTTCACCGCCGAGGGCGATCCCAATTCCGGCGTCATCATCGGCGACGATGCGGTGATGGTGGTCGAGGCCCAGGCCACCCCGCGGCTGGCGCGGCAGGTCATTGCCCGCATCCGCGAGGTGACCGACAAGCCGATCACCCACCTGGCGCTGACGCATTACCATGCCGTGCGGGTGCTGGGCGCGGCCGCCTACGGCGCCGACCAGATCATCATGTCCGACACCGCCCGCGCGATGGTGGCCGAACGCGGGCAGGAGGACTGGGACAGCGAATTCCAGCGCTTTCCCCGCCTCTTCGAGGGCCATGAAAGCATCCCCGGCCTGACCTGGCCGACCACGACCTTTTCCGACCGGATGACGGTTTACCTCGGCAACCGGCGGGTCGACCTGATGCATCTGGGCCGCGCCCACACCGCCGGCGACATCGTCATCCACGTGCCGGACGAGAACGTGATGTTCACCGGCGACATCGTCGAATACCACTCGGCCTGCTATTGCGGCGACGGCCATTTCGGCGACTGGGGCGATACGCTCGACGAAATCGCGTGGTTCGACGTCGACGCCATCGCGCCGGGGCGGGGCGACGCGCTGGTCGGGCGCGAGATGGTCAACGCCGCGATCGAGAACACCCGCGATTTCGTGGAGAGCACCTATGCGCCCGCGGCCCGCGTGGCGGCGCGGGGCGGCACCCTGAAAGAGGCCTGGGACGCGGTGCGCGCCGCCTGCGATCCAAAATTCGCGGACTATGCCATCTACGAGCATTGCCTGCCCTTCAACGTCGCCCGCGCCTATGACGAGGCCCGCGGCATCGACACCCCCGCATCTGGACCGCCGAGCGCGACCGCGAGATGTGGGCGGCGCTGCAGGGCTGAACACGGCCCCCCGCCGCGCGCGAGGAATGGCCATGCCGGACAACGAGGCGATGACGCAGATTTTCGAAAATCCGCTTTACCCCTATGCCCGCTCGCCCGATCAGGACGCGCGCGTGCCGGTGCGCCATCCGGTCGTCGTCGTGGGCGCCGGCCCGGTGGGGCTGGCGGCGGCGCTCGATCTGGGGCAGCGGGGCGTGCCGCTGGTCCTGCTCGACGATAACGACAAGGTCTCGCACGGCTCGCGCGCGATCTGCTTTGCCAAGCGCACGCTCGAAATCGCCGACCGGCTGGGGCTGGGGATGCCCTGGTTGACAAGGGCGTGCAATGGAACCTCGGCAAGGTCTTTTTCGGCGACCGCAAGGTCTATGAATTCAACCTCCTGGCCGAAACCGGCCACCGCCGTCCGGCCTTCATCAACCTGCAGCAATACCACCTCGAACACGACATGGTGGCGCGGCTGCGCGCGCTGCAGGCGGCGGGCGCGTCGATCGACCTGCGCGGCGCCCATCGCGTGGCCGGGGTGGAGGCCGCGGGCGACCATGTCGCGCTCGACATCGACACCCCCGAGGGCCCCTACCGGATCGAGGCGGAGTGGCTGGTCGCCTGTGACGGCGCCGGCTCGCCCGTGCGCGAGGCGCTGGGGCTCGGATTTGCCGGCCGCGTCTTCGAGGACAATTTCCTGATCGCCGACGTGACCATGCAGGCGGAGTTTCCGACCGAACGCTGGTTCTGGTTCGATCCGCCCTTCAATCCCGGCCAGTCGGCGCTCCTGCACAAGCAGCCCGACGGGGTCTGGCGGATCGACCTGCAGTTGGGCCGGGACATCGACCGCGAGCGCGAGAAGGAGCCCGGGCGCGTCAGGGCGCGGGTCCGCCAGATGCTGGGGCCCGATGTGGCGTTCGAGCTGGAGTGGGTGTCGATCTACACCTTCCAGTGCCGCCGGATGGAGCGGTTTCGCCACGGCCGCGTACTCTTTGCCGGCGACGCCGCGCATCAGGTCTCGCCGTTTGGCGCGCGCGGGGCCAATTCCGGCATTCAGGACACCGACAACCTCGCGTGGAAGCTGGCGGCGGTGATCGCCGGCGAGGCGCCCGAGGCGCTGCTCGACAGCTATCACGCCGAGCGCCTGCAGGCGGCCGACGAGAACATCCTCGCCTCGACCCGCTCGACGGATTTCATCACCCCGAAATCGGCGATGAGCCGCACCTTCCGCGACGCGGTTCTCGATCTCTCGGAGCGCTGCGAGTTTGCCCGCCCGCTGGTGAATTCCGGCCGCCTGTCGGTGCCCACGATCCATGACGGATCGGCCCTCAACACCCCCGACGGATTGCCCGAAGGCCCGGCACGCAGCCGCCCCGGCGCGCCCTGCCCCGACGCGCCGCTGGAGCCGGGCTTCCTGCTCGACCGGCTTGGCCACGGCTTTGTCCTGATGGCGCTCGGGATGCCGGCGCCCGAGGTGCCGGGCACCGCGCCGCTGGCCGTGCCTGCGCCCGGCGACGAGATGCGCGCGCGCTATCTCGGCGACGCGCCCCGCGCGCTCTATCTCATCCGTCCCGATCAGCACGTCGCCGCCCGCTGGGCCGATGCCGCCCCCGCGACCATCGCCACCGCGCTTTCCCGCGCGCTCGGAGCCACGCCATGACCCGCCTCTCGCTTTCTCCCGGGATCGACGCCCCCGACGAACTCTACGCCGATCTGCTGGCCGCGCACGAAGGACTCTCGGAGGCCGAGAGCGCCGCGCTCAATGCCCGGCTGATCCTGATCCTCGCCAACCAGATCGGCAGCCGCGAGCTCTTTCGCGCCGCCCTCGACGCCGCCCGGCCGCGTTGACCAGCCGGTACGCTCTCCTACGTCCCGCTTTTCCCGACGCGACCGGCGTGCGTGCTAGCGGCTTGCCAAGGGCCGGTTCCGTGCCACCCAACCGCGTCCCCTCTGCGAAGGAGCCCGTCCATGCGCGCAGGTCTGACCCTGCTTTGCCTTGCCTATGTGCTCAGCCAGTTCTTCCGCGCCTTCCTGGCGGTGCTGAGTGGGGTGCTGCAAAGCGATATCGGCGCCGGACCGGACGATCTCGCCTTTGCCTCGGGGCTGTGGTTCATCGCCTTCGCGGCGATGCAGCTGCCGGTGGGCTGGGCGCTCGACCGGATCGGCCCGCGCCGCACCGCGTCGGCACTGCTCTTGCTGGGCGGCGGCGGCGGCGCGATCCTGTTTGCGCTGGCGACGGGGCCGCTGCATGTCAGCATCGCCATGGCCCTGATCGGGATTGGCTGCGCGCCGGTGCTGATGGCCTCCTACTACATCTTCGCGCGCCAGTTTCCGCCGGCGCAGTTCGCCACCCTGGCGGCGCTGATGCTGGGGGGCGGCTCGCTGGGCAATCTGGTGGCCTCCTACCCGATGGCACTGGCGGCCGAGACCCTGGGCTGGCGCGCCTCGCTGGCCGGGCTCGGGGCGATGTCGGCGGTGGTGGCGCTGGGTATCTGGGTGTTCGTGCGCGACCCCGAACGCGCCGATGGCGATGGCCGCGGCTCGGTGCTCGACCTGCTGAAAATCCCGGCGATCTGGGCGATCCTGCCGATAATGTTCGTGGGCTACGCGCCGGCGGCGGCGCTGCGCGGGCTCTGGGCGGGGCCCTACCGGCGGATGTCTTTTCGCTGAGCACGGCGCAGGTCGGGCAGGCCACGCTGGTGATGGGGGCGGCGATGATTGCCGGGACGCTGGCCTACGGGCCCCTCGACCGGGTCTTTCGCAGCCGCAAGTGGGTGAACTTCTTCGGTAACCTGTTTGCGCTGCTGGCCATCGCCGCGCTCTGGACGTGGCCGGACCGCAGCGTCGCGCTGTCGGTGACGCTGCTGGCGATGGTGGGCTTTTTCGGCGCCTCCTTCCCGATGCTCGTCGCGCATGGGCGCAGCTTCTTTCCCGATCACCTGGCCGGCCGCGGGGTGACGCTGCTCAATCTCTTCGGCATCGGCGGCGTCGGGGCGGCGCAGTTCGTCACCGGGCCGCTGCACGCCGCAGCGTCGCAGGAGGGGGCGCTGGCGGGATATGGCGCGATCTTTGGCTTTTTCGCCCTGGCATTGCTGATCGGGCTCTGCATCTATCTTTTCAGCCGCGACAATCTGAACTGACCGGCGTACCCCCTTTCATCACCCCGCAAAGCCCGGTATGACGCGGCCGCAACCCCGCTATGGAGACGGAGAACATGGGCTACAAGGTCGTCGTCGCCGGCGCCACGGGCAACGTGGGCCGCGAAATGCTGAACATCCTGGCCGAGCGCCAGTTTCCGGTGGACGAGATCGCGGTACTGGCAAGCCGCCGGTCGCTCGGCACCGAGGTGAGTTTCGGTGACCGGACGCTCAAGACCCGGGACCTCGACACCTTCGATTTCACCGGCTGGGACATCGCGCTCTTCGCCATCGGCTCGGACGCGACCAGGATCTATGCACCCAAGGCGGCAAAGGCGGGCTGCGTGGTGATCGACAACTCCTCGCTCTACCGCTACGACCCCGACGTGCCGCTGGTGGTGCCCGAGGTGAACCCCGAGGCGGTCGAGGGCTACGCCAGGAAGAACATTATCGCCAACCCCAACTGCTCGACCGCGCAGATGGTGGTGGCGCTCAAGCCGCTGCATGACCGGGCGCGGATCAGGCGGGTGGTGGTCTCGACCTACCAGTCGGTTTCGGGTGCCGGCAAGGAGGGTATCGACGAGCTCTGGGGATCAGACCAAGGCGGTCTACAACCCCACCGACGATGTGCCGCCGAAGAAGTTCCAGAAGCAGATCGCCTTCAACGTCATTCCCCATATCGACGTCTTCTTGGAGGACGGCTCGACCAAGGAGGAATGGAAGATGATGGCCGAGACCCAGAAGATCGTCGACCCTTCGATCAGGGTCACCGCCACCTGTGTGCGGGTGCCGGTCTTTGTCGGCCATGCCGAGGCGATCAACATCGAGTTCGAGGAGTTTCTCGACGAGGACGAGGCCCGTGACATCCTGCGCGAGGCACCCGGCATCATGGTGATCGACAAGCGCGAGGCCGGCGGCTACGTCACGCCGATCGAATGCGTCGGCGACTTCGCCACCTTCATCAGCCGGATCCGGCAGGATTCGACGATCGAGAACGGGCTGAACCTGTGGTGTGTCTCGGACAACCTGCGCAAGGGCGCCGCGCTCAACGCCGTGCAGATCGCCGAGACGCTGGGCGCGCGGATGCTGAAAAAGGGCTGAGACCCGAGCCCTTGCATTGCCATTGTCGCCCCGACCAATGGCGCAACAGGGGAAATGCCCGGCAAACGCTCCTGCGGGGCGTTTGAGGGCCGAACCGGCGGGCTCAGGGACGGGCCGACGCACCCCACAGTTCGTCGATCGGGGGCTCACGTTGCAGTCACCCCCCCCCCGCGGGGCAGGAATCCGCGCAGCCGCGACGCCATTTCCAGCCGTTGCCGAAACCCCCTTGCGCCGGGGGGCGGGGGTGGCGCAGTCTTGCGGACAGACGCCCCAGCCGCCCGGAGACCTGCCCCATGTTCCTGCGCCCGCTTCCGATCCTTCTGGCCCTGTTGCCCGCCGCCGCGCTGGCCGACGACATCGCGCTTTCCTCGGACGTGACCGCCGTCACGCTTTATCCGCATGGCGCGACGGTCACCCGCGAGGTGCCGTTCTCGCTGCCGGAGGGCGCGCACAACCTCGTTCTGACCGATCTGCCGCACGGCACGCCGCTTGCCTCGGTCCGGGTCGCGGTCGAGGGCGCGGCAATGGGCAGTCTCAGCACCCGCGACGATTTCGTGCCGCCGCGCACGCCCGAGGCCGATGCCGCCATCGACGCGGCCGAGGCCGAGGTCGAGCGGCTGGAAGCGGCGCTGCGCGACGGCGAGGCAAAGGTCGAGGCAATAAAGCTCGAAGGCCGTGCGGCGCGCGCGCGGATCGGTTTTCTCGACGCGCTGGGCGGGGCCGAGGGCGTGGCCGGGCGCGACCCGGAGGCCTTGCGCGCCCCGGGTGACGATGATCGGGGAGGAAACGCTTGCCGCGCTGCGCACGGCCGAGGACGCCAAACGCCGCGCCGCCGAGGCCAACCGCGACCTCAAGGAACTGCGCGAGGACCTCAAGCGCGCTGTCCAGAGCCCTGGCGGCGCTGGTCCCCGAAACAGAAAAGCGCGCGATGCTGGCGGTTTCAGTGCGGGCCGAGGCGGCGACCGAGGGCCGGCTCACCGTCACCTACACCACCCCCGAGGCCGGCTGGCAGCCGGTCTATGACCTGCGGCTTGCGCGCGAGACCGGCCGGCTCGGGATCGAGCGCGGCGCGCTGGTCATGCAATCCACCGGCGAGAACTGGCGCGACGTGGCGCTGCGGCTCTCGACGAGCCGCCCCAGCCAGCGCACCGAGCCCGGCGAGGTCTGGCCATGGCTGCGCCGGATCACCGATCCCGACGCACCGGTGCCACAGGTGCGGGCCGAGCCCGAAGTCGCGTTTTCCTCCGGCCTGGCGATGGAGGATCGCGCCACCGCCAAGACGGTCGAGGCCGCGCCCGAGTTCGAGGGGCTGTCGGTAAGCTATGCCTACCCCGACCCGGTGTCGGTCGCCTCGGGCGCCGATCCGGTGCGCATCGCACTGGGCACGCTGACGGCCACGGCCGAGCCCGTGGCACAGGCCGCGCCGCTTTCGGACAGCACCGCCTTTCTGGTGGCGCGGATGACCAACGAGAGCGACGAGCCGATCCTGCCCACGCACGAGGCGAGCTTCTATCTCGACGGCCGCTTCATCGCCCGCCGTCCGCTCGACATGATCCCGGCCGGGGCCAGGGCCGAACTAGCCTTCGGGCCGATCGAGGGGCTGCAGGTCACCCGCACGGTGCTGGACCGCAGCGAGGGCGATCGCGGTGTGATCACGCGCTCGAGCGAACTGACCGAGGAGGTCCGCATCGAGGTCGAGAACCTGACCGCAGAGGACTGGTCGATGCGGGTGATCGACCGCGTGCCCTATTCCGAACAGGAGGATCTGCAGATCAGCTGGAACGCAACGCCGAAAGCCGCCGAGGAAAACCTCGACGGCAAGCGCGGCGTATTGGCCTGGCGCTTCGACCTGCCGTCGGGAGAGACGAAGACCATCACCCTGACGCACCGGCTGAAATGGCCCGAGGGCAAGGTGCTGCAATAGCCGCGCGCCGCCTCAGAGCGGCTTGAAGCGATCGCTTGCGGCGTCGTACTGCTCGAGCGCGCCCTCGCCGGTGTCGTGCCAGAGCCCGTGCAGGGTGAGCGTGCCGCCCCGCACCGCCTCGGCGACAAAGGGAAAGGTCATCAGGTTTTCGAGCGATATCAGGATCGCCTGCTTTTCCAGTGCGCCGGTGCGCTCGGTGCGGTCAGTGATGTCCTTGACGCGCTCGTAGCCGGGGCGCAGGATATCCATCCAGCGACCGACGAAGCTGGTCTTTTCCTCCAGTTCGGGGCGTGTCCCGAACACATCGCGTCGCAGCCCGCGACCCCGCCGCAGTCGGAATGGCCGATGACGATCACATGCGGCACCTTGAGCGCCGAAACCGCAAATTCCACCGCCGCCGAGGTGCCGTGATGCTCGCCGTCGACGACATGCGGCGGCACCAGAGTTGGCGATGTTGCGGAGCAAGAAGAACTCGCCCTGATCGGCACCAAAGACCGAGGTGACGTGCACACGGCTGTCGCAGCAGCTGATCACCATCGCGCGCGGGTGCTGGCCCTGCTGGGCCAGATGGCGGTACCAGGCCTCGTTTTCCTTGTATTTCGTGGCCTTCCAGCCGCGATAGCGCTCGACCAGATAGCCAGGCAGTGGGCGCGCCTCGTTCATGTTGTTCCTCGTCACAGGTGATTTACGGTACGTCCTGATAATCCGTATTCACCGAGAATTCGAGCGAGAATTGCCCGCACCGGAAACCATTTGGGAACCGCCCGGAGCCAGTATGGCGGCCTGGCCCGGGGGGGCATTGGTTCGAGGGGTGCGGATTTGGGACAGGTGACACGTCTCGAACAGACGGAGTCGGTGCGGCTCGACCCGGACCGGCTGGAAGAGCTGTTCGTGCGGCTGGGGCATCGCGCCGCCGAAGACGTGGTCAGCCGTGCGCTGCAGGAGCTTTCGGCGCGGTTGGGTCAGCTCGAAGGCCTGCACCGGCGCACAGAGACGGACGAGATGCGCAGATACGCCCGCAGCATGGGCGCCATCGCCGACCAGTTGGGGAATGCCGGCACTGGCGCGGGTGGCGCGCGATGTCGCGGCCTGCAGCCAGCGTGGCGATGCGGTGGCGCTGGCGGCCACGATGGCGCGGCTCGGGCGCGTGGGCGAGGTATCGCTGGCGCGGATATGGGATCTGCCGGCGGGCTGAGAGGGGCTTGCGGGCGGCGCGCGGGCGGCTAGGCTGGGCAGGTGGCACACCCCCTTGCTCAGAGATCCGCATGACCCCCGAATTCGCCCCGCCCGGCACCCCCGCCATCCCGCTTCACATCGTCGCCGAGGACGCGCTCGACGCCTCGGACCGCAGCCCGGCCGGGCCGCGTCGCGCAATGGCTGCGCGCCAACGGGTTCACCGCGAAACTCGGCCGCGTCCTGACGGTGCCCGCCGAGGACGGAGGCCTGGCGATGGCGCTGGCGGGCTACGGCACCCCCGAGGCCCGCGCGCGCGGCCGCTTCCACCTCGCCGCCGCCGCCGCGGCCCTGTCCGAGGGTGTCTATCGCCTGGAAGGGCTGGCGCCCGGGCGCGCCGGGGAAGAGGCGCTGGGCTGGCTGCTGGCCGGCTACGCCTTTGACCGCTACCACGACCAGACCCCGGCGTCCGCCCGCCTCGTCGCACCCGACGGCGTCGATGCCGCGCGCCTCACCGCCATCGCCGCGGGCGAGTTCCTGACCCGCGATCTCATCAACACGCCGGCGGCCGATATGGGCCCGGACGAACTCGAGGCCGCCTGCGCCGATCTGGCGCGCGCCCAAGGCGCCGCGATCGAGGTGATCCGGGGCGACGATCTCATTGCGCGCGAACTGCCGCTCATCCACGCCGTCGGCCGCGCCGCCGCCCGCGCGCCGCGGCTCATCGACCTGCGCTGGGGCGATGCCGGCCCGGCGCTGACGCTGGTGGGCAAGGGGGTCTGCTTCGATACCGGCGGGCTCAACCTCAAGCCCGGCGACAGCATGGCGCTGATGAAGAAGGACATGGGCGGCGCCGCCACGGTGCTGGGGCTGGCGCGCATGATCATGACGCTGGGGCTGAAACTGCGGCTGAGGGTGCTGGTGCCGGCGGTGGAAAACGCCGTCTCGGGCGCGGCGTTCCGCCCCGGCGACATCCTCAGGGCGCGCAACCGGCTGACGGTCGAGGTCAACAACACCGATGCCGAGGGCCGGCTGGTGCTGGCCGACGCGCTGGCGTTGGGGGCCGAGGCGGCGCCCGACCTGATGGTGTCGATGGCGACCCTCACCGGCGCGGCGCGGGTGGCGGTGGGGCCCGACATCGCCCCCTATTTCACCGATGACGCGGCGCTTGCGGCCGCGCTGGATGCCGCCGGGACGCGGGTCGCCGACCCGGTCTGGCGGCTGCCGTTTCACACGCCTTACGAGGCGATGATCGAGCCCGGCATCGCCGATCTCGACAACGCCCCCAAGGGCGGTTTCGCCGGCGCCATCACCGCCGCGCTCTTCCTGCGCCGCTTTGCCGGCGCCGCGCGCTACGCCCATTTCGATATCTACGGCTGGACGCCCAAGGATGCGCCCGCGCGCCCCAAGGGCGGCGTCGGCATGGGCGCGCGCGCGCTGCTCGACGCGCTGCCCGAGGTGCTGCCAGGGACATGAAGCTGTGAGCGCCCCCATGTCTTCATCTTGCCCCAAATACTCCGGGGTGAACTGGCCGCAGGCCAAGAGGGGCAGCGCCCCTCAACACCGGCCATGACCGCGCGGGTTCTCGGGGTCGCGGTCCCTGTGGCGGACTTGCTGCGCGACCCCTACGGCGCGCGCGACCGTCAGCTCCTGATGGGCGAGGCGGTGCGCCTACACGACGAGCAGGGCGACTGGGTGCGGGTCGAGGCGCTGCGCGACGGCTATCCCGGCTGGATGCGGCGCGAGAGCCTCGCCGACCTGCCCGCGCCCAGCCACCGGGTCAGCGTCCGCGCCACCCATCTCTACCCCGCCCCCGACCTCAAGTCGCGCGAGACCGCCGCGCTCAGCCTCGGCAGCCTGCTCACCGTCACCGGCATCGTGGGCGCCTTTGCCGAAACGCCGCGGGGGTTCGTGCCGGCGGTGCATCTCGGCCCGCTCGATCTGCCTGCCACTGATCCGGTGGCGGTGGCCGAGCGGCTTTTGGGCACGCCCTATCTCTGGGGTGGCAACAGCGCCTTCGGCATCGACTGTTCGGGGCTTGTCCAGATCGCCTGTCTCGCCTGCGCCATCGCCTGCCCCGGCGACAGTCATCAGCAGGCCGCCGAACTTGGCCATGCACTGCTCGAGGGCACACCACCGCGCCGGGGCGATCTGTTCTTCTGGCCCGGCCATGTGGCCTGGGTCGCGGACCCGGACACGCTCATCCATGCCAACGCACGCGACATGGCCGTGGCGTACGAGCCGCTGCGCGCGGCCATGACCCGCATCAAGGCGCAGGGCGACGGCCGCGTCAGCCACCACAAGCGGCTGGGCAAAGCCCCCTGACAGGCCCGGTCGCGGGCCCCGGACAGACCCGTCCCGGCCCCCAAGCCCTATAGCGTGTCGCGTTTGATTGAAGCACCCGCCCGTCGCGTGCCCGCCGTCGAGCCGTTTCCTATTTGAACGCGACACGCCCTAATCGAGCGCCAGAACCCGCAGGCTGGCGCCCGAAAGCTCCTGCCCGAACGGCACCGGCAGCGGGGCCTTGCCCAGCCGGGCGCGGTAGACCGGCAGGCTTTCGGCCACCCGCATCACGTAGTTGCGGGTCTCGCGAAACGGGATGTGCTCGATCCAGTCGACGATCTCCTCCTCGCCGCCGCCGCGCGGATCGCCCATCTCCTCGATCCAGCGCAGCGGCCGGCCGGGGCCGGCGTTGTAGCCCGCCGCGACCATGATCACGTTGCCGTCGAAGCGCTCGACCAGCCGGGCGAGATAGGCCGCGCCCAGTCGGGCGTTGAAGCGCCAGTCGGTCAGGGCGCGGCCGCGCGCGTTCTCGAGGCCCAGGGCGCGGGCCATGTCGCTGGCGGTGCCCGGCATCAGCTGCATCAGCCCCTGCGCGCCGGCGCCGCTCTGTACCGAGGCGTCGAATTCGCTTTCCCGCCGGGCAATCGCCAGCGCCAGCTCGGCCGGCACCGGCAGGTCCATCTCGCGCAGCGGGTGCAGCGCGTAGTAGGGGCCGGGCACCATGATGCCGCGTTCGGCCGCGGCCTTGCCGACCATCACCTGCAGATGCGGTGCCTCCATCTCTTCGAGTGCGAGCCCGAGGCGGCGCAGCCCGTCCTCGTCCAGCGTACCGGCAAGCGCGACCAGGAACCGCTCGGCGGTGCGGTCCTGCCCGGCGGCGTGCAGCAACACCGCGGCCGTGAAAGCGGCGTCCGCGCGAACCCGGCCTGCCGCCAGCCTCCCGCAGGTGGTGTCCCGGCAAGCGCCGGATCGGGCGCAAGTCCGGCGCGCCCGGCGGCCAGCAGCCCGTAAAAGCTGGTCTGGAACTGCCCGCCGAAGGCATAGGAGATCTGCGCCGCCTCGGCGTCGCCCAGCGCCTCCTGCGCGCGGCCCAGCCAGTAGCCCGCGCGGCCCAGCGAGATCGGGCTTTCCACCGCCGCGCGGAAGCGCTGGAAATGGTCGAGCGCCAGTTCCGGCGCACCGAGATGCCTCAGCGCGAGATACCCCGCCAGCCATTCCAGATCGGCATAGTTCGACCCTCGACCAGCTGGTGATGCGCCGCCAGCCGATAGGCGGTGGCGGCGTTGCCGGCACGCATCTCGGCGCGCGCCAGATGGCGCCGCCAGCCGGCCCAGCGCTCGGGCTCGCCCAGCCCCGGGCAGGTCGCTCTGCGTCATGATCCGCTTGATCGCCGCCTCCGAACGGCCGCGATCGATGTCCCGGGCAAAGCGTTCATAGGCGATGCCGGCGTCGGTGGCGCCGCCCTTGGGCAGATCGGCATCGGCGATGTCGCCGCCACCCTTGAGCTTCAGTCGCGCCTCGGCGCGGGCACGGGTTTCGTCGTCCACCAGCGGCAGCATCTGCCGTGCGTCGCGCAGCCCCCGCCACAGCGCCATCTCCAGCCGCGCCGCGTGGTGCGGTTTCAGAAGCGCCTCGTGCGCGGCGACAAAGGCGTCGTGCTCGTCCGCCGACAGATCGAGCGTGCGCCAGGCCAGCACGACGCCGGCCTCGGCGTCGCCCGCCTCGCCGCGGGCGATCTGGGCGCGGGCGAGGTTCAGCGCGCCGGTGCCGGTCCGCGGGTGGTAATCGCGATAGAACGCCAGCACGTCGTCAAAGCCGGCGCGGGTCATGACCTCCTCGTTGCGCCGGCGCAGCGCGTCGAGGTCGGGCCAGTCGGGGTGGGCGGCAAGAAAGGCCAGCACCTGCGTCGGCTCGCCCAGCCCGGCGCTCAGGCGCATCCATTCGATCACCGCCGCCGCCGCCGCCCCGTCGCGGGCGGCGAGTCGTGCCGCCACCTCCCAGCGTCCGGCCCGCGCCGCGTCGAGCGCGCTGGCCAGCGGCCTCGGCGCGACCCGATGGGCGATTCGGTCGCCATCCGGCTGCGCCGGGGCCGGGGCCGGGGCGGAGAGGCCGAAAACCACCAAAACGGTTAAGAGAAAGCGCACCATCTCTTGCATTTCCCGTCCGCGCGAAGGATAGAACAAAGCCAAGCCTATGCGCGCTTCGCGGCGCAAGTCCACTCACAAAGGTGCTAGACGGGCGGCTTGCCGCCCGCGTCAGCCCCGCGCCACGATCCCGCGAGACGATGGAGCCCGCCGATGTTCAAAGGATCCTTCCCCGCCCTGGTCACGCCGTTCCGCAACGGCGAGGTGGATTACGAGACCCTCAAGACCCTGGTGGAATGGCATATCAGCGAGGGCAGCGACGGGCTGGTGCCGGTGGGCACCACCGGCGAGAGCCCGACGCTGAGCCACGCCGAGCACGAGCGCGTGGTCGAGGAGGTGGTGCGCGCCGCCGCCGGGCGGGTGCCGGTGATCGCGGGGGCGGGGTCGAACAACACCGTCGAGGCGATCCGCTTCATGCGGCACGCCGAAAAGGTCGGCGCCGATGCCGCGCTGGTGGTCACGCCCTATTACAACAAGCCCACCCAGCGCGGGCTGATTGCCCATTTCACCGCGCTGCACGACTGCTGCGAACTGCCGATCATCATCTACAACATCCCAGGACGCTCGGCCGTCGACATGAGCCCCGAGACCATGGGCGAACTGGCCAGGCTGCCCCGCATCATTGGCGTCAAGGACGCCACCGGCGATCTCGCGCGCGTCAGCCTGCAGCGGATTTCCTGCGGCACGGACTTCATCCAGATTTCCGGCGAGGACGGCACCGCCCACGGCTTCAACGCGCAGGGCGGGCAGGGGGTGATCTCGGTCACCGCCAATGTCGCGCCGCGGCTGGTGGCCGAGGTGCAGCACGCCTGTCTTTCTGGCGATTATGCCCGCGCGCTGGAGCTGCAGGACCGGCTGATGCCGCTGCACCGTGCGATCTTTACCGAACCGGGGGTGGTGGGCGTCAAGTATGCGATGTCCAAGCTCGGGCTTTGCAGCGAGGAGGTGCGCTCGCCGCTCACCGGGCTGGCCGGGCCGACCAGGGCGCTGGTCGAGGACGCGATGCGCCATGCCGGGCTGATGAACTGAGGCGCGGCTGAGACCCGATGCCGCAGCAACGGCAGCGGCAAAGGCGGCACGGACAGCACGGGCGCGTGACCGCTCAAACATGGCAAATCATGGGATTGCAAACCCCGGAGGATTTCTCCGGGCGGCCGACCGCGACGGATTCCTGCGTCCGAGAATATGCGCGTTCTTCGCGGAAAAGGTGTGGACACGCTCGTTCTGAGATGGTTCACTCCACTCCATTACGCCCGAGGAATTGAAAAGGAGAGGTTTCATGGCGAACTATATTGGTGGCACCCCCCGGCCCGGATCCGCTCGACGGAACCTCGGGCGATGACTTCATCGAAGGTTTCGGCGGCAACGATACCCTCAACGGTTTTGACGGCAACGACACGCTGTTGGGCGGGTCGGGCGATGATTTGATCAACCCCGGCGACAATGACGGCAGCGTCGGCGACAGCATCCTGGCCGGGACCGGCAACGACACCATCGACTTTTCGGATATCGTCCACGGCTGGGTCGGTCTGAACCACGATGATCTGACCGGGCCGATCGGCGTCAACATCAACGGCGTGACCAACACCGGCACCATCGCGACCGCCTCCGAGGGCACCGACACGCTCATCAACGTGGTCAACCCGCTCAATGCCGGCTGGTCCACCGGCGGGCTGTCGGTACGCGGCACCGGTGGCAATGATGTCTTCACCGTCCACACCGCTGCCCACCAATGGGCCGAACTCATCGGCCAGGGCGGCGACGACACCTTCAACATCTCCGGTGACGGCAGTATCCGGCTGGGCTATCATCAGAGCAACGGCGCGGTTGTCGCCGATCTGGGCGCCGGCACCATCCAGCAGGACGGGTTCACCGACACCGTCAACGGCGCGATCAATGAAATCCGCACCGGCAATGGCAACGACTCGCTCCTGGGCAGCGGCAACGACGAGTCCTTCATCGTGCGCGGCGGCGACGACACCGTCGACGGCGGCGGCGGTTTCGACGCGATCCGTTACGACCGCGGCGGATACGACACCGGGGTCACCGTGGACCTCGCCGCCGGCACCGCAACCGGCACCTGGCAGGGCAGCGCCTTCAGCGACACGCTGAGCAACATCGAATGGGTGCGCGGCAGCAACCACGACGACAGCCTCACCGGCGACGCGGGCGACAACCGGCTCGACGGCAATGGCGGCAACGACACGCTGATGGGCGGCGACGGCAACGACACGCTGATGGGCGGTTCGGGTGATGATCTGATCAACCCCGGCGACAATGACGGCACCGGCGACTATATCCTGGCCGGGACCGGCAACGACACCATCGACTTTGCGGACATCGTCAATGGCTGGGTCGGTCTGGATCACTGGGATCTCAGCCAGCCGATCACCGTCAACATCGACGGCGTGGCCAACACCGGCACCATCGACGCCGGGGCCGATGGCACCAACACGCTTCTCGACGTGGCCAACCCGCTCAATTCCGGCTGGAGCACGGGCGGGCTGCAGGTCAACGGCACCGGTGGCGACGATGTCTTCACCATCAACACCGCTGCCCAGCAATGGATCGAACTCGTGGGCGGTCCGGGCGACGACACCTTCAACCTTTCGGGCGACGGGCTGGTCCGGCTCAGCTATCATACGAGCGACGGCCCGGTCGTGGCCGATCTGGCTGCCGGCACCATCCAGCAGGACGGGTTCACCGACACCGTTCAAATTTCTCACGGCGTGCCCGCTGAAAACGGCATCAGCGAAAACGGCGGGGTTTGGGAACTGCGTACCGGAAACGGCGACGATTCGATCCTCGGCAGCGGCAGCGACGAGTCCTTCATCGTGCGCGGTGGCGACGATACCGTCGATGGCGGCGGTGGCGTCGACACGATCCGTTACGACCGCGGCGGCTATGACAGCGGGGTGCATGTCGACCTCGTCCTTGAGGGCGCGATCGGCACCTGGAACGGCGATGCCTTTACCGACAGGCTCTACAACATCGAAAACGTGCGCGGCTCCGCTTTCAACGACCGGATCGAGGGCGACGCCAACGCCAACCATTTCGAAGGCAATGATGGCGCCGACTGGCTGCAAGGCCGGGGCGGCAACGACACGCTCGACGGCGGGGCCGGCAAGGACACCCTGGTCAGCGAAAGCGGCAACGATGTGCTGACCGGCGGTGCCGACGCCGACGTCTTTGCCTTCGTCATCGGCGGCGACTCCATGACCATCACCGATTTCGAGGCCGGTGTGGACGATCTCGCCCTGGTCGGGCTGCCCAGGGGCTTTTCCGCCGGGGACCTTCTCCCGTTCATCTCGCAGGTGGGCGACGATGTGGTCATCGCCGCCGGCGGGCAGGAGATCATCTTCGAGGACACGCAGCTTGCCGAACTCAGCGGCGGCGACGTCATCTTCGTCTGAGGTCGGGGATACCCTTTGAAAACCGCGCCGTCCGGGCCAACCCGGGCGGCGCGATGCGTTCCGGCGATCAGAGCGACGCCTCGGGCCGCAGACGTTCGGGAATGCCGTCGGTGCCGTCGAGCATCAGATCGGCCATCACCCGGGCTGCCTTCGGTGCCATGCCGAAGCCGATCTTGAAGCCGCCATTGGCGATGTATTCGCCGGGGGTGGAGCGGGTGTTCGCCCAGCATCGGGGCACGTGACCGCGCCCGCGGCCTCAGCCCCGCCCAGCGTTCGATCACCCGTGCCCCGTGCAGCACCGGCACCGCTTGCATCGCCCGCTCGATCACCTCGTCGAGGCGTTCGTCGGTGCTCGAGGGGTCGTCGTAGTCGCGCTCCGAGGTCGAGCCCACGGCCGTCGTGCCATCGGCATGGGGCACCACCAGTACGCCATCGGCATGAATCTGCGGGCTTTGGGGCGCGGCAAAACGCACCAGCGCCGCCTGCCCCTTGACCCCGCCGCCGACGGTACGGCCGAGCGCCTGCGTCAGTTCCTGCAATCCGGCCACCCCGGTGGCGTGTACCACCTTGCCCTCTGCCGTGCCCTCCCGCACCAACCGGGCGCCGCGCGCGTGCAGCGCGGCGGCGAGCGAGGCGCAGGCGCGGCGCGGGTCGATACGGGCGCTGAGCGTGTCGCGGATCAGATACCCGGTGGGGGAAACCGGCGCCCAGCCTTCGGCCGGGGTCTCGATCACCTCCCACAGGGCCGCGTCGCCCCAATGCTCGCGCGCGGTTTCCTCGCGCGCCCGGGCCAGCCTCAGCGCGCCTTCGTCGGCGATGGGCTGCAGCCTGCCCAGCCGTGCATAGCCCGGTGAGATGCCCGAGACCTGCTCTACCCCGGCCCAGAAGTCCCGGGCCATCAGCAGGCTGTCGAACTGGAACGCCTTGAGGTCATTCCATGCCTCGGGAACGTGCGGCGACAGCGCGCCCACCACCCCGCCAGAGCACCCCGCCCCGGGGCCGACAGGGTCGATCACCTGCACCCGCGCACCTTTCTGCAGGCAGGCCCAGGCCACCGCCAGTCCGAAGATACCCGCCCCCCTCACCGTGACGTCCGGCCTTGCCATTGCCCGTGCTCCTCTGCAGTGTCTGCCCGCAGGTCTAACGCAAGCCAGCGCGTGGGTGTAGAGAGGCGCGGCCGGAAAGGGCGGGATGACGCACGGAATCGGAGAGGCGGCGGAGGTGGACTGGCACGGGGCGGTGCCGGTCTCGCGCCGCTTCGACGACCCCTATTTCAGCCTCGATGACGGGCTGGCGGAGAGCGCGCATGTCTTTCTCGCCGGCAACCGGCTGCCGGGACGGTTTCACGACGGTTTTCACATCGCCGAACTCGGCTTCGGTACCGGGCTCAACCTGCTCGCGGCGCTGCGGCTCTGGCGCCAGGCCGGGCAGGCGGGGGCGTTGCGCTATACCGCCTTCGAGGCGTGGCCGATGGCGCCCGAAGAGATGCGCCGCGCGCAGGCCGCCTTTGCCGCGCTTGCCGGGCCGGCGGCGGAACTGGCACCGCATTGGGGCGCGGCGGCCATCGACCTGCCCGACCTGCGGTTTCGCCTGATCGCGGGGGATGCGAGGGTCACGCTGCCGGGGTGGAGCGGCATGGCGGATGCCTGGTTTCTCGATGGCTTCGCGCCAGCCAAAAACCCCGAACTCTGGGAGACGCCGCTGATGGCGGAGGTCTTCGCGCACACGGCTCCGGATGGGACGGCCGCCACCTATACCGCCGCCGGGGCGGTGCGGCGGAGGCTGGCCGCGACCGGGTTCGACGTCGTCCGCGTGCCCGGTTACGGCCGCAAGCGGCACATGACCACGGCCTGCAAGCCCGGTCCCCGAAGGCCCCCGGCATGACCGAGCAGAATACCCGCGTTGGCATCCTGCTGATGGTGGCCACCACCTTCATCTTCGCGGTGCAGGACGGCCTCTCGCGCCACCTCGCCAGCGAATACAACGTCCTGATGGTGGTGATGGTCCGTTACTGGTTCTTCGCCGCCTTCGTCATCATCGTGGCCGGGCGACGCGCGGGTGGCATCCGCGCCGCGGCGGCCACCTCGATCCCCGGCTGCAGGCGTTCCGCGGCGTGCTGCTGGTGGCCGAGATCTGCGTCATGGTGCTGGCGTTCACGCTTTTGGGGCTGGTGGAAAGCCACGCCGTCTTTGCCTGCTACCCGTTGCTCATTGCCGCCCTGTCGGGGCCGGTGCTGGGCGAGCGCGTGGGCTGGCGGCGCTGGGCGGCGATCGGGGTGGGGTTCGTCGGCGTCATCATCATCCTCGAACCCGGCTTCGGCGTCTTTCAGCCGCAGGCGGTGGTGCCGCTCCTTGCGGCGCTGATGTTCGCGCTTTACGGGCTGCTCACCCGCTATGCCGGGATCCGCGACAGCGCCGCCACCAGCTTTTTTCTGGACCGGCACCACCGGCATGGTGGCGATGACCGCGGTCGGCATCTGGTTCTGGGAACCGATGAGCGCACCGGACTGGGCCTGGATGGCCCTGCTCTGCGTAACCGGGGTGCTGGGGCATTTCACGCTGATCAAGTGCTATGAGCTGGCCGAGGCGAGCGCGGTGCAGCCCTTCGCCTATTTCCAGCTGGCCTTCTCCACCGCGGTGGGGGTCGCGGTGTTCGGCGAGACCATCCGCATCAACATCGCCGCCGGGACGATGCTGATCGTGGCCGCCGGGCTCTTCACGCTCTGGCGCGAACGGCGGGCGCGAGGAATGAGGCACGGATGAGGATGGGATGAGGATGGGATGAGGATGGGGCTCAGGCGAACCGGCCCTGGCAGAACCAGCCCGGACTTTTCGCCGCGCCGTGGGCGAAAAAGAGCCACAGCCTGTCACCGTCTTCGGTGACCACCTGCCAGTAGTCGCGCACGCCGCTGCGCCAGTCGGGCTCGTCGAGCCACCATTCCGGCGCGATGCGCTCGGGCCCGCGCGCGCCCGCCAGCCGGTGGCGGCGCCCGCGCCAGCGGAACTCGGCCGCCGGGTGCGGGGTGTCGGGGGCGATGACCGGCTCGGGCCGCCACAGCAGCAGCGGGCGCGGCACCGGCGGGGCGGGCCAGCCTCGTGCCGGCTCCGACCGGGCGGCGGCCAGCACCTGCGCGCATTTTTCCGGGATGTGGCTGCTGACCGGATGGCGGCGGGTGATCGCCTCGAGCCCGATGCGCCCGCCGATGCGGCCGATCAGATCGTCGATCGCGGTCTCGCGGTCTCGACCGGGGCGGGCGCTGTCGATCGCGGCGATGTGGCCGATGACCGGGCGGGGCGGCAACGGCTCGGTCGCCACCGCCTCGAGCCGCAGCACCTCGATGCCGAAACCGGCGTCGATCTCCTCGATGCGGTGGGCGAGGAGCGGGCGGATGCGCCCGGGCACGTCCGCCGCGCGCGCCAGCCCGGCCTCGATCCGCTCTCTGGTGTCGTCGACGCGCCACGCCTCGAGCCGCACCCGGCGCGCGCCGCGGCCCCCCGCGCGCAGGCCCGCGCAGAGCCGCGGCAGCAGCCGGTCGAGGGCGGCGAGGATGTCCTCGGCGCGCCCTACCGGCTCGGGCAGGCTCAGCCGGATGGCGAAGCGCGGCAGCGGCCCGGCGGGCGAGACCGGTTCAGACACCTTTCCCAGCGCCTGGTCGAGCCGCAAGACCACCTCCCGGCCAAAGCGGCGGGCGAGCGGTGCGCGCGGCTGATCCAGCAGATCCCCCACCCGACGCAGACCGAGACGGGCGAGCCCCGCCACCGTCTCGGGCGCCAGCCGCAGCGCCGCCACCGGCAGCGAGGCCAGCAGATCGCGGGACCGCCCCGGCGGCGCGATGCGGGCAGGTCCGCCCGCGGACGCAACCGCCATCGGGGCGGGTCCGCCGCGTTCCCAGTGCCGGCGCCGGGCGGCGCGCGAGCGGGTGGCGCGCGCCTCCTGCTCGATCGCGTCGCCCGACCGCACCGCCCCCGGCGCCGCCCCGGCAAAACGCGCCAGCGCCCAGGCGGCGCCGACACTGTCGGCGATCCCCGCGCGCACCGTGAGCCCCAGCGCGGCGGCACCCTCTTCCAGCTGCGCCAGCAGCGCCGCCTCGCCGCCGAACAGATGGGCGCAGCCGGTGATGTCGACCGTCAGACCCTCCGGCGGCTCTGTTGCCACCCGGGGCGAGAACCGCCCCGCCCAGCGCCCGAGCGTGTCCAGAAACGCCGCCTCGGCCCGGCGGTTCTGTTGCCGGGTGACCAGCGTGGCGCAGGCGGCATGGGCGTCGCGCAGCGGCTGGCCCCGGCGCAGCCCCGCCACCTCGGCCGCGCGCGAGAGCGACGCGATCAACTGCATCTGCCGCTGTCGCGCACCACGGCGAAGGGCACCTCTTCGGGCAGCCCCAGCCGCCGCAGCAGACGCTCGGCTCCGAGCCGGGGAAACCAGAGCGAAAGAATCCGGCGGGCGGGCATGAAGCAGTGTGATTCCCGTATATGTTCCCTGTTTGTTCCAGATTAGGCAGCGCCTTCGCCGGAGTCGAGTCCGCCCGGCGCCGGCGCCAGACGCCGGCGGCTGGCTCGAGTATTTTCAGCAAGATGAAGATGGGGGCGGTCTTCGATCCTTCATCTTGCCCAAAATACTCATCACCCGGCCCCGACCGGCACAAGACCCCGGCGCGGCGCGCATCCGCGGCGGGCGATCATTGCATCATTGCCGGGTTTCGCCCACAGTCACGGCAACCGCGAAGCACGAACACGAAGGAGAACCGAGCGATGCGCACGACCGCAGCCGTGGCCCTCGAGGCCGGCAAGCCGATGGAAATCATGGAGGTCAACCTCGACGGACCGAAGGCCGGCGAGGTTCTGGTCGAGATCAAGGCGACGGGGCTTTGCCACACCGACGATTTCACGCTGTCGGGCGCCGACCCCGAGGGCGCCTTTCCCGCGATCCTGGGGCATGAGGGCGCGGGCGTGGTGATCGAGATCGGCCCCGGCGTGACCTCGGTAGAACCCGGCGATCATGTCATCCCGCTCTATACGCCCGAATGCCGCGAATGCGAGTACTGCCTCAACCCCAAGACCAACCTCTGCCAGGCGATCCGCACGACCCAAGGCCAGGGCGTGATGCCCGACGGCACCAGCCGCTTTTCGATGCTCGACGGCACACCGATCCTGCACTACATGGGCTGCTCGACATTCGCCAACCACACCGTCCTGCCCGAGATCGCGCTGGCCAAGGTGCGCAAGGACGCGCCCTTTGACAAGATCTGCTATATCGGCTGCGGCGTGACCACCGGCATCGGCGCGGTGATCAACACCGCCAAGGTCGAGATCGGATCGCGCGGGGTGGTGTTCGGGCTGGGCGGCATCGGGCTCAACGTCATCCAGGGGCTGCGGCTGGCGGGCGCCGACCAGATCGTCGGGGTCGACCTCAACGACGACAAGCGCGTGATGGCCGAGCGCTTCGGCATGACCGACTTCGTCAATCCGTCCAGGGTCAAGGGCGATCTGGTGGCGCATCTGGTGGAGTTGACCGGCGGCGGCGCGGACTACACCTTTGACGCCACCGGCAACGTCAATGTCATGCGCACCGCGCTGGAATGCGCGCACAAGGGCTGGGGCGAATCGGTGATCATCGGCGTGGCGCCGGCGGGGGCCGAAATCTCGACCCGGCCGTTTCAGCTGGTCACCGGCCGGGTCTGGCGCGGCACCGCCTTCGGAGGCGCGCGCGGGCGCACCGACGTGCCCAGGATCGTCGACTGGTACATGGAAGGAAAGATCGAGATCGACCCGATGATCACCCACACGCTGAAGCTCGAGGAGATCAACAAGGGCTTCGAGATGATGCACGCGGGCGAATCGATCCGCAGCGTGGTGGTCTACTGATTCCGCGGCGGCGGCCGGCGGTGCCGCCGCGCTACTGGCGGTTGCCGTGATACTGGTTTCGCAGCACGCGGTCGATGTCGTATCCGGGCCGGTAGAGACCGCGCATCTGGCGTTCGTAGTCGGTTTCGCGCCGGTGACGGAAGTCATGGCGGTCACGGTCGCCGTGGCGGTCGTCCCACCAGGGACGGGGTCCCTGCCAGTGTCGCTGGATGCGGCCGGGCCGGTGGAGGTGACGCAACGCCTCCGCCGCCGGCAGGCGGTCGAGCATATCGGCCAGCGGTTGCGCCGCCGCCGGGGCGGCGAAAACCGCCGCAAGGCCGATCGCGGCGGCGAAAATGGGCGCGAGGCAGTTTCGCATGTGCAGGCTTTTCATTGTCGATCCCCTCTCCGGGAAAGGGCGGGACGCGGTAGCGCGTCCTCCTGAGATATGGGGGTTCCGACCGGCCCGGACAAGGCATGCCGCACCCGGCCCGCGGCATCCGCGGGCATCCGCGCACCGGCATCTGTGCATGCATGCGCCTTGCATCCGCCGCCGGCGTGGTTACGTCGTAAGCAACAATACTTGGAGAAATTGACGTGAGTGACAACACCTACACCCCGCCCGAGGTCTGGACCTGGGACAAGGAAAGCGGCGGCGCGTTTGCCTCGATCAACCGCCCCATTGCCGGGCCGACGCATGACAAGGCGCTGCCGGTGGGCGAGCACCCCTTCCAGCTCTACTCATTGGCCACGCCCAACGGCGTCAAGGTCACGGTGATGTTCGAGGAACTGCTCGAGGCCGGGTTTGATGCCGAATACGACGCCTGGCTCATCCAGATCGGCGACGGCGATCAGTTCGGATCGGGCTTTACCGAGATCAACCCCAACTCCGAAAATCCCGGCGCTGGTCGACCGCTCGGGCCCCGAGCCGGTGCGGGTCTTCGAGTCGGGTGCGATCCTCATGCACCTGGCCGAGAAGTTCGGCGCCTTCCTGCCCGCCTCCGGCCCGGCGCGCACCGAGGTGATCAACTGGCTGATGTGGCAGATGGGCAGCGCGCCATTCCTTGGCGGCGGTTTCGGGCACTTCTACGTCTACGCGCCGGAAAAGTACGAATATCCCATCAACCGCTACGCGATGGAGGCCAAGCGTCAGTTCGACGTTCTGGACCGCAAACTGGCGAAGCGGCCCTTCATCGCCGGGCAGGACTATTCCATCGCCGACATGGCGATCTGGCCCTGGTACGGCAACATGGCGCTGGGCCGGGCCTATGGCGATGCCGCGACCTTTCTCGCCCTGCACGAATACGAGCACGTGATGGACTGGGCCCGCCGGATCGACGCGCGCCCGGGCGTCAGGCGCGGGCGGATGGTCAACCGCACCTCGGGCGAGCCGCACGAACAGCTCTGGGAGCGGCACGCGGCCTCGGATTTCCAGACCCGGACCCGGGACAAGATCGGCGAGAACGCGTGACGCCGCGACGTTCGCATGGTCGAGATTGCGGTTTCGCCCCCGGGCGGATCGGGCATTCTGCGCCCAAAAGGAGACCGCCCATGTCTGAGCGCAGCCAGCGCCTTGCCGTGTTCATCGACGCCGACAACGTGCCTTCGAAATTCGCCGAGGCGATCCTGCGCGAGGTCACGACCTATGGCGAGCCGGGACTGCGGCGCGTCTATGGCGACTGGTCGAACCAGCAGCTTTCGGGCTGGACCAGGACGGCGCAGAAACTGGGGCTGGTGCAGCACCAGCAGACCGCCAACACCAAGGGCAAGAACGCCAGCGACATCGGGCTGGTGATCGACGCGATGGATATCCTCCATGCCGGCCATTTCGACGGCTTCGTGCTGGTCTCGTCCGACAGCGATTTCACGCGCCTCGCCAGCCGCATCCGCGAACAGGGGCTGACGGTGATCGGCATCGGCGAGGCCAAGGCGCCCGATGCGCTGAAAAACGCGTGCAACCGTTTCGTGGCGATCGAGAACCTGATCGAGGACACCGCCCCGGCGCGAACCGGCACCACCGCGCTCGATTCCGGGCGCATCGCCGAGGCGCGGCGGCTCTTTACCGACGCGATGGAAAAGATCGACCAGGACGACGAATGGTTTCCGCTCGGCCGGATCGGCCAGCAGATTCAGGCCGACAAGCCCGATTTCGACACCCGCAGCTATGGCAAGAAGAAGCTGAGCGATCTGGTCAAGGAACTCAAGGTGTTCGAGACCAGGAGCGGGCCGGGAAACCAGCTTCTGGTGCGGCGGGTGGATTGAGGGCAGCGCCCGACGGGGGGCTTTCCCCACGCTTCGGGATGTTCTATGGCGTGTCGTGTCGGATCGGTCTGACGTCCCGCGCGCCCCGGGCTCGACCCGGGGCCTCGCCACCCCGAAAGAAGGTCCCGGTTCGTGGGCCGGGACGCGTGTCATTTCCGATCTAACGCGGACTGCTCCGATCAGGGGGCGCGCGAAAGTGGTTTTGAGGCGAAAGGCCCCACTCCCATGCAACCCATCCGTCTGATTTCCGGGGTGCTGACCGTGGGCGGCTGGACGCTGATGAGCCGGCTGCTGGGCTTTGTCCGCGACGTGCTGATCGCGGGGTTTCTGGGGCCCGGCATCCTGATGGACGCCTATGTCGCCGCGTTCCGTCTGCCCAACATGTTCCGCCGCTTTTTTGCCGAGGGCGCGTTCAACGCCGCCTTCGTGCCGATGTTTTCCAAGCGGCTCGAGGCGGGCGAGGGGGCCGAGGGGTTCGCCAGTCTCGCGCTCTCGGGCCTGGCGCTGGTGCTCCTGGCGCTGAGCGGGCTCGCGATGGTGTTCATGCCGGCGCTGGTCTATGCCACCGCCGAAGGGTTCTGGGGCGACGCGCGTTTCGACATCACGGTCGGGTTCGGGCGCATCGTCTTTCCCTACATCTTCTTCATCTCGCTGGCGGCGCTCTTTTCCGGCGTCCTGAACGCCACCGGGCGGTTCGCCGCCGCCGCCGCCGCGCCGGTACTGCTGAACGTGATGCTGGTCACGGCAATGGTCGCGGCCTGGGCGCTGGGCGGCGCGGTGGCGCAGGCGCTGGTCTGGACGATCCCCTTTGCCGGGGTGGCGCAGCTGATGCTGGTCTGGGTGGCGACGGCGCGCGCGGGGCTGCGCGTGCGCCCGGTGCGCCCGCGCTGGACGCCCGAGATGGCGCGGCTGGTGCGCATCGCCATTCCTGCCGCACTCGCCGGCGGGGTGGTGCAGCTCAACCTGCTGGTGGGCCAGCTGGTGGCGTCGAACTACGACAAGGCGGTGAGCTGGCTCTATTCGGCCGACCGGCTGTATCAGCTGCCCTTAGGGGTGGTGGGTATCGCGGTGGGCATCGTGCTGCTGCCGGACCTGTCGCGGCGGCTGAAGGCGGGCGATGACGCGGGCGCGCGCAACGCCTACTCAAGAGCGGGCGAGATTTCGCTCGCGCTGACGGTGCCGGCCGCGGTGGCGCTGGTGGCGGGTGCCGCTGCCGCTGGTGTCGGTGCTGTTCGAGCGCGGGGCGTTCGGGTCCGACGACACCGCCGCCACGGCGCTGGCGGTGGCGATCTACGGGCTCGGCCTGCCGGCCTTCGTGCTGCAAAAGCTCTTGCAGCCGCTCTTTTTCGCGCGCGAAGACACCAGGAGCCCGTTCCGCTATGCGGTGGTGGCAATGATCGTGAACGTCGTGGTGGCGGTGGGACTGACCTATGTCATGGGCTGGATCGCCGCGGCCGTCGCCACCACCATGGCCGGCTGGGTGATGGTCTGGCAACTGGCGCGCGGCGCCCGGCCCTTTGGCAATGTCGCCCGGTTCGACGGCCAATTCCGCCGCCGCGCCTGGCGCATCTGCGTGGCCGCGGCCGCGATGGGCGCAGTACTCTGGATCGCCTCGGTTCTGCTGACGCCGCTTTTCGCCCTTGGCGGCTGGCGCTGGCTCGCGCTCCTGGTTCTGGTCAGCGCGGGGGTGTCGAGCTACGCCCTGCTCGGGCAGGCAATCGGCGCCTTCCGGCTGGCCGAATTCCGCGCCGCACTGAGGCGCCGCCGCTAGCGGCGCGGACAGGGCGTGCTGCATCGGGCCGGTTGCGTTCGGCCGTGCCCGGTCGCCCGGGTCCGCCACTGCCCCGCAAGGGAGTTGCCTTGCGCGGCGGCAAGAACGGTGATCCGGGACATCAGGACAGCCGAAATGAACGGGTTATCCGAGCGCCGGCAGCGATCCCCGTGCATCAGATCAGGAACGCCTCGTCCACGGGCACCTGCAGGGCGCTGACCAGGGCGTTGGTCTGCGCGGCCATACCGATCACGCTGAGAAGCTCGCCATATTGCGCCTCGGTCATGCCCTTGGCGCGGGCGGCGGCGGTGTGCGAATGGGCGCAGTATTCGCAGGCGTTGGCGGCCGAGACCGCGATATAGATCATTTCCTTGGTCAGCGGATCGAGCGCGCCCGGTCCCATCACCGCCTTGAGCCGCGCCCACGTCGCGGCGAGAAGCGCCGGATCATGCGCCAGCGCGCGCCAGAAATTGTTGATGTAGTCGGTGCCCCGGGTAGCGCGGATATCGTCGAAGACGGCGCGCACCTCCGGCCCGGCCTCGGCATCGGAAATCAACGTCACTGTGGCCATCGGCGGCTCCTTTTCCGGCGGGTCATTGCGGGGCGTGCTGCCGCAGGACGTCGAGCGGCACGATGTCGAGCGCGTTCTCGTGGGTGGCCTCGAGGCGGACCTGCGGCGCACAGCCCTCGTCGTGGGCCTGCAGAAAGCGCGCGGCACACAGGCACCACTGATCGCCCGGCCCGAGGCCCGGGAACTCGAATTCCGGACGCGGGGTCGTCAGATCGTTGCCGACATATTTGGACCAGGCCAGGAATTCGGCGGTCATCAGGACGCAGACGGTATGGCTGCCCTGGTCCTCGGCGCAGGTGTTGCAGTGCCCGTCGCGAAAAAAGCCGGTGACGGGATCCATCGAGCAGGGCTCGAGCGTCCCGCCCAGCACGTTGATTGCCCTGTCCTTGCGGATCATCGTCGCCTCGCTGCCGCCCCGGTTGCCTGGACGAGGGTAGCATCCGTCCGGCGCGGCGCAAGGGCAAGGATCGTGTCAGATGCCCGGTCGCCCTTACTGGAAGGCGCAGCCCGCGCGCAGGCCGAACAGCCGGAAGATGCGCGCCGCCGGGCAGAACCCGGTGAAGGCCGACTGGATCAGGTTGACGGCGATGAAGGCGGTGAACCACATCCAGAGCGGCGACACCCAGAGTGTCAGCGCCAGGCTGATGAGGATCATGATGCCGGCAAACGCCAGCACGGCACGGTCGAGGGTCATGGCGGTATCCTTTCGCGATGCATGTGTCGTCAATTGCCATGTAGGCGATCCCCGATATACATGCAAGATAATGAATGCGAAATGCCGCGCCGGCACCGCGCCAGAACCGCCCGGACGCCGCAGATCAGCGGAAGCGGTCGATGAGCTTTTGCAGGGGGCTGCGGTCTTTGGGATCGGCGTCCGCGGACGGCGCCGCCGGTCTTTCGGCTCCTTTCGCCGGCGCCGGGACGCGATCCCGAACCGGCCCCATGCGCCGGGCGACCGCGTTCATGAACCGCTCGGGATGGCCGGCGGCGAGGTCCGGCGCGCCCTCGGCAATGCCGCGAAGCAGGTCGTCGAGCCAGCCCTGATCGGCCTTGGCGAAATCCTGCAGCACATAGCCGCTGACCATCTCCTTGCGGCCGGGATGGCCGATACCGATGCGCACGCGCCGGTAGCCCTCGCCGATATGCTGGTGGATCGAGCGCAATCCGTTATGGCCGGCGTGCCCGCCGCCGGTCTTGACCCGAAGCTTGCCCGGCGCGAGATCGAGTTCGTCGTGAAAGACGGTGATGTCGGCAGGATCGAGCTTGTAGTAACGCATCGCCTCGCCCACCGACTGGCCGGAAAGGTTCATGAAGGTCATGGGCTTGAGCAAAAGCACCTTGGCGGTGCCGAGCCGGCCCTCGGCCGCCTCGCCCTGAAAACGCGCCTTCCAGGGCGCAAAGCCGTGCTCGGCGGCGATCCGGTCGAGCGCCATGAAGCCGATATTGTGCCGGTTGCCGGCGTATTTCGCCCCCGGATTGCCGAGTCCCGCGAAGATCTGCATCGCTGCCTCCCCGTTCCCGTTCTTAGGTGGCGCGCGGCGTCGGATCAACCGATCAGGCGCGACAACGAAAAACGCGGGGCCGGCCGGTGCCGCGCCCCGCGTTCGGGAAAGCCCGGTGTTGTGTCGGGGCTATTCCTCGACGCCCTCTTCGTCCTCGGTATCGGCGACGGTGGGCACCTCGACGCTCTCCTCGCCCTCCTCGGCTTCGTCCTCGGCCTGCAGCACCGACGGGGGGGACAGGCTGCAGATGATGAAGTCGCGGTCGATGGTGGGTTTGGCGCCCTCCGGGCAGGGTGACGTCGCTGATCGAGATGGCCTCGTGGATTTCGAGCCCGGCAAGGTCGACGATCACATTTTCAGGGATATCGTCGGCGGTCACGACCAGTTCGATCTCGCCGCGCACCACGGTCAGAACGCCGCCCTTGCGCAGGCCCGGCGCCTTGTCCTCGTTGATGAACTCGACCGGGATGAAGAGGTTGATCTTGGTCGAGCGGCGCAGGCGCATCAGGTCGAGATGCGTCGGCAGGTCCTTGACCACGTCGCGCTGAACGTCGCGGCAGATCACCCGCACATCGTCATGCCCGTCAACCTTGAGGTTGAAGAGCGTCGACTTGAAGCGACCCGCCTTGAGTCGCTTCAGCAACTCGTTGAACGGAATGCTGATCGGCAGGGGCTGCTTGTCGCCGCCGAACACGATCCCCGGAACCATGCCGTCGCGGCGTGCCGCACGAGCGGCGCCCTTGCCCGTCCCCGTGCGTTCCCGGGCGTGAAGATCAGGAATTTCTCCAGCCATGTTTGTTGTCTCCAGATTCGGGCGGGGTGCCTCCAAGGCTGTCACCCCGCGTGAAGCCGCGCGTATAGACCGGTTGGGCACGTTTGGAAAGGCGAAAATGCCGGGCGGAGGCCCGGACACGGGTAGGGCGGCGCGCCGGTTCGGGCGACGGCTTCACCCGGGGGAATCGAACGCCGCGCGCCAAAGGCAGGGGCGTTGTCATCGGCCCGGCGCCCGGCCAAGGCCGGACCCGCGGCCGCGCCCTGCGCGCAGGTCGGCGCCGGTGTCGACGTCGCGCAGCCGGTCGATCAGCGCCACGCGCGCGCCCGGCAGGCTGGCGATGCTGTCGGCCAGCGCGTCCGGGCCCGACCAGCGCACGCCACCCAGAAACCCGGCCGGCACCGCAGCGGAACGTTTCAGCCCGATCAGCCAGTAGCCGCCGTCATGGGCCGGGCCGAATACCGCCTCGTGCCGGCCCAGCGCGGCAAAGGCGCGCGCGACATGGGCCTTGCCGATCTCTGGAATGTCGGCACCGACGATGCAGACCGGCCCCGGCGGCAGGGTCCGGCAAACCCGCGCCATCCGCGCACCCAGATCCCCCGGCCCCTGCGGAATGCGCGGCAGGGGCGCCGGCCATGCGCGCGACACCGCCGCCGCGCGGTCGGGCGTCACCGCCAGGATCAGCCGCCAGCGCGGGTCTTCGAGCCGCCGGATCAGCGCCGCGCATTGATGCCGGAACCACCACGCCGCCGCCACCGTCCCGATATCGCGCGCAAGCCGTGTCTTGACCCGGCCCGGGCGCGGCTCCTTCAGCATCACCACCAGCTGGCGCCGCCTCACGGCGCCGAGGCCACGAGACCGGGGCCCGGCGCCGCGGTCATGCGAAATAGTCCCGCAGGATGCGGCCGTAGATCGCCTTGAGCTGGTGGATCTGCGCGATCTCCACCCGCTCGTCGACCTGGTGCATGCTCTGCCCGACAAGGCCGAACTCGACCACCGGGCAGTGCTCGCGGACAAAGCGCGCATCCGACGTCCCGCCCGAGGTCGACAGCACCGGCATAACACCCGTTTCAGCCTCCACCGCCCGCGCCACCAGCGCCGAGAGCGGCCCGGGCGGGGTCAGAAAACTCTCGCCCGATATCCTGACCTCGATCTCGCCCGTCAGGTCGAATTCCACCGCCACGCGGTCGAGTTCGGCGCGCAGCCAGCGGGTCAGCCCGGCGCCATCATGGGCGTCGTTGAAACGGATGTTGACCGTCGCCCGGCAGCGCGCGGGGATGACGTTGGTCGCCGCATTGCCGGTGTCGATGGTCACCGCCGCCAGCGTCGAGGGGTCGAAATGCGCGGTCCCGGTGTCGAGCGTGTGCGATGACAGCCGGTCGATGAGCCGCGCCATCGCCGGCACCGGGTTTTTCGCCCGGTGGGGATAGGCCGAATGGCCCTGCCGGCCGATGAGCGTGATCCACGCCGTCATCGAGCCGCGCCGCCCGATCTTGATCATCTCGCCCATGTGCTCGGGGCTGGTCGGCTCACCCACCAGACAGACATCCATCCGCTCGCCCGCCTCGGCCATCCAGTCGAGGATCGCGCGCGTGCCGTCGGTGGCGTCGCCCTCCTCGTCGCCGGTGATCGTGAGGATCACGGCGCCCTCGGGCGGGGTTTCGGTGACGAAATCCATGGCGGCGGCGGCAAAGGCGGCCACCCCAGATTTCATGTCGGTGGCGCCTCGCCCCCACAAATAGCCGTCCTTTTCGACCGCGCCGAAGGGCGGCACGCTCCACGCCGCCTCGTCGCCCACCGGCACCACGTCGGTGTGCCCGTTGAAGCCGAAGGTCCGCGCCGCGCCCCTCTCGCCCCAGCGGGCAAAGAGGTTCGCAACCCCGCCACGGTCGATGCGTGTGCATTCGAACCCGGCCGCGCCCAGCCGCTCGGCTAGCAGCGTGATCGCCCCGCCCTCCTCGGGGGTGACCGACGGGCAGCGGATCAGCTCGGCGGTCAGGCGGACGGGGTCGTGGGGCGTGAAGGTCATCGGGCGTCTCGCTTGGGTGTTCTGCCTGTGTTCAACCGCCACAGGGTCTAGCGGTTTTCGCCGCGACTGTGAATAAGGCTTAACAATCAAGGGCAAATCTGCTAGCCGCTGGGGCACAAAACAAACGAGGCACGGCAGCAATCGGCAGGGGGCTCAACCACCTGTCAACCGGATCGGCACAGACGCATCCCATTTGCACGGACGCAACCGGCGCGTCCGGCAGTCTGTCTTTACGTCAGCTGCGCGGTGACCTCGACAAGGACGAGGGGCGAACTGGCATGGTTGCAGGGACCGGCCTATCCATGGACAGATCCGCCACCGTCAACGAGACGACGGGGACAATCTCCCGGCCCGGCGACACCTGGTCCCCACGGCTGCCGGGCCCGGGCGGGGCGGGCTGAGCATGGCCTGGATCGGCGTCACTGACCGCGCTGGCGGCTGGTTCTCGTCCGGCACGGCGCAACCCGGCACGCTGATGGCGCGCGGCACGCTGATGCTCGAGGCCCGGCTGGCCCCCGGCAACCGACCGCAGACCCTCCTGGCGTTTCAGCGCGCGCATCCATGGCCGGGACGGTTCTCGCTTCAGGCGCTGCCCTGCGGCAGTGTCGTGCTGGTCGAGGCCCAGGGCAACGACACCCGCAGCACGGTGCTGCCGTGTCCCTATCACGACCGCGCCGATATCGTGCGGCTGAGCTACAGCTGGGACGGACCGGCGCGGCAGGGGCGGCTGGCGATCGAACGGGCGCATCCCGGGCACACCCACGCCGCCGCCCTGCCCGCGGCACGGCCGATGGCGGCAGACGACCTCCGGGCGATCATGTGCCACTCCCGCGGCCGCGACCTGGGCGCCGAGGTGATCTTTGTCGCGGTCTCCGACCGGGTCGAACCGGTTGGCCCGATGCCGGGGCTGACAGCCGACACGCCGGTGCTGACGCATCTCGGCAACCGGCGGGTGAGCGACATCCGCCGCGGCGACGCGGTGCTGACCGATACCGGCGAGGCGGTGCCGGTGCTGCAGGTGGTGCGTCGAACCGTGCCGGCGCGCGGCAGCTTCCGCCCGATCCGCCTCAGCGCTGGGTATTTCGGGCTCGGGCACGACATCGTCGTCGCCCCCAGCCAGAAGCTGGTGATGCGCGGCTCGCAGGTCGAGTACACGTTCGGACGCGAGGCGGTGCTGGTGTCGGCGCGGCACCTGGTCAACAACGTCGCGGCGCGCTGGGCCCACGGGCCCGAGACCGTCACCTATCACCAGCTGCTGCTGCCGGGACACGAGGCGGTGATGGCGGCGGGCTGCGCGCTGGCCAGCCTCTATATCGGCCGCATCCGCCGCAAGCCCGAGGAACTGGCCGCCAGCGTGCTGGCCCCGTTCGAACGCGCACGCCTGCCCGAACACGCCCAGCCGGCCTGGCCGGTGCTCAAGCCCTTCGAGGCGGTGACGCTGGCAGCGGCGCGGGTGGCGTGAGAAGGCGGGCGAGCACCACCGCGCCCGGTCTCAGACGAAGATCACGTCGCCGCCGCCGAGCTCGGCAAGCAGGGTGTTCTCGATGACGATCTGCTGCCCGCCGGTGGCGATGACCACGTCGTCGCCCACCTGCGACACGAACGGCAACAGGTCGGCCGCCTTGAACCCTCCCGGCAGGCCGGCGAAGGCCAGCTTGTCCGTTCCGGGCTCGAAATCGGTGATGGTCAGGGTGCCGTCGCCAAGCTTGAAGACGAAGGTGTCGGCACCCGCGCCGCCGGTCGCGATGTCGTCGCCCGGCCCGCCCCTCATCGTGTCATTGCCGGCCCCGCCCAGCAGCGTGTCGTTGCCGCCGTTGCCGTTCATGTTGTCGTTGCCGCCCGCCCCGACCAGCAGGTTGTCATTCGCGTCGCCGGTCAGCCCGGCGAACCAGCTTGTCGTCACCACCGCGCTCGCGGGCGCGCTCTGCGCGCCATCGGCGTCGATGACGAGGAAATTGACCGTGCCGCCACCGAAGGCGCCGGGGACAAAGGCCCAGTCGTCGATGTCCCCGATCGGGATCGGGCCGAGGACGGTGCCGTCGGGCACCCGCACCCCGTTCACGGTCAGATAGCCGCCGCCGAGGTCGGCGTCGCGCACCATGAAGGAGACGATGTCCTCGATGCCGTCGGCATCCGACCAGTCAAAGAGCACCGACAGCGGGATGGCCGCCCCGGGCGCGGCTATGGCGTCATTGCCGGTCGCCTCGGGCACGGCGTTGACGCTGTTGTCGATCACCTCGAAGACCTGCGCACGGACGTCGCCGCCGGTTCCGCTCCAGTCTGTCCATGTGATGGCAAAGCCGCCGCCGGGGGAGCGCCGTGACCTCCGGGTAGGCCTGGTGGCCCGGCGTCGTCGTGTTGACCAGAAATTCCTCGCCAACCGGCGTGCCGTCGGCCGCGAACACCTGCGCGCGTATGGCCCTGCCCGAGGTATCCCCGCCGGTCCCGCTCCAGTCCTCCCAGACGACGACGAAACCGCCGCCCTCGAGCGCGACGATCTGCTGGCCCGACTGGCCGCCCGACGTCGTCGTGTTGACCTGAAACTCTCCGCCCACCGGCGTGCCGTCGGCCGCGAAGACCTGCGCGCGCACCCCGGCGGAGATATATCGCCGCCGGTGAAGCTGTTGTCATCATGCCAGGTGACCACGAAGCCGCCGCCCTCAAGCGCCGCGACCTGCGGGTTCCACTGTGTCAGCACCGTCGTCGCGTTGACCACGAATTCCCCGCCAGCCGGCGTGCCGTCCGCCGCGAATATCTGCCCCCGGATATCCATGGGGCCGCTGCTGGCATCCTCCCATATGATCACGAAGCCACCGCCCGCGAGCGGCGCGATGTTCGGGTTGAACTGGACGTCCGTCGTGGTGGTGTTGACCAGTATCTCCCCACCAACCGATGTGCCATCGGCGGCAAACGCCTGCGCGCGCACAGCGGTATCCGATATATCCCCGCCGGTCTGGCTGCTGTCTTGCCAGGTGATCACGAAACCGCCGCCCGTCAGTGCCGTGATCTCTGGCGATGACTGGTGGCCCGACGTTGTCGTGTTGACCAGTATCTCCCCACCAACCGACGTGCCATCGGCGGCAAACACCTGCGCGCGGATGTCTTCGTCGCCGCTGCTCCAATCGCTCCAGGTAATCGTGAAACCGCCGCCCGCCAGCTGGGTGACCTGCGGGTTGCTCTGAACGCCAGACGTCGTCGTGTTGACGAGGAGTTCCCCGCCCACCGCCGTACCGTCGGCCGCGAACACCTGCGCGCGGATGGCTTGCTGGGATGTATCCCCGCCGGTCTGGCTCCAGTCGTCCCAGGTGATCACGAAGCCGCCATTCGCCAGCGCAGCAATCTGCGGGTCGGATTGGTCCTCCAACGTCGTCGTGTTGACCTGCATTTCCCCGCCCAGCGGCGTACCGTCGGCGGCGAAGACCTGCGCCCGGATGTTGGAGTGACCGCTGCTATTGTCCCTCCGGGTGATCACGAACCCGCCACCGGCGAGGGTCGTGATCTCCTGGTCGAATTGGTCGAGCGCCGTTGTCGTGTTGACCAGTATCTCCGCGCCCACCGGCGTGACTTCCCATTCCGGTACCGTCATCGCATTCCCTCCCCCCCGGGTGAAATATATCCGGTATTCATATACTAATTTTCGCAAAAAGTGTAGCCGGGAGCCCATCGGGGGTCTGCCGGCCCCCGTTTTCAGTCGAAAAACGGGGTCACCTGTGCCACCACAACCGCATTGTCGTCGAGCGCGCGTTGCATCAGCGCGCGCTCGTCATCGGCGATGTCGTGGCCCTCGGCCTCGCGTTCCTCAGGTGTGCCGTAGCTGGTGACGTCGAGCGGGGCCATGTCGGCGCGGCGCAGGATGACCACGCTTTCATGCACCGCCTCGGCCTCGTTCACGCCGCTGGCATAGACCATCAGCGCGGCGCCGGTGGCACCCTCGGGCAGCCCGTCGCCGGCCTTGCGCCCGACCTCGACCAGAAGGGTATAGACCTGGTGGCGGGCGCGCTTGCCGCCTGTGTCGTCAGTCACGCAAAAGCTCGTTGATGGCGGTCTTGGAGCGGGTCTTTTCGTCCACCCGCTTGACGATCACCGCGCAGTAGAGGTTGAGGTTGTTCCGGGTCGGCATCGAGCCCGAGACCACCACCGAATAGGGCGGCACCTCGCCATAGCTCACCTCGCCGGTCTCGCGGTCGACGATCTTGGTCGAGCGGCCGATATAGACCCCCATCCCCAGCACCGAGCCCTCGCGCACGATGCAGCCCTCGACCACCTCGGAGCGTGCGCCGATGAAGCAGTTGTCCTCGATGATGGTGGGGCCGGCCTGCATCGGCTCGAGCACCCCGCCGATGCCGACCCCGCCCGAGAGGTGAACATTGCGGCCGATCTGCGCGCACGAGCCCACCGTCGCCCAGGTATCGACCATCGTGCCCTCGCCGACATGGGCGCCGAGGTTGACGAAGCTCGGCATCAAGACCACGCCGGGCGCGATATAGGCCGAGCGGCGCACCACGCAGTTGGGCACCGCGCGAAAGCCCGCGTCGCGCCACTCCCGCGCGCCCCAGCCCTTGAACTTCGAGTCGACCTTGTCCCACCAGTGGCCGCCCTGCGGGCCGCCGTCCTGGGCCTCCATGTCGGTGATGCGAAAGCCCAGCAGCACCGCCTTCTTGGCCCACTGGTTGACGTGCCACTCGCCGCTCTCTCGCCGCTCGGCCACGCGAAGGCTGCCGCTGTCGAGCGCGTCGAGCGTCGCTTCGATCGCCTCGCGGATGTCGCCGCCGGTGGCGGGGGTGATGGTGTCGCGCGCCTCCCAGGCGGCATCAACGGCTCTTTCAAGATCGGCATTGGACATTGGCGGCGCTCCCCCGGGCTGACAACGGATCGTGACGTCCCTCGCCTATAAGGCGGCGCGGGGCGCTCTGCAATGCGGCCGCGCGCGGGCGGTTCGCGGCATGGCCGCGCCGGCGGCATGCATGTGGGGATCAACAGAGAGGGACATCCCCGACATGCCCGAGGTTCGGAAGAGATCGGCTGGAATGCGTTGCACCCACCTGCATTCTCCCCGCCCGGCCCGCCCGAGGGCCGGGCATGCGCCCGCCCGCCCCATGGCGGGCGCATTCGCGCCCACCCGGGCAGCCGCATGCTCTCTGGGCGACGAAGAACGAAGCCGGTCCGGTGCGACTCGCTGCGGACCTCATCAAAGCGGATCAGGCGCGATATTGCCGCCGCAGATCAGCACCGCCACCCGCTCGCCCGGCCGGGGCACATAGGCGCCGGACATCAGCGCCGCCAGCGCCGCCGCGCCCGCTGGTTCCACCAGTTGCCGCAACTCGTGCCAGAGTGCCGCCTGCGCGGCGGTGATGGCGTCGTCGGAGACCAGCACGCTCTGCCCCAGATGCACCCGCGCCAGCCCCAGGCAGATATTGCCGATCCGCCGCGCGCCCAGCGCGTTGGCGGCGACGCCCGAGACCTCGACATCGACCGGCCCGCCCGCCTTGAGCGCGGCATTGAGCGTCGGCGCGCGCTCGGGCTCGACCGCAACCACCTTGCGCCGGCCCTGCAGCCACCCCATCACCCCGGCGATCAGCCCGCCGCCGCCCACGGCGATCAGCACCGTATCGGCCCCGAGCCCCTGTTCCTCCCATTCGGCCATGCAGGTGCCCTGCCCGGCCACCGTGGCGGGCGCGTCATAGGCGTGGATCTGCATCGCGCCGGTCTCCGCCTCATAAGCGTGCGCGGCGTCCAGCGCATTGGCATAGGCGCCCGGCACCACTGTCAGATCGGCTCCCAGCCGCTCGATCAGCCCGATCTTGGCCGGCCCGGCCATCTCTGGCACGAACACCCGCGCCCGGTATCCCAGCGCCGCCCCGGCATGGGCCACCGCGGCGCCGTGATTGCCCCCCGAGGCCGCCACCAGCCCGGCCGCCGGCACCGGCTGCGACAACAGCGTGTTGAAGGCACCGCGGGCCTTGAAACTGCCGGTCACCTGCATCTGCTCGAATTTCAGCGCCACCGGGTCGGGCAGGCCGAACCCGGTCACCTCGGACACCGGCGTGCGCCGCACATACCCGTTTATGCGGACCCTTGCCGCGTCGATTTCCGCCGTCCAGTCCATTGCGCACCCCTTCTGCCACTGGTCAAATCGGGGCACAGCCTATACGGCTTGAGGTCCAGACCCAACCAGGGAAGACGCCCATGAACGACGACCGCATCAGCCAGTTCCGCGACGCCCATACCGACCGCAGACACGCGCGGCTGGTCCCCGACACGCCGCAGACCCGCGCGCCCGCATACCGGCTGGCCTTTGCCGACGACGACTTTCTCTGCCGCAAGGAACTCCGCCCTGTGCGGCTGCAACTCGAGCTGCTCAAGCCCGAGATGATCCTCAACGAGCGCGGCATCCGCTCCACCGTGGTGCTGTTCGGCGGCTCACGCATCCCCGAGCCCGAGCACAAGGAGACGGCGCGAACCAAGACCCTGGCCGATCTGTCGCACTTTTATGCCGAGGCGCGCGAGTTTTCGCGGCTGATGACGCTGAAATCCATGGCCGCCTATGGCAAGGAGTTCGTCATCGCCACCGGCGGCGGCCCCGGCGTGATGGAGGCCGGCAATCGCGGCGCGGCGGACGCCGGCGGGTCGTCGATCGGGCTCAACATCGTGCTGCCGCACGAGCAGGCGCCCAACAGCTATGTCACCCCGGGGCTGTGCTTCAACTTCCATTATTTCGCCATCCGCAAGATGCACTTCCTGATGCGGGCGCGGGCGATCTGCGTCTTTCCCGGCGGCTTCGGCACGCTCGACGAGATGTTCGAGGCGCTGACCCTGATCCAGACCGACCGGATGAAGAAGATGCCCTTCCTGCTCTTCGGCGAGGCGTTCTGGCGGCGGATCATCGACTGGGAGGGGCTGGCCGAGGCCGGCACCATCTCGCCCGAGGATCTGGAGCTCTTCCGCTTCGTCGAGACCGCACAGGAGGCGATGGAGATTGTCGAGAGATGGGAAGCCGCGACGCGGGACTGCGACTGAGCCCGCCGTCAGGCGCCCTCGAAGGCGCAAAGCGCATGCACGTCGATGCCCAGCGCCTCCAGCCGCCGCCGCCCGCCCAGATCGGGCAGGTCGACGATGAAGGCACAGCCGACGATCTCGCCGCCCAGCCGCTCGATCAGCCGGATGCCCGCGGTCGCGGTGCCGCCGGTGGCCAGCAGGTCGTCGACCACCAGTACGCGCTCGCCCGCGGCGATGGCGTCGTCGTGGATTTCCACCACCGCCTCGCCATATTCCAGCTGGTAATCCTCTGAAATCACGGTGCCGGGCAGCTTGCCCTTCTTGCGCACCGGCACGAACCCCACCGAGAGCTGATGCGCCACCGCGCCGCCGAGGATGAAGCCCCGCGCCTCGAGCCCCACGACCTTGTCGATGGGCTGGCCGGCCCAGGGGTGCAGCATCTGGTCGACGGCCATGCGAAAGCCGCGCGCGTCGGCAAAGAGCGTGGTGACATCGCGGAACAATATCCCCTCCTGGGGGAAATCGGCGATGGTGCGGATGTAGTCCTTGACGGTCCTGTCCTGTCGCATCGGGTCTCCGGGGTCAGGCGGTGCGCCGCATTGTGGCGGTCAGGATGCCCATGGCGACAAGTGCGCCGCCGCCACCACGTGTCAGCCAGGCGATCACACCGGGGCGGCGGATGGTGCGGCGCAGCCGGTCGGCAGCGAGCGCATAGGCCAGCGCGTTCACCGCCGCCAGTCCCACGAAGGTGACCACCAGAACCGCGAACTGCGGAACCAGCGGGCGGTCAACCTGGACGAATTGCGGCACGAAGGCGATGAAGAAGGCGATGGATTTGGGGTTGAGCGCGGTCACCGACGCGGCATGCCAGAACACATGGCGCGCGGCGCTGTCCGGCCGGGCCCGGGCCTCCAGCCCGGCGGCGGGCGCGCGCAGCAGCTTGATCCCGAGCCAGACGAGATAGACCGCCCCGGCCCATTTGAGCAGGGTAAAGAGCGTGGCGGAGGCCAGCACCAGCGCCCCGAGCCCCGCCAGCGACGCCGTCATCGCGATCAGGTCCCCCAACGCCACCCCCGCTGGCCGAGGCCACCGCCACCCGCCGGCCCTGCGACAGCGCATAGCTCAGAACCAGCAGAACCGTCGGGCCGGGGATCAGCAGCAGGGCGGTAGAGGCGGCGACGAAGGTCAGCCAAAGGTCAAGCGGCATCGCGGTCATCCTTCTCCCGCAGACCCGGCTTCGGCCTGCCGCCCCTTCAAAGCACCCGCCCCGCCACCGCGTCAAGCCGTGCCACCGCTTCGGGGTCGCGGGCCTCGGGCGCGGTCAGGATCGCATGCTCGAGCGCCCGGTCGCAGCCCTGCGGGCACGACGGCCGCGCCCCGCCCAGCAGCGCCGGCAGACTGCGGACCAGATCGCGGCCCTTGTCGGCATTGCCTGCGAGCGTCGCCAGTATCCGGGTGACATCGACCTCGCCATGATCCGGGTGCCAGCTGTCGTAGTCGGTGATCATCGCGACCGAGGCATAGCAAAGCTCGGCCTCCCGCGCGAGCTTGGCCTCAGGCATGTTGGTCATGCCGATGACGTCGGCGCCCCATACGCCGCGATACATCCGCGATTCAGCCAGCGTCGAGAACTGCGCTCCTTCCATCGCCAGATAGGTGCCGCCGCGATGCACCCGGGCGCCGGCGGCCCTCCGCCGCCTCGGCGCAGGCGGTGCCGAGCCGCGCGCAGACCGGGCGGGAAAAGCCCACATGCGCCACGCAGCCGGTACCGAAAAAGCTGCCCTCGCGGGCGATGGTGCGGTCAATGAACTGATCGAGAACGACGAAATCGCCCGGCGCAAGCTCTTCGCGGAACGAGCCGCATGCCGACAGCGCGACCACGTCGCTCACCCCCAACCGCTTGAGCGCGTCGATATTGGCGCGGTAAGGGATGGTCCCGGGCGCATGGACATGGCCGCGCCCGTGGCGGGGCAGAAACGCCATCGCCACTCCGTCGAGCGTTCCGGTCAGGATCGCGTCCGAGGGTGGCCCCCGGGGGTGTCGACCTGCTGCCAGCGCGCCTCTTGCAGCCCGTCGATCCCGTAGATCCCCGAGCCGCCGATCACCCCGATCATGGTATTGGCCATCGCACCCCGCCTCGTCCGCCGTTCGCCGCGATTCTTACGCGGCGGCGCGGAAAATGGAAGCGGGCAATGATGACGATGGCGCGCTCAGGCGGCCCGACCTGTGAGCAAGCACAGATCGCCGCCACCCAGCAGCGAGGTGACGATGCGCCCCTGGTCGCTGTCGCGCAGGGCGTAGCCATAGCCGCGCAGGCGGTGCCGCCATTCGCGCTCGGAGACCGCGAGCCGCCGCTCACGCAGAACCAGGTTGCGGATCTTCTCCGGGTTGGTCTGTTCCATGATCGTTTCCCACCTTTGTCCAGTAGCCTGACGACCTGGGGGATAACCACGCGGTGTGGCAACAATTCCGCGCAATTGCGGCAGGGGCGCGGAATCATCGCGACAGACAGGGCCCGATCACGATCCGGCGCGCATCCGCGCTCACATCTCGGCATCGACGCGGGCAAGCTGCGGCTCGGCCCCGCGTGCGGCGGCCGCGGCCGCCACGAATGCGGCAAATATCCGGCGCTGGCGGCGGGCGTAAATGAGGTGCTCGGGGTGCCACTGCACCCCCCAGCGCAAAGGGCTCGCGCACCCGCTCGACGGCCTGCACCATACCGCCGGGATCGCGCGCCGCCACCCTGAGCCCCCGGCCCAACCGGTCGACCGCCTGTGAATGCAGCGCGTTGACGCGCATGCGCCCGGGTCCGGCAATCAAGGCCAGACGCGTTCCCGGCTCGATGCGGACATCCTTGCGCGGCAGTACGGTTCGTTGCCGGCGGCTCTGGGGAAGACGCCATAGGCGTCCTGATGCAGCGTCCCGCCCAGCGCCACATTCAGCATCTGCGCGCCCCGACAGACCCCCAGCACCGGTTTGCCGGCCTCGAAAGCGGCCGCCACGATCGCCCGCTCCATCGCGTCGCGATCGGGGTCGAGACGGGCCGAGGCCACCAGCCGCCCGCCATAAAGATCGGGCGAGATGTCGTCGCCGCCGCCGATAACCACCCCGTCGACCCCGGCAACGTCGACCTCGTCCCCCTCGTCCCAGCGCAGCGCCCGCCCGCCCGCAAGCCACAAGTTGAGCGCGAAGAGCGGAAATGTGCGCCAGCCCGACCGGCGTGAAACCGTGACGGCGATGCGGGGACGGGTCATCGCGCCGCGTCCCCCCGCCGCGGCCCGGCAACACCGCCGGCATCGTCCAGCCCGCGGGCGCGCAGGATCGCGCCGCAGCGCCGCGCCCAGCGGGTGCGCGACCGCGTCAGCCCGGCATGCAGGTCGGTCCACTCCCGCGCCAGTTCGGCCAGCGTTCCGGCATCCGCCGCCACCCGTTCGACCGTCCGCCAGCGCCGCCATTCGTGATCGAGGCGCCAGCCGGGCTCGTCGATCCGGCAATCGGGCAGGCGGAAATGAAAGGCCGGCCGGGCCGAGGTCGCCGCCCCCAGCACCGGGGCGATGCGGGGGGCATCGAGATGGGCAAAGACGGGCAGCATGTCGAGGCCGAAGTTGCGCGACGGCGCCTCTTGCGCGTAGGCGTCGATGACGTGGCGCAGATCGCCCCCCGGCCCCAGCACGACCAGCCGCTGCACCAACCGCGTAGGGTATGGCGCGGCAAAGGGCAGCAACCGGCGGGTGTGGTCGATGGGGTTGGCGGCGCGCAGCCAGTCCTCGATCAGCGCATAGGCCAGCAGCGGCCGTACCACGCCATCGGCATCGGCCGAGGCGATCTCGACATTGAGATGCACCCCGAACCCGAAAAAGAGCCCGCCGCCGCTGCCGAGCGCGCCTTCGCGGCGCAGCGCGTCCCGCAGCCCGTCGAGCGCAACGAGCCCCTTGCGATCCAGCGGCTCGGTCACGATCTCGACCGGCACCACCTCGCGTCCCAGCGCCAGCGCCGCATCGCGCAGCGCCGATTTCCCGGCATGGCGCAGAGCGGTGTCGAGATAGACCTTGATCGTGCCGATCCGCGTTCCGTCGACCCGCCAGATCGCCTCGTCGATCTGGCACGGGGTGCCGCCCAGACGACGTGCGCAGATCGCGGCGCAGGCAGCCTCGTCCAGCCCGCCCAACTCGATCTCGACCCCGGTCAGGCGTGGTTGTCCCCGGGCATTCAGGGGCCGGGGCAGCGGCGCGAAGGGGGGGCTCACGGCGCCGGCGCGGCCCCGTCCTGCCGTCTTGCGTTGCGGGCGCGTTCGCTGGCCGATTTCAGCTGTCCGCACGCGGCCATGATGTCCTCGCCCCTCGGCGTGCGGATCGGGCTGGCGTAGCCGGCCTTGTGGACGATGTCGGCAAAGCGTTCGATCCGCTCCCAGTCCGAGCGCTCAAAGGGCGCGCCGGGCCATTCGTTGAACGGGATGAGATTGATCTTGGCCGGGATGCCGCGGATGAGCTGTACCAGCCGGCGCGCGTCGGCGTCGCTGTCGTTCACGTCCTTCAGCATCACGTATTCAAAGGTGATGCGCTCGGAATTGGACAGCCGCGGATATTCGCGCAGGGCATCGAGCAGCGCCGCGAGGTTCCATTTCCTGTTGATCGGCACCAGCCGGTCGCGGACCTCGTCGGTGGTGGCGTGAAAGCTCACCGCCAGCATGCAGCCGATCTCGCGGGCGGTCCTGGCGATCTCGGGCACCACTCCGCTGGTCGAGAGCGTGATCCGCCGGCGGCTGAGGCTGATGCCCTCGCCGTCCATCGCGATCCGCATCGCGTCGCGGACGTTGTCGAAATTATAAAGCGGCTCGCCCATGCCCATCAGCACGACGTTGCTGAGGCGGCGCGGCCGCTCGCCCGCCCCCTCGCCCCGGCGCGGCCATTCGTCCAGATCGTCGCGCGCCATCATGATCTGGCCGATGATCTCGGCCGCGCTCAGGTTGCGCACCAGCTTCTGCGTGCCGGTGTGGCAGAACGAGCAGGTCAGCGTGCAGCCCACCTGGCTCGAGATGCAGAGCGTGCCGCGATCCTCCTCGGGGATGTAGACGACCTCGACCTCGTGCCCGCCCCGGATGCGGACAAGGTACTTGCGGGTGCCGTCGGCGCTGATCTGGCGGTCGACGAGTTCGGGGATTGCGATGACGAAATTCTCGGCCAATTCGGCCCGGTAGGCTTTCGAGAGGTTGGTCATGGTCTCGAAATCGCGCACCCCCCACCAGTAGAGCCACTGCCAGATCTGGCTGGCGCGCATCCTGGCCTGCTTTTCCGGCGTGCCATGCGCGATCAGCGCCGCGCGCAACCCCTCACGGGTCAGCCCGACCAGGTTCACCGGCCCCTCGGGCGGCTTGCGGGGGATGGTTAGCACATCCTGGGTGATGGGCGCGGCTACGGGCATCTGGGGCGGTCCTTCGGTCGGATGGGGGTTCATATAGGATGTGAGGGCGATCCTCAAAGGGTTTCGGGGTGGGGGAGAGTTGCTTGCGGATATCCGCGATTGAATCATCAGTATGATGCAAGGATCGCGCCCGGCACCGAGGGGGGCGCAATCGCGCCCGCCCCGGGGGGCGGGGTCGGGCGCGATCCGGGGCTGACGCCCCGGAAAAAACAAAGGCGGTCGTTGGTTCAGGAGTATCTAACACGGCTTTGGCTGTTTCAACCCCAGCCAACCAAGCGATGACTTCCTGCGGCCGGGAAGGCGTGACCAGGGATCACAACCCAATTCCGAGATCGACTTATCGCGAAACGCCTCAATTGCCTTCCTGACCGATGCAGTCTTGTCCTTGCAGTCGTCAGGAGAATAGACCCGTGCGCCATGAACCATCTTGTTCCGCATGGTCACGGCTCCGGGAACGTGCTGCCACACCTGAGATCCAACAAAGTCCTGAAGCGTGCGGTGGTTTTTTCGAATACGGGCCACATTCGCACCATGTTGCGAAATCCCACATTGGCAAAGAGATCATCGCATTGCTTCGATGTGAAGCCGCGATTGAGGGCACAATATCTCAGAGCCCGTCTTACGCTCTTTTCGAATGCGAATATTCCAGCAAGGAGTGCTTCCGCGTGAAGATCATTACGCGCGAGAGCGTCAAGCCGCGTGTTGACTTCGTCGAAGCCGAAAGTGACCGGATACATGCCAAACCTCCAATCCCTTTGTGCGATCATTCACAGGAACTGACCGGCCATCGCCGGTACCATTCACAGGGTTGCCATCCGCGCCACCTTCTCGTGACACGGGCAGCTCACCAGGTGGTCGTTGACCATCCCCACCGCCTGCATGAAGGCGTAGACGATGGTGGGGCCGCAGAACTTGAAGCCCTTTTTCTTCAAATCCCTTGAAATTGCGCGTGAAATATCGGTCTCGGCCGGCACCTCGTCCAGGCTCCGCCAGCGGTTCCGGATCGGTGCACCGCCGACATAGTCCCACAGGTACCGGTCAAAGCCGCCCCCGGCCTCGATCCCGACCCAGGCGCGGGCGTTGCCGATCGTCGCCTCGATCTTGCCGCGGTGGCGAATGATGCCGGGATCGCTCAGCAGGCGGGTCACCTCCCGTTCGCCCCAGCCGGCGATGACATGCGGGTCAAAGCCTTGAAACGCCTTGCGGAAATTGTCGCGCTTGCGCAGGATCGTGATCCAGCTCAGCCCGGCCTGAAAACCGTCGAGCACCAGCTTTTCCCACAGCGCCCGGCTGTCGAATTCGGGCACGCCCCATTCGCTGTCGTGATAGGCCTCGTAGATGGGATCGGCCCCCACCCAGCCGCATCTTTCCGCCATTCGGCCTCCCTCGCCCGCGCGGGATCGTTCGAATTCGCGCTTTAAGGCTTCCTTAGCGGCTCCGCCCCAGCCTGTGAAGCGCGCGAACGAACGGAGCACGATGATGGGGCAGGAACCGCGGCCATGGGCCGACATTCCGGCGGGTCACGACAGCCCGCTGAATTTCGCGGTGACGAGCCGCGACGCAGAGGTCGTGCGCATGGTCGACGAGGCGGTGCGCAAGGGCCGCGCGATGCTGGCCTACCAGGCGGTGCTGCCGGCCGGCGATACCGCGCGCCCGGCGTTTTTCGAGGGACTCATCCGGGTGATGGACGGCACCGGCCGCATCATCCCGGCGCAGGATTTCATCGCCGAAATCGAAACCACCGAGACCGGGCGCATCATCGACTGCATCGCGCTGGAACAGGGGTTGCGGGCGATGCACGACTACCCCGACCTGCGCCTTGCCATCAACATGTCGGCGCGCTCGATCGGCTACGGGCGCTGGAACGACATCCTGCGCCGCGGCCTGCGGGGCGATCCGACCGCGGGCGAGCGGCTGATTCTCGAGATCACCGAAAGCTCGGCCATCCTCGTGCCCGAACTGGTGGTCAGCTTCATGAGCGATCTGCAGCGCCAGGGGATCAGCTTCGCGCTCGACGATTTCGGTTCGGGCTACACCTCGTTCCGCTATCTCAAGCAGTTCTATTTCGACATCCTCAAGATCGACGGCCAGTTCGTCCGCGGCGTGGCGAACGACCCAGACAACCAGATTCTGACCACCGCGCTGCTGTCGATCGCGCAGCAGTTCGACATGGTCTGCGTCGCCGAAAACGTCGAGACGGCCGAGGATGCGGCCTATCTGCAGCAACTGGGCATGGACTGCCTGCAGGGCTATTACTTCGGCGCCCCCACCATTCGCCCGCCCCGGGACGAATCCGCCTGGGAAAGCGTCATGGCGTAGGTGCGGCGGCGGCGGCGCCCGGCACGCACGGCGCTGTGACAATCCAACCGTTGCCGCAGCGCGGCGTATGCGCTAAGACCGCAGGCGACGGCGGGGGATTCCGGCGGTGCTCGGAGCCCGTATCCGATGCTACGTCCGGCGGCGTCCCCGGCCACGCACATACCCTTGTGGAGGAAGCACATGACCAACATCGTCATCGCATCCGCGGCGCGCACCGCCGTCGGCTCGTTCAACGGCGCGTTCGCCAACACCCCGGCCCACGATCTCGGCGCCGCCGTGCTCGAGGCCATCGTCGCGCGCGCCGGCATCGACAAGGCCGAGGTGTCGGAAACCATCCTCGGCCAGGTGCTGACCGCGGCGCAGGGCCAGAATCCGGCGCGCCAGGCTCATATCAACGCCGGCCTGCCGGTCGAATCGGCCGCCTGGGGCATCAACCAGGTCTGCGGCTCGGGGCTCCGGGCGGTGGCGCTGGGCGCCCAGCACATCCAGCTCGGTGACGCGAAGATCATCGCCGCCGGCGGGCAGGAGAACATGACCCTTTCGCCCCACGCCGCGCATCTGCGTGCCGGCCACAAGATGGGCGACATGAAATACATCGACACCATGATCCGCGACGGGCTGTGGGACGCCTTCAACGGCTATCACATGGGCCAGACCGCCGAGAACGTGGCCGAGAAGTGGCAGATCAGCCGCGAACAGCAGGACGAATTCGCCGTCGCCAGCCAGAACAAGGCCGAAGCCGCGCAGAAGGCCGGACGTTTCGACGACGAGGTGATCGCCTTCACCGTCAAGACCCGCAAGGGCGACATCGTGGTGGACAAGGACGAATACATCCGCCACGGCGCCACCATCGAGGCGATGCAGAAACTGCGCCCGGCCTTCACCAAGGACGGGTCGGTCACCGCCGCCAATGCCAGCGGCATCAACGACGGCGCCGCCGGGGTGCTGCTGATGAGCGCCGACGAGGCCCAGCGCCGCGGTATCGAGCCACTGGCGCGGATCGCCTCCTACGCCACCGCCGGGGTCGATCCGTCGATCATGGGGGTGGGCCCGATCCACGCCAGCCGCAAGGCGCTGGAAAAGGCCGGCTGGAAGCCCGAGGACCTCGACCTCGTCGAGGCCAACGAAGCCTTTGCCGCCCAGGCCTGCGCGGTCAACAAGGACATGGGCTGGAACCCCGAGATCGTGAACGTGAACGGCGGCGCCATCGCCATCGGCCACCCGATCGGCGCCAGCGGCGCGCGCATCCTCAACACCCTGCTCTTCGAGATGAAGCGGCGCAACGCCGGGCGCGGCCTCGCCACGCTCTGCATCGGCGGCGGCATGGGTGTCGCCATGTGCGTGGAGCGCCCGTAACCCGCTGACCCCGTCGGAGGCGCCGGCCGGGCCACCACAGGCCCGGGCCGGTGTCGCCGACCACCAGACACCGCCCTGCCCGCCTGAACCTGCCGCGTCCCGTCACGGGCGATTCCCCGGATACCGCCCGGAGACTGTGCCGGAGACGGGTCGTCCCGGGGCCGCGCCCGCGGCTCGCGGGCGGCCGCTGACGCCTGCCTGCGTTACCGCGAACGTGCCCGGAATCCCGGCGCGCCGGTATCCGGATGGCCGCGGCGTTGACCGGCGCACCGATTCTCGGCACCATCGTTGCCGTGGCCGGCGATTTCGCCGGATGATTGAAAATACTGTCGGCAATATTGTTGCGTTTCCGTTGGCAGCAACGTAACAAAACAATCAGGCCCCAATCAAAGGACGGAGAATCTCATGGCAAGAGTTGCACTTGTGACCGGCGGCACGCGCGGCATCGGCGAGGCGATTTCCAAGGCGCTCAAGGCCAGAGGGATCATCGTCGCCGCGACCTATGCCGGCAACGACGAGGCAGCCGCCGCCTTTACCGAGGAGACCGGCATAAAGACCTACAAATGGGACGTGGGCGATTACGCCGCGTCGAAGGCCGGCATCGCCAGGGTCGAAGCGGATCTGGGCCCCATCGACATCGTGGTGGCCAACGCCGGCATCACCCGCGACGCGCCGTTTCACAGGATGACCCCCGAACAGTGGAGGGAGGTGATCGACACCAACCTCACCGGGGTCTTCAACACCGTGCATCCGGTCTGGCCCGGCATGCGCGATCGCGGCTTCGGCCGGGTGATCGTGATTTCCTCGATCAACGGGCAGAAGGGCCAGTTCGCGCAGGTGAACTACGCCGCCGCCAAGGCCGGCGACCTGGGCATCATCAAGAGCCTGGCGCAGGAAGGCGCGGCCAAGGGCATCACCGCCAACGCCGTCTGTCCCGGCTATATTGCCACCGAAATGGTGATGGCAGTGCCGGAAAAGGTGCGCGAGCGGATCATCTCCCAGATCCCCGCCGGCCGGCTGGGCGAACCGGGGGAAATCGCCCGCTGCGTGACCTTTCTCGCCTCCGACGACGCCCAATTCATCAACGGCTCGACGATCTCGGTCAATGGCGGGCAGTTCTTCGTCTGACCGGGGCGGCCACGCAAACAGGCAACGCCAACGCAAAGGGCCGGTCGCGAGGACCGGCCCGTTTTCACGTTTATCTCGCCATTCGCGGGTTTGCTCGCGCGCGGGCAACGCGGCGCGAACATCTCCCGAATGCAGAGGTCCGTTTCGCCAGCCGCCGCCCTGGCACGACAGTGCGGGCGGGCCGTTACCGTCGATGTACCGCTCTCAGGCTTCGAGCGACAGGCGCGCGATCTCCTCCTTGAGCCGCAGCTTCTGTTTCTTGAGTTCCTGGATTTCGTAGTCCGATGCGCCGGGTGAACGTTGCGCTTCTTCGACCTGCTCGGAGAGGGTTTGGTGTTTTTTCTTCAGTTCCTCGACATGCGAAACCAAGCTCATTGGCCGTCTCCTCTCAATTTCTGCCAGACAAACCTGACATAATCAGTCCACCACAGATTTTCAAATCTGTCACGCTGCATTCGCAGCATGTCGCCGGCCCGATACAGCAGGCATTGTCCGCCTCTCAGGCCGGAAAGCACAGCGCGGCACCCTCGCGCAGGACCGAAGCCGTTGCCGGCGTGTAGTTTTCCCGGTCTCCGTCGTGGGCGGCACCCTCGTGCAGGAGCCAGCCGTCATGCAGGCGAAAGACCGCGCGCCCGCCCTTGCGGGCCCGCAGCAGCACCCGGCGGGCGGCGCGTCCGCGGCGCGGGACGAGCGGCAGCACCTCGATGGAGCCCAGATGCCGCGCGGCATGGGCCAGCAGTTCGGGCAGACGCTCGGCCGCGTGGATAAGGCTGACATGGCCGCCGGGGGCACAACGGCGCGCGGCCGCCTCCACCCAGAGCGCCAGCGGCGTGGCCTCGGCGAGCGCCGCCTCGCGGCCGGGATCGCCGGCGGGTGTTCTTCGCGCACGATCGAAATAGGGCGGATTGGCGATGACATGATCGAACCGGCGCGCACGCAGCCCGGCCGGCATCGCCACAAGATCGCCCGCGATCACCTCCCAGTCGATAGCGTTCTCGGTGCCGTTGCGGCGGGCGAGGTCGGCATAGGCGGGCTGACGCTCCAGCCCCGCGAGGCGCAGGCCGGGCACCCGGCGAGCCAGACAAAGCGCCGCCACCCCGGCGCCGCAACCCAGTTCGAGCACGCTCTGCCCCGGCAGCGCGGGTACGGCGGCCGCCAGCAGCACCGGGTCCAAGCCGGCGCGATAGCCGCGCGCGGGCTGCCAGATGTGCAACCGACCGCCGAGAAAGGCGTCGCGGGTCAGGCGATCCGCGCCGCCCTCATCCGCCGTCATCCACCTCGATCCCGTTGTCGCGAAGTGTGCGCACGGCATCGGCGTGATCGGCGGTCGCCACCATGATCCGGCGGGGCAGGACGCCGATCGAACCTTCGAGCACGCTCATATTTACGTCCATTTCAAAGCAGTCTATACCCTCGCCGGAAAGCAGTGCCTTGGCAAAGGCGATCGCGGTCGGGTCGTTGGTGCGCAGGATTTGTCTCATGCCCAAGGCTTACGGTGTCGGGGGCCGGTTTGTCGAGCCGCGAGGTGTCGGGGAGAGAAATGGGATTGGACGACGCCGTCATCAAGCCGCATGAGGAACTGGCCGCGCGCCTGTCGGAACGGCTCGATGCCGTCAACACGCTCATCCGCGAACGCATGGCCTCACGCCATGCTCCGCGGATTCCCGAGGTGACGGCGCACCTGATCGAGGCCGGCGGCAAGCGCCTGCGCCCGATGCTGACGCTCGCCACGGCCGAGATGTGCGGCTATGGCGGACCCTACGACGTGCATCTTGCCGCGACGGTCGAATTCATCCACACCGCCACGCTCCTGCATGACGACGTTGTCGACGAAAGCCGCCAGCGCCGCGGCCGGCCCACCGCGAACCTGCTGTGGGACAACAAGTCGAGCGTTCTGGTTGGCGATTATCTCTTTGCCCGCGCCTTTCAGCTGATGGTCGAGCCGGGCTCGCTCAGGGTGCTCGACATCCTCGCGAACGCCGCCGCCACCATCGCCGAGGGCGAGGTGCTGCAACTGAGCGCGGCGCGCGACCTGGCCACCGGCGAGGACGTCTACCTGCAGGTTGTGCGGGGCAAGACGGCGGCGCTGTTTTCGGCCGCAACTCAGGTCGGCGGCGTTCTGGCCGGGATGGACGAGGACCGCGAAAAGGCGCTTTACGACTATGGCGACGCACTGGGCATCGCCTTTCAGATCGCCGACGACCTGCTGGATTATCAGGGCGATGTGCATGCCACCGGCAAGAACGTCGGCGACGATTTCCGCGAACGCAAACTGACGTTGCCGGTGATCAAGGCGGTGGCCGCGGCCAACGCCCGCGAGCGCGCCTTCTGGCAGCGCACGATCGAGAAGGGCGACCAGCGGGAGGGCGACCTCGAAGAGGCGCTGGCGATCCTCGCGCGCCACGACGCGCTGGCACGCACCCATGCCGACGCGGACGGCTGGGCCGGGCGGGCAAAGGCGGCGCTGGCGCGGCTGCCCGAGCATCCGGTGCGGCGCATCCTGACCGATCTTGCCGATTACGTCGTCGCGCGGGTGGCCTGACCCCTCAGCCCGGGCGGCCCGGCGCATTGAGCCGCACCGCCACCACCCACCAGCCCGGAAATGCCTCGGCCAGCCGCCCGGCGGCCGATCCGGCGGTCTCGGCATCCTGGTAGATGCCGAAACAGGTGCCGCCGGCACCCGACATCCGCGCAAGCTGGCAACCCGGGGTCTTTTCCAGCGTCTCGAAGACCTGCGCGATCATCGGCTCGGCCTCGATCGCCGGGGTCTCGAGATCGTTGCGCTGCCGACCCAGCCAGTCGACCAGATCGGCGGGCCCGTGAAAGGACGGTATCCGCTCGGGCATCGCCGGATTGTGTTTTTGCCTCAGCATGGCGAAGACCTGCGAGGTCGGAACCGGCCGGTTGGGGTTGACCAGCACCGCATCGAGTGCCGGCAGCCCGGGCAGCGGGGTGACGGTTTCGCCGATGCCCGTCACGCGCGCCGCCCGCCCCAGCAGACAAAGCGGCAGGTCGGTCCCTAGCGCGATGCCGTCAGCGGGCACCGGCTTGCCGGCAAAGCCCGCCAGCACCCTCAACGTCGCCGCCGCATCGCCCGAGCCGCCACCCAGCCCGGCGGCGTGGGGCAGGTTCTTTTCCAGCACGAAGTCGGCGCGCACCCCGGTCATGCGCGCGGCGCGCAGCACCAGGTTGCTGTCATCGACCGGCACGCCCTCGGCCATCGGTCCTTCGACCGTCAGCCGCCCGTCGCCGGGAAGCGTGATGCGCAGCCGGTCGCCCACGTCGGCGAAAACAGCCAGCGAATCGATCAGGTGAAAGCCATCCTCGCGCTGTCCGGTGACGTGCAGCGTCAGGTTCACCTTGGCCGGAACAAAGACTTCAACCACCGTCATCGACAACCTCCAGGGGGCGGCGCGCCTTCTGGCGCAGTACTGCATCGAGCCCGATCTCGAGCTTGCGGCGGATTCGGTCCGGATCGACATCCGGGGCGGGTTTCGCTTCGTCGACGAAGGAGAGTGCGCGCCGCCACTGGAACCGCGCCTCGTTGCGCCGCCCCACCGCCCAGAGCACATCGCCCAGATGATCGTTCACCACCGGATCGACCGGCATCAGCTCGGCCGCGCGCTCCATGTGGCCGACCGCCTCCTGATAGCGGCCGAGCCGGAAGAGTACCCAGCCCAGAGCTGTCGACGATATAGCCGCTGTCGGGCTGGCGGGCGACGGCGCGCTCGATCATGCCCAGCGCCTCGTCGAGCTTCATCTGCTTTTCGACCAGGGAATAGCCGAGATAATTCAGAACCTGCGGATTGTCCGGGTTGAGTTCGAGCGCATGGCGGAAATCGGCCTCGGCCCTGTCCCATTTTCCGAGACGCTCGTAACAGATCGCGCGGGCGTAATGGATGAACCAGGTCTCGGGCGCCTCCTCGGAATAGTGCGCAAGCGCCCGGTCATAGGCGGCGGCGGCGTCCTTGAAGCGTTCGAGCTGGCGATAGAGGTCGCCCAGCGAGACATGCACCATCGCCAGGTCGGGATGGCTGCCGGCGAGCTGTTCCAGAACCTCGACCGCGGCATCGGTCTTGCCGGCCCGGCGCAGCGCCTCGGCGCGCCCCATCTCGGCGGCGGTGAAGGCCGGATGATCGCGGGGCACCGATTTGTAGGTGTTCTCGGCCAACTCGTAGCGGCCCAGCGATTCAAAGAGTTCCGCACTCAACATCAAGGCGTCGATATGGGCGGGATTGAGGTATTCGGCGAGGCGCGCATAGAGCAGGACATAGTCGCCGCTGGTATCGGACATGAGCGCTCGGCCGAGCGAGTAATAGACCTCGGCCACCCCGTCGCCGGCGCCGGAAATGAGGCTGAAGGGCACGGTTTCGCCGGCCGCCAGGCGTTCGCGCAGGTCGCTCACCCGCGGACCGGTATCGGCGCCGAACGCGTCGTCGATCAGCGCCACTGCCTCGTCGTGGCGATCGAGCTGGCCGAGGATTTCCGCCCAGGCCAGGACGCCGCGCCGTGTGCGCTGCATCGGGCCGTCGGATTCGCCGGAAAAGATGCGCTCCGCGGTCTCGAAATCGCCGACCGAGGCCAGCGCCAGCGCCTTGTGATAGATCGCGAAGCTGCGCAATCCGCGGTCTTCGGCGACATCGTCGAAACGTTTCAGCGCCTCGCGCATGTCGCCCTTGCCCAGATAGACCCAGGCGGCAATCAGCCCGTCCGCGAGCGGGCCGATGCCGTGCTCGCGCCCGATCCGGTCAAGCACGGCGTCATAGTCGCCACGCTTCACCTCGTCGGCCAGGAGCGTCATGAAGGCGACCTGGCTGAGCAGCTCGTCTTCCTCGATCCTGCGCGCGATCGGCAGCGCCCGGTCGATCCGGCCCAGCGAAACCTGCGCCACGACCGCGCTTTCGAGGATGGCCGGGTTCGACGAGTCCTCGGTCAGCGCCTTGGTGAAATACTCAGCCGCAGCGACGTAATCCTTGTTCAGGCTGGCATGGCGGGCGGCGAGGTAGGCACCCACCGCCTCGTCGGCACGGACGGGTGGCGCGGCCGTCTGCGACAGGGCCGCAGCGAACAGGAGGGCCGGAAGGGATGCGTGTTTCAGGGAGATGAGAACTGCCTCTTGGTGTTGTTGTCGGCCGCAGGGTAGACTGCGCCGCCGGGCAGCGCAATCGGGAGCCGCGCCGTCGCCGGCGTCACATGTTGGGATAGTTCGGCCCGTCGCCGCCCTGGGGCGTGGTCCAAGTGATATTCTGTGCGGGATCCTTGATGTCGCAGGTCTTGCAGTGCACGCAGTTCTGAAAGTTGATGACGAATTCGGGCTTGCCGTCCTTTTCCACGAACTCGTAGACCCCCGCCGGGCAGTAGCGCGCCGAGGGGCCGGCGTATTTCGCCAGGTTGACCTCGACCGGAACCTTCGGATCGCTGAGTCGCAGATGACAGGGCTGGTTTTCCTCGTGGTTGGTCATCGAGAAGCTGACGTTGGTCAGCCGGTCGAAGCTGATCCGGCCATCGGGTTTCGGGTACTCGATCGGCTTGTGCCGGTCGGCCGGCTCGGTCGCCTCGGCGTCGGTCTTGCCGTGGCGCATGGTCCCGAAGAGCGAGAAGCCGGCGGTGTTGGTCCACATGTCGACCCCGCCCAGCGCCAGGCTGGCGGTGAGCCCCCATTTCGACCACATCGGCTTGACGTTGCGTACCCTTTTCAGATCCTTGCCGATCGGACCCTCGCGCACGTCACGCTCGTAATCAGAGAGCTCGTCGCCGGCACGGCCGGCCTCGATGGCGGCGTGCGCAGCCTCGGCCGCGGCCTTGCCCGACAGCATGGCGTTGTGGTTGCCCTTGATGCGCGGCACGTTGACCATCCCCGCCGAACAACCCAGCAGTGCCGCCCCCGGCATCACCATCCTGGGCAGCGACTGCCAGCCGCCTTCGGAGATCGCGCGCGCGCCGTAAGCCACGCGCTTGCCCCCCTTCAGCAGGTCGGCGACCATCGGGTGATGCTTGAAGCGCTGGAATTCCATGTAGGGAAAGAGGTACGGATTGGCATAATTGAGGTGCACCACGAAGCCGACATAGACTTGGTTGTTCTCAAGATGATAGATGAACGACCCGCCGCCGGCGTTCCTGCCCAGCGGCCAGCCCATCGTGTGGGTGACGCTGCCGGGGCGGTGCTTTTCCGGGTCGATCTCCCAGATCTCCTTCATGCCGAGCCCGTATTTCTGCGGCTCGTGCCCTTTGGCAAGATCGTATCTGGCGATCACCTGCTTTGACAGCGACCCGCGCACGCCCTCGCACAAGAAGACGTACTTGCCGTGCAGTTCCATCCCCGGCTCGTAGTTGGGGCCCGGGGTGCCGTCGGGGTTGAGGCCGAACTCACCGGCGACGACGCCCTTCACTTCTCCGGCATCGCCGTAGACCATCTCGGAGCACGCCATGCCGGGGAAAATCTCGACCCCCAGCGCCTCGGCCTGTTCGGCCATCCAGCGGCAGACATTGCCCATTGAGACGACATAGTTGCCGTGGTTGTTCATCAGCGGCGGCATCGGCCAGTTGGGTACGCGGATGCCGCCGCCGGCGCCCAGCATGTAGAAGCGGTCCGAGGTGACGGGGGTGTTCAGCGGCGCGCCCTTCTCCTTCCAGTCGGGGATGAGCGCGTCGAGCCCGCACGGGTCGAGCACCGCGCCCGAGAGGATATGCGCGCCCACCTCCGAGCCCTTTTCCAGCACCACCACGGCGCGTTCGGGATCGAGCTGCTTGAGCCGGATCGCGGCGCTGAGCCCCGCCGGCCCCGCGCCGACGATGACGACGTCGTATTCCATGGCTTCGCGTTCGATCTCGGACATGTCCGCTTTCCTCCCGGCATGGCGGGCACCCGCCTGGCTGACTTCCGCATGTGGTTATCGTCTTGCCACGGGCCGCGTCAATTGCAACCGCGCGCCAAACCCGCCTCGCAACGTCAATTTGCCGCGCTTTCACCGTCGCCCGACCGGACCGGCGCGCATCGCCTCTTGCAATGCCGGCTTCGCTCGGGGCAGATTGCGCGGGTACGCAGAACGAAGAACGGGCCGGGGTCGCATCGTGCGGCCCCGTCATCACGAAGGGGCCCCACGGATGGAAAAAAATCCGATGACACGCCAGGGATTCACCGCCATCGAGGCTGAGTTGAAACAGCTCAAGTCGGTCGAGCGCCCGGCCATCATCCGGGCAATCGCGGAGGCCCGCGATCATGGCGATCTGAGCGAGAACGCCGAATACCATTCGGCCAAGGAAAGTCAGTCCTTCATCGAGGGGCGGATCAGGGAACTCGAGGGCGCGATCAGCCGGGCCGAGGTGATCGACCCGTCGAAACTGTCGGGCCCGATCAAGTTCGGCGCCACCGTCACGCTGGTGGATGAGGACACCAACGAGGAAAAGACCTGGCAGATCGTGGGCGAATACGAGGCCGATATCGACAGGGGCCTCATGAACATCAAATCGCCCATCGCGCGCGCGCTGATCGGCAAGGAAGAGGGCGACAGCGTCGAGGTGCACACGCCCGGTGGCGAGAAATGCTACGAGGTGATAAGGATCGCCTATCTCTAGCAGGTCCGCACCATGCCTGACCGTCAGGAAACCCCGCCAGCGCCGCTGGCGTTCAAACCGAAACCGGACCACGCGCGGATCACCGCGATCGAAATGGTTGCCGTCCTGCTGTCGGTGCTGTGGCTGGCGCTGGCGGCACTGGTCTTTCTGGCCAGCGATCCGGCGGCGACAATGGGCGGCGAAGGCGGCGCGGTGTGGTTTCTGGTGGTGATGCTCGCCGTCTTCATGCCGGTGGGCATGATCTGGGTGGCGGCGACGGCGGCACGCGCCTCGAAGGTGATGCGCGAGGAAAGCCAGCGGCTGCAGGTCGCCATCGATGCGATCCGGCACTCGTATATCGCCCAGGCGCAAAACCGTAACGCCCTGGCCGAACCCTCGGTGGCGCGCAAGCTCGAAGAGATCGCGGCGGCCCAGCGCAAGACGCAAAGCGCGCTGGCGGCGTTTTCGTCCTCTCGCGCCGCCGCGCCGGCACCCGCGGTCGCGGTTTCGCCCTCGTCCCGGCCGCAGACCGACGAGACCGCCAGCCAGACGGCGTTGCCGCTCGGCACCACGGCCGAGGAAATGCGCCCGCCGCTGAAGACGGCCGATTTCATCCGGGCGCTGAATTTCCCCGACACCGCCGAGGACAGGAACGGGTTCGCCGCCCTGCGCCGCGCACTGAAGCACCGCGAGACCGCAAAGCTGATCCGGGCCGCACAGGACGTACTGACACTGATGTCGCAGGACGGCATCTACATGGACGACCTGCGCCCCGACCAGGCCCGCCCCGAGATCTGGCGTCGATTTGCCGCCGGCGAACGCGGGCGCGCGGTGGCGATGCTGGGCGGCATCCGCGATCGCGCGTCGCTGGCGCTGACTGCGGCACGGATGAAGAACGACCCGATCTTTCGCGATGCGGTGCACCATTTCCTGCGCATCTTCGACCGCGGCATCTCGAGCTTTGCCGGGACCGCCACCGATGCCGAACTGGGCGAGATGTCGAACACCCGCACCGCGCGCGCCTTCATGCTGCTCGGCCGGGTCACGGGCACCTTCGACTGAACGGCAGGGCCGGTGGTGCGGCATGGTGCGGCAACCGGCGGCGGCAGGGTCTTGTTGCCAGGTCCCCGGGCTTCGGGGCATGATGCGCCCGGCCGGGCAAGGGAGAGGATGCATGCGCAAGTTCCTCGGTGGTGCTGGACGACAGCAAGGAGTGTCTCAACGCGATGCGGTTCGCCGCCATGCGCGCCGCCAAGACCGGCGCCGGGGTCGAGGTCCCGGCGGTGATCCCGCCGGAAGAGTTCAACCACTGGATCGGCGTCAGCGACATCATGCGCGAGGAGGCGCGCGATCGCATCCACGCCCATTTCGAGGTCTTCGCCAAATGGATGCGCGACCGGCAGGGGATCGACCCCGAACTGGCGATCCGCGAGGGCGAACCGGTCGCCGAAATCATGGCGCAGATCCACGACGACCCCGCGATCGGCGTGCTGGTTCTTGGGGCGGGAACCGACAAGAAGGGGCCGGGACCGCTGGTCACCCAGCTCACACGCAATTCCGGCTCGCTGCCGATCCCGATCACGATCGTGCCGGGCGATCTGTCCAAGGAACGGCTGGAGGCGATCACCTGACCGCCATGAACGTATTTTTCTTGCTTTCTTGGTCACTTGCGGCAAGGATTTGGCCATGACGTTCCAGACCCCCACGCCATTTCAGGCACCGTCAGGCGGTGCGCCTGTCACCTTCGCACGGGCCGAGCTGGGCGTCATCCTGTCGCTTTACGGGCGTATGGTCGCAGCCGGCGAGTGGCGCGACTACGGGATTTCGCATCTGCGCGACGCGGCGGTCTTTTCGGTCTTTCGCCGCACCGCCGAGACCCCGCTCTACCGGATCGAGAAGCGGCCCCACCTGCGTGCCCGGCAGGGCCAGTACGCGGTGATCGGCCTGGACGGGCGCGTGCTCAGGCGCGGCGGCGACCTGCGTACGGTGCTGCGGGTGCTCGAACGCAAGCTCATCCGCGCGATCGAATAGCAACCCTGACGGCCGGGTTTGCAGTTATTTAGAATAGTTCCAAACCTTGACAGGCGCGGCCCCGGAGCGCATATGCAGGTAAGCCACGCGAGAGAGGCATTTCCCATGTTCATCCAGACCGAATCCACCCCCAACCCGGCAACCCTGAAATTCCTGCCCGGCCAGACCGTGCTGGAGGCCGGCACCGCCGACTTCCCCTCGGCAGAGACCGCCGGCCGATCGCCGCTGGCCGAACGGCTGTTCAAGGTGCAAGGGGTCGCCGGCGTGTTCTTCGGCAACGATTTCGTCACCGTGACCAAGGCCGAGAGCAGCGAGTGGGACCACATGAAACCCGCCATCCTCGGCGCGATCATGGAGCATTTCCAGTCCGGCCAGCCGGTGATGCCCGGCAGCGAGGCCGCCGGTTCGGGTCATGCCGAGCATCACGGCGAGGATGGCGAGATCGTCGGCCAGATCAAGGAGCTGCTCGACACCCGTGTGCGCCCGGCGGTGGCGCAGGACGGCGGCGACATCACCTTTCACGGCTTCGACCGCGGCGTCGTCTACCTGCACATGCAGGGCGCCTGCGCCGGCTGCCCCTCGTCGACCATCACCCTGAAGATGGGCATCGAGAACCTGTTGCGCCATTACATTCCCGAAGTGACCGAGGTGCGCCCGGTTGGGCTCTGACGCGGCGGTTCTGGGGTTCGACACATCGGCCGCGCATTGCGCGGCCGCTTTGCTGTCGGGCGACCGGGTTCTCGTGGCACGCTCGGAAGAGATGGGGCGCGGACAGGCCGAACGGCTGATGCCGCTGCTGGAGGAGGTGCTGGCTCAGGCCGGCCTCGGCTGGCGTGACCTTGCCCGGCTGGGCGTCGGCGTGGGGCCGGGCAATTTCACCGGCATCCGCATCGCCGTGGCGGCCGCGCGCGGTCTGGCGCTGGCGCTTGACATCCCGGTGCTGGGGATAAGCACCTTCGACGCCATCGCACACGGCCGCACCGGGGCGCACCTGCCCGCCGTCCCCGCCCCGCGCGACCAAATTTATGTCCGCGAAGCCGGCGCCGCGCCCCGGCTGGTGCCCGCGACCGGGACCGTGGCGCGCCGCCTGCCGCTGGCGCTGCCGCCGGACCCGGTGAACCTGGCCATCGCCATCGCCCGCCTTGCCGCTGCGGCGGTGCCTCCCTTTCCGGCCCCGGCGCCGCTCTATGTCCGCCCGGTGGATGCGGCCCCGCCGCGCGAGGCGCCGCCGGTCATCCTCGACGATGACGCCTGAGACGCTGGCCGCCTGCCACGCATGCGCCTTTGCCGGGCTGGGCCGGGCGTGGCGCGCCGAGGAATTCGCAAGGCTTCTCGACGACCCGCGGGTACTCGTGGCCGGCACCCCCGAGGGTTTTGCACTGGCAAGGATCGTCGCCGGTGATGCCGAGATCCTGACGGTGGCCACCCGGCCGGCGGCTCGCCGCCGGGGGCTGGCGCGCGCCGCCCTGGAGACGCTGCACGCCGAGGTCGCCCGACGCGGAGCGGAACGGGTGTTGCTCGAGGTCGGCGCCGAAAACGTCGCCGCGCGCGCGCTCTACGCGGCGCTGGAATACCGGCCGGTTGGACGGCGGGAAGGCTATTACGCGCGGCCGGACGGTGGCCGCGAGGACGCGCTGGTACTGGAACGGCGTCTTTTCCGCTGACCGCAGCGCCATCTGCCGATGACGGGCCGGGTATTTCAGACCGGGAAGAAACAGGCCCGGACTCGCGCGCATGCCCGGTCACGGAATATCCGAAGCCCTGTTTCGGATTTTCCGAACACGTTCACGCAATGCAAGTATAGGTCACAAACTGTGACCGCCCCGCCCCGGTCCGGGCCGGGGACGGCGGGGCGCGCGGCTTGCAATGCGCAAGAACATGGCGATAAGGATCATCATGCAGATATACCTTCCCATCGCCGAAGTTTCGGTCAACGCGTTCCTGCTCCTCGGGCTTGGCGGGCTGGTGGGGGTGTTGTCGGGCATGTTTGGTGTCGGCGGCGGGTTTCTGATGACGCCGCTGCTCTTTTTCATCGGCATTCCGCCGCCGGTGGCGGTGGCCACGGGCGCCAACCAGATCGTCGCCTCGTCGGTCTCGGGGGTGCTGGCGCATCTGCGGCGCAAGACGGTCGATCTGCGCATGGGCACGGTGTTGCTGGTGGGCGGCGTGATCGGCGCCGCGCTGGGCGTAATGCTCTTCAACTACCTGAGATCGCAGGGTCAGGTCGATCTGCTGGTGCGGCTGTGTTATGTGGTGTTTCTGGGCATCATCGGCGCGATGATGCTGACCGAGGGCCTGCGCGCGCTGCACCGCGCGCGCCGCGCCGGCCCGGCACCAAGGCGCACCCGGCACACCTGGGTGCACAAGATGCCGCTGAAGGTGCGGTTTCGCACCGCCGGGCTTTACACCAGCGTGATCCCGCCGGTGCTGATCGGCATCGTCGTCGGCGTGCTGACGGCGGTGATGGGCGTGGGCGGCGGTTTCATCATGGTGCCGGCGATGATCTACATCCTCGGCATGCCGACCAAGGTGGTGGTCGGGACCTCGCTTTTCCAGATCATCTTCGTCACCGCCTTCGCCACCGTCCTGCATGCGACCACCAACCACACCGTCGACATCGTGCTGGCGGTGCTGATGCTGTTGGGCGGCGTGATCGGGGCGCAGTTCGGAACCACCATCGGCACGCGGCTGCGGGCCGAGCAACTGCGTATCCTGCTGGCGGTGATGGTGCTGCTGGTGTCCGGCAAGCTGGGGCTCGACCTGCTGCTCAGGCCGGCGGAGCTCTATTCGCTCGGACCGGCCGGAGGAGGCTGAGCCATGTGGCGCCCGGGTCTTCTCCTCGGCTTTGGCCCTCGCGGTGCTGCCCGCGCACGCCGAGGAGGTGGTACTGGGCCTCAGTCAGGACAAGGTCGCGATCACCGCCAATTTCGACGGCTCCGACATCCTCGTCTTCGGCGCGGTCAAGCGCGAGGAGCCGATCCCCGACGGGCCGCCACTGCAGGTGGTGGTGACGATCTCGGGGCCGTCCAAGCCGGTCATGGTCCGGCGCAAGGAGCGCCGCTTCGGCATCTGGATCAATACCGACAGCGTACTGGTTGATGCCGCGCCGAGCTTTTACGCGGTGGCGACCAGCGGACCTTTCGACAAGGTGCTGAGCAATGTCGAGGATCTGCGCCACCGGGTGTCGATCGAGCGCGCGATCCGCTCGGTCGGGGTGGCGATGAACATCGAGGGCGCACAGGATTTCACCGATGCGGTGGTGCGCATCCGCGAGGCCAACGGGCTTTACCGGATCGTCGAGAACTCCGTCGCCGTCGATCAGCAGACGCTCTTTCGCACCGCCATCGACATGCCGGCGAACCTGACCGAGGGGATGTATTCGGCGCGCATCTTCCTGACCCGCGACGGCCGCGTGCTGTCGCGCTACGAGACCACCATCGACGTGCACAAGGTCGGGCTGGAAAGGTGGCTCTTCAACCTGGCACATGAACGCCCGTTCATCTACGGCCTGATGTCGCTCACGATCGCCATTGCTGCCGGCTGGGGCGCCTCGACCGCGTTCCGGCTGCTGCGGCAGGGATAGACCGGCGGGGCGGATTGCCGGAAATCCGCGCGGGACAGGCGCGGCGGAACCACCCGGAGAGCTGTCCGCCTGTTCTTGCGCGATGTGCGGGGCGGAAATTGTTACCGATCACCTCGCCATCGCTCTAGACGAATCCCTCGCCCCGGCAATGTGCGCAGCGATGGACCTTGCTGCCGAAACATCCCGGGCAGCGCGCGGTCACGATCCGCCCGAACCGGTCCCGGCCGGTCTTGATCTCGCCCGATCCGTAACACACCTGGCAGGGCGCGCGGCCGGTGCCGGCACAGCGGTGACAACGCACCGGCGGGTGAGGTATCTGGGAAATGCGATGCACGATCTGGGTCACGGTTTGTATCCCGGATGCGTTTTCCGTCCGTCGGGGGCTCGGCCATCCGGCCTCGGGTGATTTCGACAGGCGGACGAGAATACAGCCAAAAAATGGTGATTTTGTGGCAGCCGCGGGACATGGACCGGCGGAGCACCGGGCGCGACGGCGCAGATTCGCAGATGACGCCCGCCCGCTTGCGTGATACGCCCCGGCGCATGAGCCCGGTTCCCTCCAAAAACGAAATCCTGCAATGGATTTCCGAGCACCCGACGCAGACCTCCAAGCGCGACATCGCGCGCGCCTTCGGCATCAAGGGCGCGGCGCGGATCGACCTCAAGCGTGTGCTCAGGGAACTCGAGGACGAAGGCCATCTCGAAAAGCGCAAGAAGACCTATCGCGCCCCCGACCGGCTGCCCCCGGTGGGCGTGCTGCAGGTCTCGGGCCAGACCAGCGATGGCGACCTGCTGGCGCGGCCGCTCGAATGGCAGGGCGAAGGGGTCGAACCGGTGGTGCTGGTGATCGCGCGCGCATCAGATCCGGCGCTGGGCGAGGGTGACCGCATCCTTGCCCGCCTGCAGGAGGTCAGGGGCGAGGATCACCATTACGAGGCCCGCCTGATCCGACGGATCGGGACCAACCCGCGCAAGGTGCTGGGCGTCTTTCGCAAACGCGCCGAGGGCGGCCGGATCGTTCCGGTCGACAAGGGCGCGGGCCGCGAATGGGCGGTGCCCACCGGCGCGACCGGCGGCGCGCAGGACGGCGAACTGGTCGAGGCCGAGCAATCGGGGCCGGCCGGGCTGCTGGGGCTGCCGCGCGCGCGCGTGCTGGCGCGGCTGGGCGATCCTTCGGCACCAAAGGCGGTGTCGCTCATCGCCATCCACCAGCACGGCATCCCCGACAACTTCCCCCGACGAGGTGATCGCCGAGGCCGACGGCATGAAACCCGCGGGTCTGGCGGGGCGCGAGGATCTGCGCGATCTGCCCTTCGTCACCATCGACCCGGCCGATGCCCGCGACCACGACGATGCCGTCTGGGCGCACGCCGACGACGACCCTTTGAACGCCGGCGGGCATGTGATCTGGGTGGCGATCGCCGATGTGGCGCATTACGTGCGCCCGGGCTCGGCGCTCGACGGCGAGGCCCGCAAGCGGGGCAATTCGAGCTACTTCCCCGACCGCGTGGTGCCGATGCTGCCCGACCGGCTGTCGGGTGACCTGTGCAGCCTGCACGAGGGCGTGCCGCGCGCCTGCATTGCGGTGCGGATGCGGATCGACGCGAAGGGCGAAAAGATCGGCCACCGCTTCGATCGCGCGATGATGCGCTCGGTCGCGACGCTGACCTATCGCGAGGTCCAGACGGCCATGGACGGCGCCCCGAACGACGCCTGCGCGCCGCTCATGGACGAGATCATCCGCCCGCTCTACGCCGCCCATGCCGCGCTTGCGGATGCGCGCGCGCGCCGCCAGCCGCTCGATCTCGAACTGCCCGAACGCAAGGTCGAGCTGAGCGAGGAGGGCAAGGTCCTGTCGGTGAATTTCGCAGAGCGGCTGGAGGCCCACAAGCTGATCGAGGAATTCATGGTGCTGGCCAACGTCGCCGCCGCCGAGACGCTGATCGCGCGCAAGTCGCCGCTGATCTTTCGCGTCCACGAAGAGCCGCCGCCCGAAAAGCTCGACGCCCTGCGCGACGTGGCCGAGGCGTCCGGGCTGACGCTCGCCAAGGGGCGGGTGCTCAAGACCGAGCACCTCAACCGCCTGCTGCACCAGGCCGCCGACAGCGAACATGCCGAGCTGATCAACTTCTCGACGCTGAGGGCGATGACGCAGGCCTATTACGCACCGTCGAATTTCGGCCATTTCGGGCTGGCGCTGCAGGCCTATGCACATTTCACCTCGCCCATCCGCCGCTATGCCGACCTCGTCGTGCACCGGGCGCTCATCTCGGCACATGGGTGGGGTGATGACGGGCTGAGACCCTCGGACATCGAGCGGCTCGAGGGCACCGCCGAGCACATCAGCGAGACCGAGCGGCGCTCGATGATGGCCGAGCGCGACACCAACGACCGCTACCTCGCCGCCTATCTCTCGGAGAGGGTGGGCGAGGAATTCACCGGGCGGATCAGCGGCGTGACACACTTCGGCGTCTTCGTGCGGCTCGACGAGACCGGGGCCGACGGGCTCATCCCGATGCGCGCGCTGGGGCGCGAGTATTTCCATTTCGACCGCGAGGCCGGCACCCTGATGGGGGCCGATACCGGCATCGTCATCGCCCTTGGCCAGCGCGTCGGCGTGCGGCTTTCGGAGGCGGCACCGGTCACCGGCGGGCTCGCCTTCGATCTGGTCAGCATCGAGGGCGAGGCGCCCGGGCGCGGCCCGACCAAGGCACGCGGCAAGCCGCCCCGGCGCAAGGCGGTGCGCGCCGCCCACAAGGCGGCAAAGGTCAAGCGCAAGGAACGCCGCGACCGCCGCTGAGCGGGCATGCACCGATCCCCGGCAGGCGGTGCAGAGGACGCTTTTGCGATGCCCGCGAAGCCGCTATGCTGACACAAACACCCGGCAAATGGGGGCAGGCATGAGCGGCAGACGGATTACGGCAGTGCTGGCGCGCCTGGCGGCGGCGCTCATTCTGGCCGGCGCGGCGGCGGCGGCCCCGGTCGAGACCTCGCTGCGGCCCAAGGCGCGCCCGGCAGCCGAGCCCGCGGCAACCGCCCTGCGCGTCGCCGCACGCAACCTGCCGGCGGTCAGCCTCCGCCCGCTGGCGCGGCCCGAGGGCATTGGGGCCCGCACCATACCGGTTTCGTCCGGAAATCCCGCCTTTACCCGCTGGACCCGGGGGTTTCGGGGCCGGGCCCCGGCGCGCGGCATCAGCCCGGGCGTTTTCGACGCCGCCTTTGGCGCCGCGCGTCATGATCCCGAGGTCGTGGCCAAGGATCGCAACCAGATCGAGTTCCGAACCGAGATCTGGGACTATCTCGACAACGCCGCCGCGCCACCGCGCATCAATGAGGGGCGCCAGGCGCTGCGCCGCCATGCCCGCACGCTTGGCCGGATCGAGGCGGCCTACGGCGTCGAGGCCGAGGTGGTGGTTGCGGTCTGGGGGCTGGAAAGCCGCTATGGCACGCGGATGGGCGACTATCCGGTGATCGACGCGCTGGCGACGCTGGCCTTCGACGGCCGCCGGGGGCGGTTCTTCGAGGACCAGCTGATCGCCGCGCTGAAGATCCTGCAATCGGGCGACGTGCGGCTGAGGGATTTCACCGGCTCCTGGGCCGGCGCGATGGGGCACACCCAGTTCATCCCCACTTCGTACCTGGCCTATGCGGTCGATTTCACCGGCGACGGCCGGCGCGACATCTGGTCGGACGATCCGTCCGACGCGCTGGCCTCGACCGCCGCCTACCTCAAGCGTTCCGGCTGGCGCAAGGGCCTGCCCTGGGGGGTCGAGGTCAAGGTGCCCCGCGGCGCGCCCGTCACCGGGGCGCGGCGGATGCCCTCGGACTGGGCCAAGCGCGGCGTGGTGGGTGTCGACGGCCGCCCGGTGCGCGATTTCGGCGCCGCGCGCATCCTGCAACCGGCCGGTCCGGCAGGCGCGTCCTTCATGATCTTTGCCAATTTCGACGTGATCAAGCGCTACAACAACGCCGACGCCTATGCGCTCGCGGTCGGGCACCTGTCGGATCGCCTGGGGGGCGGCCCGCCGATCCGCACGCCCTGGCCGCGCGGCTACGCGCCGCTCGATTTCGACGAAAAGCAGGAGTTGCAGCGCCAACTCAAGCGTCGCGGCTACGCGGTGGAAAAGATCGACGGGCTGATCGGACCCAACACGGTCGAGGCAATCCGGGCCTTTCAGCGCGACCGCGGGCTGAAACCCGACGGCCACCCCCTCGCAAGACGTGCTGCGGCAGCTGCGCGGCCGCTAGGACGTGTCGCATTCAATCGCAAACACCGCACGCCCCGGGCCTGACCCGGGGCCTCGCCGCAACGAACCCACCGCAACGAAAACAAGGCGCGGGGGCCGGGGCGGGGACGAATCCGATCTGATGCGATGCGAAACAGGCGTCAGATGCGCAGGAAGGGCTGCGCGAGCCGCGGCAGGAGCCCGCGGAACCTGAGCGGCGCGTCGGTGGCGGTCAGGCAGATGCAGTCGGCACCCGGCTCGGCCACCGGGGTGTGGGTCAGTGTCTCGTCGCTCACCTCGATATCGCCGGGGCCGAAACGGTCGACCTCGTCGGCAAAGGCGCCTTGCAGCACCAGCGTGAGTTCCATGCCCCGATGCCCATGATCGGGTATCGCGACACCGGCGGGAATGTGGATGAGCCGCGCCGTCGCCCCGCCGCCGGTAGGCAGGATCGCCTGTTTGACCCCCATCCCCACCGGCCGCCAGCGCACCGCCCGGAGATCGCCGCCGACATAGTCGCGCACCGGTGCGGGCAGCACGCCATCGCCTGGCACGGGCACGGGGCGCGCCGGCCCGGCCGGGCCGGCGGCAATCAACGCCAGCGTAGCTTCAAGGCTGCCCTCGGCCAGCGCCGCCCCCGTGACAGCCCTCGATCAGCGCCCCGCCGACGCTGTCGAAGGCACCCAGCCGGGCGCGGCAGTCGTCGCACATCGAGACATGCGCCGCCACCGCCAGGCTGAAGGCCTCGGCCAGCGTGCCGGCCGAATAGGCCATCAGCAGCGCGTCGGTCAGGTGGTGTCTGATCTCGGGTCTCGTCATCATCGTCTACTTCATCTCGTGGCGCAGGCGGTCGAGCGCCAGCCTGATACGCGATTTAATCGTGCCCAGCGGCAGGCCCGTCCGGGCGGCGATCTCGCGATGGCTGAGGTCGCCGAAATAGGCCTTCTCGATCAGTTCCTTCTGTTTCGGCGGCAGCGCGGCGATCGCGGCGCCAAGTCTCGCGGTTTCCTGCTGCAGCGCCGGGCTCTCGGTCTGATCGGGTTGCTCGGCCGGCCCCCAGGGCAGGTCTTCGGGCTCGGGGCGGCGCATCCGGCGCAGCGCGTCGATCTTGCGGTTGCGCGCGATGGTGAAGATCCAGGTCGCGACGCTGGCCCGGGAGGGATCGAAGAGATGCGCCTTTTGCCAGACCGCGGCCATGACCTCCTGCGTACATTCCTCAGCCAGCCCGGCATCGGCGCCCGAGCGAATCAGGAACGCCTTGACCCGCGGCGCGAAGTGCCGAAAGAGCGCCACGAACGCGTCCCGGTCCTGCGTCTCGCGGATCCGCAGGATGCAGTCGCACCATTCCGTGCCCGGCCTGTCCGTGTCGTCTGTCGCGCTCACCACACCCGCCAAAGCGTTGCGTCCAGGGCCGCGGATAACATGCGGGCGGGCCGGGCACGAGACCCCTGGCGCCTGCAGTATGGCGGCGTTGCTTGTCATGAGGCGTTTACGTCCGGGCGTGGCGAACGGATCACCGGGACGCGAATTTATTTGCGCGCCTCCCTCCCGCGCCGCCCGCAGGCACGGCCGCATCGGTCGCCCGGGATTGCGCGCGCAAGACAGCACTGCCGGCCGGACCTGTCATTGACCGTTTGCGTATGATCAGGGACTCCCTGTACTCTCGTCGTCAAAGCCATCCGGCAGGCACGCCATGGGAGAAACCGAATGCTTGACATCAGCAGCTACAAGATCGCCCAGGTGATCCTGATGGCGCGCGAGCTGGGCCGCGCCGAGGGCGGAACTGCGCGCCTTCATCGACCGGCTGAGCGAAGAGGAGCAGGCGAGCCTGGTGGCCGTGATGTGGATTGGGCGCGGCGTCTTCGAGGCCGAGGAACTCGAAGAGGCCAAGGCCACCGCCGCCGCCGAGGCGACCACGCCCACGGCGGATTACCTGCTCGGTACGCCGCACCTTTCGGACCACCCGGAAAACGGGCTCGACGCGCTGGGCATCTCGGTCATCGACGACCAGGACGACCTGGTTCGCGGCGGGTGATGCGGGGCCGGGCTCGCCGGGGCGGTCCCCGGACGGGCGGCCGGTAATGCCGGGGCCGGGCTGAAGCCCGGCCTGCACCGGTCTACAGATGATCCACCACCTGCAGGTGCTGCGCCAGCCGATCGACCTCGGCCAGGAATCGCTGCACCAGCCCGGGGTCGTGCGGCGCAGGCGTGACCCCGGCGGGGATTTCGCGGTTCAGCACCGCCTCGACCGCCAGCGATACCGGCACCGACACCAGCCGCGCCATCGCGGTGCCGCGCGCATCGCCCCAGGCATCCATGACATAGGTCTTGTGCCAGACGGCGCGGCCATCCTTCTCGGCCTTGAGCGATACGCACAGAACCACCCGGTCGGGGTCGTCCTCGCCATAGGCATTCTCTCGCCAGAGGGCTTCCGACATCTCGCGCAGCCGCGCCTCGCCCTCGGGGCCCTGCAGCCGCTCGACCTCGGCAAAGATATCCTTCCAGGCCTCGGCCCAACCGTTGAGCCTGAGCGTGCCGCGCACGAACTCCCTGACCCGCCAGGCCGGCTCGAAGCGGTAATCCTCGATGAAGGGCAGGCTGTCGCGGTTGGGATAGACCTCGAAGGTCTCGGGCCGTGGCAGCGGCGCGGTATAGCTCGAAATCGCGTCCCACGGCCTTGCGACCTCCAGCTCGGTATAGTTGCGGATCGACCGCGAGGGCGAGCGCAGCGCCTTGAGCACGCCGAGCGGCGACCAGCTGAACTTGTAGCGAAAGGCGTTGGGATGCTTGGGGATGCCCCCGCAATACGAGGTGAACGACAGATCGTTGCCGGCATCAAACGCCGCCGAGGCGCGATAATCGCCGATCAGGTGATGCGCCATCAGGTGGTCGATGCCGGGATCGAGCCCGACCTCGTTGACCACGCGGGCCCCGCGACGGCGCGCCCGCGTATCGAGTTCGCGCATCTCCGGCGCGATATAGGAGGAGGACACGAAATGCGCGCCCTTCTTGATGCACATTTCCGCCACCGGCACATGCCACTCGCCCGGCAGCATCGAGACCACCACGTCGCCCTCGCCGACCTCGGCCGAGAGCGCGTCGAAATCGAATTCCGCGATACGGTCGGTCAGATCGCCCACCGCCGCCCGTGCCTTGTCCACGGTCCGGTTCCAGACCCGCACCTCGTGGCCGGCCGCGATCAGCCGCCTCAGCCCGGGGATGGCCGAAAGGCCGGTACCGCACCAGTGAATCGTCATGCCTCAGACCTCCTTGATGTGTTCGTGAAACGTCGCCGCGGCGCGCGCCCAGACCCCTTCGTCCGGCCTGTCGAGACCCTCGAGCACCGGCAGGAGCTGGGCCGCGAAATCGAGCGAGGATTCCCGTGGCAGGAGCGAGGGCAGGTTGTCGATCGCCATGATGTCGAGCGGCGGCGCGTCATGCACCCGCACCACCGGCGCGGCCCGGTGGTGGCGCGCGAATAGACCGGCACCGGGTTGTAGTCGCTGTCGGGGTCGCAGGCAATGTCGCCCACCACCGACAGCCGGCGTTCCGCCGTCAGCGCCTGACGCGGCACGAAGACGGGGGTGCCCGGCCGCGCGAGGATGCAGTTGAAGAACATGTCATGCGCCAGGATTTCCGGGAACGGCCCGCCGCCCTGTGTCTCGGCCATGTCCCAGCGCGTCGGCGCGATGCCCATCGCCGCGCAGAGATCGGACGCGCCGGTGCCGACCCGGCCCAGCGCACCGATCACGATCACGCTTGGCCGCACGCCTCCGGCACGGTCCATTTCGGCAGCCAGTTCGGACAACATCGCATCCTTGTCCGCCCAGACCGAGACCGGCGGACAGATGCCGCCCTGCCGCTGCGCCGCCCACGCCCTGAGCGAAACCGCGGCGCCGGCATACCCCGCCCAGTAGCCGAAGGCCGCCAGCCGCCGCCCGGCCTCGTCAACCAAGTATTCGAGATCGTAGAGCGTCCCGCCGCCGGCCTTGAAGCGGCGCAGCAGGCGGCGCCCGGCATGCTGGCCCTTGAAGGCGTGGCCGAACATGACGTGGCGGTGGGGCAGCGGGCTGTCGTCGTCGGGCAGCTCCTTGAGCCCCAGGACGATGGCGTCGCGCGGGGCGCCAGGCCAGCTGCCGCCGGGCGCGATGGCGCAGCCTGCGGCGGCATAGTCGCGGGCCGGCAGCACGCGCGCCGGGCTTTCCTCGACGGTGACGCGCGCGCCGCGCGCAATCAGCGCGGCGGCGCCCTCGGGGTCAGGCCCGTCCGCCTTTCGTTGTCGCGGCTTTCGGCGCGCAGCCAGAGATGGGTCATGTGCGCTTTCCTCAGATGAATGTTCGCGCATGCGCCCGCTCGGGGACGTCGAGATGCGGCGTGGCGTTGAAGGCGCCCACCATCAGCGTGTCATGCACGTATTCCAGCCGGTGCAGCGAGCTGTTCATGACCTGCAGCATCAGCTTGGCCATCCCGCCGTCCTGCAACCCCAGCGCGTGACGCATCGCCATGCCGATCACCCCGCCCGAGGTCACGACCAGGATGCGCCCGCCGCGCTGGCAGGTCTCGTCGATGAGCCCGCTCACCCGTTTCGAGAACTGCGCATAGGTCTCTGGCACGTTCGTCAGGCGGCCGGATGTCCAGTGCTCGATCACCTGCGGCAGATGGGTGGCGAATTCGGTGGCGTCGCGCGGCGCGGGCAGGCCGAACTGTGCCTCGACCGCCCCGGCGAGGGCGAAATAGCTCAGCTCGTCGAGCCGGGGATCGCGCGCGGTGATCTCGAAGCCCATGGCGCGGGCGGTATCGGCCTGGCGCGTCAGCGTGCCGGTGATCACCGCGTCGAAGCGGGGATCGGTGGCGCGCAGATGTGCGCCCAGCCAGCGCGCCTGCTCGCGCCCCAGATCGGATAGCCGGTCATAGCTCTGCTCGTCGGTGGCATGGCTCATCGCCTGCCCGTGCCGCACCAGGATGATTTCAGCCACGTTCGCCCCATGAAACCACGATCGGCCGCACCCTAGGGCGGGACGGCCCGACATTGAAGTGTATCCTGCGATTCCCGATCATTTTCCGCGCTCGGCGGCGGGACGCAAGCCCCGGTTCAGCCACGCATCAGTTCAGGCAGATCGCCGGTCAGACCCGCCGCCTCGCGAATGAGACCGCGGCGCAGGGCCGGCAGCGCATTGACAGCCCCCAGTCCCAGATTGCGGCCCAGCCGCAAGAGCGGGTTGTCGTTGGAGAAAAGCCGGTTGGCCAGATCCGTCGCCGCCGCCAGCGTGGCGGTATCGAAACGCCGCCAGCGCTGATAGCGCGCCAGCACGTCGGCGGCGGCGAAATCCTCGCCCCGCCGCGCGGCGTCGAGGATCACCTGCGTCAGCGCGCCCACATCGCGCAGCCCGGCGTTGAGCCCCTGCCCCGCGATGGGGTGCATGCCGTGCGCCGCGTCGCCCACCAGCGCCACGCGGTCGGCAACGAGGCGGTTGGCGATGCTCAGCCCCAGCGGATAGGTGTAGCGCCGGCCGCAAAGCCGGATATCGCCCAGGAAATCGCCGAAACGCGGGCGCAGCACCGACATGAAATCCGCATCATCGAGCGCGGCGAATCCGGCGGCGGTGGCGGCATCCTCGCTCCAGACGATCGAGCTGACATTGCCCGGCAGCGGCAGGATCGCCAGCGGCCCCGGCGGCATGAAGAACTGATGCGCCACGCCGCCATGCGGACGCTCGTGCGCGAGCGACGCCACCAGCGCCGTCTGTCCGTAGCTCCAGCCGGTGCGCGCGATCCCCGCCCGCGCCGCCGTGGCCGAGGCGCGCCCGTCGCAGCCGACGACGAGCCGCCCCGCAAGCCGCCGCCCCGAGGCCAGCGTGAGGATCGCGCCGCCGGGCTCGATTTCCCGGCTTTCGACGGTGCCGGTGACGCGGGCAATCCCCGCCTCGGCCTTCATCGCATCGAGCAGGGCACAGCGCAGGAACCGGTCCTCGACCATGTGGCCCATCGGGCCTTCCTCGATCTCGCCGTGGTCGAACTGCAGGAAGAAGGGCGAAGGCCCCTCGCCCGCGCGGCCGTCGGAAACCTTGATCTGCAGGATCGGCTGGGCATCGTCCCCGACCCGGTCCCATACCCCGATGGCGCGCAGGAGCCGCACCGAGGCGAGCGCCAGCGCATAGGCGCGGCCGTCGAAATCGGCGGCGCGGCGGGCCTTTTCGGGCAGCGCGTCGATCACCGTCACGCTCAGCCCCGCCTGTGCCAGCGCCAGCGCCAGCGCCGGGCCGTTGAGCCCGCCACCCACGATCAGGATATCGCGCGTCTCGTCCATGCCTCCCAATATGGCCGCGGGGGCGGGATTGTCCATGCGCCATTGTCCGGGACGCGCGGCGCGGCTAGGCTCGCCCCGCAAAGGGATCAGGGGGGATGTCATGCAGGAGTGGCTTGAGATGACGGCGGCCGATCTGGGCCGGGCCATCGGGCGGGGCGAGATTTCGCCGATGACGCTCTGCGAAACCTATCTCGACGCGATCGAGACCCATCCCGAGCGCGACCGCATCTATTCCGCCGTCATCGCGGGTCGGGCGCTGGCCGAAGCCGGCGCGGCCGAAACGCGCGCCAGCCTCGGGCAGCGCCGCGGGCCGCTCGACGGGGTGCCGGTGAGCTGGAAGGACCTCTTCGACAGCGCCGGCACCCGTACCGAGGCGGGATCAAAGCTGCTGGCCGGTCGTGTGCCCGACCGCGACGCCCGGGTGCTCGCCACCGCCACGCGGGCGGGCCTCGTCTGCCTCGGCAAGACCCATATGAGCGAGCTGGCGTTCTCGGGGCTGGGGCTCAACCCGATGACGGCGACACCACCCAATCGCCACGGCGACGGGCTGGCACCGGGGGTCGTCCTCGGGCGCGGGCGCCAGCGTCGCCTTCGGCCTTGCCGCCTGCGGCATCGGCAGCGACACCGGCGGGTCGGTGCGCGTCCCCTCGGCGTGGAACGACCTCGTCGGGCTCAAGACCACCATCGGGCGTCTGCCGGTCGAAGGCGTGGTGCCGCTTTGCGAGCGTTTTGATACCGTCGGGCCGCTGGCGCGCTCGGTGGAGGATTGCGCTCTGGTGCTGGCGGCGCTCGACGGCGGGCGCGCCGCCGATCTCAGGGGCGCGACGGTCAAGGGGCTGCGGCTGGCGGCGTTGCAGACGGTCGTGCTCGACGACATCCGCGAGGCACCAGCCGCGGCCTGGCTGGATGCGGTCGCGCGGCTGCGCGATGCCGGCGCTGAGGTGGTGGCGCTGGACGCGCCCGAGGTGGCCGAGGCGCTGCCGATGTCGGGCGTCCTCTTTACCGCCGAGGCCTATGGCATCTGGGCCGAAACGATCGAGGCCGCCCCGGAAAAGATGTTCGCCCCGATCCGCGAGCGGTTCCGCGGCGGGCGCGACGTGACGGCGGCGGAATATGTCGCGGCCTGGCGCCGGCTCGAGGCGCTGCGCGCGACGTGGCACGCGCGCGTCGCGGGTTTCGACGCGGTGCTGATGCCGACCGCGCCCAACCTGCCGCCCGACTGCGCGCGCCTGATGGAGGATGGCGACTACTACGTCACCGAAAACCTGCTGACGCTGCGCAACACCCGGGTGGCCAACCTGATGGGCCTGCCCGCCGTCACCCTGCCCACCGGCACGCCCGCCTGCGGGCTGTCGCTGTGCGGCCGGCCGTTTGGCGAGGAAGCGCTGTTGCGGGTCGCGGCGGCGGCGGAAACGGTGCTGCGATAAGACCTGTGGCGCCCACGAGAAATCGCTCTGCCAAAATGCCACAACCGCTTGCCCACACACTGGAATTGCTGGACCTGGCATTGCCGTTTCTGTAGGCTTGCACGCAAACGGGACATGAACGATCCCGGTATTCGAGGCAGGACAGGATGTTTCCCGAGCGGTTTTCGAACCTTCCGGAATACGCGTTTCCGCGTCTGCGGGCGCTGCTTGACGGCCATCCGCCGGGCGGCGAGGTGCTGCACATGACCATTGGCGAGCCGCGGCACCTGTTTCCGGCCTGGATCGCCGACGTCATCACTGAGCATGCCGGCGAGTTCGGCCGCTATCCCGTGAACGAGGGTACGCCGGGGTTGCGCCGGGCAATCGGCGACTGGGTGGCGCGGCGCTATGGCGTGACCCTCGACCCCGACACCCGGGTGATGGCATTGAACGGCACCCGCGAGGGGCTCTACAACGCGATGATGGCGCTTTGCCCCGAGGCCAAGGGCGGCAAGTGGCCGGTGGTGCTGATCCCCAATCCGTTCTACCAGGTCTACATGGTCGCGGCACTCAGCGTCGGGGCCGAGCCGGTATTCGTTCCGGCCGCGCGCGGCACCGGCTTTCTGCCCGATTTCAGCGCCCTGCCGCCCGAGACACTGAACCAGGTGGCGGTGGCCCGGCTCTGCTCTCCTTCCAACCCGCAGGGCGCGGTGGCCACGCGCGAGGACTGGGCGCATCTGATCGGGCTGGCCGAGCTTTACGATTTCAAGGTCTTCGCCGACGAATGCTATGCCGAGATCTACCGCGACACGCCCCCGCCCGGCGCGCTCGAAGTGGCCCGCGAAATGGGCGCCGACCCCGAACGGGTGGTGATCTTTCACAGCCTCTCGAAGCGGTCGAACCTGCCGGGGCTGCGTTCGGGCTTTGCCGCCGGCGGGCCGGAATCGATCGCCCGGCTGAAACAGCTGCGCGCCTATGCCGGCAGCCCGCTGCCGATGCCGCTCCAGCACGCCGCCGAGCGGGTCTGGGACGACGAGGACCATGTCACCGAGAACCGCCGCCTCTACCGCGAGAAATACGCGCTGGCCGACGACATTCTCGGCGGCATCCCGGGATACGAGCCGCCCGAGGCGGGTTTTTTTCCTGTGGCTGCCGGTGGCGGATGGCGAGGCGGCGGCACTGAAGCTCTGGCGCGAGACCGGCATCCGGGTGCTGCCCGGCGCCTATCTCGGCCGCGAGGTCGCCGGAGAAAACCCCGGCACGGGTTACCTCCGGGTCGCGCTGGTCGCGCCCGCGGATGAGATGGCGCAAGGACTGACCCGCCTGCGCCGCTGTCTGTACGATTGAACGAGGACGAGGAACACGCATGGCATACCAGACACGCGGCCGCGAGCCGCTCCTTGACAGCTCGATGGCCGCGGCGATCGAGAAGCGCGGCAAGGAACTCGCCGGGCTGATCCTGCTGGCGGTCGCGGCAGTGATGGCCGCGGCGATCCTGTCCTATCATCCCGACGATCCCAGCTGGATGTCGGCCACCGACGCGCCGGTCCGCAACTGGGCGGGACCAGTCGGCGCATCGGCGGCGGCGACCGCGGTCATGATCCTGGGCTGGGGCGGGCTGGGCCTGCCGGTGCTCTTCGCGGCCTGGGGATTGCGTCTGGTGCTGCACCGCGGCGAAGAGCGCGCCATCGGCCGGCTGGTCTTTGCGCCGATCTGGCCGGCGCTGCTGTCGATCTATGCCGCCACCCTTGCCCCCGGCGCCGAGTGGAGCGCGGCCCACAGCTATGGCCTTGGCGGGCTGTTCGGCGACACGGTGCTGGCGACGCTGATCAACCTCTTGCCCGCAGATCCCGAATTCGGGCTCAGGCTGCTGGCGCCCGCGCTGGCGGTTCTGACCGCGGGCTTCGGATTTTTCGTGCTCGGTTGCTCACGGGGCGAACTCGGGGCGCTGATGCGGTTCCTGCTCATCGGCGTGGTGATGACCTATGCCGGGTTGCGCGCCGCCCTTGCGCATGGCGCATCGGGTACGCTGCAGGCCTCGCAGGGGCTGTCATCCGGGCTGGCGGCACGGTTGCGTCACGCAGCGAAACGGAGGGCCGAACGCCGCGCCGAACGCCGCGTGGAGCCGGCACCCGCACGGGAGGCCGCGCGCCGCCCCGCCCGCGCCGAACCGGCACTTTCGGTCGCTGGCCCACCGGCCGCCCCCAGGCAGCCCGCGCCGGAACGGCCCGAACGGCAGGGCGGCGGTCTGCTGGCACGGATGCCGGGCCTCATCCGCCGGCCCGACCCCGAGCCCGAGCCTGAACTCGTCGACCGGACCTATCCCGGCGAGCCGCCCGAGACCCCCGGCCCCGAGCGCATCAGCGCCCGAATCGCCGACGCGATCCGTGCCCGTCGCAGCATGCCCGCCGCGGAACCCGAACCGCCGGCCGACAAGCCGCTCACCCGCGGCCGCGGCCGCGGCCCCGATCCGCTGGTGCTGACGGAACGCCGCAGCGTGGCGCTGCGGCCCGAACCACCGCTGTCGACCGCCGCCCGGACGCCGCTCGCCGTGCCGCCGGCCCCGGCCGATGACGACAGTCTCCTCGTTCCCGAGCCGCCGGTGGATGTCCGGGGCCCGCCGCGCCTGCCCGATTGTGCTGCCCGCAAGGTGGTGCAGCATCCGCCGCGCCGCGCCGCGCAACCCTCCGAGCGCGCCCGCGCCGAGGCCCAGCCGGCATTGCAGTTCAATGAGCGGCCGGGGTTCGAATTCGAGCTTCCCGCGCTCGGGCTGCTGCGCAATCCCGAGACCATCGAGCGCCACCATCTCAGCGATGACGCGCTCGAGGAAAACGCCCGCATGCTGGAGAACGTGCTCGACGATTACGGCGTCAAGGGCGAGATCGTCTCGGTCCGCCCCGGCCCGGTGGTGACGATGTACGAACTCGAACCGGCGCCGGGCCTCAAGGCCAGCCGCGTCATCGGCCTGGCCGACGATATCGCCCGGTCGATGAGCGCGCTCTCGGCACGGGTCTCGACCGTGCCCGGCCGCAGCGTGATCGGCATCGAGCTGCCCAACGACAAGCGCGAGATGGTGGTCCTGCGCGAACTTCTGGCGAGCCGCGATTTCGGCGACAGCAACATGCGCCTGCCGCTGGCGCTGGGCAAGGATATCGGCGGCGATCCGGTGATCTCGAGCCTGTCCAAGATGCCGCATCTGCTGATCGCCGGCACCACCGGTTCGGGCAAGTCGGTGGCGATCAACACCATGATCCTCAGCCTGATCTACAAGCTCGCCCCCGAGGATTGCCGGCTGATCATGATCGACCCCAAGATGCTGGAACTGTCGGTCTATGACGGTATCCCGCACCTGCTCAGCCCGGTGGTGACCGACCCCAAGAAGGCGGTGGTGGCGCTGAAATGGGTCGTGGCCGAGATGGAAGAGCGCTACCGCAAGATGTCGAAGATGGGGGTGCGCAACATCGACGGCTACAACGGCCGGGTCGAGGACGCGCTGTCGCGCGGCGAGATGTTCTCGCGCACGGTTCAGACCGGGTTTGACGACGACACCGGCGAGCCGGTCTTCGAGACCGAGGAATTCGCCCCCGAGAAGATGCCCTACATCGTCGTCATCGTCGACGAGATGGCCGATCTCATGATGGTCGCCGGCAAGGAGATCGAGGCCTGCATCCAGCGACTGGCGCAGATGGCGCGGGCCAGCGGCATCCACCTGATCATGGCCACCCAGCGGCCCTCGGTCGATGTCATCACCGGCACCATCAAGGCCAACTTCCCGACCCGGATCTCATTCCAGGTGACCTCCAAGATCGACAGCCGCACCATCCTCGGGCGAGATGGGGGCCGAACAGCTTCTGGGGATGGGCGACATGCTCTACATGGCCGGGGGCGGCAAGATCACGCGCTGTCACGCGCCTTTCGTGTCGGATGAAGAGGTCGAGGAAGTCGTGAACCACCTCAAGGCCTACGGCCCCCGACTATGTCGGCGGCGTCCAGGACGGCCCCGAGGACGACCGCGCCAGCGACATCGACGCGGTGCTGGGGCTCGGCGGCAACACCGACGGCGAAGACGCGCTCTATGACCAGGCGGTGCAGATCGCCATCACCGACCGCAAATGCTCGACCTCCTACATCCAGCGCAAGCTGGCGATCGGCTACAACAAGGCCGCCCGGCTGGTCGAGCAGATGGAGGATCAGGGCATCGTCAGCGCCGCGAACCATGTCGGCAAGCGCGAGATTCTCGTCCCCGAACAATAGGCCGGCGCCGTCGCGGGTGCCGGGACACTTTCGCGCGATTTGACTGGTGCAATTGTGCCGGCGCAGCCTACATAGAGCGCATGAAACGGTTGTTTGCATATCCGTCGCGCCCCGCGCCCCGAGCGAGGGGCGGGCGCGGCCCCGGCCTGCTGACACGGCGGGCGAGCTTTGCCGGCGCGTTGCTGCCCTTGCTGACGGTCGCCTTGCCGGCCGCCGCCGGCAAGCTGTCGCTGGCCGAGATCTCGGAATATCTCAACAGCTTCCGCACCGCTTCGGGCAATTTCACCCAGATCAACGACGACGGCACCATCAGTACCGGACGGCTTTACATCAGGCGCCCCGGCCGGGTGCGGTTCGAATACGATCCGCCCGAGGACATGCTGGTCATTTCCGACGGCACCCGCGTCGGCATCATCGACGGCAAGTCGAACACCGGGCCCGAGGCCTATCCGCTGCACCGCACGCCGCTCAAGATCATCCTCGCCCGCAGGGTCGATTTCAGCCGCGAGCGGATGGTCACCGGCTACGAGAGCGACGGCAAGACCACCACCGTGCGCGCGCAGGATCCCGAACACCCCGAATACGGCAGTCTCGGCCTGGTCTTCACCGCCGATCCCGTGGAACTGCGGCAATGGGTGATCGATGACGGCGGCGGCAGCCGCACCACCGTGGTGCTGGGCGATCTCAAGACCGGCATGCAGCTTGCTGACGACCGTTTCGTCATCCCCGGCGTCGGCGCCGAAAGGGTCGACCGGTAGGGCGTGTCAGTGCGGCCTCACAGGTGATGGGCCGCCCGTCTGGCGACACGATCCCGGGTCGCGCCCGCTGCGGGTGTGTGACAGCGATCCCGTGCGGCGCGGATCAGTACCTTCGGCAGCTGCGCAACTGCGCCTCGTAGACCTCGGCGCGCACCGCAGTCTTGTCGGCCACGCGCAACAGCCACGGCTTGGCATTGTGGCTGCCCCGGCTGAAACCGCCGCGCCCCTCGTGATAGGCGAGATACTGGTTGCGGGTGTCGTGCTTGGAAAGCCCCAGCTTGCCGGTCGACTTGTCCATGTACCAGCCCATGAAATCGGTGGCGTCGCCGATGTCGTTGCGCCGCGCCCCCCGGCGTCCGGTTTCCTCGCGGTACTCGTCCCAGGTGCCGTCGAGCGCCTCGGCTGTAGCCGTAGGCCGAACTCATCCGCCCCATCGGGATGACGCCCAGCGCCCAGCGGAAGGGCGTCCGCGCCTCGCCGTCGAACTTGCTTTCCTGATAGATCGTCGCCATCTGCACATGCACCGGCACCCCCCAGCGGCGCTCGGTCGCGCGGAAGGCGCGCGCGTATTGCGGACGCTGGTCGAGAATCGTGCAGGCATTGTCCAGCCGGTCCGGCGGCGGGCCATCGCGGCCGCCGCAGGATCCCACCAGCAACACCAGTAGAATCGCGCGCAGAGTTCTGCTCATCTGCCTCTTGCTCGTTTTTCGTTTTTTTTTGAGTGTAGCTGAAAGTGGCGGCCGGGGAAATCCTCAATTCGTCCGCATCGCCGGCACTGTCACGGGCGGGTTCACAGAGTGTTTCTGGATGGATTCCAAAGCCGGGTTGGACAAATCGGCCTTGAACGGAGTAAAATTGGCGGGTAGGGGCTGACGATCATGCAAACGACACGCGCGAAATATCATCTGGGCCAGATCGTGCGCCATCGCAAGCACCCCTTCCGGGGGTGATCTTCGATGTCGATCCGGAATTTTCCAACTCCGACGAATGGTACGAGGCCTTGCCCGAGGACAGCCGCCCGGCCAAGGAACAGCCGTTCTATCACCTGCTGGCGGAGAACGAGCAGAGCTATTACGTCGCCTATGTCAGCGAACAGAACCTGATCGCCGACTATTCGGGCGAACCGGTGGATCACCCCGACCTGCCCGACCTCTTCGGCCCGCTGCAGGATGGCCACTATCCGCTGCACTTCCAGCTGAACTGACGGCCGGGCCGGCACCGGGCGCAAGCGTCCTCAATACCCCAGCGCGCAGCCGTCCTTGCGCGGATCGCTGCCGCCCTCGAGCACGCCGCTGTCGTGGATCATGATCGCCTGGGCACCCCCGACCGGCGCGTCGGGCACGACGACGTCGTGCCCCATCCCGGCCAGTTCCTGCCTGACCGCCGGATCGTATCCGCGTTCGAGCTTGAGCACGCCCTCGTCGGCAAAGCTGCGGGGAGCATCGATCGCCGCCTGCGGCGACATCCCGAAATCGCGCAGGTTCGAGACCAGCCGCGCATGCCCTTCGGGCTGATAGGCCCCGCCCATCACCCCGAAAGGCATCAGCACCCGCCCGCCACGGCGAAGCATGCCGGGAATGATGGTGTGCATCGGCCGCCGGCCGCCGGCCATCTCGTTGGGGTGGCCTTGCGTCAGGCAGAACCCCGCACCGCGGTTTTGCAGCAGGATGCCGAAACGCTCCGAGGCGATGCCCGTTCCGAATCCCTTGTAGAGCGAGCAGATCAGCGATACCGCCATCCGGTCGAGGTCGACCACGGTGATGTAGACAGTATCGCGATGCACCGCCTCCGCGAGCGGCGCCGCCGCCGGCATCGCCCTTTGGGGTCGATGAGCGCGGCCAGCCGGGCGGCGGTTTCGGGCGCCAGCATGTGCCCGAGCCGCGCCGTCCGGTCGGGGTCGGCGATGAAGCGGTTGCGCGCGTCATAGGCCAGCTTGGCGGCCTCGGCCTCGATGTGGACACGCTCCGCGCCCCAGGGCGCCATCCCGGCGATGTCGAAATGCCCCAGGATGCCCAGCAGCAGGATCGCTGTCGCCCCCTGCCCGTTCGGCGGGTGCTCGACCAGTTCGACACCGCCATAATCGCCCGACACCGGATCGGCGTAGTCGCAGGCGACGGCGGCGAAATCCTCGGCGGTGTGGACGCCGCCCATCTCGTGCAGCGCCGCCAGCATGTCCTCGGCCACCTCGCCGCTGTAAAAGCCGTCACGGCCCTGCCGGGCGATGCGGCGCAGCACCTCCGCCTGCCCCGGCGCGCGAAAGATGTCGCCAGCTTTCAGCGGCCTGCCCGAGCGGGTGAAATGCCTCAGCCCGTGCCCCTGCAGCACCTTGCCCGCCTCGGGCCAGTCGAAGGCCACGCGCGGCGCCACCGGCACCCCGGCCTCGGCATAGCGGATCGCGGGGGCGAGCACCGCATCGAGGCCCAGCCGCCCGTGATCGGCGCTCAGCCGGCACAACGCGTCGACCGCGCCGGGCATGGTCACCGCCTCCACGCTGTCCATCGGTACGGTATGGTGCCCGCGCGCGCGCAGATCGGCAGCCGAGGCCGCGGCCGGCGCCCGACCCGACCCGTTGAGCGCGAACACCTCGTCGCCGCCGGGCGCGCTGAAGAGCGCGAAGCAGTCGCCCCCGAGCCCGGTCATGTGCGGCTCGCAGACGTTCAGCATCATCACCCCGGCGATGGCCGCATCGACCGCGTTGCCGCCGCGCTCCGGGGTGTCGACCGCCACCTTGGCGGCCAGCGGGTGAGAGGTGGCGCAAAGACCGTTCTCGGCCAGGACCGGGGACCGCCCCGGCAGGTGAAGATCGCGCATGAAAGCCCCCTGCATTACACATCCGCACCATCAGCGTAGAGGCGCCGGAGACGATTGCCAACGCGCCTGTGCGAGGTTTTTTTCCGGATTTTGCGGGAGGGGAAGACCTCGGCGCCGCGTACTGGGTGGGGGCTGTTACACGCGACGCCGAGGGAAGCCATATGCAGCTACGGGATCAGTATTGACGCTGCATCCCGGCGGATTTTCGCAATCATTGGGGCAGGAATAAGGTTTCTGACCCTCAGCCCGGCACCCGGGGACGGAATTGCAACTCCAGCGTGTTTTCACCGTCTGCACGACGATAGAAAAGGGAATCCGACTGCTCCCGGATCAGGAACCAGCCAAATCCGCCCTCGGGAAGCAGGTCGCGCGGAACGTCCCGCTTTGGCAGGGCACCGGCCGGCGGCACGCCGCCCGGCATCGGCCGCCCGCGATCGTGCGCCCTGACGCGCAAGGCGCTGCCGCGCAACTCCGCCGTCAACCGCACCGGCACCGCCGGCCGGGCATCGCAGGCATGCTCGGCGACGTTGTTGAGCACCTCGGCCAGCACCGTCTCGACCCGCGAGAGCATCTCGGGCGCCAGCCCCGCCCGCGTCAGCGCGCCACGGACGTCACGAAGTGCATGTCGCGTGCCCTGCGCCGTCGCCGGAAACACCAGCATCAAGACGGTCTCGCCCCGCATGTCCATGGCATCGCCGCCGTTCCGTCCCGTTCGGTCAGCCCGTTTCACGGCCGCATGCGGCATCGGCATCGCCGAATATCCCGAACACCGTGTCCATCCGCGTGAGGCGAAACACCTTGTCCACATCCGGCGTCAGCCCGGCGAGGTCGAGCCTGCGCCCGGGACCGAGAAACTTCATCACCGCCACGATCGCGCCCAGCCCACTGGAATCGACGAACGCGACTTGGCCCAGATCGAGGACCACATGGGCCGGCCCGTCGGCGGTCACGGCGCGCATGGCGTCCTTGAACCGGATCGCGGCGGCCGAATCGATCCGCCGGGCATGGACGGTGACGATCTGGGTACCGTCGCGACAAGAGCTTTGCAGTTCCATGCGCACCCCGCATCGGTTAGTGATCAAGGCGAGGTTAGACCGCAATCCTTACCAATCGGTGTTCGGCGGTCGACAAATCCGCGAAGGGAGCATGAGGAATGAAAGAGGTGATCATTGCCGGCGCCGCGCGCACGCCGATGGGCGGGTTTCAGGGCGTTTTCGACGGGGTCGAGGCCGCACACCTGGGCGGGGTGGCGATTCGCGCCGCGCTGGCCGATGCCCGGGCAGAGACGGTGGACGAGGTGACGATGGGCTGTGTCCTGCCCGCGGGCCAGGGCCAGGCACCGGCGCGCCAGGCGGCGTTTCGCGCCGGCCTCGGCGAGGAAGTGCCGGCCACCACGCTCAACAAGATGTGCGGCTCGGGCATGAAGGCGGCGATGATCGGGTTCGACCAGATCGCGCTCGGCGCCGCCGAGACAATCCTCGCGGGCGGCATGGAAAGCATGTCGATGGCGCCCTACCTGCTGCCCAAGATGCGCGGAGGCGCGCGGCTCGGCCATGCCGAAGCCAAGGATCACATGTTTCTCGACGGACTCGAGGACGCCTATGACAAGGGCCGTCTGATGGGCACCTTCGCCGAGGATTGCGCTGAAAAGTACCAGTTCACCCGCCGGATGCAGGACGCCTATGCTCTGGGCTCGCTCGAGGCGGCGCTCGAGGCGCAGAAATCGGGTGCGTTTACGGGCGAGATCGCGCCGGTCACGGTGACAACCCGCAAGGGCGAGATGACGGTCGCGCAGGACGAACAGCCCGGCAAGGCGCGGCCCGAGAAGATCCCCCACCTCAAGCCCGCCTTCCGCAAGGACGGCACCGTGACGCCGGCCAATTCCTCGTCCATTTCCGACGGCGCGGCGGCGCTGGTGCTGGCTTCGGGCGAAGCTGCGAAGGCGCGGGGCCTGAATGTCCGCGCCCGAATCATTGGCCATGCCAGTCACGCCCGGGCGCCGGGCTGGTTCACCACCGCGCCGGTGCCGGCGGCGCAGAAGCTGCTGGCCCGCATCGGCTGGAGCAGGGACGATGTCGACCTGTGGGAGGTGAACGAGGCCTTTGCCGTGGTGCCGATGGCGTTCATGCGCGAGATGGAGTTGCCGCGCGACAAGGTCAACGTCAATGGCGGCGCCTGCGCGCTGGGCCACCCCATCGGCGCCAGCGGCGCGCGGATCGTGGTGACGCTGCTCAACGCACTCGAAAAGCGCGGGCTCGGGCGCGGCGTCGCGGCGATCTGCATCGGCGGCGGCGAGGGCACGGCGATCGCCATCGAGCGGGTCTGAGGGCAGGCCCGGCGCGGCCGGCCGTCCGGTGGCGCAAATCCGCAGCCAGGTGTCGGGATTGGCGGGCTCCGGTTTCCGACTAGGTGATGTAACATGACCCTCGGAAATGGAGGCGCCGATGACCGGGACGATCAGATTCACGCTCGATGGCCGCGAGGTCGAGGCCGAGGCCGGCCAGACCATCTGGGAGGTGGCCAACGGTCGCGGGCTGGTGATCCCGCATCTTTGCCACAAGCCGGCACCGGGCTATCGCCCCGACGGCAACTGCCGCGCCTGCATGGTCGAGATCGAGGGCGAGCGCGTGCTGGCAGCCTCCTGCATCCGCGAACCCAAGGACGGCATGGTTGTGACCACCAACTCGGCTCGGGCCGAAAAGGCGCGGGCAATGGTGATCGAGATGCTGCTGGCCGACCAGCCCGAGCAGGAGGCGGCGCGTGACCGCTCGAGCCACCTGTGGGACATGGTGGCGCTGACCGGCGTGGATGAGAGCCGGTTTCCCAAACTCGAGCCCGCGCGCGTGCCGCTCCTTGACGACAGCCATGTGGCGATGCGGATCAACCTCGATGCGTGCATCCAGTGCGGGCTTTGCGTACGCGCCTGCCGCGAGGTGCAGGTCAACGACGTGATCGGCATGGCCGGGCGCGGCCACGACACCTGGCCGGTGTTCGACTTTGCCGACCCGATGGGCCAGAGCACCTGCGTCGGCTGCGGCGAATGCGTCCAGGCCTGTCCCACCGGCGCGATGATCGAGGCCACGGTGGTGGACGACGCCCAGCAGGGCGACAGCGCCGACTATGACCACGAGGTCGCCAGCGTCTGCCCCTTCTGCGGCGTCGGCTGCCAGGTCAGCCTCAAGGTCAAGGACGGCCGCATCAAGTATGTCGACGGCATCAACGGTCCCGCCAACGAGGGCCGGCTCTGCGTCAAGGGGCGTTTCGGCTTCGACTACATCCACCACCCCCACCGGCTGACCACGCCGCTGATCCGCCGCGAGGACGCGCCGGAAAAAGGCCTCAATGTCGATCCCGCCAACTGGCAGCGGTTCTTCCGCGAGGCGGACTGGGACGAGGCGCTCGATTTCGCAGCCGGCGGGATGAAGCGCCTCAAGGATACGCATGGCGGCAAGGCGGTGGCCGGCTTCGGCAGCGCCAAGTGCACCAACGAAGAGGCGTATCTTTTCCAGAAACTCATCCGTCAGGGGTTCGGGCACAACAATGTCGACCACTGCACCCGGCTCTGTCATGCCTCCTCGGTGGCCGCGCTGATGGAAAACGTGGGCTCGGGCGCGGTGACCGCGACCTTCAACGAGATCGAGAACGCCGACGTGGCGATCATCATCGGCGCCAACCCGGTCGAGAACCACCCCGTCGCCGCGACCTATTTCAAGCAGTTCACCAAGCGCGGCGGCAAGCTGATCGTGATGGACCCGCGCGGCGTCGGCCTGCGCCGCTTTGCCACCCACATGCTGCAGTTCCGCCCCGGCGCGGATGTGGCGATGCTGAACGCGATCATGCACGTGATCGTCGAGGAAGAGCTTTACGACCGCCAGTACATCGAGGCCTTCACCGAGAACTGGGAGGCTGAAAAGGCGCATCTGGCGCAGTTTTCGCCCGAGCAGATGACGAACATCTGCGGCATCCCGCCCGAGACCCTGCGCGCCGTCGCGCGCGATTTCGCCACCGCCAAGGCGGGCATGATCTTCTGGGGCATGGGCGTCAGCCAGCACGTCCACGGCACCGACAATTCACGCTGCCTGATCGCGCTGGCGCTGATGTGCGGCCATGTCGGGCGCCCCGGCACCGGGTTGCACCCGCTGCGCGGTCAAAACAACGTCCAGGGCGCCTCTGACGCCGGGCTTATCCCGATGTTCCTGCCCGACTATCAGAGCGTCACCGACGACGGCGTGCGCAGGGCCTTTACCGAGGTGTGGCAATCGGGCGATTTCAGCGCCGAAAAGGGCCTGACCGTGACCGAGATCATGGATGCAGTGCATGCCGGCCAGATCCGCAGCCTGTATGTGTTGGGCGAGAATCCGGCGATGTCGGACCCGAACCTCGAGCACGTGCGCGACGCGCTGGCCAGGCTCGAGCATCTGGTGGTGCAGGACATCTTCCTGACCGAGACGGCGAACTATGCCGACGTGATCCTGCCGGCCTCGGCCTTCTACGAGAAATCGGGCACCGTGACCAACACCAACCGGCAGGTGCAGATGGGCCGGCCGGCGGTGTCCCCGCCGGGGCAGGCGCGCGAGGACTGGGCGATCACCGTCGATCTGGCGCGGCGGCTGGGGCTCGACTGGCACTACGAGGGCCCGGCGGATGTCTTTGCCGAGATGAAGATCAACATGCGCTCGCTCGACAACATCACCTGGGAGCGGCTCGAACGCGAGGGCGCGGTGACCTACCCGTGCAAGACCCCCGACGGCCCCGGCGAAGCGGTGGTCTTCGGCGACGGTTTTCCGCGGCCCGAAGGGCGCGCGCGGTTCGCGCCGGCGGCGATCGTGCCGTCCGACGACGTGCTCGACACCGAATTTCCGATGGTCCTGACCACGGGGCGGCAGCTCGAGCACTGGCATACCGGCTCGATGACGCGGCGATCGAAGGTGCTCGACACGGTCGAACCGGAGGCCAACTGTTCGATGCATCCCGCCACGCTCAGACGGCTGGGGGTGGAGCCGGGCGGCCTCGTGCGGCTGGTCACCCGGCGCGGGTCGATCGTGATCATGGCGCGCGCCGACCGGGCGGTATCGCCGGACATGGTGTTCGTGCCGTTCGCCTTTGTCGAGGCGGCGGCCAACATCCTGACCAATCCGGCGCTCGACCCCTATGGCAAGATCCCGGAATTCAAATACTCGGCGGTACGCGTCGAGGTGGTCGACCCGCGCGCGGTGGCGGCCGAGTGAGGCGCGTCCCGAACCGCACTGCCCGAGGCTGATGTCTGAAAAGGTGAGTATTTTCAGAAAGATGAAAGAGCTGCGCGATGCACGGGCTCAGCCCCACTCGACATCGCCCAGAAAGATGTAGCCGGCCCCGTAGATGGTCTTGATCAGGCGCGGGTTGCGGGGGTCCTCGCGCAGCTTGGTGCGCAGCCGCGAGATGCGCACGTCCATCGCCCGGTCGAAGCTGTCGCCGGCGCCGCCGCCCAGCGCCTCCTGCATCGCCTGGCGCGAGATGAGCCGCCGGGGCCTTTCCAGAAAGAGGCGCAGAACCTCGCCCTCGGCATGGGAAAAGGGGGTCTCGCGGCCGCTCTCGTCCTCGAGCGTGTAACGGTCGAAATGCGCTGTCCAGCCGTTGAAGCGCGCGGTCTCGCCGGCCTGACGGGTGGCGCTGTCGCGGCGCAGCCGGGCGCGGATGCGGGCCACCACCTCGGCCGGATCGAAGGGCTTGATGATGTAGTCGTCGGCACCCAGTTCCAGCCCGGTCACCCGGTCCTGCACCTGCGAGCGCCCCGAGATGATGATCACCGTTGCGCCCTGCTCCAGCGCCAGCCGGTGGACCAGCGTCAACCCGTCGCGGTCGGGCAGCGACAGATCGACGAGGCAGACATCGGGCCGCGCCCGGCGCAGCGCCGCCTCGAACTCGGTGGCGCGGGCAAAGGCGAGGGTGCGAAATCCCGCCTCCTCCGGGGCCTCCGACAGCATCGCGCGAATTTCCGGCTCATCGTCAAGGATGGTGACGAGCGGCGCGCTCATGCCGCCGCTCCGGCGACCATGAACGCTGCCAGATCAGACGCCGTGAAGGGCTTGCGCAGCACCGGCGCGCGGGCAAGGGCGGCACGGTGCAGCGGGTCGCCCGGCGGCAGCGAGGTCATCAGCAGGGCCGGGCAATGCCCCCGCGGCAAGGCGTCGAGCAGGTCGAGCCCGGTTTCGCCGCCCCCGAGCGATATATCCGACAGGATCGCCGATATCTCTGGCAGTTCGCGCATGAGCGCCAGCGCCTCGGCCACGCTGGCGGCCTCGACCACCGAATGGCCCGCGGTGCGCAGCATGTCGCGGATGGTGCCGCGCAGATCGGGGCTGTCCTCGACCAGCAGCACCAGCCCCGGCGCGGCGCCGACCTCGGCGCGGCGCAGCGGCAGGCGGATGGTCACGCGCCCGCCACCGTCGGTATTGGAGAGCCCGACCCGCCCGCCGGCGAGTTTGGTCATGTCGTAGACCATCGCCAGCCCCAGCCCCGAGCCCTCGCTGCCCTTGGTGGTGAAGAAGGGCTCGAGCGCGTGCTCGAGTGCCCGGGCGGAAAATCCCGGCCCGGTATCGGTGACGCTGAATTCCAGCCAGGTGTCGCTCAGGCTGCGCGCAGTGAGGGTGATCCGCCCCGCCCCGCCGCAGGCGTCGCGTGCGTTCAGAACGAGGTTCAGCAGCGAATCCTGCAGCATCCCGGCATCGAGCCGGTAGGCGGCCGCGTCGCAGAGGTTGTTGATGACCAGTTCGACCCCCTCGGGCAGGGTCGAGTGCGCCAGCGTCTCGAGGTCGCGCAGGAAGGCGGCGAGACTGGTGGGGCGCGGGTCGTGCTCGCGCGTGCCGGTCATGTCGCCGATGCGGTTCAGGAGCCGCCCGCCGCGCCGCGCCGCCGCCGCGATGGTGGCCCCGATCAGCGCGCCGGCCTCCGCGGGCAGTTCCGTCCGCCTGAGCCGGGACTGCATTCCGAGGATGATCGTCAGGAGGTTCGAGAAATCGTGCGCCATGCCGCTGGTCAGCTGGGCGGCAATCTCGCGCCTGCGGGTCTGCTGCAGGGCGGCGCGGGTCTGGGTCTCTTCGGTGACGTCCATCGACAGGACATAGGCCCCGCCCTGTTCGCCATCGGGAGTAAAGGCCGCGCGGATGCGGCGCGAACTGGCCTCGTGGGTGAACTCGAAGACCGACGCGGTACCGGCGAAGGCCTCATCAAGGCGGTCGCGGATACGCGCGTAGCCGTCCGGCCCGAGCACCTCTTCGACGCTCAGCCCGACGATGCCAGACCTCAGGCCGGGGATGATCGCGCCGAGCCGGCGGTTGGAATAGGTATAACGGCGGTCCGGGCCGACATGGGCGATATGCGCCGGCATCATCTCGGTGGTGAGCCGCATGCGCGCCTCGGACGCGGTCAGCTGGCGTTGCGCCTCTTCCAGCGCGGTGATGGTGGCCTGAAGCTCGCGGTTGGCGGCGGCCAGTTCCTCGGAGTAGTTCAGGAGCTGGTCCGACAATTCCTCCGATCGCGCGCGCAACAGCGCCTCCTGACGCTTGGTGCGGGTGATGTCTGTATAGACCGTGACCCACCCGCCCTGCGGCAGCGGCGAGCCCTCGATCGAGATCGTGCACCCGTTCGAGCGCGTGCGTTCCATGTAGTGCGGGCGAAACGCGCGGGCGATATCGACCCGGGCGCGCACCGCGTCCTCGACATCGCCGACGGGGCCATACTCGCCCCGCGTGACCTGAAAGCGGATGGTGTCCTCGAAGCGCGCGCCGGGCGTCACCAGGGCGTCGGGCAGGTCGAACATCTCCTGAAAGCGGCGGTTGCAGACCGCCAGCCGCAGATCGCAGTCGTAGATCGACAGCGCCTGCTGGATCAGGTTGAGACCCGCCATCGTCATGGCGGCTGTGTCGGTCGGCGAAGGGCGCATGGCTTTCATTTCTCCCGACACGACTAGCACCGGCGGGCCGGGGCGAAAAGAGGCATGCCGCCCTGTTACAATTCGCAAGGTTTTGAAATCTTCACGAAAGAGTTGACCGCGACGGTCCCGCCTGCACTTTCTTGGCGAAAGAATCCGCGCAACAGGCGGGTGCCACTTAAAGTGCGAACGAAGGGAGGACAGAACTTGGCCAGGTCGTCACAGGCGGCGGAGGGGAAAGCTCCGTTCCGGCGCTCTTGCAGCGCAACGCGCGCCGGTTCGCCGAGCGCACCGCCTATCGGGAAAAAGGAGTTCGGCATCTGGCAGTGCTGGACCTGGGCTGAAACCGAACGGGAAATCGAGGCACTGGCGCTGGGGTTTCTCAAGCTTGGCGTCGACCGGGGCGATTTCGTCGCCGTCATCGGCCGCAACCGGCCCTATTTCTATTGGGCGATGGTGGCGGCGCAGTCGGTGGGCGCAATCCCGGTGCCACTCTACCAGGATGCGGCGGCCGAAGAGATGGCTTTCGTGATGGAGCATTGCGGCGCCCGCTTCGCCGTGGTCGAGGATCAGGAGCAGGTCGACAAGCTGATCGAGATCCAGGACCAGCTGCACCAGTTCGAGCACATGATCTATGTCGATCCCCGCGGCCTGCGCAAGTACGACCACGGCCGGCTGCACCTCTATTCCGACGTGCAGGACCGGGGCCGCGCGATGCGGGCGGACCTGATCGCCGAACTCGATGCGCGCCGCGCGGCGCTCGACTACGACAGCACCTGCGTGATGCTTTACACGTCCGGCACCACCGGCAAACCCAAGGGCGTGGTGCTCAGCAACCGCAACATCATCGAGGCGTCGAAGGCGTCCTCGCAATTCGACCGCCTGAGCGAAAAGGAGGAGGCGCTGGCCTACCTGCCGATGGCCTGGGTGGGCGATTTCATCTTTTCGATCGGACAGGCCTACTGGTGCGGCTTCTGCGTCAGCTGCCCCGAAAGCGCCGACACCATGCAGACCGACCTGCGCGAGATCGGTCCGACCTATTACTTCGCGCCGCCGCGGGTCTTCGAGGGCAGCTGACCAACGTGATGATCCGCATGGAGGATGCCGGGCGGCTGAAGAAGTGGCTTTTCGACGTCTTCATGGCGCACGCCCGCAAGGTCGGCCCGGCGATCCTCGACGGGCGCGGCGCCGGCGCCTGGGACCGGCTGAAATACGCGCTCGGGCATCTGCTGGTCTACGGACCGCTCAAGGACACGCTGGGATTCTCGCGGGTGCGCGTGGGCTATACGGCCGGCGAGGCGATCGGACCGGAAATCTTCGAGTTCTACCGCTCGCTCGGCATCAACCTCAAGCAGCTCTACGGCCAGACCGAGGCCAGTGTCTTCATCACCCTGCAACCCGACGGCGAGGTCCATTCCGACACCGTGGGCGTGGCGGTGCCGGGGGTGGATATCCGCATCAGCGAGAACGGCGAGGTGTTCTATCGCGGCCCCGGTGTCTTCGAGGAATACTACAAGAACCCCGACAGCACCGCCTCGACCAAGGACGCCGATGGCTGGGTCGCCACCGGCGACGCCGGTTTCTTCGACGAGGAGACCGGCCATCTGCGCATCATCGACCGCGCCAAGGATGTCGGCAAGATGGCTGACGGGCGGATGTTCGCGCCCAAATACGTCGAGAACAAGCTCAAGTTCTTTCCCAACATTCTCGAGGCGGTGGTTTTCGGCAACGGCCGCGAGGAATGCACCGCCTTCATCAACATCGACCTCAACGCGGTGGGCAACTGGGCCGAGCGCAACAACATCGGCTATGCCTCCTACCAGGAGCTCGCCGGCCATGCCAAGGTGCTCGAGACGATGCGCGGCCATGTCGCCGAGGTGAACCGCAGCCTCGCCTCGGACCCGATGCTGGCGCATTGCCAGGTCCACCGCTTTGTCGTGCTGCACAAGGAACTCGACCCCGACGACGGCGAGATCACCCGCACCCGCAAGGTGCGCCGCGGCGTGATCGAGGAGAAATACGCCGACCTGCTGGCGGCGCTCTATGACGGCTCGGCCGAGGTCAGCACCCGCACCGAAGTGACCTACGAGGACGGGCGCAAGGGCCATATCAGCGCCACGCTGAAGGTCTGCGAAGCCGAGGTGGTGCCGCTGGAGGCGCCCGAGAGGGTGGCGGCGGAATGAGAGGCATGGCGCATATTCCGCCCATGCCCGTCCGGGGCGCTTGCGGCCCGGGCACGCGGTCGCGCGCCCTCTGGTCGTGGCGATCGGGCATGGTACTCGGCACACACCCTTCCGGCACTTCGCGATGCGGGAATGATGAGTTCATTTATCAAGGTTTTTCAACATGTTAGATGAAACTCAGGGCTACACCACCGAGGACGGCCGCAAGATCGGCGGGGTGGTGATGGAGATGAAGAACATCACCCTGCGCTTTGGCGGCGTGGTGGCGATCAAGGACATCTCGTTCGACATCCGCGAGGGCGAGATCCGCGCCATCATCGGCCCCAACGGCGCCGGCAAGTCCTCGATGCTGAACGTCATTTCCGGCTTTTATCGCCCGCAGGAGGGCGAGGTCTGGTACCAGGGCGCGCTGCGCCCGCCGATGAAGCCCTACAAGGTCGCGCGCCAGGGGCTTGCCCGCACCTTCCAGAACATCGCGCTTTTCGACGGGATGAGCGTGCTCGACAACATCATGACCGGGCGCATCCGGCAGATGACGGCGGGGCTTTTTGCGCAGGCTCTGTGGAAGGGCCGCGCCGAGCGCGAGGAGGTCGAGAACCGCGAGGCGGTCGAGAAAATCATCGATTTCCTGGAGATCCAGCACATCCGCAAGACGCCGGTGGGCCGGCTGCCCTACGGGCTGAAAAAGCGCGTCGAACTGGCCCGCGCACTGGCCGCCGAGCCGTCGATCCTGCTGCTTGACGAGCCGATGGCGGGGATGAACGTAGAGGAAAAGGAGGACATGAGCCGCTTCGTTCTCGACGTCAACGACGAGTTCGGCACCACCATCGTGCTGATCGAGCACGACATGGGCGTGGTGATGGACCTCTCCGACCGGGTGGTGGTGATGGATTACGGCCGCAAGATCGGCGACGGCACCCCCGACGAGGTGCGCCGCAACCAGGACGTGATCGATGCCTATCTGGGGGTGGCCCATGACTGATTTCGGCGCCGAGGAACAGGCCGGGGCCGGGCGTAGGCCGCCGCCCCGCGACCGCTCGGGCAAGGCCCCGGATCGGATCCGGGGCGGATGTCACCGGTTTCGTCCCACCCGTCCCGGGCCTGACCCGGGACCCCGACCGCCTTGATGCCCCGGACCTGATCCGGGGCGTGGGGGCGCAAAAGGAGACCCGTCATGCCTGACCAGATGATCTATGCCGTCGAGGTCTTTCTCAACGGGTTGATGGCCGGGGTGCTCTATTCGCTGGTGGCGCTGGGGTTCGTGCTGATCTACAAGGCCAGCGGCATCTTCAACTACGCGCAAGGGGTGCTGGCACTCTTTGCCGCGCTGACGCTGGTCGGGGTCATGGACGGCCAGGTGCCGTTCGCGCATCTGATCAATGCCGTCTTCGGCACCGAGATCCACAATTTCGGGTGGCATGTGCCGGCGCTCATGGCGATCCTTCTGACGATGGCGGTGATGGTGCTGCTGGCCTGGCTGGTCAACACGCTGATTTTCCGCCACCTGGTCAACCAGGAACCGATCATCCTCTTCATGGCGACGATCGGGCTGGCGTATTTCCTCGAGGGTTTCGGCGACATCATGTGGGGCGCCGACATCAAGAAGCTCGACGTCGGACTGCCGCAGGGCATCAACGGGATGATCGACGAGATCACCTACGGCATCTTCGGCTACGGCTTCTTCATCGACAACCTCGATCTGGTGGCTACCGCCGTGGCGGCGCTGCTGGTGACCGCGCTGGTGATCTTCGCGCAGGTGACCAAGCAGGGCCGCGCGATGCGCGCGGTGGCGGACGACCACCAGGCGGCGCTGAGCGTCGGCATCAGCCTCGATTTCATCTGGGTGATGGTGTGGTCGCTGGCCGGTTTCGTGGCGCTGGTCGCCGGCATCGTGTGGGGCACCAAGTCGGGGGTGCAGTTCTCGCTGTCGCTCATTGCGCTCAAGGCGCTGCCGGTGCTGATGCTGGGCGGCTTCACCTCGATCCCCGGCGCCATCGTCGGCGGGCTGATCATCGGGGTGGGCGAGAAGCTCTTCGAGTTCGCCGTCGGCCCGCTGGTGGGCGGCGCGACCGAGAACTGGTTCGCCTACGTGCTGGCGCTCTTGTTCCTCGTCTTCCGGCCGCAGGGCCTCTTTGGCGAAAAAGATCATCGAGAGGGTGTGAGACATGTTCTATCGCGAAGCCGGCGACTTCAAGACATCCTATGTCGATGACGGCCAGACCTTTCCGATCCGGTTCGACCGCTACCGCTATTACGCGGTGCTGGTGGCGGCGTTCGCGGTGGTGCCGTTTGTCATCAACGACTACTGGGTCAACGCGATCTTCCTGCCGTTCCTGATCTACGCCATCGCGGCGATCGGGCTCAATATCCTCACGGGCTATTGCGGGCAGGTCAGCCTCGGCACCGGCGGGTTCATGGCGGTGGGCGCCTATGCCTGCTACAAGCTGATGACCGGGCTGCCCGAGATCAACATCTTCTTTCACATCCTCATTGCCGGCGGCATCACCGCCGCGGTCTGCGTGGTCTTCGGCCTGCCCAGCCTGCGCATCAAGGGGTTTTACCTGGCGGTGGCGACGCTGGCGGCGCAGTTCTTTCTGGTCTGGCTCTTCAACCGGGTGCCGTGGTTCTACAACTACTCGGCCTCGGGCCAGATCAGCGCGCCCGAGCGCACCGTCCTCGGCATCTCCGTGACCGGCGCCGGGACCGCTCCCTGGGCGGCCTATCTCTTCTGCCTCGTCTTTACCGTGGCCAGCGCGATCGTCGCGCGCAACCTCACCCGAGGCATGGCGGGGCGCAAATGGATGGCGATCCGCGACATGGACATCGCCGCCGAGATCATCGGGGTCGACCCGCTGAAGGCCAAGCTCACCGCCTTTGCCGTCTCGGGCTTTTTTCGTCGGTATCGCGGGCGCGCTCTTCTTTTCGGTCTATCTCGGCGCCGTCGAGGTGGGCGAGGCGTTCGGCATCAACAAGTCGTTCCTGGTGCTCTTCATGGTCATCATCGGGGGGCTGGGCTCGATCTTCGGCAGCTTTGCCGGCGCGGCCTTTCTGGTGCTGCTGCCGGTGCTCCTGAAGAACGTTCTGGTGGGCGCGCTGGGCTGGCCCACCGACCTGGCGGCGCATCTGGAATTCGTCATTGTCGGCGCGCTCATCGTGGCCTTTCTCGTGGCCGAGCCGCACGGGCTGGCGCAACTGTGGCGCGTCGCCAAGGAGAAGCTGAGACTTTGGCCCTTCCCGCACTAGGGCGGGGCAGAAGGTGCGGTGCGCCGGGATTGCGCACCCTACAAACCGACATCGGACAAACCAAGGGAGGATACGGACCGATGAAACAAGGACTTATGGCAACAATAGCCGCTGCCGTGCTGGTGGCGGGGCCTGCGGTGGCCGATCTCAAGATCGTCGACACCAGCTATCGCACCGGGCCCTATGCCGCGGGCGGCGTTCCGTTCTCGGACGGCTACCAGGACTATTTCACCCTGCTCAACGAGCGTGACGGCGGCATCGGCGGCGAACGCATCAACCTGGTCGAATGCGAGACCGGCTACAACACCGAGAAGGGCGTGGAGTGCTACGAGGCGACCAAGGGCGACGGCACGCTGGTCTACGAGCCGCTTTCGACCGGCATCACCTATCAGCTGATCCCCAAGGCCACCGACGACCACATCCCGCTTCATACCCGGGCTACGGGCGCACCTCGGCCAAGAACGGTGCGATCTTCCGCTGGGTCTTCAACTATCCGGCCAACTACTGGGACGGCGCGAGCATCGCCATCACCCATATCCTCAACGAGGAAGGCGGTGACCTCAAAGGCAAGAACATCGCCCTCGTTTATCACAACTCGGCCTACGGCAAGGAGCCGATCCGCACGCTCGAGGAACTGGCCAAGAAGCACGGCTACAACCTGACCCTGCTGCCGGTCGACCATCCCGGCCAGGAGCAGAAGTCGCAATGGCTGCAGATCCGCCGCGAAAAGCCCGACTACGTGGTGATGTGGGGCTGGGGTGTGATGAACCAGGTTGCCATCCAGGAGGCGGTGAACATCCGCTATCCGATGGATCACTTCATCGGTATCTGGTGGTCGGGCTCGGAGAACGACGTCAGGCCCGCCGGCGCCGGCGCAGACGGCTACAAGGCGCTGGCTTTCCACAACCTCGGCTCGGACTATCCCGTCTATGACGACCTGCGCAAGTACGTCGTCGAGGCCGGCAAGGCCGCAGGCGCGGGCGATCAGCTCGGCACGGTGCTCTACAACCGCGGCATGTACGCGGCGATGCTGGCCGCCGAGGCGATCAAGACCGCGCAGGAAATGACGGGCACCGCCGCGATCACGCCTGAGCAGATGCGCGACGGGATGGAGAACCTCGAGATGACCGAGGCCAAGATGACGGCGCTCGGCCTGCCGCGTTTCGGCCCCGAATTCAAGGTCACCTGCGAGAACCACGGCGGCAACGGCTATGGCGCCGTCGCCCAGTGGGACGCGGCGGCCGGCGAGTTCAGGCTGATCACCGATTACTACCAGTCCGACCAGGACGTGATCATGCCGCTGGTAGAAGAGGATTCCGCCGCCTTCGCCGCCGAGAACAATATCACGCCGGGCTGCAACTGAGCCCCTTTCCCCGGCCGTGGCAGCGGGCCGCGGCCGGGGGTACCCGAGTAATTCTGGCAAGATGAAACGCGGGGGCAGAACCGCCCGCACCGCCCGGAGACAGACCCATGCCGGACGCCCAAGGCACCGACGAAACCCTGCTCGAGCTCAACAACATCGAGGTGATCTACAACCATGTGATCCTCGGTGCTGAAGGGGGTCAGCCTGTCGGTCCCGAAGGGCGGCATCACCGCGCTCCTGGGCGGCAACGGGGCGGGCAAGACCACCACATTGAAGGCGATTTCCAACCTGCTGAGATCCGAGCGCGGCGAGGTCACCAAGGGTGCCATCATCTATCGCGGCACGCGCGTTCAGGATCTGGTGCCCTCGGAACTGGTGCGCAAGGGCGTCATCCAGGTGATGGAGGGGCGGCACTGTTTCGAGCATCTGACGGTCGAGGAAAACCTGCTGACCGGCGCCTATACGCGCACCGCGTCAAAAGCCGACATCGCTGCCGACCTGGAACTCGTCTATTCCTATTTTCCGCGCCTCAAGGACCGCCGCCGCAGCCAGGCGGGCTATACCTCGGGCGGCGAACAGCAGATGGTGGCGATCGGCCGGGCGCTGATGAGCCGGCCCGAGACCATCCTTCTGGACGAGCCCAGCATGGGGCTGGCGCCGCAGCTGGTCGAGCAGATTTTCCAGATCGTGAAATCGCTCAACGAGGAGGAGGGATATACCTTCCTTCTGGCCGAGCAGAACACCAACGTGGCGCTGCGCTTCGCCCATTACGGCTATATCCTGGAAAACGGCCGCGTGGTGATGGACGGCCCGGCGGCCGAGCTGCGCGAGAACCCGGACGTGAAGGAATTCTACCTCGGCATGTCCGAGGAGGGACGCAAGAGCTTTCGCGACGTGCGCAGCTATCGCCGCCGCAAGCGGTGGCTCAGCTGAAGGATCACCGGCCTTGCAAAATCTCCGCCCGCATCTCTTCGATCAGCTCCAGCGCCTCTTCCCGCGTGTTGCGGATGTTGGGCCGGAAGCCCTGGCTTTCGGCGCGCTGGCGGATCACCGTTTCGGTCTCGGAGCCGGCGGCGAAGCGTACCGAGCCGAGCGAGGCGGCAATGTTGAGCCGCTTGCCGCGAAGCGCATAGCGCACCCAGGCCGCCGGCATGATCTGGCAGCCGTTGAGATTGACCAGAAAGAACCAGCGGCGATCGCTCTGCCTGATGGCCTCTTCGAGGTAGTCGTAGACATCGTCGACATCGCGGCTGTGGTGGAAGTCGAAATCCGAGAAATCGACCTCCATGATCACGCGCGCCTCGTCGAAGCGGATGCGCGCGGCGATTTCCTGCCGGGTGTGAGTGGGTTTCGGGACCGGTTTCTTCCGGTCGGTGACGGGCAGGCTCCTCAGCCGGACGAGCGCGCTTTGCCGGTCGGCGAAGAGGTTGGGGTCGAAGTTCTCGGTATCGGCGGCACGGCGGATCTGCTCGACAGTCTCGGGTGCGGCATCAAACCGCACCGAGCCCATGGAGCAGGCGAGGTTCAGTGCCTTTCCGCGCCGCGAATAGGCAACCCACGCAAGCGGGTCGATTCGGGTGCCGCTCAGATTCACCAGAAAGAACCAGGCGTCCCGGCCGGTTTCCTGAATGCGTTCCTCGAGCCGGTCGTAGAAGGCGTTGACCACCTTGCTGCCGTCGAAGTGGAACCCCGAAAAATCGACCTCCATGATCCGGTCGGCGGGGTGAAAGACGATGCGGCGGTCCATGTCGGTCGGGTCGATTCCCGGCGGCTGAGTCGTGTCGGCCATGACACTGTCCTTTCCGGAAGAGTATACACGAAAAACCATGTATACAAAGGTATGCCGAGTTTCTGCGATGCAGCATAATTTGTCAAGCCACCCCAATTGCGCGCCCCGGTACCCGGGCGGAAGGATGCCGAAATGAGCCGTTACTTCGACGATCTCGAAACCCGGTCCGCCGACCGCCGCGCCGCCGATCTGGCCCGCGCCCTGCCGCGACAGATCGTCCGGGCCGCGGCGCTGCCGGGCTATGGCGACAGCCTTGCCGGTGTCGATCCGGCAGGGATCACCGACGCGGCGGCGCTGGCCGCGCTGCCGGTGCTGCGCAAGTCCGACCTGGGCAGGGCGCAGGCGGCGCGCCCGCCGCTGGGCGGGCTCAGCGCGCATGAGGCGGCCGGCTTCGCCCATGTCTTCCAGTCGCCCGGGCCGATCTACGAACCCGGAAACAGGGATCGCGACTGGTGGCGGATCGGCCGGTTCCTGCACGCCTGTGGCATCGGGCCCGGCGACATCGTGCAGAACTGCTTTTCCTACCACCTCGTTCCCGCCGGCACGATCTTCGAGAACGGCGCGCAGGCGGTGGGGGCGACGGTGCTGCCCGCCGGCACCGGCCAGACCGAGTTGCAGGCGCGCGCCGCCCACGACCTCGGCGTGACCGCCTATACCGGCACCCCCGATTTCCTAAAGATGATCCTCGACAAGGCCGCCGAGATGGGGCTCGGCCTGCAGATCACCAAGGCGGCGGTGGGCGCCGGCGCGCTGTTTCCGTCGCTGCGTCAGGAATACGCCGATCGCGGCATCCTGTGCCTGCAGAACTACGCCACCGCCGATCTGGGCAACATCGCCTACGAAACCGAGGCGCAGGACGGAATGATCGTCGATGAGGGTGTCGTGGTCGAGATCGTGCGCCCCGGCACCGGCGACCCGGTGCCGCCGGGCGAAGTGGGCGAGGTGGTGGTCACCACGCTCAACCCCGACTATCCGCTGATCCGCTTCGCCACCGGCGACCTGAGCGCGGTGCTGGACGGAGAAAGCCCCTGCGGGCGCACCAACATGCGCATCAGGGGCTGGATGGGGCGGGCCGACCAGACCACCAAGATCAAGGGCATGTTCGTGCGCCCCGAGCAGGTCGCGGCACTGGTCGCGCGCCATAACGAGATCACCCGCGCCCGGGTGATCGCGAGCCGCGAGGGCGAGCGCGACGTGATGACCGTCCAGATCGAGACCGAGGGCGGCAACCCCGACCGCTATGCCGGATCGGTGGCCGACGCGCTCAAGCTCAAGGGCCGGATCGAGATCGTCGCCCGCGGCAGCCTGCCCAATGACGGCAAGGTGATCGAGGACCGCCGCAGCTACGACTGAGGTGTCGGCGCGGGCTGCCTTGGCCGGCGGCCCAGCCGCGCCTTGCCGGAGGTAAAGCGGTTGGCATCATAAGGCGCAAGGTCGAGGTTGGGCGGCTTCCCGTCGATGAGCGCCGCCACGATCCGGCCGGTCCTGGGCCCGGCGGTCAGCCCGACGTGCTGGTGGCCGAAGGCGGCGTGTACGCCGGTGCCGGCGATCTCGCCGATGAGCGGCAGACTGTCGGGGGTTGAGGGACGAAACCCCATCCATTCCTCGACGCCCCTGTACCTCAGTTGCGGAAAGAGGCGCTTCACATGCCGGGCGATCAGCCGCAGCGGCGCGCGCGAGGGGCCCTTGACGGTATTGCCCAGCTCGACCGTGCCGGCACAGCGCAGCCCCGTGGCCATCGGCGTGGCGACGAACCTGCCCTGGGTGATCATCATCGGATTGCGCGGCACCTGCGAGGGCTCGCTGAAATGCAGGTGATAGCCTCGCTCGGCGACGAGCGGCACCGAAAGCCCCAGCTTTTCCATCAGCGGCCGCGACCAGATGCCCGCCGCCAGCACCAATCGGTCGCACTCAAGCCGTCCCTCCCCGGTCAGAACGGCCCGCACCCGTCCGCCATCGAGGTCGATATCGCGCGCCTCGGCGCGCAGCACGCGCCCGCCCTCGTCCTCGAGCACGCGGGCGAGGTCGGCCATGTAGGCGCCGGGGTCGAGGATATGGCCATGCCCCCTGAGCACTGCCAAGAGGCCGATCGCGGGCGACAGCATCGGCTCGGCCTCCTGTACCGCCCGGCCCTCGATGATCTCGGGCTCGAAGCCTTCGCGGCGCTTGAGTTCCCAGCCCAGGCGGTCGGCCTGAAACGCCCGGCGCGAGGCATAGGCGTAGGAAAGCGCGCTCGACGCGATCCAGCGTTCGGCGCGGGTGCCGCGGGTGAGCGCGCGGTGCTGCTCGACACTGTCGGTCACGATCCCGGCGATGGCGCTCACCATGTGCCGCACCCGTGCCGGCCGGGAATTGCCGACGAATTCAACCAGCCAGGGCGCGAGTTGCGGCAGGGCGCTCCATTGCAGGAAGAAGGGCGAGCGCGGATTGGCGAGGTATTTGAGTGCCGTCAGCGGCAGGTCGGGGGTGTTGACCGGGACCACCGCCCACTGTGCCAGGAGCCCGGCACTGCCGAACGAGGCGCCGGCGCCGGGGCCCTCGCGGTCGATCAGCGTGACGGTGTGCCCGGCGCGCCGCAACCAGATCGCGGCGCTCAGCCCGCAGATGCCGGCGCCGATGACGATGACGTTGAGCGGTCTGTTCAAGAATGCCTCCGGGCGCTGACGGCAGATAAGCGCAAGGCCGCGGAAGGGACAAGACCCGTTGCCGTGGCGCCGGCCGCGGCGCAGGTGTGTGAGCATTTGGAGAAAGATGAAAGCAGGGGCGGCACGGCGGCGGCGGCGGTCACGGGCGGGCATACTTGATAAAGGGGGTCAGCACCCCCGACCCGGTCGTATAGTCGCCGGGCGGTGGCGTTGAAATCCTGTGTCAGCCAATAGACCGAAGGGCAGCCGTCGGCATCGGCGGCGGCATAGACCGCCTCGATCAGCGCCCGGCCGGTGCCGGTGCCGCGCATCTCGGGCGCGACATAGAGATCCTGCAGGTAGCAGACCTTTTCCAGCCGCCAGTTGTGCGGGTGATAGATATGATGAACCAGCCCCACCGGCCGCCCGCCCGCGACCGCCAGCAGCGCGTTCTGGTCGGGATGATCCGGTGAGAGGAGCCGGTCGAAAGTAGCCTCATAGACCTCGTCGCCAAGCGCGGTTTCATAGAAGGCGAGATAGGCGCGCCATAGTTCGCCCCATCCGGAACGGTCGGCGGCGGCGAGCGGGCGGATCGTGGCGGTTTCGGGCATGGCGCGCGTCCTCGCTGATACCGGCCCGTTCTAGCCCGGACAGGCCGCCGCGGCAGCATTTTTTCGCCGCCGGGGTTTGTAATCGGCCGTGGCAGGAGCCATGTGCGGGCAGTCGTGGTTCGTCACACCGGGCCCGGAGCACACGAAAGGATACCTTGATGAACTGTCGCACCACCCTCGCCGCGTTGCTGGCCGTCGCCGGCGCGGCGCTTGCCGCCCCCGCCGCCGCACAGGAGGGAGCCGCCGCACAGGACGGGATGGAGGTGCCCGAGATTGCCGCCGGGGATGTCACGACCGGCCGGTGGTGAGCTTTGTCAACGCGATGATCGGGTCGAGCATATCCGGCGCCAATACATGCCGCAGATCGAGGCCGCCGAGACCGACGAGGCGCGCAGGGAACTGATCGCCGAGGCCGACAGGAAGGCAATCGCCGCGGTGGAAGCGACCATCGGCATCACCCCCGGCGAATATCTCGCCATCGCCGAGGCGGCCAAGGCCGACGAGGGGCTGGCGCAGCGGATCGATGACCGGCTCGACGACCTGAAGGAAAAACAGTCGGGCCGGCGGATTCGGATGGAAAGCCCCGCAGGGAGTGACGCCTCCGAATAGTGGGGCATCCCGTCAGCGGGCCTATTCCGCCGCCTCGAGCCTGCTGTCGGCCAGCACCACGATGTCCATCATGATCGCGTTGAGCGCGAAGTCCTTGGGCGTGTAGACGCGCGCCACGCCCATGGCGGCCAGTCGCGCGGCGTCTTCCTCGGGAATGATGCCGCCGACCACCAGCGGAATATGGCCAAGGCCGGCCTCGCGCATCCGCGCTGTCACCTCCTCGACCAGCGGCAGGTGGGAGCCCGACAGGATCGACAGCCCGATAACATGCGGCTGCCGCTCGGCCGCGGCGGCGACGATTTCCTCCGGCGTCAGGCGGATGCCGTCATAGCCGATCTCCATGCCGCAGTCGCGGGCGCGGCAGGCGATCTGCTCGGCGCCATTGGAATGGCCGTCGAGCCCGGGCTTGCCGATGAGCACCGCGAGCCGCCGGCCCAGCCGCCCCGAGACCGCGTCCACCGCCGCGCGGATCTCGTCGAGCCCCTCGGTGCGGTTCGACGGGCTCGCCGACACGCCGGTGGGGCCGCGATAGAGCCCATGCACGGCGCGCATCTCCTCGGCCCATTCGCCGGTGGTGACCCCGGCGCGGGCAGCCTCGATCGAGGCGGGCATGATGTTGCGCCCCTCGCGGGCCGCCTCGCGCAACGCCGCCAGCGCCACTGCCACCGCACCCGCGTCGCGCGCCGCGCGCCATGCGTCGAGCCGCGCGATCTGGTCGGCCTCGACACCCGGATCGACCACCATGATGCCGCCATCCTGACCCACCAGCGGGCCGGATTCTGCCTCGGTCCAGCGATTGACGCCGACGACGACCGTTTCGCCCGCCTCGATCCGGGCCAGACGTTCGGAGTTGCTCTCGACGAGGCGCGATTTCATGTATCCGATGGCCTCGATCGCGCCGCCCATGCCATCGAGCGTCTCGAGTTCGTGGCGCGTGCCCGCCTTCAGTTCCTCGACCTTGCGGTCGACCGCCGGGTTGCCGTCGAAGAGGTCGTCGTATTCCAGCAGGTCGGACTCGTAGGCCAGGATTTGCTGCATCCGCATCGACCATTGCTGGTCCCAGGGGCCGCGGCAGGCCCAGCGCCTCGTTCCACGCCGGCAACTGCACGGCGCGGGCGCGGGCCTTCTTGCTCAGCGTCACCGCCAGCATCTCGATCAGGATCCGGTAGACGTTGTTTTCCGGTTGCTGCTCGGTCAGGCCGAGGCTGTTGACCTGCACGCCATAGCGGAAGCGGCGGAACTTGGGGTCACCCACGCCATAGCGGTCGCGCAGGATTTCATCCCAGAGATCGACGAAGGCGCGCATCTTGCACATCTCGGTGACAAAGCGGATGCCGGCATTGACGAAGAACGAAATCCGCCCCGCAAGCGCGGGGAAATCCGCCGCCGGCACCCGCGGTTTCAGCTCGTCGAGTACCGTGATGGCGGTGGCAAGCGCGAATGCCAGTTCCTGCTCGGGCGTGGCGCCGGCCTCCTGCAGGTGGTAGGAACAGACATTCATCGGGTTCCATTTGGGCAGGTGGCGGTAACAGTATTCGGCCACGTCGCCGATCATCCTCAGGCTCGGGCGCGGCGGGCAGACATAGGTGCCGCGGCTGAGATATTCCTTGATCAGGTCGTTCTGTACCGTGCCGGTCAGCCCGGCGATGTCGGCGCCCTGCTCCTCGGCCACGGCGATATAGAGCGCCAGCAGCCACGGCGCGGTGGCGTTGATCGTCATCGAGGTATTCATCTGCTCGAGCGGGATACCCTCGAAGAGCGCGCGCATGTCGCCCAGATGACAGATCGGCACGCCGACCTTGCCGACCTCGCCCCGGGCGAGCGCATGGTCGCTGTCGTAGCCGGTCTGGGTCGGCAGATCGAAAGCCACCGAAAGCCCGGTCTGCCCGCGCGTCAGATTGCCGCGGTAGAGCGCGTTCGAGGCCTTCGCGGTGGAATGACCGGCATAGGTGCGGATGAGCCAGGGGTCGATCTTTCTGCGTCTGCGACATCGGCGGGCCTCGTGAATCGGTTTGCGCAATTTTGTTACGTCGGCGGATTGATAGCCGGAAGAATGTAACCGTGTCAATTCGCTGCATTGCGGCGAAGCCGTCGGGGTGCCGGACGTCGCGCGCGTGCAATTGGTTTTGCCAGCCTTCAAAACTCCGGTATCCTGAGTGCATTCAAATTGGGGGACAGACAATGCTCAAGCGATCGATGGTCATCGGAATGGTGGCGCTTGCCATGTGGTTTCTGACACCACTTCACGCCAGCGCCGAGAATCGCTGGGTCACCATCCACAACAATACCGGCTACGACATGATCACGTTCCACGGATCTCACCGCGACGCCCCGGACTGGGAGGAGGACATTCTCGGCTCGGGCATCCTGCGGGCCGGTCAGTCGGTCAACATCAATTTCGATGACGGCACCGGCTACTGCATCTTCGATTTCAGGGCCAAGTTCGAAGATGGCGAAATACTGGTCAAGAAGAACGTGAATATCTGCCAGATCGCGGATTTCTACTACAACTGATCCGTTGCAAAGAGAGGGCCGCGCGGCAGGGCAGGCATCAGACGCGCCGGCAGGCTGGCCTGCCGCCGGCGCGCTCCGGATCGCAGTACCAGACCATCCGGGTGGTGCTGCGAAACCCGAAGACGTGCCGCAAGAGCCCGAGATTCTCGCCCCCGACGGGCACGAACCCTTCGCGCAGATAGAGCGCCTGTGCGCGCCGGTTGGTGTCGACGACATCGAGGCGGACCGAATGCGCCCCCTGCGCGACGGCATGCGCCTTGATCGCCGAGAGCAGCGCGGTCCCCACACCTTGGCCGCGCGCCTCCTCGGCAACGAAAATGCCGTCCATCAACAGTTCACCCGGCCCGATCCGCCGCGTCATGAGCGCCAGGAGCGGCGCGCGCCAGAGCGCACCCGGCCAGCCATAGACCCGCGCCAGATCGCGCGGGCCGCCGGCGAGGAGCCCACAGCTGCCGGTCTTGAACCCGGCCAGCCCCAGAAGGGTGCCGTCGCCGGCACGGGCGGCAATCGCGTAATCGGGGCACAAGGCGCGCGAAATGAAGGCGATGGCGCTGGCCTCGGGCGCCAGGAGGCGCCAGAGCTTGCCCTGGAATGCCGACCAGAACAGCCGCGCCGCCAACTCGCGCTCGGCTGCGGCGAATCCGATGGTGATGCGCGGCGCATGTGGTTCTGGCCCATCCCTCATGACCCTGATAAACGGTGTTTTTGACCCGCGCGCAAGGTTTCGCATGACTGCTACCGTCGAACTGCCCGTTTGGCTGTTTGTCCTGATCCTTGCCTTCGCCGGGGTCACCTTCGCGTCGCATTTCCTGTTGCCCTCGGTGCGCTGGTTCTTCCGCCGGCGGATGGAGCGGGTGGTGGCGCGGCTCAACCAGCGGCTGGAGCGCCCGATCGAGCCGTTCAAGCTGGCGCGGCGCTATGACATGATCCAGCGGCTGTGCTACGACCCCGAAGTCGCCCGCGCCATCGCCGAGCACGCCCGCGCCAAGGGCATCCCGGAGAACGTCGCGTTCCAACAGGCCCGCCGCTATGCCCGCGAGATCGTTCCGCGGTTCTCGGCCACGGCCTATTTCGGCTTTGCCACACGGGCAGCGAAATGGCTGAGCCTGGCGCTCTACCGCGTGCGAATCGGCGCCCATGACGAGGCCGCCTATAATCGGATCAGCCGCGACGCGACGCTGGTGTTCGTGATGAACCATCGCTCGAACATGGATTACGTGCTCGTCACCTGGATCGCGGCCGAACGTTCGGCGCTGGCCTATGCGGTGGGCGAGTGGGCGCGGGTGTGGCCACTCAGCGGGCTCATCCGGGCGATGGGCGCCTATTTCATCCGTCGCCGGGTGCCCGACGAGCTCTATCGCCGCGTGCTGGCGCGTTACGTCGGGCTCGCAACCGACGGAGGCGTGGCGCAGGCGGTCTTTCCCGAGGGCGGGCTCAGTCTCGACGGCACGCTGGCGCGGCCGCGGCTGGGGATCCTCAAGTACATCGTCGAGGAGCGTTCGGCTCAGGGGCGCGATGTGGTATTCGTGCCGGTGGCGCTGAACTATGACAGGGTGTTCGAGGACCGCGTTCTGGTCGCCGCGGCCGAGCGCGGCGAGCGCCGGTTTCCGGCCCGGATCAGCGTCGTCGCGCGCTTTGTCCTGCTGCAGCTCAGGCTGTGGCTGAAGCGGCGCTATCACCGTCACGGCGAGGCCGCGGTCAGCTTTGGCGTGCCGCTGTCGCTGAACGAGTTCACGGCCCGGAACGGCGACACCACAATCGAGGCGCTGGGCGCCCGGCTGATGCGCGAGATCGGCGCACAAATGCCGGTGCTGTCGGTGCCGCTCGTGGCGCATCTGCTGGTCCGAGCCGGAGGCCCCGTTTCGCTGCAGACACTGACGGAACGCGCCGGCGCCCTGCTCGACCGGCTGCCGCCCGCGCAGCGACCCGGCGCCGGAGCGGCGTCCGCGGTGACCGCCGGCCTCGACGTCCTGCGCCGCCGCGGATTGCTGGACGAGACCGGGCCGGGCATCGCCCCGGCGGCAGGCGCCCGGTCACTGATCGGTTTCTACGCGAACTCCATTGTGCATTTGACCGCGCATCTTACTGTCGATAATACCGGCTGAGGCGCAACTTTTCTGCATCTGCACGGTTATATAATTACAAAATTCCCCCTTCTGGGGATTGCATTGTTGCGCATCGGTGGATATTTCCGGGGGCAATAGCGATTCTGCATCGCGGCGAAGACCTGACGCAAGGAGGCAGCACATGGCTCTGGATACGGACACCGGCATCGCACCTTACGACGCACCGGAAAAGGATCTCTACGAAGTGGGCGAGATGCCGCCCCTAGGCTATGTGCCGAAGAAGATGCACGCCTGGGTGATCCGCCGCGACCGCCACGGCGAGCCCGACAAGTCGTTCCAGGCCGAGGTTGTCGACACCTGGGAGATCGACAGCTACGAGGTGCTGGTGCTGGTGATGGCCGCCGGCGTCAACTACAACGGCATCTGGGCCGGGCTCGGTCAGCCGATCAGCCCCTTCGACGTGCACGGGCAGGACTATCACATTGCCGGCTCCGACGCCGCGGGCATCGTCTGGAAGGTGGGCGACAAGGTCCGCAACTGGAAGGTCGGCGACGAGGTCGTGGTCCATTGCAACCAGGACGACGGCGAAGACGAGGAATGCAACGGCGGCGACCCGATGCTGTCGCCGACCCAGCGGATCTGGGGCTACGAGACCGGGGACGGCTCGTTCGCGCAGTTCACCAAGGTACAGTCGCAGCAGTTGATGCCGCGACCCAGACACCTGACCTGGGAGGAAAGCGCCTGCTACACGCTGACGCTCGCCACCGCCTACCGGATGCTCTTCGGCCACCACCCGCACGAGCTGAAACCGGGGCAGAACGTGCTGGTCTGGGGCGCCTCGGGGGGGCTCGGATCCTATGCGATCCAGCTCGCCAACACCGCCGGCGCCAACGCCATCGGCGTGATCTCGGACGAGGAAAAGCGCGATTTCGTCATGGCGATGGGCGCCAAGGGCGTGATCAACCGCAAGGATTTCAGCTGCTGGGGCCAGCTGCCCAAGGTGAACAGCCCCGAATATGCCGCCTGGCTCAAGGAATCGCGCCGCTTCGGCAAGGCGATCTGGGACATTACCGGCAAGGGCGTGAACGTCGACATGGTCTTCGAGCACCCCGGCGAGGCGACCTTTCCGGTCTCGGCGCTGGTGGTCAAGAAGGGCGGCATGGTAGTGATCTGCGCCGGCACCTCGGGGTTCAACTGCACCTTCGACGTGCGCTATATGTGGATGCACCAGAAGCGCCTGCAGGGCAGCCATTTCGCCCATCTCAAGCAGGCGGCGGCGGCCAACCGGCTGATGATCGAGCGCCGGCTCGACCCCTGCATGTCCGAGGTCTTTCCCTGGGCCGAGATCCCCCAGGCCCACCTGAAGATGCTGCGCAACAAGCACAAGCCGGGCAACATGGCGGTGCTGGTGCAGGCGCCGCGGACCGGGCTGCGCACGGTCGGGGATGTACTCGAAGCGGGCCGCTGAGTCCGTCCCGGGCCTGACCCGGGACCTCTCGCCCAACCGCCGGAGGCCCCGGATCGCGTCCGCGGCGTGCGCCTTGCGGACGCGACTCTCCAATTGCCGCTTTCGCTGGTCGGCCACGCGGCCGCGCGCTAGGGTCGCGCCATGTCCCGAACCACACCGGCATATTCCGAGGACCAGGCCGAGGCCCATGACCGCATCGCCGCCATGCTGCGCGGCGCCGGCGTCGATATCGACGCGGGAGCGCTGACGCCCCCGCGCGACCGCGAGGGTACGGTCATGGCGGTGACCGGCAAGGCCGGGTCGGGCAAGACGCTGCTCCTGGCCGCGCTCTTTCGCGCCCTCGAGGAGGCCGGCGTCGAGACCGTTTCGGGCGACTGGGAAGGGCGGCCGCGCCCCGACCGCCGCACCCTGGCGATCCTGGCGCCGACCAACAAGGCGGCCAGCGTGCTGCGGATGCGCGGCGTGCCCGCCACCACCATCCACCGCATCCTCTATACTCCGGTCTACGACCCCGAATACGAAAAGATTGCCGAATGGCTGGCGGAAGAGGGCGAGCGGCCGCAGATCGAGGGGCTGACCGAGACGGCGCTCGACCGGGCACAGGCCTTTTACCGATCCCACAAGTCGATTCCCGGGGCGCTGGCGGCGGCGGGCCTGCGCGGGTCGGACTTCATCACCGGCTGGACGCGGCGCGAGACGCCGCTCGACATCGGTCTGGTCGACGAGGCGTCGATGCTCGACGCCCGCCAGTTCGACGACCTCAGGGAAATATTCCCGACGCTGGTGCTTTTTGGCGACCCCGCACAACTGCCGCCGGTCAAGGGCGAGGGCGGGATGGTGTTCGACGCCCTGCCCGCGCCCGCAAAGCTGGAGCTGCACCGCATCCACCGCCAGGCGGCCGACAACCCGATCCTCGATCTCGCCCACGCGCTGGGCGATCCGGATCTGGGGTTCGAGGAATTCGAGCGCCTGATCGAGGACGCTTCCCGCCGCGACGACCGGGTGCGCTGGGCGAAACGGGTCGAGGTCGATCTGATGGCGCGCTCGCCGGTGCTGGTGTGGCGCAACGCCACCCGCATCCGCCTGATCCAGGCGTTCCGGGCGGTTCACGACGCGCCCCAGGACGCGCTCCTGCCGGGCGAGCCGCTCATCTGCGACGGTATCGAGCTGCCGCTCAGGCACCGGCGCAAGCGGCTGGATCTGGAGGCCCGCGGCCTGATCCGGGGCGCGCAGGTGATCTATCTCGGCCCCGGCCGCAAGCCCGGTTTTTCGCGCCTGCATGTTATCGGCGCCGAGGAGCCACAGCTTTCCGCCGCCTCGATCGTCAAGATCGAGATGCCGGACGAGGAAGAGCCCTTCATCCCCTTCGCCGCACAGATGGGCGCCACGTTCCTGCACGGGGCGGCGGTGACCATCCACAAGGCGCAGGGCAGCCAGTGGCCGGACGTGCAGGTCTTTGCCCCCGATCTTTTCGCCGCCGCCCGGATGGGGCGCTCTGAGGCCGGCCAGCCGCTGTGGAAGCGCCTCGCCTATGTCGCGGTCACGCGGGCCGAGGCGCGGCTGCACTGGGTGGTGCGCAACCGGCTGTCGAAACCGTCAGCGCCGCTGGGGGTGGACGACCTCGCCGCCGCGCCGGCGGAACTGCGGCTGGAGGCAGAGGCATGAGGACCGCGATCGTGACCGGCGCCAGTTCGGGCATCGGCCGGGCGGTGGCCGAGGCGCTTTTGGCCGAGGGCTGGCGGGTGGGGCTGATCGCCCGCAGCGCCGCGCCACTGCACGAGATGGCGGCGGCCCATACGGGCGCCACCGCCCTGCCCGCCGACGTCACCGACGCCGGCGCGATGGAGGCCGCCTTCGCACACTTCGCGGACGCGGCCGGGCGGCTCGATCTGCTCTTCAACAACGCCGGCATCTTCGGCCCTTCCGCCCCCATCGACGAGGTGCCGGTCGAAGAGTTCGACAAGGTGGTGGTGGTGAACCTGCGCGGCATGTTCATCGCCGCACGGCTGGCCTTTGCGCAGATGCGGCGGCAGAAACCGCAGGGCGGCCGGATCGTCAACAACGGCTCGATTTCGGCGCATGTGCCGCGGCCGGGATCGGTCTGCTACACTACCACCAAGCACGCCGTGACCGGGCTGACGCGCAGCCTGTCGCTCGACGGGCGCGCCTTCGATATCGCCTGCGGGCAGATCGACATCGGCAACGCCGAGACCCCGATGGTGGCGGCGCTGAAGGCGACCCAGCCCGACGCGCAGACGATGGCGGTGGCGGATGTGGCGCGGGCGGTGCTCTACATGGCCGGGCTGCCGGCGGAGGCGAACGTGCAGTTCATGACCGTGATGGCGACCAAGATGCCCTATATCGGGCGCGGCTGAAGCTTGTCGGGCTCGCTCGGAGCATCGTCCATATGATCATCGACGGTCCGCCCGCCCCCATGGCGGGCGCTGCCCGGAGGTTCCCGCCGGACGATCCGTCGCGAAACGCTAGGGCGCGTCGCGTCTGATCGGTTGTTCACCCGCCCCGGGCGTGACCCGGGGCCTCGCCATCGCGAAAGGAGATCCGGCCCAAGGCCGGGACGGGTATCGGATATGATCAGACGCGACACACTCTAGCCGCCCGCACGAATCAGCGCATCGACATGGGCGGCACCGCTTGCCGCCAGCGCCCCGAGATCGTAGCCCCCTCGAGGCACGACACCACCCGGCCGGAGCAGAGCCGACCGGCAATCTCGCACAGCCGCTCGGTGACCCAGGCGAAATCCGCGGCCTCGAGCATCAGGTTGGCCAGCGGGTCGGCCTTGTGGGCGTCAAACCCCGCCGAGATCAGCAGGAACTCGGGCGCGAACGCCTCGAGCGCGGGAAAGACCTCGGCCTCATAGGCCGCGCGAAAGGCCGCGCCCGCCGTTCCGGGCGCCAGTGGCAGGTTCAGCAGGTTGCCGTGCGGCCCGCGCTCCTCGGCCCGCCCGGTGCCGGGCCAGAGCGGCATCTGGTGTGACGAGATCGCCAGCGCGCGAGGCTCGTCGCGCAGCAGATCCTGAGTGCCGTTGCCGTGGTGAACGTCGAAATCGACCACCGCCACCCGCCCCAGCCCGTGCCGCTCGAGCGCGTGTTTCGCCGCGATCGCGACATTGCCGAAGAGACAGAAGCCCATCGGCGTCTCCGTCTCGGCGTGATGCCCGGGCGGGCGGGCGGCAACAAAGGCGTTCGCCGCCTCACCGGCCATCACCATGTCGACCGCCCTTATCGCCCCGCCGGCCGCGCGCAGCGCCGCGCGCCACGAGCCCGGCGAGAGAAACGTGTCGCCATCAAGCAGCACCAGCCCCTCGACCGGCACCGCGTCGCGGATGCGCGCCACATGGCGGGGCGGGTGCGTCAGACAGAGATCATCCTCGCTCGCCTTGGGCGCCTCCTCGCGGATCAGCGCCTTGCCCTTGAGTGCCGGCAGGAGATGTTCGAGCCGCGCCACCCGCTCGGGGTGTCCGGGCGGGGAGATGTGCATCAGGCAATCGTCATGGGTGAGAAGGACGGTGGTCATGGCGGTCTCCGGCAGGTTCATGGGGGGCCGAGCCTAAGCCGCGTGCGATCCTTGTCCAGACCGGACTTGCCCGAACCCGGCGCGCGTGCAAATCTTTCACCATGGCGGAAGGGACAGCCACCCCCACCGGGAAGCCCGACGGGCTCCCTGGACATCGTACTGGGCATCTGGGACCAGATCGAGGGCTTCGGGCTCGGCCTGCTCAGGCCCTGGAACGCCTATCAGGCGCTAATCGTCCTGGGGCTGATCATCGTCGCCCATCTTCTGCGAATGGGTCTCGGCCCGCGCTTTTACGACTGGATGCGGGGCCGCGAAGGCTGGCCGAAATGGCGCATGCGCTTTTTGGTGCTGCTGCACCGGCGGCTGCGGCTGGTGTTCTTCGTGATCATGATCTGGCCGCTGGTCTGGGTGATGCGCGAGGTGACCTGGCCCAGCCGGTCGTATCTGCTGGTATTCGTGGGGCAGCTGGCGCTCGCATGGCTGGTGATCGCCATCGTCACCCGGCTGATCATCAATAACTTTGCGCGCTCGACGGTGCGCTATGTCGGCTGGACATGGGTCACGCTCGCCATCCTCGGGCTGACCGACGAAGCGCAGAGCCTGCTCGACAGCGCCGCCATCGAACTCGGTGACGTACACCTGTCGCTCTGGGTCATCCTGCAGGCGGGTGTGGCCATCGTCGCGCTGAGCGTCGGCGCGCGCTTCATCTCGATGACGACCGCCGCCCGGATCCGGCGCAACGCCGAAATCTCGCCCTCGATGCAGGTTCTGGCGATCAAGTTCTTGCAACTGGTGCTCTATGGCGCCGCCTTCTTCCTCGGGCTTAAGGTGGTCGGGGTCGATCTGACCGGGCTCGCGGTCTTTTCCGGCGCGGTCGGCGTCGGTCTGGGCTTCGGCCTGCAGAAGGTGGTCTCGAACCTCGTCTCGGGCATCATCATCCTGCTCGACAAGTCGATCAAGCCGGGCGACGTGATCTCCCTGGGCGAGACCTTCGGCTGGATCAACAGCCTCGGTGCGCGCTATGTCTCGATCACCACGCGGGACGGCAAGGAATACCTGATCCCCAACGAGGACCTGATCACCGGGCAGGTGGTCAACTGGTCGCATTCGAACGATTTCGTCCGGCTGGATGTCCATTTCGGCACGGCCTACCACGACGACCCGCACGACGTGCGCCTTATCGCCATCGCGGCGGCGCAAGGCGTCGAACGGGTACTGAGCTTCAAGCAGCCGGTCTGCCACATCGTCGGTTTCGGCGACAGCTCGATCGACTATGTCCTGCGCTTCTGGATTTCCGATCCCACCGCCGGGCTGACCAATATCCGCGGTAATGTCTACCTCGCCCTTTGGGACGCGTTTCGCGAGAACGGCATTTCGATCCCGTTCCCGCAGCGCGAAGTGCGGATGCTGGGCGACGCGCCGGGACCGGACTCCGCCCCGGCTGTGCCCGAGGCAACCGGCGGCTGAGCCCCCTCTTGGCGTAAAATCGCCACGCTGACCCGCTGTCGTACCGGCCTTCATTGAAATATCGCGCTTTGGTTGTTACCTTTCTGTTACGCCCGGCATCGGGGCGGATCGGTGCATAACGACGGAGGACGATGTCCTGTCTTTTACGGCTGACGCGGCGATGGCCGCCGACCCTGCGGCGCAAGGGCTGACGCCCCCGCCAGGCGCGACGAGCGAGACACAGCTTGCGCGCATCCTTTCCTCACTCGACGAAGACAAGGCCGAGGAGATCGTGCAGATCGATCTGCGCGGCAAGACCGCGATTGGCGATTACATGGTGATCTGCTCGGGCCGGTCGAACCGTCATGTCATCTCGATTTCCGAAAAGCTGGCCGAGCGGCTCAAGACCGATCTCGGCATCGCGACCAAGCTCGAGGGCAAGGACGCCGGCGACTGGGTGCTGATCGACACCGGCGACGTGATCGTCCATGTCTTCCGCCCCGAGGTGCGGGCCTTCTACCAGCTTGAAAAGATGTGGCTGCCCAGCCAGCAGGCCGCGGCCCTGCCGGGCTGAATGCGTGTTCGCATCTGCGCCGTGGGCCGGTTGCGCGCCGGCCCCGAACGCGAACTGTGCGACGACTATCTCGCCCGCTTCGGACGGACCGGGCGGCCGCTGGCGCTGGGCCCGGCCGACGTTCACGAGGTTGACGACCGCAAGGGCGGCGGGCGCGCCGCCGAAGGGGCGCTGCTGGAACGGTCGATCCCCGCCGGCGCGGTCAGGGTGGCGCTGGACGAGCGTGGCCGATTGCTGGGGTCACCGGACTTTGCCGCGCTCCTCGCGCGCTGGCGCGACGAGGGCCGGACCGATGCGGCGTTTCTGATCGGGGGGCGCAGACGGGCTCGAGCCCGGCCTGCGGCAAGGCGCCGATCTGGCGCTGTCGTTCGGGCCGATGGTGTGGCCGCATATGCTGGTCCGCGTGATGCTGGCCGAACAGCTCTACCGTGCCGCCGCGATCCTGGCGGGAACACCCTATCATCGCGCCTGACCGGACAGGCGGCAAGGCGACAGAAAACGCGCCCCCTGCCGCTGCCCGGGATAATCCAGATCAGAAAAGGGCCGGCGGCCGTCGGGACCACGAAAAACCCCCGCCGGGAAGGCGGGGGTCAAAAGGAAGGTCCGCGAAAGGCCCGGACGTCAGGTTGTCGTCTTCCTGCCCTTGATCGGTGCCCAGATCCGCTTGTTGGTGAGATAGAGCAGCACCGCGAGTACCGTGAGCAGGATAACCCCGGTCAGACCGGCCTGCTTGCGGTCCATCATCTTGGGCTCGGCCGCCCACATCAGGAAGGCAGCGACGTCCTCGGCCTCCTGCTCGATGGTGGCTTCGGTGCCGTCGGCGTATTCCACGTCATCGCCGTAAAGTGGCGCCGCCATGGCGATCCAGCCACCGGGAAAGGCCGTGTTCTCGTAGAACAGCGTCCCGGCCTCATCCTTGTCCTCGTCGGTATAGCCGGTCAGGATCGAGACGATGTATTCCGGCCCGCCGATACCCTTGAAGAGCTGGTTGATCCCGGTGCCGTAGGGCCCGTGAAAGCCCGCCCGCGCCTTGGCCATCAGGCTGAGGTCGGGAGCGTTGGGGTCGCCCGACCCCGGGAAATGGTCGGTTGGCAGGGAGGCGCGGTAGTCGTCGAGTTCGGCGTCGAAGACCTCGTAGTTTTCCGCATAGGCGCGCACCTGGTCCTCGGGCAGTTGCGGCCCGCCCTCGTCGCCCAGCGTCCGCAGCGGCACGTATTTCAGCCCGTGGCAGGACGAGCAGACCTCCGTATAGACCTGCAGCCCGCGTTGGAGCTGGTTGCGGTCATAGGTTCCGAACGGCCCCTCGAAGGAGAACGCCACATCCTTGATATGATCCTCGCCCCCGGCCGCCAGCGCGGCGGCGCCGGAAAGGGTCAGGGCGGCGACTGCGGTGATCGCAAGTTTCTTCAGCATGATCCCGTTTCCTCTCTCACTCGGCCGGCGTTTCGGCTTTGCCGTAATGCGCCTTGAAATCGTCCTCGATGGTCTCGGGCTGCGCCTCGGGCTTCTCGATCACGCCGAGCACCGGCAGGATGACCAGGAAGTAGGCGAACCAGTAGGCCGAGCCGATCAGCGAGATCGTCGAATAGGGCGGCTCCGCCGGCTGGGCGCCGCACCACATCAGCACCACGAAGTCGACCACCATGAGCCAGAACCACCACTTGAACATCGGCCGGTAGCGGCCCGAGCGCACCGACGAGGTGTCGAGCCACGGCACCAGCGCCATCACGACGATCGAGCCGAACATCGCCAGCACGCCAAAGAACTTGGCGTTGATGATGCCGCCGGTGATCCAGCTCGCCGCCATCACCACCCAGACATCCGAGGTGAAGGCGCGCAGGATCGCGTAGAACGGCAGGAAGTACCATTCCGGCACGATATGCGGCGGCGTCACCAGCGGGTTGGCCTCGATGTAGTTGTCGGGGTGGCCCAGATAGTTGGGCATGAAGCCGACGATGGCGAAGAACACCACCAGGATGACGACCATCGCGAAGAGGTCCTTGATCACGAAATAGGGCCAGAACGGCAGCGTGTCCTTTTCCGCCTCGGCCTTGGAGGCGCGGCGCACCTCGACCCCGGTGGGGTTGTTGTTGCCGGTGGTGTGGAAGGCCCAGATATGCACCACGACCAGCGCCGCGATGACGAAGGGCAGCAGGTAGTGCAGCGAGAAGAAGCGGTTGAGGGTGGCGTTGTCCACCGCCGGTCCGCCCAGCAGCCAGGTCTGCAGCGCGTCGCCGATGAACGGAATGGCGCCGAAGAGCCCGGTGATCACCGTGGCGCCCCAGAACGACATCTGCCCCCAGGGCAGCACATAGCCCATGAAGGCGGTGCCCATCATGCACAGGTATATCAGCATGCCGATAATCCAGGTGATCTCGCGCGGGGCCTTGTAGGAGCCGTAATAGAGCCCGCGAAAGATGTGGATATAGACGGCGAGGAAGAAGAGCGACCCGCCGTTGGCGTGCAGATAGCGCAGCATGTGCCCGCCATTGACGTTGCGCATGATGTGCTCGACCGAGGCAAAGGCCATGTCGACATGCGGGGTGTAATGCATCGCCAGCACGATGCCGGTGACGATCTGCAGCACCAGGCAGAACGCGAGGACAATGCCCCAGATCCACCACCAGTTCAGGTTCCTGGGCGTGGGGATCATCAGCGTGTCATAAAGCAGGCTGACGATGGGCAGGCGGCGGTGCAGCCACTTTTCGGCGCCCGTCTTGGGTTCGTAGTGATCGTGCGGAATTCCGGACATTCTTGCGCCCCCCTATCCCAGTTTGATCGTCGAGTCGTCGACGAATGCGGACACCGGCACCCAGAGGTTTTCCGGCGCGGGGCCTTTGCGGATGCGGCCCGAGGTATCGTAGTGCGAGCCGTGGCAGGGGCAGAACCAGCCGCCGATGCCGTCCTCGAGCGCATAGTCGCCGGCATTGCCGATCGGCACGCAGCCCAGATGGGTGCAGACACCGATCATGACCAGCCATTCGCCGGCCTCGTCGAGCGTGCGGTTCTCGTCGGAGGCATCGAGCGACATGTCGTTGCGGTTTTCCGCGCTCTTGTCGACCAGTTCGGAAAGATCGACGGCGCGTGCGGCCTCGATCTCTTCCTCGGTGCGGCGGCGGATGAACACCGGCTTGCCCAGCCACTTGACCGTCAGTTGCGTGCCCTGCTCGACGCCCGATATATCGACGCGGATCGAGCTGAGCGCCTGAACGTCGGCCGAGGGGTTCATCTGGTTGACGAGCGGCCAGACCGCCGCTCCGGTGGTGACAACACCGACACCCGCGGTGGCGTAGTAGAGGAAATCCCTCCGGGTGCCTTCGTGATCTGCTGCGTGGGACACGAGGTATTCTCCGTTCTGAGGCCGCGGCCGGCCCGGCTTGTGACTTTGGGCAAGCCGCCTGGTCGGAGGCGGCGTCCGATACGTTACCGATCCGGTGTTTAGCGGCGCTGGCCCGGTGCGTCCAGTACACATTCGCCGCGATTCTGCAATGGTGTGGCTCTGTCGCCCTTGTGACGAATGGCGGCAAGATATAGTGAGAATCGAATTAACCTTTGAGCCGGAACACCGAAAGCCATGATCCGTTATCTGAAATCCGCGATTGCCGCGCTCGTGCTCACCGCCGCCCCGGCCACGGCCGAAATAGAGCTGAGCCTCTATCTCGGCTGGCAGGGCGTCTCGGACAGTACCGGCAGCGGCACCCTGCCCGGCGGCGCGCCCTTTGCCCGCAAGTTCAACTGGGACGGCAAGCCGTTCGACGCACCGATCTATTACGGCGGCCGCGCGACCTGGTGGACGGCAGGCGATTTCGGCTTCGGCGTCGAGGGCACCCATGCCAAGGTCTTTGCCTCGGCCGCCGATCTGGCGGCGCTGGGCCTCAGCCGGCTGGAGTTTTCCAACGGGCACAACATCTTTACCGTCAATGCCATGCGGCGCTGGCCCGATGCCTTCGAGGGCATCGACCTTGCTCCCTATCTGGGCGGCGGCATCGGTCTCGCGGTGCCGCATGTCGATGCGCAGGTGATCGGCGCCGCCAACCGCACCTATGGCTTCGAGACGACGGGCCTCGCGCTGCGCGGTATCGCCGGGCTGAAATACGCCATCAACGAGCGCTGGGCGCTTTTCGGCGAATACCAGATCACTTGGTCGGACAACGATGCAACGCTCGACCCCGACCCGACCGTGCCGGGGCAGTTGCCGGGCAAGCTCAGGACCGAGATCGTGACCCACGCGGTGAATTTCGGGGTCAGCTACAGCTTCTGAGGCACAACGCGAACGCGGCCGCGATGCCGCCAGGGGCCTATGCCGGCACCGTCGCGCGCATGCTGTCGCGTTCGGAGAACGCGGCATACCAGTCGTCGAGCGCACCGTTGCCCTCGCGCCAGTTGCAGCCGGGATGGCGCAGATCGAGATAGCCCAGCGCGCAAGCCATGGCGATGTGGCCCATGTCGAGCGGCCCGTTGAGGTGGCTCATCCAGCTCTCGTTTGCCGCGCGCACGCAGCGCTCCACCTTGGCGAACTGTGCCTCTTCCCAAGGCTCGAACACCTTTTCCAGCGGACGTATCCGATGTTCGTAGACGATCAGTATCGCCGCATCCATGATCGCATCCGCCGTGGCTTCGAGCGTCAGTATCTCCCACAGCCGCGCGGCCGGGTAGAGCCCGGTGTCCAAGCGGTCGTCGAGATAGCGGCAGATCACGCGGCTGTCATAGATCGCCGGCCCATCGTCGCGGATCAGGGCGGGGATCTTGCCCACCGGGTTGGCGGCGGCCACCTGCGGATCGGTTTGCAGCGGCCCGGTGACGACATCGACCACCTCGACGGCATCGGCCCGGCCGCTTTCATGCAAGAGCACCCGAACCTTGCGGGCAAAGGGCGAGGCCCCGGCGGAAAGCAGTTTCATCTTGCGGCTCCTGGCTGTGGCGCCGGGCAGGCTAGGCGCGCGCGAACGCGCTGTCCATCGCAATTCACACGGCAACCAGCCGCTGCTCGCGCCGTCCGGTGATGGTGGCCGGAACGATCGCGCCTTCCTCGCGATCGCCATCAAAAACGACCTCGGCGAACTGCTCGGTGCGGCCCATCCGCGCACTCTCCATCAGCACCCGGTGCGCGCGGCCCTGTTGCGCGTCCAGATGCATGGCAACGCGCGCCGCGCCGGCCTCGCGCAGACGCGCGGCGCGCTTGCGGATCGTGCGCCCGTCGAGCTGCGGCATCCGCGCCGCGGGCGTGCCCGGACGCGGGCTGAAGGGAAAGACATGCAGCCACGTCAGGTGGCATTCCTCCACCAGCCTGAGCGAGTTCTCGAACGCCGCTCCGGTCTCGGTCGGAAAGCCCGCGATGATGTCGGCACCAAAGGTCATGTCGGGCCGCAGGCGGCGGGCCTCCTCGGCGAACCGGATGGCATCGTCGCGCAGGTGCCGCCGCTTCATCCGCTTGAGGATCAGGTCGTCGCCGTGCTGCAGCGACAGGTGCAGATGCGGCATCAGCCGCGGCTCGGTGGCGATCGCCTCCATCAGCCGGGGATCGGCCTCGATCGAATCGATCGAGGAAATCCTGAGCCGCGGCAGGTCGGGCACCAGCCGCAGGATGCGCATCACCAGATCGCCCAGCCGCGGCCGCGCCGGCAGATCACCACCCCAGCCGGTCAGATCGACCCCGGTCAGCACCACCTCGTTGAAGCCCCTGTCCACCAGCCGCCTGATCTGCTCGACCACCACGCCGGCGGGAACCGAGCGCGAATTGCCCCGGCCATAGGGGATGATGCAGAAGGTACAGCGGTGATCGCAGCCGTTTTGCACCTGAACATAGGCGCGGCTGCGGGTGCCGAACCCGTCGATCAGATGTCCCGCCGTCTCGGTCACGCTCATGATGTCGTCGACCAGCACCCTCTCGGTCTCGCCGATGAGACCCGAGGCCAGCCCCGCCCAGGTGTCGGGCCGCATCTTTCGGCGTTGCCGATCACCGCATCGACCTCGGCCATGGCGGCAAAGGTTCCGGGCTCGGTCTGCGCCGCGCAGCCGGTGACGATGAGGCGCGCGCCGGGGTTCTCGCGCCGCAGCCTCCGGATCTCCTGGCGCGCCTTGCGCACCGCCTCGGAGGTCACCGCGCAGGTATTGACGATGACGGCATCATTCAGCCCGGCCTCGTCGGCCATCGCCTTCATCGCCTCGCTCTCATAGGCGTTGAGGCGGCAGCCCAGTGTGGCGAAGACCGGCGCGCTCATGTCGCGCCCGCCAGAAACGCCGGCGTGATCACACCGTCGCAGACATGCGCGGTGGGGCCGGTCATCCAGACGCCATCCTCGCGCCAGTCGATCCCGAGCGTGCCGCCGTCGAGATCGACCGTCACCGCGCGCCCGGTCAGCCCCCGCCGCGCCGCGGCGACGGGCCGCGGCGCAGGAAGACGAGCCCGAGGCGAGCGTCAGCCCGGCGCCGCGCTCCCATACCCTGAGGCGCAGCCGGTCGGGCGCGGTGACGCTTGCCACCTGCACGTTGGTGCGCTCGGGAAAGAGCGGGTGATGCTCGTAGCGCGGGCCGAACTGCTCCATCGGCACGGCCTCGGCGTCGGGCACGAAAAAGGTGCAGTGCGGATTGCCCATGCTGGTCGCCGTGGGCCCGCCCTCGATCGGCAACTCGAGCGTGTCCATCGCGTCGGTGAGCGGAATGTCCCGCCAGTCAAGCTGCGGCGGCCCCATGTTGACGGCCGTGAGCCCGCCGCCGGCATCGACGGCCGCGAGCTTGCCGCGCGCGGTGGTCAGGCTCAGCCGGTCGCGGCCGGTCTCCTCCATCAGCAGGCGCGCGATGCAGCGGGTGGCGTTGCCGCAGGCCGCCGAGGTCGAGCCATCCGCGTTCCAGAAGCTCAGATGCGCGTCGGCGCCCCCCTCACCCGGCCCGATCAGCGCCAGCTGGTCGAACCCGATGCCGCGCCGCCGGTCACCCAGCGCCCGCGCCAGCGCCGGCGTCACCCGGACCGCGCGCGCGCGCCCGTCGAGCACGACAAAGTCGTTGCCCAGCCCGTGCATCTTCATGAAGGGCAGTCCGGTATCCGCAGGCGCGTTCATGGGGCGCATATAGCCCCGGGGCGCGGACGAATCCAGCGATGGCGGGCGCATCCCGGAAAATATGGGTTGACCGCCCCGGCGCCACTTTCTAGACAGCGCGCTACGTGGGCCGTTAGCTCAGTTGGTAGAGCAACTGACTTTTAATCAGTGGGTCGCAGGTTCGATTCCTGCACGGCTCACCACTGAGATCAAGGTTTTGGCGAGGCTTTGACCCCGGCGCCCCATTGCCGGGCGCGCACGGAATGCGGTTTCGTGTGGCAGCAGCTTTGCCTTCTGTTTCCTGGGGCGCGGGCGTGCGGAAAAAAGAGAGGCAAGGACAGGCCATGTTCAGGCCGGGATCTTGCCGCGCCCGAAGCGCTGGATGACCAGCAGGGCAGGACGACCCCACCCGGAGCGCCAGCTGGATCGTCCTGACAGGTCCGTCCGCACCGGCCGCCCCCGACCGGGGTTCCTCCGACAGGTCCGGCCAAAAGATCCGGTTGACCAAACTCATTAGTATGCTAGCGTTATTTCTCGCTGAAGTCGGCAGGCAGTCAGTTGAATCGGTGTGTGCCATGAGCAAACCTGTTCTCATGGAGTCAGTCATGGAAGCCCGCACAAGAACCCGCAAACGTACCCGCATCGTACGGGCCAGCAATCCGGCGAATGCCTTTCGGCAGGAGCCGCCCGAGTTCACGCGTGCCACATTCGGTTTTCTCAGCGATTCCGAGGTCGAGTGGCTGAAGGAGCGGGTCGAGGACGTGCTGGCCGATTATGGCGTGGCAATCCTGCACCCGGACGCCTACGAACGCTTTCTTGCCGCCGGCGCCACGCCCGGCACGGACGCGAATCGCGTCCGCATGCCGCGCGAACTGATCCGCGAGGCGATGGCCGCGGTGCCGAAGTCGGTCCGGCTGGGCGGCAAGCAGGAGCATTACAACATCGACCTGCCGCGTGCGGATCGCGGCTTCGTCATGCGCACCGGCACCGGCGGGCACGGCTATGTGAACCCGCGCGACGCCAGCTATCGCAAGATGGACCTCGACGCGGTGTCCGAGATCGCCGCCGTGGCCAGCACCCTCGACGAGGTGGGTTTCATCGCCCACCCCTTCGTCCATGGCGTCCCCGAGGTGACGTCGGACATCCACAGCTACGGCCGCCTGATCGCGCGAACCCCCAAGCACGTCTGGATGCAGCCCTACCAGTGGGAGAACGTCGATTACCTGATGCGGATTGCCGCCATCGCGGCGGGGGGCGAAGAGCAGTTGCGCGCCAATCCGATCACAAGCTGCATCACCTGCTCGTTCACGCCGCTCGAGTTCAAGTACATGGACACCCATGTCATCATAAAGGCCGGCGAATACGGCATTCCGCTGCATGCCTGTTCGCTGCCGTCCTCGGGCGGAACCGCGCCCTGTCGGTGCCCGCCATGGCGATCATGGCGGCGGCCGAGATCGTCGGCATGACGGTGATGACGCATATCCTGTCGCCGGGCACGCCGGTGATCGCGACGCCGCTGATGTTCACGCTCGACATGAGCACCGGCAGCGCCCTGCAAAGCTGTGTCGAAAGCCTGCAGGCGGCCAACATGTCGATCCAGCTGATGAAGCGCGGCTGGGGCGTGGTGGCGCACACCTACGGCACGGGTTCGGACACTCCCGATGTCGACCACCAGTCGATGGCCGAACGTGCGATGCTGACCCGGGCCGTCGCGCTGGCGGGGGCCGATATCCTGGGCGGTGTCGGCCAGCTGGAATGCGCCACCGTCTTCAGCCCGGTGCAGGCGGTGCTCGACAACGAGGTGGGTGCGATGATGCGGCGGTTCATCCGCAAGCCCAGCCTCGACAAGGAGGCGCTGAACTGGGAAGAGCTGATGCAGATCCGCACCGGCGGCCATTTCCTCGACAGCGCCCACACCATCGCGACCTGCCGCGACCAGCTGTCGACGAAGGTGTTCAAGCGGATGGGGCGCGACGACTACGAGAAAACCGGCCGCCGCACGGCCTTCGACGAGGCGCGCGACGCGGCACTGGCCGCCATCGCCGCCGCCCCCGAAGAGGGGATGCTGAGCGCCGAACAGGAACGCGAGATCGCGGCGCTGACCGCCCACGCCGACGAACACATCGTCGCGGCCTATGCAGGCAACGTCTCGGTGATCTGAGGCTGACAGCCCTTGCCGGGCGGGCGCCGACCGCCGCCCGGCAGGATCATGCCGGCCAGGTTGGCCGGGTCAGGTCAGTTTGGACAGCAGCCGCAGCAGCGTGGCGCGTTCCGCCCGGGTCAGGGGCGACAGCGTCTCTTCGGTGATCCGGTGGCCCATCTCGTGCAGGGTGGGGCGCAACTGCTCGCCCGGACCCGCGATCGAGATGGTCTTGCGGCGCTTGTCGTTGGGATCGGGGTTCAGCGATACCAGCCCCTTGTCGCGCAGCCGTTCCACCACTCCCTTGATCGTCGCCACGTCCATCGCCGTCCGGCGCCCCAGCTCGTTCTGCGAGCACGGGCCATCGTCGAGCAGGCGCACCAGGACGGCGAACTGGGTGGGCGTCAGGTCCATCACCGCGTGTTCCAGAAAGATCAGCGCATGTCGCTGGTTGGCGAGCCGCAGCAGAAAGCCGATCTGCGCATCGAGGACATAGGCCTCCTGCTCTCCTTTTTCCGCCGCCCCGGTTCGATCGTCGACTCTGCTCATGTGTCTACCTCACCGCTCCGAGGACTTTATTATATCGCCGCCTCACGCGCCCCCGATCCCTGCGATCCGACGTGTCCAGCAAAAGGCAATGCTTGCGTTGGTCACGATTCACATTAGCATACAAACGATACTGATCGAAAGCAGAGGTTACCCGGATGTCTGAGCCCTCCTTGCCTGACAAGCTTGTCATTCGCAATATCGGTCTGTTGCTGACCGGAAAGATCGAGGCGCCCATCGCCGATGGCGATTGCGTGGTGGCGATCGACGGCCGCATCTCCGCGGTCGGATTCGAAAGGGATCTCGATACCGAGGGTGCGTCCACAACCATCGACGCGAAGGGGACGACGCTGATCCCCGGATTGATCGACAGCCATGTGCACCCGGTCGTCGGCGATTACACACCGCGCCAGCAGCAGCTGCACTGGATCGACAGCACGCTGCATGGCGGCGTCACCACGATGATCTCGGCGGGAGAGGTTCACATGCCGGGCCGGCCCAAGGACATCGTCGGGCTCAAGGCGATGGCCATCGCGGCGCAGCGCTGGTACGAGAATTTCCGCCCCTCCGGCGTCAAGGTCCATGCCGGCGCGCCGGTGATCGAGCACGGCATGGTCGAGGACGACTTTCGCGAGCTCGCCGCCGCCGGGGTGCGTCTGATGGGCGAGGTCGGGCTCGGCTCGGTCAAGGACGGCAAGACCGCGCGGCAGATGGTGGAGTGGGCGCGCAAATACGGCATCCAGAGCACCATCCACACCGGCGGGCCGTCGATTCCCGGCTCGGGCCTGATCGACGCCGACATGGTGCTGGAAACCGGCGCCGACGTGGTCGGCCATATCAACGGCGGCCATTCGGCCCTGCCCGACGATCAGATCGTCTGCCTGTGCGAAAACTGCAGCAAGGGGCTCGAGGTCGTGCACAACGGCAACGAGCGCGCGGCCCTGCTGACGATTAACACCGCGCGCGAACTGGACAAGCTCGATCAGGTGATTCTCGGCACCGACGGCCCCGCAGGTTCGGGGGTTCAGCCGCTGGGCATCCTGCGGATGGTGGCGATGCTGTCCAGCCTCGGCAACGTTCCGGCCGAAATCGCCTTCTGCTTCGCCACCGGCAACACCGCGCGGCAGCGCGAGCTCGATGTCGGCCTGCTCGAACCCGGCTTCGCCGCCGATTTCGTGCTGATGGACCAGGCCCAGCATGCGCCCGGCAAGGACCTGCTCGAATCGGTGCGGCAGGGCAATCTGCCGGGGGTCGGGATGACCATCATCGACGGGGTCGTGCGCAGCGAACGCAGCCGCAACACACCCCCGGCGCAGCGGCTGCCCGAACGGGTGCAGACGCGCTGACCGCGCGGCAAGGCGACGGCGTCTTTCCACCAAAGCTACCGCGCGTCGCATCATTTCGGATGAATGCCCGGCCCGACCGCCGCACCGGGGCCTTTCATGCCGGGGCGCGGCCCCGGGTCAGGCCCGGGGCGCGGATGTTTCCGCTTTGCGCGCGACATGCAGCTACCGCAGGCCGTCCTTGCCCTCGATGTCTTCGGCCTTCAGCCCGCCGACGCGGGGCAGCGGGCGGCCGCTGTCGGCCACCGCCACCGCGACGACGATCTCGTTCGCGCGCGGGGCGTCGTTGAAGCGGATTTCAACGCCGTCGAAATGCGACCGCACGAAGGCCGCGTCCTTGTGACCGAGCGGGATATCCAGATCCTGCCCCATGCCGCCGCGCTTCTTGGACGATGGCACCAGGGCCGCGCCGTGCTCGACCGCCTTACGCAGGGGCGCGCCGAGCTTGGGATGGAGGATCGCCGCGGCATGTTCGAGCTCGCCGTTCTCGCCGACCATCGCCGCCTTGCCATAGCTTTGCACCTGTTCCGGCCGTATCCCCAGCGCCGCCACGCAGCGCTCGCCCAGAAGCTTGCCCAGCTCCTCGCCGACATCCATCAGATCGGCCAGATCATCGACATAGCGCCCGGCAAAGGGATTCTCGATCACCGCTGCCGCCACCGCCTTGCGCGTGGGCGGGCGGATCGCCCGGCCGGCTTCCTCATGGGTCTCCTCGATCCAGACCCCCAGCTTGCGTATCTTCGCCTTCATTTCAGACCGTCCTCTCCCTTGATCTGCCGGGCTTCCAGTCCGCCGCAACGGGAATGGATGCGCGGCCCGGTGGTCATTGCCAGCGCCAGCAGGATTTCGTCGGCGCGCGGCGCATCGTTCAGCCCGGCCTCGAAGGCGTCGAAGTGGCTGCGCACATACGAGGCGTTGACATGGGTGATCGGCACGTCGATGCGCGCGCCCACGCCGCCCACCTTCTTGGCCGAGGGCACGATCGCGCGCGCGCCCCCCAGCACCTCGCGCATCGCGTAGCCCCCCGGCGCGTGCCAGAGCGCGCCGTGCTCGAGCTCTCCGGCCGCGCCGACGATGGCGGCCTTGCCGTAACCTTCGATCCTTTCGGCCCCGCCCAGCGCCCCGGCCAGCGATTGCGCCATTTCCAGCCCCAGCGGGCGCAGGTCGTCCATGAAGCCCTGGATGTCGGGCTCGTAACGGCCGGCAAACGGGTTGGCGACCACCGCGAGCGCGGCCCCGCGCCGGTGCGGCTCGGCCCGCGGCGGGCCGCCTTCGTGATAGATATCCTCGAGCACAAGCAAGCGCTTGCGTATCCTGACCTCAGGCATTGGTTACCTCTCTTGGCTGAATTCGTGGCGCCGGCACCGCGCCGACCACCCGGGCGCGCCCCTGCAGGAACAGCGCCGCACCGACGATCAGGCCGCGGCCCAGCATCGCATCGGCCCGCGCCGCCCCGGCAGAGAGCGCCTCGTCGACGTCTCCCGTGCTGAGATCCGGCACCTCGGTCACCACCGGACGCCGGCCGAGATCGCTGTCGGGATGCAGATCGCAGGCCGGCCGGCGGCGGATGCCGGGATGCCCGGGCAGATCGACGGCATTGGCGATCAGCGTTGCCGCGGCATCGGCCGCGGCGGCGTTCGCGCCGAGTACAGTCACGCTGTCGGCAATCCCCAGCGACAGGCTGCGTCCGCCGGCGCCGCTGGTGGCCATGCCGCCGATGCCGTCCCCGGCGCCAAGCACGATGCGGCCAAGGCCAGAGCCATCGAGCCCCGCAACCGCCGCGGTGAACCGCGCCGCCCCGGTCAGATGCAGCGCGATGTCGCCGCCATTGTTCACGTAGGCGCGGCGCAGCGGCACCACGGCCGTCATCGCCGCGAGAACCTCATCGGCCACGGCACCGGCGACGGCGGCCATGCAGGTGACGAACGCGGTCGCGCAGTGTGGGCGGGTGGCGGCCGCCATCCTCCGCGCTACGCCGCCAATGGGGGCGGGCGTATCAACCGTCATCCGTGCCCTGAGGGCCGGCAGCTCCGCGACCAGCGTCTCCAACAGGTCATCGAAGCGCCGCGCGGCGGCGGCAAAGGCCTGCTGCCGCCCGGCGCCGCTCGTGCCCTCGGCGCCGATGATCAGGTCGATCGGCCCGTGCTGCAGATGCAGCCTCTCGCTGCCGTCCAGCAGCGCCGCGACCGGCCCCGCGAACGTCATGTCTGTTCGTCCTTCGGCCAGCGGAAGTTGTGCCGCGCCATCGGGTCGCTCTTCCGGTCGATCCGGCCGACACGGCGCACCTCGTCGCTCAGCACCTCCTCGATCGGGCGCACCCGATCGGCATGGCCGCCCAGCGCGACGTAATCCGAAAGGCGCAGGGTGAACTCAATCGGCGCCACCAGCGCGGGCGTCGGAACGTAGCCGAACGAGTTGCTCGGCATCTCGGTGACGTCCACCATCACGGTGATGCCGCCGCCGGGCCAGACATAGGCTTCAGCGCCACCGCAGGAAACATGGGTGAGCGAGTCCTTGACCGAGCATGTCAGCCTGACCGGGTTCTGCGTGACGCCCGCCCTGAGCGAGCCCCCCGCCCCGGCCATGAACAGCACCGAACAGAGCGACGGTTCGCAGTTCTCGGCAATGAGGTCCACCGAGGCCCTGAGATCGGCGGGAAGCGGCGCCGGGACCGGGCGCAGATCGGCATCGAGTTCGAAATAGGCGTGCTGCTCGCCGGTGGTCGAGACCATCAGCAGCCGCAACCCCTCCCAGGCGATATCGGGATCGGGTTCCTTGAGGATGGTCAGCGGATCCTCGATGTTGGTGCCGCCCCAGCCGGTGCCGGGTTCGGCGACCTGGAAATACCGCCCCGGCGTCGAGCGCCGCCCCTTGACCCGGAGGCCGCTGGGCGGAATGTCCAGAAGCTTGCCCGACTGGTGTTCGGACAGGACGCCGGTGATGTGGTCGTCGACCACCACCACCTCGTCGACATGCCCGGCCCAGTGGGTCGCGAACATGCCGATGGTGGCCGATCCGCAGCCCACGCGCATCAGGCGTTCGCGCACCCCGTTGATGACCGGCGCCTGCCCGGCCTGGACCACGACCGTCGCGCCGTCGTCGACGGTCATCTCGACCGCCTCGCGGTTGCACAGCCTGAGCAGCGCGTCGCAGGTCACCCGGCCCTCCTTCTTGCCGCCACCGGTGAGGTGCTCGACCCCGCCCAGCGACAGCATCTTGGAGCCGTATTCCGAGGTCATGACATGGCCGATCGGCTCGCCATCGACGCGCACCACGGCGCGTTCCTCGCCGATGAAGCGATCGGTGTCGATCTTCACCTTGGCGCCGCAATAGCTGAAGATGCCCTCGGTCACGACGGTGACCATGTCCACGCCGTCAACGGCTTGGCTGACGATGAAGGGCGCGGGCTTGTAGTCGGGATAGGTGGTGCCGGCGCCCACGGCGGTGATGAACGGCCGCCCGCCCTGCACGATGTCGCCGTCCCAGTCCGCCCCCTTGAGGAAGGGAACCGCCGCGACCCCGCTCTCGGTGGCGCCCTCGATGATCGTCAGCGGGTCGAGCCGCACCAGCTTGCCGCCGTGATTGGCATAGCGGTCGCAGGCGCCCGAACGCCCGTCGGCGATGTAACACAGGACGGGGCACGCATCGCAACGGATCTTGTCGGCCATCCGGTCCGCGGGGTTCGCCATGTCAGTCTCCAGCCAATGCCGCGAAAAGTTTCGCGGGGGTTACGGGTACGCTGGTCATCCGCACGCCGCAGGCGTGGCGGATCGCGTTCAGGATCGCGGGTGCGGTCGGGATCAGGACATGCTCCCCCAGCCCCTTGGCGCCATAGGGGCCGTGGGCGTCCGCCTCCTCGATGACGATCGACTCGATCGGGGGGATGTCGCCCACGGTCGGGATCAGGTAGTCGTGCAGGTTGTCGGTTCGGCCGGGAATGTATTCCTCCATCAGCGCCATGCCGATGCCCTGCGCGATACCGCCCTGGATCTGGCCCTCGATCAGCATCGGGTTGATCGCGCGGCCCACATCATGCGCGGCGACGATGCGTCTGAGCGCCACCGTGCCGAGGCCGGTATCGACCTCGAGCGCGACAAGCTGCGCGGCATAGCCGAACTGGGCATAGGGAATGCCCTGGCCGTTCTCGTTAAGCGGCCTGGTCGGCGGATCGTAATGGCCGCTGGCGGACAGCACATAGCCGTCCTCGCCCTCATCGAGGCGGCCAAGGCCGATCTCGTGGCGCCTTTCGCCCTCGACGACCGCGATGGTGCCGGAAGCGATCTCGAGGCAGGCCGCATCGGAGGCGTTGACCAGCCCGAGGATTTGCGCCCTGAGCGCCTCGCCGCAGAGCCGCGCCGCGTTGCCCGAAACGAAGGTCTGGCGCGAGGCCGAGGTCTTGCCGGCATCCGGCGTGATGTCGGTGTCGGCACCGATCAGACCGACAGAGCCAAGCGACACACCGAGGGCGGTGGCAAAGATCTGCGCGATCACCGTGTTGGCGCCCTGGCCGATATCCATCGCTCCCTGGTGGAGCACGAGCCTGCCGTCGCGGGTGATGCCCGCCTTGATCGTCGAGGGGTTGGGCAGCGAGGTGTTGCCGCATCCGTACCACCCCGCGGCCACGCCCACGCCGCGCCGCAGCGTGCCGCCGCCCGCGCGGTTGAACTCCGCCGCCGCCGCGCGCTCGGCCGCCCAGGCGGGGCGCAGAGCCTCGAGGCAGGCACGGATGCCGACGCCCTGCGCGAAGACCCGGCCGCAGACGGTGGGGGACACCGTTCGTCAGCGCGTTGCGCAGCCGCAATTCCAGCGGGTCGATCCCCAGCTTTTCGGCCAGCTCGTCGAGCGCCGATTCGAGTGCGATCGCCGCCTGCGGCACGCCAAACCCGCGAAAGGCCCCCGAGGGTGGGTTGTTGGTATGGATGGCCCGGGCCTCGGCGCGGTAGTCGGCGATCCGGTAGGGGCCGGAGGCATGCACCGGCACCCGGTTTGCCACTGTCGGCCCCCACGAGGCATAGGCTCCGGTATCGAAATCCCCGCGGAAATCGCAGCCCGAGATGCGGCCCTCGCGATCGGCACCGATCCGCAGACGGATGTCCGAAGGGTGACGCTTGGTGGTCGAGCGCATCGATTCGGCCCGGCTGTAGGTCATTCGCACCGGCCGGCCGGTCTTGAGCGCGCCAAGCGCCGGTAGGGCTGCAGCGAGATGTCGAGCTTGGAGCCGAAACCGCCGCCGACGGCCGTCGGCACGATGCGGATGCGCGAGCGGTCGATGCCGAGCAGGATCTCCATCGAGTCGAGGTCCATCACCGGCGCCCGGGTGCAGGTGTGGATTTCGACCCGGTCGCCGACCATCTGCGCGAAACCCGCCTCGGGCTCGAGATAGGCATGCTCGACGAAGCCGCTGGAATAGCGACGCTCGACCTGCACCTCGGCCGCCTCGAGCGCGGCCTCGGGATCGCCGCAGGCGACGAAGCCCGAGCACATCACGTTCCCCGCGCGCCCCCTCGTGCAGCAGCGCGGCGCCCCCGGCGCGGGCCTCGGCCGAGTCCGCGCGGCGTCGAGTTCCTGCCAGCGAACCGGAAAGGTGGCCGGATCGAAGTCGCGGATGACCTCCGGCGTTCCCACCACCGCAGCCACCGCCTCGCCGGGGAACCGCGCGACCTTTTCGGCAAAGGCGGGCTGATCGGCAAAGGACGGGATCACTCCGAACGCGTTGCGCCCGCCGATATCGGCGGCAGTCAGCACCGCCTCGATGCCGGAGGTGCGGGCGCACCAGCCGTCCAGGTCATCAAAACCGAAGGCGGCGCGCGCAAAGGGCGAGCGGATGACGAAAATCTCCAGCGTTCCGGGCGGCGCCACATCGTCACCGAAAATCTCGGAACCATCGAGCTTGGGCGCGCCGTCCAGCCGGCGGATGGCGGCACCGGCATGCCCGGCGTCATCGGCACCGGCGAGGTGCGCCGGCACGCCGCCGACCGCATCGACGATCTTGCGATACCCGGTGCACCGGCACAGCACGCCCCGAGGGCGCGGTTGATGGCGCTCTCGTCCGGTATCGGATCCTGCCGCAGCAGGGCGACCGAGGCGGCCATCATCCCCGGGGTGCAAAAGCCGCATTGCGCGGCGCCGTGGTCCTCGGAACCGCTGCGCGAGGTCCCGCGCCAGCGGCTCGGAGGCGATCAGCCCCGCCACCGTCTCGATCCGCCGTCCGGCCGCCTTGCGGGTCGGCATCAGGCACGAACAGACCAGCTCGCCATCGACCAGCACCGAGCAGGAGCCGCAATCGCCGGCATTGCAGCCGACCTTGACGTCGCGCGCGCCCAGCCGTTCGCGCAGGCTGTCCGACAGCCGCTCGCCCGGGGGCGCCTCGACCGCGACCGCGCTGCCGTTCAGGGTAAAGCGGGTGGTTTGCGCACCGAACTCAGCAAACATCCATGATCTCCCTCGCAGCTGCCGCCTGCCGCACCGCCCTCAGGCACAGCTCCCGCACGGCGCTCAACCGATAGGCTGCGGTCGCGCGCGCGTCGTCGATCGGGGCCAGGGCTGACAGATGCGCCGCCGGATCGGGGCGCAGGCTTTCCAGTTCCGACAATTCGCACCCGGCGAGCGCCGTCTCCCAGTCAGTCAGGCGGCGGGCGACCGGCGAACACGCCCCGACCGCCACCCGTGCCTCGATGATGCGGCCCGCATCGCTGCGCACCACCGCCGCCACCATCGCGATCGAGATCACCAGCGAGCTGCGCGAGCCGAGCTTGACAAAGGCGCCGCGCGCACCCTCGGGCGGATGCGGCACGTGCACCGCCACCACCAGCTCGTCCGGCAGCCGCACCGTGCGGCGCACGCCGGTGATGTAATCGGCCAGCGCCACCCGCCGCCGCCCGCCGGTCGAGGCCAGCTCGACCTCGGCCCCCAGCGCCAGCAGCGGCGGCACCCCGTCGGCGGCCGGCGAGGCGTTGCAGATGTTTCCCGCCACCGTGCCGGCGTTCTGGATCTGATGCCGCCGACCTCGCGCGCCGCCTGCCGCAGGGCATCGAAGGCCGGCGGCAGGGCGGCGGCGGCGATCTCGGCCCAGGTCGTGGCGGCGCCCAGCCGCCAGCCGGCGGCGCCCCCGGTTATCCCCCGCAGCTCAGACAGATGCGCCACGTCGAGAACCTCGCCGAGACGCTGCCCCGGCCGCAGCCCGGGATAGACGTCGGTGCAGCCCGCGACAATCAACGGCTTTCGCTCGCGCAGCAGCGCCAGCGCCTCATCGAGCGAATTGGGCACCAGATAGGTCAATACCGTCCTCCCTCAACGGGTGACTTCATTTGTACGCTAATGAAATAGAGATCGCCGCCCAAGTCAATGGCCTTGATGTGCCCCGATGGCCGGAACGCCGCCGCCGGGACCGGCCCGGGTCCGCTGGACACCGCCCGCTCCGGGGTTCGGGTGGCGTTCGCTGTCGGGTTCTGGATACGGGAGGGAGGGGGTGGTAGTTCGCTGCACCAAGTACAAATGTCCGGGATGCGCAGGAAGCGACCTCTGCAAAGTTTAGTAGACGGCTCATACCATTCTTAGAGCGTGATCAATTCCGCAATGGCGCGGTGTCACCCACCGAACGCTAGGTCCGGCGAATACTTCCGAGTTACATCAATAGTCGAACAGGTCAGCAATATCAGCATACGCGACGTAGGTAGGGGCCTCTACATTTTCCAATCCAAACGTGTAGTAGTGCTTTCGAGCCGCTCTCCAGCCGCGAATCAAACTGGGCATTCTGGCCTCTGGTAAATCGTCACCCCGCCAAGCCTTCATGTCCAGCCAATTACCCGTAGCCAACTGAGCGTTTGTCGGCGTAGGGCAGTTTTGTCCGTACTTAACCTTTAGTACCCTGTCGCGGCTCACCATTGCCCTGCGAACAATGCTGAGCATCCAGCCATCCAGCTTGCGCATTTCGCTTGGATCGTCAATCAAACAGTAAAAGCCCATGAGGCCCTTCATTTTGCGTAGCATCTTTCCTTCGTGAATGAAGGCCCACAATTCTTCCTCAGACAACCCACCATAGAGTGAACGCCGTAGCTCATAGAGGAGCCCCAATAAGTCCCAATCGTACGCATGAGGCGCCGTAGCGGCACGGTTAGAGTTGAAGCCTTCGTCCAAATATTGCAGCAAGTAAATATTGACCAAGCGCGATATGCGGGCCTTGATCCGCGCGACCACTTTATCAGGCACGCCAAGGCCTTCTTGTCCAAAACGATAGCCTAAGTAGTCAAAGTGCGGATAACTGCGAAGCTCTTGCTCACTGCCAGCAATGATTGCGACGCCCGGCGATTTCTCTTCGTTGATTTTGAGGCCGCTGTTTGAACAATGATCATAGAAACAGCGTTCCAAAAGTTGGGCTTGTTCATAGGTTCGGCAGAGAGCAACCACATCGTCAGCAAAGCGGACGAACTTTCCAGACTGAGCGGCTAACGCCGTGTCTAATTCGTGATTGGCAATATTCGCCAATAAGAGGGACACTGACGACCCTTGCGGCGTTCCCTTGTGCCGCCGCTTGAACTTGCCTTTGGAATATTCCTTATAGTCGCAATAACGGTGGCGAAGGAACCTATCGAAGATATGCCGCTCGTGAGGCGTCAGACTGATTTTGCGAGCATCTTCTAGCCTCTCGGTCAGGTACCCCGTTGGGATCATGTCGAAGTACTTTTCGAAGTCGATTTGGACCGCGTACAACTTGCCGCCAGCATCAAAATCGGTCAGTGCCAGTATGGCGTCAAAAACATTCTTATCTGGGTGGTAGGCGTATGAAGACGGAGAAAGACGCTTTGTGTTTCGTTCTCGCGTTCGTTTGAGTACAACGTTGGCCAAGGCTGCGTCCGGTATCGAGAACGCCATGATATTGCGCTTTGATCCATCCGGTTTCGGTATCTGGTAGTTGACTGCGGGTATTGGCTCATACTGGCCAGTCAGTACCTTGTGCCAAATTGTTTTGGCTAAGAAATTTGCATTTCGAGCGCAGAACTTTGGGTCAAAGTGTCGGTGCGGAATGGCCGTCGCCCTTGGTTTTGGAACGCCTGCCGCTTTCCCCGTGCGCTTCTCAAATCTTGACCGATATTGTTGCTCTGTCTTTTCTTGTCGCTCTGCTTTTGCAAAGGTCTTTTTGATAACCTCTTAATTTCGACCTTCAAAGCGTTCTGCATAAATTTGCCACCAATTCAGTGTAGGTCGGTGGGGGAGCTAAGAGTCAGGGACTCCGATGAAGAAAGTCCATCGTCACACCTTGCGGTCCGCCATCGACACCTTGAGTGTCCGGTATTTCGCCCGCCCCACCATCGGCTACTTCGCCTCTACGTTTAGAGTACCAATGGCGCGAGGCAAAGGTCAACCTACACTTGTGCTGGCATATCCGCTTCAGGCTGCCTCCGGACCCCTCAACCTCCAACCCAAACACCCCCCCAACACAAAACGGGCGGGAAACCCCCGCCCGTCTTCCACTCGCAACGCCGGAGCCTCGGCCCCGCGCCCTCTTTCCTTACGCGCCTTTGGCGAGGTCGCGCAGGACGTAGTGCAGCACGCCGCCGTGCTCGACGTATTCCTTCTCGATCGCGGTATCGATCCGGCATTTCAGCGTGATTTCCCGGCTCGTCCCGTCGGCGCCGGTGATGGTGCAGGCCACCTCCTGCTGCGGCCTGACGTCGGCGAGGCCCTCGATGGTCATGCTCTCGTCGCCGGTCAGCCCGAGCGTCTTGCGGGTGTCGCCGCCGGTGAACTCGAACGGGATGACCCCCATGCCGACGAGGTTCGAGCGGTGGATGCGCTCGAAACTCTCGGCGATCACCGCCTTGACGCCCAGGAGCGCGGTGCCCTTGGCCGCCCAGTCGCGCGACGATCCGGCGCCGTACTGTTCGCCGCCGATGACCACCAGCGGAATGCCCGCCTCCTGATACGCCATCGCCGCGTCGAAGATCGAGGTCTGCTGCCCGTCGGGCCCGCGGGTCATGCCGCCCTCGACGTTGTCGAGCATCTCGTTGCGGATGCGGATGTTGGCGAAGGTGCCGCGCATCATCACTTCGTGGTTGCCCCGGCGCGAGCCGTAGGAGTTGAAGTCGCGCGGCGCCACCCCGGCGCTCGACAAGGTACCTGCCGGCCGGGGTGTCGGGCCTGAACGAGCCCGCGGGCGAGATGTGGTCGGTGGTGACCATGTCGCCGAGGATCGCCAGCGGACGGGCGCCCTTGATGTCGGCGATCCTGCCCGGCTCCCTGGACATGCCCTGGAAATAGGGCGGGTTGCGGACATAGGTCGACTGCGGCGGCCAGTCGTAGGTCTCGCCGCCCGAGGTCTCGACCGCCTGCCATTGCTCGTCGCCCTTGAAGACGTCGGCGTATTTCGACTGGAACGCCTCGCGGGTGACGGTGCGCTCGACCAGCTCGGTGATCTCGGCCTGGCTGGGCCAGAGGTCCTTGAGATAGACGTCCTTGCCGTCGGGGGTCTGGGCGATCGGCCCGTTGGCGATGTCGATGTTCATGTCGCCCGCCAGCGCGTAGGCCACCACCAGCGGCGGCGAGGCGAGATAGTTGGCGCGGCAATCGGGGCTGATCCGGCCCTCGAAGTTGCGGTTGCCCGACAGCACCGACACGGCGATCAGGTCGTTCTCGGCGATCGCCTCGGAAATCGCCGGCTCCAGCGGGCCGGAGTTGCCGATGCAGGTGGTGCAGCCGTAGCCCACGAGGTTGAAGCCGATGGCGTCGAGATGTTCCTGCAGCCCGCTGGCCTTGAGGTATTCGGTCACCACCTGGCTGCCCGGCGCCAGCGAGGTCTTGACCCAGGGCTTGCGGTTGAGCCCCAGCTCGTTCGCCTTCTTCGCCACCAGCCCGGCGCCGATCATCACGTAGGGGTTGGAGGTGTTGGTGCACGACGTGATCGAGGCGATCACGATGCTGCCGTCGTGCAGCTCGTATGGGTCGTTGCCGTTCACGCTGGCGACAACGCCGCGGCGGTGGTGGCCGGTATCGCCCGGGATTTCCTGCGGGGGCAGCATGCCGCCCTCGCTTTCCCAGCGGTCCTTCTGTTTCTCGTCGGCTTTCTGGCCCTCGCGTTCGCCGGTGATATATTTGCAGAAGGTCCTGGCGGCGACGTCGAGCGCGATGTGATCCTGCGGACGCTTGGGCCCGGAAATCGCGGGCACCACGGTGCCCATGTCCAGGACCAGCGTATCGGAATAGATCGGGGCGTACCCGGTATCGCGCCACATGCCCTGTTCGCGGGCATAGGCCTCGACCAGGGCGATGCGATCCTTGTCGCGCCCGGTCTGTTCGAGATAGCGCAAGGTTTCGCCGTCGATCGGGAAGAACCCGCAGGTGGCGCCGTACTCGGGAGCCATGTTGCCGATGGTGGCACGGTCGGCCAGCGGCACGTGATCCAGCCCGTCGCCGTAGAATTCGACGAACTTGCCCACCACGCCCTTTTCACGCAGCATCTGGACGACGCGCAGCACCAGGTCGGTCGCGGTCGTGCCCTCGGGCATCGCGCCGGTGAGTTCGAAACCCACCACCTCGGGGATCAGCATCGAGATCGGCTGGCCCAGCATCGCCGCCTCGGCCTCGATGCCGCCCACGCCCCAGCCCAGCACGGCGGCGCCGTTGACCATGGTGGTGTGGCTGTCGGTGCCCACCAGGGTGTCGGGATAGGCCACGGTTTCGCCCGACTGATCGGTGTCGGTCCACACCGCCTGGGAGAGGTACTCGAGGTTCACCTGGTGGCAGATGCCGGTGCCTGGCGGCACCACGCGGAAATTGTTGAACGCGCCCTGCCCCCACTTCAGGAACTGGTAGCGCTCCATGTTGCGCTCGTATTCGCGGTCGACGTTGATCTGGAAGGCGCGGGGGTTGCCGAACTCGTCGATCATCACCGAGTGGTCGATGACCAGATCGACCGGATTGAGCGGGTTGATCTGCTGCGCGTCGCCGCCCAGCGCCTTGATCCCGTCGCGCATGGCCGCAAGGTCGACCACCGCCGGCACGCCGGTGAAGTCCTGCATCAGGACGCGCGCCGGGCGATAGGCGAGTTCGCGGTTGGCGCGACCGCCATTGGCGGCCCAGTCCGAAAACGCCTTGATGTCGTCGGTGGTCACCGTCTTGCCGTCCTCGAAGCGCAGCATGTTCTCGAGCACGACCTTCAGCGCGGCGGGCAGGCGCGAGAATTCGCCCAGGCCGGCCTGCTCGGCGGCGGCGATGGAATAATAGGCAACGCTGTTGCCGTTGACGGTCAGCGTCTTGCGGGTGCGGGCGGTATCGTGACCAACGGTAATGGGCATGCGGGCGGTCCTTTCGCGATCGGGGCTGGCAATTCCGGCCTGCTTCTGACGCATTTGGACATGGCGTTCAAGGGGGCGGGCCGGTTTGGTATACAATCGCACACAACTAACCTGGTTGCAAGCAAGCACCTATCGCGAAAGCTTGATTGGTCAAGCATGCACCTATCGCGAAAGCTTGATTGGTCATGTCATGCCGGGCGCTCTAAACCCGGAGGCCGACACCGAACAAAAGCCCCGGATTTCCGACATGGCCAAATTTGGCACGCCGCTCCTCGCCCTGCTGATCCTTCTCGCCGCGCCGCTGCGGGCGCAGGAACCCCCGGTTCTGGTGGAGCTTTTCACCTCGCAGGGCTGCTCGTCCTGTCCGCCGGCCGACGCCTTTCTGCACGAACTCGCCAAGCGCAAGGACGTGGTGGCGCTGGCGCTGCACGTCGACTACTGGGACTATATCGGCTGGAAGGACATCTTCGCCCGCCCCCAGAACACCGCGCGTCAGCGCGGCTATGCCGCCGCGGACGGGCGGCGCATGGTCTACACCCCGCAGATGATCATCGACGGCAGTGACGAGGTCATGGGCACCCATCCCGGGGATGTGGCGGCACTGATCGAGCGACACCGCGCCGCCGGCGACCGGGTGGCGCTCGACGTCGAGCGGGTCGGCAACGACCTGCGCATCGCCGCGCGTGCGCAAGACGGGATGACAGGCTCCTGCGAGGTGCAACTCATCCGTTACCGCCCGCGTGCGACGGTCGAGATCACCCGGGGCGAAAACGCCGGACGCACGCTGAGTTATACCAACATCGTCACCGACATGACCGTGCTGGCCCACTGGGACATGACAGCCCCCATCAGCATCGAGGTGCCGCTGCCGGGCGATCTGCCGGCGGCGGTGGTGATCCAGCACGGCCAGCACGGGCCGGTCGAGGCAGTGGCGCGGGTGGAGTGACGCGCGCCGCCCGCCGCGCGGGCCAGCCCCGGTGATTTTTCACCGCCAGGGAAGCCGGAAAGACGCGGGGCTCGCCGGCGCCGAGCGGGCACGGCCGATGAGGCCCTTTGCACCCGCCCTGCGGGCGTTATATAGACAAGGCGAGAGCGACCATCCCCAAAGGCGGTACGGGGCAGATGACACGAACCTTCATTCAGATGACGGGACAGGGCGGCGGCGACGACGGCGGCACCTCTGCCATCGTCGAGACCCGCACCAGGACCCGGCGGCCCCCGCTTTACAAGGTATTGCTCCTGAATGACGATTTCACACCGATGGAATTCGTCGTGGCGGTGCTCGAGCGGTTCTTCGGCATGAACCACGCCCAGGCCTTCGAGGTAATGCTGACGGTGCACAAGCGCGGCCTGGCGGTGGTCGGCGTCTTCAGCCACGAGATCGCCGAGACCAAGGTGGCGCAGGTGATGGATTTCGCCCGCCGTCACGAGCACCCGCTGCAATGCACGATGGAAAAGGAATAGCGTGAGCACGCCATCGCGCCTGTCGCTGGCGCTGGGCTCGGGCGAGGTTGCGCTGCCCGGGGCCGGGCGCATCGCCGTCTTCGCGCCGCGCGCCGGGCACGACCTGTCGGCGCTGCCGGCGGAACGCTGCCACGTCATCACCGGCTTTCGCCCCGATTTCGACCATTTCGCCGCACAAGGTTTCGCCTGCGACACCGCGCCCGAGGGGCGCCATGCGGCCGCGGTGGTGTTCGTGGCGCGTTCGCGGGCGCTCAGCGAAGCGCTGATCGCCGAGGCCGCCGCCGTCACCGACGGGCCGGTGATCGTCGACGGCGTCAAGACCGACGGGATCGAGGCCATCCTCAAGGCGTGCCGCGCCCGCACCGATGTTTCGCCGCCGCTCTCGAAGGCGCACGGCAAGCTTTTCCATTTCGCCGCCGGGCCGCAATTCACCGGCTGGGCACGCGGCGCGCCAAGGCGCATCGAGGGCGGCTTTCTGACCCTGCCGGGAGTGTTTTCGGCGGACGGGATCGACCCCGGCTCGGCGCTCCTGGCCGATCATCTGCCCGCGCGGCTGGGTGCGCGCGTCGCCGATCTAGGCGCCGGCTGGGGGTATCTCGCGGCGCGCGCGCTGGAACGGGGCGACATCGAGGAGATGCACCTCGTGGAGGCCGACCGCGCCGCGCTCGATTGCGCGCGGGAAAACGTGACCGACCCGCGCGCGCATTTCCACTGGCAGGACGCCACGCACTGGCGGCCCGAAGACCCGGTGAACACTGTCATCACCAATCCGCCCTTTCATGCCGGGCGCAGGCCCGATGCGGCGCTGGGGCTGGCCTTCATCGCCGCCGCCGCCCGCATCCTCGGGTCCGCGCGGCGAGCTTTTTCTGGTGGCCAACCGTCATCTTCCCTATGAGTCGCACATCCAGCAGCTCTTTCGGGATGTCGCGGAAATCGGCGGCGACAACCGGTTCAAGCTGCTGCACGCCGCGCGTCCGGCCCGCCGCTAGCGGCGGGCGCGCCACCAAGAACAGGCCCCGACCGGGAGGGAACACCGATGTCATTCTCCGTATCCGGAAAAACCGCGATCGTCACCGGCGGCGCCAACGGCATCGGCCTGGCGATCGGGCGGCACTTCGCCGACCAGGGCGCCAACGTCATGTTCGCGGATATCGACGAAAAACAGCTCGCCCGCGAACTGGGCCGGAACGAGGATGGGGGAAATATCCGCCATTTCTCCGGCGACCTGCGCGAAAAGCTGACGCAGGCGAACCTGTTGTCGGCCACCATCGACGCCTTCGATCAGGTCGACATCCTGGTCAATGCCAGCCGGCAGATGGTTGCGTCGGACCCGCTCAACCCCGATGACGACGCGGTGGAGATGCTGCTCCGGCAGAACCTGATGACCGCGCTGAGGATGAGCCAGCTGGTGGCCAAGCGGATGATCAGACAGGCCGAGGACCGCGAGGAGGGGGCCAGCGGGAACGATCGTGAACCTCTCCTCGATCGCGGCGCGGCGGACCCATCCCGACCTGCTGGCCTATTCGGTCTCCGCGGCTGCGCTCGACCAGATGACGCGCAGCCTGGCGGTGGCGCTGGCGCCCTACCGCATTCGCGTCAACGCCGTGGCCTTTGGCTCGGTGATGAGCGCGTCGCTTCAGGACACGCTGCGCGAGAACCGCGATTTCCGCGCCGATATCGAGGAACACACGCCTTTGGGGCGCATCGCCTCGGCGGCCGAGCTGGTGGAGGCGGTGCAATTCCTGGCCTGCGACAGCTCGAGCTTCATGACCGGACAGATCATGACCGTGGATGGCGGGCGCACGCTGCTCGACCCGGTCGCCGCGCCGGCGCATTGACGGCGGGAGGGGAAGGATGACCGACACGGTGCAGATGAAAGAGGAAAAGCGCCGCGCCGCGGCGTGGTTCCGGACCTTGCGCGACGAGATCGTGACAGCCTTCGAGGCGCTGGAGGACAGCCACGCCACCGGTCCGCTGGCGGATGCGGACCCCGGACGGTTCGAGATGCGCGAGACGAAACGGGCAGGCGAGGACGGCGCGGATGCCGGCGGCGGGCTGATGAGCGTGATGCGCGGCGGACGGGTCTTTGAAAAGGTCGGCGTCAACGTCTCCGAGGTCTGGGGCAGGCTGGGCGAGACGGCGCAACAGGCGATGGCGGCGCGCGGTGTGCCCGGCATCGCGGACGATCCTCGGTTCTGGGCCTCGGGCATCAGCCTGGTGGCGCATATGCAAAACCCGCACGTGCCGGCGGTGCACATGAACACGCGCATGTTCTGGACGCCGGCGGCATGGTGGTTCGGGGGCGGCTCGGACCTCAACCCCTGCATCGAGTACGACGACGACACCGCGCACTTCCACGCCATCCAGAAGGCCCATCTCGATCCGCACGGGACGGAGCTCTATCCGCGCCTCAAGGCATGGGCGGACGACTACTTTTTCATCCCCCACCGCAACCGCCCCCCGTGGCGTCGGCGGCGTCTTCATGGACGACCAGTGCAGCGGCGACTGGGCGGCCGATTTCGCGCTCACCCGCGATATCGGGCGCGCCTTCCTGCCCGCCTGGCTGCCGCTGGTCGAGCTGCGGCGCGCGCAGCCCTGGACCGACCGGGACAAGGACGCGCAGCTGATCCATCGCGGGCTCTATGCCGAGTACAACCTCGTCTATGACCGCGGCACCCGGTTCGGGCTGGCCACCGGGCACGATGCCGATGCGGTGCTGATGAGCCTGCCGCCGCTGGCGAAATGGGTCTGATCGCGCCTCAATCGCCGCCGGCAAGCCGGCGTTCGAGCTTTCGAGATCGCGCGCGCGCTGCCGGCCCAGCGGGTTTTCCGCGTCCTTCCAGCGGCGGTGGATCCAGAACCACTGATCCATGTCGGCACGCACCCGCTCCTCGAGCCGGCGGTTGAACTCGCGGGTCATGGTCAGCGGGTCGCTACCGGGGATTTCGGCGTCGAAATGGACCTCGAAGTCGAGCCCGTTCTCCAGCCGCCGCGACCAGACCGGCACCATGGGTGCATCGTATTTCAGCGCCAGTTCGGCGGCCGAGATCGAGGTCAGCGCCTTGTGGCCGAAGAATTCGAGCGGCAGCCCGTCATGAGCGTTGAGGTCGTTCATGATCGCCAGCGTCCCGCCACCGCGCAGATGGCGCACCATCTGCATCACGCCGGTGCGGTTCTGCTCGAACACGGGCGCGCTGATCGCCGTCATCGCGCGCACATAGCGGGCGTTGAAGGGACGGTTGCGCATCGCGCGGTAAAAACAGGCGATATCGAGCCCCAGGCCAACCGCCCGCACGCGCGCGGCGTTGAAGCTGCCCAGGTGCCCCGAAACGATGATCACCGGGCGGCCCTCGGCCTGCGCCGCCTTCAGCAGCGCCAGCCCGGCCCCCGAGACCGGGCCCTCTAGGGCGCGGTCGAGGAACTCGGGCGAGTAGAGTTCGATCATGTTGCGCCCGGCATTGTCGGTGACGCCGCGAACGATGCGTTCGACCTCGGGCGCGGGCATGTCGGGGCAAACCAGCGCCAGGTTCTCGCGCACCCGCCGCGAATAGCCCGCGAGCGGCGCGAGGATGCGCGCGGTGATCCAGCCGGCGACCGGCACTCGCCAGCGATAGGGCAGTATCCGCGACAGCGTCACCGGCAACAGCAGCGCGAAACCGGTCAGCCGCTCGCGCAGCGGGATGCGGTCATGTCGGGCGGGGTCGGTCATGGGCGCTCTTCAGCCGGTCCGGTCCGCGTTCCCATACGCCGCGCGGCGAAGGGCGGCAAGCCCGGCGGCGGCGCGGGTCAGCCCTCCTCGAAGGGGTCCCATTCCTCCTCGACCTCGGGCAGGGCTTCGGCCTCGGCCTCGGCGTGCATCTCCTCGGGGGTGCGGATACCGGTGATGCGGGCGTCGGGAAAGGCGGCAAAGACCGCCTGCACGAGCGGATGCGCGCGGGCCTCTTCCTCGAGCGTTCGGCGCGCCGCATCGCGGGTCTCGGCGATGGTGGGCGCGCCACCCGCCGCCACCACCGACACCCCCCAGCGGCTGCCGGTCCAGCGTTGCAGCGCCGCGCCGAGACGCTGCGAAAGATCGGCGGGCGCGTTGTCGGTTGGCTGGAACTCGATCCGCCCGGGACGATAGGAGACCAGCCGCAGGCAGGTCTCGACCTCGATCAGCAGCTGCACCTCGCGGTTGGCGCGGATGAGATCGACCACATCCTCGAAACGGGCAAGACGCGCCAGCGCGGTGTCGGGCAGCGCCGCCAGCGCCGCCGAGGGCCCCGCCCCCGCGCCGGCCTGACCCGCGCCCCGGGCGCGACGGCACTGACCGATCCGCCGGCGCCGAGCCCCGCGGTGCCCGGTCGGGCGCGGTTTCGCCGCCACCGCCCCCCGGCGCAGGGGTTTCGGGCGGCGGTTCGTCCTGCAGCCGGCGCACCAGATCCCCGGGCGTGGGCAGATCGGCGACATGGGTCATGCGGATCACCGCCATCTCGGCGGCCATCATCGCGTTGGGCGCCAGCGCCACCTCTTCGAGCGCCTTGAGCAGCATCTGCCACATCCGCGTCAGCACCCGCATCGGCAGCGCGCCAGCCATCGCGCGGCCGCGGTCGCGCTCGTCGGGGCCGATGGTGGGGTCTTCGGCGGCCTCGGGCGTGATCTGCACCACGCTGACCCAATGCGCGATCTCGGCGAGGTCGCGCAGCACCGCCATCGGATCGGCACCCCCGGCATACTGGCCGGAGAGCTCGGCCAGCGCGCCGGCGGCGTCACCCTTCACGATCATGTCGAAGAGGTCGAGCACCCGGCCCCGGTCCGCCAGCCCGAGCATGGCGCGCACCTCCTCGGCGGTGGTCTCGGCCCCGCCGTGGCTGATGGCCTGATCGAGCAGCGAGGTCGCGTCGCGCGCCGAGCCCTCGGCGGCGCGGGTGATCAGCGCCAGCGCCTCGTCGGCGATCGCCGCGCCCTCGGCCTCGGCGATGCGGCGCAGCATCGCGATCGTGTCCTCGGGGTCGATGCGGCGCAGATCGAACCGCTGGCAGCGGCTGAGCACGGTGACCGGCACCTTGCGGATCTCGGTGGTGGCGAAGATGAACTTCACATGCGCGGGCGGCTCTTCCAGCGTCTTCAGCAGCGCGTTGAAGGCGCTCGTCGAAAGCATGTGAACCTCGTCGATGATGAAGATCTTGTAGCGCGCGCTGCCAGGCGCATAGGAAATCGACTCGATGATCGCGTCGCGGATATTGTCGACGCCGGTGTGCGAGGCGGCATCCATCTCGATCACGTCGACGTGGCGGCCCTCCATGATCGCGCGGCAATGCTCGCACTGCCCGCAAGGCTCGATGGTGGGGCCGCCGGTGCCGTCGGGGCCGATGCAGTTCATCCCCTTGGCGATGATCCGCGCGGTGGTGGTCTTGCCGGTGCCGCGGATGCCGGTCATGATGAACGCCTGCGCAACGCGGTCGGCCGCAAAGGCGTTCTTCAGCGTTTTCACCATCGCGCCCTGCCCCACCAGGTCGGCAAAGGTCTCGGGCCGGTACTTGCGGGCCAGCACCTGATAGCCTTTCTTGGGGGTGTCGGACATGGGGAACCTGTCGGATTCGGGGATTTCAGCCAGCCTAAAGCCGCGCCGATGGGCCGTCCAGCTTGCTTTTTGGCGCGCGATCCGGCAAGGCTGGCAATGTTGTTTGGTGTCGTGAAGAGAGGAAGGGCCATGCGTCCGTTGGGGGACCGGCGCGGGCAGTTGATGGCAAGCGGTCCCGCCGGGGGCGGGACACGCGCCGTCACCTTCGTCACGGAGGGGCGGGTGACGGACTTTGTCATCTTCGCCCTGCCGGTGGCGAGCGGCATCCTGGGCATCGCGCCGATGCCGGGGCGCGGCGGGCACTATGCCGAGGACGTCACCCACATGAAGGACTGGAAACCGGCACTGGTGATCACCATGGCAACCGAGGTCGAACTGGTGGCCTGGGGTGCGGCGAGGCTGAGCACCGACCTGCTCTATTCGGGCGCGCGCTGGCACCATATCCCCTGCCCGGATATGGGCGTGCCGGGGCCCGACCAGGCCGAGGCGTGGCGTGGAGCGAGCGAGCGCGCCACGGCCGCGCTCAGGGGCGGCGGGCGGGTGTTGATCCACTGCGTCGGCGGCTGCGGACGTTCGGGCATGGCCGCGCTCAGGCTGATGGTTGCCTGCGGCGAGAAACCCCGTGCCGCGCTGGCGCGGCTGCGCGAGCTCCGCCCCTGCGCGGTCGAAACGGCGGCGCAATACGACTGGGGCCGGCGGCGATAGCGCCGGGGTGGACAGATCCGCTTCGATTTGCGGGCCCTCGTGCAGGGGCGTGTCGGCGGCGCGCTGCACCGCGCGGCGGGCGCATTCCAGCACCGGCAGGCTGTAGCGCGTGAAGCGGCCGGCAAATTCCCGCCCGGCCTGCAGAAGATCGCCCTCGGCGATCGCGTTGACGAAGCCGATGCGCTCGGCCTCATTGGCGGTGACGTTTCGCCCTGTCATGATGATCTCGAGCACGCGCGCTGCCCACCAGCCGGGGCAGGCGTTGTGTGCCGCCATAGCCGGGGATCAGGCCCAGCTTGACCTCGGGCAGGCCGAAAACAGCGTTCGGGCTGGCCAGCCGAAAGGTGCAGGCCATCGCCAGTTCGGCACCACCGCCAAAGGCATAGCCGTTGACAAGCGCCACCGATGCGATGTGCGCCAGTCCAGCCGGGAGAACACCGCCTGCCCCGGTTGGCTGGCGCGGCTGGCGCGCCATCACATGACCGTCTTTGGCCTGATCGTCGTGATCGTCGTGATCGCGCCGCAGTTCCTCTATCCGGTTTTCGTGATGAAACTCCTGTGTTTCGCGCTGTTTTCCATGGGGCTCAACCTGATGCTGGGCTTTGGCGGGCTCTTGTCCTTCGGACATGCGGCGTTCTTTGGCGGAGCGGCCTATGCGTCGGCGCACGCGGCCAAGGTCTGGAGCTTGCCGCCTGAACTGGCGATTGCCTTTGCGGTTCTGGTCGCCGCCGCGATGTGCGCGGTGTTCGGCTTTCTGGCGATCAAGAGCCGCGGCATCTATTTCGCCATGATCACGCTGGCCTTTGCGCAGATGGTCTATTTCTACGCCCTGCAATCGCCCGGCACCGGCGGCGAGGACGGTCTGCAGAGCATTCCGCGCAACGCGCTGTTCGGGGTCGTCGACATCTCGAGCGACGGGGCGTTTCACTGGCTGGTCGCGGCAGTCTTTCTTGCCGGTATCCTGTTCGTCTACCGGGTCATCCATTCGCCCTTTGGCGAGGTGCTCAGAGGCATCCGCGAGAACGAACAGCGCATGATCTCGCTTGGCTATCAGGTGCAGCACTACAAGCTGGTGACATTCGTCATCTCGGCGGCGGTGTCGGGGCTGGCGGGCGGGACCAAGGCGCTGGTCTTTCACCTGGCCTCGCTGGTCGATGTGCATTGGACCATGTCGGGTGAGGTGGTTCTGATGACGCTGATCGGTGGCATGGGCACCATTTTCGGCCCGATCGTCGGGGCCTCGGTCATTGCGGCGATGCAGAATTATCTGGCCAATCTGGGCTCGCTGGTCCTGATTGTTCAGGGACTGGTTTTCATCGTCCGCGTGCTGGCCTTCCGCGAAGGGATTGTCGGCGTGCTGTCGAAATGGCTGAAAACCCGGTTGTAATCATCCGGGCCCGCCCCGTACCACGGGCGGGCGGGCCCGATCATTCCGATCGAACAGGGAAAGGGCACCAAAAGATGACGGCACCTCTCAAGGATATTCGCATTCTGGATTTCTCCACCCTCCTGCCGGGTCCGATGGCGACGCTGTTTCTGGCCGAGGCGGGGGCCGAGGTGATCAAGGTCGAGCGCCCCGGACAGGGCGAGGAGATGCGTTCCTATGAGCCCCGATGGGGCGAGGACAGCGCCAATTTCGCGATGCTGAACCGCGGCAAGAAATCGCTGGCGCTCGATCTGAAGGACCCCGACCAGCGCGCCCGCCTGATCCCGCTGCTGAAAGACGCCGATATCGTCGTCGAACAGTTCCGCCCCGGCGTCATGGCCCGGCTGGGCCTGGGCTACGAGGACATCACCGCCATCAACCCCGAGATCATCTATTGTTCGATCACGGGCTACGGTCAAACCGGGCCCAAGGCCGCCCGCGCCGGTCACGATCTCAATTATCTCGGTGACAGCGGCCTCCTGGCGCTGAGCTGCGGAACGCCGCAGGCGCCGGTATTGCCCCCGGCCCTGATCGCCGACATCGCGGGCGGGACCTACCCGGCGGTGTTCAACATCCTGCTGGCGCTGCGCGACCGCGACCGGACGGGCAAGGGTGCGTATCTCGATATCTCGATGTCGGACAACCTGTTTCCCTTCATGTACTGGGCGATGGCCGAGGGGCAGGCTACCGGCCGGTGGCCGGGGAATGGCGACGCGCTCGTCACCGGCGGGTCGTGCCGGTATCGGCTCTATCCCACGCGCGATGGCCGCTTCGTCGCGGTGGCCGCCATCGAACAGAAATTCTGGGAGGCATTCACCCAGGCGATCGGCCTGGCCCCCGATCTGCGCGACGATACCCGCGACCCGGCCGCCACGACGCAGGCTGTCGCGACTCTCATAGCCAGCGAGTCCGCCGATCACTGGCGGGCCGTGTTCGCGCGCGCCGATTGCTGCTGCTCGGTTGTGCAGACGCTGCAAGAGGCGTTGCAGGACCCCCATTTCCAGAGTCGGGGAATACTGGATCACGAGGTCGAGAACATCGATGGCGCGCGCCAGATCGCCCTGCCGGTGCCGGTGGCCCGAAATTTCCGGCCCGCCCCGCACGCGGCCCGCGCCCCGTCGCTTGGGGCCGACAACGACCTGGCGGCAGAAGAGGGACCCGCCACCACCAAACGGGGCGCGGAATGAAGGCGGTTCTGGTCCGCGCTTTCGGCCCGATCGAACAGGCATCGGTTCACGATCTGCTCAACGCCGGCCCGCGCAGGGCGAGGTTGTGGTCGATCTGCGCGCCACCGAGGTGAACCGCCCCGATATCCCGGTGATGGAGGGCAAGTATCAGGTAAAGCCGCCTCTGCCCTTTTCTCCGGGCAAGGCCAGAACGTCGTCAAGAATGGCGTCGCGCATGGCCTGCACCAGGCGCATACTCAGCGTGACATCATCGCGGTTCAGAGACAGGTTCTGTGGCATCGTTTCCCTTGCTCAACCCGAAGGAGCCTATTGTCCGACAATCCGTCAATCATGCAATTTCACAACAAGCCATTGCCCGCCCGCCCAGAACGGCGCGAACGGCACGACATTTGCGACGCGACATCCGGGCCGCAAGACGAGAAACCGGAAAGGATCACATCGTGAGCATCACACCCACCGCACAGCTGGCGGGCTTTGTCGCCAGCCTCCGGTTCGACGATCTGCCGCCCGACGTGGTGCATCAGGCCGGCCGGTTCGTGCTCGATGCCCTGGGATGCGCCATCGCGGCCCATGCCGAGGACCCGGCCAAGGCCACCCGCGCCCGGCAGCTTGTGGCGGGCTTTAACGCCACCGGCCCGGCCAGCGTGATCGGCGGCGGGCTGTCGGATCCGGCGCTCGCGCCGCTGGCCAACGGAATTCTGATCAACGCCACCGATTACGACGACACCCACAAACGCGCGCTGATCCACGTGGGGTCGGTCGTGGTGCCGGCGGCCCTTGCCGTCACCGAACAGACCGGCGGCAGCGGGCGCGACCTGATCACCGCCCTGGTCGCAGGCTATGAAGTGGCCGCGCGCGTGGGCGTCTAGGTTCTCACCGTCGACTTCGCGATGACAGGGGTCGCAGAGGAGCATTACGATGGCGCCGCAAGCAGGGGTCGGATACCTCCTGCTCGGTCACTTGGTTCACGGCTTCGAACGCGCGATGTCCGCCCCTGTCAGTAATTCGAGGAAACCTCGCAAACCGTAGCGCGTCCTGTAGCAAATTCTGTAGCAACTCTCGTCGCGGCGGGACCGGCAAGCACGGGGAGTCTCTTAATTTTATTGGTCCGTTCTGCACTCTGAAAGGAGAATAATGGTGCCCGGGGGCGGAATCGAACCACCGACACGAGGATTTTCAGTCCACTGCTCTACCCCTGAGCTACCCGGGCACGGGAAAACGGCCGAAGGGGCCGTTTCGGGTGCAGGCGTTCTAGGCGAGCTTCACGGGGCTGTCCAGAGGGAATCGGGCCGGTTTTCAGTGCGTTTCGGGGTCCGGGCGGTCAAGCTCGATGGCGGCGCGCTCGATGTCCTCGGGGTCGCGCGAGGGCAGGGCATAATCGCCCCTCAGCCACCTGCCGAGATCGACATCGGCGCAGCGTTTCGAGCAGAACGGGCGGACCCGCTGCACCGTCGCCTTGCCGCAGACGGGGCAGGTCATTCCAGCACCTCCCAGAGCGGCACGCGGTCGCGCTTGCGCTGCAACTCGAAGTGCCCGATCGGTGTCCAGCCCACGGCCGCCGTCTCGACGGTGTCGCGGCGCAGGGCGGCCCTGAGGGCGGTCTCGAACGCGTGGCGGTCCTTTTTGCCATCGGCGCGGGGTCGAGCGTGATCTGCCCGCCGAGGCCGCGCAACCGCAGCTGGCGGGGCAGTTCGCGCGCGGCTGCGATGTTGGCCTTTAGCCCCGCCGCGGGCGAGGTGTCGGCCCCGGTGTTGACATCGACGGCGACAAGCGCGCGGGTCGGCTCGACGGTCAGGCTGCCGCCGCCCGTCAGCGGGGTGTCGGGGCGGCGCAGGACCTCGACGGCGTCGAGCACCCCGTGTTCGGCGAACGCCCCCGGCACCTCGGCCAGCGTGGCCGGAGCGGTCCAGTCGCGCCAGGCGAGCGCGTGCGGGCCGTCGCCCTCAACCAGCTTTTCGGGCGGACCCTCGGCATCGGCGAGCACTTGCGCCGCCAGTGCCGCCGTCCTGCGGATGTCCGCGGCGATCTCGTCCTCGTCCGCCCCGGCTGCGGCCGAGCGCAGGATCAGGCCGGTTTGCGCCTCCGCGAGCGCGTCGTGAGCGATCTCCAGGAGCCTCACCCGCATCTCGTCATCGCGGACCTGGCGCGAGACGTTGATGCCGGGCGCGCCGGGGTGACGATCGCGTAGCGGCTCTTGAAGAGGAGCCTTGCGGTCACCGGCAGCGCCTTGCCGGGCTCGGCGTGGCCGGTGACCTGCACCAAGAGCGTTCCGCCGGGCGAGAGCCCCCGGGTCTGGCGCAGGAAGGCCGGGCCATCGGGGGTGTCGAGGAATATCCCCCCCGGCCCTTCATCGGGCGGCCGATGCGGGCGCGGTAGATGGTGCCGGGGCGGGGTGCGTCGGCGTCGACCAGCAGGTCGTCGAGGCGGCCGTCCTCGATCAGCGCCGCCGCCTCGCGGCCCTGCAGGGTGTCGAGGGCGATGACCGTGCCCTTCACGGCGCCACCTCCACCTGCCAGAGCGGATAGCCCGCGGCCTGCAGGAGGGCCGCGGTCTCGGCGAGGGGCAGCCCCACCACGGCGGTGAACGACCCCTCGATCCACGGGATCAGCGCCCCGGCGGGGCCCTCGGATGCCATAGCCGCCGGCCTTGCCGCGCCAGTCGCCGGTGGCGAGATAGGCGGCGATCTCCTGATCCGAGAGGCGTTTCATCCGCACCGTCGTCACCACGCTGCGCTGCCACATGCGCGCGCCCCGGCGCACCGCCACGGCGGTGATCACGCGGTGCCGGCGCCCCGACATCAGGCGCAGGAAACCTTCGGCCTCGGCGGCGTCCGCGGGCTTGCCGAGGATGCGCCGGCCCACCGCGACGGTGGTGTCGGCGCACAGCACGATGTCGTCGGCGCCGGCCGAAACCGCCTCGGCCTTGGTCCGGGCCATGCGCGCGCAATAGAGCCGCGGCAGTTCGTTCCGGAGCGGGGACTCGTCGATTTCGGGCGGGCTGACGGCATCAGGGATCACGCCGAGCTGGGCCAGAAGCTCGCGCCGGCGCGGGCTGCCCGATCCGAGGATCAGCTTCATGCGCGCGAAAAACGCTTACTTGAAACGGTAGTTGATCCGACCCTTGGTCAGATCGTACGGGGTCATCTCGACCTGCACCTTGTCGCCTGCCAGAACGCGGATGCGGTTCTTGCGCATCTTGCCTGCCGTGTGCGCGATGATCTCATGGCCGTTTTCAAGCTCGACCCGAAATGTCGCGTTGGGCAGGAGTTCCTTCACGACACCGGGAAATTCGAGCGTATCTTCCTTGGCCATGATCTCTCCTTCATTGATGTCCCGCCAGGGTGCGGAACGCAACTTACATGCGCCCATCGGGCGTGTTTTTCAAGGGATATATCGCCAAGGGAGTTCGGCGGCGACATACCCGTCCCGATCGTCATGGCGCTTGCATCGCAGCGGGGGTGCGTCAGATGGCACCGCCGTCCTCGCAGAAGAGATCGTAGAGCAATCCGAGCACCTTGCGCGGCCGGTTGTCGGCGAGACTGTAGAAGATGGTCTTGCCCTCGCGCCGGGGCACCACCAGCCCCTCGGCGCGCAGCCGCGACAGTTGTTGCGATACCGCGGCCTGACGCGCCGAGAGCAGGCGCTCCAGCTCGCCCACCGATTTCTCTCCGGTGACAAGGTGGCACAGGATCATCAGCCGTCCCTCATGGCTGATCGCCTTGAGGAATTCGGCGGCCTCCTGCGCGTTCTCCACCATCCGAAGGTGATCTTCGGGGCCAGTTTCGGTTGCCGGAGCGGAAAGTGCCATCTGCGTTGTGTCCATGCGGTTCTGGACTCTATCTAATACCAAACCCTGCCGGATGCAAAAAGGGTGGCGCGCGAGGGCGCGGCACAGGGCAACCCCCCGGCTCGCAGGGGAACACATGACCGCGAGGAACGTGCAGCAAGGCGCCGGTTTGGCGGGCGGCCCTTGCAGCCCCCTGACCACATCACTAAGACTCCGTTAGCAACTGGACGGTAACGCTCGGACACATCAAGCAGGCAGGCGGACAATGCAGCACCCCTACGACGTTTACATGAACACGCTGGTGCCGATGGTGGTCGAACAGACCAGCCGCGGCGAACGCGCCTACGACATCTTCTCGCGCCTGCTCAAGGAGCGCATCGTCTTTCTCAGCGGCCCGGTGCATGACGGCATGTCGAGCCTGGTGGTGGCGCAGCTGCTGCATCTTGAGGCCGAAAACCCCAAGAAGGAAATCAGCATGTACATCAACAGCCCGGGTGGCGTGGTCACCTCTGGGCTGTCGATCTACGACACCATGCAGTACATCAAGCCCAAGGTAAGCACGCTGGTGATCGGCCGGGCGGCGAGCATGGGCTCGCTGCTGCTGGCCGCAGGCGCCAAGGGCATGCGGTTTTCCCTGCCTAACAGCCGAATCATGGTGCATCAGCCCTCGGGCGGGTATCAGGGGCAGGCCACCGACATCATGATCCACGCCGAGGAGACGCTGAAGCTCAAGCGGCGGCTGAACGAGATCTACGTCAAGCACAGCGGCCAGACCCTGAAGAAGGTTGAAGACGCGCTGGAACGTGACTATTTCCTCGATCCCTCCGAGGCCAAGGCCTGGGGGCTGATCGACGAGATCGTCGAGAACCGGGTGAAGGACCCCGACGAAAAGGACTGATCGCGCGGCGGCATGACGGGCGGGAAGCACGACCAATTTTCACGTTGAGGTGGCCGGGATGCTGCCCTAAGCTGACCGGAAAAGCATGAGGACGACAGGCGCCGGCGGCCCCAGTGCGGGGCACCATGGCCCGAAAGGTAAGCAATGGCGAACAGCTCAGGCAGCGACAGCAAGAACACCCTCTACTGCAGCTTCTGCGGCAAGAGCCAGCACGAGGTGCGCAAGCTGATCGCGGGACCGACCGTGTTCATCTGCGACGAATGCGTCGAACTGTGCATGGACATCATCCGCGAGGAAACCAAGAGCACCGGACTGAAGTCGAGAGACGGGGTCCCGACCCCGCGCGAAATCTGCGACGTGCTCGATGACTACGTGATCGGCCAGTCGATGGCCAAGCGGGTGCTGTCGGTGGCGGTGCACAACCACTACAAGCGCCTGAACAATTCCGGCAAGAGCGATATCGAACTGCAGAAATCCAACATCCTGCTGATCGGTCCCACCGGCTGCGGCAAGACGCTGCTGGCGCAGACGCTGGCGCGCATCCTCGACGTGCCCTTCACCATGGCCGACGCCACCACGCTGACCGAGGCCGGCTACGTGGGCGAGGATGTCGAGAACATCATCCTCAAGCTGCTGCAGGCCAGCGAATACAACGTCGAACGCGCGCAGCGCGGCATCGTCTATATCGACGAGGTCGACAAGATCACCCGCAAGTCGGAAAACCCCTCGATCACCCGCGACGTCTCGGGCGAGGGCGTGCAGCAGGCGCTTCTCAAGCTGATGGAGGGCACCGTCGCGTCGGTGCCTCCGCAGGGCGGGCGCAAGCATCCGCAGCAGGAATTCCTGCAGGTGGACACAACCAACATCCTCTTCATCTGCGGCGGCGCCTTCGCCGGGCTCGACAAGATCATCGCCCGCCGCGGCAAGGGCAGCGCGATGGGCTTCGGCGCCGACGTGCGCGACGTGGACGAGCGCGGGGTGGGCGAGATTTTCACCGATCTCGAACCCGAGGACCTGCTGAAATTCGGCCTCATCCCCGAATTCGTCGGCCGCCTGCCGGTGATCGCCACGCTGGAGGATCTGGACGAGGAAGCGCTGGTCACCATCCTGACCCAGCCCAAGAACGCGCTGATCAAGCAGTACCAGCGCCTTTTCGAACTGGAAGACGCGGCATTGTCCTTTACCGACGATGCGCTCAAGGCCATCGCCAAGCGGGCGATCAAGCGCAAGACCGGCGCCCGCGGGCTGCGTTCGATCCTCGAGGATATCCTGCTCGATACCATGTTCGAACTGCCCAGCATGGAAAACGTCGAAGAGGTCGTGGTCAACGAAGAGGCGGCGACCTCGGACGCCGCGCCGCTGATGATCTATGCCGACACCAAGAAGGAAGGCGCCAGCGCAGGCTAAGCCGCCAGCGGCGTGGCATCCGGCGCTTTCACCCGCATGCGGCGCCGTTCCACTGGACCTTTGCCGCCTTATGCGCCATATCGGAACCAGCGATCACCGGAGGGTTTCATGGGGCTTCTCAACACGCTCTTGCGCGCCGTGACGTGGTGGAACGGAGCCACGCTCAACACCCAGTTCTACACCTGGCGCAAGGGCGTCCGGGTGGGCGAGGACGACGAGGGCAATGTCTTTTACCGCGACCGCGACAACAAGCGGCGCTGGGTCATCTTCAATGGCGAGGCCGAGGCGAGCCGCATCAGCCCCGACTGGCACGGCTGGCTGCACCACACCTTCGACGAGGCGCCGAGCAAGCAGCCGCTGCCGCGCAAGCCCTGGGAAAAGCCGCACGAGGAAAACCTCACCGGCACCGCGCTGGCCTACGCCCCGGCCGGCTCGATCCGGCGCACGCACCCGGTGGAACGGCGCGATTACGAGGCGTGGCAGCCGGAATGAGCCCGGCCACCAGCCCACGCGCCAAGGGAACGGCATAGGCGATGTCCAGCGAACAGACCACCGAGGTTCTTGTCGGCGCGGCCGTTCTGGCGATCGCGGTCGGGTTTCTGGTCTATGCCGGACAGGTTACCGGCTTTACCGGCGCGCAGACGGAATACACCCTCAACGCCAGTTTCCGCAGCGCCGATGGCGTCACCGTGGGCACCGATGTGCGCATGGCCGGAGTCAAGGTGGGCAGGGTGACGGGCATCTCGCTCGATCCCGAAACCTATCGCGCCGTCACCGTGTTTTCGGTGCGTCAGGGCATCGACGTACCCGACGACAGCGCGGTGGCGATCTCGTCCGAGGGGCTGTTGGGCAGCAACTATGTCGAGGTGCTGCCCGGAGCATCGCCGTTTTTCCTGTCGCCCGGCGAAGAAATCGAGTTCACCCAGGGGTCGGTCAGCCTGGTCGGCCTGCTGATGAAGTTTGTCACTGGCGACGACGAGGCGCCCGACAAATGAGCCGAATCCTGGCCGCCGCGCTGCTGTTGGCCGGGACGCTGCCGCTGGTGGCTGTCGCGCAGGAGACAGAGATCGCGGGCGGCACCGGGGCGGTGCTGCGCGGGCTCGACAAGGTCAACGCCAGCGTCACCGATCTCGATCTGGCGGCCGGGGCAAGCACCACCTTCGGCCGGTTGACGGTGCGGCTCGAGGAATGCCGCTATCCCGCCGCCAACCCCGCCGGCGAGGCGTATGCCTTTCTCGTCATTTCCGACACCGCCAGCGGCAAGGAGCTCTTTTCGGGCTGGATGCTGGCCTCGTCCCCGGCGCTCAACGCGCTCGAGCATCCCCGCTACGACATCTGGGTTCTGCGCTGCAAGACCGATTGAGGCGAGGGATCAAAGGGGAGCGCATCGACGCTGGCCGATTGCGCCAGCGCCGCGCGCAAACGCCGGTGATAGTCCTCGCGTGAAATCTCGACCGCGCCGAGCGAGGCCAGATGCGGGGTCAGGAACTGGGTGTCGAAAAGGGTGAATCCGCAGCGCCACAGGTGATCGGTGAGATGCGCCAGCGCCAGCTTGGAGGCGTCGGTGCGCCGCGAGAACATGCTTTCGCCAAAGAACGCGGCGCCGAGCGCCACGCCATAGACCCCACCGGCAAGGTTGCCATCCTCCCAGATTTCCACCGAATGGGCATGCCCGGTAGCGTGCAGGCCGGTGTAAAGCCGGGCGATCTCGTCGTTGATCCAGGTTTCGGGCCGTTCGGCGCAACCGGCGACGACGGCACCGAAGGCGGCGTTCAGCGTCGCCCGGTAGCCGCCCCGCCGGATGCGGCGGGCCAGCGACCGCGAGATGTGAAAGTCCTCAAGCGGCAGGATGCCCCGGCGGCGCGGATCGACCCAGAACACCTCGGACGCGCCGCGCGATTCGGCCATCGGAAAGATCCCCGCCCGATAGGCCGACAAGAGCAGCCCCGGCGTCAGGGCGGGAGCGTCGTCCTTCACGGCCGTCGCACCCGAAGGGCCGGCCCGGACGTCATTCGCGCAGGTTGGTTTCCAGCCATGTCTCCAGCCAGTGGATGTTGTAGTCTCCCCCGGCGGATGTCGTCCTCCTGCAGGAGCGCATGAAAGAGCGGAACGGTGGTATCGACGCCATCGACGATGAGTTCGCCCAGCGCGCGGCCCAGCCGCGACAGCGCCGTCTTCCGGTCACGGCCATGCACGATCAGCTTGGCGATGAGCGAATCGTAATAGGGCGGGATCACATAGCCGTCGTAGAGCGCGGAATCCATTCGCACACCCAGCCCGCCGGGGGCGTGGAACTGGGTGATGCGCCCCGGCCGGGGCGAGAAATCCGGCAGTTTCTCGGCGTTGATGCGCACCTCGATGGCGTGGCCGTTGATCGTGAGGTCATCCTGGGTGAACGACATCGGCAGCCCTTCGGCCACGCGGATCTGTTCCCGCACCAGATCGACGCCGAAGATCGCCTCGGTCACCGGGTGTTCGACCTGCAGGCGGGTATTCATCTCGATGAAGTAGAACTCGCCGTCCTCGTAGAGGAACTCGATGGTGCCGGCGCCGGCATAGCTGATCCGCGCCACCGCCTCGGCGCAGATGCCGCCGATGCGCGCGCGCTCCTCGTCCGAGATGCAGGGGCCGGGCGCCTCCTCCATCACCTTCTGGTGGCGGCGCTGAAGCGAGCAGTCGCGCTCCCCCAGATGCACCGCGTTGCCCTTGCCGTCGCCGAAGACCTGGATCTCGATATGGCGCGGGCGAGCGAGATACTTCTCGATATAGACGTCTGGGTTGCCAAAGGCGGCCTTGGCCTCGGAACGGGCGGTCAGGAAGGCGCGCTCGATCTCGGCCTCGGACCGGGCGACCTTCATGCCCCGGCCGCCACCACCGGCGGTGGCCTTGACGATGACCGGATAGCCGATGTCTCCGGAAATCGCCCCGGCCATGGCCAGATCGGGCACGCCGCCTTCGGAGCCCGGCACGCAGGGCACGCCCAGCGCACGCATCGTCTCCTTGGCGGTGATCTTGTCGCCCATGATGCGGATATGCTCGGCCCGCGGGCCGATGAAGACGATATCATGGTCCTCGACGATCTGCACGAAATTGGCGTTTTCCGACAGAAAGCCATAGCCCGGGTGGATCGCCTGCGCGCCGGTGACCTCGCAGGCGGCGATGATCGAGGGGATCGAGAGATAGCTGTCGGAGGACGGCGCAGGACCGATGCAGACCGACTCGTCGGCCATGCGCACATGCATCGCGTCGGCATCGGCGGTGGAATGCACCGCCACTGACCGGATGCCCATCTCGCGCGCAGCGCGGATCACGCGCAGCGCGATCTCGCCGCGGTTGGCCACGAGGGATCTTGTCGAACATGGCCCCGCCTACTCGACGATCATCAGCGGCGCGCCGTATTCGACCGCCGCGCCATCCTCGACCAGGATGCGCCGCACGGTGCCGGCACGGGGGGCGGGGATGTGGTTCATCGTCTTCATCGCCTCGACGATCAGCAGCGTGTCGCCCTCGGCCACTTGGTCGCCCACCGCGACAAAGGGTGGCGAGCCCGGCTCCGCCTGCATGTAGACGGTGCCGACCATCGGCGAGGTGACGGCGCCGGGCTGGCGGGCCAGATCCTCGACCGCGTCGGCGGATCCGGCCGGAGCCCCGGCGGCGGTCGTGGTGGCGGCAACTGCCGAAACCGGGGCGGCGGGGGCGGCGATCTGGGTCACCACCTCCTGCCGGCGGCTGACGCGGACGTCGAGGCTATCGTGCTCGCCATATTCACGCATGACCTGCAATTCGGTCAGGTCGTTGTCGTTGAGCAGTTCCGCCAGCGCGCGGATGAAGGCCACATCGTCGTCATGAATTTTCTTCGGCATCGCAGTCCTCGGCCAGCAGCGAGCATCATTTTCTCGCCTCCCGCGCCGCTTATAGGCCATGCGGAGACGCAAGAAAAGCGGCGCATTTCCCGCCCTGCCCCGACCGGGTCTTCGGGCCGGCCCTTGTCATCGCGGAGCGCGGGCGTTACATCAGCGCCCTGCGGTCGCAGCCTACCCGCATCATCAAAACAAGGGTCTAGAGGTCATGGATACCATCGTCATCTGTTCGGGCGGGCTCGATTCCGTCACCCTCGCCCACAAGGTCGCGGCCGAGGGACGGCTTAGCGGGCTCTTGTCGTTCAACTACGGCCAGCGGCACCTTCGGGAACTCGACAGCGCCGCCGCCTGCGCCGCGCGGCTGGGCGTGGGCCACGAGGTGGTCGACATCTCGGCGGTGGGACGGATGCTCACCGGCTCGGCGCTGACCGACGCGGTCGAGGTGCCCGACGGCCACTATGCCGAAGAGACGATGAAGCTCACCATCGTGCCCAACCGCAATGCAATCATGCTGGCGGTGGGTTTCGGCCTCGCGGCGGCGCGCAAGGCCCGCGCGGTGGCGGTGGCGGTACACGGGGGCGATCATTTCATCTATCCCGACTGCCGTCCCGGCTTCATCGACGCCTTCCAGCGGATGCAGGACGAGGCGCTGCGCGACGTGGCCGGGATTACGCTCGAGGCGCCGTTCGTGCACCTTTCCAAGGCCGATATCGTCACCGAAGGCGCCCGCAACGGCACCCCCTTTGCCGAAACATGGTCGTGCTACAAGGGCGGCGAGATGCATTGCGGGCGCTGCGGCACCTGCGTCGAGCGGCGCGAGGCGTTCCACCTTGCCGGCATTGCCGATCCCACCGACTATGCCGACCCCGATTTCTGGCGTCAGGCGGCGGGGTGCGCGTGATGTACCGGATCAGCAAGGAATTCGCGTTCTCGGCCTCGCACCAGCTGAAGGGGCTGGCGGACGGCCACCCCCTGCGCGCGGCTCCACGGGCACAACTACGTCGTCGTGGTGGAACTGGCGGCGGAGGCGCTCGACGCTACCGGGTTCGTGCGCGACTATCACGAACTGGCGCCGCTCAAGGCCTATATCGACGACCATCTCGATCATCGCCACCTCAACGACGTTCTGGGCGACGATCTTGTCACCGCCGAGCGGCTGGCGCGCCACCTTTACGACTGGTGCGCCGCGCGCTGGCCTGAAACGTGCGCCGTGCGGGTCAGCGAGACCCCCAAGACCTGGGCGGAATACCGGCCGTGAGCGATCCGATCCGCGTCTGCGAGATATTCGGTCCGACGATTCAGGGCGAGGGCGCGCTGATCGGCCGGCCGACGGTGTTCGTGCGCACCGGGGGGTGCGATTTCCGCTGCTCGTGGTGCGACAGCCTGCACGCGGTCGATGCCGCCTGGCGCGACACATGGGCGCCGATGAGCGCCGAGGCGGTGCTGGCCGAGGTCGAGCGTCTGTCGGGGGGCGCGCCGGTGCTGGTGACGCTCTCGGGCGGCAACCCGGCGATCCAGCCGCTGGGAGCGCTGATTGCGGCGGGGCGGGAAAAGGGCCACCGTTTCGCGATGGAAACCCAGGGCAGCATTGCGCGCGACTGGTTTTGCGGTCTCGACATGCTGGTGCTCTCGCCCAAGCCGCCGTCGAGCGGGATGGCGACCGACTGGGCCAGCGTGGCGGCGTGCGTCGAGGCGGCGGGGCAGGCCGAGACCATCCTCAAGATCGTCGTCTTCGACGAGGCCGATTACGCCTGGGCGCGGGACGCGGCGGCGCGGTTTCCCCGCCTGCCGATCTGCCTGCAACCCGGCAACCACACCCCGCCGCCACCCGGGGACGACACTGCAACGGTCGATCAGGCAGGCATCGACGCGCGGATGCGCTGGCTGATCGGCCGGGTGATGCAGGACCGGTGGTTTGACGCGCGGGTGCTGCCGCAGCTGCATGTCATGCTCTGGGGCAACCGGCGCGGCGTCTGAGGAAAACGATCATGAGCGACAAGGACATCTACCAGGGGCTCACCCAGCTTGGCGGCGCCACGCGCCTGCCGCAAAGCCCCGACGAGGCCGAACTGGAGCGGGTGGCCAACCCGCAGGCGGACGTGGCCTACAACGTGCGCTTTACCGCGCCCGAATTCACCTCGCTCTGCCCGATGACCGGGCAGCCCGATTTCGCCCATCTGGTGATCGACTACGTGCCGGGGGCGTGGCTGGTGGAATCGAAGTCGCTCAAGCTTTATCTGGGCAGCTTTCGCAATCACGGCGCCTTTCACGAGGATTGCACCGTTTCCATCGGTCGCCGGCTGGCCGGGTTCCTCGCGCCGCAATGGCTGCGCATCGGCGGCTACTGGTACCCGCGCGGCGGCATTCCCATCGACGTGTTCTGGCAGACCGGGCCGATGCCCGGAGACGTCTGGATCCCGACCAGGGCGTACCGCCCTATCGCGGTCGCGGCTGAGGCGCGACCGCGTTTATCGGGTCCGGGTCCGGCCTTACGGGCAGGGGCCGCGACGATAGCGGCCGTCGCCGGTGGCGTAGGCGCAGGAGTTGTCGGCGGTGTTGCGCGCCACCAAGGTGCCGGCGCCGGCGCCCGCCAGCGTCGAGATCACCACCCAGTCGCTGTCGGCGCCAAATGCCTTGGCGGTCAGAAAGCCCAGGCCCCCGCCAACCAGCGCGCCGCCGACCTGGCGTTCCTCATAGGGCGATAGGCACCCTGCGAGCGTCAACGCAGCAACACAAGCCAGGGCGATTGCGGGTTTTTTCATAATGTCCTCCAGACTATCGCGGGCCGATTGTCGGCCGGACTGTTCGCCTGCCTATATCACGGCTCAGCTATGCCCGCCTTAATCGACATCAAGCCCGCGCCGGGCCGGCAAGTCCTTGCCGGCGATGGCGCCGGGCCCAGAACGGACGGCCGGCGCGCGGGGGCACACCGGCCGAAAGAGCGCGGCGGGCCGCGAGGACCCGCCTGCAAAAACCGCTCAGCGGTTCATGCGGTTGGCGATCAGGTCGTCGACCACGCTGGGATCGGCCAGCGTGGAGGTGTCGCCCAGCGCACCGTAGTCGTTCTCGGCGATCTTGCGCAGGATGCGGCGCATGATCTTGCCCGAGCGCGTCTTGGGCAGGCCCGGCGCCCACTGGATCAGGTCGGGGCTGGCGATCGGGCCGATTTCCTTCCTCACCCAGTCGCGCAGTTCCTTGCGCAGCTCCTCGGAGGGCTCGTCGCCCGCCATCAGGGTGACATAGCAATAGATGCCCTGGCCCTTGATCGGATGGGGATAGCCCACCACCGCCGCCTCGGACACCTTGGGGTGCGCGACCAGTGCCGATTCGACCTCGGCCGTGCCCATGCGGTGGCCCGAGACATTGATCACGTCATCGACGCGGCCGGTGATCCAGAGGTCGCCGTCCGCATCGCGACGGCAGCCGTCACCCGAGAAATAGTACCCCTTGTAGTCGGCGAAATAGGTCTTCTCGAACCGCGCGTGATCGCCCCAGACAGAGCGCATCATCCCCGGCCAGCTGGCCTTGATGCACAAGACGCCCTCGGCCGGGCTGGCGGTCTGCTCCTCGCCGGTCTGCGCATCGACCACCGCCGGCTGCACGCCGAAGAAGGGCTTCATCGCGGCGCCGGGTTTGAGCGTGTGGGCGCCGGGCAGCGGGTTGATCATGTGCCCGCCGGTCTCGGTCTGCCACCAGGTGTCGACGACCGGGACTTTCCCCTTGCCAACGGTGCCGTGATACCACTCCCATGCCTCGGGGTTGATCGGCTCGCCCACCGTGCCCAGAAGCTTGAGGCTGGAAAGGTCGCATTTCTCGACATACTTGTTGCCCTGGCCCATCAGCGCGCGGATCGCGGTCGGCGCGGTGTAGAACTGGTTCACCTTGTGCTTTTCGCACACCTGCCAGAAACGGCTGGCATCGGGATATGTGGGCACACCCTCGAACATCAGCGTCGTGGCGCCGTTGGCGAGCGGGCCGTAGACGATATAGCTGTGTCCGGTGACCCAGCCGACATCGGCCGTGCACCAGTAGATGTCACCGTCATGGTAGTCGAAGACAATCTCGTGCGTCATCGCCGCCCAGAGCAGATAGCCCCCGGTGGTGTGCACCACGCCCTTGGGCGCGCCGGTGGAGCCGGAGGTATAGAGGATGAAGAGCGGATCCTCGGCGTTCATCACCTCGGGCTCGCAGGTGTCGGATGCCTTCTCCATCAGCGGGCCGCAGGCGTGATCGCGCCCCGCCTTCATCGGCACGTCGGCCCCGGTGCGCGCCACCACCAGCGTCGCGACATCGCCGGCGATCGACAGCGCCTTGTCGACATTGGCCTTGAGCCGCGTGGCGCGTCCGCCGCGCGGGGCCTCGTCGGCGGTGACCAGCAGCTTGGCCTGGCAGCCCTTGAGCCGGGCTGCCAGCGCCTCGGGCGAGAACCCGGCGAAGACGACCGAATGAATGGCGCCGATCCGCGAACAGGCCAGCATGGCATAGGCTGCCTCGGGGATCATCGGCATGTAGAGGACCACGCGGTCACCCTTGCCGACGCCCAGTTCCTTGTAGACGTTGGCCATCTTGTTGACCTGCCGCGAGAGCTCGGCATAGGTGATGTGCAGCGCCTCGGCGTCGGGGTCATCGGGCTCCCAGATGATCGCGGTCTGGTCGCCGCGGGTGCCAAGGTGCCGGTCGATGCAGTTGGCCGAAACGTTGAGCTGGCCATCCTCGAACCACTTGATCGAGACCTTGCCCAGCTCGAAGCTGGCGTCGTTGACCCTGGTGAACGGCCTGATCCAGTCGAGCCGCTTGCCCTGCTCCGTCCAGAAGCTTTCCGGCCGGTTTATCGAGGCGTCATACATCTCTTCGTATTTGGCGGCGTCAACATGGGCGTTGGCGGCAAATTCGGCGCTGGGGGGTAGGATTTGGTTTTGGTCATGTCGGACCCTTGCTTTTTCTCAATTCCGTCGTGTGTGATCCGCCCGCTCCCGCCGGCAGAAAAACGGGCGGGGCCGGACGGCCTCAGATGGCCAGGTATTCGGCGCGCAGCTCGTCGTTTTCGAGAACCTCCTCCGCGGAGCCGTCAAAGACGATGCCGCCGGTGTCGAGGATAACAGCGCGGTCGGCGAGTTCCAAGGCGCGTACCGCGTTCTGTTCCACGATGACGGTGGTCATGCCCTGTTCCTTGATCACGCGCAGGGTCTTTTCGATCTCGTCCACGATCACCGGGGCGAGGCCCTCATAGGGTTCGTCGAGGAGCAGCACCTTGATGCTGCGCGCCAGCGCCCGGGCTACCGCCAGCATCTGCTGTTCGCCGCCCGACAGCGTCACGCCTTCCTGCTTGCGGCGTTCGCCGAGGCGCGGAAAGAGTTCGTAAAGGCGCTCGATCGACCAGCCCACGGGCGGGGCGATCTGGGCCAGCTGCAGGTTTTCCTCGACCGTCAGGCCGGGAATGATGCGCCGGTCCTCGGGCACCAGCCCGATGCCGGCGTGCGCGGCCTGGTGGCTTCTCATCTTGTGCAGCGGTTGTTGATCGAGCCAGATTTCACCGTGCAGGACCTGGGGGTTGTCCATCCGCGCGATCGAGCGAAGCGTGGTGGTCTTGCCGGCGCCGTTGCGGCCCAGAAGCGCGAGAATCTCGCCCTCGTGCACGTTGAAACTGATGTTCTGGACGATGTAGCTTTCGCCGTAATAGGACTGCATCTCCCACACCGACAGGAAGGCCGGCGCCGTCTCGGCAAAATTGTGACCCTTCGAGAAGTCGGGTTTGACGTTCATTTCGGCTCTCCTTCGCTCAGGCGCTTTCGCCCAGATAGGCTTCGCGAACCTTGGGGTGGCCCTTGATCTTGTCGGGCGTGTCCTCGACCAGCGGCGAACCCTGCGCCAGAACGGTGATGCGCTGGGCGAGGCTGAACACAACATGCATGTCGTGTTCGATGATGGCGATGGTGATCTCGCGTTCCTCGCTGATCTGCTTGAGCAGGTCGATGGTGTTGTTGGTGTCGGCGCGCGCCATGCCGGCGGTGGGCTCGTCCAGCAGCAGCAGGCGGGGGTTCTGCGCCAGGCACATGCCGATTTCCAGCCGCCGCTTGTCGCCGCGCGACATCGAGGCGGAATTGAAATTCCGCTTGTCGGCCATGTTCAGGTCTTCAAGCATCTGCTCGGCCTGACCGATCACATCCTTCTCGTTCATCGTATTTCCCAGGGCCTGCATGCTGAAGGCGCCGTCGCGCTTGGCGAAGATCGGGATCATCATGTTTTCCAGCACCGTCAGGTTGCCGAATATCTCCGGCGTCTGAAACACGCGGCTGATGCCCATCTGATTGATCTCATAGGGCTTGCGCCCCAGCACCGACTGCCCGTCGAAAAGGACCGATCCGGTGTCCGGCACCAGCTTGCCGATGAGAACGTTGAGCAGCGTCGACTTGCCCGCCCCGTTGGGTCCGATGATGGCGTGGACGGAGTTTTCCTCCACGCTCAGGTTGACGTCGCCCAGCGCCTGCAGACCGCCGAAACGCTTGTTGACATTCTTGACCTCGAGAATGGCCATGTTCCGGTCTCCTTATTCGGCGGGCGTCGATTGGGTGGCTTCGTCGGTCTCGCCCTTGCGGGTCTTGCGGCTGCGGAACAGCCGGCCGATGCGCTGACCGCCCTCGACAAGGCCGCCAGGCAGGAAGATCACCACCAGCATGAACAGGATCCCCAGCGTCAGGTGCCATCCCTTGCCGATGAACGGATAGATGATGGCAACCAGGAAATCCTCCAGCCCGTCGGGCAAGGCGGCGAACCAGGCGTGCAGGACGCTGTCGTTGATCTTCGAGAAGATGTTCTCGAAATACTTGATGAACCCCGCACCCAGGATCGGGCCGATCAGCGTGCCGGCACCGCCGAGGATGGTCATCAGCACCACCTCGCCGCTCGCCGTCCACTGCATCCGCTCGGCGCCGGTCAGCGGATCGACCGCCGCCATCAGCCCGCCGGCGAGGCCGGCGTACATGCCCGAGATGACGAAGGCCGCCAGCGCGTAGGGCCGCGCGTTGAGCCCGGTGTAGGTCATCCGGGTCTGGTTCGACTTGATCGCGCGAAGCATCATCCCGAAGGGCGAGCGGAAGATGCGCATCGACAGGTAGAACATCAGCAGCAGGATGGCCGCGCAGAGATAGTAGCCGGCATTGAAGTTGAAGTCCCAGCCGCCGACGCTCAGCTCGTAATTGGCCCGCATCGACAGCCCGAAGAGGTGCGGCAGATCGGGCACACGCTCGGGGTTGTGGAACATCTGAAGATCGCCGGGATAGACCTGCAGCCCGGTTTCGCCGTTGGTCAGGTTGAACTTCGGGTTCGACAGCACCGAATAGGCCAGCGCATAGGACATCTGCGCGAAGGCCAGCGTCAGGATGGCAAAGTAGATGCCGGATCGGCGCAGGCTGATGAAACCTATCGCCAGCGCAAAGATCGCCCCGATGACGACGCTGAACAGGATCGCCGGCACCACGTTGTAGGTGAAGAGCTTGAATATCCACACCGCCGCGTAGGAGCCGACACCGAGAAAGGCGGCGTGTCCGAAGCTGAGATACCCGGTCAGCCCGAAGAGAATGTTGAAACCGATCGCGAAGATCGCGAAGATCGCGAAGCGCTGCATCAGGTCGGGATAGCCCGCGTTGAATTGCGCCAGCCCGCTCTCGGTCGGAAACGGGTTCAGCAGGAACGGCGCCATGATTGCCAGCACGGTCACGATCACGAAAACGGTGGTGTCTCTGCCATTGAGTCCCAGCATGGTTCAGTCCTCCATCACGCCTTTGCGTCCCATCAGACCGCGCGGACGCGCCAGAAGGACGATGATGGCGACAAGGTAGATGACGACCTGGTTGATGCCCGGAATGGTCGTCGTGGCCCAGGTGGTCGATGCGAAGCTTTCCAGGATGCCCAGCAGGAAGCCGGCCAGAACCGCGCCCGGCAGGCTGCCCATGCCGCCGACAACGACGACAACGAAGCTGAGGACCAGAAAGTCCATGCCCATGTGATAGTTGGGCGAATTGATCGGGGCATACATCACGCCCGCGAGGCCGGCCACGGCGGCGGCGATACCGAACATGATGGTAAAGCGGCGGTCGATGTTGATGCCCAGGAGGCCGACCGTCTCACGGTCGGCCATGCCGGCGCGCACCACCATGCCGAAGGTGGTGAACTGCAGGAATGCGAAGACCCCGCCGATGATGAGCGCCGCGAAGGCAAAGTAGATCAGCCGCCACGAGGGATAGACGATGGCGTTGGGATCGAAGCCCACCAGCATCCCGATGTCGATGCTGCCGGCGAACATGTCGGGCGCCGGGGTGGGGATCGGGTTGGCGCCGAAATAGTACTTGACGATCTCCTGCAGCACGATGGCGAGGCCGAAGGTCACCAGAATCTGGTCGGCATGCGGACGGCGGTAGAAATACTTGATCAGCCCGCGCTCGATCGCGAAGCCGATGGCGATCATTACCGGGATCGAGAACAGGATCGCCAGGGGCACCGACCAGTCGATGATGGTCGCGCCGATCTCGGGGCCGAACCATTTCGCGACATAGGGCATCTCGACCTTCAGTGGATTGCCCATGAAATCGGTCTTGGTCTCGTCGATGACCACGTAGCTGAGGCTCAGCAGCTTCTGTAGCGTGACGGCGCAGAACGCCCCGATCATGAACAGCGCGCCATGGGCGAAGTTCACCACGCCCAGCGTGCCGAAGATCAGCGTCAGCCCCAGCGCGATCAGCGCATAGGCCGAGCCCTTGTCGAGCCCGTTGAGAATTTGCAGAAGAATTGCGTCCATTTGCCCCCACCCGTGGGTTGAGTGATCCGGATCAGTCCGGCGGAGTCGGAAACCGGTGGCCCGGCCGCGCGCGGCGCGGCCGGGGCCCGTGGCGCGCTCAGGCGCCGTCGTTGCACTCGCCCAGCGAGGCCTCGTCGCCGCCGAACATCGGGTGATTCGGCGGGTAGGTGACCTGCGCGGCCGGGGTGATCTCGACGATCTCAAGCGTGTCGTAGGCGCTGGTCGGGTTCTGGGCCCCGCGCACCACCAGAACGTCCTTGAAGCACTGGTGGTCCTCGGCGCGATAGAGCGTCGGACCATTGCCCAGCCCGTCGAACTCGAATCCTTCCAGCGCCTCGCCAACGGCACAGGGGTTGAAGCTGCCGGCCCGCGCGACGGCGTCGGCATAGAGCAGCACCTGCGCATAGCAGGTCTGGGCCGAGTTCGAGGGCGGCTTGCCGTACTTCTCGCCGAACGACTTGACGAACGCCTTGGAGCCTTCGTTGTCGAGCTGCCAGTTGTAGTTCATCGAGCCGAGCACGCCCTTGATCGCGGCGCCGGCACCGGCCGCCATCAGTTCCGAATAGAGCGGCACCACGATCTTGAAGTCCTTGCCGTTCACCTGCTTGTCGAGCAGGCCGAACTGGACCGCGTTGGTCAGCGAGTTGACCATGTTGCCGCCGTAGTGGTTCAGGACCAGCACGTCGGCGCCCGAGTTCAGAACCGGCGCGATGTAGGACGAGAAGTCGGTCGAGGCGAGCGGGGTCTTGACGGTGTTGACGGTCTCCCAGCCGATAGCCTCGGTCGAGGCCACGATCGACTCTTCCTGGGTCCAGCCCCAGGTGTAGTCGGCGGTCAGGTGATAGGCGCGGCGGTCCTTGCCCATCTCCTTGGCCAGCACCGGCGCCAGTGCGGCGCCCGACATGTAGGCGTTGAAGAAGTGACGGAAACCGTTGGCCGAGCGGTCCTTGCCGGTGGTGTCATTCGAGTGCGTCAGGCCGGCCATGAACATGATCCCGGCGTCCTGGCAGAGACCCTGAACGGCCACGGCGACGCCCGAGGACGACCCGCCGTTGATCATGATGGCGCCATCCTTCTCGATCATCGACTTGGCCGAGGCGCGCGCCGCGTCCGACTTGGTCTGGGTGTCGCCGGTCACGAAGGTGACCTTGTGGCCCAGGATGCCGTTGCCCTCGAGCGCCTTGGAGCTGAAGGTATTCAGGCAGCCGCCGTCGCCTTCGCCGTTGAGGTGCTCGACAGCCAGTTTCTGCGCCAGCAACTCGTCATTGCCTTCGTCGGCATAAGGTCCGGTCTGCGGCACGTTGAAGCCGAGCGTCACGGTGCCACCGGTCGGCTCGTTGGTGAAGGCCGACGCCGAGCCCGTGGTAAAGATCGTCGGCAGGGCGAGCCCGGTGCCGGCCACCGCGCCGGTCTTGAGCAGACCACGGCGCGTGAGTAGTGATTTGGACATGGATATCCTCCCGTTTATGAGATGACCCGAAACGCCTCCTCTGCGCCCAGGCAACACACGGATGTGCAAAGCAATTATCGCAGGGTGGTGGAAAATTTCGCAACAACAGGCTTTGGCGAAACATTTTTTTTGTAAAAAAATGGACAACAGGATCGGTGCTGTTGTAAAGTTTTTTGTATGAACCCGGTAAAACACAGTGTTTCAATCGGAAATCCGCGATGGCGCATACCCCGATGATCGGCAGCCGCATCCGTGAACGCCGGGTGATGAACGGCCTCAAGCAATCCGAACTGGCGCGCCGCGCCGGTATCTCGGCGTCCTATCTCAACCTGATCGAGCACAACCGCCGCAGAATCGGCGGGCGCACGCTGATCCGGCTGGCCGAGGTTCTCGGTGTGCCGGCGGGGCTCTTGAGCGAGGGCGCCGAAGCCACGCTGCTCGCCGCCCTGCGCGAGGCCGCCGCGCGCGCCGAGGCCGAGGGCGCGGCGGCGCCGAGACCGCGCGCACCGAGGAATTCGCCGGCCGCTTTCCCGGCTGGGCGGGGCTTCTGGCGGACCTTGGCCACCAACGCGTGCGGCTGGAGGACACCATCAAGGCGCTGACCGACCGGGTGTCGCACGACCCCCACCTCGCCGCCTCGCTGCACGAAGTCATCTCGACGGTGACCGCGATCCGTTCGACCGCCTCGATCCTGGCCGAAACCAGGGCGCTCGAGCCGGAATGGCAGAATCGGTTTCACCGCAACCTCGACGAGGACAGCCTCCGCCTGGCCACCGGCGCCGAGGCGCTGGTGCGCTATCTCGAGGCGGCCCCCGACGCCCGGGCCGACATCAAGTCGCCGCACGACGAGCTGCACGCGTTTCTCGAAGAGCACGGCTTCCACTTTCCCGCGCTCGAAAGCACCGGCGGCGCGGCACGGATCGAGGCGCTGATCTCGCGAACGGGCCGGCTGGAAACCGACGCCGCCCGCAGCCTCGCCCGCGACCTTCTGACGCGATATGTGCGCGATGCCGCGCGCCTGCCCCTGTCGGTGATCTCGGGGGCGATCGCGGTTCACGGCACTGCCCCCGGGGCGATCGCCGACGTGACAGGCACCGACATGGCGACGGTCTTTCGCCGGCTCGCCATGCTGCCCGAGGCGGTGGCCGGGCCGGTGGGGCTGGTGGTGTGCGATGGCTCGGGCACACTCACGCTGCGCAAGCCGGTGCTGGGCTTCGACATTCCCCGGTCGGCGGGTGCCTGCGCGCTCTGGCCGCTTTACGAGGTGCTGGCCCGGCCCGGCACACCGCTGCGCCTGCGCCTGCGGCAGGGAGACGCACGCGTGCTGGCGCTGGCGGTTTCCGATACGCTCGTGCCGGCGCGTTTCGACCGGCCGGGGGTGGCGCACCCGTACATGCTGCTGCTGCCCGACCCCGGGCGCGAGGTCGCCGGCCCCGCCCGCGAGGTCGGCATGACCTGCCAGCTCTGCCCGCTGAGCGACTGCGAGGCCCGACGCGAGCCGTCGATCCTCGAAAGCGGCTTTTGACACCTTACCCGACTTTGACAATAGTGAACTGCGCCCATCCGCGGCGCGATCGGAGGGGAGGCCGATTGAATGGGAAAATCCGTGTTGCTGATCGAGGATGAGCGCAACATCATCGAGGCGATCGGCTTTATCCTCAGCCGAGACGGCTGGGAAGTGACAACCCACTCCAACGGCCGGGACGCCGTCGAGGCGGTGCGCACACGCCGGCCCGACCTGGTCATCCTCGACGTCATGCTGCCCGACCGCAGCGGCTTTGACATCCTCAAGGACATCCGCGCCGATGCCGAGCTGGCCGCGACCCCGGTCCTGATGCTCACCGCGCGCGGGCAGGAAAAGGACCGCGAGATGGCCAGGCGCGCCGGAGCCAGCCGCTACATGACCAAACCGTTTTCCAACGCCGAGATGCTGGCGGCGGTGCACGATCTGGTGGGATCGTGAGCCCCAAGCGCAAGGCGCTGTTCGTCCAGAGGCGCACCTACCGGCGCCGCCGGCTGGCCGATGGCGCGCGCCTGCTGCCGCTCGTTGGCGCGGTGCTGTTCATGATCCCGCTCCTTTGGCAGGGGGCAGAGCCGTCGGGCGGCGAGACCCCTGCGCTGCGCGACGGCGAGCGCACGGCCCGGGTCATGACCTATCTCTTTCTGGTCTGGCTGGGGCTGGCGGTGCTGTCGGGGGTACTGTCGCGCTATCTGAGGTCCGATGCCGATGAGGGCGGCACCGCCGGGAGGCACTGATGGTTGCGCTCAACCTTCTCGTCTTCGTGTGCCTGCTTTACGTGGCGTTCCTCTTTGCCATCGCGTTCGGCGCCGACCGCGCGGCGCGGCGCGGGCGCGGCGCCTGGCTGCGCTCGCCCATCGTCTACACGCTGTCGCTGTCGATCTACTGCACCGCCTGGACGTTCTATGGCGCGGTCGGCTTCGCGGCGCGCTCGGGGCTCGAATATCTGACCATCTATATCGGTCCGACGCTGGTGATGATCGGCTGGTGGTGGACGCTGCGCAAGATGGTGCGGGTCGGGCGCAGCCAGCGCATCACCTCGATCGCCGACCTGATCTCCTCGCGCTATGGCAAGTCGAACGTGCTGGCGGTCTTCGTCACGCTGGTGGCGGTGATCGGTCTTACGCCCTATATCGCGCTGCAGCTGCAGTCGGTGACATTGTCCTTCGCGACCTTCGCCGACGCCGATCCGTCGACCGATGGCTATCCCGGCCAGCAATACACCGCCTTCGCGGTGGCGGCGGGACTGGCGGTGTTCACCATTCTTTTCGGAACCCGCAACCTCGATGCCAACGAGCGCCATCACGGTGTGGTCATGGCGATCGCGCTCGAGGCCGTGGTCAAGCTTTTCGCGCTGCTGGCGGTTGGGGTGTTCGTCGTCTGGGGGCTTTCCGGCGGGATCGAGCAGACGCTGGCGCGGATCGACGCCTCGCCGATTTCCCGCTGGGAAGTGTCCGGCAGCCGCTGGGTGGGGCTGACGCTGCTCTCGGCGGCAGCCTTCATCTGCCTGCCGCGGATGTTCCAGGTGATGGTGGTCGAAAACGAGAACGAGGACCATCTGCGCCTCGCCGCCTGGGCGTTTCCCACCTACGTGATGCTGATGAGCCTCTTCGTGGTGCCGATCGCCGTGGTCGGACTCGAGATGCTGCCGGCAGGCTCCAACCCCGATCAGTTCGTCCTCACACTGCCGCTGGCGGACGGGCAGCAGGGGCTGGCGATCCTGTCGTTCCTGGGCGGGTTCAGCTCGGCCACCTCGATGGTGATCGTGGCCGCGATCGCCCTCTCGACGATGGTGTCGAACCATATCGTGATGCCGATCTGGCTGCGGTTCACCGGTGGCAGCGCGATGATCTCGGGCGATGTGCGCCATGTGGCGCTGCTGGCGCGGCGGCTGGCGATCGCGTTCATCCTGTTCCCGGGCTATGCTTATTTCCGGCTGTCGGGCGGCGGCGAGGCGCTGGCGGCGATCGGCCTCATCTCGTTCGTCGGCGCGGCCCAGTTCCTGCCGGCGCTGATGGGCGGGCTGGTCTGGCGCGGGGCGACGCGGGCGGGCGCACTCGCGGGGCTCAGCATCGGGTTCGTGCTGTGGCTCTACTGCCTCTTCCTGCCCAGCTTCGGGCCTGGCGCGGTGCTGCCGCAGGAGTTGCTGGAACAGGGGCCGCTCGGCATCGGCTGGCTGCGTCCGCAGGCTCTCTTCGGGACCGAGGCGATGGACCCGGTGATCCACGCCGTACTCTGGAGCCTGCTGCTCAATGCCGGCGCCTTTGTCGTGGTGTCGCTCTTCACGCTGCCCGAACCGCTCGAGCGGTTGCAGGGGGCGCAGTTCGTCGATGTCTTTCAGCACTCGGCGACGCCGGGCAGCTGGTCCGGGGGGCTGGCGCAGTCCGAGGATCTGCTGATCATGGCGCAGCGGATCATGGGCGGGACCGAGGCGCAGGCGCTCTTTGCCGAGGAGGCCCGCCATCAGGGTCTGGCGGGGTATCTGCCCGAACCCACCCCCGATTTCCTGCAGACGCTCGAACGCGGTCTGGCCGGGTCGGTGGGGGCGGCGACGGCGCACGCGATGATCAGCCAGATCGTCGGCCGCGCCACGGTGTCGGTCGAGGACCTGATGGCGGTGGCCGATGAGGCGGCGCAGATCATGGAATATTCGAGCCGCCTCGAGGCCAAGACCGAGGAACAGGCCCGCACCGCCCGGCAACTGCGCGAGGCCAACGAGAAGCTGACCCAGATCTCGTTGCAGAAAGACGCGTTTCTCAGCCAGATCAGCCACGAACTGCGCACGCCGATGACCTCGATCCGGGCATTCTCGGATATCCTGCGCGAAAACGACGGGCTCGACGAGGCCGCGCGCAGCAAATACGCCTCGATCATCCTCGACGAGGCGATCCGCCTTACCCGGCTGCTCGACGACCTGCTCGACGTCAGCGTGCTGGAGAACGGGCAGGTCGTGCTGAGCGCCCAGAGCGGGACGCTGGCGGATGTCCTCGACCGTTCGATCGTGGCCGCCGACGGGTCGGGGCGGCTGGACATCCGCCGCGATCGCGAGGCCGAACAGGTGGTGCTGCACACCGATTTCGACCGGCTGGCGCAGGTCTTCATCAACCTCATCGCCAATGCCGCCAAGTACTGCGACGCCGAAACGCCACGGCTGAGCATCCGGTCGCAGGCCGAGGATGGCCGGGTGGTCATCGATTTCATCGACAACGGGTCGGGTATTCCGACCGACCAGCATGCGGTGATCTTCGAAAAGTTCTCGCGCATCGGCCAGACGAGGGTTGACGGCGCCGGGTTGGGCCGGCGATCAGCCGCGAGATCATGGCCCGGCTGGGCGGTGAGATCACCTATCTGCCAGGACAGGACGGCGCCGCCTTTCGCGTGGTGCTGCCGGTGGGCGAGGACGCCGCGACCCGGGCCGCGCAATGAGGGTGCCGGTAAAGGGGTTGGTAACCACGCCCCGCTAGTCTGCGGTCCGGCAGGCCCCGGGTTCATATTGTCGCGGCGGAAGGTATGCCCGATCAGCACATCAGCACCGTCATCCACTGCAAGACCCGGCAGGGACGCGCCGATTTCGACGCCCGCGCGATGTCGCCCGCGCGTGCCCTGCGGCTGGCGGTCGAGAGATCGGGCGACCGCATCATCGGGCTGGCGGTCACCGTGCGCGCGGTCGAGCAGCGACGCCTCCCCCACGCCGAACTCGCGGACGCGGTCGATGCCGACGACTTGATCGTGCTGCTCGACGGGCCCGGCGGATCGCGCGGCGCGGCGGTTTTCGACCGGCCCTTCGTGCAGGCACTGATCGAGGCGCAGACCACCGGGCGGGTACGCCACGCCCCGCCACCCGAGCGGCCCTTCACCAGCACCGACGCGGCCATGACCGCGCCGCTGATCAGCGCGGTCATGGGTCTTTTTGCAGAGCCTCTGGCCGACCCGGGAACGGGGGCCAGCGCGGAGACACGCGCCGACACGCGGCCCCGACCCGACAGCCAGTCCGGCGGCTTCCGTTTCGGCGACCGGGTGGCGGATGCGCGGGCGCTGGCGCTGGCGATCGGGAGCCACGATCTCGATTGCTTCCGCCTCACGGCGGCTATCGGAGAGGGTGCGATTGTCGGGACACTGACTGTCATCCTGCCGCCGGAGGCGAGCGCGCCGCCCGATACCGCGGACGCCGATGCCCGGAACGCCTTCGATCTGACGGCCGCGGCGCTGGGGGCGCCGGTCACGCTCGACGCGGTGCTGGCGCGGATCCGGCTGCCGCTGTCGGAAGTCTGCGCGCTCGAACCCGGCATGGTCCTGCCGGTCAGTGCCGCCGCCATCGGCCACACCGAACTGATCGCCGCCGGCGGGCATGTCGCGGCGCGGGGGCGGCTGGGCCAGATGCACGGGTTCCGGGCGCTGCGCCTGACCGACCCGGCCACGGCAGAGGGGCGGGGCGACGATGATCGGCGCGGAACGGACGTATCGGAGGATGCCGAACCTGCAACGACCGACGGGACGGATGCCGGTCTCGCAGCCGCGCCACCGAATCGGTCCGCATCGCCCGACCCGGCCGGCGTTCCCGCAACCGAAAAGTCGTGATCAGAGCCGGTTCACCGGCACCTTCAGGAACACCCCGCCCTCGCCGTCCGCCGGCGGCATCTTCCCGGCGCGCATGTTGACCTGCAGCGACGGGATTATGAGCCGCGGCATCGGCAGCGTGGCATCGCGTTCGTCACGCATCCGGACAAAGCTGGCCTTGTCACGCCCGGCGCCGACATGGACGTTGCGGGCCTTTTCCTCGGCGACGGTGGTTTCCCATGCAAAGATGTCGCGCCCCGGCGCCTTGTAGTCGTGGCCCACGAAGATGCGGGTCTCATCGGGCAGGGCCAGGATCTTCTGGATCGACGCGAAAAGTGCCGACGACGACCCGCCCGGGAAATCGCAGCGCGCGGTGCCGAAATCGGGCATGAAGAGGGTGTCGCCGACAAAGGCCGCATCCCCGATCACATAGGTCAGGCAGGCCGGCGTGTGCCCCGGCGTGTGCAGCACGTCCCCGCGCAGCTGGCCGATATGGAAACTGTCGCCCTCGGCGAAGAGCCGGTCGAACTGCGAGCCGTCGCGCTGGAATTCGGTGCCTTCGTTGAAGACCTTGCCGAAGGTGTCCTGGACCACGCGGATCATCTCGCCGATGCCGATCCGCCCGCCCAGCCGGTCCTGCAGATAGGGCGCCGCCGAGAGGTGATCGGCGTGGACATGGGTCTCGAGAAGCCAGGCCACCTCGAGCCCGGCATCAGTGACATGATCGACGATGCGGTCGGCCGAGGCAGTATCGGTGCGTCCCGAGGCATAGTCGAAATCCAGCACCGAATCGATGATCGCGCAGGCGCTGCCGGCGGGATCGCGCACCACGTAGGAGACGGTATTGGTGCCCTCGTCGAAAAACGCGGTGACGTCCGGTTTCATGCGATCCCCCTTCATTCGCCCCAAGTATAGGGTTTCCTGCATGTCATTCAATCGCAGGATTGACGTTGATCAAGGAATGGCCCGCACCAATATGCCACCATGACAGCGTCAAAGGAGGTGACCGATGCGCGACTTCGCCCGCTATCGCAAGGCCCTGCTGGCGCGGCTGGCCGAGCTTGACGGTCGCCTGCACCGGATCGAGGCCGAGCTTGACGAGCCGCACTCCAAGGACTGGGGAGAACTGGCCGTCGAGCGCGAGGACGACGAAGTTCTCGAGCGCCTGGGCGAGAACAGCGGCGCCGAGATCACCCGTATCCGCGCCGCCCTGCAGCGACTGCGCGAGGGCACCTATGGCGACTGCGTGCGCTGCGGCGAGGAGATTTCCGAGGCCCGCCTCTCGATCCTGCCCGACACGCCGCTCTGCCGCGACTGCGCGGCCGCCGCCTGAGGGCAAGCGGCCGGGCCCCCGGCATCTGCACGAACACGATCAGGGAGAAAAACCATGACCATGCTCGAACGCAACCTTGAGCGCCTTTACGACCGCATTCTTCGGACGACACCCGACGCGCAGCTGCGTCTGCAACCCGAACTCGCCGACGTGATCGCCCGCATGGAAGAGGCCAACAAGCCGGTACCGCCGGCCATCCGCGATCTCTGCGAGGAGCTGACCTGCGCCGTCATCGAGGCGCAGTTCGACAACATGCCGGTCTGAGAACGGGACGCTCCCGGCCGCCTCAGCCCAGCACGACGCCGAGCACCACCAGCATCAGGCCGATCACCGACAAGAACAGTGCCCCGGTGTTCAGCGGCACCACCTTCTGCACCGCGGCGCGCAGGTCTGCGTCGCTCAGGCCCGCGCGTCGGGCCTGCCAGACCCGGACGATGCACCAGATCAGCCCCGCGAGGCCGGTCAGCGAAATGCCCGCGCCGAGCCAGATCAGCAACTCCATCGCCTACCCCCTTTCGCCTCTTGGCCCGTGCCGCCTAGCGCAGCCCGAGCGCGGGCGCAAGCACGGGCTTGCGGGGCTCCGGCGCGGGCTGTAGGGAACGGATCCCGGCCCCAGTTCGGACCCCAGCGGAGAGGATGCCATGACCGATACCACGACCGACACCAGCTACCGCGTGGCCGCCGAGGAGTTGCGCCAGTTCATCGAACGGTTCGAGCGTCTCGAGGCCGACAAGAAGGACATCGCCGACCAGCAGAAAGAGGTGATGGCCGAGGCCAAGGCGCGCGGCTACGACACCAGGGTGATGCGCAAGGTGATCGCGCTGCGCAAGCGCGACAGCGACGACATCGCCGAGGAAGAGGCGGTTCTGGCGATGTACCGCGAAGCGCTGGGCATGGCGTAAATTTCCTTTAAGGCTCTGAAAAAGGTCATTTTCAGAACAGCGTGCAGGCGAGAAAATCGCTTGCGCAAGCGCAGGCATGTCCGGGGAAAAGGCGTATCGGTTGATCGTGACCGTGACGGAACCGGCCGGACAGGGATATTCTTCTGTTTCTGCCTGATCCACGAGTTTCACATCACTGCGACCGCGGACATCGCAACGGGGGGTGACGACCCCGGACCAGTCCCCGCGAAACCTGGTGCCGGCAAAGGTCCATACCTTACCGGTAAAAATCCGATCTGACCCCAATTCGACGAATGCCGCCGTGGTCATGAAGATCGGCGCGACAGTGTTTCGATGCTGCGATTTGAAGGATGAAAACCACGACACCAGAGCTGAATTCCGGCCATTCTGGTCCGCACGCAAGCTTTGCAAACGTTGGGCTTGCCGTGCCCTCTCCAAGCTGGCACAAACGCCAATCGCTTGACGCTTTCACGTGGATTTCGCCATGAGTTTTCTTTCGGTCACGTCAGTCCCAAAGCTCAGATGGAGTTCGCCAAAGGCCTTTACCATGAAGCCGCCGCTGGCGTCGGTCGTGTTTCTCGTCATTGGCCCGGTGATCTTTGGCCCGGGAGAAGCGTTGCTGGTCACCGCGGGTGTCGGCGTCAGCCCGTGGACCGTGTTCGCGGAAGGCGTGACCAGGATCACCGATTGGAGCCCGGGATTTGCGACCTTTGTCATCAGCGCATCCGTCCTGGCGCTGTGGATTCCACTCAGGCAGACACCCGGTATGGGAACGATCCTCAACGCGATCGTCATCGCGCTGGTGCTGGAATTCGTGCTGCCCTATTTGCCCAGATTCGAGACCTATGCTGCGAATGCCGTGCTGGCTCTGGCGGGGGTGTTTGTGACCGGATTCGGCGGGGCGATATACCTGATCGCGAACCTGGGCCCGGGCCCCAGAGACGGCCTCATGACCGGGCTTCAGGCCATCACACATCAACCCATCGCGCTGGTGCGCACGCTTCTTGAGGTGACGGTCATCGCGATCGGCTGGGCTTTGGGCGGCACGCTTGGCCTGGGCACGATTTTCTTTGCATTGGGTATCGGACCGGCAATGGCAATCGGGATGCAAATCCTGCAATTTCGCAGCACCCCACCGTGATATCCGCCAGACAATCGAGGAACTTGATGGCGGCTATAGCTTCATCGTGTGTCACACCTGTGGTGTCACACACGATGAAGCTATCATGTTGAACTTGGAGGGTTTGGTGGAGCCTAGGGGGGATCGAACTCCTGACCTCTTGCATGCCATGGGCGAACTTGGTTTGTTCGCTGGCTCACCGCCATTTGAGCCCTCGGCGGGAGATTGCGAATAATTGAAGGTTGCCCACTTGGGTTGATGGCAGTCGGGTTAGTCCAATCTTGTGTAACTGAATACGGCTAAGTGAATTTTCCGACCGGTGACAAAAGGGTGACAAAGCGCGACGAGGGCCGAAAGAGGCTCATCGATACGTCTTCAGGTGAGCACCGACTACCGGCGAAGAACCCGATGAGGGGGAACGCTTCTGATGCTGGGTACGGTATGGCGGCATCACACACCCCCCATAGAGGTAGGTGAACTGGGGGAAAGGGGGGTTATCCCGCCCCCCCGCCAGAGACCTATATATACCTCTATTCTGGATCGTTCCGTTCTGTTCCCATTGGGGGGTCGCCAGCAATTCCGAGGCCGACCTCATGCTGGTCAAGCATGAGTGGATTGAAGGTCTTGGCCGTTTTCCAGTGTCTTTCGCGGTCCCGGGAAACGGTCCGGGGGCGCACCAGGGCGGTCTTTGCGGCACTTCCACCCCAGCATTGTTCAACTTGTGTCACCGCGTCGCAATCTCCCCACCGCGTCGCAAAATTGTGCACCGGTTTTTGGCGTGTTTTTCCTGCGGCTTTCCTAAAGGAGCCGGATTATGAGCGAGTTCAGAGCGCTTCAGGTTTTGACGGAAGCATAGCCTGCGTTTTCGAGGTAGTTCGCACATTCTTCGGGAGTGAAGCGATCGAGGATTGCGCCGACAGCGCGCCAGAGGGTTTCGCGGGATCGGGCCGCCGTGTTGCACATCCGGTGTCTGGGCTTGGCGAAGGCCTGTTCGATGGGGTTCAGATCCGGACTTTATGGCGGCAGGAACAGAAGGTGAGCCCCGGCCGCGCGGATCGCCTGTCGGACCGCCTGGCTTTTGTGGCTGCCGAGGTTGTCGATCACGACCACATCGCCAGGTCGCAGGATCGGCACCAGAACGCGTTCGACACAGGTGCGGAAGATGTCGCCGTTCACAGGGCCATCGAACACCCAAGGCGCATCGATCCGATCGTGGCGCAGGGCGGCGATGAAGGTGGGCGTGTTCCAGTGTTCAAAGGGCGCGACCCCGGCAGGCGCTCACCTTTTGGCGCCCATCCTCGCAGCGGAGCCATGTTGGTCTTCACCCATGTCTCGTCAACGAACACGAGACGGCGCGGGTCGATGCGCCCTGATGGCGCCGCCATCTCTCCCGGCGGCGTTTCACGTCCGGAGGCTCACGCTCATCGGCAACCAATGTCTTTTTTTGGAACTGAACCCGCAGCCGCGCAGGAACCGCCAGACGGTGTCATGGCTGACCTCGATGCCGCGCTCGGCCAGTTTCTCTTGCAACACCGCCAGTGTGACATGCGGACAAGCCTGCACCTGTTCCAAGAGCCACACCCGGTGCGGCTCCAGTATCGGGCGGCGATATCCACCCATCTTCGCAGGGCTGACCGAGCCGGTCCGCGCCGCGCGTTGCATCCACTTCACCACGCTGGACGGCGCCACATCGAACCGCGCCGCAACGCTACGACAGCTCTCCCCTGCCTGCATCGCGGCGACAACACGTTCCCGAAGGTCGTCTGAGTAAGGTCTCGTCATCCATACTGGCCTCCCTCACCAGTATGGAGTCTGAATCACATTCAGGACCAAATGGGAATCTCCTTTCGATTCAGACAAAAACGGAACCGCTCTAGCTCACATCAACTGGCGATATTGCGCCAAGAACCGCGCCTTTGCTTCGTCCGGTCCCCAGGCTTCAATCCTCCCCGGTTCCTTCACCGCCGGCGCGCCGGGTGGCCACGGTTCCGGTTCCTCGACCATCAGCACGGATTTCTCGTTGACCAGAAGTTGCGTGTCCGTCCGTTTCATCTCGCGGTCTTTGAACAGCGCTGGGTCGATGCCGAACCGGTTGCCAATTGCTGCCTCTAACTTTTCCTCGATCTCGGAAAACTGGCTGCGCTTCTTCTTCAGAGGCGATGGCACGTCGCCCAAATAGGCCTCCGCCGCGTCGTGGAGCAAGCCAACCATGGAGAGTTTCGGGTCGATCTCGCGGGACACATGCACGCTGTGCTCGGCTACCGAGTAGAACTTCGTGCAATGGCCGTTGAAACGGCACTGCATCGACAAGGCGTAAGCGATGTCTTCGATGTTGATCTGGTCTGCATCCGGCTCTTCTAGTGGGAACCTCTTGCCGCTGATTGTCTGAATCCACGCGCCATCTGACATCGTACAACCTCTACCACTATCTACGATCCGACCGTAGCGGACCACTGTCCCCAGTTAACTCGAATATCAACGACAAGGGCAGTGTCGCGGGAAGCATCGGGGCTTCCTGGCGCAACCAAGCGACGACCCCACCCAAGCTGTCCCCCCTTCCATCTCTGCCCTCCGCGTTGGACCACCCAGCTAACCTGTTCCGGGACCTTGACCATCACTGCCGCGGCCGCACTATCTTGCTCGTTGCCCATCCCTGCCTCCACGAAAAAATGGCGGGAAAATAAATGGTTGGAGGAATAGCAACAACCCTGCTTGTCAGGGCCGGATCACGAGGCAGGGCTGGGCAAGCACGCCGAAACCCTTTTCCACCCAACCAGTGCGCGCCATGCAGGCCCCGGCGAGCGACAGGACATGAGCCTCGGAAACAGCATTCGCGACATCAAGGTCACCAAGGTTGGCGCGAAATGCCCTTGCTGCATTGAGCGCATCCAGATCGTGTTCGCCTGGTCCGGCGTGATTGGTGCCGCTCACGAAAGCTTCGAAGATCAGAAGGTCATCCCTATGTGGCCAAGCGTTCCAGTCGAGCGTTGCGCGCGTCGCTGGAAGCCATGTTCGAAGGTCTGCCAGAACGTAGGTGACGACTGCGAGGCTGATGGTGGTCACCGTTGCCCCGGCACCCGCGAACCAAGGGCGTCCGTTATCGCCGTTGCGTTGAGTCGTGAGTTTCGCAGCCACCGCCCAGAACCTCCGGAAACTGGCGAAGATCTTTCCCGCACCGCAGCAAACGCGCAAAGCCTGATCAAAGAGGCGCTTGCGCACTCTTCAGGCCGTCACTTTCTGCGCAAGCAACACGTTGTTTTTCCACAGAATCGGCGGAAAGCGGCATTTCGCTGTGTGCGCGATGCCTGTGCCCCGTGATGGCGAGGCCGACATTGAGGCCCGAAGTCCCGACACAACCGCGGCCCCGGCCTCCCAAGCAGAGTCTTCACCGATGCCTGGAGAGCAAGATAGGTCATGGCCTGTCACCGGGTTTTTATGCAATAGGGAACGGCAGATCTCATGCCTGCCACCAAATGCAAACCGCACCATGCGCCGCTTTGACTATCTGGAACTCGTTATCATGCTGGCCACGGTTGTTCAGTGGCTGGTGCTTGCGACCATTGCCGGGGCAATCGTCGGCACGGGAACCAGCTGGTTTCTGCACGCACTGTTTTTCCTGACCGCGCGCACGGCAGACATCTCGATCGGGTTGCAAATGCTGCTGCTGCCGCTGGGCGGGCTCCTGAACGGCCTGCTGCTGCATTACGGTTATATGAACCATGCCAATGATCTGAAGGATTCACTGTTTGCCGCGGTTCACGTGCAAAAGGGGCGGATGCCGTTCCGAACCATCCTGATCAAGCCCGTTGCCGCACTCATCACTTTGGCCAGTGGTGGGTCGGCGGGCAAGGAAGGGCCTTGTTCGCATATCGGGGCGTCACTGGGCGCGGCGATAGGACAGGTTCTCAAACTCAATTCGGAACTGCGCACACGCCTCGTCGCCTGCGGTGTAAGCGCCGGGTTCGCCAGTGTTTTCGGCACGCCGATCGCCGGGGCCATCTATGGCGTCGAGGTGCTGTCGATCGGGCGCATTCGTCATGACTTCCTGCTTCCGGCTGTTGTCGCCGGGGTCACGTCCTATCAGGTGACCAAGTGGTGGGGCGCTCCGTTCAACTTCTACGATATCGCGATACTCTCGGAATTTTCGCAATTGGTGTTCTTCAAGACCGTGATGGTCGGAATTGTCGCCGGAGTCGTTGCACTTGTCTTTGTCGAGATGGTGAACCGCACGACCGCACTTTTCACGGCGGTGAGAGTTCGATTCAATGTGTGGCCACCGGTGATGCCGATGTTTGGGGGCATGATCCTTGCCGCGTTGATCATGGTCATCCCGACCGACTATCTGGGCCTGAGCCTGCCGATGGTCCAGCGCGCGGTTTCCGGTGAGGCAATGCCGTATTTCGGTTTTCTGTGGAAGACACTGCTGGTCGCGATCACCCCGGGGTCGGGTTTCTATGGTGGCATCGCAACGCCGCAATTCGTGATCGGGGCGATGGCCGGCAACGCGTTTGCCCCGATGTTCGGGTTGGACCCGTCCCCGGGCGCCGCAATCGGGATGGTGTCGGTCATTGCCGCTGCCTCCAACACTCCGATCGCGGCGATATTGATGGGCATGGAGTTGTTTGGCGGTGGGATAGACCTGATCCATGTGGCGGGGGCCGCGATCACGGCCTATATCGTGATCGGCCACCGCAGCATCTACCTTGAACAGCGAATGGCTTACACGAAATCGTCGTGGATGCGGATTCGTCCCGACCTGCTTGTCGGCGGCGAAAAGTCCCGGTTGTCACACGGGTTGCTGCGATGGTGGTGGAAACATCGCAGATGAGGGCGGCAGGGTTCAGTCGGTGCGCATGATCCGGCGCAGCCCGGCGAAGACCTTGATCCCGAAAACCCCGAAGGCGGCGGCGCCGGCGAGACCCGCGGCGGCACCGATCCGCACCGGAAGCGCCATCTCCAGCACGATACCCGCCGCGATCAGCGGGATTGCCGCCAGTGCAACGCGGCATGCACCTGCAGCGGCAGTGCCGAGGAAAGTTCGGAGACGAGCGGCGGCCGCGCGCTCTTGCCGGCGGCGTGCATGGTGGCCAGAAACGGCATGATCCGTTGCAGCACCGCGGTGAGGAAGGTCAACAGCCAGCCGACGAGGGCCAGAAACCAGAACAGCGTCGCACCGTTGGGCACCCCGAGGCCCGCCGCCTGCGCCAGCCCCAGCACCATCGCCGGGCCGAGAAAGCCCCAGGAGGCGCGCACCAGCACGAAGGCGAGCCCCCAACCGCTTGCGCATCCGCGTGCGCATGGCTGTCTGCATCAGCCGGAAATAGGCCGCGACCGCGGCAAGGCCGATCACCGCCGAGAGCGCCAGCGCCGGCCCCGAACCCGCAGCGATCGCGCCCACCGCCGCCGCCACCGCCAGCGCCGAAAGCGCGAATTCCGCCCAGGCCCAGCGCACCGGCAACGTCCGCGAGAGCGCGAACATCGGGATGAGGATGTGGCTGAAACCAAAGGCCAGGAGCGTCATGAACCCGAAGATGCCGAGCGTCATGTGCGCGTGTGCAAGGCGTGCCGGATCGTCGAGATAACCCACCGCGTAGTTGCCGATCAGCACCAGCCCCAGTGCCACCAGCCCGACGAGCGCGATGAGCGACGCCCAGCCATGCGCGATCACCGCCGGCAGGCCGCGCGCCCGCGCGAGATTGCCGGCGATGAGCAGCGCGAAGACCCCCAGCCCGGCGGCGACCAGACCGCCGCCCGCGCTCATCGCCCATTGCCGGACCCCGGCCATCCCCAGGTCCAGAAGCGCCACGCCGGGGGCTGCGAGCCAGAAGCTGAGCCGCGCCGGCCAGACCCGCCAGAGCGGTACGCGCGTGGCCACCGGCAGGAGCTGGCAGGCCGCCCCCATCGCGGTCATCGCCAGCACGCCGAGCGTGATCAGATGGATCGCCGCCAGGACCTCGCCCGGGCCGCCGGCATAGCCCGGCACCAATGCCGCGCCGTGCAGGAACACGCCCCAGGCCAGCAGGTGAAAAAGGCACGCCACGCCGAAAAAGGCATAGGGGACCGAGGCCGGCAGCAGCCGGTCGCGGGCGCCGGTCAGGACCTGGGTGCCGATGGTCATGCCGGTCGCTCCAGGCGCAGACGCACCTCGTCCGCCTCGGCGGGCAGGTACTGCCAGGCCCAGCCGCGCTCGATGAGCTCGGCAAAGAGGTGGATGGGATCGCGCGCAAGGCGCACGGTAAAGGGCGCGTGATGGGGATCGGCCTCGATGCGTCCGAGGATGCCCACCATGGGCTCGGGAGGCTCGAGCCCGCGCAGATCGAGTTCGGGGCCGTCCGCGCCTTCGGACCAGCGGCCCGGCAGCATCTCGTCCTCAGCCATCCACCGGGCTCCGCACCAGGCGCGCGGCCTCGGCTGCGACCGAGAGCCGCCGGTAATGGGCGGCAAGGGGCGTGGTGCGCTGGGGCGAGACCCTTTTCTGCACGTCCTTTTGCAGCGCGGTGTAAAAGCCCTCGTCGCCCGGTGCCGCCAGGATCCGCAGTGCCATCGCGATGGGGCACGAATTGGTTCCTGTGAGCGCCACGCTGACCTCGGTCCCATCGGCCACCGGACGGCAGAGCGCGGCAACCCCGGCGAGCGGGAATTCCATCGCGCCCCGCACACGCACCTTGGCATAGCCCGAGCGGCCCGCGCCCCGCGGCAGGTGCAGGCGCACGAGGATATCGCCCGGGCCGAGCGTCAGATGCGCGGCGCCGTCCTCCTGGTACATGTCCGCCAGCGGGATGCGGCGCAGACCAGCCGGCCCGGCGATCTCGGCCTCGGCGCCCAGTGCCATGAAGGCGGGCGCCAGATCGCCGGAAAAAGGCCGCGCGGCAGCGCTCGCCCAGGGGCGCCACATGGCAGATATCGCCCCGGTATTTCAGGCAGTAGCCGTTCGATTTCCGCCACCACTCGCTCTGATTGTAGTAAAGGCAGCGGGTGTCGAGGCAGAGATTGCCGCCCACCGTGGCGAGATTGCGGTGAGAGGGGCCGGCCACCGCCTCCGCCGCCTGCGCAAGCGCCGCCTCGGCGGGGCCGAGCACCGGGCTCGTGGCCAGTTCACGCAAGGTCACTCCAGCGCCGATCACCAGGGTGTCGCCTTGCGCCTCGATCCCGGCCATTCCGGGCAGGCCGGTCAGATCGACCAGGCGTTCGGGCGCACCGATGCCGCGGCGCAGGTTGACGATCAGGTCGGTGCCGCCGGCGAGCGCACGGGCGCCGGGGTCGGCCAGGGCCGCCACCGCCTCGTCGAGGTTTGCGGGGCGCAGGATGTCGAAGTCGGGCAGGACGTTGCTCATGACGCTTTCCTTTTGGCGGCGCGGCGGGCCTCGGCCAGCGCCGCCACCACCCGGTCGGGGGTGAGCGGCAGTTCATCGAGATCGAGACCGATGGCGTCGGCCACGGCGTTGACCACAGCGGGCGGCGCACCCGAGAGCGCGCCCTCGCCCGCCTCCTTGGCGCCAAAGGGGCCCAGCGGGTCGATGCTTTCGACGATATGCACCTCTATGGGTGGCGATTCCACCGCCGTCGGCACCCGGTAGTCGAGGAAGTTGCCATGCACCGGCAGCCCGTTGGCAAAGCGGGTTTCCTCGCCCAGCGCCTGGCCCAGCCCCATCCAGACCGAGCCCTCGATCTGGCCCTCGACCGCGAGCGGGTTGATGGCGAAACCGCAATCGAGCGCCGCCCAGACCTTGTCGACCGTGACCAGCCCGGTGTCGATATCGACGCTGACCTCGGCCACCTGGGCGCCGTAGCTGAACCCCATGGTCGAGCCTACCGCGCCGCCGCGATGCTTGCCGCCCTGGGCCTCGGGCGGGCAGGAGAACGTGCCCTTGACGTTGATCGTGCCTTCACGCGCCAGCGCCGCCAATACCACCTCGTGAAAGTCGAGCGCCGACTGTTCGGCCCCGCGCACGGTGAAGGTCTCGCCAATGCAGTCAATATCCGCGGGGTCGGCCTCGAGCTTTTCGGCCGCCGCATCGACCAGCTTGGCGCGCAGGGCCCTGGCCGCCTCGATCGCGGCATTGCCGACCATGAAGGTCACGCGCGAGGAATAGGAGCCGTTGTCCTTGGGCGTGATCGCGCTGTCGTTGGTGATCACCCGGATGCGGCCCAGATCGACGCCCAGCACCTCGGCCGCCGCCAGCGCGACGATGGTGGTCGAGCCCTGGCCGATGTCGGAGGCGCCGGTAAACGCGGTGATCGCGCCGTCGAAGTCGAGCTTCATCGACACCACCGCGTGCGGCTCGCCGGTCCAGTGCACCGGCTTGGCGGCGCCGCTGACATAGTGCGAGCAGGCCATGCCGAGGCCGCGCCCCGGCCCCATCCGTCCGCGCCGGTCGTGCCAGCCGCTGGCCGCCTCGACCCGGTCGAGGCATTCGCCCAGCCCGTAGGAGTTGACCAGAAGGTCGTTGGCGGTGCGTGTAGGCGCGGTCAGCAGGTTGGCGCGGCGCACCGCGAAGGGGTCGAGCCCCATTTCGCGCGCCATCCGGTCGAGCAGGCACTCGAAGGCGTGGCGCACATCGACGGTGCCGTGCCCGCGCATTGCCCCGCAGGGCGGGCGGTTGGTGTAGACGCGGTAGCCGTCATACTTGACGTTGGGCGTGTCGTAGATGCCGTGCAAGAGCGCGCCGGCATAGAGGATGGTAACCAGGCCGTAGCCGGCATAGGCGCCCCCGGCCATCACCGTTTCGCACTCCACTGCGGTGATGCGGCCGTCGCGGGCCATGCCGATCTTGAGCGTGACCTCGGTCTCGGGCCGGCCGCGATGGGTGATGAAGGTCTCCTCGCGCGTCAGCCGCATCATCACCCGGCCGCCGGCCTTGCGGGCCAGCAGCGCGGCGATGATCTCGAAATTCAGCGCCTCGGTGCGCGAACCGAAGCCGCCGCCGACGAAGGGCTTGATGACGCGGATGCGCGACTGGTCCAGCCCGAGACACCGCGCCAGCGTGAGGTGAACGTAAAACGGCACCTGGGTGACCGAGTGCAGCGTCAGGCGGCCGCGCTCGGGGTCGTATTCCGCCACCGCGGCGTGCGGCTCCATCTGGGCGTGGTTGATCTCGGCGCAGCGAAAGGTCGCTTCGCGCACCAGCGCGGCCTCGGCAAAACCTGCGGCGGGGTCGCCGAATTCGTGATGGACCTCGCGTTCGACGTTGCCGGGCTTGCCCTCGTGCAGGAGCACCGCGCCCTCGGCGCGCGACTCGGCGGCGGTGCCGTAGGCCGGCAGTTCCTCGATCTCGATCTCGATCAGGTCGAGCGCGGCCTCGGCGGTGCGCGCGTCCTCGGCGGCGACTGCCGCCACCGGTTCGCCGCGATAGCGCACACGCCCGCGCGCCATCGGGTATTCGTTCATGGCGATGGGGATGACGCCGTAGGTGACGTTGCAATCCTCGCCGGTCACCACCGCGACGACGCCGGGCAGGGCCTCGGCGGCGGTGGTGTCGATGCGCAGGATGCGCCCGTGGCTGGCCGGCGAGCGCAGGATGCGCCCCACCAGCGCGCCGGCGGGGTCGAGGTCGGCGGTGTATTCCGCGCGCCCGGTGACCTTTTCGATACCGTCGATCAGCGGCAGGCGCTGCCCGACCATGGTGCGCGTCGTCGTCGCTTGGTCCTTCATGCGCCCGCCTCCGCGGTCATCGCCGTGGCCGCGGCGCGCACCGACTCGACGATCTTCACATAGCCGGTGCAGCGGCAGATATTTCCGGCGATGGCGGCGCGGATCGCCGTCTCGTCGGGGTCGGGATCGCGGCGCAACAGCGCCTCGGCGGCCATGATCATGCCCGGCGTGCAGAACCCGCACTGGGCACCGAGATGTTCGTGAAAGGCCCGCTGCAGCGCCGAAAGCCGGCCGGCCCGCGCCTGGCCCTCGATGGTTTCCACCTCGGCCCCCTCGCAGCGCGCCACGAGCGTCACGCAGGAGGGCACCGCGCGGCCATCGACCAGCACCGTGCAGGCCCCGCATTCGCCCCCGTCGCAGCCCTGCTTGGTCCCGGTCAGCCCCCTCTGGTCACGCAGGTAGTCGATCAGAAGTGTGGAATCGTCGACCACGTCTTCGCGGGATTTTCCGTTTATCTTGAGACGGATCATGCGCTTCATGATTGTGTTTCCAAGGCTTTTCGGTTAAACTCCGAAAAACAGTACCACAATACCATTTTGGTTGCCAGAGTCGATGTGGTACCGTATGGACGCAGGTTGCCGGCGCGTCGTGGTGTGGTATGCGCTACCGCGACAGGCTGGTCGGGTTGGCCCGCGACGAAGGGAAACGGTATGGACGACAGCGCGCCCGAGACAACCGAGGCCGGTTCGGCCCCGATCGCCATCCGCAGGGCGACGCGCGACGACCTCGACCTGCTGGTCGATCTCGACGCCCGCATCACCGGGCGCCCCAAGCCCGACTATTGGGACGACCTCTCTGAGCGCTACGCCACGCGGCGGGCGGAGGAGCGGTTCTTTCTCGTCGCCGAAACCCGGGGTGGCAATGATGCCGGGCGCATCGTCGGCTACGCCATCGGAGAGGTGCGGGCCTGGGAATTCGGGTCCGAGCCCTGCGGCTGGATCTTCGGCTTTGCCGTCGATCCCGAGATGCGGCTGAGCGGGATCGGCGAGCGGCTCTTTGAGGACATCACCGGGCGCATCCGCGCCACCGGCATTCACACCATCCGCACAATGGTCTCCCGCGAGAACCGCCTGGTGATGGCGTTTTTCCGCAGCGAAGGCATGCGCGCGGGCCCCTACATCCAGCTGGAGCTGGAACTGGAGACCTGACCCGAGGGCGGCCCGAGCCGGCCGCGGCAGCGAAAGGACCAAGAACATGCAACAATCGACACGTATCGCGATCCTCGCCCTGATCGAGCTGGCGTCAGACCCGGACCGGCAGGTCTCGGTTTCGGAGATCGGGCAGAAATTCCGTGTCTCGGCGCATCACCTGGCCAAGGTGATGAACACGCTGGGGCGCTCGGGGCTGGTGAAATCCACCCGCGGCGTCGGCGGCGGCTACAGCTTCAGCGGCAACGCCCGGCGGACGACGCTGCTTGATGTGATCGAGTTGTTCGAGGACACCTCGGCCGCGTGCAAGCTCGGCAACCCGGCCGAGGCGACGGCACCGGAATGGGCGCTTTACGACGTCACCCGCGAGATCAAGGAGATAGCCAACGCCACCTACGGCTCGATCACGCTGGCGACGATGGTCAAGCAGATGGGCAAGTACCTCGACGTCGCCCCCGCCCGGGAGGCCGCCCCGGCCGAGTCCGCCCGCAGCGCCGGGACCGCCCCGGCGAAACCGCCGCGACCGCCCCTGTCTGAGGGCGGCGCGACGCGCCTCGGGTCCGAGGCTCAGATACCCAGATACGCCTCGCGCACACCCTTGTCAGCGATGAGTTCGTCGGCAGGACCCGACATCACGATGCGCCCGGTTTCCATGACATAACCGCGATCCGAGATCGCCAGCGCCGCCAGCGCGTTCTGCTCGACCATCAGCACCGTCACCTCGAGGCTGCGCAGGTTCTTGACCACGTCGAGGATCTGCTCGACCAGCTTGGGTGCCAGCCCCATGCTGGGCTCATCCAGAAGCAGGCAGCTGGGCCGGCTCATCAGCGCACGCGCCACCGCCAGCATCTGCTGCTGCCCGCCCGAGAGGCCGCCCGCCGACGTGTTGCGCCGTTCCTTTAGGATCGGAAACAGGCGGAACGCCTCGTCCATGTCCTTTGCGATGCGGTCATCGTTGAAGAGATAGGCGCCAAGGCGGAGGTTTTCCTCCACGCTGAGATTGGTGAATATCTGCCGCCCCTCGGGCGCCTGCGCCAGCCCCAGCGCGGTACGCCGGTGTGCCGGCCGGGCCGAAATGTCCTCGCCGCGGAAATGCACCTTGCCGCCGCTCGCCGGCTGCACGCCGGAGAGGCATTTCAGCAGCGTGGTCTTGCCGGCGCCGTTGGCGCCGACGACGCTGACGATCTCGCCGGAATACACCTCCAGGTCGACCCCGTGCAGCACCTCGATCCGGCCGTAGCGGCTGCTGAGATTCTCAACCTGAAGCATGTGTCTTGGCTCCTTCCGCCTCGGTGCCGAGATAGGCCTCGATGACCCTGGGGTCGTGTGCCACCACCTCGGGACGGCCCTCGCTGATTTTCTCGCCCTGATCCATCACCACCACATGGCCGGAGATTTTCATCACCAGCTTCATGTCGTGCTCGACCAGCAGGATCGACACGCCGGTTTCCGCGATGTCCGAGATCAGCTTGTCGATTTCCTGGGTTTCGACCGCGTTGCAGCCTGCCGCCGGCTCGTCGAGCAGCAAGAGCTTGGGCTGCGTCGCCAGCGCGCGCGCGATTTCCAGCCGCTTGAGCCCGCCATAGGAGAGCTCCGACGCCTCGCGCCGGGCGCCGCGGGCAAGACCGACGAGTTCGAGCAGGCGTTGCGCCTCGCGCTCGGATTCGCGGTTGCGCCGCCTCGATCCCGGCAGCCCCAGAAGGTCGGGGAGCACATGCACCCCCTCGGTCAGGTGCCGCCCCGCCATCACGTTCTGCAGCACCGTCATCTGCTGGAACACCATCAGGTTCTGGAAGGTGCGCGACATGCCCATCGCCGCCAGCTTGTGGCTGGCCACGCCGGTGATGTCACGCCCCTCCAGCCGGACGCATCCCCGGGTGGGCAGGTAGATGCCCGAGATCATGTTGAAAAGCGTCGTCTTGCCGGCGCCGTTGGGGCCGATGACCGACACGATCTTGCCGCGATCGACGCTGAAGCTGACCTTGCCGACGGCGGTCAGACCGCCGAAATCGATGCCCAGACCTTCGACTTCCAGTATGGTCATGACACGCTCCGCCGCATGCGCCGCGCCAGCGACGGAACCAGCCCCTCGCGCAGGAAGATCATCACCAGCATCATGATCAGGCCCAGCAGCACATGCTCGAAATCCTCGAACACGGTCAGCACCTGCGGCAGCGCGGTCAGGATGGTCGCGCCCACCACCGCCCCCATGACCGAGGCCGCGCCACCCAGTACCGCCATGGTCAGAAGCTCGACCGAATGGATGAAGCCGGCCACGTCGGGGGTGACGAAACGGTTCATCAGCGCCACCTGCGACCCCGCGACCGAGGCGTAGACGGACGAGATCACGAAAGCCGTCAGCTTCATTCGTGCCACGTCGATGCCGATGGTGCTGGCGGCGACCTCGCTGTCATGCAGCGAACGCAGCGCCCGCCCGGCCGGGCTGTTGTGCAGGTTGAGCGCGACAAAGGCGCCCACCAGCAGCACCACGCCGCTGATCCAGTACCACAGCTCGGACGATCCGACCTTGATGCCGTAGTCCTTGAGCAGTTCGCGCACGCCCAGCGGCTGGACGTCCATGCCGTCCGGGCCGCCGGTCAGCCAGCCTTCGTTGTAGATCACCATGTAGATCAGGATACCCAGACCCAGCGTCGCCACCGCCAGGTAATGCGCCTTGAGCTTCAGGATCGGCCGCCCCACCAGAAAGGCCAGCAGAGCCGAGATTGCCGCGCCCAGCACCACGCACAGGATCTGCGGCAGGCCCAGATACACCGGCCCCAGCGCACAGGCATAGGCGCCGATGCCGACGAACCCGGCGTGTCCGAGGCTGACCTGACCGGCATAACCGACGAGAATCACCAGCCCCATCGTCGCCAGCCCGTTGACGAAAATGAGCGCGCCGACACGATAGTAGAAGCTGGAGGGAAAGAGCACCGGCGCGAGCACGACGATCAGGGCCAGCGCGAGGAGCGTGGCGGTACGGACGGAAAGGCCGCTCATCGGATCATACCCTTTCGAGGGCGCTGCGCCCGAAGAGGCCGTTCGGCATCACGAAGAGCACCAGCAGGATGACGATGAAGGCCACCGCGTCCTTGTATTCGGAACTGATGTAACCCGCCGTCATCGCCTCGATCAGCCCCACCAGGAGGCCGCCCACCAGCGCCCCGAAGGGGCTGCCCATGCCGCCCAGGATGGCACCCGCGAACCCCTTGAGCGCCAGTGTCAGCCCGACGTCGTAGCTGGTCAGCGTGATCGGCGTCATCAGCACGCCGCCGAGCGCCCCCACCGCCGCGGCCAGCGCGAAACTGAGCGTCATCATGTTGTTGGTACCGATACCGACAAGCTGCGCCGCGAGCTTGTTGTTGGCGGTGGCCACCACCGCCTTGCCGGTGAGCGTGCGCGCGAAGAAGAGATAGAGCGCCAGGAACGCGGCCAGCGCGCCGCCGACGATCCACAGGCTCTGCGGCAGGATGGTCGCCCCGCCGATGGCGATCGGATCGTCGCCCGAGATGCTGGGAAAGCGGTGCAGCTGCTTGTCGAAGACCACCTGCGCCAGCCCGCGGAGGAAGATCGACGCGCCGATGGTGATGATGATCAGCGCCACCACCGAAGCGCCACGCGCGGGCTCGATGGCGAGCTTGTTGAGCGCCACGCCCACCACGCAGGTCACGACGATCGCGAATACCGCCGCGGCCGCCAGCGGCACCCCCGCGGCATAGGTGAAATAGGTAATCATCCCGCCCAGCATCACGAATTCGCCTTGCGCGAAATTGACCACGCCGGAGGCGTTGAAGATCAGGATGAAGCCCAGCGCAACGAGTGCGTAGACCGATCCGACCGTGATGCCGGAAAAGAGGAATTGAAGGAATTCGGACATATGCCAGCCCTGCCTGTCGGTGCGTCGGCCATTGTTGGGCGGGGGCGGCGCCATGCCGCCCCCGCCTGCGGGATCTATTCGACGAGCGTCCAGTCGCCGTCCTTGATCTCGAGCATCCGGAAGGCGCTCAGATCGAGCCCGAGATGGTCGGTCGGCGACATGTTGACCTCGCCCGCGGTACCCATGAAGCCCGTGGTCTTCTCGATCTCGTCGCGGATCGCCGCCGGATCGGAGGACCCCGCCCGCTCGATCGCTGCGATCAGTATCTTGAAGCCGTCATAGGCATGGCCGCCGAAGGTCGAGACCGGCTCGCCGGTAGCTGCCTCGTAGGCGTCGCGATAGGCCACCACGACCGATTTCTGCGGATCGCTGTCGGGCAGCTTGTCGGCCACCAGCAGCGCCGAGGCCGGCAGGCGCACACCCTCGGCCGCATCGCCCGCGAGCTCTATGAAGCTCTTGGAGGCGACCCCGTGCGACTGGTAGAGCGGCACGTCGATGCCGAGCTGGGCATAGTTGCGCGTGACGATCGCCGGACCCTGGCCGAAGCCGGGGTTGAGCACCGCCTGCAAGCCCTCGGTGCCCGCGATCTTGGTCAGCTGCGGGGTCATGTCCGCATCCTTGGGCCCGTAGGTTTCCTGGGCAACGATATCGATGCCATAGTCAGGGGCGACATCGACACACTGTTCATGCATCGACTTGCCGAAACCGCCGGTGCCACCGATGATGCCGATCTTGCTGATGCCGCGCTTGTTCATGTCCTCGTAGATCTTGCCGCAGGCCATGCGGTCGGTATGCGGGGTCTTGAACACCCATTTCTTGACCGGGTCGATGATGACCACCGCGCCGGCGAGCGAAATGAAGGGGATCCCGGCTTCCTCGAACACCGGGATCATCGCCATGGTGGCGCCGGTACTCGAACCGCCGACCACGGCGACAACCTCGTCATCCTCGACCATTCTTGTGGCAAAGGTGCGCGCCTTGTTGGCGTCGGCGCCGTCGTCGTACATGACCAGCTGGATCATCTCGCCGTTGACGCCGCCGGCGGCGTTGATCTCGTCGACGAGCATCTTCAGCGTCTTGGCCTCGGGATCACCAAGGAAGGACGCCGGACCGGTCTGGGCCAGCGAACTGCCGATCTTGATATCGGCCTGGGCTGGAAGCGCCAGCGCAGCGGCCGCGACCCCAGCGTCAGGGTGATGGCCGTGGAGATTCTGGGTAGTTTCATAGTCATTTCCTCACTGTTGTTGCAGGTTCCAGATGCCTGTAAATTATGTATATTCGTACCTTTATACCTGTATCCGGTGCCGTTTTCACCTGTTTTCACATTGCCCGCATGCGGCATTCAGCCCTTCTTGCGCATGTCCTTGACCCGCACCGCCTTGCCCTGCGACCGCGGCACCGAACCCGGCGCCAGCGCGCGCACCTTGCAGGTGACGCCGATCAGCCCCTTGATGCGGTGGCGTACTTCGGCGGCGATGCGGATTTGGTCGTCCTCGCACTCGGCCGCGCCCACGGCGACCTCGACCTCGAGGGACATCGTGTCCATCACGCCTTCGCGTTCCAGCACGATCTGGTAATGTGGCGCAAGTCCCGGCGCTCCGACCAGCGCGGCCTCGACCTGGCTGGGGTAGACGTTGACGCCGCGGATGATCATCATGTCGTCGTCGCGCCCGGTGATGCGCTGGATGCGCAGATGCGTGCGCCCGCAGGTGCAGGGCTCGTCGGTCAGCCGGGTGATGTCGCGGGTGCGGTAGCGCACCATCGGCAGCGCTTCCTTGGTCAGCGTGGTGATCACCAGCTCGCCGCTCTCGCCCATCGGCAGCGGCTCTTTGGTCTCGGGATCTATGACCTCGAAGATGAAGTGATCCTCCCAGCCGTGCAGCCCCTCGCGCGAGTGATCGCATTCGCAGGCCACGCCCGGCCCCATGATCTCGGACAGTCCGTAGATGTCGACCGCCTTGAGACCGAACAGCCGGTCGAGCTCGGCGCGCATCTCCTCGCTCCAGGGCTCGGCGCCGAAAATGCCGCGGCTCACCGACAGCGTTGCCGGGTCGACCCCCATCTGCATCGCCGATTCGGCGAGGTTGAGGGCATAGGAGGGAGTGGCACAGAGCACCCGCGGCGCAAAATCCTGCAACAGCATGATCTGCCGCTCGGTACCGCCGCCCGAGATCGGCACGACGATGCAGCCCAGCCGCTCGGCCCCGTAATGCGCCCCGAGGCCCCCGGTAAAGAGCCCGTACCCGTAGGCGTTGTGCACCACGTCGCCCGGCCGCGCGCCCGCGGCCGCCATCGACCGCGCCATCAGGTCGGCCCAGCGGTCGAGATCGCCCTGGGTGTAGCCCACCACGGTGGGCTTGCCGGTGGTGCCCGACGAGGCATGCAGCCGCCGCAGATTGTCCCGCGAAACCGCGAACATGCCAAAGGGGTAGGTGTCGCGCAGATCGGTCTTGACGGTGAACGGAAACCGCCGCAGGTCGTCGAGCGATTTCAGATCATCGGCTGTCACCCCCGCCGCCGCGAACGCCCTGGCGTAGAAGGGCGAGTTGTCACAGGCATGCCTGAGCGACCATTTCAGCCGCTCGAGTTGCAGCGCGCGCAGCTTGTCGCGCGGCATCGTCTCGGCCGCGCGGTCGAGCATGAAATCGTCACCGGCGGTCTCGGATCTTGTCTTTTCTGCCACTGTCATGGCTTTACCTCCCTGTCCTGGTCCGAATGGGCGGCCTTGCGCCCTGCCCTGACCGACGCCGCCAGCGCGGCACTGTCCGCGCCGAGACGCGCGGAATACTCCGCCAGCGTCTGGCCCAGTTGCCGAAAACCGCGATGGCGGGTTTCACCATAGCCGCGCACCCAGGCGGCCAGTTCGGCCGTATCGCAGGCCAGCGCATAATCCACCCCGGCCGCCGCCACGATGGCGCCGACCCATTGCTCGATCAACCTCTGTTCCTGCCGGTAGCGCGCCGTCCACGGCCGCCAGCGGCGCAGCCGCGACAAAAGCCGCAGCGACAGCCAGCCCACAGGCCCGGTGGTGCGCAGCTTGATCGCCAGTCCGCGCCCGTAAACGACGGGCCGTTCGCGCCCCAGCAGGGGGCGAAGGGCGCGGGCAGAAGCCCCATCAGCTCTTCGCGTCCGGGTTTGAGGAACTCGTGCACCGTCAGCGGCGCGCCCTCGGGCGCGCCCAGTTCGCGGCGGATGCGCGCCAGCCGCCCGGGCCGGGTCTTGAGCTGGGCCACGCGGATCACGTCCTCGAACGCCATCCACGCCCCCAGCCGCCGCGCCGCGAGTTGCGTCAGCTTCCAGTCGCGCTCGGCGCTGTCAACCCTGGCGATGCGCCCCAGCCGCTCGAGATAGAGCCGGGCATAGGCGTCGCTCTGATAGTCGGCGAGGCGCGCGACCGCGTGCCCGGCCATCGGCCGCGTGGGGGCGGGCAGCTTGTCGATCTCCGCCGCCAGCGCCCTCGGGTGGCAGATCGAACCCCGCGCCCGCGGCCGCAGCCGGATCGGGCGCGGTTTTCGGCAGACGGCGCCCGGCCTCGAAGCCGGCGAGGTTGGCCTTCACCGCCTTGCCCGACCCGGCGATCGCGGCGCGGCACGCCTCATACCCGAAGGGCAGCACACCGCTGGCCGAGAGCGCCCCGAACATCAGCGCGTTGGGATGGGCACCGGTTTCCTCGGTCGCCATCCTGAGGTCGATCGTCTGCAGGCGCCTGGCGCGCTGATCGAGTGCGGCCAGCACCGGCGCGGCATCGAGGATACCGTCCCCCGGCAGGACCTTTTCGGCGGTGCTGATCACCCGGTCGCGGGCGGTGATGACCGTGGTCTCGGCGCCCACCAGCCCGCCGGCAAGCGCGCGCCCCGCCTCCATCGGCTCGAAGGACAGGAGCAGATCGACCGACCCGGCGGCCGGGTAGATCGAGAAATGCTGTCCGCCCACGCCCTCGCGGCGGGGATAGACCTCGAAGTAATAGGTGGTGGCGCCGGTGCGCTGGGCCACGCCGGGGATCGAGGTGGCCTGGGCCGCCAGCCCCTCGGCGCGCGCCGCCGAAACCAGCCAGTCGACGAGCACGCCGCCGCCCTGCCCGCCCAGCGCGCTGATGAGGATGCAGACGGGCCGGTTGGCGGTGGCGCTCATGACGCCCCCATCATCCGCAGGAGCCCGCCCTCGACCCGGTGGCGCAGCCGCGCCAGCGCGCCGGGGTTCCTGACCGTGCGCGCACGGTAGAACGACGGGCAGAGGGACGCCGCATGCGCCGCCTCGCCACACAGCCCGCAGGCCACGCAGGTGGGATCGACCACCGCCGCCGGCCCGTCCTTGAGCGGATCCTGCCCGCGCCTCAGCGTCAGCGACGGGCAGCCCGACAGGCGCATGCAGGAATGATCGCCGCTGCATACCTCCTCGTCGACGCCGAAACGTTCGCGCCGGACCGCCTTGCCGGCGGCCTCGCGCGCCGCCGCGAGGCGCTTTTCGCGGCGCTGACGGGCGAGCATGCATTCCTCGTCCGAGATCACCACCCTGAGCCCCTTGCCCTTGGCGTCGAGCGCGGCACGCAGCGCCCGCAGCGATTGCGAGACCTTGTAGGCGTTCACGCGCCGGATCCAGCCGATCCCCATCGAACGCAGCACCCGCTCGATCGACAGCTTCACCGGACGGCCCCAGGCGGTCGAGCCGGTCGAGGGCACATGCTGCTGGCCGGTGGCCGAGGCATAGCCGTTCTCCAGCACCACCAGCACCGATTCGTGCCCGTTCCAGTGGGCGTTGGCGGCACCGGTCGTCAGCCCGCCATGCCAGAACGCGCCGTCCCCCATCACCGCTACCGCCGGCTGTTTCAGCGGCGGCCCCACCGCGCCGCCCGAGGCCAGGCTCAGCCCGTAGCCGAGGACCGTCGAGCCGGTGTTGAAGGGCGGCAATGTCGAGAACGTGTTGCAGCCGATATCCGAGGAAACGTGGAACTTGCCCCGCTCGCGCTGCAGCAGTTTCAAGGCGGTGAAGACCGGGCGCTCGGGGCAGCCGGTGCAGAACGAGGGCGGGCGCGGCGGCGGCGCGGTGGCGTCGAGCGCGGCGCGGGTCTCGGCCAGCGCCGCCTCCAGCGCGACCAGCGCCGTTTCGGCCGCCGGGCCGAGCCCGTCCTCCTTGCCGTCTTCTTCGCTGAGAAACGTGCCGATGCCGCGGCGCACCACGTCGAGCGTGTACTCGCCCGCCATCGGCAGGATGTCCTTGCCGCGCAGGCGGCAGGGCAGCCCGCGCAGGTGCAGGATTTCGCGGATTTCACGCTCGATGAAGGCCGGGTTGCCTTCCTCGATGACCAGCACCGCGTCCTTGCCCTTCATGAAATCGGCGATCTGGTCGGGCACCAGCGGGTGAATGGCGTTGAGCACCAGAAGCGGCACCGGGGTCTTTCCATCCGCTCCGGTCGCACCCAGAAGGCCGAGCGCGCGCACGACCGAGCCATAGGTGCCGCCCTGCAGGACGATGCCCAGCCGTTCGCGGCGCCCGGGCTCGATCTCGTTGATGCCGTGCTCGACGATGAATCGCTGCGCTGCCGGCAGACGGGTTTCGAACTTGTCGCGCTCCTGGGCATAGCTCGCCGGCGGCAGCACGATGTTGCCGCTGTCCTGCACCGCGCCGGGCAGCGGATTGTGCGGGCTGAACTCCGGCGCGCGGTTGTTCTTGCAGGTGAACGATCCGGTCATGTGGGCGGCGCGGATGCGCAGGCTCATGATCACCGGCAGGCGTGCGGCCTCGGAAAGCTCGAACGCCTGTTCGGTAAGCTCCACCAGCCGGTCCATGTCGTAGCGCGGATCGAGCATCGGGATCGAGGACTTGAGCGCGGTGGCATGGGTGCGCTCCTGGATGACGCTGGCACCCTCGCCGTAATCCTCGCCCACGACGATCAGCGCGCCGCCGGTGACCCCCGCCGAGGCGACGTTGGAAAGCGCGTCCGAGGCGACATTGGTGCCGACGATGGATTTCCACGTCACCGCGCCGCGCAGCGGGTAGTTGATCGAGGCGCCCAAGAGCGCCGCCGCGCCGGCCTCGCTCGACGACTGCTCGAAGGTAATGCCCATGGGCTCCAGAATGGCGCCCCGCGCCTCGGCGAGAACGTCCATCAGGTGCGACACCGGCGCGCCGGGATAGCCGCCGACGTAAGCGACACCCGATTGCAGGATCGCCTTGGTCACCGCAACGATGGCCTCGCCCTCGAACACCTCGCCGGCGCCGAGCTTGAGCTTTTCCACCTCGCCGGCGAACGAGCGTTCCATCCCCAGCCCGGTGGCGGCGACGGCCGATTGTCTGCTTGCCTGAACGTTCATGACAGGCTCCATCCCGGTTTGACGCCTCGCGCCGGCTTGCCCGCGCCACGCGCCGGAAAGCGCGCCAGCGAGTAGCCCTGATCAAAGGCCGCGCGGGTGATCAGCACCCCCTTGAAGGCCCAGCCCGACGCCAGCGCCAGCGCCGCGCCCGACACTGCCAGCGCCGCTCCGGTGGCGCCCGGCACCACCAGCGCCGCGGCCAGCAGCGCCAGCGGCACCAGCTGATGCCCGGCCGTCAGTCTCAGCGCGGCGCCGTCGAGCGCCTCGAAGGCACCCACCGGCGCGCCGGTTTCGCCCAGCCGGCGCCGGTAGGCCCGCCATGCAGCATGCCGCACCGCCACCAGCACGGCAAGTGCCCCGCAGAGCGCCGCCAGCGGCACCTGGGCCACGCCGGCGATGCCGCCCATCAGCGCCAGCCCCGCCAGCACCGTCAGCGCCGCGGTGCCCTCGGTCAGCCCGGTCGCCGCGATCAGCCCGACGATGCCCTGCTGCCGCCAGGCCGGAATGCCCTTGGCGGCCTGAAGGATGCGCGCCCGGCAATATAGGAAGATCATCCCGAAGACGCCCGTCAGTGCCGCCGCCGCGGGATGGCCGGTCAGCACCGTCAGCCCGCCGAAGGCGAAGAGCGGCATCGCCGCCAGCGCCTCACGCGACATCCAGGACCGCGCGGGGTGAAGGAAGACGTTGAGAAACCGCCACGGCCGGCCGATTTCAAGCCACACCGCGAAGAGCCCCAGCGCGACGTGCAGGAGCGCCACCGCAAAGACCACCGGCGGCGCACCCGCCACGGCGCCCGCGACCGCCAGCCCGCTGCCGGTGCCGCCGAGGATGAAGTTGGTGGCCGCGCGCCAGTCCCAGGCCCGTTGCAGCTTGGGCACCACGCCGCCCATGCCCACCGGCTCTGCCACCATCTCGGGATCGCCCTCGATCGGGGCGTCGCCTTGCGAGCCCTCGTTGTCGTCGCGGTCGTAGAGATAGTGAATGCCCGGCCCGGTGCCCAATTCGGGATGCATGGTAAAGCTCTGGTTCTCGGCCAGGAGGCGCGAGACGTTGCTCTCGGGGTCCTCCAGGTCGCCGAAATGCAGCGCCGAGGCGATGCAGGAATTGACGCAGGCGGGCGTCGCCTCGGCGTCGATGCCCGGCACCTCGCCACGCGCCAGCCCGGCGTCGATGCGATCGACGCAGAAGGTGCATTTCTGCGCCACGTTGAGGCGCGCGGGATCCTCGCGCTTGGCCTCGTGGCGCATCTGCTCGCCGCCGAAGGCGCGCGCCGGCTGGGTCACTTTCGATCGGGCCTGATAAGGGCAGGCGACGATGCAGTAGCCGCAGCCGATGCACTTGTCATAGTCGATGGTGACGAGCCCGTCGGCGCGCTTGCGCGTGGCCGTCGAGGGGCAGACGTCGAGACACGGCGCATCGTCGCAATGCATGCAGCCCACCGGCAGGAAACTGCGGCGCACGTCGGGAAACTCGCCCGCCTCGATATCGAGCACCTTCCGCCACTGCACCCCGGGCGCGGTCGCGTTGGCGTGCTTGCAGGCGGCGGTGCAGGTCTGGCAGCCGACGCAGCGGTTGAGATCGGCGACGATGCCCCAGCGTGTCATGCGTCCACTCCCAGCGGCGTGACCTTGACCTTGACCAGATCGGCGCCCGAGCCGGTGGCGTCGGTCAGATCGAGCAGCATCGGCATCAGCGCGTTCATGCTGGGCATGTGCAGATCCTTGGCATAGGGCGTCTTCCAGTGGTCGAACTGGCCCAGCATCAGCAATGTGTCAGGCCGGATGCCGTGGCGCAGCACCACCGCGCCCCGCGTCGTGCCCACCGGCGAGGCGACCTCGACAAGGTCGCCCTCCTTCAGCCCCAGCTTGCGCGCGGCCTGCGGGTTCATCACCACGCCGCCGTGGCCGGCGATGTTCTTGGCCACCTCGTGGATCATCTGCAGCCCGGCGTTGCCGCCCCAGGAATACTGCATCGAGCGCGCGGTCAGCAGCCAGAAGGGATAGTCGCCGACATCGACGCCGAAACCGGCCTCGAGCGCGTCCTCCCAGAGCTTGGGCAGGTCCTGCCAGTGCGGCATCGGCTCGTATTCCTTGAGCTGCCGATCCCACCAGGTGATCCCGGCCTCATGGAGCCGCGCCCCGAGCTCCTTGCCGATGCGCAGAAGGCGTTCCTGGTAGGGCAGCTCGAAGCGCAGCCCCTGATCGACCATCGCCGGGTAGAGATACCAGCGCAGCCGGTCGAACGGCTTGGTGCGAAAACCATGCTCGCGGAACCAGTCGAGACCCCGGGTCTCGGCGCCGTCGGTCACCTCGGCGCTGGCCGCGCGGCAGCTGGCGTCCCAGATTTCCTCGACGCTGTGGACCTTGTCCGCTTCAAGCGAGAAATCCCAGTCCTTGCCCTTGAGCCGCACCCCGGCGGCGCCGCGGTTGATCGCCGAATTATATTCTTCCAGCAGGCCGGTGCGCCGCGCCAGCTCGGTGGAGATCCAGCTGAAATCGCGCGCCTCGCCCTGGGGTTCCGAAGCCGGCTCGCGCAGGGCAAAGCCGGTGTGATCCCAGAACTGCTCGACATATTTCGACCCGCCGATGCGGATCAGCTGCATGCCTTCCAGATCGGTGCATTCGGGCAGCAGGATGTCGGCGGTCCAGTTGGTCTCGTCGTGCGTATAGGCAAAGGCCACGGTGAACGGGAAATTCGCCATCGCGTCCGACACCGCCGCGGTGTCCCAGAACGAGATCGCCGGGTTGGTGCGGTAGACGAACCAGACATCGGGCGGCGTGGGTTTGGGCAGCTTGTCGAAGCCCTCCTTCTGCATCATCCACGCCAGATGGGTGGGGCCCAGCGCCTGGCTCCACGGCGAATTGGCCGCCAGCGGAATCAGCGCCTGATGGGCGTGGCGCGATTTGCCCTGGGTGGTCCATTCGCCCTTCTTGGTGGTGTTCATGGGGTAGTCCATGAACCCGTCGCGGCCGGGCACCACGCTCGACCAGCGGTTGTCGGCGGGACGGTTGAGGCGCACGGTGGTGCCCAGAGTGCCGCCCGGCACCTCGAGCCCGCCGACGAGGCAGGCCATCAGCGTGCGCGCCCAGCAGCACTCATAGCCGCCCCAGCCGTTGTTGACGGTCTTGCCGAGCGAGATCGCGACCGGGCGGAACGGCAGGGTGCGCCCGCCGACCTCGACCGTCTCGCCGATATGGGCGTGGGAATGGAATGCCTCGGCCGTCTCGCGGATGCGCGCGGCGGGGACGTCGCAGATGGCGCTGGCCCATTCGGGGGTGTATGGCCCGACATGCTCGGTGAGCGCATCAAAGGCGGTGCGGCAGCTGACACCCTCGTGCTCCCAGCGCACCTCGTCGGGGCCAAGCTCGAGCCCCGAGGCCCGGAACGGTCCGATCAGGGCGGGGTCGGCTCCCTCGGTGTCATAGGGCACCGCGCGGCCCGCCGTGGCGTCCCAGATGAGCGGCTTTTCGGTCGCCGGATCACGCAGGTAATAGCCATTGGGCGCGATCAGGTAGGGCGCCGAAGTGGTGTCCCTGAGAAACGGCACATCGAGCCGGTCGAGCCCGATTTCGTGCACCAGCACATGCACCATGGCAAAGAGGAAGGCGGCGTCGGTCTTGGGCCGGATCGGCACCCAGTCGGCCGAGCAGGCGCCGGTCACCGACAAGTGCGGCTCGACCTGGATGCGCTTGATGCCGCGGGCGCGGGCGTCGGCGTGGCGGCGGATGCCGCAGACCCCGCCCGAGGCCTCGACATTGGCGCCGAACGAGATCACCAGCTCGGCCGAGGGGGTGTCGGGCGAGACGGTGAAGGCGCGGTGCCAGAGTTCGCCGTAAAGATGCTCGGAATGATAGCACTTGACGCCCTGGCCCGAGCCGAAGCTCATGTCGACCGCGCCCAAGGCCGAGAGAAACGCCGGGAAGGTGCCCATATAGGCGGTGGGCGTGCCGCCGCCGCCGAAACTCGCGGCGACACGGGGAAAGCCCGAACCGTCGTAGAGCCCCGCCTCGCGCACCACGTTGAGGCGCGCCGCCACGGTATCGAGCGCCTCGTCCCACGAGATCGGGACAAACCCCGGATCCTCGTTGCGCCCCTTGCGCGGGTTGGTCCGCTTCATCGGGGTCTTGATCCGGTTGGGGTTGTAGGTCTTCTGGATCAGGCCGAACGCCTTGACGCAGACCTTGCCGCCGGCGGGGTGGACCTCGGCGGCGGCATCGTTGGGGCGAACCTCGGTGGCGACGCCGTCGGTCACCTCGACCCGCAGCAGATCGGGGCCGGCGACGCACTGATAGCAGTAGCTGGGCACCCGCGACGTGGCTTTCAGTGTCGTCATCCGGGGGTCTTCCTTGTCAATCAGGACGCCGCGTCCGCGGCCTTGGCCGCCTTGGCCGCAAGGCGCTCGACGGTCTTGTCGACATCGACGACGAATCGCTCGTGCCGGCCCTTGCAGATGCGGTCGATCGGATCCGAAGCGGTGATGTCGAAAACGATTCTGGAGCGGTCGACCTCGGCCACGGTGGCGGTAATCGTCACCTCGAGCCCCAGGGGCGTCGGCGCCAGATGGCGGATTGCCACCTCGGTGCCGACCGAATCCTCGCCCGGATCGGCGTGTTCCAGAATCAGGTCGCGGCAGGCGTGCTCGATATCGCGCACCAGTTCGGGGGTGGCGTAGACGCGCCCGCCCTCGCCCATGAAGCCGATGGTGCGGCCCTCGTCGACGTTAATGGTACGAGTGAACTCGACCCCTTGTTTCAAGCTGTCACGCATGCGGCTGATCCTCCCCTTAATACAGCGCAAACCTAATTATGTATTAGAGTACCTATTTGCGTCTATTGCTGCAAGGCTGAAATTTGCATCCAAATACGTATTTCGGCTTTCCGGGCGGCCCGACCTGCACCCGCGCCCGTCCCTCAAGTCCGTGCATCTTGCGCCCCCGGGGCGCACCTCCCCGTTTTCCTGTGATTACCCTGAGCCCCCACCGCGCGTCGCCACCATGATTCAAATCAATTGCATCGCACCGGCGGCGTCCCTTTGCCGCAGGCCGCGACGCGAAATGAAGGTATTCCGAATTTACCCCGACAACCTTTCGGCGGGATAGAGTTATTCTTATTATAAGTATATGAAAACAAGTAATTTTTGCTTTTCGAACAGGATCAAATCGGTATAGTCGATAAGACTTACAACCGCCGCCATCGGCATGGCTGGCCAGCAGCTTTGGGAGGTGTCGATGGTCAGGCGCGGTCACCGCAGGGAAACCTCTCTTTCGCCGCCGCCGGTCTGTCCGCATGTCCGCCCCATACCGGTCAAGCCCACTCCGCGTCCCGAGCGGGTTTCACTGCTTTCCTACCTGCTGCGGTTTCGCCAGGACATCCTGTCGGCACAGCCGGCGCGGCTCTACCGGGCCTGGATGGCCGAGTTCCGCACCCCCTTCTTCACCTCGTTCCTGTGCAACGATCCGGCACTGGTCGACGAGGTGCTGACCCTGCGCCCCGATGACTTTCCGAAATCGCGGCGGCTCTACGAGGGGCTGGCGCCGCTTCTGGGCCATGCGAGCTTCATCACCAACGGCGCCGAGTGGGAACACCAGCGCCGCATCATCGACCCCGCCTTCGCGAGCGGCCGGGTGCGCGAGGTGTTTCCGGCGATGTGGGATGCCGCGGTCGCCGCGGTCGCGCGGCTCGAACCGCTCGCCGACGGACGTCCCATCGACATCGAACCGCAAACCTCGCATGTCGCGCTCGACGTCATCTTTCGCGCGCTCTTCTCGATCCCGGTCGAGGACGACACCGCGGCGGCGGTGTTCGAGGCGTTCCGCGCCCACCAGTCCTCGCGCCCGCTGGTCAATACCGGCTCGCTCCTGCCGCTGCCGCGCTGGATGCCGAGGTGGCGGTCGCGGCACACCAGGACGACGGCGCGCGAAATCCGCCGGCTGATCCGCGCGCTGGTCGACCGCCGCGTCGCCGAGATTTCCGCCGGCACCGCCAGCGACGATCTCGCCACCCGCATCATGACCACGCCTGACCCCGAGGACGGCACCACCTTCAGTGCCGCCGAGATGGCCGACCAGGTCGGCATCTTCATGCTGGCGGGCCACGAGACCAGCGCCGCGGCGCTGGCCTGGGCGCTCTACCTGATGGCGCTCAATCCCGACTGGCAGGATCACCTCGCCGCCGAGGCGCAGGCGGTGATCGACCCCGAGACGATCTATTTCTCGACCGCCTCGAAACTGAGAATCGCGCGCGCCGTCTTTCGCGAGGCGATGCGGCTTTATCCGCCGGTGCCGATGTACCTGCGCGAGGCCGCGAAACCCGAGACCTTCCGCAACCGCACGGTCCCGAGGGGCGCGCAGATCGTCATCAGCCCCTGGCACCTGCACCGCCACGAGCGGCTGTGGGACCGCCCCGACGAGTTCGACCCGACCCGCTGGGACACGCCGGAGGGGCGCGAAAGCTCTCGCAAGGCGTATCTGCCGTTCTCGACGGGTGCGCGGGTCTGCCCCGGCTCGGCCTTCGCCATGACCGAGGGCACGCTGATCCTGGCGATGATCCTGCGCCATTACCACGTGGCGCTGGTACCGGGCCGCGAGCCGGTGCCGGCGGCACAACTCACCGTGCGCGGGCGCGACGGCATCTGGCTGTCGCTCACCCCGCGCGAGATGGAGACCCGAGAATGACCCGACCCGACGTGCCAGTCGCATGGCCCTACTGGATCACGCTTACATTCGTGCCACTGGCGGCGATGGCGATCACCCGCGGCGGCTGGTGGATCGCGCTCATCCCGCTCTGGGGCTGGGTGGCGATGCCGGTCTTCGACCTGATTCTCGGCCGCGACCTGCGCAATCCCGACCCCGACACGCCCGACACGCGGCTGTTCTGGTTCCGGCTGCTGACCTGGATCTGGTTTCCGATCGAGGCGGCGCTGGTCTTCGGCGGCATCTGGTACCTGACCCAGGTCGCCACGTTCCCGACCTGGGAGAAATTCCTCGGTGATGTTCGGCATCGGCGTGACCACCGGCACCGTCGGCATCGTCTATGCGCACGAACTCTTTCACAAGGCGTCCCGCCTCGAGCGGTGGCTGGGCGATCTGCTGCTGGCGATGGTGCTCTATTCGCATTTTCGCACCGAGCACCTGCTGGTCCATCACCCCTGGTGGGTACGCCCCGCGACACCGTCACCGCGCGCTACAACGAAGGGTTCCTGCGCTTTTTTCCGCGCGTGCTGTGGCAGGGGCCGGGCTCGGCCTGGCGGGCCGAACGCGCGATGCTCGCGCGGGCCGGGCGGCCGGTGTGGCATCCCTCGAACCCGTTCTGGCGCTACATCGCGCTGCAGGCCGCGGCGCTCATCGTGGCGTTTGTGGTCGGCGGCTGGCTGGGGGTGGGGCTCTTTGCCTTTCAGGCCATCGTCGCGGTCTGGCAGCTGGAACTGACCAACTATGTCGAGCATTACGGACTGACGCGGCGGCATCTGGGCGAGGGGAAATACGAACCGGTCGGACCAAGGCACAGCTGGGATTCGACCCATCGCGTGTCGAACCTGCTCCTGATCAACCTGCAGCGCCACGCCGACCATCACCTGCACCCGATGCGGCGCTTTCCGCTGCTGCAATCCTATCCCGAAACCGAGGTGCCGCAACTGCCCACCGGCTATCCGCCGATGACGGCGATGGCGATGGTGCCGCCGGTGTGGCGGCGGGTGATGAACCCGCGCGTGCGGGCATGGCGGCGACAGCACTACCCCGATATCGACGACTGGTCGGCCTACAAGGCCGGCACCCTGCCGGTGCCCGCGGGCGCGGGCTGAACGGCTGGCACGGCGGGGGGCAGTCTGCCCCCCGGACCCCCGAAGGTATTTCCGGCCAGATGAATGTGGCAGGGTTTCAGAACACGCCCATCGCCAGCCCCGCACCGAGCGCCTGGCCCAGTTCGTGGCAGCGGGCGAGGTCGGCCCGGGAAATGGTCTTTTCGGCCAGAATTTCCGCAGGCGTCTGGGCGTGGGTGCACACGATCAGCGGCTCCTGCACCGGGCGCAGCCGCCAGCCCTGGGCAATGCGCGCGATCTGACGCACCGCGCTGCTGCCGTCGGAGCCGGCGCAGACCATCTGGGCGTAGGGGCGCCCCTCGATCCGGCCGAGAACCGGGTAGTAGCAGCGGTCGAAGAAGTCCTTCATCACCCCGGAGAGGGCCGCGAGGTTTTCGGGCGCGCAGAAGATGTAGCCTCGGGTCGCGAGCAGATCGTCGGGTCCGGCCGCGTCGGCGGTCTTGAGAATGACCTCCGCCTCCCCGCGCGCCCCATCGGCCGCGGCTTCGGCCATCTGGCGGCTCCCGCCGGTGCGGGAATGGTAGACGATCAGAAGTCTGGCCATGCGCCTCACCTAGCTCGCATCACCGCCTCTGACCAGCCGGGCTGGCCCTCAGGCGAATATCTGGCCGGCGTGCTTGCTCAGGTAGATGCGCAGCCACGGGGTGAAGTGGTCCGGGCTGGCACGGACACGTTCGGCCAGATCGGCAAGGCCAGCCCAGGCCGTATCCATCACCTCGTCGGGGTTGGGTACGGGGCGCGGCTTGTCGAAGAGGCGAGCGATGAAGATATCGACGCGCTCGTCTTCGATCAGCCCGCCGCCGACATCGGCCCGGTAACTGACCCGGTCGCGGTATTGCAGGTCGATTTCCCTGAGCCCCAGTTCCTCATCGAGGCGACGATGGGCGCAGTCCTCGGCATTTTCGCCCCAGCGCGGATGGGTGCAGCAGGTGTTCGCCCAGAGCCCCGGCGTATGATACTTGCCCAGCGCGCGGCGCTGGATCAGTATCTCGTCGCCGCAAAGGACAAAGACCGAGACCGCCTTGTGCCTCAGCCCGCGCCGGTGGACCTCGAGCTTTTCGACAGGCACCAGCCTGCCGCCGACCCACGCCGGAATCGACTCGCATGCATTCCCGGCGCCGCGGGTGGCTTGGACGGTTCTGGTACTCATCGAGACCTCGGATTTCGCCGGTTTGGGGCCGCCGTCTGCGACGGTTTCTAGACGACAATGGCGGTCGAGGCCAGCGCCGTGAACGCCCCCCATCCGCGCCGGACCATGGGCCGGCAACACCGAGTTCGCCACCCCGACCATGCGGTTGCCTGACGCATGATCACGGGCCAATGTGCCGTTGACTTCGTGAATGCCATCCTAGATGACTGGAACCGGACCAAATTCGGAGGCTTCGATGAAATTCAAGATTGCAGCAGTTCTCGCCACCATCGCGCTCGGCCTGCCGGCTCATGCCGACGGCGACGCCGACAAGGGCGAGAAGGAATTCAAAAAGTGCAAGGCCTGCCATGCGATCGGATCGCCCGACGCGACGATCGTCAAGGGCGGGGCCACAGGGCCGAACCTTTACGGCGTCACCGACCATGCCGCCGGCTCGGTCGAGGGTTTCCGCTATTCCGATCTGCTGGTCGCCGCCAACGCGCAAGGCATCGAGTGGACCGAGGAGAACTTTGTCGGCTACGTGCAGGACCCGACCGAATGGCTGAAAGAGGCCACCGGCGAGAACGGCCGCGGCAAGATGACCTACAAGGTACGCAAGGAGGACGACGCCAAGGACCTCTACGCCTACCTGTCCTCACTCACCGAGTAATCGCGGGAGGGCGGAGTCTGACCGCTCCGAAACGGAACGAAAGCCTCGGCTGATCCAGGCTGGCGCGGAAGGGTTCTCGCGATCTATTCCATCGTCATGTATGCGGCCTGGGCGATCAGCCAGCCGATGCTGGCGCTGGCATCCCCCTCGGGCTTTGTGCTGTTCGCGGTGGTGTCAATCTGCCTGTCGCTGGCGCTGCTGCCGGTCACGCTCAGCCGGGCCGGTGGCCCGGGCATCGTCCTGGCCACGCGAGTCGGTCTCGGGCGTCTGCTGGCGATTTCACCGGTGGCGCTGGCGGGAACCTTCACCATGGGAGCCGTGGTCGGGGCGTATTTTTTCGATGTGGCCCTCGGTCAGCCATGCGCTGGGGTCCGGCGCCGCGGCAACCGGCTGGACTCTCTCGGCCACGCTGATCGGCGCGCTGGTGTTCCAGTGGCCGCTCGGTTGGCTGTCAGACCGGTTTGATCGCCGGCTGATCATCCTGGCGGGCAGTCTGACCGGCGTGGCGGTCGGGACCCTTTTTCCTCGGGATGCTGGAGGGCGCGAATGGCGCGCCGACAGGCGTCCTCGCCTTCATCCTCGGCGGCGCGCTGATGCCGCTCTATTCGGTCTGTCTTGCCGAGGTGAACGATCGCATCGACGGCAGCGAGATGATCGCCACGGCGAGCAGCTTCGTGCTGGTATATGGCGTGGGGTCCGCGGTGGGGCCGTTCGCCGCCGGTTTCGTCATCGGACAAGCGGGGCCTTCCGGCCTGTTTCTCTTCATGGCCGTCACGCTGGGCCTGTTTGCCGCATTCGATGCCCTGCATATCGGATTTCGGCCAAGGACAGCGCGCGGCGACAAGCAAGGCTATGTGCCTACCCCTGCACCAGCCACGCGGTGCTGCCGCTTCATGCTCATTGCCCCGATCGCGCCGATGGCGAGGCAGCGCCAGCCTGAGGCGGCAATCCGCGCCCGGTCACGCCGCCTCGTCCGTTGACGCGACCCCGGCGACGTTACGCTTCAGCTCACCCTCCTCCGGCGTTCCGCGCTCCCGGACCTCCGCGCTGTTTTCCGAAAAGGTGCCTGTCCCGAGAATCGCGAGGGTGTCGGCCTGCGTGTGCAGCCGAACGATTTGAACACTGCCCTTGTGGGATTGGATTCGATTATTTGCCGACTGACGAGGAATTTCGCAACATAACGAAATCAAACGCGCCGTTTCGAATCGGCCTCTCAGATGGAACCAAAACAACAAACTGCCGGCATGAAACCGCTGTTCAGGATGAACCGTCCCAAGCAACAGAATAGGAAGGTAGGCTCACGCCTTGTTCGTGTTCTTTTCGATGGCCTTGAGTCTCTCTCGCATATCATGAATTAATAGGGTTGGAGCAACAACAACAACGCAGAAAACGAACCAGCCGGCTATCATCAGAATAATTCCAGGAAGGCCAATATTGTTAAAAGTTCCCGATTGTACAATGAATACTACTATTGCCAAAAGGCTAAGCCACAGAATTATCTCAACCAACATTTGATATGATGAAACTAAGAGTTTTGTTAGCATAATACCCCCGATTTCAGATTGTTGCACCTTAATTCGGCATTCGGCGACTCGTTTGCATTTGTCCGATAGGCTCGCCTAATTTCGCCTGCTGATCAAGCGGATTGTGCCCCTTGCGGCAGAGGAATCGCATTTGGCTCAAGCGGCGTGAGCGCCGCCCCTTGCGGTTGCGTATGAGGTAGATTCTGGATGGAGGATTCATCGCTTGGAGTCCATCACCGCCATGCACATCTTCCTTTCCACCTTTGGTGATGTCCCCGATCCGTGTGCGGGGAACGCCCAGCATGATCTTGGTGAGCTTCTCGTAATCACGTTCGTTTCGGTGCTCTACGGGTCGACCTCCTGCACCGATATGGCTGCGTTCGGTCGCGAAAAAGAAAGCATTTTCAGAGACCTCCTGAAGCTCAAACGCGCCATCTCATCACACGATACATTTTCGGCAGTGTTCCGGATGACAGACCTCAGGCCTTTCGGGACAACCGGCCGGGCGTGACATCGCCCGGAACGGTTGATCAGGTGCCCGGTCTTGGCGGCCATGACAATCGCGCCTTGTGCCCTTTGTTGTCACCTTAAAGCGGACGCAAGCCCTTCTTCGCGAGAGCTTCATGTCGTTTCAAACAGTTAGGGGGATGAAAGGGTGAGAGGCTGGACAACGACCCAAGCGGGGCTCGTTACGGCTGCTTCCTTCCGGACCTGACCGGGTTGGCGAGGCGCTTGCCCGCGCCAACCTCTCACCGTGACAGATAAGCCCTAGCCGCCCGTTTCGCAAGCCGTGCCGTCGAGCGGCAGGCGCAGCCGCAGAAACCCCGCTTCCGAGAGCCCGAGATCGGTCAGCCCCATCGCGGCGATATCGCCGGGATGGCGGCGCAGGCCGGGGCCGGTCTCGATCAGCGCCGAGGCGCCGGGGATCGGCGCGAACGTCCACACTGGCACGGGGTCGAGACGATCGAGCCCGCCGGCGCCCAGGAACCCGGCCACCGCGTCGCGAACCATCGCCCGGCTGGCATGGACCAGCCGGTCCTCGGGCAGGGCCGGATAGGGGCCGCCGCCGAACGCGCGATAGCTGTTCACCGCCATCACGAAGCGGTCGCCCGCGCGCACCGGCACTCCGCGATGGCTAAGCGAGCGGATGCGTCCTCGCACACCCTCGCCCGCCAGCGCAACACCCCGCGCATCGTAGAGCGGCGGACGCGCGAGGTCGATCTCGTAGCGCACGCCGAGAACGGTGTCGGCGACGTTGCCGGGAAAGCGCGCGTCCCAGAGCGGCTGGTCGGGCAGGCCGGGGACGAGCGTGCGAAAGCATGACACCGAGCGTTCCAGCCAGTCGCGGAGTTCGGCGCCGCTCAGCAAAAGCGCGCAGAGCGTGTTGGGAAAGGGCTGCAGATCGGCGGCGTTGCCCAGGCTCAGCGGGCCGGCGGGGATGTCGGTAAAGGCATCGGGTCCGGCCCGTCCGCCGGTCTGGAAGGGCGCCGTCGCCGACAGGAGCGGCACCCCGTCGAGCGGTCCGCCGGTCAGGGCGCGGGCGACGGCGGCGCGCTGAGCCTCGGCCACCAGCAGCACCGGCAGGTCGCACCGGTACCGCGACAGGTAGCTGTGGATCGGCCGCGACGTGCGCCCCAGCGGCGCGCGCATATACGCCAGCGTGGCGGCATGGCTGCGGCGCACGGCAGCGATGATCGCGGGGTCGGGCGGGGCCGGCGGGCGGGCGCCGCCCGGTGCCACGGCGCGCGCCTCGACGCGGTGGCCGGCAACCCGCCAGCCCCGCGGCCCGGGGATGAGGTCGAGGTCGATCACCCCCAGATGCGAGCCGCGAAACCCCGCCATCACCGCCGGCACGCCGAAGAAGGTGCCGGCGCGGTGATCGGGGCCGTCCGCACGGGACGCTGCGGCCGGATCGGGAAAGACCTCGTGGCTGTGGCCGGCGATGATCGCATCAACGCCGGGCAGCCGCGCCAGGCTCAGCGCGGCGTTCTCGGCCTCGATGCCGGCGTCACCGTGTTCGAGTCCGGTATGAGCCAGCAACACCACGAGATCGGCCCCTTCCGCGCGCAACATCGGCACCCGCGCGGCGGCGGTCTCGATGATGTCGCGCGCGCAAACGTCGCGCGCGAGATGGAATCTGTCCCAGGCCATGATCTGCGGCGGCAGGAGCCCCAGCAAGCCGACGCGCAGCCGGTGCCGGGCACCGGTCCGGTCGTGAAGCTCGCGTTCGACCATGACCGAAGGGGGCAGCAGGGTGACGTCGTCGGCCACTTGCGCACCGCGCCGGGCAAGAGCGTTGGAGCAGATCACCGGAAAAGTCGCCTGATCGAGCGCCGCGCGCAGCGCCGGCAGGCCGAAGTTGAACTCGTGATTGCCGAGGGTCGCGGCATCGTATCCCAGCCGGTTCATCGCCGCGATCACCGGATGGCGCCCGCTCTCTCCGGCGATGTCGTGCAGATCGCTGAGCGGCGTGCCCTGCAGGAAGTCGCCGTTATCGACCAGCAGGCATCCGCCCGGAGCCTCGCGCCGGGCGCGGGAAATGAGGCTCGCGGTGCGCGCCAGCCCGTAGGCGGTGCCGTCGCGGCCGCTGGCATAGTCATAGGGCAGGATGGCGCCATGCACGTCGGAGGTGGCCAGCAGACGAAGGTGACAGCGCACCGTCGTGTCCGCTTCGCCCGCGGGTTGCGGCGCGATATCCGCCCACCGGTTCAAGGTGCGGTTTTCGCCTGCATGGCAATTCCGTGTGCGATCGCCATCCCGCCCATCCAAGCCATCTCAACCCCAAGACGATTTACCGTAAGACGACACCTTGGGGTTGTAAACCGCCTCGGCATCGCCCCAAGCCGTCTTCGTGGCGATCATGCCACCCGCACGCATCCGCCTTGCCGGGCGCGGCGGAACGTGGCACCTGACATGCAGGGAGGTGCCCGATGAAAGACGCCGAAACCGTGACCTTTGGCGGATCGAAACTGGATCGCGCCGCCGAGATGCGCGCCGATCCCACCGCGATCGCCGAGGCAATCGAGCGCGGACAGGCGGCGACGGTGCTGCTTTGGCGCGGCAAGCTGCTGGTGGACGCGCCCGACCTGAACCGGCTGGTGCGCCTGCCTCCCGGCCACGCGGTGCTGACGGAGGCACGGTTGCCCCCGATGCTGCTGGGACGGGAAGAAGACGGGCGGCTGCTGCTAGCGCACGACATCTCGTCGTGGCAGCCCGACGGTTCTGCCGGGACTGCCGGCGGCGGTTTCGACGACGCCAGCGAACAGCGCCACCCCGCCCTGCCCGAAAACCGGGTCTTTGCCGATCTGCGCCGGGTCATGGCCCGGCTCACGCCCCGAGACGCCGAATGCGCCGCCACCGCCAAGTCGCTGGCCGGCTGGCATGCAAGCCATAGGTTCTGTTCGCGCTGCGGCACCGAAAGCCGGATGATCATGGCGGGCTGGCAACGCAGCTGCGAGACCTGCGGCGGCCAGCATTTTCCGCGCAGCGACCCGGTGGTGATCATGCTGGTCACCAGCGGCAACCGGGCGCTGGTGGGCCGCTCGCCGGGCTGGCCCGAGGGCCTCTATTCCTGTCTTGCGGGCTTTGTCGAGCCGGGCGAGACCATCGAGGCGGCGGTGCGCCGCGAAGTGTTCGAGGAGACCGGCATCCATGTCGGCGCGGTCGAGTACCTGGCCAGCCAGCCCTGGGCCTTTCCCAGCTCGCTGATGCTGGGCTGCCGCGCCGAGGCGCTGGATACCGATATCCGCATCGACCCGGTCGAGCTCGAAGACGCCCGCTGGGTCGGCCGCGAGGAGGTGATGGCGGCCTTCGCGGGGCTGGACGCGGGGATCAGGCCGGCGCGCGAGGGCGCCATCGCACATTTCCTGCTGCGCCGTTGGCTGGCCGACACGCTGGCCTGATGCTTCGATCGGGCGCCAAAGCCCGCTTGGCGGCTTGCCCGAAATGATGCTAGGGATTCTTCCGACCGGAACCGGACGGCGATGACAGGGGACAGGGGACAGGGACAGACATGAAGTTCAGCAACCGGCAGGATATCGAGGCCCCGATCGCGTTCGTCTTCGAGCAGCTTACCGATTTCCCGGCAATCGAGCGCGCCGCCATGCGTCGCGGCGCCGAGGTGCAGCGCATCGACTCGCTGACCGGCAAGGGTCCCGGCATGACCTGGGACGCCCGTTTCGAGTTTCGCGGCAAGCCGCGCGAACTGCAACTGGAGTTGACTGAATACGACCCGCCAAACGGGCTGTCGATGTCGTCGCAATCGGCCAATCTCGACGGGCATATCGTGGCGGAACTGGTGGCGCTGTCGCGCACCAGTACACGGCTGACGATGGCGTTCGATCTGCACCCCCGAAACCTGTCGGGCAAGCTGCTGGTGCAGTCGCTGAAGCTCGCGCGCAAGAATCTGTCAAGTCGGGTTCAGGGCCGGTTGGCGGGTTTTGCCACCGAGATCGGCGAGCGTTTCCAGCGCGGCGCCTGAGGCTTTTTCCGGCCCGATAGTACGTAACGGACCCGGCCCGGCAAGGGTGCCGGGCCGGGAAAGTGCCTGTATACTGCCCGGCCGACCAGCCGGTGGCGGCGGTCCGCCCGTCACGGGGATCAGGACGTTGCCCACGGGTGTGGGTTGTCGATGCCGCTGCGCTCCTGCTGGCTCAGTTCGGCGGTCACCCACGGGCGCGGGTTGTCGATGCCGCTGCGCTCCTGCTGGCTCAGCTCGGCAGTCACCCACGGGTGCGGATTGTCGATGCCGCTGCGCTCCTGCTGGCTCAGTTCGGCGGTCACCCACGGGTGCGGGTTGTCGATGCCGCTGCGCTCCTGCTGGCTCAGTTCGGCGAGGGTCTGCACCGACAGGGCACCATTTGCGGAAAAGGCCGCGACGGCGGGAATCGCGGCAGCGGTCGCGGCGGCGATTGCGAGAAACTTGAGGCGTGTCATCTGGGTTGTCCTTTCGAGGTCTGTTGTGTCTTTCGCCAACGGGTCTTGGCGTTGCCGATGCCTCGAAAGTGGCGGCCGAAAACGGATAGGCAATGACGGGTCGCGCGGCTGTGATTCCGCTCGACCGGATGTGCTCGACAGTGTGATGGAACATGCGCAAACCGCTCTCGGAACCGCGACGACACCGTGTCCCGATTTCCGCAGAATATCATGAGAATGAACGGGTTAGGCGGATTTGTTCCGTGACCGGTCACCCGGCCCGGCCGGATCCCGATGCCGGCGGCGGTCGGCGGGGTAGACCCCCAGCATGGTCACGTCGGAGGTGAAGTAGTCGAGCTCCTCGAGCGCGCGCCGCACCGGCGCATCTTCGGGATGGCCCTCGATGTCGGAATAGAACTGGGTGGCGTGAAACGAGCCGCCCACCATGTAGCTTTCCAGCTTGGTCATGTTGACCCCGTTGGTGGCGAACCCGCCCATCGCCTTGTAGAGCGCGGCGGGGATGTTGCGGACCTGAAAGACGAAGGTGGTCATCATCCCGTCCTCGCCCCGGCGGCTCCAGTCCGGTTCGCGCGCCATGACCAAAAAGCGGGTGGTGTTGCTGCCCTCGTCCTCGATGTCGCGGGCGAGGACGTCGAGCCCGTAGATCTCGCCCGCCAGTTCGCTCGCGAGCGCCGCCACCTCGCGCCGGCCGGCCTCGGCCACATGCCGGGCCGAGCCGGCGGTGTCGGCGCCAGATACGCGGTGGATGCCGTGGCTGGCCAGGAACCGCCGGCACTGGCCCAGGAGCATGGTATGGCTCATCGCCTGGGTGATATCCGACAGCGGCGTGCCTGGCACCGCCAGCAGGTTGATGCGCACACGCACGAACGCCTCGGCGACGATGAAGAGCCCCGAATGCGGCAACAGGTGGTGGATGTCGGCGACCCGTCCGAAGATCGAATTCTCCACCGGCAGCATCGCCAGATCGGCCTGTCCCTCGCGCACCGCCTCGATGGCGTCCTCGAAGGTGCGGCAGGGCATCGCCTCCATCTCGGGATAGGTTTCGCGGCAGGCCTGGTGCGAATAGGCGCCCGGCTCGCCCTGAAAGGCAATGCGTCTGGTCATCGTGCCGTCCGGCTTTTTGCTGTACTGCCCGCGCGAACCGTTCGGCCGGGGGGTCTGGTCAGGCAAACTACACCTTGCGCGCAAGCAGGGGAAGCGGATAGATACCCCGCGAGAGATTCAAGGGAATACGGGCTCATGTTCGACACAATGACACTGACAAAGGCCGTCGGCGCGCTGTGCGGGTCGCTGCTGATCCTTCTGTTCGGCAGCTGGGCGGCCGACGTAATCTATCACGGCGGCGGTCACGGCGAAGGCTATGAGCAGGCCTATACGATCGACACCGGCGAGGAAGAGGCCGACGCCGAAGAAGAAGAGGCCGGCCCCGACTTCGCCGAACTTTTCGCCAGTGCCGACACCGGCAGCGGCGAGCGCGTGTTCAACAAGTGCAAGGCCTGCCATTCGCTGGAAGAAGGCGAGAACCGCGTCGGACCCTCGCTTTACGGCGTGGTCGGGCGCAAGGTCGATGCGATCGAAGGCTTTGCCTATTCCGGCGCCCTTGAGAAGGCCGCCGACGTCTGGACGCCCGAGAACCTCGACCATTACCTCACCAAGCCCTCGGCGTTTGCGCCCGGCACGATCATGAGCTTTGCCGGGCTGAGCAGTATCGAGGACCGTGCCAACGTGATCGCCTTCCTCGATCAGACCGACGGCGATACCTACCAGATGGATGCCGCCGAGGCCGGGGACGAGCCCGCCGCCGAGGCTGAGCCCGAGCCCGAGACCGAAGAGGCAATGGCCGAGGAACCCGCCGGGGGAACCCGAGGCCGCGGCCGAGGAAGAAGCCCCCGAAGAGGCGGCGGCGGATGAGCCGGCCGAGGAGGCACCCGCCGAAGAGGCCCCCGCCGAAGAGGCGGCAATGACCGAAGAGGCGGCCGACGAGGCCCCCTGCCGAGCCGGCCACGGCCGAAGAGCCCGCCGAAGAGCCCAAGGTCGATGAGGCTGCCGCCGAACCGGCTGCCGAGGAGCCCGCCAGCGGCTTTGCCGCGATGGTCGCGGCGGCCGACCCGGAGGAAGGGAAAAAGGTCTATCGCCAGTGCCAGGCCTGCCATGTCGCCGACAAGGAGCAGAACCGCGTCGGCCCGCACCTGGTGGACATTGTCGGGCGCGAAGTGGCCTCCGTCGATGATTTCAGCTATTCCGACGCCCTGATCGGGCTGGGCGGCGAATGGACGCTGGACCGGCTGAACGAATACCTGGAAAAACCCCGCGACTTTGCCCCCGGCAACAAGATGACCTTTGCCGGCCTGCGCAAGGAAGAACAGCGTGCCAGCGTGATCGCCTATCTGCAAAGCCTCGACGAGTGATCCGGCGCCAATCGGCGCAGCAAAGGCCATCGCCCCGCCCGGGCGGTGGCCTTTTTCGTGGCCCGTGTCATATCCGCAAGGGGCCGGCGCATCTGCGCTTGATTACCGGCGCGCCCCTCATTTAGCCTTGGCCCGAGGCAGGCGGCCGCAACAGGGATCGGCAGGAGGTATGCAGGAATGACCCGACAGACAGGCCGGACGGCGGCGCGCGGCGCATTCGCCGGCGGCGCTATCGCGGCGCTGATGGCGCTTTCCATCGCCGCGCTATGGGCGCAGGCGGCGCCGGCGCAGCAGACGATCATCAAGAGCCACGGCTATTCCTATTTCGGCGATCTGAACTACCCCGCCGACTACGACCATTTCGACTACGTCAACCCCGATGCGCCCAAGGGCGGCGAGATCTCCATCGCCATCGCGGGCAGTTTCGATTCGATGAACCCCTATACCCGCAAGGGCCGCGCGGCGGGGCTTTCGTCGATGATGTACGAAAGCCTGCTGGGCCAGGTGCTGGCGGGCGCCGGATCGCTGCCCGCCGACGATTATGACGAGCTTTACGGCCTCCTCGCCCACACCGTGGAATACCCCGAGGACAAGTCCTGGGTGATCTTTCACATGCGCCCCGAGGCGCGGTTTTCCGACGGCACGCCCGTGACCGCCCACGACGTCGCCTTCAGCCACAACCTGCTTCTGGACGAGGGGCTGAAATCCTATGCCGAGGCGGTGCGCAAGCGCATTCCCAAAGTCGAGGTGATCGACGATCACACCGTCAAGTTCTACTTCACCGACGGCATCTCGCGGCGCTCGCTGATCGACCAGGTCGGCACCGTGCCGGTATGGTCGCGCAAGTGGTTCGAGGAGACCGGCGCCGGGCTGGATGAAAGCCGGCTGAAAACCTCGCCCGGTTCGGGCCCCTATGTGGTCGAGCAGGTCGACGTCAACCGCCGGGTCGTCTATCGCCGCAACCCTGACTATTGGGGCTGGCATCTGCCGATCAACCGCGGACGGCACAATTTCGACCGTATCCGGCTGGAATACTTCGCCGATTCCACCGCCGCCTTCGAGGCGTTCAAGGCCGGCGCGGTGACCTACCGAACCGAGGCGGACCCCAAGAACTGGGCCACCGCCTATGACTTTCCCGCCACCCAGCGCGGCGACGTCGTCAAGGAGGCGCTGCCCGACGGGATGCCGCCGGACATGACCGGGATCGTCTTCAACCTCGGCTCGGAGCCGCTGAAGGACAAGCGCGTGCGCCAGGCGCTGGCGCTGGGGTTCAACTTTGAGTGGACCAACCAGTCGCTCTACAGCGGGCTTTTCGAGCAGCAGCGCTCGTTTTCGACAGGCACGCCGCTGGAGGCGAAGGGCCTGCCCGAAGGCGAGGAACGCGCGTTTTTCGACTCCCTGGGCGATCTGGTGCCCGACGAGATATTCACCGAAGAGCCCTGGGTGCCGCACACGTCCGACCCCGACCGGCTCCTGACCCGCCGTAACCTGCGCGCCGCGCTCAACCTCTTTGCCGAGGCCGGCTGGCAGGTGGCCGATGACGGGCGGTTACGCAATGCCGACGGCGAGGCGCTGCGGCTCGATTTCCTGCTCAACGCCTCGACCTCGCCCACCTTGCGGGCGATCGCACAGAACTACATCGCCAACCTGCAATCCATGGCGGTCGATGCGCGGCTCGAGGCGGTCGATTCGGCGCAGTACTCGCAGCGCGAGCGCGACCGCGATTACGACCTGGTCTTTGACGGCTATCCGGCGCTTCTGGGCGCGGGCACCGGGCTGGCGCAGCGGTTCGGGTCGGAGGCCGCCGAATACAGTCTCTTCAACCCCGCCGGGCTCGCGAGCCCGCTGGTCGACCGGATCATCGAAGCGGCGCTGATGACCGAAAGCCAGGCCGAGGAGGACATGACCATGCGCGCCCTCGACCGGGCGCTGAGATACGAGTTCATCGTCGTCCCCGACGGCTACAAGCCCGATCACTGGGTGGCGTTCTGGGACATCTACGCCCACCCCGACCCGATCCCGCCCTATGCGCTGGGCGTGCTCGATTTCTGGTGGGTCGACCCCGACAAGGATGCGCGCCTGCGCGCCAGGGGGGTGCTGCAATGACGCCGCCGCGCGCCGCGACGGGCCGGGGGGCCGGCTGAGGTGGGCGCCTATATCCTGCGCCGGCTGTTGCTGATCATTCCGACGCTGTTCGGCATCATGGTGATCAATTTCGTGCTGGTGCAGTTCGTGCCCGGCGGCCCGGTCGAGCAGGTGATCGCGCAGATGCAGGGCGAGGGCGATGTCTTTGGCGGTTTCGCCGGCGGCGCCGAGGACGCCACCCTGCGCGAGGGCGAGAGCACGGGCTATGCCGGCGCGCGCGGACTGCCGCAGGAATTCATCGACGAGTTGAAGGCGCAATACGGCCTCGACAAACCACCGCTCGAGCGCTTCGTCGGCATGATGTGGAACTACATGCGCTTCGATTTCGGCGAGAGCTATTTCCGCTCGATCTCGGTCACCGACCTGGTGCTGGAAAAGATGCCGGTCTCGATCACGCTGGGGCTGTGGTCGACGGTGATCGCCTACCTGATCTCGATCCCGCTCGGGATCGCCAAGGCGGTGCGCGACGGCACCCGGTTCGATGGCTGGACCAGCGGCATCATCATCGCCGCCTACGCCATCCCGGGGTTTCTCTTCGCGGTGCTGCTGGTGGTGCTCTTCGCCGGCGGCAGCTACTGGCAGATCTTTCCGCTCAGGGGGCTCACCTCGGACAATTTCGCCGAGCTCAGCCTCTGGGGCAAGGCGGTCGACTACCTGTGGCACATCACCCTGCCGGTGCTGGCCTCGACCATCGCCGCCTTCGCCACGCTGACGCTGCTGACCAAGAACTCGTTTCTCGACGAGATCAAGAAACACTACGTGATGACCGCGCGCGCCAAGGGGCTGAGCGAACGGCGCGTCCTTTACGGCCATGTCTTCCGCAACGCCATGCTGATCGTGATCGCGGGGTTTCCGGCCGTCTTCATCGGGGTCTTCTTCGGCGGCAGCCTGCTGATCGAGACGATCTTCTCGCTCGACGGGCTCGGGCGGCTCGGATTCGAGGCGGCGCTGAGCCGCGACTATCCGGTGATGTTCGGCACGCTCTTCCTCTTCGGGCTGATCGGGCTGGTGGTCAATATCCTGAGCGATCTCTGTTACGTGCTGGTCGATCCGCGGATCGACTTCGAGACGCGGGAGGGGTGAGCGGGATGCGAAATCCGCGGGCGGGGATATGGGGGCGCGGCCCCCGTCCCGGACAGGGTCCGGGACTCCCCTGGAGTATTTGGGGCAAGATGAAAGCCGGGGGGCAGGCATGACGCTCTCGCCGCTCAACCAGCGCCGCTGGCGCAATTTCAAGCGCAACCGGCGGGCGCTGTGGTCGCTCGTCCTTTTCACGATCCTCTTCGCGGTGACCTTGCCGGCCGAGTTCGTTGCCAACGACAAGCCCATCCTGATCCAGTATCGGGGCGCCTGGTACATGCCGATCTTCCGGATGTACCCCGAGACGACCTTTGGCGGCGATTTTCCCACCGAGGCGATCTATGCCGATCCCGAGGTCGAATGCCTGATCGTCTCGGGCGGGCTCGAGAGCTGTTTCGACGACCCCGAAGGCGTGATGACCGACGCCGCCGACGGGGTGGTGGCGGGCGAGGTGATCGAGCGGGGCTGGACGATCTGGCCACCCATCCCCTACAGCTACAACACGCCGGTGGACCGGCGCGGCGCGGCGCCGCTGCCGCCCAATGAACAGAATTGGCTGGGCACCGACGGCACCAAGCGCGATGTGCTGGCGCGGGTGATCTACGGGTTCCGGCTGTCGGTGCTCTTTACCCTGATCGTGACCGCGCTCTCCAGCGTCATCGGCATTTTCGCCGGCGCCGTGCAGGGCTATTTCGGCGGCCTCACCGACCTGATATTCCAGCGCATCATCGAGATCTGGGCGGCAACGCCGCAGCTTTACGTCATCATCATCCTCTTCGCGATCCTGCCGCGAAGTTTCTGGCTGCTGGTCATCATCATGGTGCTTTTCGGCTGGATGGCGCTGGTCGGTGTGGTCCGGGCCGAGTTCCTTCGCGCGCGCAATCTGGAGTATGTCCGCGCGGCCAAGGCGCTGGGGGTGTCGAACCTGACGATCATGTTCCGCCACATGCTGCCCAACGCGATGGTGGCGATGCTGACATTCCTGCCGTTCATCGTCACCGGCACCATCGGCACGCTGGCGGCGCTCGATTTCCTCGGCTTCGGGCTGCCGTCCTCGGCGCCGAGCCTTGGCGAGCTGACGTTGCAGGCCAAGCAGAACCTGCAGGCGCCGTGGCTGGCCTTCACCGCGTTCTTCGCCTTTGCGATCATGCTGTCGCTGCTGGTCTTCATCTTCGAGGGCGTGCGCGACGCTTTCGATCCGCGAAAGACGTTCCGATGAGCCTGCTGGAGGTGCGCGACCTCAAGGTGAGCTTTCGCCGGGACGGTGCCTCGGTCCCGGCGGTCAAGGGCGTCTCGTTCACCGTCGACCGGGGCGAGACCGTGGCGCTGGTGGGCGAGAGCGGATCGGGCAAGTCGGTCACCGCGCTGGCGACCGTGGCGCTGCTGGGGTCTTCGGCCGAGGTCAGTGGCAGCGTGCACTATGACGGGCAGGAGATGATCGGCGCCACGCCGGCGCGGCTGCGCGAGGTGCGCGGCAACGACATCAGCTTCATCTTCCAGGAGCCGATGACCTCGCTCAACCCGCTCCATACGCTGGAAAAGCAGATCCGCGAAAGCCTGGAACTGCACCAGGGGCTGACCGGCGAGGCGGCGCGCGGGCGCATCATCGAGCTGCTGGAAAGGGTCGGCATCCGCGACCCGGAAAGCCGGCTGAAGGATTACCCGCACCAACTTTCGGGCGGGCAGCGCCAGCGGGTGATCATCGCGATGGCGCTGGCCAACAAGCCCGACATCCTCATTGCCGACGAGCCCACCACCGCGCTCGACGTCACCATCCAGGCGCAGATCCTGGCGCTGCTGGCGCGGATCAAGCGCGACGAGGGGATGGGCCTGCTTTTCATCACCCACGATCTGGGTGTCGTCGAGCGCATCGCCGACAAGGTCTGCGTGATGAAGGACGGCGAGATCGTCGAGGCCGGCCCGACGGCGGAAATCTTCGCGAACCCGCGCCACGACTATACCCGCACGCTGATGAACGCGCGCGCCGCGGGCGCGCCGATGCCGGTGCGAGCGGACGCGCCGACACTGATCGAGACCGAGGGCCTGCGGGTCTGGTTCCCGGTGCAGCGCGGGTTCCTGCGGCGCACGGTGGGGCATGTGAAGGCCGTCAACGATGCCACCATCAAGGTGCGCGCGGGCGAGACCCTGGGCCTCGTCGGCGAGAGCGGGTCGGGGAAGACCACGCTGGCGCTGGCGATCATGCGGCTGACCGCGTCCGAAGGGCGGGTGATTTTCGATGGCGAGGAGGTGCATGGCTGGTCGACGCGGCGGCTGCGGCGGCGGCGGGCGGACATGCAGATCGTCTTTCAGGATCCGTATGGCAGCCTTTCCCCGCGGATGACCGCCGAGCAGATCATCGCCGAGGGACTGGGCGTGCACGGCAGCCCCGGCGGCCGCCCCACCCGCGATCTGGTGGCCGAGGTGATGGGGGAGGTCGATCTCGATCCCGCCACCATGGACCGCTACCCGCACGAGTTCTCGGGCGGGCAACGCCAGCGCATCGCCATCGCGCGGGCGATGATCCTGCGGCCCAAGCTGGTGGTGCTGGACGAGCCCACCAGCGCGCTCGACATGACGGTGCAGGTGCAGATCGTCGAGCTGCTGCGCCGGCTGCAGGAGAAATACGGGCTGACCTACATCTTCATCAGCCACGATCTGACGGTGGTGCGGGCGATGAGCCACAAGGTGGCGGTGATGAAGGAGGGCGACATCGTCGAGTACGGCGACGCCGAGGAGCTCTTCGAGCGCCCGCGAACGGAATATGCGAAATCCCTGCTCCAGGGCCGCGCTGGAGCGCATTTCCTGAGGACGGGCAGTTGGCCGGGGCAAGTGTTTCCGATCGAACGCGGCATGCTCCAATGCCGGCACCGGTCAGATCGCCGAGCTGTGGCCGGCCTTGTCGAGTTCGTAGGCGTCGAAGCCGCGCGCGATCATCCGCGTCAGCGGCCGGGCGCCGGGCGGGATGGAAAGCCCGGCCTCGGTGACCTCGACCAGCCCGTCAAAGCCGTCCGCCACGCCCTGCAGCATGTCCAAAAGCCCGTCTCGGGTGATGTCGAACCGCTCGACGATCTCGGCCGCATCGACGCGGAACTCGCACATGATCTGTTCGATGATCCGCGCACGCATCCGGTCGTCGGGCGAAAACGCGTGCCCGCGGGTGGTGGAAAAGCGGCCCTCGCGGATGGCGGCGGTGTGGGCGCCGGTCGCCGGCGCGTTCTGGGCGTAGCCTTGCGGAAAGCGCGAGATCGATGAGGCGCCGACGCCGATCAGCACCTCGGCGGTGTCGTCGGTATAGCCCTGGAAGTTGCGCCTGAGCCGGCCTTCGGCACGGGCACGCTCAGCCCGTCGCTGGGCTTGGCGAAATGGTCGATGCCGATCTCGTCGTAGCCGTCCCACAGGAACAGCCGCCGCGCGGTTTCGAAGAGTTCGAGCCGTTCCTCGGGCGTCGGCAGCGCATCCGACGGGATCAGCTGCTGGCGCTTGGCCATCCACGGCACATGGGCATAGCCGTAGAGCGCCACCCGGTCGGGTTCGAGCGTCAGCAGTTTCTGCACGCTGGCGGTGATCCGTTCCTTCGACTGGTGCGGCAGGCCATAGAGGATGTCGGCGTTGAGGCTGGCCACGCCGCGGGCGCGGATTTCGTCGGCCGCGGACCTGGTGATGTCGTAGCTCTGCATCCGGCCGATGGTGGCCTGGATGCGCTCGTCGAAATCCTGCACCCCGATCGAGGCACGGTTCATGCCGGCGCGGGCGAGCGCGTCGAGCCGGTCGCCGTCGATCTCGTTGGGGTCGATCTCGACCGAGAACTCGGTATCGGCATTGAAGGGCGCGACCTCGCGGATGGTCCCGGCAAGGTCTTCCATCATCTGCGGCGCCAGCAGGGTCGGCGTGCCGCCACCCCAGTGCAGCCGCGACAGCGTCACCCCCTCGGGCAGAAGGCCGGCCAGCATCCGCAGCTCGGTCAGCAGCGTCTCGAGATAGGCCGCCACCGGCTTGTCGGACTGCGTGCCCTGGGTGCGGCAGGCGCAGAACCAGCACAGCCGCCGGCAAAGGGCACATGCACGTAAAGCGATATCCGCGCGCCCGGCGGAATCGCGCCGATCCACCGGGTGAACGGCTCCGCCCGCACCTCATGGCTGAAATGCGGCGCGGTGGGATAACTGGTGTAGCGGGGCACCTTTGCGTCGAAAAAGACCCAGCATGCCCAGTTGAGATTTCGTGACCATGCGGCTAGCCTTAATGGGCGGGTCGATTCCGAACTTTGACCCAGATCAATTATCCAGGCGGTCTTGCCATGCTGAAAGAAGAAACCAAGGCAATTCCGCGGGATTGCGGCGAATGCCCGATCCGGCATCGCGCGGTCTGTGCCCGCTGCGAGGCGGACGAGTTGGCGCAGCTCGATCGCGTCAAGTATTACCGCAACTTCGAAGCCGGGCAGACGGTGATCTGGGCCGGCGACCGGATGGATTTCGTGGGCTCGGTGGTATCGGGCATCGCCACGCTGACCCGGGCGATGGAAGACGGGCGCACGCAGATGGTGGGCCTCCTGCTGCCCTCCGATTTCGTCGGCCGGCCGGGGCGCGAGAGGGCGGTCTACGACGTGGTGGCAACCTCGGACGTGGTGATGTGCTGCTTTCGCCGCAAGCCGTTCGAGGAGCTGATGAGCAACACCCCCAACATCGCCCACCGGCTGCTGGAGATGACGCTCGACGAACTCGACGCGGCGCGCGAATGGATGCTGGTGCTGGGCCGCAAGACCGCACGCGAGAAGATTGCCTCGCTGCTGACCATCATCGCCCGGCGTGATGCCTCACTGGCCTACGGCAAGGCGAGCGGGAACCTGGCCTTCGACCTGCCGCTGACGCGCGAGGCAATGGCCGATTATCTGGGCCTGACGCTCGAGACGGTGAGCCGCCAGATCTCGGCCCTGCGCAAGGACGGGGTGATCGTGCTGCAGGGCAAGCGTCACGTCACCGTGCCCGATTTCAACCGCCTGATGGAAGAGGCCGGCGACGACTGCGACGGCGGCCTGCTGGCCTGAGGCGCTGCCCCTCGCACCCATGCGCGCCCCGGCCCCCGAGCCGGGACCCCTGCCCCGGTTGGACGAGATCCCGGATCAGGTGGGACGGGTGGTCCCGATCGAACGCGGCACGCGCTAATGCGCCATCAGCACCGGCAGCGTCGCGTCCTCCAGCATTGTGCGGGTGGCGCCGCCGAAGATCGCCTCGCGGAAGCGCGAATGGCCATAGGCGCCCATCACGATCATCTCGGCATCCACGTCCGAGGCATGGCGCAGCAGGATGTCCGACACCCGCGACAGGGTCTTGGACAGCACGTCGATTTCCACCCTGACCCCGTGGCGCGCCAGATACTGCGACAAGAGCCCGCCGGGATCTGAGCGCGACGGCCCGTGCGTGGGCGGGTCGATCACCACCACATGCACCGCTTCGGACGCGCTCAGCAGCGGCAGCGCCGCGCGCACCGCCGACAGCGCCTCGATGCTCTCGTTCCAGCCCACCATGATTCGTTTGGGCGCCGGCTGCGGTGTCGTTCCGTCGGGAACGATCATCGCCGGGGTGCTGCCCTCGAACAGGGTCGATTCGGTAACCGGCTCCAGCTCTATGCCGCGGCCCTCGCCATAGGGCTTGGGCAGCACCGCGAGGTCGGAAAACCGCACCCGCGTGGCGACATGGCGGCCGATATCGGCCAGTTGCGACACCCCCGCCTCGACCGACCACCGAATGCTTTCGTGCTTGAGCCGCGCGCGCACCTTCTTCTCGATCTCCTCGGAGTCCTCCTTGGCGCGTTCCAGCGTCTCCTGCAGCACCACGGCGCTGGCCCCGGCATAGTAGTATCCGGTCTGACTGCGGTCGACACCGAGGCAGAGCACGTCGAGATGCGCGTCATGGGCGGCGGCGATCGCCACGGCGTGATCAAGGGTTTCGTCGATCAGCGCCGCGTCGGTCAGTACCGAAAAGAGGCTCTTGTATGTCATTCCGGCTCCGTCCTCCCGTTCAAGAGCGATTTCGTCCTCACCCTACGCCCCCGCACCGCGCGTCACTTTGATACGTGTCAACTGGGTCGCGGTTGCATGGAAAAATCGTCCGGCGCGGGCCTATTGATGCAGATCAAAGTATCCTTTGGTCCGTCCGCGCAATAGAGAAACCGTCTGAAGCATCCGCGCAACCCGGGGGGCGGCGCCGTTTGACGAGGCGAAGGGACAAGAGAACATGGCGAACTATGTCAAGCTGGTGGTGCTGGGGGTGATCGTCCTCCTGGCGCTGTTCGCGGCGAACTTTGCGCGCGACCTGGCCTACCTGGTGAACGCGCTGACCGTGGCTCTGGCGGCCGCGGCCGTCTTCATCTGGGTTCTGCGCAACACCGACGAACCGGTCCTGCGGACCGACCTGTCGGGCGAATACATGGACGGCGTGGTGCGCGCCGGGGTGATCGCGACCGCCCTCTGGGGCGTCGTCGGGTTTCTCGTCGGCACTTTCATCGCCTTCCAGCTGGCGTTTCCCCATCTCAACTTCGAGTGGGCCGAGGGGTATCTGAACTTCGGCCGGCTGCGGCCCCTGCACACCTCGGCGGTCATCTTCGCCTTCGGGGGCAACGGGCTCATCGCCACCTCGCTCTATGTCGTGCAGCGCACCAGCGCGGCGCGGCTCTGGGGCGGCAACCTTGGCGTGGTTCGTGTTCTGGGGCTATCAGCTGTTCATCGTGCTGGCGGCCACTGGCTATGTGCTGGGCGCCACGCAGTCGCGCGAATACGCCGAGCCGGAATGGTATGTCGACTGGTGGCTGACCATCGTCTGGCTGGCCTATCTTGCGATCTTCATCGGCACCATCGTCAAGCGGCGCGAGCGTCACATCTACGTCGCCAACTGGTTCTATCTCAGCTTCATCGTCACCATCGCGATGCTGCATGTGGTCAACAACCTCTCGGTTCCGGTCTCGATCTTCGGCTCGAAATCGGTGTCGCTGTTTTCGGGTGTGCAGGACGCGATGACGCAATGGTGGTACGGGCACAACGCGGTGGGCTTCTTCCTGACCGCGGGCTTTCTGGGCATGATGTACTATTTCGTCCCGAAACAGGCCGAACGCCCGGTCTACAGCTACAAGCTCAGCATCATCCACTTCTGGGCGCTGATCTTCATCTACATCTGGGCCGGCCCGCACCATCTGCACTATACCGCCCTGCCCGACTGGGCCGGCACTCTGGGAATGGTGTTCTCGGTGGTGCTGTGGATGCCCAGCTGGGGCGGCATGATCAACGGCCTGATGACGCTCTCGGGTGCCTGGGACAAGCTCAGGACCGACCCGGTGATCCGCATGATGGTGATCTCGATCGGGTTTTACGGCATGTCGACCTTCGAGGGTCCGATGATGTCGATCCGCGCGGTCAACTCGCTGTCGCACTACACCGACTGGACCATCGGCCACGTCCATTCCGGCGCGCTGGGCTGGAACGGCATGATCACCTTCGGCGCGCTCTACTTCCTGGTGCCGCGGCTGTGGAACCGCGAGCGGCTCTACAGTCTCAGCATGGTCAGCTGGCATTTCTGGCTCGCCACCATCGGCATCATCCTCTACGCCGCCTCGATGTGGGTGACCGGCATCATGGAAGGGCTGATGTGGCGCGAGGTCGACGCCAACGGCTTCCTCGTCAACAGCTTCGCCGACACCGTGGCCGCCAAGTTCCCGATGTACGTGGTGCGCGGCCTGGGCGGGCTGCTCTTCCTCACCGGCGCGATCATCATGTGCTACAACCTCTACATGACCGTCAGACGGAGCCCGGCGATCGCGCCGACCAACTCCGCTGTCCCGGCCGAATAAGGGGAGGGACGAAAAATGGCCTTTCTCGACAAGCACCAGGTTCTCGAGCGCAACATCACGCTGCTGACGATCTTCGCCTTTCTGGTGGTGAGCATCGGCGGCATCGTGCAGATCGCGCCGCTCTTCTGGCTGGAAAACACCATCGAGGACGTCGAGGGCATGCGCCCCTACACCCCGCTGGAACTGGTCGGGCGCGACATCTATGTCCGCGAGGGCTGTTATGTCTGCCACAGCCAGATGATCCGGCCGATGCGCGACGAGGTCGAGCGTTACGGGCATTACTCGCTGGCGGCGGAATCGCAGTACGACCACCCGTTCCAGTGGGGATCGAAGCGCACCGGACCGGACCTCGCGCGCGTCGGCGGGCGCTATTCGGACGAATGGCACCTCGACCACCTGCGCGATCCGCAATCGGTGGTTCCCGAATCGGTGATGCCGAAATACGGCTTCCTCGAGGACCGGCTGATCGAGCCCCGGCACATCGCCGACCGGCTGCGCGCCGACGCGATGGTGGGCGTGCCCTACAGCGAGGCGATGATCGAGAACGCGGCGGCCGATTTCCGGGCGCAGGCCGACCCCGACAGCGATTACGACGGGCTGCTGGAACGCTACGGCGACACCGTCGGCGTGCGCAACTTCGACCGCCAGCCCGGGATTTCCGAGGCCGACGCGCTGATTGCCTATCTGCAGATGCTGGGCACGCTGGTCGATTTCTCGACCTTCACGCCAGTGGCCAGCCGGTAAGGGGGCGGAAATGGAACATTACACCCTTCTGCGACAGTTCGCCGACAGCTGGATGCTGCTTTTCCTCTTCGCGTTCTTCATCGGCGTGGTGGTCTGGGTGATGCGCCCCGGCGGCACGAAGACCTACGAGGAACCCCGCAACATCCCGTTCCGGCACGAAGACAAACCCGCCCCCCGGCGTGGGGAAAGCGCCAAGGAGGCGTAAGGACGATGGCAAGACAACCCAGACAGGAACGTCAGGAGCCGGAAACCACGGGCCACGAGTGGGACGGCATCCGGGAATACAACAATCCCCTGCCGCGCTGGTGGCTGTGGGTCTTTTACGCCACCATCGTCTGGGCGATCTGGTACTCGATCGCCTATCCCGCCTGGCCGCTGATCGAGGGCGCGACCACGGGCTACAAGGGCTGGTCGACGCGCGAGAACGTGGCCAAGGCCATCGCCGAGGCCGAGGCCGCCAACGCCGCCATAAACGAACGCCCGGCCTCGGCCGAGCTGACCGCAATCGCGGACGACCCCGAGTTGCAGGCCTACGCCACATCGGCCGGCGCGGCGGTGTTCAAGACCTGGTGCGCGCAGTGCCACGGATCGGGCGCCGCCGGGGCCAAGGGCTATCCCAACCTGCTCGACAACGACTGGCTCTGGGGCGGCACCATGGAGGACATCCACACCACCGTAACCCACGGCATCCGCAGCGAGGACGACCCCGACGCGCGCTATTCCGAGATGCCCGCCTTCGGCGACATCCTCGAGGACGAGGAGATCGCCCAGGTCGCCAACTACGTGATGACGCTGTCGGGTGGCACGCCGCCCGATGCCGAGGCCGTGGCGGCGGGCGAGGAGGTGTTTCTGGACAACTGCGCGGTCTGCCACATGGACGACGGCAGCGGCGACATCTTCCAGGGCGCGCCGGCGCTCAACGATGCGATCTGGCTTTACGGCGGCGATTACGCGACCATCGTCGAGACCGTCACCGACAGCCGCTTCGGGGTGATGCCGCCCTGGCAGACACGGCTCAGCGAGGCCGAGATCCGCGCCGTCACGGTCTATGTCCACCAACTCGGCGGTGGCGAATAACGCCTGATGCAAGCCCGCGGGCGGCGCCGACCGCCCGCGGGCTTGCATTCCATGGCACGATACGCGGTATAGACGTTACCCTGCCCCGGTATGACGTGCTCTGGTACTGCACGCCGGTGCGGGCCTTGATCGCCTGGCTCTGGCGGCAGGCGGCGGGGATGCCGGGTCGGCAATAGGTCAGCGTGCGAGTCACAATTTGACGCATGTCAAAGCCCGGCCGGATGCTAGATGACAGAAGGCTAATCGACCACAGCCGCCAGTGGAGTGAGACCGTGGCAGACCCCCAGCCCAGCACCGGGCCCACCCTTTACGCTGCCCGCGAGCCGGTCTTTCCAAGACGGGTCACCGGCAAGTTCCGCAATCTCAAATGGGCGATCATGGCGGTCACGCTGGGCATCTACTATGTCACGCCCTGGCTGCGCTGGGACCGCGGCCCGGAACTGCCCGACCAGGCGGTGCTGGTCGACCTCGCGCATCGGCGCTTCTTCTTCTTCTGGATCGAGATCTGGCCGCACGAGTTCTATTTCGTGGCCGGCCTGCTGGTGATGGCGGGGCTGGGGCTCTTTCTCTTCACCTCGGCGCTGGGGCGGGTCTGGTGCGGCTATGCCTGCCCGCAGACGGTGTGGACCGACCTCTTCATCCTCGTCGAGCGCTGGATCGAGGGCGACCGCAACGCCCGCCTGCGCCTATACCGGCAACAGACGCTCGATGCCCGCAAGGCCCGTCTCAGGGTCACCAAATGGGTGGTCTGGCTGCTGATCGCGGTGGGCACCGGCGGCGCATGGGTGTTCTATTTCGCCGACGCGCCGACGCTTCTGCGCGATCTCGTCACTCTCGGCCCATCCCATTGCCTACACCACCATCGCCGTGCTGACCGGAACCACCTTCTTTTTCGGCGGTTTCGCGCGCGAGCAGATCTGCATCTACGCCTGCCCCTGGCCGCGCATCCAGGCGGCGATGATGGACGAGGAAACGCTGACGGTGGGCTATCGCGAATGGCGCGGCGAGCCGCGCAAGCATTCCGAGGCGGTGGCGGCGGGGGCCGAGCAGGGCGACTGCATCGACTGCATGGCCTGCGTCAATGTCTGCCCGATGGGGATCGACATCCGCGACGGGCAGCAGATGGAATGCATCACCTGCGCGCTCTGCATCGACGCCTGTGACGATGTGATGGAAAGGATCGGCAAGCCGCGCGGGCTGATCGACTACATGGCGCTGACCGACGAGGAAAGCGAGCGCGGCGGAGAGCCGCCCAAACCGGTGTGGAGGCACATCTTCCGCCCGCGAACCGTGCTTTACACCGCGCTCTGGTCGCTGGTGGGGGTGGGCCTTGTGGTCGCGCTCTTCATCCGCCCCGAGATCGACATCACCGTGGCTCCGGTGCGTAACCCCACCTACGTGACGCTTGCCGACGGGTCGATCCGCAACACCTACGAGGTGCGGCTGCGCAACAAGCAGGGCGAGGCACGGCCGTTTGAACTGAGTGTCAAGGCCGATCCGGAGATCCGGCTGGAACTCGAGGGCACCGACGGCGACATCGTCACAGTCGACGCCAATGCCCAGCGGTTGCAGCGGGTCTATCTGATCGCGCCGCCGGACTCGGCTCCGGCCGGGGCGCATCGCAGCGACGTGCGGCTCTGGGTCGAGGACACCGAAAGCGGCGACCGTGCCTCCAGGGAAACCATCTTCAACGGGCGGGGGACGGATTGATGACCGAGCGCGAAACCACCGGCCGCGAGATCACCGGGCGGCACGTGCTGATCGGCTTCATTGCCTTCTTCGGCGTCATCATCGGCGTGAACATCCTGCTGGCGGTCTCGGCGGTGCGCAGCTTTCCCGGGCTCGAGGTGAGCAACGGCTATGTCGCGTCGCAAAGCTTCGACGCCCGCCGCACCGCGCAGGAGGCGCTCGGCTGGGACTTGCAGGCCGGTGTCAGTGGCGGCATGCTCTATCTGGCCTTCACCGATGCTGCGGGTCAGCCGGTGCGCCCGGCCCGGATCGAGGCCAGCGTCGGCCGCCCGACCGAGGACATCGACGACACCGAGCCGGCACTGGTCTGGGTCGGCGAACGCTTCGAGGCGCCGGTGGCGCTGGGAAAGGGCAAGTGGATCCTGCGGCTCAGGGCCTATGCCGGGGACGGCACGCTCTTTCAGCAGCGCCGCCCGCTGGTGATCGACCGGAGTTGACGCGATGACCGCCACCCTGCGCCCGCCCGTCTCCGCCTGTCCCGCCTGCGCCGCGGCGCCGGCGGCGGGGGCGGTGGCCACAGCCGCCCCCGCGGAGGCGCAGATCGCGCTCAGCCTGCCGACGATCCACTGCGCCGCCTGCATCAGCAAGATCGAGACGGCGCTGAACGCGCATCCCGGGGTGATCTCGGCACGGGTCAACCTGACGCTCAAGCGCGCCAGCCTCGCCGCCGCACCGGAGGTGACCGCCGCAGAGTTGCGCGCGCTGGTCGAGGGCTGGGATACGAGGCGCACGAACTCGACCCCGGCACGCTCAGCACCACCGCGACCGACCGCGCCGGGCGCGCCCTGCTGATGCGGCTCGCCGTGGCGGGGTTCGCGACCATGAACGTGATGCTGCTGTCGGTCTCGGTCTGGTCCGGCGCCGAGGGGCCGACGCGGGATCTCTTCCACTGGATTTCCGCCGCCATCGCCCTGCCCGCCATCGCCTTTTCCGGCCAGCCCTTCTTTGTCAATGCCTGGGCGGCGCTGCGCAACCGGCGTCTCAACATGGATGTGCCGATCACGCTGGCGATCGCGCTGGCGGTGGTGACGTCGCTGTGGGAAACCTCGCTGTCGGGCGCGCATGCCTATTTCGACGCCGCACTGACGCTGACCTTCTTTCTGCTTGCGGGCCGCTATCTCGATCACCGGACCAGGGCGGTGGCGCGCTCGGCCGCCGAGGAGCTGACCGCGCTCGAGGTGCCGCGCGCCACAAGGCTGAACGACGATGGAACCGAGGAAACCGTCGCGGTGGCCGGGCTGGCCGTGGGTGACCTGCTGCGGGTGCGGCCCGGCGGGCGGATGCCGGTCGATGGCGAGATCGTCGAGGGCACGTCCGAGCTCGACCGCTCGCTTTTGACCGGCGAGACGGTGCCGGTCTTTGCCGGTCCCGGCCAGCCGGTCTCGGCCGGCGAGGTCAACCTCACCGGCCCGCTGACGCTGCGCGCCACGGCGGTGGGGGCCGAGACCTCGCTCCACCGGATGGCCGATCTGGTGGCGGTGGCGGAGTCGGGGCGCTCGCGCTACACGCCGCTCGCGGATCGCGCGGCCAAGCTCTACGCGCCCGGCGTGCACATCCTGTCGGCGCTGGCATTTCTGGGCTGGCTGGTCGCCACCCGGGACATGCGCACCGCGCTCAACATCGCCGCGGCGGTGCTGATCATCACCTGCCCCTGCGCGCTGGGTCTCGCGGTGCCGGCGGTGACCACCGCCGCCAGCGGTCGCCTTTTCCGCCGCGGGATGCTGATCAAGCACGAAACCGCGCTGGAACGACTGGCGCAGGTCGACACGGTGATCTTCGACAAGACCGGCACGCTGACCGCCGGCACCCCCGAGCCGGAGAATTTCGACCGCCTTTCCCCAGCCGATGCCGCACTGGCGCTGGCGCTGGCGCGCGGCTCGGCGCACCCGTTGGCGCAAGCGATCGAGCGCGCGGCGCTGGCCGCCGGCGTCGCCCCGGCCGAGGTGAGCGGGCTGACCGAGGTGCCGGGCTACGGCACCAGCGGGATGTACGCGGGCAGACAGGTGCGCCTAGGGCGGGCCTCGTGGGTGGGCGCCGAGGCCCGCGACCGGACCGCGACGTTCCTCGACCGCGGCGACGGGTCGACGGTTGCGATCACCTTTGCCGACCGGCTGCGGGAGGGCGCCGACGCGGCCGTGGCAGCGCTCAGGGCATCCGGCAAGGAGGTCTGTCTCATCTCGGGCGACAGCACCCCGGCGGTCGAGGCACTGGCCCGCCGGCTCGGCATCGACAACTGGATGGCCGAGGCGCTGCCCGCCGAAAAGGCCGCGCGCGTGGCCGCGCTGGCCGACGAGGGCCGGCATGTGCTGATGGTGGGCGACGGGCTCAACGACACCGCGGCGCTGGCGGCGGCGCATGTGTCGATCTCGCCGGCCTCGGCGCTCGACGCCGCGCGGGTCGCGAGCGACATCGTGCTTCTGGGGGTGATCTCTCGCCCATCGCCGACGCGATGAAAACCGCGCAATCCGCGACCCGGCGCATTTCCGAGAATTTCCGCCTTGCCACGCTTTACAACATCGTCGCCGTGCCGCTGGCGGTGGCCGGGCTCTGCTCGCCGCTGATCGCGGCGCTGGCGATGTCGACCTCGTCAATCACGGTTTCGCTCAATGCCCTGCGGTTGCGGTGACCGGCCATGAACGTTCTGGCCTGGCTCATTCCGATTTCGCTGGTACTGGGGGGCTGGGGCTCGCCTTCTTCATCTGGACGGTCAGGACCAACCAGTACGACGACCCCGAGGGCGACGCCCGCCGCATCCTCAACAACGACTACGACGACCACCCCAAACCGTAGGGGGCGTCTTCGAGCGTATTGCGCCGGACCGGATTCACTCGGCTGCGACCAGAGGGCATGCGACCGCCCGGGTGGGTGCGAATGCGCCCGCGTCGTGCCGCAGGCACGCCTATGGCGTGACGGGGGTGGGCGGGCGATGCCCGGCCCGCATGCGGGCCGGACAGGAAGAATTCAATAGGATGAAATAACACGCCGGTCCGCGACCCTCAACCGGACGGCTCGATCATGAAGCAGGTGATCTTTTGCGCCTGCAGGCGTCGGCAGGCCAGTTCCGCGGTCTCGCGCGTCAGCCCCATGAAATTGGCGTCAAACCCGTCCGCGCGCTTGCGCACCTTGCGCAGGCTGCCGTCGAGTGTGCTGATCTCGGTCAGCGCGATCTGCAGCAGCACCTTGCGGGCCGTATACTCGCTGGGATAGCGGCCCACGGTGATGCCCCAGTGCCGCCCGCCCGAGGTCGAGACGCGCTCGACCAGCCGCTCTTCGGGCTGCTCCGCCACAGCGGCGGGGTCGACGCTGGCCAGGGTCAGCTCGGCGGGGCGGGCGACCGGCGTGGTCCTCGGTTCGGTGTCGCCGTCCTTGTCGCCCTCGGCAAGATCGGGTGCAGGCTCGTCCTGGGCGGCGCGCAGGGCCTCTTCGATATCGGCCTCGGCAACCTGGACGGCCACCACCGGCGGCGCGATCGAGGGCCGCACACGGGGGCGCAGGCTGCGTTGGACCGCGGCCGCGCCAATCAGCCGGACCTTGTGGCCATAGGTACCTGGGTCCGTCTCGCCGCCGATCCGGCCCAGATAGGGCGGTCGCGCGGGCCGCGACAGCGCCATCCGGGTGGGCGCGCGACGAAATCCCAGATCGAGCAGTTCCGCCACCTTGGCGTTGCGCGTCGCCGACGAGCGCCCGCCAAAGACGGTGGCGATGATGCGGGTGCCGCCGCGCTCGGCGCTGGCGGTCAGGTTGAACCCCGAGGCGCTGGTATAGCCGGTCTTGATGCCATCGGCGCCCGCGTAGCTGCTCAGCAGGTTGCGGTTGGTGTGGCGCACGGTGCGCACTCCGGCATCCGCGGTGAGCCGCGAGAAGAGGTTGTAGTACTGCGGATAGTCGTAGATCAGGTGCCGCCCCAGAACGGTCATGTCGCGGGCGGTGGACAGGTGGCCCTCCTCGGTCAGGCCATGCGCGTTCCTGAAGGTCGTGCGGGTCATGCCCATCGCCTGCGCGGTGCGGTTCATCCGCCGCGCGAACCGCGCCTCGGACCCCTCGACCGCCTCGGCCAGCGCGGTGGCGGCGTCGTTGGCGGAGCGCACCGCGGCGGCGCGGATCAGATAGCGCAGGCGGATGCTCTGGCCCGCGCGCAGCCCGAGCTTGCTGGGCGGTTCGCTGGCCGCGTGGCGTGAGATCGTTACCTGGTCATCGAGCCCGATCTCGCCGTTCTCGACCGCCTCGAAGACGATGTAGAGCGTCATCATCTTGGTCAGTGATGCCGGGTGCAGCCGGGTGTCGGCATTGCTGGCATGCAGCACCTCGCCGCTGCGTGCATCCATCACCATGGCGGCATAGGGTGCCGCCGCCACGCTGAGCGGGACGATCGCCAACATCCAGATGGCGGCCAACGCGACCAGCCCCCACCGGATGGAGTGTCTGCTCCGGGTTCTCATGAACCTGCTCTTACTGCCTCTCGCCGCCCGTGCCTGATGCCTGGCGGGATTATTATTGACCCAAGGCTAGCACAGCGCAAATCACGAATAAAGCCGTCAATTCAAGGGGATTTGGGGCGCTCTTCAATGCGTGGTATCAACATGTTGTGGCTCTGAACGGATACGCCCCCACCACGGCCAATGTGGCAGCAATGTGGCAGCAAAATCGCCCGGCCACACCCGATGACCGGCCCCTGCCGCGACAATAGGACCCGCCCCGGTTGTAGCCGGGGCGGGCCTGTCTCGTCGGTCCGGGCCGGGGTGTCAGTCCAGCGCCTTGTCGGTGATCATGTGCGTCCAGGCGCCATCGCCGGGATGCTTGGTGATGACCGGGGCCGACCCGCCCGAAAGCAGCGATTGGACCGTGCGCTCGAAATCGGCCGGGTCGAGCGCGCCGTTGGAACCGGCGGTCAGCTTGGCGATCTCGCGCATCATGCGCACCTGGTGATGCTCGGTCTGGGCGCCGGTGGCGTCGTTGTCGAGCACGATCATCGCCGCCTCCTCGGGGTTCTCCTCGGCCCATTTCCAGCCCTTCATCGAGGCCCGCACGAACCGCACCATCTTGTCGACGAAGGCCGGGTCGTCCAGCCGGTCCTCGAGCACATAGAGCCCGTCCTCGAGCGTCGCCACGCCCTGATCCTCGTACTTGAACACCACCAGGTCATCCGGGCTGAGCCCGGCATCCAGAACCTGGCCATACTCGTTATAGGTCATGGTCGAGATGCAGGCCGCCTGCCGCTGCAGGAGCGGGTCGACGTTGAAGCCCTGCTTGAGTACCGTGACCCCGTCATCGCCCCCTCGGTGGGGATGCCGAGCTGGCTCATCCAGCTCAGGAACGGGTATTCGTTGCCGAAGAACCAGACACCCAGCGTCTTGCCGCGGAAATCCTCGGGCGAGGTTATGCCGCTGTCCTTGCGGCAGGTCAGCATCATGCCCGAACTCTTGAACGGCTGGGCGATGTTGACCAGCGCCAGCCCCTTTTCGCGACTCGCCAGCGCCGCCGGCATCCAGTCGACCATCACGTCGGCGCCGCCGCCGGCGATCACCTGCGGCGGGGCGATGTCGGGGCCGCCCGGCTTGATGGTGACGTCGAGCCCCTCCTCGTCGTAGAAGCCCTGGTCCAGCGCCACGTAATAACCGCCGAACTGGGCCTGGGTCACCCATTTGAGCTGCAGCGTCACCTCGTCGGCGGCCAGCGCCGAAGTGGCGGCCATCCCCGCCCACAGCCCAGCCGCGGCCACGCCGATCGTCTTGAGATATGTTTTCATGATCGTCTCCCTTGTTGCAGTTTTCCGGTTTCGTTATCCCCGGCCCCGTTGCGACGGATGCCAGAATGTCACGGCACGCTCGATCAGCGCAACCGCGCCGTAAAAGCCCGACCCGGCCAGCGCCGCCACCACGATCTCGGCCCAGACCAGATCGGTCGCCAGCTGCCCGACCGAGGTCGAGATGCGAAACCCCATGCCCCTGACCGGCGAGCCGAAGAACTCGGCCACGATGGCGCCGATCAGCGCCAGCGTGGTGGCGATCTTGAGCCCGTTGAAGATGAACGGCATCGCCGCCGGCAGGCGCAGCTTGAAAAGCGTCTGCCAATAGCTCGCGGCATAGGTGCGCATCAGGTCGCGCTGCATGGCGTCGCTTTCCTGCAGCCCCTGCACGGTGTTGACCAGCATCGGGAAGAACACCATCACCACCACCACCGCCGCCTTGGACTGCCAGTCGAAGCCGAACCACATCACCAGGATGGGCGCAATGCCGACGATCGGCAGGGCGGCCGCGAAGTTGCCCACCGGCAAAAGGCCGCGCTGCAAAAACGGCGAGCGATCGACCGCGATCGAGACCAGGATGGCGGCGCCACAGCCAATCACATAGCCGGTCAGCGCGCCCTTGATGGCGGTCTGGACGAAATCCTCCCACAGGATTCCGGTGGCGACGGCGAAGCGCGCGGCGATCATGCTCGGCGCCGGCAGCAGCACCGACGGGATGTCGAGCCCGCGCACCACACATTCCCAGATCGCGATCACCGTCAGCCCGAAGACGATGGGCACCACCGTCCGGGTGAGGCGCGTGCGCGGCCGGCGCGCGAGGGTGGAGTTGATCCACCAGCCCAGCGCCCAGACGACGATACCCGCGACGAGCCAGGTCATTGCGCCATCCCCATGCGCCGCAGCGTGAACCGCTGAAGCAGCCCGATCAGGCCGACCAGCACCGCCGCCAGCGCCGCCGCCATCACCAGCGCGCTCCAGATCTGGATGGTCTGGCCGTAATAGCTGCCGGTCAACAGCCGCGCGCCCAGCCCCGCCACCGCTCCGGTGGGTAATTCACCGATGATGGCGCCCACGAGGCTTGCCGCCATGGCGACCTTGAGCGAGGTGAAGAGATAGGGCATCGACGCCGGCAGGCGCAGCTTCCAGAAGGTCTGCGCCGGCGAGGCGTTCCAGGTCCGCATCTGGTCGAGCTGCATCACCCGCGGGCTGCGCAGCCCCTTGACCATGCCCACCACCACCGGGAAGAAACTGAGATACATCGAGATCATCGCCTTGGGCAGCAGCCCCGAAATCCCGACCGCGTTGAGCACCACGATGATCATCGGCGCGATGGCGATGATCGGGATGGTCTGGCTGGCGATCACCCAGGGCATCACGCTCATGTCCATGGTGCGGTTGTAGACGATCCCGACGGCCAGCCCGATCCCGAGCACGGTTCCCAGCAGAAAGCCGAGCGTGGTCGAGGAAAAGGTGACCCAGCTGTGATAGAAGAGCGAGCGCTTGGAAAAGCCCCGGCCCTTGACCACCAGCGCGCCGGTGGTGTTCCAGATCTCCGCCACGACCTGATGGGGCGCGGGCAGCTTGGGCTTGTCCTGGCTCCAGGTGTCGGCGACGAGGTCGGAAAAGCTCAGCTCGACCCCGGCGCGCTGGGCCTTGTCATGGGCCCAGGGCGCGTTGAGCGCCACCGCGCCGGCGTACCAGGCAATCAAGATGGCGACCACCACGGTCAGGACCGGCACCACGCTGCGCATCAGCCGTGCCCCCGCCGATGTCATCTTTCCGCAAATGCTCGTGGCGAAACGCCGATCCGGGGCGGAGCATTTGAGTATTTCAGGAAAGATGAAAGGATTTGGTGCTTTCATGCCCGCACGGTACAGGCTGGAGAGCCGATGACCGTGAAAGGTGAAAGTCCCCTGCCCGTCCTTGCGGGCGGGGGCAGCCGACCGGGACCGGGCGCGCGCGGTCATTCCCCGTGCCCCGCGCGCAGGCCTTCGCGGACGCGGTGGGCGACCTCCAGGAACTCCGGTGTTTCGCGGATGTCGAGCGGGCGGGCGCGCGGCAGCGGGCTTTCGATCACGTCGGTGATCCGTCCCGGCCGCGGCGACATCACCACGATCCGGGTCGACAGATAAACCGCCTCGGGGATCGAGTGGGTGACGAAGCAGATGGTCTTGCCGGTGCGCTCCCAGAGTTCCAGGAGTTGCTCGTTCAGGTGGTCGCGCACGATCTCGTCCAGCGCGCCGAAGGGTTCGTCCATCAGCAGGATGTCGGCGTCGAACGCCAGCGCCCGGGCGATCGACGCGCGCTGCTGCATCCCGCCCGAAAGCTGCCAGGGAAACTTGTTCTCGAACCCGGCCAGATCGACGAGTTCCAGCACCCGCTTCACCCGCGCCGCCCGTTCGGCCTTGTCGTAGCCCATGATCTCGAGCGGCAGGCGGATGTTGCCGCCGATGCTGCGCCAGGGATAGAGCCCCGCGGCCTGAAAGACATAGCCGTAGGCGCGCGAGCGGCGCGCCTCCCCGGCGCTGGCGCCGTTGACGGTGATGGTGCCGCCGGTGGGGTGTTCGAGATCGGCCATGCAGCGCAGAAAGGTGGTCTTGCCGCAGCCCGAGGGACCGATGAACGAGACGAAATCGCCCCTGGCGACGTCGAGGCTCACATCCTTGAGCGCATGCACCGGCCCATCGCCGGTCTGGAAGGTCAGCGACAGCTCTCGCGCGCTGATCACGGTATCGCCCGTCACGTGTTGTCCCCCCGCTTGCCCGCGCCCGATTGCGCACACGGCAGCCGTTATTGTCAATGGGCACCACCCGCGCAGCGGCGGGCGGCGCCGGCTTTCGTCAGATCCCCGCCGGGATGTTCATCGGGTCGCGCTCGATCCGCTTGGGCGCGGTCAGCTCCTTCCACTTCGACAGCGCCGCATGCGCCGACGGAAAGGCCGGGCGCGGCACGAACCGGCCCCGCCCCGGCTGGGGCTGCGAATTCTGCCCCCAGGCCCAGATCACCTCGCCGCGGCTGATGGTGTAGCGGGCGTTGGCGGTCACCTCGAAGCCCTCGAAGACGTTGTAATCGAGGATCGAGTGGTGGTTGGCGGCGCTGATGGTCTTGGAAATCTTCGGGTCCCAGACGGTGATGTCGGCGTCCGCGCCTTCGACCAGCGCGCCCTTTTTGGGGTAGATGTTGAGAATCCTCGGCGATGTTGGTCGAGGTCGCCGCGACGAACTCGTTGGGCGTCAGCCGCCCGGTCTCGACGCCCCTGGTCCAGAGCACCGCAAGCCGTTCCTCGAGCCCGTTCGAGCCGTTGGGAATTTTCGTGAAATCCATGACCCCCATACGCTTCTGCTCGGTTGAAAAGGCGGCGTGATCGGTCGCCACCACCTGCAGGCTGCCGGCCTGCAGCCCGTGCCAGAGACTATCCTGGTGGTCCTTCGAGCGGAACGGCGGCGACATCACCCGGCGCGCGGCATGGTCCCAGTCCTTGTTGAAATACTCGCTCTCATCGAGCGTCAGGAACTGGATCAGCGGCTCGCCATAGACGCGCATCCCCTTCTGGCGGGCACGGCGGATGGCCTCGTGCGACTGCTCGCAGCTCACATGCACGATGTAGAGCGGCACGCCGGCGGCGTCGGCGATCATGATGGCGCGGTTGGCGGCCTCGCCCTCGACCTCGGGCGGGCGCGAATAGGCGTGGCCCTCGGGCCCGGTGATGCCCTGCTCGAGCATCTGGGCCTGCAGGTCGGCGACGATGTCGCCGTTCTCGGCATGCACCATCGGCAGCGCGCCCAGCTCCTTGCAGCGCTTGAAGGAGGCGAACATCTCGTCATCCTCGATCATCAGCGCGCCCTTGTAGGCCATGAAGTGCTTGAACGAGTTGACGCCCATCTCGACCGCGTCCTTCATCTCGTCGAAGACGCGTTCGTTCCAGCCGGTGATCGCCATGTGATAGCCGATGTCGGAACAGATCTGCGGCGCCGACTTGCGGTGCCATTCCTGGATGGCGTTCTTGATGCTGCCATCGGCGCCCGGCAGACAGAAATCCACCAGCATGGTGGTGCCGCCGCAGGCCGCCGCCCAGGTGCCGGTCTCAAAGGTCTCGGCCGCCGTGGTGCCCATGAAGGGCATCTCCAGGTGCGTATGCGGGTCGATGCCGCCGGGGATGACATAGGCGCCCTCGGCGTCGATGTATTCGTCGCCCTTCAGGTCCTCGCCTATCCTCTTGATCGTCTCGCCCTCGATCATCACATCGGCCTTCCAGGTGCGGTCGGCGGTGACGACGGTGCCGTTCTTGATGACTTTGGTGGTCATTGGGTGCATCCTTCCGATAGGTGTTATCTAATTGGAGCGGGCGGCTAAGACAGCATCGATTGCGATTTCGTTTTCACCTTCTCGAACCATTCTCATGAAAGAGGTGCGTGCACGCGGTGAGAGATCGGAGGATGCTATTAATGCTGACTTTCTCCCCTCATCCCTGCAAGCTGCTGCTACGACTGTTCCGATAGTCGATGCATCTGACAGCCCATCATCCAGTCTCTTGGCGGCGGACTTAAGACAATTTAGATATCGCCCTAAAGCAGCTTTTTTCTCTGCCTCAGTAAATGAGACACTTGCCTCTTGTTTATCACATGAGACCACAACAAGCGCGCTCGCTAAGAGTAGAACGCTTTAGCTTCACCCCACCACCTCCACCGTTTCGACCGCCGCATGCACCAGCACATCGACTATGCTTTGCCCGTCCCGGCCCTGAGCCGGGACCTCTTTCACTACCGCAGGGCAATCGCCTGAATGCGCGAGGTCCCGGGTCAAGCCCGGGACGGGCTGGCGTCGGGCGTCGACAAGACCCCGGGTCAAGCCCGGGACGGGCTGTGCTCTCAATCCGGGATGTGCGCGGTCATGTCCTGCCAGCCGGGGTTGGCATCTGTGATCAGCGCGATCTTCCAGTCCCGCCGCCAGCGCTTGATGGATCGCTCCCTGCGCAGCGAAGTTTCGAAATCGTCGTGCCGTTCGAACCAGACCAGCGTCTTGATCCGGTATTTCGCGGTATGCGCCGACATACCCGCGCGATGCGCCTCGATGCGCCTGCGCAGGTTGGCGGTCCGCCCTGTGTAGAGCGCACCGCCGGGGCGCGATGCCATGATGTAGACGAAATGCACCATGTCCCGATCGTGAAGGTGCATGGTTTCCAAAAGGTAAATCCCGCCCCGGGCCTGACCCGGGGCCTCTGCGCTGGCCGGCCAACAGGTCCCGGGTCAAGCCCGGGACGGGTATTGCGTGGGGCAACCTCACTCCACAATCTCCGCTGTCTCCACCACCGCGTGCATCAGCACGTCGGCGCCGGCGGTGGCCCAGTCGGGTGTGATCTCCTCGGCCTCGTTGTGGCTCAGCCCGTCCTTGCAGGGGCACATCACCATCGTGGTGGGATAGACCCGGTTGACCCAGCAGGCGTCGTGCCCGGCGCCCGACACGATGTCCATGTGGCTGTAGCCCAGCCGCTCGGCGGCGTCGCGCACGCGGCCCACCAGCGTCTCGTCAAAAGCCGGCGGATCGAAGAAGCCCACCACCTCGGAGGAGAACTTGACGCCCACGTCGGCGCAGAGCCCCGGCGCGGTGTCATTGAGTTCCTCGACCATCGCCTCGAGCGTCTCGAGGACGTGCGAGCGGAAATCGACCGTGAACACCACCTTTTCGGGGATGATGTTGCGGCTGTTGGGATAGACGTCGATATGGCCGATCGCGCCCACCGCGTTGGGCTGGTGCTGCAGCGCGATCTCGTGGACGAGTTCCGTCACCCGCGCCAGCGCGCGGCCGGCGTTGCGGCGCATGTACATCGGCGTCGAGCCGGTGTGCTGGCCCTTGCCGGTCACCGTGCATTCGATCCAGCGCAGCCCCTGGCCGTGGGTGACGACGCCGATATCCTTGCCTTCGGCCTCGAGGATCGGGCCCTGTTCGATATGCAACTCGAAAAAGGCGTGCATCTTGCGCGCGCCGACCTGTTCGTCGCCCTTCCAGCCGATCCGCTCGAGTTCGTCGCCGAAGCGCTTGCCCTCGGCATCCACCCGCCCGTAGGCCCAGTCCCGGTCGAGCACCCCGGCGAAGACACCGGAGGCCAGCATCGCCGGGGCAAAGCGCGTGCCTTCCTCGTTGGTCCAGTTGGTCACCACGATCGGGTGACGGGTCTTGATGTCGAGATCGTTGAGCGTCCGGATGATTTCCAGCCCCGCCAGAACCCCCAGCACGCCGTCATACTTGCCACCTGTCGGCTGGGTGTCGAGGTGTGAGCCGACACAGACCGGCAGCGCCTGCGGGTCGGTGCCCTCGCGGCGGGCGAACATGGTGCCCATCTCGTCGACGCCCATCGACAGCCCCGCCGCCTCGCACCATGTCTGAAAGAGCGCCCGGCCCTCGCCGTCGGCATCGGTCAGGGTCTGGCGGTTGTTGCCGCCGGCGACGCCGGGGCCGATCTTCGCCATCTCCATCAGGCTGTCCCACAGCCGTTCGCCGTTCACCTTCAGATTCTCGCCCGGTGCCGCCATCGCGCGCCCCTCCCTTGCTTGCCGCCACGCCCGCCGCCGGCGCCCAGCGCCCGGCCCTTCGGTCCTGCCGTCATTGTTCTGGCTTTTTACCAATTGGTAAAGATACGATTGCGGAGCGAATCGCCTCTGTCAAGGGCGCGGATAGGCGCGCAAACGAGAGAAAGGATCAGCGATGCCGGCATCGCCCGACCCCGTCTCCGCGGCCCCGTCGCGGCCGAGCCGGATCCAGCGGCGCAACCGCAAGCGCATCCTCGAAGCCGCGCTCGAGGTGTTCTCGCAGCACGGCTATCGCGGCACCACGCTCGACCAGATCGCCGATGGCGCGGGGCTGTCGAAGCCGAACATTCTCTATTATTTCGCCGGCAAGGAAGAAATCCACGTCACCCTGCTCAACGACCTCATGGACGCCTGGCTGGCGCCGATGCGCGCGATCGACCCGGGCGGCGAGCCGCTCGACGAAATCTTGCGCTACGTTCACCGCAAGATCGAGATGAGCCGCGCCCTGCCCCGCGAAAGCCGGCTCTTCGCCAACGAGATCCTGCAGGGTGCGCCGCGCATGGGGCCGCATCTGGAAACCGGGCTCAAGCCGCTGGTCGATGACACCGCCGCGCTGATCGCGGGCTGGATCGCCGAAGGGCGGCTCGCGCGGGTCGATCCGCTCCACCTGATATTCTCGATCTGGGCTACCACCCAGCATTATGCCGACTTCGACGCCCAGGTGCAGGTGCTGACCGAGGGTGGCGACGACTACGACGGCGCGCACGCCTTTCTCGACACCCTTTACCGGCGGCTGCTCGCGCCCTGAGCGCGCCTCAGCCCAGCAGCCGGCGGGCGATCACCTGCGCCTGGATTTCGGCGGCGCCCTCGAAGATGTTGAGGATGCGCGCGTCGCACAGCACACGGCTGATCGGATACTCCATCGCGAAGCCATTGCCGCCGTGGATCTGCAGCCCGTTGTCGGCCGCGGCCCACGCCACCCGCGCGCCCAAAAGCTTGGCCATCCCGGCCTCGAGGTCGCAGCGGCGGCCGTGATCCTTTTCCCAGTGCGCTGAAATAGGTCAGCTGCCGGGCCACCATGATCTCGACCGCCATCATCGCCAGCTTGGCCGAGACCCGCGGAAACGCGATCAGCGCGCGGCCGAACTGCTTGCGTTCCTGGGCATAGCGCATGGCGATGTCGAGCGCCGACTGCGCCACGCCGATGGCGCGCGCGGCGGTCTGGATGCGGGCGCTCTCGAACGTCTCCATCAGCTGCTTGAAGCCGCGCCCCTCCTCGCCGCCGAGGAGGTTCTCGCCCTTGACGCGAAAACCGTCGAAGGCGAGTTCGTATTCCTTCATCCCGCGATAGCCCAGCACCTCGATCTCGCCGCCGGTCATGCCCGCGCTGGGAAAGGGGTTCTCGTCGCTTCCGGGCTCCTTTTCGGCCAGGAACATCGACAGGCCACGGTGATCGGTGCTGCCGGGATCGGTGCGCGCCAGCAGCGTCATCACATGGGCGCGCGCGGCGTGGGTGATCCAGGTCTTGTTGCCGGTGACGAGGTAATCCCCGTCTGTGCCCCGCACCGCGCGGGTGCGCAGCGCGCCCAGGTCCGAGCCGGTGTTGGGCTCGGTAAAGACGGCGGTGGGCAGGATTTCGGCGCTGGCGATCTTCGGCAGCCAGTGGCGTTTCTGCTCACTGGTGCCGCCGCAGAGGATCAGCTCGGCGGCGATCTCGCTGCGGGTGCCGAGCGAGCCCACCCCGATATAGCCGCGCGACAGCTCCTCCGAGACCACCACCATCGACGCCTTGGAGAGCCCCAGCCCGCCATGCTCCTCGGGGATCGTCAGGCCGAAGACCCCCATTTCGGCCAGTTCCGTGATGATCTCCATCGGAATGAGCTCGTCACGCAGGTGCCATTCATGGGCGTGGGGTTCGACCTTTTCCACCGCGAAGCGGCGGAACTGCTCGCGGATCATCTCCAGTTCGTCGTCGAGGCCGGTGGCGCCGACAGTGACGTCGGCGTTGCGCTCCTGCATCAGCTGGACCAGCCGGACGCGGGCCGCCTGGCTGTTGCCGCGCGCGCGCAGTTCGCGCACCGCATCCGTGTCCAGCCGGGCGATATCGTCCCAGCCCAGCCCCATGTCCTGCGGCCGGGCCATCTCGCCCTGGTTCATCGGAATGCCGCCGGCGATCTGGTTGAGGTATTCGCCGAACGCGATCTGCAGGATCAGTTCCTCGACCTCGCCAAGCCCGCCCTGTTCGGTCAGGCGTTCCGCCCAGCCCTGCATCTGGCGCAGCGCCTCGACATAGGTGGCAAACCAGGCCAGCCCATGGGTGGCACCCCTGGTGCGCCTCGATCGCCTTGGCCGACACCCGGCCGTCCGTTGTGACCGTCTCGCGCACGCGATCGGTGGCCGCCTGCAGCAGCACCTCGGCCGGTGCCAGCGCGGCGCCGGTGAGGGCGAGAAGATCATCGGAAATCCTGGGCGCGTCTGTCATCGGGGTCCGTCCGTCGTGAGCCATGTGATCGTTTCCCTTTCGAGATCGCCCCGTCCTAGCCATTTCGCAGGTGCAGCACAACTATTATACCGAAATGCAGCCGCCCGCGTTCTATTCTTGCGCGCTCATGCCGCAGCCGTGCCGCGACCGCCGGCCCTGAATTTAGCCCGTGCCCACGCCGCGCAAAATGCTATGGGAGGTTCATGGACGCGCTCTCGCTCGGACTGGCCGCATTCGCCTGTGCGTTGGCGGTCTTTGCCGGCCTCGTCAAGGGGGTGGTGGGCTTCGCCCTGCCGATGGTGCTGATCTCGGGGCTGGGCTCGGTGGTGCCGCCCGAGGTGGCGCTGGCATGGCTGATCCTGCCGACGCTCATCGGCAACCTGTGGCAGGCGCTGCGCCAGGGTGCGGGGGCGGCCTTTGCCTCGCTCAGGCGGTTCCGCCGTTTTCTGCTGGCCACCTTCGTGGTGATGCTGCTCGCGGCCCAGCTGGTGCGGTTCCTGCCCGGAGGGGCGATGCTGCTGATCATCGGCGTGCCGATGACAATCTACGCCGCGTCGATGCTGATGGGCCGGCCGCTGCGCCTGCCCCATCCCCCGGGGCCGCGGATCGAATGGGGCATGGGCGCGGTGGCGGGGTTTTTCGGCGGCATCTCGGGTATCTGGGGGCCGCCCACGGTGGCGCTGCTGACCGCGCTCGACATCGAAAAGACCGAACATGTCCGGGTGCAGGGCGTGGTCTATGGCAGCGGCGCGCTGGTGCTGGTCGGGGCGCATCTGGGCTCGGGTGTGCTCAACGCCCAGACGCTGCCGGTCTCGGCGGCGCTGGCGGTGCCGTCCCTGCTGGGAATGTGGCTGGGGTTCCGTATCCAGGACCGGATCGACCAGGCCACCTTTCGCCGCCTGACCCTGGCGGTGCTGTTGCTCGCGGGCCTCAACCTCGTGCGCCGGGGGCTGGTCGGGCTCTGACGCCCTGCTTGCTTCTTACGGGTTGCAAACACCGGTGCTCATGCCCGGCGGGCACCGCCGGTCAGCGCCCGCTCGTCCCACAGGCGGGCGCTGACCTCAGCATACCTTTCAGCCTCCGGCCAGTTTTCATCAGCCGCAACATCATTGCCGCCGCGCACCACAAGGTCCGGGGACGGACCGTTGCCTCAGTTCGGCAGCGCGGCCATTCTCAGATAGGGCAGAACGGTCTCGAACTCGCCGAACTTCGCCTTGGCGTCGGCATCGCTGACCGAGGTCGGGATGATCACGTCCTCGCCCACGTTCCAGTCGGCCGGCGTAGCGACCCCCTTGCGCTCGGTCGTCTGCAGCGCGTCGAGCGCGCGCACCACCTCGGCGAAGTTGCGGCCGACCGACATCGGGTAGGTCATCATCAGCTTGACCTTCTTGTCCGGTCCGATGATGAAGACGCTGCGCACCGTGGCGCTGTCGGCGGGCGTGCGCCCGTCGGGCAAAACCGCCTCGGCGGGCAGCATGTCAAAGGCCTTGGACACCGCCAGATCCTCGTCGGCGATGATCGGAAACCCGGCTGCGGCACCGCTCGCCGTTTCGATGTCGCCCTTCCACTTGCGGTGATCCTCGACTCCGTCGACGCTGATGCCCATCACCTTGCAGCCGCGCTTTTCCCATTCCGGGGCAAGCCGCGCCACGGCGCCGAACTCGGTGGTGCAGACGGGGGTGAAATCCTTGGGGTGCGAAAACAGGATCGCCCAGCTGTCGCCGACCCAATCGTGCAGCGAAAGGCTGCCCTTATCGGTCGCGACGGTGAGGTCGGGGATGATATCGTTGATGCGCAGACCCATGGCGGTCCTCCTTTTTCGGTTGATGCGTACCCGCCCGGAACATACATCCCGGACTGGCGATTTAAACCCCTCGTGCTTGCAGCCGTATCGCCCGAGTGACAATGTGGCGCGAATCCGGCCGCGGACGGGCGCCAAACCGGGCCCGTGCAACGCCTGTGCAATCCAGATACACCTGCCCAATCCAGACCAGACGGAGCAAACCATGATCGAAAAACGCCAGTTCTACATCAACGGCGCCTGGGTCGACCCCCGGGACGGGCGCGACCACAAGGTGATCGACCCCGCGACCGAGGACGCCTTCGCCGCCATCAGCCTGGGCGGGCAGGCCGACACCGACGCCGCCGTCGCCGCCGCCCGCGCTGCCCTGCCGGGCTGGATGGCGACCCCGCCCGAGGCGCGCATCGCGCTCGTTGAAAAGCTGTGCGAGGTCTACAAGTCCCGCACCGAGGACATGGCCCAGGCGATCAGCCTCGAGATGGGCGCCCCGATCGAGATGTCGCGCCAGCAGCAGGCGCCCTCGGGGATCGGCAACACCAAGGGGCTGATCGCGGCGGCGAAATCCTTTGCCTTCATCGAGCCCCTGGGCGATCACGCGCCCAATGACCGCATCATTCACGAGGCGGTGGGCGTCGTCGGCATGATCACGCCCTGGAACTGGCCCATGAACCAGGTCACGCTCAAGGTCGTCGCCGGGCTGATCGCGGGCTGCACCATGGTGCTCAAACCGTCCGAGGAATCGCCCCTCTCGGCGCTGCTTTTCGCCGAGATCGTCGATGCCGCCGGCCTGCCGCCCGGGGTCTTCAACCTGGTCAACGGCGATGGCGCCGGCGTCGGCAGCCAGCTCTCGGCGCATGCGGACGTCGACATGATCTCGTTCACAGGCTCGACCCGGGCCGGCAAGCTCATCTCCAAATCGGCGGCCGACACGCTCAAGCGCGTCAGCCTCGAGCTGGGCGGCAAGGGCGCCAACCTGATCTTTGCCGACGCCGACGACAAGGCGGTCAAGCGCGGCGTGCTGCACTGCATGAACAACTCCGGCCAGTCGTGCAACGCGCCCACAAGGATGCTGGTCGAACGCTCGGCCTACGACCGGGCGGTCGAGACCGCCGCCGAGGTGGCCGCCGGGGTGGCCGTGGCTTCGCCCCGCGACGAAGGCCGCCATATCGGCCCGGTGGTGAACGCGGCCCAGTTCGGCAAGATCCAGGATCTGATCCAGAAGGGCATCGACGAGGGTGCGCGCCTCGTCGCCGGCGGCACCGGCCGGCCCGAGGGTTTCAACCGGGGCTTCTATGTCAAGCCCACGGTCTTTGCCGATGTCACCCCCGACATGACCATCGCGCGCGATGAAATCTTCGGCCCGGTCCTGTCGATCATGGCCTTCGACACCGAGGAAGAGGCGCTGGCGATCGCCAACGACACCCCCTACGGGCTGACCAACTACGTTCAGACCCAGGATCGCGATCGCGCCCGGCGCTGCGCGCTGGCGCTGCGTTCCGGCATGGTCGAGATGAACGGCCAGCCGCGCGCGATGGGCTCGCCCTTCGGCGGCATGAAGCAGTCCGGCAACGGCCGCGAGGGCGGCAAGTGGGGGATCGAGGATTTCCTCGAGGTCAAGGCCGTCTCGGGCTGGGGCGCGGACGACTGAGACGATGGCGGCACATGCCTTCGTGCTGCACCTGGCCCGCGCCCGGGCGCGGCACGAGAACGCGCAGGCGCTGCTGACGGATTGCGGCGTGGCCGGTGAAATCTGGCCGGCCGTCGACGGCGCCGCGCTGTCGATGGATGACCTGACGGCGCAGGTGGGCGCGGAGCTTTTCGCGCCCACCTATCCCTTTGCGCTGCGCCCCGGCGAGGTCGGCTGTTTCCTCAGCCACCGTCAGATCTGGGCCGAGATCGTGCGCCGCGATCTGGATCACGCGCTGGTACTCGAAGACGATGTGGCACTTGACCCAGCGGCATTTCCGCAGGCGCTGCGGCTGGCCCAGCGCAACGTCGCGGCACTGGGCTATATCCAGCTGCAGACCCGCCCGCAGCAATGCTCGGCAAGCCTCATCGACCAAGAGGACGGCTGCCGGCTGACGCAGCCGGTGGTCACACAGGTGCGGACCTCCGCCCAGCTCGTCAGCCGCACCGCCGCCGCGCAGTTGCTGGAACGCTCGGCCCGTATCGACCGCCCCGTCGACACCTTTCTGCAAAGCCACTGGTTCACCGGCCTGCGCCTCGGCGCGGTCTGGCCCGCTGGCGTGCGCACCATCTCCGAACGTCTCGATGGCAGCACCATCCAGACCGGGGCCAAGCCGCTGGGCGAGCGGCTCTGGCGCGAGGGCGCGCGGATGCTCTACCGTCGCCGCGCCGCACGGCTCGCCCGCCAGAGCCCCGCGCCCCGACACGAGGCCGGAAAATGATCGTCGCGCGGCTCTTCGGCGGCGCCGGCAACCAGCTTTTCCAGTACGCCGCCGGCCGCGCGCTGGCCGACCGTCTGGGCGTCGATCTGGCGCTCGACCGCCGCTATGTCGGCCGGACCGGGCAGCCTCGCGCCGACGCATTCGTTCATTTCCGCAACGCCCGGTTCACCGAGGCCAGCCGTCTGCCGCCGGCCAAGATGGACGGGCTCCTGCGCTATGGGCTGTGGCGCCTCTTCGGCCGTAATCCGCGCTTTCACCGCGAGGCGGGGTTGGGTTTCAATCCCCGCTTCTTCGACCTGCCCGACAACACCTATCTGCACGGCTACTGGCAGTCGCCTCGCTATTTCGGGCGCTCTGACGCGCGGTTGCGCGACGATCTGGCGATGACCACGCCGCTCGACGCCGCCAACGCCGATATGGCCGCGCGCATCGCCGCCGCGCCGGTTTCGGTGTCGGTGCATGTGCGTCGCGGCGACTATGTCGGCGACGGCGCCTTTGCGGCCTGTACGCCGGGCTATTACCGCACCGCCATCGACCATGTCGCCGGGCGTGTCGGGCAGGCGCCGACATGCTTCGTCTTTTCCAACGACCCCGGCTGGGCGCGCGAGAACCTTTCGCTCGGGCACGAGACGGTAATCGTCGACCTCAATGACGAGAAGGCAGGCCATTTCGACATGTACCTGCAATCGCTCTGCGATCACAACATCATCGCCAATTCCACCTTTTCCTGGTGGGGAGCGTGGCTGAACGCCACCTCCGGCCGGATCGTCGTTGCGCCCAAGGCATGGTTCGGCCCCGGCAAGCCCGGCAACCCGGACCTCTGCCCGCCGGACTGGCTGCGGCTCTGAGCGCGGCTTTCCCGGCGCGGCGAATGCCGCTAAGAGGGGCGCCATGACATCCGAGAGGGATATCGCCGCCGCCCCCTTCGAGGCCGGCACTGTGCTCAAGCGCGATGCGTTTTCCGAAACCGTTTCGGGACACCTGAGCGGGGTGCCCGACTTTCCGGTGGCACAGCGGCGCGTCGATGCCGGCCCGCTCTGGGCGCGGCCGCTGGCGCGGTGGCTGGCGCGGCGCGAGGTGCGCGCCTTGCGCGCGGTGCGGGGGATCGAGGGTTGCCCGATCCTGATCCGCGCCGACCGTTCCTCGATCCTGCGCAGCTGGACGCCGGGCACGCCCCTGCACCTTGCGCGTCCCTCTGAGGCCGCCTGGTACCGCGACGCGCGCCGGCTCTTGCGGCAGATGCGGCGCGCCGGTGTCACCCATAACGACATCGCCAAGCCGCAGAACTGGCTGATGACGCCCGAGGGCCGCGCGGCGGTGATCGACTTTCAGCTCGCCTCGGTCCATCGCCGGCGCGGGCGGATTTTCCGTGTCATGGCGCGCGAGGATCTGCGCCACCTGCTCAAGCAGAAGCGCGCCTATGCGCCCGACCTGCTGACCCCCGCCGAGCGGCGGATGCTGGCGCAAAAGGCGCTGCCGGCGCGGCTATGGATGGCCACCGGCAAGCGGCTCTACAACTTCGTCACAAGGCGGCTGATGAACTGGTCCGATGGCGAGGGCACCGAGGACCGGATCGAGCGCGAGGGCGAGGGCGTCGGCGCCGCGCTCATGGCCGACCCGCGCGTGAGCGAGGTGGTGCTTTGCACCTTCGCCCTGCCGGCCAAGGGGGTGGGGCTTTACGTCTTTGCCGAGACCGGCCTGACCGGGGACGCGCTGCGCGCCCTCATGCCTGAACCGAAGCCCGAACTGATCCAGCCGGTCGCCCGCCTGCCCCGCAACGCAAGCGGCCGCGTACGGCTGGACGCGCTGCAGCTCGTCGCCGCCAACCGGCTGGACGAGCTGGCGGCGCTGGAACAGACCGAACCCGAACTTGCCGAGACGCTTTCGCCGATTGTCGCCGGCCGGCTCAACCTGACGGATCGCAGCCGATAGAGGCAGCCGCCGGATCGGAACCATCGCCAGCGACGAAGGGCATGCGGCCGACCGGGTGGGCGCGAATGCGCCCGCCATGCCAGGGCGAAGGGCGCCTGCCCGGCCCGCAAGCGGGTCGGGCCAAACAAACTCACCCGCGGCTCATAACCGCTAAAACGGCGCGCCGGCGCGAAACCGCATCCCCGCCCCGCCATCGGGGTGGCGCAGGCGCAGCTCTTCGGAATGCAGCATCAGGCGGGGATGCGCGCGTGCCGCGCCCTCGGCATAGAGGGGGTCGCCCAGGATCGGATGGCCCAGCGCCAGCATGTGCACCCTCAGCTGGTGGCTGCGCCCGGTCCGGGGCATCAGCCGCACCCGGCTTTCGTCATCGGTGGCGCGCAGCACCCGCCACTCGGTCACCGCCTGCCGTCCGGTCTCGTGGCAGACCTTCTGCCGCGGCCGGCTGGGCCAGTCGACGATGAGCGGCAGATCGACCGTACCCTCCCTCGGCTCCAGCCGCCCGGCGACCCGCGCCACATAGGTCTTTTTGACCTGGCGTTTCTCGAACTGCAGCCCGAGATGACGCTGCGCATGGGGGCTGAGCGCAAAGACCATCACGCCCGAGGTGTCGCGGTCGAGCCGGTGCACCAGAAGCGCCATCGGAAACGCCTCGACGACCCGCGCCAGCAGGCAGTCGGCCAGATGCGCGCCGCGTCCCGGCACCGACAAAAGGCCCGCGGGTTTGTCCACGACGACGATCTCGTGATCGGCATGGAGGACGCGCAAGGGCTCCTGCGGCGGGGAATACTCGTCGGACATGGGCAGGCTCTACACCATTGCCGCGACGGGGTACCAGCCCGGCAGCCTGTTTGCGCCCAGCCCGAACCGGGATCAAGCCGACCGCGTGTGGCGCGGAACGCGCCGCCCATGGGGCGGTCGGCGCGTGGCCGATCTGCGATCGGCCGGGGCAATGACCAACCGGCGCCAGACCGATGCCACCCGCCAGTATCACGCCTTCATCCGTTCCCCCCTGGGGTCGTAGAGCGGCCTGAGGCTCGCCTTTGCCGGCACCCGCGTGCCCATGACGTCGATCTCGTAGGCCGAGGCCAGCACCTGCGTCCCGCTCTCGCCCTTGCAGGGCACATAGCCCATGCCGACCGCGCCGCCGAGGTGATGGCCATAGGCGCCCGAACTGAGATACCCCACGATCTCGCCGTCGCGCAGGATCGGCTCGTTGTGATAGACCAGCGGTTCGGGGTCATCGAGCAGGAACTGCACCATCCGCCGCTCGGGGCCCGTGGCCTTGCGCGACTCGACCGCCGCCTTGCCGATGAAATCGGGCTTGGCGAGGTCGACGGCAAAGCCGAGCCCCGCGTCGATCACGTTGTCCTCGCAGGTGATGTCGTGGCCGAAATGGCGAAACGCCTTCTCGATGCGGCAGCTGTCCATCATGTGCATGCCGCAGAGCCTGAGCCCGGCCTCCTGCCCCGCCTCCCACAACGTTTCAAAGACATGCCCCGCCATGTCGGCGGAGACGTAGATTTCCCAGCCGAGCTCGCCCACATAGGAGACCCGGTGCGCCCGCGCCAGTCCCATCCCGATCTCGATCCCGCGCGCAAACCCGAAGGGATGCGCGGCGTTCGAGAAATCGTCGGGCGAGACCGCCTGCATCAGCTTGCGCGCCTCGGGCCCCATCACCGCCAGCACGCCCTCGGCGGCGGTCATGTCGGTGATCGTGACACGGGCTTCGCCCGCATGGCGGCGCAGGCGGGTTTCGTCTGCCAGCCGCGTGGCGGCGGGCGTCACCATCAGATAAGCGGTCTTCGACAGTCGGGTCACGGTCACGTCGGCCTCGATGCCGCCCTGCGCATTCAGCATCTGGGTATAGACGATGCGCCCCACCGGCACCGACATGCTGGCACCGCAAAGACGGTTGAGGAACCCCTCGGCATCCCGCCCCTCGATGCGCAGCTTGCCAAAGCTCGACATGTCGTACATGCCCACGCCCTCGCGCACCGCGCGATGCTCGGCGGCGGCGTTCTCGAACCAGTTCTGCCGGCGCCAGGAATAACGGTATTCGGGCGTCTGGCCCGCCTTTGCGAACCAGTTGGCGCGCTCCCAGCCCGCCAGTTCGCCCATCACCGCGCCACGGGCCAAAAGCTGGGCGTGAAACGGCGTGCGCCGCACCCCGCGCGCGGTGGCCTTCTGCCGGTAGGGAAAGTGATCGGCGTAAAGCAGCCCCAGCGCCTCGGTCGCGCGGTCCGCGAGGTAGCGGCGGTTGCCCTGAAAGGGCTGCATCCGGGCGATGTCGACGTCGCCCAGATCGAAGGGTTTCTCGCCATCCTCCATCCACTGCGCCAGCGCCATGCCGGCGCCGCCCGCGCTCTGGATGCCGATCGAGTTGAAGCCGGCGGCGACCCAGACATTGTCCGCCTCGGGGCAGAGCCCGAGGTGATAGGCGTCGTCGGGGGTAAAGCTCTCGGGGCCGTTGAAGAAGGTATGGATGCCGGCCTCGGCCAGCATCGGCATCCGGTTGCAGGCGGCCTCGAGGATCGGCTCGAAATGGTCGAAATCCTCGGGCAGCTGGTCGAACTCGAAATCGGGCGGAATCCCCGCCAGCCCCCAGGGTTTCGCTCTGGGCTCGAAGGCGCCGAGCACGATCTTGCCGGCATCCTCCTTGTAATAGGCGCATTCGTCGGGCACCCGCAGCACCGGCATCCGGGCAAGCCCGGCGATGGGTTCGGTGACGATGTAGAAATGCTCGCAGGCCTGAAGCGGAACGTTGGTGCCGGCCATCCGGCCCACTTCGCGGCCCCACATGCCGGCGCAATTGACGACATGCTCGGCCTCGATCCGCCCCCGCGCGCTGTCGTCGTCGCTGACCCAGTCGATGGCCGTGACCCGCCGCCCGGCGCGGGTCATGCCGCTCACCCGGACGCGCTCGCGCACCACCGCGCCGCGGTCGCGCGCGCCGCGCACCAGCGCCAGCGCGATATTGGCGGGATCGGCCTGCCCGTCGGTGGGCAGCCAGACGCCGCCGGTGACGCCCTCGAGGCTGATGTGGGGGTAGCGCTCCCTGACCTCCGCCGGGCTCAGCTCCTCGACCGGGACGCCGAAGGCGCGCGCCATCGCGGCGTTGCGGTAAAGCTCCTCGCGCCGTTCATCCGTCAGCGCGACCGAGACGGAGCCCACCTGCCGCATGCCGGTCGCAACCCCGGTCTCGGCCTCGAGCCCCAGGTAAAGCTCGGCCGAATAGTGTGCGAGCCGGGTCATGTTGGCCGATGAGCGCAACTGGCCGATGAGGCCGGCGGCGTGCCAGGTGGTGCCCGAGGTAAGCTGCTTGCGCTCCAGCAGCACCACGTCGCGCCAGCCCAGTCTGGTCAGGTGATAGGCCACCGAGCAGCCGACCACGCCGCCGCCGATGATGACCACGCGCGCCTTTTGCGGCAGATCGTTCATGTCCAACCTCGTTTCTCCGGATCGGTGAAGCGGGGCTCCGCCCCCGCGCCCCCGGAGTATTTGCGGAAAGATGAATGAGGCGGCGCGAACCGTCACGCGCGCAGCCTTTCGTTCTCGGGATCCCAGAGCGGGCCCTCGGGCTGAACCGTGGCCGCGCGGCGCTCGCCGTAGATCTCGACCTCGAGCACCTGCCCGGGCACAGCCAGATCGGGCCGCACCATGGCGAGCGCGACCGAGGCATCCACCCGGTAGCCCCAGGCGCCCGAGGTGGTCTCGCCCACGATTTCGCCCTCGTGCCAGATCGTCGACATGTAGGGAGCGTCGGCCTCTCCCGCATCGACCTCGAGCGTCACGAACGCCTTCTTGCGCCCCTGCTGCCGTTCGGCCAGAAGCGCTGCCTTGCCGGGGAAATCCTGCGGCTTGTCGAGCCTGACGAAGCGGTCGAGCCCGGCCTCGAGCATGGTGTAGTCGGTCGAGAGATCGCCCTTCCACGCACGGTAGCCCTTTTCGATGCGCAGGCTGTTGAGCGCGTACATGCCGAACGGTTTGGCGCCGGCGGCGAGGATCGCGTCGTAGATCGCGGGCATGTCGGCGTTCGCGGCATGCACCTCCCAGCCGAGTTCGCCCGCGAACGAGACCCGCAGGAGCGTTGCCGGGCGGCCGCAGACCCGCGTTTCCTGGAAACTGAGCCACGGCAGCGCGAGATCGGCATCGCTCAGCCCGGCCAGCACCTCGCGCGACCTGGGGCCGGTGACGATCAGCGTCGACATCCGGTCGGTCCAGTCCTCGAGCGTGAAGGCGGCGCCCTCGGGCATGTGCCGTTCCAGCCATTCCCGGTCATGCCATTGCGCCGAAGCGGCGGTCACGAGGACGAGGCGGTCCTCGGCCTCGCGGGTCACCGACATCTCGGTGACGATCCGCCCGCGGTCATCGGCGAAGTAGATGAGCCCCACGCGCCCGACCTTTGGCAGGGGGCCGGTGACGAGGCCGCGCAGCCAGTCGTCGGCGCCCGGGCCCTCGACGCGGAACCGCGAGAACCCCGGCAGGTCGAGCACACCGCAATGATCGCGCACCGCGAGCGCCTCCTCGCGGATGCGCGCCTCCCACGGGCCGGCGCGGTTCCAGGTCTGGGTCGCTTCCTCGGAGGTGTCGTCGCCGGGATGCGCGAACCAGTTGGCGCGCTCCCAGCCGTTATAGGCGCCCATCACCCCGCCCAGCGCCTTGACGCGATCATGGACCGGGCTGAGCTTGCGGTCGCGCCCGGCGGGCCATTCGTGCCACGGGAAATGCATGGCGTATTCGTAGCCGTAGACCTCCATCCCCTTGGCAACGCAGTAGTCGTGATCGGTGTAGTCGGTGTAGCGGCGCGGGTCGACCGACCACATGTCCCATTCGGTGGCACCCTCGGTCATCCATTCGGCCAGTACCTTGCCGGCGCCGCCGGCCTGGGCGATGCCGAAGGTGAAGACGCAGGCCTCGAAGGCGTTCCTGACCCCCGGCATCGGGCCGATGAGCGGCAGCCCGTCGGGCGCATAGGGAATCGGGCCGTTGATGACCTTGTTCACCCCCCGCCGCCCCCAGGATCGGCACCCTCGCCATCGCGTCCTCGATATACCATTCCAGCCGGTCGAGATCATCGGGGTAGAGCTGAAAGCTGAAATCCTCGGGCATCGGATCGGACGGGTCGGCCCAGTGGGCGCGGCAGCCCCGCTCATAGGGGCCGAGGTTCAGCCCGTGCTTTTCCTGGCGCAGGTAATAGGAGGTGTCGACGTCGCGCAGGAGCGGCAGCTTGTGGCCCGCCTCGCGGCTCCAGTCCTCGAGTTCGGGGATTTCGTCGGTCAGCATGTACTGGTGGCTCATCACCATCATCGGCACCCGCCGCCCGCCGAAGGGACGGAACCATTCGCCCACCCGCTGGGCATAGTAACCGGCGGCGTTGACGACGTATTCGCAGCGGATGTCGCCCTTGTCGGTCCTGACGATCCATTCGTCGCCGTCGCGGTCGATGCCGGTGGCGGGGCAGAAGCGCAGCACCTTCGCCCCCGCCTGCCGCGCGCCGGCGGCCAGCGCCTGGGTCAGCTGCGCGGGGTCGATGTCGCCGTCGTTGGGATCGTAAAGCGCGCCGGCGAGGTCGTGGGTCTCGATGAAGGGGTACTTCGCCCGGATCTCGTCTGGCGCGAGTATCTCCAGATCCATCCCCTGATAGAGGCCCATGCCGCGCGCGCGCTGGAATTCCTGCATCCGCTCGGCGGAATGCGCGAGGCGGATCGAGCCGGTCTGATGATAGTTCATCGGATAGCCCACTTCGTCGCCCAGCCGCGCGTAAAGCTCGGTCGAATAGCGCTGCATGTTCATGATCGACCACGAGGTCGAAAAGGTCGGCACGTTGCCGGCGGCGTGCCAGGTGCTGCCGGCGGTCAGCTCGTTCTTTTCGAGCAGCACGCAGTCGGTCCAGCCGGCGCGCGCCAGATGGTAGAGGCACGAGGCCCCGACCGCGCCGCCGCCGATGATGACCACCCGTGCCGTGGCTGGAAAATCGCTCATGTCGTCCTCCCTTTCATGGTGCCCGCGCGTGGCCCGCCGCCGCGCCGGAGTATGTCAGTAGACCGGCGGGGCGATCACCCAGATCACCACGGCGGGTTCGGAATACGGATTGGCCCAGCGGTATTCCTCGCCGCGAAAGCGGAAGCTGTCGCCGGGACCGACGGTGAAGTCGCGCCCGCCCAGGGTGAGGTCGAGCCGGCCGGAAATGATGTATCCCACCTCCTGCGTCGGACGACGGGCCGGTTTCTGCATGCGCGAGCGCGGGCGGAAGGTGGAATGGATGACCTCGAAATCGTCGGTCAGGTCGGGGGAGAGCAGTTCCTCGATCAGCCCCTCGTCGCCCGATCCCATCGGCCGGCGGGCCCCGGCGCGCACGATATAGCCCTGCTCATGCACCGGCGCGCTGGCATGGCCGAAGAGCAGCGACATCGGCACCCCCAGCGCCGCCGCGATCTGGCGCAGGTCCGAGATCGAGGGTTCGGAGATGTCGCGCTCGACCTGGCTCAGCCAGCCCACCGAGCGGCCCAGGGCGGCGGCGAGATCGCTCAGCGTCTGGCCGCGCGCCTTGCGCAGGGCGCGCAGATCGGCGCCCAGGGTGCGGCTGCGGAGGGGATCGGAGTGGTCCAAGGTCCATACCCGGTGAAATTCGCGAGGCAAATTTCACGCTGGCCCGATTCCATGAAATTATCAACCATTTTTTCATGGGTGTTGATGCAAGGCCAGCAACAGCGGGCGATCGTTTCCGTCCGGCCGGCCCGCGCCTCGACAGGATTGCCGGCCGGCGGCGGCCCCGGCACGCCATCACCCGGCGCCGGGCTCACGACCGGTAACATTCGCGTCATCTCCCATTCGAGGTGATCCGGCCGCTCCCCAGATTCGTAGCATTCTGTGACGGTCGAGATAAAGCGCGGGCCGTCGCCCGCCCGGCCCGACGATTGACGGGGGTAAGACATGCCGCTTGACGCCTTTCACACCACCGACATGTCGCGCAAGGCGATGAAGGCCGAAATGCTCGACGCCGAAACCGAACGCGAGCTCGCCTATGCCTGGCGCGACCGGCGTGACGAGGCCGCGCTGCACCGGCTGATCACCGCCTACATGCGGCTGGCGATCTCGATGGCAGCCAGGTACAAGCGCTACGGCGCCTCGATGAGCGACCTCATCCAGGAGGCCGGCCTCGGCCTGATGAAGGCCGCCGACAAGTTCGACCCCGATCGCGGCGTGCGCTTTTCCACCTATGCGGTGTGGTGGATCAAGGCGTCGGTGCAGGATTACGTGATGCGCAACTGGTCGATGGTGCGCACCGGCTCGACCTCGAGCCAGAAATCGCTCTTCTTCAACATGCGCCGGGTCCAGGCCCGCTTCGAGCGCGAGGCGATGGCCCGCGGCGATGAGCTGGACGGCCACCAGCTGCGCGAGATGATCGCGCACGAGATCGGCGTTCCGCTCAGGGATGTCGAGATGATGGAGGGGCGGCTCTCGGGCAGCGATTTCTCGCTCAACGCCACCCAGTCGACCGAGGATGACGGCCGCGAATGGATCGACACCATCGAGGATGACGGTGCGCGCGGCGACGAGCTGGTCGAGAAGGATCACGACCTCGGCGCGCTGCGCGGCTGGCTGGGCGAGGCGCTGGCGCGGCTCAACGAGCGCGAGCGTTTCATCGTGCGCGAACGCAAGCTGCGTGATGAACCCCGGACGCTGGAAAGTCTCGGGCTGGAGCTGGGCCTGAGCAAGGAGCGCGTGCGTCAGCTCGAGGCGGCGGCGTACGTCAAGATGCGCCGGGACCTTGAACGTCACGGCACGGAGGTGCAGAACCTTCTGGCATGAAGGCCCTGCTGACCCTGACCGCCTGTCTGATCTGCCTTGCCGGTTTCACCGGGGCCGCGGATGCACGGGATGTGGTGCTGATCGGCGAGGTTCACGACAACCCCGGCCATCATGCCGAACAGGCCGCGCGCGTGGCCGCGATCAAACCCGCCGCGCTGGTCTTCGAGATGCTGACGCCCGAACAGGCGGCGGCCGCCACGCCCGCCGCCAGAGCCTCGGAGGCGGCGCTGCGCGCGGCACTGGATTGGGACAAGACCGGCTGGCCCGATTTCGCGATGTATTACCCCATCTTCGCCGCCGCCCCGCAGGCGCGCATCCTTGGCGCCGGGGTCACCCGCAAGGCCGCGCGCAAGGCGCTGGAACAGGGCTTCGCCACCCTGATCGGCGATGCCGACGCGGCCCGCTTCGGGCTCGATGCACCCTTGCCCCCCGACCAGCAGAAGGCGCGCGAGGCGCTGCAGATGCGCGCCCACTGCGACGCCCTGCCCGACGCCATGCTGCCCGGCATGGTGCGGGTGCAGCGGCTGCGCGACGCGATGCTGGCCCGTGCGGCGATCGCCGCGCACGACGCCACCGGCGGGCCGGTGGTGGTGATCACCGGCAACGGCCACGCGCGCCGCGACTGGGGCGCGCCGGCGCTGCTGGCACGTGCCGCGCCAGGGCTGAGGGTTCACGCCATCGGCCAGACCGAGGACGGCCTGCCCTTGCCCGGCGGCTTCGACGAGGTGATCTCAAGCCCCGCGGCCGACCGCGACGACCCCTGCGAGGCGTTCCGCTGAGCGGCCTTGTCACGCCCGACGGTCGGCCCTAGTGTCGGGCGCGGCGAAGCGAGGGGCGAAGATGCTGGCGGGAAAACGCATTCTTCTGATCATCGGCGGCGGCATCGCCGCCTTCAAGGCGCTCGACCTCATCCGCCGGCTGCGCGAACGCGGCGTCTCCGTCACCCCGGTTCTGACCCGCGCGGGGGCCGAGTTCGTCACGCCGCTCTCGGTCTCGGCGCTGGCCGGGCACAAGGTCTTTTCCGATCTTTTCGATCTGACCGACGAGGCCGAGATGGGCCATATCGAGCTTTCCCGCAGCGCCGATCTGATCGTGGTGGCGCCCGCCACCGCCGATCTGATGGCGAAGATGGCGGCGGGGCTCGCGGGCGATCTGGCGGCGACGCTGCTGCTGGCCACCGACACGCCGGTGCTCATGGCGCCGGCGATGAACGTGCGGATGTGGCAGCACCCCGCGACACGCCGCAACCTCGCCACGCTAACCGCCGACGGTATCCGCACCGTGGGGCCGAACGACGGCGACATGGCCTGCGGCGAGCATGGCCCCGGTCGGATGGCCGAACCGCTGGAGATCGTCGCCGCCATCGAGGCGGCGTTTGGCGCCGGGCCGCTGGCGGGGCGGCGGGTGATCGTGACCTCGGGGCCGACGCACGAGCCCATAGACCCGGTGCGCTATATCGCCAACCGCTCGTCGGGGGCGCAGGGTGCCGCCATCGCCCGGGCGCTGGCGGCGCTCGGGGCGCAGGTGGTTTTCATCACCGGGTTGGCGCGGGTGCCCCCGCCCGTGGGGGTCGAGGCGGTGCCGGTCGAGACCGCGCGCCAGATGCTGGACGCGGTGCGCGCGGCGCTGCCCGCCGATGCCGCGATCTTTGCCGCCGCGGTGGCCGACTGGCGAGTGACAACGACGTCCGACGCCAAGATCAAGAAGGCTCCCGGCGGCGCGGCTCCCACGCTCGATTTTGCCGAGAACCCCGACATCCTGGCCACGGTCTCGGCGCTCAGGAGGACCGCCCGGCGCTGGTCGTGGGCTTTGCCGCCGAGACCGACGACGTGATCGCCAACGCCATCGCCAAGCGGGCGCGCAAGGGCTGCGACTGGATCCTGGCCAACGATGTACGCCCCGCCACCGGCATCATGGGCGGGACCGAGAACGCGGTGACGCTGATCACGGCGGAGGGCGTCGAGAGCTGGCCGCGAATGTCCAAGACGGAGGTGGCCAAGCGGCTTGCCCGGCGCGTGGCCGAGGCGCTGGCATGAACGGCGGGCCGCCTCTGGCGGGAGTATTTGGGGAAAGATGAATGAGCCGGGCATGGTGAAGGTCCGCGTGTCATGGGACGAGGACGCCGACCGCGCCCAGGGGGTGCCGGCCTATGCCAGCGCCGGCGCCGCAGGTGCCGATCTGCGCGCGAATTTCCCAGATCGGCGCGGCGTCGATCTGGCGCCGGGCGCGCGGATGCTGGTGCCCACCGGGCTCAGGCTGGAAATCCCCGCCGGATACGAGGTGCAGATCCGGCCTCGCTCGGGGCTGGCACTGAAACACGGGATCACCCTGCCCAACAGCCCCGGCACCATCGACAGCGATTATCGCGGCCCTCTGGGCGTGATCGTGATGAACGCGGGCGACGCGGGTTTTCGCATCGAACACGGCATGCGCATCGCGCAGATGGTGGTGGCGCCGGTGGTGCGGGCCGACTTCGATGAGGCCGGGGCGCTGGGCGAGACCGCGCGCGGCGCGGGCGGTTTCGGCTCGACGGGGACCGGCTGATGCTTCTGGTGCTGGGGTTGGCGGCGCTCCTTTGGGGCCTGGGCGCGCTGTTGGGCGCGCCGCGCGGGCTGCGCTGGGGCATGGTCGGGCTGGTGTGGGCGGGCGTGGTGGCGCTGCATCTGACGCTGCCCGCCGGCCACGCGATGCGCGAGGCGACCGGCCAGAGTGCGGCGCTGTGGCTGATGCTGGGCGGCTTTGCGGTGCTGGTGCTGACCTATGGCGCGGGATTGCGGATGCTCAAACGCCGCGCCCTTCGGACAGGTCCGCGGACCGGCGCGACACCGGCGCGCGCGCGGCTCTTCAGCGAGGCCGAGCTTGACCGTTATGCCCGCCACATCGTCCTGCGCGAGATCGGCGGGCCGGGGCAGAAGGCACTCAAGCAGGCACGGGTGATGGTGATCGGGGCCGGCGGGCTCGGCTCGCCGGTGCTCATGTATCTCGCGGCTGGTGGCGTCGGCACCATCGGGGTGATCGACGACGACGTGGTCGAGAACTCGAACCTGCAACGCCAGGTGATCCACCGCGATGCCGATATCGGGCGGCCCAAGGTGCAATCGGCAACTGATGCGATGGTGGCACAGAACCCCGCCGTTCGGGTGCACCCCATCGAGCGGCGGCTGACGGCCGAGATCGCCGAGGCGCTCTTTGCCGATTATGATCTCGTCCTCGACGGCACCGACAATTTCGAGGCCCGTTATCTCGCCAACGCCGCCGCCCACGCCACCGGCCGGCCGCTGATTTCGGGCGCGATGGCGCAATGGGAGGGGCAGCTCAGCGTCTTCGACACCGCGCGCGGCACGCCCTGTTATCGCTGCATCTTTCCCGAGCCGCCGGCGCCGGGGCTGGCGCCGTCCTGTTCCGAGGCCGGAGTACTGGGGCCACTGCCCGGCGTGCTGGGGGCGATGATGGCGGCCGAGGCGATCAAGATCGTGACCGGGGCGGGCATGCCGCTCAGGGGCGAGATGCTGATCTTTGATGCGCTTTACGGCGAGACCCGCAAGATCGCACTCGCCCGCCGGCCCGATTGCCCGGTCTGCGGCGGAGTGCGAGATGCCCCGCCCGGCGCGATGAAAGGAGACCCGACATGACCAACCCGCTGCTCGAACCCTGGACCGGCGGCTTTGCCCTGCCGCCGTTTGAGCGCATCGAGGACGCCGATTTCGCCCCAGCTATCGAGACCGCGCTGAGCGAGGCGCGGGCCGAGATCGCGGCGATTTCCGCCAACCCGGAACCCGCGACCTTTGCCAACACCGTCGCGGCGCTCGAGGCTACGGGCCGGACGCTCGACCGTGTGTTGTCGGTCTTTTTCGTGCTCGCGGGCGCGGACACCAACCCCGAGCGCCAGCGCCTGCAGCGCGAGTTGAGCCCGAAACTGGCGGAATTCAGTTCGGACATCCACGCCGACAAGGTGCTTTTCGCGCGCATCGACGCGCTCTGGCAGGAGCGCGAAAACCTCGGCGCTGCACCCCGAGGAGGCGCGGCTTTTGATGCTCACCCGGCGGCGGTTCCTGCGCGCCGGCGCGGCGCTGACGGGGCCGGCCGAGGTGCGAATGAAGGAAATCATGGCGCGGCTCGCGGAACTTGGCACCGCATTCACCCAGAACCTGCTGGCCGACGAGGCCGGCTGGCAGATGGAGCTTGGCGAGGACGACCTCGAGGGGCTGCCCGGGTTCTGGTCAGGGCCGCGCGGGAGGCGGGGCGCGAGAGGGGATTGGGCGGCCCCGCGATCACGCTGTCGCGCTCGCTCATCGTGCCGTTTTTGCAGTTCTCAAGGCGCCGCGACCTGCGCGAGCGCGCCTTTGCCGCCTTTGTCGGGCGCGGCGCGGGTGGCGGGGCGCACGACAACCGCGCCGTCGCCACCGAGATTCTGGCGCTGCGCCAGGAACGGGCAGAGCTTTTGGGATACGAGAGTTTCGCCGCCTACAAGCTCGAGCCCGAGATGGCGAAGACCCCCGAGGCGGTGCGCGATCTGCTGATGGCGGTCTGGACGCCCGCCAAGGCGCGCGCCGAGGAGGACGCGCAGGTACTGACGCGGATGATGCAGGCCGACGGCGTCAACGGCCCGCTCGAGCCTTGGGACTGGCGCTATTACGCCGAGAAACGCCGCCAGGCCGAGTTCGATTTCGACGAGGCCGCGCTCAAGCCCTATCTGCAGCTCGACCGCATGATCGAGGCGGCGTTCGACTGTGCGCGCCGCCTCTTCGGGCTGGAGTTCCGGGCTCTCGACATGCCCCTTTACCATCCCGATTGCCGGGCTTGGGAGGTCATCCGCGAGGGCCGGCACATGGCGGTCTTCATCGGCGACTGGTTCGCCCGGGCCTCCAAGCGCTCGGGTGCCTGGTGCACCACGCTGAGGGGGCAGGCGAAGGCGCCCGAGGCGGTGCGGCCGGTGGTGGTGAACGTGTGCAACTTCAACCGGGGCGATCCGGCGCTTCTGAGCTACGACGAGGCGCGCACGCTCTTTCACGAGTTCGGCCACGCACTACATCAGATGCTGTCGGACGTGACCTATGAATCGCTCTCGGGCACCAACGTGGCGCGCGATTTCGTCGAACTTCCAAGCCAGCTTTTCGAGCACTGGCTCGAGGTGCCCGAGGTGCTGGAACGCTTTGCCACCCATGCCGAAACCGGCCGGCCGATGCCCGGGGCGATGTTGCAAAAGGTGCTGAAAGCGGCCAATTTCGACGCCGGTTTCGAGACCGTCGAATACGTCGCCTCGGCGCTGGTGGATCTGGATTTCCACGACGGCCCGGCGCCCGCGGATCCGATGGCGCGGCAAGCCGAGGTGCTGGCCGAGATCGGCATGCCGCACGCCATCACCATGCGCCACGCCACGCCGCATTTCGCCCATGTCTTTGCCGGTGACGGCTATTCCAGCGGCTATTACAGCTACATGTGGTCCGAGGTCATGGATGCCGACGCCTTCGCCGCCTTTGGCGAGGCGGGCGGCCCTTTCGATCCGGGCATGGCGCAGGCACTGGAGGCGCATATCCTCTCAAAGGGCGGCACGGCCGAGGCCGACACGCTCTGGCAGGCATTCCGCGGCCGGCTGCCGGGGTCGGGGCGCTGCTGAAAGGCCGGGGGCTGGCGGCATGAGCGGCAACAGCACACTGCCCTATCGCCGGGGCGTCGGGGTGATGCTGGCCAATGCCGCGGGTGAGGTCTTTGTCGGCCAGCGCATCGACACCGAGATGCCCGCCTGGCAGATGCCGCAGGGCGGCATCGACAACGGCGAGACGCCGCGCGACGCGGCGCTGCGCGAGCTTTGCGAGGAAACCGGCGTCCCCGCCGATCTGGTCCGGATCGAGGCCGAAACCGATGGCTGGATCGCCTATGACCTGCCCGACGAGATCGCGCCGACGGTCTGGAACGGGCGCTTTCGCGGGCAGGAGCAGAAATGGTTCCTGGCGCGGCTGCTGGGCCGGGACGAGGACATCGACATCACCGCCGGGCACGCCGAGTTCTCGGAATGGCGCTGGCTGCCGCCCGAAGAACTGATCGCCGCCATCGTTCCGTTCAAGCGCGAACTGTACGAACGGGTGCTCGAGGCCTTTCGTCCGCATCTGCGCCCGGTAGAGCGCGACCGTGTTGACCCTTGATGCAACCGCCAGAAGCGGGGATAAGCGTTCCCCAGCGAAGGACCAGACATGAAGACGAGAGAGATGAACCGCGACTGGATCGCCACCGCCCGGACGCTGAGCGAGGCGCTGCCCTATCTGCAGCGCTACGACGGCGCCATCGTGGTGATCAAGCTCGGCGGCCACGCGATGGGCAGCGATGCCGGCATGGAGAGCTTTGCCCGCGACGTGGTGCTGATGCGCCAGGTGGGGGTGAACCCGGTGATCGTCCACGGCGGCGGGCCGATGATCAACGAGATGCTCGAACGGCTGCAGATCAAGTCCGATTTCGTGGGCGGCAAGCGGGTGACCGACGCGGCCACGATGGAAGTGGTCGAGATGGTGCTCTCGGGCCGCGTCAACAAGCGCATCGTGCAGGCGATCAACCGCCAGGGCGGGCGCGCGGTGGGGCTCTCTGGCAAGGACGCCAACCTCATCATCTGCGATCCGGCCGATCCGGCGCTGGGGCTGGTGGGCGAGCCGTCGCAGGTCGATCCGTCCATCCTGCGCACGCTCTTCGCCGCCGCCGCGATCCCGGTGATCGCGCCCCTCGGTGCGGGGCGCGACGGCGGGACCTACAACGTCAACGGTGATACCGCCGCCGGGGCGGTGGCCGCCGCGCTGAAGGCCGACCGGCTGTTGCTGCTGACCGATGTCGAGGGCGTGAAGGACGCCGAGGGCCGGCTGCTGACCGAGCTTTCCTCGACCGCGATCAATACCCTGATCCGCGACGGCGTGATCGCCGGCGGCATGATCCCCAAGACCGAAACCGCGCTGGCGGCGCTCGAAGGCGGGGTGCGCGCGGTGGTGATCATCGACGGGCGCGCGCCCAACGCGGTGCTGCTGGAACTCTTTACCGAGCACGGTGCCGGCTCGCTGATCCGGGCGGGATGACGCTGGCGGCGATCCGCCGCGCCGCCGCCGCGCGGCAGCTCGCGGTGATGGGCGTCGTGCAGGACGATCTGCCCGAGGGGGTGGCATCTCTGGTACTGCTCGGCCCGCGAGAGCCCGGTTTCTGGGACGTGTTCACCGCCGCGCCGGAATATCGCGACGGGCAGCCCGACCCGCTCGACCGCTGGTCGGCGCGGGTGGTGGGCGAACTGGCCGCCGGGCTGGGGGCGCGGGCCTTCTTTCCGTTCGGCGGCCCGCCCTGGCAGCCCCTTCACCCGCTGGGCGCGGGCGAGCGGGCGGGCGCATCCCTCGCCGGTGGGCCTGCTGGTGCATGACGAGGCCGGGCTCTGGCTCTCCTATCGCGGGGCGCTGGGGCTGACGGAACGCATCGAGGCGCCGCCACCGCCACCCAATCCCTGCGCAAGCTGCCGTGACAAGCCGTGCCTCTCCGCCTGCCCGGTCGATGCCTTCGCCGGCGCAACCTATGACGTGGCCGGGTGCAAGGCCGATCTCGACCGCCCCGGCAACGATTGCATGGCGCGCGGCTGCGCGGTGCGCCGGGCCTGTCCGGTCGGCCGCGAGCACGGCCGACGCGAGGCGCAGTCGGCCTTTCACATGCGGGCCTTCCGGTGAAGCGGCTGATCCTGATGCGCCACGCCAAGGCGGCCACCGGCGCCGTGGGGCTGGACGACCATGCGCGGGCGCTGAGTGGCCGCGGCCGGTCCTCGGCGCGCATGCTGGGCGACTGGCTGCGCGCCCGCGGCCGTCTGCCCGATGTCGCGCTCGTCTCCGACGCCGCGCGCACGCGCGAGACCTTTTCCCGGCTGGGCCTCGCCTGCGATGTTCGGTTCCTGGCCGAGCTTTACCTCGCCGACCCCGACGCAATGCTGCACACGCTGCGGCAGGCGCGGGGCGCGTGCGTGCTGATGATCGGGCACAACCCCGGCATCGGCTGGCTGGCCCGGGCGCTGGTTGCCGAGCCGCCGCCGCATCCGCGGTTTTTCGACTATCCCACCGGCGCCACGCTGATTGCCGAAGTCGATGTCGCGAAGTGGGCCGATCTCGGCACCGGTACCGCAAGGGCACTGGATTTCATCATCCCGCGCGAGTTGACGGGGTGAGGGTGCCGGGACCGGACCCGCGCCGGAAGGCAGCTTCCCGAAGTCAGGAACGTCCAACGTCTTTCCTTTTGACCCGTCATTCCATATGCTACTGGGTAGCAATATCGCGGAGGAATGGATCATGTCCGTCAAGGCCTCGGTTTCGATGTCCGAACAGCAGGATGCCTTCGTGCGTTCGCTTGTCGAGCAGGGCCGCTTTGCGAGCGCGAGCGCCGTCGTTCAGCGCGGACTCGATCTCTTGCGCCGGCAAACCGAGCGGGAAGAAGCCGAGCTTGCCGCGCTGAGGGCATTTTTCGAGAAACGGCGCGACGGGGCTTTCGAGAATGCGGAAACCGCTGGAGCCGCGACACGAGAGATGATTGAAAAAAAGCGCGCCAGGCAAGGCCTATAGGGTCCGTCGCTCGGTTGCCTGCCGCGACGACCTCGACCGCCTTTTCGATCATCTGCTGCAAAGCTATCTGGACCTCGGCGAGCCCATGCGCGAAGCGTTCGAACGCGCTGTCGCCCGTGTTGGCGATGTCGAGCGCAGCATCGACGGGCTTGGCAAGGTGCCCCACCAAGGCACGCTGTGGCCGGAAATCCTGGAACACCTGCTGTGGATCACAAAGAACCGCGCCATACTCTATTTCACGGTCGATGACGCCGCACGAACCGTGGATGTCCTTGCAGTGTTCTTCGGCGGGCAGGATCACAAGACGCACATGCTGGAGAGGATAAGGCGGCCGGACTGATCGAGAACGGCCCGCGGCCCCGGCCGCCCCCTCAGTGCCCCGGGATCTGGCTGAGGAACAGCTTGGTGCGCTCGCTCTGCGGGTTGTTGAAGAACTCTTCGGGTTCGTTCTGTTCGATGATCTGGCCCTCGTCCATGAAGATCACCCGGTTGGCGACCTGCCGCGCAAAGCCCATCTCGTGGGTGACGCAGAGCATGGTCATGCCCTCTTCGGCCAGCTCGATCATGGTATCGAGCACCTCCTTGATCATCTCCGGGTCGAGCGCCGAAGTGGGCTCGTCGAAAAGCATGATCCGCGGTTTCATGCACAGGCTGCGGGCGATCGCCACCCGCTGCTGCTGGCCGCCCGACAGCTGGCCGGGATACTTTTCGGCCTGTTCGGGGATCTTGACCTTTTCAAGGAAATGCATCGCCGTCTCGACCGCCTCGCGGCGCGGGATCTTGCGCACCCAGATCGGCGCCAGTGTGCAGTTTTCCAGGATGGTGAGGTGCGGAAAGAGGTTGAAGTGCTGGAACACCATTCCGACCTCGCGGCGGATCTTGTCGATGTTCTTGAGGTCCGAGGTCAGTTCGGTGCCATCGACGACGATCTTGCCCTTCTGGTGTTCTTCCAGCGCGTTGATGCAGCGGATGAGCGTCGACTTGCCCGAGCCCGACGGGCCGGCGATGACGATGCGCTCGCCCCGGTTCACCGTCAGGTCGATGTCGCGCAGGACGTGAAAGGCCCCGAACCACTTGTTCATGCCCGTGATCTCGACGGCGACCTCGTCGGACACCGTCATCTGCGAGCGGTCGATCTGGCGCTCTGACCTCAGTTGAGACATGGCAGCGGTCCTTTCTAGCTGTGGCCGGTCCGGAGCTTGCGCTCCAGATACATGGAATAGCGCGACATGCTGAAACAGCAGATGAAGAACAGCAGCGCGACGAAGCCGTAAAGCTCCCATACGATGCCGTTCCAGGCCGCATCGGCGCGGATCGCAGTGCTGAGGCCCAGCGGGTCCAGAAGTCCGATGATCGACACCAGCGTGGTATCCTTGAAGAGCCCGATGAAGGTGCTGACGATGCCGGGGATGGAGATTTTCAGCGCCTGCGGCATGATGATCAGCCGCTGCGCCTGCCAGTAGTCGAGCCCGAGGCTGTCGGCGCCCTCGTACTGGCCCCGCGGCAGCGCCGCCAGCCCGCCGCGGATAACCTCGGCCATGTAGGCCGAGGCAAAGAGCGTGGCCATGATGATCACCCGCAGGATGATATCGAAATTGGTCCCCGGCGGCAGGAAGATATTGAGCAGGGTCGAGGCCACGAAGAGCAGCGTGATCAGCGGCACGCCGCGGATGAACTCGATGAAGCCCACGCAGAGCGCCTTGAGGATCAGAAGGTCCGACTGCCGCCCCAGCGCCAGCAGGATGCCCAGCGGCAGCGATATGGCGATGGCGACGATCCCGATCGTGAGCGACAGCATGAAGCCGCCGAAGTTGCGGCTGTCGACTACCTCGAGGCCGACCGGAATGAGCGCGTGCAGCCATCCCGAGGACAGCCCGACGAGAAAGAGCCACCAGACCACCGCCGCCGCGCCCCCGGCGATGAGTCCCGCCAGCGACCCCGTTGCCGCCGACACCACCCGGTAGACCAGATAGCCGACCGCCAGCCCGGCGATCACCATCAGCGGCGTCCAGACCGATCCGCCCCACAACAGCCGGGGCATCACGAACGGATAGAGCGCGCTGAACCAGATCAGGTTCTTCGGCACGCGGTCGCCGAACAGCACCGGCGCCAGCACCACCACCAAGAGCCCGAACGCGAGGATCGGCCGCCAGTACAGCTCGGGTGGGTAGAAGCCGAAGAGAAGCTGCACCCAGCGGTCACGGATCACCCCCAGCAGGCGCCGCCGAAATGACCCTCGCGGCCCATCTCCTTCAGGATCCCGCGGCACTCGGTCAGCGACGCCGCGTCCCATGTGGGCGAGATCAGCCACGGCACGACGATGCTGAGCACCAGATAGATGAACCCCAGCGCCACGATGGTGAGGATGCTGTTGAACCAGCCGGAAAACAGGTTTTCCCTGAGCCAGCCGATGACGCCGACCTCGGTGGCGGGCGGCGTCTGTTCGGGCAGCATGGCATCGCGCACGAAGCGCACGGTTTGTGCATGTGTGCCGCTCATGTCACCGCTCCACCAGCTTGACGCGATTGTTGTACCAGTTCATCACCGCCGAGATGCTCAGCGAGATGACGAGATAGATCAGCATCCCCAGCATCACCGTCTCCAGCTCGCGTCCGGTCTGGTTCATGGTAATGCCCATCAGCGTGCCGGTGACATCCATGTAGCCGACCGCGATCGCCAGCGACGAGTTCTTGGTGAGGTTGAGGTATTGCGAGATCAGCGGCGGAATGATCACCCTGAGCGCCTGCGGCAGGATCACCAGGCTCATGATCCGGCGCTGGCGCAGGCCCAGCGCGGCGGCGGCCTCGGTCTGGCCGTGGCTGATCGCCAGAATGCCGCCGCGGACGATCTCGGCGATGAAGCTGGCGGTATAAAGCGACAGTGCCAGCCAAAGCGCGATGAGCGAGTTGCGCATGTACGTCCCGCCCTGGAAGTTGAAGCCCTTGAGCGCCGGATAACCGAGGTGAAAACCCAGCGCGAACAGCAGTGCGATGACCGGGATCACGACCACGCCCAGCCGCAGATACCATGTCGTCGGCCGCACGCCGGTCTGGTTCTGGATGGCATCGGCGCGCGACTTGATCCGGCCAGACACGAAAAACCCGGCAATCAGCACCGCGATGACCGCCAGCAGATCAAGGCTGATGTTGAAACTCAGCGCCCCGCTGCCGAACACAGGCAGATCGCCCAGGCTGCGCGAGAACAGCGGTTCGGGCACATAGACGCCGCGGTTGGTGATGGCGACCGAATCGAAGACCTTCATCGTTGCCGCCGGATCGTCCCCGCGAAACGCGGACGGCGCCGGCAGCGACTCGATCAGGATCGCCATGAAGAGCACGATCCAGAGCAGTACCGGCACGTTGCGGAACATCTCGACATAGACGGTCATGATCTTGGCCACGAGCCAGTTGCGTGACAGCCGCAGCACGCCCACCAGAACCCCAAGCACGGTTGCGAGGGCGCAGCCCATCACCGCGATCAGGAGCGTGTTCAGCAGTCCGACCAGAGCGGCGCGCAGATGCAGGCTTTGCGAGTTGTAGTCGATCAGACGCTGGTTGATGTCATAGCCGGCGGGCTCGAACAGAAACCGGAACGAGGGCTCCTTGCCGAGTTCCTGGAGATTCTGCGCGGTGTTGGAAATGAGCCAGCCGATCAGGATCAGGAACCCGATCAGCGCGATCACCTAGATGGTGGTGGCGCGATAGCGGGTGTCGTAGATCAGCATCGACAGCCGGAACGACGCCTCGCGGGGGTCGGTCATTGTCGTCATCAGGTGGTCCCCGTTGGATCGGCCCGGTTTCTTTTTCGTCGGCGTCTGGGCGCCCCGGGCCGATGTTTTCGTCCCGCCGTCGCGGAACCGAAAGGGCGCGGAATGTTCCGCGCCCTTTCCTGGCCTGTCTTACCGGAACGGCGGCGCGTAAAGCAGCCCGCCATCGGTGTATTGCGCGTTCAATCCGCGCGCGAGGCCGATCGGGGTGTTCTCGCCGATGTTCTTCTCGAAGATTTCCCCGTAATTGCCGTTCGCCGCGATGGCGCGCACGGCCCATTTCGCGTCGAGCCCCATCATCTCGCCGAGGTTGCCCTCGGTGCCGAGCAGGCGGTTGACCTCGGGATTGTCGCCCGGCGCCGCGGAGAGATCGGTCACGTTGGCGCTGGTGACGCCGTATTCCTCGGCCGCGATCAGCGCGTTGAGCGTCCAGCGCACGACGTCGCCCCACTCGCTGTCGCCGTGGCGCACCAGCGGCGCGAGCGGCTCTTTCGAGATGGTTTCGGGCAGGATCACATGGTCCTTGGGATTCTCGAAGGACGCGCGCAGCGCCGCGAGGCCCGAACGGTCGGTGGTGTAGGTGTCGCAGGCGCCGGCGAGGTACTGCTGCTGGCCCTCGGAACTGGTCTCGATCGGAACCGGTTCATAGTCCATGTTGTTCTTGCGGAAGAAGTCCGCGAGGTTCAGCTCGGTGGTGGTGCCGGTCTGGATGCAGACGGTGGCGCCGTCGAGTTCCTTGGCCGAGGTCACGCCCAGCGAGGCCGGCACCATGAAGCCCCGGCCATCGTAATAGTTGACGCCGACGAATTCGAACTTGAGGTCGACATCGCGCGAGAACGTCCAGGTGGTGTTGCGCGCCAGCATGTCGACTTCGCCCGAGGCCAGCGCGGTAAAGCGGGTCTTGCCGGTGGTGGGAACGAACTCCACCGCCGTGGCGTCGCTCAGCACCGCCGCGGCAACCGCGCGGCAGACCGCCACGTCGAAGCCGCCCCAGACGCCGTTGGCATCGGGCGCGGCAAAGCCGACGAGACCGGTGGTCACACCGCAGTTGAGCTTGCCGCGTGCCTTGACATCGTCAAGAGTACCCGCCGCCGCGGCTCCCGCCGCGAGGCCGGCCAGGCCCAGCGCGCCAAAGAATACGGATCTTTTCATGTTTACCTCTTCCTGATTGTCCATTCGTTCCAGAATGGTTTGATTCGGCACCCCTCGTGCCGTCGTATCGCAGCCGTTCGGACAACCCCCCGCATTGCCCCAAGGCAGGCCCGTCAGTGTCACGGAGTTTGGGTGCATTCGCCGTGGCCCGTCAACCCCTGGATCACGAAAAGCCATACGCAAACCCCGGAGTCACCGGGCTTTGCACCGCGTATGGCCGTCTAGCCGTCGTCCGTCGCAAGATCATGAAACCGTTTGGCGGCAAGAAACGCATTTTCTTTCGTCAGCGCCTGCATGCGGGCCTCCTCGTCGATACCCCACAGCTCTTCCTGCCAGGTCTCGTCGATCCGCGACACCCGCCACAGCGTCGCCATGTCGGCGACCTCCTCAATCGCCGCCAGCCCGATCACCAGCGAACCCGAAAGCCCGACCAGATCATGCAGCGCGGTCAGGCCGAACGGATCCATCGCCCGCACCTGCCCCGCCAGCGCGCGCATCGTCCGCGCCTCCTGCGGGGCGTGCATGACCCCGGTCACGGCCACCAGCCTCGCGCCGTAACGCCGCGCCGCCCAGTCGAGCAGCGGATCCCAGGCCTCGGCCTGCCGCCGGACCAGCTCCTGCGGCGCCTCGGCGCGGTAGCACAGCAGGTCGGTGTCGCCATAGGCCGCGATCATCGCCGCCACTTCGGCGAACTGCGCGCGCACCTTGTCGATGGCGGCGTTGGCGGCGCGGGTCACCGGCATGGTGGCGGGCTGGATCCGGTCCTCCTGCGCGTCCCACTCCGCCGCCACCGCCTCGGCCATGGCCCGGGTGGGCAGGCACAGCGCCGCCCTGGCCGGAGTGCGCACCGGGTGGCCGTCGAGCTCGACCGAAAACCCCGCGTCACGGACGACGACACGGGCCTCGGTCCAGAACCGTTTCGCCGCCCATCCGCTCATGCCGCGCCCCCCCACATCCGGTCGAGGATATCCGGCAATTCGCGGAAATCCTCGATGATGGCAGCCGCGCCGGTCAGCCGGGCCGGTTCGTGATAGCCCCACGCCACCCCGACAAAGGGCAGCCCGGCGGCTGCCGCCATCTCCATGTCAAAGGTGGTGTCGCCAACCATCACCGCCGCGCCCGCGCCCACGCCGGTTTCAGACAGCGCCGCCTCCAGCATCGCCGGATGCGGCTTTGACGGGTGATGGTCGCTGACCTGCCGGGTCACGAAATAGTGCCCCAGCCGGTGCGCCTGCAACACCTTGTCGAGCCCGCGCCGCGACTTGCCCGTCGCCACCCCGAGCAGCGTCTCGGGTCGGGCATGCAGGGTCGCAAGCACCTCGCCGGCGTGGGGGTAGAGCGGCGACGAGACCGCGGCGCCCGCCGTCGCGCGCAGCCCCAGATAGGCGTCCTTGTACCAGCCCACCATCGCCCCTTGCGCCTCGGGCGCGAGCCCCGGCGCCAGCCGCGCCATCGCAACGTCGAGCGACAGCCCGACGATGCCCAGCACCGCGTCGCGGCCGGGCGGCGGGTGGCCGGCGCGGGCAAAGGCATGGTCCATCGCCGCAACGATATCGGCCTGGCTGTCGACCAGCGTGCCGTCGACATCGAACACCACCAGCCTGAGCGCGGCGCTCATGGCGCGTCCTCGAACGGGTCTTCGGGGGCCTGCGACGGCTGCCACTGAAAGAGCTCCCACGTGCGCGCCATATGCGCCGGCAGCGGCGCCACCAGGCGCAGGCGGGCGCCGGTCACCGGATGGGTCAGTGTCAGCGCGCGGGCATGCAGGTGCAGCTTGCGGCTGACCTCGCCGCCCAGCTGCGCCCCCCAGCCGTCGCCGAGGTTTTCCTGCCCCGAACCGCCATACTTGCCGTCGCCGACGATCGGGTGCCCGATCGCGGCCATGTGCGCGCGCAGCTGGTGGGTGCGCCCGGTGACCGGCACCAGCGCCACCCGGGCCGCGCGTCGGCCCGCCGCCTCGATCACCGCGTAATCGGTGGTGGCGTGCCCGGCGTCCGGGGTCGACGCAACCTCGTCGGGATGCAGGCAGCGCATCTTCTCGCCCTCGCCGCGCGCCCCGTGTCCCGGCGCCTTGACAAGACCGAAGCGCACCGTGCCCATGCGCGGGGCCGGCACGCCCGCGACCGCGGCCCAGTAGATCTTGCGGGTATCGCGGGCGCGAAAGGCGGCGGTGAGTTTCGCCGCCACCGCGCGCGAACGCGCCATCAGCAAGACGCCCGAGGTGTCCTTGTCGAGCCGATGCACCAGACGCGGAGCCTCCGCCGCGTCAAACCGCAGCGCCTCGGCCAGCCCGTCGACATGGCGGGTCTGGCCGCTGCCGCCCTGCACTGCCAGCCCCGGCGGCTTGTCCAGCGCGATGATGTGATCGTCGCGCCAGATCACCGCCACGCGGATCATCGCGGCGTCCGCCTCCGACACGGCCAGCGCTTCGCGCACGGGCGGCGCGGCATCGGGCGCGGGCAGCGGCGGGATGCGCACCTGCTGGCCGGTCTCGAGCCGCGCCGACGCCTTGATGCGCCCGCCGTCGACGCGCAGCTCGCCCTTGCGGCACATCTTCTCGATCCGCCCCTGCGAAAGCTGCGGAAACCGCCGCCGCAGCCAGCGGTCCAGCCTCTGGCCGGCCTCGTCTTCGGCAATGGTCAGGGTTTCGACGCCGCTCATTGCGCCACCGCCCGCGTCAGCGCCATGCCCAGTACGATCGCCGCCAGCGACAGCCCCACCGAGGCCGCCACATAGAGCCCCGCCGGCACCGCCTGCCCGCGCTCCCAAAGCGTCAGCGCGTCGAGCGAGAAGGCCGAAAAGGTGGTGAACCCGCCCAGGACCCCGGTCACCAGCAGGGGCGCCGGGCGGGTGCCGCCCAGATGCGCCAGCGCCACCACCAGCACCCCCATCAGGAACGAGCCCAGCACGTTGACCGCGAGCGTGCCCCGGGGAAAGCCCGGCCCCAGCAGTCGCATCGTCGCGGCAGACGTCAGGTAGCGCGCCGAGGCGCCGAACGCGCCGCCAATGGCGACCTGGAAGAGGTTCGTCAGCATGGCCGTGTCTGTCGCGCGCCTCCCCCGGCGTTGTCAAGCTGGGCGACCGCGACCCAAGGCGCGAGCGCCCCGGGCTTTCACCCTTCCGCAAATACTCCCGCCGGAGGCGTCCGGCCGGCCCGCCGGGCGAGCGCCGCGGCTATTGCGCGCCGATCATGTCGGCCTGCTTCACGATCCCCTCGGCCTGCTTGATCGAGGCGATGTCCACGAGCCGGCCCTTGTAGGTCGTCGCGCCCTCGCCGCGGGCCTTGGCCGCCTCCATCGCGGCGAGGATTTCGCGGGCCTCGGCGAGCGCTTCGGCCGAGGGGGTGAAAACCTCGTTGGCCAGCGCGATCTGCCTGGGATGGATCGCCCATTTGCCGACCATGCCCAGGGTCGCGGCGCGGCGTGCCTGGGCGCGAAAGCCCTCGTCGTCGGAAAAGTCGCCGAACGGGCCATCCACCGGCAGCACCCCGTGGGTGCGGCAGGCGGCGACGATGGCGGCCATCGTCCAGTGCCGGGGATCGGGCCAGTAGCTCTGCCCCTGATGGAGCATGTAGTAGTTCTCCTGCGTGCCGCCGATGCCGGTGGTGGCCATGCCCATCGAGGCGGCAAAATCGGCCGCGCCGAGGCTCATCGCCTGCAGCCGCGGCGAGGCGGCGGCGATCTCCTCGACGTGGCTGATGCCGGCGGCCGATTCGATGATCACCTCGAAGGCGAGCGGCTTTTTCCGGCCCATCGCCTTTTCGACCGATGTGACCAGCGCATCGACGGCATAGATGTCGGCGGCGCAGCCCGCCTTGGGGATCATGATCTGGTCGAGCCGTTCGCCGGCCTTCTCCAGCAGGTCGACGACATCGCGGTACCACCAGCCGGTGTCGAGCCCGTTGATGCGCACCGACAGGGTCTTGCGGCCCCAGTCGATATCATTGATCGCGGCGATGGCGTTGGCGCGGGCGCTGTCCTTGTCCGAGGGCGCCACCGAATCCTCGAGGTCGATGTTGACCACGTCGGCAGCGGAGGCGGCCATCTTCTCGAAGAGCGCCGGGTTCGAGGCCGGACCGAACAACTGGCAGCGGTTGGGACGGGCGGGAACGGGCGGTTGCAGGCGAAAACTCATCGGTCGGGCCTTTCCTGGGCAAAGTCGCGTGGATGTCGCCTCAAGCGGTATAAAATTGCGGCCCGCACCGCAAGCCGCGATGGCCGCGGCAGGAGTTGCCAAGGATCAGGATATTCTTCGTCAAAATCGAAGGATGATCGAAGATATTTGCATGAATTCCGGAACTTTCGGGGATTTCAAACAGGAAATCGCGATACGCTTGTCGGAAAGTGCCTGAAACGCGATTCTCCACCGCCGGGGCCGGAGGCGGAGCGCGAAGAGGAGACCCGTGATGATCGAGACCCCCTATCTGCTGTTTCTGGGCGACGCGCCCGACATGCTGGCCGCCAAGGTGGCGATCGGCATCCGCGACTGGCGGCCCGGGCACGCGGTGGGCCAGATCAGCCTGCCCGGCTGCGGCGCCGATCTCGGATTGCCGGAAATGACCCTGGCCGAGGCGAGGGACGCCGGCGCGCGCACGCTGGTGATCGGCGTCGCCAACCGCGGCGGCGTCATCAGCCCGGCCTGGAAGGAGGTGCTGATCGAGGCGCTCGGGATGGGCTACGACCTGGCCAGCGGCCTGCACAGCCTGCTGCGCGACGAGGGCGACATCGTCGCCGCGGCACAGACCCGGGGCGGGACGCTGCACGACGTGCGGGTGCCCTCGGTCGGCTATCCGATCGCCAACGGCATCAAGCGCACGGGCAAGCGGTGCCTTGCGGTCGGCACCGACTGTTCGGTCGGCAAGATGTACACCGCGATGGCGATGGAGCGCGACATGCGCGAGCGCGGCTTCAAGGCCACCTTCCGCGCCACCGGGCAGACCGGCATCCTGATCACCGGCCAGGGCGTGCCGCTCGACGCGGTGATCGCCGATTTCATGGCCGGTTCGGTGGAATACCTCACGCCCGACAACGACCCCGACCACTGGGACATGATCGAGGGGCAGGGCAGCCTCTTTCACGTCTCCTATTCGGGGGTGACGATGGCGCTCATCCACGGCGGCCAGCCCGACGCGCTGATCCTGTGCCACGAGCCCACCCGCAAGCACATGCGCGGCCTGCCGGGCTACCAGTTGCCGACGCTGGAGCGGCTGCGCGACACCGCGCTGCCGCTGGCACGGGTGTCGAACCCCGCCTGCGTGGTGGCGGGCGTCGCCGTCAACACCCAGAACATGGACGAGACCGCGGCGCGGGAATACCTTGCCCAGGTCGAGGCCGGGATGGGCCTGCCGGCGACCGACCCCTACCGCTTCGGCTCGGGCAAGCTGGTGGACGCGCTGGCCGCGATCTGAATAGAACGCGCCCCGGGCCTGACCCGGGGCCTCTGAGCCAAGAGGAGTTGCCGGGTCAGGCCCGGGACGGGATGTCATGACAATCACGGTAACACGCGACGTTTTCCGCCTCGCGCAGGTCTTCACCATCAGCCGCGGCTCGCGAAGCGAGGCACAGGTGCTGACGGTGCGGGTCTCTCGGGACGGCGCGACCGGCCGGGGCGAATGCGTGCCCTATGCGCGTTATGGCGAGACGCTGGAGAGCGTCGAGGCCCAGATCGCGGCACTGCCCGAGACCCTCGACCGGACCACGCTGGGCAACCTGCTGCCGGCGGGCGCGGCGCGCAACGCCGTCGATTGTGCGCTGTGGGATCTCGAGGCCAAGCGGGCCGGGAAACGGGTCTGGCAGCTGGCCGGTCTGCCCGCGCCGGGGCCCGAGATCACCGCCTATACCCTGTCGCTCGACACCCCCGAGAAGATGCGCGAACAGGCCGGAGCGAACGCCCATCGCCCGCTGCTCAAGATCAAGCTCGGCACGCCTGATGACATGCCCCGTCTGGAGGCGGTGCGCGCCGGCGCACCCGAGGCAAAGATCATCGTCGACGCCAACGAGGGCTGGAGCACGGAGATTTACGCCGACCTCGCGCCGCATCTGGCGCGCCTCGGCGTGGCGCTGGTCGAACAGCCGCTGCCGGCGGACGCGGACGAGGCGCTCGCGGGGATGAAACGCCCGGTGCCGGTCTGCGCCGACGAAAGCTGCCACGACCGCGCCAGCCTCGCGGGCCTCAAGGGCAAGTACGACGTCGTCAACATCAAGCTCGACAAGACCGGCGGGCTGACCGAGGCCCTGGCCCTGCGCGAGGCGGCGCGCGCGGCGGGCTACGGCATCATGGTCGGCTGCATGATCGGCTCATCCCTCGCCATGGCGCCCGCCGTTCTGGTGGCGCAGGGCGCCCGGATCGTCGACCTTGACGGCCCGCTCCTTCTGGCCGAAGACCGCGACCACGCCTTGCGATACGACGCGGCCGGGGTGCATCCCTCCGATGCCGCACTATGGGGATGACATAGATGCGCACAGTCTACCTGAACGGAGAGTACCTGCCCGAAACGGAAGCGAAGGTCTCGATCTTCGACCGCGCCTTCCTGATGGCCGACGGGGTTTACGAGGTGACCAGCGTTCTGGGTGGCAAGCTGATCGACTTCGACGGTCATATCGCGCGGCTGGAACGTTCACTGCGCGAACTCGACATGGAGAAACCGGCGGCGTTCGACGATCTGCTCGCCATCCACCGCGAGCTGGTGCGCCGCAATGGCATCGACGACGGTCTGGTCTATCTGCAGATCACCCGCGGCGCCGCCGCCGACCGCGATTTCGTCTTTCCCGACCCCGAACAGGTCGAGCCGACGCTGGTGCTGTTCACCCAGTCGAAACCCGGCCCGGCCGACAACCCGGCGGCCGAAAAGGGCATCAAGGTGATCTCGATCGACGATCTGCGCTGGGCGCGGCGCGACATCAAGACGGTGCAACTGCTCTACCCCTCGATGGGCAAGATGATGGCAAGGCGCGCCGGGGTCGACGACGCCTGGCTGGTCGAGGACGGCCACGTCACCGAAGGCACCTCGAACAACGCCTATATCGTCACCGGCAACAGGATCGTCACCCGGCAGCTGTCCAGCGATATCCTGAGCGGCATCACCCGCGCCGCGGTGCTGCGTCTTGCCCGCGAGGCGCAGATGGAAGTCGAGGAACGCCCCTTCACCATCGCCGAGGCCCAGGCCGCCGACGAGGCCTTCATCACCTCGGCCTCGGCCTTCGTGATGCCGGTGGTCGAGATCGACGGCGCGCGACTCGGGCACGGAACGCCCGGGCCGGTGGCAAGACGGCTGCGCGACATCTATCTCGACGAAAGCCGCAAGGCGGCGATCTGAAGGCAGGGCGGCGGATATGTCTGCCGCCTGCAGAGATTGGCTGCTGGGAGGCCATGGCCACCAGTTTTTACCTGATCTCGTCATGTTTGCTTGCGATCTCATTACGGTCATTCCTGATCGGAAGGCAGCATCCAGGAAGCAACCGACAGAAAACGCCCATGACAGCCATGCGGCCCGACGTCCGGAAGCCTGTCAGGGTATGGAAGTCAAGCCCGCTTCTTCGTTCTTCTTTTGCCGAAACCGCAACAGATATTCAAAGAGTGTCGTGCGCTGTCTAGTGCCAAAGTGGTCGACGATGAAATCGCGCATACTGTCGTCTTGAGCGAAGACGAACTTCTTCGCAGCCCCGGCAATTGATTTGTTCAGACCCACTACCCACTGCTCAGGGTCGCACGTCTCAATCCTGCATTGCGTCTCAAGATTGTTTACAGCGCAGAATGCGGCCTTCGGGCCAATTGGAAGGATGATGTAAGAGTCAGGCGCGACAAACTCGTACCAAGTAATAATGGGCCTATCACTGGTCAAAAACTCCGCATTTCCCTGTATCCGTCGAATGAACCAGTGCATGTTGTTGAGTAATCCACCTATGAGGTCGTGATCTACCAAAGTTGGGAGGACGGCGACCATCCAGCTCCGCATTTCCGAAGGCGGACGCGCCTCCATATAATCCGTGAACGTCGGCGGGTCGCTTGGCCCCTTGTTTTTTGAGTAAGCCGTTTCCAGTTCGGGCATGCGACGAGCCCACTCCTCAGCCAGCCCCGTTTCCAATGTATCGAGGTGGTCGGGCATTCGCATCATTAGCGACATGAGAAAGCGCGACCACGCACTCCGCATCTGCGGATCCCGCCGCATCCGAGGATCGTCCTGTTCGAGTGCTGCCAAAGCTTCTGCCGCAGTTGAATCCAGCGGCGACATGAAACCCGTCTCTGCATCCTGCGCGCGTTCTGGCACCGAAGAGGGATCAGTATATAGCCCTTTTTCTCCACCTGAGACCTGAGGTGAAACCCATTTTGCAACCAACTTGTCTGCATATGGCTTACTGAACCGGCGTAGCTTGCCATGGTCACCTACCCATCGCGCCTGATAAAACGAGGGCAGATAGTGGTGATACAAGGGCTGTTCGGCTTTTCTACTCATCGGTGAACCCAATCGACGGCAAAGAATTTTGTCAGAACCTAACACGCCATATCGCGCATGCCGAAATCCCCCACAGACCCACCCTTAAGCAGACTTTCGGCTTTCAAGCCCATAGCAGACAAAATTCACCTCCACAGCGAAAGTTCACCACGCCCGCAAACCTGCCATTCACGGTGAGCGCGGCGAGCGGCGCCTACCTGCCCGCCCTCTCTGCAACATGCCCGCCGAAACCGCCGTCTTACCCGGCCAGCCAGACCTTTGCGGCGTCGAACGCCTCGGCGCCGAAATGGCGCGCCTCGATGCCGAAGGCGCGCCGGCCGATGCCCACCGCCATCTCCTGCCAGCCGGCATTGCCGACCACCGCGGCGCGTTCGACCCGGGACGCATGCCCGCGCACCAGTTCGAAATGGTCGCGCAGCGCGCCGAGACCCTGCCAGCCGTCGAAATCGCGCAGATCGATCAGCAGGCGCACCTTGTCGTGCCCGGCCATGAAGCGGTTGAGGTCCTCAAGGTCGTTTTCATAGGCCGCGCTGTCGACCTTGCCGCGCAGGCTGACATGGAGGATGCCGTCGCCCAGGTCCTCCTGGTGGATGGTGCCCGGGCTTTCGCGCAGCCACCGCCGCGCATCCTCGAGCTCGGAGAGGGCGAACCGGCCCACCGGGCAGGGCATGAAGACCGCGAACGCCGCTGCCGCCGCCTTGAGCGCCGCATTGTCGGTCACCAGCGCCGCGCGGTCGAAGCCGCGCCAGTGCTTGAGCCCGGTGCGCGCGTCCTGCAGCATGGCGCCGAGGGTGAAATCGGAAAACCCCGCCTCGACAACGGCCAGCAGGCGCACCCGGTCGCCTTGCGCGATGGCCGCGTCGATCGCGGGGATCAGGGTTTCGGTATAGTCGCGGTCGGTGACCGGGGGCGTCATTCGGATTTCAAGGATGTTGTGCTCGCCGGTGTGCTCGACGGTGATCATGGCCGTATCCTTTCCCGTATGGTTGCGGATGCATCCGATATAGGGGCTCCCGTGACCCCGGAAAACGGCACCGTCGCGCGCCGCGTCCACATCTCGCGGATCAAACCGGCCCTACCGCTCCTTGCCGACATTGGCGGCAAAGGATTTCTCGAATTCCGCCTGCTTGTCGGCGTCCGCCTCGGTCTGATGACGCGCCTTCCAGTCGTCATAGGGCATGCCGTAGAAGATCTCGCGCGCCTCGGCCTTGCCCAGCGTCACGCCGCGCTCTGCCGCCGCCTCCTCGGTACCAGCGGCTGAGGCAGTTGCGGCAGAACCCGGCGAGGTTCATCAGGTCGATGTTCTGCACATCCGCGCGCTCGTCCATCAGATGCGCGCGCAGGGTGCGAAACGCGGCGGCCTCGATCTCGGTGCGGGTGCGGTCGTCCATGGGAATTGCCGTTTTCTTTGCTCGGGTTGCGTCTGCCAGCAAGGGTATCAGCCGGCCCGCGGGCTGGCAATCGCGGCGACGGGCGCGGGGCGGCTGTCAGACGAGGCGCAGCGCCAGATAGGGCACCACGGAGAACACGAAAGTCGCGATCTTGTAGTTGCCGAGCCAGACATAGATCGCCTGGCGCACGACGGCGGCCTCGAGCCCGAAGAGGCGGGAATGCAGCTTCACCGCCCAGTCGCGCATCGCCATCACCATCAGGCCGCCCAGGATCAGGAAGGCGAGGTTGAGCACGGCCATCCAGCCGAAGAAGGATGTCAGCATGTCCTGGGTCATCGTGGCCCCTTTCCGCTTCACTCGGGTAACCCGGCGGATATGGGGGCGCGACGCGCCGATGGAAAGGGGGCGGGGCGGATCGCCGCTTCAGAGCATGCGCTTCAGATAGGGCGGATTCAGGTCGGTCAGCCGCACCGTCAGGCTGCCGACATCGGGCAGATGCGCCTCCAGCGCGGTCATGATCATGCCGGCAAGCTCGGCGCGGGTGGCATCGTCGCGCCCGGGAATCAGCAGCAGCGTGGCATGGGCAAAGCCTTGTGTCGCGGCCCCGATGCGGCCGGCGGTGGCGGCGATGGTGCGCACGCGCACGGTTTCGGGCCCGTTGACCGAGGCGTGCGCCGCGAACGCCTGCCAAAGGCCGTCGCAGAGCGCCTGCAGGTCGTGGCTGGTGTCCAGGTCTTTCGAATGTTCGATCACGATATGCGGCATCGCTCGGGGTCCTTTCAAATTCCGGCGGCCGCAACCGCCGCCTCCAGCATCGGCGCCAGCCTTGCCGCCCAGGTTTCCTGCTGCTCCGGCGTCGCGATGAGGTCGTTGCGCAGTTCCACCAGCACGTTGGGCCGCTGATGGGCGATGGCGTGGCGGGCGATGCTGTCGCCCGGCAGGTGGCCGCCATAGGGCTCGTTCTCGCCGACGCAGAGGTCGGGCTCGGCCCGGAGGCGATCGATCAGCGGCCGCGACAGCCGTTCATCGGCACCAAAGAGCACGCCCACATGCCAGGGCCGCGGCGGGCGGCCCTGCAACTGGCGGGTAAAGCTGTGGACCGACACGATCACGGTATCGGCGCGGCGCGCGGCCAGTTCCGCCAGCGCGGTGTGATAGGGCCGGTAGAGCCGGTTGAGCCGGCGCTCGATCTCGGCCGCATCGGCGTGGCGGTTTTCGGGGATGACGGTGCCGTCGTAGAGCTTCATCACCAGGGTCGGGTCGTCCTCGCCCCGGTTGGGGTCGATCACCGTGCGCGAGAAGTTGGCCCATATGAAGGGCGCGTCGAGCCGCAGCGCCAGCGCCCGCGCCACCCCCGCCGCGCCGGGATCCCAGGCGATGTGGCGCGCCATGTCCCCCGCCGCCAGCCCCAGCGAACCGCCGCCGACAAAGGGCGGCACGGTGTTGGCGGCATGGTCGCAGGTCACGAGCCAGCGCGCGGGGCGCCCGGCCCCTTCGATCTCGAACGGGCGATAGGTCATCGGGGTGTCATGTCCTTTGCGCACCCTCTAGGATAGTTGCGCCGGGATGTGAATTGGATATTAAGGAACCACGGGTTCCGTTAGCGGTAACCGCCGCAGGCCCGCAAGGAGGGAGAGCGCCACGCATGAGACGGCACCGCAACGTCAAGATCGTCGCCACGCTGGGCCCGGCGTCGGAGGATTACGAGACCATCCGCGCCCTTCACGAGGCCGGCGCCGACGTCTTTCGCCTCAACATGAGCCACGGCAGCCACGCCGGCATTGCCGAAAAGCACCGCATCATCCGCCAGGTCGAAGAGGAACTGGGCAGCCCCATCGGCATCCTCGCCGACCTTCAGGGCCCTAAGCTGCGGGTGGGCCGGTTTGCCGGCGGCGAGGCGGAACTGGCCGAGGGCGCCGCCTTCCGTCTCGATCTCGACAAGGCCGCGGGCGACGCGGCCTGGGTCTGCCTGCCCCACCCCGAGATCTTCGCGGCGCTCGAGCCGGGCGCGATGCTGCTGGTCGATGACGGCCGGATCCGCCTGAAGGTGACCGGGTGTGGCGCCGATTTCGCGCAGACGCAGGTACTGGTGGGCGGCACCATCTCGGACCGCAAGGGCGTCAACGTGCCCGATGTCGAGCTGCCGCTGAAGGCATTGAGCGACAAGGACCGCAGCGATCTGGAATTCGCCTGCGAACTGGGCATCGACTGGCTGGCGCTCAGCTTTGTCCAGCGCGCCGCCGATGTCGAGGAGGCGCGCGAACTGGTCCGGGGCCGCGCCGCGATCCTCTCCAAGATCGAAAAGCCCTCGGCGGTGGAGCGGTTCGAGAGCATCCTCGCAGCCTCCGACGGGATCATGGTGGCGCGCGGCGATCTCGGCGTGGAACTGCCCGTGCAGAACGTGCCGCCGATACAGAAACGCCTGGTGCGCCGCTGCCGCTCCGCCGCCAAGCCGGTGATCGTGGCCACGCAGATGCTCGAATCGATGGTCACCAGCCCGATGCCCACCCGCGCCGAGGTCTCGGACGTGGCCGCCGCCATCTACGAGGGCACCGACGCGGTGATGCTGAGCGCCGAGAGCGCCGCCGGCGCCTGGCCGGTCGAGGCGGTGGCGACCATGGACGCGGTCGCCCGCGAGGTCGAGAGCGACCCCACCTATGTCCAGATCATCGAGGCCTCGCGCGTGATCATCCGCGAAAGCGTCGCCGACGGCATCGTCGCCGCCGCGCGCGAGATCGCCGAGGCCACCGACATCGTCGCGATCTGCTGCTATACCCAGTCCGGCACCACCGCGCTCCTGACCGCACGCGAGCGCCCGCGCGTGCCGATCATCGCCATGACCAGCCTGCGCCGCACCGCCCGCCGGCTGGCGCTGAGCTGGGGCATCCACTGCGTGATGACCGAGCCTCTGGAACGCTTCAAGATGGCGGTGGTCAACGCCGCCCGCGCCGCCCGCGCCGAAGGTTATGCCCAGCCGCTCGACCAGATCGTCGTGACCGCCGGCGTGCCCTTCAACGTGCCGGGCACAACCAACATCCTGCGGGTCGCACCGTGTCAGGAAAGTTTGATCTGGGCCACCGATCCGGGCTAGACTGGCCGCGTCCGGTGCCCGTCGCCGGACACCGATCCCGGAGCGCGCCGCATGAACACCGACCTGATCCTCGTCACCGGCATCGTGCTGGCGGCGCTGTCGGTTCCGGCGATGATTTCGGCGATATCCGACTCCCGCCCGCCGCGCGTCGCCGCCTTCGTCGCGATGGCGGCCGGAGGCCTGATCATCTGGGCGGTGAGCAACCGCCCCGGCGGGTATGGCTGGGACGACATCCCGCGCGCCTTCGTCCGGGTGGTGGCGGAGTTCGTGATGTAGGGTCGGGGGACCGGAATTGCCCTTGCCACACACCGCCGCCCGGCGTATACGGCGCCCTCAACCGCGCGGCCGGCCGAAAGCGGCATGCCGTGTCGCGCGCGCACCCGACCGAAAGAGGAGCCGGAAATGCCCAAACTGAAAACCAAGGCGAGCTGCAAGAAGCGCTTCAAGTTCAGCGCCAGCGGCAAGATCATCCGCGCCCAGGCCGGCAAACGCCACGGCATGATCAAGCGCACCAACAAGTTCATCCGCAACGCACGCGGGACCACCGTGATGAGCGAGGCCGACGCCCGCATCATCCGGCCGATGATGCCCTATTCGCGTTGAGGAGGACCTGAGAGATGTCACGTGTCAAGAGCGGAACCGTCACCCACGCCCGCCACAAGAAAGTCACCGACGCCGCCAAGGGCTATTACGGCCGCCGCAAGAACACCTTCAGGGTGGCGCGGCAGGCGGTGGACAAGGCCAACCAGTACGCCACCCGCGACCGCAAGAACCGCAAGCGCAACTTCCGCGCCCTGTGGATCCAGCGGATCAACGCCGCGGTGCGCGCCCATGACGACAGCCTGACCTATTCGCGCTTCGTCGGCGGTCTCGCCCTGGCCGGGATCGAGGTCGACCGCAAGGTGCTCGCCGATCTGGCGGTGCACGAACCGGCGGCTTTCGGGGCCATCGTCGAGCAGGCAAAAAGCGCGCTGGCAGGCTAGGCCGGTCGCCACGAGGGACAAGACCAGACGCCGCCGCCCGCCCGGGCCGGCGGCGTTTTCTCTTGCATGGCCTCCCGGCATCACGCCCGCGTCTTCCCCGGTCTCCCTTGCGTCCGGGCGCGCGCCGGGGTAACCCGCCGGCAAACCCCGGACGGATGGAACCGATGGACGATCTGAGAGCGAAATACCTGGGCGCCATCACCGAGGCCGCCGACGAGGCCGCGCTCGAGGCGCTGCGCGTCGCCGCGGTCGGCAAGAAGGGCGAGGTGTCGCTCAGGATGCGCGAACTGGGCCGGATGAGCCCCGAGGAACGCCAGCAGGCGGGGCCGCGGCTCAACGCCCTCAAGGACGAGATCAACGTCGCACTCGCGGCCCGCAAGGCGGCGCTCAAGGATGCCGCGCTCGATGAACGGCTGCGCGCCGAGTGGCTCGACGTCACCCTGCCCGCGCGGCCCCGCCGGCAGGGCAGCATCCATCCCGTCAGCCAGGTCACCGAAGAGGTCACCGCGATCTTTGCCGACATGGGCTTTGCCGTCGCCGAAGGCCCGCAGGTCGAAAGCGACTGGCACAATTTCGACGCCCTCAACATCCCCGGCCACCACCCCACCCGCGCCGAGATGGACACCTTCTACATGCACCGTGCCGAGGACGACGACCGGCCGCCCCATGTGCTGCGCACCCACACCAGCCCGGTGCAGATCCGCTCGATGGAACTCGCCGGCGCGCCGCTCAGGGTGATCTGCCCCGGCCGGGTATTTCGCGCCGATTACGACCAGACCCACACGCCGATGTTCCACCAGGTCGAGGGGCTGGCGATCGACACCGACATTTCGATGGCCAACCTCAAATGGTGCCTCGAGGAGTTCGTCAAGGCGTTCTTCGAGGTCGACGCGGTCGAGCTGCGATTTCGCGCGTCGCATTTTCCCTTCACCGAACCCTCGGCCGAGGTCGACATCCGCTGTTCGTGGCAGGACGGCACCCTCCGGATCGGCGAGGGCGACGACTGGCTGGAAATCCTCGGCTCGGGCATGGTCCACCCCAAGGTGCTGATGGCCGGCAACATCGACCCTGCCGCCTGGCAGGGGCTTCGCCTTCGGCGTCGGCATCGACCGCATCGCGATGCTGAAATACGGCATCCCCGACCTGCGCGCATTCTTCGACTCGGACCTGCGCTGGCTGCGGCATTACGGGTTTTCCGCGCTCGACGTGCCGACGCTGCACGGCGGGTTGTCGCGGTAACGCCGGTCAAGGGCCGTCTCGCCGGAACGATTCCCGGCCGCGGAGCCACCAGCGGCCCCCTCAGGGCGGGCTTCAGCCCGCCGCCGTTCGCACGCCCGGCCTACAATCTGCCGCCGCATCTTTCGGTTCCGGGCGCTTGACACGCACCGCGCAGAGCGAAACCCTGCGCGCGAGCAACCGGCGGGGGCGGACATGGCGATCTTCAGGCACGAGAACCGGCAGCGCTCGGAACGCACGCAGCGCATCTATGCCGCCTACGAGATCGCGCGCACCTGCGTCGATTTCCTCGCCGCGCTCTGTTTTCTGGTCGGCTCGGCCCTGTTTTTCTGGCCGGATATCGAGACCCGGGCGATCTGGCTCTTCGTCGTCGGCTCGGCCTTCTTCTGCCTCAAGCCGACGATCAAGCTCGCGCGCGAGATCCACCTGTGGCGCTACGGCGATCTCGACACCCTCGCCCGGCGGAGCGACCGATGAGCCCCGTCGCCCCGCGGGGCGCCCGTCCCCCGCCTTTCATCTTTCCCGAAATACTCAAACCCGCACTCACGGCCACCGCCGCCGCCGGCGGGGTGGCGCTCATCCCCGGCGCGGCACGCGCCCATGCCTCGGAACAGGGTTTCGTGCTGCTCCTGCCGACGGACGTCTACATCGCCGCCGGGGTGGCCTGCGTCGCGCTCACGGTCCTGATGCTGGCGCTTTTGCCCCCCGGGGCGGCCGATGCGCTGTTTCGCCCCCGCCGCGCTACTGCGTCGGCCGCGCGCCCCCTTGCACCTCCTGACCAGCTGCCTCGCCGCGCTCTTTCTCGGCTTTCTCGTCTGGCGCGGCCTGAGCGGGTCCCACGACCCGGTTCACAACCCGATGCCGCTTTTCCTGTGGACGGTGTGGTGGGTGGCGATGGTCTCGGTGCAGGGGCTTGTCGGCAACCTCTGGCACTGGGTCAGCCCGTTCACCGGCCCGGCCGCCGTGCTGGCCCGCCTGACCGGCGCGCGCGCGCCCCTGCGCTGGCCCGGAAGCCTCGGCCACTGGCCGGCGGTGGCGCTCTTTCTGGGCTTTGGCGGCTTCCTGCTGGCCGATCCCGCCCCGACCGATCCCGCGCGGCTGGCAACCGTCGTCGGGCTCTACTGGGGTGGCGCACTGCTGGGCGTCGCGCTCTTCGGTCCGGCCTTTCTGGTGCGCGCCGAGATGGTGACGGTTTTGATGCGCGCCTATGGCCGCATGGCGCTCTTCGGGCGGGCGCGGGGGCGGCTGGCGCTGGGCCTGCCCGGCTGGCAGGTGCTGGCCCGCCCGCGCGTGCCGCTGTCGCTGGCCGTCCTGATGGTGGTGCTGCTCGGAACCGGCAGCTTCGACGGGCTCAACGAGACCTTCTGGTGGCTGGGGGTGCTGGGGCTCAACCCGCTGGAGTTCCCCGGCCGCTCGGCCATCGTCGCCCAGACCCTGGGCGGGCTGGTCCTGGCCAACCTCGGCGCTGATCGCGGCGTTTGCCTCCTGCCTCTGGCTGGGCGAGGGGCTGGCGGGCACCCGCCGGCCGCTGGCGGTCTCGTTTGCCCGCTTCGCGCCCTCGATCCTGCCGATCGCGCTCGGCTATCACATCGCCCATTACCTCACCGCGCTCCTGGTCGACGGGCAATACGTGCTCAAGTGGCTTGACGATCCGACGGGCCGGGGCGCCAACCTGCTGGGGCTCGGTCGAACCTACGTCACCACCGGCTTTTTCAACACCGCGCATACCGTCCGGGCGATCTGGCTCACCCAGGCCGGGGCGGTGGTCGCGGGCCACGTCGTCGCGATCCTGCTGGCGCATGCGCTGGCGGTGCGCGACGCCGGCAGTACCCGCCGCGCGGTGCTGGGGCAGGCGCCGCTGGCGGTCTTCATGATCGCCTACACCTTCTTCGGGCTGTGGCTGCTGGCCTCGCCGCGCGGGATGTGAGCGGCGCTATTTTCTGGACAAACCGGCCGGCGCTTCGCAGACTCCCCCAACGGGTCCGCCCGGCGGGCCCGCAAGAAGGCAACAGGGAGGGCTTGCCATGACCAGAGAGATCAACGCCACGACGCGCCGCGGGGCGCTGCGGACCCCGGCGGGCGGCGCCGTCGGCGCGGCCACGCTGCCGCTCTGGGCGCGCTACGGCCAGGCGCAATCGTCCGAGCCGATCCGCATCGGCTTTCAGGTCCACCGCACCGGCATCGGCGCGGCCTATGGCCGCTGGTACGACCGCACCACCGAGGCCGCGGTCAGGCTCATCAACGACGAGGGCGGCATCAACGGCCGCAAGGTCGAGATCGTGGCCGAGGACGACGGCACCGACCCCAAGCGCGGCGCCGAGGTGGTCGAGAAGTTCGCCACCCAGCACGGCTGCGACATCGGCTACGGCACCCTCTTTTCCCATGTAGTGATCGGTTCGGCCCCGCGCGCGGGCGAGCTGAAGCTGCCCTATTTCGTGGTGTCGGAGGGCCATCACGTCGCCTCGGGGATGCTCAACCGCTACACGCTTCAGCCCGGCATCACCGACGTGAAAAGCCAAGTCCGGGCGATGGCGCCCTACATCACCGCCAACCTGGGCAAGAAGGTGACGATGATCTTTCCCGATTACGGTTTCGGCTACGATCACCGCGACAATCTCGGCCCGGCGATCGAGGCCAGCGGCGGCGAGGTCATCGCCCAGATCGCGATCCCGCCGTCGGAGACCTCGTTCACCGGTATTTCCCCAAGATTCCGCGCGAAACCGAGGTGCTCTATCACGTCATGGTCGGCCCCGCGGTGCTGACCTTCGTCAAGGAGCTGGGCGAATTCTTCGGCCCCGACCGGCCCGAGATGTTCGGCTTCATCGACAGCCTCGAGGCGGTCGACATCGCCAGCCCGGGGCTGGAATTCCTCGAAGGCACCTACATGTGGGAGGGAATGCCGCGCCACGCCCAGGAGGACCAGTCGGAATACGACCGTTTCTACCGCGAACGGGTGGGCGTCGATGCCCGCGGCGCCTCGCTCAGCGATCCCACCGACGTGTCGACCTATGCCCACATGTTCGGCTGCTGGGAGACGCTGCACGTCATCAGGGCGGGGATGCAGGCCGCCGGCTATCGCGGCCCCGGCGACCGCGCGGCGCTGATCGAGGCGGTCGAGGCAATGACCGACATGGCGCATTCGCGCCAGCACCCGCAGGGCGCCAAGCGGTTCAACGGCAAGACCCATCAGGTCTTTGGCCACCAGTATATCAGCCGGGTCGAGAACGGCTTCCTGCGCCGGGTGCACACCACGTCGATCGAAGACACGTTCTATCCCGACGAGGTCGATTACACCACGCAGCCGTTCTGACCGGCCGGCGGACCACGAAGAAAGGGCGCCCCTCGCGGGACGCCCTACAACAACCTCAGAAATCGAGGTTCGCGACGTCGAGCGCGTGTTCCTGGATGAATTCCCGCCGCGGTTCGACCACGTCGCCCATGAGCTTGGTGAAAAGGTCGTCCGCCTCGGCCACGTCGTCGATCCTGACCTGCAAGAGCGTGCGCGCCTCGGGATCGAGCGTGGTTTCCCATAGCTGACCGGGGTTCATCTCGCCAAGGCCCTTGTAACGCTGCAGCGTCAGCCCCTTTTCACCCTCCTTGAGCACCGCGTCGAGCAGATCGAGCGGGCCGTAGACCGCCTGTGTGCGGTCCTTGCGCACCAGCTTCGCCGGCCGGGCATAGACCTCCTGCAGCGTCCGCGTGAGCTGCCCCAGCCGCCGCGCCTCGCCGCCGCGCAGCACGGGTCCGTCGAGCGTGCGCATCTCCTCGACCCCGCGCACCACGCGGGTGAGACGGACACCGTGATCCTGCGTCGCCCGGCCCTGCCAGCCGCGCTCGTATTCGCGCGCGATGAGGTCCAGCCGCTCGGCCACCGCCGCCGCCAGTCCGGCCAGATCGGCATCGGCGCGACCGGGCAGGAACGCCCCGGCGATGGCCGCCTGTTCCAGGATGTGGCGCGGGTAGTGGGTCGGGAAGGCTTCGACGATGCGGCGCGCCTGGCGCGCCTCCTCGACCACGCGCACCAGGTCGGGGCCGGTGATCTCTTCGCCCGAGCCGAGGCGCAGCACCGTATCGTCGGTCCCCTGCTGGATCAGGTAATCATCGAGCGCGGCCTGATCCTTGAGATAGACCTCGGACTTGCCGCGAGACACCTTGTAGAGCGGCGGCTGCGCGATGAAGAGATGGCCGCGCTCGATCAGCTCGGGCATCTGCCGGTAGAAGAAGGTCAGCAGGAGCGTGCGGATATGGGCGCCATCGACATCGGCATCGGTCATGATGACGACCTTGTGGTAGCGCAGTTTCGAGATGTCGAATTCGTCCCGCCCGATGCCGGTGCCGAGCGCCATCACCAGGTTGCCGATCTCCTGGCTCGACAGCATCCGGTCGAACCGCGCGCGCTCGACGTTGAGGATCTTGCCCTTGAGCGGGAGCACCGCCCGGGTGGCGCGGTCGCGCCCGGTCTGGGCCGAGCCGCCGGCGCTGTCGCCCTCGACCAGGAAAAGCTCGGTCTTGGAGGGGTCCTTTTCCGAGCAGTCCTTGAGCTTGCCGGCGAGGTAGTTCACATCCATCGCGGTCTTGCGCCGGGTGAGTTCGCGCGCCCTGCGCGCCGCCTCGCGCGCCACCGCGGCCTCGACGATCTTGCCGACGATCAGCCTGGCTTCATTGGGGTTTTCCTCCAGCCACTCGCCCAGCTTTTCGTTTACCAGCCCCTCGACCGCCGGACGGACCTCGGAACTGACCAGCTTGTCCTTGGTCTGGCTGGAAAACTTCGGATCCGGCACCTTGACCGACAGGACACAGGTCAGCCCCTCGCGGGCGTCGTCGCCGGTAAAGGTGATCTTTTTCCTTCCTGGCGATCCCGCTCTCGGTGGCATAACGCTGCAACACCCGCGTCAGCCCGCCGCGAAACCCGGCCGGTGGGTGCCGCCATCGCGCTGGGGGATGTTGTTGGTAAAGGGCAGCACCGTCTCGTGATAGCTGTCGTTCCACCACATCGCCACCTCGACGGAGATGCCCTCGCGCTCGCCGGTGATGAAGATCGGCTGCGCCAGCATCGGTGCCTTGTGCCGGTCGAGGTAGCGCACGAACTCGCGCACCCCGCCCTCGTAGTGCAGCGCCGTCTCGATCGGCTCGCCCGGGCGTTCGTCACGCAAAACGATGCGCACGCCGGAATTCAGGAACGCCAGCTCACGCAGCCGCCGCTCCAGGATCTCGAAGTTGTAATCGAGGTTCGAGAAGGTATCGAGCGAGGCCAGAAACCGCACCTCGGTGCCGCGCCTGTCCCCCGCATCGCCGACGACGCGCAGATGCTCGACCGTATTGCCGCCCTCGAAACGGACCAGATGCTCCTTGCCGTGGCGCCAGATGCGCAGCTCCAGCCATTCGGAAAGCGCGTTCACCACCGACACGCCGACCCCGTGCAGCCCGCCCGAGACCTTGTAGGAGTTCTGGTCGAACTTGCCGCCGGCGTGCAGCTGGGTCATGATCACCTCGGCCGCCGACACGCCCTCTTCCTCGTGCAGCGCCACCGGAATGCCGCGGCCGTTGTCGGTGACCGAGACGCTGGAATCGGCGTGGATGGTGACGCTCACCTCGTCGGCATGACCCGCCAGCGCCTCGTCGATGCCGTTATCCACGACCTCATAGACCATGTGATGCAACCCCGAGCCATCGTCGGTGTCGCCGATATACATGCCGGGGCGCTTGCGGACCGCCTCCAACCCTCTGAGAACCTTGATGGAATCGGCGCCGTATTCTTCTTGCGCCGGGACTGCCTCTGCCATTAAAGCCACCCTTGTGTAAGCTGTGATTTTATACGATTTCCCGCGGACAATGTCACGCACGGGACACAATATTTTGTGGTTCGCGCCGGGCGGGCCGGCTCATGTCATGGCGATCGCCGCGCCCACGGCGATCAGCAGCCCGCCGGCGGCGAGATTGGTGCGCCTGAGCGCCGCGGGCGAGGCCATCCGCCGCCGCAGCCGCGTGACGAACAGCGCCAGGCCGATATTGCCGGCAAAGGGCACCAGCGCCGACAGCGCCACCACCAGGGCGATGTCCGCCGGCGTGACGCGGGTCAGATCGAAGAACCCCGGCAGCACCCCCCATGTAGAACAGTATTGCCTTGGGATTGCCGAGGATCGCCACCAGCCCGGCCATGAACCCGGCCCAGGCACCCGGCCGCGTCAGGCGGCTGTCGGCGGCGATGGTGCGGTCGGCATGGCGGATCAGCAGCACCCCCATGCCGGCGAAGAGCACCACCGCCACCAGCTTGAGCGCCACCATCACACCGCCAAAGACCGACACCACCCAGCTGACCCCCAGCACCGCCAGCAGCGACCACAGCACATCGCCCACGACCACGCCCAGCGCCAGCGGCACCACCGCCTGCGCCCCGCCCGTGAGCGTGCGCGCCAGCACCGCCAGCCAGACCGGACCGGGTGTGATGAAGAGGATGAGGAGCGCCCCGGCATAAAGTGCCAGATCGGCTGGCGACAGCGTCATTCGGCCCCCGGCAGCGTCAGTGTGCCGTCCCGGGAGAGCGGCCAGAACGGGTTCATCGCCAGTTCCCAGACATGGCCGTCGGGATCGGCGAAGTAGCCCGAATAGCCGCCCCAGAACACCTTTTCGGGGCGCTTGAGCGGCGTCGCCCCAGCCTCGATCGCTACCCGATAGGCGGCATCGACCTCGGCCTCGGTCGGAAAGTTCTGCGCCAGCGTCATCGCACCGGTGCCCAGCGCCGCACGCGCGCGCCCCTGATCGGCGGCCAGCGCCGCTTTTCCGAAGAGGCCCAGAACGAGGCCGGCCAGCTGGTAAAAGGCCACGCCGTCCTGCTCTTCGGCCGGGGACCAGCCGAGCGCGGCATAGAACGCCCTGGCGCGATCGAGATCGGCCACCCCAAGGGTGATGAGGGTCACGCGCTGGCGGGGCAGGTCTGACGCCGCGCTCATGGGTTGCCGTCCGCGGCCAACCCGAATCGGGAACCCGGATATTGCGGCAGGCCGTCGGTGATCTCGTAGAAATCGCCCTTGTCGGCACAGAAAATGTGCTGCGTCAGCTTCAATCCCGTGGGTTCGTCAAAGGCCCCCGCCAGGACCGAGGTGGACTCCGCGCCGTCCTCGCACCAGAACAGCGCCGAGCCGCAGCGCGAACAGAACCCGCGCCGGGCCCGGTCCGAGGCGCGATACCACGTGATGGCCTCGCCGCCCTGAACCGAAAGCCGATCATTGGCGACGTTGGTCGCGGCATAATAGAGCCCGGTCTGCCGCCGGCACTGGCCGCAATGGCAGGCGACAACCTCGCGCAGCGGGCCTTCGGTCTGAAACCGTACCGCGCCGCAAAGGCAGCCTCCGGTCCTGATGTCATCGTTTCGCGTCATGATATCGGTTTCTCCTGTGCGGTGCCGCTTGTGCATCCGGTTTCCGTCACTTCGCAATACTGCGCGCGACTGCCCAGATCCGCGAACAGTTCCGGCCCGGTGCCGGTCATCCAGGCCTGGGCGCCGAGGCCGCAGACCTCGTCATAAAGCGCGGCGCGGCGGGTGGCGTCGAGATGGGCCGCGACCTCGTCCAGGAGCAGAAGCGGCGGAGCGCCGAACTCCTCGGCGAGGGCACGGGCGTTGGCGAGGATGAGCGAAATCAGAAGCGCCTTCTGCTCGCCGGTCGAAGAGGCCGCCGCCGGTACGCCCTTGGCGGTATAGACCGCCGCCAGATCGGCCCGGTGAGGCCCGACCATCGTGCGCCCGGCGGCGATGTCGCGCGCCCGGCCCTCGTGCAGGGCCTCGCGGAAATCGGGCTCCGTGTCGGGCATCTCGCCCGCGCCCGCGATCAGTTCCAGCCCGGCGGCGGGAAAGGCAGTCTCGGCGGCATCCTGCGCCGCCTGCAGCCGCTCCAGCGCCGCGCGGCGGTTGCGGTCGACGGTCAGCCCCGCCGCCGCCATCTGCCGCTCGAGCGCCACGTACCAGTGGCCGTCGCGCACCTGGTCCCTGAGCAGGCGGTTACGTTCGCGCATGGCCTTCTCATATGCCAGCGCCGCCTCGGCGTGATCGGGCATGAAACTCATGGTCATGCGATCGAGGAAGCGCCGCCGCCCATCGGCCCCCTCGGTCCACAGCCGGTCCATGCTCGGCACCAGCCAGAGCACCCGCGCGATGCGCCCCAGCGCCGCCTGCGCCGCCGCCTTGCCGTCGATGCGCAACTGCCGGGGCTGGCCGCCCTCCGACCAGATCTCGATCTCGTGCACCCGGCCGAGCGAATGCAGGATGCCGGTCACCTTCCAGCCGGGGCCCCCGGACAGGCGCACCATCTCCTGCGCCGCCGCGCGCCTGAGGCCGCGGCCGGGGGAAAACAACGATACCGCCTCGAGCAGGTTGGTCTTGCCGGCGCCGTTGGGCCCGAAGATCGCCACCGGCCGCGCATCGAGCGCCAGCGCCGCAGCCTGGTGGGACCGGAAATGCGACAGGGTCAGGCGCGACAGGTAGAGCCCGGGCATTCCCCGCCCTTTCATCTTTCCGAAAATACTCGCGCCGCAGGCATCGGCGCAGCCGATTCAGACGCGCATCGGCATCACGACATAAATGGCGCTGGTGTCGTTGCCCTCGCGCACCAGAGTCGGGTCGCCGGAGGAGTTGAACAGGAAAACCGCGTTCTCGCGGTCGATCTGGTTGGCGATCTCGAGCAGGTACTTGGCGTTGAAGCCGATCTCGAGCCGTTCGTCGCCATAGGCCACCGCCAGCTCTTCCTCGGCGGCGCCGCTGTCGGGGGCATTCACGGACAGCACCAGCCGGTCCTCGTCGAGGGTCAGCTTGACCGCCCGCGAGCGTTCCGAGCTGACCGTCGCTACCCGGTCGACGGCACGGGCGAAATCGCTGGCGTCGACCTCGAGCCTGCGGGTGTTGCCGACGGGAATGACCCGGGTGTAGTCGGGAAAGGTGCCGTCGATCACCTTGGATGTCAGGGTGATGTCGGGGGTGGCAAAGCGCACCTTGGTTTGCGAGACCGACACCGCGATCTGCGCGTCGTCGTCATCGAGGAGCTTGCGCAGCTCGCCCACGGTCTTGCGCGGAACGATCACGCCGGGCATCTCGGCCGCACCCTCGGGCAGGTCGGCATCGACGCGGGCCAGGCGATGGCCGTCGGTGGCCACGCAGCGCAGCACCTTGCCGCCGTCGCTCTCGGAGACGTGCATGTAGACGCCGTTGAGGTAATAGCGCGTCTCCTCGGTCGAGATGGCGAATTTCGACTTGTCGAAGAGGCGCCGCAGCTGGGGCGCGCGGGCGGCGAAGTTGCAGGCGTAGTCCGCCGAGGCCATCACCGGGAAGTCCTCTTTCGGCAGGGTCGCCAGCGCGAAGTTCGACCGCCCCGCCGCCACCGTCATCCGGCCCGAGGCGCCGTCGTCGGACAGGCTGACCAGCGCGCCCTCGGGCAGCTTGCGCACGATCTCGTGCAGGGTCACCGCCGACACCGTGGTCGCGCCCGCGCGCTCGACCTTGGCCGGCGCGCGGTCGACCACCTCGATATCGAGATCGGTGGCGCGGAACTGGACCTGATCGCCCTCGGCCTCGATCAGGACATTGGCGAGGATCGGGATGGTGTTGCGCCGCTCGACCACCGACTGGGCCTGCGACACTGCCTTCAGCAGTGCCCCGCGTTCGATGCTGAATTTCATGCCCTCGCTCCCTGTGTGCGGCCGGTGGGGAAGCGCACCGTAGCAAACTCCCCCCCGTGCTCAAGCCTTTTCATGCCGTTTTTCAGGGCAATCTGGACTGTGGTCAAGGGTGGCACGGCGCAATGCCGGCGCCCGCTACCCCTCCAGCGTGCGGCGCAGCAGCTCGAGATCCTCGGCGATCTGCGCGTCCTGGTGGCGCAACTCGTCGATGCGGCGCACCCCGTGCATCACCGTGGTGTGGTCGCGCCCGCCAAACCGGCGCCCGATCTCGGGCAGCGACCGGCTGGTCATCTGCTTGCACAGGTACATCGCCACCTGCCGCGGCCGGGCGAAGTTGCGCACGCGCTTGGGGCCGATCATGTCGGAGAGGCGGATGTTGTAGTGCTCGGCCACCCGGCGCTGGATCTCCTCGATCGAGATCTTGCGCTCGGAGGCGCGCAGGATGTCGGCGAGGCAATCCTGCGCCAGTTCGAGGGTGATCTCGTGCCCGACCAGCGAGGCGAAGGCGAAAAGCCGCGTCAGCGCGCCCTCGAGCACGCGCACGTTGGTGCTGATCCGGTGGGCGAGGAACTCCAGCACGCCACCGGCCATCTGCAGGCCCGGGTAGTCGTTGCGATAGCGTTCGGCCTTGGATTGCAGGATGCCGAGGCGCAGTTCGTAGTCGGTCGGGTGCAGATCGACCACCAGCCCGCATTGCAGGCGCGACTTGATGCGGTCCTCCAGATGCGCGATCTCGCCCGGGGCGCGATCGGCCGAAATGATGATCTGCCGGTTCTGGTCGACGAGCGCGTTGAAGGTGTGAAAGAACTCCTCCTGGGTGCTCTCCTTGCCGGCGATGAACTGGACGTCATCGACCATCAGAACGTCGACCGAGCGGAACATCTGTTTGAAATCCATCATCCGGCGGTCGCGCAGGGCCTGCACGAAGCGGTACATGAACTGCTCGGCAGAAAGATAGACCACGCACAACTCGGGGCGCCGCGCCTGAAGTTCCCAGGCGATGGCGTGCATCAGGTGGGTCTTGCCCAGTCCGACCCCGCCGTAAAGAAAGAGCGGATTGAAGGTGACTGGTCCGCCCTCGGCCACGCGGCGGGCGGCGGCGTGGGCCAGCTCGTTGGGCTTGCCGACGACGAACGTGTCAAAGGTGAATCGCTCGTCGAGCGGGGCCGCGGGCACCTGCCCCTCGCCTCGCGCGGCGACCGCCGCCGACGCGGCTGGGCGCGGCGGGGCAGGCCGGCCCGCGGGCTGCCGCGCACCGCAATTGGCTGTCGCCTGGAAGTGTACGCGGCGGATGTCCGGCGCGACGGTATTGACCTGAAAAAGGATCAGGTCGCCGAAGTTGCGCGATACATAGTTGCCCAGAAAGCTCGTCGGCACGTTGAAGGTGGCGACACCGTCGCTGACCCCGGCCAGTTCCAGCGGCTCGATCCAGTTGTTGAAATTATGCGTTCCGACCGTGCCCAGAAGTTCTTGCTTCAGCTGGCCCCATTGCTCGTGTGTCATCTGTCCCCATTCCGCGACTCAAGCCTATCTGACACCGGCGCGACGCCCCCGCTTTCGCACCGGTACGATCCGCGTCCGGGGGACCGGATACAGGCCGACAGGACCGCTGCCCGATGCAGCGGATGCCCTTGCCCTGTTCGGAGCCCGGATGACGCGCCCGCACACCCCGCCGCGATACGGCTCCCGCGTCCCCAAGATCGCGGATTGCCTTCGGCATGGCGTACGAGCGACCGGGCTCGCCTCGTGTTCGGACCTGGCCTGTCACCTCCGAGAGCCGCCTCGTTGAACGAGATGGCTCGCTTCGACCGAGGACGTGAGACTTCTCATGTCCGTTTCAGCGACAGTGGCAGCCTGTCTCCCCTGGCGGGATCGCCTCGTGAACGTAGCAACAGCCCGGCCGTTGCGGCAACTCATCTTGTCGCTTGACAGCGTCGGTGCCGGCAGAGAATCTGCCAGGGCCGACATCTCTGCCACAAATGCAAAAGGCGCCCCCGGTCGGGGGCGCCTTTGAGGATCAACCGCTTAGAGCGCGTTTCTCAGCCGAGCACCTTCACGCGGGCCGACAGGCGCGACATTTTGCGCGCCGCGGTGTTCTTGTGAAAGACGCCCCTGGTCACGCCGCGCATCAGTTCGGGCTGGGCGGCGCGCAGCGCGGCCTGGGCGGCGTCCTTGTCGCCCGAGGCGATGGCCTCTTCGACCTTGCGCAGGTAGGTGCGGATTCGCGAGCGCCGGGCCTTGTTGACGGTCAGGCGGCGCAGGCTCTGGCGGGCGCGTTTCTTGGATTGGGGGGTATTTGCCATCTTTTTCAAGCCTTTGTTCGGGTACTTCGTGTTCCGGATTGCACGTGGGTAGCCCCGAACCGGCAGGTCTTCGACCGGCAAATGACTGGCCAGAGCGGGCCCCACGCGCATGTATGACCGTGGCTCTTAGCCGAATTCGCCGCAAATGCAAACCGCAAAAACGGCCACGGGGCCCGGCGATTTCCGCGCACCCCCCGCGGCGGCGTTGCCGGTGGCCCGGCGCCGCGCATTTTCGCGCGACCGTGGCATTATTGGCACTCAAACGGCGACTCGCACCGCGTCCCCGCGTCACCTGTCGCGGAACTGCGCCTGGCGTTTCTCGACGAAGGCGGCCATGCCCTCCTTCTGGTCCTCGGTGGCAAAGAGCGCGTGGAACACCCGGCGTTCGAACAGGAGCCCCTCGCGCAGCGGCACCTCGTAGGAGCGGTTCACCGCCTCCTTGGCCGCCATCACCGCGATCATCGACTTCTCGGCGATCTTTCCGGCCGCGGTCAGCGCCTCTTCCTTGAGCTTCTTGGCGGGCACGACGCGGCTCACGAGGCCGGCGCGCTCGGCCTCCTCGGCCTCCATGAACCGGCCGGTGAGGTTCATGTCCATGGATTTCGACTTGCCGATGAAACGCGTCAGCCGCTGCGTGCCCCCGAGCCCGGCAATGACGCCGAGATTGATCTCGGGCTGTCCGAACTTGGCGGTATCGGCGGCGATGATGAAATCGCACATCATCGCCAGTTCGCATCCCCCCAGCGCGTAACCCGCCACCGCGGCGATGATCGGCTTGCGGATGCGCAGGATGGCGTCCGATTCGGGTCCGAACAGATCGCCCTCGAAGACATCGACGAATCCCTTGTCGCCCATCATCTTGATATCCGCGCCGGCGGCGAAGGCCTTTTCATTGCCGGTGATCACGATGCAGCGCACCTTGTCGTTCCTCTGCGCCTCCTGCAGTGCCGCCACCAGCTCGCCCAGGAGCTGATCGTTGAGCGCGTTGAGATCGTCGGGGCGGTTCAGCGTGATGAGGGCGACGTGGTCCTTCACCTCGACGATAATCGTCTCATAGGCCATGAATCCGGCTTTCGGTTGTTTCGGTCAGGACCGATTCCTTATCCATTTGCCGCGCCGGTTCAACCTATCTTTGGCAACTCGCGCAGTAGAACGACGATCGTCCCGCCTGCACGACGCGGCGAACCGTGCCATCGCAGCCCGCCGTCCGGCAGGGCGCGCCCTCGCGGCCGTAGACGTCGAAGCTGTGCTGGAAATAGCCCAGCTCGCCATCGGCGCGGCGATAATCGCGCAGCGACGACCCGCCTGCCGCGATGGCGTCGGCGAGCACGTTCCGGATCGCCACGACCAGCGCCGCGAGGCGCGCGGCCGAGATCGCGCCGGCGCGCCGGCGCGGCGAGATGCGGGCGCGGTAAAGCGCCTCGCAGACATAGATGTTGCCCAGCCCCGCCACGATGCTCTGGTCGAGAAGCGCCGCCTTGACCGGCGTTCCGCGACCTTTCAGCGCGGCCGTCAGATACGCCTCGTGAAAGCTGTTTCCCAGCGGCTCGGGCCCCAGCCGGGCCAGCAGCGGATGCGCCTCGGCCGCAGCGGTGGCGAGAAGGTCCATCGCGCCGAAACGGCGGGGGTCGTTGAAGGTCACCCGCGCGCCGCCCTCGATGTCGAACACCACATGGTCGTGACGTTCGGGCGCCGGGTGGTCGTGCACGAACTGCCCCAACGGGCCGCCCGAAACGAGAATTCGTCCGGACATGCCGAGATGGACGAGCAGCGTCTCGCCGCCGTCGAGATCGGCGAGGATGTATTTCGACCGCCGCCGCAGCCCCTTCACCCGCCGCCCGGCCAGCCGCTCGGCCAAGCGCGGCGGAAACGGCCAGCGCAGATCGGGGCGGTTGACCTGTACGCGCAGGATGCGCCGGCCGGCCAGAATCGGTTCCAGCCCGCGACGAACGGTCTCAACCTCCGGCAATTCGGGCATGTTTCCCTTCCCGCCTGCAAGAGGGCGGATTGTAACCCGCCCCGGCCGGCCTATAAGAAGGGCGACGAGCGCAAACGGCAAGCCCCGGGACACCCGCATGACCCCGAAGACCACGCATTTCGGCTTTCAGGAAATCCCCGAGGCGGAAAAGGCCGGCCGCGTCCGCGGGGTCTTCGGCTCGGTGGCCTCGAAGTACGACGTCATGAACGACGCCATGTCGCTGGGCATCCACCGGGTCTGGAAGGACGCGATGATGGACTGGCTGGCGCCGCGCGCCGGCCAGCGCCTGCTCGACGTGGCCGGCGGCACCGGCGACATCTCGTTCCGGTTCCTCAAGCGCGCGGGCGAGGCCTATGCCACCGTCCTCGACCTCACCGAGGAAATGCTGGTGGAGGGGCGCAAGCGGGCCGAGGCCGAACGGCTGGCCGACCGGCTGACCTGGGTGGTGGGCGACGCGATGGCGCTGCCCTTTGCCGACGCGAGCTTTGACGTCTACACCGTCAGCTTCGGCATCCGCAACATGACCGACCCGCAGCAGGTGCTTGACGAGGCGTTCCGCGTGCTGCGCCCCGGCGGACGGCTGATGGTGCTGGAATTCAGTCAGGTGCCGAACGAGCTTTTGCGCAAGGTCTACGACCTCTATTCCTTTCACATCATCCCGCGGCTGGGGCAGGCGATCGCGCGCGACCGCGACAGCTACCAGTACCTGGTGGAATCGATCCGCCGCTTTCCCGATCAGGAGACGTTTCTGGGCATGCTGCGCAAGGCCGGGTTCGAGAACGCCGCCTACCGCAACCTGACCTTCGGCGTCGCCTGCCTGCATTCGGGCTGGAAGATCTGAACGCATGCGCGGTCCGCACAACATATTGCGCCTCATCCGCACCGGCGCCACGCTGGAGCGCACCGGCGCGATGCGGCAGTTCCTCGACGCGATGGACGCGCCGCCGCAGGTGCGCGGCGCGATGCGGATGCTGGCATGGCCGTTCCAGTGGCTGGGCTATCGCGGCGACCCGTCGATGCCGCCGGCGCTGCGCGCGCTCACCGCGCTGGGGCCGGCCTACATCAAGTTCGGGCAGATCTTTTCGACCCGGCCGGACATCGTCGGCGAGGATCTGGCAAAGGAACTGCGCATCCTGCAGGACAAGCTGCCGCCCTTCCCCCTCGAGATCGCGCGAAAGAGCATCGCCCACGAACTCGGCCGCCCCGTCGACGAGATGTTCGACAACCTCAGCGAGCCGGTGGCCGCCGCCTCGATCGCCCAGGTCCACAAGGCGCGGCTGCGCGACACCGGCGAGGAGGTGGCTGTCAAGGTGCTGCGCCCGGGGATCGAGCGCGCATTTCGCAAGGACATCGACGCCTTTTACTTTGCCGCGGCGATGATCGAGGCGCTGTCGCCCGCCTCGCGCCGCCTGCGGCCCTCGGACGTGATCGCGCATTTCGAGGGCGTGGTGATGGGCGAGCTCGATCTGCGGCTCGAAAGCTCCTCGGCCTCCGAATTCGCCGCCAACACCGCCGGCGACGACGGTTTCGTGCTGCCGGAGATGAAATGGGAATTCTCCGGCCGGCGGGTGATGACGATGGGCTGGGCCGAGGGTGTGCCCCTTGGCGACAACGCCGCGCTCGACGCCGCCGGGCACGACCGGGTCAAGCTGAGCGAACGGGTGCTGCAGCTCTTTCTCAGTCACGCGCTGCGCGACGGCTATTTTCACGCCGACATGCATCAGGGCAACCTCAAGGTCGGCCCGGGCGGTGAGATCATCGCCTACGACTTCGGCATCATGGGGCATATCGACGAATACACCCGCAAGGTCTATGCGGAGATCCTCTACGGCTTCATCCGGCGCGACTATCGGCGCGTTGCCGAGGTGCATTTCGAGGCCGGCTATGTTCCCGCCGACCGCGACGTGAACGAATTCGCCCGCGCGCTGCGCGCGGTGGGCGAGCCCATTTTCGGCATGGACGCCACCCGCATCTCGATGGGCAGCCTGCTGAGCTATCTCTTCGAGGTGACCGAGCGATTCGGCATGGAGACGCGGACCGAACTGATCCTGCTGCAGCGCACGATGGTGGTGGTCGAGGGGGTGGCGCGCTCGCTCAACCCGCAGATCAACATCTGGCAGGTGGCAAGGCCGGTGGTCGAGGACTACATCCGCAAGAGCATCGGCCCGCGCGCGGCGCTGCGCGATCTGGGCCGCACCCTGGCGGTGCTCGGCCGTTACGGCCCGCGCCTGCCCGAAATGGTCGAGGCGGCGCTGATCCGTCAATCGCAACCGGTGGCACAGGTCCGGAAGCCCTCGCGGATCGCCGGGCCGGCCTGGGCGGCGGCCGGGTTCGCGGCGGGTGCCGCGACGGTGCTGGTGACGGTTTTGCTGACCTGAACTGCCGGCGCCGGAGGTGCCGGGGCGCGGGGCGCCCAGGGATCAATCGCCCGCCCGCAGGCCGACCACCGCGTTGGGGTTCACCACCTGTCCGCCCGACATCACCAGCAGCGGCCGGCCATCCTCGTTGCGGGCCTCAACGATGCGGCCATGCACATAAACCGGCGCGGTGCCGATCGAGCCGCCCTGGACGAAGGACTCCACGCTCAGCTCATACGTGCCGGCGGCCAGCGGGCTGCCGCTGTCCGAGACGCCGGCCCATTCCATCTCCTGCCGGGCCGGGTCGATCGGCAGGCGCTGGACCACGGTGCCGGAGCTGTCGCGCACCACCAGTTCGGCGGTGTCGGCCCGGCTCGCGCCAGCGGTGGTGATGGTGACCGGACTGCCGTCGAAGATCACCGGCATCTCGGCGCGCGCGGCCATCCCCACCCAGGTCGACAGCTGCGAGACGCCGAGCGCCTCCATCTGCAGGCCGATGGCGGCAAGCAGGTCGTTGCTGCGCACCTGCTGCTCGACGCTCGAGAAGGTCGCGAGCTGGGTGGCGAAATCGGTTGAATCGACCGGGTTCAGCGGATCCTCGGTTCTGCATCTGCGCGGTCAGCATGGTCAGGAAGGTCTGGAAATCCGAGCTCAGCACGGCCTGATCGGATGCCGGGGCGCGGGGATCTGTCCCGACCATGCCCTGGCGCGATGACGGGGCGGATGTTGGCGTCATTGGGGCGATGTCCATGATTTCTCCTGTCGGAATGCCGTTTCGTCAAAGCCGGATGTCCATGCGGCCGTCGGGATGGGTGTGGTCTGTCTTTTGCGCGCGCGGCGCGGCGTCCGCCTCGATGGCGGCAGCCGCCGGTTCGGGTTGTTCCGCGGCATCGCCGGGCACCGGCGCGGCCTCCTGCCCCGATGCCCCGCCGCCGCCACCAAACGAGAACGCGGTGCTCTGGTACCCCAGATCGCGGAAGTCCTGCGCCAGCAGATCGGCGTGGCGGCGCAGGAGGTCGAGCGTTTCCGGCCGGTCGGCATGAACGCCGACCGTCATCCCGGCCTCGCCCGGGCTCAGCGTGATCCGCACCTTGCCCAGCTCGGCCGGGCTGAGCACGATCTCGACCGAACGCTCGCCACTGGATTGGACGGCAGCGGCAATCCGGGAGGTCACGGCGCGTGTGCCATGCCCCCATGCGCCATGCCCCGGCGCGCCGTGCGCCGGCGAGGCGGGGGCGAACGCGGATCCGGGGCGTTCGGCGCGCATGACATCGGTTGCCGGCAGGGCGTCGGTATCGGCCGGATCACCGGCAATGGCGACAGTGCTGCGGGAGCTGACCGGGGAGCGGCCACCGGGAGCGGCGGCCGATTCGGCGCGTCGGCGGAAGGCGCCGGCCCGGGCGGGTTCGGGGCGGTCGGGACGCCGTCCCGAACTGCCTCCCCGGCGGGGGCCGCGCCGGAAGGGGAAGCCGCGCGCGCCGGCGCCTTGTCCGGCCCGGCCGGCGCTCCGGCCGCGGCGACGCCGGCACCCGGGGCAACCGCAAGACCGGCTCGCACCGATCTCGAAGCCGGCGCCCCCGGCGCGGCATCGACGGGCAGTGGCGCCCTTTCGGATGTCGCGACACCGTTTCCGGGCCGCCGGTTCAAACGCGTCTCCGCCAAAAGAATGGGCGGCGCGGGGGTTCCCGGCAACGGGCCGTCCGGTCGTGGCTCCGGCCGCCCCGGGGCCGCAATGTCACGGGATGGCAGGGACGGCCCCGGCCTGCCGCCATCGCCCGGCAAGGGCGTAGCCGCGGCGCCATCTGCTCCGAGGCGGGTCACGCCTTTCGCGATTCGCTCCGCACCCCCGTTCGGCGCCGGCTGAGCGAAGGGATCGGTCAATGTCCCGCCAGCGCCGCCCCTTGCGGCGGCATTGTGCGTGGCAATCCGCCCCGAAACCGCGTGCTCCGCGGCGCCGTGCCGGCCGAATATCGCGGACCTTTGGTCGCCGGATACCGAAAGTCGCGGCGGATATTCCGGCGCGGCCATCAGCGCACACCCGGCCACCGCGTCGCGGTCGGTCCCGTGATCGGCCCTCTCGTCCTCGGGCGCCTCGGATTCGAGGTCTGCGGATCGGGCTCTTGCGGGCTCGGGCGGCGCCGGGGCGGCGGGTTCGGTACCGGCCTCCGCCCCCTGGCGTGCAAACACCGCACGCCCCGCCGGAAACCCGGCAAACACGTCCCCGAAAGCGCCGGGCCGCGCGTTACCCGGCGTATTGGCCGCGCCGAGCGGCAGCATTTCACCACTGGGTGCCCCGACCGGGCCGGGCGAAGGAATGATCATGCGTCATCTCCGGGAGTTCTTCCGCGTTGACGAGACCATGACAAGATCCGGTTACCGGTTCTTTACCGCTTTGCTGTCCCATGGCGAGGAAATGCCTTGAATTGGAGATATCGCCATGACCGAGATCGCATCCCCCGCCCCGGCGGTGCCGATCCCTCGCGATGCCGGCCGCCCGCCTGATCTGCCCGCCGCGCGGGAGGCGGCGCTCAGGCTCGAGGCGAGTTTTCTTTCGGAAATGCTCAAGGCGGCGGGCCTCGGCGAGGGGGAGGGCACATTTTCCGGCGGCCCCGGCGAGGCACAATTCGCATCGTTCCAGCGCGACGCGATCGCGATGCGGATGGCCCGGGCCGGCGGGCTGGGTCTGGCCGAGCACTTCTTCACCGCCATGATGGAGGCCCCGCATGCGCGCTGATGCCGGTCCGGCCGTTCTCGCCGCGCTCGACGATCTGCTCGAGCGCGAGCGCAAGGCGCTGCTTGCGGGCCGGTTCGACGGGCTGGCGCGCCTGCTCGAGGAGAAGACCGCTCTCATCGACCGGCTGAACACGCTCGGGGCGGATGCCCTCCCGGCGCTCGGCGGGCTCAGGGACAAGGCGGTCCGCAATCAGGCCCTGTTCGATGGCGCGCTGTCTGGCATCCGGCGCGCGTCGGGGCACGTCGCAAGCCTGCGACAGGTTCGCCGGTCGTTCGAGACCTACGACGAAACCGGCCGGCGCCGCCGGATCGGAGGCGATCCCCCGGGCCGGATGGAAAAGCGCGCCTGACACGATTTGTCTCAAATGCCGGGCAAGTGGACGATGGCGCTTAGCACTCCCCTTAGCATGTCGGCCCGCATCCTGACGCCGCATTCCGCAACGGGTGGCGCGGCGGCCGCCAAGCCTGCCGCAAGGTTCAGAACGACTGTTCGAGGCCGTCTCTCAAGGGGGGCGGGACATTCAACCGGCGCAAAGCGCCGAAGTCGAAAAAGGAAGATGCCATGTCCAGCATTCTGACGAACAACAGCGCCATGGTGGCGCTGCAAACCCTCAAGACCATCAACTCCGACCTGGCGCGCACCCAGGACATGATCTCGACCGGCAAGAAGGTGGCCAACGCCAAGGACAACGCCGCCATCTTCGCGGTATCGAAGGTCATGGAATCCGATGTCGCCAGCTTCAAGGCGGTGTCGGAAAGCCTGTCCCTGGGCGAATCCACCGTTTCCGTGGCCCGCAACGCCGCCGAAACCGTGACCGACCTGCTGATCCAGATGAAAACCAAGATCGTCGCCGCGCAGGAAGACAACGTCGACCGTTCCAAGATCAACGACGACGTGACCGAACTGAAGAACCAGATCGATTCGGTGGTTTCGGCGGCGCAGTTCAACGGTCTGAACCTGATCGACGGCAATACCACGAGTGCCAGCATCCTGGCCTCGCTCGACCGCGACGGGTCGGGCAATGTGACCGCGTCTTCGATCACCGTCGCCGGCCAGGACCTCGCCACCGGCGGGTATGCGGCCAAGGCCGCGTTCACCGGATCCGACGGGCTGGCAGTCGACGACGATGACAGCTTCGGTTTCGCCCTCGACGCCAACGGCGGAACAGATGACGAGGGAACGGTGGTGATCGTCGATCCCGGCTATGCCGCTGGCGACAAGATCACCATGCGCCTGGGCGATACCGAAGTGTCCTACACCATCACCGCCGAGGACATCGCCAGCACCTCGGTCGAGGATATCGTGGCCGTCAACCTCAAGTCCCAGATCGAGGCATCGGGCGCCAACGTGACGGTGGATTACAATATCGCCAACGCGGGTACGCTGACCATCACCAACGACGGCGCCGCTTCGCTCTTCGTTTCCGGCCAGTTCACCAATGCCGGCTCGGGCGGTCTGGGGGCACTCGCCGGCATCAACGTGTCCAGCTCCAGCGGCGCGGCATCGGCGCTGGGCGCGATCGAGACGCTGATCGATACCGCCATCGACGCGTCGGCGGCCTTCCGGTTCCGTCGAGGGGCGGATCGAAACCCAGGGAAGGTTCATCTCCAACCTGACCGATGCGCTGACCTCGGGGATCGGCTCGCTGGTCGATGCCGACATGGAAGAGGCGTCCGCGCGCCTGCAGGCCCTCCAGGTGCAGCAGCAACTGGCCACGCAATCGCTGTCGATCGCCAACCAGGCACCGCAGTCGATCCTGTCGCTGTTCCGCGGCTGACCCCGGGCGGGGCGCCTCTCCGGCGCCCCATTCCCGCCATCAGACCCCGAGCCATTCCTGAAAGGAGCCCGACGTGGACGCGACACAGCAAGCACAGGCGGCCTACCGCACAGCCGCACATCCGGTCCGAACACCGCGCGGCGCCGAATACGACGCCTTCGCCCGCATCACCAGCCGCCTAAAGGCCGCGGCAAAACCGCCCTCCCGGTTCCACGATCTCGCCGCCGCAATTCACGACAACCGCAGGCTCTGGGCGATCCTCGCCTCCGACGCGGCCGGAGACGGCAATCTGCTGCCGCCCGGGCTGCGTGCGCGGATCCTCTATCTTGCCGAATTCACCCGCCTGCACAGCGGCAAGGTGCTGCGCGACGGCGCGCCGGCCCGGCCGCTGATCGACATCAACACCGCGGTGATGCGCGGCCTCGGAGGCCGGGATGGGGCATCATGAGCGGGCTGGTCCTGAAACTCGGGCCGCGCGAGCGGGTTCTGATCAACGGCGCGGTGATCGAAAACGGCGACCGCCGCTCGCGGATGTCGATCGTGACGCCCGACGCCAACGTCCTGCGTCTGCGCGACGCCATCCATCCGGAAGAGGCCAACACTCCGGTCCGGCGCGCCTGCTACGCCACCCAGCTGGTCCTGTCGGGCGATCTCGCACCGGAAGATGCGCGCCTGCAACTGCTGCGCCGGATCGAGGAGCTGAGCCAGGTCTTCACCGACCCCGACAGCCGCGCCGCCCTGACCCGGGCGAGCAGCGCGCTCCTGCAGGGCAATCACTACCAGTCACTGAAATCGCTGCGCGCGCTCCTGCCACGTGAAGAGCGGCTGCTGGCGCACCGGGCCGGCTGATGTTCCGCCCGGTCCTGCCGCTTGCCGGCCTGCCCGGCTGGAACCTGCTCAACCGCACCCTCGACACCCAGCGGGCGGCCTTCGACGCCGCCCCCGAGACCGTGCGCGACACCGACTATTTCGAGGCCCGGATCGGTACGGTGAAAACCGCCGAAGACCTGGTCGCCGACCGCCGGCTGCTGCGCGTGGCACTCGGCGCCTTCGGGCTGCAGGAGGACATCGACAGCCGGTTTCTGATCCGCAAGGTGCTCGAGGGCGGCACCGACAACCCCGACGCGCTGGCCAACCGGCTGTCGGACGATCGCTACCGGCAGCTCAGCGCGGCCTTCGGTTTCGGAGACGATGCGGCCGGCCCGCGCACATCAGAGGCGGGGTTTGGCGCCGGCATCACCGCGCGGTTCCGCGCGCGGTCGTTCGAGGTCGCCGTCGGCGAGCAGGACCAGAGCCTGCGCCTGGCCATGAACGCGGCCCGCGACCTGGCCGATCTCGGAGCCGATGACGCCACCGACGACACCCGCTGGTTTCGCATTCTCGGCACCCTGCCGCTGCGTGACGTGTTCGAAACCGCGTTCGGTCTGCCGGACGGGGTCGGACAACTCGACCTCGACCGCCAGCTCGACATCTTCAAGCAGGCGGCGCGCGAAAAGCTCGGCATCGAGAGCCTCGACGCCTTTACCGAGGCCGGTGCGCGCGACCGGCTGATCGAGACCTTTCTGCTGCGCGACCAGCTGAAGGCCGGCGGATCGCTCTCGCCGCAGGCCATTGCACTGACCCTGCTGCAGGCGGGGCGCGGCTAGCGATCCTTAAAAGGCTGCGTGCGGGCCCCCGGCCCGTCATCCCGGCGACGGCATCGCCGCCCCTGCCCGTGCGTCCAAGGGATCGGCCGGAGGGCTGGCAGTCCGGCCGGCAGTCCGGCCCGGATGTGTACGCCCCTGCCCGGCATCGCCCCATCCGGCGGACGAACCCGCCCGCCGCAGGATCAGCGCCAGCCGGTCGAAGCTCGTCCGCGCCGAGACGGTCTCGGGCTCGGAAAGAAACGCGTCGAGTTCGGCATGAACCCGAAGCGCCATGTCCAGTTCCGGATCGCTGCCCTCGGCATAGAGCCCGGCCCGGATCATCATCTCCGATCGCGCATAGGCGCCCAGCAGGCCGCGGGCGCGCCGGATCAGTGCGTTCTCCTCGGCATTCGCCGCGCGCGGCAGGCTGCGCGAGACCGAACGCAGGAGGTCGATCGCCGGATAGCGCCCGCGCTCGGCGATCGCACGGTCGAGCACCACATGACCGTCGAGCACGCCTCTCAGGATGTCGGCCACCGGCTCGTCCATGTCCGAGCCGGCAACCAGCACGCTGAAGAGGGCGGTGATGTCGCCCGCGCCCTCGGGCCCCGGCCCGGCGCGTTCGGCCAGCGTCATGATCTGATGTGCGGTCGAGGCGGGATAGCCGCGCAGCGCCGGCAGCTCGCCCGCCGCGATGGCGATCTCGCGATGAGCCTCGGCGAAACGGGTCACCGAATCGGCCAGCAGCAGCACATGCGCGCCCTCGTCGCGGAAATGCTCGGCCACGGCCATCGCCGTCCATGCGCAGCGGCGGCGCACCAGCGGCGAGCGATCCGAGGTGGCGGCGACGACGACCGAGCGGTGCATGCCCCCGGGCCCGAGCACGGTTTCGGTGAACTCGCGCAATTCGCGCCCGCGCTCGCCGATGAGCGCGAACACCACTACATCGGCCTGCATGTGCCGGCCCAGTTGTCCCAGCAGGCTGCTCTTGCCCACGCCCGAGCCCGCAAAGAGCCCCACCCGCTGGCCCCGCACCACCGGCAGGAGCGTGTTGAAGACCGCCATCCCGGTCTCCAGCCGCTCGCCCAGAACGCGGCGGGCGGCCGGGGCGGGCGGCGGCGCCACCAGCGGCCGCGCCGCCGCCCCGCGCAGGATCGGACGGCCATCGAGCGCCCGACCGGAAGGGTCGACGATACGCCCGATCCAGGACGCGTCAGGGGCGATGCCGCCGGCTTGTTCCAGCAGCACCCGCTGGCCCAGCGCGACCCCGGCCGGAGGCTCATCGGGCAGCATCGTCACATGATCGGGCGTGAGCGTCAGCACCTCGCCCCAAAGCGGCGGCGCCCCCGGGCGCGGCAGCCGCAGCATGTCGCCCAGCCGGGCGCGCGCCGACAGGCCGGTCAATCGCAGGAGATTGCCGTCGATGGCCGCGACCCGCCCGACCGCATGTTCGGGGCGAAGCGCGGCGATCTCGGCCTGCAGGGTGGCAAGGGCGGGGCGGGTCATCGTGCGCTCCGGTCAGGTTCCGACAACCGTTTCTAAACGAATCGGGGTTAAGCCTTGATTGAAGCCAATCGAGGGAGAAGCCCCGATGTTCGAAAACCTTGCGGTCTTCCGCACGGCTCACGCGATGGCCGAGCACGCCGGCGCCCGGCAGACGGTGATCGCGCGCAACATGGCCAATGCCGATACGCCGGGCTATGCCGCCCGGGACATTCCGCCCTTCGAGGCCGTCCTCGGCGCGGGCGGCGGCTTCGGCCTGCGCGCCACGCGTCCCGGCCATCTCGTTGCCGCCGGCTCGCAACCGCCTGCCGTGCATGACCGGCCCGGCGCCGTGCCCGACCCGAACGGCAACTCAGTGTCGCTCGAGACCGAGATGATCCACGCCGCCGACACCATGCGCCAGCACGATCGCGCGCTCGCCATCTACCGCTCGTCGCTGGATATCCTGCGCGGCGCGCTGGGCCGCAGGTAAGGGGGCGCGGCATGACCGAATTCTCCGACGCGCTCTCGATTTCCGCCAGCGGGCTCAGGGCCCAGTCGCAGCGTCTGCGCCACCTGTCGGAAAACATCGCCAACGCCGACACGCCCGGCTACCGGCGCAAGACGGTGCCGTTTCGTTCGGTCGTTGACGCCGGGGGCCCGGCGGGGCGGGTCGAAACCGGGCGCGTGCGCCTCGATCCGGCCGAGCCGCAGCGCATCTACGACCCCTCGCACCCGCTGGCCGATGAAAACGGCTATTTTTCCGGGTCGAACGTCAACCTGGTGATCGAGCTCGCCGACGCCCGCGAGGCGCAGCGCAGCTACGAGGCCAATCTCAAGATGTTCGAACAGGCCCGGGCGATGTCGAAGAACCTCTTCGAGCTGCTGCGCAGGTAGCAGATCACGCAGAAAGGAGATCCAGAATGGATATCGGCGCACTGGGAGCCGCGCAAGGATACACCGCGGCCCGTCCGGCAACCGAGGCCCGGTCCGCGGGAACCGGCCCCGGCTCGGCGGCAAAGGAGGCCGCGCGGGATTTCGCCGCCACGCTCGAACAGGGCGAGGCGATGGCGAGGGCGGCGATGACCGGCGACGCCGATCCGCACGCTCTCGTGCAGGCGCTGGCGCAGTCGGAACTGGCGGTCGAAACCGTGGTGACGGTGCGCGACAAGGTCGTCGAGGCGTATCAGGAAATCCTGCGGATGCCGGTCTGAACCATGCACGACGAGGCGGTCCTCTTCGATTCGATGCGCCAGGGACTGTGGGTGGCGACCGCCATTTCGCTGCCGATCCTCGGTGTCGCGCTGCTCGCCGGGCTCGTCGTCGGGCTCTTCCGGGCGCTGACCTCGATCCAGGAAATGTCGCTGACCTTCGTGCCCAAGCTCGCCGCCATCGTCGCGGTGTTCTGGCTGACCATGGGGTTCATGACCGAGACCCTGGTCGGCTTTTTCCAGACCCGGCTGATCCCGCTCATCATCGGAGGCTGACATGGGGGCCTTGTCCTATACCACGCTGACCCGCCAGACCGGCCTTCTGACGGAAATGCAGGTTTTGGCCAACAACATCGCCAACGCCTCGACCACCGGCTACCGGCAGGAGGGGGTGATCTTTTCCGAATATGTCCGCCGGGCCGGGAACGGGCCGTCGCTTTCGATGGCGCATGCATCGGTGCGCAACGTCTCGCTCGAGCAGGGCGCGCTGACAAAAACCGGCGGCCGCCTCGATCTGGCGATCGAGGGGCCGGGGTTCTTCCTGGTCGAGACCGCGGCCGGCGAACGGCTGACCCGCGCCGGCAGCCTTGCCGTCTCGGCCACGGGCGATCTGGTCACGCCGGACGGGCACCGGGTGCTGGACGGCGGCGGCGCGCCGATCTTCGTCCCCCCGACGCCCCGGATTTCAGCGTCGCCGCCGATGGCACCATCAGCGCCGCGGGGCAGCCGCTGGGCCAGATCGGGCTTGTGCGCCCGGCCGACCCGACCGATCTGGTGCGCGAGGGCGGCACGCTTTTCCACGCGGCCGGCGGGATCGAGCCGGCGGCCGAGGGCCGCATCGTGCAGGGGTTCCTGGAAAACGCCAACGTCGATCCGATCCTGCAGGTGGCGCGGATGATCGAGGTGCAGCGCGCCTACGAGCTGGGGCAGAGCTTTCTCGACGCCGACAACGAACGCCTGCGCGAGGCAATCCAGGCGCTGACCCGCCGGTAACCGCAACCAGAACCCAGGGAGACGCCCATGCGCGCCCTCAAGATCGCCGCCACCGGGATGGCCGCCCAGCAGATGCGGGTGGAAACCATTTCCAACAACCTCGCCAACATGTCGACCACCGGCTACAACACCCGCCGGGCCGAGTTTGCCGACCTGCACTATCAGCAGCAAAGCCGCGCCGGCACCATCAACGCGCTCGATGGCACGGTGCTGCCCACCGGCGTGCAGCTGGGCCTGGGCGTACGCCCGGCGGCGGTCTCGGTCCACCTCGCCCAGGGGGCGCTGTCGCAGACCGGGGGCGACCTCGACCTTGCCATCGACGGCAACGGCTTTTTTCGAGGTGACGCTGCCCTCGGGGCAGTCGGCCTATACCCGCGACGGCGCGCTCAAACGCTCGGGCGACGGGCTGGTGGTCACCTCCGACGGTTTTGCCGTGGCCCCCGAGATCACCATTCCCGCGGATGCCCGGAGCCTGTCGATCAACGCCGATGGCGAGGTCTACGCCTATTTCTCGGACACCCCCGAGGCCGAACTGCTGGGCCAGCTCGACCTTGTCGGCTTCGCCAACCCCAAGGGGCTGGAGGCGATCGGCGGCAATCTCTTTCTCGAAACCGAAGGCTCGGGCCAGCCGCTCGCCGGATCGCCTGGACGTGACGGGCTGGGAACGCTCAGGCAGGGCTACCTCGAGGACAGCTCGGTCGATGCCGTGCGCGAGGTGACCGAACTGATCGAGGCCCAGCGCGGCTATGAGCTCAACGCCAAGGTGATCTCGGCCGCCGACCAGATGCTCGGCGCGACCACGCAGGTGCGCTAATGCTGCGGCTTGCCCTCGCCACGATGGTGCTTGCGGTCCCGCCCGCGGCGGCAACGGCCGACATGATCGTCGCCGCCCGCACGATCCGGGCGCAAAGCGTCATCACCGAACAGGACATCGCGGTCACCGACGGCGACGCGCCGGGCGTCGCGACCACACCCGCCGAGCTCATCGGTCGGGAGACGCGCGTCGCGCTCTATGCCGGCCGCCCGATCCGGCTGGGCGATGTCGGGGCGCCGGCGCTGGTCGAGCGCAACCAGATCGTCACCCTCGTCTTCGACCACGGCGGGCTGTTCATTCTGGCCGAGGGGCGCTCGCTGTCGCGCGCCGGGGCGGGCGAGCGGGTGCGCGCGATGAACCTTGCCTCGCGCAACACCGTGCCGGGCATCGTCGGCGACGACGGCCGCATCCACGTTTCCCCCTAGGAGGTCCGGCTTGGCATTCCTCATCCGTTTCTCGGTCATCCTGCTGCTGCTGCCCGCCGCCTGCGGGCGGATCGACCACCTTGGCCGCGCGCCCAGCCTTTCGGAGGCTGGCGAGAGCGACGAACACGCCGCGATGCTCTATCCCGGCCTGCCGCTCAGTGCCGAGCCCGGGACCCTGGTCGACCGCGCGTCGACCTGGAGCGGCGGCCAGCAATCGCTGCTCGGCGACCGCCGCGCGATGCGCCGGGGCGATATCCTGACCGTGGTGATCGAGATCGACGACGAGGCGTCGATCTCCAACCGCACCTCGCGCTCGCGCCAGGGTTCGGAGACGCTGAACATCCCTCATCTCTTCGGTCTGCCGCAGCGCATCGACGAGAAACTGCCCGAGGGCGCGAGCATGGCCGAGGCGGTCTCTCTCGGCTCGACCGGATCGGCAGGCGGCGACGGCAGCGTCCGCCGGCGGGAGGAGCTGACCCTGCGCATCGCCGCGACAGTCACCAACGTGCTCCCGAACGGCGTGCTCGAGATCGCCGGTACGCAGGAGGTGCGGGTCAATTTCGAGCTGCGCGAACTGCTGGTCGAGGGCTATGTCCGCCCCGCCGACATCTCGCGGCGCAACGAGATCACCTATGACAAGATCGCCTCGGCGCGCATCTCCTATGGCGGCCGCGGCCAGATCACCGATGTCCAGCAGCCCCGCTACGGCCAGCAGGTGCTCGACATGATCCTGCCGTTCTGAGGGGGCACCCGCATGCGGAACCTGGTCCTTCCCCTGATCCTTGGCCCGGCTGGCGCGGCCGGCGGCGTCGGCGCGGGGCTGGCGCTGCGCCCCCTGCCCCCGGCCGGGCAGATCGAGGCCGGACACGCCGCCCCCGAGGCAGCCGCGACGGGGGCACGACCGCCACGAAGAGACGGGCGGGGCGGACTATGTCAAGCTCAACAACCAGTTCGTCGTGCCGGTGGTGGCGGGCAAACAGGTCAATTCGCTGGTGGTGATGTCACTGAGCATCGAGATCGGCGAGGGCAAGCGCGACATCGTCTATGCGCGCGAACCCAAGCTGCGCGACGCCCTGCTGCAGGTGCTGTTCGATCACGCCAACATGGGCGGGTTCGCGGGCACGTTCACCGACGGCAACACGCTCGATGTCCTGCGCGCGGCCCTGACCGAGACCGCGCGCGGCATTCTGGGCGACGCGGTCAGGAACGTGCTGATCGTCGATATCGCGCGTCAGGACATGTAGGCCTGCCCGGTCAGTCCCGCCTCTTCGGACAACCGCATGAGTGCGCGCCGGCCTTGCCCGATGTCAGCGGAAACAGGCTCTGTTCCAGCGCGGCCTGTGATCCGGCCCGCCGGCGGGCATGCTTGGTGCGGGCTCGGTCGCGCAGACTCCGGGCCGCTTCGCAGCGGCCGTGCGCGATCTGCAGCCCGCGCAGCGCGGCGCCCTTGCGGGCCAGCACCCGCGCGAGGCGCATCTGCAAATCCTTGCGCGCGCGGCCCATCCAGGCCTGCCAGAGCATGTCGGCGCCGACGCTGCGCGGCACGGCAAGCGCGGCGGCGGGCAGGGCTCCGGCATCCCGGCGATCGGCATCCAGCGCGGCCAGATCGGCCCTGATCCGTGCCTCTTCATCCGTCAGCCGGCGCATGCGCGCGGCCTCGGCGTCACGGATGACAGCCGTCAGGCGGGCCAGATCCTCAAGCGCCTCGCGCGTCATCCGAAGGCTCGCGCCCGGACGCGCATGCGCTCGGCAAAGCGGATTGCCGCCGCGACGGCGCGATAATGCGTCGGCTCGATCTCGTGTCCGATTTCGGTGGTGGCATAGACGGCGCGCGCCGTCGGCGGATCGTGGCGCACCGGCACGCCAGCGCTCTGGGCCAGTTCGCGGATTGCGCGCGCGACATGATCGGTGCCCTTGGCGACACAGACCGGCGCTGCGCCGGGCAGGCGCGACCATTTCAGCGCCACCGCGTAATGCGTCGGGTTGACGATCACGACATCGGCCTGTGGCACCTCGCGCATCATCTGGTCGGCGGCGATCCGCTGGGCACGCTGTCGGCGTTCGTGCTTGAGATGGGGATCGCCCTCGTGGCTCTTGTGCTCGTCGCGCAGGTCCTTGTGCGACATGCGCAGGCGGCGGCGATGATCGAAATGCTGCCAGATCGCATCGACCGCACCGATCGCCAGCGCCACCGGCAGCGCGATGGCGAGAAACTCGACCACCATCCGCGCCATCAGCGCGCCGACGAGGTGCGGCTCGGCATGCAGGGCGCCGGCCATGTCGGGGAACCTGAACCCCAGGCAGACCCCGAGAACCATGGAATAGAGCAGCAGCTTCGCCAGGCTCTTGGCGAATTCGAAGAGGCCCGCCGGCCCGTATTTCCGGCGCGCGTTCTGCAGCGGATCAAGGCGCGAGAACCGCGGGCGCAGCTTGTCGGGCGCCACCACGAAGGCGCGCTGGCCAAGCACCGCCAGCAGCGCCAGCAGCGGCGGAACGAGAAATATCGCCGCGAGCGGGCCGGCCACGGCGAGAATCAGCCCGCCGACCGGCGCTGTCGCCGGCCCCTCGAAGACCAGCCGCGCCAATGGATCGGCGCGCCCGATCAGCCCGGCGAGAACGTCGCCCACCTGCGTCGCGGCGGCGGCGCCGGTAGTCAGCAGCGCCAGCAGCAATCCGCCATAGGCGGCGGCGGTGCCGAGATCGGCCGAGCGCGCGACATCACCCTTTCTGCGCGCCTCCTGCAGCTTGTGCGGTGTGGGCTCGTGCGTCTTTTTCGGTATCGTCGTCGGGTCCGGCCATCAGCCGGCCCCGAGCGGATTGGCGATGAAGGCCGAAAGCGCCTCCATCCAGAGGGTCAGCATCATTGGCGCCAGCAGCATCAGCAGCACCAGCCCGGCCCCGGTGATGACCGGCGCGCCGACAAAGACCACCATCAGCTGCGGCATCGCGCGGTTGATGATGCCAAGCGTCAGGTTGTAGAGCACCGAGACGATGACAAAGGGGGCGGCGAGGGTAAAGGCCAGCCCGAACGTGTGCGCCACCCGCGCCACCCCCCAGCCCGCGACCGCCGCCACCGCCGGCGGCTGACCGAGCGGGAAGAGGTCATAGCTCAGGATCATCATCTCCGCCGCCCGCACATGCAGCCCCAGCGCGAACGCCAGCGCCAGACCACCCATGACTAGGAAATGACCCATCGCCGGCATCGGCTCGGCCGCGGCGCCGCCCGCGATCTGCGACAGCGACATCGCCTGCGCCGCCATCGCGCCGGCGGTCTGCAGGACGATGAGAAAGAGCCGCAGTCCGATCCCGAGGAGAAGCCCGATGCCGGTTTCCGTGACCAGCAGCCAGACCGGCGGCGGCAGCCCGGCAAGCGCCCCGTCCGGACCCGGCGCGATCGCGGGCGCGGTGACGGCGGTGAGCATCAGCGCCAGCATCAGGCGAATGCGCACCGGCAGCCCCTGATCGCCGAAGCCGGGAAAGAGCGACATCACCGGGCCGGCGCGCAGAAAGACGACGGCATGCAGCCACAGGACCTGCCCGGCAAGACCGACCAGTTCCGCCAGCGCCGTCATCCCGGGACCACGCCGATCAGCGACGGGCGCGCGTCGAGGCCGATCTCCTCGAACGACAGCACCGGGTTGGCGATCCCCCGGCAGCGAGGACGGTGCGCAGGAACCGCCGCCTGAGCGTCGAGGTGACGATCGCGGGAAAGGCGCCTTCCTCGCCCGCCCTTGTCACCTGGTCGTGCACACCGCGCGCCAGCGCGTTGAACATCTCCGGCGGCAGGGCGACGTCGGGGCGCCCGCCCTCGCCTTCCATCTGGTAGGTCGAGAACCGCTCTTCCCAATCGGGCGCGAGCTGGATCAGCGGCAACGTGCCGTCCTCGCGCCGCAACCCGCCGACGATCTGGAAACCCAGCCGCTGGCGGACATGCTCGCAGATCGCCTCGGGCCGGGCATGAAGCTGGCGCCCCTCGGCCGTGGCCTCGATAATCAGGGCCAGGTTCCGGATCGACACCTGTTCTGCCAGCAGGAGCCGCAGGACCGCATGCAGCAGATCACTGGGCACCCGGTCCGGAATGAACTCCTCGAGCAGCTTGCGATTGGCCTCGGCGCGCGCGGGATCGGGCAGGTTGACCATCTCGTCGAGCAGCCGCCGCATGGATTTCATGGTCAGAAGGCGGCTGAAGTTGCGCTTGATCACCTCCAGCAGGTGGGTCGCCAGAACCTCGGCCGGGCGCACCAGCGTGGTTCCGGCGAGCGCGGCGTCGTCCCCGGCGGCGGCATCGATCCAGCGCGCCGGCGCGCCGTAGACCGGCTCGGCCACCGAATCACCGGGGGCAGGTCCGGGTTGCCATCGGGATCGAGCGCCAGGACCCGGTCGGCCATCAGCCGGGCGCGGGCCTGCTCGACCCCCTGGACGCGGATGACATAGACGCCGCTGCCGAGGCCCGGGTCGTCCGTCAGGCGGATTTCCGGGCAGGATCAGGCCGAATTTCGTGGCGACGAAACGGCGCATGTTGGCAATGCGCGCATCGAGGCCGGTACCGGGATCGAGCACCATGTGCACCAGATCGGGCGCGAACTCGACATGCACGTCGTCGAGTTCCAGTATCTCGCCCATCGACCGCTCGGCGGGGGCGGGCGGCGCCTCGGCGGCGGGCGCGGACCGCGCGGCGCGGTCGCGGCGGAACATCCAGGCCGCCGTGGCCGCCAGCCCCGCGCCCCCGAGGATGAAGGGCGGGAACGGCAGGCCCGGCACCAGCGCGAAGAGCACCATCAGCACCGCCACCGTGGCCAGCGCCGCCGGGTGGCGGCCGAGCTGGTCGGCAAGGGCGAGGTCGGTCGCGCCGTGGGTGCCGCCGCGCGCCAGCAGGAGCGCCGAGGCGATCGAGATCACCACCGCCGGGATCTGCGTCACCAGCCCGTCGCCGACGGTGAGGATGGCATAGGTCTCGAACGCGGTGGCAAGCGGCATGCCATGCACCACCGTGCCCATGACCAGCCCCATCACGAGGTTGAGCAGGGTGATCAGAAGGCCGGCGACGGCATCGCCCTTGACGAATTTCGATGCCCCGTCGAGCGAGCCGAAAAACGTGGTTTCCTGCTGTTCGCGTTCGCGCCGCTCGCGGGCTTCGGCGTGGTCGATCGCGCCGGCGGACATGTCGCTGTCGATGGCGAGCTGCTTGCCGGGCATGCCGTCGAGGGCAAAGCGCGCACCCACTTCGGCCATGCGCGCCGCGCCCTTGGTAATGACCATGAAATTCACGATCAGCAGTACGCCAAAGACCACCAGCCCCAGGAACACGCTGCCGCCCATGACGAAATCGGCGAACCCTTCGATCACGTCGCCGGCGGCATCGGTGCCGGTGTGGCCCTGCCCGATGATCAGCTTGGTCGAGGAGACGTTGAGCGACAGCCGCAGCATCAGCGACGCCAGAAGCACCGTCGGAAAGGCCGAGAAGTCGAGCGGGCGCTCGATGAAGAGGGTGACGGTGAAGATCAGGATCGCCAGCGCGAAGGAACCCGCCAGCCCGACATCCAGCACCCAGGCCGGCATCGGCAGGATCATCATCACGATCACCGCCATCAGCGCCAGCGCCAGCAGCACGGTCGGCTGAAAGATGTCGCGCACCCTGACCACCGGCATCGCTCAGAACCCGCCTTCCAGCGGAATTAAGGCCGCGCGCCCGCGTCCGAGCGGCACCAGCGAGCCGTTGCGCGCCGGCACGCCGGATCCCGGCAGCAGCGGCAGCGGCCTGCGCTGCGTCACCGAGGCAAGGCGCCGGACCCGCGGCGGCGAGGGATCAGGCGCCTCCTCGGACACCGTGGCGATGATCCGGTCGAAGCGGGCGCGATAGCGCCGGGCCAGGGTTTCGGTGCGGGAATGATAGGCCCCGGCGGCCCGCGACCAGTCGCCCAGCTCGGCATGCAGGCGCGCCAGGAACGCCGCCGCGTAGCGGGCGTTGGCGAGCGGCTCGAACATCTGGCCAGCGGTGCCGAAGGCCGCGCCGTGCCATTTGTGGTTGATCTGGAAACATCCGATGTCAAAGCTCTTCGCGCCGTTCAGCAGCTTGCGGTCGACAAAGGCCTGCGCCGCCTGTCTTGTGTCGAACCAGTGTCCGGTCCCGCCCATGTTGACCGTCCAGGGCCGGGCGCCAGCCGGCCCGCGCGGTTGCGCCCGGTCTCGGTGCGGGTGATGGCGAGCAGAACGGTCTCCGGAACGCCGGTCTCGCGCGCGGCGCGTTTCGCGGCGGCATCGCAGAGTTCGGAAATCGCACTCGCCTCTGCCTGAGGCGCGATGAACAGGCCGGTGCAGCCGAGCGTCAATGCCGCGAAGGCAAGGCGGGCGATGCGCCGGCAAACTTGTCCCCGCCCGATATCGGGCCGATGGCGGGAGCGGTGCTGATCTCGCAAGATGGTCATGACGGATTCTCCGGCACTCTTGACAGCGCGGCGGGCATTCCGGGCCGTTCATGCGAGGATACGCGCGCAGGCGTTACCATCGGGTAACCACGGACAGGGTGCGGAGACGACAGGACAGGCGAGGATCGCCTCGCTCATTGCGCTGGCGACGGGTGGGCCGACAGCAGGTCCGCAATCGCGGCACGCATGCCCCGGCTGGTTTCGACAATGGCCCGGTTTCTGGCCGGGACACCCACGTCCCCGGCTTTTCCGAACTCGCGGCGCCGGCGAGCTTGAGCTCTGCAATGACGGCCTCGGCCGCGTCGCCCGTCCGGGCCAGTGTCTTCCAGTCATTGGCGAGCCAGGCCTCGCGCCGCGCCGCAGCCGGATCGCCCGCGGCATCGAACAGCGTCTGCGCGACGGCGTGCTCTCCGGCCATGGCGCGGGCCCCGGCGCGCAAGCGCATCACGTCCGTGCCGTCGATCCCGAGAAGCTCCGCCTCGGCCTGTCGGGGCCGGTTGGCGGCCAGGGCGACACGGGCCCGCAGGAGCTTGCGCTCACGGGCCGCCGCACCGGTTGTGCGGGATGCGACATAATCCCCGGCCAGGCCCGGAAATCCGAGCGACAGCAGCCGGTCCGCCATGCCATTGGCGATCACCGGATCGAGCCCGTCCGCCGGCGCGGCCGATCCCGCCAGCACGCGGTGAAGGAAGTCATAGTCGGTCGCGTTCCGGGTGAGCAGGTCGCTGAGGCGCACCCGAATCGCAGCCCATTCGGCGGTATCGCCACCCGGAGCCCGTTCCAGCTCGGCAAACGCCTGGTCGAAGGCGCCCGAAGCGGCAAGGGCCGACAGATAGGCCTCGGCCAGGGCCACGCCCAGCGGCTGGCCGCGGTATTCGACCGCATAGGCCCCCGCCAGCTGCGCGGTTTCATATGAGATGGGCGCGCCGCGTTCGAGGCGCGCGTCGATGAGGCGCAACAACGCCTCGGCCGACGGGCCGCTATTGCGGGCGACCAGCGCGCCCAGCGCGGCCTCCGCGGTTTCGGCCCGGTCGTCATCGGCAAGGGCGATCTCGGCCTCCACGAGCCGGGCTTCGGGCGTGATTGTCGCCGCGCTCCGGCTCAGGATGCGCCGCACGCGGGCGCTTTCGCGCCCATAACCCGCGACATGCAGGCGCCGGGCCAGAATCGGGCCGAGATGGGCGCGCAGATGGACCGGCAACGCCGAGAGCGCGCGCAAGAGCGCATCCCCGTCGAACGACGCATCGTTTGGGATTTCGGAGTAGGACAACACCGACCACAACGCCACCATCGGGGCGCATTCGGTCTGTCCCGAGAGGGCCGAGGCGTGTCCGGCATGGCCATGATCGAGGATCGACGCCAAGGCGTCGAGAACCGGATCGGCGGCATCCGGCCCGCCGAGTTCGGCGAGCAGCTGGCGCGCTTCGGCACCAAAGCCGAAATGGATATAAAGCCGTGCAAGCCGCCGCACCGCGTGCCGGTCGGGGATGTCGAATTCACCCAGCAGACGCGCCCGAAGCGGGCCGATCTGTTGCCAGAACGGCGCGCTCGTGCCCCACGCCGAGACATCGACCCGCGACGGGTCGAGACAGGGTTGCGCGACCGATCCGCGATCGCTGCCCGATGCCGCGCGCATGTCCCGGTCGATACTGGTTTCAACCTGCAGGTGGATGTTGGGCCGGGGCGGTCCGGGCTCCGGCAGGGCCTGGGGTGCCGGAGCCTCGACCGCGGCCGGCGATGACCGCTCTGGCGGTCGGTCAAGGCGGGGTGTCAGCAGGCCCTGCGAGGCGGCGCGTCCGATCTCGTGGATGAGCCTGTGGCGGCTTTCTCCAAGCCCGGTCTCGAGCGATGTCTCGCCGGCGCCACCCGCACGCGGCGGCTCACCCTCCGCGAGCCGGCGATCGAGCCCCCGCCGGACCAGCCCGGAGGCCAGCCGCGACCTCGGCGCGGGCACCGGCAGCGGTCGAAGCGGCAACCGGTCCGGCTGTGCCGATGCCGCCGGCCCGGCCGGCGGAACTGCCGCAGGCGCGTCGGGTTGCGCGCGGATATCGACCACGAGCGACGCATCGGCGAACCAGAAGGTTTCGACAAGACAGTCGCAGCCCAGCGAGAGGCGCAAGCCGTCCCGACCCGGCAACCGCGCGATCCCGGTGAGCCGGGTTTTCGGCACGCGATCGAACACTCCCGAGAGGTCGATCGCATGATCTTGCCGATCAAAGACCAGATCGGCGCGCATCTCCGACCGGGTCAGGGTGTAGGGCACCCGCCCGGGCAGGGCGATCACGAGGCGGGTGAAATCGGCGTGCTCGCCCGAGCGCACGGTGATCGTCTGCGCAAACCCGGCCCCGGCCCAGACGGCCACGACGGCGGCAAGCAGCCACCCCGGCATCAGGCGGCGTCCTGCTTGACGGCCTTGAGCGCCTGTTCGAGTTCGTTGAAACTGGGACGGTTCGGCGATGGTGTGTTCTGCCGGCCGACCTCGATGCAGATATTGGTGGCGTGGTTGTGCAGATTGGCGACCAGCACCTCGCGGATGAGGTGATAGAAATGCGCGTCTTCCTCGACCGCGGCGCGCACCTTGCCGGCGAAGGGCCCAACCAGCCCGTAGGACAGAAACACGCCCAGAAAGGTGCCGACCAGCGCGCCCCCGATCATCTTGCCGAGGATTTCCGGCGGCTGGTCGATCGCCGCCATGGTCTTGATCACACCGAGCACGGCGGCGACGATACCCAGTGCGGGCAACCCGTCGGCCATGATCTGAAGCGCGTGGCTGGAGTGCAGTGCGCGGTGCATGTGCGCCTCCATCCGCTTGTCGAGCACTTCTTCGACCTGATGGGGATCGTCGTAGTTCATCGAGGCCGCGCGCATGGTGTCGCTGATCAGCGCGATCGCCTCCGCGTCGGCCAGGATCCGGGGATAGCGGCCGAAGATCGGCGACTTCGCAGGCTCCTCGATGTGTTCCTCGATCGCCACCGGATTCTGGCGCGCCAGCCGGATCAGAATGAACAGGAGACACAGCAGATCACGGTAATCGGCCGGCTTCCATTTCGGACCCCTGAAGACCCGGCCGATATCCCTGACGGTATGCTTGATCGCGCCGATCTCGTTGCCGATCAGGAACGCGCCGATCGCCGCCCCGCTGATAATCATCATCTCGAAGGGCAGCGAATGCAGGATGATCCCCAGCTTGCCTCCGGCGGCGAGGTAGCCGCCAAAGACCATCACGAAAACCACCGCGATACCGACGATGACGATCATCGCTGCCTCCACCCGTCCGTGCCGGCCGGACCGTGACACCCGGCGGTAAAGAAACCCTCCTTGGCGATCGTCATTCGCGCGGCACCTCCGCGTTGCGCCCGGCCAGCACGACACTGAAGAGATGCGCGGCCTCGGGGCTGAGCCCGGCCATGATCTCGGCCGCGGCATCGGGGCGCATGCGGCCGAGGAAGCCGGCGGCGAAGGCCGGATCCATCTGCTCGAACAGGGCGGAGGCCTGCTTGGGTTTCATCGCCTCGTAGACCCTGGTCAGCCGGTCGACATCGGTTTCCGCGGCACTGTCGGCCAGGGCGATGGTTTCGCGCAGCGCCGCCTCGGCCGCCTCCAGTTCCGTCAGCCGTGCCGTGATCTCGGCGTCGGCCACGCGCAGCGCCTGCATCCGGTCATCGAGCGCCGCCTCACGCTCCGACAGTCGCGCGTCGCGCTCGCCGAATGCCTCCAGCATGGCGCGCAAATCCTCCGGCGTCGTGCATTCCGGCCCGGTCGCCACGGTCCGGTCCGACGCTGCCGGGACCGGTTTTTCGGGCGCGCGGGCGAACGCCTGCCCGGCCCCGTCGCCGATGCGAATCAACGCCGATCCGACCAGCAGCCCGGCAATGATGAAAAGCGTGCCGCGCCCGGCCCGGCGCCGGTGCCGACTCATGGCGCGCTGCCGGCGGCAACCGGGGCATGGCGCCGGAAGACCGGCTCGGGCGGCGGCGGGTCGGCCATCGGGGTCGTGTCGGGCTCGTTATCCGCCTTTGCCGGCCGTTCGGCGCGTGGCCCCGCTTCGTGGTCCTCCGGCCGCCCGGCCTGCCGCACGACCGGATGTGCCGGCTCCCGGCGCGGCTCCGGCTCGGCGGCCTGGGGAATGTCGTGCATCGAAGCCACCAGCAGTTCCAGCCGCCGCGCCACCGCCTCGGCCCGTTCGGTGAGGCCGTCGAGCGACCGGGTCGAGGTGCTTGCGGCGCCCTGCGCCGCGCTCAGCGTACGGGTCAGGTCGTCGACCTGGGCCGAGAGCACCGCGACCGCCCCGCCGACGCCCTTTTCGAGATCGTTGAACCGCCGCAGCCGCCGCGACAGGATGAAACAATAGGCCCCGGCGCCCAGCGCCCCGGCAATCAGCAGAATATCGGCAATAAAATCCATCCTCGCGTCCTCAGTTCAGAACGAATTCCATGATCAGCAGGTCGCTGACGCGGTCACCGCCCGTGACCATCTGCACTCGGCGCAGCATCTGCGCGCGCAACCGTACCAGCGCGGCATTGTTGCGCAGATCGGCCAGGTCGACCGCGCGCAGGTAGCCGTTGAGCACGTCCACCACCCGTGGCAGCAGATGCTCGACCTCCGATCTGTGGGCGCTGTTCACCTCGAGCTGGGCGCGAAACCGCAGATGGGTTCCGCTTTCGGAATTGAGCGAAATCACCAGCGGCTCGATCGCCACGAATTCGACGTCCTCCGCGGGCATCGCGCCGGCATGGACGGCAGGCCGGGCGCCGCCGCCGGATACAAATGTCCCGCTCCCCGGCAGAAGGTCGAAAAAAGCCGCGAGAAACCCCCCGCCGGCCCCGGCAAATGCAAGCAGGACCCCCAGAACAAGCGGACGTCTCGACCGCTTTTCCGGGCTCTTGCCGTCGGTTCTTTCGGTATCGGCCATCGTCACGTCCCGCATCTGGTTGCAGGCCGACTATAGGCCGGCAGGGACTAACCGATTGTTAAGCCTGATGGGCCAAGGATGAGCACACCGAACGGCAGATCTCGGGAAAGAAGGAACGACAGCTTGCAGCAGATCGCCACCGTCTGGAATGCGCTCGATCCCCGCCGCCGGATCATCGTGGCGGTCGCGACCCTTGCCATGTTCGCCGCCGTCCTGGCGCTTGCCCGGATGGCGGCGACCCCGGGATGGCGCTTCTTTATGCGGGGCTGGAAAGCGGTCCGGCGGGCGAGGTGGTGGGCGCGCTGGAACAGCGCGATGTCGCCTACGAGGTTCGCGGCGGGGCGATTTTCGTCGATGCCGCGCGCCGGGACGAATTGCGCATGACACTGGCCGGCGAGGGGCTGCCGCGCAATTCCGCGCAAGGCTACGAGCTCCTTGACGGGCTGTCGGGTTTCGGCACCACCTCGCAGATGTTCAACGCCGCCTACTGGCGCGCCAAGGAGGGCGAGCTTGCGCGCACCATCGTGTCGCACCCCGCGGTCGCATCGGCGCGGGTGCATATCGCGCAGACCGGGACCAGCCCGTTCCGGCGCGAACTGCGGCCCACCGCCTCGGTCGCGGTCTCCGCCACCGCCGGCCGGATCACCGCGGCGCATGCACAGGCGCTGAAATACCTTGTCGCTTCCGCCGTGGCCGGGATGGCGCCCGAGGATGTTTCGGTCATCGACGGCAACGGCGAGCTTGTCGGCGATGCCGACCGCTCCCCGGCCGGTGCCACCGACGGGCTCTCCGAAACCCTCAGGCACCGGGTCGAACGGTTGCTTGCCGCCCGGGTCGGACCCGGCAACGCGGTTGTCGAGGTCAGCGTCGAGACGGTGACGCGGTCGGAATCCCTGCGCGAGCGGGTGATCGACCCCGACAGCCGCGTCGCCATCAGCACCGACACCGAAGAACGCGAGGATGCCGCCTCGGGCGAGGGCGGCGGGGTCACCGTCGCCTCGAACCTTCCCGAGGGCGACGCCGGCGCCGGACGGCTCGTCCAGCCGGACGAGCGAAACCCGCGAGCGGGTGAACTACGAGGTGTCCGAGACCGAGCGGCAGGTGGTCGAGGCACTGGCGCCATCAAGCGGCTGATGGTCGCGGTTCTGGTCAACGGCACGGTCTCGCCGGGCCAGAATGGCGAGCCGGTCTTTCAGCCGAGGCCGGCTGACGAGCTGGCCGCCCTCGAACAGCTGGTATCCTCGGCGGTGGGGTACGACGCGGCGCGCGGCGACGCCATCACCATCAAGTCGATGCAGTTCGAACAGGTGGCACCGGCCGGAACCGGGGCGGACCGCACCCTGTTGCCGGACCTTGGGCTCGACGCCATGTCGCTGGTGCAGGCGGCGGTTCTGGCGGTGGTCGCCCTGGTTCTCGGGCTCTTCGTCGTCCGGCCGCTCCTGGCGCGCCCGGGCGATAGCGATTTCCGCCGGCTGACGGCACCCCAGACCCCCGGCGCGAGGACGGAAACGCCCGGGCAAAGCGCCGGAACCCCCGCAGCCCTGACCGGCGAGATCGACACCGGCGACGGCGAGGCGACGGCGATGACGCTCATTTCCGGCGCGACGGGCGGCGACAACGCCCGGACCGCCACCGCCCTGCCGGGTACCAGGCCGCCGCGCACCGGGGATGGCGGCATCGACCCGGCACAGCGCCTGAGGGAACTGATCGGCGAGCGGCGCGACGAAACCGTCGAAATCCTGCGCAGCTGGCTTGAAGGTGAGGAGGAAAGCGCCTGATGGCTGTCTCGGACCTGCTCGAGGATTTCGCCGAGACCGGCACCGTCGAAGGCGCGGCGCTGTCGGACGTGACGATCGAGGATCTCAAGCTCGAGGCGTTCGAGCGGGGCTACCGAGCCGGCTGGGACGATTCCGCCAAGGCGCAGCGGGAAAGCGGGGTCTGTCTGGCAGAGGATTTCGCCAGGAACCTCCGCGATCTGTCGTTCACCTACAACGAAGCCCATGCCGGTTTCGTTGCCGGCTTGCAGCCGCTGATCGCCCAGATCGTGGCCGCGGTCCTGCCCGAACTGGCCCACGCCACGCTCGGAGCGCGCGTGACATCGCTCATCGAGGAGGAAATCGCAGCCCACGGCCGGCAGCCGGTGATGCTGGTCACCGCTCCGGCCAGCGCGGCGGCGCTGCAGGCGGTGCTGCCACGCGATACCGGGTTTCCGCTCGAGGTCGGGCAGGACGACACGCTTGCCGAGGGGCAGGTGCAGATCCGCATCGGCGAGGTCGCCGAACGCGAAATCGACCTGCAGGAGGTGTTGGGCGGAATTCGCGCCGCCGTCGAAAGCTTCTTTCTGGAAACCACGCCCTCAACGAAGGACAGAGCCTGATGGATCAGCCGGACAACTCCAAACCCGCGCCCGGCGCGGACCTGCGCAATCCCTTCGCTTCGGTGCCGATCGAGATCACCATCTCGGTGGGCAAGACGCGACCGCTGATCCGCGACCTGCTGAAGATGGAACGAAACGCCGTGCTGCCTCTCGACCGGCGGGTGAGCGACCCGGTCGAGCTATACGTGGGCGAGCGCCTGATCGCCCGCGGCGAACTCGAGGAGATGGGCGGCGATGCCCGGGGCCAGCTGGCGGTCCGGCTGACCGAAGTCGCCGACCAGCAAGACGGCACCGAATGACGCGACCCGCGCCCCTTCTGCTTGCCGCGGCCCTCGTGCTGCTGTGGCCCCTGCCGGCCGTGGCCCAGGAGATCACCCTCTCCCCGGGCGACGGTTCGTCGCTTTCGGTGCGCACGATCCAGCTCATCGTGCTGATCACGGTGCTGAGCCCGGCACCGGGGCTGGCGATCATGATCACCTGCTTTCCCTTCATCGTCACCGTGCTGGCGATCCTGCGCCAGGGCATCGGACTGCAGCAATCGCCGCCCAACATGCTGATCGTCAGCCTGGCGCTGTTCCTGACCTATTTCGTGATGGAGCCGGTGTTCACCGAGGCCTGGGCGGCGGGCATGGACCCGCTGCTGAACGGGACGATCGACACAGAAACCGCCGTATCGCGGGCGCTGGACCCGTTTCGCGGTTTCATGGCGGCGCGCGTCGACCCCGAGACCTTTGCCACGCTCAGCGCGCTGCGGCCCGAGAGCGGCGGGCCGGTACCCGCGCCCGATGCCGCTCTTTCGGTGCTGGTGCCGAGCTTTCTGCTCTCGGAAATCGCCCGAGCCTTCCAGGTCGGGTTCCCGGTGTTCCTGCCGTTCCTGATCATCGACCTCGTGGTGGCGGCGATCCTGATGTCCATGGGCATGATGATGGTGCCGCCGGTGGTGGTCTCGCTGCCGTTCAAGCTCGCCTTCTTCGTGATCGCCGATGGCTGGACGCTGATTGCCGACAGCCTCGTGCGGGGCTATTTCTGACACGGTTTCCTGCCATGAACCGGCGCCCCTGACGCCCGGCGGCCCCGCCTCGCGCGGCGGGGCGCCCGAACTGGCCGGAGATGACGACGCCAATAACGCCCGGATATCCCCGCTGTGACAGTCGTTGCGGCAGAGCCGGCCCGCATCGCCGCGCCGCGGCAGCGCGGGCGGATGGCGCGGCGGACACCGGGCCGGAGCGAACCGGCCGCCGAGGACGGCGCGCAACTCGATCGACACGCGGACAATCCGGCGGGCACACCCGAAACCGGCGAAGCGCCCGGAGATCAGCGGACCACGAATTCCGCGTGCAGCGCCCCGGCCGCATTGATGCTCTTGAGGATGTCGATCATGTCGCGCGGCGAGGTTCCGAGCGCATTGAGCCCGGCGATCACCTGCGACAGGGTCGTGCCCTCGGCGACCTCGGCCAGGCCGACCCCCGGCTCTTCGCGCAGTTCCGTACGCGTGCGCGGCACGACCACGGTATCGCCCCGGGCAAACGGGTTGGGCTGCGAGACCAGCGGCAGTTCCTCGACCCGGAGCGTCAGGTTCCCCTGCGCGACCGCGACCCGCGAGATGCGCACATCCTCGCCCATCACGATCGTTCCTGACCGCTGGTCGACGACCACGCGCGCCTTGCGTTCAGGCTGCACGAGGAGGTTCTCGACCTGACGCAGCGCATGGGCGGTCGACCGGGTGCCGGTGGCGCCGACATCCAGACTGACGGTTCCGGGGTCGAGCATCAGCGCGACCCGGCGTCCGAACGCCCGGTTGATCGCGGTTTCGATCCGGGCGGCGGTGGTGAAATCGGGATCGCGCAGCCCCAGCCTGATCTGGCTGAGGCTCGACAGTTCGAAATCGATCTCGCGTTCGACGCGCGCGCCCGACGGGATCGTTCCGGCGGTGGGCACACCCTCGACGACGCTGCCGCCCTCGCCCCGGGCCGAGGCGCCGCCGGCGATGATCGTGCCTTGCGCCACGGCATAGATATCGCCGTCGGCGGCGTTGAGCGGCGTCATCACCAGCGTCCCGCCCAGAAGGCTGTCGGCATCGCCGATGGCCGAGACGGTGACGTCGATCTGCGATCCGGCGCGCGCGAAGGGCGGCATCGAGGCGGTCACGAACACCGCGGCGACGTTCTTGGGGCGGAACTGCTCGCCGGTGACGTTGACACCGAGACGTTCGAGGATGTTCGACATGATCTCCTCGGTGAAGGGCGCGTTGCGGAGGCCGTCGCCGGTGCCGTTGAGCCCCACCACCAGCCCGTAGCCAACCAGGTCGTTGCCGCGCACGCCGTCGAAATCGACCAGGTCCTTGATTCGGATCGAGGCGGCGGCGACGGGGCCGTTGGCGAGACCGATGAGAACGCAGACGAGGGCGGGCAGGAGGAAGCGGGTCATGACAGGAAGTTCACCAAATTGAGACGGGACAGGCGGGCGGTGACCGAATAGACGGTTTCGAGTTGCAGGCGCACGGCCTCCAGTTCGGTGGCGGCCTCGTAGGGATCGACCGCGATCAGCGCGCCGCGGGCCATCTCGAGCGCCGCGGTCTCCGCCTCCAGCCGGGCGCCGGCGCGCGCGATCCGGCCTTCGACCGATCCCAGCCCGGCCTGCAGCGCGGCCTGGGCATCGCGGGCGCCGAGCATCCCGTCGAGGGCAAGACCGAGCACGCCGTGGCGCGCCTCGTCGCTGAGGGCCAGCGCCGGATCGTCGGCAAGCGCCGCAAGCGCGGTGTGTTTCAGCGTGGCGCGAAATGCCTCGTGATCGGCGCGCAGGCCGAGATCGGCGGTTTCGCCCGCGCCCAGTTCGGCCGGGGCGAGGCTTTGCGCCGCACCGCGATAGACGAGGGCTTCGAACGCCCCGCCTGGGGTGTCGAAGAAGGCATCGGCCGCCGCCATGACCTCGGCCGGCGTCCGGGCTGCGGCGATCGCGACGCCGAGTTGCGCCAGTATGTCCCCCGCGGGTGCGAGGGGCGCGGTATCGACCGCGGTTCCGGAAAAGAGATGCCGGCCGGCGACCCCGACATCGAGCGCCGAGACGAAGCCTTCGAACTCGGCGGCGGCCTCGGCGGCGGCGACAGACAGACCGGTGTGGCCGGCATCGGCGCCCGACAGGGCGAGCGTATGTATCAGCCGGTCGGAACCCGTCGCGATTCGATCGAGGGAGATCTGCATCGTCTCGGCCGCGATCCGGGCCTCCTGCGCGCCGTCGCGATAACTGGCCGCCAGCACCAGGTCATGTTCGATTTGCGCCAATCCGGCGAGATGACCGCCGAGATGCGCCACCGGGTCGGCGGCCCGGCCGCTCGATACCTCGCTGCCCAGCCGCGTCAGAGCCTGCCTGAGCACCACGCTTTGCCGCTTGAGGGCAAAGCCCCGGGCGAGGTCGCCAATCGAGGTCAACATCATGCGTCAGATCCTCAGCAATACATCCATCAGTTCACCCGCCACCTTGATCACCCGCGCGTTGGCGGCGTAGGCCTGCTCGATCAGCATGAGCCGCTGCATCTCGGCATCGGTATCGACGCCCATGCGCTGCTCGGCTTCCAGCAGACCCGCCTGGTGCGCACCGGCCGAAGCCACCTCCCGGTCGAGCGACAGCCGGTCCTGGCCGATCCGCGAGACCAGCGCCGAGACATGCCCCGCGAGGCTGCGCCCGGTGGCCCCGAGATCGCCCGAGGCCATTTCGCCCCGGCGATCAAGCGCGGTGGAGAGATCGTGAAGGAGCGCCGCCTGTCCGGCATTGCCCGGCGCGCTGGCGCCGAGCCCGTCGCGCAGCCGCCACAGCGCGCCGCCCGCCTCCGGGTCGACCCGGTCGTTGAGCGACAGGCGCCGGGCCAGCCCGATCTCGTCGGCCGGATCGAAGGCCGCGCCGCCATCGGTGAAGAGCCCCGCGTCGCCCGGCGAGCGCGTGGCATCGAGCGCCGGGTCCTGAAGCCTCTCGACAAGATCGCGTGCGAGGGCGTCGAGCTGGTCCTGCGCATCCGTTGCCAGACCGTCGCGCAGTTGGAACAGACCGGCGATGCGGCCGCCGCCGGAAGGTGGGGATATCGCCCGGCCGTTGAGCGTCAGCCCGCTCAACAGCCCGTTCTCGATTGTCATGTGGGGCATGACCGCATTGCCGGCCGCGAACCCCAGCTGTGCCGGGCGATCGTCGAGCAGCACCGCGCCGTCGGTCGAATAGATTGCGACGGTTCCGTTGTCCCGGGTCGCGAGGCGGATCGGCACCAGTTCCGCCAGCCGGTCGAGCGCGACGCGGCGCTGATCCTCGAAGGCCGCGGCGGAGTGCCCGGATCTGTTGGCATCGGTGATGCGGACGTTGAGTGCGTGGATCTCGCGCAGATGGGTGTTGGCGTCACTGACCGAACGTTCGATCCCGGCCTCGGCATCCGCGCGCCAGTTCTGGATTTGCCGCGACATGGCATTGAGCCTGGTGGCGAGGCCGTCGGCCTGCCGCACCACCGCGAGCAGGCGGCTTTCCTCGTCGGGTCTGGCGGCGGCAGTGACGAGGCTCGCCTCCAGCGCCGCCACGCCCCCGGCGAGCGAATCGGGCTGGTCGGGAGTGCCGGCAAGGTCTTCGAGATCGGCCTGAAACCTGGCCCTGACCTCGGCCCGGGCGAGATCGCCGTCGGCGCCGCGACGGGCGCTCAGCAGCCCCGGATCCTCGTCGCGCACGACCCCCGGACGATGACGCCGCCTGCCCCGCCGGTCGCCCGCGCCGACAGCTCCAGCCCACGCGGCGCATAACCCGGCGTCAGGGCATTGGCGACGTTGGCCGAGGCGAGCTGGACCTGCGCCGAGCTGGCGCTCAACCCGCTCAGCGCGTTCGATAGGGCGCTCGAGATACTCATGGCATCCCCTTCCGATCAGCCGTCCGGTTCAGACCGAACCCGCGCTCAGCGTTTAATGTTGGTGGTTTCCTGTAGCATCTCGTCCACCGTCTGGATCACCTTGGCATTCGAGGAATAGGCGCGCTGGGTCTGGATCATCGCGGTCAGTTCGCCAGCGATGTCGGTGGCCGATTCCTCGCGCGCGAAGGAGGCCACCTCGCCGGTCGGCCCGTCACCGGCATCCCACAGGAAGAACGAACCGCTTTCGGACGAGGGCATATAGGTCTGGTGGCCCATCGCCACCATCCCGTTGGGGTTGGGCACGTCCACCAGCGGCACCTGATAGATGATCCGGGTGATGCCGGTGTCGAAGGACGCGTGAACATACCCGTTCTGGTCGACCTCGGCCGAGACCATGTTGCCGACGGGCGAGCCGTCCTTGGTGATCGAGAGCGGCGCGAAACTGTCGGAAAGCTGGGTCAGCCCGTCGTTCGAGCCCAGTTCGCCAATCGAGAGCTCCATCGGGCCGCCGTCGACATTGACGATGACGGCGCCGGTGGCCGGGTCGTAGGCACCGCCGGAAACGGCGGCAACCGCCTGCAGCGTGCCGCCCGAACTGCGCGAGTCGGCGAAGGTCAGGGTGTATTCACCGATCACCGCGCCCGCCTGCGCCGAATCGGTGATCACCATCGTCCACTCGTTCGACGATCCGCTGCCCGGCACCGTCGGCGTGAACTCGAAATCCAGGTTGCGGGATATGCCGATATTGTCGAAATATTGCACCGACAGATGCTGGCTGGCGCCGGTGGCGCCCGCTTCGGTCTCCGTCGCCGGAAGGTTGACGCCGAGATCTATCCGCGTCGTCGGCTCGCCGTCGAGCTGATTGACGTTGATGCGCACCGGTTCCAGCCCGTCGTCGGTGTCGCGCGGAAACTCCGGCACGGTGCCGTCGGGATTGGCCGGCCAGCCCAGCAGTACCAGGCCCGATTCGGTGACCAGACGTCCCTCGGCGTCGATGCGGAACGAGCCGGTGGTCGTCAGCAGCATCTGCGCGTCGCTGCCGGATACGTTGACATCGCTCAGGAGCGCCACCGGCAGCATGCCCCGGCCGTTGACCGCCAGGTCGGTGGGGTTGGCCGTGGTGACCAGCGCGCCGCGCTGATCGACCAGACGCTGGGTCGAGGCGCTGACGCCGCCGGCCGAATAGGCGCCGCCCGATTGCGACAGGATCATTGATTCGAAATCCGCCTCGACCCGCTTGTAGCCGTAGGTGCCGGAATTGGCGATGTTGTCGGAGATGGCGGCCAGTCGGATCGCGCTCGAATTGAGCCCGGCGACGCCGGCGTTCAGCGAGGAGGAAATCGTCATGGATGCGCCTTTCTGCTGTATCGGATGCACTCCGGACACAGGCATAAGGCCGGAGCCTTAACGGCAGGCTAACAGATAAAATCCGCCTCAATCGCGCGACATGCCGTAGCGCAGCAGGATCACCTCCACCCGGTTGTTGCGGGCGCTGAGCGGATTCCTGACCACCGGCTCGCGGTCGGCGTACCCGGTCACGCGGCGCAGACGCTGGCCGTCGAGGCCCTGGGCCTCGATCAGGCCGCGCATGGCGTCGGCGCGCGCCGAGGAGAGAGTCCAGACCGGGCTGTCCGCGGCGACGACGGGGCGTGCGCGGGTATGCGCCTCGACGGCAACTCCATTGGTGACAAGCGCCGCGGCCGAGACCACCAGCGCAGAGAGGGATTGCAGGAGCGGCGTCGGCTCGGCGGTGCCGGCAGCAAAGAGAGGCGCGCCATCGAGGTCGAAAAGCTCGATGATCAGGCCCTCGTCGGTGACCCGCGTGCGGATATGGCGCAGCAGGTCGGCGGAGACCTCGCTTTCGCCGTTTCGGCCCAGGAGCTGCTCGCTGACCGCGGCGAATTCCCCGGCGCTGGCGACGGTCGGGCTCTCGGGGCCGGCGGCACCTTCGGCGTTTTGATCGCTCATCCCGAGCTCGCCGCGGTTCTGGTGCTCCTCGCTCACGGTCCGGTTGCTGCCGCCGATGCCGTTCTGGGCCAGCCAGCTTTCCGAGAACAGGCTTTCGCCGCCGAAATCCCCCTCGCCGCCACCCGAGATGCGGTTGATCGGAATGGTCGGACTGAAATAGTCCGCAATCCCCTTGCGTTGCTTTTCCGTCGTCGCGTTCAGCAGCCACATCAGCAGGAAAAAGGCCATCAACGCGGTCACGAAGTCGGCATAGGCGACCTTCCGGGCGCCACCGTGATGCCCATCGGCCCTGACGATCTTTTTCCGTTTGATGATGACCGGCGCGGCGTTGTCACCCGGCGCAGCCATATCCACCACCATTTCACTCACCCGAGAACCGGGGTAGCATGGCGGATGTTAGCGTCCGCTTAACATGTCAACTTGTCACTATCGCGCCCGGGCGGCGATCGGTCCGATTTGATGTGGATTGTCGGCACTGAGGGTTTGGCCGCGGCGCCCCGATGATCTAGGATGACAGCAAGGGCCAGGACGGCCGCAACCTCATTTCAGTTTCACGTGTGGTGTGCAGGGAGCACGTGGGGAACGGAGGGTGCCGGTCGTCGGTCCGGCATCCTCCGTCGACGTCGTTACACCTGTGCCATCTTCAATCCGTATCCGCCATCAGCGGCCGCGCTGCCAGGTCGAGCGCCAGATCCAGGTACACGCGGTCGGCCTCATCGCGGTCATAATCGGTGTGCAGCGTCTTGCGCACCCCGTGATCGGCCAGCATGACATGCCGCGCCGGTTCGACCCCGTGCCGTGCCGGGCAGGATTTGACGCAGTTCAGCCGGCAGCCATCGAGCGCCGGGATAGGCCGGCCCGAGCGCGCGGTACGCACCAGCGGCTTGACGTCGCCGCCAACCCCGGCGATGCACGACATCTCGGCCAGCCCGGCGCGATCAAGCCTCAGCGCCAGATCGTTGGCCATCTGCGCCGCGCTCGAACAGCCCGAACAGGAATAGACGAGGGGCAGCGTATCATCGGGTTTTGTCGTCATCGCTCTCATCCTCCAGACCGTCAGGGCATGGCGCCGCGGGGCGTGCCCGCCATGGCGACGAACGGGCGGGCGTCATCTGGTCGCGGAAAGCCCGGCGAGGCCGCAGACGATGCGCCACTCGTCTTCGGTGACAGGCTGCACCGAGAGCCGCGAATTGCGCACCAGAACCATCTCCGACAGGCGCGGATCGGCCTTGATCGTCGCCAGCGTCACCGGCGTCGGAGCGGTTTCCACCGCCCTGATGTCGACGCATTCCCAGCGCGGGTCGTCGGTGGTGCTGTCGGGGTGGGCCTCGGCGATCACCTCGACGGTTCCGACCACCGCCTTTTCGGTCTGGCTGTGATAGAAGAACCCCAGATCGCCCACTTTCATCTCGCGCATGAAATTGCGCGCCTGGTAGTTGCGCACGCCGTCCCATTCCTCGCCCGCCGCGCCCTTTGCCAGCTGGTCGTCCCAGCTCCAGGCCGAGGGTTCCGACTTGAAGAGCCAATAGCGCATCGCTCAGATCACCTTCTTCCACTCGATGAGATCGACCGAGGCAAAGAGCCCGGCCCGGGCGTAAGGATCGGCCGCCGCCCAGTCCCGCGCCGCCGCCATGCCGGCGACGTCGAGGATGACGAGCGAGCCGCACATCGCGCCGTCCTCATCCAGCAGCGGACCGGCCTGGGCGACAACGCCGGTCTCCTCGATATAGGCGAGGTGCGCCGCGCGATTATCAAGGCGGGTCTGCAACGCGCCGGGCTTGTCACGGGCGATAAGGGCGACGAGCATTCATTCTTCCTTCAGCGGTCTTTTCAGCAGCATATCCATCGCCTGCGCCACCTGCAATCGGCCGGCAACCAGCATCGTCACCGCCCGCGTGATCGGCAGGTCGAGCCCCTCGCGCGCGGCCAGGTCGCAGACCGCCTGCGCGGTGGCGGCGCCCTCGACGGTGACGCCCGGATCAAACGGCTCGTTTCGACCCAAACACAGGCCGAAACGATAGTTTCGGGACTGCTCGGATGTGCAGGTCAGCACCAGATCGCCAAACCCCGACAGCCCCGACAGCGTGTCGCGCGAGGCGCCCATCGCCTCTGCCGCGCGGACCATCTCGGCAAAGCCGCGGGTCATCAGCGCGGCACGGGCGCTGTCGCCCAGCCCGGCGCCGATCGCCGCGCCGCTGGCAATGGCAATGACGTTCTTGAGCGCGCCGCCCAGCTCGGCACCGATCACATCCGCGCTGCGATAGAGCCGCAGACCCGCGGTCGAGAGCCCTGCCTGCAACCGCTCGGCCACCACCGCGTCGGCGCAGGCCAGCGTCAGCGCGGTGGGCAGGCCGCGGGCGATGTCGTGGGCAAAGGACGGCCCGGTCAGCACCGCCACGGTCACCCCCGGCATCACCTCGGCGACGACCTGGCTGGGGCGCAGGCCGGTCGCCAGTTCCACCCCCTTGCAGCAAAGTACCAGCGGCCCGCCGGCGGCAAGGGCCGCGCCGTGTGCCTCGCAAAACCCCCGCAGCGTCTGCGTCGGAACCGCCAGCAGCGTCGCCCGCGCCGCGCCCGGCACCACCGCCCCCGAGACCACCGTCACCGCGTCCGGGAGCGCGATCCCCGGCAGGCGTTTTTCGTTTTGCCTCACGCGCCCTATCTCGGCGGCATGGCCCGCATCGCGCGCCCAGAGCGTGACCTCCCCGCGCTCCGCCAGCGCCACTGCCAGCGCCGTGCCGAAGGCGCCCGCGCCCATCACCCGGATCATGCCTTGGCCCCCTTGCGGCCGCCACCCAGAAGCGCCGCCTGGCCGGCATCAAGCGGCCAGCGCGGCCGGGCGGTCAGCGTCATGTCGTCGCGCCGACCGGCGGCAAAGAGCTCGGCGCCCGCATAGGCGATCATCGCCGCGTTGTCGGTGCAAAGCGCCAGCGGCGGGGCCACGAAGGCGGCACCGAATTCGGCTGAAACAGTCTCTAACCCGGCCCGAATCGCGGTGTTTGCCGCCACCCCGCCGGCCACCGCCAGCACCGGGCGGGCGGGCGTGTCGCCTGAATGGATCGCGAGCGCCCGGCGGGTCTTTTTCGACCAGCACGTCGGCCACCGCGGCCTGAAACCCGGCGCAGAGATCAGCACGGTCGGCACGGGTCAGGCCGCCCTTTTCCGCAACGATGCGGTCGCGCGCGCGCAGCACCGCGGTCTTGAGCCCGGAAAAGGACATGTCGCACCCCGGCCGGTCGAGCAGCGGGCGCGGAAAGCCGAAGCGTTCCGCGTCTCCCGCCAGCGCCGCGCGCTCGACCTCCGGCCCGCCGGGCTGGGGCAGGCCCAGGAGCCGCGCCACCTTGTCGAACGCCTCGCCCGGCGCGTCGTCGATGGTGCCGCCCAAGCGGGTGAAATCGTCGGGTCCGCGCACCTGCAAAAGCTGGCAGTGCCCGCCAGAGACCAGCAGCATCAGATAGGGATAGGCAACGCCATCAGTCAGCCGCGGGGTCAGCGCGTGGCCGGCGAGGTGATTGACCCCGATGAGCGGCAGCCCGGTCCCGGCGGCCAGCCCCTTGGCGCACATCACCCCCCGCCAGCACCCCGCCAATCAGCCCCGGCCCCCGCCGTCACGGCGATGGCGTCGAGGTCGTCAAGCCCCAGACCCGCCTGCGCCAGCACCTCGCGCACCGCGTGGTCGAGCTTTTCGGCGTGCGCGCGGGCGGCGATCTCGGGCACCACCCCGCCAAAGGCGGCGTGGAGCGCGCCCTGCCCGTAGACCACCGACGACAGCACTTCGGCCTGGCCCGGCCGCGCCATGCGCACCACCGCCGCGGCGGTATCGTCGCAGCTGCTCTCGAGCCCCAGCACTGTCAGCGGTCTGGTCATCGCGCCATCCGTTGCGCCTTCGTCCCTTGGCAGGTAACACCGCGGGGGAACACAAACAACTGTGGCGGCGATGGCGCTTTCGATCCTGATCACCCGGCCCGAACCCGCGGCCAGCGATTTCGCTGCGGCGGTGCGCGCAGGGCTGGGCGCGAGCCTGCGGATCGTGATCGCGCCGGTGATGCGGATCGAGCCGCTGACCGATGCCCTGCCCGACCTCGCGGGCGCCGGCACGCTGGTGCTGACCTCGGTCCACGCCGCCGCGACGCTCCGCCACTTGCCGGCGACCTGCCGGCCGGTCTGCTACTGCGTCGGCGCCACCACCGCGGCGGCCGCCCGCGCGGCCGGGTTTGAGGCGGTCGATGGCGGCGGCGACGCCCGCAGACTGCTCGCACGCCTCCTTGCCGACCGGCCGCCGGAGCCCGTCCACTACCTGCGCGGCGAACACGTTGCCGCCGATCTTGCCGCCTCGCTTGCCGGCGCCGGCTTCGACGTCGCCGAAACGGTGGTCTACCGCCAGCATCCGCAGCCGCTCGGAGCGGAGGCCGAATCGCTGCTTGCGGGCACCGCGCCCGTGATCGTCCCGCTCTTTTCGCCGCGCAGTGCGGCGCTCTTTTTCGAGGCCGCACCGCCCGGCGCCCCGCTCCATGTCGCCGCGATCAGCCGCAATGCCGCCGCCCGGGTGCCGCCGGGCCGGGCGGAAGCCCTGGTCATCGCCCGCGCGCCCGATGCCGAGGCGATGCTGACCGCGATCGAAGCCCTTGCGTCGCAAGTCAAGCGGGTTGAGACTGATCCCCGGTCCAAGTAAGCTCGGCCGGTACGCAGCGCGCGGGCGGCTCCAAAAAGGTCAGTAAATTGGCGAAGAAAACGACGTCAGCGAAACCGTCTTCGAAGGGCCGCGAACCGGCCGAAGCCGTGACCGACGACAACGGGCCGGCAGAGGTCGATACGCCGGAAACCGACAAATCCGCCGCCAGTGAGGGTGATCGCACCGAGGCCGAGGCTGCCACGAACGGGGGCGAGAGCACCGATGCCGAAACTGCCGACGCTGCGCCGACAGCCGACCCCGAAGAGGCGGGCGCCGACGCGGCCGAACCCGCCAGCGACGACGACACCCCCGGATGCAGGCCGCACCGCCCCCGTCACCGCCGGGCAGGTGGTGATCCGAAAGGGCGGGTTCGTACCGCTCTTGCTGGGCGGGGTCCTGGCCGGGGCGATCGGGCTCGGCGCGGGCTATTACCGCCACCGGCGGCCTCCTGCCGACCGCCGCCGACATCGAGACGCTCAGGGCCGAGACCTCGCAGGGGCTGCAGGCCCAGTCCGATCGTCTCGATACCCTGTCGGAACGGCTGGCTGCCACTGAAACCCCCGACCTCTCGGGGCTGGAGGCCGGGCAGGCCCGGCTGCGCGACGCCCTGGATGGGCTCACCGCCCGTGTCGCCGCCGCCGAGGACCGCCTCGACGATCTCGCCGGCCGGGTCGGGACGCTGGCCGAACGGTCGCTGACCGAAGGCGCCTCCGCCGCCGCCGTCGCCGCCTTCGATGCCGAACTGAAGAAGCTGCAGCAGGCGATGGCCGACCAGCGCGCCGAGATCGCGGCAATGACCGAGGACGCAAGGGCGATGGAATCGAGCGCACAGGAAACCGCGCAGACGACCATGCGCCGGGCGGCGCTGTCGCGGGTGCTGACCGCGCTCGACACCGGCGGCGGGTACGCGGACGCGCTGGCCGATCTGCGATCCGCGGGCGCCAGCGTACCCGACATCCTGGCCCGGAGCGCCCCGGGCGGCATCGCCACGCTCTCCGATCTTCAGGCCCGTTTCCCCGATGCCGCCCGCGCCGCGCTGGCCGCTGCTCGCGCCGCTGCCGTCGAGACCGGAGAGACCGGCGGTGCCACCGCGTTTTTGCGCAACGTCCTGGGCGTCCGCTCGCTCGAGCCGCGCGCGGGCGACGACCCCGACGCGATCCTGTCGCGCGCCGAGGCGGCAACGCGCGAGGGCCGCCTGACCGACGCGCTGGCCGAAATCGACGCCCTGCCGCAGATCGCCCGCACCGAGCTCTCGGACTGGACAACGGACGTTCGGGCCCGGCTCGATGTCATTGCGGCCGCCCAGAAACTGAGCGAAGAGCTGAACTGACCCCGGAAAGGGCGCCCATGCTTTGGTCCATCATCAAGATCGCGGTCTTCATTGGCCTCGTCGCCGCGGCGAGCTTTGCCGCGATCTATCTGCTCGAACTCGATGGCGGCGTGCGCATCGTCATGGCCGGGCAGGAATTCAACCTCACCCCGCTCACCGCCGTCATCGCCCTCATTCTGCTGGTGCTGGCGGTCTGGCTGCTGCTGAAGCTCGTCACGCTGCTCGTCGCGGTGCTGCGCTTCATCAACGGCGACGAGACCGCGATCTCGCGCTATTTCGACCGCAGCCGGCAGGAAAAGGGGCTATCGCGCGCTGTCCGAGGGGATGATGGCGCTGGCCTCGGGCGAGGGGCAGGTGGCGATGGCCAGGGCCAGCCGCGCCGAGCGCTATCTGCAAAAGCCGGCGCTGACCAACCTGCTGACGGCGCAGGCCGCCGAGATGGCCGGCGACCGCAAGAAGGCCGAGGAGGTCTACAAGCGCCTTCTGGCCAACGAAAAGACCCGTTTCGTCGGCGTGCGCGGCATCCTGCGGCAAAAGCTCGCCGAGGGCGACACCGAAACCGCGCTCAGGCTGGCGCAGACCGCCTTTGCCCTGAAGCCCCGCCACCAGGGAGGTGCAGGATACGCTCCTGCAGCTTCAGGCCGAGACCGGCGACTGGTCGGGCGCCCGCGACACCCTGCGCGCCCAGCTCAGATACGGCGCCCTGCCGCGTGACGTGCACAAGCGCCGGGATGCGGTGCTGGCGCTGACCGAGGCCCGCGACATCCTCGACGAGGGCAAGGACATCGAGGCCCGCGAACAGGCGATCGAGGCCAATCGCCTGTCGCCCGATCTGGTGCCGGCGGCGGCGATGGCGGCACGAGCCTCCCTGCGCAAGGGCTCCAAGCGTCACGCCACCCGGATCATCCGCAAGGCCTGGGCCGCACAGCCGCATCCCGACCTTGCCGCCGCCTTCGCCGAGATCGAACCCGACGAGAGCCCGCAGGACCGCCTGAGACGCTTCAGCAGGCTGTTCGGCGCCCATCCCGACCATCGCGAGACGCGGCTCGTCGCCGCCGAGCTCGAAATCGCGGCCGAGGACTTCCCCGAAGCCCGCCGCGCCCTGGGCAACCTCGTCGAGGAAGACCCCGACGCCCGCGTGCTGACGATCATGGCCGCCATCGAGCGCGGCGAGGGCGCGCCCGACGCGGTGGTCAAGGGCTGGCTGGCGCGCGCTCTGGCCGCGCCCCGGGGGCCGCAATGGGTGTGCGACAAGTGCCACCACATCCACGCCGAATGGGTGCCAACCTGCGAGAACTGCCACGCCTTCGACACGCTGAGCTGGCGCGCCCGCCCGCCAGCGCGACCGCGAGCGCCACCGGCGTCGAGATGCTGCCGCTGATCGTCGGCGCGATCGAGGACGCCCGCGCGCCCGGTAAAACGGCGATACCGCGACCGATGAGGCCGCCCGGGACACCCCCGACCCCGCGGTTGCCGACGCCGAACTGGTCGCCGAGACCCCGGCGGAACCCCCCGAAGAAGATCGAAAATAGGTCTTTCCCCACCCCCGACCGGGTGCTATAGCGCCGCGACATCAGGGCCGGTGTAGCTCAGCTGGTAGAGCACGTCATTCGTAATGATGGGGTCGGGGGTTCGAGTCCCTTCACCGGCACCACCCCCCGCCCCGCGCACGCGCAACCCGGACTGCCGCCGCACCGCCTGCGCCGGGCCATATTTCCGTCGAAGTGAGCCACTAGCCTCCGGCATCATGCTGTTTCTGCTCAGACCCGGCCGCCATTCCCTCATCGGACGCGTGGTGTCCTCGATCCGCTCGGCGCTGCTGGTCGGGCTGGCGCTGGTGGCGTTGCCTTATGTCGATGCGCTCTACCGGCCGCCGGACCGCACCGCATCGGTCCGCCTCGAACGCCCGGAGGGGCTCCACGGCGGCGGCGCCCGGGGCGGGCTGCGCCCGGTCACGCGCGCGGAGGGCGCGGCGCTCGCCGGCAAGCGGCTTGTCGGCCCGGTCACCCATGTACGCGACGGCGATACCGTCGAGGTGCGCGGCGTGCCGGTGCGCATCGGCAATCTCGATTGCGCCGAACCGGACACCCCGGCCGGGCAGAGGGCCAGCGAGGCGATGGCGCAGCTGACGCGCGCCGGCCCGCTCGACTGCCGGCTGACCGGCCGGCGATCCCACGGCCGCGAAGTCGGCCGCTGCGCGCTGGCCGACGGGCGCGACATCGGCGCGGTGCTGATCAACGGGGGCGTGTGCCGCAGCTGGCGCTGACGCGGATCAGCCTAGCGGTAGACCGATTCCCGGCCGAACCGCTTGGTCAGCATGTAATAGACCACGGCGCGGTACTTGTTGCGCTCGGAGCGGCCATAGGTGTCGATGACCTGGTTGATCGCATCCATCAGATGCGGGCCGTCGGCAATGCCGAGCTTCTTGATCAGGAAGTTGGTCTTGACGGTTTCCAGCTCGTGTTCCTGCCCCGCCGCCACCGTCGAGGCGTCGGCGTCGTAGATCGCCGGGCCGCAGCCGATGGTCACCTTGCGCAAGAGGTCCATGTCCGGCTCCATCCCGCACTTGTTGCGCAGATCGTCGGCGTAGGTTGCGATCAGATCATCACGACGTCCCATGAAAAACCTCCCTGTTATCCCGATACCTGCGGGTCATGCTGCATTCGCCCGCTTTCGGACTGAGGCAAAGGTAACGCCAAGTACCGCCCGTTCAAAGCGGTTATTGCCCCGCCCGCGCCGCCGCGGGCGGGGCATCGGGGCAATCAATAGCGGTAATGCTCAGGCTTGAAGGGCCCCTCCGGGCTGACCCCGATATAATCGGCCTGCTCCGGGGTCAGTTCGGTCAGATGGACGCCGATACGCCCGAGATGCAGCCGCGCGACCTTTTCGTCCAGCGCCTTGGGCAGGATGTAGACGCGGTTTTCATACTCGCTTCCCCTGGTCCAGAGCTCGATCTGCGCCAGCACCTGGTTGGTGAAGGACGCGCTCATCACGAAGCTCGGGTGCCCGGTGGCGTTGCCGAGATTCAGGAGCCGCCCTTCCGACAGCAGAATGATGCGATTGCCCGAGGGCATCTCGATCATGTCCACCTGGTCCTTGATGTTGGTCCATTTGTGGTTCTTGAGCTCGGCGACCTGGATTTCGTTGTCGAAATGGCCGATATTGCCGACGATCGCCATGTCCTTCATCTCGCGCATGTGCTCGATGCGGATGACGTCGCGGTTCCCGGTGGCGCTGACGAAGATATCGGCATCGAGCGCGTCTTCCAGCCGCACCACCTCGAAGCCGTCCATCGCCGCCTGCAGCGCGCAGATCGGATCGGCCTCGGTCACCTTCACCCGCGCGCCGGCGCCTTGCAGGCTGGCCGCCGACCCCTTGCCGACATCGCCATAGCCGCAGACCACCGCGACCTTGCCGGCCATCATCGTGTCGGTCGCGCGGCGGATGCCATCGACCAGGCTTTCCTTGCAGCCGTACTTGTTGTCGAATTTCGACTTGGTGACGGGAATCGTTGACGTTGAAGGCCGGAAACGGCAGGTGCCCCTTCTCCATCATCTTGTAGAGGCGATGCACCCCGGTGGTGGTTTCCTCCGAGACGCCGCGGATCATGTGGCGCTGGCGCGTGAACCAGCCGGGGCTGGCCTCGATCCGCTTTCGGATCTGGGCAAAGAGCGCCTCTTCCTCCTCGCTTTGCGGGGTCTGGATGAGGTCGGTCTCTCCCTCTTCGACCCGCGCCCCCATGAGGATGTAAAGCGTCGCGTCCCCGCCATCGTCGAGGATCATGTTGGCGCCGCCCTCCTCGAACTGGAAGATGCGATCGCAATAGTCCCAGTATTCCGCCAGCGTCTCGCCCTTGACCGCGAAAACCGGCGTGCCGGTGGCAGCGATGGCAGCGGCGGCATGGTCCTGGGTGGAAAAGATGTTACACGAGGCCCAGCGCACGCTGGCGCCGAGCGCCAGCAGCGTCTCGATCAGCACCCCGGTCTGCACCGTCATGTGCAGCGACCCGGCGATGCGCGCGCCCTCCAGCGGTTTCGACTCGCCGTATTCCTCGCGCAGGGCCATCAGGCCCGGCATCTCGGTCTCGGCAATGTCGAGTTCCTTGCGGCCGTAATCGGCCGGGCCGATATCCCTGACCAGATAATCCTTTGCCATGCGGCGGCTCCTTCCAATTGCGGCGTCGGGAGGCAGATAACACCGCCCCCCCGTGCCGGCAATGCGCGACTGACCCGTCCGAAGGGGCCCGTACCCACGATTGCGCGGGCTTTGCAAAGCGGCGCTGCGGCGGATAACAGGTCCGAGGTCCGTCAACTTCGAACAGGAGCCCAGCCTTGCCCCAACCCCGCGCCTGGCAAAAGATGCTATCGGGCCGCCGGCTCGACCTGCTCGACCCGACCCCGGTCGATGTCGAGATCGAGGACATCGCCCACGGGCTGTCCTTCGTCGCGCGCTGGAACGGACAGACCGAGGGCGAATTCGCCTATTCCGTGGCCGAGCATTCGCTGCTGGTCGAACGCCTCTTTGCCCGTCTGAACCCGCCCGCGCCGGCCCGATGGCGGCTGGCCGCCCTTCTGCACGACGCGCCCGAATACGTCATCGGCGACATGATCTCGCCGGTCAAGGCGGCGGTGGGGCCGGGTTACGACGCCCTCGACCAGCGGCTGGCGGCGGCGATCCATATCCGCTTCGGCCTGCCGGCGGCCCTGCCCGCGACCATCAGGCGGCAGATCAAGAAGGCCGACAGGATCAGCGCATGGATGGAGGCAACCCGGATTGCCGGTTTCACCGAGGCCGAGGCGGACAGGTTCTTCGGCCGCCCCGCACCGGAGGTGATCGAGGGGCTCGAACTGCTCCTGCGCCCGCCGCGCGAGACCCGCGCCGCCTATACCGCCCGGCACGCGGACCTGCTGGCCGAGATGGGCTGACCCCGGGCTTTCATCTTTCCGCAAATACTCGAATCGGCGGTCACTACCGGGCGAGCGCTTGGCAAGGATGCGCTGCAGGGTGCGGCGATGCATGTTGAGCCGCCGCGCGGTCTCGCTGACGTTGCGGTCGCAGAGTTCGTAGACCCGCTGGATATGCTCCCAGCGCACGCGGTCGGCGCTCATCGGATTTTCCGGCGGCTCGGGCAGCTCGTCGTCGCCGGCCAGCAGCGCCCGGGTGATGTCGCCGGCATCGGCGGGTTTCGACAGATAGTCGGCGGCGCCGATCTTGACCGCCGCCACGGCGGTGGCGATGGCGCCGTACCCCGTCAACACCACGATCCGCGCATCGGGGCGCTTTTCCCGGATCATCTCGACCACGTCGAGCCCGTTGCCATCCTCCAGCCGCAGATCGCACACCGCGTAGGCCGGCGGACGGGCGGCGGCGATGGCGATGCCGGCGGCGACCGAATCGGCGGTCTCGACCTCGAAACCACGCCTCTCCATCGCCTTGGCCAGCCGCTTCAGGAACGGCTCGTCGTCATCCACCAGCAGGAGGGACTTGTCGGGCCCAAGGTCGGGCTGTTTATCGGCCATGCACCTCTCCGATCAATTCGTACGCGCCGTGCCGATTCGTTCTATCCTGCCGCCCGGCATGCGTCAAACCATCGCAGGGCTTATTGCGCATCGAGAAAACATCCGACCCGGTCCGCCATCTGTTCGGGGGTTTCGTCGCGCCGGAAGAACTCAACGAACCCGGCCTCGGGCAGAACCAGATAGGTCAGCGTGGTGTGATCGACGAGGTAATAGTCGTCGTCGCCCGAATCATGCGCCTGATAATAAGTACGGTAGGCCTGGCTCGCCGCCTTGACCTGTTCGGGGCTGCCGGTGAGACCCAGCATGCGCGGGTGCATGTTGTCGGTGAAGTCGCCGACCACTTCGGGCGTATCCCGCCGGGGATCGACCGAGATGAACACCGGCTTGACGATCTTGCCGCGTTCTTCAAGAATTTCAACCGCTTCGGCGTTTCGCGCCACGTCAAGGGGGCAGACATCGGGGCAGAATGTATAGCCGAAATAGAGCAGCGCGGGCTGGTCGATCACCTCCTTGTCGGTCACCGTCTCGCCGGTCTCGCTGACCAGGGTGAACGGCCCGCCGACGGTGGGTCCGCCGACGACCTGGCCCTGCCGGCACTGGGCAAAGCGGTCGTCCGGGCCGGACATGGTCGTCATCCAGTAAATGCCGCCAAGCAGCAGGATCGCGACGGCTAGCGCCGCGATGGCAATCGTCCGGGTCATGGCAAAATCCGATTTCGGCTTCTTTTGGGTTCCCCCACAACTAACATCGTCAGCGCGAACTGCAACGGTACCCGAGGCATGAGATGACAGAGCTTTCCCCGGTACCGGCGCGCGCGGACGACGGCGACACCTGGATCCGTCTGCGGACGCTGGTGCTGCTGCGCTGGTGGGCGATCCTCGGCCAGGTTTCGGCGCTGGTGGTGGCGCAGCGGCTCTACGATCTCGATCTGGAACTGGGGCTTTGCTATCTTGCCATCGGCGCGTCGGTGATCTCGAACGTCGTGGCCGGTTTCGTCTTTCCCGAGAACCGCCGCCTGTCGGAACGCGAAACCCGGCTGGTGGTGCTCTTCGACATGCTGCAGCTGGGTCTGCTGCTCTACCTCACCGGCGGGCTCAACAACCCCTTTTCGATCCTCATCGTCGGGCCGGTCACGGTCTCGGCACCGGCGCTGTCGCCACGCTCGACGGTGTTTCTGGGGGCGATGTCGATCGCCATCGTCACCTTGCTGATCTTCTTTCACCTGCCGCTGCGCACCGCCGGCGGCGAGATCCTGCATGTGCCGCAGATCTTCCTCTACGGCACCTGGGTGGCGATCGTGATCGCGGTGGTGTTCCTCGGAGTCTATTCGCGCTGGATCGTGACCGAGATGCGCGCCATGTCCGAGGCGCTGCAGGCCACGCAGATGGCGCTGGCGCGCGAGCAGAAGCTGACCGATCTGGGCGGCGTGGTGGCGGCGGCGGCGCATGAGCTGGGCACGCCGCTGGCCACGATCAAGCTGACCAGCGCCGAGCTGGCCGAAGAACTGGCAGGCGACGACGACCTCCACGCCGACGCGGTGCTCATCAACCAGCAGGCCGACCGGTGTCGCGACATCCTGCGCTCGATGGGACGGGCCGGCAAGGACGACCTGCACCTGCGCACCGCGCCACTCTCGGCGGTGATCGAAGAAGCCGCCGAGCCCCATGTCGACCGCGGCAAGACCATCCATTTCGACCACGCGCCGGGTCCGGGCGGACCACTTGAGCAGCCCGGGATCGGGCGCCGGCCCGAGATCATCCACGGGTTGCGCAACCTGGTGCAGAACGCCGTCGATTTCGCGCGCGGCCATGTCTGGGTCGAAAGCCGCTGGTCGGAGGACTCGATCACCGTGCGGATCATGGATGACGGGCGCGGGTTTCCACCGCATCTGCTGGGCCGGATCGGCGACCCGCTGATGCGCCGACGCGGCCGCGCCTTCGATCCGCGGCGCCCGGAATACGAGGGCATGGGGCTCGGCCTCTTCATCGCCAAGACGCTCCTGGAGCGTTCGGGCGCCGAACTGAGCTTTGCCAACGGCCATGACGCCGGCAGGCTCGCGCCCGGGCAGACCGCGCGCACCGGCGCGGTGGTCGAGGTCACCTGGCCCCGCGCCCGGATCGTCGCCGGAAACGGGCCTGACCGGCGCGCGTTGGGGAAAAACCCGCCGATCCGGGCCTGAAGACCAGCTTTTCGAATTCCGGTTAACCGGGCGTTAACCCCGGTCGCGCAGCCTCGACGGCGGAACTGTTGCGGAGACCGCGATGACGGGTGCCCTGCCCTCGATGCTTCTCGCCGTGATCCTGTCGGGCGTGCTGGCGGGGGCGGTATTGTGGGGGCTGGAACGCCTCTTCCGGGTACGCGGGGCGCCGGCGCGCGGCCCCGCGCCGCGCATGGCCAGCAGTTTCCTGATCCGCGACGGCCGGCTGGTCGATCACGACGCCGGCCTTGATCTGGGCATCACTACCGGGCGGAACTCCGGGGCTGGCTGGGCGAACGGTTCACCGGCCTGCCCGACGCCCTGCCGGGTCCGGGCCACGCCGAAACCTGTCGGTTCCCTGCCCGGCAGGCGGGGGACGGCGCCAGCCTCACCATCAACGCGGTGCGCGGCGGCCACCGCGTCACGCTGCTTGATCCGAACCCGCCCGGGCCGGCGCACTGGCACGACGCCACCTTCCGGCTGGCCAGCAAGCGCGCGTTCCGCGGCGCCATCGAGGCGGCGCCGATCGCCATCTGCACCCTGGCCGAAGGGGGCGGCATCCTGTGGCGCAATAGCCGGTTTCAGGCGTTCTCAGAGGCCGAGGCGGCCGACCTCGTTGCCGCCGCCACCGGCGCAGGCGACGGCAGCGTCCGGACCGCCCTCGCCGATCCGCTGACCGGCTCTGCCCGGCATTTCGAGCTGAGCACGACCCGGCACGGGAATTGTCATGTCCTTTATGCCGTTGACATCACCCGGCAGGTCGAGGCCGAAACCATGCGCGGCACCTTCATCCAGACGCTGACCAAGACCTTTGCCGATCTGGCCACCGGCCTTGCGGTCTTCGACCGCGACCAGCGGCTGGTGCTCTTCAACCCGGCAATGACCGACCTCACCGGCCTGCCGGTCGAGTTTCTCAGCGGCCGTCCCGGCCTGCTGGATTTCTTCGACCGGCTGCGCGACCGGCAGGTCCTGCCCGAGCCCAGGGACTACGCGACCTGGCGCGCGCAGATCAACGACATGATCGAGAGCGCCGCCGGCGGCTACTATGCCGAGGCCTGGACCCTGCCCACCGGGCTGACCTACCGCGTCACCGGCCGCCCGCACCCCCGATGGCGCCATCGCCTTTCTGATCGAGGACATCACCGACCAGGTATCGCTGACGCGCCGGTCGCGCACCCAGATCGAGATCCGGCAGGCAACGCTCGATGGCCTCGACGCGGCGGTGGCGGTGATCGGCCCCGACGGGCTGGTGCTGCTGTGCAACCGTGCCTGCCGCGAGCTGCTGGGCATCGACCCCAGCCGCGCCTTTGCCGAAACCGGCGCCGACGACCTGCTGCGTGTCTGCCGCGCGCGCTTTCCCGACGCGGGATTCTGGAATGCCGCCGCGATCGGCCGACAGCCCCTCGCCGCGCGGCTCTTCGACAGCGCGGGCGCGCCGGTGCTGGCCCGCCGCGAGCCGTTGCCGCAAGGGTTCTCGATGCTCTGCCTCACTCCCGAGCAGCGCGCCGAACAGTTGACCGCCTGAGCCGGCCGAACGCGCTTGCAGGGCGGGCCTGCGCGTGTAGTCTCGCCGCCATGCCATGCCGTTTCACCCTCACCTGCGAGTGCCCGGAGGCCACCGCCCGCGCCGCCCGGGCGCTGGCGGCACGGCTGCGCCCGGGCGACACGGTGCTGCTCGCCGGCCCGGTCGGCGCCGGCAAGACCCATTTTGCCCGCGCCGCGATCCAGTCGCTGCTGCGCGCGCCCGAGGACGTGCCCTCGCCCAGCTACACCTTGGTGCAGACCTATCCCGGCCGATGGGGCGAGATCTGGCATGCTGACCTCTACCGCCTCGGCGAAGTCTCCGAACTGGTCGAGCTGGGCCTCGAAGACGCGTTCGAGACCGCCATCACCCTGGTGGAGTGGCCCGATCGCCTGGGCGGGCTCACCCCGCCGCAGGCGCTGCGGATCCGCTTTGAAGCGCCCGATGACGACGACCTGCGGATACTGGCCTTTGACTGGACCGACGACAAATGGCCCGAAAAGCTCGAGCCGGTGCGCCATGGCTGATCGCGCCGCCCGGATCACCGATTTTCTCGCCCGCGCCGGATGGTCGGGCGCCAAACTTGCCCACCTCGCCGGCGACGCCTCGAACCGGCGCTATTTCCGGCTGACCGGCGGCCCCGGCGGGCAGGGCGCGGTACTGATGGATGCCCCGCCCGAACGCGGCGAGGATGTGCGCCCCTTCATCCGCATCGCGCACCACCTCTCGTCGCTGGGATTCAGCGCGCCCGCGATCCTCGCCGAGGACAGCGCGACCGGCCTGCTGCTGCTCGAGGATCTCGGCGACGCCCTCTTCGCGCGCCTGCTCGAGACCGCGCCCGAGCTGGAAAACAGTCTCTATTGCGGGGCAATCGACGTTCTCGCCGCATTGCATCGCGCGCCACCGCCAGAGAGCCTCGCGGCCTATGATGCACCGCTGATGACACGGCTTGCCGCACTCGCCTTCGACTGGTACCGCCCCGGCGCCACGGGCGACCCCGGAGACCCCGGCGACCGGCTGAAAACGCGGTTTTGCGCCGTGTTAGAGCCGCTCTTGGCGCATCATGCCGCGGAATGCGATGTGCTGATCCTGCGCGACTATCACGCTGAAAACCTGCTCTGGCTGCCCGATCGCACCGGGCTTGCGCGTATCGGCCTGCTCGATTTCCAGGACGCGCTGGCGGGCCACCCCGCTTATGATCTCGTCTCGCTCCTGCAGGATGCGCGCCGCGACGTGCCGGCCCGGCTCGAAGAGGCCATGCTGGCCCGTTATATCACCGCCACCGGGCAGGACACCGACAGCTTTGTCACCGCCTATCGCCTGCTCGGGGCGCAGCGCAACCTGCGCATCCTCGGCGTCTTCGCCCGGCTCTGCCTGCGCGACGGCAAGCCGCGCTATCTCGATCTGATCCCCCGGGTCTGGGCGCATCTGCAAGACGATCTCGCCCATCCGGTGCTTGCCCCGCTCCGGCCGATCCCGGCTGATGCCCTGCCCGCCCCGACCCCGTCCACCCTTGCCCGATTGAAGGACCAATGCGCGACCATCCCCGCTCCGCGATGATCTTCGCCGCCGGTTTCGGCACGCGGATGGGCGCGCTCACCGCGGCGCGGCCCAAGCCGCTCCTGCCGGTGGCGGGCCGGCCGCTCATCGACCACGCAGTAACGATCGCACGCGATGCCGGCGTCGGGCGTATCGTCGCCAACCTGCATTACAAGGCCGATATGCTGCGCGATCATCTGGACGGCAGCGGCGTGATGATTTCCGAGGAAATGCCCGACATCCTCGAGACCGGCGGCGGGCTGCGCGCGGCGCTGCCGCTCCTGGGGCCGGGGCCGGTCTTTACCCTGAATGCCGATGCGGTCTGGTCGGGACCGAACCCGTTGCGGCTTTTGGCCAAGGCGTGGGATCCCGACCGCATGGACGCGTTGCTCCTTTGCATCGACAAGGCCCGCGCGCTCGGCCATGAGGGCGCGGGGGATTTCCTGATCGGGGCCGGAGGGCTGGCCCGACGCGGCCCCGGCGCGGTGTTCACGGGCGCCCAGATCACCCGAACCGACGTACTGGCGACCATCCCCGAGGCGGCCTTTTCCCTCAACCGGCTCTGGGACCGGCTGCTGGAGCGAAACCGCCTCTTTGTGCTGACCTATCTGGGTCGGTGGTGCGATGTCGGCCGGCCGGAGGGATCGCGCTGGCCGAACGGATCCTCGGGGCGGACGATGTTTGAGCCCTCGTCCATCCAGCGCGTGTTTGCCGTGCCGCTTGGCGTCGATTTTCCCGCCGCGCTGGTGCGCGGGCTGATCGAGCGCAGCGCCGGCGCGCCACCCGAGGCCCTGGCGCGGGTGCATCTCATCGTCAACACCCGCCGCATGGCCCGCCGCATCCGGACGCTCTTCGACGGCGGTCCGGCGCGGCTTTGCCGCGCATCGGTCTCGTCACCGATTTCGGGGCCACGCATCTGACCAATGTCATCCCGCCTCCGGTCTCGCCCCTGCGGCGGCGGCTGGAACTCCTGCAGCTGGTGTCGGCGCTCATCGACCGGCAGCCCGATCTCGCTCCGCGCAGCGCGCTCTACGATCTCGCCGACAGCCTTGCCGAGCTGATGGACGAGATGCATGGCGAAGGCGTCTCGCCGGATGCGATCGCGGCGCTCGATGTCTCCGACCAGTCCGGCCACTGGGCGCGCATCCGGGCCTTTCTGGGCATCGTTCGCCGCTATTTCGAGGCCGGCGGTGCCGCCCCGACGCCGAGGCGCGCCAGCGGCTGGTGGTCGAGGCGCTGGCGCGGCGCTGGCAGTCGGCACCGCCCGCGCATCCGGTGATCCTCGCCGGCTCCACCGGCTCGCGCGGGGCGACGCAGCTCTTGATGCGGGCAGTGGCGCGGCTGCCCCAGGGCGCGGTGGTGCTGCCGGGTTTCGACCGCGACATGCCGGACGAGGTCTGGCACACGCTCGCCGACCCGATGCGCGCCGAGGACCATCCCCAGGCCCGTTTCGCGCAGCTGATGCAGGGGCTCGCCATCGGCCCGCACGAAATCGCCGCCTGGACCGCCGCCACCCCGGCCAGCCCGGCGCGCAACCGGCTGGTGTCGCTGGCGCTCCGGCCCGCGCCGATCACCGATCAGTGGCGCCGCGACGGGCCGGGGCTGCACGACATCGCCGGCGCGACCGCCGGCATCACCCTGCTCGAGGCACCCTCGCCCCGGGCCGAGTCGCTGGCCATCGCCCTGCGTCTGCGGCAGGCCGCCGAAGAGGGCCAGAGCGTTGCGCTCATCACCCCCGACCGGACCCTTGCCCGACGCGTGACCGCCGCCCTCGACCGCTGGCGCATCCGCCCCGACGACAGCGCCGGGGTGCCGCTGCACCGCTCGGCCCCCGGCCGGTTGCTGCGCCATGTGGCCGAGCTTTTCCACCTGCCGCTCTCTGCCGAGGCCCTGCTGACGCTGCTCAAGCATCCGCTCACCCATTCCGGCACTGACCGCGGCCCGCATCTGCGGCTGACGCGCGAGCTGGAGCTGCACCTGCGCCGCCACGGCCCGCCCTACCCCGACACGCGCGACCTGCGCGCCTGGGCCGCGGGCACCTCCGATCCGCTCGCCGTCGACTGGGCGGAGTGGGCAATCGCCTGCTTCACCGGGCGGCAGGGCACCGAAGAAGAGCCGGTCGAGGCCCGCGTTTCGCGACACATCGCGCTCACCGAGCGCATCGCGCAAGGGGTGGCGGGCGAGGGCAGCGGCGCGCTCTGGCTTGAGGAGGCGGGGCGCGAAGCGCTCGAAACAGTCTCTGATCTGGCTGAAAACGCTCCGTTCGCCGGGGCGCTGAACGCCCGCGATTACGCCACGCTGGTCCATGCCGTGCTGTCGCGCGCGCAGGTCCGCAGCGCCGTGGCCAGCCACCCGCTGATCCGCATCTGGGGCACGTTGGAGGCCCGTGTACAGGGCGCCGACCTGCTGATCCTCGCCGGGCTGAACGAGGGCGGCTGGCCCCAGACCCCACTGCCCGATCCCTGGCTCAACCGTGCGCTCAGGGCGCAGGCGGGGCTCTTGCTGCCGGAACGCCGGATCGGGCTCTCGGCTCATGACTTCCAGCAGGCGCTGCTGGCGCCCGAGGTCTGGATCACCCGGGCGCTGCGCTCCGACGATGCCGAGACGGTGCCCTCGCGCTGGCTCAACCGGCTGCAGAACCTGCTTGCGGGCCTGCCCGGACAGGGCGGCGCGGCGGCGCTCGCGTCGATGCGCACCCGCGGCGAGCACTGGTTACGGCTGGCCGACGGGTTCGAGACCCCCGAGCCTGTCGCGCCCGCTCCCCGCCCCTCGCCGCGCCCGCCCGCCAAGGCGCGGCCCAGACAGCTCGCGGTCACCGACATCCAGCGCCTCATCCGCGACCCTTACGCGATCTACGCCAGGCACATTCTCAAGCTGCGCCCGCTCGATCCGCTGATGCGGCTGCCCGATGCGCTGATGCGAGGCACCGTCCTTCACACCGCGCTGGAGCGTTTCATCCGTGCCACGCTAGAGCACCCCGAACGCCTGACGGCGCCGGCGCTGATCGACGAAACAGTCTCTGTTCTGGCTGAAAACGTGCCTTGGGCCGAGGCGCGGCTGATCTGGCAGGCGCGGCTGGAACGGGTGGCCGAGACCTTCGTTGCGGCCGAGATCGCCCGTCGCCACGTCGCCCGGCCGGCCGCCTTCGAGGTGAGGGGCGCAGCCGACATCCCCGAGCTGGGCTTTACCCTGAGCGCCAAGGCCGACCGCATCGACATCGACGCCGGCGGTGCGCTGCACATCTACGACTACAAGACCGGCGCCCCGCCCAAGCCCAAACAGCAGGCGCATTTCGACAAGCAGCTCCTGCTCGAGGCGGCCATCGCCACCCGCGCGGGCTTTGGCAAGCTGCCACCCTCGCCGGTTGCCAGCGCCGCTTATCTGGGGCTCGGCAGCGGCGCGCCGGTGGTGGCCGCCCCGCTCGATACCGAGCCGCCGGAGAAGGTCTGGGACGAGTTTCGCCGTCTCATCGCCGCCTATCTCTCGCCCGAACAGGGCTATACCGCGCGCCGCGCGGCGGAGAAAAGCCGCCACGCCGGCGATTACGACCAACTGGCGCGCTTCGGGGAATGGGACGACACCGACGAGCCCGCGGCCAGCGAGGTCGGCCGATGACGCCCCATGACGAAGCCACCATGCGCCAGATCGCGGCGTCGCGGCCGGGGCTGTCGACCCGGGTTTCGGCCAATGCCGGGTCGGGCAAGACCAAGGTGCTGACCGACCGCGTGGCGCGGCTGCTGCTCCACGGGGTCGATCCGCAACACATCCTGTGTCTGACCTACACCAAGGCCGCGGCAGCGGAGATGCAGAACCGCCTGTTTGCGACCCTCGGCGCGTGGGCGATGCTGCCCGATGACGACCTGATCGGCCGGATCCGCCTGCTGGGGCACGATTTCGACGCCACGGCCCCGGCGCTCGCGCATGCCCGCAGCCTTTTTGCCCGCGCCATCGAGACGCCGGGCGGGCTCAAGATCCAGACCATCCATTCGTTCTGCAGCGCGCTTTTGCGGCGGTTTCCGCTCGAGGCCGGGGTGACGCCGCGATTCACCGAGACGGACGAACGCGCCGCCAGGCTGCTGCGCGCCGAGGTGGTGGACCGCATCGCCTCGGGGGCGCACGCGGACCGGCTCTACGCCCTCGCCCGGCACCATTCGGGCGAGACACTCGATGGGCTGACGCGCGAGATCGTCGCGAACCGCGCCGCGTTCGCGGACCCGCTCGGCGACGCCCAGATGGCGCGGCATTTCGGCGTGCCGCCGGGATGCGACCGCGAAAGCATCGCCGCCGGGGTGTTTCAGGGCGGCGAGATGGCGCTTCTGGCCGAGCTTGTCCCGGCGCTGCGGCAAAGCAGCCCCAATGACGTCAAGGCGGCGGCGAAGCTGGCGCAGATCACCGCGCCGGGCTTCGATGCGCTGCCGGTACTGGAAAGCGTGCTGCTCACCGGCGCAGGTGCGAAAGACCCGTTTTCGGCCAAGTCAGGGTCGTTTCCGACCAAGTCCTGCCGCGAGGCCAACCCGCATCTGGCGGCGCCCATCGACGCGCTGATGGTGCGGACAGAGGCCGCGCGCGAGCGACGGCTGGCGCTGCTGGCGATGGAAAAGACCCGCGCCCTGCACCAATTCGCGGGTGTGTTCCTGCCCACCGGGAACGCGCCAAGCTCCTGCGCGGCTGGCTCGATTTCGATGATCTGATCCTGCGCGCCCGCGACCTGCTGAGCGACCGGCGCGTCGCCGACTGGGTGCTCTACAAGCTCGATGGCGGCATCGACCATATCCTTGTCGACGAGGCCCAGGACACCAGCCCGGCGCAATGGCAGGTAATCGAGCATCTGGCGCGGGAATTCACCGCCGGCGAGGGCACCCGCCCGTCGGCGCAGCGCACGATCTTCGTGGTCGGTGACAAGAAACAGTCGATCTACTCCTTCCAGGGCGCCGACCCGCGCGAATTCGACCGTCTCAGGGATGAATTCGCGGCGCGGCTCGCGCAGACGGCGGCGCCGCTGCAAACCGTCGCGATGGAGCATTCCTTCCGTTCCTCGCCGGCGGTGCTGGAGCTGGTCGATGCCACCTTCGAGGGGCTTGAGGACAGCGGTTTTGCGCCGGAACAGTCTCACAAGGCGTTCAGGGCAGCGATGCCGGGACGGGTCGATCTGTGGCCACCGGTGACGTCCTCGCCGGAACCGGAGGCACACGACTGGTACGACCCGCTCGACCAACTCGGGAGCGACGCGCCCGCCATGGTCCTGGCCCGGACCGTCGCCGACGCCATCGCGGCGATGATCGGTACGCCGCTACCGGACGAGAGCGGCGCGGGCGCGCGGCCGATCACGCCGGGCGACATCCTGGTGCTGGTGCAGCGCCGCTCGGAGATGTTCCACGAGATCATCCGCGCCTGCAAGGCGCGCGGCGTGCCCGTGGCCGGGGCCGACCGGCTGAAGGTGGCGGCGGAACTGGCGGTCAGGGACCTCGCCGCGCTGCTGTCGTTCCTCGCCATACCCGAGGACAGCCTGTCGCTCGCCACCGCGCTGCGCTCGCCGCTGTTCGGCTGGGACGAGGGGGCGCTGTTCGATCTCGCCCACGGCCGGACCCAACGTTATCTCTGGGCGGAACTGCGCGACCGCGCGGCCGAATTCCCCGCCACCTTGGCGGTGCTCGACGATCTGCGCGCACAGGCCGACTATCTGCGTCCCTTCGAGCTCATCGAGCGCGTGCTCACCCGCCATGACGGCCGTCGCCGGCTGCTGGCGCGGCTCGGGCCCGAGGCCGAGGACGGCATCGACGCCCTGCTGGCGCAGGCGATGGCCTATGAGCAGGACACCGTCGATAGCCTGACCGGTTTTCTGGTGTGGCTGGAAACCGACGATCTGGAGATCAAGCGCCAGATGGGCGGCGCCGGCGACCGGATCCGGGTGATGACGGTCCACGGCGCCAAGGGGCTGGAGGCGCCTGTCGTAATCCTGCCCGACACCGCCCGGCGGCAGCCCCGCCAGGACCGTCAGATCGCGCCCGGCGCCGTGCCGCTCTGGCGGACAACCAGACCCGAGGCGCCGCAGGTCCAGCGCCACGCCGACGAGGCCGCGCAGGCCGCCGACGCGGCCGAGCGCGACCGCCTGCTCTATGTCGCGATGACCCGCGCCCGGCAATGGCTGATCGTCGCCGCCGCGGGCGAACTCGGCAACGACGGGCAGAGCTGGCACGACAAGGTGCGCACCGGGCTAGAGCGGCTGGGTGCAGGCGTTCTGGACTGTCCCACCGGGGCCGGCCTGCGCCACGGCTTCGGCGTCTGGCCCGACGCGGCGACACAAGCCGCAGAGCCTGACGGGATGCCTCCGGTGCCTGCGATCCCGGCGTTCCTGTCCGCGCCCGCGCCCGAGCCGCCGGCAATCGACGCGCCCCTCAGCCCCTCGGATCTGGGCGGCGCCAAGGCCCTGCCGGGCGATGCCAGCGCCGAGGAAGACGCCGCCAAGCGGCGCGGGCGGCAGTTGCATCTGCTGCTCGAACACCTGCCCGGCGCGCCCGAAGCCAACTGGCCGGACCTGGCCGGGCAACTTCTGGCGATCGGTGCGGACGCGGCTTCGGGGGCGGAGCTTGCGGACCTGGTTGCCGAGGCATCGGCCGTGCTGCGTGCACCAGCGCTGGCGCCGGTCCTTGCCGCGGATGCGCTCGCGGAGGTCGCGATCACCGCGCCGCTGCCGAGCCTCCGAAATCGCCGCATCCACGGGGTCATCGACCGGCTCCTGGTGACGCCCGACCGCGTGCTGGCGGCGGATTTCAAGTCCAACGCCGTCGTGCCCGCCCGGCCCGGGGACACCCCCGAGGGGCTGTTGCGGCAGATGGGCGCCTATGCCGAGGCGCTGGCGCAGATCTATCCCGGCCGCCGGATCGAGACCGCGCTCATATGGACACGCACGGCAACGCTGATGCCGCTGCCGCACGATCTGGTAACGGCGGCCCTGCAGCGCACCCCGCCGCCTTGACGCGCCCCGCGGGCCTACCTAGGTTGCGGGACCGAACGAGACCCCTTTTCCCGGAGACATGAGATCATGGCCACCGTTGCCGTTACCGACCAGACTTTCGACGCCGAAGTGAAGAATTCCGATATCCCCGTCGTGGTGGATTTCTGGGCCGAGTGGTGCGGTCCCTGCAAGCAGATCGGTCCGGCGCTGGAGGAGCTCGCGATCGAGCTCAAGGGCAAGGTCAAGATCGCCAAGATCGATGTCGACGCCAACCCCAACACGGCCATGCAGATGGGTATCCGCGGGATTCCGGCGCTCTTCATCTTCAAGGATGGCAAGGTGGTGTCGAACCGCTCGGGCGCCGCGCCCAAGGCGGCGCTGCAGGACTGGATCGAAGAGGCGATCTGACGCCTCGGTCCGCGCGAAAGCCGGGGGGCCGCCACCCGCGCGGCCCTTTTCTTTCGCTGCGAACACAACGCACTGCCGATTGCCGAGACCGGCACGGCCGGGCACCGCTCGACCGTACCCGGAACGGCGCATCTCTGCGGCCATGACGGGCATGTGGCGATCTTCCTGGGCTGATCCGGCCTTGCGCCGCGCGGCCGGCGCTTGCATATAGGCCCGAACACGGAAAGGCGGCCCATGAGCAAGGAATTTCCCGGCTGGCACGGCACCACCATCATCGCGGTGCGCAAGGGCGGCGAGGTGGTCGTCGCCGGCGACGGGCAGGTCAGCCTCGGGCAGACCGTGATCAAGGCCACCGCGCGCAAGGTGCGCCGGCTCAGCCCCGGCGGCCATGACGTTCTTGCCGGGTTCGCCGGTTCGACCGCCGACGCCTTCACCCTGCTGGAACGGCTCGAGGCCAAGCTCGAGGCCACGCCCGGCCAGCTTCAGCGCGCCTGCGTCGAGCTGGCCAAGGACTGGCGCACCGACAAGTACCTGCAAAAGCTCGAGGCGATGCTGATCGTGACCGATGGCGCCCAGCTCTATGTCATCACCGGCGCCGGCGACGTGCTCGAACCCGAGCACGACGTCGCCGCAATCGGCTCGGGCGGCAACTTTGCGCTGGCCGCGGCCCGGGCGATGATGGACAGCGACCGCTCTGCCGAGGAAATCGCCCGCGCGGCGATGGCGATCGCGGCCGATATCTGCGTCTACACAAACGGTTCGCTGACGGTGGAAACCATCGGCGCATGATCGGAGCGATGCCGCGCCGGCGACCCGGAAACTGGGCCTATTCCTTTGTCTCCATCGCTTCCTTGTAGGCCCGCAGTACCGCATTCATTCGCGTCTGATACCCCTTGCCCTGACTGCGGAAGAACTCGAGGATATCGGCGTCGACGCGCAGCGAGATCAGCTTTTTCGGTGCTGGTTCAACCAGCCGGGCCATGGCCCAGTCCACGTCGATTTCCGGCTCACCTTCGAAATCGGGGGCGGATTTGACCCGATCCCAGTCAGTCCGGCTTTGCGTTTTCCGCATCTCGTCGAGCGACATGCGCGTCATATGCTTCTCGCTCATTTCGTCGCGCCCTCCGCGCTGTGATGATTCGGATGGTGTCGTTTCGCATCGTGAAAACAACTGCGACAGGTACACCGTCAAGATAGCCTATCGCTATCTGACGCCGTTCGATTTCGCTGCGTCCCGGCAGCAGTAGATGGTCGCCAACCAGAACCTCCGCAGCGTCAACAAAATCCAGACCGTGCTTTTCCAGACAAAGCAGACGCTTTCTTCGTCCCATTCGAACACGGGGTTTCGTCCTGGCTGGTCTTTCAAATACCCGTTCGGGCACTGTTCGTTTCCTCGGTCTGGTTCACATTTCTTAATATTGCGTTATTTCCGGCACCACATACTGAATGTAACTACGTTATGTAGATACATTAATCAACCCTTGGACAACCGCATCCGGAATACGTATGTGACCGGGATACAAATTCAGGAGCCCCGGATGACCGACCTCACCCCGCGCGAAATCGTCTCGGAACTCGACCGGTTCATCATCGGTCAGCAGGGCGCCAAGCGCGCCACCGCCGTGGCCCTGCGCAACCGCTGGCGGCGCAAGCAACTGGCCGACGACCTGCGCGAGGAGGTCTATCCCAAGAACATCCTGATGATCGGCCCCACCGGCGTCGGCAAGACCGAGATCAGCCGCCGGCTGGCCAAGCTCGCCCGTGCCCCCTTCATCAAGGTCGAGGCGACCAAGTTCACCGAAGTTGGCTATGTCGGCCGCGATGTCGAGCAGATCATCCGCGACCTCGTCGATATCGCCATCGCCCAGACCCGCGAGCGCATGCGCGACGAGGTCAGCGCCAACGCCCACAAGAACGCCGAGGAACGGGTGATCGAGGCGCTTGCCGGGACGGATGCGCGCGAGGGCACGCGCGAGATGTTCCGCCGCAAGCTGCGCGCGGGCGAACTCGACGACACGGTGATCGAGCTCGAACTCGCCGACAGCGCCAGCCCCTTGGGGATGATGGACATCCCCGGCCAGCCCGGCAGCCAGATGGGGATGATGAACCTCGGCGATCTGCTGGGCAAGGCGTTCGGGGGACGCACCACCCGCAAGCGTCTGAGCGTGGCCGAGAGCTATGGGATCCTGATCGGCGAAGAGGCCGACAAGCTGCTGGACGACGAAACCGTCAACCGCACCGCGCTCGAGGCGGTGGCCGAAAACGGCATCGTCTTTCTCGACGAGATCGACAAGGTCTGCGCCCGCGCCGAGACCCGCGGCGCCGATGTCAGCCGCGAGGGCGTGCAACGCGACCTGCTGCCGCTGATCGAGGGCACCACCGTCAGCACCAAGTACGGCCCGGTGCGCACCGACCACATCCTCTTCATCGCCTCGGGCGCGTTTCATATCGCCAAGCCCTCCGATCTCCTGCCCGAACTGCAGGGCCGCCTGCCGATCCGGGTCGAGCTGCGGGCACTGACAGAGGCCGATTTCGTGCGCATCCTCACGGAAACCGACAACGCGCTGACGCGCCAGTATACCGCCCTGCTGGAAACCGAGGACGTTGCCGTCAGCTTTACCGAGGACGGCATCGCCGCGCTTGCCCGTATCGCCGCCGAGGTCAACCAGTCGGTCGAGAATATCGGCGCGCGGCGGCTTTACACCGTGATGGAGCGCGTCTTCGAGGAACTCAGCTTCACCGCACCCGAACGGGCCGGCGAAAAGGTGGTGGTGGATGCCGCCTTCGTCGACGCGAACCTCGGCGAGCTGCTGAAATCGGCCGATCTGTCGCGATACGTGCTGTAGGGAATGCAGGCGCGGCGCCGGGGCGCCGGGCGCCGGCTTGATCCGGGCTGCCGGTTGGCCTATCGGACCGGAAACAGATCAGTACTCGGAAATGAAAATGATGTTTCTCAACAGCCGGTCCCAACTCAGCCGCGCCGATGTCGTCCTGTTCGGGCTGGCTTATTCGAGCCTGATATTCACGGTCGCGTACCAGCTCACGGGTCTGCATACCGAGTTCAGCCTCGGCTTCGCCATCGAGGATGGCCCGGTTGAATGGGGCACTGCAATCCTTCTGTTCCTCGCGGCGGTCATCCTTTTCCGGAACGCCGGGTCGCTCTGGCGGCGGCGATTGAAGAGGTCCGCGTTGATCACCGGGTTCTATGCGCTGGTGTTCATCTTCGGTGCCGGGGAGGAAATCTCGTGGGGACAGCGGATATTCGATTGGAAGGCCGGTGAATTCCTCCAGCAGCACAACCAACAGAACGAAACCAACCTGCACAACCTGATCGTCGGGGAAAGGCAGCTGACAAAGACCCTGTTCGGCCCGATCCTGACGCTGATCCTGCTGTTGTACCCGGTGGTTCTGCCGGTGCTCTACCCCCGTGCCGGCTGGGTTCGCGGTGTGGCGCGTGCGTTATCGGTACCCGTGCCGCACCTGCGTCATGCAATCCTCGGCGGTCGTTGCCAGCCTGGTGATAAGCCTCTTGGACATGCATCGCAAATGGGAGGTGTACGAGCTGGTCTTTGCCGTGCTCGCCTGTTCCATCTTTCTGCTTCCCCGAAACAAGGACGAAGTGACCTGACACGCAGCCCGCGGGCCGGGCTTGCGCCGGCCCCAGCCTGGTTTGCCTGGCGGACGAATTCTCCTTTTCTTCCCGCCGGTTTCGGGCAACAGATGCGTCATGCCGAACTCCTCCTTCCTTCGCGACAACGCGCCGTGGCTGACGGCAGGGGTTCTGCTCACTTTCCTGTCGAGCTTCGGGCAGACCTTCTTCATCTCGATCTTCGCCGGCCATATCCGCGCCGATTTCGGGCTCAGCCACGGCGGCTGGGGCGGCATCTACACGCTCGGCACCGCCGCCTCGGCGCTGGCGATGGTCTGGGCCGGCGGGCTGACCGACCACTTCCGGGTGCGGGTACTTGCTCCGGCGGTGCTGGTGCTGTTGGCGCTGGCCTGCCTGTCGATGGTGCTCAATCCGGTCTGGTGGGGACTTATCCCGGTGATCTTCGCGCTGCGCTTTTCCGGGCAGGGCATGACCAGCCATATCGCGATAGTGGCGGTGGCGCGCTGGTTCATCGCCACGCGCGGCACCGCGCTGTCCATCGCCACGCTGGGCTTTGCCGCGGGCGAGGCGCTGCTGCCGCTCCTCTTCGTGTCGCTGATGACGATGTGGGACTGGCGGCTCTTGTGGGTCGGGGCGGCGCTGGTCGCGCTGGCCGGGATCCCGGTTCTGGCCCTGCTGCTGCGGCACGAGCGCACGCCGCAATCCTGGGCGGCGTCGGACCGCTCGCACGGCATGCTCGGCCGCCACTGGAGCCGGCGCGAGACGCTGGGGCATTTCCTCTTCTGGTTCATGGCGCCGGCGCTGCTGGGAACAGCGGCGTTCAACACCGCGTTCTTCTTTCACCGGGTCCATTTCGCGGAAATCAAGGGCATCCCCCATGTCGAGCTGGTGGCGATGTTCCCGCTTTATACCGTCGCCGGCATCGGCGCGATGATGCTGTCGGGCTGGGCGCTTGACCGGATCGGCACGCCCCGGCTGATCCCGTTCGTGCAATTACCGATGGTGGCGGCGTTCGCGCTCTTCGCGTTCGCACCGGGCCCGTGGACGATCCTGGCCGGGTTCGTCTTTCTGGGGCTGACCACGGGGGCCAACACCACGGTGCCCAACGCCTTCTGGGCCGAGTTCTACGGCACCGGCCAACTGGGGTCGATCAAGGCGCTGGCGGCGGCGGTGATGGTGCTGGGATCGGCCATCGGACCGGGGCTGACGGGTCTCGGCATAGACCTCGGGCTCGGCATCGAGACGCAATACCTGATCGTGGCCGGCTATTTCATCTTTGCCACCGTGATGATGAGCATCGGTGTCGCCCGCGCGCGGCTGCTACTCTCGCCGGCGTCTTAGATAGACGTAATACGCGCCCTCGCCGCCGTGGCGCCGATGCGCCTGGGCGATCTGCAGCACCGCCCGCGACAGCGGCGGCGCCCCCAGCCAGTGCGGCACCTGGTGGCGGAGCGCACCGGGCTGGGTGGGGATCGGACCACGATCCTCGCTGCGCTTGCCCTTGCCGGTGATGACCAGCACCAGGCGGTGGTCGCGGGCATGGGCGTTCAGAATGAAGGCGACCAGCGCGGAGCGCGCCCGATCCAGCGTCATGCCGTGCAGGTCGATGCGGACGTCGGGTTCGAGCTTGCCGCGCTTCAGCCGGGCATGGGCCTTGCGGTCCATCCTGAGCGGTGCGGCGGCGATGCGCTCGGCTATCCCCGGCAGGATGTCGTGCCGCGCCGCGCCCGGCGCCGCGTCGCGACTCATCTCGAACCGGCCGACCGGAACGGCGGCCTGGGGCCGGCGGCGCAGGGCCGGGGTCTCTGGCTTCTTCGTGCCGTTCGCCCGGTCCCGGGCGAAAACATCGGTCTTGGGATGCAGCGGCTCGGCGGTTCCGGCCACCCGCTGCCACAACGCCAGCTCGTCGGGGTGCAACCGCCGGCGGCTCATTGAAACGGCTCCGTCGCGCTGGCGAAAGCGCGCTGGATCGGCAGCAGCACCACCATCCGGCCCGGATCGCGCAACCGCCCGGCCGCCCGGCCGGCACCGGCGCCGGTGCCGAAAAAGATATCCGCGCGCTGCGGTCCCTTGATCGCCGAGCCGGTATCCTGCGCCACCATCAGCCGGTTGAAGGCATGCTCGCCCTCCTTTTCCACCCAGACCGGCGCCCCAAGCGGCACGAAGGCGGGATCGACCGCGACGGTGCGTTTGGACGTCACCGAGCGGTTCATCGCCCCAAGCGGCCCGGCATCGGGCGGAATCGTGTTGACGACACGAAAAAAGACGTAGGAGGGGTTGTGAAAGAGCAGCTCGCGCCCCTCTTCGGGGTGGCGGCGAACCCAGTTCTTGATCACCTCGGCCGAAACCTGGTGCACGGTGTAGATGCCGCGCCGCACCAGTTCGACCCCGATCGAGCGGTAGGGATGGCCGTTGGCACCGCCATAGCCCACCCTGATGACGCTGCCGTCGCGCAGCCGGATGCGGCCCGAGCCTTGGATTTGAAGGAAGAACAGTTCCACGGGGTCATCGACCCAGGCGATCTCGAGCCCCTTGCCGTGCATCGCATCCCCGGTCTCGATCTCGCGCCGGGTCAGCCACGGGTTCGACGCCTTCGCGATCTCGGGTTCGCGGTAGACCGGATAGCGGAACCGCCCGCCCGGTCGGCGCGCGCCGTCGAGTTCGGGCTCGAAATAGCCGGTGAAAAGCGCCGGTGTGCCGTTCTCGATCAGCACCGGCCGAAAGAAGAGTTCGAAGAACGTCCGGGCCTCGGGTTTCTGCTGTGCCAGCGCGCACAGCGAGCGCCAGTCGGGGTCGCGCAGATCGGGACAGGTCACCAGAAACGCATCGAGCGCGCGCTGGTGATTGTCCAGCCGCCAGCCGCGCAGATCGTCGAATTCGAGCACCGTCCGGTTGACATCGTCGGCCGGCGACGCGGCCGCCGCCAGCAGCCAGACGCAGATCGCCGCGCCGAGGCGCCGGATCATTCGCCTGTCGCGACGAGCCGCCAGTTGGGATCGTCCGATCCCACAACCCGTTCAAATGTCCAGCTGTCCTTCTGGCGCCGCGACTGGCCCGGCTTGCCCTCGACGATTTCGCCGGCTGCGTTGCGCACCACCGAAATCAGCTCGCCCACGAAGTTGACCGTCACCTCGGCCCGGCCGGAGGCATCGTCGAACCGCGCATCCGCCAGCGTGGTGCCGCGCACGCCGATGAACTCGGCCTCGACCGTAAGCCCCTCTTCGTGACGGGCATCGACCACCTGGGAAAACGCCTCGTAGATCTCTTCGGAAAGGAACGGCGCCACCTCGTCGAGATTGCCGCGCTCGAACGCCAGCAGGATCCATTCATAGGCGCCGCGCGCGCCCTGGAGAAATTCGCCGACCGCAAAGTCGGGCTCGGCGCGCTTGATCCGCGCCAGCGCATCGGCGGCGGCGGAGCCTTCCGCCACATGATCGACGATATCGCGGTCGGGCCCGCCCTCGATCACCTCGAATCCCTGCCGGCGATCCGGTTTGGCGACCTCGGGCGCACCGCGCCGCGGCGGCCCCTCGAAACCGTCGCGGGTTCCCAGAACGCTTTTGAGGCGAAGGATCAGAAAAACGGCGATGCCTGCCAGCACCAATAGCTGCAGTAGCGGGGAATTCATAAGCACCTCTTCGCGGACGGGGCATGGTATCCCGGATATCCTCCTCCTATGTAGGTGAGCTATGGCGGCAAGTCCACCATGCGCGGTGGATCAAAATACGAGGTTTCGCATATGTGGCTGCTCTTCGCGTTCCTGGCGGTTCCGCTGATCGAGATCGCCCTGTTTATTCAAGTCGGCGATGCCATCGGGCTGTGGCGGACGCTGGGTATCGTGGTGCTGACGGCGGTGTTGGGAACATGGCTCGTGCGCAGCCAGGGCGCGCTGGCGCTGGGGCAGCTGCGGGCCTCGTTCTCGCGCCTCGACGACCCGACCGAGCCGCTGGCGCACGCCGCGATGATCCTGGTTTCGGGCGTGCTGCTGCTGACGCCGGGGTTTTTCACCGATGCGGTGGGTTTCGCGCTGCTGATGCCGCCGGTCAGGCGCGCGGCCTTTGCCTGGCTGCGCCGGCGGGTGCATGTGGAACGCTTCGATCTCGGCCCCGGCGGCCCCGAGCGCCCCCATGGCGGCGGCCCCGAGATCATCGAGGGCGATTACGAGGATCTCGACCGCCGGGCAGGCCCGTCCGGCTGGACCAGGCATTGAGGCCCGCCGCCCATGCTGCTAAGTCTGGAGGCAGCATCTGACCAATTTGGAGACCGCACATGATCGTCAGCGACCAGGGCAATGGCGCCGCCACGCCGCAGGACGCACAACAGCCGCCGCAGGTCAGGATGAGCATCCTGACCCAGTTCGTGCGTGACCTGTCCTTCGAGAACGTTCTTTCGCAGCAGAGCACCGGGGGCGAGGTGACGCCCGAAATAACCGTGGGCGTGTCGATGGACGCGCGCAAGCGTCCGACGGAAGGCCAGTACGAGGTCATCACCAAGCTGCAGATCGGATCCAGGAACAAGGGGACCGAACAGCAGATCTTCCTTCTCGAACTGGAATATGTCGGCGTCTTCCAGATCACGGGTGTGCCCGACGAACAGATGCACCCGTTCCTGATGATCGAATGCCCGCGGATGCTGTTTCCGTTCATGCGCCGGATCGTCAGCGACGTCACCCGCGACGGCGGTTTCCCGCCGCTGAATCTGGAGAATATCGACTGGGTTCAGCTCTACCGGAGCCAGATCGCCCAGAATCAGGCCAAGACAGCGGAAGCACCGACCGCCAGCGCCTGAGCGGGTCGGAGATATCGCCCTAGGTGAATTTCTTCCATAACGCGCCTTCGCCCATCGTCTCGACAAGGGCGGCGTGGGCGGCGGCCTCGTCGGCGCTCAATCGCGGCGGCAGCGGGCGCGGGCGCGGGCCCGGGCGCCAGCCGGTCGGGGACGCGGACGTCTTGGCGCCCTCCTGCCCCTGCCCCGGGGCGAGCCCGAAATCGGGCTGTCGGCCGCCGATGAGCTCGAGATAGACCTCGGCCAGGATTTCGGAATCGAGCAATGCCCCGTGCAGGGTGCGGGCGGAGTTGTCGATCCCGAAGCGCCGGCAGAGCGCGTCGAGCGACGCCGGCGAACCGGGAAACCTGCGCCGCGCGATTTCCAGCGTGTCGATCGCACGATCGAACGGGATCACCGGGCGCTGCAGCCAGCCCAGTTCGGCGTTGATGAACGCCATGTCGAAACTGGCGTTGTGGATCACCAGCCGGGCATCCCCGATGAAGTCGATGAACGCCTCCGCGATATGGGCAAAGACCGGCTTGTCACGCAGGAAATCGTCGCCGAGTCCATGCACAGCGAACGCTTCGGCGGGCATGGGGCGGCGGGGGTTGATGTACTGGTGCCAGGTCTTGCCCGTCGGCATGTGGTTCATCAGTTCGAGCGCGCCGATCTCGACGATGCGATGGCCTTCCTGCGGGCTCAGACCCGTGGTTTCGGTATCGAGCACGATTTCACGCATGATTGATCCTCTCGCGGATTTGCGCCACCACATCCTGCACCTGCGCGCGGGCATGCTCAACCGTGTCGGTGATGATGACGAAATCGGCGCGGGCGCGTTTTTCCGCATCGGGCAACTGCTGGGCGAGAATGGCGGCGAACTGTGCCTCGGTCATGGTCCCGCGCCCGATGACGCGTCGGTGCTGGGTTTGCGCATCGACGCTGACACAAACCACCGCATCCATGTCGCGCTCGCCGCCGGTCTCGTAAAGCAGCGGGATGTCGAGAACGGCGATATCCGCATCGGTCCCGCTCAGAAAGGCGGCACGGTCCTGTGCCACCAGCGGATGCACGATGGCCTCGATCCGTTTCAATGCCTGCGGGTCGCGGCCGATGATCGCCTTGAGGCGGGAACGCGATACGGCGCCATCCTCGATGGCGTCGGGAAAGGCACGGGCGACGGGTTCCACCGCCGCACCGCCCCCGGCGTAGAGCCGGTGCACGGCGGCGTCGGCGTCCCATACCGCACAGCCGGCCTCGGCGAAAAGTCGCGCCGTGGTCGATTTGCCCATTCCGATCGACCCTGTCAGTCCCAGGCGGAACGTCATCGGAGTGCGGCGGCCCGGGTTGCGCTGTCGACCTTGGGACGTACCCCGAACCAGCGCTCGAACGCCGGGACCGCCTGATGCAACAGCATTCCCAACCCGTCGACGGTGCGGCAACCCAGCCTTTCGGCCTCGGCCAGGAACTGGGTCTTCAGGGGCGCGTAGACAAGATCGTTGACCAGCGTGCCGGGTCTGAGCCCGTCGAGAGGCACCCTCAGCGGTGGCTTGCCGATCATCCCGAGCGAGGTCGTGTTGATCACGGTCGCCGCGTCTTCGAGCATGTTGCCGGCCTGCACCCAGTCGATCACCTGCAGGCGCTGGCCGAAATCGGAGCGCAACGCCTCGGCCCGGACCCTGGTGCGGTTCGAGATCAGGATGTCCGGCACCCCGGCGTCAAGCAGCGCCGCCACCACCGCCCGCGCCGCGCCGCCGGCCCCGAGGATGGCGGCCGGGCCGGCCGCCGCGTCCCAGTCGGGCACAGCCTGGCGGATATTGCTGATGAACCCGTAACCATCTGTATTATCGGCTAGAATTTTTCCATCTGGGCGAAAGATCAGGGTGTTCGCGGCGCCAATCAGCGTCGCCCGGTCGGAAACCTGATCGGCGATGTCCAGCACCTTTTCCTTGTGCGGCACGGTAATGTTGACACCGACGAATCCCACCTTTGGCAGCGTGCGCAGGACCTGTTCGAGATCCTCGCTGCGGACTTCCATCGGAATGTAATAGCCGGCCAGCCCGTTGACCTTGAGCCAGTGGCTATGGAGCTGCGGGGACTTGGAATGCGCCACGGGCGATCCGATCACAGCGGCGAGGGGAATGGTCGTGGCGTTCATGTCTCTATCACTCCGCGTCGGCCAAGATAGGCCAGCAATTCCAGCAACGGCAGCCCGAGAACACAAAAATAGTCGCCCTCGACGGCAGAAAACAACCTCACGCCCTCTTCTTCAAGCTTGTATCCGCCGACCGAGTGGCGGACGCTCTGCCAGTTGCGCGCAAGATACGCCTCAAGATAGGCATCCGAAAAATCCCGCATCATCAGCCGGGCCGTCGCGGCATGGCGCCAGACCGGGCGGCCGTGCTCGCAGATCACCGCTGCCGAAATCAGGTGATGGGTGTCGCCGCGCAACCGCTCGAGCTGCGTGCGTGCCTCTGCCTCGGTGCCGGGCTTGGCCAGGATGGCACCATCATGGGCAAGCACCGGTCGCAACCCAGCACCAGTTCACCGTTTGCCGCGAGCGAGGCTTTGCGCGCCTTCATTTCGGCCAGGGCATCGGCGATGTCGCGGGGCGGCGCACCGCGAGCGACGAGCCCGGCCCGAAGCGTGGCCTCGTCGACGTGCGCTGGCCGGACATCGAACGCCACCCCGGCCTGACGCAACAGCGTCTGGCGGATTTCCGAGCCGGACGCGAGCACGAGGTTCGGGGCCATGTGAAGAACTCCGGGGATGACTCGCGGGTTTTCTAGGGAGAGACGGCGTGAAATGCCATCCCGGATCGCGCGCCGTGACGGCGGCGGCATTCCTACCCGGTCACGCGTGGCTTTTGGACATGGGAACAATGACAACTCGAGGTCGGGGGCAAATTGACCCGCCGGCAGGTTACCCCCGATAAATCCACCGATGGTTCGCGAAACGGTTTCGATCAACAGATTGAAACAACTGGATGAAACCGGATGTCGCACCGGACTGCCCGAGGTTTCTACCGGTATTGTCAACAGGGCGTTTTCGCGGGGATGGTTCTGGTGACAATCCAATGATCCACAGGAGGGCGCCGCCCTTACAGCCACATCATCCTTTTTTCTCTTTCTTTTTATTATTAGGAAGCCCGGGAGGAAAAAGGAGACCGTTCATGAGTGATATCCTTGCGGGCGCATACCCTTGGGTGAAGGCGCTGCACATCATGGCGGTGATTTCGTGGATGGCGGGGATTTTCTATCTGCCCCGGCTTTTCGTCTATCACGTCGAGCGCGGCGATGGCCGCGATGCGGTTTTTGGGATGATGGAGGAAAAACTCTATCGCGTGATCATGACCCCGGCGATGGTCGCGACCTGGGTGTTCGGGCTCTGGCTGGTGCTGATGCCGGGAGTCGTCGACTGGGGCGCGGCATGGCCCTCGGGTCAAGGGCGCGGGCGTGCTGGCGATGACCTGGTTTCATCTGTGGCTCGGACAGCGGCGCAAGGATTTCGCCGCCGGGCGCAACCGGCTGAGCGGCCGGCAATACCGGATGATGAACGAGGTGCCGACAATTCTGATGGTAATCATCGTGCTGGCGGTGGTGGTGCGGTTCTGAGCTCAGTTGACAGGCGAGACAATTCCGGCTATCTGCCGCATCGGCCCCCGTCCGGGTGGTTCCATTTTCCTCAATCCCACGGGTGACTGCGCGCATAGCGCTGAACCGGCAGGTGTATTCCCATGTCCGACGACCGTCTGAACCTTTCCGATCTGCAGGCGAAATCCGCCAAGGACCTTCTCACGATGGCCGAGGAACTGGAGATCGAGAACGCCTCGACCATGCGCAAGGGCGAGATGATGTTCCAGATCCTGCGCGAACGCGCCGACGAGGGCTGGACAGTCTACGGCGACGGCGTGCTGGAGGTGTTGCAGGACGGGTTCGGATTTCTGCGCTCGCCCGAGGCGAATTATCTGCCCGGACCCGACGACATCTATGTTTCGCCCGAGACCATCCGGCAGCATTCCCTGCGTACCGGCGACACCGTCGAGGGGGAAATGCGCGCACCCGACGAGAACGAACGGTATTTCGCGCTGACCAGCGTCTCGGAGATCAATTTCCAGGACCCGGAGCGCGCGCGTCACAAGATCGCCTTCGATAACCTGACGCCGCTTTATCCCAATGAGCGGTTCAAGATGGAGATCGAGGATCCGACCATCAAGGACAAGACGGCGCGCGTGATCGACCTGGTGGCGCCCATCGGCAAGGGTCAGAGATCGCTGATCGTGGCGCCGCCGCGGACCGGCAAGACGGTAGTATTGCAGAACATCGCCGCGAGCATCGAGCACAATCACCCGGAATGCTATCTGATCGTGCTGCTGATCGACGAGCGCCCCGAGGAAGTCACCGACATGCAAAGGTCGGTCAAGGGCGAGGTGATCAGCTCGACCTTCGATGAACCGGCCACGCGGCATGTGGCTGTGGCCGAAATGGTGATCGAAAAGGCCAAGCGGCTGGTCGAGCACAAGCGCGACGTGGTGATCCTGCTGGATTCGATCACCCGGTTGGGACGGGCCTACAACACCGTGGTGCCGTCCTCGGGCAAGGTGCTGACCGGCGGCGTCGATGCCAACGCGCTGCAGCGGCCGAAACGGTTCTTCGGCGCCGCGCGCAACATCGAGGAAGGCGGTTCGCTGACCATCATCTCGACCGCGCTGATCGAGACCGGCAGCCGCATGGACGAGGTGATTTTCGAAGAGTTCAAGGGCACCGGCAACTCGGAACTGGTGCTTGACCGCAAGGTTGCCGACAAGCGTGTCTTCCCGGCGATCGACATCCTGAAGTCCGGCACCCGCAAGGAGGAACTGCTGATCGACAAGGCCGATCTGCAAAAGACCTTCGTCCTGCGACGGATTCTCAACCCGATGGGGACGACCGATGCCATCGAGTTCCTGCTGGGCAAGCTCAAGCAGACCAAGACCAACGCGGATTTCTTCGATTCGATGAACGTCTGAGCGAAGGCCGTCGGGCGGTGACGGGATGGATACGATTTATGCACAATCGACGGTGCCGGGGAAATCCGGCGTCGCGGTAATCCGCCTGTCGGGCCCGCGCGCGCATCAGGCGGTGGGCGCGCTTTGCGGGGATGTGCCGGCAGTGCGGCGGGCGTCGTTGCGGGTGCTGAGCGGCGCGGACGGGAAACGTATCGACAGTGCGCTGGTGCTGACCTTCGCCGAAGGCGGGAGCTTCACCGGCGAGCAGGCGGCGGAGCTCCAGGTTCATGGCAGCGTGGCGGTGGTGACGGCGGTGCTGGCGGAACTCGGGGTCATGACGGGCCTGCGCGCGGCAGAGCCGGGGGAGTTCACGCGGCGCGCCTTGGAGAACGGCCGTCTCGATCTCGCGCAGGTCGAGGGGCTTGCCGATCTGATTGACGCCGAGACCGAGGCGCAGCGGCGGCAGGCGATGCGGGTTCTGGCCGGCGATCTTGGGCGCAAGGCCGAAACCTCGGCGGCAAAAGCTGATCCGCGCGGCGGCGCTGCTGGAGGCGACGATTGATTTCGCCGACGAGGAGGTTCCGGTCGATGTCGGACCGGAGGTTGGCGCGCTGCTTGAGTCCGTGAGCGATGAGCTGCGGCGGGAGATCGCCGGCGTGGGAATAGCGGAACGTGTCCGCACGGGCTTCGAGGTTGCGATCGTGGGCGCGCCGAACGTTGGAAAATCCACCCTTCTCAATGCGTTGGCGGGCCGGGAGGCGGCGATCACGTCGGAACATGCCGGCACCACGCGCGATGTGATCGAGGTGCGGATGGATCTGCGCGGACTGCCGGTGACCCTGCTCGACACCGCCGGGTTGCGCGAGGCGCAGGACGCGGTCGAGGCGATCGGGGTGGATCGCGCGCGCCAGCGGGCCGAGACTGCCGATTTGCGGGTATTCCTGATTGCGCCGGGCGAGAGACCGCAGATGACGCCGCGGGACGACGACATCGTTCTGGTGGCCAAGGCCGATTTGCACCCGGGGGCCGAAAACGGAATTTCCGGCAAGACCGGGCAGGGGGTGGCGGCTCTGGTCGACCGGATCGCTCAGGTCCTGGCGGGGCGGGCCGCGGGCGGTGGCGTGGCGACACGCGAGCGTCACCGGCAGGCGATGGCGCGGGGGCTCGCCGGGCTGGAAGCGGCGGCTGTACACCTGCCACGGGGCGAGGCGGCAGCCGAGATTGCGGCCGAAGAGCTGCGCGGTGCTGTGCGCGCCCTTGATTCTCTGGTAGGACGCATAGATGTCGAAAATGTGCTGGACGAAATCTTCGCGAGCTTTTGCCTGGGGAAATGAGGGCTGTTTCACGTGAAACAATTTGACGTCATCGTCATCGGCGGCGGACATGCCGGGGCCGATGCCGCCCATGCGGCGGCGCGGATGGGGGCGCAAACCGCTCTTGTCACCTTGTCCCGGCGCGATCTGGGCGTGATGTCGTGCAACCCGGCCATCGGCGGGCTGGGCAAGGGGCATCTGGTCCGCGAGATCGATGCGCTCGACGGGCTGATGGGGCGGGTGGCAGACCGCGCCGGCATCCAGTTCCGTCTGCTCAATCGCCGCAAGGGGCCGGCGGTGCAGGGTCCGCGCGCGCAGGCCGACCGAAGGCTTTATCGCGAAGCGATGCAGGCCGAGATCATTGCCCGGCCAGGCCTCGAGGTCATCGAGGGCGAGGCGGCGGATTTTCTGATGGCGGGCGACCGAGTCACCGGCGTCGCGCTGGCCGATGGCAGCGAAATCCACGCCCGCGCGGTGGTGCTGACCACCGGTACCTTTCTGCGGGGCGTGATTCATATCGGTGATGTCGCGCGGCCCGGCGGGCGCATGGGCGACCGGCCATCGGTGCGGCTGGCCGAGCGGATCGATTCGTTCGGCCTGCCGCTCGGACGGCTCAAGACCGGGACGCCACCGCGTCTCGACGGAAGGACCATCGATTGGGATGACCTGGAGATGCAGCCGGGGGACGACGATCCGGTGCTGTTCTCGTTTCTCTCCGATGCTCCGTCAGCCCGGCAGGTGGCGTGCGGGATTACCCATACCAACGAAGGAACCCACGAGATCATCCGCGCGAATCTCGCGCGCTCCGCGATGTACGGGGGCCATATCGACGGGGTTGGGCCGCGCTATTGCCCCTCGATCGAGGACAAGGTGGTACGCTTTGCGGACAAGAGCTCGCACCAGATCTTTCTCGAACCCGAAAGCCTGTCGGACAACGTGATTTATCCCAACGGGATTTCGACCTCGCTCCCCGAGGAGGTCCAGGGGGAGTATGTGCGCTCCATCCGCGGGCTGGAACGCGCGCGCATCCTGCAGCCGGGCTATGCCATCGAATATGATTATGTCGATCCCCGCGCGCTCGATGCGACGCTGGCGGTTCGGACGGTTCCGGGGCTTTACCTCGCGGGGCAGATCAACGGCACCACCGGCTATGAAGAGGCGGCGGCGCAGGGGCTGGTTGCCGGGCTCAATGCCGCACTGGCGGCGCAGGAGCGCGACCCGGTCACGTTCAGCCGGTCGCAAAGCTATATCGGGGTGATGATCGACGATCTCATAACAAGGGGCGTCAGCGAACCCTACCGGATGTTCACCTCGCGTGCCGAGTTTCGCCTGTCGCTGCGTGCCGACAACGCCGATCAGCGGTTGACGCCTCTGGGGCGGCGCCTCGGCTGCGTCGGAGAGGGGGCGGGCAGCGGTATTCGAAGACAAGATGGAGCGGCTGGAGGCGGCGCGAGCGCGGCTTGAGGCACAAAGCCATACCCCGCGCCAGCTGCGCCAGATCGGTCTGCCGGTCAATCAGGATGGCGCCCGGCGCAACGGGTTCGAGCTTTTGTCGTTTCCCGACGTGAATTTCACCACGCTGGAGGCGCTCGATCCCGGACTGGCCGATGTCGATCCCGTCACCCGGTCCCAGCTGGAACGTGACGCGCTCTATGCGCATTACATCGAGCGGCAGAACCGGGACGTCGAGATGCTTCAGCGCGACGAGGCGCAGGAAATCCCGGCAGAGTTCGATTTCGGCGCTCTCGACGGGCTGTCGCACGAGCTCAAGGCCAAGCTCCCGGCGACGCGGCCTGCAAATCTCGCGCAGGCGGGCCGGATCGACGGGATGACCCCGGCGGCGCTGACGCTGATCCTGGCGCGGCTGCGGCAGGCAAGGCGGGCGAGGCGCGCATGAGTGGATGCGTACCGGATGTTTCACGTGAAACATTCGAGCGGCTGGAAACCTATGCGGCATTGCTGCGAAAGTGGAATCCCCGCATCAACCTTGGTGTCCAGGAGCTCGCTGCCCGATCTCTGGACCCGGCATTTCGCCGATTCGGCGCAGCTCCACGCCCTCGCGCCGCATCCGGTCGGGCATTGGGTCGATCTTGGCGCGGGCGGCGGCTTTCCCGGGCTGGTGATCGCGATCATGGGGATGGAAACCGGCTCTCCGGCAAGGGTGACGCTGGTCGAGAGCGATGCGCGCAAGGGCGCCTTTCTGCGCACGGTCATTCGCGAGACCGGTGCCCCCGCCGAGGTCATCACCGGCCGCATCGAGGCGGTGCCGCCGCTGATGGCGGATGTCCTGTCGGCCCGCGCGCTGGCCGATCTGGAGACATTGCTGATCTACGCCGAGCGGCACCTCGCCCCTCACGGCACGGCGATTTTCCCGAAAGGCACATCCTGGCAAAAAGAGCTGCCGGCGGCACACCGGACGTGGCGTTTCAACTGCCGCGTTGCTAAGAGTGAAACTGAAGAGGGATCCGTTCTTTTGCGCATCACAGGAGTCGCCCGTGTCTGACCCGTCCCGGCCCAGGCAGCCCCGGATCATCGCCATCGCCAACCAAAAGGGCGGCGTCGGCAAGACCACCACGACCATCAATCTCGGCGCGGCGCTGGCCGAAGCTGGCCACAAGGTGCTGATCGTCGACCTCGACCCGCAGGGCAACGCCTCGACCGGGCTCGGGATCGAACCGGAGGCGCGCGAATTCACCTCCTACGAGCTGCTGCTCGACGAAATTCCCCTCAGAGACGTCATCCGCCCGGCCGGTGAGGAAAACCTGTCGATCATCCCGGCGACGGTCGATCTGAGTTCGGCCGATATGGAGCTGATTTCCAACGAAAAGCGCAGTTTTCTGCTGCATGACGCGCTGCGGCAGCCGGCGATGGACGCCTTCGGTTTCGACTATATCCTGATCGACTGCCCGCCCTCGCTCAACCTGCTGACGGTGAACGCGATGGTGGCGGCGCATTCCGTGCTGGTGCCGCTGCAATCGGAATTCTTCGCGCTCGAGGGGCTGTCGCAGCTGATGCTGACCATCCGCGAGGTGCGGCAGACGGCCAATTCGGGCCTCAGGATCGAGGGCGTGGTGCTGACCATGTACGATGCCCGCAACAACCTCTCGGCCCAGGTCGAACAGGACGCCCGTGAAAACCTCGGCGATCTGGTCTTCAAGACGCTGATCCCCCGGAACGTGCGGTTGAGCGAGGCGCCGTCCTTTTCGGTGCCGGTGCTGCGTTACGACAGCGGGTCCAAGGGAGCGCGGGCCTATCGCGATCTGGCCGCCGAACTGGTGCGAAACCACGCCCGGGTCGCGGCGTAAACGAGGACAGGCGGAATGGCGGACAGAAAACCGAAACGGGGGCTGGGGCGGGGTCTATCCGCGCTGATGGCGGATGTGAACGAGGGTCACGACCGGCACGAAAACGCCCCCCAGCCGCCCGACCGATTGGTGCCGATCGAGCGCATCGAACCCAACCCCGACCAGCCCCGCCGCGCCTTCGATATCGGAGCGCTGGAGGATCTTGCCGCCTCGATCCGCGAAAAGGGCATCATCCAGCCCCTCATCGTGCGCCCCAGCCCGCGGACCAAGGGGCATTTCGAGATCGTTGCCGGTGAACGGCGGTGGCGCGCGGCCCAGATGGCGCAGCTGCACGCGATTCCGGTGTTGATCCGCGATTTCAATGATACCGAGGTGCTCGAGGTCGCGATCATCGAGAACGTCCAGCGGGCCGACCTCAATCCGGTGGAGGAAGCCGCCGGCTACAACCAGTTGATGCAGAAGTTCGGCCATACCCAGGATATGCTGGCCAAGGCGCTGGGCAAGAGCCGCAGCCATATCGCCAACACCGTGCGCTTGCTTGGCCTGCCCGATGAGGTGCAGACGTGGCTGCGCGAGGGCAAACTATCCTCGGGGCACGCCCGTGCGCTGATCACCGCCGGCGATCCGGTGGGGCTGGCGCGAAGCGTGATCCAGAAGGGGCTTTCGGTGCGCGAGACCGAACGGCTGGTCAAGGCGGCCGAGCGGGGCGATATCGCCGAGGGCAAGGGCGCCAAAACCCGTCCGGTGGCCGAAAAGGATGCCGATACCCGCGCGCTCGAAGGAGACCTGTCGGCCGGGTTGGGTATGAAGGTCACGGTCGAGCACCGGCCGGGGCAGGAAAGCGGCCGGCTGGTGATCGCCTATGACACGCTCGAACAGCTCGACGAGTTGTGCCGTGTGCTGAGCGTCAGTAGTCCGGCCGGGTCCAGATGAAGAGCAGCACGCAGCCCAGCGTGATCGCCTGAACCGCCACGATCACCGCACCGACGCCCAGAATCAGCGACAGGCCCAGCACGGCGAGGATGGCAACCGTGGCCAGCCGCTTGGCGCGCGGGTTGACGGCGCCGCGCGAGCGCCAGTCGTCGATTACCGGGCCGAAGCGGCGATGGCTCAAAAGCCAGTGATAGAGCCTTTCCGATGACCGCGAAAAGCAGAATGCCGCCAGCAGCAGCAGCGGCGTCGTCGGCACCAGCGGCAGCGCAATGCCGATGAGCCCCACGCCGAGGCTGAGCATGCCCAGAGAGAACCACGCTGCCTGCATCTCTCAACCCGCCAGGAGTGCCCGGATGACGGCGTTGAGCACCAGGCGACCCCGGGGCGTGGCGCGCAGGCGGTCGGTATCGCGTGTGATCATGCCGATCTCCTCAAGGTCGCCGATGGCCCGCTCGGGCAGGGCCTGACCAGACATAGCCTCAAAGCGTGCAGGATCAATACCTTCGGCGATCCGCAGCCCCATCATCAGGTATTCCTCGCCCTGGTCCCGCGCCGGGATCGGCTCGCGGATGCTGTCGCCGCTCCCAGCCTCGGCCGCCCTCAGCCAGGTGTCCGGTGCGCGATGCGCCTCGGTGGCGTGACGCCGACCGTTGAGTGTCAGCCGGCCATGCGCGCCGGGGCCGATCCCGGCATAGTTGCCGTAGCGCCAATAGATCAGGTTGTGCCGCGATTCAGAGCCGTATCTGGCATGGTTAGAGACTTCATATGCGGGCAAGCCGCCCAGTTCGCACAGCTCCTGCGTCAGCTCGTACATTGCCCCCGCCCGGTCGTCATCGGGCAGGCCGGACAACTTCCCCCGTGCGTGACGCTCGCCGAATGCGGTGCCGGGTTCGATGGTGAGCTGGTAAAGTGAAAGATGGTCCGTGCCCATCGCCAGCGCCTCGGTGAGTTCCCGCCGCCAATCGGAAACGGTCTGATCCTGCCGCGCATAGATCAGGTCGAAACTGACACGCGAGAAATATTTATGTGCAATATCAACAGCTTGTCTGGCTTCCGCGACGCTGTGAATCCGTCCCAGGCGTCCCAGGTCAGTGTCATTGAGCGCCTGAACTCCGATCGAGACGCGCGAAACACCCGCTGCGGCAAAGCCGGCAAAGCGGCCGGACTCGACCGAGCCGGGATTGGCCTCCAGCGTGACCTCGAGATCGTTGGCCATGGGCCATCGATCGCGGATCCGTTCGATGATCCGGGAAACGGTTTCGGGAGGCATCAGGCTGGGGGTGCCGCCGCCAAAATAAACCGTGTTCAAGACCCGCCCGGGGACCATCGCGGCGACCCGGTTGATCTCCGAGATATAGGCTCTCAACCAGCGCTGATGGTCGATTTCGCGGGCGACATGGCTGTTGAAATCGCAATAGGGGCACTTGGCTGCGCAGAACGGCCAATGGATGTAGAGGCCGAAGCCGCCCTGTTGCCAATCCTCAGCCAAAGCAGCCCTTGACTAGACGGGTGAAGGCATCGGCGCGGTGGCTGATGCGGTTTTTCAGGGCGCGGTCCATCTCGGCAAAGGTGATGTCATGCCCGTCAGGTTGAAAGACCGGATCATAGCCATGCCCCGGGGCCCCGCGCATCGGCCAGACGAACCGCCCATTGATGGTGCCGGGAAAGACCTCGTCGTGCCCGTCCGGCCAGGCCAGCACCAGCGTGCAGCAAAACCGCGCCGCCCAGGGCTCGGGCGCGCCGCTGGCGATCAGCGCATCATGGGCGCGTGTCATCGCCTTGACAAAGTCCCGACCAGTCTCTGTTTCGGCCCAATTCGCGGTATAGACCCCCGGTGCCCCCCCAAGTGCGGCGATCTCGATGCCGCTGTCGTCCGATAGTGCCGGCAGGCCGGTCGCGCGCGCGGCCGCATGCGCCTTGATGCGGGCATTGCCGACGAAGCTCGTCTCGGTCTCGTCGGGCTCGGGCAGCCCCTTTTCGGCTGCGCCGACCACGCGCACGCCGTAGGGCGCCAGCAGCGCGGCAATCTCCTCGAGCTTGCCGGCGTTGTGGGTCGCGACCAGCAGCGTGTCGCCGGCAAACCTACGCATCGGCGGCGGCCAGCTGGATCGCCGCGAGTTCGCGCACGCCGGCCGCGGCCAGATCCATCAGCTCGTCCATCTGGGCGCGCGAAAACGTCGCACCTTCGGCGCTCATCTGCACCTCGACCAGCCGGCCCCCACCGGTCATCACGAAATTGCCGTCGACGCCCGCTTCGCTGTCCTCGGGATAGTCGAGATCGAGCACCGGCTGCCCGGCATAGATGCCGCAGCTGACCGCCGCCACCGGGTCGGGCATCGGGTCGGAGACGATGTCGCCGGCCTTGAGCAGCCTTTTTCACCGCCAGCCGCAACGCCACCCAGCCGCCGGTGATCGCGGCGCAGCGGGTGCCGCCATCGGCCTGCAGCACGTCGCAGTCGACGGTGATCTGGCGTTCGCCCAGCGCCACGCGGTCGATGCCGGCGCGCAGGCTGCGCCCGATCAGCCGCTGGATTTCCACCGTCCGGCCACCCTGCTTGCCGACCGCGGCCTCGCGCCGCATGCGGCTGGTGGTCGAGCGCGGCAGCATGCCGTATTCGGCGGTCACCCAGCCCAGCCCGGTGCCCTTGATGAAGGGGGGCACACGATCCTCGATGCTGGCGGTACACAGGACATGGGTGTCACCCATGCGGATCAGACAGGCGCCCTCGGCGTGCTTCATTACCCCGGTCTCGATTGAAACCGGCCGCATCTCGCTTAAGTCTCTGCCTGAAGGCCGCATGGCTTTCCCTCGCTGTTGCGTGCGCTCGGGATACATGGCCGCGCGGCCCGGGCGCAACCCCGATTGACCTTTTCGCGGCACCGCCTTTAATGGCGGATCACTTAGTCAGGACGAACCCCGGCATGAACGACGCCAGCAAGATCCTCGAACAGATGAACGAACGCTCGCGCGAGGTGTTTCGCCGGGTGGTCGAAAGCTATCTGGCCACGGGCGATCCGGTGGGCTCGCGCACGCTCACCCGGAACATGACGGAGAAAGTCAGCGCGGCGACGATTCGCAACGTCATGCAGGATCTCGAATATCTCGGCCTGCTCGGCAGCCCGCATGTATCGGCCGGCCGGGTGCCGACACAGGAAGGGCTGCGCATGTTCGTCGACGGCCTGCTGGAGGTCGGCAACCTGGAATCGGGCGACCGTGAAAAGATCGACGCGACGCTGGCCAGCAATTCCGACGATGTCGGCGCCACGCTCGACCGTATCGGTGCGGCGCTGTCGGGGGTGACGCGGGGCGCCTCGCTGGTGCTGGCGCCCAAGCATGAGGCGCCGATCAAGCATATCGAGTTTGTCGGCCTCTCCCACGACCGGGCGCTGGTGGTGCTGGTCTTCGCGGACGGGCATGTGGAGAACCGCATTTTCACCCCGCCGCCGGGGCAGACCCCCAGTTCGATGCGCGAGGCGGCGAATTTCCTGAACTCACTGATCGAGGGCAAGACCCTGTCGGAGCTGCATTCCGTCATCGCCGGCGAGATCGACAAACGCCGGCAGGAGATCGACCAGCTCGCGCGTCAACTGGTCGAGAGCGGGCTGGCGGTGTGGGATGGCGATTCGGAGACCTGCGAGCGTCTTATCGTGCGCGGTCGGTCGAATCTGCTGAGTTCCGCCACCGAGGACGCCGATCTCGAGCGCATCAGGACGCTCTTCGACGACCTTGAGCGCAAGCGCGACATCGCCGAGTTCCTGGAACTGGCCGAAGAGGGCGCGGGGGTCCGTATCTTCATCGGCTCGGAGAACAAACTTTTCTCACTTTCGGGTTCCTCTCTGGTGGTCTCTCCCTATATGAACGCGGATCGAAAGATCATCGGCGCGGTGGGCGTGATCGGGCCCACGCGCCTCAATTACGGCCGCATCGTGCCGATCGTCGATTACACGGCGCAGATCGTCGGCAAGCTGATCGCGGACAGAAGCTAGAGGTGGTAGGATGGCAGAGCCGAAGCAGGACAGCGTTACCGAGGACAATCCCGGGCAGGACACCGCCGGCGAGGCGCCGATGACCGGGGACGGTCCCGGTCTCGGCCCCGAGGCCGAGATCGAGGCCCTGCGCGCCGAACGTGATGCCTTTCAGGACAAGTTCATGCGCGCACTGGCCGATGCCGAGAACGCGCGCAAGCGTGCCCAGAAGGACCGCATCGAGGCCGAGAATTATGGCGGCTCGAAACTGGCGCGCGACATGCTGCCGGTCTTCGACAACCTCAAGCGCGCGATCGAGGCGGTGACCGACGAGCAGAAAGAACACGCCGCCGCCCTGATCGAAGGCGTCCAACTGACGTTGCGCGAGCTGGTCAACGTCTTCGACAAACACGGCATCCGCGTGATCGACCCGCAGCCCGGCGACAAGTTCGACCCCCAGTACCATGAGGCGATGTTCGAGGCCCCGGTGCCGGGGACGAAACAGGGCGCGATCATCCAGGTCTCGACCCAGGGTTTCATGCTGCACGACCGCATCCTGCGGCCCGCGCGGGTGGGGGTGTCGTCGAACCGCGAGTGAGGGCCGGCGCGGACGGTATCAGTCCCTGACAAGGGATTTCAGCTCGTAGATCGCCTCCAGCGCCGCGCGCGGGCTGAGTTCGTCGGGCCGGATTTCCGCCAATCGCGCCTCGACCTCCGAGCCTGCCGGCGCCGGTTGCGTCGGTGCGGGGCGGGCGGCAAAAAGCGGCAGCTCGTCAATGACCGCCGCGCGGCGTGTCCCGCCTTCGCGCTCGCCTCGTTCCAGCGCGTCGAGGACCACGCGCGCGCGCTCGACCACCGCCGCCGGCAGCCCGGCGAGGCGCGCCACCTGCACGCCATAGCTTCGGTCGGCCGCGCCCCGACGTACCTCGTGCAGGAAAATCACCTCGCCAGCGTGCTCCTTGACGCTGACGGTGGCGTTGCCGGCCCGCTCCAGCCGGTCGGCGAGCGCGGTCAGTTCGTGGTAATGGGTGGCAAAGAGCGCCCGGCAGCGGTTGACCTCGTGCAGGTGTTCAAGCGTCGCCCAGGCGATGGAAAGCCCGTCATAGGTGGCGGTGCCGCGCCCGATCTCGTCGAGGATGACCAGCGCCCGGGCGTCGGCCCGGTTGAGGATGGCGGCGGTCTCGACCATCTCGACCATGAAGGTCGAGCGCCCCCGCGCCAGATCGTCCGAGGCGCCGACACGGCTGAAAAGCTGGCTGACCACGCCGATATGGGCCCGCCGCGCGGGCACGAAGCTGCCCATTTGCGCCAGCACGGCGATCAGCGCGTTCTGGCGCAGAAAGGTCGACTTCCCGGCCATGTTGGGTCCTGTCAGGAGCCAGATGTCCTCGCCATCTCCCCAGCGTGCAGTCGTTGGCGACAAAAGGCTTGCCGCCTTCGGCGCGCAGGGCGCGTTCCACGACCGGGTGGCGGCCGCCCTCGATATCCAGCATCCGGCTGTCGTCGAGTTTCGGCCGGCACCAGTCACGGGCCGCGGCGAGGTCGGCCAGCGCCGCCGCCAGGTCAAGCTCCGCCAGCGCCGCGGCGGTTCGCGACAGTGCCGGCGCACGGTCGAGAATCGCCCCTTTCAGGCTGTCATAGAGCCGCTTTTCGATCTCGAGCGCGCGGCCGCCCGCATTCAGGATGCGGCTTTCAAGCTCGCTCAGCTCGGCGGTGGTAAAACGAACCTGATTGGCGGTGGTCTGGCGGTGGCGGAAGGTGTCGGAAAGGGGTGGCGCGAGCATCCGCTCGGCATGGGTCGCGGTGACCTCGACGAAATAGCCCAGCACGTTGTTGTGCCGGATCTTGAGGCTCCTGATCCCGCTCGTTTCCGCATAGTCGGCCTGCATCCCGGCGATCACGCCCCGCCCCTCGTCGCGCAACCGCCGCGCGTCGTCGAGCTCGCCGTCGAACCCGCCGGCAATGAACCCGCCATCGCGCACCAGCAGCGGTGGCTCGGCCACCAGCGCGCGGCCGAGAAGATCACGCAACTCGTCGTATCCGGTCAGATCGCCCGCCGCCCGGGCCAGATCGTCGGGCAGATCGCACCCGGCGAGCCGTTCGGCGATGGCGGCGGCCTGCGCCAGCGCGTTGCGGATCGCGGCCAGATCGCGTGGACCGCCGCGGTCGATGCCAAGACGCGAAAGCGCGCGGTCGAGGTCGGGGACATGACGCAACGCGGCGCGCAAATCGTCCCGAAAACGTCCCTCATCGACCGCGAAGGCCACCGCCGCCTGCCGCCGGTGCAACAGCGCCACGTCGCACGAGGGCGAGGCGAGGCGCCGCTCCAGAAGCCGCCCGCCGCCTGCGGTCACGGTGCGGTCGATGGCCGCAAGCAGCGAGCCTTCGCGCCCGCCCGATAGCGCGCGCGTCAGTTCCAGATTGCGCCGCGTGGCTGCGTCGATCTGCATCGACTGTGCTTGGGCCTCGCGTACCGGCCGGCGCAAGAGCGGCAACCGCCCGCGCTGGGTGATGTCGAGATATTCGACGATCGCCCCCATCGCCGCCAGCTCGGCGCGCCCGAAAGCGCCGAAAGCCTCGAGCGTTGTCACGCCGAAAAGGGCGCAGAGCCGCTCGTTTCCGCTGGTGCTGTCGAAGGCCGACCGCGCCAGCGGCGTGACCGGAACCCCCATATCGGCGGCGATCGCGGTCACGTCATGCTCGTCGGTTTCCGACACGATCAGCTCGCTGGGCGCGAGCCGTGCCAGCTCCGCCGCCAGCCGTTCGGCCGCCAGCGGCATGACATGAAAGCTGCCGGTCGAGATATCCACCCAGGCCAGCGCGGCGGCGTCCCGAACCCGGGCGAAACCGGCCAGAAAATTGTGCCGCCGCGCATCCAGCAGGCTGTCCTCGGTCAGGGTGCCGGGCGTGACCAGCCGCACCACCTCGCGCCGGACCACCGACTTGGCGCCGCGCTTTCTTGCCTCGGCGGGGTCTTCCATCTGTTCGGCCACGGCGACGCGGAAGCCCTTGCGGATGAGCGTCAAGAGGTACCCCTCGGCCGCCTGCACCGGCACGCCGCACATCGGGATGTCCTCGTCCAGATGCTTGCCGCGCCTGGTCAGCGCGATGTCGAGCGCCGCCGCCGCCGCCACCGCGTCGTCGAAGAAAAGCTCGTAGAAATCGCCCATCCGGTAGAAGAGCAGCGCATCGGGATATTGATCCCTGATCTCCAGATACTGCGCCATCATCGGCGTCATGGCAGGCTTTTGCGATGTCACCCCTTACCCCCGGCTCTGACCCCGTCGCAGCTTACTAAGCGGGGCGGGCGGGCGAAACCCGTTTGTCGTGGCTGTTGAGCAATCGCCAAAGCCCCGGTATGCATCGTTTGCAAACACGAGGAAGCGCACACCCCCATGCCCCGACCCAGATTCACCCCCGAAGAGGCGCTGGCCTTTCACCTTGAACCTTTCCCCGGCAAGTTCGAGATCACCGCAACGGTGCCGATGACCACCCAGCGCGATCTCAGCCTGGCCTATTCGCCGGGCGTGGCCGTGCCCTGCGAGGCAATCGCCGAGAACCCCGAAACCGTCTACGATTACACCAACAAGGGCAACCTCGTGGCGGTGATCTCGAACGGGACGGCGGTGCTGGGGCTGGGCAATCTCGGCGCGCTGGCCGCCAAGCCGGTGATGGAGGGCAAGGCGGTGCTCTTCAAGCGCTTCGCCGACGTCAACTCGATCGACATCGAGCTCGATACCGAGGACCCGCAGGCGATCATCGACGCGGTGCGGCTGATGGGGCCGACTTTCGGCGGCATCAACCTCGAGGACATCAAGGCGCCGGAATGCTTCATCATCGAGCAGGCGCTCAAGGAACAGATGGACATCCCGGTCTTTCACGACGACCAGCACGGCACGGCGGTGATCTGCGCGGCGGGCCTCATCAACGCGCTGCATCTCTCGGGCAAGAAGATCGAGGATTGCCGCATCGTGCTGAACGGTGCCGGCGCGGCGGGCATCGCCTGCATCGAGCTGCTGAAGGCGATGGGCGCCCGGCACGACAACTGCATCGCCTGCGACACCCGCGGCGTCATCTGGCAGGGCCGCACCGAGGGCATGAACCAGTGGAAATCGGCCCATGCGGTCAAGACCGACATGCGCACGCTGGAAGAGGCGATGAAGGGCGCGGACGTCTTTCTGGGCGTCTCGGCCAAGGGGGCGGTGACGCCCGAGATGGTCGCGTCGATGGCGCCCGATCCGGTGATCTTCGCGATGGCCAACCCCGATCCCGAGATCACGCCCGAAGAGGCACACGAGGTGCGTCCCGACGCGATTGTCGCGACCGGCCGCTCGGATTATCCCAACCAGGTCAACAACGTGCTGGGCTTTCCCTATCTCTTTCGCGGCGCGCTCGACTGTCATGCCCGTGCCATCAACGACGAGATGAAGATCGCCTGCGCCGAAGCCCTGGCAAGGCTGGCGCGCGCCGACGTGCCCGACGAGGTCGCCATGGCCTATGGCCAGAAGCTCAGCTTCGGGCGCGACTACATCATCCCGACGCCGTTCGACCCGCGGCTGATCCATACCATCCCGCCCGCCGTGGCCCGCGCCTGCATGGACACCGGCGCCGCGCGGCGGCCGATCGTCGACATGGACGCCTATGAACTGGCGCTGAAATCGCGGCTCGACCCGACTGCCTCGATCATGCGTTCGATCAACGCCCGCGCCCGTGCCGCGCAGGCCCGGATGATCTTTGCCGAGGGCGACGACCCGCGGGTCCTGCGCGCCGCCGTGCAGTATCAGCGCGCGGGATTCGGCCATGCCATCGTGGTCGGCCGCGACGACGACGTGACGAAAAAGCTCGAAGCCGCCGGGCTGGGCGATGCGGTGGCCGAGATCGAGATCATCAACGCCGCCAAGACACCGCATCTGGAGGCATACAAGGCGATGCTCTATTCGCGGCTTCAGCGTCGCGGTTTCGATCAGCAGGACGTGCATCGCCTGGCCGCGCGCGACCGGCATGTGTTTTCGGCGCTGCTGCTGGCGGATGGTTATGGCGACGGGCTGGTTACCGGCGCCACGCGCAAGTCGGCGCATGTGCTCGACCGCATCTGCCATGTCTTCGACGCCGATGCCGAACACGGCGCGGTCGGGGTGACGGTGCTGCTGCACAAGGGCCGGATCGTGCTGGTGGGTGATACGCTGGTGCATGAATGGCCCGACGAGGAGGATCTCGCCACCATCGCCGAACGCGCCGCCGGGGTGGCCCGCGAACTCGGGCTCGAGCCGCGGGTGGCGTTCGTGTCGTTCTCGACCTTCGGCCATCCGCGCTCGGAGCGGGCCGAAAAGATGCTGCGCGCGCCCAAGGTGCTGGAGGCGAGAGGCGTCGATTTCGAGTTCGAGGGCGAGATGACCGTCGACGTGGCGATGAACCCGGCGGCGCAGGCGCATTACCCGTTCCAGCGCCTGACCGGGCCCGCCAACATCCTGGTGGTGCCGGCGCGCCATTCCGCCTCGATCTCGACCAAGCTGCTGCAGGAGATGGCCGGCGCCACGGTGATCGGGCCGATCCTTGCCGGCATCGACCGCTCGATCCAGATCTGCTCGACCAGTTCCCGCGCCAGCGACATCCTCAACATGGCGGTTCTGGCCGCCTGCAAGGTGGGATGAGGGCGGATGGCTGATCATCAGACCACCCACCAGGCCGAAGAGGACGCCCGCAACGCCGACATCCTGATCTGGCTCAACGGCCGGCTGGTGCCAAAGGCCGAGGCACTGGTCAGCGTCTATGACAGCGGGTTCATGCTCGGCGACGGGGTGTGGGAGGGGCTGCGGCTCCATGACGGCACCTGGGCCTTTGCCGACGAACATCTCGACCGGCTTTTCGAGGCCGCCAAGGCCATCGACCTCGATATCGGCCTGACGCGCGAACAGGTGTTTTCGGCCGTGACAGAGACACAATCCGCCAACGGTATGGTCACGGATGCCCATGCCGGGCTGATGGTGACCCGCGGGATCAAGGCGCGGCCCTTCCAGCACCCGGGGCTCAGCCGGCAGGGGCCGACCGTGGCCATCATCATGGAGCATTCACGCCCGCAGATCGCGCGCCCGATCCGGCTGGCGACGGTGCCGCATATCCGCGGCCTGCCGATGAGCCGGGATCCCAAGCTCAACTCGCATTCCAAGCTCAACTGCATCCTCGCCTGCATCGCCGCCGAAAAGGCCGGCGCCGACGAGGCGCTGATGCTCGACGTGCACGGCTTCGTGAACACCACCAATGCCTGCAACTTCTTCATCGTGCGCAAGGGCGAGGTGTGGACCTCGACCGGCGACTACTGCATGAACGGGATCACCCGCGCCAAGGTGATCGCGCTCTGCCGCGAGAACGGGATTCCGGTCTTTGAGCGGAACTTCTCGCTGGTCGAGACCTACGGCGCCGACGAGGCGTTCCTGACCGGCACCTTCGGGGCCCAGACTCCGGTGGGCGAAATCGACGGGCGGACCATCGGAGACGCCGTACCGGGCCCGCTGACCAGGACCATCCAGGGGGCTTTACAAGGCTCTGATCCGGCGGGAAACGGGTGCGTAGAGCGTGTTGCACGAAACTCGTCCCGGGCCAGGCCCGGGGCGCGGATTGGGCGCGGCCGACCTCAGTCAGGCGCGCGCCCTCATCAGCCACGTCTCCGCCCGCGCCGGAATGACACCCTTGAGCCCGCCCGGCACCTCGCGGTCGTCGAGCCGTTCGATGGTGTAATCGGCGCCGTAAAGCGCGGCGATCTCGGGGCCCCTCACCGAAAATGGCGGGCCTTCCATTGCCGCCTGATCGTAGACGAATGTGACCAGCAACTGCGGCGCGCGCCCGGTGATGGTGCCGACATGAGCGGCATAACCGGCGCGCATCGCCTCGGGCAGAGCGACCAGCGCGGCGCGGTCGAACACCGCATCGACCGGGCCCAGTGTCGCGGCGGTGAGGTCGAAGATGTCACCCTCGAACACCTCCACCCCGCCGGCGGCGTGCCGCTTGAGCGGCCCGGCGGCCGTCACCCGCGGCGTGAGGCCCATCTCATCGAAAAGCTGGCCGATGGCGATCCCGCTCAACTCGGCCCCGACGGGGTGGAAGCCCCGCGCGCGCAACCAGCCCAGGTCGAAGCTCTTGCCGCAAAGCGGCAGGAAGATGCGCGCGCCGGGCGCCAGCGACAGCCGATCGAGATAGCGCGCCAGCATCGGGTTCACCCGCCCCTCGTGAAAGCCGATGCGGCCCTCGTGCCAGCGCCGGTGCCAGAAGTCCCGTTCCATCGCCTGTCTCCTTGGGTTTGCATTGCGCCCGCTCCGACCCTAGAAGAGCGCCAAACCGGCGGAATGCAAGCAGGAGGGCAAGGAAATGCGCATCGCCATGTGGTCGGGCCCGCGCAACCTGTCGACGGCGATGATGTACGCCTTCGCCTCGCGTGCCGATTTCGCGGTCGTCGACGAGCCCTTCTACGCCGCCTATCTCGCCCGTACCGGCCTCGACCATCCGATGCGCGAGGCGATCCTCGCGGCACAGCCCACCGATCCCGAAGCGGTGATCCGCGCGATCCTTGGCCCGGTGCCGGGGGGGCGGCCGCATGTCTATCACAAGCACATGACCCAGCACATGATCCCGGGCATTCCGCGCGGCTGGATGACGCAGGTCACCAACGTCTTTCTGATCCGTCATCCGGCGCGGGTGGCGGCCAGTTTTTCCGCCAAGTACGACAACCCGACGCCCGCCGACCTCGGGTTCGACCGGCAACTGGAGCTTTACGAGGAGCTTTGTGCGCAAGGCCCGGGTCCGGCGGTGATCGACAGCGCCGACATCAGGCGCGACCCCGAGACGATGCTGAAACGGCTCTGTTCCGCCCTGAACCTGCCCTGGGACGGCGCGATGCTGTCCTGGCCCGAGGGCGGGCATCCCGCCGATGGCGTCTGGGCGCCGCACTGGTACGGAGCGGTACACGCCTCGACAGGCTTTGCCGCGCCCGAGGGCGAACTGCCCGCCCTCACCCCCGCGCAGGCGGCGCTGGCGGAAAGTGCGATGCCGGCTTACGAAGCTCTGAGAGAGCGCTCTATTTGAGCACATCCTTCTCCACCATCTGCTTAAGCTGGTCGAGAATCAGGTTACTTGCCACTGTGGCCTTTTTCTTTCCGTAGAGACCAAGAGGAATGAGCTTCACTAGTAAATCAACGGCTTCGATTGGAAGCGTGATGGAGAATGATTCGGTGTCCTTGGAACGCTCGCCCATGTCGCATGGTAACTCCATTGTTGTTGCAATGGAACTACAATGCAGTTACATTGGATTTGACGAGTTCTGGCCGACGTGGGACAAGAAAAGGCCCCGCTAACGTGGGGCCCTTACGTGGGAGCGGATGAGGGGAATCGAACCCCCGAGGCAATGGTTGGAAATCCCCGCCTCACACCAAGTCATCCGCACAAAGGGCTGGGGCAGTGCCCCAGCCCTTCCACAATATCATGTGGGTGGTCCCTGAGTCTAGCGTGTCCATATAGGAACACAACTAGAACAAAAGCGGATAGACGCTGACTTTATGATTCCCTGAGCCGCCGTTCCCGCGCCGCCAGCAGCTTGAGCCGCAGCGCGTTCAACTGGATGAAGCCGGCGGCGTCTTTTTGATCGTAGGCGCCGGCGTCGTCCTCGAAGGTCACATGCGCCTCGGAATAGAGGCTGTGATCGGACCAGCGGCCGACCACGCTGGCCGAGCCCTTGTAGAGCTTGAGCCGCACCGTGCCGGTGACATGGGCCTGGCTGTGGTCGATCGCCGCCTGCAGCATCTCGCGTTCGGGGCTGTACCAGAAGCCGTTGTAGATCAGTTCGGCATAGCGCGGCATCAGCTCGTCCTTGAGATGCGCCGCGCCGCGGTCGAGCGTGATCTGCTCGATGCCGCGATGGGCCATCAGCAGGATGGTGCCGCCGGGGGTCTCGTAGATGCCGCGCGACTTCATGCCCACGAAACGGCCCTCGACCAGATCGAGCCGGCCGATGCCGTGTTTGCTGCCGAACTCGTTGAGCCTGGTGAGCAGCGTGGCGGGCGAGAGCGTCTCGCCATTGACGCTGACCGCGTCGCCGCGCTCAAACCCCACTTCGATGAACTCCGGCGTATCGGGGGCGTCCTCGGGATGCACGGTGCGCTGGTAGACGTAATCGGGCGCCATTTGGGCGGGGTCTTCGAGAACCTTGCCCTCGGATGAGGTGTGCAAAAGGTTGGCATCGACCGAGAACGGCGCCTCGCCACGCTTGTCCTTGGCGATCGGGATCTGGTGTTCCTCGGCGAAGGCAAGGAGCCGCGTGCGGCTGGTCAGGTCCCATTCCCGCCACGGCGCGATCACCTTGATCTCGGGGTTGAGCGCGTAGGCCGCCAGTTCGAACCGGACCTGATCGTTGCCCTTGCCGGTGGCGCCGTGGGCCACGGCGTCGGCGCCGGTGCGGGCGGCGAGTTCGATCAGGTGCTTGGAAATCAGCGGCCGCGCGATCGAGGTGCCGAGCAGGTAGAGCCCCTCGTAGACGGCATTGGCGCGGAACATCGGAAAGACGAAGTCGCGGACGAATTCCTCGCGGATGTCCTCGATGAAGATGTTCTCGGGCCTGATGCCCAAGAGCTCGGCCTTGCGGCGCGCGGGCTCCAGCTCTTCGCCCTGACCGAGATCGGCGGTAAAGGTCACCACCTCGCAGCCGTATTCGGTTTGCAGCCATTTCAGGATGATCGAGGTATCAAGCCCCCCGGAATAGGCCAGCACGACTTTCTTCGGCGCGGACATCGCTTTCCCCTTGTGCGGATAACCGCACCGCGCTTAGCCACTTTTCGCGCCTTGGGCAAGCAAGCGGACGCGCGCGATGGGGGTCACGACGCGCAAAGTCCGGGCAGGGCAACGAGGAACGCGCTCCTCGACGCCGCGTAGCAGACCGCGATGGCGCCCCGGTCGACCGGATTTGTGGCGCGAGCCGCGGTTTCGCCGGCCTGGCAGAGCCCGGCAAATTCGGCGAAACCGAGGTTGAGTGCGCTGCCCTTGAGCGCGTGCAAGTGCGGCGAGAGCCGGTTGTCCGGCACACCGTCGAGCACCGCGACGCCGTTGTCGGTTTCCTCGAGGAAGGCCGCCGCCACCTCGGCGAAATCCTCGGCGCCGATCTCGTCGCGCAGTTCGCTGACACGGTTCCAGTCGATCATGACGCCTTTTCCGTGAGGAGCCCGGACCCGATTCTACCCTGCGGGTCTTAACCGCAGGTTGCTCGGATCGCTTGGATTTTCGCCAATATCGCGGGTTCACAGGCCGTTAACATCTGCCGGCGCAAGGTGTCCGAAAATCGGGAATGAGCGTCAAACTTGGAACAGCAAGAGGCAATCGAGCCGGTCGTCGACAGCGCCGTGCGGGCCGTGCGCAGCGTGCTCGTGGTCGATGACAGCGCGTCCTTGCGGCTGACGCTCACGCGGATGCTGCGCCGGGCGGGCTATGCCGTGCGCGAGGCGGCATCGGGTATCTCCGCGCTGAGCGCCTGCCGCGACGACCCTCCGGACCTGATCTTCAGCGACTGGATGATGCCGGGGATGAGCGGGCTGGAATTCTGCCGCGAGTTCCGAAAGATGCCGCGAGACAGCTATGGCTATTTCATCCTGCTGACCGCCAAGGGCGAGAAGGACGACATCGCCCGCGGTTTCGCCGCGGGCGCGGACGATTTTCTGACCAAGCCGGTCAACGGAACCGAGCTGCGCGCGCGGATCACCGCCGCGGAGCGGGTGCTGCGGATGGAACGCGAACTGACCGAAAAGAACCGCCTGATCGGCGCCACGCTGGACGAGTTGCAGCGGGTCTACGATTCGATCGACGGCGATCTGGTCGAGGCGCGCAAGCTGCAGCAATCGCTGATCAGCGATCGTCACCGCGATTTCGGCAGCGCTGAGGTGTCGCTCATGCTGCATTCCTGCGGCCATGTCGGCGGCGATCTGGTGGGGATGTTTCCGATCGGCAACTCCCATGTTGGGCTTTATGCCATCGACGTGTCGGGGCACGGGATCAGTTCGGCGCTGATGACGGCGCGGCTGGCGGGATATCTCTCGGCGGCCGCGCCCGAGCAGAATGTCGCGCTCATGGCGCGCGAGGGCGGCGGCTTTCATCCCCGCTGCCCGGCCGAGACCGTGGCGATCCTGAACGAACTCATCCTGGGCGAGATCGAGACCGAGCATTATTTCACCCTGCTTCTGGCCCATCTCGACCTGCAAAGCGGCGCGATGGTCTTCGCCCAGGCCGGGCACCCCTGCCCGCTGATCCAGCGCGCCGGCGGCGCGATCGAGATGGCGGGCGAGGGCGGGTTGCCGGTGGGGCTGTTGAACCACGCGACCTACCGGCCCGAATTCCTGCGGCTTGCGCCCGGCGACCGGCTGCTGATTCATTCCGACGGCATCACCGAATGCGCCGACCCGTCCGGTGCGCTGCTGGGCGACCGCGGGCTGGCCCGGATGATGGCGCGGATGGCCGAGATCGGCGGGCTCGCGTGTCTCGACGGGCTGATCTGGCAGTTGACCGATCACGCCGGCGGCCGGCGGTTCGACGACGACATCTCGGCCGTGCTGCTGGAATTCAGCGGCACCGGCGCATGAGATGGGCGCGTACGAAGTGCCGGTCGCCGGCATTGCCGAGCGTGCGGGCCGCATGTTCGGGGCTCGACCACAGCGCGGTATGGAAGGGCTCGGTCGGCGCGCCGAGCCGCCGCACCGGACGGGCGATGTAGATCAGGCACAGCTTTTCCGCCCATTTGTCATAATCGGGCAGATAGGCGAAACGGCGAAACGCCCCCAGCCGCCGTGGCGCGGCGATGACCCAGCCGGTTTCCTCGTAAACCTCGCGATGCAGCGCCTGCAGGGGTGATTCGCCCGGATCGACGCCGCCGCCGGGCAGCTGCAGTTCCGGCTCGGGGTCGTTCTGCCAGGTCAGCAGCAGCCGGCCGCCGCGCGGCAGGATCGCGTAGGCACCGATGCGCAAACCATAGCGGATGCCCCGGCGGGGCGGCTCTCCGAATCTGGGGATCATGCGGCTCTCTTGGATCGGCAGTGACATTTCTTATATAGAATCGCGGTATGCCAGATTGTGGCGCTTGGGAACAATCCATGACACTTGCAGAGAAAATCGCGTGGGACGACACCATCCTGCCGTTCCAGCTCGATGCCTGCGACATGCGCGGGCGGCTGGCGCGGCTCGACGGGGTGCTGGACGGCATCCTGGGGCAGCACGACTATCCGCCGGCGGTCGAGGCGCTGGTGGCCGAGATGGCGCTTTTGACCGCGCTCATAGGCCAGACCATCAAGCTGCGCTGGAAGCTCTCGTTGCAGGTGCAGACCCGCGGCGCGGTGCGGATGATCGCGACCGACTATTTCGCCCCCTCGGCGCCCGGAGAGCCCGCCCGCCTGCGCGCCTATGCCGGGTTCGACGCCGATCGTCTGGGCGACGGCGCGCCCTTCGCCCAGCTTGGCGAGGGCTATTTCGCGGTGCTGATCGACCAGGGGCCGGGCTCGGACCCCTATCAGGGCATCACGCCCATCGCCGGCGATTCGCTCGGCGCCTGTGCCGAGGCCTATTTCGCGCAGTCCGAGCAATTGCCGACGCGCTTTGCCCTGAGCTTCGGCCGCTCGACCGAGGCGGGAGAACGCGAGCGTTGGCGCGCCGGCGGCATCATGGTGCAGCACATGCCCGGGGCCGCCGCCGGCAGAGGTGGCGATCCGGGCCCGGACGCCGTGGACGGAGAAGAGAGCTGGACAAGGGTCAACCGGCTGCTTCGCGGCGTCGAGGCGCTGGAACTGGTCGGTCCTTCTGTGGCGCCCTCCGAGCTTCTGGCGCGGCACTTCGACCGCGAGGTGCCGCGGGTCTTCGACTTTCAGCCGGTGCGGTTCGGATGCACCTGCTCGAAAGCCCGCCTGCGCCAGAGCCTGTCGATCTATTCGGCCCAGGACATCGCGACGATGACCACCGACGAGGGGACCGTCACCGCCGATTGCCAGTTTTGCGGCGCACACTACGAACTGGACCCGGAAACACTGGGGTTCGATGCGCCGCGGGCGCCCGATGAAGGCGGCTGTGACGATGACTGATCCCGCCAACACCCTGCGCGCTGCACTGGCCCGGGCCGGGGCGCCGTCGTCGGATTTCGACCTCAGCCCCGGCACCCATCCGCCCGAGGGGCGGCGGTTGCGGCCGGCCGGTGTTCTGGTGCCGGTGCTGATCGATAGCTCGGGGGCGAAACTGTATCTGACCAAGCGGTCCTCCGCGCTCCGGCACCACCCCGGCCAGATCGCCTTTCCCGGCGGCAAGCAGGACCCCGATGACGCCGACGCCGTTGCCGCGGCGCTGCGCGAGGCGCAGGAGGAGATCGGGCTCGATCCCGCCAATGTCGAGGTGCTGGGCTGTCTGCCCGCGCACGAGACGGTGACCGCCTTTCACGTCACCCCGGTGGTGGGGCTGGTGCGGGCGCGCTTTACCCCCGTGGCCGAGGCCGGCGAGGTTGACGAGGTGTTCGAGGTGCCGCTCGATGATGTGCTCGACCGGCGCAATTTCTCCGTCCAGTCGCGACTGTGGCGGGGGACGTGGCGGCACTATTACACGGTGCCGGTCGGCCCCTACTACATCTGGGGCGCGACCGCGCATATCCTGCGGGCGATGGCGGACACGATGGAACGGGGATGAAGGTCACGGGCGCCTGGATCGAGCGCGGCGCGACGCAGGCGGTCTGCCGGATGCTGACCGATGCCGGCCATCAGGCGCTCTTTGTCGGCGGCTGCGTGCGCAACGCGCTGCTGGGCGTCGAGGTGGCGGATATTGACATCGCCACCGACGCGCGGCCCGAAACCGTGGCGAGGCTGGCCGGGGATGCCGGGCTGAAGCCGGTCCCGACCGGGATCGACCACGGCACCGTGACGGTGGTCTCGGATGGGTTGCCGCATGAGGTGACAACCTTCCGCAAGGATGTGGAAACCTTCGGGCGTCACGCCACGGTCGTTTTCTCATGCGATGTGACCGAGGACGCGCGGCGGCGCGATTTCACCATGAACGCGCTTTATGCGCGCCCCGATGGCACCGTGATCGACCCGCTGGGCGGGTTGGCGGATCTGCGCGCACGGAGGGTGCGGTTCATCGAAAACCCCGAGGATCGCATCCGCGAGGATTATCTGCGCATCCTGCGGTTCTTCCGCTTTCACGCCTGGTACGGGCAGGGCGGGCTCGACCCGCAGGGACTGGCGGCCTGCGCCGCCCTGGCCGAGGGCGTCGAGGGCCTGTCGAAAGAGCGGCTGGGCGCCGAGACGCTCAAGCTGCTTGCCGCTCCCGATCCGGTGCCGGCGGTGGCGGCGATGCATGAAAGCGGCGTACTGGGCCGGGTGCTGCCGGGAGCCTGCGACCGACTGCTGGCGCCGCTCGTTCACCTCGAGGCGAGCATCGACGCCGCGCCCGACCCGATCCGCCGCCTCGCGGCGCTGGGCGGCGAGGGGGTGGCCGAGCGGCTGCGTCTCAGCAAGGCGCAGGCGAGGGTGCTGGCGCGGTTGCGCGCGGGCATGGACGGCGATGCGCCGCCGGCGGAGTTGGGTTATCGCGAGGGGTATGAGGCGGGGCGCGACATCGTGCTTTTGCGCGCGGCGCGGGCGGGCGAGGCGGTGGCGAAGGCGGCGCTCGACGATCTGGCGCTGGGTGCGCGGGCGCGGTTTCCGCTGACGGCGGCGGACCTGATGCCGGCGCTGAACGGTCCGGCGCTGGGCCGCAGGCTCGATGCGCTGGAACGGCGCTGGATCGCATCGCGCTTTGCGCTCGGGCGAGACGACCTGCTGCGATAGCGCTTGCCATTCCGCGCCTGCGTGGCAGGTTGGCCGAACCCTTCATAACAGGGCAGAGGAATGTTCAGGTTCTTCGAAAATCTGGTCGACCCCTATGGCGACTATGAGGAAACCGACACGCCGCCGCGTCGGCTGTGGCCGTTCCTGCGCGCCTATATGCGGCCCTTCCGCAAGGTTTTTGCGCTGACCGCGGCGATGTCGGTGGTGGTGGCCCTGATCGAGCTGTGGCTGATCTACTACATGGGCCGGCTGGTCGACCGGCTGACCGGCGATCCGGCGGCGGTGTGGCGCGACTACGGGCCGGAACTGATCGCCGTGGCGGTCTTTGTCCTGCTGTTGCGCCCGTTGATCCAGGCGCTCGACGTGCTGCTTCTGAACAACGCCATCCTGCCCAATTTCGGCACGCTCATCCGCTGGCGGGCGCACCGGCACGTGCTGCGCCAGCCGGTGGGCTGGTTCGAGAACGATTTCGCCGGCCGCATCGCCAACCGGATCATGCAGACGCCGCCGGCGGCGGGCGAGGCGGTGTTTCAGGTCTTCGATGCGCTGGCCTTCGCGGTGGCCTATGTCATCGGTGCGGTGATCATGCTGTCGGATGCCGATCCGCGGCTGGCGCTGCCGCTCATCGTCTGGCTTGGGCTCTATGCGCTGCTGGTGCGCTGGACCGTGCGCCGCGTCGGCCCCGCGTCAAAGGCGGCCTCGGACGCGCGTTCGCAGGTCACCGGGCGGGTGGTCGACGCCTACACCAACATCCATTCGGTCAAGCTCTTCGCCCATCACCAGGACGAACTGGAACACGCCCGCGAGGCGATCGAGAACACCCGTCGCACCTTTCGCGCCGAGATGCGCATCTTCACCATCATGGATGTGGTGCTGGTGTTCCTCAACGGGCTGCTGATCGTCGGCGTCGTCGGCTGGGCGATGGCGCTCTGGGTGCAGGGGGCGGCGTCGGTCGGGGTGGTGGCGGCGGCCACCGCGCTGACGCTGCGGCTCAATGCGATGACCGGCTGGATCATGTGGGCGCTCACCAGTTTTTTCCGTCAACTCGGCGTGGTGGCCGAGGGGATGGAGACCATCGCCCAGCCCATCGGCCTCACCGACGCGCCGGGCGCGCCCGCGCTCGATCTGCGCGAGGGCCGGATCGGGCTTGACGGCGTGTCGCACCATTACGGCCGCGGCGCCGGCGGGCTCGACCGGGTTACGCTGAGCCTTGCGCCGGGCGAGCGGATCGGCATCGTCGGGCGCTCGGGGGCCGGCAAGTCGACGCTGGTGAAGCTCTTGTTGCGGTTCTATGATGCCGAGAGCGGGCGCATCGAGATCGACGGGCAGGACATCGCGCAGGTCACGCAGGAAAGCCTGCGCGCCCGTATCGGCATGGTCCCGCAGGACAGTGCGCTCCTGCATCGTTCGGTGCGCGAGAACATCCTTTACGGTCGGCCCGAATCGACCGAGGACGAGGTCGTGACGGCGGCGAAAAAGGCCGAGGCGCACGAATTCATCCTCGATCTGCAGGATCCGCAGGGCCGGCGCGGCTATGACGCGCATGTCGGTGAACGCGGGGTGCAGCTCTCTGGCGGGCAACGCCAGCGGATCATGCTGGCGCGGGTGATTCTCAAGGATGCGCCGATCCTCATCCTCGACGAGGCCACCAGCGCGCTCGACAGCGAGGTCGAGGCAATGATCCAGAAAACGCTTTACGGCATGATGGAGGGCAAGACCGTGATCGCCATCGCGCACCGGCTTTCGACCATCGCGCAGATGGACCGGATCGTGGTGCTGGAGGAGGGCCGCATCGCCGAGGAGGGCAGCCACGCCGATCTGCTGGCGCGCGGCGGGCTCTACGCGCGGTTCTGGGCGCGCCAGTCGGGCGGGTTCCTGGGCGCTGACGAGGCGGCGGAGTGAATCCGGCCGTGATGATCGCCGGCGCGATTTGCGGGATTCCTAAAGCCGCCGAAATTGGGTAGACTGGCGATAATCGTTCAACAATGTCGGAAGAGGGCGATGCAGGTGTTCAAGTTCGCAGCGGTGGTGCTGGCCGTCGCGTTGGTGGGTGGGTGCGGGTCGAAGTTCAAGACCTATAACGGCCCCGAGGTCACCCGCGTCATCGTGCAAAAGACCGACCGCAAGCTCTATCTGATGCACAACGACCGGGTGCTGCGGTCCTATCCGGTCGAGCTGGGATCCGCGCCCGCCGGGCACAAGCAGTTCGAAGGCGATGGCAAGACCCCCGAAGGGGTCTACCGCATCGACCGGCGCAATCCCGACAGCGCCTTTCACCTGTCACTGGGGATATCCTACCCCAACGGACACGACATCGCCGTGGCGCGGGCCGCCGACAAGAGCCCGGGCGGCGACATCTTCATCCACGGCCGGCCCAACGGCAACCCGCGCGACCGGCGCAAGGACTGGACCGAGGGCTGCATCTCGCTCAAGAACCGGGATATCGAGTGGGTCTATGCGATGGTCGGCGACGGCACCCGGTGGTGCTGACGCCCTGATGAGGGCGTGACGTCAGGAGGACACGCCGTCGCCGCCGGCGTTGTGGCCGGTGCTGTTGCCGGTGACGAGGGTCCACCAGATCTTGCCGTTGTCTTCCTGCAGCCAGGCAAAGCCCATCTCGTCGGCCTTCGGGTCGAGAATCACCCGGCGGGTGTGTTCTTCTTCCATCCACGCCGCCAGCGTCACGATTTCGGTCTCGAAGGTCTCCGAGATGTTCTCGCCCAGCAATTCGCCCCGGTAGCCCACGCGCCGGACGCGGTCGAGCGGTGACGAGCCGTCGGAGCCGAAATGCCACGGACGGTTCTGCAGCGACATGTCGCGCGAATGGGTGGCGGCGGCGGCGTTGAGGCGCGAATCGAATGTCAGCGGTTGCGCGCCCGAGGCTTGCCGCAGCGCGTTGATCGCGTCGAGCATCCGGTACTGGACCGCGGAGGTCTCGCCCGGGCGGATCCAGTAAATCTGCGGCAGCGGCTTGCCGTCGGCGCCGATCCGCGGGCCGGTGACGGTGTCGGCGCAGGCGGAGAGAATCAGCAGGGCCGGAAGGAAAAGAGCTAAAAGGCGCGCCATGAATGTCTCTGAATTGTCCGGTTTATCCGTTTCCTTTAGCGGTTGCGGGCCGGTTGATCAAACCCGCTTGGGCGCTTGTTTGCCCGCTAACACATGTTTGATTTGCGACTGCGGCATTCGCGCAATATATTCCGGCAGCACCAGAAGCCTGAAATCAAAGCCTGCAAATACGGAGCGTCAACAATGACGAAGGCAAATTCCCACGGCTGGAACCGACGCGCCTTCCTGGCCGGTACCGCCGCCGCGATCGGTGCGCCGGCGCTGGCCCAGAACATGGACAGCGCCACCACCATCGAGATGGAACAGGACGTCTCGGAAAGCGTGCGCCACAATATCTCCAGCTTCCGGGCGCTGCACTGGCAGCCCTATTTCTCGAACCTGCATAACGGCGCCATCCTCGTCGATACCGGTTCGCGAGCGCTGCATTTCTGGTCCGAGGATCAGACCATCTACAAGCTCTACCCCACATCCGTGCCGATGACCGAGGAACTCACCCGCCGCGGCCGCACCAGCGTGGTGCAGAAGGTGGTGGGTCCGGAATGGCGCCCGACGCCGTCGATGCTCGAGCGCAATCCCGACTGGCCGCACTATGTCGGGCCCGGGCCGGACAACCCGCTCGGCACACATGCGCTCTATCTCAGCTGGACCTATTACCGTATCCACGGCACCCACGACACCCGCAAGATCGGGCGGCGCTCGTCGAACGGTTGCATCGGGCTTTACAACCAGCACATCCAGGAGCTCTTCAGGCTCACCAACGTCGGCACGCAGGTGCTGCTGATCTGAGGGCGGGCACAAGGGCCGGGGGCCAGCCCCCCGGACGCCCGCCCGCGGTGTCCGCGACCGGCAACGAGGCCTCGATCACACTGTCAGGCCCGTTGCCAGTTGTGTCGAAGCACCGCGCGACTCACTCTCACGGGCCGGATTACGTCAAGGCTGCGCCCTCGCAGGTTTGCGCGAGCGATTCGGTGGTCCCGACAGGCATGCGGGACCAGGCCGCCATCCGGGCACTATCTCCGTTGTCCTGTCTGGCACCTGTTGCCGCAGACAGGGGCCTGTCGAGAAAAGCCGTCGAAAGAGAAGGCCCGCACCTGCGGTCCTGGGACTCACCTGGTCAAGAACGCCTCGACTTCGGCCATGTTCGCGGCACCCCTCAGGATGGTGAAATCGCCCCGTTCCAGCATCGCCCTGATAGCGTCGATGGTCACTTGTTGCGTGACCCGGGCCAGTCCTCCGCCGATTGAAATGCGCGCGACGCCAAGCGCCCCCATCTGCTCCGTGGTCAGATCACGCATATCGCCCGCGGCGAGCAGGTTGACCGGTGTCCCGATGGCGGTCAATGCACGGGTGGTGTCCGCATCCACCAGCGGCGCGTAGATCACGTCGGCACCTGCCCGGGCGAACGCCTGACAGCGCCGGACGGCCTCGGCCTGGTCATAGGTCTTCACAAGCCAGCCATCGGCGCGGGCCGTCAGTACGATGCCCGCCGCGCGGGCCGCGGAAACCGCCGCTTCTACCCGGGCCAGAGCCTGATCAAACGGATAGGAGTCCTTCTCCGGGAAGGCCGTGTCCTCGATCGAGACACCGGCCAGACCGGCCTCGGCCGCCAGCTTCACGGTTTCGGCGACCGTCTCGGGACTGTTACCAAATCCGTTCTCGAAATCGCCGTTTACCGGGACATCGACTGCGGCGCAGATATCGGCGGCGTGCCGCAGGGCCAACTCACGCGTCACCCGGCCGCCGTCGGGCAGCCCCTGCGTGAAACCATGCCCGGAAGAGGTCGTCGCCAGCGCCAGCGCCCCCAGCCCGGCCATGACCTTCGCCGATCCGATGTCCCGGGGGTTCGGCATCACCACGGGCCTGCCCGGGACGTGCAAGGCGCGGAAACGTTCTGTCAACTCGTCGCGGCGCATGACGCGGTCCTCCTTCCGGCTGGCTCCGGTATCGCCCGCCATGGCCGACAATTGCCGCGACATGCCGCAAGGTCAACCATGGGCCCGAAGCGGATCTGCGTTGCCGGTGGCGCCACCCAACGGACGTGATCGTCAACACATCCGGTAAGTGGCCTGTTACACGGGTTCCCGGGTCTTTCACGGTCAGGATAGCCGGATTCGGCCGGTCTTCACGACAATGTCAGCCGCTCGCGGCGCGTCAATCCAGCCAGCCCCCGGTTTTCGTCGATCACTGCCGCGAGCGCGGCGATATGGGTGTCGTCGTCATTGAGGCACGGGATGTAGCTGAAGCTCTCGCCGCCCGCGCCTTCGAAGCTCTCGCGGATCTCCTCGTTGATCTCCTCAAGCGTCTCGATGCAATCGGCGGAAAACGCGGGGGCGATCACGGCGATGCGCCGCTTGCCCTCCTCGCGGGCGAGGCGGGCGACCTCCTCGACCGTGTAGGGCCGCAGCCACTCCTCGGGCCCGAACACCGACTGGAAGGTGGAGGTGATCTCGGTTTCCTCCCAGCCCAGCCGCTCGCGCAGCAGACGGGTCGTCTTCTGGCACTGGCAGTGATAGGGGTCGCCCTGCATCAGATAGCGTTTCGGCATGCCGTGATAGGAGACCACCAGCAGCTCGGGGCGGGCATCGAGCTTGTCATAGGCGCGCTCGACCGATTGCGCCAGCGCCTCGATATAGAGCGGATGCTCGAAATAGGGCTCAATGACCCGCGCCGCCGGCTGCCGGGTCTCCTGCATCAGGGCGCGGAAGAAGTGGTCGTTGGCGGTGGCCGAGGTGGCGCCGGCATAGTGCGGATAGAGCGGAAAGAACAGGATGCGCCGGCATCCCGCCTCGACCATGGCCCGTACCCTGGACCGGGTCGAGGGGTTGCCGTAGCGCATGCAGAAATCCACCATGACGCGGTCGCCATAACGATCGTGCAGGGTCTGCGCCAGCTTTTCGGTCTGCGCCCGCGTGATCGTCAACAGCGGGCTTTCATTCCTTTCCTCGTTCCAGATCGAGCGGTAGGCGGCGCCGCTGGTGAACGGGCGTTTCGACAGGATCACGAGCTGCAGGAGCGGCTGCCATTTCCAGGGCGAATAGTCGATCACCCGGCGGTCGGACAGGAACTCGCTGAGATAGCGGCGCATCGGCCAGTAGCCATAGTGATCGGGGGTGCCGAGATTGGCCAGCAGGATGCCGGTTCTGCCGGGGGCGATCGCGGGATGATCGGCGGGGGCATGGGCGGGGCGGGCCGGCGCGGCGGAGACATCGGGCATGGGCGGCTTTCTCATCTCGTGCAGGGTCCGCACTGGACATATACGGTTGCCGGCGGTCGTCAATCTTCGAGCGGCGTTTCTCTGGTTCCGAGCGCATCGGCGAGCCGTGTGGTGGCCGAGCCCGGGCGCAGCGGTTGGGGCTGGCCGGGCGCCGGCGCCCAGCCGGTCAGCACGATCAGCTCGAAGGTGGCCGGGATGCGGCCGCCGGCGCCGTAGCTTTCCCGATATATCGCGCAGGCCCGGTCGATCAGTGCCCGGCGGGTCGGTTGCCGGCGCCGGTCGGCGAGCGCGTTGGCCTCGCCCATGCCGCGCAACTCGCGCATCAGTTCGATCGGCGAGGCGTAGCTTGCGTTGAGCCGCACCGCGTCGGCCACCGGCAGCGCGAAACCCGCCCGCTGCAGCAGCGCGCCCAGCGCGCGCACCTCGCCCATTGGCGCCACCCGCGGCGAGAGCCCGCCGGAAAGGTCGGCCTCGGCCTGCGCCAGTGACGCGCGCAATTCGTGCAGGGTCTGGCCGCCGGGAAAGACCGCCAGAAAGAGCCCATCGGGCCTGAGTGCGCGGCGCGCCCGGATAAGCTGTCCCACGGGGTCGTTGGCCCAATGGAGCGCCATCGCGTGCACGACGAGGTCATGGGCGGCCTCGTCGAGCGGCAGGGTGTCGGCGTCCTCGACCTGCTGCGCGTCCGGCAAGAGCCCCTGCCACAGCCGCGGGAAACCGCCCACTACGGCGGCGGCGCGAAAGGATTTCTTAACCATTGCCAGACGATCCTCGATCTCGGCGCGCGCCAGCTCGTGCAGAAAGGCGACGGGCGCGCGCCCGGCGCGGTGGCGGTTGCGGATCAGGGACGCTCGGTCGGTGAGGGGTCTTGTCATGGGGCGGAAACTAGGATGATGCCCGGCGCTTTGCAAACCGCTCTGCGGCTGGTCTATCCGCCGCGCTGTACGCTCTGCGGCACGCTGGTGGACAGCGACTTCGGGCTTTGCGGTCCGTGCTGGCGCGACACGCCGTTCATCGCCGGGCTGGTGTGCCGGACCTGCGGCACCCCGCTGCCCGGCACGGATGATGGCGAGGCGGTGCAGTGCGACGACTGCCTCGCCACCGCCCGGCCCTGGAGCATGGGGCGCGCGGCGATGCTCTATCGCGACAACGCCCGCAAGCTGATCCTCGGCCTCAAGCATGGCGACCGGCAGGACGTGGTGCGCCCGGCGACGCTGTGGCTGGCGCGCGCGGCCCGGCCACTGGTGAGCGACGACATGCTGATTGCGCCGGTGCCGCTCCATTGGGCCCGCCTGCTGCGACGGCGCTACAACCAGTCGGCGCTGCTCGCCCGGGCGCTGGCGCGCCACCTCGGCCTGCCGGACTGTCCCGATCTGCTGCGGCGCCGTGTCCGCACGCCGGTGCTCGACGGGATGGGGGCGGAGGCGCGGTTCGGCGCGCTCTCGGGCGCGATCGCGGTCCACCCGGCGCGGGCGGCGCGATTGCGTGGCCGGACGGTGCTGCTGGTCGACGATGTGATGACCTCGGGCGCGACGCTGGCGGCGGCGGCGCTGGCGTGTCTCGACGGCGGCGCACGGGATGTGCGCGTGCTGGTACTGGCGCGGGTCACCCGGGACACCTAGATTGGCCCCGACAACGACATTCGGGGCCATCAATGAAACAGGTTGAAATCTATACCTCGCCGCTTTGCGGCTTCTGCCATGCCGCCAAGCGGCTGCTCGATCAAAAGGGCGTGAGCTACGCCGAGATCAACGTGCTGACCAATCCCGGCCGCAAGGCCGAGATGATCGCGCGCGCCGATGGCGGGCGCACGGTGCCGCAGATCTTCATCGGCGGCGTGCATGTGGGCGGTTGCGACGAACTCTATGCGTTGGAGCGCGCGGGCAGGCTGGACCCGATGCTGGCGGCATGAGGGCGGCGCTGATCCAGATGACCGGCAGCGATCCGCCCGGAGGACAATCTTCGCGCTGTCTCGAAGCTCTTCGACCGGGCGCTGGAAATGGGCGCGGGGTTCGTGCTGACCCCCGAGGTGACGAACTGCATCTCGACCAGCCGCGCGCGGCAGGCCGAGGTTCTCAGCCGTCAGGCCGATGACCCGACGCTCGCGGCGCTGCGCGATCGCGCTTGCGCGGCCGGGGTCTGGTGCCTGATCGGCTCGCTCGCGCTCAGGACCGGCGACGCCGACGGCCGGTTTGCCAACCGCTCGTTCCTGATCGCGCCGGACGGGTCCATCGCCGCGCGCTATGACAAGATCCACATGTTCGACGTCGTGGTGTCAAAGACCGAGACCTATCGCGAATCGGACGGCTATCGCCCCGGTGAGCAGGCGGTGCTGGCGCCCACGCCGTTTGGCACCATCGGGCTGAGTATCTGCTACGATCTGCGTTTTCCCGGGCTCTACCGGCACCTCGCGCAGGCCGGGGCGGAGATATTGACCGTGCCTTCGGCGTTCTCGCCGGTCACTGGCGCGGCGCATTGGGAGACGCTCCTGCGCGCCCGCGCCATCGAGACCGGCAGCTATGTGCTTGCGCCGGCGCAGACCGGCACCCACCCCGCCACCCGCGGGCGGGCGCGGCAGACGCACGGGCATTCGCTCGCGGTTGGTCCCCCGGGGCGAGGTTCTGGCCGATGCCGGCCACGAGCCGGGCGTGATATGCGTTGATCTGGACGCGCGAGCCGTGACAGAAGCGAGGCGCCGCATCCCGTCCCTGCGGCAGGAGAGGCTGGCCGGTGATCCGAAATGAGCGAAAACCCCGGCAATCCCCGGCGGTGACGCTCTTCAGCGAGATCCTGACCAACGAACAGCTGATCCGCAACTGGCTGAGCCGGGTCCTGCCCAAGGGGATGGAAATCTCGCATTTCTCGGTGCTGAACCACCTTGCCCACGTCGGTGAAGAGCGCAGCCCGGCGCAGCTGGCCAAGTCGTTTCACGTCACCCGCGGGGCGATGACCAACACGCTGCAGAAACTCGAATGGGCGGGCTATGTGCATATCCGCCCCGACTGGGACGACGCGCGGCGCAAGATGGTCACCATAAGCCCGGCGGGGCGACAGGCGCGGGACGCCGCGATCGCGGCGATCACGCCGGTGATCTCGGAACTGGTGGACGAACTGGGCGAGGCGCGGGTACGCGCCGCCCTGCCGGTCCTGCGCGAACTGCGCACCAAGCTGGAGCCCAATGGATAGAGTGCGTGGAACCGGAGCGGATTCACTCGTCTGCGAACAGAAGGCATGCGGCCGCCCGGGTGGGCGCGAATGCGCCCGCCTTGGGTCGGGCGGGCGCATGCCCGGCCCGCATGCGGGCCGGACGGGATGAAGTCAAAAGGCTGCAACACGCGCTATCCGGGCGCCTTGCACCGGCAACAGCACCGGGCCGGTGCAAGGCCCTCGGAAATGCCTGCCGTTCAGGCCGGAACGACGCTGGTGGTGACGTAGTTCACGCCGAGGTCGCGATCCGACAGCGACCACGACCACGACAGCGGGTTGAAGACGAAACCCTTGCGGTCGACCGGCCGGAAACTCGCCCGTTCTAGCAGCGAATAAAGCTCGCCGGGGGTGATGAATTTCGACCATTCATGGGTGCCCTTCGGCAGCCAGCGCATGATGTATTCTGCGCCGACGATGGCGGCGGCGAAGCTCCTGGCGGTGCGGTTGATGGTCGAGCAGACATGCAGCCCGCCGGGGCGCACCAGTTGCCGGCAGGCGGTCAGATAATCCAGGGGGTCGGGGACGTGCTCGACCACCTCCATGTTGAGCACCGCGTCGAAACGCTCGCCCGCCTCGGCCAGCGCCTCGGCGGTGGTGTGGCGGTAGTCGATGACGAGCCCCGACTGCTCGGCATGGAGCCGGGCCACGGGGATGTTGCCCGCGGCGGCGTCGGCGCCCACCACCTCGGCCCCGAGTCGCGCCATCGGTTCCGACAGGAGACCGCCGCCGCAGCCGATGTCGAGGATGCGCAACCCGGCAAAGGGCGCGGGGGCGGCGAGGTCGCGGTCGAATTCGGCCGCGATCTGCGCGGTGATGTAGTCCAGCCGGCAGGGGTTGAGCATGTGCAGCGGCTTGAACTTGCCGTTCGGATCCCACCATTCGGCGGCCATCGCCTCGAATTTCGCCACCTCGGCCTGGTCGATCGTGCTCCGCGCCGCTTGCATTCCGCTCTCCATGTGGTCTTGTGGTCCGGGCCTCTATATAGGACGGACATGGACAAATACGCAGGCCAAAAGAGCGCAGTCCAGTATCTCTATCCGCCGCTCGATCCGTTCGAGCGGACGATGATGGAGGTGGGCGACGGGCACGAAATCTATGTCGAGCAGTCCGGCAACCCGGCCGGGCGGCCGGTGGTGGTCCTGCACGGCGGCCCGGGCGGCGGCTGCAGCCCGGCAATGCGGCGCTATTTCGATCCGCGCGTGTTTCGCATCGTGCTCTTCGATCAGCGCGGCTGCGGACGGTCGACGCCTCACGCCAGCGTCGAGGCCAACACCACCTGGCACCTGGTCGCCGACATCGAACATATCCGCCGCCGCCTCGGGATCGACCGCTGGATCGTGTTCGGCGGCAGCTGGGGGCGACGCTGGGGCTGATCTATGCCCAGACCCATCCCGAGCGGGTCGCGCATCTGGTGCTGCGCGGTGTCTTCACCATGACCCGGGCCGAGCTCGACTGGTTCTACGGCGGTGGCGCGGGGCGGTTCTGGCCCGAAACCTGGGAGGCGTTCCAGCGCCCGATCCCCGAGGCCGAACGCGGCGACATGATCGCCGCCTATCACCGGCGGCTGTTTTCGGGCGACCTGGCCGAGGAGACGCGCCACGCCCGCGCCTGGTCGGCGTGGGAAAACGCGCTGGCGAGCGTGGGCTCGACCGGCACCGGCGGCGACGGCCCGCCCGATTATGCGCGTGCCTTTGCCCGGCTGGAAAACCATTACTTCACCCATGGCGGGTTTCTCGACCACGACGGGCAGATCCACGACCAGATGGACCGTATCGCGGATATTCCCGGAACCATCGTGCAGGGCCGCTACGACATGATCTGCCCGCCCCGGGCGGCGTATCGCATTGCCCGCGCCTGGCCCGGCGCCGACCTGCGGATGGTGCCGCTGGCCGGTCACGCCCTGTCGGAGCCCGGCATCAGTGCCGAACTGGTGGAGGTGATGGATACGCTGGGGCGGGAGGACTGAACAGGGCGGGACCGACCCGGGTTCTGTTCCCGGGTCCGTATGGCTTGAACATGCGGCCGTTTTCGAGAGACAGGGCATGCGGCCCCCCGGGTGGGCGCGAACGCGCCCGCGGGCCGGGCGGGGTCACGCGACGATGGCTGGATAACGTGTCAGTGCGGTCGTGTCGGTTTGAGATTGGACATGGATTTTTCCACGTCGATGTTGGGAAGTCTTCTTGGGGGGGTGTCCTTCAGAACCGCGATGAGTTCGGCCAGCTTGCGCTTCAGCCTCTTGTTTTCTTCATCGACCTGTTCCCGATAGTCGGCATCGACCTGTTTGCGATAATCGGCCAGCGAACGGATCGCGTCGAGAAGCTGCTCCTCGCGCTGCTGCGCGAGCGCCGAGGCGCTGCCGGGATCGGGAATTTCCACGTTTCGGCTGCGTTGAAGATCGAGCCACTCCCCGATTGCGTCCTGCGTGTTTTGCAAGGCTTCGGATTGGGTTTCGCCATCCGACATGCAGCCGGGCAGATCTGGAGCGAAACCAAGATACCCGCCGCCGTCCTCGTCATCGAGGGGTACAATCACGATTGCGTACTTAGTCATCGTCGTTGCCCGCCTTGTCGTTCAAATTTGCGATATGCGCATACGCATAGCTTACCAGACTACGGATATAGGGCGGTTTGATCGGCCGCCGAGCCGGAATCGTCAGCGCGTCTCTGAGGTGGTCGCTGTACACCTTGTAGTGACTCCCGTTGCCGGGTGGTTGCAGATTCAGGCCAACCTGATTGCATAGCTTCTCGATATCTCTGATCTGCCAGTCGTTTCTCGGGTTATCCCGAAACTGTTCAAGCAGCGGTTTCTTGCGTACCATTCCCAGCCTCGGAATTCGTCGGTTTCAGGCTATCGACGGTAAACGAGCAGTTCAACGAGTATGCCATTCAGCAGGTGACACGGGAATCGAACCGAGTCACATCGGACACACACCCCTTGCAGACTCGGGTCATCGCGCGTATATGCCCCTCAACAGCGGCGCCGCCGGGTCCACACCGGCAGGCTCCACCGGCAGGTATCGACGGGCCGCGCGCCCGTTTTTTCGTTTCTGGAACCAACTGCGTGAGCAACGATCTGATAGCCAAGACTGCAATCGACCGCCGCCCGGCCGAGATCCTCACCCCGGTGATCGAGGGGATGGGGTTCGATCTGGTGCGCGTGCGCCTGATGGGCGGCAAGGCGGTCAGGCTGCAGATCATGGCCGAGCGACCGGGCGGCGGCATCGAGGTCGACGAGTGCGGCGAGATCTCGAGCGCGGTCAGCGCGGTGCTCGATGTCGAGGACCCGATCGAGGACGCGTTCACGCTCGAGGTATCGAGCCCGGGCATCGACCGCCCGCTTACCCGGCTGAAGGATTTTGCCGATTTCGAAGGCTACGAGGCCAGGCTCGAGACCGCCGAGCCGATCGATGGGCGCAAGCGCTTCAAGGGTGTGCTGGCGGGCGTCGAGGGCAACGAGGTGCTGATCAACATCGGGACCGGCGCGGACACGGTGACGGTGGGGATCGAATTCGACTGGCTGAGCGAGGCCAAGCTCATTCTGACCGACGAGCTGGTCCGCGACATGCTCAAGGCGCGCAAGGATGCCGGTACACTGAACCAAGACGATTTCGACGAGATCCAGGCCGAAGGGTCTGCCCAAGAGTCTGGCCAAGGGCCTGAGGAGGACTGAGAGATGGCGATTACCTCTGCCAACCAGCTGGAACTGCTGCAAACCGCCGAGGCGGTGGCACGCGAAAAGATGATCGACCCGGTGCTGGTGGTCGAGGCGATGGAGGAAAGCCTCGCCCGTGCCGCCAAGAGCCGCTACGGCGCCGAGATGGATATCCGCGTCACCATCGACCGCCGCACCGGGCGCGCCACCTTCAGCCGCGTGCGCACCGTGACCGACGAGGGCGAGATCGAGAGCTTTCAGTCGCAGATCGACGCCGCGCAGGGCGCGCAGGACGTGGCGCGGGCCCGCCCCGACGTGGTGGTGCTGTCCGGTATCACCGAAATCGCCCCCGAGGAAGAGGGTGCCGAGCCCGAAACCCGCCGCATCCGCCGGTTCCTGCTGCGCAAGCCGACCGAGACCGACCGCGCGCTGATGGAGGGGGTCGATCAGGACACCCCGCCCGAGCCCGGCGACGAGATCATCGACGAGGTGCCGCCGGTCGAGCTGGGCCGGATCGCCGCGCAGAGCGCCAAGCAGGTGATCCTGCAAAAGGTGCGCGAGGCCGAGCGCGACCGCCAGTACGAGGAATTCAAGGACCGCGCCGGCACCATCATCAATGGCGTCGTCAAACGCGAGGAATACGGCAACATCATCGTCGATGTCGGCCGCGGCGAGGCGATCCTGCGCCGCAACGACAAGATCGGCCGCGAGAGCTATCGCAACGGCGACCGCATCCGCGCCTACATCAAGGACGTCCGCCGCGAGACCCGCGGCCCGCAGATCTTCCTCAGCCGTACCGCGCCGGAATTCATGGCCGAACTGTTCAAGATGGAGGTGCCGGAAATCTACGACGGCATCATCGAGATCAAGGCGGTCGCGCGCGACCCCGGCAGCCGCGCCAAGATCGCGGTGATCAGCTACGACAACTCGATTGACCCGGTCGGCGCTTGCGTCGGCATGCGCGGCAGCCGGGTGCAGGCGGTGGTGAACGAGCTGCAGGGCGAAAAGATCGACATCATCCCGTGGAACGAGGATCAGCCGACCTTCCTCGTCAACGCGCTTCAGCCGGCGGAGGTCAGCAAGGTGGTGCTCGACGAGGAAGCCGAGCGCATCGAGGTGGTGGTGCCCGAGGAACAGCTCAGCCTCGCCATCGGCCGGCGCGGCCAGAACGTGCGGCTTGCCAGCCAGCTGACCGGGCTCGACATCGACATCATGACCGAGGCCGAGGACAGCGAGCGCCGGCAGAAGGAGTTCGAGGAGCGCACCAACCTCTTCATGACCACGCTCGATCTCGATGAGTTCTTTGCCCAGCTCCCCGGTGTCTGAAGGCTTCACCAACCTCGAGGAGGTGGCCTATGTCGAGCAGGACGAGCTGTTGACGATCGACGGCATCGACGAGGACACTGCCCAGGAGCTGCAGGCGCGGGCGCGCGATGTGCTTGATGCGCAGGCGCGCGCGGCGCTCGACGAGGCCCGCGCGCTGGGCGCCGAGCAGAGCCTTATTGATTTCGAGGGGCTGACACCCCAGATGGTCAAGGCGCTGACCGAGGACGGCGTCAAGACGCTGGAGGATTTCGCCACCTGCGCCGACTGGGAACTGGCGGGCGGCTGGACCACGGTCGATGGCGAGCGGGTCAAGGACGACGGTATCCTCGGAGTCCTTCGACGTCTCGCTTGAAGAGGCTCAGAACATGGTGATGACCGCCCGCGTGATGCTGGGCTGGGTCGACCCCGACGATCTGGTGCCCAATGGCGGAGAGGCGCCCGAACCGGTTGTGGAACCTGTCGCAGGGGAGGGCGGGGCCTGATCCTTCGGGCTTCGCACTAGGCACCGAATGGGTCGCGGAGGGCATCCCGGGGACCGGGACGAGGGTCCGGAGCGCAAATGCATCGCCACCGGCGAGGTGCATCCGGCGTCGGCGCTCCTGCGTTTCGTGGTCGGCCCCGAGGGCGAGGTGGTGCCCGACATCGCCGCCAAGCTGCCGGGACGGGGCATCTGGGTGCTGCCGCAGCGCGCGGCGCTTGAACAGGCGGTCGCGAAGAACCTCTTTGCCCGCGCCGCGAAACAGCCGGTGCGGCTGCCCGACGGGTTGACGGCATCGGTCGAGGCGCAGCTGGCGCACCGCGTGGTGAGCCTCATCAGCCTCGCGCGCAAGGGCGGCCAGGCGGTGGCGGGTTACGAGAAGGTCAAGGACTGGCTGGCGCGCGGCAATGCCAGCGTCCTGATCCAGGCCAGCGACGGGTCGGAGCGGGGCAAATCGAAGCTTAGCACGCCCTCGGATGGGACATTCATCGGCTGGCTGACGGCCGACGAACTGGGCCGCGCCTTTGGCCGCCCGACCACGATCCATGCCGCCTTGGGGGATGGAGGTTTGGTGCGACGTGTTGTAGAGGATGCCGCAAGGCTCAAGGGCCTGCGCGTCCCGGGCGGCGAAATGGGACGCCGGAAAGGAAAGAAGACCAGATGAGCGACAACGACGGCAAGAAAACTCTGGGTGTGCGTGGCGGTCCCCGGTCGGGGAACGTGAAGCAGAGCTTCAGCCACGGCCGCACCAAGAACGTCGTGGTGGAAACCAAGCGCAAGCGCGTCGTCAAGCCCAAGCCGGGTGCGGCGCCGCGCGGCCCCGCGCCGGGGGCCGGTCAGGCGCCGTCGATCGAGGGCAAGGGACGCCCGGCAGGGATTTCCGACTCCGAGATGGAGCGCCGGCTGAAGGCATTGCAGGCGGCCAAGCAGCGCGAGGCCACGGAAATCGCGCGCCGCGAGGCCGAGGAACAGGCACGCGAGGAAGAAAAGCTCCGCCGCCGCCAGGAGGCCGAGGAAAAGGAGCGCGAACAGCGCGAGGCCGAGGAGCGTCTGCGCGCCAAGGAAGTGGAAGAGGAACGCCTGCGCGAGGAGGTCGAGGCGGCCGCCCGCCGTGCCACCGAGGCGCCGGTCGAGGAAGCACCGCCGGCGCGCACGCCCCCCGTCAAGGCACCGCCGCGGCACGAGGAGACCCCGGACCGCGATCAGAAGGGCCGTGGCCGTGGCAAGGGTCGCGATGATGGCCGCCGTTCGGGCAAGCTGACGCTCAACCAGGCGCTTTCGGGCGGCGAAGGCGGGCGACAGCGGTCGATGGCGGCGATGAAGCGCAAGCAGGAACGTGCCCGGCAAAAGGCGCTGGGCGGGCACGAGGCGCGCGAAAAGGTCGTGCGCGACGTGCAGTTGCCCGAGGCGATCACCGTCGGCGAACTGGCCGTCCGCATGGCCGAGCGCGTTGCCGACGTGGTCAAGGCGCTGATGCAGAACGGCATCATGGCCACCCAGAACGAGATCATCGATGCCGATACCGCCGAGCTGATCATCGAGGAATTCGGACACCGGGTGACGCGGGTGTCGGCTTCCGATGTCGAAGACGTGATCGACCAGATCGAGGACAAGCCCGAGGATCTGAAGTCGCGCCCGCCGGTAATCACCGTGATGGGCCATGTCGACCACGGCAAGACCTCGCTTCTCGATGCGATCCGCGACGCCAAGGTGGTCGAGGGTGAGGCCGGCGGCATCACCCAGCATATCGGCGCCTACCAGATCACCGCCGACAGCGGCGCGGTGCTGACCTTTCTCGACACGCCGGGCCACGCGGCCTTTACCTCGATGCGGGCGCGCGGTGCGCAGGTCACCGACATCGTGGTGCTGGTGGTGGCCGCCGACGATTCGGTGATGCCGCAGACCGTGGAGGCGATCAACCACGCCAAGGCAGCCAAGGTGCCGATGATCGTGGCGATCAACAAGTGCGACAAGCCGCAGGCGAACCCCGACAAGGTGCGCACCGAACTCCTCCAGCACGAGGTGGTGGTCGAGGCGATGTCGGGCGACGTGCAGGATGTCGAGGTCTCCGCGACCACGCGGCAGGGGCTTGACGACCTTCTCGAGGCGATCGCGCTGCAATCGGAAATTCTCGAGCTCAAGGCCAACCCCGACCGTGCCGCCGAGGGCGCGGTGATCGAGGCGCAGCTCGATGTCGGGCGCGGCCCGGTGGCCACCGTGCTGGTGCAGCGCGGCACGCTCCGGCAGGGCGACGTCTTTGTCGTGGGCGAGCAGTACGGCAAGGTCCGGGCGCTGATCAACGACCGCGGTGACCGTGTCACCGAGGCCGGACCGTCGGTGCCGGTCGAGGTGCTTGGTCTCAACGGCACGCCCGAGGCCGGCGATGTGCTCAACGTGGTCGACACCGAGGCGCAGGCCCGCGAGATCGCCGAGTACCGCCACCACGCGGCCAAGGAAAAGCGCGCCGTCGCCGGTGCCGCGACCTCGCTCGAACAGCTCCTGGCACAGGCCAAGGAAAGCGAGAACGTCAGGGAACTGCCGATTCTGGTCAAGGCCGACGTGCAGGGCTCGGCCGAGGCGATCGTGCAGGCGATGGAGAAGATCGGCAACGAGGAAGTGCGCGTTCGGGTGCTGCATTCCGGTGTCGGCGCGATCACCGAATCCGATATCGGTCTGGCCGAGGCATCGGGAGCGCCGGTCTTCGGCTTCAACGTCCGTGCCAACGCGCCGGCGCGCGCCAGCGCCAACCAGAAGGGTGTGGAAATCCGCTATTACAGCGTGATCTACGACCTCGTCGACGACGTCAAGGCGGCGGCGAGCGGCCTTCTGGGCTCGGAGATCCGCGAAAACTTCATCGGCTATGCCGAAATCCGCGAGGTCTTCAAGGTCTCGGGCGTCGGCAAGGTCGCGGGCTGCCTGGTCACCGAGGGCGTGGCGCGGCGCTCGGCCGGCGTGCGGCTCCTGCGCGACGACGTGGTGGTCCACGAGGGCACGCTGAAGACGCTCAAGCGCTTCAAGGACGAGGTTGCCGAGGTCCAGTCGGGCCAGGAATGCGGCATGGCGTTCGAAAAATACGACGACATTCGCCAGGGCGACGTCATCGAGATTTTCGAACGCGAAGAGGTCGAGCGCGAGCTGCAATAGCGCCCGCAGCGCATGACGGAGAGAGGCGGGCGCCCGGCGCCCGCCTCTCTCATGTCGTAGTGTGTCGCACCAGATCAGACCCGTTATGGCGTGTCACGTTTGAATTAAGAACTTGCCCGTCGCGCCAGCGACGGGCATACGGTCGCCCGCCCCAAGGCGGGCGTGTGCCCGCCGTCGAACCGTTTCCGATTGAACAAAAAATGTCCTGGGATTCGCGGCTCAGGAGCTGCGGCCGACCGGCCAGCCGGAATAGATCTTGTTGCCAACCCTGACGCGATGAAATCCGTTCGGCAGGGTGCCCGCGAAGATCCCCTGAACGAAAACGCAGGTTCCGATCATTATGGTTTGCAGCATGTCTGTGTTTCCCTTGTGCCATCACCATACCACGATTTGGTTGAATTGACTAAAATTCAATTAACCTTGGCGCGAGTTCACAGCCAGTCGCGCAGGATCGGGATCAGCGGGATGTCGGCGGGCGGCATCGGATAGTCGCGCAATTGGTTCGGGCGCACCCATTTGAGCGCCTGCCCCTCGCGCGCTTGCGGCGTTCCGTGCCATTTGCGGCAGGCGAACAGCGGCATCAGCAGGTGGAAATCCCCGTAGTCGTGGCTGGCGAAGGTCAGGGGTGCCAGACAGCTTTCCCAGGTGTCGATGCCGAGCTCCTCGTGCAGCTCGCGGATCAGCGCCGCCTCGGGGGTCTCAAAGGGCTCGACCTTGCCGCCGGGAAACTCCCACAGTCCCGCCATCGGCTTGCCCTCGGGCCGCTGTGTCAGCAGCACGCGGCCGTCGACGTCGATCAGCGCGACGGCCGAGACCAGAACCGTTTTCATGACCGGTAATCGGCGTTGATGTCGATATAGCCGTGGGTCAGATCGCAGGTCCACACCATCGCCTGCCCGCCGCCGAGGCCGAGATCGACATGGATGGTGATTTCCGGCTGTTTCATGTAGCGCGCGGCGTCCTCTTCGCGGTAGTCGGGGCTGACCCAGCCGTCGCGCGCGACGGGTATGTCGCCGAACCAGATCGCCAGCGTGTCGCGGTCGGCGGGGGCGCCGGATTTGCCCACCGCCATCACCACCCGGCCCCAGTTGGGGTCTTCGCCGGCAATGGCGGTCTTGACCAGCGGCGAATTGGCGATGGACAGCGCATGGGTGCGGGCGTCGGCGTCGCTCGATGCGCCGGTGACCGAGACGGTCACGAACTTGGTCGCCCCCTCGCCGTCGCGCACCACCTGCTGCGCCAGATCGAGCATCACCCGGCGCAGCCCCTCCATGAAGGCCATGCTGTGTTCGGTCACGCGGATGCCCGAGGCGCCCGTCGCCGCCACCAGCAGCGTATCCGAGGTCGAGGTGTCGCCATCGACGGTGATGCAGTTGAAGGTGGTCGCGTTCAACGCCGAAACCAGCGTCTGCAGGATCGGCTGCTCGATGGCGGCATCGGTGAAGATGTAGACCAGCATCGTCGCCATGTCGGGGGCGATCATGCCCGAGCCCTTGGCGATGCCACTGATGCGCACCGGCTGGCCGTCGATCTCGATCTCGGCACCCGCGCCCTTGGCAAAGGTGTCGGTGGTCATGATCGCGCGCGCGGCCGCTTCGATGGCGCCGGATGACAGGCTGTCGCGCAGTTCCGCCAGCCTGGCGGTGATTCGCTCGTGCGGCAACTTTTCCCCGATGACGCCGGTCGATGAGGTAAAGACCCGCGTCTCGGGTACGCCCAGCGTTTCCGCCACCGTCGTGGTGATCGCGCGCAGCGCTTCCTCGCCGTGGCGACCGGTGAAGGCGTTGGCGTTGCCGGAATTGACCACGATCGCGGCGCCCGCCTCGGAGTGAAAGGCGATCTTCTTCTGGCAGTCGAGCACCGCCGAAGAGCGCGTCGCCGAGCGGGTGAAGACCCCGGCAATGGCGGTGCCGGGGGCAAGCCGCGCCAGCATCACGTCGGTACGCCCGCCGTAGCGCACACCCGCCGCGGCGGTGGCAAAGCTGACCCCACCGATTTCCGGCAGCGACGGAAAGCCTTCGGGCGCCAGCGGCGAGCGCTTGAGCTTGGCGGCCATCGTCAGTCTTCCAGCAGGCTGCGGTCGTTGATCACGGCGGGGTCGAGCCCGGCGGTGTCGGCGCGCACGATGCGGGCGTCGGCGGTCAGCTCGTCGATGCGGGCCGAGAGCGCGCGGGCGTGCAGCTGTTCTTCGAGCTCGGGGCGGACGGTCTCGAAATCGGGACGTTCGCGGTCGCGGGTCTCGAGCAGCTTGATCACGTGCCAGCCGAACTGGGTCTGGACCGGGGCCGAGACTTCGCCCGGCGCCAGCGCCGCGACGGCAGCGAAGAACTCGCCCACCATGTCGCCCTCGCCGAACCAGCCCAGATCGCCGCCCGCCGCCGCCGACGGCCCGGTGGAACGCTCGCGCGCCAGCGCCGCGAACCCGGTGCCGTCGGCAAGCTCGGCAATCAGGCTCCGGGCGTCGTCCTCGGTTTCGACCAGGATGTGCGCGGCGTGGTATTCCGTCTCGTTGGCGTCGGCGGGGTATTCCTCGTCATAGGCAGCCTTCAGCGCCGCCTCGTCGATGCCCTCACCCACCACCCCGGCGATGGCCTCGCCGGCGACGACCGCGCGGCGCTCGTTCTCGATCAGGATTTCGCTTTGCCGCGACAACTCGCCGTCGAAGGACTGCATCAACAGGGTCTGCTGGATGAGCTGGTCGAGGATGCCCTGAAACAGCATCACGGGGGGAACTGGTCGTATTGCGGCGGCAACTCGGCCCTCAGCGCGATGACATGGCCGAGCGTGATCTCGGTGTCGTTCACGGTGGCCGGGACGGTGGCCGCGTCGACGGTCTGGCCGGGCGTTTCCTCGGCGCGGGCGGCGGGGGCGGCTGCCATGAGCACGGCCAGCGCGGCGGCAAGGAGGGAACGGTGGGGCATGGGCATGATCGGTCCTTTGCTGGCCGGCGCCCGGGCGCTGCGACCTGTTGACGTTGACACTCTTTGGGCGGGCCCTTACATCGCCTTGGCATAGTGGCAGGACCGCTCTTCCGGCCCCTTCTAGGGCCGTGCCGGGGCCGGGGCAAGCGATTGCCCGTCAAGTTTCTGCCCATCATCGGAACGGAAAGAGCATGCTGGGTATCAAGACCGCCGCGCGAAAGATTTTCGGCTCCCCCAATGACCGCAAGGTCAAGGCGATGCGCCCCCTGATCGACAGGATAAACGCGCTGGAACCGGAATTCGAGGCGCTGGACGATGCCGGGCTGATCGAGCGCACGGAGAGCTTCAAGCAGCGCATCGCCGGGGGCGAGAGCCTCGACAGCCTCCTGCCCGAAGCCTTTGCCAACTGCCGCGAGGCGGCGCGCCGGGCGCTGGGGCTGAGGGCCTTCGACGTGCAGCTCATGGGCGGCATCTTCCTGCATCAGGGCAACATCGCCGAGATGAAGACCGGCGAGGGCAAGACCCTGGTTGCGACCTTTCCGACCTATCTCAACGCACTGACCGGCAAAGGCGTGCACATCGTCACCGTGAACGACTACCTCGCCAGGCGCGACGCCGAGTGGATGGGCAAGGTCTATTCCGCGCTGGGGCTGACGACGGCGGTGATCTATCCCCAGCAGCCCGAGGCCGAGAAGAAGGCGGCCTACGCGGCGGACGTGACCTATGCCACCAACAACGAGCTCGGTTTCGACTATCTGCGCGACAACATGAAATCGTCGCTCTCGGAGATGAACCAGCGCGGCCACAACTTCGCCATCGTCGACGAGGTCGACTCGATCCTGATCGACGAGGCGCGCACGCCGCTGATCATTTCGGGCCCGGCGCAGGACCGCAGCGATCTCTACGTCGCCGTCGACAAGCTCATTCCGACGCTCTCGGACGAGCATTTCACCCTCGACGAGAAGATGAAGAACGTCACCCTGACCGACGAGGGCAACGAGTATCTCGAGAAAGCCCTGCACGAGGCCGGCATCCTGCCCGAGGGACAATCGCTCTATGAGCCTGAAAGCACCACCATCGTGCACCACGTCAATCAGGGGCTGCGGGCGCACAAGCTGTTCCTCAAGGATCGCGACTATATCGTGCGCGACAACCAGGTGATGCTGATCGACGAATTCACCGGGAGGATGATGGCCGGCCGGCGGTTGTCCGAAGGGCTGCACCAGGCCATCGAGGCCAAGGAGGGCTGCGACATCCAGCCCGAGAACGTGACCCTGGCGCAGGTCACCTTCCAGAACTATTTCCGGCTCTACGACAAGCTCGCGGGCATGACCGGCACGGCGGCGACCGAGGCCGAGGAATTCGCCGAGATCTACGGCCTCGGCGTGGTCGAGGTGCCGACCAACCTGCCCATCGCCCGGATCGACCAGGACGATGCCGTCTATCGCAGCCAGGACGAGAAATACGAGGCCATCATCGCGGCCATCAAGGCAGCGCACGAGAAAAAGCAGCCGGTCCTGGTTGGCACGACCTCGATCGAGAAGTCCGAGACGCTGAGCGCCTTGCTGCAGAAGGCCGGCGTGCAGCACAACGTCCTCAACGCCCGCCAGCACGAAAGAGAGGCCGAGATCGTTGCCGATGCCGGCAAGCTGGGCGCGGTGACCATCGCCACCAACATGGCCGGGCGCGGCACCGACATCAAGCTGGGCGGCAACGTCGATTTCAAGATCATGGAGGCGATCGCGGCCGAGCCCGACGCCGACCCCGAGGTCATCCGCCAGCGCATCGAGGCCGACCATGCCGCCGACGAACAGGCGGTCAAGGAGGCCGGCGGCCTCTTCGTGCTGGCCACCGAACGCCACGAGAGCCGGCGCATCGACAACCAGCTGCGCGGCCGTTCGGGCCGGCAGGGCGATCCGGGGCGTTCGGCGTTCTTTCTCAGCCTCGATGACGATCTGATGCGCATCTTCGGCTCGGAGCGGCTGGAAAAGGTGCTTTCGGGGCTCGGCATGAAGGAGGGTGAGGCGATCATCCACCCGTGGGTGAACAAGAGCCTCGAGCGCGCGCAGGCCAAGGTCGAGGGGCGCAACTTCGACATCCGCAAGCAGCTGCTGAAGTTCGACGACGTGATGAACGAGCAGCGCAAGGTGATCTTCAAGCAGCGCCTCGACATCATGCGGGCCGACGATCTCAGCGACATCGTGCGCGACATGCGCGGCGAGGTGATCGACGACCTCATCGACCGCCACATGCCGCCCAAAACCTATGCCGACCAGTGGGACATGGAGGGGCTCGACGCCGCGGTGCGCGAACAGCTCGGCCTCGACCTGCCGGTCAGGGACTGGGGTGAAGAGGAAGGCGTCGACGACGAGCACGTCGCCGAACGGCTGGAAAAAGGCCGCCGACGAGATGATGGCGAGAAAGACCGCCCAGTTCGGCGCCGACAGCATGCGCTCGATCGAGAAACAGATCCTGCTGCAGACCATCGACGGCAAATGGCGCGAGCACCTTCTGCGGCTCGAGCACCTGCGCAGCGTCGTCGGGTTTCGCGGCTACGCCCAGCGCGACCCGCTCAACGAATACAAGAACGAGGCGTTCCAGCTTTTGAAACCATGCTCGACAGCCTGCGTCACGATGTCACCCAGAAGCTCGCGCAGATCCGCCCGATGACCGAGGAGGAGCAGCAGGCCATGCTGCAGGAGATCGAGCGCCAGCGCGCGGCAATGGCGGCGGCGGCGGACACCCGCAAGGATGGCCAGATCGTGCAGGAGACCTCCTCGGCGGAAGGATTCGACGAAAACGACCCCGCGACATGGGGCAATCCCGGCCGCAACCATCCCTGCCCATGCGGATCGGGAAAGAAGTTCAAGCACTGTCACGGCCGGTTCGCCTGATCCCGGCCTGCCACGGCATCGGCAAAATCAGATCACCCGGGCGCCCCACCACAGCCACTTTCCCGGTCTAGACCTCGTCTCCGGTTAAGAAGCAGTGGGAGAGCGCGATGTTCAGCGCCAGACGCCTTGTCACCATCCTCGGGAACGCTCGGCTGCGCGTTCGGGGTGGGCTATGTCATGCAGACCTACGCCACCGACACCCGGCGCGCCAGCGCGCCTGACGGGGTGCAGGTGGCGTCGGCCAGCGCGGTGGCGGATGTTGCCGCGGAGACGACGATGGCCGATGCCGTACCCGAGACCGTGACCGACGCCCTGCCGGCGCCGTCCGCAGACGCGGTTGTGGTCGATCTGCCGGTGCCGCCCGCGGCCCCGCCGCAGCCCGCGAACCTGCCGGATGCGCCGGTGGCGCTGGCGGCGCTCTCGGACGGGGCCGGAGCCGGGATCGCCGCCGACCTGCCCGCCGAGGAGCCCGCGCCGGCCTTCGGCTGCGAAATCGCGTTGAGGGCCCAGCCCATCGCGGCGGCGATGGTGCGGCTGTCGCTCTCGGCGCCGTGTCTTGCCGGCGAGCGGTTCACGCTGCACCACAACGGCATGATGTTTGCGCAGGCCACCGACGACGCGGGCGCCGCCGAACTGACCGTGCCGGCGCTGAGCGAGGCCGCGGTCTTCATCGCGACCTTCGCCACGGGTCCGAGTGCGGTCGCGCAGGCCGAGGTGAGCACGCTGGAATATTACGACCGCGCGGTGGTGCAGTGGCGCGGGCCCGACGGCTTGCAGATCCATGCGCTCGAATATGGCGCGGACTATGATGACGAGGGTCATGTCTGGTCCGGCTCCGACCGTTCGATGGCCGACGCCGCCCGCGGCGAGGGCGGGTTCGTCAGCCGGCTGGGTGACCCCGGCCTGCTCGAGCCGATGCTGGCCGAGGTCTACACCTTCCCCTCCGGCACGGCGCTGGTGGATGGCGAAATCCGCCTGTCGCTCGAGGCGGAGGTGACGGAGGGCAACTGCGGCAAGGATGTCGAGGCCCAGGCGCTGCAGAAATCCGGCACCAGACGGATGCAAGTGCGCGAACTGACGATGGCGATGCCCGGCTGCGACGCGGTGGGCGATTATCTGGTGTTGAAAAACCTGCTTGATGACCTGACTATCGCCCGCAACTGAAGCATTGCGGGCGGGGTCGTTTCATGGCGGTCATTCGTGCGGCGGGTTTCGCCGCACTTTTCTTCCTTTGTACTCCGACCTTGGCGGCGGCGCAGGATGTGACCCTGACGTCGCGCGACGGCAATGTCGAGATTTCCGGCGACCTTCTGGGTTTCGACGGCGAGTTTTACCGCGTCGATACGATCTACGGCGAACTGACGGTCGATGGTTCGGGCGTGCTGTGCGCCGGGCCCGGCTGTCCCGATCTCGAGGATTTCATCGCCCGAATCACCTTTTCCGGGGCGCCGGGGGTGGGCCGGGTGCTGATGCCGGCGCTGATCGAGGCGTTTGCGGTCCGCAATGGCCACCGCTTCGGGCGCCGCGACTTTTCGGACCGCGAAACCGTCTACGCGATCACCGATCCCAATGGTGACCGGACCCTGGGAGAATTCACCTTTCGCCTGAGCGACTCGGAGAAAGGCTTTGCCGATCTCCTGGCTGATCAGGCCGATGTCGTGATGTCGCTGCGCGAGGTCCGCCCCGATGAGGCCGATCGCGCCGTCGCGGCGGGGATGGGAGATTTCACCGCGCGCGGCACCGCGAGGGTGATCGCGCTCGATGCGCTGGTGCCGGTGGTGGCGCCGTCCAATCCGGTGCAGGCGCTGTCGATGGGCGAACTGGCCGGCGTGCTGAGCGGCGACATCACCAACTGGCAGGCGCTGGGCGGGCCGGACGCGCCGATCGCGGTGCATGTGCACGCCACCGATACCGGGCTGGGTCAGGCGACCGGGGACCGGCTGCTGAAACCCGTCGGCGCGTCCCTTGCCGAAGGGGTCACGCGCCACCCCGCCGGGCCGGAACTGGCCGGTGCGGTGGCGGCCGATCCTTTTGCGCTGGGCGTGACCAGCCGGGCGGAGACCGGCGACGCGCACGAAGCGGCGATCCGCGGCGAGTGCGGGTTTTCGTTGTGGGCCACGCGGCAGGCGGTCAAGACCGAGGATTACCCGCTGACCGCGCCGATGTTCCTCTACCTGCCGGCGCGGCGCTTTCCCCGGCTGGTGCGCGAGTTCCTCGCCTATCTGCGCGAGCCCGCCGCGCAGCTGGTTATCCGCCGCGCCGGTTTCGTCGATCAGGCGCCCGAGGAAATTCCGCTGGCCGCGCAGGGCGACCGGCTGGCCAACGCCATCGCCCGGGCCGGACCCGAGAACGGCTCGGAGGCGGAGTTGGCGACCGGGCTTGAAACCTTGCAGCAGATGGCGGCCTTTCTGACGCCGCTCAACCGGTTGACCACGAGTTTCCGCTTCGAGGACGGGTCGGTGCGGCTCGACGCGCAGTCGCGCTCGAACGTGCGGCAACTGGCGCGGGCGTTGGAAACCGGGCTCTATGACGCCCGGCGGCTGGTCTTCGTGGGCTTCAGCGACAGCCGCGGGTCGACCGCCGCCAACCTGCGGATTTCGGAACGCCGGGCCGAGGCGGTCCGCGACGCGGTGGCCGAGGCCGCCGAGACGGCGAACCTGGCGCGTATCGGGCTCGAGGCGGTGGGGTTCGGCGCAGCGATGCCGATGGCCTGCGACGACAGCGCCTGGGGCCGGCAGATCAACCGCCGGGTCGAGGTCTGGGTGCGTTAGCGTCGTCAGAGCAGCCCCTCGGCGCGAAAACTCAGCTCGTGCGAGCGGCCGACGATGACATGGTCATGCACCACGATGCCGAGCGCGTCGGCGGCGGCGGCGACCTGCGCGGTCATGGCGATGTCGGCCTGCGATGGCGTCGGGTCGCCCGAGGGGTGGTTGTGCACGAGGATGAGCGCGCTGGCATCCAGCAGCAGCGCCCGCTTGACGATCTCGCGCGGGTAGACGGGGACATGATCCACCGTGCCCCGCGCCTGTTCCTCATCGGCGATCAGCGTGTTCTTGCGGTCGAGATAGAAGACGCGGAACTGTTCGGTCGCGCGGTGCGCCATGGTGGTGCGGCAGTATTCGAGCAGCGCATCCCAGGACGACAGGATCGGCCTGCGGCGGATGCGCGCCTGCGAGAGGCGATGCGCCGCCGCCTCGACCACCTTCAATTCGCAGATCACCGCCTCGCCGACGCCGTCGATGGCGGCCAGCCGGTGCGTCGGGGCCGAGAGCACGCCGTTGAAATCGCCGAAGGCCTCGATCAGCGCCCGCGCCAGCGGCTTGACGTCGCGGCGCGGGATGGCGCGGAAAAGCACCAGTTCGAGCATCTCGTAATCGGGCAGCGCGGCGGCACCGCCGGCAAGGAAGCGGTCGCGCAGCCGCTTGCGGTGATCGCGGAGATAGGAGGGCTGCGCGCCGACCGGGGCGGATGCCGCCGCGGTTTCCGGGCGGCAGTCGTCGCTGTCGAAAAGCGGCAGTGCCATGTCTGAAAGGCCGAGGTGATGCGTCATGCCGCCAGCATGGCGCACGCGTGGTTAGCGGAAGGTTAACCGCGCCCGGCCCGGGTCAGCTTTTCATGCTGTCCCAGAACTTCTTGACCGACGACAGGAAGCTGTGGCTTTCGGGGTTGTTGTCCTCGCTCAGCCCGGCGAACTCGCGCAGGAGTTCCTTTTGCCGCGCGGTCAGGTTCACCGGGGTCTCGACGGCAAGTTCGATGAACATGTCGCCATGGGGCCCGCCGCGCAGCCCCGGCATGCCCTTGCCCCTGAGCCGCATCTGCCGGCCCGATTGCGAGCCTTCGGGGATTTTCACGCGGCTGCGTCCGCCGTCGATGGTGGGCACCTCGATGTCGCCGCCAAGCGCCGCCGTGCTCAGCGCCACCGGCACGCGGCAGAAGAGGTTGCGGTCCTCGCGCTGGAAAAGCTCGTGCGGGGCGACCTCGATGAAGATGTAGAGATCGCCGGCCGGACCGCCGCGCATCCCGGCCTCGCCCTCGCCCGCCAAGCGGATGCGGGTGCCGGTCTCGACGCCGGCGGGAATGTTGACGCTGAGCGTGCGGTCCTTCTCGACACGGCCGGCGCCGTGGCAGGTCTTGCACGGGTTCTTGATGATCTGACCCAGCCCCGAGCAGGTGGGGCAGGTGCGCTCGACGGTGAAGAAGCCCTGCTGGGCGCGCACCTTGCCCATGCCCGAACAGGTCGGGCACTGGCTGGGTTCGGCGCCGCCCTCGGCGCCCGAACCCTTGCAGGCGTCGCACATCACCGAACTGGGAACGTTGATGCTTTTCTGCAGGCCGGCATGGGCCTCTTCCAGCGTCACCCGCAGATTGTAGCGCAGGTCGGAACCGCGCGCCGCCCGCTGCCGGCCGCCGCCGCCGCGGCCGCCGCCCATGAAATCGCCGAAAAGGTCGTCGAAGACGTCGGAAAAGGCGCTGGCGAAATCGCCATGGCCGCCGCCCATGCCACCGCCCGGGCGCGGCCCGCGGCCGCCCATGCCGCCGTCAAAGGCGGCATGGCCGAATCGGTCGTAGGCGGCCTTCTTGTCGGGGTCTTTCAGAACGTCGTAGGCCTCACCGGCTTCCTTGAATTCGGTCTCGGCGCCGGGGTGGTCCTTGTTGCGGTCGGGGTGGAGTTCCTTGGCCTTCTTCCGATAGGCCTTCTTGATTTCCTCGGCCGACGCGCCCCGGGAAAGACCGAGTACGTCGTAATAGTCCCGCTTGGCCATCTCGGATCTCCTCTGGCAGAGTCAGACGGGCGGAGTCAGGCGGGGGCCGATGGCCCCCGCTGACCGGCGCGCCGTTCAGGCGCGCTTGTCGTCGTCGAGATCCTCGAAATCGGCATCGACGATGTCGTCTTCGCCGGGGCCGTCATCGGTGGCCTTGGGTCCGTCATCCTCGGTCTCTTCCTGGCTGGCCTTGTAGATTGCCTCGCCGAGCTTCATCGCGGCCTCGGTCACGTTCTGGATGCCCGAGCGGATCTTGTCGGCGCCGACATCCTCCTTCTCGAGGTCGTCCCTGAGCGCGGCCACCGCCAGTTCGATCACCTCGACGGTGGTCGGGTCGACCTTGTCGCCATGCTCTTGCAGCGACTTTTCGGTCGAATGGATGAGGCTTTCGGCCTGGTTGCGGGCCTCGACCAGTTCGCGCTTCTTCTTGTCGTCCTCGGCGTGGGTCTCGGCGTCCTTGACCATGCGGTCGATATCCTCGTCCGAAAGCCCGCCAGAGGCCTGGATGGTGATCTTCTGCTCCTTGCCGGTACCCTTGTCGCGCGCCTGCACCGAAACGATGCCGTTGGCGTCGATATCGAAGGTCACCTCGATCTGCGGCATGCCGCGGGGCGAGGGCGGGATGTCCTCGAGGTTGAACTGGCCCAAAAGCTTGTTGTCCGCCGCCATCTCGCGCTCGCCCTGGAAGACCCGGATCGTCACCGCCGACTGGTTGTCCTCGGCGGTCGAGAAGATTTGCGACTTGTTGGTCGGGATCGTGGTGTTGCGGTCGATCAGGCGGGTAAAGACCCCGCCCAGCGTCTCGATACCCAGAGAGAGCGGCGTCACGTCGAGCAGCACGACGTCCTTGACGTCGCCCTGAAGCACACCGGCCTGAATGGCGGCACCCATCGCCACCACCTCGTCGGGGTTGACGCCCTTGTGCGGCTCCTTGCCGAAGAACTTGGTCACTTCCTCGATCACCCGGGGCATGCGGGTCATGCCGCCGACCAGCACGATCTCGTCGATGTCGCCGGCCTTCAATCCGGCATCCTTGAGCGCGGCCTTGCACGGCTTGAGCGAGGCCTGGATCAGGTCGCCCACCAGGCTTTCGAGCTTGGCGCGGGTCAGCTTGACCACCATGTGCAGGGGCTGGCCGTTCGAGCTCATCGAGATGAAGGGCTGGTTGATCTCGGTCTGCGAGGTGCTCGACAGCTCGATCTTGGCCTTTTCGGCCGCCTCCTTGAGCCGCTGCAGCGCCATCTTGTCCTTGGTGAGATCGACGCCGTGCTCCTTCTTGAACTCGTCGGCGAGGTAGCTGACGATGCGCATGTCGAAGTCTTCGCCGCCGAGGAAGGTGTCGCCGTTGGTCGATTTGACCTCGAAGAGACCGTCGTCGATCTCGAGGATGGTGACGTCGAAGGTGCCGCCGCCAAGGTCGTAGACGGCGATGGTGTGGGTGTTCTGCTTGTCGAGCCCGTAGGCCAGCGCCGCGGCGGTCGGTTCGTTGATGATGCGCAGCACCTCGAGCCCGGCGATCTTGCCGGCGTCCTTGGTTGCCTGACGCTGGGCGTCGTTGAAATAGGCCGGCACGGTGATGACCGCCTGCTTGACCTCTTCACCGAGGTAGCTTTCGGCGGTTTCCTTCATCTTGCCGAGGATGAAGGCAGAAATCTGGCTGGGCGAATACTTGTCGCCGCGGGCCTCGACCCATGCATCGCCATTGCCGCCGTCGATGATGTTGAATGGCACCAGCTTGCGGTCCTTCTCGACCTCGGCATCGGTCACGCGGCGACCGATCAGGCGCTTGACGCCAAAGATGGTGTTTTCGGGGTTGGTGACCGCCTGGCGCTTGGCCGGCTGGCCGACGAGACGTTCGCTTTCGGTGAACGCGACGATCGAGGGGGTGGTGCGTGTGCCTTCGGCGTTTTCGATCACGCGGGCCTGGGACCCGTCCATGATGGCAACGCAGCTGTTGGTGGTGCCGAGGTCGATACCGATCACTTTGGCCATGTCTTTCGATCCCTTCTTCGTTAGGCGATTTCCACGAGACCGGACCCGTTACGGCATCCGGCCTCGATACCGGTGGCGAAGCGGATCGGGTCCACTCCGCGGTTCCCGGCGTATATAGGCAGGCGGTTTGCGCCCTGCAAGCGGTGCGGCGGGCGCAGGCCGGGCAAAAACCGATCGAATGTGCCAGGTAGTCGCCCAAGGCGGGAGTGCGGACATGCAGCCAGACGAGACGATCAGCGGTTTCAGGATATTTCGCGAGGTGCTGGACCGCGCCGCACAGGAGGCGCTGGTGGCCGATCTGCGCGCGGTTGCGGCGGCGGCACCGCTGTTCTCTCCGGTGACGCCTTTCGGCCGGCCGATGAGGGTGCGGATGACCTCGGCGGGCAGGTATGGCTGGTATTCCGACCGCTCGGGCTATCGCTACGAGCGCCGCCACCCGAGCGGCCGGCCCTGGCCCGATATTCCGGCCCCGGTTCTGGAGCTGTGGCGTCGTTTCGTCGGGTCCGGGCGCGACCCCGACTGCTGTCTTGTCAACCATTACGGCGAGGGCGCGCGCATGGGCCTGCACCAGGACCGCGACGAGGCCGATTTCGGCTGGCCGGTGGTGTCGCTGTCGCTGGGCGACGAGGCGCTCTTTCGCATGGGCGGCACCACCCGCGGCGGCCCGACGTCCTCGGTCTGGCTGCGTTCGGGCGACGTGGTGGTTATGGGCGGCGAGGCGCGGCTTTGCTATCACGGCATCGACCGCATCCGCTTCGGCTCGTCGACGCTGCTGCGGGGCGGCGGGCGCGTCAACCTGACGCTGAGGGTGGTGGATTGAGGCGTGTTGTGTCGAGTCGGATTCGGACGTCTGCAATGGAGGGCATGCGGCCGCCCGGGTGGGCGCATGCCCGCCCGCAGGCGGGCCGGGCGGGATGAATTCGATTATGTAGCAACACCTTGTCGCGCGCGTCGTATCAGATCGGCCCCCGCCCCGGACCTGATCCGGGGCCTCTGCGTCGGGCGGCAAGGCCCCGGTTCCGGGCTGGGGCGCGGATGTCAGGGGGCGATGCGGCAGCAGCCGGAATAGACCCGGACCTCGGCCTCGTCGGTAACCAGCAGGTCGATGCCGAGCCCGTAGGCGCGATCGCTCATGCCGTCGGAACACGATGCCCGGCCGAGGACCGCGGTGACCACCAGCTCGCCGCCATCGGCAAAGAGCGCGGCGCGGTCGGTCCGGTTCAGCGACGGTACCGTCAGGACACCGGGAAGCGTCGCCTCCCTTCCGTCGCGGGTGAAGGCGGCCTTTGCGTCCGGGGTCAGCCGGAATGACCAGAACGGCTCGGTTCCGGCGCAGATCAGGTCGTTCGGCAGGCCCGCCTCGGGCTGGCCCGCCCGGCGTGCCATGAAATCGAGCGCCACCCAGCCGGCGCGATCGGAGACGTTGATCAGACCCCATCTGCCGCTTTCGTCGGTGTCGACGACCTCGATCCCGGCGGCGTCGGGCGGCAGCTTGGCCAGCACCTCGAATGCGGTCGAGGGTCCGGTACGCACATTGAGCGTATCCCCCGCCGCCACCCCGGCGACGTCGTAGAGCGCCGGCAACGCCTGTGCCGCGGCAAGCGACGGCAGCAGAAGCAGCCAGACCAGTGCGGCGCGGATCACCGCCGCGCACCCCAGCTGCTGGAAACCCGCTGGCGGGTATAGAACTCGCCCATCAGTCCCACCATGATCAGGACGATGCCGACGATCAGCGGATACTCGATGCTGGAATTGCGGGGAAAATAGTTGGCGAAGGTGAAGCCGCGGGATTGGTCTATGGCGTGAAAGAGCGGGTTCCAGTCGAATACCTTCAGCATCATCGGCGGCAGCATGTTGGCGACGAACATCTTGCCCGAGGCGATCATGTTGGCACGCTGGTAGACCATCGTGAAGACCGACACGAACGTCGGAAACCACGGCTTGATCGCCAGCAGCACCAGCCCTACCGCGCAGCCGGTGAACCAGGCCAGCAGAAACATCGAATAGGCCAGGATCGGGTGATCGATCTGAAACGGCGTAATCACCACATGATAGATGAAGAGGATGGTGAAGAGCGACAGCGACTGGATGTAAAGGGTGCTGAGTGCGCCCGCGGCGATCGAGATGATGGTGTTCATCGGTGCGTGCTGCATCATCGGCGACGCCGGGGATTCAGACCCCGCAACCGCGCCAACCGTCTTGACATGGGTGATGTAGAGAAACACCCCCGACATCACGTAGAGAAGGAAATCGCCCCGCAGTTTCGCGCCCCGCAGGCCCAGAATCGAGAACAGCACGTAGAATGTCGCGACCAGCACCACCGCCTGCAGCATGTTGACCAACAGCGCGACGAAGGCGTTGCTGTGGGTGTTGCGGACCTTTCTGACCGTGGTGTGATAGATCAGCTCGCCGATGATGAAGGCGGATTGAAGTGTCGATCTCGGTCTGGTCTGTTGAAACATGAGGCCTTGCCGCCGCCCTGAAAACCTGCCCGTACGGTCGCACGGGTTTCTTGCCGACCGGTTAGGATCATATCATAAGGGGTGCTGGGCCGTCCCGCAACATGGCGGCGCGGGTCCGCAGGCATATCGGAGCAGTTTCTTGAATCACGCGGAATTCGTCACGGTCGCCCGCCGCCTCGCCATCGAGGCCGGCGCCCGGATCATGGAAATTTACAACGGCCCGGATTTCGAGGTGAAGACGAAATCGGACGCCAGCCCGGTGACCGAGGCCGACGAGGCCGCCGATGCGCTGATTTCGGCGGGGCTGCGCGCGGCCTTTCCCGACACGGCGCTGGTGACCGAGGAGCAGGCGGCGTCGCATGCCGAGCGGGGGCGAGCTTTCTCATCGTCGATCCGCTCGACGGCACCAAGGAGTTCATCCGCCGCCGCGGTGATTTCACCGTCAACATCGCCTGGGTCGAGGATGGCCGGCCGGTGCTGGGCGTCGTCTACGCCCCCGCCCGCGAGCGGATGTTCTACACCCTGGCCGACGGCAGCGCGGTCGAGGAGACCGGGCCATTCGACGCCGATGCCCCGGGTGCCGTGACCCCCGTTCGGGTGTCGAGCCCCGACAACGACGCGCTGCGGGTGGTGGCCAGCAAGTCGCACCGTGACGCGGCCACCGACGCCTACATCGCCGGCTACGCCGTGGGCGACCTCAAGAGCGCCGGATCGTCGCTCAAGTTCTGCCTTGTCGCCACCGGCGAGGCCGATCTCTATCCGCGGCTGGGGCGGACGATGGAATGGGATACCGCGGCCGGGCATGCGGTGCTGGCCGGGGCCGGCGGGCAGGTGGTGCGCTTCGACGACCACACGCCGCTCGGCTATGGCAAGGAGGGCTTTGCCAACCCGTTCTTCATCGCGCTTGCGCCGGGTGTGGTGCTCAAGCCCGCGTCATGAGCGTTCTCATCGTCATTCCCGCGCGTCATGCCTCGACCCGCTATCCCGGCAAGCCGCTGGTCGAGCTGACCGGCGCCACCGGCGAGGCCAAGAGCCTCATCCGCCGCAGCTGGGAGGCGGCCCGCGCCGTCGACGGGATCGACCGGGTGGTGATCGCCACCGATGACGGGCGCATCGCCGAGGCGGCGCGCGGTTTCGGCGCCGAGGTGGTGATGACCTCAGGGGATTGCCGCAATGGCACCGAACGCTGCGCCGAGGCGCACGCGGCACTGGGCGGCGGTTACGGGATCGTGGTCAACCTTCAGGGCGATGCGCCGCTGACGCCGCCCTGGTTTGTCGAGGATCTGATCGCGGGGCTGCGCGCCGATCCGTCCGCCGGGATGGCGACACCGGTTCTGGCCTGCAATGGCGCCGCGCATCGCGGCTTTCTCGAGGATCGCGCGGCGGGCCGCGTCGGCGGCACCACGGCAGTCTTTGCCGCCAACCGTCACGCGCTCTATTTTTCCAAGGAAGTGATCCCCTTTACCGGACGCCTTTTCGGTGATGATGAACGCACGCCGGTCTTTCACCATGTCGGCGTCTATGCCTGCCGTGCGGAGGCGCTTGCCGCCTATCCGGGCTGGCCGGCGGGCCCGCTCGAGCGGCTCGAGGGGCTGGAACAGCTGCGGTTTCTCGAAAACGGGCGCGCGGTGCTCTGCGTCGAGGTCGAGGCCCGTGGCCGCAGCTTCTGGGAGCTCAACAACCCCGAGGATGTGGCCCGGATCGAGACGATGATGCGGCAGATGGGCATGGCCTGAAACCCGGCCAGTGACCCGGCCCGGGCCGCTCTGGCAGATCGATTCGCGGGCGAGTGTTTTTCTGCAATCATGCGAAAGAAACCACCGCAGACCGATGCACGTCGCGCGGAAATCGTGTATCAGCCGATGAAACGGGCAGTACGAGGTGCGGACCATGCGTAAACGGGTGACCAAGGCGATCTTTCCGGTGGCGGGGCTGGGCACAAGGTTTCTGCCGGCGACCAAATCGGTGCCCAAGGAAATCATGACGCTGGTCGACCGCCCGCTGGTGCAATACGCCATCGACGAGGCCCGCGCCGCCGGTATCAAGGAGTTCATCTTTGTCACCTCGCGCGGCAAGGGCGCACTGGAAGATTATTTCGACAACGCCCCGCAGCTCGAGCAGGAGCTGCGCCGCAAGGGCAAGACCGAGCTTCTGGAGCTGCTCAGGAGCACCGACATGGAAAGCGGCGAGATCGCCTATATGCGCCAGCACAAGCCGCTGGGGCTGGGGCACGCGGTCTGGTGCGCGCGCCGCCTGATCGGCAACGAACCCTTCGCGGTGATCCTGCCCGACGACATCATCGCGGCCGAAAAGCCCTGTCTGGCGCAGATGGTCGAGGCGTTCGAGAAAACCCCGGGCAACTTCGTCGCCGCGATGGAGGTGCCGCCGGAAAAGGCGTCGTCATACGGCATCCTCGACATCAAGGAGGACATGGGCCGCATCGTTTCGACCAAGGGACTGGTGGAAAAGCCGGCCCACGGCGAGGCGCCCTCGAACCTCGCGGTGATCGGCCGCTACATCCTGACCCCGAAGGTGCTGCAGATGCTCAACCGCAAGCGCACCGGCGCGGGCGGCGAGATCCAGCTGACCGACGCCATCGCCGATGCCCGCGACGCCGGCGAAGAGGTCTATGGCTTCCGCTTCGAGGGGCAGCGCTTCGATTGCGGCTCGAAATCGGGCTACCTGCAGGCGACCGTCGCCTTTGCACTTGCGCGGCCCGAGCTGCGCGACGATCTGTGGGCGTTCCTGAACGACATCGTCCACGCGGAAAAGGCGGCGCAGTGACCGCGGGGGCGACGGCGTGACCAATATCCTCGTCACCGGCGGCGCCGGCTATATCGGCTCTCACGCCTGCAAGGTGCTCAAGGATGCCGGCTATACGCCGATCACCTATGACAACCTCTGCACCGGCTGGGAGGAGGCGGTGAAGTTCGGACCATTCGAGCGGGGCGATCTGCGTGACCGCGAGCGGCTCGATCAGGTCCTTGCCGTCTGGCGCCCCGCCGCGATCATGCATTTTGCCGCGCTGAGCCAGGTCGGCGAAAGCATGCGCGACCCCGGCTCCTATTGGCTCAACAATGTCGCCGGCAGCGCCACGCTTTTTCAGGCGGCGGTCGATGCCGGCTGTCTCGACATCGTCTTTTCCTCGACCTGTGCGGTCTACGGCGAACAGGACGGCGTGGTGCTTGACGAGGACTGCGCGCTGGCGCCGGTCAACCCCTATGCCGCCTCCAAGCGCGCGATCGAGGACATGCTGCGCGATTTTCAGGCCGCGCACGGGCTGCGCCACGTCACCTTCCGGTATTTCAACGTCGCCGGCGCCGATCCCGGCGGCGAGGTCGGTGAGTTCCACCGCCCCGAGACGCATCTGGTGCCGCTGGTGCTCGACGCCATCGACGGCCGGCGCGATGCGCTCACGATCTTCGGCAGCGATTACGATACCCCCGATGGCACCTGTATCCGCGACTACGTGCATGTGATGGACCTCGTCGAGGCGCATCTGCTGGGGCTGCGCTGGCTCGAGGCGGGGCGCGAGAGCCGGGTTTTCAACCTCGGCACCGGCGCCGGCTTTTCGGTGCGCGAGGTGATCGCCCACGCCGAGGCCGCGACCCGTCGCAAGGTACCGGTGATCGAGGGCGCGCGCCGCCCCGGCGACTGCACCAGGCTGGTGTCGGGCTCGTCGCGCGCGGCGGCCGAACTGGGCTGGACGCCCGGCCGCTCGACCCTGGCGCAGATGATCGCCGATGCCTGGGCCTGGCACCGGACTGGACATTACGACAGATAGACCCGACTCTGGTTCACAAGCGGCAGAAACGGTTACCGGGCGCGATGGGCTGGCGGGCAGAGGCGGCGATCATGTACAGGCTGCGCTGGAAGCGCCGGCGGCTGCTCTTCCGCGCGCTGCGCAAGCGCCGCCAGATGCGCGCGGTGATCGACCGCACCGCCCGGATTGCCCGCGACGACATCCTGGCGGTATCGAGCGTGCGCAACGAACGCGCGCGGCTGCCGTTCTTTCTGGATCATCACCGCAGGCTCGGGGTGGCGCATTTCCTCTTTGTCGACAATTGCAGCATTGATGGCACGGCTGATTATCTGGCGCGGCAACCGGATGTGTCGCTGTGGTCGACACCCCACAGCTACCGGCTGTCGCGCTTCGGGCTCGACTGGCTGACGTGGCTGCAATCGCAATATGCGCATGGCCACTGGTGCCTGATGCTCGATGCCGACGAAATCCTGATCTATCCGCACCACGACACAAGGCCGCTGCCGGCGCTGACCAGCTGGCTCGAACGGACCGGCCGGCACTCGTTCGGGGCCTTGATGCTCGACCTCTATCCCAAGGGGCCGCTCGGTGCGCAGACCTACCGGCCCGGCGACGACCCGCTCAGGACGCTGTGCTGGTTCGATCGTGGCAACTATACCATCAGACGGCAGGAACAGTTGCACAGTCTCTGGATACAGGGGGGCGTGCGGGCGCGCTGTTTTTTTGCCGCCCAGCCGCGACGGGCACCGACGATGAACAAGGTGCCGCTGGTCAAGTGGCACTGGCGCTATGCTTACGTGAATTCCACCCACGCGCTGTTGCCGCGCCACCTCAACCGGGTCTACGACGATCAGGGTGGCGAGATGATTTCGGGCGTGCTCCTGCACACCAAGTTCCTGCCCGAGATCATCGCCAAGTCGGTCGAGGAAAAGGCGCGACGCGAGCATTTCGCCAACAGCCGGCTTTATGACGCCTATTATGACGCGCTCGCCGCCGACCCCGACCTCTGGTGCGAGCATTCGAGCCGCCTGACCGGCTGGCGCCAGCTCGAGGCGATGGGGCTGATGTCGCGGGGCAACTGGGTATGACGGCCGCGTGCGTCCCGTGCGTTGTTGCCAACCCCGCCGGCGGGTTTATGCTGATCCGTGCCAGGATGTTGGAAACTGCGACCGCGCGGGCGCCACGCGACGGACGGACCGCCGGTGGAGAGGCATGTGTTAACCAACGCGGCGTAATCTCGGAGCCCGAACGGGCGCAACAGCGGGGCGGGACAGGGTGAGCCTTCGACAATCCTATATCATGCGGCTGCGGCGCAAACGCGCCCACATCCGGGCGTACCGCAAGCATTTCTCGCTTGCCCCCGTGCGCGACCGCACCGGCACCATCCGGCCCGGCGACATCCTGCTGTTTTCCACCTTTCGCAACGAGCACGTCCGCCTGCCCTATTTCCTGGAGTATTACCGCAAGCTCGGGGTGGGCCATTTCCTGATGGTCGACAACCACAGCGACGATGGCGGGCGCGAGTATCTCGCCGGCCAGTCCGATGTTTCGGTCTGGACCACCCGCGCCAGCTACAGGCGCTCGCGCTTCGGCGTCGACTGGCTGAACTGGCTGCAACGCCGCCACGGGCACGGGCACTGGACGCTGGTGGTCGATCCCGACGAACTTTTCGTCTATCCGTTCTGCGACACCCGTCCAATCCGTGCGCTCACCGACTGGCTCGATGTGTCGGGGGTGCGGTCCTTCTCGGCGATGCTGCTCGACATGTACCCCAAGGGGCGGATCGATGCGGTGCCCTACCGCCCCGGCCAGGACCCGATCGAGATCGCGGCCTGGTTCGACCCCGGCAACTACATGATCAGGCGCAATCCGTCGTACTGGAACCTCTGGATCCAGGGCGGCCCGCGCGCCCGCGTCTTCTTTCCCGACCGGCCCAAACAGGCGCCGGCGCTCAACAAGATACCGCTGGTCAAGTGGAACCGGCGCTATGCCTATGTCAGCTCGACCCACACGCTGCTGCCGCGGGGACTGAACCTGACCTACGACCAGTGGGGCGGCGAGCACGCCAGCGGCATGCTCCTGCATACCAAGTTCCTCGACACGTTCACCATCAAGGCGCAGGAGGAATTGCAGCGCAGGCAGCATTATTCCGGGAGCGTCGAATACCGGGCCTACGCTGAAATAATCAACCAGAATCCAGAGCTTTGGTGCAATTGGTCGGAAAAATATATAAACTGGCGACAATTAGAGATACTGGGCCTGATGTCCAAGGGTAACTGGGCGTGAGCGAGGGGGCGGAAAAGGCATGAGCGTCGGCATCGTCATGCTGGTCCATACCGCGTTCGACCGTGCCGAACAGGTGGCGCGGCACTGGGCGGCGTCGGGTTGTCCGATCGTCTTTCACGTCGACCGCGCGGTTCCGGCCGGAACCTACAACGCCTTCGTTCGCGCGCTCGCCGATCTGCCCGATACCCGCTTCGTGCGGCGTCACCGTTGCGAATGGGGCACCTGGAACCTTGTCGCGGCAACGCAGGAAGCGGCCGAGACGATGCTGCGCGATTTCCCTCAGGTGCGTCACGTCTATCTCGCCTCGGGGGCGTGCCTGCCGCTGAGACCGGTGCAGGAACTCATCGACTACCTGGCCGAGCGGCCGGCCACGGATTTCATCGAGTCCGCCACCACCGCGGACGTGCCCTGGACGATTGGCGGGCTCGACCACGAACGGTTCACCCTGCGCTTTCCGTTCTCGTGGCGCCGCCGCCGCTACCTCTTTGACAAGTATGTCGAATTGCAGCGCCGCGTGGGGTTCAGGCGCAACATCCCCAATGGCATCGTGCCGCACATGGGCAGCCAGTGGTGGTGCCTGACCCGCCAGACCCTGTCGGCCATCCTCGAAGATCCCGACCGCCAGGTCTATGATCGCTATTTCCGGCGTGTCTGGATCCCCGACGAGAGCTATTTCCAGACGCTGTCGCGGCTCTATTCGCGGCGGATCGAAAGCCGCTCGCTCACGCTGTCGAAATTCGACTACCGGGGGCAAGCCGCACATCTTCTACGACGATCACCTCCAGCTGCTGCGGCGGTCGGACTGTTTCGTCGCGCGCAAGATCTGGCCGTTTGCCGAACGCCTTTATGACGCCTTCCTGACCGATCAGGACAGCGCGATGAAACGGACCGAGCCCAACCCCGGCAAGATCGACCGCATATTCTCCAAGGCGGTCGAGCGGCGCACGCGGGGGCGGCCGGGGCTTTACATGCAAAGCCGGTTTCCGGCGGGCGGGCGGGAAATCAGCCTGACCTGCGCGCCCTATTCGGTGTTCGAGGGCTTCAGCGACCTGTTCGAGAACTTCGAAAGCTGGCTGGCGCGGATGACCGGGACACGGGTGCATGGCCATCTCTTCGCGCCCGAGCGGGCCGAGTTCTCGGACGGGCAGAGCGTGATGAACGGTGCGCTTTGCGACAGCGCCGAGCTGCGCGACTACAACAAGCGCGCCTTCCTGACCAACCTGATCTGGAACACCCGCGGCGAACGGCAGTGCTTTCAGATGGGGCCGCGCGACCATATCGAGCAGATCGAATGGGACATTGCCAAGGACCCCAACGCGCAGATTTCGGTGATCTCGGGTGCCTGGGCGATCCCGCTTTTCCGATCGAACGAGAACTTTTCGGAGATCCGCAACGAGGCCGCGCGCCTGCAGCACACCGAGCGCAGGCATCTCGACACGCTGCGCTCGGAATGGGCCAAGGCGCGCATCCGCATCTGGACGCTGGCGGAGTTCATCGAGGCGCCGATGGAGCCGTTGCAGACCATCATCGACGAGATCGGCAAGCAAAGCCAGACCGGCCTGGCCGAGGTGCCCAGGATGGCCGACCTCACCGGCTTCGGCCAGTTCCTGCAGAACCTCAAGAACCAGGGCATGCACCCCTACCTGATGGGCGATTTCCCGGTGGCGCAGGATCAGAACGAGCCGCAGCACACGAAACCCAAACCCTACCGGTGCGGTAACGCGGAATGGAGGAACGCTTCGACTATTTCGTGGTGTTCGCGGACATGCGCACCGGGTCGAACTTTCTCGAGGCCAATCTCAACGCCTTCGAGAGCTTTCACTGCCACGGCGAGGCATTCAACCCGTATTTCATCGGCTACCCCAACAAGACTGAGCTTCTGGGCATCTCCCAGCCGATGCGCGAGGCCGACCCGCTGCAGCTGATCCGCACCATCCGCGCGAGCGGGCCGGGGCTGGGGGGTTCCGCTTCTTTCACGACCACGACCCGCGGGCGCTGGCGATCTGTCTCGACGATCCGCGCTGCGCCAAGATCGTGCTGACGCGCAACCCCGCCGAAAGCTATGTGTCTTGGAAGATCGCGCAGGCCACGGGCCAGTGGAAGCTGACCAACGTCAAGCGCCGGCGGGACAGCCGTATCCGCTTTGACGCGGCCGAATTCGAAACCCATGTCGCCAGCCTGCTAGGCTTTCAGGAACGCATCCTGCACCGGCTGCAGGTGACCGGGCAGACGGCGTTCTACCCGGCCTACGAGGATCTGCAGGATGTCGCGGTGATGAACGGGCTGGCGGCGTTCCTAGGCTCGGAGGAGCGGCTGGAAAAGCTCGACGGTTCGCTCAAGAAACAGAACCCGGCGCCGTTGTCGGAGAAGGTGACGAATTTTCGCGAGATGGAGCGTGCGCTCGCCGGGTTCGACCGCTTCAATCTGTCGCGGACCCCGAATTTCGAGCCCCGCCGCGGCGCCGCGGTGCCGGGCTTTGTCACCGGAGCGCGCGCGCCGCTGCTGTTCATGCCGGTGCGCGGTGGCCCTGAAGCCGAGGTGACGGCTTGGCTGGCGGCACTCGACGGGGTCGCGCCCGACACGCTGCCCACGCAGATGAGCCAGAAGGAGTTGCGCCAGTGGATGCGCGCCCGCCCCGGCCATCGCAGCTTTGCGGTGCTGCGCCATCCGGTGGCCCGCGCCCATGCAGTGTTCTGCGCCCGCATCCTCGATGACGGTCCGGGGGCGTTCACCAGGATTCGCGCGACCCTGCGCAACGTCCACAAGCTGCCGATCCCCGAGGGCGCGCCGGGCCCCGACCACGATCCTGCCGCCCATCGCGCGGCCTTTGTCGCGTTTCTGGAATTCCTGCGCGCCAACCTCGCCGGGCAGACCGGCATCCGCGTCGATCCGCACTGGGCCAGCCAGGCGGCGATGTTGCAGGGGATGGCTCAGTTCGCCATACCCGACCGGGTGATCCGCGAGGACGAGATGTCCGGCGCACTGCCCGAGCTGGCGCGCGCCGCGGGCCTTGCCGAGGCGCCCGCAGCCCCGCCCGCGCCCCCGGACAGCCCGGTGGCACTGGCCGAAATCTACGACGACGAGATCGAACGGGTCGCCGCGCGCGTCTATCAGCGCGATTACGTGCTCTTCGGGTTCGGTCCCTGGGGGTGATCCGGGGCCGGGCGCGCCTCAGGCCGCCTTCACCGCCTGTGCTTCGGTCAGGATGGTATAGAGCGTTGCGGGGTCTTTGTTCGAGCGCAGCTTGGCGCAAAGCGCCGGATCGCGCAGCGTGCGCGAGACCCGCGCCAGCGCCTTGAGATGCTCGACCCCGGCGTCGCTGGGGGCAAAGAGCGCGAACACCAGGTCCACCGGCTGGCGGTCGACGGCGTCGAAACCGATCGGCTTTTCCAGGAGCACCATCGCGCCGACCACGCGGTCGAGCCCGTCGAGGCGGGCATGGGGCAGCGCGACGCCGCGGCCGACGCCGGTCGGCCCGAGGCTTTCGCGCTCCTGCAGCGCGTCGATGGCGTCGGTGTGGTTGACGCCATAGGCAGCCTCGGCAATCGCGCCCAGCTCCTGGAACAGTCTCTTCTTGCTCGATACCGCAGACAACACTCTGACGGCCTCTGGTTTGAGGATCATGGCAATGTCCATCTATTCCTGCTCCGTGGGCTTGCCCGGACGGCGCCGTCCGGCAGGCCCTTGTTACGGGTCGATCCAGCCGATGTTACCGTCATCGCGCCGGTACACCACGTTCAACCCATTCTTTCCCTCGTTTCGAAAGATCAGAACCGGGGCACCGGCAAGCTCCATTTGCATGACCGCCTCGCCCACCGAGAGCGATGGAATGGTGGTTTCCATCTCGGCGACGATGATCGGCTGCAGGCTGTCGGGCTCCGAATCCTCCCCCTCGGCTTCGGATGCGAGGATATAGGAGGACGCGCCCGAGAGTTCAACCGGTTCCGCCCGGGCCCGGTAGTGATCCTTCAGCCGGCGCTTGTAGCGACGCAGCTGCTTATCCATTTTTTCGCGGCAGGCGTCGAAGGCGGAATGGATTTCGTGCGCCTGGCCGCCGGCCTGCGCCGTCAGCCCGGTCGAGAGGTGAACGACCGCCTCGCAGGAGAACAGGCCGGCGGTCCTGGAGAAAATCACATGCGCGTCGGTCGGGCGCGCGGCGTATTTCTCGATGGTACTGGAAAGCTCCTCCTCCACACGGGTTTTCAGGGCGTCACCTATGTCGATCTGCTTTCCACTTATCTTGTAGCGCATGATGCCTCCTCATAGCTGGCGCGGTGGCCCGGCTGCCGGCGCCATGCGCCCCGGCATCGGGGTCCACCCGTTAAATCCTGAAAGTCTTCCGGAACGGTTTGGTAACGGTTCATTTCGGTCCGACATTGCGAAGCCGCGGAAACGAAAGCGCGAAAACCAGAAGCTCATGGACCGATTACGGCCGTTTCGCGTTCACTTGTCAATGATCATCGGCGGCGCCCCGGGGCGAGACCGGGCTGCTGTCAGAAAATCCGGAAGCTGTCGCCGAGATAGACGCGGCGGACGTTCTCGTTTTCCACCACCTCGTCCGGGCTGCCCGACATCAGCACCTGCCCGTCGTGCAGGATATAGGCGCGGTCGACGATCTCGAGCGTCTCGCGGACGTTGTGATCGGTGATCAGGACGCCGATGCCGCGGGTTTTCAGATCGGCGACAAGACGCCGGATATCGCCGACCGAGATCGGATCGACCCCGGCAAAGGGCTCGTCGAGCAGCAGGTATCTGGGGTTCGCGGCCAGGCAGCGGGCGATCTCGACCCGCCTTCGCTCGCCGCCCGAGAGCGCCAGAGCGTGTACCCGGCGCAGATGCTCGATCGAGAATTCCGACAGCAGCGTCTCGAGCCGCTCGCGCCGCTTGTGCCGGTCGCGCTCGGAAATATCGAGGATCGCCATGATGTTGTCCTCGACCGAGAGACCGCGAAAGATCGACATCTCCTGCGGCAGATAGCCGATGCCGAGCCGCGCGCGCCGGTACATCGGCAACAGCGTGACGTCGCGCCCCTCGATCAGCACATGCCCGCCTTCGGGATAGATCAGCCCGGCGATGGCGTAGAACGTCGTGGTCTTGCCCGAGCCGTTGGGCCCCGGGAGCGCCACCACCTCGCCCTGCTCCATCTCGAGCGAGACGTCGCGAATCACCACCCGCTTCTTGTAGCTCTTGCGCAGCGACCGCACGCTGAGGCCGGGGGTGTGATGCGCGAGATGCAGGCGGGTTCCCGTTGCGCTCATTGATCCCCGCCTTGCTGGATCACGGTCTTGACCCGGCCGGACATGCGCGCGGTGCCGGCGCGGGTGTCGACCGAGAGCCGCTCGGCCGAGAGCGCGTTGGCGCCCTGCAGCAGCAGCACGTCGCCCTGCATCTCGATCATGCCGCTGTCGATGTCGTAATCGGCGCGCGCCGCCTCGGCGGCGTCGGGGCCGCTGACCAGCGTCACCCCGCCGCTGGCCCTGAGCTGGGAGATGCCGCGCTCGTCTTCCTTGTAGACCACCACCACGCGCGGCGCCGAAAGCCGCATCGCGCCCTGGCCGATACGGACGTTGCCGGTGAAGACGGCGGTGCCGTCGGTCTGGTCGACATCGAGGTTGTCGGCCGTCACCTCGACCGGCAGGCTGCTGTCCTGCTGGACGCTGCCAAAGGCGATCTGCGCCCCCTGCGCCATGGCAAGGCCCGGCAGGGTCAGCGCCGCGACGAGAGCCGCGAATGCAGTCGATCTGATGAACACGTCGGTCTACTCTCCCGGCTTTGGCGGCTGGTATATCAGCTTGACGCCATTGCTGAAAACCAAATGTGGCCCGCCGGTGTCGGGGCGGTCCCGCAGCACCATGCGCCCGGCGGTGAGATCGCCGGCCGGGGCCCGACCCTCGACGGGGCCGGGAGTTTCGGCGTAAAGCGTGTCGAAACCGGCGTTCAGCCGATCGGTGGTCAGCACATAGCCCGAACTGGTGGTGATCCTGACATCGCCGGTCAGCGTGGCGCTGTTGTCGCGCTGGTCGACCTCGCCGCGGTGCGAGGAGAGGTCGATCTCGACCCCCGAATTCAGCGTCATTCGCGCGGTGACGTCGCGGGCCTCGATCAGCCTCGGATCCGCGGCAGAGGGGCGGGTGCGTTCGGTCCGCATGGTGACCTCGTGGCCCTCGCTGCTGACCCCGGCAAAGGTGGCCCCGGTGGCACCCAGCGATTGGGCGCGTTCCTGCAGGTCGATGCCCGCAACCGGCAGCGTCTGGTTGGGGTCGAACCCGTTCGAGATCAGGAACAGCGTCGACAGGATACCGAGCGCCGCCAGCGGCAGCACGATCTTCATCCGGGCCACGAACCGGGAATGAAGGTTCTCGCGCCAGGGCATGATCAATGGGCGAAGATGTCGATCTCGGGCCAGCCCGCGAGATCGAGCCGCGCGCGGGCGGGAAGAAAGCCGAAACAGGCTTGCGCCAGCTCGCTGCGGCCCTCCCGCGCGAGGCGTTCGTCCAGTTCCTCGCGCAGTCGGTGCAGGTAGAGCACGTCCGAGGCGGCATAGTCGAGTTGCGCCGCGCTGAGCTCGGTCGCGCCCCAGTCCGAGGATTGCTGCTGTTTCGAGATGTCGATGCCCAAAAGCTCCTGCAGGAGGTATTTCAGCCCGTGCCGGTCGGTGTAGGTGCGCACCAGCTTGCTGGCGATCTTGGTGCAGTAGACCGGCGCCGCCAGCGCGCCGAAGGCGTTGAGCAACGCGGCGATGTCGAAACGCCCGAAATGAAAGAGCTTGAGCACGTCCGGGTTCACCAGCAGCGCGGCGAGGTTCGGGGCCTCGGTCTGCCCCTGCGCGATCTGGACGATATGGGCGTTGCCGTCGCCGCCCGAGAGCTGCACCACGCAGAGCCGGTCGCGATGCGGGTTGAGGCCCATCGTCTCGCAGTCGATGGCCACCACCGGGCCGAGGTCGAGCCCGTCGGGAAGATCGTTGGAATAGAGGTGGTTCGCCATGCGCATTCCCTTCGGTGGAGGGAATGGTGCCCAGGAGAGGACTCGAACCTCCACGTCCTTGCGGACACTAGCACCTGAAGCTAGCGCGTCTACCAATTCCGCCACCGGGCCGGTGTCGTGAGCCAGCCGTTTATCCGCGCGCCGGGGGGTGTCAACGTTGATTTTGCCGCGCATGCGCGGTGCCCGTAACGCCTTGTCGAAGCACGTCCGGCAAGCTAGGAAGAGGCGCGAAGGCCCATGAGGACGGAGGCAGGCAGATGTCGACAGCGAAACTCGTCACCATCTACGGGGGCTCCGGGTTCGTCGGGCGTTATATCGCCCGGCGCATGGCCAGGGCGGGCTGGCGCGTGCGCGTCGCCGTGCGCCGGCCGAACGAGGCGATGCACGTCAAGCCCTACGGCACGGTCGGGCAGGTCGAGCCGGTCTTCTGCAACATCCGCGACGACGACAGCGTGCGCGCGGTGATGAAGGGCGCGGATGCGGTGATCAACTGCGTCGGCACCTTCGAGCGGCGCGGCAGGAACAGCTTCGACGCCATTCAGCACGAGGGGGCGGGCCGCATCGCCCGCATCGCCGCCGAGGAGGGCGTGGCGCGGCTGGTGCATATCTCGGCCATCGGCGCCGATCCGCAGGCGCGCTCGCTCTACGGTCAGAGCAAGGGCCGGGGCGAGGCCGCGATCCTTGCCGCCTATCCCGGCGCGGTGATCCTGCGCCCCTCGGTCGTCTTCGGACCGGAGGATGCGTTCTTCAACCGTTTCGCCGGGATGACCCGGATGGGGCCGGTGCTGCCGGTGGTGGGGGCCGCGACCCGCTTTCAGCCGGTCTATGCCGACGATGTGGCGGCGGCCGCCGAGATGGGCGCCGAGGGCCGTGCGGCGCCCGGCATCTACGAGCTCGGCGGGCCGGAGGTAGCCACCTTCCGCGAGTTGATGCAGCGGATGCTGCGGGTGATCCAGCGGCGGCGGCTGATCGTGAACATCCCGTTCTGGATCGCCGGTATCCTCGGCTGGGTGATGGAAATCGTGCAGACCGTCAGCCTCGGCCTGATCCCGGCGCAGATCACCCGCGATCAGGCGAAAAGCCTGCGCTCGGACAACGTGGTCTCGGAGGGCGCCAAAGGCTTTGCCGATCTCGGCATCGCGCCGGTCGCGCTCGAAACGGTTCTGCCCGATTATCTGTGGCGGTTCCGCCACGACGGGCAGTACGCGGACATCAAGGCGTCGGCGGCCAATCTGCGCCGCAGCTAGGCGTGTCGCGTCGGATCGAAACACCCGCGCCCCCGGCCTGATCCGGGGCCCCGCCCAGCCGGAAAAAGGCCCCGGTTCGGGGGCCGGGGCGTGTCGGGGCCGATCTGGCGCAGACACCTCTAGCCATAGGCGATGGCCAGCAGCGCCACCCCGAGTATCACGCGATAGACCACATAGGGCGTGAAGCTGACCCGCGCCAGAAACCGCATCATCAGCGAAAGCGCCAGATAGGCGGCGGCGAAGGCAAAGACCGACGCGATGGCGGCCTCGGCCAGGAACGGGCCGACCGCCTCGACCTTGGTCATGTCGACCATAAGCACCGCTCCGGTGCACAGCGTTGTCGGGATCGACATCAGCATCGACAGCCGCGTGGCGTCATGGCGCTCATACCCCAGCGCCCGCGCGCCGGTGATCGAAACGCCCGAGCGCGACACCCCGGGGATCAGCGCCACTGCCTGCCAGAGCCCCATCACCAGCGCCTGCCGCGCCGTCCATTGCGGGGCGGTGAGGGTCTGGGCAGCCCGGCGGTCGACCACCCAGAGCACGATGCCGAAGACGATCATCATCCAGCCGATGATGCGGATGTCGCGCAGCGCCCCTTCAAGGCCCAGCGCGACGATCCCGGCACCGGCGAGGACGATGGGTATCGTGGCGATGATCAGATGCGAGGCGAGGCGGGTCTCGGGATGCGTGCGGTCGCCGCGGATGAGCGCCACCAACCCCGCCCCGGCCCTCCGCGCATCGGCGTGAAAGTAGAGGATCACCGCCAGAATCGAGCCCAGATGCACCGCGACGTCGAGCGCGATGTCGTTGGCGCTGGGTCCGTTGAGCTTGTGCAGGAGCGCCAGATGCGCCGAGGACGAGATCGGCAGGAATTCGGTGATCCCCTGCACGATGGCCAGAACCAGTATCTCGAAATATGCCATTCTGAAGCCCTGCCCGAATTTGGCCGCAGCTATAAAGCAATGCCTTTCAGGCGCAAACGCCAATAAAGGTCCGTATCGGTACTAAAAATCTGGAATTTTCGATGTCTGCGTGTCGGAATCCCGAAGAAAAGTGAAAATAGGTCATCAATTATGACTTTTAATCGGTTTTCCGGCTCTGTAAAAGATCGCGGTGGATCATGAGGCCGGGAGGGCGCCCAGTGGCAAGGCAACCGATGCTGAAATTCGTCACCATAGGGCGGGACATGCCTGAAAAGCGCGCGCCCGAGGTCCGCAACCGGGATTTCCACGAAATCTATGCCGAATACGCCGACGCCAAGGCGCGCGAACAGGCGGCGCGGTGCAGCCAGTGCGGCGTGCCCTACTGCCAGAGCCATTGCCCCTTGCACAACAACATCCCCGACTGGCTGCGCCTGACCGCCGAGGGCCGCGTGCGCGAAGCCTATGAGCTCAGCCAGCAGACCAACACATTCCCCGAGATTTGCGGCCGCATCTGCCCGCAGGACCGGCTCTGCGAGGGCAATTGCGTGATCGAGCAGGCCGGCCACGGTACCGTCACCATCGGCGCGGTCGAGAAGTACCTCACCGATACCGCCTGGGAGGAGGGCTGGGTCGCGCCCATAGCGCCGGCGCGCGAGCGGGCCGAATCGGTGGGCATCATCGGCGCCGGACCCGGCGGGTTGGCGGCCGCGGACATGCTGCGCCGCGCCGGCGTGCAGGTCACGGTCTACGACCGCCACGACCGCGCCGGCGGGCTGATGATCTACGGCATCCCCGGCTTCAAGCTGGAAAAGGAGGTGGTGCTGCGCCGCAACCGCCAGCTCGAGGAGGGCGGCGTCACATTCGTGCTGAACTGCGAGGTCGGCCGCGACATCGCCTTTGACGACCTGCGCGCGCGCCACGATGCGGTGCTGATCGCCACCGGCGTCTACAAGAGCCGCGACTTGCAGGCCCCCGGCGCCGGCGCGGCGGGCATCGTGCGCGCCATCGACTATCTCATCGCGTCCGCGAGCCGCAGGTGCTTCGGCGACGCGGTGCCCGAGTTCGACAGCGGCGAGCTGAACGCCGCGGGCAAGCGCGTGGTGGTGATCGGCGGCGGCGACACCGCGATGGATTGCGTGCGCACCGCCATCCGCCAGGGCGCGGTGTCGGTCAAGTGCCTCTACCGGCGTGACCGCGACAACATGCCCGGCAGCCGGCGAGAGGTCGCCAACGCCGAGGAGGAGGGCGTGATCTTTGACTGGCTGAGCGGGCCAAGGGGGTTCAATGACGATCCGGTCAGGGCGGTGAAGGTGCAGCGGATGCGCCTCGGTCCGCCCGACGTGAGCGGCCGCCGGACGCCCGAGCCGGTCGAGGGCGCCGGTCACGACGAGCCGGCCGACCTGGTGATCAAGGCGCTGGGGTTTGAACCCGAGGATCTGCCCGCGCTCTGGGATCAGCCGGACTTGCCAGTCACGAGCTGGGGCACGATCCGGGCCGAATACACCACCGGGCGCACGGCGATGGCGGGCGTCTATGCCGTGGGCGACATCGTGCGCGGCGCCTCGCTGGTGGTCTGGGCGATCCGCGACGGCCGCGACGCGGCGGCGGCGATCCTCGAGGATCTTGGCGCGCGCCAGGCGGTGGCGGCCGAGTAGCGGTATCCGGCCGGAGCGGCAACGCTCTGACCGGGAGCGATAGGGCAGGTGTCCTGACCTGCCGGCAAAGCAAGGGTAAAGCGCGATGACGGACCTGGAACACGATTGGGCGGCCAGAGAGGAAGCCCGCCGCAAGTGGCTGGCCGAGAACGGCATGTACCGCGAGGAACATGAGCATTCGTCGTGCGGGGTGGGGCTGGTGGTCTCGATCAACGGCGAGGCCTCGCGCCTTGTGGTCGAGGCCGGCATCACCGCGCTCAAGGCGATCTGGCACCGCGGCGCGGTCGATGCCGACGGCAAGACCGGCGACGGCGCCGGCCTCCACATCCAGATCCCCGCTCCCTTCTTCTATGATCAGGTGCGGCGCACCGGCCACGAGCCCAACCAGGACCAGATGATGGCGGTGGGGCAGGTGTTCCTGCCGCGCACCGATTTCGGTGCCCAGGAGACCTGCCGCACCATCGTCGAGACCGAGGTGCTGCGCATGGGCCACCGGATCTATGGCTGGCGGCACGTTCCGGTCGATGTCTCGGTGCTTGGCGAAAAGGCCAACTCCACCCGTCCCGAGATCGAGCAGATCCTCATTTCCAACACCCGCGGCATCGCGGAAGAGGATTTCGAGCGCGAGCTCTACGTCATCCGCCGCCGCATCGAAAAGGCGGCGCAGGCCGCCGGCATCAGTGGCCTCTACATCGCCAGCCTTTCCTGCCGGAGCATCATCTACAAGGGCATGATGCTGGCCGAGCAGGTGGCCGAGTTCTATCCCGACCTCAAGGACGAGCGCTTCAAGTCGGCGTTTGCCATCTACCACCAGCGCTATTCCACCAACACCTTTCCGCAATGGTGGCTGGCGCAGCCCTTCCGCATGCTGGCGCATAACGGCGAGATCAACACGCTCAAGGGCAACGTCAACTGGATGAAGAGCCACGAGATCCGCATGGCCAGCGCGTCCTTCGGCGACCAGGCCGAGGACATCAAGCCGATCATCGCCGGCGGGTCGTCGGACAGCGCCGCGCTCGATGCAGTGTTCGAGGTTCTGGTGCGCGCCGGCCGGATCGCGCCGATGGCCAAGACCATGCTGGTGCCCGAAAGCTGGTCCAAGCAGGCCGAGGAAATGCCGCTGGCGTGGCGCGACATGTATTCCTACTGCAACTCGGTGATGGAGCCCCGGGACGGCCCGGCGGCGCTGGCGATGACTGACGGCCGCTGGGTCTGCGCCGGGATGGACCGCAACGGGCTCAGGCCGATGCGCTATGTCGTCACCGGTGACGGGCTGGTGATCGCGGGGTCCGAGGCCGGCATGGTGCCCGTCGACGAGAGCACCCTGCGCGAAAAAGGGCGCGCTCGGTCCGGGCCAGATGCTGGCCGTCGACATCGGCGAGGGGCGGCTCTACCACGATGCCGAGATCAAGGACCGGCTGGCCGCAGCGCAGCCTTTCGGCGACTGGGTGGGCAAGATCAAGGATCTCGACGAAAAGCTTACCGGCGCCCCCGAGCATCCGCTCTTTGCCGGGGCCGAACTGCGCCGCCGCCAGATCGCCGCCGGGTATACCATCGAGGAGCTGGAGCAGATACTCGCGCCGATGGCCGAGGACGGCAAGGAAGCGATCGCCTCGATGGGTGACGACACTCCCAGCGCGGTGCTCTCGAAGCGCTACCGGCCACTGTCGCATTTCTTTCGGCAGAATTTCAGCCAGGTCACCAACCCGCCGATCGACAGCTTGCGCGAATTCCGGGTGATGAGCCTCAAGACCCGCTTCGGCAACCTCAAGAACGTGCTCGACGAATCGAGCGCGCAGACCGAGATCGTGGTGCTGGAAAGCCCGTTCGTCGGTAACGCCGAGTGGGACGTGCTGATGGCCGAGCTCGAAGGCGAGGTGACGGTGATCGACTGCAGCTTTGCCCCCGGCGAGGGCGCGCTGCGCAAGGGGCTTGCCCGCATCCGTGCCGAGGCCGAGGACGCGGTGCGCTCGGGTTCGGGTCATATCGTGCTGAGCGACACCGGGCTCGGGCAGGACCGCGTCGGGATGCCGATGATCCTGGCCACATCCGCGGTACATTCGCACCTGACCCGCAAGGGCTTGCGCAGCTTCTGTTCGCTCAACGTGCGCTCGGCCGAATGCATCGACCCGCATTACTTCGCCGTGCTGGTCGGCGCCGGTGCGACCGTGGTCAACCCGTATCTCGCCCAGGACAGCATCGCCGATCGCGTCGAGCGCGGGCTGCTGCCCGGAAACCTGACCGAAAACGTCGCGCGCTACCGCGCCGCGATCGATCAGGGCATCCTCAAGATCATGTCCAAGATGGGCATCTCGGTGATTTCGTCCTATCGCGGCGGGCTCAACTTCGAGGCGGTGGGGCTCTCACGCGCCATGTGCGCCGAGTATTTCCCCGGGCTGACCAGCCGCATTTCCGGCATTGGCGTCAGCGGCATCCAGGCGATGCTGGAAGAGGTCCATGCAATGGGCTTTCGCGGCGGGCCCGACATCCTGTCCATTGGCGGGTTCTACAAGGCGCGCAAGTCGGGCGAGACCCATGCCTGGGGCGCGCAGGGCATGCACCTGCTGCAGACCGCCTGCACCCGGGCGAGCTATGAGCTGTGGAAACGATATAGCCAGGTGATGCAGGCCAATCCGCCGATCCATCTGCGCGACCTGCTGGCGATCAAGCCGCTGGGGCCGGCGGTACCGCTCGAGGAGGTCGAGAGCGTCACCGCGATCCGCAAGCGGTTCGTCACGCCCGGCATGAGCCTCGGTGCGCTCAGCCCCGAGGCGCACAAGACGCTGAACGTGGCGATGAACCGGATCGGGGCGCGCTCGGACTCGGGCGAGGGCGGCGAGGATCCTGCGCATTTCCAGCCCGAACCCAACGGCGACAACCCCTCGGCCAAGATCAAGCAGGTGGCGTCCGGCCGCTTCGGGGTGACGGCGGAATACCTCAACCAGTGCGAGGAACTCGAGATCAAGATCGCCCAGGGCGCCAAGCCCGGCGAGGGCGGGCAATTGCCGGGGATGAAGGTCACCGAGCTGATCGCGCGGCTTCGGCATTCCACGCCCGGGGTGACGCTGATCTCGCCGCCGCCGCACCACGACATCTATTCGATCGAGGACCTGGCGCAGCTCATTTACGACCTCAAGCAGATCAACCCCACGGTCAAGGTCTGCGTCAAGCTGGTGGCGCAGTCGGGCGTCGGCACGATCGCCGCCGGGGTGGCCAAGGCAAAGGCCGACATCATCCTCGTCTCGGGCCACAACGGCGGCACCGGGGCGAGCCCCGCGACCTCGATCAAGCACGCGGGCCTGCCCCGGGAGATGGGGCTGACCGAGGCGCATCAGGTGCTGGCGATGAACAAGCTGCGCGAGCGGGTGACGCTCCGGACCGATGGCGGGTTGCGCACCGGCCGCGACATCGTGATGGCGGCGATGATGGGGGCCGAGGAATACGGCATCGGCACCGCCGCGCTGATCGCGATGGGCTGCATCATGGTGCGCCAGTGCCATTCGAACACCTGCCCGGTGGGCGTCTGCACCCAGGACGAGGATCTGCGCGCCCGGTTTACCGGCACCGCCGACAAGGTGGTCAATCTCATCACCTTCTACGCCCAGGAGGTGCGCGAGATCCTCGCCTCGATCGGGGCGCGCTCGCTCGACGAGGTGATCGGGCGGGCCGACCTGCTGACCCAGGTCAGCCGCGGCTCGGCGCATCTCGACGATCTCGACCTCAATCCCCTGCTGATCACCGTCGGCGGCGCGCAGCAGATCCGCTACGACCGTACCAGGCCGCGCAACGAGGTGCCCGACACGCTCGACGCCGAGATCGTGCGCGATGCGCAGCGTTTCCTGCAGGACGGCGAGAAGATGCAGCTGCACTACGCCGTGCAGAACACCGACCGCACCGTCGGCACAAGGGTGTCGAGCCATATCGTGCGCAGGTTCGGGATGCGCAACGCGCTGCAGCCCGATCACCTGACGGTCAAGCTGACCGGCAGCGCCGGGCAGTCGCTCGGCGCCTTCGCCGCCCCGGGGCTCAAGATCGAGGTCGCGGGTGACGCCAACGATTATGTCGGCAAGGGCCTTTCGGGCGGCACCATCGTGGTGCGCCCGCCGCAGATGAGCCCGCTCGAGGCGGCCGAGAACACCATCATCGGCAACACCGTGCTTTACGGCGCGACCGACGGGTTCCTCTTTGCCGCCGGCCGTGCCGGCGAGCGCTTCGCCGTGCGCAATTCCGGCGCCCGCGTGGTGATCGAAGGCTGCGGCACCAATGGCTGCGAATACATGACCGGCGGCGTCGCCGTGATCCTTGGCCGCATCGGCGCCAATTTCGCCGCCGGCATGACCGGGGGCATGGCCTATCTCCACGACCCCGATGGCAGGGCGGCGGCGCTGATCAACCCCGACTCGGTCGTGGTCAGCCCGGTGCGCGAGGCGCATTGGCTGGACGAGCTCAAGGCGCTCGTCGAGCGCCACGCCGCCGAGACCGGCAGCCGGCGGGCGCTGGATATCCTGCAATACTGGGACCTGGAGCGGCGCAACTTCGTGCAGATCTGCCCGCGCGAGATGCTGGGCAAGCTCGACCATCCACGGGCATCGAGGACGAGGCGATTCCGGCGGAATAGAGCCTGTCATCTGTGGGGAGGTTTTTTTGGAGGGTCTACGACAGCTCGCGTCTGAGGGTTTTATTCTCACGATTAAATGATAGTGTTTCTGGTTGTTGAGGAATTGGTTTCTTTGAGGAAGATGGAGTTCACTTGAATTCTTTGGCACCTCATTGATGTTTTGGTGGCGGCCGCTAAACGGCCCCACCCGAACGTTTTCTTTCACGTCCCCGCACCCTTCCCCCCCCCTCGGGTTGCCCTCGCCTGGGCGATTGTGTCGGCAACCATATTGAGGGGTAATTTCCCGAATTCTCCCAAATGTTAACCTTAGCATACTCTCAACACCTCAGCTGTGGAGATTCTGGCAAGATGAAATGGCCGGCGTGGGCCCCTGCTTCATCTTTCCGCCAAATACTCCGGGGGTTTGGGGGCTGGCCCCCAATCGCCCGCTCAGAGTGCGCGCGCTGCCATCCGGCCCTCGTAGATCGCCATGTGCGCGGTGCGGGGCGCGGTGGCGTCGCCCAGCACATGCACCGGCATCGGCGCGTCCGCCAGCGCATCGGCGAGCGCGGTGTCGGGGGAGTTGGTGCAGGCGAGCACGAGGCTGTCGAAATCGCGCTCCTCGCGGTCGCCGGTATAGAGGTTCACCAGCGTGGCGGTGTTGCCCTGCCATTTCTCGACCGCGGTGGCGAGCAGCACCTCGACCCCCATCTTCATGAAGCGGGCGCGGGTGGTGTCGCCGGTGAGGCTGTTGTCGAGCTTGCCGGCGGCCTTTTCCGACGCGGTGGCAACGGTGACCATGTGGCGCTGCGCGGCGAGGTGCAGCGCCGTGCCCGACGCGGGCCACCAGCCGTCGATGTCGTCGAGCAGCAGCACGTTGGTGCCGGGAATGACCGAACCGTCGAGCACGTCATGGATGGTGCAGACATTGTCCTGATCCGCCCCCGGCAGCCGGTCGAGATGCATCAGCGCCCGCTGGAACCCGTCGCGGTCGGGCCTTGATCCGCTGGCGAGGATCACCGCGTCGGCGCCGCTTTGGCGGATTTCGTCGGCGGTGATCTCGCGGCGCAGTTCGATGCGCACCTGATGGCGTTCAAGCTGGGCTTGGTACCATGTCAGCAGCTGGGCGATCTCGCCGCGCTCGGGCTGGCCGGCGGCGAGGCGGAACTGCCCGCCAAGCTCGGCCTGACGCTCGATCAGCCGGACGCGGTGGCCGCGTTCGGCCGCCACCCGCGCCGCCTCGAGCCCGGCGGGGCCGCCGCCCACCACCAGCACGTCCTGGGGGTGTCGGCCGGCGCGGCGGCGTCGCCGTCCCAGTCGAATTCGCGCGAAACCGAAGGATTGACGAGGCAGGAGGCATAATAGTCGCGCATCCTGCGCCCGATGCAGAGCTGGTTGCAGGAGATGCAGGGGCGGATGTCGGCGCGCCGCCCCGACGCGGCCTTGGCGGTCCAGTGCGGATCGGCGATCTGGCCGCGCACGATCGAGACCATGTCGGCCTGCCCGGCGGCGAGCACCTCTTCGGCATTCTCGGGGGTCTTGATGCGCGCCTCGGCGGTGACCCGCGCGTGTTTGAGCACCGACTTGTAGGCCGCGGCGTCCGAAGCGCCGAGCTTCATCTCATAGTGAAAGCTGGGGACAATCTTGCCGAAATCGTAAAGGTAGGAGCCGGTGCCGCAGGAGACGTAGTCGATCAGCCCGCGTTCGTCGAGAAGGCTCAGGATCTCCTGCTTGTCGGCGAGGCTCAGCCCCGCGGGCGAGGGCTCGGCGCCCGAGACGGTGAGGCCGATGATGAAATCCTCGCCCACCGCGCGGCGCATGCGTTCCAGCATCTCGACCGAAAACCGCATGCGGTTTTCCAGGCTGCCGCCCCACTTGTCGTCGCGCCGGTTGGTCAGCGGCGACCAGAACTGATCGACCAGGCAGTTGTAGCCGGCGAAGATGTCGACACCGTCGAAGCCGGCCTCGCGGTCGCGCCGCGCGGCGGCGGTGAAGGCGTCGATCATCTCCTCGATCTCGGCGCCGGTCATGGCGTGGCTGCCCCACGGGTCGTGCATCGAGGGAAAGCCCGAGGGCGACCAGTAGGGTTGCCAGGAATTGTCCTGATCGCCGTGACCGCCGATGTGGTAGATCTGGTGCAGCATCACGGTGCCGTGCTCGTGGCAGGCCTCGGTGATGCGGCGGAAATGCGGGATGACCGCATCGCTTTCGGCAAGGAAATTGCCGCGGGTCAGCACTCCGGTGCGATGGGCGGGCGAGGGCTCGACCACGATCATGCCGGCGCCGCCGCGCGCGCGTTCGCGGTAGTAGCCGAGATGGCGGTCGCCGGGCAGCCCGTCCTCGGCCATGTTGACGGTATGGGGGCCGAAGACGACGCGGTTCTTCAGCGTCTTGTGGCGGAGCCGGACCGGCGAGAGGAGCGTGGGATAGGCAGCGGGCATGGCGGGGGCTTTCTGGCAGCTGGTTTCGGGCGGAGGCTAGCCTCCGCGGCGGGGTGCTGGCAAACACGAATGCGACGGCCCCGGGTTCCAACCCGCCCTTTGGCGGCCGGGCCACCGGGACTATTGAAAGCCGGTGGCGCGCGCGGTAGCGGAGGTCATGACAAGGCGCAAGACCCGGAGGAAGGAGCGCGGATCACCGGCACGGCGCCGGCTGCCTCCGCTTGGCTGGCTGGCGCGGTGGTCGGTACGGGCAGTCCTGGCCGTGGCGGTGGTGGCGGTCTGCGTCATCGTGGCGCATCGCGCGGTCGACCCGCCGCGCACGCTCTACATGCGCCAGGAGGCGGCGCGGCTCGGCGGGATCGAGCAGGTCTGGGTGCCGATGAGCGGCATCGCCCCGGTGATGGCGCGGTCAGTGGTGGCGGCGGAAGACGCCAATTTCTGCGCCCATTGGGGGTTCGACATGGCCGCGATCCGCACCGCGATCGCCGAGGGCGCCGGGCGCGGCGCCTCGACCATCACCCAGCAGACGGTCAAGAACGTCTATCTCTGGCATGGCCGCAGCTGGATCAGGAAGGCGCTCGAGGCGGTGATCACGCCCCTGGTCGAGACCGCCTGGCCCAAGCGGCGGATCCTCGAGGTCTATCTCAACGTGGCCGAGTTCGACGAGGGCGTCTTTGGTGTCGAGGCGGCGGCCTGGCACTATTTCCGCGTGGGCCCCAAGGCGCTCAGTGCCGAGCAGGCGGCGCGGCTGGCCGCGGTGCTGCCCAACCCCAAGGAACGCTCGGCGGCGCGGCCGGGACCGGCGCTGGCGCGGCGCGTGGCGATGATCCGCGACGGGGCGGCCACCATCCGCCTCGACGGACGCGCGGCCTGTTTCGAGGATTGAACTGGCGCGCCATTCGGGGCAAGGAGGGATGGTCTCCGGAAGCATTCAGAAGAATTGCATCATGGCCAAGCTCTATCACGTCCCGCTCTCGCCCTTTTGCCGCAAGGTCCGGCTGTGCCTCGCTGAAAAGCGGATCGAGTGCGAGCTGGTCGAGGAACGGTACTGGGAGAAGGCGCCGGATTTCCTGCGCCGCAACCCCGCCGGCAAGGTGCCGGTGCTCAAGCTCGACGAGGGCTTTCTGACCGAGAGCACGCCGATCTGTGAATTCATCGAGGAAAAGTTCCCCGAACCGCCGCTGATGCCGCGCGGGGCGGAGGCGCGCTACGAGGTGCGCCGGCTGGTGGCGTGGTTCGACGACAAGTTCCACACCGAGGTGACCGCCAACCTGCTCTACGAGCGGGTGAACAAGAAGATGATGAAGCAGGGCTTTCCCGACAGCGGCAGGGTCAAGGCCGGGGCGCGGGCGATCAAGTTCCACCTCGACTACATGGCCTGGCTGCTCGATCGGCGGCGCTGGCTGGCGGGCGATGTGATGACGCTCGCGGATTTCGCCGCCGCCGCGCATCTCAGTGCGCTCGACTATATCAACGATGTCGACTGGAACCGCTCGGAGACGGTCAGGGACTGGTACGCCAAGATCAAGTCGCGCCCGGCCTTTCGCAGCATTCTGGCCGACCAGGTGCCGGGCTTTCCGCCGCCGGCGCATTATGCCGACCTGGATTTCTGAGTGGCATGGCGCGTCGGGGGCGCTGCCCCCGTCCCGGACCTTGTCCGGGACTCCCCCGAGGTATTTGTGGCCAGATGATGGATGGATGACCTGAAGCAAAGACTGGTGGCGCGGGCCATCGAGGAGGGCTTTGACGAGGCCCGGATCTGCCGGCCCGGCGACGTGGGCCATGTCCCGGCGCGGCTGGCCGAGTTTCTCGCGCTCGGGCGACACGGGCAGATGAAGTGGCTCGCGGAGCGTACGCATTGGCGCGGGGCGCCGCATGTGCTCTGGCCCGAGGCGCGCTCGGTGATCATGCTGGCCGAGAGCTATACGCCCGACTGCGATCCGTTGGAAAACCTCGGCCGGCGCGACCGCGGCGCGATTTCGGTTTATGCCCGCAACCGCGACTATCACGATGTGATGAAGAAACGACTGAAGCGCCTGGCACGCTGGCTGATCAGCGAGGCGGCGGGCGATCCGCCGGTGGAGGTCAAGGTGTTCGTCGACACCGCGCCGGTGCCGGAAAAGCCGCTGGGGCAGGCGGCGGGGCTCGGATGGCAGGGCAAGCACACCAACCTTCTGAACCGCCGGCTGGGCAACTGGTTCTTTCTGGGGTCGATCTTTACCACGCTGGAGCTGGAACCCGATGCGCCGGAGAGCGATCATTGCGGTGCCTGCCGGGCGTGTCTGGATGCCTGCCCCACGGATGCCTTTCCCGCGCCGGGGCAGCTCGATGCGCGGCGCTGCATCTCGTATCTCACCATCGAGCATGAAGGACCGGTTGACGAGGCCCTGCGCCCGCTTTTGGGCAACCGCATCTACGGTTGCGACGATTGCCTGGCGGTCTGCCCCTGGAATAAGTTCGCCAGGGCCGCGCGGGAAGTGAAATACCACGCCCGCGACGATCTGCGGGCGCCGCGGCTCGCGGAACTGGTGGCGCTCGACGATGCCGGGTTCCGGGCGCTCTTTTCGGGCTCGCCGATCAAGCGGATCGGGCGCGACCGGTTCGTGCGCAACGTTCTCTACGCCATCGGCAATTCCGGCGACCCGGCGCTTGCCGGCGCGGCGCGCCGGCTCCTCGGTGATCCCGACGGGACGGTGGCGGACGCCGCGGCCTGGGCGCTGAAGCGACTGGAAGATGCCGCAAACGGACTGGCGCCGGGCTGAGCGTCGGCCTATCCCGGAGGTCGGGAACAACGGAGGGCGCGTGGGAATGGCACTGATGCTAGGGGTCGATACCGGCGGGACCTATACGGATGCGGTGCTGATCCGCGACGAGTGCGAGGTGGTGGCGAGCGCCAAGGCGCTGACCACGCGGCACGACCTGGCACAGGGGATCGGGGCTGCGGTCGCGGCGGTGATCGGCCAGGGCAAGGTGGCGCCGGGCGACATCGGCATGGCGGCGCTGTCGACGACGCTGGCCACCAACGCGCTGGTCGAGGGCCGGGGCGGGCGCGTGGCGCTGGTGGCGATCGGGTTTTCGACCGGCGATCTCGACCGTCACGGGCTGCGCGAGGCACTGGCGGGCGACCCGGAACTGGTGCTGACGGGCGGGCACGACCATGCCGGGGCGGAGGCGGCACCGCTCGACCGCGCGGCACTGGAGGCGTGGCTGCCTACCCAGAGCGGCGTTTCCGCCTATGCGGTGGCGGGCCGGTTCGCGACCCGCAATCCCGCGCATGAGAACGCCGCGGCGGAGATGATCCGGGAGATCACCGGGCGGCCGGTGTCGTGCTCGCATCACCTCTCGGCGCGGCTCGGGGCGCCGAAACGGGCGCTGACGGCGGTGCTGAATGCACGGCTGATCGGGATGATCGCGCGGCTCATTGCCAAGGCCGAGGGCAAGCTCGCGGCGCTCGGGATCGAGGCGCCGCTGATGGTGGTGCGCGGCGACGGGGCGCTGATTTCGGCCGCGCAGGCGATGGACCGTCCGATCGAGACCATCCTCAGCGGCCCCGCGGCCAGTATCGTCGGCGCGCGCTGGCTGACCGGGGCCGGGGACGCGCTGGTGTCGGATATCGGCGGCACCACCACGGATGTGGCGATGCTGCGCGACGGGCGCCCGGCGATCGACCCCGAGGGCGCCAAGGTCGGGCCGTGGCGCACCATGGTCGAGGCGGTGGCGATGCGCACCACCGGCCTTGGCGGCGACAGCGAGGTGCAGGTGATCGAGGAGGGGCTGCGGGGCGGCGTCACGCTGGGTCCGCGCCGGCTGGTGCCGGTCAGTCTGATGGCACTCGATGACCCCGAGCGCGTACACCGGGAACTGACGGCCCAGCTGCGCCGCGAGACGCCGGCGGAGACCGACGGGCGGTTTCTGCGGGTGACGGTGGGGAGCGATGCGGGGGGTGACGCGGGCGGGCTCGGGCCGCGCGATACCGCGCTGCTGGAGCGGCTGGGCGAGGGTGTGCGGCCGCTGGCCGGGGCGCTGAGGACACGGGCCGAGGCGTCGGCGCTCAAGCGGCTGGTGGCGCGCGGGCTGGTGCAGGTCGCAGGCGTCACGCCCTCGGATGCAAGCCATGTCCTGGGCGGGCTGGCCGCCCGGGATAACGAGGCGGCGGGCATGGCGCTGGCGCTGATGGCGCGGCGACGCACCGGGGCCGGCACACGGCTGGCGGCGGATGCCGCCGCCCCGGCGCGGATGATCGTGGACCAGCTGACCCGGCAGACCGTGCTCGCGCTGCTGGAGACCGCATTCGCCGAGGAGGCGGCGGATTTCGGCCTGTCGCCTGAGATGCTGGCGCGGCATGCGCTGCTGCAGCGGGGGCTTGACCGGCATCGCGGGCTGGTGCGGCTCGACGCCGGGCTGGCGGTGTCGGTGGTGGGGCTCGGGGCCTCGGCGCCGAGCTATTATCCGGCGGTGGGCGAACGGCTTGGCTGCGAGATGATTCTGCCCGACCATGCCGGGGTTGCCAACGCCATCGGTGCGGTGGTGGGGCGGGTGACGATCCGCAAGAGCGGCACCGTCACGGTGCCGGCCGAGGGCCGCTACCGGGTGCATCTGGAGACCGGGCCGCTGGATTTCGCCGATCCGGGGGAGGCGATGGCGGCGCTGGAGGCGGCGCTCGGGGCCGCCGCGCGCGCAGTGCCGAACGCGCCGGGGCGGGTGATATCCATCTGAGCGCGGCGCGCGAGTTGAAGACCGCGCGCACCGAGGCGCGCGAGGTGTTCCTGGAGGCGGCGATCACGGTCGAGGCGAGCGGGCGGCCGCGAATCGCGGTCTGACGGCTGGCACCGCGATCGCGGTCTGATGGGGATGCTGCCCCCGTTCCGGATTTCATCCGGAACTCCCCGGAGTATTTTCGGGCAAGATGAACCGACAGGGAGGAAGACGGGATGCGTGCGGGCGAGAGATTCGATGCCGATATCGCGGGGCGGCTGGAGGAGCTGAAGGCGGAGGGGCTCTACAAGACCGAGCGGGTGATCACCAGCCCGCAGGCGGGCGAGGTCACGCTTGCCGACGGGCGCACGGCGATCAACCTTTGCGCCAACAACTATCTCGGCCTCGCGGACGATGCCGAAGTGATCGCGGCGGCGCATGCCGCGCTCGACCGCTACGGGTACGGGATGGCGAGCGTGCGGTTCATCTGCGGCACGCAGGAGGAGCACAAGGCCCTCGAGGCGCGGATCGCCGGGTTTCTGGGGATGGAGGATGCGATCCTTTATGCCGCCGCGTTCGATGCCAATACCGGGCTCTTCGAGACGCTGCTGGGGCCCGAGGATGCGGTGATCTCGGATGCGCTCAACCATGCCAGCATCATTGACGGGGTGCGGCTCAGCAAGGCGCGGCGGCTGCGCTATGCCAATTCCGACATGGCCGATCTGGAACGCTGCCTTGGGGAGGCGGGGGGTGCGCGGCACCGGCTGATCGCCACCGACGGCGTGTTTTCGATGGATGGCTATCATGCAAGGCTCGACGAGATCTGCGACCTGGCCGAGCGTCATGACGCGATGGTGATGGTGGATGATTGCCACGCCACCGGCTTCGTGGGGGCCACCGGGCGCGGCAGCCACGAGCATTGCGGGGTGATGGGGCGCGTGGGCATCCTCACGGGCACGCTGGGCAAGGCGCTCGGCGGAGCCTCGGGCGGGTACACGGCGGCCAGTGCGCGGGTTGTCGACTGGCTGCGTCAGCGCTCGCGGCCCTATCTCTTTTCCAACACGCTGGCGCCGGTGATCGCCGGGGCGTCGCTGAAGGTGTTCGACCTGCTCGACGAACGCGGAGCCGATCTGCGCGCGCGGCTGTGGGAGAACGCGGCCTATTTCCGGGCGCGGATGAGCGCGCTGGGGTTCGAACTGCTGCCGGGCGAGCATGCGATCATCCCGGTGATGCTGCGCGACCCGAGGCTGGCACAGGAGATGGCGGCGCGGCTGGGCGAGCGCGGCGTCTATGTCACCGCGTTCAGCTTTCCGGTGGTGCCCGAGGGGCAGGACCGGATCCGCACCCAGATGAGCGCCGGGCACGGCCGCGACATGCTCGACCGGGCGATCGACGCGTTCGAGGGGGTCGGGCGCGACCTGGGGGTGATCTCGTGACCGTGCTGCCTTCGGTCATCGAGGCCATCGGCGGCACGCCGCTGGTCGAGTTGGGCCGGATTGGTGACGAACTGGGGCTGAAGGGGCGGCTCCTGGCCAAGCTCGATTATCTCAACCCCGGTTTTCCAAGAAGGACCGCGCCGCCCGAACCATCATCGAACAGGCACGCGACAGCGGCGCGCTGGCCGACGGGCAGACGGTGGTGGAGCTGACCTCGGGCAACATGGGCACGGGGCTGGCCATCGTCTGTGCGGTGACGGGGCATCCCTTTGTCGCGGTGATGAGCGCGGGCAACTCCGAGGAACGGGCGCGGATGATGCGCGCGCTGGGGGCCGAGGTGGTGCTGGTGCCGCAGGCCGAGGGTCGCGCCGCGGCGAGGTGTCGGGCGCGGACCTGGCACGGGTCGAAGCGGTGGCGCGGCGGATCACGGCCGAGCGCGGCGCCTTTCGCGCCGATCAGTTCGCGCTGCCGGGCAGTGCCGATGCGCACGCGACCGGCACCGCGCCCGAGATATGGGAGCAGAGCGGCGGCAGGTGAGCGCGTTTTGCGATTTTGTCGGCTCGGGCGGCACGCTGGGCGGCGCGGCTCGGTTCCTGACGCCGCGCGGAGTGCGGATCTACGCCGTCCAGCCGGACAACCCGGCGCACCCCATTCAGGGCGGCGGTTACGCGATGGCGCACCTGGCGCAGCTCGACGGCGCCGAATTGGCCGGAACGGTGACGGTTTCAGGCGCCGAGGCGGCCGGGCACGCGCGCCTGCTGGCAAGGACCGAGGGCATTTTCGGCGGCTATTCGACCGGTGCCAACCTGGCGGCAGCGGTGCGGCTGCTGCAGGGTTCGGAAAAGGGCGGCGTCGTGGCCTTTCTGGTCTGCGACAGCGGGCTCAAGTATCTCAGCACCGACCTGTGGGGGTGAGGGCCATGCAAAACGAGATGAAGGCGCTGGTCAAGGCGCGCCCCGAGCCGGGGCTGTGGATGGAGCGGGTGCCGGTGCCCGAACCGGGCCCGGGCGACGTGCTGATAAGGGTGCGCAAATCGGCCATTTGCGGCACCGACGTGCATATCTGGAAATGGGACGAGTTCTCGGCCCGCACCGTGCCGGTGCCGATGGTGGTGGGGCACGAATTCGTCGGCGAGATCGCCGACATGGGGGCGGCTGCCACCAAGTACCGCATCGGTCAGCGGGTCTCGGGCGAGGGGCACATCGTCTGCGGCGCCTGCCGCAACTGCCGCGCGGGCCGGGGGCATCTGTGCCGCAACACCCGCGGCGTCGGCGTGCACCGGCCGGGCAGCTTTGCCGAATATCTCTGCATCCCCGAAAGCAACGTGGTGCCGATCCCCGAGGACATATCCGACGAGGTGGCGGCGATCTTCGACCCCTTCGGCAACGCCGTGCATACCGCGCTGAGTTTCGATCTGGTGGGCGAGGACGTGCTGGTCACGGGGGCGGGCCCCATCGGCATCATGGGGGCGCTGGTGGCGGCGCGCGCCGGCGCGCGCAAGGTGGTGATCACCGACATCAACCCCTACCGGCTGGAACTGGCGCGCAGGATGGGGTTCCCCATGTCGTCGATGTCAGCCGGGACCAGCTGCGCGACGTGATGGACGAGATCGGCATGACCGAAGGCTTCGATGTCGGGCTCGAGATGTCGGGCGCGAGCGCCGCCATGCAGCAGATGATCGCGCGGATGAACAATGGCGGCAAGGTCGCGCTCCTGGGGATCGCGCCGACCGAGTTTCCGGTCGACTGGAACAGCGTGATCTTCAAGATGCTGCACATCAAGGGCATCTACGGCCGCGAGATGTACGAGACCCGGTACAAGATGATCGCGCTGGTGCAGTCGGGGCTCGATGTCTCGGGCGTCATCACCCACCGCATCCCGATAGACGATTTCGAGGCGGGCTTCGCCGCGATGATCTCGGGCAATTCGGGCAAGGTGGTGATGGATTGGGACTGAGCTTCGGCGAGGAGGACGAAAACGGCCACGCCACCGGGCCGCTGACCGGGATCGCGCCCGGGCTCTGCGCGGCGGGTCAAGACGCCGCGCGGCTGAAACGAATCACAGGTCGGCGAGCGCGTAGCCCAGATAGGCGGGCCGCATCAGCAGCCGCCGGAACCGCCCCAGCGGAAAGCGGCGGGGCAGGTGGCGCAGCGGCGCGGGCCAGGGGCCTTCGGGCGCGCGGCCGAGCGCCAGATCGGCCAGGATCGCGCCGGCATGGCTGCCCATGGCGACACCGTTGCCGTGCCAGGCAAAGCCGGTGAACGCGCCCTCCATCCCCGGGATCGGACCGGCATAGGGCAGCAGGTCGCGCGAGATGCAGACGAACCCCGACCAGTAATGCGGCGTCTCGATGGTGCGCCACGCGGGGAACATGGCGTCGAAATCGGCGCGGATCTTCGCCTTGATCGCGGTTTCGGCCCGGGGCGTGTGCGCCAGCCCGCCGCGCATGCCGAAGAGCATCCGGTTGTCGGGCATCAGGCGGAAATAATGCAGCAGGTGGCGGGTGTCGTAGCACATCTGGCGCGTGGTCCAGCCCTGCGCGGCCAGTTCCGCGCCGGTCATCGGGCGGGTGACGATGACGCTCGATTGCGTGGGCAGGTAGCGCCCGGCCATCCATGGCGGCAGGGTCTCGGCGCTGTAGCCGTTGGTGGCGAGGATGAGGCGTTCGGCATGGAGCCGACCCTGCGCGGTGTGCAGGACATAACCGCCGGAATCGCGGCCGATATGCGTCACCGTGCTCTGTCCATGGATGACAGCGCCCTTGTCGCGGGCGGCCCGGGCCAGCCCGGCGGCGTATTTGCGCGGATTGAGGGCAAAGCCCAGCGGCGTTGTCAGCGCGCCGTGAAACGGGCCGCCCAGGCCGGCGGCGGCCAGCTCGGCGCGTGAGAGATACGTGGGGGTGACGCCGTAGAGGTCGCGGATATGGGGAATGCTGGCGCGCAGCGCCCGGGCATCGCGGGGGCGGTGCGCAAGCTGGGTCTCGCCCTCGGAATGGCGGTCGACATCGAGCCCGAGCCGGGTAATGAGGGCATCGACAAGCTCGACCGCCGCGCGCTCGGTCCGGGCAAAGGCGCGCGCCTGCGCATCGCCGAAGCGGCGCGCGATGGCGGCGTGATCGGCCTTGGCGCCGCCCAGGCAGCAAAAGCCGCCGTTGCGCCCCGAGGCGCCCCAGAACGGGTGTTCGGCCTCGAGCACGGTCACCTGCGCCCCGGCCTCGGCCAGATGCAGCGCCGCCGAAAGGCCGGTGTAGCCCGCACCGATGACCGCCACCTGCGTGCGGGCCTCGCCGGTCAGGGCGGGCCAGTCGCCGGGTGTGACGCTCTGGTTCCACCAGCAATCGCGGATCGGTCCGGGACCGTAGGCCGCCTGCTCCCAGATATGCGAAAGCGCGGTCATGCGCGCTGCGCGGCCTGTTCCTCCGCCTGCTGGCGCACCGCCGCGCGCTTGGTGATCAGCGAGGCGGAGATCACCCCCACCGAGACGATGCCGATCAGGATGGTGGAGAGCGCGTTGATCTCGGGGCTGACCCCAGCCGGATCGACGACCAGATCTTGATCGGCAGCGTGGTTGCGGACGGCCCGGCGGTGAACGACGCGATCACCAGATCGTCGAGCGAGAGCGTGAAGGCCAGCAGCCAGCCGGCGATCACCGCCGGCGCGATGATCGGCAGGGTGACGAGGCGGAACGCCTCGGCCGGGGAGCAGCCGAGATCGAGCGCCGCCTCCTCGAGCGAGCGGTCAAAGGTCGCCAGCCGCGACGAGACCACCACCGAAACGTAGCACATCGAAAACGTCGTGTGCGCGAGGATGATGGTAAAGACGCCGCGATCCAGCCCGATGCCGATGAAGAGCAGGAGAAGCGACAGGCCGGTGATCACCTCGGGCATCACCAGCGGCGCGTAGATCATGCCGGAAAAGAGCGTCCGCCCGACAAAGCGGCCGGCGCGCACCAGCACCAGCGCAGCCATGGTGCCAAGGACGGTCGCGATGGTGGAACTGACCACCGCCACCCGCAGCGTGACCCAGGCGGCGTCGAGGAACGCCTGGTTCTGCAACAAGGTGCCGTACCACCTTGTCGAGAACCCCGCCCAGACCGTGACCAGCTTGGAGGCGTTGAAGCTGTAGATGATCAGGATCACCATCGGCAGGTAGAGAAAGGCGAAGCCCAGCGTCAGCGAGGTGGCATTGAACCAGGTCAGGCGTCTCATTCCTCGGCCTCCCGGCTCTTTTGTTCGTTGCGCTGAAAGAGGATGATCGGCACGATCAGGATCAGGAGCAGGATCACCGCCACGGCCGAGGCGACCGGCCAGTCGCGGTTGTTAAAGAATTCCTCCCACAGCACCTTGCCGATCATCAGCGTGCGCGAGCCGCCCAGAAGCGAGGGGATGACGAATTCGCCGATGGCGGGGATGAAGACCAGAAAACAGCCGGCGACGATACCGTTCCTCGAAAGCGGCACGGTCACCAGCCAGAACGCGGTGATGCGCGAGCAGCCCAGATCCTCGGCCGCCTCCAGCAGCGAGCCGTCCATGCGCTCGAGCGCCGCGTAGATCGGCAGGATCATGAACGGCAGGTAGGTGTAGACGATGCCGATATAGACGGCGGTGTTGGTATTGAGGATCGTCAGCGGCCCGGAAATGAGCCCCAGCCAGATGAGCAGCTGGTTGAGGTAGCCCTCGGTCGAGAGAATTCCCATCCACGAATAGACCCGGATCAGGAAGCTGGTCCAGAACGGCAGGATCACCAGCATCATCAGGGTGGGGCGCCAGTGATCGGGGGCGCTGGCCATGCCGTAGGCGATCGGATAGCCGACCAGCAAGGTTATCGCGGTGGATATGACGGCAATCTGCAATGATGACAGATAGGCCTTCCAGTAGAGGTCGTCGGTGGAGAGAAACACGAAGTTCTCGAAGTCGAGATCGGTGAGGAATTCCCTGATCCCTTCCCAGCCGGCCGAGAGATCGAGCGTCGGGGTATAGGGCGGAATGGCCAGCGCGCCATCGCTGAGGCTGATCTTGAAGACGATCAGGAACGGGATGAGAAAGAGCGCCAGCAGCCACAGATAGGGGACGAGGATGAGAAGCGCGCGCCGCATCGCTCAGCCCTCCAGCAGGACGGCGGCGGTGTCCGACCAGCTGAGCCAGACCTCGTCCTCCCAGGTGAAGGGACGGTGGGCCAGGCGGCGGGTGTTGGCGGTCTGGGCCTTGATCACCTTGCCGTGGGGCAATTCGACCAGGTAGGTCGAGATGTTGCCCAGATAAGCGATGTCGAGGATACGCCCGCGCAGCACGTTGCGGCGCCCTTCGGGCCTTTCCGCCGAGATCGCCACCTTTTCCGGGCGGATCGCAAGATGGCAGGCCTGGCCCCTCGCAAATTTCTTGTCGGTGGCGACGAACAGCGGCGGCACGCCCTCGGCATAAGCGATCTCGTAACCGTCGCCCTCGGGGTTGGCGGTGCCGTCGATGATGGTGACCTCGCCGATGAAGTCGGCGACATAGACCGAATTGGGCTGCTCGTAGATGCGCGCCGGGGTGTCGGCCTGCACGATGCGGCCCTGATCCATCACCGCCACGCGGCTGGCGACCGTCATCGCCTCTTCCTGGTCATGGGTGACGATGACGAAGGTGGTACCGGTCTTTTCCTGGATGTCCATCAGCTCGAACTGGGTCTTCTGCCGCAGCTTGGCGTCGAGCGCGCCCATGGGTTCGTCCAGCAGCAGCAGTTTCGGCGCCTTTGCGAGGCTGCGCGCCAGCGCCACCCGCTGCCGCTGGCCGCCCGAGATCTGGTGCGGCTTGCGGCTGGCGAACTGCTCGAGCCGGGTGAGTTTCAGCATCTCGGCGACGCGGGCATTGATGCGGTCCTTTTCCATGCGGTCGCGTTTCAGGCCGAAGGCGATGTTCTCCCACACGCTGAGATGCGGGAAGAGCGCGTAGGACTGGAACATCATGTTGACCGGGCGCCGGTTGGGCGGGATCGGCGCGATGTCCTGGCCGCCCAGCAGGATGGAGCCCTCGCTCGGCGCCTCGAAGCCCGCCAGCATGCGCATCATCGTGGTCTTGCCACAGCCCGAGGGGCCCAGCAGGGCAAAGAATTCCTTTTCGTAGATATCGAACGACAGGTTGTCGATGGCGGTGAAATCGCCGAACCGCTTGGTGACCCCCGGAACTGGATGAGCGGTTCCGCCTCCGGATCGTTCCAGGGCTCGAAATCGGTCTGCCCCATGCGTGTCCCTCTGTTGTCGGGAGCGGTCTGCGTGCGCCCCCGGTCTAAAAAGCAAGCGGCCCGCGCGCCGGGCGCGCGGGCCGCGGTCGGGCCGTGTCAGGTGCCCGACTTGATCTTGGTCCAAAGCCGGGTGACGATCCGCTGGATCTTGGCCGGGTAAGGTGTGGTGGTATAGAGGTTTGCCAGCGTCTCGGCGTCGGGGTAGATCGCCGGGTCGCCGATCACGTCCTCCGCCAGGTATTGCTGGCTCGCCTTGTTGCCGTTGGCGTAATAGACATAGTTCGACGCGGCGGCCGCGTTCTCGGGGTCCATCATGAAATTGAGGAACTTGTGCGCTCCGTCGGGGTTGGGCGCATCGACCGGGATCGCCATCTGGTCGAACCACATCTGCGCGCCTTCCCTGGGTGCGAAATAGGCGATCTCGACGCCACTACCGGCCTCGGCGGCGCGGTCGCGCGCCTGCAGGACGTCGCCCGACCAGCCGATGGCCACGCAGATGTCGCCATTGGCCAGCCCGTTGATGTATTCCGAGCTGTGGAATTTCTGGACGTAGGGGCGCACCGCCATGAGCACGGCCTCGGTTTTGGCGATCACCTCGGGGTCGTGGCTGTCGGGGTCCTCGCCAATGTATTTCAGCGCCATCGGGATCATCTCGGCCGACGCATCGAGGAAATGAACGCCGCAGGCGCTGAGCTTTTCCATGTTCTCCGGGTCGAAAACCAGATCGAGGCTGTTGGTCGGGGCGTCCTCGCCGAGTACCTCGGCCACCTTGCCGACATTGATGCCGATGCCGGTGGTGCCCCACATGTAGTTGATCGAATACTCGTTGCCGGGATCGTACTGTTCGGTACGGTCCACGATCACGTCCCACATGTTTTCCAGATTGGGCAGCTTGGACTTGTCGAGCTTCTGGAACGCGCCGGCGGTGATCTGGCGCTGCAGGAAGGTGCCCGAGGGCACCACCACGTCATAGCCCGACCCGCCGGCCAGCAGCTTGGTCTCGAGCACCTCGTTGCTGTCGAAGACGTCATAGATCAGCGCGATGCCGGTCTCCTGCTCGAACTTGGCCAGCAGGTTCTCGTCGATGTAGTCGGACCAGTTGTAGACGCGCACCTCTTCGGCCGAGGCGACGGTGCCCAGGGCCAGCACGGTGGCGGTGGTCAGGATCAGTCGTTTCATCTCACACTCCCGTTTGGATCGTGTCTTCTTGCACTGCATCCGGATTTGATCAAAATTCTCCGCGCATGGCAATATGGTAATGTATTCGCGCCACAGCTAAACTCGCAAGGATGCAGATCGGGCGGTGGATCGGGGTTGACGGGGATGACGCAGATGACAGGCAGACCGAAGCCGGCAGACGGGGCGCCCGATGCGTCCGGGCGCCTGCCGGCGCACGAGGTGATATATCGCCGGCTGCGGGCGTTGGTCCTTTTCGGCGACCTCGCGCCCGGCCAGCCGGTGACCATCCAGGGCCTGACCGAACGGCTTGGTGCCGGCATGACCCCGGTACGCGAGGCGATCCGGCGGCTGATCGCCGAGGGGGCGCTGGAATCCCAGGGCAACCGGCGGGTCTCGGTTCCGCGTCTGAGCGCCGACAATATCGGCGAATTAATTGTTGCAAGACAATGGCTTGACCCTTACATGGCGCGTTTGGCCACGGCCCGCGCCACGGCGGCCGATCTGGCCCGCCTCACCGCTCTCGACGACGAGCTGGACACCGCCATCGCCCGGGGCGACCTGCGCGCCTATCTGGAATGCAACTACCGCTTTCACAAGGTGGTCTACGACATCGCCGGGGCGCCGATCCTTGCCGATCTGGCCGACGGGCTGTGGCTGCGTTTCGGGCCGTCGCTGAGGGTGGTGTGCGGACGTCTGGGCACGCAGAACCTGCCCGACAAGCACAAGGCGATGCTGGCGGCGATGGCCGCGGGCGATGGCGAGGCCGCGGCGGCGGCGATGCGCGAGGACGTGGTGCAGGGAATGGAGCAGGTGCGCCTGGCGCTCGCCGCCGGGCACATGTCGCGCTGATTCGATTGACGCCGAATAATTTGATCATATTATGACGGCGACCCGGCCAGCCGCCGGCCCACCCGAGTTCCGCCGACAGGAGAGGCTTCGCGATGACGCTGATCACCAATCACATGCCCACCGCCGAGCTGCAGGCGCTCGACGCGGCGCACCACATGCACCCCTTCACCCACGGCCGCGATCTGGCGCGCAAGGGCGCCCGGGTCATCACCCGCGCCCGCGGCGTGACCCTGACCGACAGCGACGGCAACGAATTTCTCGACGCCATGGCCGGCCTCTGGTGCGTCAATATCGGCTACGGGCGCACCGAGCTGGCCGAGGCGGCGGCGCGGCAGATGACCGAGCTGCCCTATTACAACACCTTCTTCCAGACCACCCATGTGCCGGCCATCGCGCTGGCCGAAAAGCTCGCTGCGCTGGCGCCATACGATCTCAACCGCGTCTTCTATGCCGGCTCGGGATCGGAGGCCAACGACACCAACATCCGCATGGTGCGCACCTACTGGGCCGAAAAGGGCGAGCCCCAGCGCGACATCATCATCTCGCGCAAGAATGCCTATCACGGCTCGTCGATGGGCAGCGGCAGCCTTGGCGGCATGGCGGCGATGCACGCGCAGGGCGGCATGCCGATCCCCGGCATCCACCATATCGGCCAGCCCGACTGGTGGTCCGAGGGCGGCAACATGAGCCCCGGCGAGTTCGGACTCAAGCGCGCGCGCGAACTGGAACGGGCGATTGACGAGCTCGGCGCCGACCGCGTCGCCGCCTTCATCGCCGAGCCGATCCAGGGTGCCGGCGGGGTGATCGTTCCGCCCGAGAGCTACTGGCCCGAAATCCAGCGCATCTGCGACGCGCACGGCATTCTTCTGATCGCCGACGAGGTGATCTGCGGGTTCGGCCGCACCGGCAACTGGTTCGGCTCGCAGACCTACGGCATCCGGCCGCACATCATGACCGTGGCCAAGGGGCTGAGTTCGGGTTATGCGCCGATCGGCGGCTCGATCGTCTGCGACGAGGTGGCCGAAGTCCTCGATGGCTGCGAGTTCGCCCACGGCTACACCTATTCCGGCCACCCGGTGACCTGCGCCGTGGCGCTGGAAAACCTGCGCATCCTGCAGGAGGAGGGCATCGTCGAGCGCGTCGCGACCGAGACCGCGCCCTATCTCAAGCGCAAATGGGACGCGCTGGCCGAACACCCGCTGGTGGGCGAGACCAAAATCGTCGGGATGATGGGGTCGCTGGCGCTGACGCCCGACAAGGCCGCCCGCGCGGCATTCGCCAGCGATACCGGCACCGTCGGTCTGATCTGCCGCGAATACTGTTTTGGCTCGGGGCTGGTGATGCGGCATGTCGGCGACCGCATGGTGATCTCGCCGCCGCTGGTCATTTCGCACGACGAGATCGACCTGCTGGCCGAGCGCGCGTGGAAAGCGCTCGACCTGACCCATGAGCGGTTGAAACAGGACGGGCTGATGCGGGCGGCGGGGTGACCGCCCGCCGGGTTTCTCGGTGCGCCGGCGGGACAATGGGTCTCTGAAACCGGAAGGAAGCCGGGGCGCGGCCCGGGTTTCATCTTTCTCCAGATACTCCCGCCGGAGGCATTCGTCTATTCCTTGACGAAGAGCTTGCGCTCCATGTCGCAGAGCGCCTCGGCGGCGCCGTTCTCGCGGATGAGGATGGTCTCGGTGGTCTCGAGCCCCCAGCTTTCCATCCACAGCGCCGGCATGAAATGAAAGACCATGCCGGGTTCCAGAACGGTCTCGTCCTCGCTGCGGATCGAGGCGGTGCGCTCGCCCCAGTCGGGCGGGTATGAGAGGCCGACGGGATAGCCCATGCGTCCCTCGCGACGGATGTCGTATTTCGCCAGTACGGCCATGAAGGCGTTGGCGATGTCGCAGGTGCGGTTGCCGGCGCGCGCGGCCTCGAGCCCGGCCTCGATGCCCTCGATCTGGGCCTTTTCGGCCGCGCGCATCGCGGCCGGCGGGGGTGCCCAGGAACACGGTACGGCAGAGCGGCGCGTGATAGCGGCGATAGCACCCCGAGAGTTCGAAGAACGTGGCCTCGCCGGCGCGCATCGGCGTGCCGTTCCAGGTCAGGTGTGCGGCGGTGGCATCGAGCCCCGAGGGGGTGAGCGGCACGATCGCCGGATAGTCGCCCCAGATGTCGTCCACCCCGGTGATGCCGGCGTGAAGGATGTCGGCCACCAGATCGTTCTTGCGCACCCCGGGCGCGGCGCGGTCGATGGCGGTCCGCGCCACCTTCCCGGAAATCCGGGCGGCCTTGCGGATGAAGGCGATCTCTTCGTCCGATTTCACCAGTCGCTGCCAGTTCACCAGCGCGGTGGCGTCGGAAAACCGCGCCCGCGGCAACTCGGTGGTCAGCACCGCATGGGCCTTGGCCGAGTAGTAGTAGTTCTCCATCTCGACCCCGATACGGGCGGTTTCAAGGCCGAGATCGCGGATATGCGCGGCCAGATCCTGCATCGGATGGCGGGTGGTCGATTGGACATAGCTGTCGGCGTAGCCAAGGATGCGGTCGTCTGGCATCCAGCAGGTGCGCCGGCCGCCGATCATGTCCATGTGGCGTCCCCACCAGATCGGCGTGCCCTCCATCGGCACCAGAACCCCCTGATGGACATAGAACGACCAGCCGTCATAGGCGGTGAGCCAGGCCTGGTTCGAGGGGTCGGTAACGAACAGCAGCTCGATGCCGGCGCGTTCCATCGCGGCGCGGGTCAGGCTCAGGCGGCGGTCGTATTCGCTCCGGGAAAAGGGGGATGTCCTTGTCGCTCATGTCCGGCGGCTCCTGTCTTGGTGTCGGCTCCAGCCTTACCGTCCCCGCCAGCGCGGGCGCGGCCAGAAAACGGCATGTCCGGTGTCGTTTTCGGCCGCTCGGACCCCCTTGGAGTTGACGCGGGCGCCCCCCGGGGCAAGAGTGCGCGGCAAGAAACGGGGAGAAACGCGTGACGCCGACACTGGCCGATATCATGGCCGCCGCGGAGGTGATCCGCGGGGTGGCGGACGGCACGCCGCTGGTGCCCTCGCCCCGCATGAGCAAGGTTGCCGGGCACGAATTCCTGCTCAAGCTCGAGACCGCACAGCCGATCGGCGCGTTCAAGCTGCGCGGGGCGATGAACGCGGTGGCGGGGCTGGGCGATGTTGTTGGCGTCACCTGCTGTTCGACCGGCAATCACGGGCGCGGGGGTCGCCTGGGCCGCGCGCGAGCGGGGATTGCGGGCGGTGATCTGCATGTCGGAACTGGTGCCGCGCGCCAAGGTCGAGGGTATCCGCGCACTGGGCGCCGAGGCACGGATTGTCGGGCGCAGCCAGGACGACGCGCAGGACGAGGTGCAGCGGCTGGTGGCCGAGGACGGGCTGGCCGAGATCCCGCCTTTCGACGATGCAAGGGTGATCGCCGGGCAGGGCACCATCGGGCTCGAGATCATGGCCCGCCGCCCCGATCTCGACACGCTGCTGGTGCCGCTTTCGGGGGGCGGGCTTGCGGCAGGGGTGGCGCTGGCTGCCAGGACGATCAAACCGGATATCCGCATCATCGGCGTCTCGATGGATCGCGGCGCGGCGATGCATGAAAGCCTCGCCGCCGGTCGCCCGGTCGCCGTGGAGGAGGTGGCGAGCCTTGCCGACAGCCTCGGCGGCGGCATCGGGACGGAAAACCGGCTGACGCTGGCGATGTGCCGCGACCTGCTCGACGAGGCCGTGCTGGTCAGCGAGGACGACATCTACCGCGCCATGCAGGTGCTCTATTACGAGGACCGGCTCGTGGCCGAGGGCGCCAGCGCCGTGGGGCTGGCGGCGGTTCTGACCGGCCGGGTGCGCCTGCGAGGGCCGGCGGCGACCATCGTCACCGGGCGCAACCCCGACATGGCGCTCTTTACCCGCGTGGTGACGGGGCAGGACGTGGTGTTGGGCGACCTGACCGTCAGGGGCCGGGTTTACGGGGGAGGGAGCGTCGATGGCCCATGACATCCGGATACTGACCGAGGCCGATCTGCGCGGGCTGGTCGCGCTCGACCTCGGAGTGGTCGACGTGATCGAGCGCGCCTTCGTCGCGCTGGCGCGGGGCGAGGTGGTGATGCCGCCGGTCCTGTCGATGGAATTGCCGATGGTCAACGGCGAGGTCGATGTCAAGACCGCCTACATCCCCGGGCTCGACGGCTTCGCGATCAAGGTCAGCCCGGGCTTTTTCGACAACCCCAAGCTGGGTCTGGCATCCCTCAACGGGCTGATGATCCTCCTTTCGGCGAAAACCGGGCTGGTCGAGGCGCTCTTTCTCGACAACGGCTACCTGACCGACATCCGCACCGCTGCCGCCGGCGCGGTGGCGGCCCGCCACCTGGCGCCCGAGAGGGTCGAGACCGCGGGCGTCATCGGCAGCGGGGCGCAGGCTCGGCTGCAGATGCAGGCGGCGCATCTGGTGCGCCCGTTCAAGCGGCTGATCGTCTGGGGCCGTGACGGGCAGCGGGCGGCGGAATGCGCGCGCGACCTGGCCAATGTGCTGCCGGTGGAGGCCGAGATCGTTTCGGACCCCGGGCAATTGGTGGCCGAGTGCCAGCTGGTGGTGACGACGACGCCGGCGCGGGCGCCGGTGCTGAAGGAGGAATGGCTGCATCCGGGGTTGCACATCACCGCGATGGGGTCGGACCAGGCCGGCAAGAACGAGATCGAGCCCGGAGCGCTGGCGCGCGCCGATCTCTATGTCGCCGACCGCGCCACCCAGGTACAGGCGATGGGCGAGCTGCGCGCCGCCATCGACGCCGGGTTCTGGCAGGGCGGCATCCCGGCCGAGCTGGGGCAGGTGATCACCGGCGCGGCGCCGGGGCGGCGGAGCCCCGAGGACATCACCATCGCCGACCTGACCGGCACCGGCGCGCAGGACACCGCCATCGCCAGCCATGTCCACGCGCTTCTGCAGGGCCGCGATACGGGTACGGTGATCCGGGCATGAAGCTCGACGCCCGCGACATCGAAATCCTGCGGGTGCTCTCGACCCGGGGGCGGATCACCAAGGCCGAGCTGGCCGGGCGGGTCGGGCTCTCGGCCAGCCCGTGCTGGGAGCGGCTGCGCAAGCTCGAGGAGGCCGGCATCATCGAGGGCTACGGCGCGCGCATCGCCCTGAAAAGGCTCGCGCCGCACGTCACCGTCTTTGTCGCCGCCGAACTGCACGACCATACCGCGGCGGCGTTCCGGCTTTTTGAAGAGGCGGTGCAGCGGCACGACGAAATCATCGCCTGCTGGGCGCTGGGCGGGGGTTCGACTATCTGTTGCAGATCGTGACCCGCGACATCGACAGCTATCAGCGTCTGGTCGACACCCTGCTGGAGGCGCGGGTGGGGCTGGCGCGGTATTTCACCTATGTGGTGACCAAGCCGGTGAAGGGCGGCGGCCCGCCGCCGCTTGAGGCGCTCCTGGGCGACTGAGGCGGATGGAGCTTTGGCCGAAGCGGCGGCTGGCAGAAGAATCTTCTGTCATGGCGCCGGACTAAAGTCCCGCCGACTGCGGGCGTGGCGGTATCGTCCGTGCAGACGCGCCGGAGGAGACCCATGTTGGACAAGGCCATCACCCTGAATGCCGGGATCACGGACAAGGCGCTGGTGCGCAGCTTTTCCTATGTCGGCGGCAAGTGGTGCGCCGCCGGCTCGGGTGAGACGCTGGCGGTGCACGACCCCGCAACCGGCGACCGGCTGGGTGACGTGGCCAGCCTCTCGGCGGGCGAATCCGCCGCCGTCGTCGATGTCGCGCAGGCGGCCTTTGCCGGTTGGTCGATGACCCTGCCGCAGGAACGCGCGGCGATCCTGCGGCGCTGGTTCGACCTGATGGTGGCGCATCGCGAGGATCTGGCCCGCATCATGGTGCTGGAACAGGGCAAGCCGATCTCGGAGGCGCGCGGCGAGATCGACTATGCCGCGAGCTTTGTCGAATATTACGCCGAAGAGGCCAAGCGCCCCAATATCGAGGGCGTCACCAGCCATCTGGCGGACGCCGAGGTCGAGCTGTGGCTGGAGCCGGTGGGCGTCGCGGCGCTGATCACGCCGTGGAACTTTCCCGCGGCGATGCTGACACGCAAGGCGGCCGCCGCGATCGCGGCGGGCTGCGCCGTGGTCGCCCACCCGAGCCACGAGACCCCGTTTTCGGCGCTGGCGCTGGCCGAACTGGCCGAGCGCGCGGGCGTGCCGGCGGGGGTCTTCAACGTGGTGACGGGGCGGGCCTCGACCGTGGTGCCGCCATGGACGGCGGATACGCGGGTAAGGGTGGTGTCCTTCACCGGCTCGACCGAGGTCGGGCGGCTGCTTTACCGCCAGTCCGCCGACACCGTGAAGAAGCTGGTGATGGAACTCGGCGGGCACGCACCGGTAATCGTCTTCAAGGGCGCGGACATGGACACCGCCATCGCCGAGACCATGGCGGCGAAATGGGCGACCTCGGGGCAGGACTGCCTCGGCGCCAACCGGATCTATGTCGAGCGCCCGATCTACGACGAGTTCTGCCGCCGTTTCGTCGCGGCGACCAGGGCACTGACGCTGGGGCGTGGCATGGACGACCCCGATATCGGCCCGCTGATGAACGAGGCGGCGGTGAAGAAGCAGGAAAGCCACGTCGCCAACGCGCTGGCGAAGGGCGCGCGGCTCGCCCTGGGGGGCGAGCGGGCGGCGGAACTGGGTTCGCTCTTCTATCGCCCGACGGTGCTTGTGGATGTGCCCGAGACGGCCGCGATCATGCGCGAGGAGACCTTCGGCCCGGTGGCGCCGATCGCGGCCTTTGACAGCGAGGACGAGGTGGTGGCGCGCGCCAACGGCACGGAATACGGGCTCATCGCCTATCTGCACAGCCACGACCCGCGCCGCATCTACCGCGTCACCCGCGCGCTGCAGTTCGGCATGGTGGCGGTGAACCGCACCAAGGTGACCGGCGCGCCGATCCCCTTTGGCGGGGTCAAGCAGTCGGGACTGGGCCGCGAGGGGGCCCGCAGGGGCATGGAGGAGTTCATGGAGATCAAGTACGTCTGCCGCGACTGGGCGTGAGCCGGCGCCGGCAAAGTTCGAGTATTTCTGGAAAGATGAAGGACAGGGCCGCGCGCCCTGCCGGAAAGGATGAAGCGATGCTGAGAAACGATCAACTGGACCAGTGGGACCGCGAAAACTTCTTTCACCCCTCGACGCATCTGGCGCAGTTCGCCCGCGGCGAGGCGCCGAACCGGATCGTGACCGGGGGATCGGGCTGTCACATCGAGGATCGCGACGGCATCCGGCTGCTAGATGCCTTCGCCGGGCTCTATTGCGTCAACGCCGGCTACGGCCGGGCCGAGATCGCCGATGCGATCGCCGAACAGGCGCGCGAACTGGCCTATTACCACGCCTATGTCGGCCACGGCACCGAGGTCAGCATCACGCTCGCCAAGATGATCCTCGACCGCGCGCCCAAAGGCATGAGCAAGGTCTATTTCGGGCTTTCGGGCTCGGACGCCAACGAGACCAACATCAAGCTGATCTGGTACTACAACAACATTCTCGGCCGGCCCGAAAAGAAGAAGATCATCTCGCGCTGGCGCGGCTATCACGGCTCGGGGCTGATGACCGGTTCGCTGACCGGGCTGGAGCTCTTTCACCGCAAGTTCGACCTGCCGCTGGCGCAGGTGCTCCACACCGAGGCGCCCTATTACTATCGCCGCGAGGACACCGGCCAGAGCGAGGCCGAGTTCGTGGCCCATTGCGCCGAGGCGCTCGAGGCGCTGATCGCGCGCGAGGGCGCCGACACCATCGCCGCCTTCATCGGCGAGCCGGTGCTGGGTACCGGCGGCATCGTGCCCCCGCCCGAGGGCTATTGGGCGGCGATCCAGAAGGTGCTCGACCGTCACGACATCCTGCTTGTCGCCGACGAGGTGGTGACCGGGTTCGGGCGGCTGGGCAGCATGTTCGGCTCGGATCATTACGGGATGCGCCCGGACCTCATCACCATCGCCAAGGGGCTGACCAGCGCCTATGCGCCGCTCTCGGGGTCGATCGTCGGCGAGAAGATGTGGAAGGTGCTGGAGGAGGGCACCGACGAGAACGGGCCGATCGGGCATGGCTGGACCTATTCGGCCCATCCCATCGCCGCCGCGGCCGGGGTGGCGAACCTGCGGCTGCTCGACGATCTCGAACTCATCGCCAATGCCGGCATGGTGGGCCGGTACCTCAACGAGACGATGACGCAGGCGCTGGGCGGGCACGCCCATGTCGGCGAGGTGCGCGGCGAGGGCATGCTCTGCGCGGTGGAGTTCGTGCAGGATCGCGACAACCGCCGCTTTTTCGACGCCGCCGACAAGGTCGGGCCGCGGATCGCCGCGGCGCTGCTCGAGCACGGCGTGATCGGCCGGGCGATGCCGCAGGGCGATATCCTTGGCTTTGCACCGCCCTTCTGCCTCAGCCGCGCCGAGGCCGACGAAATCGTCGCCAGGACGGCGGCCGCGGTCGGCGCGGTGCTGGGCTAGGGTGGGCCGGACCGGTATCGCGGCGCTGTCGCATATCGCGACGAAAGCGCCGCAAAACGGTTGCACCGAGGGCCTGGAACGGGTTTAGTACGAAAAAAAAGCGCGGCAATCGCGCATAATGAAACGGGGAGACGATATTTGTCCGAATCGCAAAGTGGCGATGCATTCGTTGCATTTGAACGTGTGCAAAAGAGCTATGACGGTGAAACCCTTGTCGTCAAAGATCTGAACCTCGCGATTCCCAAGGGCGAATTCCTGACCATGCTGGGGCCCTCCGGTTCGGGCAAGACCACGTGCCTGATGATGCTGGCCGGCTTCGAGACCGCGACGCACGGGAAAATCCTGCTCGACGGGGTTTCGATCAACAACATCCCGCCGCACAAGCGCGGCATCGGCATGGTGTTCCAGAACTACGCGCTTTTTCCGCACATGACGGTGGCCGAGAACCTCAGCTTTCCGCTGGAGGTGCGCAAGATCGCCAAGCCGCAGCGCGAGGAAAAGGTCGGGCGCGCGCTCGACATGGTGCAGATGGGCGATTTCGCCAGTCGCCGCCCGGCGCAGCTTTCGGGCGGCCAGCAGCAGCGGATCGCGCTGGCCCGGGCGCTGGTGTTCGAGCCCGAGCTGGTGCTGATGGACGAGCCCCTGGGCGCGCTCGACAAGCAGCTGCGCGAGCACATGCAGTTCGAGATCACCAATCTGGCGCACCAGCTCGGCATCACCGTGGTCTATGTCACCCACGACCAGACAGAGGCGCTGACCATGTCCGACCGGGTGGCGGTGTTCAACGACGGCCGCATCCAGCAGATCGCCCCGCCCGACGAGCTCTATGAAAGCCCGCAGAACAGTTTCGTGGCCCAGTTCATCGGCGAGAACAACACGCTTGCAGGCACGGTCAGGGAAATTCGCGGAGGCGTCGCGCTGGTGGAGCTCGACGATGGCGGGGTGATCGACGCCAAGCCGGTGAACGTGAGCCGGCCCGGCGAGCGCACCACCATCTCGATCCGGCCCGAGCGGGTCGAAGTCGATACCGCGCGGCTGGGCGAGAACGCGCATACGCTCAAGGCCGAGGTGGCCGAGTTCATCTACATGGGCGACGTCTTTCGCACCCGGCTCAAGGTCGCCGGACGCGACGATTTCATCATCAAGACACGCAATTCGGCCGATCAGAAGCGGTTGAAACCGGGCAGCCAGATCGAGATCGGCTGGCTTCCCGAGGACTGCCGGGCGCTGGACGCGATCTAGGATCCGAGGGGTCTCGCGCCCGGCCATCCCGGCCCGGCAGCGATCTTCCGAGGTTTCGCCGTTTTTGCCCGTGACGCGAAGCCCGTACTCAGGAAACGGGACAACGAAAGGGAGAATGACATGAGATTTTCGAAGACACTTCTTGCCTCCACGGCGCTGGCGATGTCGGCCGGGGCCGTGGCGGCGGAAGACATGGCCGACTCGATGACGCTGGTGTCCTGGGGCGGCGCCTATCAGAAGAGCCAGGTCAAGGCCTATACCGAGCCCTACAAGGAGATGAACCCCAACGTCGAGGTCGTCTGGGACGAAAGCTCGGCCGAGGCGGTGGCCAAGCTGCGGGCGATGGAAGAGGCCGGCAACGTGACCTGGGACCTGGTCGACGTGGTGATCGCAGATGCCATGCGTCTTTGCGACGAGGGGCTGGCAATGGAAATCGACGCCGACGAGGTTCTCGCGCCGGCACCCGACGGCACCCCGGCCTCGGAGGATTTCGGCGATCTGCTGATGTCGGACTGCTTCATCCCGCAGATCGTCTATTCGATCGTTCACGGCTATCGCACCGATGTCGAGGCCTGGAACGGCAAGACGCCAACCTCGGTCTGCGATGTCTTCGACCTCGAGACCTTCCCCGGCAAGCGCAGCATGTACAAGGCGCCGCTCTACAACATGGAATGGTCGCTGCTGTGCGACGGTGTGGCCAAGGAGGATATCTACGACGTCCTGAGCACCGATGAAGGCGTCAGCCGCGCCCTGGCCAAGCTCGACACCATCAAGGACCAGACCGTGTGGTGGAGCGCCGGCGCCGAGACGCCGCAGCTGCTGGCCGATGGCGAAGTGGTGATCGGCAGCACCTATAACGGGCGACTGTTCTCGGTCATCGCCGAGCAGAACCAGCCGGTGGCAATGCTGTGGGACGGGCAGATCTTCGATCTCGACGGCTGGATCATCCCCGAGGGGCTGCCCGAGGACCGGCTCGCCCGCGTGCTCGACTTCGTCCGTTTCGCCACCGATACCCAGCGGCTGGCAGATCAGGCCAAGTACATCTCCTACGGTCCGGCGCGCGCATCCTCGGCGCCGCTGGTGGGCAAGCACATCGAGCTGGGTATCGAGATGGCCCCGCACATGCCGACCGATCCGGCCAACACCCAGAACGTGATCCTGATGGACTTCCCGTGGTGGGCCGACCATCGCGACGATCTGGACGCCAAGTTCCAGTCGTGGCTGGCCAACTGAGCCGGCATCAGACCAACGGGAGAGGGCCGCGCGCGGCCCTCCCCCGGACAGGACCAGCCGCCCGCGACCGCGACCGGCCGGCTGACGACGGAGCGGACCGCGCAGGCATCGCGGCGAGGAGACGGCAATGAGCGACATGACAACCACCAGCCAGCCGGTCGCGCCGAAACCCGGCGCCGCGCCGCAGGTCGCGGACCCGATGCTGGCCGCTGACGGCACGCCGCTCAAGCGCAGCCTGGCGCGCGCGCTCAGAGCCCAGAAGCTGCGGGCGCTGATGCTGATCGCACCGCTTCTGATCTTCGTTCTGGTGACCTTCATCGCGCCCATTCTCGACATGCTGTTCCGCTCGGTCGAGAACCAGGTCGTGCCCAATACCCTGCCGCAGACGGTGGTGGCGGTGGAGGGCTGGAGCCCCGACGCCGGCGAGACACCGGGCGAGCCGGTTTTCGAGGCGCTCTATCATGACCTGTTCCTCGCCGCCGAGGCCAAGCGGCACACACGGTTGGGCAGCCGCCTCAACTACGAACATGCCGGGTTGTCGTCGGTCTTCCGCTCGTCGGGGCGCAAGGTCGATGATGTCGGCGAGGTGCAACTCGACGCGCTCGACGCGCTCGACAAGTCGTGGAAGGACTCGGGTTTCTGGTACGCTCTGATGAGCGGCGGCGAGGGCGCGGCGGGCGATACCGCACCGCTCAAGGCCGCGCGCGGCCGGCTGGAGCGGCTGACCGGCGAGAATTTCGGCGGTGATGCCGGGTTCGTGCCGGGGCAGGAAATCGCGCGGATCCTGCCGCGCACGGTGGCCGAGTATTCGACCTTTGCGCTCTTCACCGCCATCGACGACGGCAAGGAGGTGGCCAGGACAAAGCCCTGGGAGGCGGTCAAGGTCGCCCTGATCCAGGAGATCAAGCGCGGCGCCGATCTCGCGGGCTACGACGGCCCGGGTGCGGCCGAGCTGCGCGCCGCGCGCGACATGGCCGCCGGCCAGCCCGACATCGACTTCAAGGCAGCTTTCGCCGATATCGACGAGGCCTGGGACGAGATCGCCACCTGGCGCACGATCAGTGCCTATGGCGGCCATTTCACCAGCGGCTATTTCCTCAACGCGGCCGACATGCAGAATGGCGTCGACGGGATCGAGGCGCGCCCCGAGAACCAGCGCATCTATGTGATGCTCTTTCAGCGCACGCTGTTCATGTCGCTGGTGATCTGCGGCGCCTGCATCCTGCTGGGCTACCCGGTGGCGTTCCTGCTGGCCAACCTGCCGATGCGCACCGCGAACTTGCTGATGATCCTGGTGCTGCTGCCGTTCTGGACCTCGCTGCTGGTGCGCACCAGCGCCTGGAAGGTGATGCTGCAGCAGCAGGGCGTGATCAACGACGTGCTGGTGTGGCTCGGGCTGGTTGGCGACACCGGCCGGCTGGTGATGATCAACAACCAGTTCGGCACCATCGTGGCGATGACGCATATCCTGCTGCCGTTCATGATCCTGCCGATGTATTCGGTGATGTCGACCATACCGCAGACCTATGTGCGCGCGGCGCGGTCGCTGGGGGCGACCAACTGGACGGCGTTCTGGCGGGTCTATTTCCCGCAATCGGTACCGGGGATCGGGGCCGGCTCGATCCTCGTCTTCATCCTCGCCATCGGCTACTACATCACCCCCGAGCTGGTGGGCGGCACCACCGGCACCTTCATCTCCAACCGGATCGCCTATCATATCTCGTCCTCGCTCAACTGGGGGCTGGCGGCGGCGCTGGGCTCGATCCTGCTGACGGCGGTGCTGATCCTCTACTGGGCCTACGACAGGATCGTGGGCATCGACAACGTCAAGCTGGGATAGCGCGATGGCAACCTACACGCTAAGATACGTCGAAAAGAAGCCGCTTTCGTTCTCGCTGCCGGTGCTGGCGGCGGCGGGCGGCTTTGCCGGGCTCTTCGTGGGGGCGGCGCAAAGCACCATGCTGAACGGCATCGCCGGTGGCGCGGTGCTGCTGGCGGTGCTGGGGTTCCTGGCGCTGGGGGTGCTGGACGAGAGGCGGGAAAAGCCGGTTCGCTGGGGCGTCATGGCGCTGATGGCGGCCGGCGGCTGGATCATGGGCGGGCTGGCGGGGCTGATCGTCGGCATCGCTTTCGGCTGGTTCTTCGGCTGGTTCGTCTACTGGATCGGCGAGGGGCGGTACCGCGCGCACCTGCTGCCCTACCTGACCCCGGGGCAGGTGCTGGGGCATTACGCCTTTCGCGTCACCTGCGGGCTGATCTTCTTCTTTCTGATCACGCCGATCGTGGTGGTGATGCCGCTGTCGTTCAACGCCGAGAACTTCTTTACCTTCACGCCCAGGATGCTGGCGCTCGACCCCGAGGGGTTCTCGCTCAAGCACTACCGCGACTTCTTTACCAACCCGGACTGGCAGCAGGCGTTGTGGAACTCGGTGGCGATCGCGCCGGTGGCGACGTTTCTGTCGGTCAGTTTCGGAACGCTGGCGGCGATCGGGCTCAGTTCCGAGCACGTGCCGTTTCGCCGTGCGATCATGGCGGTCCTGATCTCGCCGATGATCGTACCGCTGATCATCTCGGCGGCGGGGATGTATTTCTTCTACTCGCGGCTGGGGCTGCAGGGCACCTACTGGGGCGTGGTGCTGGCCCATGCGGCGCTGGGCATCCCCTTCGTCATCATCACCGTGACCGCGACGCTGGTGGGGTTCGACCGCTCGCTCACCCGGGCGGCGGCCAATCTCGGCGCCAACCCTGTGACGACGTTCTTTCGCGTGCAGATGCCGCTCATCCTTCCGGGGGTGATCTCGGGCGGGCTCTTTGCCTTCATCACCTCGTTCGACGAGGTGGTGGTGGTGCTCTTTGTCGGCTCGGCGGGACAGAAGACGCTGCCCTGGCAGATGTTCATCGGCCTGCGCGAGCAGATCTCGCCGACGATCCTCGCCGTGGCAACGATCCTGGTGGCGATCTCGATCGTGCTGCTGACGACGGTCGAGATGCTCCGGCGGCGATCGGAGCGGTTGCGGGGGCTGAGCCCGGGCTAGGCGCGGCGGCGCGCGGGCGCGGGTGCATCGGGCGCTTGCGGGCGCCCGGTGAGTCGATAAATTGGCATCGTTCCAATACGGAGGGATATCTCATGATCCCCGGAGTGACCGCGCGCCGACGATTCGACGATCTCAGCGAGCAGGAAATCCTCGCACTGGCGATCTCGTCGGAAGAGGATGACGGGCGCATCTACCGCTCCTATGCCGAGAGGTTGCGCGCCGACTTTCCCGATACGGCGCGGGTCTTTGACGGCATGGCCGAAGAGGAAGACCGCCACCGCCGGGCGCTGATCGAACTCCACCGCAAACGCTTCGGCGAGGTGATCCCGCTCCTGCGCCGCGAACACGTTGCCGGCTACTATGCCCGCCGCCCGGTCTGGCTGGTGGAAAACCTCGGGCTGGAGCGCATCCGCGACGAGGCGGCGGCGATGGAGCGGGACGCGGAACGCTTTTACCTCAAGGCCGCGGCGCGCAGCCGGGACGCCGATACCCGCAAGCTGCTGGGCGATCTGGCGGCCGCCGAGGCGCAGCACCGCGAGCGCGCGGACGCGCTGGAAGAGGCACATCTGGGCGAGAGCGCGCGCGCCGGCGAGGACCGCACCGCCAGGCGACAGTTCGTGCTGACCTGGGTGCAGCCGGGACTGGCGGGGCTGATGGACGGCTCGGTCTCGACGCTGGCGCCGATCTTTGCCACCGCCTTCGCCACCCATGACACCGCGACCACCTTCCTGGTCGGGCTGGCCGCCAGCGTCGGCGCCGGCATCTCGATGGGGTTCACCGAGGCCGCCAGCGACGATGGCGAGCTCTCGGGCCGCGGCAGCCCGGTGAAGCGCGGCGTCGCCAGCGGCGTGATGACCACGCTTGGGGGTCTCGGCCACGCGCTGCCCTATCTGATCCCGGATTTCGTCACCGCGACAGCCATCGCCATCGCCATCGTGTTTGTCGAACTCTGGGCGATCGCCTGGATCCAGAACCGCTACATGGAGACGCCGTTCTTCCGCGCCGCCTTTCAGGTGGTGCTGGGCGGCGCGCTCGTCTTTGCCGCCGGTGTGCTGATCGGCAGCGGGTAACGGGGGGCTGTCCGCCCCCTCTTGCTCCGGCCGGGGCCCGGGGCAATTCACCCCCGAGGATATTTTCCCAACAGAAGAAGAATGGGGAAACCCTCTTTAACCCCGCGGCGCGAAACTCTGGGCGCGGTACAGGCGGGGACGCCGATGACCGCAACAGGAGAAGACCGGGCGGCGCGGGCCGCACCGGCCGGGGCAGGGTCCGCCCTGCCCCTTCTTCTGTTTGTCAAATATCCCGGGGGAGTCGCGACCCCGCGGGGGCCGCGGCGGGGGCAGCGCCCCCTTTTCCGCATTGCGGCTTGCGCCCCCGCCCGCCCGTGCTAACAAGGCCGCGATGCTGGATATCTTTTTGCAGACGCTGCCGTTTTTCCTGATCCTCGGGCTCGGCTACGGGTCCGGGCGGATCGGGTTCTTTCCCGAAGAGGCGACGGCGTGGCTGACCAGGTTCGTCTTCTATTTCGCGCTCTCGGCGATGCTCTTTCGATTTGCCGCCAACCTGTCGGTGGGCGAGGTCTTCGATATCCGCTTCATCGCCGCCTATCTGTGGGCGACGGGGTTCGTCTATGGCATCGTCATGCTGGTGGCGTTCCTGCGCGGCATGTCGATCGAGGAGGCGGCGATCGAGGCGCAGTGCGGGGTGATCGGCAATGTCGGTTTCCTGGGTGTGCCGATGCTGACGCTCCTGCTGGGCGAGGCGGCGATCGGGCCGGTGATGCTGGTGCTGTCGATCGACCTGATCGTGTTCGGCTCGCTGGTGGTGATCCTGGTGACGGGATCGCGCGACGAGGGCGGCGGCGCGGCGGTGCTGCGCACGGTCGGGCTGGGATTGCTGAAGAACCCGATGATCGTGGCGATCGTGCTGGGGCTGGGCTGGGCGACGCTCAGACTGCCGATCCCGGGGGTGATGAATGCCTTTCTGGAAACCCTGGGCGCGGCCGCGACGCCCGGCGCGCTTTTCGCCATCGGCGCCTCGCTCGCGTCGAAATCGGCCGAGCGGCCCTTCGTGGCCGGGTGGCTGAGCCTGTCCAAGCTGGTGCTGCATCCGGCCGCGGCGGCGTTCGCGGCGCTGGTGCTCTTTCCCGTCAAGCCCTATGCTGCGGCGGTGATGATTGCCGCGGCCTCGCTGCCGGTGGCGGGCAACGTCTATATCCTGGCGCAGCATTACGGGGTCGCGCCGCACCGGGTTTCGGCCTCGATCCTGATCTCGACAGCGCTTGCGGTGCTCACCGTGTCGCTGGTCATCGGCTGGGTCGAGACGCTTTACTGACAGATGAAACCGGCGCGAACCGGTGCGCCGGCGCCCGGAAATGGAGGCTTGAACAAGATGGAAACCGTATCGGAAAACACCTGTTTCGGTGGCCAGCAGGGGGTCTACACCCACGCATCTGAGGCCTGCGGCTGCGACATGACCTTTGGCCTTTTTCTGCCCGAAGAGGCGCGCGACGCGCCGGTGCCGGTGCTGTGGTACCTCTCGGGGCTCACCTGCACCCACCAGAACGCGATGGAAAAGGCCGGCGCCCAGCTCTGGGCTGCCGAGCAGGGGCTGGCGGTGGTCTTTCCCGACACCAGCCCGAGGGGCGAGGGCGTGGCCGACGACGAGGCCTTCGACCTGGGCCAGGGGGCGGGGTTCTATGTCAACGCCACCCGGTCGCCCTGGGCGCCGCATTTCGCGATGTGGGACTATGTCGCCGAGGAACTGCCGGCGCTGATCGGGACCGAATTCGCGCTCGACATGGACCGCCAGTCGATTACCGGGCATTCGATGGGCGGGCATGGCGCGCTGACGCTGGCAATGGGGCTCAAGGGCCGGTTCCGTTCGGTCTCGGCCTTCGCACCGATCTGCCATCCGACGACGAGCGACTGGGGGCGCAAGCAGTTCACAGCCTATCTCGGCGAGGACGAGGCCGCCTGGGCCGTGCATGACGCCACGCTTCTCATGCGCGCGCAGGGCTTCGACGGGCCGATCCTGACCGATACCGGCACCAAGGATCAGTTCTTCGGGCTGCTCGGCACCCACGATTTCGCCCATGCGGTGGCCGAACGCGGCCAGCCCGCCACGCTGCGGCTGCAGCCGGGCTACGATCACAGCTATTTCTTCGTCCAGAGCTTCATGGAGGATCACATGGCCTTTCACGCCGAGGCACTTCACGCGGCGGCGGCATGAACAGATCGGGCGAGTGCGGCCCGATCGCCATCGGGCCGGGGCCGGCGGGGCGCGCGGCCGGGGCCGGCGCGGCGTGATCTACATCGACGCCGATGCCTGCCCGGTCAGGGCCGAGGTCGAGCGGGTGGCGACGCGGCATGGCGTGCGGGTGCGCATCGTCTCCAACGGCGGCATCCGGCCCTCGGCCAACCCGCTGGTGGAGACGGTGATCGTCGACGCGGGGCCGGATATGGCCGATCGCTGGATCGCCGAGCGCGTCGGGGCGGGCGACGTGGTGATCACCGCCGACATCCCGCTGGCGGTGCGTTGCATCGAGGCCGGCGCGGCGGTGCTCAAGCCCGATGGCGAGGCGCTGACGCCTCTCAATATCGGCAACGTGCTGGCCACGCGCGACCTGATGGCCGACCTGCGTGCCGCCGACCCGTTCCGCCAGGGCGGCGGCAAGGGGTTCTCGAAGGCCGACAGGGCGCGGTTTCTCGACGCGCTGGAACGGGTGTTGCGGAAACTTGCCGGTTCCGGCGGGGGCTGAACCGGGGCAGGCGGCAGGGGACGGCCATGGCAGTTGACGCGGTGATCTTCGACATCGGCAATGTGCTGATCGAGTGGCAGCCGGAGCGATATTTCGACCGCGTCATCGGCCGGGCGCGGCGGCGCGAGCTGTTCGCCGAGGTGGATGTTCATGGGATGATGACCCGGATCGACAGCGGCGGCGATTTCGCCGGGGTGATCGGGGAGATCGCCACCCGGCATCCCCGCTGGCGCGCCGAGATCATGCGCTTTCGCGAGTGCTGGTGCGACATCGCGAGCCCCGAAATCCCCGGCTCGGTGGCGATCCTGCGGGCGCTCAGGGCGCGGGGCGTGCCGGTCTTTGCGCTGAGCAACTTCGGCGCCGCCAATTTTCCGCTCAGCGTCGCGCGGTTCCCGTTCCTGGCCGAATTCGACCGACGCTACATCTCGGGCGAGATGGGGATGGCCAAGCCCGACCCGGAAATCTACGCCGCGCTCGAGGCTGACTGCGGCATCGCGCCCGAACGTCTCTTATTCACCGACGACCGGGCCGGCAACATCGCCGCGGCGGCCGCGCTGGGCTGGCAAACGCATCTGTTTGACGGCGCCGACGGGCTGGCGCAGTCTTTGCGTGACTGCGGGCTGCTGCAAGCGGAGGACACGGCATGAGCGTCACCATCATTCCCTTTGACGAGGGCGAGGCGGGTCTCGACTGGATGGCGCTCTGCGCCGCCCTGAGGGCCGGGCACGACCTGCCCAGGGCCGAGATCGGAGATACCTTCCTTTACCGCGATCCCGACACGCTCCTGTCGCGGGCGGCGTGGATCGACGGCATGGGGCTGGCGGTGAAATCGGCCACGGTCTTTCCCGGCAATCCCGAAAACGGCCGGCCGATGATCAATGGCGCGGTCTGCGTCTTTGCCGACGCTGACGGTGCGCTCGAGGCGGTGATCGACTTTCACCTCGTGACCAAGTGGAAGACCGCGGGCGACAGCCTTTATGCCGCCACCCGGCTGGCGCGGCCCGACAGCCGCGACATCCTGATCGTGGGCGCGGGCACGGTCGGGCGGTCGCTCTTTCAGGCTTACGGCGCCGCCTTTCCCGAGGCGCGTTTCACGGTCTGGAACCGCACCCGCTCCAACGCCGAGGCGATGGCGGAGGATTGTGCCGGGCTGGAAGTGGCGGACGATCTGGAGGGGGCGGTGCGGGCGGCCGACATCGTGACCTCGGCCATCATGTCGACCGAGCCGCTCATCCGCGGCGCGTGGCTGCGTCCGGGCCAGCATATCGACCTCATCGGCGCCTACCGCCCCGACATGCGCGAGGCCGATGACGAGGCATTGCGGCGCGCGCGCCTTTTTGTCGATAGCTACGACACCACGGTGGGCCATATCGGCGAGATCAGGATCCCGCTCGAGGCCGGCACCATCGCGCGCTCCGACCTGGTGGCCGATCATTATGAACCGGACAGGTTCCGCCGCGAAAGCGACGACGAGATCACGCTCTTCAAGAACGGCGGCGGCGCGCATCTCGACCTGATGACCAGCCGCTATATCCTAGACACTTGGCGGGCCAGACACTGATCGTGGCCGTCCGTCAGGCCGCCAGCGGCTCGGTCCGGTCCTCGCGCACCGCCAGGTGCACCGCCGCCGAAAAGGCGCCGACGCCGACTCCGACCCACCAGACGGCGGTGTAGTTGCCGTAGATGTCGTACATCCTACCGCCCAGCCAGACCCCCAGGAAACTGCCGAGCTGGTGGCTGAAAAAGACGATGCCGTAAAGCGTGCCCATGTAGCGCAGCCCGTAAAGATGGGCGATGAGACCCGAGGTCAGCGGCACCGTGGCCAGCCACAGCGCCCCCATCGAAACCGAGAAGAGCAGCACCGTCGCCGGGGTCATCGGCGTCAGGATGAAGGCCGCCGCAACGAGGGTGCGCGCGGTATAGATCGCCGCCAGCAGGTATTTGCGCGGGAAATGATTGCCGAGCCAGCCTGCCGTCAGCGTGCCGGCGATATTGGCCAGCCCGATCACCGCGATCGCCACCGCTCCCAGCGCCGAGGTGGTGGTGACCCCCATCGAATGCAGCATGCTGCCGGGCGCGATCGGGCCGCACATCTCGGTCACGAAGGCCGGAAAATGCGCGGTGACGAAGGCCAGCTGATAACCGCACGAGAAAAAGCCGAGAAAGATCAGCGTGTAGGAGGGATCGCGGAAGGCGCGGCCGAGGATCGCCCCCATGCTTTCCTCGAGCTCGAGGCGCGTGGCCTGGGCCGGCGCGCGCATCAGCGGCAGCATCATCAGCGTGGCGAGGATGGCGGCGGCGAAGGTGAGAAACACCATCTGCCAACTCATCACCGACAACAGCGCCTCGGCCACCGGGGGGCCGACCACCTGCCCGCCCGAGCCGGCAGCGGTGGCGATGCCAAGGCTCATCGAGCGATTCGCGTCGGAACTGGCGCGCCCGACCACGGCGAGGATGACGCCAAAGCCGGTGCCGGCGATGCCGAACCCCACCAGCACCTCGTAGGCCTGATGCGCCTGCGGCGAGACCGCGAACGACGACAGCACCAGCCCGGCCGCATAGACCACCGCGCCCAGAACGATTGCCTTGCGGTCGCCGATCCGCTCGGCCAGCGCGCCGAAGAGCGGCTGCCCGATGCCCCAGGCGAGGTTCTGGATGGCGATGGCCATCGAGAATTCGACCCTGAGCCAGCCGAACTGGTCCGCGATGGGGATCTGGAACACGCCGAACGAGGCGCGGATGCCGAACGACACCAGCATGATCACGCAGCCCGCGATCAGCACCGGCGTGAAGAGGGGGCGGGTCTGGCCATCGGGGGCTCCTGCGGCGACCGGGGCAGATTAACCGCAGACGGAGCGGCGTCAATTCGCCTTTCGTACCGGCCGCTTGCGGGAATGACGGCCGGCAGGGGGCGGCACTTTCCTTGGGCGCCGGGCCGGGGTATGCGGGGCCGATGGAAACCCTGCCGGAACGATACAACCGCCTCGTGGCCGAGGGCGCGCTGACCCGCGATCCCGCACAGGAGGCCGTGCTGCCCGAGTTCGAGCGCATCCGCGCCGGGCTGGCCGCGCCGCGCCGCGCGGGATGGCTGCGCAAGGCGCCGGCACCGCCCCTGGGGCTCTATCTCTGGGGCGGGGTCGGGCGCGGCAAGTCGATGCTGATGGATCTTTTTGTCGCCACGCTTTCGGTGCCCAACCGGCGGGTGCATTTTCATGCCTTCATGCAGGAAATCCACGCCGGGATGCACGCGGCGCGCGCCCGCGGGGTCGAGGATGCGCTGGCGCCGGTGGCGAAATCGGTGTCCGGGCAGGTGCGGCTGCTGGCCTTCGACGAGATGCAGATTACCGACATCACCGACGCGATGATCGTGGGGCGGCTTTTCGAGGCGCTCTTCGCCGCCGGGGTGGTGGTGGTCACGACCTCGAACCGGGCCCCGGACGAGCTTTACAAGAACGGGCTCAACCGCCAGCTTTTCCTGCCCTTCATCGATCTCATTAAGACGCGGATGGCGGTGCGCGAAATGGCGGGGCCCACCGATTATCGCCAGGACCGGCTGTTGGGCGAAGAGCGCTGGTTCACCCCCGCCGATGCCGCCGCGCGGGCACGTATCGGGGCCATCTGGCAGGAGCTGACCGGCGGCGCGGGCGCGCCGCACACGATGGTCGTGAACAAGCGCGAGGTGACGATCCCGGCCTTTCACAACGGCGTCGCGCGGGCGGGTTTCTATGACCTGTGCGGCGCGGCGCTGGGGCCGGCCGACTATCTGGCGCTGGCGGGGGCGGTGCGGGTGCTGGTGCTGGAGAACATCCCGCAACTGTCGCGGTCGAACTTCAACGAGGCGAAACGCTTCGTCACCCTCATCGACGCGCTCTACGAGGCCGGGGTGCGGCTGATATGCTCAGCCGCGGCTGAGCCGGAATTCCTCTACGTCGAGGGCGAGGGCAGTTTCGAGTTTGTGCGCACCGCCAGCCGCCTGCGCGAGATGCAGTCCGAGGAATGGGGGCAGGCGTAGGCGGGCACCGTGCGCGGCCCCGGCCATCGCCGCGCCGTCAGCCCGCCGCGCGCCGCGCCCGATCCCGGAATTCAGTGTGTTCGGTGACGGTGAAGCGACCGCCCGTGAGCTTTTGCAGCTTGCCGTGGCGCAGCAGGTGCCCGAACGAGCGCAACCCGTCCTCGCGCGAGAACGCCGCGCCTGTGGCTTCCTTGAGCTTGCCCATCAGCATCGGTCGCGAAAACTGCTCGCGCCCCTCGATATCGACCATGTAGGCAGCGGCGGCCTCGAGCAGGTCGGGAAGGTCGGCGGCGCCGATCTCTTCGGCGAAATCGGCGAAGCCGGCATCGGTGGCGGCGGCCTCGGTCGCCGCCGCGGCCGCCATCTGCGCCGCCGATACGCGGCGCGGACGCACCGGCTCGCGCGGGGTGTCGATGCGCTGTTCGGCAACCAGCTTGAGCGGCGCCGGGCGCGTCTCTTCGGGACGGGGCGCGCGCGCGGCGCGATCGACTCCGGTGGCTTGCGGCCGGCGCGGGCGCACCACCTGCGCCAGGTCCGAGCGGTAGGCGGCCTGCTGTTCGCCGGCATCGGGTTCCAGCCGGTGGCCGGCGCGGACTTCCGCCCTGGAGGCGGCAACCGCGGCACGCAGGTGCTGGATGGCATTTCGGCGGCGGCTGGAGTCGGGAGCCTCGAACTTGGTCTCGGCCTCCTCGAAGATGCGTGCGGCATCGCTGTCGGCGCCGCTGGCGTGCAGATGCGCGCCGCGACCCTGTTCGGCCGGCCGGTCGTAGGGCAGCGCGCTGTCGGTCTCGTCATCCTCTTCACTATCGAAGATGTTGGCGGTGGCATCCGCGCCATGCTCTTCGGCCTCTTCGACCTCTTCGGCGGGTCCGGCCAGCTCGGCCTCGACCTCGGCCAGTTCGCGCTGCAACTCGGCCTCTTCCTCGGGGCTGAGCGCAGTCTGGTCGGATGCATCGGTCGCGGGTTCGACGGCCTTGTCGGGGATTTCCTCGTATCCGCCCAGTGCGATGGTGGCCTCGAACTCGCTGCGCTTCACCTTGAGGACGTGCGCATGGGCGGGGGATTCGGCGTCGGCCGGCGCCTCCGCGGCCGTATCGACCGCATCGGAAAGCTCGTCTTGCGGCATCGCATCGGCGAGAAGCTGCGACAGCGTATCCTCGGAGAGGTCGTCATCGAGATAGTCGTCGTCGTCCTCGTCGGTTTCACCGGCCTCGTCGGTGCCGGCGGCGTCGGCCGCCTGCGTCTCCTCGGCCAGCCGGGTGGCAAGGCCGCCGAGCACATCCTCTTCATCGGCCGCGTCATCGACCGTTTCCGCGCTCTCGTCGTCCCAGTCCTCCATCGCGTCCCAGCCGGTCGCGCCATCGGCGAATTCGGTCCGGTCGTCCGACGGCTCGTCCGACGGCGCCTCGGGTTCGGGCACGTCCTCCGCGCCCAGGGTCGCCCCGAGTTCGGCCGCCGTGCGGGCGAGGAAATCCTGCGCGTGTTCGTCCTCGGAGTAGTCGCTGCCGTAGCGGGCGCCGGAGCGGGCCACGACCGAGCGGATGCGGCGCAGCCGGGCGGCGACGCTGTCGCTGTCGCTGTCGTCGCCGGCGTCCGGGCCGGGCCGCACAAGCGTATCGTCGGGTTCCGGCGTGGCGATCTCGGATGGCGCGGTCTGCGCTGCGTCCGCGTCCGGGCCGGGCAGATCGTCGAAGGCGATGGGTGCATCCGCGGGGTCATCATCCGCGGCCTCGGCGGTGTCCGACGGATATTCTTCGGCAACCGTTTCGGCGGTCGCGGTGTCCGCGGCCGTTTCAGCCGTCACTTCCGGGATTTCATGGGCAGCCTCATCGGCAGCGGTCCTTTCGGCAGCGACCTCTTCCTGGGCGATCTCGTCCCGGGCAACCTCGTCCCGGGCAGCGGTGTCGGGGGCAGCGGTGTCGGGGGCAGCGTCTTCGATGCCGGGCCCTTCGGCGGCAACCTCTTCTGCGGCGGGCTCCACGGCCCGACCCGGCGCGCCGGGTAGCGGCGTCGCCCGCAGCACGATGCCGGTCTCGTCGCGGCGGGCCTCGACATGGCGGGAGATTTCGCGCTCGGCGATGCGGGCGAGCATCTCGGCATCCGGGGTCGGCGGCTCGGCGCCGAAATAACGGTCGTCGGCGGCGAGGTCGCGGAAATATTCGGCGATCGCTTTCATCGTTTCGAACGAGTCGTCAAACCCCTCCAGAGTACACGAGAAGGTGCCGTAGGAAACCGTCAGGATTTTACTTGTACTTACCATGGTGATGCTCGCCTTGAACTGCCTGCAACCTCGGTGTTTACCATCTTCGCGTGGGCCAAAGCAGTCCGAATCTTGGATCATTACCGTATCATTTGATGGTCGGATTGTGTCTTATTTCCTGATCTGGGGACAATGGCCGGGGTTGGCGTATGATTGTCGATGTGAATGAGCCGGTGACGCTGATCGGCGGGGCCGCGATAACCCGGGGAGCGGATCGAGCGCGCGATGGCGCTGGCGCCGCATCCGGTGGCCGCCGATGGCGGTGCCGATGCCGCGCTCGCGCACGGGGTCGAGCCGCGCGCGGTGATCGGCGATTTCGATTCGCTCAGCGACGAGGCGCGGGCGCGCCTGCCACCCGCCAGCCTGCACCCAATCGCCGAGCAGGACAGCACCGATTTCGAAAAATGCCTGCGAAACATCGCCGCACCTCTGGTCATCGGGATCGGGTTTCGGGCACCCGGCTGGACCATCAGCTTGCCGCCTCCAACGCTGGTCCGCCATCCCGACCGCGCTGTGTGGGGGGGTGGTGTCGTAGGGGGGGAGGAGGGGTATCGGATTTTCCCAGGGGAGTCGGGAGTCTCGGAGGGCTCCGATGGGATCGGGAACTCGCTTCGCCCGCCAAGGGGTTAAGGGGGGTTATGGGCAGTTGAGGGTCTCGGACGTGCCCCGCGGCTGGTGCGATGGATCTCAACTTCGCCCGGCAGCAAGGTCTGCTGGTGGATCTGCCCCTGGCCTGACCTGATGTGGTCAATGGTAGGGTCAGGCGCTGCTGGCGGGGGTCTGGCGGGCGGGCCCGGGGGGGGGCGGCGGGAGGCGGTTTCGATCTGGTAGTTCGCGAAAGAAGACGAAAAGCCCCGAGGCCACGATCAGCGCGATGCACCCGGCATGCCGCCGGCGGAAAAAAAGAACGAAGAACTGATTTCCGATATACTGGATCGCGGCGCGATCAGCGACGCCGCCGCGAAGGACAGCGCGTAGCTGAGACTGATGTGGCTCCAGTGTGGCGACGACCCCCAGCCCGATCAGCGGCGCGGTGTCGCGCCGCCGGCCAGGGGAGCGCCGCGACCCCCGCCCGTAAAATCACCAACGACCGCGTATCAGCGCCGCCGGCCCGGTATGGGCCTACGGCGTGATCGGGTGCATCCGCGTGACCATGCGCCGGGTGAGATCGTCGAAACGAACGCAGCGCGGTGCCGGGCAGCGGGAACGCCACAAACGGGACCCACGGCGCGAAAGCTGCTGGGCTGGATGATCAGCAACGCGCCGGCAAAGCCGACGGCGCAGGCGCGCCAGCGGCGCGGGCCGATCGGCTCGCCCAGAAGAGCCCGCCCAACAGCGTCAGCAAAGAAGGCTCGACAAAGAAGATCGAGATGGCATCGGCCAGCGGCATGAAGCGCAGCGCGGTGAACATCACCAGTCATGTCGCGGCAGCCGGTCTGGCGCATGGTCTCGATGCAGGTGTCGAGCGGGACGAAGTGGGTGCCGTCGCCCCTGAGCGCCAGGCGAGGCGGCGGTGACCGCCTTCATCGCGCCGAGGGCGTTGCGCTCGATGCAGGGGACCTGCACCAGGCCGCCGACCGGATCGCAGGTCATGCCGAGATGTGGTGCTCGAGCGCGATCTCGGCGGCGTTCTCGACCTGCTCGTTGGTGCCGCCGAGCGCCGCGCAGAGCCCGGCCGCGCCATCGCCGAGGCCGAGCCGACCTCGCCCTGGCAGCCGACCTCGGCGCCGGAGATCGAGGCGTTGTGCTTGATGATGCCGCCGATCGCCGCGGCGGTCAGCAGGAAGGTCGCACGCCCTGCGCTCCCCGCGCCTGGACAGTGGTCGAGGTAGTAGCGGATCACCGCCGGGACGACGCCGGCCGCGCCGTTGGTCGGCGCGGTGACGACCGGCCGCCGGCGGCGTTCTCCTCGTTGACCGCCATGGCGTAGACCGACAGCCAGTCGATGACGTGCTCGAACGGCGCGGTTGCTGCCCCCGCGCTCGGCGTCAGCGCCGCGTGGATGGCGCGCCGGCGCGGCGCTTCACCTTGAGGCCGCCCGGCAGCGTGCCCTCGCCCGCGAGGCCGCGCTCGATGCAGGCGTCCATCGCCGACCAGATGCGGTCGAGGCCGGCGTCGAGGCGCGGCCTCGACATGCCGGGCGGTCTCGTTGGCGCTTCCATCGCCGCGACCGACAGGCCGGACGTCCGCCCATCGCCAGCATCTCGGCGGCGGTCGCGAAGGGATAGGGCACCAGCCTCGTCCTCGGCGTCGGTCCCGCGCCCTCGCCGCGAGCTCGCGCTCGGTCAGCACGAACCCGCCGCCGATCGAGTAGTAGGTCCCTCCGGACAGGAGCGGTCGCCGGCTGCGTCGAAGGCGCGGAGACCATGCCGTTGGCATGGCCGGGCAGCGGCGGGCCGTAGTCGAAGACGATGCCGTCGTCGGGATCGAAGGCGAGCGGCGGCAGGCCCGGCGGCGTCGACCCGCGGCGGCCACGACGCGGGCCAGGACGCCTCGGCCGCATCGGGGTCGATCTCGTCGGGGCGCTCGCCCGAGCAGTCCGAGCACGACGGCGCGGTCGGTGGCGTGGCCCTTGCCGGTGAAGGCGAGCTGCCGTGCAGCGACACCCTATATCCGCGCGGGCCCTCCGCACTCGGTCGGGCGCGGCGCGCAGCAGGTCGAGAAAGCGCGCGGCCGCCACCATCGGCCCCATGGTGTGCGACGAGGACGGGCCGATGCCGATCTTGAACAGCTCGAAGACGGACAGGAACATGCGTCAGCTTCCTCTTGGCGGCGCTATCGCGGGCCGCATGGCATCTTTTGCCCCCGCGTCCAAGAGCGAGCCGTTCCAATGCAGCGCCATGCGCGCGCAGAGCGGCGCTGATCTCGGAAGGCGTCATCGTCGGGCGGTGGCGATCGATGGGGTGACGAACCGCTCGCTCCCGCCCGGACAAAGTCGCCTCGGGCGGATGGGCATTGCCGGCGCGGCGCGAGTTCGGAAACATCGCGGCAACCGCGCGGGGCGGAAGGAGCGGCGATGCCGGGGGCGGATACGAGGGGCACGACATGACGCGGGAACGGGAATAACGGACGGCTTGCTGGCGATCCATCGCCGGGGCGGCGTGGCGCTGGGATGCGCGACCCCGGCCTCGGCCGAACTGGTGCTCTCGTTCTACACCGGCATCAACAGATCGCCCAGCTTCGACGGTGAATTTCTGACTTCCTCGACGGCGCCGGGCCGCAATCGCGCGGGCGAGCTGGGACGGACGAATCGGACAAGATGCCGCCCTATTTCGGCTGGCGTGTGACCCGGTGGTTCGACAACCATCCCAACTGGGGCGTGGCCATCGACAACGCCCATACCAAGGTCGCCGCCAACCGATGCCGCCGCAGTTCTCGATGCTGGAATTCACCGACGGCATCAACATGGTGACGTTCAACCTGCAGTACCGCTTTCTCAACGAAAGCCGGTTCACGCCCTATGTCGGGGCCGGGTGGGCTTTACCACGCCCCATGTTGAGGTCGCCAACGTTCCGCTGACCACGCGGACCTCGCGAATACCAGTTCGGGGGCCGGCGGCGCAAATCTGCTGGTCGGGGTCGAGGCCGAGATCACCGAGCGCTGGGCCGTCTTCGGAGAGCTGAAATCGGGCTGGGCCGACATCGACGCCGATCTCAATGGCGGCGGCTGGCTCAATACCGAGGTGATCAGCAACCAGATCGCGCTGGGAGTTTCCTACAAGTTCAAGAAACGCTGACAGGACGCGGCCGGCCGGGGGCCGTCGGCGAAGGCGGACCGATCTTTGATGGAACCGGAGCAGTCAAGAAACAGGAGATCATGGCTGGCCTCAGTGCCCCATCTTGGTCGCTACGGCATTTGCGCAAAGGGCAGGTCGGCGATTGGCGGCGGACGGGCATTTTTCGGCAGCAAAGAGACGACGCGCAAGACCCGAACGGGGGTGCTGGCGCTGACGCTGCTCGCGGCCTGCACGCCCGCCCTGCCCCCCGCGCCCGAGACAACCGCACCCGGCGACCCCACGCGGGGCGAGGCGGTGTTCTGGGCCGGCGGTTGCGGCACCTGCCACGCGACCCCCGGCAGCGACCCGACCCGGCCGCCCCGTCTGGGCGGCGGGCAGGAACTGGTCAGCCGCTACGGCACTTTCGTGGCGCCGAACATCTCGCCCGACCCGGTCCACGGCATCGGCGCCTGGACCGGGCGCAGTTCGCCGCGGCGATGATGCGCGGGGTCTCGCCGCAAGGCGGGCATTACTATCCTGCCTTTCCCTATACCTCCTACGCGCGGATGCGTGCGGGCGATGTGGCCGATCTGTGGGCCTGGCTGCACACCCTGCCGTCCGAGGCGCGCGAAATCCCGCCCCACGCGCTGCGTTTTCCCTATGAAAACCGCCGGCTTCTGGGGGCGTGGAAGCGGCGTTTTCTCAGGCCCGGCCCGGTTGTCGGGGTGAGCGGCGGCGAGGACGTGGCGCGCGGGCAATACCTGGTCGAGGGGCCGGGCCATTGCGGCGCCTGCCACACCCCGCGCACCGCCCTGGGCGGGTCTGACCTGAGCCGCTGGCTGGCCGGGGCCGAGGCTCTGGAGGGACCGGATGGCGTGGCGGCGCCGAACATCACCCCCGCCTCGCCTTTCATTGCCGAGGCCGGCATCGATGAGATCGCCGCCGCGCTCATCCCGGCCGAAACCCATGCGCAGGCGCACACCTGGGGCGAGGGGATGGAGGCGGTGCGCCGCAACCTCGCCCATCTCCCCGCCTCCGACCGCCGCGCCATCGCCGCCTATCTCAAGGCCATTGCGCCGCGCGAATAGGCCTTTCATGCCCTTTTTGCCCCTCGCGCCGGGCGCGCATCTCTCCTATAAGCGCCCGAGACGTATCGGGGGGTCTGCCATGTCCGGAGAATTGTCGCCCATCGACAAGGCCAAGTTCGTCGCCGCAAAGCGGTCGGTCGATTTCGTCGAGGACGGAATGCGCGTCGGTCTCGGCACCGGCAGCACCGCCGCGTGGATGGTGCGCTGCCTGGGCGAACTGGTGCGCGACGACGGGCTGAAAATCCGCGGTGTGCCGACCTCGGTGCGCACCGCGGAGCTGGCCCGCGAGGTGGGCATCGACGTGATCAGCCTCGACGAGGCGAAATGGCTCGACCTGACCATCGACGGCGCCGACGAATTCGACGGCGATCTGAACCTGATCAAGGGTGGCGGCGGGGCGCTCTTGCAGGAAAAGATCGTCGCCACCGCCTCGGACCAGATGATCGTGATCGCCGATGTCGGCAAGGAGGTCGAGCATCTGGGTGCCTTTCCGCTGCCGGCCGAGATCATACCGTTCGGCTGGCAGACCACGCGCGCGCTGATCGAGGAACTGCTGGTCAGCATGGACGTGCTCGGCCGCGATGCGTCGCTCCGGATGAACGGCGACCGGCCCTTCGTCACCGACGAGGGCAACTATATCCTCGATCTGCATCTCGGGCGGATCGGCAACCCGCACCAGCTGGCGATGGCATTGAACCAGATGCCGGGGGTCGTTGAAAACGGGCTCTTCATGGATATCTGCGATGTGGTCATCATCGGCCATGGCGACGGCCGGGTCGAGACCCGCAACATCAACGAAGGCACGGTCGAGGAGGATCGGCTGGATTTCCTGGAATCCGAGAACCTCTTTTCCGACCTGCAGGACTAGGAACGCCGAGGCAGATGGCATTCGACTACGATCTTTTCGTCATTGGCGGCGGTTCGGGCGGCGTGCGCGCGGCACGGGTGGCGGCGCAGGGCGGCGCGCGGGTGGCGCTGGCCGAGGCGGACCGCTATGGCGGCACCTGTGTCATTCGCGGCTGCGTGCCCAAGAAACTGATGGTCTTCGCCAGCGAATACCCCGGCCAGATCGAGGACGCGCGGAGCTATGGCTGGACGGTCCATGCCGGCGGCTTCGACTGGCCGGCCTTCAAGACGAAGCTGCACGCCGAGCTGGACCGTCTGGAAGGGGTCTATCGCAATATCCTCGGGCACCAGCGGGGTCGACACGTTCGATCAGCGCGCGCGGCTCGGCGACGCCCATACGGTCGAGCTGGCAAGTGGCCAGAAATTTTCCGCAAAGCACATCCTGCTGGCCACCGGCGGGCACCCGGTCAGGCCCGATCTGCCGGGGGCCGAGGGGGCATCACCTCGGACGACATCTTTCACCTTGATGAATTGCCCGGGTCGATCCTGATCGTCGGCGGCGGCTATATCGCCTGCGAATTCGCCGGCATCCTCAACGGGCTCGGGGTACAGGTGACGCAGTTCTACCGTGGCGCGCAGATCCTGCGCGGGTTCGACGGCGAGGCGCGCGGCCTGATTTCCGAAGAGATGATCCGCGCCGGCGTCGCCCTCCATCTGGGCACCGACATCCTGGAGATGGGGCCGGCCGGGGACGGCTGGCGCGTCAAGGCCACCAACGGCACCGAACGGGTCTACGACAAGGTGATGTTCGCCACCGGGCGGGCGCCCAACACCGCCGACATGGGGCTTGCCGAGGTCGGCGTGCGGCTGGGGCGCAGGGGGCGAGGTGGTGGTCGACGACTACAGCCAGTCGAGCGTGCCATCGGTCTATGCCATCGGCGACGTGACCGACCGGGTCAACCTGACCCCGGTGGCGATCCGCGAGGCCATGGCCTTTGTAGAGACGGTGTTCAATGCCAACCCGACGCCGGTCGATCATGATCTGATCCCGACCGCGATCTTCACCCAGCCCGAGTTCGGTACCATCGGCCTGTCGGAGGAAGCGGCGCGCGAGCGCGAGCCGATCGATGTCTACTGCACCTCGTTCAGGCCGATGCAGCGGAATTTCGCCGGCCGCCCCGACCGGGTGCTGATGAAGCTCGTCGTCAGTCGTGCCAGCGACACGGTGCTGGGCTGCCATATCGTCGCGCCGGGGGCGGGGGAGATGATCCAGCTGGCCGGCATCGCAGTCAAGATGGGGGCCACCAAGGCCGATTTCGACCGCGTGGTGGCGGTGCATCCCACCATGTCCGAAGAGATCGTTACCATGAAGGAGCCGGTGCGCGGCGGTTGATTTTCGCCCGTTCATGCACAGTTTAGGGCAAAGCGTCTCGAAAGACGCCGAAAACGGAAGGAAGAGGTCAGATGGCTGGAAATTCTGGCGGCCCGTGGGGCGGCCGAGGTTCGGGAGGCAACGGCGGCGGCGAAGACGACGACCGCCGCGGCAACCGTGGCGGGCGGCGCCCGCCCGAGGGCGGGGCCGCATATCCCCGAAATCGACGAGCTCGTGCGCAAGGGCCAGGACCAGTTGCGGCTGCTGATGGGCGGCCGCGGCGGCGGCGGCCGTGGCGGTGGCGGCGGTGCGGGCGGGGGTCCCGCCTTTGGCCGCGGAACCGTGCTGCTGGGCGCTCTCGTCGCCGTGGTTCTGTGGGGGGCGGCGAGCTTTTACACCGTCAAGCCCGAGGAACAGTCGGTCGAGCTTTTCCTGGGCGAGTTCTCGTCGATCGGCAATCCCGGCCTCAACTTCGCGCCGTGGCCGGTGATCACCTATGACGTGGTCAACGTCACCTCGGAACGGACCGAGGATATCGGTGTGGGCCGGGGCCGCGACGATGACGGGCTGATGCTGACCACCGACGCCAATATCGTCGACATCGACTTTCAGGTGGTGTGGAACATCAGCGATCCCTCCAAGCTGCTCTTCAACATTCGCGACCCCGAACTGACGGTGCGCGCGGTGTCGGAATCGGTGATGCGCGAAATCATCGCGGCGACCAACCTTTCCCCGATCCTCAACCGCGACCGCGGCATCATCGCCGATACCGCCCGCCAGAACATCCAGAATACGCTCGACGAGTATGTCAGCGGCATCAACATCGTGCGGGTGAACCTCGACACCGCCGACCCGCCGGCGCAGGTGATCGACGCCTTCCGCGAGGTCCAGGCGGCCGAACAGGAACGCGACCGGCTGCAACGGCAGGCCGACGCCTATGCCAACCGGGTTCTGGCCGAGGCCCGCGGCAACGCCGCGCGCGTGCTCGAAGAGGCCGAGGGCTATCGTGCCCGGGTGGTCAACGAGGCGGTCGGTGAGGCCAGCCGCTTTGTCGCCGTGGCGCAGGAATTCAACCGTGCGCCCGAGGTCACGCAGCGCCGGCTCTATCTCGAGACCATCGAACGCACACTGGGGGGGCTCGACAAGATGCTGATCGACGAGACCCTGGCGGGCGGCGAGGGTGGCAGCGGCATTGTGCCGTATCTGCCGCTCAATGAATTGCCGCGCGGTACGGGCGGCTCTACCGACACCGGAGGGGCAAACTGATGCGGAAAACGGCTATTCTTCTTCCCGTCCTGGCGATCCTGGTGATCGGGGCGCTGTCGTCGATCTTCATCGTCGACGAGCGCGAAAAAGGCGCTGGTGCTGCAATTCGGCCAGATCAAGCAAGTGGTCGAAGAGCCGGGGCTCGGTTTCAAGATCCCGATCATCCAGGAGGTGGTGCGCTATGACGACCGCATCCTGTCGTTCGACACCGACACCATCGAGGTGACACCCTCGGATGACCGCCGGCTGGTGGTCGACGCCTTCGCGCGCTACCGCATCGCCGATGTGGTGCAGTTCCGCCAGGCGGTCGGCGTGGGCGGCATCCGCGCCGCCGAGGACCGGCTGTCGTCGATCCTCAACGCCCAGATCCGCGAGGTGCTCGGCGCCGACCAGGTAACCTCGGACACGATCCTTTCGCCGCAGCGCCGCGACCTGGCACTGCGCATCCGTGCCCAGGCGCGTACCAGCGCCGAGGGCTGGGGCTCGAGATCGTCGACGTGCGGCTCAAGCAGACCAACCTGCCGCAGCAGAACCTCGATGCCACCTTCGCGCGGATGCGCGCCGAGCGCGAGCGCGAGGCCGCCGACGAGATCGCCCGCGGCAACGAGGCCGCGCAACGCGTGCGTGCGGCCGCGGATCGGACCGTGGTCGAAACCGTCTCGAACGCCAAGCGCGAGGCCGAGATCACCCGCGGCGAGGCCGATGCCGTGCGCAACCGGATCTATGCCGAGGCGTTCGGCGACAATCCCGAGTTCTTTGCCTTCTACCGTTCTCTCACGGCGCTGGAACGCTCGATGAAGTCGGAGAATTCCAGTCTCGTCTTCTCGCCCAAGAGCGAGTTCCTGTCCGAGATGTTCTCGAGCATCCGTGCCCGCGGGCTGGGTCGCGTCGCGGTCGATCATATCGACATCGACAAGCTGCGCGAAATGGCCCCGGAGCCGGAAATCTCGGAGGATCTGCCCGAGCTGGAACGCCAGCGGCTGGAGCAGGAGCAGTCCGGCGGCGCCACGGAGGCCGCGGATGAGGCAGCGAATACCACGCCCGACGAGGCCCCCGCCGTCACCGATGAAGGGGCGGGCACTCAGGACGTGCAGTGATGGCCACGCTGCTACTGGCGGTGGGGCTGGTTCTGGTGGTCGAGGGGCTGGTCTATGCGCTGGCCCCTTCGCTGGTCGAGCAGATGCTCGCCGCGCTGCGTGCCCTGCCCACCGATCAGCGCCGGCTGATCGGGCTTGGGGCGATCGCGCTGGGGCTGGCGTTCCTGTGGGCCGCCAGGACCCTGGGCGCCTGAGCGCGCCGCCGGTGGGGGAGGCATGGGGAATCACATGATCGTGACATGCACCGCTTCTCTTTGAGAATGGTCGTGCACTGCCTACATAGACCGGGCAACGTATCAAGAGCGGGGCCTCAGGCGGCCCCCAATACGGAGGAGAATTCCGTGTCCTCAAGATCAATCGCACTACATGCAGACCGCCATGAAGGGCACCGGCACGTGCTCCGTGCCCTGTGGCTGACGGCGCTGGCAATGGCGCTGATCGTCGCCCAGGCGATCGTGGCGCAGGCACGCCCCGACAGCTTTGCCGAACTGGCCGAAAAGGTCAGCCCGGCGGTGGTCAACATCACCACCACGACAGTCGTCGCCCAGGGCACGATGCCCATGCCGATGGTGCCCGAAGGCTCGCCCTTCGAGGATTTCTTCCGCGAGTTCCAGGATCGTAACGGCGACCAGCCGCGGCGCACCACCGCGCTGGGTTCGGGCTTCGTGATTTCCGAAGACGGCTATGTGGTCACCAACAACCACGTCATCGAACGTGCCGACGAGATCATCGTCGAGTTCTTCTCGGGCAAGACCCTGAAGGCCGAACTGGTCGGCACCGACCCCAAGACCGACATCGCGCTGCTGAAGGTCGAGGCCGAAGAACCGCTGCCCCATGTCAGCTTCGGCGACAGCGACACCGCCCGTGTGGGCGACTGGGTGGTCGCGATGGGCAACCCGCTGGGTCAGGGCTTTTCGCTCAGCGCCGGGATCGTGTCGGCGCGCAACCGCGCGCTTTCGGGCACCTATGACGACTACATCCAGACCGACGCCGCGATCAACCGAGGTAATTCGGGCGGGCCGCTCTTCGACATGGCGGGCAACGTGATCGGTGTGAACACTGCCATTCTCAGCCCCGACGGCGGCTCGATCGGAATCGGCTTCTCGATGGCCTCGAACGTGGTTTCGCGCGTCGTCGATCAGCTGCGCCAGTACGGCGAGACCCGCCGCGGCTGGCTGGGCGTGCGCATCCAGGATGTCACCGCCGACGTGGCCGAGGCGATCGGGCTCGACAAGGTCGCGGGCGCGCTGGTGACCGACGTCCCCGAGGGCCCCGCCGCCGAGGCCGGCATCGCCGCTGGCGACGTGATCCTGTCGTTTGACGGGCGCGAGGTGAGCGACACCCGGCAGCTGGTCCGCATCGTCGGCAACAGCGAGGTCGGCAAGACCGTTCGCCTGGTGGTCTTTCGCGACGGCAAGACCAAGACGCTGAAGGTGACGCTGGGCCGGCGCGAGGTGGCCGAGGGCGCGATCCCCGTGGCCCAGCCCGGCAACGACATGCCGGACCAGGCGGAAAAAAGACGCTGATGGGCCTGACGCTCACGCCGCTCAACGACGAGCTGCGCGCCCAGCTCGATCTGGGCCAGGGCGTCAACGGGCTGGTGGTCAAGGACATCGACACGCTCTCGCAAGCCTATGAAAAGGGCATGCGCGCCGGCGACGTGATCACCGAGGCCGGCCAGCAGAGCCTGCGCGGCATCTCCGATCTGCAAAGCCGGATCGAAGAGGCGCGCGAGGCGGGGCGCAAGTCGATCCTGCTGCTGGTGCGCCGTGGCGGCGAGCCGCGCTTCGTGGCGCTGTCGCTGGACGAGAACTGACCGCCCCCGGCGGGCTGATCTGAAAGCGAACGCCGGGCGTCCTCGCGAACTTCCGCGAGGGCGCCCGGCGCGCGTTGGTCGACGGTTGTCCGGAGGCGGGCGCGGCGTTTTCAGCCAATGGCCCGGCGATTCCGACGCAGCCCCTTTGTGAACGAAACCGTGGCGCGCAGATCAGATCCGGGGGCAATCCCCGGGTTTCCGGGATCGCCGGCCAATCCGCGCGGGTAGGCGCGTACCGGATCGGCCCGCGCCCGTCGCCGATTTCAGCGCACCGGGCCCTCAGCCTGCGGCGAGGCGCTCGATCCGGCGATAGCCTGCCTCGCCGTAGAAGAACCCGTTGCTGAAACCCACGCCGGGACAGGCGGCGTCCAGTTGCACGCGCGCCTCGGCGGGTGCGGTGCGCCCCGCCAGCACCCCGTCGAAGGCCCGGGCGACGGCGACCATGTCGACATCCTGCGGCAAGAGTCTTGCATGGGTCACGCCCATGCCGCGCAGCTCGTCCAGCTCGCCCAACAGCTCGATATAGCTTTCCGACTGGGTCTGGATACCATTGACGCGCAGGATCGCGGTGCCGTCGCGGGTCTCCAGCGGCATGCCGTCTGGGTCGTCCTCGCAGACGAACTGGCAGTTGTCCTTGGTGCGGTTGTGGGCGCGGGCATGGTAGCAGCGCGCCGAGACCGCCAGCGGCGCCCGGCCGAAGACCTGCACCTCGGTGCCCAGCCCCAGCCCGTGCGCGGCCGCAGCCGCCTTTGCCACCGCCGCCGCCGGCATCTCGGTCGGCAGGCAGACATGGGTTGCGCCCTGGTCTGCCATCCACGCGATGGTGGCCTCGTTGTAGGCGTTGAGGAACGGGCCCACCCGGTGCGGGCGCTTGCCGCGGGCGTAAAGCCCGGCGGCGTTGTTGATCTCGATCTCGAAGTCCTTGATCTCGGCCAGGTCGGCAGTGGCCCGGCGCTCGCGGTTGAGCATCACCTCGGCGAGCGACGACACCACCACGCGCTTGCCACCGCGCTGCAGCCGCGCGATCGCCTCGGGCATCTCGCGCTCGAAGAAGGGCGCGCGCTTGGAGCAGATCACCTCGCCCAGATAGACTGTCGAGACCGGCGCCTCGTCGGCGATGCGGGCGTAGAAATCGAGTTTTTTCGCGGCGCTCCAGTGATAGGCCACGGGGCCAAGGGTCAGCTCCATCGCCTCACCTCCATTTCTTGGTCTTGAAGGCACCCTGGGTTTCCTTCTGGCCCTCGGTCAGCGCCACCAGATCGCCGATGTCGGGCGCGTGACCCTCGCGGATGTTATCGACGGCGCGGCGGAACGCGGACACCACCCGGCGGACATAGCTTTTCGAGCGCTGCCGCCCCTCGATCTTGAAGGCGTGCACGCCGGCGGCCATCAGGTCGGGCAGCAGCCGCGCGAGGTTGAGGCTGATCGGCTCCTCGAAAGCATAGTAGCCCTCGGGACGATGGGGCGCGTTGTAGCGGCCCTTGCAGATGGTGGGGTAACCGGCGGTTTCCTCGGGTGCGAAGCTGTCGATGGTGAAGCCCGCGAGACGGCTGCGCATGGTGCCGTCGTCGTCGCGCTCATAGGTGACGTCGGCGGCGGGCGAGCACACCCCGTCCATGTTGGTCGAAAGCCCGGTCAGCCAGTTGGTCAGGCTGCAGCGGCCCTCGACCATCAGCCCGTGGTTGCCGAAGATGAAGGTCTCGATCTCGCAGGGGATTTCGCGCTTGATCGCCTTGATCTCGGGGATCGTCAGGATTCGCGGCAGAACCACCCGGCGCACACCGAAATGTTCGCAGTAATAGCGGATCGCCTCGGGGCTCGACGCCGCCGCCTGCACCGACAGATGCAGCCGCGCGCCGGGATGGGTGGCGGCGATGTGTTGCGCCACGCCCATGTCGGCGACGATGAAGGCATCGACGCCCGCGCGCATCCCCTGCTCGGCTGCCTCGCGCCACAGATCGACCTTGCCGGCGGGCGGATAGGTGTTGAGCGCCAGGAGCACCTTGGAGCCGCGCGCATGGGCATAGGCGACCGAGGCATCCAGTTCCTCGGGGGTGAAGTTCAGCCCCGGAAAGTTGCGTGCGTTGGTGGCGTTGCGAAAGCCGCAATAGATCGAATCGGCGCCGGCATCGACGGCGGTGCGCAGCGCGGCGGGGGTGCCGGCGGGGCAGACCAGCTCGCCCGCCCGGGAAAAGTCCTCTGCCGTCATGCCGCCGCCCCCCGCCGCCGCAACATCCCCAGCACCGCGCGCCCCGGCGGGCCGAAGAGATCGGCGGTTTCCTGCGCGATCGAGCCATCGACATCGTCGAGCGCGTTGCGCAGGCTGACCACGGCCTCGGTATTGCCGGAAATCGTCAGTTCGCGCGAAAAGAACGCGGCGTCGCCGTCGCTTTCGCCGTCGACGAGGTTCAGGAGCAGCAGGAACGGCCCCTCGATCCGCGCATCCGAGGGCGGCAGCGGCGATTTCGGCACCGCCCGCATCATTGGCGCATCGGGATCGGGACGCAGGTGCAGGGCAAAGGGCAACTCGTTGGCAACGATCAGAAAATCGGCCTTCTGATAGGGCGCGATCCGGGCGAACATGTCGGGGTGGCGGGCGGCGATCCGGCGGACCACCCGCCCCAGCACCGGTTGCAGTGCCGCCCGCAGGACGGCACCGGGAAACCCCGGGCCGCGCGGCACGGGACGGAGGGATTGCATGGTCGTCATCGCAGCATGTGTCCTTCAGCGGGGTCGGGCATGGCGGGCCGGCGTGAAGCCGTCGCCGCGCGGCTGGTTGCACCGCGCGGACCCTGAGAGCTTGTATCAGCCTATGCCTGCGAATAAATCATGTAAATGCCAATTCAGGAGCGGAGCGACCATGCGTCTCACCCATTTCACCGATTACGGTATGCGGATGCTGATGCGCATGGCCAGCGCGCCCGAGCGCGCCTGTTCGACCGCCGAGCTGGCCGAGGAGCTGCAGCTGTCGCGCAATCACCGGCCAAGATCGTGCAGCGCCTGGCCCAGGCGGGTGTCGTCAAGACGAGGCGCGGCGGCGGCGGCGGGGTGATGCTGGCGCGTGCGCCGTCGGAAATCCGCCTCGGGACGCTGATCGACCTGCTTGAGGACCGTCAGCCGATCGTGGAATGCTTCAGCGACAGGAACACCTGCACGCTCGCCGGCTGTTGCACGCTGCGCGGCCGTCTGCAGCAGGCCGAGACGGCGTTCCTGCGTGAACTCGACCGCTCGACCCTCGCCGATATCGCGCTGCCGGCCTGAGTGGCGCTCAGTTCAGGGTCGAGTTCAGCCCCTCGGGCCGGCCCACCACCACGAAGGTGAGCTTTTCGGGGTCGAGCAGCTCGCGCGCGACGCGATTGATATCCTCGAGCGTCACCGCGTTCATGCGGTCGTTGCGGGTGTCGATGTAGTCCCGGGGCAGCCCGTCGAGTTGCATGCCCACCGCGATGTTGGCGATCGGCCCGTTGCCGTCGAAGCGCAGCGGATAGGCGCCGGTGATGTAGGTCTTGGCGTCGGCCAGTTCCCCGGCGCTCACACCCTCGTCGCGGATGCGTGTCCACTGATCGCGGATCACCGCGATCGCCTCGGCCACCCGGTCGTTGGCCGACGAGACAGAGCCGACCCAGATCTCGCCGTTGTCCTTGTCGGAAAGGTAGGTGTAGATCCCATAGGTCAGCCCGCGTTTCTCGCGCACCTCGGTCATCAGCCGGCTCTCGAAGCCGCCGCCGCCGATGATGCGGTTGAGGATGTAGGCGGCAAAGAAATCCGGATCCTCGCGGTCGATCCCGGGCTGGCCGAAGATCACCGAGGATTGCGGCGTATCGAAACCGATCACCTCGACCCCGCCGGGCAGGTTTTCCGTGGCCCGGCCGGGCAGCGGCGCGCCGGTCTGCGGCAGATCGCCCAGCAGACGGTCAAGAAGCGCCGACAGCTCGTCGGGGGTGATGTCGCCCACCGCGCTGACATAGACCCGGTCGCGGGCGAACACCGCCCGGTGCGCGGCCAGCAGGTCGTCGCGGGAAAGCGCCTCGACGCTCTCGATGGTGCCTTCCTCGGGGCTGCCATAGGGATGATCGCCGAAGACCAGCCGGGAAAAAGCGTTGCGGGCGATGCTGTCGGGGTCCTTGAGGTCCGATTTCAGCCCCGCGATCACCTGTTCGCGCACCCGCTCGATGGCGTCGGGCGCGAGGCTCGGCTCGGTGATGCTGGCGCGCAGCAGATCGACCGCCGTGTCGCGGGTCTCGGTAAGAAACCGCGCCGAGACGCTGACCGCGTCGTCGCCGGCGCGGTAGCGGAACTCGGCGGCGATGTCCCTGGCGGCGCGGGCAAAGGCGCGCGCGTCCATCTCTCCGGTGCCCTCTTCCAGCAGCCCGGTCATCAGGTTGACCGCGCCGCGCTTGTCCGGTGCGTCGAGCGAGGTGCCGCCGCGAAAGCGCAGCTCGAGCGCCACGAAGGGGATCGAATGCTCCTCGACCAGCCAGGCGTTGATGCCGCCGGGGGTGGTGATTTCCTCGATGTCGACCCCGGCACGGGCGGGCAGCGCCGCGAACGCGGCCACGAGGGCGAGTGCGGGGATCAAGGCGGGGCGAAGAAGCCTCATTGCGTCACCTCCGGTGCCATGAGCCAGCCGGTCACGGATTGCTTGCGGTCGAGCAGGAGTTGTGCCGCCTCGCGCACCTCTTCGGCGCTCACCGATTGCAGCACCTCGGGCCAGGCCTGCACGTCGGCCACTTCGAGCCCCTGCGTCAGCGCCCTGCCATAGCGGTTGGCCAGCCTTTCGACATCGTCGCGGACATAGATCTGATCGGCCCGGACCTGCCGCTTGATGCGCGCCAGCTGGTCGGGGTCGATGCCGGTTTCGGCGACCTCGGTCAGCACCTCATCCATCGCCGCTTCGGCCTGATCGAGCGTCACGCCCGGTGCCGGCGCCACGATCACGTCGAAGGTGGTGGCGTCGAGCGACGTGCCGCCATAGGAGGCCCCGGTATAGACCGCCAGCCGGTCCTCGAACTGCAGCCTCTCGGCCAGCATCGAGGTGGTGCCGCCGCCCAGCGCCTCGGCCAGGATCGTCAGCGCCGCGGCCGCGCGCTGGGCGCCGCTGTCGCGTTCCGGCGCCAGGTAGCTGCGACTGACATAGGGCTGGCCGACGCGCGCATCCTTCAGCACCAGCCGGCGCTCGGCGATCTGCGGCGGCTCCTGAGGGCGCACCCGGGGCGGCAGATCGGGGTTGGCCGGAATCGCGCCGTACCAGGTTTCGGCCGGGCGGCGCACCTCGTCGGGCTCGACGTCGCCCGCGACCACCAGCACGGCGTTGTTGGGTGCGTAATAGGTGTGGTAGAAGCCCAGCGCGTCGTCGCGGTCAAGCGCCTTGATCTCGTGCATCCAGCCGATCACCGGCAGCCCGTAGCGGTGGTTGAGATACTGCGCCGCGCTCATCTGCTCGCGAAAGAGGCCGCCGGGGCTGGTCTCGACGCGCTGGTTGCGCTCCTCGACGATGACGTCGCGCTCGGTGGCGACGGTGTCGGGGTCGAGCCGCAGATGGGTCATGCGGTCGCTTTCCATCCGCATCATCAGTTCCAGCCGGTCGGCGGCGACGCGCTGGTAATAGGCGGTGTAGTCATGGCCGGTAAAGGCGTTGTCGCGCCCGCCGTTGCGGGCCACCGTGGACGAAAACTCGCCCGGCGCCACCTTGTCGGTGCCCTTGAACATCAGGTGTTCGAGAAAATGCGCCACGCCCGAGACGCCGGGGGTCTCGTCGGCCGAGCCGGTCTTGTACCAGACCATGTGCACCACCACCGGGGCGCGATGATCCTCGATCACCACCACCTGCATGCCGTTGTCGAGGGCAAAGGTGGTGACGTCGTCCTCGGCCAGGGCGGGCAGCGCCGCCGCCGCGATCATCGTCGCGCAGAGCGCGGCCAGAAATCTGCGCATGAAGTTCCTCCTTGCCGCCGCGTCGGGGCGGGTGCCGATGTCGTCGGGCGACAAGATACGCCGCGAACCCGCCAGTTCAAGCGGCCGGCATCACGGTGTCGTGACGACGTGGACCCGCCTCAGCGCGATGTCGGCGGCGGCGCGGTGGGTGTGACCACACCGGCGCGGCGCAGGCGCTCGCGTTCGGCCTGTTCGTCGAGCCATTGCCGTTTGTAGGCTTGGGTATAGTCGTCGCGCGGGCCGATTCGCAGGAGGTTGCGGCGGCCATAATTGCGGCGGATCTTGTCGTCTTCGACGCGCAGGGTCTGGCGGATCGCCGGGTCGGTGCCGTGGCGTGCGGCATGGCGCACCAGCCCGGCATCGCCGGGCGCGATGCCGGCACTGGCGGTGGCGGCGGCATTGCCGCCAAGCGCGGCGATACCGTCGGCCAGGGGCGTCTGGTCGGTGCGGTTTGGCGCGCCGGGTTCGGGCGTGGGCAGGGAGGCATAGCTTTCGGGTTCCTGCAGCGGCTTGCCCGGCACGATCGAGAATTCGTCCGGCCCGTCGCCCTTGTTCTGGAATCGGGTCAGCGTCGTGTCCCGATCGCGCGAGCACGCGGCCAGCACCAGCACCAGCCCAACCATGATGATCTTGCGCGGCAGTGTCATCCGCCAGTCTCCTGTCGTCGTCGGCGCAGCCTTAACGCATCGCGCGCGAAAGGTCACGCGGGCTTTTTCCCTGCCCCGAATACTACCATGCCCACGGCGCCCGCGAAAACCGCGATGTCGGCGACGTTGAAGGCATAGGGGTTGTCGATGCCGCAGCACGACATGTTGAGAAAGTCCGCCACCGCCCCGTAAAGCAGCCGGTCGACGGCATTTCCCATCGCCCCGCCGATCAGAACCCCGGCGGCGATTTCCTGCCACCTGCCGCCGCCCTCGCGGTTGAGCCACCACAGCACCACCCCCGAGATCGCCAGCGCGAAGGCGATCAGCACCCAGCGCATCGCCGGGTGATCGTCGGCGAAGAGGCCGAAATTGATGCCGTAGTTCCACGCCATGCGCAGGTTGAGATAGGGCGGCCAGACCTCGATCCGGCCCAACCGGTCGAGGCCGAGCATGTGCACGACCCAGTATTTCGACGCCTGATCGGCAAGGAACACGGCGAGGGCGGCCCAGAACACGCGGCGCATGGCGTTTTTTCCTCTCGGCCGGGGGGCTAGTGCCGGAAATGGCGCATGCCGGTAAAGACCATTGCCAGCCCGGCGGCGTCGGCGGCCGCGATCACCTCTTCGTCGCGCATCGAGCCGCCCGGCTGGATCACCGCCGTGGCGCCGGCCTCGGCCGCTGTCATCAGCCCGTCGGCAAACGGAAAGAACGCGTCCGACGCCACCACGCTGCCCTCGGTCAGCGGCGCGTCGAGGTCCAGCGCGGCGGCCATGTCGCGGGCCTTGCGCGCCGCGATGCGGCAGCTGTCGACCCGGCTCATCTGGCCTGCGCCGATGCCCACGGTGGCGCCGTCGCGGACATAGACGATGGCGTTCGACTTCACGTGCTTGGCCACGCTCCAGGCAAAGAGCATGTCGGCGAGTTCCCGCTCGTCCGGCGCGCGTTTCGTCACCACCTTCAGCCCATCGGTCGCGATCCGGCCGTTGTCGCGATCCTGGACCAGAAAGCCGCCCGCCACCTGCCGGAAAACCCGCCCCGGCGCCGCCGGATCGGCAAGCCCGTCGGTGGTCAGCAGGCGCAGGTTCTTCTTCCTGGCAAAGATATCCATGGCGCCGGCGTCGGCGCCGGGTGCGATCACCACCTCGGTGAAGATGTCGGCGATCGCCTCGGCGGTTTCGGCGTCGAGCGCACGGTTGAGCGCGACGATGCCGCCAAACGCGCTGGTGCGGTCGCAGTCGAAGGCGCGGCGATAGGCGTCCCTGAGGCTCGCGCCCGTCGCCACGCCGCAGGGGTTGGCGTGCTTGACGATGACGCAGGCGGGGCCGGCGTCGGGAGCGAATTCGCTGACCAGCTCAAAAGCCGCGTCGGTGTCGTTGATGTTGTTGTAGCTCAGCTCCTTGCCCTGGTGCTGCACCGCGGTCGCCACTCCGGGCCGGGCGCTGCCGTCGGTGTAGAATGCCGCGCTCTGGTGCGGGTTCTCGCCATAGCGCAGGCTCTGGGCCAGGGTGCCGGCAAGGGCGCGCCGGCGCGGCACCGCCACCCCGACCGCGCCGGCCATCCACGTGCTGACCGCGGCGTCGTAGGCGGCGGTGCGCGAAAACGCCTTTTCGGCCAGCTTGCGGCGGAATTTGGGGCAGGTCGCGCCCCGGTGCTGGTCGAGGTCGCCCAGCAGCTTGTCGTAATCCTCGACGTCCACCACCACGGTGACGAAGGCGTGGTTCTTGGCGGCGGCGCGAATCATCGCCGGGCCGCCGATGTCGATCATCTCGACGCAGGTGTCATAGTCCGCACCGCCGGCCACGGTCTCTTCGAACGGGTAGAGGTTGACCACCAGCAGGTCGATCGCGCCGATCCCATGGTCGTGCATCGCCGCGGTGTGGGCCGGGTTGTCGCGCAGCGCCAGCAGCCCGCCATGAACGCCGGGGTGCAGGGTCTTGACGCGGCCGTCCATCATCTCAGGGTAGCCGGTCAGATCGGCGACATCGCGCACCTCAAGCCCCGCGTCGCGCAGAGCCGCAGCGGTGCCGCCGGTTGAAACCAGTTCGATCCCGCGCTCGGCCAGTGCCCGGCCCAGGGGCGCGAGACCGGTCTTGTCGGATACGGAGATGAGGGCGCGGCGCAGCGGCGCATTTTCGGTCATCGGCGGAAATTCCTTGCTCGTCCAGTCAGGGTTCGGTCACCGGGTACAGCCCGTCGCGCGCCAGATCGCGGATGCCGACGGGCGCGTCCTGGGGTTTGGCCAGTGACCATCGCGTGCGGGTCGCATACTCGATCGCGCGGCCGGAGAGAACGACTTGTTTGGTCGCACGCGGCTTGAGCCGGGTCTTTTCCAGATAGACGCTCGGTTCGACGGTCATCCTGGTGCTGCCGTCGCCGCGCAGGAGCCAGATCTCGCCGCTCATCAGTGCCATCGAGGCGACATGTCCGCCCATGTCGAGCGACACGTCGACATCGGGGTGCAGATGAAAGCGGATCTCGAACGGGATACCGTCGAGCCCGGTGGCATCGAGCGCCGCATCGAAACGCGGGTGGTCGTCCTCGTCGAGCGCCAGGAGCATGTCCTCGCCCACGAGCCCGCGGCCGTCGAAGGTCAGTTCCAGCCGCCGCGCATGGGTCAGGCCGAACCCGGCGAGGTAACCGTCATGGGCGGCCTCCAGCCGCAGGCCGTCCTGCGCCTGGCTGATCTCGACCGGAACCCGGCGCGGCGCGGTGAGAAGGTACTCGCGCCCGTCGCGCACCGGACCGAGCCGGGCGCTCGAGCGTTCCGCCAGCACCAGCGTCGAGTGCGACGGCGTGGCCCGCCCCGCCCGCCGCCAGTCGCCGCCGAAATTCGTGCCCGAACCGCAGTTGACGATGAGCGGCCGGCGGCCCGAGGTCAGCTCGAACGCCAGCGTCGAGGCGTGGGCGTCGGCCGAGGCCTGCCCGCGCGGCGGCGGCGCGGCGTCGACGACGATGCTGGTGCGCCCGGCGCTCAGCCGGGCAAAGCCCATCGCCAGCCCGCCCGGCGCGCGCCCCTTGACGCCGCTGTCGGCCAGCGCCTGGTCGAGCCGGCCTTCGGCGCCGCGGCCGCCGCCGTGAAACCGCGCCAGCCCGCCATCGGCGTGGCGCAGCGTGCGCAGCGTCGGCGCGATGCGCTCGATCGCCGCCCAATGGGGATCGCTGGCGCCGCGTCCGGTCTCGCCCAGCGCCACCGCCGCCCAGGTGAGCAGGCTGAAGACGTCGAGCAGCTCTTCGGGGTTGCGCGTGGGCAGCCCGCCCTCGGCATCGATCCGCTCGCGGCATTCGCGGTCGAGCGCCGCGAGCGCCGGGGCGAGGTGGCGCTCCATCCCCTCGAGCGAGATCGCGGCGTAGACCAGCCCGGTCAGCGCCTCGAAGCGCGGCAGCCCCGGCGCCGAGGCTTTCCAGCGGCGGCCGAGAAAGACCGTCTGCGCCGCCAGCGAGCGGTAAAAGGCCCGCGAGGCCGCGCTGTCCTGGCCGCTGAGCAGGAAGAAGGCGTGGCTGATCCAGCGCATCAGCCGCCGGCCGGTCAGGTCGGGCGTCCAGCCGGGCCCGCGCCCGCGCCCGTAACGCGTGATCCAGCCCCAGAGCCAGGCCTGCGCGCGGGCCCGCGCCGGGGCGTCGCCCGCCGCCGCCAGATCATCGAGCCAGCCGAAGCCATGCAGCGCCTCGGCAAAGCCGTGATCGGGCGGATCAAGCGCCCACATGTCCGCGCCGGGGGCCTGCACCAGATGACCCGCGAAAAGGAAGTTGCCGGCGCTCAACTGGCGGCCGCGGGCATGGCTGCCGATGCTGCGCGGCTCGGGCCGCGACCTGAAGGCAGTGGCCGGCCTGCCCAGCACCGCGCGCCGCGCCGCCAAGCGGTTCTGCAGCCGCGTCCAGTGCACGGTCAGGTTTTCAGGATACGCCATGCCTCTTGCCTCTGCGCGCTCTTGCCGGCGCCGATGGCATCAGCATAGCGCCGCGGGACGCTCAAGTCACGGCAGATCGCGCGGCCTGCGCGGCGCCGCCTCAGCTGTTGACGAGGGCGATGAAGATCAGCACGACGATGCTAATGCCGCCGCTCCACGCGAGGGCCCGGATGAAACCGTCGAAGGTTCTCTCGTGCGCCTTGATGTCCATCTCGCCATGCTTGTGATCGCTCATCGGTCCGGTCCCCTGTCCTGCGCCTTGCCGCTCTTGCGGTTGGATACCCCATTCGCGGGGCGCTGTCACCACCCCGATGCAGGCGGTCATTCCCCCGCCTGCCACAGCCACGCGCCGTCGCCGCGGCGCCACCGTGTCACCTCGCCGGCTTGGTGCAGATGGTTGAGATGCGCCACCGCCTCGACCAGCGCCAGCCCGTAGACGCCCTCATCGATGGCGCGCTTGAAGAGCGGCGCGAAGCACTCCGCGGCGGTCTTCGGGATGCGCAGATGAGCGCGCAGCCGATCGAGCGCGCCGTGGTGGTTCTCGATCAATTGCCGCATCCTGACCGGAAGCCCCGAAAACGGCAGCTTGTGTCCGCTCAGCACCAGGTGATGCTCGCGCGCCAGCGCTGCCAGCCGGCTGCAGGATTCCAGCCATTCGGCCACCGGGTCGGCCTCGGGCTCGGTGGGAAAGACGCCGATATTGGGGCTGATCGAGGAAATGATCTGGTCGCCCGCGATCACCAGGTTGTCGGCGCGGCTCCACAGGGTCAGATGCTCGGGCGCGTGGCCGTTGCCGATATGCACGTCCCAGTCGCGCCCGCCGGCGCGCAGAACGTCGCCCTGGCGCACGCGGGTGTAGCCCACCGGCAGCGGATGGCAGATGTCGGCGTAATTGAAGGGCCGCTGCGCCTTGCGGGCGGCGTAGGCTTCCGGCGTGGCGCCGGCCGCGCGCCAGAAGGCGAGGGACTGTTCGGTCGGCCGCTCCTCGACATCGAGGATCAGCATTCGCGCGAACAGCCACGCCGTGCGGGTGGTCACCAGCTCGGCGCCGCAGCGCGCCATCAGCCAGCCGGCCATGCCGACATGATCGGGGTGGTGGTGGGTCAGGATCACCCGCCCCACCGGCCGCCCGCCGAGCGGCCCGGAGAGCACGCCCTCCCAGAGCGCCACCGAGCGTTCCGAATGGACGCCGGTATCGACCACGGTCCAGCTGTCGCCCTCGTCGAGCGCGTAGATGTTGACGTGATCGAGCGCCATCGGCAGCGGCAGGCGGATCCAGAGCACGCCCTCGGCCATCTCGATCGCTTCGCCCCAGCCGGGCGGCTCGGCATGGGGATAGCGCAGTATGTTCGCCCCGCCATCCATCATGCCACCAGATCCCCGGGCGTGAGCGCGTAAAGGTCGCCCGCCCCGGATGTGGCCTGCGCCAGCAGCGCGCCGTGTTCGGGCAGAAGCCGGGTAATGTAGAACCGCGCCAGCCGCGTGCGCGAAGTCGCGCCGCCTTCGCCATCCTCGGCCAGCGCGGCGGCCAGGTGGAAATGCCCGCCCAGCACCCGTGCCCAGCCCATGAGATAGGGCATCGCGCCGGCGAAGCGCTCGGTCATGTCGGACTGCTCCAGCATCCATCCGGTCGCCTCGCGCAACGATTCGGCCGCCGCCCGGACCGGCCCGGCGAGATCGGGCAGGCGGCCGCGCGCGGCCTCGGCGCGGCCCTCGATCTCGCTGATCAGCGCAAACGCCGCCTCGCCGCCATCCATCAGCTTGCGCCCGGCAAGATCCATCGCCCGGATGCCGTTGGTGCCCTCGTAGATCGCCGTCACCCGCACGTCGCGCAGATACTGCGCCGCGCCGGTCTCCTCGATATAGCCCATGCCGCCATGGACCTGCACGCCGAGATCGGCGACGCGGATGCCGGTCGCGGTGCCGAACGCCTTGGTGATCGGGGTGAGCAGCGCGGCGCGCGCGGCCGGGCCGGCCCCGCCGGTAGCACGGGCGAGGTCGATCGCCACCGCGTTGGCCAGCGCGATGGCGCGCGCGGCAAAGGTCTCGGCCCGCATCGTCGCCAGCATCCGCCGCACATCGGCGTGATCGACGATGGCGCCGGTGCCCTCGCCTTCGGACAGCGGGCCGCGGCCCTGGCGGCGCTCCATCGCGTGCGCCAGCGCGTGCTGGCAGGCGGCCTCGGCCACGCCGATGCCCTGCACGCCGACCCCGAGCCGGGCGTTGTTCATCATGGTGAACATCGCCCGCATGCCGTCGTGTTCCGCGCCCACCAGCCAGCCGGTGGCGCGGTCGTATTCCATCACCGCCGTGGGGCTGCCATGGAGGCCCATCTTGTGCTCGAGGCTGACGACGTTCACACCGTTGCACCGACCCGGCGCGCCGGTGGCGTCGGGGATGAACTTGGGCACCAGAAACAGGCTGATCCCCTTGGTGCCCGCCACCGCGCCCGGCAGCCGCGCCAGCACCAGGTGACAGACGTTTTCGGTGAAGTCGTTGTCGGCCCAGCTGATGAATATCTTCTGCCCGGTGATGGCATGGCTGCCGTCGCCCATGGGTTCGGCGCGGGTCTTGAGCGCGCCCACGTCGGAGCCGGCCTGCGGTTCGGTCAGGTTCATGGTGCCGGCCCACTCGCCCGAGACGAGCCGGGGCAGGTAGAGCGCCTTGATCGCGTCGCTTGCGTGGTGTTCCAGCGCCTCGATCTGGCCCTGGGCCATCAGCGGCGCCAGCTGCAGGCTGAGGCAGGCGCCGCTCATCATCTCGTTGACGGCGCTCGCCAGCGCCATCGGCAGGCCCATGCCGCCATGTTCGGGCGCCGCCGCGATCGACACCCAGCCGCCCTCGGCGATGGCGCGATACCCTTCGGCAAAACCGGGGCTGGTGCGCACAACACCGTTTTCCAGCCGCGCCGGATGCAGATCGCCCTGCCGCTGCAGCGGTGCGAGCACGTCGTCGCACATCCGTCCGGCCTCGGTCAGGATCGCCTGCACGGTATCCGGGGTCGCCTCGGCAAAGCGGTCGGTGGCGGCGACCTCGTCGAAGCCCGCCACGTTCCTGAGCAGAAAGCGGAACTCCTCGACCGGGGCGCGATAGGGCATCGGGGTCTCCTGATACGGGCGGCGGCTGCGGCGCTGCGGGCTTGGCATTGCTTGCACGGCTCTTTATGCATCGCAAACGCTGCCGATCCTAGCCCCCGCCGCGACCCGATCAACCCCAACGCCGCGCCAGATAGCCGATGAGCCCCACCACCGTCCTCTTGTCCGCCGACCACGCCGGCTGCGAGCGCGCCGCAGAAATCCTGCGCGCGGGCGGACTGGTGGCGTTCCCGACCGAGACTGTCTACGGCCTCGGCGCCGATGCCACCAGCGACCTTGCCGTCGCGCGCATCTTCGCGGCCAAGGACCGGCCGCGCTTCAACCCGCTCATCGCCCATGTCGCGGACGCGGCGACGGCGGCGCGATTCGTCAGCTGGCCGCATGTGGCGGAGGTGCTCTCCGGTGCGTTCTGGCCGGGGCCGCTGACGCTGGTGCTGCCGCTGCGTGCGGGCGCGGGCATTTCGGCGCTGGTCACCGCCGGGCTGCCGTCGCTGGCGGTGCGGGCGCCATCGCACCCGGTGGCGCAGGCCATCCTTGCCGCCTTCGGGGGCCGGTGGCGGCGCCCTCGGCCAACCTCTCGGGCCGGATCAGCCCGACCACGGCGGCGCATGTGCAAGCGGGGCTCTCGGACCGGATCGAGGCCATCGTCGATGGTGGCGCCAGCGGGGTGGGGCTCGAATCGACGATCGTGGATCTGACTGGGACGCCGACGCTGCTGCGCCCCGGCGGGCCTGCCGGCCGAGGCCATCGAGGCGGCGCTGGGCCGGCCGCTCGCGCGGCACGAGGCGGGCGCGACGCCGACCTCGCCGGGGCAGATGACGTCGCACTATGCGCCCGCGGCGGCGGTGCGGCTCGATGCCCCGAGCGCGCGTCCGGGCGAGGTGCTGCTGGGGTTCGGCCGGGTCGAGTGCGATCTCAACCTCTCGCCCGCGGGCGATCTGACCGAGGCCGCGGCCAACCTCTTTGCCCATCTGCACACGCTCGATGCCACCGGCCGGCCGATCGCGGTGTCGCCGATCCCCGAAACCGGCCTCGGCCGGGCGATCAACGACCGGCTAAGACGGGCCGCCGCACCCCCGCCGGTGAGCGCCACGGCCCGCGGGGCGCTTGCCGCCCATGCTTCTTCTGTTTTGGAAATATCCCCGCCGGAGGCATTACTCTCTTCGGCGCCGCGTCATTTACAGCGCTTTTCTGCCTCCTCGACGGCGGCGGTGAAGCCCAGCAACGAGAACGTGTCCTTGGTAATGGTCCCGCGCGAGGAGCGCGCGCTCAGCACCGCGTCGGTGCCACGCTTCATCGCCGCGATGATCCTGGTGTCGTCGGCGGTGCTGGCCGGCCACGCCCATTCGCCCTCGGTGAAAAGCTCGAACGTCTCCTCGCCGACCGTCGCCTCGACGGTCGAGCCCTCGGCAAAGGGGTAGCCGCCGGTAAAGGTCACCTGTCCGTTGACCTCGGCATCGGGGCGGTAGAACGCCATCAGCAGTATCTCGCCGCGTTTGACCGCCACCACGCGCCCGTCCTTGGTGTTGACGGTTTCGGTGGGCGAGGAAACCGCCCAGCATTCGCGCGGGTCGCTGTCCTCGAAAACGCTCCAGGCGGTTTCGGTGGCGACCTGATTGGTGCTTTCGTCCTGCGCCCGGACCATCGGTGCAGTGGCGGCAATCGCCAGCAGGGCGCACACCGCCAGGCGCAGCGAGGTCGGGTGTGCCATCGGTGATCCCATGTCTTGTGCCTCCAAGCCGTATTCAGCCTCAGTTGTTTCCTCGGTCATTTCCTCCCGGCGACGGCGTTCCAACACCGCTCTTGCACGCCGGAAAGTTTCCCTCGACAGTGCAACAATAGCCCGAAAGAGACGAGACATGAAAGGATCAATCGGCGGGTTTCCGCGCCCAAGCCGTTGATTTCAGAACCAAGAGAAGACGCGATATGACCGACCCTGCCCTGCTGACCGAAATATGGCGCGGCCCGATGGCCGAAAGCCGCCACCAGGGCCATGCCGTGATCTGCGATGCGGCCGGCGGCATCGTCGCCGCCTGGGGAAATCCCGGCGAACCCGTCTATCCGCGCAGTTCCGCCAAGATGATCCAGGCGCTGCCGCTGGTGGAAAGCGGCGCCGCCGATGCCTTCGGGCTGAGTGCCGAACGGCTGGCGCTCGCCTGCGCGTCCCACAGCGGCGCCGGGATTCACACCGACCGGGTCGGCGCCTGGCTGGCGGAACTGGGGCTGGGCGAGGCCGATCTGCGCTGCGGCCCGCAACCGCCTCATGACGAGGCGGCGCTCCACGCGCTGATCCGTGCGGACCATGCCCCGTGCCAGGTCCACAACAACTGTTCGGGCAAGCATGCGGGTTTCCTGACGCTGGCGGCGCATCTCGGCGCCGGGCCCGATTACGTCGATCCGGCCCACCCGGTGCAAAAGGCGGTGCTGGCGGCGTTCGAGGAGGTGACCGGCGAGACCAGCCCCGGTTTCGGCATCGACGGCTGCTCGGCGCCCAACTTCATCACCAAGCTGCGCGGCATGGGCCGCGCGATGGCCGCCTTTGCCGCCGCGCGCGCGGGCACGGGCGCGCGCTCGGATGCGATGGTGCGGCTGCGCGACGCGATGATCGCTCATCCCGCGCTGGTCAGGGCGAGGGCCTCGCCTGCACCGAACTGATGCGCGCCTGCACGGAACCGGTGGCGCTCAAGACCGGGGCCGAGGGGTTTTACATCGCCATCCTGCCCGAGCGCGGTTTCGGCATCGCGCTCAAGGTCGCTGACGGGGCCACGCGGGCGGCCGAATGCACCATCGCCGCGCTTCTGATCCGGCTCGGCGCGCTCGACCCGGACCATCCCGCCGCGCTGCGCGTCTGCAATGCGCCGGTGCTCAACCGCCGCGGCATCGAAACCGGCCGAATCGTTCCCGCAGGCGGTCTCATCTGACCGAGTCGGCGGCAATCCGCGCGCCCCGGCCGGAAGCCTTCTCGCACGCAAATCCGCGCAAACCGGCACCTTCGGCCCGCGGGTTCCCGCCGGTGCGCGGCGCAAGCCTGGCATGTGGCGGAGCGCCGCCTGTCGCGAGGGCCCGTTTCGGCCCCGTTCCGCGCCTTTTCGGCCCCGGCGGCCCGTGATGCGGACAGTGCTCGGTCCCGGCCTCATGTTGGTTTCGAGAGCACGAAACTCTCGCAACGATTGAAACCTGAATGAGGAGTGGATTTCATGTTCGAGAAACTGACTGCCGCAACGATTGCGCTTGTCGTCGCCCTTCCCGCCGCCGGCCTTGCCGCGTCGGCAATGGACACCGATGGTGACGGCAGCGTGTCGATGGAGGAATTCGACGCCGCTATGCCGGATGCCGGCGAAGCGGTCTTTACCGAGGCCGACACCGATGGCGACGGCATGCTGAGTGCCGACGAGATCGCCGCGGCGCGCGAAAACGGCATCCTGCCGCCCGCGTCGGACGGCTGACGCGCCACTCCGGGCCGCAGGCCAGCAGCCGCGTCCGGGGCCCCTAAGCCCGGATGACGCGGCCCGGACCCGGCCGCGAATCGCCCTCCCACGGTTCGCGGCCTTTTTCATCCGTCCCGATCACATGTGCCTTCAGTCCCCGCCGAGATAGGCGCGCAGCGCGTCCGGCGGGCTGGCGAAGAGTGCCTTCGTTCCGAGCGGCGGGTGCGCCTGGCCGCCGTCGACGAAGATCACCTCGTCGGCGATGCGGCGGGCGTCTTCGGGTTCGTGGCTGACCATCAGCACGGTGGCGCCGCTTTCCCGCGCCAGTTCCGCCACCAGCACCAGCATCTCGGCCTTGAGCGCCGGCCCGAGCGCGGCGAAGGGTTCGTCCAGAAGCATGATGTCGCGATGCTGCACCATCAGTCGCGACAGTGCCACCCGCGCCCGCTGCCCGCCCGAGAGCGCGGCGGGCTTGCGCTGCCCCAGCCCTGACAGTCCGACCCGCGCCAGCGCGTCCTCGACGGTTTGCCACTGATCACGCGAAAGCCGCAGGTCGGGGCGCAGCCCGAGCCCGACATTCTGCGCCGCGCTGAGGTGCGGAAAGAGGTTGCCGTCCTGAAACAGCATCGCCACCGGCCGCGCGCCGGGAGCGAGCGCGGTGATGTCCCTTCCGCGCCAGAGAACCGCGCCCTCGATCACCGGCAGAAAGCCCGCGATCGCCTCGAGCAGCGTGGTCTTGCCCCCGCCCGAGGGGCCGATCACGGCGACGATGCGGCCGCGTTCGACGGCGAGATCGGCGGCGAGGAAAAACCCGCCATTGTCGATCACGCAATTTTCAAGCTTCAGCATGCCAGCGCCCGCCCCTGTCCAGTATCCAGAAACTGCCCACCGACAGCGCCAACAGCAACAGCGCCGCGCCGGCCGCCGCCTCCATCCGGTAGGCGCCCATCAGCCGGTAGACCTGCAGGGGCAGGGTGGCGGTTTCGGCCCCGGCGAAAAGCGCGATGACGCCGAGATCGCCCATCGACAGCGCCATCGCCAGCCCGGCGGCAAAGCCGATCTGCGCCCGCATCCGGGGCAGGAACACCAGCCGCAGGAACGCCCCGCGCCCCATCCCCAGCGACAGCGCCAGCCGGCCGTGGCGCTCTACCACCTCGCTGGCGCGCGGCACCAGGATGCGCAAGGCGAAGGGCAGCGCCATCACCGCATTGACCAGTGCCGTGACCGGCAGCGCCAGCGCGGTGGGATCGGTATAGGGTCGCAGCAGGATGAAGAGCCCGGTGCCGATCACCAGCGGCGAGGCGGCGAGGCCCAAAAGCCCCGCCACCTCGATCAGCCCGTACCGGCCCAGCGCCACCGCTCCGGCCATCGGCAGCGCCATGAGCAACAGCAGGCCGGTGCTGACCCCGGCCACCGCCAGCGACACCGCCGCCGCCCGCCAGACCGCCGGCGGCAGCCCGGCGAAGCCCGCCAGCCCCGAGGCGGCGATCGCCGCCAGCGGCAGGATGAGAAAGAGCGCAGTCCCGCCGATCCAGGCCGCGTCACCCGCCCGCGCCGGCGCGCCGCGTCCGTCCCAGCGCTGCACCGGCCGGTCGAGCCCGGCGCCAAAGCCGGTGCCCCGCGCCAGCCGCAGCGCCACCACCGCCGCGCCGGTGGTCAGTACGATCTGCAGCCCCGACAGCAGCGCCGCCCGGCCAAGGTCAAAGTCAAAACGGAAGGACTGGTAGATCGCCAGCTCGATGGTGGTGGCGCGCGGCCCCCCGCCCAGCGTCAGCGCCACGGCGAAACTGGTCAGGCAGATGGCAAAGACCACCGCCAGCGCGCCCGGCACCACCTGCCGCAGCATCGGCACCTCGATGAGCCGCAGCATCGCCCAGGGGCCGAAACCCAGCTGCGCCGCCAAGCGGAACCGCTCGGCCGGCACCTCCTGCCAGCCCTGCAGAATCAGCCGCGTGGCCAGCGGCAGGTTGAGAAAGACATGCGCCAGAACCACCCCGTGCAGCCCGTAGATGCGCACTGGCGGCAGGCCGAAAAGCCCCAGTGCCTCGCTGACCCACCCGGCGCGGCCGAAGACCTGCAGGAGCCCCAGCACCGCCACGATCACCGGCAGGATGAAGGGCACCCCCAATAGCGCGATCAGCGCCCGCCGACCGGCAAAGCGCCGCCGCGCCAGCGCCCGGGCGACAGGGATGGCGAGCGCGACGCTCAAGCTCGCCGACAGCGCCGCCTGCAGGGCGGTAAAGCGCACCGCCGCCCAGTCGGCTGCGGTCAGCCCGCCGCCGGCTTCGGCCCGCCAGGCGACGGCGGCCAGCGTGCCGAGGATCAGCGCGGCGAGACATGCCGCCGCGCCGATCCCGGGGCCCGCGCCTAGCGGCTGAGCGCGGCGCGCCACTCGGCCAATGCCTGATCGCGCAGCGCCGCCGCCTCTTCGGGCGCCAGCAGCAGGGATTTGCCGGGCCGCGCCAGCGTCTCGAAGCCCTCGGGCAGCCCGCCTGCGGGCGTCACCGCCGGGTACATCCAGTTGGTGGTGGGGATGATCGACTGGAATCGGTCGGAGACCATGAAGCGCAGGAATTCCCCGGCCAGTTCGGGCTGATCGGTGGCGGCCATCATGGCGGCGACCTCGACCTGCATGTAATGGCCCTCGTCGAAGATTGCCGCGGTCTTGCTGTCGTCCTCTTCGGCGATCAGGTGATAGGCCGGCGAGGTGGTGTAGGAGAGCACCATGTCGGCCTCGCCCTCCATGAACAGCCCATAGGCCTCGGACCAGCCCTTGGTGACGGTGACGATGTTGTCGGCGAGCCCCTCCCAGATTGCCCCGGCCTCGTCGCCATAGGCGGCCCTGACCCACATCAGCAGGCCGAGACCGGGAGTCGAGGAACGCGGATCCCGGATCAGGATGGTGGCGTCGCTGTCGGCCAGCGACCTGAGGCTTGCGGGCGCGTCGAACCCCTTGTCGTGGACAAAGGCGAACCAGCCCCAGTCATAGGGCAGAAAGACCGGATCGTCCCACGCCACCGGCAGGTCGAAATCGGCGCTCACGCCGTGCGGGGCGAACAGCCCGGTCTTGTGCGCCGCCGCCATCAGGTTGGTGTCGAGCCCCAGCACCACATCGGCGCCCGAATGCGCGCCCTCCAGCCGCACCCGGGCCAGCAGCGCGGCGCCGTCCTCGACGCCCACCAGTTTCAGGTCGCAGCCGCAGGTCTCTTCAAAGGCTGCCTCCACCTGCGGGCCGGGACCCCAGTCGGACACGAAGCTGTCATAGGTGTAGACGGTCAACTCGGGTGTCTGGGCCGATGCGGCCGTGGCGCCAAGTAGTCCCGCTGCAAATGCAAGATGTCTCATCCATCCTCCTTTGCGGCGCGAGGGCAAAGGTGGATGGGTATCCGCGTCCTTCCCTCCGCCGGTTCTAGCCGGTTCAGGTTCAACGGGTTCGCGTGCGCATCTCAGTCCCGGACCCAGGTCCGGGACACCCCGAGGTAGCTGCGAACCTAGGGCGCTGGGGTGGGGATGACAAGTGCGCCGGGTTGCGGCGTCGGGTCACGGGGATCAGGCCGGGGCCGCGAACTCGTCGCGGCGATAGCCCTGCAGGTAGAGCAGCGCGGTCAGGTCGCCGTGGTTGACGCGGATGTCGCACTGCGCCGCCACTGCCGGCTTGGCGTGCAGCGCCACGCCCATCCCGGCGCGGGCGAGCATGCCGAGATCGTTGGCGCCGTCGCCCACCGCCAGCACATCCGCGGCGGCGATCCCCGGCGCGCGGCGATCTCGTCGAGCGCGGCGACCTTGGCGTCGCGGCCCAGGATCGGGCGGGCGACATCGCCGGTCAGCCGGCCCGCCTCGGTCAGCAGCCGGTTGGCGCGGGTCTCGTCGAACCCCAGATCGGCGGCCACCCGCGCGGCAAAGGCGGTAAAGCCGCCCGAGACCAGCACGGTATGGGCGCCGCCGGCCTTCATCGTCGCCACCAGTTCGCGCCCGCCGGGGGCCAGCGTGATGCGCGTGTCCAGCACCTCGTCAATCACCGTTTCGGGCAGGTCCGCCAGCAGCGCCACCCGCTCCAGAAGCGCGTCCTCGAAATCCAGCTCGCCATTCATCGCCCGCGCGGTGATGGCGCGCACATGGGCGCCGACGCCGGCCACCTCGGCCAGCTCGTCGATGCATTCCTGCCCGATCATGGTGCTGTCCATGTCCGCCAGCAGCATCGCCTTGCGCCGCCCCGCGGAGGGTTGCACCGCCAGGTCGGTGCGCCGCGTCTGCAACTCTTCCCAGACCTGCCAGCGGTTTTCCGGCATCGAGGCGAGGGGAAACTCGGCCGCCTCGTCGGGCGAAAGCCAATCCGCCGCGCCGCCGCCCCAGGCGTTGCGCAGGCTGTCGACAAGGGCGGGCTCCAGCGCGCCGGGACGCGAAATCAGGGTGGCGGTCAACATCGGCTTCAGGTCTCCTTCGGGCGCGCCCCCTATAAGCATGGAATGCGGCAATGGTGAACCGTTTTGGCGGCGAGGGGCGCGTTGCCGTCTTCGGCGTCGCTCATGCGGGCCGCCATCTGTCATGGAGCGTGCTCGCGGCGAGGCTGCGGCCAAGGCATGGGGCGGGTACCGTCACACGGACGGTGCGAATCCGGCGCCGCATCGACCGCCGCCCCGCGCGACGATCTGCCGCCGGATGTGCGCCGGGATGCCCGGGGCCGGAATTCCCCGGAATCAGTCGGAACACACCGGGAACATTCGCTTTCCCTCACCGCCTGTCCGCGCTATCGTGCATGCCATGAGCACATTCGACGAAGCCCGCGCCCTCGAGGGCGCCAGTCTTTCCGCCCGCGCGATGCGCTCGCGCCCCGCGCCCTATCTCGACGGGCTCAACCCCGCCCAGCGCGCGGCGGTCGAGGCACTCGACGGCCCGGTGCTGATGCTGGCAGGGGCCGGCACCGGCAAGACAAGGGCGCTGACCACGCGGATGGTGCATATCCTGGCCACCGGCGCCGCGCGCCCGCATGAAATCCTCGCCGTGACCTTCACCAACAAGGCCGCGCGCGAGATGAAGGAGCGTGTCGGCCGCCTGCTGGGCGAGGCGGTCGAGGGGCTGCCGTGGCTCGGCACCTTCCACGCCATCTGCGCCAAGCTGCTCAGGCGCCATGCCGAGCTTGCGGGGCTGAAATCGAACTTCACCATTCTCGACACCGACGACCAGCTGCGGCTCCTGAAGCAACTGGTGCAGGCCGCCGGGATCGACGACAAGCGCTGGCCCGCGCGCCAGCTCGCCGCCGTCATCGACAACTGGAAGAACCGCGCGCTCACGCCCGACAAGGTGCCGGTGGCCGAGGCATCCGCCTATGACGGCAGGGCGGTGGCCCTTTATGCCCAGTACCAGACGCGGCTGGCCGAACTCAACGCAGTCGATTTCGGCGATCTGCTGTTGCACATGGTCACGATCTTTCAGTCCCACGAGGACGTTCTCGCGCAATACCAGCGCCGGTTCCGTTACATCCTGGTGGACGAATATCAGGACACCAACGTCGCCCAGTACCTGTGGCTGCGGCTCCTGGCGGCGGGGCATCGCAACATCTGCTGCGTGGGCGACGACGACCAGTCGATCTATGGCTGGCGCGGCGCCGAGGTCGGCAACATCCTGCGGTTCGAAAAGGACTTTCCCGGCGCGCGGGTGATCCGGCTGGAACAGAATTACCGCTCGACCCCGCATATCCTCGCCGCCGCATCGGCGGTGATTTCCGCCAACAAGGGACGGCTCGGCAAGGAACTCTGGACCGAGGCCGAGACGGGCGAAAAGGTCCGCCTGATCGGCCACTGGGACGGCGAGGAGGAGGCGCGCTGGATCGGCGAGGAGATCGAGTCGATGGGCACCGGCACCCGCGGGATGCGGCCCATATCGCTCGACGAGATCGCGATCCTGGTGCGCGCCTCCCACCAGATGCGCGCCTTCGAGGACCGGTTCCTGACCATCGGCCTGCCCTACCGCGTGATCGGCGGCCCGCGCTTTTACGAGCGCCGCGAGATCCGCGACGCGATGGCCTATTTCCGGCTGGTGGTGAGCCCGGCCGACGATCTGGCGTTCGAGCGCATCGTCAACACCCCCAAGCGGGGCCTTGGCGACAGGGCGCAGCAGAGCATCCAGCGGCTGGCGCGCGAGGGTGGCGTGAGTCTCGTCGAGGGGGCGCGGCTCGCGATCGAAACCGGCGCCGTCAAGGGTCGTGGCGGGACCGAGCTGGCGCTCCTTCTCGACGGGCTGCGGCGCTGGGGCCGGATGGCCGGCGACGGCGGGGTGAGCCATGTCGAGCTGGCCGGGATCGTGCTCGACGAATCGGGGTACACGGGCATGTGGCAGAACGACCGCACGCCCGAGGCGCCGGGGCGGCTCGAAAACCTCAAGGAACTGGTCAAGGCGCTGGAGGAATTCGAGAACCTCACCGGGTTTCTGGAGCATGTCAGCCTGATCATGGACAACGACGCCGGCACCGACGGCGAAAAGGTCAGCATCATGACGCTTCACGCCGCCAAGGGGCTGGAGTTTCCGGCGGTGTTCCTGCCGGGATGGGAGGACGGGCTCTTTCCCTCGCAGCGCTCGATGGACGAAACCGGCACGAGCGGGCTCGAGGAGGAGCGGCGCCTCGCCTATGTCGGCATCACCCGGGCCGAGGAGGCGTGCACCATCTCGTTCGCCGGCAACCGCCGGGTCTTTGGCCAGTGGCAGAGCCAGATGCCCTCGCGCTTCATCGACGAGCTGCCGGCGGAGCATGTCGAGGTGCTGACCCCGCCGGGGCTCTATGGCGGCGGCTATGGCGCCGCGGCGGCGGGCGGCGGCGGTCTCGAGGCGCGCGCGGCGGAGGCGGACGGTTACAATTCGCCCGGCTGGCGGCGGTTGCAGGCGCGCGCGGCTGAGCGCCCGCTGGCGCAGCCGGGAAGGAATCGAAGGGCCGCGTCATCGACGCGCGGGCGGTGAGCAGCCACACCGTGGGCGAGCGCGTCTTTCACCAGAAGTTCGGGTATGGCGCGATCACCGCGATCGAGGGCGACAAGCTGGAGATCGCGTTCGAGAAGGCCGGCCCGAAAAAGGTGGTGGCGCGGTTCGTGACCGGCGCCGGGGACATTCCGTTCTAGAATATGTCGCGTCTGATCATATCCGATACCCGTCCCGGCCTTGGGCCGGGACCCCTTTCGCGATGACGAGGCCCCGGGTCACGCCCGGGGCGGGTGGACAACCGATCAGACGCGACGCGCCCTAGAATATCTCGCGTTCAATCGGAAACACCCGCGCGCGTCCCGGGCTCGCCCCGGGCCTCGCCCGGCCGGCAAGAGTGGCCCCGGCTCGGAGGCCGGGGCGGGTAAGGGGATTGCGCGGGCGAGTGGCGCAAGGCCCGGGAAGGACGGCACGGCTTTCTCGCGGTGCAGGACAATCCTGCGGCAGCTCGGGCCAGCGCCATGGCGTCCGTGCCAGCCACAGGACTGCCTCCGTTTTCGATCTTCAATCAGGACTGAGGCCCTTGGGCCGTCTTCCGGATGAACCCGCCGGCTCAGTAATCGCGCTCGAAGAAGATGCCGAGCCCGGTATCGCCGGCGTTGTCGGCCCGGCCCTTGACGGTGATCGAGGGGGTGAGATCGAGATTGAGGTTGATCTGGTTCTTGCCCTCGCTGTCGGCCGAGACTTCAGAATAGATCTTGTCTGAAATATAGGCGCCGGCACGGACTTCGGTGGCGCCGTCTTCGGTCGAGGTGATGTCGAAATCGCTCAGCCCCAGGGCGCCGCGCAGCTGGCCGGTCAGCCCGCCCGAGCCATTGCCCGAAAGCGTTGCCACCGCACTCACGAGCTGCGCGGCCTGAAACGCCGACATCTTGTCGAAGCCGCGCCCGAAGAGCAGCCGCGCGAGGATTTCCTCCTGCGGCAGATCGGGCACCGAGGTAAAGGTGATCTGGGGATCGCTCGCCAGCCCCTCGAGCACGATGTCGATGGTCAGGTCGTCGGTCTGGGTGCGCGCGACAAAGCGCAGCCACGGGTCGAGCGTGCCGCGCAGGTCGATGAGGGCCTCGGTCAGTTCGAGCCGTTTGGTCAGGATGTCCATGCGCCCGCGAATGAGCTCGAAAACGCCGCTGGCGGCGACGTCGGCGGTGGTGCCGCCAAGCCGCAACTGGCCGCCCAGCTCGGCGTCGAGTCCGCGGCCGCGCACGAAGATGCGGCTCGGCGCGTCGATGGTCAGATCGAGCGGATAGGCGGCAGCAGGGGTGGGGCGGCCGGTCTCGATCAGCCCGGCGCGGCGGCGGGTCTGCGTCACCGCGGCCGGCGCGCCGACATGCTCGATCGGGGGCAGGGCGCCAAGCGTCCTGCCGCCGCCCGAGGGCACCCGCAATTCGGTCGGGCCGAGTTGCAGCGCGCCGGTGATGCGCGCGCCACCCGCCAGCGCGCCGTCGATGTCGATGCGTCCGTCGAGCGTGGTCTCGAACAGCGCCGGATCGGCCACGCCCAGCCGGTCGAACCGGGTTTCGAGCCGGGCGGCGAATGGCGGCGCCAGTGCTGCCGGCCCGGTCGTGCGGAACTGGCCGCCGCGACCGGTATCGCCGCTGATGTCGAGCTGTGCCTGCCCGCCGCCCAGCCGTACCGTGCCGGTGAGATTGCCGATCGCCGAGGCGATGCCCGGCACCGAAACCCGCGCGCCCGCAATCCCGATCTCGCCCGAGAGCGCATCCAGACCCGGCGCACCGTCGAGGCGCAGATCGAAGCGCGCGGGCCCGGTGATCGAGCGCGGCGCGATGATCCTGTTGGCCAGCGCCAGTGGTGCCACGCCGGCGGCGCTGAGGCTGAGGGATTGCCCGAACTCGGCAATCTGGCCGCCGATTCGCGCCGAGGTGCCGCCCGGTCCGATGAAATTCAGATCGACCGCGACCGTCTCGCCGCGTTCGTCGCGAAAGACGAGCGTGCCCTCAAGCCGCGCGGCGCCATTGATACCGGGCGCCAGATCGCCCAGATCGGCCAGCTTCAGCGTCAGCTTGACCGGCTCGCCGGGCGCGGGCGCGGCGGCGGAGAGGTTCATCCGCGCAGCGTCGAGCGTCAGCCGCTTGATCACCGGCGGCCCGCCGCCCCAGCCAAGCCGGCCGTCGAGGACGATGCGCCCGCCGGTCAGCCGGTCGAGCGGCGCGATGCCGGTACGCATATCCGTGGCGTCGAGCGCGATCTCGCCGTTGAGTTGCCGCCCGGCGATTTGTCCCGAGCCCTCGACGCTCAGATCGGCCGATCCCGCCAGCGCCAGCCCCGAAAGCGCCGCAAAGCGCGTGAGATCGGGCGCGCTGAGGCTGAAGCGTCCCTTGACCGGCAGCGCCGGGTCGGCGGTGCCGAGCGTGCCTTCGGCGCTCAGGATGGCGCCCGCCACCTCGGCCTCCAGCCGCCTGATGCCGAGCCCGCCGGTGGCCTGCCAGTTCAGTTCGGTCTCGACGCGGGCTGGGCCCGAGAGGCGCGGCTCGGCCAGCGACAGGTCGCTCAGCCGCGCGGTGAGGTCGAGCATGCCGCTCTGCCCGTTGAGCCGGCCACTGGCCTCTGCCCTGAGCACCGGGTTGCCAATCTCCAGCCTTTCCAGCGTGATTCCTTGGGTCGTGCGCCGCGCGGCGAGGCTCAGCGTGCCGCGCCCTGCAAGCAGCGGGTCGAGCCGCGGCGTGCCGGTGGCCAGATCGCGGGTCGAGGCCGCCAGTTCAATGTCGAAATCGCCGCCCAGCAGGCTGCCGCTGCCCTGAACGGTGGCACCGGCAGCGCCGGAGAGGTCGTGCCCGGCGAGCGCCGCGAACCGGCTCAGATCGTCGAGCGACAGCGCGGCGCGGCCCCTGACGGGCAGGCCCCGCGCGATATCGCCGACCTCGCCGCTCGCGGTCAGCGAGGCGTCGCCGCTCGTCACCGTCAGGCGCTCGAAGCTCAGCGGCGCGCCGGGTTGCCAGCGAAGCGTCGCCGCCCCCCTGCGGCTCGGTTCCCAGTGCCTGCGCCAGGGCCTGCTCGGCATGGGTCACGCGCTCGGCCGCGAACACGATGTCGGCGCTCAGGCGGTGGGGACTGCCGCGGGCGATGGAGCCCTCGCCGCCGATGCGGGCGGCGCCGACGTCGAGCGGGCCGCTCTGCAGCCCTTCAAGGCGCAGATCGGCCTGCCACGCCTCGCCCTTCGCGGCGTCGTAGCGGGCGCTGAGACGGGCGGCCTCGATCGAGGTTTCGGGCCCGGGCACCGGCAGGCGCATCCGCCCTTCGCCGCCCAGCCGGCCGCCAAGATCGAAGCGTTCGGGCCAGCCGTCCGCCCCGAGCGCCAGCGTGCCCCCGAGTTCGATCCCGCCGGCCTCGAGCCGGAGGCTGTCGATGCGGGTGCCGCCGTCCGCAAGCGTCTGTCCGGCCAGCGCCAGCGTGGCGCTCTCGCCAAAGAAAGGGTGCAGATCGGCACCGACCAGCGGCCGCAGGTCGCCCGCCAGATCGGCGCCGAAGCGGTAGCCCTCGGGGTCTTCCGTGCCTTCGGCCCCGATCGCCGCGATATGCACCGCGCCGCCAAGCCGCCTTGCCCCGTCCGAGGCGAGCGACACCTGTGCGTTGAAATCCGAAAGCGGCGCCTCGCCGTCGACCTTGAGCCGCAGCGCCGGGGCGTCGGGGATGCGCAGCGTGCGCCCCACCAGCCCGCCGGCGGCCTCGTCGAAATCGAGATCGACGCGCAGCACGCGGCTGGTGTTGTCGAAGGCGGCGGAGAGCGTCAGCCGGTCGTCGCGCCCGATCCGGCGGATGGCGAGCGCGGCGTCGCCGGTGCCGCCCGCGAGCTCCAGCCTGCCCTCGACCGACAGCGTCGCCGCCTCGCCCAGCACCGCCTCGCCCAGATCCACCTCGTCGGCGCTGATCTTGCCCACCGAGACCGACACCGGCAGTTCGGGCAGGGCAAAGCCGCGCGCCTCTGCCTTGTCGGGGCTCAGACGGCTGCCCGCTTCGGGTAGCCGGTCGAGCGTGATCGTGGCGGCGGTCAGTGCGTTGACCTCGAGCCGCCCCCGCAGCAGCGCCGCGCGCGACCAGTCGAGCGTTGCGTCCTCGAGGGTCAGCCAGACCCCGCGATCGTCGGCGATGGTCATCCGCTCCAGCGTCGCGTGCGACGAAAGCGCGCCGCGAAAGCCGGTGATCGTCACCGCGCGCCCGGCACCCGACAAGAGCCCCTCGATCTGGCCTTCGAGAAAGGTCTTGTCGGCCTCCGCCTGCGTGCCCGCGTCCTGTGCCGCCGCCGGCAGGGCGGCGAGCGCCAGCAGGGCGATGATCCGCATCAGCCGCATCAGAACGCCTGCCCGATGCCGATATAGATCTCGAAATCCTTGCCCGCGTCGCTGTCGAGCGGAGTGGCGATGTCGACCCGGATCGGCCCCAGCCCGGTATCGTAGCGCACGCCGAAGCCCGCGCCGTAGTGGTCGTTGCCGGCGCCGTCGCCCCAGCTGCCGGCGCCGACAAACCCGCCATCGGCAAAGCCCACCACCGACCACGGGCCGCTCAGGCTGGCGCGCAGCTCGGCCGAAAGCGCGGCGAAGGAGCGCCCGCCCACCTTGCGCCCGCCGGGCAGGGCGACGCCAAGCGACTTGTAGGACTGCCCGCGCACGGTGCCCGCCCCGCCGGAGAAAAACAGCATCTCGGGCGGCACCTCGGCCAGTGCGGCGCCGCTGACGCTGCCGATCTGGGCGCGTGCGGCCAGCACCAGCCGGTCGTCGCGGCCAAATGCGTAGTACCCCCGCGCGTCGGCGAAAAGCCGCGCCCCCATCCCGCCGCCGCTCAACCCGGCGAAGGGGGTGAGATCGAGGTCGAGATAGACGCCCTCATGGGCGTCGAGTTCCGCATCGCGGGCGTCGAAGGTAAGGCGCGCGGGAAAGAGCAGATGCTCGAGTTGCCGCGAGCCGAGATCGTCGTCGATGTCGGAATATTGGTAGGCCGCCCCGATCTCGCCGGTCAGGCGGTCGGAAAAAGATGTGGCTCAGCCCGCCACCCAGCCGGATGCTGCGTTCGCGATAGTCGGGTTCGTCCTTTTCCTGCGCCCTCGGCGGACAGAAAGAGGCCGGTGTCGGGGGTCAGCGTCGCCGGCCGGTCGAAACGGGCCGACAGGATATAGTCGATGCCGCCCGAATCGCCGCCGATGCCGCCGACCTCGCCGTCGATGCGCAGCCGTTCGGCCCCGCCCCGAAGGTTGCGGTGCAGCCAGAAACCCGAGAGCGTCAGCCCCTCGAGCGACGACAGTTCCGCGCCAAAACCGAAGCGTCGCGGCCTGGCGTCCGCCAGCGTGGCCACGACGTCGAGGGTGCTGCCGGGGCCGGGCGTGTCGGCCTCATCCAGCACCACCGACGAGAACGCGCCGGTGCGGCGCAGCCGCTCGCTGGCCTTGCGCATCTCGTCGGGATGATAGACCTGCCCCGTGGGCAGGCCAGCGATGGCGCGCACCCGCTCGGGACGCACATTGCCGGGATTGGCGATGACCAGTTCGCCAAAGCGCAGCCGGGGGCCGGGAGAAAGCGTGATGTCGGCCGCCAGCCGGGCGCCGCGATGATCGGCAACCAGGCGCTGCCCGGCGATCGCCACCTTGGCGTGCCCGACCTCGCGCCAGCCGCGCCCGGCCGCCGCGGTGGCCTTGCCGATCACCTGGCTGTAGGCGGGTGCCCCGGGGCGGAACCCCTCGGGCAGCTTGGTCCCGGGGGCCAGCGGCGCGATGCGAGTCTGCGAGAAAGCGAACAGCGGACCGGGCTCCACCCGGATGGCGATTTGCCCGATCCGTCCCGGCGCGGCAAAGGCGGGCATGTCGGCGGCCTCGCGCCCGTCGACGCGGATGCTGACCACGCCGCCATAACGCCCGACCTCGTAGAGCGCGCCCACCATGCGGGCATAATCGGCGCGCGCGGCGGCGAGCAAGTCCTGCGCGGTGGCGTCCTCGCGCGCGGCGGTCTCGACGCTGAGCGAGGCGCTGCGCAGATGCCCGCCCAAGCCCTGCGCGTCGGCGGGCAGCGCGATCACCACCTCGGTCGCGGCCACGGCCCGGCCCGGACCCAGCAGGGCCAGGGCGAGAAGCACAGGCATGAGGGGGTCTGAAAAAGGTCAACCGAACGCTCCGATCCTGGCTCCATCTATCCCATCTGGGGCGGGGCTTGGCTATACCCATTCCGGTGTCGTGCGCCGGATGAACCGGCCCTGGCCGATTTCCGGCCGCTGGCGCCGGCCGGCCGGTATTTGGCGGAGGCGGGATTGCCAAAACCCGGCGGCCTGCATAACAAATGGGGCGACAAGCGGAAGGAACAAACGATGAAGCTGCTGCGATACGGGCCCGCGGGCGCCGAAAAGACCGGACTGCTGGATGCCGCGGGCCAGGTGCGCGATCTTTCCGCCCATGTGCCGGACCTGGCGGGCGATGCGGTGTCGCCGGCGGCGCTCGATGCGCTGCGCGCGCTCGACCCCGAGACCCTGCCGCCGGTCGCCGATCCGGGGCGTATCGGGCCGTGCCTGTCGCGGGTGCCGAACTTCTTCTGCGTCGGGCTGAACTACGCCCGCCATGCCGCCGAGACCGGCGCGGCGGCGCCCTCCGAGCCGATTCTCTTTTCCAAGGCCAGCTCGGCGCTCGCGGGGCCTGACGACCCGGTGATCATCCCGCGCGGTTCGGTCAAGACCGACTGGGAGGTCGAACTGGGCGTGGTGATCGGGCGCGAGGCGCTTTATGTCACGCAGGCCGAGGCGCTCGATTGCGTGGCCGGCTATTGCGTCATCAACGATGTTTCGGAACGCGAGTTCCAGATCGAGCGCAAGGGCCAGTGGATCAAGGGCAAGTCCGCCCCGAGCTTCGGCCCCGCCGGCCCCTCGGCTGGTCACCGCCGACGAGGTTGCCGACCTGCAGGCGCTGGCGCTGTCGCTCAGCCTCAACGGCGAGGTGATGCAAAGTTCGGGCACCCATGACATGATCTTTTCGGTGGCCGAGATCATTTCCTACATGAGCCGTTTCATGCGCCTGCAGCCCGGCGACATCATCGCCACCGGCACGCCCGAGGGGGTGGGAATGGGCCGCGATCCGCAACGCTTCCTGCGCCCCGGCGACGTCATGGAGCTGACCGTCGAGGGGCTGGGCACCCAGCGGCAGCAGGTGGTGGCGGCTGACTGAGGCGGTCAACCCACGCCGGACCACGCCCCGAAACCGCGTCGCGCCAGCACCGGCCACAGCCGGGCGGCAAGGCGCGCGTCCGGGTCGCCCGTGCCCCCGATCAGATCGGCCAGCCGGCAATGCAGGCCGGGGTCGAACCGGGCGTCGTGGCCCAGCCCGTCGCTCAGCCGCTGCACGGCTGCGACCGCCGGGGCGAGCGCGATGTCGGTGAGGATCAGCGCATGCGCCAGGCAGGCGTCGGCGCGCCAGCGCTGGGCGGTGCCGACGAGCTTGCGGCCGCCGACGGCGAGGTTGTAATCGCCGTCGCAAAAAGCTGCCCGCCACCGGCGCGGGGGCGGCGGTGATGCCGAGCCCGGCCAGCGCCTCGCAGAGCGGCTCGCAAATGGCGGCATAGCTCGCGCGGATGGTGCGCGCCCGCCCGGTCCCGGCGCGAAAGGCGATCGCCAGGTTCAACACCCCCGGCCCCTGCGGCGTGATCCCGCCGCCGGTCCTGCGGGGCACGACCGGCCAGCCCGACGCCGCACAGGCCGCGGCGGTGGCGTCAAAGCCCGGCGCGCGGGCGAAACGTTCGGGCAGCACCAGCGTCGGCGCGGCCGACTTCCAAAGAAACGCCGAGGGTCCGGCACCGTTCGCCGCCACATCCGCGAGCATCGCCATCTCGGCGGCGAGGCCGGGCAATGCGGTTTCGAAAAGCGTTGGGGGCAGGGACAGGCAGGGCGGGTGCCTCCGGCAAGCGTGGTGCCGCGGCAAATAAGGACCGTGCCGCGCCGCCGTCAAGCGCGTTGTCTTGCCGGGGCTGCCGCGCAGGGCTAGCCTGCCGGTCATGTGCAACCTCTACGCCAGCATGTCGACGCAGGACGAGATGCGCCGGCTCTTTGACGTGGCGCCGGGGCGCGACCGTCTTGGAAATTTCGCACCGCTGCCGGCGATCTATCCGCGCCACAGCGCGCCGGTGGTGCGGCTGGGCGCTGACGGCGCGCGCGAGCTGGCCGCAATGCATTGGGGCTTTCTGCTGCCGCAGCGGTCGAGCAAGACCGGGCGGCCGATCCTGCCCAGGGCGGTGAACAATGCCCGCGACGACAAGCTGGCGCATTCGACATTCTGGAAGGCGAGCTTCGAGAGCCGGCGCTGCCTCGTGCCCGCCACCGCCTTTGCCGAGGCGAAAGGCCGGAACCCCGCGACGTTCTACTGGTTCGGCATGGCCGACGATGACCCGAGAACGCGCCCGCCCTTTGCCTTTGCCGGGCTCTGGCGGCGGTTTCAGGGTGTCTACCGCGGCGAGGCGGTCGAGATCGACACCCACACCGTCGTCACCACCACCCCGAATGCGCTGGTGCGCCCGGTCCACCCCGAGCGGATGCCGGTGATCCTGGCGCGCGAGGATTACGACAGCTGGCTCGGCGCACCGCCGGCCGAGGCCGCACGGCTGTTGCGTCCCTTTCCCCCGGACGCGATGCGGATCGTGGCCGAGGGCGAGGGGCTCAAGCGGGATCCGGCGCGCTGAGGCGGCAATACCCAGCCTTGTCTTTGGGTGGCAGTGCGGTAATATGTATGCACATATTATCGGCGCAAAGGGGCGATGACGATGCCGGTCATCTGGGCGAAAGAGGCGCTGACGGCGCAGGGCTGGCAGCGTGACGTCGCCGTCTCGGTGGATGCGCAGGGGCGCATCGCCGGGGTTGCGGCAGGCGCGGCGCCGGACGCAGGGGCCGAGCGTGTCGATATATTGCTGCCCGCGCCCGCCAATGTCCACAGCCATGCCTTTCAGCGCGCCCTGGCCGGGATGACCGAGCGGCGCGGGCCGGACGGGCGCGACAGCTTCTGGACGTGGCGGCAACTGATGTACCGGTTTCTCGACCGGCTGACCCCCGACCACGTCGAGGCCATCGCCGCGCTGGTGCAGATGGAAATGCTGGAGGCGGGCTATGCCACCAATGTCGAGTTCCATTATCTCCACCACCGCCCGGGCGGCGCGCCCTACGCAGACATCGCCGAGATGAGCGCCCGTATCGCCGCCGCCGCCGCGCAGACGGGCATCGGGCTGACGCTTTTGCCGGTGCATTACCGGTTCGGCGGCTGCGACGGGCGCCCGCTTGGCGCCGGTCAGGCGCGCTTCGGCACCGACACGGACGGTTTTGCCCGCCTGCACGCGGCGGCGGGCGCGGCGCTCGGGGGCTTGCCTGGCGATACCCGGCTCGGAGTGGCGCCGCACAGCCTGCGCGCGGTGGCGCCGGACGACCTGCCCGCCATTACCGCGCTGGCCGGGGGTGGCCCGGTACACATGCACCTCGCCGAACAGGTGGCCGAGGTCGAAGAGGTCCAGGCCGCCTGGGGCGCGCGGCCGGTCGAGTGGCTGTTGCGGAATGTCCAGATCGACGGCAGCTGGTGCCTGATCCACTGCACCCAGATGCAACCGGACGAAACCCGGGCGCTGGCGCGCACCGGGGCGGTGGCCGGGCTCTGCCCGATCACCGAGAGCAACCTCGGTGACGGCATCTTCGACGGGGTACGCTGGATGGAGGCGGGCGGGCGCATCGCCATCGGCTCGGACAGCAACATCCGCATCGCCCTGACCGAAGAACTCAGGACGCTGGAATATTCCCAGCGTCTGCGCGACCGCAGCCGGGCGGCGCTCGCGACCGACACGCTCTCGACCGGGCGGCGGATATTCGAGGCGGCGGTGACCGGCGGAGCGCGGGCGGCCGGGCGCGGGCAAGGTGGAATCGCCGCCGGCGAATGGGCCGATCTGCTGGCTCTCGACGGTGGCGCGATCGACCTTGCCGGGCGGGAGGGTGACGCGATCCTCGACGCCTTCGTTTTTGCCGGCGACAGCGGCATGGTCTCGGCGGTGTGGGCGGCCGGCCGGGCGATGGTGCGCGAGGGCCGGCACCCGCGCCGCAACGAAATCCGCGCGCGCTATCTGCGCGCGATGGCCGATCTGCGCGAGGCGCTGTGAGCGCGCCCGCCCCCCGGACCTGGCAGGCGGTCGAAAGCGAGGTGCGCCGCCGCATCCACGCCCGCATCTGGGCACCGGGCGAGATGATCCCCAACGAGCAGGACTTGGCCGACGAGTTCGGCTGTGCCCGCGCCACCGTCAACCGCGCGCTGCGCGGCCTGTCCGAGGCCGGACTGCTGGAGCGCCGGCGCAAGGCCGGCACCCGCGTGGCGTTGCACCCGGTCCGCAAGGCGACGCTGAGCATCCCCATCATGCGCGCCGAGATCGCCGCGCGCGGGCAGGTGCCGGGCTATCGCCGCCTGATGCGCCGCCCCGGCGTGCCGCCCAGGGCGCTGCTGGAACGGCTGGGGGCGGGCGATGGCGACGGTTTTCTGCGGGTCAAGGCGCTGCATACCGCCGATGGCGCGCCCTTTGTCTTCGAGGACCGCTGGATCAACCTTGCGGTTGTGCCCGATGCCGCCGGCCAGCCGTTCGACGAGATCAGCGCCAATGAATGGCTGGTGCGCAATGCCGCCTATACCGATGGGGAGATCGTCTTTTTCCGCCTGCGCCGCCTCGGACGAGACGGCCGGTCACCTGCAATGCGATCCCGGCGCGGCGATATTCACCATCGAGCGCATCACCCGCGACGGCGCCCGGCCGATCACCGCGGTCCGGCTGTATTTTCGTCCCGGCTTTCGGATGGAGACAACGCTTTGAGCGGTTGGGTTCCGGTGTCGTGCGTCGCCCAGATCGTGTCCTCGGGCGTGGGCGGCAGTTCCGGCACGTTTCTGCCGCGGAAGATGAAGACCTTGGCCAGGAACATCGCCGAGACCGGCGCGGTGACCACCAGGAATACCGTGATCAGCAGTTCATGCGCCGACCCCTCGCGCCAGACGAAGGCATAGCACATCGATGCGATCAGGATGCTGCCCACCCCCAGCGTGCTGGCCTTGGTGGGCGCGTGCAGTCGCGACATCGGGTTGTCGAGCTTGACCAGCCCGTACGAGCCCACCAGCGCAAAGACCGCGCCGATCACGATCAGCGCGCTGACGATCAATTCGGCAACGGCGGTCATTCGATCACGTCCCGGCGCAGCACGAAGCGCGCATAGGCCACCGTCGACACGAATCCCAGCATGGCGATGAGCAGCGCCGCCTCGAAATAGATCTGGGTCTGGCTGTAGATGCCATAGAGCACGATCAGCGCCACCGCGTTGATCGCCAGCGTGTCGAGCGCCAGAACCCGGTCGCCGGCATCGGGTCCGATCAGCAGCCGCCACAGCGACAGCACCAGCGACAGCCCGACGGCGGTGAACGCGAACCAGAGCGCATAGATGATCATTCGAAAATCTCCTTCAGTCGACGTTCGTAGCGGTCCTTGATGGCATTGCGCACCGCCTCGGGGTCGGAGGCGTCGAGCGCATGCACCAAAAGCGCGTGTCCCTCGTCCGAGAGATCGGCCGACACCGTGCCGGGGGTCAGCGTGATCGTGCCGGCGAGGATGGCGATGGCCTCGGGCGTGCGCAGGTCGAGCGGGATCGCGACCCAGTTGGGCACCATGTCGGCGTTGCGCTTGAACACCACGATGATCGCGACATGGATGTTGGCGAGCACGATATCCCAGAGCACCAGCAGGATATATTCGATCACCCGCAGCGGCTTGTGCATCACCGGCCGGTCGGGCCAGTAGGCGTGGGTCAGGATCGGGATCACCGTGCCGAGGATCAGGCCGAAGACCACGGTGTTCGCGCTCGGCGCGTTGGCCAGCAGGCACCACACCACCGTCAGCAGGATCGTCAGCTGCGGGTGCGGATAGACGCGGCGGGCGAGCTTGCGGACCATCTCAGTGCCCCTCCCCGTCGTCATGGCCGACCGTGCGGCCGGGCGTTTCGAGCACTACCGAGATATAGGGCGCCGGCGCGAACAGCTGCGCCGCGGTCGCGGCGAAATTGCGCTGGAGCGGGCCGGCGAAGACCGTCACCGCGACGAGCAGCGCCATCAGCGCGCCGACGGCCACCATCGGCAGCGCGGTCGGACGGGGGGCCGCGTCGAGCGGCGGGGCCGGTTCGGCCGGTTGCGGAGGAGCATCGGGCAGGGTCGCCTCGGGCGCGTACGCCTTCCAGAAGATCGCGCTGCCGGCGCGGGAAAAGCCGATCACCGCGATCAGGCTGGTGCTCAGGATCACCGCCCAGACCCAGGCCATGCGCGCATCTGCCATGGTGGCGTTGAGGATCAGCAGCTTGCCCACGAAACCCGACAGCGGCGGCAGCCCGGCCATGGCGATGGCGGCGGCAAAGAAGAGCCCCGCCACCAGTCCCGAGCCGGGGATCGGCGGGGCGGGATCGTAGCCCAGCGACCCGCCGGCGCGGCGCTCGCCCACCACGTCGGCGAGCAGAAAGAGCGCCGCCGTCGCCAGCGTCGAATGGACGGCATAGTAGAGCGCCGCAGCGATGCCGGCGGGAGTGAAGACCGAGATCGCGATCATCAGCATCCCCATCGAGCCGACCACGGCGAATGCCACCAGATCGTCGAGCCGGCGCGCGCCGAGAATGCCCAGCATCCCCAGCGTCAGCGTCAGCAGGGCCGCGGGCAGCAGCCAGGTGTCGAAAAGGCCCTGGGTGATCGCGAGATCGGGCGGAAAGATCAGGGTGTAAAAGCGGATGATGGAATAGGCGCCGACCTTGGTCATCACCGCAAAGAGCGCCGCGACCGGCCCCGGCGACGTGGCATAGGCCGCCGGCAGCCAGAAATGCAGCGGCAGGATCGCGGCCTTGACCGCAAAGACCATCAGCAGCATCACCGCCGCCACGCGGATGCCGGCGCTGTCGTCCATGGGCAGCGCCGCGATGCGCTGCGCCAGGTCGGCCATGTTGAGCGTCCCGGTCTCGGCATAGATGGTGCCGAGGGCAAACAGAAAGAGCGTCGAGCCGAGCAGGTTGTAGACCACGTACTGCACCCCGACCCGGAACCGCCGCGCGCCGCCCGAGTGGATCATCAGCCCGTAGGAGGCGATCAGCAGCACCTCGAAGAAGACGAAGAGGTTGAAGGCGTCGCCGGTCAGGAAGGCGCCGAGGATGCCCATCAGCTGAAACTGGAAGAGGGCGTGGAAATGCCGCCCGCGCATGTCCCAGCCCGAGCCGATGGCATAGAGCAGCACCGGCACCGCCAGGACCGACGTCAGCAGCACGAAGAGCGCCGACAGCCGGTCCGCGACCAGCACGATGCCAAAGGGCGCGGCCCAGTTGCCGAGCTGATAAAGCAGGATGGTGCCGTCCGAGGTCGTCCAATAGAGCCCCGCCGCCACCGCGAGGATCGCCACCGTTCCGGCCAGCGAGAAGACCCGCTGCAACAGCGGATGAAAGCGCACCACCAGCACGATGAAGGCCGCCATCATCGCCGGCAGGATGACGGGGGCGATGACCCAGTGGCTCATGGCTGCGCCCCTTCGCCGCCGCCATGATGGTCCTGGCGGTCCTGGTGGTCCTGGCGGATTGGGCGGTCCGGACGGTCGTTGACATGGTCGTCGCGCGAACTCAGATAGGCCCCCAGCGCCACGATCACCACCACCGCCGTCATCCCGAACGAGATCACGATCGCCGTCAGCACCAACGCCTGCGGCAGCGGGTCGGTGTAGGCGCTCACGCCGTCGCGCAGGATCGGCGGCTGATTCACCGCCAGCCGGCCCGAGGCGAAGAGAAAGACGTTGACCGCATAGCTCAGCAGCGCGGTGCCGACGATCACCGGGAAGGTGCGCAGCCTGAGCACCATGTAGATGCCCGCCGCCGTCAGCACGCCCACGGAACTGGCCACCAGAAGCTCCATCTCAGCCCTCCGCCTTGCCGGTGTCCGGGGCATCGTCGCGCGACGGGTCGATGTCGATGTCGAACTCGCTCGCCTCGATGCCGGCGCGGCGCGCCAGCCGCGCGAAACTGTCGAGCGACAGCATCACCGCGCCCAGCACGCACAGGAACACGCCGAGGTCGAAGCCCATCGCCGTGGCCAGTTCGAATTCCGCCAGCGGCGGGATGCGGACATAGCCGAAGGTCGAGGTCAGGAACGGGGCACCGAAGAACCACGCGCCGATGCCGGTGAGCCCCGCCACCAGCACGCCCGCGCCGATGATGCCGTGATAGGGCACGCGCTGGCGCGCCGACGCCCAGGCATAGCCCGAGGCCATGTACTGCATCACCACCGCGATCGCCACCACGAGGCCGGCGATGAAGCCGCCGCCGGGCTCGTTGTGGCCGCGCAGGAAGATGTAGACCCCGACCATCAGGATGAGCGGCATCATCACCCTCGTGACCACCACCATCATCATCGGGTGGGCGTCGCCGGCCACCTTCTCGACGGGGCGGTTCAGAAGCCGCGCGCGCACCGGACCGGACAGCAGCGCCTCGGTGGTGGCGTAGATGACCAGCGCCGCGATGCCCAGCACGATGATCTCGCCGAAGGTGTCGTAGCCGCGGAAGTCGACCAGGATGACGTTGACGACATTGGTGCCGCCGCCGCCCTTGTAGGAATTCGCCAGATGATAGGCCGAGATCGTCGGCGCCGAGAAATCCCCGACCAGGATGGTGAAGACCAGCGCCCCCGCACCCAACCCCACCACGGCCGCGATCGCGCCGTCGCGCAGGCGGAGTCCGGCGGGGCTTTCGACCGGGGTTTCGCGTGGCAGGAAGTTGAGCGCCAGGAGCAGCAGGATGACGGTCACGACCTCGACCGAAAGCTGCGTCAGCGCGAGGTCAGGGGCGCTGAGATAGGCAAAGCCGATCGAGATCATCAGCCCCACCACCCCCAGCAGCACCAGCGCGACAAAGCGGTTGCGGTGTTGCCGGACCAGCACCAGCGTGGCCACCACCAGCAGCAGCCAGCCGGCCAGCGGCAAGGGCTCGACCGGCAGCATGTCGCGCGCGGGCGCGGGCGCCGCGCCGGTGGCCCAGGCGTGCCCTGCCACCGCCACCACGGTGACCGAAAAGATCGCCGCGTAGCGCGTCAGCGCGCCGTCGTGCAGCCGCTCGGTGATGGTGCGCGACAAGAGCGCAAGCCCGTCGACGATGGCGTCGAAGATGGTCTTGGCGGCCGGCGGCCCGGCGGCGGCCCAGGCGCGCGCCAGCGGCGCGAAGGCCATGAGCAGCACCGCGCCGCCGGTTACCGCGATCGCGGACATCCCCAGCGCCGGCGTTAGCCCGTGCCAGATCCTGAGATGCGCGCCGGGCATCGGCGCCGCGCCGCCGAGCACCGCCGCAGTGACGCTGCGCACCAGCGGCTCGGCGAGGGCCGGCGCCACACCGATGACGACGACCGCCGCGACCAGCACCGCCGGCGGCCCCCACATGCCGAAGCCGGGATCGTGCGGCAGGCCGGGATTTTCCTCGCGCTTCGGCCCGAAGAAGACGTGGACGAGGTAGCGAAACGCATAGGCGGCCGAAAACAGCGCCCCAACCGTGGCCAGTACCGGCACCAGCAGCGGGCTGCCCAGGAGGGTGGTGCGGGTGGCCTCCTCGAGCATCATCTCCTTGGACAGGAAGCCGTTGAAGAACGGTATCCCGGCCATCGACAGCGACGCCAGCGCGGTGATGACGAAGGTCACCGGCATCAGTTTGCGGAGCCCGCCCAGCCGGGTGATGTCGCGGGTGCCGGCCTCGTGGTCGATGATCCCCGCGGTCATGAAGAGCGCCGCCTTGAAGGTGGCGTGGTTGAGGATGTGAAACACCGCCGCCATCGCCCCGAAGGCGGTGCCGGTGCCCAGCAGCATGGTGATGAGCCCCAGATGCGAGACCGTCGAGAACGCCAGCAGCGCCTTGAGGTCGTTCTTGAAGAGCGCGATCACGGCGGCGATCACCATCGTCACCAGCCCGGTGCCGGTGACGATGACGAACCACGCGTCGGTTCCCGACAGGACCGGCCAGAGCCGCGCCATCAAAAAGAGCCCGGCCTTAACCATCGTCGCGGAATGCAGATAGGCCGAGACCGGCGTCGGCGCGGCCATCGCGTGCGGCAGCCAGAAATGGAACGGGAATTGCGCCGACTTGGTGAAGGCGCCGAGCAGGATCAGCAGCAGCGCCGGCAGGTAGAGGGGCGAGGCCTGGATTTCATCACGGTGCTGCAGGATGACGCTGAGGTCATAGCTGCCCGCGATCTCGCCCAGAAGCAGCATCCCCCGATCATTCCCAGCCCGCCCATCGCGGTCACGATCAGCGCCATGCGCGCGCCCTGTCGGCCTTCGGGCAGGTGCTTCCAGTATCCGATCAGCAGGAAGGACGAGAGCGACGTGAGCTCCCAGAAAACCAGCAGCATCAGGATGTTGTCGCACAGCACGATGCCCACCATCGCGCCCTGGAAGAGCAGCAGATATGTGTAGAACTCGCCCATGTCGTCCTCGCGCGAGAGGTAAAAGCGCGCATAGGCAATGATCAGCAGGCCGATGCCGAGGATCAGCCCGGCAAAGAACAGCCCCAGCCCGTCGAGCATGAAATTGGCGTTGAGCCCCAGTCCCGGCAGCCAGTGGAGCCGCGCCATCACCACCTCGCCGGCCATCACCGAAGGTACATGGGTCATCAGCCCGGCGAACGCGGTCAGCGTCACGAAGAAGGTGGTCGCGGCACAGGCGTTGCGTCCGGCCCGGTTCATCAGGCCGGGCAGCAGCGCGCCCAGAAACGGCATGGCGACGATCAGGAAAAGCGACATGCGGACCTGCCCCCTCGATTGCGGTGGAACATATACGGCAGATCACGGGAGGAAAGGCCGAATTGCCCGGTTTCTCCCGTCCGAGGGCCGTTTTCCGGCGCGCATGGCGGCCGGGCCCGTTGCGCTCAGGCGGGGAACTCCATCTTTGCCAGTGTGCCCAGCGCATCTTCCAGCGCGTCGGCGATGAAGTCGATCTCGGCCCTGCCGATGATCAGCGGCGGGCAAAGGGCCATCGCGTCGATCATCGCGCGCGAGATCACGCCACGCTCGTAGAGCAGCTGGTTCATCGCCCCACCCAGGGTGCCGGGCTTGAGCGCGTCGTGATGGTCGGGGTGCCTCAGTTCGACCGCGGCGATGAGTCCGACGCCGCGCACCTCGCCGACAAAGGGATGCCCGGCGAGGCGTTGCAGCCGATCGCGGAGATAGGTGCCGGTTTCGGCCGCCCGGGCCACCAGTCCCTGATCCTCGATGATGCGGATGTTCTCCAGCGCCACCGCCGCGCCCACCGGGTGCCCGCCGCAGGTGAAGCCGTGGCCCAGAACGCCGATGCGCCCGCTTTCCTCGGCCACCGGGGCATAGAAGCGTTCGTTGAGCAGGATTGCCGAGAACGGCACGTAGCTCGATGTGATCTGCTTGGAGAGAACCATCGCGTCGGGCTCGATGTCGCAGGTCTCGCTGCCCCACATGTTGCCGGTGCGCCCGAAACCGGTGATGACCTCGTCGGCAACGAGCAGGACATCGTGTTGCCGCAGCACCTTCTGGATCTTCTCCCAGTAGGTGGCGGGCGGCACCACCACGCCGCCGGCGCCCATCACCGGCTCGGCGAAGAAGGCGGCGACGGTGTCGGGGCCCTCGGCCCGGATCAGGCTGTCGAGTTCCTCGGCGCAGCGGGTGGCGAAGTCTTCCTCGCTCTCGTCCTCGCGGCCCTCCTTCCAGTAATGCGGGCAGGTGGTGTGCAGCACCCGCGAGATCGGCAGGTCGAACGAACGGTGGTTGTTGGGCAGCCCGGTCAGGCTGGCCGAGGCGATGGTGACCCCGTGATAGCCGCGCTGGCGTGCGATGATCTTCTTCTTTTCCGGCTGCCCCAGCGCGTTGGAGCGGTACCAGATCATCTTCATCACCGTGTCGTTGGCCTCCGAACCGGAATTGGTGAAGAAGACCTTCGACATCGGCACCGGCGCGATCGCCACCAGCTTTTCGGCCAGGTCGATGGCGGGCCCGTGCGAGCGGTGGGCGAAGTTGTGATAATAGGGCAGCTGGCGCATCTGCGCGATCGCCGCCTCGATCAGGCGCTCCTCGCCAAAGCCTACGGCCACGCTCCAGAGCCCGGCCATCGCCTCGACATAGCGCTTGCCGTGGCTGTCCCAGACAAAGACGCCCTCGCCGCGCTCCATGATCTGGGGGCCCTTCTCGGCATGGGCGATGGCGTTGGTGTAGCTGTGGAAGTGATAGGCGATGTCACGCGCCTCGGCGGAGTTGGGGGCAAGGGTCATGAGGTGTTCTTTCCTGTCTTCAAACCGCCGGCCGGTCGCGGGCCGCGGCATTCCGGGGTGAAGTCTCGCAGACGCCGCCCGGGGTTGGCAATGGGGATTTGATCAAAATTGGGCGATGCCCCTCACAGGCTGCGTTCGCGCAGCCCCGCCACCATGCGCGCCAGCGCCGGGCCGACGGTGTCGGTCATGCGTTCGGCGGGGCAGTCGTCAAAGGTGGCGCCGCTGAGAAACACCACCGCGGCACCGAACTCGCGTGGCCGGCAGGGCACCGCGGCCGAATTGATGGCGGCGGAGAAATGCGCGCCGCCCTCGAGCCGGACAAAGCCGCGCGCCGCGCATTCGGCCTGCGCCTCGTGCCGCAGCGCCTCGAGTGCCGCGGCGTCGGCCTCGCCGCGCTGGGTGAGCAGCGTGCCGAGACGATCGAATTCGGCCTCGGTGGCGGCGGCGAGCCACGCCTTGCCGGTCGAGGACGCCGCCACCGGCAGGCGGTAGCCCGGCTCGAGCCAGATCGAGGTCGACCCTTGCGGTCGCCGGTGCGGGTCAGCAGCATGCGGCCGTCGTCGGCGACGGCGATGCCGATCAGCGTGCCGGTCCTGTCGGCCAGCCGCTGCAATTCGGGTGCGGCGGCATCGACGAAGGAAAACGCCGCCGCCGCGATGTTGCCCAGCGCCAGCGCCGCCGGCCCCAGCCGGTACTTGCCGTGCTTGCGCCCGTGGGTGAGATAGCCGAGCTGGCACAGCGTGTAGCAAAGCCTGGAGACCGTGGGCGGCGGCAGCCCGGTGCGGCGCGATATCTCCTGGTTGGTCAGACCGCTGTCGGTGGGACGAAACGCGCGCAGGATACCCAGCCCCCGGGCTAGGGTGGTGGCAAACCGCGGATCGGAGGGGGCCGCCGTCATCGCCATGGCTCAGAAGATCTCGAAAAGCCCTGCCGCGCCCATGCCGCCGCCGATGCACATGGTCACGACGCCGAGCTTCGCGCCCCGCCGCCGGCCCTCGATCAGCAGGTGCCCGGCCATTCGCGCGCCGGTCATGCCGAAGGGGTGGCCGATCGAGATCGAACCGCCGTTGACGTTGCAGATATCGGGGTCGATCCCCAGCCGGTCGCGGCAATAGAGCGCCCGGCTGGCGAACGCCTCGTTCAGCTCCCACAGGCCGATGTCGGCGACCTTGAGCCCGTGGCGCTCCAGCAGCCGCGGCACCGCGAAGACCGGGCCGATGCCCATCTCGTCGGGCTCGCAGCCGGCGACGACGAAGCCCTTGAGCGCGCCCAGCGCCTCAAACCCCTCGCGCTCGGCCAGCTTTGCGTCGGCCAGCACCAGTGCCGCCGCCCCGTCGGAGAGCTGCGAGGCGTTGCCGGCGGTGACGAAGTTGCCCTCGCCCCGCACCGGGGCGAGCCCGGCCAGGCCTTCGAGCGTGGTATCGGGGCGGTTGCAGTCGTCCATGCCGAAGGTGACTTCGCGGCGGGTGATCTCGCCGCTCTCGCGGTCCTTGAACGCCTGGGTCACCGTGATCGGGACGATCTCGTCATCGAGCCGCCCGGCGGCCTGCGCGGCGGCGGTGCGCTTCTGGCTCTCATAGGCCAGCGCGTCCTGCGCCTCGCGGCTGACGCCATAACGCCTTGCGACGATGTCGGCGGTCTCGATCATGGTGAGGTAAAGCTCGGGCTTGTGTTCCTCGATCCACGGGTCGCGCGCCTGCGGCGGCCGGCTGGGGGCATCTGGCTGATGCTTTCCACGCCGCCCGCGATCGCCGCTGGCGCGCCCTCCTGGGCGATGGCGTGGCTGGCCATGGCGATGGCCTGCAGGCCCGAGGCGCAGAAGCGGTTCACGGTCGCCCCGGCCACGCCGACCGGCAGCCCGGCCCGGATCACCGACTGGCGGGCGATGTTGATACCGGTCCGGCCCTCGGGATAGCCGCAGCCGACGAAAGCGTCCTCGATCAGCGCGGGGTCCAGCCCCGCGCGCTTCACCGCGTGTTCGATGGCGTGTCCGGCCATGGTCGCGCCGTGGGTTTCGTTGAAGGCGCCGCGATAGGATTTCGCGAGCCCGGTGCGGGCGGTCGATACGATGACGGCCTGTTTCATGTGGCTGTGTCCCTTTCAGCCGTCGAGGCTGGCGAATGTGCGGTTATCGGCGGAAAGCCGTGCCAGGAGCGGCGCCGGCTGCCACAGGAAATCGTCGTCGGTGGAAAAGCGGTCGATGTCGGCGAGGATGGTCGCCAGCCCGACCGTGTCGGCATGGTGCATCGGTCCGCCGCGCCAGCGCGGAAAGCCGTAGCCGTTGAGCATGACCACGTCGACGTCCCCCGGCCGCGCGGCAATGCCGTCGCCCAACGTCCGCGCGGCCTCGTTGACCATCGCCGCCATGAACCGCGCGACGATCTCCGGGGCGGGCAGATCGCGCGGGGTGATGCCCCGGGCCCGCCGCTCGGCGGCGATGATCTCTTCGACCTCCGGGTTGGGCTCGGGCGCGGCGCCCTCTCGGTAGATGTAGAACCCCTTGCCGGTCTTGCGCCCGAAATGACCGGCCTCGCAGAGCCGGTCGGAAAACTCGGCATAGACCTCGCGCGGGTCGCGGCTGGGGGCGAGGCGCTTGCGGTTGGCCCAGGAGATGTCGAGCCCGGCGAGATCGCCCACCGCATATGGCCCCATCGCCAGCCCGAAATCGACAAGGGCGCGGTCGACCTGATAGGGGCTCGCGCCCGCCAGCACCGCGCCGTCGAGCGCCTTGCGGTAATGCGCCAGGATGCGGTTGCCGATGAAACCGTCACAGACGCCGGCGCGCACCGCCACCTTGCCCAGCCGCCTGGCAAGCGCGAATCCCGTCGCCGTGACCTCGGGCGCGGTGCGCGCGGCGACCACGACCTCGAGCAGCTTCATCATGTGCGCGGGCGAGAAGAAGTGCAGACCAAGGACGCTTTCGGGGCGTCGGGTGGCGGCGGCGATCTCGTTGATGTCGAGATAGGAGGTGTTGGTGGCCAGCACCGCGCCGGGCTTGCAGACGCTGTCGAGGCGGGCAAAGACCTCGCGCTTGACGTCCATGCTCTCGAACACCGCCTCGATCACGAGGTCGCGGTCGCCCAGATCGGCGTAATCGGTGGCGGTGCGAAAGGCGCGGGCGAGGATGGCATCGTGGCGGTCCTGCGCCAGCTTGCCGCGCCTGACCGCGCCCGCGAAGTTGCCGGCCACCGTCGCCTGTGCCCTCGGCGGCCGCGTCGGCGTCGCGTTCGATGAGCGTCACGTCGAGCCCGGCCAGCAGCGCCGCGGTGGCGATCCCCGCGCCCATGGTGCCGCCGCCGACGATGCCGATGGCGCTTGCGTCGCGGGGATCGGTGCCGCTGATCTCGGGCGGCCTCGCGGCAGCGCGCTCGGCAAGGAAGGCGTGAACCAGCGCCGCGCGCTGGTCCGATTCGAGAAGGCTCACGAAGAGCGCGCGCTCGTTCGCCACGCCTTCGGCAAAGGGCAGCGTCACCGCACCCTCGACCGCTTCGAGCGCCTTGAGGGGCGCGATGCGTCCGCGCGCCGATTTCCCGACCTGCGTGCGCAGCGCCGCGAAATCGGCCGCTTGCGGATCGCGCGGCGGGTTGTCGCGGGTCCGGCGCGGGCCGGCGCCCGTGGCCAGCAGCTCACCGGCGAGGGCCAGGCCCGCGGCGCGGATGTCATCGCCCTCGGCGATGCGGTCGATGAGACCCAGATCCAGCGCCTCGGTCGCGCCGATGGGCTGGCCGGAGGTGATCATCGCGGCGGCGCGCGCGACCGGAACGAGCCGCGGCAACCGCTGGGTGCCCCCTGCCCCGGGCAGGATCCCGAGGTTGACCTCGGGCAGCCCCATCCGCGCCGACGCGAGCGCCGTGCGGTAATGCGCCGCCATCGCCAGTTCCAGCCCGCCGCCCAGCGCGGTGCCGTGCAGCGCCGCAATCACCGGCTTGCCCGTGCCCTCAATGGCGTCGACCACCTCGGGCAGCGAGGGCGGTTGCGGCGGTTTGCCGAACTCGCGGATATCGGCGCCGGCGACAAAGGTTCGCCCGGCGCCGACAAGAACCACGGCGCTGATTTCAGGATCGGCATCGGCCCGGCGGATCGCTGCCAGCAGCCCCTCGCGCACCGCCTGCGAGGCGGCGTTGACCGGCGGGTTCGCGATCTCGATGACGGCGATCCCGCCTTCGGTGGTGGTGTGTACGGGGTTTTCCAAGCGGCCCTCCCTGTCCGGTGATCGGTATGGATGATCGAGTCTTCTCCCGTCTCTTAGCGCGGGTTCAGGGAAATTTCAAAATGTGAAACGAATTTTTACATGTTGGAATTACTTGCCCGAATTCCACTGGCTCAGGCGAAGGGTCGCGGCTGGATGAGGTGCATCGCCACGGCACCGGCCTCGATCCCCGCCCGGCGCAGCCCGGCCAGCCGTTCGGCGTGGGCATCCGTCACCGGCAGCGGCAGATGCGCGGGATCCCCCGACAGCAGCGTGCGCGCAGCAGCAGTGCCGAACACCGTGCCCGGGGCGATGCCGCGCCCGGAATAGCCATGAATCGCCAGCGCGCGCGGCGCCGGCGCCACCACCTTGGGCAGGTGGTCGCCGGTCATGGCGATGCGCCCGCTCCAGGCGTGCTCGAAGGGGAGATCCGCAAGGTCGGGATACACCGCGCGCAGCTTGCGCCGCGCCCAACCCGCATGCACCGGGCTGGCCGGCCCGGCGACATCGCCGATCCCGCCGAGGATGAGCCGCCCGGCGCAATCGGTGCGAAAGGACGACATCACCGCGGCAGTGTCCCAGCAGCCCTCGCCGCCCGGCAGCACCAGCGCGCGCAACGCCTCGGGCAGGGGCGCGGTGGCGAACTGGCTGAAGCCGACCGGCACGAATTGCGGCGCCGGCAGACCATGCGCGCCCCGGTGGTAGGCGTTGGTGGCCAACAGCACCGCGGCGGCGCGAAGGCTGTGGCCGGCGGCCTCGATCGTCCAGACGTCGCCGTCGTGCCGGATGTTCTCCACCGGGGTGGCTTCGTGGATGCGCGCGCCCGCCGCCGCCGCGGCACGGGCAAGGCCGCGGGCATAGGCCAGCGGTTGCACGGTGCCGGCGCGCGGGTCGAAAAGCGCGCCGTGAAAGCCCGTGCCGCCGGTGCGGCGCGCGATCTCGGCCGCATCGAGCAGTTGCAGCGGCGCGCCGTGGCGGTTGCCCTGGCGCAAACGCTCGCGCAGGTCGCGCAGCCCCGAGGGCGCATGCGCCAGATGCAGGGTGCCGGCGCGGGTCGCCTCGCAGTCGATGCCCTCGCGCGCAATGAGGTCGAAGACCGTCGCCGGACCCTGTGCCAGCGCGTCCAGAAGCCGCGCGCCGGCCTCTGGCCCGGCGGCCGCGAGCACGGTGTCGGGGGGCAGCCACAGCCCGGCATTGACCAGCCCGACATTGCGGCCCGAGCCGCCGTCGCCCACCCGCCCGGCCTCGAGAAGTGCCACCGACGCGCCCCGGCGCGCGGCCTCGAGCGCGGCGGCGCAGCCGGTGAAGCCGCCGCCGATAACCGCCAGATCGACCGTCGCTCCGCCGTCGAATGGCCGGGCCGGGACGCGCTCGCGCGCGGTATCCCGCCACAGGGTCCGGTCCTGGTTCATCCGTCCGCCTCCTCTGCCGCGGCCACCGTGGCGCGCACACGCATTCGGTTCTAGTGGGCCTGCCGGTGCGGCGGCAAGCCCCGAGACAAAGGCGCCGGCATGCGCGGAGGGTGCGGGAATCGGGTCGGCAGGAACCGGGTGCCGAAGCAAAAACGTGTACAATGTGGCAAAATCGGGGCGTTTATCTTTCTTAACAAAAGCGGGAGGATTCCGCCGCCGGCCGCCATGAGGCGAAATGGCGAAAGATAATCACTGAAAAAGATATTTAAAAACAATAATTTGCATGAAAGTCCCGGCTGTAGAAACACACTGTTTCCTGATCGCGAGTTTAACGGGGCACCCCTTCGGTTAGGTTGCTTTGTGTCCGAAAAATGGCGACAATCCGCCGAACTTGGGGAAGACCTCACGGAATCACCAGTACCGAACGACGCGCGGGGCGCGTCGCGGAGTGGTTATGCAAACGTCGATGGGCCGTGCACGGCGAATGATCCGCCGCCGGTGACCGCGACAGAAAGTTGTGTCAGATATGTCCGACGCCTATTTTCATCCGTCCACCTTGCAGGCGTCAATGCGTCTTGGCGCCACGGCCGCGGCGCCGGGCGTGCCGTCCTATCCGGCCAACCTTGCCGCCGCGCCCTCGGGCCAGAGGGCGGGGTCGGGCGGGCTGGCCTCCGGCAGCCGCGCGGGCAGGGCTCACGGGATTTACCGCCGGTTCGGCAAGCGGGCGTTCGATATCGCGCTGGTTCTGGTCTGCGCGCCGCTTTACCTGCCGCTGATCGGGATCGCGGCGCTGCTGCTGGCGGTCGAGGGCGGAAATCCCTTCTACCGGCAGGACCGGCTGGGCCGTGGCGGCGACCGCTTCTCGATCCTGAAGCTGCGCACGATGGTTCGCGACGCCGATGCAAGACTCGAGGCGATTCTCGACGCCGATCCGGCGCTGCGGCGTGAATGGGAGGTCTCCCAGAAACTGCGCCACGATCCGCGGGTGACGCGGGTGGGCGAGTTCCTGCGCCGCACCTCGCTCGATGAGTTGCCGCAGCTCTGGAACGTGCTCAGGGGTGACATGAGCCTTGTCGGCCCGCGCCCGATGCTGCCCGAGCAACTGCCGCTCTACGGTGATCCGGCGCATTATTTCGCGCTGCGCCCCGGCATTTCGGGTGACTGGCAGGTCGGCCGGCGCAACGAAAGTTCCTTTGCCGAGCGCGCGCAGTATGACGCGAATTACGACGCCGCAGTGTCGCTGGGCCGGGATCTGCATGTTTTGTGGAGGACGATCGGCGTGGTAAGCAAGCGCACCGGGTACTGAACGGGGAGGGGGGCAGGCGGCCCGGCCGGCCGGGCCCGACAACCGATGGATGGATGATGTTCGAGCGATACAGGACGATGTTTGAAGAGGCCCCGGGCGAAGAGCGCGGACCGGCCGCCGTGCCCGGTCACGCTGCGGCCGCCATCGTGCCTGCCCGCGGCGCCTCCGCATCCAACGCGCCGGTCGCGCACGCGGTGCCGGCGGTGCCGGGGTCCGGCACCGGAACCGATGCGCTCGAACTTGACGACTGGGACATGCTCAAACCGGTCTGGCGCGGCCACCAGGGCTCGGCGCGCCGGTTGCGCGAGCGCCCGGAAGGGATCGCCCGCGCCATCGACTCGCTGCGCACCCAGCTCCTGCAGGCGATGATGGCCGAAGGCTGCACCCGTCTTGCGGTGACCGCGCCGACCTCGGGCTGCGGAGCGACCTTCGTCGCCGCCAACCTCGCGCTCAGCATGGCGGCGATCCCGGATGTCAGGACGGTGCTGCTGGATCTGGACCAGCGCGCCCCCGGCATCGCCGCGGCGCTGGGCACCACGTCCGAGCAGCGTATCGCCGAACTGCTCGGCGGCACTGTCGCGCCGATGGACTATCTGCGCCGCTATGGCGACAATCTTGCCGTCGGCCTCAACTCCGAGGTGTCGCCGAGCCCGGCCGAGCTGCTGCAAAGCCGGAGCGCGGGCGGCATGCTGGACGAACTGACCGGCGTGCTCACCCCCGATGCCATCCTGTGCGACATGCCGCCGCTTCTGGAATACGACGACGTCATGGCGTTCCTGCCGCAGGTGGACGCGGTGCTGCTGGTGGCCGACGGAACCCGGACCCAGGCCCGCCAGATCGCCCGATGCCTGAAGATGCTGGAGGGGCGGACCAGGCTCATGGGGGTGGTGCTGAACCGCGGGCGGGTACCACGCCGCAACAAGTGAGCGCCGGCCGCGGCCTGGCGGGCGCGGCAAGGTGCGGGGAAACGGTCGGGACGGCGCGTATGGATCTCTCCGAGTGGGTTGACGAGTTCAAGGACATGGTGCGCCGCCGCTGGGCGCTGATCCTGCGGGTTCTGGTGCTGGGCTGCGCGGTATCGTTCCTGTTCGCGCTGTCGCAGACCCATCAGTACACCTCGATGGCGGTGTTGCAGGTGCAGGGGGCGAAGGTCGCCGACGCGCTGGCGCCGCCCACCGTGACCGGGGTCAACGCGCGCCAGCTGCAGACGGTAGAGCAGCGGATCATGGCCCATGACGCGATCCTGAAGCTGGCCGGCAGGCTGGGCCTGCTGGATGAACTCGGTGGTCTGACCGAAACCGATCAGGTGACGCTGCTGCGCCGCTCGATCCGCGTTTCCGGGCGAGGCGGCGGCGCGCAGCAGGGAAACCGAGGACGGCGCGCTGTCGCTGGTGCGGGTCTCGGCCAGCTGGGGCACGCGCGAGAGCGCCCGGGCGCTCGCGGCGGCGGTGGCGGACCGCACCATTGCGCTCCTGGGCGACAAGCGTCTCGACCGCGCCGAAGAGACACTGGCCTTCTTTTCGCTGCGCGAAAGCCGGCTCAAGGCGCAGGTGGCCGATCTCGAAGAGACCATCGCCGAATTCCGGCAAAGAAACGACATGCCCGAAGCCGGCCCCTCGGGCGCGCCGGATCGCGAGATCGAGGCGCTCAGGGCCGAAATCCTGTCGATCGAACGCCAGATGGTGGTACTCGAGCGCCAGATCGGGCGCGCCGCCGATGCCAACGGACGGACCCGCGTGGAAGAGCAGCATCAGGCCGAACTGCAAGAGCGGCTCGCCAGCCTTGGCGAACAGCGCGACTATCTGGCCCGGAGCCTGGAGGAGGTCTCGGCAGCCAGCGCGCGCACGCCCGAGGTGCAAATGCAGCTGGCACGATACCTGCGCGAACTGGAGGCGCTGCGCCTCGACTTGCAGGGCGTCGGCGAAAGCCGCAAGGCGGCCGAGATCGGCTTTCAGCTCGAGGCCGAGGGCCAGTCGGAACGGCTGAGCGTTCTCGAACCGGCATCGTGGCCCGATTACCCCTCGACGCCCTCGCGCACCAAGATGGCGCTGCTGGGTGCGGTCGCCAGCCTGCTGGCGGCGCTGGGACTGGCCTATCTGCTCGATCTGATGAACCCGGTGGTGCGCAGCGCGGCGGTGATGGAGCGCGAGCTTGGCTTCGGCCCCGTGGTCACCGTCCCCGAAGACCGCAGCGCTGCGCGGCGGCCGGGGCGGCTCGCGCGGCTCCTCAGGTGGCGGCGCCGGCCGGCACGGTAGCGCCGCCCGGGGCACCGATTCCGCAGTCAGCCCACCGGGATCGCCCCGAGCGCGGCAATCCCCTCCCAATGCAGAGCGATGGCACCGGCGGCAAGCGTCCCGGCGACGGCGAAGCCGATGGCGTCGTGCACCCCGTCCCAGGCCCGGTAGCGCCGCGAGAGCGCGATCAGGATTGGATGCGTGATCAGCATCGCCACCCCCAGCGAGGCGATGCCGCCCACCAGACCGTACAGGTGCAGCCCGGCGAGCAAAAGCACCATCTGCAAACTGGCGCGGGTGGCGTTGAAGACGAAGACGCGCCGCGAATCGCCTGCTGCCAGCGCCGCTTGGTCGTAGCTCATGCCGATGACGCGCGGCAGCATTCCGCAGGCGAGCAGCACCACGATCGGACCGGCGGCGAGATAACGGTCGTCGTAAAGGAGTGCCACCAGCGGTGGCCCGGCATAGGCCATCAGTAGCAGCAGCGCGCAAAGCCCCCGGTCAGCAGCACGCGCATCCGCGCGAGCTTGCGCCGGTTCGCGGCCGACGCCGCCGGCGGGCGGTTGCGGTAGATCGGGATCAGCAAATCCTGCGCCACCGACGCGCCCATCGCCATCGGAAAGCTGGCGAGGAAGAAGCCGATATTGTAGATGCCCAGCGTCTCGAGGCTCAAGAGCTTGCCCAGCACCGCCTTGTCGCCCTCGGCTGCCGATGAAGCCGAAGGCGGTGCTGAGGAATATCCACTTGCCGAAATGCACCAGTTCGCGCAGGGCGGCGCCCTCGAGGCGAAAGCGGTCGCGCCGCCCCGGTAGCCCCGCCCACATCAGGATGCATCTGAGCGCGTTGGTCAGCACGCCCCCCACGACCAGCGCCAGCACCGAGCGCATCGAGAGCGCCAGCAGCACCATGACCGTGAGCCCCAATAGCTGGCTGGCGATGTCGAGCAGCGTCACCCGGCCGATCGTCAGGTGCCGCCGGGCCAGTTGCACCCGCGTCGGCAGAAACCCCGTCGCCACCAGCGACAGCCCCGCCACTGGCAGGTAGAGAGCCAGCTCGGCATGCTCGTAAAGTGCCGCGAACGGCCAGGCGAGTGCGAGCGTCACCAGCCACAGCCCCGCCCCGCGCATCACCTGGATCGACCAGGCGGTGTCGAGAAAGGCGGGCTCGTCGCCGCGCGGGCTGCGCGCCAGCGCCGGGCCGATACCCACGTCCGAGAACATCATCAGCCCGACCGTCACCATGGTGACCAGCGCCATGACCCCGAACGCCTCGGGAAAGAGGATGCGGGTCAGGATCAGGTTCGAGCCCAGGCGGATTGCCTGGGTGGTCCCGTAGCCCACGATCACCCAGGAGGTGGATCGCACCATGCGCGCGGTCAGTTCGGTGCCGCGGAATGCGTTTGCGATGCGCTTCATGATCCTGGGGCTGCCGTGGTGGACGCCGCCACGCTAGAGCATCGGACGCATGCTTCGCAACGCCGGGGGCGATGGCCGGGCCGCCGCGCGGCAACGCCATCGGCGGTGGCGGGGCGCGATGCTGGCGCCTTTTCTTGTGTGTCCGCCCGCTGTAGCGTGGGCCGGAACGCGCAAGGCCGGGTCGCAATGTGAAGATCGCCTATATCCTCAACACCTATCCGCAACCCTCGCACAGCTTCATCCGGCGCGAACTGGCCGGGCTGGAGCGGCTGGGGGCGGAGGTGACCCGCATCGCCATGCGCCCCAGCGCACTCGCGCTGGCCGATCCGCTGGACGTCGCCGAGGCGGGGCGCACCTACTACGTTCTCAAGACCGGGGCGGCGGGGCGCCTGCTGGCGGCCCTCCTGCGCGTGGCGGCGACACGTCCGGGGCGTCTTGGCCATGCGCTGCGGGCGGCCTGGGCTATGGGCCGGCTCTCGCCCGCCGGGCGGCTGCGGCATCTGGTCTACCTGGCCGAAGCGTGCCGCGTCCTTGCGCTGGTCGAGCGCGCGGGCTGCCGGCACATGCACGCCCATTTCGGCACCAATGCCGCGGCCGTGGCACGGCTCGCGCATCGTCTGGGGGACCCGGCTACAGCTTCACCGTGCATGGGCCCGAGGAATTCGACGCGCCCGCGGCGCTGTCGCTCGGACCCAAGATGGCCGAGGCCGCCTTTACCGTCGCGATCAGCCACTATGGCCGCAGCCAGCTCTGCCGCCTGCTGCCGCATGAGCGCTGGCAGAGCGTCAAGGTGGTGCATTGCGGCATCGACCCGGAGGCCTTTCCCGAGCCGGCGCCGATGCCCGATGGCGGGCCGCGGCTGGTGACCGTCGGCCGGCTTTCCGAGCAGAAAGGACAGATGGTGCTGATGCCGATGCTGGAGCGGCTTGGCGACGATCTGCCCGGCCTCGATCTGCGCATCGTGGGCGATGGTGAAATGCGCGGCACGATCGAGGCCGACATTGCCGCGCGGGGGTTGGGCGCACGGGTCACACTGACCGGCTGGCTCGATGAGGCCGGGGTGCGTGCGGAGCTTGCGAGCTGTCACGCATTGATCCTGCCGAGCTTTGCCGAGGGGCTGCCGATGGTGGTGATGGAGGCGATGGCGGCGGGCCGGCCGGTGATCTCGACCTGGGTCGCGGGCATTCCCGAACTGGTCCGGGACGGGGTGACCGGCTGGCTGGTGCCGCCGGCGGATGCCGACGCGCTGGCCGGCGCGGTGCGGGCGCTGGCCGCCATGCCGCCCGCGGACCGTGCGCGCATGGGGCAGGCCGGCCGGGCGCGGGTGCTTGAGCGCCACGACATGTATCGCGAGGCCGAACGGCTGGCCGGGCATTTCCGCCGGGCCATATCGGGGGGCTGAGCCCATTCAGCGCCCTCTTGCCCAACCGCGTGACGTGGAGGGAAGGCGCACGCAGAGCGCCACCAGCGCATAGACGGCGAACCCGGCCGGATCGCCGAGCGCCGCGCGCGCCTTGCGCAGGCCGCCACCCGGCACGACGTCGCGGTTTTGCAGGAGGTCGGGAAACCGCGCTTTGATCTCGCGCACGCCCCGGTCCTGCCGGCGGCGGACGCGGATCAGGGCGCGCAGTCCCTCGGCGATCGGCCAGACATAACCCTGCGACACCCGCACCCGCTCGGCGGGCGTGAAATTGAGCCGCGCGAATGTATCGTCCGAGATGATTTCGGGCCAGTTGCCCCAGCGCGCCCGTCCGGCGGCGTTGACGGCGAAAATGCCGAAGCCCGGCACACCGGTGGCAAAGAACGGCAGCCGCTGCCAGAACCGGGCGTAGGCGCGGCTGACGCGGCTTTGCGCCCGAGGGATGCGGGGCACGCCGCCGGCGTGGCGCGCGGTCTCGACCTCAAGCGCGACAATGAGCGCCGGGATCAGCCCGGCATCGACCGTCACATCGGCGTCGAGATAGAGGCGGATCGGCGCCTTTGCCGCCTCGTCGCCCAATTGCAGCGCGCCGGGCTTGCTGCCCCGAGGGGTTTCGAGAACGCGCACCAGCCGGTCGGGGCGTCGGAGTCTTTCGGCAGCCTCGCGCGCCACCGAAGCGGTGGCGTCGGTGCAGCCATTGGCGACAATGACGGTCTCGAACGGCGCGGCCCCTTCCGAGCCCAGGACCGACGAGAGGCACGCGCCGATATAGCCCGCCTCGTTGCAGGCCGGGATGATCACCGTGGCGCGGGGCGGGGTGCTGTCGGTCATGGCGATGTCCTAGCGGAACCGCTCGATGGCCCGCCAGCGCGGATTGCGGTCGCCCAGGTGGCGCATGTGCCCCCAGCTGCCCCACTTCGACGGCGCGGCGACATCGTTGTAAAACGCAAAGAGCCCGCCGCCGATCTCTTTCCAGCCGCTCAGCAGCCGGCCGTAGAGCGCCCCCATTTCGGGGGTGTAGTTGAGATGGGTGAAAAACCCGGTCACGTCCTCGTCCCCGATTAGCGCGCCGAGCCCCACCACGTGACTGCCGCCCTCGTAGGCCACAAGATCGAGCCCGTAACGCCCTGCCACGTCCGCGTGATAGGGCAGCATGGTGCCGAGCAGGTAATCGAGCGTATCGGCCTTGCTGCCCTCGGCTGCGGGGCCGGTGATGGTTGCAATGGCCTCGGCCGTGGCGGCGTCGAATTGGTGCGCGCCGACATGCGCCTCGAGCGCCGTGCCGGTAAGCCCCTGCGCCTCGGCCTCGCGGCGGGCCTCGTCGCGGCTCTGGTCGAGCCAGCCGTGGATGGTTTCCCGGTTCTTCTCATTGCCCAGGAAGCCGCCGAAATAGCCGGTCACGGCATAGGCGTCGGCAAGGGTGTGGGGCGCGGCATTGGCGCCGGGGTCCTCGGCCATCCAGAGCGGGGCGTTGAGGATGGCCTTTTCCAGCCCCAGCCAGCCGGTCTGGGTCGCGATCACCGTGACCAGCCGGTTGCGGCGGCCGGCAAAGACCTGCGCCCAGTTCCGCGCCATCTGCGCGAATTTCATGCCGTAGACGTCCTGCCCCTTCCATTTCCGGCCCCAGCGCGCGCGGGCCTCGGCCTCGGCCCAGTCGGCCTGGTCGAACTGCCAGTTCCAGACCTCGTTGGAGAACTCGACATAGACCTTCAATGCCGGGTCGAGGGTATCGGCCACCAGCCGGGCGAATTCGCGCTGGTAGGTGTCGTCGCTCAGATGCGGCATGCAGAACCATGGCGCGGCGCCCAACTCGTTGGCGAGCGCGACCATCACCTCGGCCGGCACCCCCCGGCCCGTATAGGAGAAATCACCGACGCGGGGGCGGTCGGCCCATGCGCCCTGGGTCGAATCGTTGGTCTTCATCCAGTCCATGAAACGGACTGCCCTGACACCGCGCATCGTGTCGAGCCAGGCCGGGTTGAACACCGCGCCATCGCGGAAGGCGTCCTCGTGTTCCTGTCGCACGATGGTGATGTCGCGCACGTGATCGCCGGTCCTGTCGGGGTCGGTGCGCTGGATCTTCACGTTGACCATGCCGCCCGGGACGTAATCGAACGCCACTCGGTTTTCGCCGTAGCGGGTGTTGCGCACCGCGCCCGAGACCTCGACGATACCCTCACCCTGAAACCGCAGCACGTAGCGGCCGGCATAGATGGCGGCATCCTCGGGCAGGTCGGTCAGCACCAGCGTGCCGATCGAGCCCAGATCGGGCGGGATTTCGGTAGGCCAGCCCTGCGTGTCGAAAATGTCGCGCGCCTCGAGGTCGTCAGCGCTCACCCCGCCCCATTGGCCGGGCTTGTGGCCGATCCAGCGCCGCGCCGTCTTCATCACGTCGATGAACGGCTGTTCGGTGCTCCAGTCGCGCACCGGGGCGAGGTTCATCGCCAGCGCAAGGCCGTCCCTGCCCTCGCGCGCCACCGCCGGCAGGGCGGCAGCCACCAGCGCCAGCATCAGCAAGACGGATCGCATCATCTGGCCACCCCGGTTTCGGGCAGGGATGTCACCACCTCCCAGACCACGCGCTGCATCAGTCGGGCGACATCCTCGGGCGGGGCTTCGGCCGCGCTGCCATCGGCGCGGCGCAGGCGGTGGGGCAGCCCCTCGGGCGAGCGCTGATAGAGCACCGCGTAATGCGTGAGCGCCACCAGATAGGCCCCGAGATCGTTCGGGTGGATGGGGTCGGTGGTGCCGTCGTCGCGGCGCTGAAAGAGGTCGTCGCGCGATCTGAGAGCGCCGCTGCCGCCCTCTGCCTCGATCGCACGGACAAGGCGCGCCATCACCTGTCCGGCCGGGATCAGATAGACCGGATGGCCGGGGGCGTTCGCGGCGATGTCGGCGGCCAGCAATTCGGCCTTCCAGTAGCGGCCGAGGTCGCGGTCGAGGCGGACAAGCCAGCCTTGTGCGTCGTCGAGCCGGTGCCAGGTCTCGTAGAGATAGACGCGGGTCGCGGGGTTCGCCTCACGCGCCAGCGCCGCCCACCGCGCCAGGTAACGCCCGCTCTGATGGTACTTGATCGCGTCGCGGATCTCGACCATCTCGGTCAGCACAACGGCATCGTAATCCCCCGTGGCCACGGCCTCGCGGGCGGGGCGAAAGCGGGGATGGTCGTTTTCCGCCGCGAAACCGGGGATTTCCTCGTCCGGCTCCCAGTGCTGCCTGAGTGAGGCGCCCCAGCCAAGCTGGCTGTCAAAACGGTGCCCGTCGCCGGCAAGCTGCGCCAGCATCGCGGGCATGTCGCGCCCGACCAGGCTGTGGCCGAGGTGAAAGACGCGCATCCCCCCTTCGGGCGGTGGCGGGGCGGGATCGGCATAGGCCCTGCCCAGTGCCAGTGCCGGGGGATCGGGCCGCAAGAACACCGACCAGAGCACCGCCGCGACGGCCACCAGCGCCGCCGCCCCGGTGACGAGAACGAGACGGTCAGTCATCGCGCGACCGGTTTGCTACCACAGCGACAGCCGCCGTTCCTGCGTCGTCGCCGGGTGCCGGGCGGCGATGCCGGTAACGATATGGCCCCCGGCGGTCAGATGCCGGCCGTAGAGCCGCGCGCCCTGCCCGAAGCATGGCGCCGCGCGCAGGAAGGTGGCCTCGAACTGGCCGGTCTCGGGATCGGCGGTGATCTCGAGGTCGTGAAACGCCAGCATGTGGCGGCTCAGCGCATACTGGCACTTGTAGGCGCATTCCTTGGCGCTGAAGACCAGCCGCGCCAGCAGGCCGCGCACGGCCTCGGGCTGGGCCGAGAGCCAGGCGCGCTCGGAAAGGGTGCAGATTTCAGCGATCAGGTCGGGCGCCAGCGGTTCGGCCGGCTCGATGTCGATGCCGAGCGCGGGGACCTGTGCCGTCTCGGCCAGCACCGCGACACAGAGCGTGTCGCTGTGCGTGATGGAGCCGGTCAGGCCGCTTGGCCAGACCGGCGCTCGGTCCTTCCCCGCCGGCACGGCCGCCGGCGGATGGCCCATCCGGCGCATCGCCGCGCGCACCGCCGCGCGCCCGGCCAGAAACTCGCGCCGGCGCTTGTCGCGGGCGCTGGCGATGGCGCACGCCTCGGCGGCAAACGGCGCGGGCTGCGGCGCCGCCGGATCGGCCAGGGCGACTGTGACCGGCTGCGCGAAAAGCGCCGCGATGTCGCCCTCGAGCAGCAGGGGCGGCGAAATGGTGCCGGCTGCGGTCATGACGGCTGCCGCTCGCGCCCGGCCCGCATGGCGCGGCGTTTCGACATCGTCGCGGCGCGGCCCTCTTCATCGACGGCCGGTGCCGGCGCGGGAGTGCCGCCGCCGTTGCCGTCGAGGTGCCGGGCCAGATCGCGCAGCACCGGAAAGCGGAAGATGTCGGTAATCGCCAGCGCCGGCATGGCGAACGCCTCGCGGATGCCGCGATGCGCCTGCACCGCCAGCAGCGAATGCCCGCCGAGATCGAAGAAACTGTCCTCGGGCGCGATCGGCGCGATGCCCAGCACCGAGGTCCAGATCGCGGCGATGCGGCGCTCGGTCTCCGAGGCGTCCGTTGCGCCGGCCGGTTGCGCCGCGCCGCGCTGTCGCTTGCGCGCGGGTTCCGGCAGGGCCAGGCGGTCGATCTTCTTGTTCGGCGTGAGCGGCATTGTGTCGAGCTGCATCAGGTCGGCGGGCACCATCGCCTCGGGCAGCGCCGCCCTGAGCCGGGCGCGCAGGGCGCCCAAATCGGCCGGGCGGGGGGCGGTGAAATAGCCCGCGAGCCGCACATCGCCGGCGCGGGCGGTACGCGTCACCACCACCGCCTCGGTGGTTCCGGCGGCTGCCCTGAGCGCCGCCTCGATCTCGCCCAGCTCGATGCGGTGGCCGCGGATCTTGACCTGGGTGATCGTCGCGGCCCATGAACTCGAGCACGCCCTCCGCGTTCCACCGCACAATATCGCCGGTGCGGTAGAGCCGGCCCGCGCCGCCGCCGAAGGGGTCGGAGACGAATCGCTCCGCGTTCTGCTCGTCGCGCCGCCAATAGCCGCGCGCCACCCCGTCGCCGGCGATGGCAAGCTCTCCCGCCACCCCCACGGGCACCGGTGCGCAGTTCTTGTCCACAACGTAAAGGCGGGTGTTGGCCAGCGGCCGGCCGATCGGCAGCACCGGACCGGTATCGGTGGCGCGGACCTCGTGGCAGGTCGACCAGACGGTGGTTTCGGTCGGCCCGTAGAGGTTGAGGATGCGCGCGCCGGTGGCGCCGCGCAGATCGTCGGCCAGATCGGCCGGGAACGCCTCGCCCCCGATCAGCAGTTGCCGCAGGCCCCGCAGGGCGCTGCGGGCCTCGTCGTTCGCGACCAGGATGCGCGCCATGCTGGGCGTGCATTGCAGATGCGTGGCCTTGTGGCGGATCATCTGCGCGGCCAGCGAAAAGTCGTCATCCGCAAGGCTTGCGGGCGCGTTGGCGGCGTCCATCACCTGCTTGAGCCGGGTGATGCCCTCCATGATCACCGGCGGCGCGATGCCGTAGTCGACCAGACAGGCGATCTCGGTCACGCCGATGCGCTTGAGCTGTTCGGCCCGCGCCACCCCGTCCTCGATGGTGCCGAAAAGGCCTGAATCCTCGAAATAGCGGTCAAAGGCAAACTCGAGGATCGCGTCGACCTCACCCGCTTCGAGCGTGTCGAGATCCATCTCGAAGGGCGAATTGACCCCCTTGGGCCGCTTGAAGGCCGGAAACACCCAGGCGAACTGCTTGATCAGCCCGGCGGCGCTGGCCATGTAGGCCTTCATCGGCCCATGCGCCACCTCGCGCGCGGTCTCGCGGTCCTCGGCGATGAAGCTGTGCAGCATCAGCGTGACCTTGAAATCGGCAGGGTCGTGGCCCGCTTCGCGCAGCGCCGCGTGATAGAGCTTGATCTTCTCGGCCACCTCGTCGACCGACTGGCCCAGAAGGTGGGTCAGCACATGCGCGCCGTGTCTGCCTGCCTCGCGCCAGGTGTCGGGGTTGCCGGCGATGGTGACCCAGCATTCGGGCGCCTCCGAGACCGGGCGCGGCAGGGTCCTGACCGGGATCATCTTGCCGTCGCGGTCGGGAAATTCCACCGCCTCGCCGCGCCACAGGCGGCGCAACTTGTCGAGGCTGTCGAAGAGCGCGCGCTTATTGTCGGGCGGGCTGTTCTCGGGGCGCAGCACGAAATCGTGCGGATGCCAGCCCGAGGCCAGGCCAAGCCCCGCGCGCCCGTTGGTGAGGTTGTCGATCACCGCCCAGTCCTCGGCAATGCGGGCGGGGTGGTGGAGCGGCGCCACGATGGAGCCGGCGCGCACCCCGATGTTGCCGGTGACCGCCGCCACCGCCGCGCCCGAGACGGCGGGGTTGGGATAGGGGCCGCCGAAGGCGTGGAAATGCCGCTCGGGCGTCCAGATCGCGGCAAAGCCGTTTTCGTCGGCATAGCGCGCGGCATCGAGCAGGAGCTGGTATTTCTGCCGCCCCGGCCCGTCATCGTTGCCCCAGAAATAGATCGAGAAATCCATATGTCGGCCGCTCGACGCGATCGGCCCTTTCGACACTGCGGCGCGGGTCTCGTCGCCACTGATCACCACCTTGAAGCCGCGCACCGGGGTATAGAAGAACTCCAGCACCGAGATGTCGAAGCCGATGCTCGTGACCGCCATCCAGACCGCGCCCTCGGGCCGGTCGACATGTGCGTCCATGCCGCAAAAGAAGTTGGCGACGTTGCGGTGGGTGACCATCACCCCCTTGGGCTGGCCGGTCGAACCGGAGGTGTAGATCAGATAGGCCAGATCGTCGGGCCCGCTGCCGCCGTCGATGTTGCCGGTGTCATCGGTACGGGTATCCTCGAGCCGGATCACGCGGGCGCCGGTCTCGGGCAGCAGGTCGGCGGTCGCGCCATGCGCCAGCACCACGCGCGCGCCGCTGTCGCGCAGCACATGGCCCAGCCGTTCGGCCGGATGGTCGGGGTCGAGCGGCACATAGGCGCCGCCCGCCTTGAGGATCGCCATTGCGCCCACGATCAGGTCGGCCGAGCGCCGCAGGCAGAGCCCGACATGCACGCCTTTCCCGACGCCCGCGGCCTGAAGGGCGTGCGCGGCACGGTTGGCGCGCGCGTTCACCTCGGCATAGCTGAGGGACTGGTTCTCGAAGATCAGCGCCGTGGCCTCGGGCGTGCGTGCCGCCTGCGCCTCGAACGCGCGGTGGATGGTAAGCCTCGGCGTCATAGTCCGCGCCGCTGTCGTTCCAGCCCTGCAAGAGGCGGTCGTGTTCGGCCGGCGGCAGGGCGCGCAGATCGCCGAGGCGCAGCGCCTCGGGCCGGGTGGCGGCGGCTCGTTCCAGCATGGCCGCAAGCCGCGCGCGCAGGAGCGCGATGGCGGCGTCGTCGATGCGCGCGCGGTCGAACCTCAGGGTGCAGGCGCCATCCGGCCCGAGCATCGCCACGATGACGGCGCCCGGCAGATCGGCGTCGCCCTCGGCGATCGCGACTTCCGGCGCGCGCAGTCCCGCGAGCGCCGGGTCGCGGAGCGGCAGGTCGGCGGCAAAGCCGCCTCGCTCGTGCCGGGCGGCAATTTCGGCAGCCAGTGTTTTGGCGGCCGTTTGCAGGTTGATGTCGTCGTCCATGTCAAAGGCCAGCGGCACCGGGGGCGCGGCAATGGCCGGCGCTCCTTCTTCGTCGTCGGGTGTGGCGACGAGACAGGCGATGTCGCCCGCGCCACCGGCCCGCGCCCTGCAGCGCCCGGGCGGCAAGGATTGCGCGCGCGGTGTCGCGGTCGCAGCCCTCGGGCAGGGTCAGGGTCTCGCCGGACCAGTCGGGTGCATTGGTGGCGGGGGCGGCCAGCGGCACCGTCACCGGCTGTGCCTTTGCGAGCCGCGCGCGCCAGAAATCCTGATGCCGCGCGAGGTCTTCGGCGCGGGCCTGTGCCTCGGCCGCCTGCGCGGGGTCGAGTGCGGGGAGCGTGTCACCCTCCGAGACGCGGGTATGCAGCGCCGCCGGCCGCCCGGCGGTGTCGACGATGCGGGAAAGACGCAGCGTGCCATCGGGGGTGGCCACGCTGAGGCTGTCGCCCGACACCTGCATCACCTTGCCGGGGGCGGCGTCGCCGGACGGGCCGGCAAGCGCGGCCTCGCGGACAAACAGCGTCTGAGTGCCCAGCAACAACCGGGGCAGGCCCAGCGGGTTGCGGTAGCCGCCGAAATCGAGCGCGCGCACCAGCCGTGCCAGGTCCGCCGCGGGGCGGGTGAAATCGAGATATCCGGCGCCGGCGGGCCGCTTGGTGCCGGCGAAATAGCGTCGCCCGGCGGGGTCCTGAGGCTGCGGCGCAAGTGTGCCGGCCTCGATCTGCGCGATCAACGCGGCAAAGCTGTCGAGCCCGGCGGCATAGCACCTGGAGTTGAGCGAATGCGCGGTGTCGTCCTCGGCGATCGTCACCTCGCTGGTGACGAGGATGTCGCCGGTGTCGATCCCCGCGCTCATCATGTGCCGGTGACGGCATGCGCCTTGGCGCCCTCGATCAGCGCCCAGACCGGGGTGTTGAGCCCGGCCATTCCCGGCAGCGGCCCGTCGTGAAAGTTGATTGCGCCTCGCGCGGGCAGCGTCAGGATGTCGGCCGGGATCATCGTCAGGTTGGCGATGCTGAAAAACCAGTCGGTGCCCTCGGGCCAGGCCGCCCTCAGCGCCGCGGGGGTGTCGAGCAGGGCAATGCCGTGGTCCGCGGCCCAGCCGCGCAGTTGCGGGTCTTGGGTGACCACGGCGCGGATGGTGTGGCCGCGCTCGATCAGCTGGCCGCCGCAGCCGGCAAGGAGGGAGTCGTCGCCAACGAGTACACAGGAAAAACGGGTCATCTGGAATCCTCCATGACAGGCGTAGGGAGCGGGTCCGCGGCCCGGCGCGGGCGCGGCCGGGCGATGTTGCGCGCAAGATGGGTGATCAGGTCGCGCAGGAAATGCGGCGGGTCGCGCAGCGGTTTCGCCGTCAGCGCCACCCGGATCCGCCACACCACGGCGCCGCCCGCACGCGCCAGCGTGGCACCGAGCGCATAGAGCCGGCCGTGGTTGCTGGTGAAGTAGTGGAGCCGCGAATCGAACCAGTAGCGCGGCGTCCGCGCCCAGCGCTTCATGCCGGTCGAGGCAGACCCCACATGCAGCACCACGCTGTCGGTCACGTACCAGGTCCGCCACCCGGCCCGGGCAGCGCGCCGGCAGAGGTCGGTTTCCTCGTAGTAGAGAAAGAAGGTCTCATCAAAAAGCCCGATCTCGTCGAGCATCCGTTGCCGCAGCATCACTGAGGCGCCCGCAACCCAGTCCACCGCACAATTCGTGTCGGGAAGGGGCAACGGGATGACAGCATCGCGGAGCGCGCGGGTGACGATCCCGGTGCGCGCGGCGCCCTCGAACTCGCCGGCGATGGTGGGAAAGCGGAACGCGGTCTGATGGGGCGCGCCGTCCATGCCGCGGATGGCGCTGCCGGCAATGCCAGCGTCGGGACGTGCCGCCATGAAGTCGAGCAGGCGGCGGATGGCGCCCGGCTGCGGCACCGCGTCGGAGTTCAGCAGATAGCAGAAATCGGGCGCGGTGCCGTCCGGGAGCCCGGCGCGGATGCCGAGGTTGTTGCCGGCGCCGAAGCCGCCGTTGATGGCCGAGCGGACGAGCCGCACACGGCCGCCCGCGCCCCAGCCGTTTTGTTCGATCGCTGCCGCGAGGATGTCGCAGGACGCATCGCCCGACGCGTTGTCGACGACAACGATTCCGCCGCTGATCCCGTCCATCTCGCGCACCGCCCCGGCGAGCGCCTCGAGCGTCAGCTCGGGCGTGCGGTAGTTCAGGATGACAGTCAGAACCGTCTTGCCGGTCATGTCGCTACTCCGCCGCCAGCGTGTCGCCGGCCTTGTGGGCCTCGGCCTCGTCCAAAAGGGCCTTGAGATGCTTGGCCAGCGCGCTGACATTCGGGGTCAGAACCATGCTGTCGTGATCGCCCGGCACCTCTGTCACCGTAAGCGCCGGCGCCCAGTGCCGCCAGCCATTGTCCTCGAGGACATATTCGCGCTCGGTGCTGACCCAGTTGCCGCCGGTGACCTTCCAGTGCCGGTCGAGCGGCGGGCGGAAGAGCGCAAGCGGCCCGTCCCAGGGGTGCAGCACGTAGCGCGCGACGGCAGAGCGGAACGCCATCTCGATGCGGCGGTTGTTGAAGCCGCCCTCGGTGTCGGTTGCCTCACCCGCGGCACCGCCGGCGCGTTTCGCCTTTTCCCAGGCCCAGCGGTTTCGCGCCCATTCCAGCAGGTAGCCCGGCCCCCGGCGGCGGATGTCCTGGAGCTTCATCAGCGCCTTGTCGGCCGCCTTGAGCTCGGGGCGCACCGGCAGCGGCGTGTCGAGCATCACCAGCATTGCGACGCGCTCGTCCCCGGCCCGCAGTTGCCGCGCGATCTCCCAGGCGGTGATGCCGCCGCCCGAAAAGCCGCCGATGAGATAGGGCCCTTGCGGCTGGATCGCGCGGATCTCGGCGATGTGGGCGGCGGCGGCCTCTTCGATGGTCTCGTGCGGCGCCTCGCTGCCGATCAGTCCGCGCGCCTGCAGCCCGTAAACCGGGCGCTCGTCCAGCAGCAAGGCGAGATGCCGCAGGTTGAGCACGTTGCCGAACATCCCCGCGACGATGAAGAGCGGCGCGCGCCCCGATCTGGTGGCGCCGTTCAGCGCCACGGCATGACGGAAGCGCGGTTCGGCCGCTTTTGGCGCCGCGCCTTCGGTTGTTTCCGACACGGCGCCTCCGCGCGCCTCGATCAGCGCCGCCAGCGCGGCGACGGTGGGTGCCTCGACCAGTACCGAGATCGGGAACTGCACCCCGGTCTCGCGCTTGACGGCGGCAAAGAGGCGCACCGCCAGCAGCGAATGCCCGCCGAGATCGAAGAAACTGTCGTGAATGCCGATCGGGCTGACGCCGAGGAGCCCCTCCCAGAGCGCGGCAAGGCGGGCCTGGGTCTCGGTCTCGGGCGCCGCGAAATCGGCGTCGAGGTCCGGGCGCTCGAACGACTGCGCCCGCCGCTCGGGTTGGCGCGCGGCAGCGAGGCGGATCAGCGTGTCCAGATCGACCGGCGAGACGGCGAGTTGTGGCTCGGAACGTCCCAGCGCGCGGTGCAGCGCCTCGGTGCCCTCCTCGGGGCGGATGCCGAGCGAAAGCAGGCGCCGCATCTGCCGGTCGGCGGCGCCCGGCGCGCGCGGGGCCGTGTCGTCGGCAAAACGCACGTCGTCGGCGGGCGTGACCGCGCCGGATGCCAGCCGGGCGCCATCCGCCATCCGCTGCATCTGGAAATCGTCGATCTGGGCGATCACCGCGCCGTCGGGCGCGGCCAGCACCACGTCGAACGCGGCCACACCGGCGGCGGCGTCGGTCTCGGGGCGCAACCGGACATGGCTGACGATCGCGGCAGGCATCGCCCGCCAGACCCGGATGCAGCCATAGCCCACCGGAACCCACAGCCGCTCGGGCGTATAGCCGTCGATCAGTTCCATCGCCCAGCCGGTGGCGAGGTCGAGCATCGACGGATGCAGGACAAAGCCCGCATCCGGATCGCCCCGCGCGGCTTCGGGCAGGTCGAGCCGGGCCACCCCTTCGCGGTTTCCGGTCCGCGCCTCGCGCACCACCCGCCAGCGTGGGCCGAAGGCGAGGTGCGTTTCCTGCGGCGAGACAAAACCATTCGCACCCGTATGGTTTGAGTGCGTGGCGCAGCGGCGATCCAGCGCGGCGAGGTCGAGCCGGTCGGGCAGTGCGCCTGGGGCGTCCTCGAGCCGGGCCCGGCCATTGAGGATCATGCCCTCGCGACCCTCGACGCGGACGGCCGCGCGGAGTTCGAAAAGGGTCGCGTCGCCGTCAGCGCGGAGCGACGTTTCGACCGCGCGAGGCGCGTCGCCGGGCAGGTCGAGCGGGCGAAGGAAAACCATGTCGCGCAGCGTGACCGGCAGGGTGCCGCCGGCGGCGAGGTGGGATTGCAGCGCCAGTTCCACGAAGCCGGTGCCGGGCAGCACTGCGAGGCCGGCACTGGTTCGGTGTTCATCAACGATCCAGTCCTGCCGCGGGTCGAGCACCAGCCGCGCGCGGTGGCTGCCATCCGGGAACTGCGCGACCGCATCGACGAGTGGCGCCGCACACGGGGTCCAGTCCGGCGCGGCGGGTGCCGTTTCATCTGCCAGACGCGCGGCCATGCCGACCTCGGCCCAGATGCCCCAGTCGACCGCCAGCACCCGTGTCGCGCCGCCACTGCGCGACCGGGCAAAGGCGTTGAGATACTCGTTGGCGGCGGAATAGTCGATCTGCCCTTCGGGGCGGGTGACGGTGCTGGTCGAGGAACACAGGATCATCACGTCGAGTGTGCCATCGGGGAAAAGCGTGTCGAGCACCCTCAGCCCGTGCACCTTGGGGGCGAGCACACGCTCGATATCGGGGACATCCTTGCCCAGGAGCGGCGCGTCGTCGATCACGCCGGCGGCATGGATCACCCCGTGAATGTCGCCAAAGGCGTCGCGCGCCCTCGCGATCGCCTGACGCATCTGCTCGATGTCGCGGATATCGGCGGTCTCGACGCGCACCTGCCCGCCCAGCGCCTCGATCTCCTTCAGCGCGCGGATTTTCCGGACGATCGGGCTGGTGTCGGAACGGGTGTCGAGCACACTCTGCCATTCCGCCCTCTCGGGCAGGGGGCTGCGGGCGATCAGCACGATGTTGGCGCCGTGACGGCGGGCGAGGTCGCGCGCGATGCTCAGCCCGATGCCGCCCAGCCCGCCGGTGATCAGATAGGTGCCGCCATCGCGGAAACCCGTGTTGCCCCCGTCCCCGGCCGGCAGCGGCGCGGGTTTCCAGACCTGCTCGAGGCGGCGGCCGTCGCGCCACGCGGCAACGGTGCTGGCGGGGTCGGCCAGCAGTTCTTCGAGCAGCGCCTCGACCGGAATGGTTGCGTCGGCCCTTGGCGCCGCACCGCGCAGGCGCGAGACGAGGCCGGGGCGTGCCGTGGCCTTCTGCGGCGACGGAATGTCAAGCGTCGCCACGCTCAGCCCCGGCAGTTCCTTGGGGATCGCCCCCGCCGGCCCGGCGATCATCGCCTTTTCGGGATAGGGCAGGGCCTCGCCTGCCACCTGCGCAGCGCCGGTGGTCAGAACGCTGATATGCACCTTTTCGGGGCGGTCCACCGCCTCGAACGCCTGCGCCAGATGCATCAGGCTGTAGAGCCCATGCTCCGTGTTGCGGGTGAAGAAGTCGCTGCCGGGGCGAAAGGTCTCGGTGCCCGTGACCAGCCAGGCATGCAGGATGCGCCGCGGCAGGCGGCCCCCGGCGGCCAGCGCCTGCATCAGTTGCGCGTAGCCGTCGCCGCCCTGATCGGGGGCGAGGCGGTAGGCGTCAGGGCCGATCTGCGCAAAGCCGTCGCCGGGGTGCACGGTGGTGATCCGGTGCCCGACGGCGGCAAGCCGCGCGGCAGCCGCATCCGCGATGCCGCAATCGTCGGTGAAGACGAGCCAGTCCACCGGGTCGCCGCCGCCGCAGGCCGCCAGCGTATCGGTGTCGCAGGCGGCATGGCGCGGCTGCCAGACCGGGCGATAACCCCATTGCGTGATGTCGTCGGTGCGCGTCGGTTCCGGCGCGTCGGTGTGCTGGGGCGCGATGCCGGGCTCGATGAAATAGCGAGTGCTCTGGAATGCATAGGTCGGCAGCACCACGCGGTTGCGCCGCGCCTCGCCCCAGACCTGCGCCCAGTCGGCCTCGACGCCCGCAGCCCAGAACCGCCCGACCGTGGCCAGCAGGTGCCTGTCGTCGGCGATGTCGTCCTCGGGGTGGCGCAGGGCGCTCAGCACCCGGTCGGGGGCGACGCCCTCCTGCATCCGCGCCAGCGAACTCAGCGCCCGCCCCGGCCCGACCTCGAAGAACACCCGGTCAGATCGCGCCGCCAGCGTCGCCATGCCGTCGGCGAAGCGCACGCAGTGGCGCAGCTGCCCGGCCCAGTAGGCGGGGTCGGTGGCCTCGTCGGGGGTGATCCAGTCGCCGCTGCGGTTGGAGACGAAGGGGGATTTCCGGCGGCGCGAGGTCGAGCCGGTCGAGGAAGGCGCGGAACTCGGGCAGGATCGGGTCGAGCATCCGCGAATGCGCGGCGATGTCGATGGCGACGCGCGGGGCCTCGATGTCGCGCGCGGCGAGCGTGCGTTCCAGTGCGTCGAGCGCGTCAGACGGGCCGGAGACGGCGCAGAGCCCATCGGCGTTGACGCTGGCGATATCCAGATCGGAGCCGATCAGCGCCTCGAGTTCGGCCGCGGGCAGCGGAACGCTCAGCATGCCGCCCTTGGGCACCCGATCAAAAAAGCCGGCCGCGCAGCAGCACCAGGTCGATGCAGTCCTCGAACCGCATCACCCCGGCAAGCGCGGCGGCGGTGTTCTCGCCCATCGAATGGCCGATCAGCGCGGCCGGGCGGATGCCCCATGACATCCACAGCCGCGCCAGCGCGTATTCGGTGATCATGATCAGCGGCAATTGCACCGAGGGCGTGCGCAGCCGCGCCTCGGCGGTCTCGTGCGCCTCCGGTTCGGGCAGCCACAGCGCGCGGATGTCGTAGTCGAGCTGGGCCTGCAGATGGGCGAGCCCGTGATCCATCCATTCGGCAAAGACCGGCTCGGTCTCGTAGAGGTCGCGCGCCATGCCGGTATATTGCGCGCCGCCGCCGGGGAACATGAACACCACATCGGGCGCGGTGCCCGCGCACCGGTGGGTAAAGACCCGGCGCGGATCGCCCGACCCGAGCAGGTCGGCGGCCTCGTCATGGGTTTCGGCGACCAGCACGCGTCGGTGCGCGAACCCCTCGCGCCCGGTCTTGAGCGTATAGGCGATGTCGGCGAGCGGCTGACGGGGGTGGGCGCGCAGATGCGCGGCGAGCGCCTGAGCATTGGCATCGAGCGCGGCGCGGTTCTGCCCCGAGAGGCACAGGACATGGAAGGGCCAGTCGGCCTCTTCGGAGGCGGCGCGCGACGGCGCTTCCTCGAGGATCACATGGGCATTGGTGCCGCCCACGCCCAGCGAATTGACGCCGGCGCGGCGGGGGGTGTCCTGCGCCGGCCACTCGGTCAGCCGGTCGCAGACCCGGAACGGACTGTCCTCGAAGTTGATCGCGGGGTTCGGCGCCTCGAAATTGAGGCTGGCCGGAATCGCGCCGTGGTGCAGGGCGAGGCTCGTCTTGATCAGCCCCACCACCCCGGCGGCGGTGTCGAGATGGCCGATATTGGTCTTGACCGAACCAATCCGGCAGAAGCCGGTGCGCCCGCTATCGCCCCCGCTGCCGCGGCGGAATGCTTCGGTCAGCGCCGCCACCTCGATGGGGTCGCCCAGATAGGTGCCGGTGCCGTGGCATTCGACATAGCCGATGGTATCGGCACTGATGCCGGCGGCCTCGATGGCGCGGGCGACGGCGGCGGCCCGGCCGTCGACGCTGGGCGCCAGATAGCCGGCCTTGGCCGCCCCGTCGTTGTTGACCGCCGAGCCGCGGATCACCGCCCAGATCGGATCGCCATCGGCCAGCGCGTCCGACAGCCGCCTGAGCGCCACGACGCCCGCGCCGCTGCCGAACACGGTGCCCTGCGCGCGGTGATCGAAGGCATGGCAATGCCCATCGGGCGACAGGATCTCGTTTTCCTTGAAGACATAGCCGCGCCCGTGCGGCAGCTCGATCGTGGAGCCGCCCGCCAGCGCCATGCCGCAGTGCCCCGCGCGCAGCGCCTCGCAGGCGTAGTGCACCGCCACCAGCGAGGTCGAGCACGCGGTCTGCAATCCCAGGCTCGGGCCGGTGAGATCGAAGATATGGCTGGCGCGGGTGGCCATGAAATCCTTGTCGTTGCCGGTGTGGCGCAACAGAAAAAGGCCGGTTTCCTCGACCAGGTCGGGATTGGAGCAGATGTTGAAATAGAAATAGCTGCCCATGCCGCAGCCGGCGAAAACGCCGACATCGCCGCCCGTTTGCGACGGCACGCGGCCGGCCTGTTCCATCGCCTCCCAGCAGACTTCCGAGGAACTTGCGGTGTTGGGGGTCGAGAATGGCGGCGTCCCCGGGGCCGAAGCCGAAGAACTCGGCATCGAACTGGTCGAAGCCCTCGAGCCGCGCCGCGGCGGGCACGTAGTTCGGGTCGGCCATCACCTCGGGGCGTTCCCCGGCAGCGGCAAGCGCGGCCTTGTCGAGGCGCTCGACGCTCTCGACGCCCGCGGCGAGGTTTTGCCAGTAGGCATCGACCGACTGCGCGCCCGGCACCTTGAGTGCCATGCCGACGATGGCGATCGCCTCATGCCCATCCGTGCCGGAATGCCGGTTAGCCATGTCCGCCTCTTGCGAAATTATGCCCGAACCCCCTGGGTCAGTCATCGCATCCTGAGGCCTGCCATGGCTATTCTGCCGTGACGTCATTCTGAAAGACACCTTTCAAATCACTGAAAACACAATATTACTCGGATTTTCCCCATAACGCGAATATGAGCTTCATCGCGACAATTTCCATATCGGCTCCAAATTGTTTCCGAATCGGGGATAGTTATCCTCCGCTGGCGTCCGTGCGGCGTGTGATTCTCTCTCGCCGCTCTCATGACAACACCGGCCGCGGCCCGGGCGATCCGCGGTCCCGCACGGTTGCGCGCGATGGTTCGCGTTCGCAATAGCCCAGCACTGCGCCGGCAATGAGCCAGGTATAGGGTGTGAGAATGGCATTGATCAGCATGTCGACGAGGGTGATCGCCGGGATCAGCGCCAGCGCCGCTGTCGGGCGCGACGGAGCATTGCCGCGCATCCGCTGCCACAACAGGAAGAGCGGCGCCGCCAGAAGCCCCATCTTGCTGAGATAGCCGACCCAGCCGAAGGTGCCGAAAACGATGATCCATTCGCCGTCGGGAACCGAGATCAGCTCGCCCGTCTGCGTGTCGCGCACCAGGTTGCGCCCCCATCCGCCCCATCCGAAGAGCCGTTTTCGTGCGCGCGCTCGAGCAGCATCTCCTCGTTTCCGAAGCGATAGTCGAGCGATTGCGCGCGGTCCGGGTCGATCGCTTCGGCCCAGGCGAGCAGGCGGTCGGTGGGCACCAGGCCATGGTCGCGCAGCATCGGATAGAGCACCGCGACGACCGCGAACGCCAGCGCCAGGCGCACCTGCGCCCGCGGCGAAGTCATCAGCAGCACCGGCGCCAGCGCGAGCCCGTAGACGAGCGGCGCAAGGCTCTTGCAGAGGTAGAGGACAATAGCCAGCCAGACCGCCGCCGCCAGGAAGCGCGGGCGCGTTGTGCGGTCGGCGTCGCGCGCCAGCGCCGCCGCCGACAGGACCGCCGTCATGAAGAAGAACGCCGCCCACAGCCCGTGCGGCAGGAACACGATCGGGCGAAACCCGCCGTCGCGCATCATCTGGCCGAAATCGTGCTGGAAGAAGCCGTAGACCCAGACGTTGATCTGCGGACTGAGCCGGACCTCGGCCAGCGCCGGAACCGAGTACATGAGCCCGCCCACCATCAGCGCCAGCAGCAGCTCGCGCGTGCCGGTGTGCGAGGACAGGAACGCCCAGCCCAGGATGAACGGGATGAGCGCGATCGCCTGCGACGACAGCACCGAGGCGACGTCGATCAGCCGCAACCCGGGCAGCGAATGGGTGACGAACGAGATCGGCTCGGCCCCGAACATCGAACTGAACCGGATCGGGTCGGTGTTGGTCAGCACGGTGGCTACCGTGCCCGCGAGGAACGCCACCAGCAGCACCCGCACCAGGCGGGAGTCGGGCCAGATCGGTACCCGCCGCCGCGCGACCAGGATGCAGAAGATCAGCGCGCAGAGGTTGGGAATCGAGGTCTTGTCGAAATTCGGGACCAGCGGCAGGTCGAGTTCGGCCTTCGGCGGCAGCAGCAGATACCCGCCGAGGATGCTCCAGACGATGGCGCGCTCGATCCCGAGGCGGCGAAAGAGCGCCAGGCAGACCACCGGCCAGATCATCAGCATCAGATATGCAAAGGTGTTGGGCATCCCGTGTCCTACCTTCGCCGCGCCGGGCGCCGATTCGCGCTGGCCCGATCGTGCATGTGGGTTGTAGGGTGGGGCGGCGGGCAGGAAACACGCGGGCCGGGCAGGGGCGATCCTCGATGCGGTTCTTCATCGGTGACAGGACAGTTGCGGTCAACATCCGCGACCACGACGAGCTTTCCGCCGAGCTGGGGCGGCGGTTCGCGGCGAGCGAGGGGTTTGCGCTGGCGACGCTCAATCTCGATCATCTGGTCAAGCTGCGCGCCGACCCCGCCTTTGCCGCTGCCTATGCGGCGCATGACATGGTGGTCGCCGACGGCAACCCGGTGGTGGCACTGTCGCGTCTCGCCGCCCGCCCGGTGGCGCTCCTGCCCGGTTCCGACCTTGGTGCGTCCGCTCTGTGCGCAGGCCGCAGGGGCGGGGATCAGGGTTGCGCTGGTGGGTAGCGATACGGATACGCTGGCGCGCGCCGCCCGGGTCCTGACCGGCGAGGTGCCGGGGCTCGACATCGCCTGGTGCCATGCCCCGCCGATGGGGTTCGATCCGGATGGCGAGGCCGCGGGCCGCGTACTCGACGAGCTTCAGCGCCGCCGGATCGGGCTCTGCTTCCTGGCGCTCGGTGCGCCCAGGCAGGAGCGCCTCGCCGCGCGCGGGCGCACCCGCGTGCCCGGCGTGGGCTTTGCCTCGATCGGCGCGGGGCTCGATTTCATCGCAGGGAAGCAGCGGCGCGCGCCGCGCTGGATGCGGCGCCCGGCGCTGGAATGGCTCTGGCGCGCGCTGGGCGATCTGCGCCGGCTGGGGCCGCGCTATGCGCGCTGCGCCGCGATCCTGCCGGGGCTGGCGGTGGCGGCGCTGCGCCTGCGGTTCTCGGGCGGCGGCGGGCATGGCTAGCGATACTCGATCAGGCGGGCACGGCGGCCCAGGAGCCGGCGCGCGTGAAAGCGCAGCACGCCCTGCGCCTCGGCGAACTTGCCCAGCACGGTGAACGCCGCCCATTCCCAGGCGAGACGCCGCGTCAGCCCCTTGCGGGCGGCCAGCCGCAGCACCTGCGCCGGGTAAGCCAGCGCCAGAACCAGCGCGGCGGGGTGAACGACGAACGCGCCGAGCACGATCAGCGCCGGCAGACCCGCCCCCCAGATCAGCGCGCGGCGGGTCTCGGCCACCCAGTGGCGTTCGGGCGGCGCGCCGTGCAGATGCGCGCCCTCGGCAAAGGCATGGCCGGCTCGCACGCTGCGCCGCCACCACTGGCCGAACTGCGTCATGCGGGCGTCGTGACGGGTCATCAAGGCGTCGAGCCGCCAGATCGTCCAGCCCGCCCGGCGCAGGCGCAGGCAGAGCTCGGGCTCTTCCCCGGCGATGAGGCCGGCGCGGAACCCGCCCACGGCGTCGAGCGCCGCGCGCCGCGCCAGCGCGTCGCCGCCGCAGGCGCGGGTGGCGCCCGCCGGACCCTGCCATTCCAGATCGCAAAGGCGGTTGTAGACCGAGGCGCCGGGGTTTTCCTCCTCGCGCCGGCCGCAGACCAGCGCCACCTGGGGGTGATCGCCGAGAAAGGCGGCGGCGGTGTCGATCCAGCCCGGCGCGAGCGTGCAGTCGCCGTCAATGAGCTGGACCAGATCGCAGCGCGTCCGGTCGAGTGCGGCAAGCCCCGCGTTGCGGGCGCGGGCGGCGGTAAAGGGTGTGGCGGGGTCGAGTTCGACCACCCGCGCGCCGAGGTCGCGCGCCCGCGCGACGCTGTCGTCGGCCGAGCCCGAATCGACATAGACAATGTCCCCCACCGTCCCCCGCAACGAGTTGAGGCAGGCCATCAGCCGCGCGCCCTCGTTGCGGCCGATGACCACGGCGCTGATGCGGGGATATGCCGGGGCCCGGTTCATCGCCTAGCCTGCCACCGGCGCCATCTGCTCGACGAACCGTTCGCTGCGCGCGTAATCGGCCAGCCGCTCGAAGGCCGCGCGGGCGATGCGCTCGCGGGCCGGCGCGTCGGCGACGAGCCAGCTCACCTTGTCGGCGAAATCCGCCAGATCCCAGCGGACCGGCACATAGGTCACGCCCGCCTCGAAGATGTCGGGATCGGTCGCCACATGGCCCATGTCCTGCTTGAGCAGGACCGCGCCCATCAATACCGCCTCGAAGTCGCGCCAGCAGACCTCGCCATAGCCGAACGGGCTGAAGCAGACCTTGGAGCGCGCCAGCTCGGCCAGAAAACGCGCGTGCCCGATGCCGGTGCCGGTGACCTTGCGCAGACCCGTCAGATCCGCCACCGCCGCCGCGCATTCCCCGCGCATCGCCGCGTACCAGGGCGAGCCGTCTGTCGCCAGCCGCGCATGCAGGTCGATGGGGCGTGCGTTCTCGGGGAAACTCCCGCGAGCGAAGGCGGGCAGCATGAAATCGGCGGTGACGAACGAGGGACCGAGCAGCACCTTGTCCCAGAACCCCCGCGGGATCGGAAATGCCGTGGTCTCGTGGTCGAGCCCGAAGCGGCGGCCGTAATGCTCCATCAGCGTGGTGTCGCCATGGACCGGCGCACCGTAGCGCGCCCGGTCGCGCAAAAGGTGCTTGGTGACGTAGAGGCCGACCTCGGGCCCCACCTTGTGGGCAAGACGCAGGTCGGTTGGCGCGAACCAGTCAAGATAGACCAGCCGCGCGCCGGGGTTGCGGGCGCGGATGGCGTCGATGAGCCGGGCAAGGTCGGCGTCCTTGATGTCGAATTGCGGTCTGGAAGGCAACCGTGGTGGCGCCCTCGGGCAAAGCCTCGCCGGCGAGCCATGATGCCGCCTCGACCTCGCGGATATCGCAATCGAAGCGGGCGCGGATGGCGCGGGCGTAATAGTGGAAGGGAAAGATCTGGCTTTGCGGGATGCGGTGGTCGATCGACAGGATCAGCAGCCGCCGCGCGGCATCGCCCGAAAACGGCGCGCGCAGCGGGCCGCGGCGACGGCGGTGGTGCCGCGCGACAGCCAGCCTGCGGCGGAGACGCCAGGCGATCACGCCGCGCCCCTGTCGGGCGCGCCGCCACCTTGCCGGGCCGTGCCGGGTCTTGATGTGCCTGCCGCTGTCATCGCTCGGTTCCGCTCGTTTGTCGGCAACAATACACCTGTCTCGGCCGGAATGATGACGAAATTCGGCCGGTGCGGTGACCGTCAGCCGGGCACGATGAGATCGGCAGGTGTCAGATGCGCCGGGGGTGCGGTGCTATTCGTCGCCCCGCCGGACGATCCGGACCCCGTCCGCAACCCGCGCACCGGGGTGCAGCACGACGCGCGTGCCGGCCTCGACACCGCCCAGCACCTCGGCCTCGTCGCGGTTGGTGCGGCCGATCTCGACCGCGCGCAACCGCGCCCGCCCGGCCTCGGTGACGAACACCGCCCAGGCGTCGCCGTGGCGGAAAAGCGCGCTCATCGGCAGTTTCAGCACGTCGTCGGCCTGCCATTCGATCACCCGCAGATAGACCGAAAACCCGTCGCCCAGCGCGGCGCGCTCCGCCGGCGGGGTCAGGAGATCGAAGACCACGTCGACGCGCTGCTCCTCGATCCCCAGCGCCGAGACCTTGGTATAGGCCGATGGCTCGATCTTGGATATCCGCGCCTCCAGCGGTCTGGGGCCGCCCCAGCGCTCGACGATGGCGCGGTCGCCGGGTTTCAGCCGCACCGCGTCGGTCGACAGGATGTCGGCCACGATCTCGAGGTCGTCGGGCTGGCCGATCGACAAGAGCCGGGTTCCGGCGGTGACCGGGCGTTCGCTGAGCACGTCGATCCCCAGCACCCGGCCGTCGACCGGCGCGGTGATCTCGAGACAGCAGCCGTTCCCGGCGTCGCCGCCGGCGACGTCCGGCTCGATCAGCGCGGCGCGGGCCCGGTCGAGCGTGCCCTGCGCCATCTGGAGGCTCGATTCGGCGGCTTGCTTGGCGGCCTGCCGGATCGCGAGTTGCTGCTCGGCGGTCTCGAGCCGGGTGAGCGTGGCGACGCCGCGTTCGACCAGCGCCCGGGCGCGGCGGTATTCGCTTGTCGCCAGTTCGAGCTCTTCCTCGGCCTGCTCCATCGAGCTGCGGGCGAAGTTGAGGCCGGCCTCGGCCTCGCGCACCGCGGCTTTGGCCTGCACCCGGCTGCGCGGGTCGAGCGGGTTGGGCGCGGCCGGCGAGACCACCGCCACCACGGTCTTGCCCGCCGTCACCGCGTCGCCCACCCGGACCGGCGCGCGCCCGGCGGTGCCGGTCACGGGGGCCGCGACCTCGTAGATCTCGGCGATGCGGGTCTTGCCGTCGACATCGACCGTCACCTGCATCGGCCCGCGCGCGACCTCGGCCAGATCGACCGGCACAGGTTCGGTGCGAAACGCGACGATGCCCAGGAACATCACCGCCAAAAGACCGATCCCGGCCATCAGAACGGTTCTCATCTTCATCGGTCATCCTCACTCACGGGTCTTCATCACTTCCACCAGGTTCAGCCGGTCGAGCCGCCGGCGCACCAGCAGGGCCGAGCCCAGCGTCGCGACGAGCACGACCAGGCTGGCGCGGGCAAAACCCGCCGGTTCCAGCACCAGCGGAATGGCGTAGAGATCGCTGCTCGACCCTTTCACCATCGCCGCGGCGATCCCCGCCCCCAGGAGCCACCCCAGCGGCTGCGCCAGCACCGCCAGCAGCATCGTCTCGCCCAGGAGAACGAACGAGACCTCGGCGCGGGTGAAGCCGAGGATGCGCAGGCTGGCCAGTTCCCGGGCGCGTTCCGACAGCAGGATGCGCGCACCGTTATAGGCCACGCCAACGGTGATCAGCACCGCCACGGTCAGGTAGATCGTGGTCATGATGGTGAGGTTCTGGCGGATCGTCGCCTCGAACGAGCTCTGCATCTTGTCGAGCAGCACCAGTCCGCTCGGCTCGGGCGTGTCCTTGAGCACCCGGTAGAGGCGCGGCAGGGCGGCCTCGTCCAGCGCCATGTTGGCGACCGAGATGCGCGGGGCCTGCCGCAGCAGGCGGCTGAGCGCGTCGAGGTCCATGTAGGCGCCAAGCCCGACATACTGGGTCACGGTGCCGGCGACGCGGACGAGGTGGGTTTCCTTGCACCCGCCCAGCAGTTCGACCTCGATGATATCGCCGGGACGCGCCGCCAGTTCGGAGGCCAGGCGTTCCGATAGCATCATCCCCTGCGCCGGAGGATCGACCGCATGGCCGTCCGTGTCGATGATCCGGGCCAGATCGGCGCCGGGACGGCGGGCCTCGATCGAGACATCCTTTTCGCGGTGGCCGTGGCGCAGCCTGGCGGCCTGGAACTGCTGGCCCTCGGCGCGCAGCACGCCCGGCAGGCGCGCCACCCGGGCCAGCGCGGTCTCGGGGATGTCGGGCTCGAATAGCAGCATCGCGTCCTGGCGGTTGGCGCGGTCGAAGGTGGTGTCGACAAGCGTGTCGAGCGCCGACGAAAAAGAACCCCGCCGAGACCAGCACCGCCACCGCCAGCGACAGCCCCAGCGCGGTCATGGCCGAGCGCATCGGCCAGCGCATCAGGCTGCGCAGGATCATCATCGCCGGCTGTGACAGGTCCAGCGCGGCAAGCGCCCGGTCCAGCAGCGTGCGCCGGAACCGCGGCGGTGCCGGCGGCGCCATCGCCACCGCCGGCGCCAGCCGCGCGGCACGGAGCGCGCTGCGCGCCGCGCCGAGCGCCGCCGCCGCGATCGCCAGAAGCCCCGAGAGCGCATAGGCGGTATAGCTGACGTTGTAGATCAGGTAGGGAAAGTCGAAGAACTGCGCGTAAAGCCGCGCCAGAGCCCGCGCCAGCCAGGTGCCGACCGCCCAGCCGATCAGCGTGCCGGCCACCGCGATGAGCCCTGCCAGCATCAGGTAATGCAGGCAGATCGCCGCGTTGGAATAGCCGATCGCCTTCAGCAGCCCGATCTCGCTGCGCTCGAGCGCAACGATGCGGCCGATCACCATCGCGACCAGGAACGCGGCGATGCCGTAGAAGACCGGCGGCAGGATCACCGCGGCGGCCTTTTGCTGATCCAGCTCGGCCTCGATGAAGCTGTTGGAGGTCTGGGTGTCGCGCCCGTAGGCGCCAAAGCCGCCGTAAGGCTCGAGCAGGTGGTCGAGCCGGTCGATCACTTCCTGCTCATGGGTGCCGGGGCCGAGCGCCAGCGTGACGTTGTTGAAGGCGCCGTCCATGTCGTAGGCTGCCTGCAGCGCGCGCTCAGCCATCCACAGGATGCCGAAGGTCTCGTTGTCGGGCATGATCGCGCCGGGGCCGATGGTATAGATGAACTCGGGCGACAGGAGCGTCCCGGTCAGGGTCAGCGCGCGCTTGTGCCCGTTGAGATTGGCCAGAAAGCTGTCGCCGGGCGCCAGCCCGTTGGCGCTGGCAAAGGGGGCGTTGACCGCCACCTCGTCGGTGGCGTCGGCGCGGGGCAGGCGGCCCGCCCGCAGCACCGGCAGGTTCAGCAGGCCGGCGCCCTCATCGGGCAGCGACAGGATGCGCGCGGTCACCGTCTCGATGCGGCCGGGCACGTCGAGGATGGCGAATTCGGAAATCCGCGGCTCGGCGGCGCGCACGCCGGGAATGGCGCGGATGTCCTGCATCAGCGCCAGCGGAGCGCGGCGGGCGGCGGCAAAGACATCGGCAAAGCGGTTGCGCTCGTAATAGGCGCGGCGGGTCTCCTCTAGCGCGCCGTAGGTGCCAAACGTCGTCAGCAGGATCGCCACCCCGCAGGCCAGCACCAGTGCGATCGCCAGCGCCTGCGCCCAGAGCCGCCGCAGGTCGCGCAGGAGCTTGCGGTCGAGCGCGTTCATCGCCGCCTCACCACACGATCTCGGAGGGCGCGACGCGGGTCTCGTTCACCTCGACCCGGTCGATGCGCCCGTCGAGAAACCAGATCACCCGGTGCGCCATCTTGCGGATCGCGGCGTTGTGGGTGATCACCGTGGTCGAGGTGCCGAGCCGTTCGTTGACGTCGCGCAGCACCTCCAGCACCTGGATGCCGGTCTTGCTGTCGAGCGCGCCGGTGGGCTCGTCGCAGAGCAGGATCTCGGGCTGCTTGGCGATGGCGCGGGCGATGGCGACGCGTTGCTGCTCGCCGCCCGACAGCTCGGCCGGGAAATGGTCCATCCGGTGTTTCAGTCCGACCATCTCGAGTGCTTCCTCGGGGCGCATCGGATCGCGCGCGACATCCGTGACCAGCTGGACGTTCTCGCGCGCGGTCAGGCTGGCGACGAGATTGTAGAACTGAAAGACGAAGCCGACATGGTCGCGCCGGTAGCGCGTCAGCCCGCGATCGTCGAGCGCGGTCAGTTCCAGTTCGCGAAACCACGCCTTGCCCGATGTGGCGTGATCGAGCCCGCCGAGGATGTTGAGCAGTGTCGACTTGCCGCTGCCCGAGGGCCCGAGCAGCACGCTGAGCTCGCCCGCCATCAGTTCGAGATCGACGCCGTCGAGCGCGCGTACCTGCACCTCGCCGGTGTCGTAGACCTTGGTGAGCCCCTTGGTGCGGAAAACCCGGGTCATGGCGCCTTTTCTCCCCGTCGCGGAGCATAGCCGGGGCCACGGGCGGCGGGCCTTGACATGGCGCAAGAAGGGACCGGCTGTTTCAGCCGCTGGAAACCGCACCAATGGGCGGAAGCGCCGCGACGGGTGAACCTTGCCCCGCGCTTCCCTATTGCAGGTCGGAAAACGCGTCCTGCAGGCGCGCGATGGCCTCCTGCAGCCGGGGCCGGGCGGTGCCGAGGTTGAAGCGCAGGCAGGTCTCGCCGCCGGTGCCGAAATCGACGCCGCGCGAGGGTGCGATGCGCGCCTGCCCGTGGATGCGTTTCAGTACCTCGGTCATTTCCATGCCGGTGCCGGCAAAATCCACCCAGGCGAGATAGGTCGACTGCATCGGCATCGCCTTGAGCCCCGGGATGGGTGCCATGCCGTCGAGAAAGAGCCGGGCGTTGCCGGCCATATAGGCGACAAGCTCGTCGACCCAGGCGGCGCCGGCCGGGGAATAGGCGGCACGGGTCAGCTCGATCCCCAAAAGGTTGGGCTGGACCTGATGCGCATCGAGCGCCTCGCGAAATCGGTGGCGCATGCCGGCGTCGGGGATGGTGACGGTGCCGAGCCGCGCGCCGGCGATGTTGAAGGTCTTGGATGCCGCGGTCAGCACCAGCGTCCGGGGCGCGGCCTCGGGCACGGCGACCAGAAAGGGGGTGAAGCGCTGCCCCGGGTGGATGAGGTCGTGATGGATTTCATCCGAGATGATCAGCAGGTCGTGGCGCTCGCAGACCTCGGCCAGCCGGCGCAGCTCGGCGGGCGTCCAGATCCGGCCGGCCGGGTTGTGCGGCGACGAGATCAGGACCGCCCGTTCCCCCACCCGTCAGCCCGGCCTCGAAAGCTTCGAAATCCATGTGGTAGACACCGTCGCTGATGATCAGCGGCGATTCGTGTACCCGGCGGCCGCAAATGCGGATCTTGCGGGCGAACTCGTGATAGACCGGGGAAAAGATGACGATCCCGTCGCCCGCATCAGTGAAGGTTTCGAGCACCTGTGCGATGGCGTGGCCCAGCCCGGCGGTGTTCGACATCCAGTCGGGGTCGGCAGCCCAGCCGTGGCGCGTGCGCATCCACCACGCCACCGCCTCGCGGGTCTCGTCGTCGGAGGCGAAATAGCCGTAGTTGGCCTTGTCGATCAGCCCGCGCACCGCATCCTGCAGGAACTCGGGGGCGCGGAAATCCATGTCGGCCACCCACATGGCGATGCCGTCCTTCGCGGAGACGCCGCTATAGGCCTCCATCCGGTCCCACTTGGCGGAATTGGTGCTGCGGCGGTCGATCACCTCGTCGAAATTCATGGCTCCCCCGGTTTGGCCGATCCGGGGCACGCTAGCGGATTTGCGGACGGGTGCAAGGGCGTTGCGGATCGCGCGGCCTTCACCTACATCAACCCCATGAAACGGCCGATCCTGATCCACCCCGACCCGCGTCTGAAGAAACTCTGCGCCCCCGTCGACGACCTGTCGGACGAGCTGCGCCGGCTGGCCGACGACATGCTCGAGACGATGTACGACGCCCCCGGCATCGGGCTTGCCGCCCCGCAGGTGGGTGTGCTGAGCCGGCTGATCGTGCTCGATTGCGTCAAGGAGGAGGGCGCGCCGCCGCGCCCAATGGTGATGTTCAACCCCGAGGTGGTCGCGGCCTCCGACGAGCTGAACACCCACGAGGAGGGGTGCCTCTCGATCCCCGAGGAATATGCCGAGGTGACACGGCCCAAGGTCGTCGACCTGCGCTGGATCGACCGCGACGGGCGCGAACGGCAGGAGACCTTCGACGGTCTCTGGGCCACCTGCGTGCAGCATGAGATCGATCATCTGAACGGCCGGCTCTTCATCGACTATCTGGGACCGATGAAGCGTCAGCTCATCACCCGGCGGATGCAGAAGCTCAAGCGCGACAAGGCGCGGGCGTGAAGCTGCGCGCCGCCCTCATGCGTCCTGCCCCAAAAGGCGCGCGATGCGCCTGATCTTCATGGGCACGCCCGATTTCTCGGTGCCCGCGCTCGAGGCGCTGATCGGGGCGGGCCACGAGATCGCGGCGGTCTATTGCCAGCCGCCGCGCCCGGCGGGGCGCGGCAAACGGCCCCGGCCGGGCCCGGTGCAGGCGCGGGCCGAGGCGCTGGGCCTCGAGGTGCGCCATCCCGAAAGCCTGAAAGGAGCCGAAGCGCAGGCCGAATTCGCGGCGCTCAAGGCAGATGCGGCGGTGGTGGTGGCCTATGGCCTCATCCTGCCGCCGCCGGTGCTGGCGGCGCCCCGGCAAGGCTGTCTCAACATCCACGCCTCGCTCCTGCCGCGCTGGCGCGGCGCGGCGCCGATCCAGCGCGCGATCATGGCCGGCGACATCGAGACCGGCGTCTCGATCATGCGGATGGAGGCGGGGCTCGATACCGGGCCGGTGCTGATGCGCGAGGCGGTGCCGATCGGGCCCGAGGATACTGCCGGCAGCCTGCACGACCGGCTGGCGGCGCTCGGCGCGCGGCTCATTGTCGCGGCGCTGGCGCGGCTCGGCACGCTGGTGCCCAAGCCCCAGCCCGAGGCGGGCGTGACCTATGCCGACAAGATCGACAAGGCCGAGGCGCGGATCGACTGGACCGCGCCGGCGCCGGCGGTCGACGCGCGCATCCGCGGCCTGTCGCCCTTTCCCGGCGCCTGGACCGAAATCGGCGGCGAGCGGGTCAAGCTGCTGGGCTCAAAGCTGGCCGAGGGGCGGGGCGCCCCGGGCGAGGTGCTCGACGACGCACTGACCATTGCCTGCGGTCAGGGCGCGGTGCGGATTTCACGCTTGCAACGGGCAGGTCGCGCGGCACAGGATGCGAATGCGTTCCTGCGCGGCATGGCGGTGCCCGCGGGGACGCGCCTTGGCGCGCGGCCCTGAGGGAGGGGCGATGTTCCTGCGGCTTTTCGGCACCGTCGTGATCGCCGGCATCGTCGGCTATGCCAGCGAACGCTCGGGCTTTACCCGCAACGGCTATCTGCCGTCGATCATCATCTGCGTGGGCGGCGCGTTCCTGTTCTACTTCGTGCGCATCATGTTCGGGCTGGGCTTTGGCTCGCCGGGGGTGGACGCGATCGTCTCGTCGGTCGGCGCGCTGGTGATCGTGCCGACGCATTGGCGCAAGAGGCGATAGGAGGGCGGGTCATGATGGCTGTCTGGCTGATCATCATCGGCGCGGCGGCGGGGTTTCTGGCCACCCGGCTGATGCGGCTCGAGACCGGCATCGTCACCACCGTGGCCATCGGTATCGCCGGGGCGCTGGTGGGCGGTCTGGTGCTGCGGGTGCTGCTGACGATGATGGGGATGCTGGCCGGTCTCGTCGGCGCGGTGCTGGGGGCGCTGTTGCTGATCTGGGTCTGGCAGACCTGGATCGCGGGGCGGAAATAGGCCGACCCGGCGCGGCCCGACACGGGTGGGGCGCTTCGCCCGGGCGTTCATCTTGCGGGAAATACTCGAAATGACACCGTCGGCCGCCGGCGCTCCGTTTGAGCGATGGCGCAAGAGGCCGGCATCGGCGCCGACCCTCCGGGGTGCCGCGGCCAGGACGGTGTTCCGATTGCAAATCGCCGCCGGGAAAGTCATATAACGCCATGGCACTGGCAGGAGCGCGGGAATGACCATCTACCTCGATTTCGAAAAGCCTCTGGCGGAGATCGAAGGCAAGGCCGAAGAGCTGCGCGCGATGGCGCGGGCCAGCGAGGACATGGATGTCGAGGCCGAGGCCGGCGCGCTGGACAAGAAGGCGGCGGCGCTGCTGCGCGATCTCTACAAGAACCTCACCCCGTGGCGCAAATGCCAGGTCGCCCGCCACCCCGAGCGCCCGCACTGCAAGGACTACATCGAGGCGCTTTTCACCGAATTCACCGCCCTGGCCGGCGACCGCAATTTCGCAGACGACCAGGCGGTGATGGGCGGGCTGGCGCGGTTTGGCGACCGCCCGGTGATGGTGATCGGCCACGAAAAGGGCCACGACACCAAGAGCCGCATCGAGCGCAATTTCGGCATGGCCCGCCCCGAGGGGTATCGCAAGGCGATCCGGCTGATGCAGATGGCCGACAGGTTCGGCCTGCCGTTGATCACGCTGGTCGACACCCCCGGCGCCTATCCCGGCAAGGGCGCCGAGGAGCGCGGGCAATCCGAGGCGATCGCGCGCTCGACCGAGACCTGCCTGAGGGTGGGCGTGCCGTTCGTCAGCGTCATCATCGGCGAGGGCGGATCGGGCGGGGCGGTGGCGTTTGCCTCGGCCGACCGCGTGGCGATGCTCGAGCATTCGGTCTATTCGGTGATCAGCCCCGAGGGTTGCGCCTCGATCCTGTGGAAGGACGCCGAGAAGATGCGCGAGGCGGCCGAAGCGCTGCGCCTGACCGCGCAGGACCTGATGCGGCTCGGCGTGGCCGACCGGGTGATCCCCGAGCCGCCGGGCGGCGCCCATCGCGACCGCGCGGCGACACTCAAGGCGGTGGGCGAGGCGATCGAAGAGATGCTGGCCGAACTCGACGGCAAGGACCGCGCGGCGCTGATCAGGGAACGGCGCCGGAAATTCCTGAAGATGGGCGACAAGGGGCTGGCGGCCTGAGGTCATGCCGTTTCGGGCACCTCAGGCGTGGTGGCCGGTCTCGCGCGGGTCGATCATGCCCTGCCTGACGCCGAAATGAATGAGCAGCAGGTTGACCCGCCCGGCACCCGGACGGTGAAGCCGCAGACCCGCGGCGATCGGGTTGCGAACGGGCGTCAGGCCAGCCCGGCCATCACGAGAGCAGCATCTTCAGGCCCTGGGTGACGTCCGAGCGCACCGCAAGGCGCAGGCCCGGTTCGTCCCCGGCCTTGAGCGCGGCGATGATGAGGCGGTGATAATGCGGCGGCTCCTGGCGGTGGACGCGGGTATAGAGCATGCGCATGGTCGGCCCCAGCTGCAGCCACACCGTCTCGGCCATCGCCAGCATCGCCGGCGCCTGGGCACGCAGATAGAGCGTGCGGTGAAATTCGAGGTTGCGCCGGATATAGCCCACCGCGTCCCTCTGGGCGATGACCTCGACGATGAGGCCGTTGATGGTCTGCAGCCGGTCGATGAGCGCGATATGCGCGCGCGGCAGGGCGCGACTGGCGAGTTCGACCTCGATCAGGGTGCGCAGGGCGGCAAGCTCCTCGATGCGCTCGTTGCTGAGCTCCGGCGTCGTCACCCGGCCCGAACTGGATACGGTCAGCGCCCCTTCGGCGGACAAGCGGCGCACCGCCTCGCGCGCGGGCGTCATCGAGACACCGTATTCGGCCGCCAGCCCGCGCAGCGTCAGCGCGTGGCCCGGGGCCAGATCGCCGTGCATGATGCGCCCGCGCAACCCGCGATAGACCCGGTCATGGGCCGAACTGGGGGCCGGATCGGAGCGGGCGGCGGCGAGCATGGAACACCATTGTGATCACAAATGCCGCGCCCGTCAATCGCCAAAACGGTAGCGGTGCAGCGACGCACCGTTGTCGCGCAGCCAGCGGCGCGGCGCGGCATGGCCGGGCATCAGCCGCGCGACCGTGGCCCAGAAGGCGGGCGAATGGTTCATCTCGGCCAGGTGCGCGACCTCGTGGGCGGCGACGTAGTCGAGCACTTCGGGCGGCGCCATGATCAGGCGCCAGGAATAGGACAGTCCGCTCCTGGCCGAGCACGACCCCCAGCGCGAGCGGGTGTCGCGCAGGGTGATGCGGGCATAGGTGCGGCCGAGGGCCACGGCGTGGCGGTCCGAGGCCTCGGCCAGCCGGTCACGGGCGCGGGCCCTGAGCCAGGCGCGCAGCCGGGCGGGCGCGGTCCCGGCGGGGCCGGGCACCAGCAGCCGGCCGCCCTCCGCCCGCACCCCCGCGCCGGGCGCCGAGACGATACGCATCGGCACCCCGCCCAGCGGCAGAGTGGCGCCGATGGTCACCGGCACCGTATCGGGGCGATCGCGCAGCTGCCGGCGCAGCCAGTCCGCCTTCTGCCCGGCGAAATCCAGCGCCCGGGATTCGGGCACACCGGGAGGCAGCGTGAGCGTCACGCGCCCGTCGAGCGCCGAGACCCGCAGCGAGATCCGGCGCGCCCGCGCCGATCGGCGCAGGATCAGGGCAACGGGGGTTGCCTGGAAGGATGTGTTCGCCCATATGCCACTTCAGTGGAACGGTGCGCGCGGGATTGCGCAAAGCCTTTGACACCTCCCCCGGTTATGGCAGGTGGCGCGGATCGTCCGCAAGGCCATGAGAGTTGCAAATAAAGGATCATCCATGCCCAAGGAAGAATGGGGCGTCAAGCGTGTCTGCCCGACCACCGGCAAACGTTTCTACGATCTCAACAAGACTCCGATCGTCAGCCCCTACACGGGTGAGGAAGTGCGATTCGAAGGCGGCAAGAGCCGCACGATCATCGCCGATGCCGAGGACGCGGAAACCAAGAAGATGCGCGGATCGGACAAGGACGCCGACGTCGAGGTGCTCGACGACGATGACGTCGATGTCGATCTGGGTGACGACGTTCTCGACGATGACGATGACGACGACGACACCGTCTCGCTCGACGACATTGCCGACATTGCCGACGACGACACCGACAGCTGATCGCGGCGGGCGGGATTTTCCGCTTGATCCCGCCCCGCGCTTTGCCTAGATAGCGGCGGATCGCGGCCCTCTCGGGGCCGCTGTGGCACGGGGCCTTAGCTCAGCTGGGAGAGCGCTTGCATGGCATGCAAGAGGTCAGGGGTTCGATCCCCCTAGGCTCCACCACTGTCTTCCTGGTAATTCGATTGGTTTTTGAGTGGGTTACGCGGTAACCTGTTACCTTTTGACGGTCTTGTCACTTTTCTGCATGCAGTCTCGTGTCACCATCTTGTCACTCGATGAGGTGACATCTGGTTGTGAATGGTGCGGCGAACCGGACCAAGAATGCCTGCTTTCAGTCCACTGGTGCCGTTCCCGCTGCCCCTCGTCGGCGTGATGCAGTGTCCCCAGAGCCGAGATTCATTGCATGGTGCAGCTCTATCTCGAGGTCACTGACTGCATTGCGGGAAGACGTGTGAATTCACGGCAAGTGAACCAATGTCAGCTTTCGATCACCGCTCGACAAAGGGTCGTTTTGGAGCCACAGGCCACCTGCCGGCGACATTCGCGGACGCGCAAGAGCTTTCCCCGCCCCCCAAGATATCTCTTGCCAGAAAGAGCGGCTGGTATGGCACGGTGCCGTGCGCGTGTTCGAGGACGTTGGCGCCTATGCCGGTTTGCGCGCCAGCATGGTTGCAAACTGTAGCTGTGCCCCGTTGTGCATGGTGCCAAGGTCTTCGTTGTACTTGAGCATTTCCCAGCCCTGATAGATCGTGCTGAGCTGGCCTTCATGCAGGGGTGAACGGGAACCCGATCGGGCACGGGTGAGCGGCCGTATCCATGGCACAAACGATCAGATTGGAGCCGCCGGGCACCGTATGCGTCTGCATGTCGGCGATAACGGCCTCGACCCGCCCGGGGTCGAGAAACATCAGGGTCACGGTACAGGCAATGAACCCATAGTCGGCATCCAATCCGGCCTGGTTGATGTCATAGACACGCGGATCGATACTGCTGATGCCTTCTTGCGCGACAATGGATTGGAGCATGCCAATGGCATTGGCATTGCTGTCCACTGCGGTAACCTTGAAACCCTGCTGGCTGAGGTAAAGGGCATTGCGGCCGTTCGAGCACCCCCATATCGAGTGCGTCGCAGGGCTCGATCTGCCGGCAAGCGTTGACCACTTCGCTGTGGGGCGGGTTCAGGCCGTAACGGCTGTTCAGATCTGTCATTTCCATCTCCGGGTAGGGGGCAAGACCTGTTCAAGATGCCTGGCAATGCAGGCATGCGGCCGGCCTGCAGCGTGGGTTCATGGACAGAAAGCCAATCAGACTATCGCGTACCAATTCACGATGGTCTCGGCAACCTGCGATCAACTCCTGAAACGCTCGCTTGGGGAAGGGCCGGCAGATTGCCCGATTTCCGGGGCCATAAACCCCAGACAGGAACCAGGCAGTCGTTGAAAATATTTGCCCCGCCGGCGCGACCGGGCATTCGTGCGTCCCGCGGCATTCGGCAAATTGGGCTCGGAGCGGCCATCCGGGCTTCTCGGGCTGCCATGATCGGCCCATCGGCACGACGTCGAGGACGAGGTGGGCACGGCGGATGGGAGGAACTGATATTTCCACCGCCAACTTGCCAGCCATCCGCGCCTGCCGTCCCGCCTGGAACAAGGGCCGCATCGTCGGCCAGAAGCGCCCACTACTGCCCAAGCACGTCTGGGCGATCCGGGGCCGTCTCGAGATTGCCGGACACACCAGGGATCTCGCGCCATTCAACCTTGCCATCGACAGCAAGCTTCGAGGGTGCGACCTCGTGAAGCTCTTGGTCGCCGACGTTTATGTGGCCGGCCAAGTAAAGGAACGCGCCTCAATTGTTCAGAGCAAGACCGGGAAACCGGTCCGCTTCGAGATCAGCGAGGGAACTTGAAAATCCCTGATGGCTTGGCTCTCTGATCCTATGATGCTCGGCTCGCAGCATCTGTGGCCCCGCCGCTTTCACGACCGGCTTCACCTCTCTACCCGGCAGCATGCTCGGCTTGTCAGAGTGTGGGTGACTTCGATCGGCCTTGAGCCGAATGCCTACGGCACTCATTCGATGCGCCGGACAAAGGTCGCCCAGATCTGTCGGAAGACCGGCAATCCGCGGGCGGTTCAGCTTCTTCTCGGTCACACGAAGATGGACAGCACGGTGCGCTACCCTGGTGTCGACCTCGAGGGGCGCACTCCAGTTGGTGATGTCGGCGGCAACCTTGGGCTGAAGGATGTAATTGATGAATTTCAGCGCGTTCTCGGGATTTGGCGCGTCATCGGGGATTGCCATCATGTCAAAGCCGACCTGTGCGCCCTCGCGCGGGATCGTGTAGGCGACCTTGATTCCCTGTCCGGCCTCGGCGGTACGGTCGCGCGCTTGCACGACGTCGCCGGAATAGCCGATCGACACACAGATATCGCCATTGGCCAGATCATTGACATATTGCGAGGAATGGAAATAGCGGACGTAGGGACGAACCCCCATCGTCAACGCTTCGGCCTTTGCCAGATCGGCCTTGTCCTCGGAGTTCGGATCCAGCCCCGGTAGTTCAGCGCCGGGGCCATCACCTCGGAGGGCGAGTCCAGCACGGCAACACCGCAATCGGCCAGCCTGGCGACGGTTTCCGGGTCAAAGACCATGTCCCAGCTGCCGATCTTGTCGGCGTCGATACGTTCGGCCACCTTGTCGACATTCTAGCCGATCCCGGTGGAGAACATCATGTAGGGCACACCATAGATATTGTCGGGATCGTTTACCGCGATGATCTTGAGGATCTCGGGGTCGAGGTTGCCTTAGTTTGACAGCTTGTCCTTGTCGATCCTGGCAAACACGCCTGCCTGCGCCTGACGGGCCAGGAATTCGATCGACGGCACCACGACATCATAGCCGCTGGCACCGGTCAGTATCTTGGTTTCCAGCACTTCGTTGCTGTCGAACACATCGTAATTCACCGTGATGCCGGTTTGCGCCTCGAAATTGGCAATCGTGTCCTCGGCCACGTAGTCGGACCAGTGATAGACGTTCAGTTGACCGTCGGCCCATGCAGCCCCGGCACTCAGCGCCAGCGCGCTGCAGATCAATGTCGTTTTCCTCATCTTATCCTCCCTTTGGATAATGTGTTTGCTTCGTCATACGCCAAGTTTGTCGCGCAGGCCGTACCACCACGAACCGATCATCGAATAGGGCACGCGGAACATGCGGCCGCCGGGGAACGGATACCACGGCACCTTGGCGAAGACGTCAAACCGGGTCAGGTCGCCGTCGATCGCCTCGGACAGGATGCGCCCGAAAGTGTGTGAGCCGGTGACGCCATGGCCGCTGTAGCCATGCGCGAAATAGGTGTTGTCGCCGATCCGGCCCATTTGCGGCACGCGGCTGAACGACAGGGCGAAATTGCCGCTCCGGGCATGGTCGATCCTGACGCCCTTGAGCTGCGGGAACACCTTGTCCATGTTGCGCTGCAGCTTGGCCTTGATGTCGCTGGGGTCTGCGCCGCCGTAAACAGTGCCGCCACCGAACAGCAGGCGCTTGTCGCCCGACAGACGATAGTAGTCGAGGATGTAGCGGATATCCTCGACGCAGGTATCCGTCGGCAGCAAGTCATGCGCGCGCGCCTCGCCCAGCGGTTCGGTCGCCATTACCTGGGTCGAGACCGGCATCACCCGCGAGGTCAGCGTCGGCACCACGTGCCCCAGATAGGCGTTGCCGCACAGCACCAGCGTCTTGCAGGTCATCGACCCTCTTGCGGTTCTGACCACGGGCCGCGCCGCCGCGTGATCGACGTCGATCACCGGAGACTTCTCGTAGATCGTACCGCCGTTCTGCTCGAACGCCGCCGCCTCGCCGAGGGCAAGGTTCAGCGGGTGCATATGGCCGCCGGAATGGTCGATCAGCCCGCCGGCGTAGAGGTCGGAATTGACGTGCTTGCGCAGCTGGTCCTTGTCCAGCATCTCCCCGGTTCTTGATGCCGTAGCTCGCCCAGAGGGTCATCCGCTCTTCCAGCTCGCGCATATGGGCGGCGGTCAGACCGGTGAAGATGTTGCCGTCCTTCAGATCGCACTGGATGTCATAGGTGCTGACCCGTTCGCGGATGATCTCGCCGCCTTCCTGCACCAGACCGGCGACGAAGGTAGCGGTGTCCTGCCCATAGCGTTTCCTGATCGTCTGCAGGCTGGCGTTCAGCCCGTTGACGATCTGCCCGCCATTGCGCCCCGACGCACCCCACCCGACCTGCGCGCCCTCGATGATGGCGACCTCGTAGCCCTTTTCGGCAAGGTGCAGCCCGGTCGAGAGCCCGCTATACCCCGCGCCCACGATGCAGACGTCGATCTGATGGTCGCCCACCAGTTCGGGCCGCTCGGGCGCAGGGTTGGCCGAGGCCGCATAATAGCTGGTCGTGTGGCTGCCATCACCGGCATAGGGGTGGTGCGGCAGGGCCATCACACGACCTCCAGATAGGTGTCATATTCGAAATTGGTCACATGGCGGGCAAATTTGCGCAGTTCCTGTAACTTGCATTCGACCAGCATCGTTTGCAGGCGATTGGAAAAGATCGCGGGCACATCCGCTCCCTTGCGAAAGGCGTCGATGGCGGTCGCCCAGTCCAGCGGCAGGTTGTCCAGCTTCATCGAATACGCATCGCCGGTGATCGGGGCCGCCGGCTGCATGTCCCGCTCGATGCCCAAGAGCGCGCCGCCCAGAACGCTGGCCAGCACAAGGTAGGGATTGGCATCCGCCCCGGCGACGCGATGCTCGATGCGCCGCGCCTCGGGAGAGCCGCCGGGAATGCGGATCGCGGCGGTGCGGTTTTCATAGCCCCAGGCCACGTTGGTGGGCGCATGCGCACCGGGTAGCAGGCGGCGATAGGAGTTTTCGTGCGGAGCGAATGTCAGGGTATTTTGCTGCATCGTCGCCAGCAATCCGGCCACCGCGTTCAGCATCAATGGTGTGCCTTCGGCACCGCCGTTGTCGAACACATTCACGCCGGCCTTATCGACCAGCGAGAAATGCACATGAAAGCCGCTGCCGGACAGATTGCCATAGGGTTTGGCCATGAAGGTGGCGGCAAACCCGTGCTTGCGCGCGATGCCGCGCACCAGCCGCTTGAACAGTACGGCATCGTCGGCGGCGCGCAACGGGTCGGCAACATGGCGCATGTTGATCTCGAACTGCCCGGCACCGTTTTCCGAAATCGCCGCATCCGCAGGAATGCCCTGCAATTCGCAGGCATCATAGACGTCGTTCAGAAATTCATCGAAGTGCTGCAATTCGTCCAGTGACAGCGCCCCGTCGGAATCCAGCCGCTTGCCGGTCACCGGCGAGCAGGGCGCCTGCGGGTGATCCCCTGTCGGATCGACCGGTAGAATTCCAGCTCGGTCGCCACGACCGGCGTCAATCCGCGGTCCCTGTATTGCTCGGCCACACGCGCCAGGGCACGACGCGGATCGCCCGGAAACGGCGTGCCGTCCTCCTGGCGCATCCACAGCATCGCCAGCGCCGTCGGGCGGCTGGTCCAGCTGATCGGCATCAGGGGGCGGCCGGTAAAATCGCACAGCCCGTCGGAATCGCCGGTCTCGAAGACCAGTTCGCTGTTTTCGACATCCTCGCCCCAGACATCCATGCCAACAATCGACAAGGGCATCCGCAATCCCCCTCGACCACCTTGGACACCTGATCCACGGGAATACGCTTGCCCCGCATCGTGCCGTTCAGATCGCAGACACTGGCGAAGATGGAATCGATCTCCGGATGCTTTGCCAGCCAGGCTTCGGCCTTGTTTTCGGACATGTGCCACCATTAGATACTGTTATCAGTATCGTGATATCGTTGTGATTGTAGTAATATCATTTACCGCATTGTGTCAATCTGTTCAGGCAATATAGTTATAGTTGCGCAAGGCCTATCCAAGGACAGCGACATGATCCGCAACAGCGACCTCAACATCCCGGACATTCCTGAAAATGCGGCGGCAACGACGCAGGAATACGTCTACGAGCGCCTGCGCAACGCGATCATGCTGGGCGCGATCGAGCCCGGCACGTCGCTGACGATGCGGGGTCTGGCCGAACGCCTGGGCCTCAGCCCGACGCCGGTGCGCGAGGCGGTCCGGCGGCTCAGCTCGGAACATGCGATACAGATCAAGGATAACAGGCGCATGACGGTGCCTTTGATGACGCCCGATCACTTTGAGGAGCTGGTCGCCCTGCGCATCGCGGTCGAGGTCCATACAGCCAAGCGTGCGCTGCCCTATGTGTCAGACATCATCATCGAAAAGCTGACCGAGATCGACGACAGGATGGACCGGTTCGTCGCTGAACGGGATCTGGATCAGCTGACCTTGCTGAATCAGGCCTTTCATCGCACGCTCTACACGGTCAACCCGGCGCAGGCCTCGATGCCGATCGTCGAAAGCATCTGGCTGCAGCTTGGCCCGTTCCAGCGCCAAGCCATCATGCGGGTCACGGAGTATTACGAGATCGATCGTCACAAGGAAATTCTTGCGGCCCTGACGACCCGCGACGCGGCCGCATTGCGCGACGCTATCACCAACGACATCCGGGACGGCGTCCATAAATCCGGGCGCAACCTGCTTGCCCTGACGGATGCGGTTTGAGCGCGGGGCTGCCGCGCTGCCTGATGGAGAGGGTGGGCCGGCTATGCGATCGGCGCACTTGTTCTCGAAAAAAGCAGGCGAATGGCAGGGGAAAGCCATTGGTCTTGCAGCGCGCCCGAAGAGATGAACCGATGTGGTCTGCGGCGATAGGAACGGCACGTTCGCTGGTATTCTGAGAGTCGGAGGATCGAGCGCCATCAATCCCTGTCAAGGTCAGCTTTGGTCCGTCAGCCATTCGGACCCGAAATCACCGCGAGTTGAGGTTCTCCCCGCAAGTGCAGCAATCGAACCGATCGCAGAAAAGGGCCGGGCTCTGCCTCTCCGATCAATGTTTTGATCTCGCGTCTGAATAGTTCCGCGAATGACCGCTTTTTCACTCGAGGGGAGGTCGCCAAATATCGCAGAGAAGGTCCGGAAACCGCCGATTCTGTGGAAAAACAACGTGTTGCTTGCGCATAAAGTGACGGCCTGAAGAGCGCGCAAGCGCCTCTTTGATCAGGCTTTGCGCGTTTGCTGCGGTGCGGGAAAGATCTTTGCCAGTTCCCGGAGGTTCTGGGCGGTGGCTGCGAGCAAGAATTCGTCATTTGCGCCACATGGACCTCGTAATCGCAGCCGACCCAGGCCCAGAATGCGCTTGAGGTGGGCGAAGAGCATCTCGACCTTTTTGCGAAGCTTCATCGAGAAGTCGTATTGCTTGGCCTTCGAGATATCCTTGGCGACCTGGCGGGCGTCTTCGTGTTCTTCGCGGGTGATCGATCTGGCATCTGCATTCGGGCAGCATTTCTGTTTCGATGGGCACGCCTGACAGGTCAGTCGCAAGGCGCGGTATTTGGCGCGCCCCTTGCCGGTCGGTCCCCGGGTCGGAATGCGAGGTGAACTTGGGCTGGACCTCGCTGGCGGCCCCGAAGGCAGCCTCGTCCAGCGTGTCGAGATACTCGCGAACCACGCGGGGTGCAGCGGCCGGGTCGATCTGCGAGACGTCCCAGTCCTCCTTCGGTGTAGAGTTCTGCTTGTTCGCATCGGCCTCGATAAGGCTGGCGTCGATGGCCATGCGTTAGCCACTGACCAGACCTTCCGCGATGCAGCGCGCGACGGTCGTCTCAAACAGATGGCGCGGCAATTCGCTGTCGCGAAACCGGCCATGACGGTTCTTGGAGAAGGTGGAGTGATCCGGAACCCGGTCGCTCAGATCGAGGCGGCAGAACCAGCGATACGCCAGGTTCAGATGCACCTCCTCGCACAGGCGACGCTCCGACCGGATGCCGAAGCAATAGCCGACCAACAGCATGCGGATCAGCAACTCAGGATCGACCGAGGGTCGGCCCGTGTGGCTGTAAAACTCTGCCAAATACTGGCGGATGTCGCTCAGATCGACGAACCGATCAATCGAACGCAACAAGTGATCTTGGGGAACATGATCTTCCAGCGAGAACTCGTAGAAAAGTGCTGCCTGCGCTTCCTGTCTCGGTCCCAACATTGCTCAACTCTCGCGCTGGTCAGAATAATTGAATCAGCAACTTACGCTTCGATCAAGCACGAGTTTTTCAACGAAATACGCCATGCATCACCAACCTGCGCCGCCGCCCGCCCGGCCGGCCGCAACAACCCGCCGCGTCCGCCTGCCCTTGTCCCCGCCCCCGGCCCCCGTATCTAGGATGCGACAGCAAACGAAACCCGAACCCCGGAGAGGCGATGTTCAAGGGACTGGGCCAGATGGGCGACATGGCCAAGATGATGAAGGCCGCCCAGGAGATGCAGAAGAAGATGGCCGCCCTGCAGGAAGAGATGCATCGCGTGACCGTCGAGGGCGAGTCCGGCGCCGGTCTCGTCCGCGCCACCTGCACCGTCAAGGGCGAGTTGAAGTCTCTCGACATCGACCCCTCGATCTTCAACGCCGACGACAAGGAGGTGGTCGAGGACCTGATCCTCGCCGCGATCAAGGATGCCCAGGCCAAGGCCGGCGAGCGCGCCAAAAAGGAGATGGGCAGGATCACCGAGGGCATGGGCCTGCCCAAGGACATGGACCTGCCGTTCTGAGGCCCCCGGGCCGGGGCCAAGACGCATGAGTTCCACCCGCGACATCGAGACGCTGATCGAGCTGATGGCCCGGCTGCCGGGGCTTGGCCCCCGCTCGGCCCGGCGCGCGGTGCTGCAGCTTGTGCGCAAGCGCGACCTGCTGCTGACGCCGCTCGCGCGGCAGATGCAGAAGGTTGCCGAGACGGCGCGCGAATGCACGATTTGCGGCAATGTCGGCACGACGGAGATATGCCACATCTGCGCCGACCAGCGCCGTGCGACCGGCCTCATCTGCGTGGTCGAGGACGTGGCCGACCTCTGGGCGATGGAACGCGCCGGCGTCTTCAAGGGACGCTATCACGTCCTTGGCGGCACCCTCAGCGCACTCGACCAGGTCGGCCCCGAGCAGCTGCGCATCCCCGATCTGATCGCCCGCGTGGCGGAAGAGGGCGCGACCGAGGTGATCCTTGCCCTCAAGGCCACCATCGACGGCCAGATCACCGCCCACTACATCGCCGACCAGCTCGAGGGTCGGGTGCGGCTGACGTCGCTCGCACAGGGCGTGCCGGTGGGGGGCGAGCTGGATTATCTCGATGACGGCACCATCAGCGCCGCGCTGAACGCCCGCAAGGAGATCTGAGCGCCGCGTGTGTGCCCGACCGGACCTCAGCGGTCGGTATCGTCGTCCTCGTCGTCGTCCTCGTCCGCATCGGGCAGGTTGAAGAAGCTCTCGGCGTCGATCTTGTCGCCGCCGCCCTTGCCGCCGCTGCCGCCCGACAGGCTGAAGGTCTCCAGCCCCTCGATGGCGGTGGGCATCTTCGGTTCCGGCGCCATGCCGAGGCTCTGCTCGGTCGACAGCAGCTTGCGGCGCTCGTCGTCGTCCATGGGCCCGCCTTCGCTGGCCTTCTTCGCGGCGGCCTTCTGCACTGCGGCGTCGAGCTCGGACTGCTTGCAGAGCCCCAGCGCCACCGGGTCGATGGGTTGCATGTTCGAGATGTTCCAGTGGGTGCGCTCGCGGACCGACTGGATGGTGGGCTTGGTGGTGCCCACCAGCCGGGCAATCTGGGCATCGACCAGTTCGGGGTGGAACTTGACCAGCCACAGGATCGCATTGGGCCGGTCCTGACGCTTGGAGAGCGGTGTATAGCGCGGCCCGCGGCGCTTTTCCTCACCCTCGGCGGCGGGGTTGTACTTGAGCCGCAGCTTGTGGGTGGGGTCCTTTTCCGCCTTTTCGATCTCCTCCTGCGTCAGCTGGTTGTTGGCGATCGGGTCGAAGCCCTTGACGCCGGCGGCCACGTCGCCATCGGCGATGCCCTGGATCTCCAGTTCGTGCATGCCGACGAAGTCGGCGATCTGCCTGAAACCGATGGTGGTGTTGTCGATCAGCCAGACGGCCGTCGCCTTGGTCATGAGCGGTTTTGCCATCTTTCACCTTTCCTTGACGCAAATCTTCCCCGTCGCCTGAAATGGCAGCCCCGCCAGGGGGCAAGTTTCCATTGTCGGGGAACCTGGCGCGTATATAGTCACCCGCGGGAAAAAAGAAAAGACCAGAAACACCGCATGAACCGCCCGGCCGTCGTCCTGCTTTGGTGCGCATCCGCGGCCTGGGCCGATGGCGAGCGCGCGGGCGCGTTCGACTATTACGTGCTTTCGCTCAGCTGGTCACCCACATGGTGCGCACTCGAGGGCGACGCGCGCGGCGCCCCGCAGTGCCGCGACGAGGCCGATACCGGCTGGCTGCTGCACGGGCTCTGGCCTCAGTATGTTCGCGGCTGGCCCGCCCACTGCTCCTCGGCCCGAACCCCGCCGTCGCGGGCCACGACCGCCGGGATGGCCGATATCATGGGCTCGGCCGGCCTTGCCCGGTACCAGTGGAAGAAGCACGGTACCTGCTCGGGGCTCGCGGCCGTGGACTATTTCGCGCTCGCGCGCCGGGCCTATCACCGCGTCAACCGCCCCGCGGTCTTTCGCAAGCTGCGCGACCCGGTGCGCCTGCCGGCCTCGGTGGTCGAGGAGGCGTTTCTCAAGGCCAACCCGGGCTGGACCGCCGACATGCTGACGATCACTTGCCGCGAGGGTCGCATTCAGGAAGCGCGGCTCTGTCTCTCGAAAGACCCGGATCCCATCCCCTGCGCCCCCGACACGGCACGCGACTGCCGGTTGCCGAACGCGCTTTTCGCGCCGATTCGGTAATCGCGCCGTGTTTCGTCCTTGTTGATAATACCCGGGCTCCACCGCCGCGCTCAGATCAGACGTGCCACCAGAACCACCGCCGCCACCGGCCAGAGCGCGGCGTGCAGCACATGGTCGAACCAGTTGGAACTGCCCCAGCCCATGACCCAGGCCCCCTGACCCAGCACCGCAACAAGCGCCAAAAACCAGTTGCCGGTGACAAGCCCGTAGCCGCAAAGGCCGAGCACCATCGCCGCCACCGGCAGGGGCGCATAGCCCAGGCGATAGACATCCACCGGCACCACCCCGAAGGCGGCGGCGAGAAACCCGGAATAGAGGACCAGGAACGCCGCGAGTTCCCAGGTGGCGAAACCCGGCACCGGCAGCCCCAGCCTGACCGCGACATGGCGCAGCGCCATCGCCGGCAGCATCACGCCCATCGGCGCCAGCAGCGCCACCGCGCCACCCAGCGCCAGGCTGTCGCGAAAGGCCACCACCAGCCCCGCGCCCGCCACCGCCCCGAGCCCGGCGGCGAGCACCGGCGCGGCCACCCAGCCCGCGAGCGCGAAGACCGCCCAGCCAATCAGCACCGCCAGCGCGGCCGAGGCCCCGAGCCCGGTCATTGCGCCGCCACCCAGGCGGGATTGAAGACATGCGCGACCACGCCGCGCTTGGTGCCCTTGGAATAGGTGAGAACGATCTCCCCTCGGGGCAGGTGCCGCAGCATCGGGTAGCGCAGCGCGCCCTCGCCCTCGAATTCGTGCAGCACCCGCCAGCTGGCGCCCTCGTCGGGGCTCAGCATCAGCCGCAGCAGTTCGGGCCGGTCGGCGGCGTCGTTGACGGCCATCAGGATGCGCCCGTTGCCCAGGGCGAGCGCCGCCACCGGCGAACTGGGGTTTTCCATCGCCATCGCCCGGGCCGGCGACCAGTTCCGGCCGCCATCCTCGGTGCGGGTGATCATGAGCCGGTGGCCGGGGTCGAAATCGCGCAGGAACGCCAGCGCGCGGGTTTCGCTCAGCGCCACGATCATCGGCTGGATCGGTTTGCCCGCGCCCCGTGCCGCCCCGATCCGGCGGGTGTCGCGCACCCGGCCGTGCCCGTCGAGGCGCACCAGCAGGCCATGGGTTGCGCCCATCTCGAAATAGGCGGGCAGGGCGTGGCTGCCGTCCGCGTATTCCACCATCGGCGATTTCACCAGGTTCGAGCGGTTCAGCACCGGCGAGAGGCTGAGCTTGCGCGCCTGCGCGGGCCGGCCGTCCGCCATGCGCACATCCGCGACCGAGGCCATCGCCCAGCCGCCGACCGACGCCACCGTGGCGTAAAGCGCGCCCGGCACGGCCTCGTTCTCGATGGTGTTGCCCAATGTCACCACGATCTGGCGCGGCACCATCGCCGCGCCCAGATCGTTGCGGGTCAGGAGCAAATGCACGGGCCCCGCCTGCCAGCCATCAGCGCCGCGGAAAAACCGCGCGGCGTGGATGTCCACATCCGCCTGCGCCTCGGCCGAGCCCTGAAACCACATCAGATCAAAGCCGTCCTCGGTCAGGCGGATCGCCGGTGAATGCGCCTGCCCGGTCTCGGGGGTGTAGTCGAAAACGGTCTCGAAGACCGGCGCGCCGGTCATCTCCACCGGCGCGGGCAGGGCTAGGCGCCATTCGGGCGGGGTGTCGGCCCGGATCGCCCAGAGGCTCAGGCAGAGGCTGAGGACCGCCAGCCCGAGAATGGCCGCCTGCGCCGCGCCCACCGCCTCAGCCGACCTTCAGCACGATCTTGCCGATATGCGCGCCCGCCTCCATCCGCGCGTGGGCCTGCGCGGCGTCCGCCAGCGCGAACTCCGAATCGATCACCGGCGCGACGCGCCCCGACTCGATCAGCGGCCAGACATGGGCGCGCAGTTCCTCGGCGATGCCGGCCTTGGCCTGATCGCTCTGCGGGCGCAGGGTGGAGCCGGTAATGGTCAGCCGGCGCATCATCACCGGGGTGAAGTTCATCTCCACCCTCGGGCCCTGAAGGAACGCGATCTGCACCAGCCGGCCGTCATCGGCGAGGCTCTTGATGTTGCGCGGCAGGTAGTCGCCGCCGACCATGTCGAGAATCAGATCGGCGCCGCCCTCGGCGCGCAGCACCTCGACGAAATCCTCCTCGCGGTAGTTGATCGCCCGCTCGGCGCCGAGTTCGCGGCAGGCGGCGCATTTCTCGGCCGAACCGGCGGTGGCGAAGACCCGCGCGCCGAAGGCCCGCGCGAGCTGGATCGCGGTGGTGCCGATGCCTGACGAGCCGCCATGGACGAGGAACCGCTCGCCGCCACGCAGCCGCCCGCGCTGAAAGACATTGTGCCAGACGGTGAAACAGGTCTCGGGCAGACAGGCGGCCTCGCGCAGTCCGAGCCCCTCGGGCACCGGCAGGCAATGCGCCGAGGGCGTGGCGACAAACTCGGCATAACCGCCCCCGGGCAAGAGCGCACAGACCTCGTCGCCCACCGACCAGCCGGCAACGCCCGGCCCGACCGCGGCGATCCGGCCGGCGGCCTCGAGCCCCGGCAGGTCGCTGGCGCCGGGCGGCGGCGCGTACATACCTGCCCGCTGCAGCGCGTCGGGCCGGTTGATGCCGGCGAACGCCACTTTGATCACCACCTCGCCGTGAGCCGGGACGGGCACCGGCCGGGTGACCGGCTCGAGAACCTCCGGCCCGCCGGGCGCGGTGATTTCGATCGCCGTCATCGTGTCAGTCATGCTGCCCTCCTCGGTCATTGTCCCGCGACCAACTGCCCGGCATCCCCGCGCCCGGCGGTCCCTTGGGCGGCCTGATCGCCCCCAGAAACGCCAGCGGCCCGCTCATCAGCCCGGCCACGAGGCGGTTGTCGCGTGCCCGCGCCTTGACCTTCTCGATCTGCATCACGTCGGCGATGCGGCGGTCGAGAAAGGCCCAGGTCCGCGCCGCGCCCTCGCTGTCGTCGCCCAGCCAGTAGAGCACGGTCGAGCCGTAGACTGCCGACAGCGTGGCGCGCTTGGTGTACCAGTTCACATCGTCGGCGGTGTCGCCAAGCGCCGTCCAGATCCGGTCGGCGGTGCGCCACAGTGCACGCGCCCCGTCGAGCGCGTGCCGGGGCAGCGCGAAAAGCGTCATGCCGCGGCGCACCAGCTCCCCTGTCGTCGGCCGCCTCGATCCTGAGGCGGACCGCCAGCGCCACCTTGTCGCGAAAGCGCATGTCGGCCATGTCGGTGCTGTCGAGGCGGCGCAGCATCTCGGCATCGCCCGCTTCGTGATAGGCCAGCGCCAGATCGACCGCGCCGCGCGGGCAGACCGCGCGCGCCAGCGCCGGGTCGAGGCCGGCCTCCGCCACCGCGGCGCGGAATGCGGTCTCGCTCCAGCCGTCGAAGGGGACATGCAGCCCGGCCGCGTCCAGGAGTTTCGCTTTCACGTCGCTGTCGGTCATAGGTGCCTCTCTTGCCCGGCGCGCCCACCCTAGACAAACTAAATCGGCTTTGCTATACGGCCACCTCCTGCATTTTCATGCAACTCAAACCCAGAAAGGTGGTGAAAACCACATGCAGGTCAGTGTTCGCGACAACAACGTCGATCAGGCGCTCCGCGCCCTGAAGAAAAAGCTGCAGCGCGAAGGCGTGTTCCGCGAAATGAAGCTCAAGCAGCATTTCGAGAAACCGTCGGAAAAGCGCGCGCGCGAAAAGGCCGAGGCCATCCGCCGCGCCCGCAAGCTGGCGCGCAAGAAGGCTCAGCGCGAAGGGATGCTCTGAGCAGCGCCGCCCGGTCGACCGGTACGCGACCCACGACGACCCCCGGCGAGTGTGTCCGGGGGTTTGTCATGCCACCCTTTCCCGTTGTCCCCCGGGGTGCCCCGAGAGATGAATGCCAGAACATTCCTTGACCGACTGGCGCTGGTCCTGATTGCGATCACGCTAGCGGCCTCGGTCGTGATCGCGCGGGTATCGCCCGAGTATTTCCGCACGGTCTTTGCCGCCGAGGACCGGCTGGTCGAAAACGCGACCGCGATCTTTCTTCTTGTTGCGGCGCTGGTGCTCTTGTGGCGCGCGGCCCGATTCATCGGCCGTGGCGCGCGGTTGGCCGCCGGGCTGACGCTGGTCTATGCCATGCTCTTCGTCTTTGCCGCGGGCGAGGAGATTTCCTGGGGGCAGCGCATCTTCGGCTGGGGCACGCCGGATTTCTTTGCCCGCAACAACTATCAGAACGAAATCAGCCTGCACAACCTGACGGTTGGCGGGCACCGGCTAGCCCGGACGCTCTTTGGCAGCGTTCTGACCGCGGTGCTGTTGCTTTACCTGGTGGTGCTGCCGCTGCTTTATCCGCGTGTCGCGGCCATCGCGCGGCTGGCCGACCGGCTCGCGGTGCCGGTCCCGCGTCTGCATCACGGCGCCATTGCCATAATTGCCAGCCTCGTCGTTGCGGCGATCGACGTGCGCCGCAACTGGGAGGTCTACGAGTTGGTGTTCGCGCTGCTGGCGGTGTCGATCTTCCTGCGCCCGCAGCGCCGGGGCGGGGGCGGCTGAGCGCGCGCCCGCGACGCCACGCACCCGCCGGCAATGCCAGCGCTTGCCTCTGCCATGCGTCCGCAATAGCTAGGGCCGGATACGAGACGCAGGACCACGCAGGACGGGGCAGCATGAGCAAAAGGATCGACTGGTTTCTGGTGGCCATTGCCGGCGTGCTGGCGGTCTCGGTTGCCGTTCACCTGTGGGATCCGATCTATTTCGTGAGCCCGTTCGCGTCCGAGGACGGGGGTAATGGAATATGCCACCATCGTCTTTCTCGCCCTGAGCGGCATCATCCTGCTGGTCAACGCCCGGGCACTCTGGCGGCGGGGCAATCGCGGCGGCGCGGCGCTGACGGCGGTTTACGCGATCGTCTTCTTTTTCGGCGCCGGCGAAGAGATGTCCTGGGGGCAGCGCATATTCGGCTGGGAATCGGGAGAGTACTTTCAGCAGCACAACTTTCAGGGCGAGACCAATCTGCACAACCTCGTGGTCGGCAGTTCGCACCTGCCGAGACGCTCTTCGGCAACGTGCTGACGGCGGCGATCCTGCTTTATCTGGTGGTGCTGCCGCCGCTCTATCTGCGGTCAGGGTGGCTGCGCCGGCTCGCCGGCCGGCTGGTGGTGCCGGTGCCGTGGCCGCGTCATGCGATCATTGCGGTGATCGCCAGCCTGATCATCGCGGCGATGGACCAGGAGCGCAAATGGGAGGTCTACGAGCTGATCTTCAGCCTGCTCACGGTCTCGATCTTCCTCAACCCGCAGAATCGCGACGAGACGAGGTGAAGCGCCTCAGATGATCTCGTCCTCGTCATAGAGCGGCGCCGCCTCGAGATGGGCGGTGACGCCCTCGGCGGCGTGATCGGCGCGCGGGGTCTCGGCGATGTGGAATAGCGCCTCGCCCTCGTAGACGGCGGGCATGTTCGAGCGCCCGATGATGATGCCGCGCGCCTCGGCGGTGATCTCGCTTTCGATCTCGCCGAAGGGGTCCGATACCACCCCCAGAACGGTGCCGGGGCTCACCGCCGCGCCAACCGGCACATAGCCGCGAAAGACTCCGCCCACCGGGGCCCGGTACCAGTGCGAGGAGGCGGCCAGAACCGGGGCGTGGCGCAGTTTCGGCACCCCGCGCGCGCCGATCATGCCCAGATGCTGCATCACCCGCAGGATGCCGCTGACGCCGGCGCGCACGGCGAGTTCGTCAAAGCGCAGCCCCTCGCCGCCCTCGTAGAGCAGCACGTCGACGCCGGTGGCCTCGGCCGCCATGCGCAGCGATCCCTCGCGCAGCTTCGAGGGCACGATCACCGGCGTCCCGAAGGCCTGGCCGAGCGCGGCGAGCCGGTCGTTGTCGGGCGTGAGCCGGATCTGCGGCAGGTTCTGGCGGTGGATCGCGGCCGAATGCAGGTCGATGCCGACATCGGCGCGCCCGACGACCTCAGTCATGAAGATATGCGCCAGCCGCGAGGCCATCGAGCCCTCGCTCAGCCCCGGGAACGAGCGGTTGAGGTCGCGCCGGTCGGGCAGGTAGCGCGAATGGTTCATGAACCCGAAGCTGTTGACGATCGGCACCGCCATCAGCGTGCCGGCGAGCGACCTCATCGGTGCGGCGCGCAGCAGCCGGCGCACGATCTCGACCCCGATCACCTCGTCGCCGTGGATCGCGGCCGAGACGAACAGCACCGGGCCGGGCCTGCGGCCGTGGATCACATGCACCGACAGATCGACCGGGGTGTGATCGGAAAGCGTGCTCACCGGCACATCGACAGTCCGCCGGGTGCCGGCCGCGACCGCATGGCCGTTGATCGTGAACGCCTCGCGCCTCATCATCGTCTCGTCCATGCCGACTTTGGCAGGGGCTTAGGCAAAAAGCGGACCGCTGTCCATCGGCCTGCGCGTGCCGGCCCTCTTCCAACGGCCGGGCATATGGGCTAAACGCCGCGCGAGACCCGAAATTACCGGCGGACGGCACGCGCATGAAATTCACCCTCTCCTGGCTGAAGGACCATCTCGACACGCAAGCCACGGTCGACGAGATCGCCGAGACCCTGACCGATCTGGGGCTCGAGGTCGAAGGGGTTTTCGACCCTGCGGCGCGGCTGGCGGGCTTTACCATCGGCAAGGTGCTGGCGGCCGTGCAGCACCCCGATGCCGACCGCCTGCGCGTCTGTCGGGTGTTGACCGACCAGGGCGAGAAACAGATCGTCTGCGGTGCGCCCAACGCGCGCGAGGGCATCACCGTTGTCGTGGCGCATCCCGGCACCTACGTGCCCGGTATCGACACCACCATCACGGTAGGAAAAATCCGCGGCGTCGAGAGCCACGGCATGATGTGTTCCGAGCGCGAGATGGAGCTTTCGGACGAGCATGAGGGCATCATCGAACTGCCCTCGGGCGAGGTCGGGCAGAGCTTTGCCGCGTGGCTGGCCGGGAACGATCCCGCCAGGGTCGATCCGGTGATCGAGATCGCCATCACCCCCAACCGCCCCGACGCGCTGGGCGTGCGCGGGATCGCCCGCGATCTGGCGGCGCGCGGGCTGGGGACACTGAAGCCGGCGCCGCAGGCCCATGTCGAGGGACAGTTTCCCTGCCCCCTGAGCGTGAGCATCGACGAGGACACGCGCGACGGCTGTTACGTCTTTGCCGGGCGGGTTATCCGCGGGGTCACCAACGGCCCCAGCCCTCAATGGCTGCAGGACCGGCTGCGCGCCATCGGGCTGCGCCCGATCTCGGCGCTGGTGGATGTGACCAACTTCTTTACTTATGACCGCAACCGCCCGCTGCACGTTTTTGATGCCGGCAAGGTGGCCGGCAACCTGCGCATCCACCGCGCGCAAGGCGGCGAGCGGCTGATCGCGCTCGACGACAAGGAATACACCCTTGCCCCCGGCCAGATGGCGATTTCCGACGACAACGGCCCGCAAAGCATCGGCGGGGTCATGGGCGGGCTGCCCACCGGCTGCACCGACGAGACCACCGAGGTCTTTCTGGAATCGGCCCTCTGGAACCATATCCAGATCGCCGAGACCGGTCGCGCGCTCAAGATCAACTCCGACGCGCGCTACCGCTTCGAGCGGGGGGTGGACCCGGAATTCAACTTCGACGGACTCGATCTGGCGACCGAAATGATCGTCGAGCTGTGCGGCGGCGAGCCGTCGAGCATGGTCGCGGCCGGCGAGGTGCCCGAAACCGCGCGCGCCTACCGGCTCGATCCCGCGCGGGTGCAATCGCTTGTCGGCATGGACATCCCCGAGGCCGAGCAGCGCCAGACGCTGACCCGGCTGGGCTTCCGGCTCGAAGGCAACATGGCGTATGTGCCAAGCTGGCGGCCCGATGTTCAGGGCGAGGCCGATCTGGTCGAGGAGGTGGCGCGTATCGCCTCACTCTCGCGGCTTCAGGGCCAGCCGATGCCGCGCGCGCAGGCCGGCGTTCCCAAGCCCATCCTCAGCCCGCTGCAGCGGCGCGAACAGGCTGCGCGGCGCACCTGCGCGGCGCTGGGCTACAATGAATGCGTGACCTACGCCTTCATCGACCGCGCCAGCGCGGAGCTGTTCGACGGCGGCGATGACGCCACCATGCTCGCGAACCCGATCAGTTCCGAGATGAGCCACCTGCGCCCCGACCTGCTGGCCGGGCTGTTGCAGGCCGCAGCCCGCAACCAGGCGCGCGGGTTCGCCGATCTGGCGCTCTTCGAGGTCGGGCACGCCTTTGATGGCGGCGAGCCGGGCGATCAGCATCTGCAGGTGGCGGGGCTTCTGGTCGGGCGCAGCGCCGCGCGCGACGTGCACGGATCGGCCCGCGCGGTCGACGTCTTCGACGCCAGGGCCGATGCCGAGGCGGTGCTCGCCGCGCTGGGCGCGCCGACCAGGGTGCAGATCCTGCGCGAGGGCGCAGGCTGGTGGCACCCCGGCCGGCATGGCCGCATCTGCCTCGGCCCCAGGAAAATGCTGGCCGTCTTTGGCGAGCTGCACCCGAAGGTGCTGCGCGAGATGGACGTGAAGGGGCCGGCGGTGGCCTTTACCGTGTGGCCGGAGGAAATCCCGCTGCCACGCAAGACCGGTGCCACCCGCGGCGCGCTGGAGGTCAGCGACCTGCAGGCGGTGGAGCGCGATTTCGCCTTTGTCGTCGATCGCGACGTCGCCGCGCTCGATCTGGTCAACGCCGCCGCCGGGGCCGACAAGACGCTGATCGAGGATGTGCGCGTCTTTGACGAGTTCATCGGCGGCAGCCTCGGGGAGGGCCGCAAGAGCCTGGCCATCACCGTGCGCCTGCAACCGGGCGACAAGACCCTGACAGAGGCCGAGATCGAGGCCGTATCGAAACGCATTGTCGAAAAGGTCGGCAAGGCCACCGGCGGCGTGCTGAGAGGATAGGCTACGGCCGAAAGCCCCTTTGCATCCGGCCCGTTCCGGGCGATCCTGCCGCGGCAGGAGGGAGGACACCATGTATCAGGATCGTACCGAGGCGGGAGAGGCGCTGGCCCGCGCGCTGGACGGGATCGAACTCGACCGCCCGGTGGTGCTGGCGCTGCCGCGCGGCGGCGTGCCGGTCGCCCTGCCGGTGGCGCGGGCGCTCGGCGCGCCGCTCGACCTGATTCTGGTGCGCAAGATCGGGGTGCCGGGGCAGGAGGAACTGGCCGCCGGCGCCATCGTCGATGGCCCGCCCGAGTATCTGTGGCTGAACGACGCGATGATGCGTGGCCCGGGGATCGACCGCGCCGATCTGGAGAACACCATCGCCGCCAGGCGCGTTGAACTGGTCGAGCGCCGGCGCGACTGGCTGGATGGCCGGGCGCCGGTCGATCTGGCAGGGCGCGATGCCATTGTCGTCGATGACGGGATCGCCACCGGCGCCACCGTGCGTGCGGCGCTCATGGCCCTGCGCGAGCGTGGCCCGGCACGGGTGATCCTCGCGGTGCCGGTCGCCGCCGCCGATACGCTCGAGGACCTGCGCCCGCTCGCCGACCGCATCGTCTGCCCGCTGGTGCCGGAGCATTTCCGCGCCGTGGGGGTGCATTACCGGGAATTCGCACAAGTCCCGGGCGCGGCGGTGCGCCGGGCGATGGAGGATGCCGGCGGCGGCTGAGGCTGCTGCCGCATCCGCCCCGGGCTTGACCCGGGACCCCGCCGTCCTTGATGGAAGGCCCCGGCTCGGGGCCGGGGCGGGTAACGAAATCCGGCCGATGCCAAGGGCGACAGGCCACCAACAACGGAGGAGAACCCCATGACGCTGAATGTCTACCTCTCGGGAGAAATCCACACTGGCTGGCGCGACGAGATCATGGCCGGTGCCGAAGGGCTTGACGTGGCCTTTTTTCGCGCCGGTGACCGATCACGCGGCGTCCGACGATTGCGGCGTGACGATCCTCGGGGCCGAGCCGGACAAGTTCTGGCACGACCGCAAGGGCGCGCTGGTCAACGCGATCCGCACCCGAAAGGGGATCGCCGACGCCGATGTGGTGGTGGTCCGCTTCGGCGAGAAATATCGCCAGTGGAACGCGGCGTTCGATGCGGGCCATGCCGCCGCGCTGGGCAAGGCGCTGATCGTCCTGCACCCCGAGGAACACGACCACGCGCTCAAGGAGGTCGACGCCGCCGCGCTGGCGGTGGCGCGCGAGCCGGCCAGGTGGTCGATATCCTGCGCTACGTGCTGACCGGGGTGTTGCCGGGGTGACGCGGTGTCGGGCCGCCGGCGCGGCCGGGCCGGAGTAGGGTCGCAGCGATGCGGTTCGATTACATCATCGTCGGCGGCGGCGCTGCGGGCTCGGTTCTGGCGGCGCGGCTGAGCGATAACCCCGGCACCACCGTCTGCCTCGTCGAGGCCGGCGGCGGGGGCAACTCGCTTTTGGTGCGCGCACCGGCGCTGATGGCGGTGATGCTGCCGGGGCGGCCGAGGGTCAACAACTGGGCCTATCGCACCGTGCCCCAGCCGGGGCTGAACGGGCGCCGCGGCTATCAGCCCCGCGGCAGGGCCCTGGGCGGATCGACCGCGATCAACGCCATGCTCTATACCCGCGGGCATCCGCGCGACTATGACGAATGGGCCGACATGGGCTGCGAGGGCTGGGACTGGCAGAGCGTGCTGCCGTGGTTCCGCCGTGCCGAGCGCAACATGCGCGGCGAGGATGCGTTGCATGGCCATGATGGCCCGCTCCGGTGGCTGACCAGAGCGCCCCGAGGGTGATCTCGCGCGCCTTCGTCGCGGCGGCGCGGGACTGCCGGATCGCGGCCTGCGACGACTTCAACGGCCCCGCACAGGAGGGTGCCGGGCTCTATCAGGTGATGCAGTATTTCGACGGGCCGCGACGCGGTGAGCGCTGTTCGGCCGCAGCCGCCTATCTCTTTCCGGCGCTGGGCCGTTCGAACCTGACGGTGATGACGCGGGCGGTGGCGCGGCGGGTGCTCTTCGAGCAGGGCCGCGCGAGCGGGCTGGAGTTGCGCCACGCCGGCCGCATCCGCCGCATCAATGCGGCGCGCGAGGTGATCGTCGCCGGCGGCGCGTTCGGGTCGCCGCATCTGCTGATGCTCTCGGGCGTGGGTCCGGGCGAGCATCTGGCACGGCACGGCATCCCGGTGGTCTGCGATCTGCCGGGCGTCGGCGCGAACTTGCAGGACCACGTCGATTACACCATCTCGTACCGCTCGCTCAGGCGCGACGTCATCGGGCTAAACCCGCGAGGGCTGGCGCGGCTGGGCAAGGCCGCCCGCAGGTGGCGGCGCGACGGGCGCGGGCTTTTTGCCACCCCCTATGCCGAGGCCGGCGCCTTTCTGCGTTCCGAGCCGGGGATCGACCGGCCCGATCTGCAGATGCATTTCGTCGTCGGTATCGTCGATCGGCACATGCGCCGGCCGCACGTCCATGACGGCTATTCCTGTCATGTCTGCCTGTTGCGGCCGGCGAGCCGAGGCTGCGTGACCCTGGCCGATGCCCGCCCCGCGACACCGCCGCTGATCGACCCGGGATTTCTCTCCGATCCGCGCGATCTCGACGCGCTGAGGGGTGCGGCGCGAATTGCGGAGACGGTGCTCGCGGCGCCATCGCTGGCGCCGTGGCGCGGGGCGCGGCTTTATCCCCATGACGGCAGCGACGCGGGGCTCGATGCGGATATCCGCGCCCGAGCCGACACCATCTATCACCCGGCCGGCACCTGCCGGATGGGCGCCGATGGCGACGCGATGGCGGTCGTGGATGCGCGCGCGCGGGTGCGCGGGGTCGAGGGGCTGCGGGTCATCGACGCCGCGATCATGCCGCGCCTCATCGGCGGCAACACCACCGCGCCGGTGATCATGATGGCCGAGAAGCTCGCGGCAGGGATTGTCGGGCAGGCGGGACCGGCCTAGCCGATCGCCGCCGCCTTCACGTCGTCGTCGATATGGGGCAGGTACTGTTCGAAATTGTCGGCAAACATCCTCACCAGCTTCGCGGCCTGCGCGTCATAGCCTGCGGGGTCGCCCCAGGTGCGGCGCGGGTCGAGCAGCACCTCGGGTACGCCCGGCACCTTGACCGGCACGTCGAAGCCGAAACTCGCGTCCTTGCGGAAATCGACCTTGGAAAGCGAGCCGTCGAGCGCGGCGGTCAGCAACGCCCGCGTGGCCTTGATCGGCATCCGCGAGCCGGTGCCGTAGGCGCCGCCGGTCCAGCCGGTGTTGACCAGCCAGCAGGTGGCGCCGTGCTTGGCGATCTTGTCGCGCAGGAGGTTGCCGTAGGCCTCGGGGCGGCGTGGCATGAAGGGCGCGCCGAAGCAGGTGGAAAAGGTCGGTTCGGGCTCGGTCACGCCGCGCTCGGTGCCGGCCACTTTGAGGTGAAGCCCGACAGGAAGTGATACATCGCCTGCGCCGGCGTCAGACGGGCAATCGGCGGCAGCACGCCGAAGGCATCGCAGGTCAGCATGATGATGTTCTTGGGATGTCCCCCGAGCGCCGTCGCGGAGGCGTTCGAGATGTAGTGCAGCGGGTAGGCGCAGCGCATGTTAGCAGTGAGCGAGTCGTCGGCGAAATCGAGTTCGAGCGTTTCGTCGTCATAGACCATGTTCTCGATCACGGTGCCGAACTTTTCCGTCGTGGCGTAGATTTCCGGCTCGGCCTCGGGGTCGAGGTTGATGGTCTTGGCATAGCAGCCGCCCTCGAAGTTGAAGGTGCCGCGCTCGGACCAGCCGTGCTCGTCGTCGCCGATCAGTACGCGCTCGGGATCGGCCGAAAGCGTGGTCTTGCCGGTGCCCGAAAGCCCGAAGAAGATCGCCGTGTCCACCGGGTTGCCGCGGGCGTGGTTGGCCGAGCAGTGCATCGGCATGACGCCCTTTTCCGGCAACAGGTAGTTGAGCAGGGTAAAGACCGATTTCTTGTTTTCGCCGGCGTATTCGGTGTTGCCGATCAGGATCAGCTTGCGGTCGAAATTGAGCGCGATGACGGTGTCGCTGCGGCAGTCGTGGCGTTTGGGGTCGGACTTGAAGCTGGGGCAGTTGATGATGGTGAAATCGGCCACGAAACGGTCGAGCGCCTCGCGTTCGGGGCGGCGCAGCATGTGCCGGCAAAAGAGTGCGTGCCACGCCAGTTCGGTGATCATGCGCACGTTGATGGCGTAGGCGGGATCGGCCCCGCCGACCAGATCCTGCACGTAGCAGGTGCCGCCCTGCATGTGCGCGAGCATGTCCTCGTAGAGCCGGTCAAAGCCCTCGGGGCTCATGGTGGCGTTGTTTTCCCACCAGATCTTGTCGGCCACGCTGTCGGTCCTGACGATGTGCTTGTCCTTGGGCGAGCGTCCGGTGAACTTGCCGGTGGAGACCAGGAAGGTGCCGCCGCGGCCAAGCCGGCCTTCGCCCTTTTGCAGCGCGGCTTCGATCAGCGCCGGCTCGATCAGGTTGTAATAGACATTGTCCGGTCCGGTGATGCCTTGATCTTCCAGTCGGAATTGCGGGTTGACCCGTCCGAATGCCATGTCTCGCTTGCTCCTTGGTCGCGGTGGCCGGTGCTGGCCGGTCTCGAAAACGATGCCGCCGGCGGCGGCCGCAGGGTGCCGGGCAACGCCTTTGCGAAGGCTCATAGCATGACGGTTTCGTGAATGAACAGGATGCTTTGGAGCAGTTAGCGCAACCAACGACACGTTAGCGCAACCGTGGCGGGGAACCGCCGGAACAGCCCCGGACGCGGGCGTGATCCCGTGGCGAGATGTGAGTCAATTTAGCCATTGCTAACGGATTTCCGCGTTAAATGGCGGGGTTGGGTCGACCGATTCGCAGTTTAGGATTGATAAAATGGTTCAAAACGGCACATACTGGAAAAAAAATTGGGCAATGAGAGCAGTTAGGGGAACACCAGCATGTCAAGAATCGCCCTTGTGGACGATGACAGAAATATTCTGACATCGGTCTCCATGACGCTCGAGGCCGAGGGCTTCGAGGTCGATACGTATAACGACGGACAGCAGGCGTTTGAGGCGTTCAGCAAGAAGCTGCCCGACATGGCGGTGCTCGACGTCAAGATGCCGCGCATGGACGGGATGGATCTGCTGCAGCGCCTGCGCCAGAAATCCACGATACCGGTGATCTTCCTCACCTCGAAGGATGACGAGATCGACGAAGTGCTGGGCCTGCGCATGGGCGCCGACGATTACGTGAAAAAGCCGTTCTCGCAACGGCTTCTGGTGGAACGCATCCGCGCGCTGCTGCGCCGCCAGGAGGCCAATTCGGGCGTGCTGGTGGCCGACACCGAGGACACCAAGGTGATCGAACGCGGCGATCTGCGGATGGATCCGCTGCGCCACTCGGTGACCTGGAAGGGGCAGGACGTCTCGCTTACCGTGACCGAATTCCTGCTCTTGCAGGCGCTTGCGCAGCGCCCCGGCTTCGTCAAGAGCCGCGATCAGCTGATGGACGTGGCCTATGACGATCAGGTCTATGTCGACGATCGCACCATCGACAGCCACATCAAGCGTCTGCGCAAGAAGATGCGGATGGTCGATGAGAATTTCTCGGCCATTGAGACGCTCTACGGCATCGGGTACCGTTACAACGAAGAGTAATGGCTCTCGCCGAAAGGATAGACGTGCGCGATCGGTCGCTCTCTGACGACGGCGGCGTCGTCCTCGGAGATGATTTCGTGGCCCCCGAAAACGTGGTGGAGGACGAGATCCGCATCCGCCGCGAAAAGCGCGGGTACCTGTCGCGTGGCGGGGCGTCGCTGACCCGCAAGATCGTGACGTTCAATCTCATCGCGCTCAATATCCTCGCCGCCGGCATCCTCTTTCTCAACGCCTCGGGCAACGGGTTGACGCAACAGCGCGCCGACAACCTCGCCAGCGAGATCAAGCTTGTCGCCGATGTGTTCGAGGCGCGGCTTCCCGCCGGGGCGCCGGTCAACCTGGTGACGGGCGATGGTGTCGCCGTCGATGAAACGCTGGCCGGACTAGACCTGCGCCCGGGCGTCGAGGTCTTCGTCTTCGACACCGAGGGCCGGCTGGCGGGTCGGATCGAGAGCCCGGCCCCATTCGGCGACGACGCGACCAAGGCCTATCGCACCTATATAACCGATGCGATTTCCTGGGCGTGGGATAGGGTCGCGGCGCCGTTTTCCACCGGCGACCCGGACCGCCCTGTGCCGGTGTCGAGGACCAGGCGAGGGTGCTGGTGCCGCTGGTGCTCGAACGGCATGCGCGGGTAATGAGCAGTGGGGACCGCGAAGGCGTCTTCACGGTGGCCGCGCCCATCATGCAGGGTGACACACCCGCCGGTGTGGTCGTGATGGCCAGCATATCGGGCGAGTTCGACCGCCTGGTGCGCCTCGAACGCGAACGCGTCCTGCAGATGTTCATCGTCGCGACGCTGGTTTCGGTCGGGCTGAGCCTCATTCTCGCCTCGACGATTTCCAATCCGCTGGCCGAACTGGCCGCTGCGGCCGAGGTTGGCGGTGCGCGCAACCGCGGGCGCTGCGGCCAGCGCGGGCGCATCCGCATTCCCGACCTCACCGCGCGCCCCGACGAGATCGGCCGCCTGAGCGGCGCGCTGCGCGGCATGGTCGCGGCGCTTTATCATCGCATCGACGGCAACGAACAGTTTGCCGCCGACGTGGCGCATGAGATCAAGAACCCGCTGGCCTCGCTGCGCTCGGCCGTGGGCACGCTGCGGCTGGCGCGCCGCGACGACCAGCGCGCCAAGCTCCTCGATGTGATCGAGCACGATGTGCGCCGGCTCGACCGGCTGGTCAGCGACATCTCGAACGCCTCGCGGCTCGACAGTGAACTGGTCAAGGAAGAGCAGGAAAGCTTCGACCTGATCGCGATGCTGACCAACCTGGCGCAGTATCTCGGCGATCAGGCCGGCCAGAAGGGCATCGAATTCATCACCGATTTCCCGCGAGAGCCCATCGTCATCACCGGGCTCGAGGCGCGGCTGGCGCAGGTTTTCGTCAACCTGATCACCAACGCCATCAGCTTTTGTGAGGACGGCGACGCCATCCGCCTCTGGGTGCGCAAGCGCGAAAACCGGGTCGTGGTGGTGGTCGAGGATACCGGCCCCGGCATCCCCGACCAGGCACTGGCCAAAATCTTCCAGCGCTTCTATTCACAGCGTTCGGAAAAGGAGTTCGGCAACAATTCCGGCCTTGGGCTGTCGATCTCCAAGCAGATCGTCGAGGCCCATGACGGGGTGATCTGGGCCGAGAATATCCGCCCCACCGATGCCGATGTCACCTCGGACCCGCTGGGCGCCCGTTTCGTCGTCGGCCTGCCGGTCTGATCCGGCCATGGCCGCCCGCGGCGCCCCCCGATCCCCGCCCGCAAGCCCCCGACGACCCGCGGGACGCTTCCGGCGTCGTGCTGCATGCCTCCTGTGTCGTCCTCAACGCGCGCGGTGCTGATCCGCGGCGTCTCGGGCAGTGGCAAGTCGGGGCTGGCGCTGCAGCTGATGGCGCTGGGCGCGGACCTCGTGGCGGATGACCGCACCCGTCTGTGGCGGCAGGGCGCGGAGCTGATGGCAGATGCGCCCGCCACGCTGCGTGGCCGGATAGAGGCGCGCGAGGTCGGAATCCTGAGCGCGACGGCGGCGGGCCCCGCTGCGGTTGCGCTCATCGTTGACATGGACGTGGTCGAGAACGACCGGCTGCCGCCGCGGCGCGGCATGTCGCTGCTCGGCGTCGAGCTGCCGCTTGTCAGGAAATCCAGCCTGTCGCATTTTCCGGCCGCGATTGTGGCCTATCTGAGGGGGGAACGAGACAATTGAGGAAGGGTCTGGCGCAATGGCAGAAATTGCCGCGGCACATCGCCTGGTTCTGGTGACCGGCCCCTCGGGCGCCGGCCGGACCACGGCCATCCGCGCGCTCGAGGACATGGGTTTCGAGGCAATCGACAACCTGCCGCTGTCGCTCCTGCCGCGTCTGCTGGACGGGCGCGCGCCCGAGCGGCCGCTGGCGCTGGGCATCGACGCGCGCAACCGCGACTTCTCCACCCTCGGCCTGATCGAGGCGATCGACCGGATTTCCGCCGCCGATCCGGGGCTGATGCAGGTACTCTATATCGACTGCCGTTCCGACGTGCTGCTGCGCCGGTTCTCGGAGACCCGCCGACGCCATCCGCTGGCCCCCGCTGAAAGCCCGGGCGAGGGCATCCGGCGCGAGCACGACCTGCTGGGGCCGATCAAGCTGCGGGCCGACATGCTGATCGACACCTCCGAGTTGTCGCCGCACGAATTGCGCGCCGAACTTGCCCTCTGGTTCGCCCCCGCGGGCAAGCCGCGGCTGGCGGTGACGGTGCAATCCTTTTCCTACAAGCGCGGCCTGCCGCGCGGGCTGGACATGGTGCTCGACTGCCGGTTTCTGCGCAATCCCTACTGGGAAGAGGGCTTGCGCCGCCTCGACGGGCGCGATGCCCGGGTCGCCGCCTATGTCGCGGCCGATCCGCGCTTTGCCCCGTTCCGGGATCGGGTGAGCGATCTGGTCAACCTGCTGCTGCCGGCCTACGAGGCCGAGGGCAAGGCCTATCTGGCCATCGGTTTCGGCTGTACCGGCGGACAGCATCGCAGCGTCACCGTGGCGCAAACCCTTGGCGAGACCCTTGCTAAGGACGGCTGGCAGGTGTCTATAAGGCACCGCGAGTTGGAGCGCACCGCCCCCCCGGCCTCGTCTGCCGCCCCTGCACCGGCGGTGCGCATGTCCAAGGAGGACGACAAGGCGTGATCGGCATCGTGATCGTGGCGCATGGCGGGCTGGCCCGTGAATATGTCAGGGCGATCGAGCATGTGGTCGGCGCCCAGCCGGGGCTGCGCGGCATCAACATCGAGCATGACTGTGACCGTGCCGGCGAGCAGGCCGAGATATGCGCCGCTGCCGACGAGGTCGATACCGGCGGCGGGGTGGTCATCGTCACCGACATGTTCGGCGGATCGCCGTCGAACCTGTCGCTCAAGGCCGGTCAGCCCGAGGGGCGACGCATCCTCTATGGTGCCAACCTGCCGATGCTGATCAAGCTGGTCAAGAGCCGCCATCTCTGTGTCACCGAGGCGACCCGGGCCGCCATGGATGCCGGCCGCAAGTATATCGACAGCCACAACGTGTCGGCCGACTGAGCCGCCGAGAAGCGAAAGCGACGAGACATGAGCGACACCATCACCCGGCGATTGAAGATTGTGAACGAAAAGGGCCTGCACGCGCGCGCGGCGGCCAAGCTCGTCGAGGTGGCCGAAGGGTTCGATGCCGATGCCGAGGTCAGCCTCGACGGTCAGTCGAGCGGCGCCGACAGCATCATGGGGCTTTTGATGTTGGCAGCCGCGAAAGGAAAGACTATTGACGTGCGCGTCTGGGGCGCCGACGCCGAAGCCTTGGCCGATGCGGTGGAGGCTCTTGTCGCCGACCGTTTCGGCGAGCCGATGTAGGGCCCGATCGTGGCGCAGGCACGTGAAACGGGAACCGGTCAGGTGGCAGAGCGCACGGAGGATCAGACACCCGATCAGACTGAGGTGACGGTAACGTTCACCAAGTACGACCGCCGCAGCCTGACCTATGCCAATTCGTTCGACTCGGCCGCGACGGCCGCCACCATCCGCGCGATCGAGTGGATGACCGGCAAGCTGACGATATTGCGGATGATCCGCGAGTTCGAACGCCGCGGCGCGCCGACCGGCCAGGGATTCTGGCGCGCGGCGCTGGATACGATGGGTATTCCGCTGCTGACCCCGCAGGAGCAGATCGACAACATTCCCCGCGAAGGCCCCGTGGTGGTGGTGGCCAATCACCCCCATGGCCTGGTCGACGGAATGATCATGGCCGATCTCATCGGCCGGCGGCGGACGGATTACAAGATACTCACCCGCACGCTCCTGACCGGAATCGACGAGGTCGCGGCCTCGTACATGATCGCGGTGCCGTTTCCGCACGAACCGGATGCGCAGCGCAAGTCGGTCGAGATGCGCGCCAAGGCGATGGCGCATCTGCGCGAAGGCGGGGTGATCAGCGTGTTTCCCTCGGGCGTGGTGGCCTCTTCCGACACGCTGTTCGGCCCGGCGATCGAGCGCGAATGGAACGTCTTTACCGCACAGATGATCCGCCGTTCCGGCGCGCAGGTGGTGCCGGTCTTCTTTCCCGGCTCCAATTCGCGCGCCTATCAGGTCGCCAACCGCATCTCGGCCACCCTGCGGCAGAGCTTTCTGCTGCACGAGGTGGTACGCAGCTGCAAGCGCCCGCAACGGCCGGTGGTCGGCCCGCCGGTCACACCGGACCGGATGAAGCTCCTGGAAACGGATCCGCGCGGGTTCATGACCTGGCTGCGCGAGCACACGCTGGCGCTGGGTGAGGCGGCGAGGGACCCATAAGCGCACGCGCTTGAAAACGGGGTTCAGTGCGCCTCGGCCCAGTTCACCCCACGGCCGGCATCGACGGTAAGCGGCACGTCTATGTGTACCGCCGGATCGGCGGCGCCCTCCATCACCTCGCGGGCGGCGGCGATCAGATCGTCGGCAGCATCCTCGGCCACCTCGAAGAGCAGTTCGTCATGGACCTGCAGAAGCATCCGCGCCGGCAGCCCGTCGATGGCGGCGGGCATGCGGATCATGGCGCGGCGGATGATGTCGGCGGCACTGCCCTGAATAGGCGCGTTGATCGCCGCGCGGCGGGCAAAGCCGGCGCGCGGGCCGCGGGCGGAAATCTCGGGCGTGTGGATGCGCCGGCCAAAGAGCGTCTCGACATGGCCGTGCTCCCTGGCGAAGGCGACGGTCGCGTCCATGTAGGCGCGGATACCGGGGAAGCGTTCGAAATAGCGGTCGATGAAGGCCTGAGCCTCGGCCCGCGGAATGCGCAGGTTGCGCGCCAGCCCAAAGCCCGAAATTCCGTAGATCACCCCGAAATTGATCGCCTTGGCGCGGCGGCGGATGTCGGGGGTCATCGCGTCCATCGGCACGTCGAACATCTCGGATGCGGTCATGGCGTGAATGTCGAGCCCGTCGCGGAACGCCTGTTTGAGTTCCTCTATGTCGGCGATGTGGGCGAGGATGCGCAGCTCGATCTGCGAATAGTCAAGCGATACCAGCAGATTGCCGGGATCAGAGACGAACGCCTCGCGGATGCGGCGGCCCTCTTCGGTGCGCACGGGGATGTTCTGCAGGTTGGGGTCGGCCGATGCCAGCCGCCCGGTATTGGCCCCGGTCTGAACGTAGGATGTGTGCACGCGGCCGGTGTCGGGGTGGATGTGGTCCTGCAGCGCATCCGTGTAGGTCGACTTGAGCTTGGCCACCGCCCGCCAGTCGAGCACCCGCGCGGGCAGTTCGTGTTCGGTGGCGAGGTCTTCGAGCACGTCGGCGCCGGTGGCCCAGGCGCCGGTCTTGCCGCGCTTGCCGCCCTCGAGCCCGAACTTCTCGAAGAGGATTTCGCCCAACTGCTTGGGCGAGCCGACATTGAAGCGCTCGCCGGCAAGCTCATGGATTTCGGCCTCGAGTTCGGCCATCTTCTGGGCGAACTTGCCCGACATCCGCGAAAGCGTGTCGCGGTCGACCCGGATGCCTTCGCGCTCCATCCGCGCCAGCACCGGCACCAGCGGGCGCTCGAGCGTCTCGTAGACCGTGGTCACGCGCTCGCGGTGCAGCCGCGGCTTGAAGAGATGCCACAGCCTGAGCGTGATATCGGCATCCTCGGCGGCGTATTTCACCGCCGCGTCGACATCGACCCGGTCGAAGGTGATCGCCGACTTGCCGCCGCCCAGCAGCGTCTTGATCGGGATCGGGACGTGCGACAGGTAACGTTCAGAAAGCGTGTCCATCCCGTGCCCGTGCAGCCCGGAATTGAGCGCGTAGGAGAGCAGCATGGTGTCGTCGATCGGCGCCACGTCGATCCCGTGACGGGCGAGGATCTTGGCGTCGTACTTGATGTTCTGCCCGATCTTGAGGATGGCGTCGTCGGCGAGCATCGGCCTGAGACGTTCCAGCACCGCGTCGCGGTCCAGCTGGCCCTCGGCCAGCACGTCCTCGCCGAAGAGATCGCCCGATCCCTTGCGATGCGCGAGCGGGATATAGCAGGCCCGGCCCGGCGCGACCGCCAGCGAGACGCCAACCAGTTCGGCCCGCATCTCGTCGAGCGAGGTGGTCTCGGTATCGACGGCGACGAAGCCCTGCGCATTGATGCGGTCGAGCCAGGCGTCGAGCGCGCCCATCTCCTTGATGTGTTCATAGGCGTCAGGATTGATCGCGGGCCAGTCGGTCGAGGCGTCCGCCGCGGCCTCGGGCGCGACGGGCTCGGGGATCGTTGGCGCCTCGACCCCCAGCGCCTCGGCCACCCGTTTCGACAGCGTGCGGAATTCCATCTCGGCGAGAAAGCCCAGGAGCGTGTCAGGGTCGGGCTCGCGCAGTTCCAGATCCTCGAGGGTGAAATCGATCGGCGTTTCGCAGTCGAGTTCGACCAGCTTGCGCGACAACTCGATCTGCGCGCGGTTCTCGATCAGGGTCTGCCGGCGTTTGGGCTGGGGATCTCTTCGGCGCGTTCGAGCAGGTTCTCGAGGCTGCCGTATTCGTTGATGAGGAGCGCGGCGGTCTTGATCCCGATGCCGGGGGCGCCGGGGATGTTGTCGACGCTGTCGCCGGCCAGCGCCCGGACATCGACCACGCGCGCGGGGGCACGCCGAACTTTTCCTCGACGCCCTCGGCGTCGATGCGGCGGTTCTTCATCGCGTCGAGCATCTCGACCCCGCCGCCGACGAGCTGCATCAGATCCTTGTCGGAGCTGACGATGGTCACGCGCCCGCCGGCGTCGCGGGCCATGCAGGCGAGCGTGGCGATGATGTCGTCGGCCTCAAAGCCCTCGATCTCGTGACAGGCGATGTTGAAGGCTTCGGTGGCCGCGCGGGTCAGCGGGATCTGCGGGCGCAGATCGGGCGGCATCTCTTCGCGGTTGGCCTTGTATTCGGCATAGAGGTCGTTGCGGAAGGTATGGCTGCCCTTGTCGAAGATCACCGCCACGTGGGTGGGTGCGTCGTTGCCGTGATCGGTGTTGATGTAACGCTGCAGCATGTTGCAGAAACCGGCCACCGCGCCGATCGGCAGCCCGTCGGATTTGCGCGTCAGCGGCGGCAGCGCGTGGTAGGCGCGGAAGACGAAGGACGATCCGTCGATGAGGTGCAGATGGCAGCCCTTGCCGAAGGTCATGTCGCGTCCTCTCGTCCGCTGTGGCCGTGCGCCGGTGCCGGATTTGCCCCGTCGCGCCGCGCCCGAAGCGGCAGGCGGGCGGCCCGGCCTGGCTGGGGCGCTGCTGGGGGCGCTGCCCCCGCCGCGCGCTCGGCGCGCGGCTCCCCCGGAGTATTTGCGGCAAGATGAAATCCTGCCAGGTGAACGCCGTGATCCGTCGTCCGCGTCCCGCTCAGACCTGGCCCTCGAAATCGCGGTGGATGTAGCGGGCATCGCAGTAGCCGCATTCGACCCAACCGATGTCATGCGGGATCCGCAGCCAGACGCGCGGGTGGCCCAGGGCGCCCTCGCCGCCGTCGCAGGCGATGCGATAGCTGTCGACGATCCGGGTCTCGGGGGCCTTTGTCACCATCTGGCAGTTTCCTTTTCCGCTCGGGTCCACTAGGTGCGAATATGAGCGATCGCAGGGGCGGGGGCAAGAGTGGCCATGAGCGGACACGCCATAGACATCCGGGGGCTGACCAAGGTCTATCGCGGACGCCGGGGCGAGCCGGAAAAGCGGGCGCTGGACGGGATAAACCTGGCCATCCCCGCCGGCCGCGTCTTTGGTCTGCTGGGGCCGAACGGGGCGGGCAAGTCGACGCTGATCAACATCCTCGCCGGGCTGGTGGTCAAGACCGCGGGCAAGGTCGTGATCTGGGGCTTCGATCAGGACGTGAACCCGCGCCAGAGCCGCGCCGCAATCGGGGTGATGCCGCAGGAGCTGAACCTCGATGCGTTCTTCAGCCCGCGCCAGGCGCTGGAGGTGCAGGCGGGGCTTTACGGGGTGCCGAAGGCGCAGCGGCGCACCGACGAAATCCTCGGAACTGGTGGGGCTCGAGGACAAGGCGCATGCTTATGCGCGCACGCTGAGCGGGGGATGCGGCGGCGGCTGCTGCTGGCCAAGGCGCTGGTGCATCACCCGGCGGTTCTGGTTCTGGACGAGCCGACGGCGGGGGTCGACATCGAGTTGCGGCGGATGCTGTGGGAAAATATCCGGCGGCTCAATGCCGAAGGCATGACCATCATCCTGACCACCCATTACCTGGAAGAGGCCGAGGAGATGTGCGACGAGATCGCCATCATCAATCACGGCCGGCTGGTGGCGCAGGACACCACCGGGGCACTGCTGGGGCGGCTCGACACCAAGACCATGCTGATCCGCCCCGAAGCTCCGCCCGGCCAGTTGCCGCGGGCCGAGGGGCTGGAGGTGGAGGCGCAGGGCGACGGCACGCTCAAGATCACCTATCAGACCGGCCGCACCAGCGCCGAAGAGGTGCTGGAAGCGGTGCGCGACGCCGGCATCCGCATCGCCGATGTGCGCACCCGGCAGGCCGATCTCGAGGACGTGTTCCTGGAACTGACCCGCCGCCCGGGCTGAGCGCTCAGGGTGCGCGCATCGCGGCGATGATGCGGTGGGTCAAAGCCATGAATTGCTCGCGCTCGGCGGCGTCGAGCGGAGTGAGCGCCGGGGCGTTCTGGTCGCTGGCGGCGGCACAGGCGCTGTCGCGCAGGGCGCGCGCGCGGTCGGTCAGCCAGATCTGCTGCGACCGCGCGTCGTGCGGGTGCGGCGTGCGCCGGATCAGGCCGTCGCGCTCCATCCGCGCGAGCGTGTTGGCCAGTGTCGCCTGTTCCAGCGACAGCCGCTCGAGCAATGCCTTTGTGTCAGGCCGTCGCTTTCCCAAAGTTCCAGCAGCACCGGGAATTGCCCGACCGTCAGCCCGAGCGGCGCGATCCGGCGTGCCAGACCGCGGGCAAAAAGCCGTGCCATGTGGTTGACCAGGAATCCCGCCGAGGTCTCTTTTTCAAAACGCATGATGGCATTCTAGGTTTACATAGCAAGCTATGCAATAGTATATAGCTTGCTATCTATCATAATTCACGGCCCCCAAGAACGTGATTGGAAAGGAGAGGACAGACATGAAGCGCACCTTGCATGCCGGCGCCGGGATGGTCGCGTTCGCGGCCATTGCGGCGTTCTGGATATCGACTGTCGGGGCCGAGCTGTTCGGCACGACCGAGACGATTCACGCCGTCAAGCGGATGATCCTCACCGGCCTGATCGTGCTCGTTCCCGCCATCGCGATCGCCGGTGCCTCGGGCATGAGCATGGGCCGGCGCCGCAAGGATGCCCCGGCGCGCGCCAAGATGCGGCGGATGCCGGTGATCGCGGCCAATGGCCTGCTGATCCTGGTGCCGGCGGCAATATTCCTCGATGCGCGCGCCGCGGCCGGGACGTTCGACGCGGCGTTTTTCGGGGTGCAGGCGCTGGAGTTGGCGGCGGGTGGGGTCAATCTGACGCTGATGGGGCTCAATATCCGCGATGGCCGGGCGATGGCCCGACAGCGGCGGGTGTGAGCCCTTACCGCTGTGACCGGTCGTCGAGCAGCGCCTCGATCCGCGCAAGCCGCCCGAGCACGTCGTCGCGGTAGCTGTCGGTGCGTTCGGCGTCCTCGGCGTGGTGGGCATCCTGCATCGAATTGACGATGAGACCGACGACGAGGTTCACCACCGCGAAGGTGGTGATCAGGATGAAGGGAATGAAAAAGGCCCAGGCATGGGCGTAGGTCTCCATCACCGGCCTCACGATGCCCATCGACCACGATTCCAGCGTCATGATCTGGAAGAGTGAATAGGCCGAATGCCCGATGGTGCCGAACCACTCGGGAAAGGACGCGCCGAAGAGCCTGGTCGCCATCACCGAGCCGATGTAGAAGATGATGCCCATCAGCAGAAACACCGAGCCCATCCCCGGCAGCGCGCTCATCAGCCCCTCGACGACGCGTCGCAGCGAGGGGGTGACCGACAGCACACGCAAGAGCCGCAGGATGCGCAGCGCGCGCAGCACCGACAGCCCGTGACCGGCGGGCACCAGCGCGATGCCGACAATGACGAAATCGAAGACGTTCCAGCCGCTGCGGAAAAAGCCCGGGCCGCGGGCGAAGAGCTTGAGCGAGATCTCGGCAACGAAGATCGCCAGGCACAGCCGGTCGAGCGTCACGATCAGCGGCCCGGCTGCGGCCATCGCCCGCTGCGAGGTCTCGAGACCCAGGATGGCGGCGTTGAACAGGATGACGCCGAGGATGACGTTCCGAAACAGCGGGTGGCCGGCAAAGGCGGCGGCCCGGGTGCGCAGGGACATGGGTGCGAAATCCGTTTGCTGGGTCATGGGCTTGCATATGGGGGCAAGAGGAGGGCGGCACGCTGCCGGCCCCCTGGCCCCCGCCGGCTGTCTCAGGTCTTGGGCAGCATCGGCCCCAGCAGGCGGCCGCCGAGGATATGCAGATGGAAGTGTGGCACGTCCTGCACCCCGTTCTTGCCGGTATTGGCGACGACCCGGTAGCCGTCGCCGCCATCGCCCGGGCCGACCCCGGTCATGCGGCAGATTTCGGCGGTGGCGCGCACGAAATCCACGATCTCGGCCTCCGATGCCTCGGCGGCGAAATGGTCGTAACAGACATAGGGGCCCCTGGGGATGACCAGCACGTGCACCGGCGCCTGTGGCTGGATATCGTTGAACGCGAGCGTGTGTTCGGTCTCGAGCACGGTGTCGTTGGGGATTTCGCCGCGCAGGATTCTGGCAAAGATGTTCTGGTCGTCATAGGCGTATGGCATGGGGTGTGGCCCTAATCTGCAAAGAGTTGCGGTGACTGCGCGATCTCTAGCGCTCTTTGGAGCGAGATATCAAGAAAGCGCGCGATCGGGGCTGCATTGTCCTCGGGCGTGTCCCATTCCTTGATCGTCAGGTGGTTTTCAAACCCGGCATCGCGGATGCGGTCGCTTTCATAGACCATGTCGCCGCGGACCGTGGGCAAAAGGCGCTCCCATGTTGCCGCCGAGGTCTGTTCGCCCGCGAGCCCGACACGCTTGGCGTGACCGATGAGATAGGTGTCGGAGAAGGTGCATTGCACCTCGAGCATCCGGGTGGTCGAGCGGTCGCCCTCGAAATCCTGCATCAGGTCGAGGTTCGAGGGGTCCATGCAGATGACCAGGCGGTCAGTCTCGTAATAGTCGAAAAGCATCCGCATCAGCGCGCGCCGGTGGCGGGTGCGCTTTTCGAGGCTCGTCTGGATGCCGCCCAGATTGGGCAGTACGGTATTTTCCTCGTTGAAGAGATAATCGATCGTGGGAACGTTGACGACATGGCGAATGCGCCCCAGCAGGCGCTTGGCGACGTGCCATTTCTTGCAGATCACGATCATCAGATCGCGCCGGCGGCCGAGCGTGCTCTCCTCCTCCCAGAAGCGGTTGGCGAAGCGGTGCCCGATGCGGCCGTGCCCGGTGAGAAAGGCGTAGAGGTTGCGGCCCTCGCCCGATACCTGAAAGCTCGCGCGGTCGTCGGCGTAAAGCGTGCCGAGCCGCTCCTTGAGTTCGGTCGCCTCGGGACTGATCTTGCGGGCGAAAAGCGCGTCCTGGCTCAGCAGCAGGTCGTAATGGTCGTTGTAGAAGGTCACCGGCATGCCGTAGTCGGTGAACATCAGGAACGTCAGCGTACGGGTGCGGATTTCCGTTTCCGGAATCAGATGGCGCACCAGGGTCTGAAAGAAGGTCTCGTCCGGGATCCAGGTGGTGCGGAAGAACCGCACCACGTCGCGGCGCCGGCGGGCGAAATCGAGGATCGCCTCGATCGTGCGGCGGCGCAGGCACCACCACTGGCTGCCGATCTGGATCTGCAGATCGGCGGGGATCTGGCGCGACAGCCGCAGCCGCTTTTGCAGGTGGTAGGCCGCGTAAAAGCGCCGCGTCTGGGTCCGCTCGTTAAAGACGTGGCGATAGATCAGCCGGTCCTCCTTGATGCCGGTCTTGATCCATCCGCTTTCGAAGAAATCGAAGCTTTCGATGAAATCGGCGTCGTCGGCATCGAGGAAGTCATGCGCATAGGCGGCCGATTTCACCGCCATGCAATCGCCCGAGAGCATGTAGAAATGCGTGGCGCGCGGAAAGGCATCGGTGGCGGCCTCGATGGCGTGAAGCGTCGCCTGAACCAGTGACCATTCTCCCCAGCCGCAGCGGACGCGTCGGCGGGCGAAGACGACGTTGGGGTTGTCGGCAAGCGCGGCCCTGATCTGCGCGAAGGCCTCGGGCCGGGCGCGGGCGTCGAAATGGATTGCCATGTAGTCGCCCGCCGCGGTCAGCATCCGTGCCTGGCGGACGATCGCATCGGGGTCCTTGTGACACAGCAGAATGAACGCGATCCTTGCCATACCCGAAACGGCCTATCCGGAATTGTCGTTGCTGATTACATTGATAGACATGAACGCGGAGTGAAGAAACCTCCTTCCGCACGGGTTTGCGACAGGCTAGAACATCGGAGGTCCGGGAACGGAACCGGGCGCGGCGGCGGGAGACAGAGCGATGGGATTTCCGGGCACCTGGATGACCGAAAGCGAAAGCGTCATCTACCGCGTGGTGCCCAAATGCGCCTGTTCGACGATCGGGCAGATCCTCTACTATTCCGACCACGGCCGGTTCTTCGACGGCGACATCCATGACGCCGAGGAAGGGCTGCACAAATGGGCGCGCGAGGAAAGCCAGGATACGATCCGCGCCAATGTCATGGCGCAGAAAACCTATGCCTTTACCTGCGTGCGCAACCCCTACACCCGCATCCTGTCGAGCTTTTTCGACAAGATCTGCGGCATCCAGCGCAACGGCAAGCGCTATCGCGGCAAGCTGGTGCCGCTGCTCATTCAGAAATACGGCGTCGAGGTCGGCGGCGAGGACGGGCAGCACGAGTTCGACCAGATCCGCAGCTTTCGCCGGTTTCTGCTCTTTGCCCGCGACAGCATCCGCTGGCGCCGCCCGATGGAGCCCGATATCCACTGGTCGGCGATGTCGGGACATGTCTCGACCTTCATCGTCAATGGCGGGCGCTACAACACCATCTTCTGGACCGAGCGGTTCAACGAAGGGATGCGGCAGGTGCTCGACGCGATCGAGACGCCGAAGAAGGTCGACCTCAGGAAAATCCCGCGCTTCAACGAAAGCGAAAGCCACGGTCCCAAACGCGCGCACCCCGTCGAGGACTATTTCGACGACCTGTCGATGCATCTGGTCTACGAGATCTACAAGCGGGATTTCGAGCTGTTCAAGTACGATTTCGAAAACCCGGCCAACAAGATGCCGCTGGGCGAAATCGACCTCGACGAGGTGCACGCCAAGCTGGGCGACTAGGATCGGTCGCGTTCAACTCAAGACACCCGCGCGCCCCGGGCCTGACCCGGGGCCCCGCCGGGCCGGCAAGAGAGGCCCCGGCTCGGGGGTCGGGGCGCGTGTTCCGGATCTGATTTGACGCGATGCGCGACAGCGGGTCAGATCAGGCCCTCGGCGGCGAACATGTCCCTGACGCTGGCTTCGGGGCGTGCACCGTAGTGGCCGATGACCTCGGCCGCGGCGATGCAGCCCATGCGGCCCGATACCGTCAGCGGTTTGCCGGTCGCCATGCCGTAAAGAAAACCCGCAGCGAACTGGTCGCCCGCGCCGGTGGCATCGACCGGCTTGACCGCGCGTACCGGCACGGTCACGGTTTCGCCGTCCCCGACCAGCACCACATCGCGGCCCGACCGGGTGCAGACGATGGTGCCGCTGTCCTCTGCCGCCTGTTCCAGCGCCGCGCCCAGGTCCTCGGTCTGGTAGAGCGATTTCCATTCGTGCTCGTTGCCGATGACGAAATCCAGCTCCGGTACGAGCGCGCGAAAATCCGCCCGGTGGCGGTCGACGCAAAAGGGATCGGACAGGGTGATGCCGGCCTGCCCGCCGCCGGCGCGCGCCGCCCGCGCGGCGGTCATGAACGCGGCCTTGCCCTTGTCCTTGTCGAAAAGGTAGCCCTCGAGAAAGAGCAGCCCGGCACCGCCCGCCACCGCGTCGTCGACGTCTTCGGGTCCGAGCTCGGTCGAGATGCCGAGATAGGTGTTCATCGACCGCTCGCCATCGGGGGTGACGAAGATCATCGAGCGCGAGGTCGGCAGTTCACCGTCCGGGGCCGGGGCATTGACGAAATCGGTACCGGCGCGGGCCATGTCGGCGGCGTAGCTGCGCCCCATCGCGTCGTCGCGCACCCGCCCGATGAAGGCGGTCGAGAGCCCCAGCGCGCCCAGCCCGGCGATGGTGTTGGCCACCGAGCCGCCGGCAATCTGGCGCGGCGACTGCATGTTTTCGCCGAGGTATTCGGCACGCTCGGCGCCGATGAGCTGCATCACCCCCTTCTCGATGCCCATCCGGGCGAGAAAGCTGTCATCGCAGGTGCCGATCATGTCGACGACGGCGTTGCCGATGCCGACGGCCTGGTAGCGGGTCATGGGGTCTTGTCCTCGAATGGGCAGAGATCACGGATGAGGCACGCGCCGCAGGCGGGCTTGCGCGCGCGGCAGACATAGCGGCCGTGCAGGATCAGCCAGTGGTGGGCGTGAAGCTGATAGTCCACCGGCACGTTGTCCTCGATGGCGCGTTCGACGGCGGCCACGTCCTTGCCCGGCGCTATGCCGGTGCGGTTGCCGACGCGGAAGATATGGGTATCGACCGCCTGCGCGGGGTGGCGCCACCACATGTTGAGCACCACGTTGGCGGTCTTGCGCCCCACCCCTGGCAGCGATTGCAGCGCGGCGCGGGAATTGGGCACCTCGCCGCCATAGTCGTCGACCAGGATACGCGAGAGCGCGATCACGTTGCGGGCCTTGTTGCGGTAAAGCCCGATGGTGCGGATATGGGTAACGAGTCCCTCTTCGCCCAGCGCCAGCATCTTTGGGGGCGTGTCGGCGATCTCGAAGAGTGCGCGCGTGGCCTTGTTGACGCCGGTATCGGTCGCCTGCGCCGAGAGCACCACTGCCACCAGCAGCGTGTAGGCGTTGACATGCTCCAGCTCCCCCTTGGGTTCGGGGTCGGCGGCGGAGAACCGGGCGAAGATCTCGCGCATCGCATGATAGTCGAGCTGGCTTGCCATGCCGCCCTCATGCCCGCATTTGCGGCAATGCGCAACATTCGGGTCGCGGGGCGCGCGGGGCCGGGTTAGATTTGGGTCCAGCAAGGGAAACACCGCCATGAATGCCGATCCGCAAACGGGCTACCACTACCAGGTCATGCGGCGAGCGATCGACCGGATCGACCGTGCCGGGGGGGCGCTGTCGCTGGCGGACCTGGCCGCCGACATGCAGATGAGCCCGGCGCATTTCCAGCGGCTTTTCACGCAGTGGGCCGGGGTGTCGCCGAAACGCTACCAGCAGTATCTGACGCTCGGCCATGCCAAGGCGCTTCTGGCGGAGCGGTTCACCACGCTGGCGACGGCGCATCAGGTGGGGCTGTCGGGGCCTGGGCGGCTGCACGATCTTTTCCTGCGCTGGGAGGCGATGAGCCCCGGCGACTTTGCCCGCGGCGGCGACGGGCTGACCATCCGTCGCGGCTGGTTCGACACGCCCTTCGGGCGGGCGCTGGTGATGGGCACCGAGCGGGGCATCTGCGGCGTCGCCTTCGCCGACGAGGTGGGCGAGGCCGAGGCGCTGGCCGATCTGGCCGGACGCTGGCCGCATGCGCGGGCCGTCGACGACGCGGAGGCCCTGCGGCCCTGGGTCGAGGCGGCCTTCGGCACCGCGGCCGGGCCGCGCCCCGACGGGCCGTCCGAAACTCCGCTGCACCTCATCGGCGCGCCCTTCCAGATCAAGGTGTGGGAGGCGCTCCTGGCAGTACCCTCGGGGCACGTGACCACCTATTCCGAGATCGCCCGCGCCATCGGCCATCCGCGCGCGGTTCGCGCCGTGGGCACGGCGGTGGGGCGCAACCCGATCAGTTTTCTCATCCCCTGCCACCGGGCGCTGCGCAAATCGGGCGGGCTTGGCGGCTATCACTGGGGGCTGCCGGTCAAGCGCGCGATGCTGGCCTGGGAGGCGGCGCGGGCCGATGCCGACGTGCCCGAGGCGGACGCCGCGCCGCGACGCGCCTGAACCCGGGGTATCGCGCGGCATGGCTCCTCATGCGCGAAATCGTGCCGACTAATGTGCGCTTAGGCCTTGGGAACCGGCGCCATCATGCCTATTATCGGGCGAGGCCGTGAAAAACCGGGCACAGCATGAAAGGCATTCCATGATCCGAGCACGCACCCCCATCCTGATCCTGGCCGGCACGTCGCTGCTGGCGGCGGTGTCGTGTACCGACCCCGCGCAGCTGGGCGACACCGACCCCAACCAGAAAACCAAGCAGGGCGCGCTGCTGGGCGGCATCCTCGGCGCGGGGCTGGGCGCGCTCGTTTCCAGCGACAAGGGCAAGGGCGCCGTCATCGGCGGCGTCGCCGGGGCCGCGACCGGGGCGGTGGCCGGCAGCATCCTCGACAGGCAGGAGGCCGAGCTGCGCCGCGACCTGGAAAGCGACCGGATCGGGATCACCAACACCGGCGACCGGCTGATCGTGACCATGCCGCAGGATATCCTCTTTGCCATCGACAGCTCGACGGTCAACCCGCCGCTGCGCGCCGACCTGCTGACGGTGGCGCAGAGCCTGCGCAAATACCCCGATTCGCGGGTGCAGGTGCTGGGTCACACCGACAACACCGGCAGCGCCGCCTACAACCAGGGCCTGTCGGAGCGCCGCGCCAACGCGGTGGCCGACGTGCTGACGGAGGGCGGCGTTTCCTTCCGCCGGGTCCAGACCATCGGCCGCGGCGAGGATCAGCCGATCGCCTCGAACCTCACCGAAGCGGGCCGCGCGCAGAACCGCCGGGTCGAGATCGTGATCCTGCCGACCACCTGAGGCGGGCACGCCGCGCCGAACGCCGCTCCCGGCGCGGGATACGCTTGCCTGGAGCGGCGCGCTTGTGATCTGCGACGCTCCGGCATCGGCACTTGGCGGCACCCGCCGGTCGGAACGGTCATGAGGCGCGGGGCGGATTTCCGCCTTGGCGTTCCATTGCGCTTCGCGCCGGATCGCATTGCTCCCGCCCCGGCCTGCAAGCCGGGGCCTCGATCAGCCGGCGCCGGAGGCCTTGGGTCAGGCCCGGGGCGCGTGCAGGTTTCGGGCCGAACGCAGGCTCGCTACCCGAACACCTTGCTCAGCGCCTTGTCGGTGGCGTCGACGATCTGGTCGATGTCGCTCTTGGTGGCGATCAGCGCCGGCGAATAGCAAAGCACGTTGTTGAACCCCGGAACCGAGCGGTTGCTGGCGCCGATGATCACCCCCTCGGCGGCACAGGCAGCGACCACCGCGCCGATCTGGGCCTCGGCCACCGGTTCCTTGCTGGCGCGGTCGGCGACCAGTTCGGCGCCGAGAAAGAGCCCCTTGCCGCGCACGTCGCCGATGACGGCGTGTTTCTCCTGCAAGCCGCGCAGCCGGTCGAGCATGTAGGCGCCCATCGCGGTGGTGTTCTCGAGCAGGTTCTCCTCCTCGATGATGGCGATGTTTTCCAGCGCCGCCGCCGGCCCGGCGGTGCAGCCGCCAAAGGTCGAGATGTCGCGGAAATGGTCGAGCGGATCCTCGGGTCGTTCCTTGAACATCTCGAAGACGCGTTCGGAGGTGACGCAGCAGGCGATGGCGGCATAGCCCGAGGCTACGCCCTTGGCCATGGTCACGAAATCGGGCTCTATGCCGTAATGCTGGTAGCCGAACCATTCGGTGCCGGTGCGCCCGATCCCGCACACCACCTCGTCGATATGCAGCAAGATGTCGTATTTGCGGCAGATCTCCTGCACCCGCGGCCAATAGCCCGGGGGCGGCGTGATGACGCCGCCGCCGGCGGTGACCGGCTCGAGGCAGAGCGCGCCCACCGTGTCGGGCCCCTCGGCGAGGATCACCTCCTCGATCGCGTCAGCGGCGCGGATACCGTATTCCTCGCCCGACAGATCCCATTGCGCACGGTATTCCATGCAATGCGGCACCCGCACGAAACCTGGGGCAAAGGGGCCGTACTGGACGTTGCGTTCGTCCTGGCCGCCGGCCGACATCGCGCCGATGGACGAGCCGTGATAGTCGCGCTCGCGGTAGAGGATCTTGTACTTGCGCCCGCCATGGTACTTGTGCGCGATCTGGCGCACCATCTTGAAGGCTTTCTCGTTCGCCTCGGTGCCGGAATTGGTCTGGTAGACCCGCGCCATTCCCGGCATCTTCCCGATCAGCTTTTCGGAGAACTGCGCGCCGGGGATCGAGCCCGCCGAGCCCGCGAAATAGTTCAGCTTGATCAACTGGTCGCGCACCGCGTTGGCGATGCGTTCGCGCCCGTAGCCGACGTTCACGGTCCACACCCCGCCCGAGACGGCGTCGAGAAATTCCTTGCCGTACTGGTCCCAGACCCGCATGCCCTTGCCCTCGACGATGATGCGCGGGGCGCCGGTCTCGAAGGGCTTGTGCTGGATCAGGTGATGCCAGACATGGGCGCGGTCGGCCTCGACCACCTTTTCGATGTCGTTGGGAATGATGCCGTCCATCGCGATGCTCCATCAGGTTCAGCCCGGCCGGGGCGGCCGGGTCGCAGGCAGTGCCTGCCGTTTTGATTCGCCTTCATCTGAGCCCCGAAATGGGTGGTACGGTTAGGGCCAGATCAGGCATTTGTCTAGGTCCAGAGCGGTGCCCTGCGTGGAAGACCGCGTGCGAACCCGTTCCAAAGGCCGGAAATCCGGAAGCGCTGCGGTGAAGGCGTCCTGCACCAACGGCGAAAACACCTCCGGGCCGGACCTTCACGGCAATGGTGAAACCGGCAACGGCCGGTGCCCGATCACGGGCGGGTTTCGGCGCTTCGCACTTGGTAGGGTTTCATGCCCGCGCGGGCCAGTTCGTCGGCGCGTTCGTTCTCCGGATGGCCGGCATGGCCCTTGATCCATTCCCAGCGCACCCGGTGGCGGGCCTGCGCCGCGTCGAGGCGCTGCCAGAGATCGGTGTTCTTGACCGGCTTTCGCGCGGCGGTCCGCCAGCCGTTCTTTTTCCAGCCGTGCAGCCAGGCGGTGATGCCGTCCTTCACATAGGCTGAATCGGTCACGATGGTGATTTCGGTCGGGGTGTTCAACGCCTCCAGCGCGGCGATCGCGGCCGTGAGTTCCATCCGGTTGTTGGTGGTGGTGGCCTCGCCGCCCATCAGTTCGCGTTCCTTGACGACGCGACCGCCGTCGAGCGCCTGCAACAGCACGCCCCAGCCGCCGGGGCCGGGATTGCCCGAGCAGGCGCCGTCGGTATGGGCCACGATCTCAACCACGGGCGGCAATCGCGATCCAGCCTTCAGGATGACCGGCCATGCCCGTCGACGTGCCGAACCAGCAATCGCCAGGTTGCAATCCGGCGCGCGGCAGAAGCGTCTCGAGGTCTTCACGTTCGTAATATTCGTAGTACCTGCCCAGCCGGTCCCGTCCGCTGCCGCTGCCGCGCTTCATGCCGAGAAACACGAGGCCGCCGGGGCGCAACGCCGCGGCGATCCGCCCAAGATGGTCGGGCAGGTCCCTGCGTCGGGCGTGCAGCAGGCTGAAATAGGCCCAGATCCCGTCATAGACCGATCGTTCGTCGAGATCCTCGAACCTGCCCAGACGGGCCAAGACACCCGGCCGGCGGGCCGTGCGATCCACCATCGCCGCGGATGCGTCGAGCGCATCGACCCGCAGGCCGGCCGCCGCCATCCGCCCGGCGAAATGTCCGGCTCCGCAGCCCAGATCGAGCACCCGGCCGCCCGGCGGGCACATGGCGATGAACCGGCCGATCATGGGATCCCTTTCGGCGTCGCGATCCATCATCTCGGCATAGTCGCGGCTTTGACGATCGTAGATCGACAGCGTTCGCTCGTCGGTCATGCCGACCGACCCCTTTTCGCGGCGCGTTCGGTGGCACGGTGCGGCTGGCGGACGGGCGATGGCGGCATCGCGCTCATGCCGTTTCCCGCACCGCGCGGGGCAGCTTGAACTCGACGTTCTCGGCGGCGGTCTTGACGGTTTCGAGTGTCACCTCATAGCGCGTCCGGAGGGCCTCGATCACCTCGTCGACCAGCACCTCGGGCGCGCTGGCGCCGGCGGTCAGGCCCAGCGCGCGGATGCCCTCGAGTGCGCGCCAGTCGATATCGCCGGCCCGCTGGACAAGTTGAGCATGGGCGCAGCCCGCCTTGCGCCCGACCTCGACCAGGCGCTTCGAGTTCGACGAGTTCGGCGCACCGACCACCAGCATCGCGTCCACGCGCGCGGCGATCGCCTTGACTGCCTCCCTGCCGGTTGGTGGTGGCGTAACAGATGTCTTCCTTGTGCGGCCCGACAATGGCGGGAAAGCGCGCCCTCAGCGCGGTTACGATGTCGGTGGTGTCATCGACCGACAGCGTCGTCTGGGTGACGAAGGCCAGCCTCTGGGGGTCGCGCACGGCCAGCCCGGCCACGTCGGCGGGGGTTTCCACCAGCAGCACCTCGCCCGCTGGCAGCTGGCCCATCGTGCCGATGGTCTCGGGGTGGCCGGCATGACCGATCATGACGATCTGCAACCCCGCCTCGGCGTGGCGCTCGGCCTCGATATGCACCTTGGAGACCAGCGGGCAGGTGGCGTCGACATAGATCATCTGCCGCCGGGCGGCCTCGGCCGGCACCGTCTTGGGCACGCCGTGGGCGGAAAAGATCACTGGCCGGTCGTCGGGGCATTCGTCGAGCTCCTCGACAAAGACCGCGCCCTTCGCGCGCAGGTCGTCGACCACGTATTTGTTGTGCACGATCTCGTGGCGCACGTAGACCGGGGCGCCCCATTTGGCCAGCGCCGTCTCGACGATCTTGATCGCCCGGTCGACCCCGGCGCAAAACCCGCGCGGGGCGGCGAGGTAGAGTGTCAGCGGCGGTTTGTGCATGTGGCCTCCTGTCTGAATGCAACAGGTAAGGCCATGTGCCGCCCGCGTCCAGAGCCGCGAGCGCGCGCTCCGGACGCCCCCGAAAGCCGCGACGCTCATCGCGGCGCCGGGGCGAGGCGAATCACTTCTGCGGCGTGTAGCCGTTCTCGCGGCTTTCGTTTGGATGTTCTCGCGGCGGCCGCCCGATCACCTCGCGCAGATCGTCGAGATCGATGAAGTTGTCGGCCTGCCGGCGCAACTCGTCAGCGATCATCGGCGGCTGGCTGCGGATCGTCGAGACCACCGAGACCCGCACGCCCTGGCGCTGCAGGCTTTCCACCAGCGGTCGGAAATCGCCGTCGCCCGAAAACAGCACGATGTGATCGACCCGCGGCGCCAGTTCCATCGCGTCGACCGCGAGTTCGATGTCCATGTTGCCCTTGATCTTTCGCCGGCCCTCGGCTGTCGGTGTATTCCTTGGCCGGCTTTGTCACCATCGAAAAACCGTTGTAGTGCAGCCAGTCGACCAGCGGCCGGATCGGCGAATATTCATCGCTTTCCAGAAGAGCGGTGTAGTAGAAGGCGCGCAAGAGCTTGCCCCGGCGTATGAACTCGGCCCGCAGGAGCTTGTAGTCGATGTCGAACCCGAGCGCCTTGGCAGCGGCATATAAATTCGATCCATCGATGAACAGCGCCAGCCGGTCATCCTTGTAGAACATCGAAATCCCTTTCAAAATCCATGCCCGGTCCGAAGTGAGTGGTGTGAGCGGTGTGAGTGGTGGTGCCGGATAGGGCACCGGAAAATTAAGATTTCGAGTCTTGTTGCACAAGAGTTATTGCCGGACACAGCGTGGAGCTCACCTCGAAGGACGCGACGCCATTGTCGAAAGACAGCGAATACCTGATCGCCCCGGGCGCCAATCTGTCCTCGCCGGCGGGGGCGCCTGAGCTGACCCTGCGCGCCGCGATCGACCGCCTGGCGCGGTCGGGCGCGCGCGGGATGCGCGTCAGCCGGTTCTTTCGCACGCCCTGTTTTCCGCCCGGGGCCGGCCCCGATTACGTCAATGCCGCCGCCCGGCTGCGCCTTGACGGCGGACCCCGGCGGATGCTCGACCTCCTGCATGCGGTCGAGGACGAATTCGGGCGCAAACGGGTGCGGCGCTGGGGCCAGCGGACGCTCGATCTCGACCTGCTGGCGGCGGGCGGGCAGGTGGCGCCTGATCGCGCAACCCATGACCGCTGGCGCGAGCTGCCACCCGAGAGCCGGATCGCGCATACCCCCGACCGGCTGATCCTGCCGCATCCGCGGCTGCAGGACCGCGCATTCGTGCTGGTGCCGCTGGCCGATGTGGCGCCGCAATGGCGTCATCCGGTGCTGGCCGTCACGGTGCGTGAAATGCTGGCGGCGCTGCCGCCCGGGGCGCTGGCGGAGGTGGTGCCGCTACCCGGGTGACGGGGCCGCAATCGACGCTTGTAAACCCTGCCGGGAGGCGATAGATACAAGGCTTCCCGCCGCATATGCCAACCGCTCTGGAGGTCCCATGGCACGCGTGACAACCGAAGACTGCGTCGACAAGGTTCCGAACCGGTTCGAACTGGTGATGCTTGCCGCGCACCGCGCGCGCGAGATTTCGGCCGGCGCGCCGCTGACGGTGGACCGCGACAACGACAAGAACCCGGTGGTGGCGCTGCGCGAGATCGCCGAAGAGACGCAATCGGCCGACGACCTGCGCGAGCGTCTGATCGAATCGAACCAGACCCAGATCGAGGTGGACGAGCCCGAAGACGATTCCATGGCCCTGCTGATGGGCGGCGAGCCCGACAAGCCGGCCGAGAACGAGATGCCCGGTGAGGAAGAGCTTCTCCGGCAGCTCATGGCGGCACAGGGGCAGGGCTGAGGCCTCCCCTCGATTCGGGGATCGGGCACGGGATGATCGCGGTCGAGGACCTCATCGAACTGGTCCGCACCTACAACCCCAGAACCGACGACAAGCTGATCACCGCGGCCTACGAGTTCGCCCGCGAGATGCACGAAGGCCAGTATCGCCATTCCGGTGAGGCCTATTTCAGCCATCCCGCCGCCGTCGCCGCGATCCTGGCCGAGCAACGGCTCGACGACGCCACCATCGTCACCGCGCTCCTGCACGACACGGTCGAGGACACCCGGGCCTCCTATGCCATGGTGGCCGACCGCTTCGGGCCCGAGATCGCCGATCTGGTCGACGGGGTGACGAAGCTGACCAAGCTGCAGCTTTCCAGCACCGAAACCCAGCAGGCCGAAAATTTCCGCAAGCTCTTCATGGCGATGTCCAAGGACATGCGGGTGATCCTGGTCAAGCTCGCCGACCGCCTGCACAACATGCGCACGATCAAGGCGATGCGCCCGAAAAAGCAGCTCAAGAAGGCGCGCGAGACGATGGACATCTTCGCGCCGCTCGCCGGGCGCATGGGCATGCAGTGGATGCGCGAGGAACTCGAGGACCTGGCCTTCCGGGTGATCAACCCCGAGGCGCGCGCCTCGATCATCCGCCGGTTCATCACCCTGCAAAAAGAGGCCGGCGACGTCATCGAGCGCATCACCGGGGACATGCGCCAGGTGCTCGACCGCGCCGGCATCGAGGCCGATGTGCTGGGCCGGGCCAAGAAGCCCTATTCGATCTGGCGCAAGATGCAGGAAAAGAAGATGGGTTTCTCGCGCCTCTCCGACATCTACGGGTTCCGCATCATCACCCGCTCGGAGGACGACTGCTACCGCGTGCTGGGCGCGATCCACCGGCGCTGGCGGGCGGTGCCGGGGCGGTTCAAGGATTACATAAGCCAGCCCAAGTCGAACGGTTACCGTTCGATCCACACCACCGTATCAGGGCGCGACGGCAAGCGGGTCGAGGTCCAGATCCGCACTCAGGCGATGCATGACGTCGCCGAAACCGGGGTGGCGGCGCACTGGTCCTATCGCGACGGGGTGCCGGCCGAAAACCCGTTCGCGGTCGATCCCGCGCGCTGGATCGCCACCCTGACCGAGCAGTTCGACACCGAGGAGGACCACGATGAGTTCCTCGAGGCGGTCAGGCTGGAGATGTACACCGACAAGGTGTTCTGCTTCACCCCCAAGGGCGATGTGGTCAAGTTGCCCCGGGGTGCCACGCCGATCGACTTTGCCTACGCCATCCATACCCGCATCGGGCACGCCTGCGTCGGCGCCAAGATCGACGGCATGCGGGTGCCGCTCTGGACCCGGATCAAGAATGGCCAGTCGGTCGAGGTGATCACCGCCGACGGCCAGACGCCGCAATCCACCTGGCTTGAAATCGCCATCACCGGCAAGGCCCGCGCCGCCATCCGCCGGGCCTTGCGGGAACTGGATCGCGACCGCTATATCAAGCTCGGGCGCGAACTGGCGCGCTCGGCCTTCGAGCATGTGCGCAAGCGCGCCACCGAAAAGGCGCTGACGACGGCGGCCAGGACCCTGCGGCTGGCGGATGCCGACGAGGTGCTGGCGCGGCTGGGCAGCGCCGAGCTGACCACGCGGCAGGTACTGAACGCGGTCTATCCCGATATCGCGCCGGACGACAGCCACCTCGTGGGTCGCGACCGCGCGGTGATCGGACTGGGGCGCAACCAGCGTTTCGAGCGCGCCCGCTGCTGCCAGCCGCTGCCGGGTGAGCGAATCGTCGGCATCACCTTCCGCGGCAAGGGCGTGGTGGTGCATGCCATCGACTGCGCCGCGCTGTCGCAATACGAGGATCAGCCGGATCGCTGGCTGGACCTGCGCTGGCACGATGGCAAGCACCCGGCCGAGTACGATGTCACGCTCGACGTCACCATCGGCAATGATGCCGGCGTGATGGGGCGCATTTGCACATTGATCGGCGAGCAGAAGGCCAATATCTCGGACCTGACTTTCGTCGATCGCAAACCGGATTTCTATCGCCTGCTGATAGATGTCGAACTGCGCGACGCCGAGCATCTGCACGGAATCATGTCGGCGCTGGACGCGGAAAGCGACGTGGCGTCGGTGGAACGCTACCGCGATCCGGCCCGCGCCGGCGGCGGTGTGAAACAATAGGGCGGGGAGCCGCGCGAAGTGGTGTTCAAGCGCCGGGACAGACGCCCCTTCTGGCGGGCCGTCTACGAAACTCTCTGGCCGCGGGGCGGCTGGACGCGGGCGTTCTATTACGTCCGCCACCGGCTGCGGCGCCTGCCCGATCCGCCGCACCGCATTGCCCGCGGCATCTTTGCCGGCATCTTTGTCACCTTCTCGCCGTTCTTCGGGATGCACTTCTTCCTGGCGGCCCTGGTGGCGTGGATCATGCGCGGCAACATCGTCGCCTCGCTGCTGGCGACCTTCGTCGGCAACCCGCTGACGTTCCTGCCGATCGCGACGATTTCCTTTCAGACCGGCAACTTCCTGCTCGGACGGACCTTCAACAAGAGCTTTGGCTCGCACCGCTCGCTGGTCGGCAAGTTCGCCGACGCCTGGGGCGATCTCACCCATAACTTCCTCGCCATCTTCACCCATGAGGTGGCCGACTGGCACGCGCTATATGTGTTTTACGACGAGGTGTTCTTTCCCTACATGATCGGGGGCATCATCCCGGGCCTCATTGCCGGGGTAATGGGCTACTATCTCAGCCTGCCGGTCATCCAGGCGTATCAGAACCGCCGCAAGGGCCGGCTCAAGGCCAAGCTGAAGGTGCTGCGGGAACTGAGGGAAAAGGCCGCGGCGGACCGGGCCGAGGCGGGCGAGAAGGACGGCAGGGCCGGGTCGGGCGGGCAGAAGCCCGGCGGACGGCACCAAAACGGAGGACGGCAAGATGTCGGCAACTGAACTGCGTCTCGGCGTGAACATCGACCATGTGGCGACCGTGCGCAACGCGCGCGGGGGCGACACCCCCGACCCGGTACGCGCCGCCAGGCTGGCCGAGAAGGCCGGCGCCGACGGCATCACCGCGCATCTGCGCGAGGATCGCCGCCACATCTCGGACGCGGACATCGACGCGCTGATGGCGTCGCTGAAGGTGCCGCTCAACTTCGAGATGGCGGCGACGGACGAGATGCAGGCGATCGCGCTGCGCCACCGCCCGCACGCGGTCTGCATCGTGCCCGAAAAGCGCGAGGAGCGCACCACCGAGGGCGGGCTCGACGTCGCCCGCGAAGAGGCCCGCCTGACCCGCTTCATCGTGCCGCTGCGCGAGGCGGGCTGCCGGGTGTCGCTCTTCGTCGCCGCCGAGCGCACCCAAATCGACGCCGCCGCCCGCGTGGGCGCCGAGGTGATCGAGCTGCACACCGGCGCCTATTGCGACGCCCATGCCGAGGGCCGGTTTGACGCGCGCGACAGGGAACTCCGGGCGCTGGCGGACATGGCGGCCCATGCCCATGCGCTGGGGCTCGAGGTCCACGCCGGCCACGGACTGACCTACGACACGGTCACGCCCGTCGCCGCCCTTCCCGAGGTGCGCGAGCTCAACATCGGGCATTTCCTGATCGGCGAGGCGATCTTTCGCGGCCTCGAGCCGGCCATCGCCGAGATGCGCCGGCTGATGGACGCCGCCCGCGCGCCATGATCCTCGGCATCGGCACCGACCTGGCCAATATCGAGCGTATCGCCGGCACGCTCGACCGCTTCGGCGACCGTTTCCGCACCCGCGTCTTCACCGAGACCGAACAGCGCAAGGCCGAGCGCCGCGCCGATATCGCCGGCACCTATGCCAAGCGCTGGGCGGCCAAGGAGGCGTGCTCCAAGGCGCTGGGCACCGGGCTCAGGATGGGCATCGCCTGGCGCGACATGGCGGTGCGCAACATCGACACCGGCCAGCCGGTGATGGAGGTGACCGGCTGGGCCGCCCGCCGCCTGGCCGAATTGACGCCGCCGGGGTACGCGGCGGTGATCCATGTGTCGCTGACCGACGATCACCCCTGGGCGCAGGCCTTCGTGGTGATCGAGGCGCGGCCGGTGGCCGGCGCTCCCGACCGCGTGACTTGACACCCCTGCCGCCGGCGCCCATGAAGCGCGGGTTACCGGCAGGCGAGGGGCAGTCATGGCCGCAGAAGGCAGGAAATCAGGCGCATTGTGGGAAACCGTCAAGACGGTGTTCTGGGCGCTGGTCATCGCGGGCATCTTCCGCACCCTCTTTTTCCAGCCGTTCTGGATCCCCTCGGGGTCGATGAAGGACACGCTGCTGATCGGCGATTTCCTCTTCGTCAACAAGATGGCCTACGGCTATTCCTACGCCTCCTGTCCGACCATCCGGATTGCCAGCGTTGGCATCGACATCGACGCGCGCAAGCTGTGCGGGTTTCTCGACGGCGACAACACGCGCCTGTTCGGCTCCGAGCCCGAGCGCGGCGACATCATCGTCTTTCGCCACCCCCAGCAGGGCACCGATTTCATCAAGCGCCTGATCGGCCTTCCCGGTGATCGCATCCAGATGAAGGGCGGTGTGCTCCACATCAACGACGCCCCGGTCGGGCTGCAGCCGGGCGGCAGCTTTTCCGAGGTCAAGGAACGCCAGGGTCCGCTGCAATCGACCCCGCGCTGCGAGAACGATCCGGTGGGTCTCGGTGGCGCCTGCCTCAAGTCGCGCCAGATCGAGACGCTGCCGAACGGGCGCTCGCACAGCATCCTCAACATAACCCGGCAGTCGACCGATGACACCGGCGTCTACACCGTGCCCGCGGGCCATTACTTCTTCATGGGCGACAACCGTGACAACTCCACCGACAGCCGGGTGCCGCCAGCCGCCGGCGGGGTGGGGTTCGTGCCGTACGAGAACCTCATCGGACGTGCCAGCCGGGTGATCTTTTCCTCGTCCGGCCGCTCGATGCTCTACTTCTGGACCTGGCGCGGCGATCGCTTCTTCGAGAAGCTGAAGTGAAGCTTTCGGCCGAGGTGAAAGCCTTCGAGGCCCGTCTCGGGCACCGCTTCGCCCGGCCCGAGCTCCTGATCCGCGCGCTGACCCATCCCTCGATGTCCTCGCCGGGCCGCGATCACAACCAGCGGCTCGAATTCCTCGGCGACCGGGTGCTGGGGCTGGTCATGGCCGAGGCGCTGCTCGAGCGCGACCGCGCGGCCGATGAGGGCCAGCTCGCGCCGCGCTTCAACGCGCTGGTGCGCAAGGAGACCTGCGCCGACGTCGCCCGCGAGATCGGGCTCGGCCAGGTGCTGCGCCTCGGGCGTTCCGAGATGCTTTCGGGCGGGCGGCGCAAGCAGGCGCTTCTGGGCGACGCGATGGAGGCGGTGATCGCCGCCCTTTACCGCGATGCCGGCTTCGAGGTCGCGCGCGAGGTGGTGCTGCGGCTCTGGGGCGGGCGCATCGACACCGTGAAAACCGATGCCCGCGACGCCAAGACCGCGCTGCAGGAATGGGCGCAGGGCCGCGGCCTGCCTCCGCCCGACTACGTGCAGACCGCCCGCAGCGGCCCCGATCACGCCCCGCAATTCACCATAGAGGCGCGGCTCGCAAGCGGCGAGGCCGCCACCGCCACCGCCGGCTCGAAACGGCAGGCCGAACAGGCGGCCGCCACGGCGCTGCTGGCGCGGGTGGAAAGCGAATGAGGCGTGTCGTCTGGTCAGCCGCCGGAAAACCCGCTAAGGGATGCGCCTGCCCATAGCCGAAAGCCTCGCCCTCATGCCCACCCGCGCCGGTTTCATCGCCCTCATCGGAGAGCCCAACGCGGGCAAGTCGACGCTCCTCAATCGCATGGTCGGCGCCAAGGTCTCGATCGTCACCCACAAGGTCCAGACCACCCGCGCGCGCATCCGCGGCGTGGCGATCGAGGGCGAGGCGCAGCTCGTCTTCGTCGACACGCCGGGGCTCTTCCAGCCGCGCCGGCGGCTCGACCGGGCGATGGTGGCGGCCGCCTGGGGCGGGGCGGCGGATGCCGATATCATCGTGCTGCTCATCGAGGCCCATCGCGGCGTCACCGAAGGGGGTGGAGCGCATTCTCGAAAAAGCTGACCGAGATCGCGTGCGGCCGCCCGGTGGCGCTGGCCATCAACAAGATCGACCGGGTCCGCGCCGAGGCGCTGCTCGGCCTCACGCGCGATCTCAACGACCGCTTCGCGTTCACCCGCACCTTCCTGATCTCGGCCGAAAAGGGCCACGGCGTCGACGACCTGCGGCACTGGCTGGCCGAGACCCTGCCCGAGGGCCCGTGGCTCTATCCCGAGGACCAGATCGCCGATCTGCCGCTGCGCATGATCGCGGCCGAGATCACCCGCGAAAAGCTCACCCTGCGGCTGCACCAGGAACTGCCCTATCAGCTCACCGTCGAAACCGAGAGCTGGCAGGAACGCGACGACGGCTCCGCCCGTATCGACCAGATCATCTATGTCACCCGCGACGGCCACAAGGGCATCGTGCTGGGAAAGCGCGGCGAGACCATCAAGGCCGTCAGCCAGGCCGCCCGCGCCGATCTGGAGGAATTCCTCGGCCGCCGCGTGCATCTCTTCACCCAGGTCAAGGTCCGGCCCGGCTGGCAGGACGAGGCCGAACGCTATTCCGAGATCGGCCTCGATTTCCGCGACGGCGCCTGAACCCCATGTTTCATCTTTCTGGAAATACTCCGGGGGGTGCGGGGGGCCAGCCCCCGCAAAGAAGGTGTGGTGCGGGGGCTGGCCCCCTGCGGACCTGTGCGACGAGACGGGCCGGCGATGACCCGGCTCGTGACCGAATTCTGGGTCAAGGCGTATCTCGCGCGCCTGCGCCTTCAGGGCATTCCCGCCTTCGTCACCGCCCATGGCGACGACACCGCCGGCGCGGTGCTGGTCAAGCTCAACACGCTCGACGGGCAGGCCCGCGCCTTTCAGCGCTCGTTCGACCTGATGCGCGGCGCCCGCGCCTGGATGGTTCTGGCCGAGGGCGCCGAGGCCGGGGTCGACGCCGCCATCGCCCGGCAGCGGCGGACCGACCCCGATCTCTGGGTCATCGAGGTCGAGGACCGCGCCGGCCGGCATCTGCTCGACGAGCCGGGCCTGTCCGACTGATCCTTGCCGGCTCGGCACGCGGCCGGGAGGAGATGCACCGGATCCGGCGCTCGACCGCGCGCCGCTATTCCACCGTGATCGGCTGGCGCGCCAGCACCGCCTGGTTGCTGACGTCGAGGAGGCGCAGCTCATAGACGCCCGCCGCGTCCGGCAGCGCGATCTCGACCGGCGGCGCGCCGGCGATCTTGACTGCCGCGATCCGGTAAAGATCGCCTGATCGGGTGCGGCCACGGTGATGCGCCGGTCGGCGCTGTCGCTGTCGCTCTCCCAGCCCACCTCGATGCGGCTGCCGGCGGCGGCGGTCTTGGGCGCGCTGAGGGTGGCACCGGTATTCAGCGCGGCGTCCTCGGCCAGCACCTCGACCGGCTTGCGCGCCAGCACGCGCTTGCCCTCGCGCAGGATATAGCGCAACTCGTAGAGCCCGGTCGCGGCCGGCGCGGTCATGTCATGCTCGGTCTGGTTGCGGATGGTGATGTAGTTGGAGAAATCGTCATCCCCGCTGCCCATTGGCGCCAGCGCGATATAATCGCCCGAATCGACCGTGCCGGTCCAGAAAACCCGCAGCTTGTCGCCGGCGCGCACCTGGTCGGGACCCGAGACCGTAACCTCCGGCTCAACGATCTCGATCATCCGCGAGGCGAGCGTCTTGCTCCCCTCGCGCAGGATATAGCGGATCTCGTAGAGCCCGGTCATGGCCGGGGCGCGCAGGTCGCCCTCGGTCTTGTCGCGCACGGTCAGATAGTTGCCGATCTGCCCTTCGTCGGCGCCCGCGGGCACGATACCGACATAGTCGCCGGTCGAGACCGTGCCGGTCCATGCGACCGGGATCGCTGAGCCGGTCAGCGCGGTCTCGGGCGCGCTGAGCGTCACCTCGGGGGCGATGATCTCGATCGGGGTGGTGGCCAGCGTCCGGCTACCCTCGCGCAGCACGTAGCGGACCTCGTAGAGCCCGGCCCCGGCCGGCGCCACCAGGGTGTTTTCGGTCTTGTCGCGGACCACGACGTAATTGGCCATTTTGCCCTCGGGCGTACCCCGGGGCACGATGGTGACATAATCGTTGCTGTTGACGATCCGCGTCCACGAAACTGCGAAATGCTCGCCGGTCTGCGCCTGGTCGGGGGCGCTGACCGTCACTTCGGGCTCGACGATCTCGATCGGGGTGCTGGCCATCGTCCTGCCGCCCTCGCGCAATATGTAGCGGACCTCGTAGAGCCCGGCTTCGGCCGGGGCCTGCAGGGTGTTTTCGGTCTTGTCGCGGACCACGACATAGTTGCCGTGCTCACCCTCGGCGGTACCTGGGGCACGATGGTGACGTAGTCCCTGTCGTTCACCGTCCCGGTCCAGAGACCGCGATCTTGGCGCCCGTGGCGGCGCTTCGGGTGCGCTGACAGTGACCTCGCCCTCGGCGATCTCGATGGCGGCGCGCGCCATCGTCCTGCTGCCCTCGCGCAACATGTAGCGCACCTCGTAGAGCCCGGTCTCGGCCGGGGCCTGCAGCATGTCCTCGCTCTTGTCGTGCACGGTGACATAATTGCCATACTCGCCCTCGGGCGTGCCCTGCGGCACGATGGTGATGTAGTCGCGCGGGTTGATCGCGCCGGTCCAGCCGACCGGGAACCTTTCGCCGGCGAGCGCGCGCTCGGGCACGGTCATCGAGACCTCGGGCGTGGCCACCTCGATGGCGCGGCTGGCCACGGTGCGCCGATCGACGCTGAGGACATAGCGCAACTCGTAGAGCCCCGGATCGGCCGGGGCGACCAGTGTCGACTCGGTCTTGTCCCTGACCGTGCTGTAGCTGAGATAGCTCCCCGTTTCGGCGCCGGCCGGCACGATGGTGACATAGTCCGCCGGGTTGATCGAGGGTGCCCAGGAAACGCCGAATTCGGCTCCGGTCAGCACCTGGGCGGGGCCGTCGAGCGCCACCTCCGGCGGCGTGAGCTCGAGTGTGTCGCGGCCCAGCGTGACGTTGCCGTCGTGATGCACGTAGCGGATTTCGTAGATGCCTTCGGGTGCCGGCGCATCCAGCGTCACGGCAATGCCGCTGCGCACCGCCTGATAGGGGGCCGTATTCGCCCTCGTCCGCGCCCATCGGCACGATGGTGATGTAATCGCCGGCATCGACGGTGGGATCCCATGTCACCTCGACGATGGAACCGCCGATGGCGGTGCCGGGGCCGTTAACGGCGACCTCGGGCAGCGCCGGTTCGGGTTCAGGTTCGGGCGCGGGCTCGGGTGCGGCCACGGGTTCGGGTTGCGGTTCGGGCGCGGCCTCGGCGACGGCGGTGCTGACGCTCGACATCGCCGCCTTGAGCTCGGCGGCGTTCGAGGCCTGGATATAGGTGCCGCCGGTTTCCTCGGCGATGCAGGAAAGCGACGTGTCGTCCTGATCGGCGCCCAGCCCGAAGCCCACCACATGCGCGGTGAACTGCACCCCGGTCTGCGCCAGCGTCCGCGCCAGCGCGCAGGGATCGCGGTCGCAGCTTTCCAGCCCGTCGGAAATCAGCACCACGGTGGCCGGCCTGTCGGTATAGGACAGTTCCGTCGCCGCGCGCTCGACTGCGTCGGTCAGGGGCGTCTTGCCGGTGGGGGTGATTCGGCGGACACGGTCGAGAATGTCGGCCCGCGTCCCGGCGCCCGGAGGCACCAGGATTTCGATGTCGCCGCAATCGCCGCGGCGGCGGTGGCCGTAGGCCATCAGCCCGACCGCGCGGTCCTCGGTCCAGTCGCCCAGAAGGGTGTCCATCACGTCGCGGGCGATCTCGATCTTGGCGGTGCCCTCGATCTGGCCCCACATCGAGTTGGAGCCGTCGAAGACCACCATCACGTTTTCCTGCGCCGCCGCGGCCGACGCCGCCAGCGCCAGACCTGCCGAGACCACCGCACCCTTCAACATGGACGACATCAATTCCTCCCCCGAAACAATCGTATCCGGGGCACCTAACCACATAAGGCGAGTCGTTTCCATCGCCCTTGGCACGGTCGCGTTTCTGGTGTCCCATGTGGCGCATTGAAACGAGGTGCGGGCATGGAGTGGCGCGATCAGGGCATCCTGCTGTCAAGCCGGCGGCACGGCGAAAGCGCGGCCATCATCGAGGTGTTCACGCCCGAACGCGGGCGCCATGCCGGGGTGGTGCGGGGCGGCGCATCGCGGCGGCTGACACCCGTCTTGCAGCCGGGCGCGCAGCTCGACGTGCGCTGGCGCGCGCGGCTTGAGGATCACATCGGCACCTTCACGGTCGAGCCGGTGCGTTCGCGCGCCTGGGCGATGGGCGACCGGATGGCGCTGTCGGGGCTGGGCGCGGTGCTGGCGCTGTTGACCTTCTGCCTTCCCGAGCGCGAGGCGCACGCCCAGCTCTACCGCCGGACCGAGGCGCTGCTCGACCTGCTGGGGCAGGGCGAGCTGTGGCCGCTGGCCTATCTGCGCTGGGAGATGGCGCTGCTCGACGATCTGGGCTTCGGGCTCGACCTGTCGTCCTGCGCGGTACTGGGCGCGGGGGCGAACGACCTCAGCTACATCTCGCCCCGCACCGGGCGGGCGGTGTCGCGGCAGGGCGCGGGTGACTGGGCCGGCCGGCTGTTGCCGCTGCCGCGCTGCCTGCTGGGCGAGGGGCCCGCGCCCGATGCCGAGATCGCCGAGGGGCTGGCGGTGACCGGCCATTTCCTCAATGCCCGTGTCGCGCCCGAGCTGGGCCACAAGCCCCTGCCCGAGGCGCGGGCGCGATTCGTCGAGCGGTTCCGGGCACGGATCGTGGCCGGGTAGGCTGAATTTACCTCAGCGCCAGAACCAGATCGACGAGTGAGCCGATGGCGGCGCGGCGCGCCTCGGCACCGGTCTCGTCAAGAAGCGCCATCCCCACCGCCGCGGCATGGATGATCTGCGCCATCTCGGGGTTGGAGATGCCGGTCTCATGCAGGAGCCCCCGCAGCGCGGCGCGGCGCGCGGCGTCGATGCGCCCGAGGGTGTCGTGCGCCCCGGGATCGGTCGCGGCCCAGGCCCGGATCGCGGCCTCGGCGGCGCGTTCGGGGCCGGGATCGGCCAGCGCCTGCGCCAGCGCGCGCAGCCGTTCGGGGGCACTGCCCGCTTCCGTGGCGGCCGCGTCAGCCGCGGCCATCGCCCCGGTCTCCCACCGCGCCAGGATTTGTGCGTGAAAGTCCGGCACGTCGCGGAAATGCCAGTAGAACGACCCCTTGGTCGTTTGCATGTGCCGCGCCATCGGCTCGGCCTTGAGCGCCCCGGCGCCATGCTCGGCCAGCACGATCATCGCGGCGCCAAGCCAGTCGTCGCGGCCGAGGCGTCGTTTCGGGCGGTTTTTCCGAGGTGAGGACATGGCCGCTACATACGGCGCCGTATGCAGCGGCGCAAGGGGTGGCGGGCAGGAACTCGCCGCGGTGTCTGGTCAGCGCGCCGCAGCCGGTTTAGGAGGGGTCAGACAGCCGCAAGGAGGGCAAGCGAGATGACCTATTATGCAGCCTCCGGTCAGGGCCTCGCGCCGATCGAGACCATGGCCGGCCCGCCACCTGCGATCTGGATCGACATGGAGGCGCCCGATCCGGCCGACCTCGACGCCCTGTCGCGGGCTCTCGGGATCGAGCTGCCGACCCGCGAGGACCAGCAGGAGATCGAGCAGTCCTCGCGTCTCTACCTCGAGGATGGCGTGCCGGTCATGACCGTGCTCGTCCCCTCGCGCGCGGGTGGCGGCGAGATGATCACCGGCCCGGTCTCGTTCGTCCTGCTGCCCGACCGGCTGGTGACCCTGCGCCACCACGCTCCGGGTTCCTTTGCGACATTCCCGCAAAAGGCGGTCCGGACGTCGCATGACTGCACCACCCCCGAGGCGGTTCTGATCGGCCTGCTGGAAGAGATCATCGACCGGCTGGCGGACATCACCGAGCAGACCGGGCGCGAAATCGATCAGGTCGCCAAGCGGATCTTCGGTACCGAGACGCTGCGCACCGAGGACCACCGCACTTCGCTGCGCGCGATTGGCCGCGCCGACGGGCAGCTGATGCAGCTGCGTGAAAGCCTGATGACGCTGGAACGGATGTACGGCTTCCTCGGCGCCGATCCTCGACGAGCGCAAGGCGGGCCGGGCGCTGCGTGCGACGGTGAGATCGCAACAGCGCGACGCGCGCACCATCGCCGAGCAGGCCGGGTATCTGCAGCAGAAGACCGCCTTCATGCTCGATGCCGCGCTGGGACTGATCAGCATCGAGCAGAGCGCGATCATCAAGATATTCTCGGTTGTGGCAGTGGCGTTCCTGCCGCCGACGCTGGTGGCGTCGAGCTATGGCATGAACTTCGTCTACATGCCCGAACTCGAATGGTTCTACGGCTATCCCGCCGCGCTCGGGCTGATGGCGCTTTCGGCGGCGGTGCCGCTTTGGTATTTCCGCCGGCGCGGCTGGCTGTGAAGGGTGGCACTAGCTCAGAGCGTCAGGGGGTGCCGGCGCAGCAGGTGAAAGCGTCCCCCCGCGTCCTCGCCCACCAGGCTCAGCCCGTCGATGGCGACGCGGGCGGGCAGCACCCCGGCAAGCTCGCGGGTCAGCACCGCCTCGACCGCCGGCAGATGCGCCCCTGGCAGGTGTCCGGTCAGCGTCATGTGAAAGCGGAATTCGCCCATCACGTAGGGATAGCCCCAGCGGGCCAGCAATGTCTCCTGCGCCGGGCTGAGGCGACTGGCGCGGCGGCGCGCCAGTTCGGCCTCGTCGGGCGGCGCGCGAAAGCTGTCGAGCGTCTCGACGATCATCGCCGCCAGCCCGTTCAGCGGCGCCGTCTCGCCCTGCGGCACCAGTGCCAGGAACCCGCCCAGCCGCGCCGGGCGAAGCCCCTCGACCGGATGGGGCGGCATCTGCTCGGCCAGTCGCGCGAGGGTGGCGTCGAGCATCTCGGCCGTCTGCCCCGGCGCCAGCCGAAAGGGCGGCTTGAGCGTGGCGTGAAACCCGTAAGGGCGCGCCCCGGCGGTGATCCCGGCCAGCGGCGCCGGCAGGCCGGCGGGGCTGGGTTGCGGCACGGAGCGCCCCGCCGCGATGTCCCAGCCCAGCCATTTTGCGCCGAATCCGGCAAGGCCGGCATCCGAAGGGGTGTAATAGACCGCAAAGCGCCGGTATGTCATCGGGACGCCCTTTCCATTGCCGCCCGCCGCAGGGGTGTTGCCTCCCCGATGCCACAAGAAACCGTTCTCGCCAATGCCGGGCTTGTGCTGCCCGGCGAAATCGTCACCGGTGCGCCGGTGCCGGCGGGGCGCGCGGTGTGGTCGCGCGGGCGGCGGGTGGCGTGAGCGGCCTCTTTGACTTAACCGCCGGGGATGCTCATAACCGGCGCACCCCCGGCCCGAGGAGCCTTCCGATGCCCGCCGAATACCTGTTCGCCCCGCCCGACGTGCCGGCCGTTGCCGTGACCGGCGAAAGCCGTCTCTTTCCGGTGCGCCGCATCTTCTGCGTCGGGCGCAACTATGCCGCTCATGCCGCCGAAATGGGGGTCGAAGCGGATCGCGAGGCGCCGTTTTATTTCACCAAGTCGGCACATGCCATCTGCCCGACGGGGGCGACGATCCCTTATCCGGCGGGCACACGCGATTGCCATCACGAGATGGAACTGGTGGTGGCGCTCGGGCGCGGCGGGGCAGAGCTGGCCGAGGCGGAGGCGATGGCGCTGGTTTTCGGCTATGCCTGCGGCATCGACCTGACCCGGCGCGACCTGCAGGCAGTAGCCAAGGACAGGCGCCGGCCCCGGGACCTGGGCAAGGATTTCGACAACGCCGCCGTGATTGCGCCGATTACCCCCGCCGCCAGATTCGGCGTCATCGGCGAACAGCGGATATGGCTCGACCGTAACGGCGCGCGGGTGCAGGAGGCGCGGCTTTCCGACATGATCTGGCCGGTGCCGGCGATCATCGCGCACCTTTCGCGCTTCTACCGGCTCGCGGCGGGCGATCTGATCTATACCGGCACTCCGGCCGGGGTCGGGCCGGTTGGCCCTGGCGGCGCGCTCGAGGGCGGCATCGACGGGCTTGCCCCCGTCCGTCTGCAAATTGCGCCTGCCGGCTGAGCGGTTCCGCATCCCGCCGCGGCGGCTCTGCCGAACCCGCGCCGCGGTTTGATCTGGCGCAAGACGCGCCCGCGCCGGAGATGCAATAGCGCGACCATGAGAGAGAGGATGCCTGCATGACGACGATCGCCAAGGCCCCGGCTGGCCGGCTGGAACTCTTTCCCGTGACCTTCTTCGCGGTGGTGATGGGGCTCGGCGGGCTGGCGCTGGCGCTGCACGCGGCGGCCCCGGCGCTGGGTTTCGGTCCGGGGCTCTCGGGGATCGCCTTCGCGGTGGCGGCGGCGGTCTTCGGGCTCGTCACGGTGATCTATCTGGCCAAGGCCGCGCGCCATCCGCGCGCGGTGGCCGCAGAGTGGCATCACCCGGTCAAGCTGGCGTTCTTTCCGGCGATCTCGATCTCGCTCTTGCTGCTCGGCACCTCGGCGCTGACCCACGCGCCGCCGCTGGCACTGCCGCTGTGGCTGGCGGGGGCCGGGCTGCACGCGGTGCTGACCGTTACAGTCGTCTCGGGGTGGATCGGCAGCCGTTCCTTTCAGCACGGGCATCTGTCGCCGGCCTGGTTCATCCCGGCTGTGGGCAATGTCATCGTACCGATGGCGGGGGTGCCGCTCGGCTTTGTCGGGCTGAGCTGGTATTTCATGGCGGTGGGGCTGTTATTCTGGATCGTGCTCCTGACACTGGTCTTCAACCGGCTGGTCTTTCACGACCCGCTGCCCGAACGGTTGCAGCCGACGCTGGTGATCCTGATCGCGCCGCCGGCGGTGGCCTATGTCGCGTGGCTGCGGCTGGTGGGCGAGGCCGGACCGTTCGCCGAAATCCTGCTCAACAGCGCCTATTTCTTCACTCTCGTGGTGGCGGTACAACTGCCCGGCATCCTGCGGTTGCCCTTCGCGATGTCGTTCTGGGCGCTGAGCTTTCCCTTCGCCGCCATCGCCATCGCCAGCTTTGCCCATGCCGGGATAGCCGGTTCGGCCTTGCACGAGTTCATCGGCGTGGGGCTGCTGGCGGTGCTGATCGTCGTCATCGGCGCGCTGAGCCTGCGCACGCTGCAGGCGGTGGCGCGCGGCGAGATCTGCCAGCCGGAATAGGCCGGAAACACCCGCCCGGCGCGACCGGATCGGTGGTGCGCGGGGCTTGACCTCGGGCCGAGGGCGGCGCAAGTGCTGCGCAGACGCCGTCCGAGGAGACCGCCATGAGCCCCCAAGACCGCCCCGTCCTGATCGCGCCCTCGATCCTGTCGGCAGATTTCGCGGATTTCGGCCGCGAGATCCGCGCCATCGAGGACCAGGGCGCCGACTGGGTGCATATCGACGTGATGGACAACCATTTCGTGCCCAACCTCACCTTCGGGCCGCAGGCGGTCGCCGCCTTTCGCCGCCATGTGAAGACCTTCATGGACGTCCATCTGATGATCTCGCCCGTGGACCCTTCCATCGAGGCATATGCCGAGGCCGGCGCCGACATGATCACCGCCCATGTCGAGGCCGAAAGCCATATCCACCGCACCTTGCAGGCGATCCGCGCCACCGGCTGCAAGGCCGGCATTTCGCTCAACCCCGGTACGCCGCTTGATCATGTCGAGTACCTGCTCGACGAGGTCGACATGGTGCTCCTGATGACCGTCAACCCCGGCTATGGCGGGCAGAAGTTCATTGCCAGCGGTGTCGAAAAGACCCGCCGGCTGAAGCAGATGATCGGCGACAGGCCGGTGCTGATCCAGGTCGATGGCGGCATCACCCCCGAGACCGCGCCGGCGGTGGTGGCGGCGGGGGCGGACGTGATTGTCGCCGGCTCGGCGGTGTTCAGGGCGGCTCGGTCGAGACACCCGAGGTCTACGGTGCCAACATGCGCGCGCTGCGTGACGCCGCGCTGACGGCGCGCGGGTCGCGCTGAGGGCCGGTGCGGTGGCGCTTGCCGAGCGGCTGAACCGGGCGGTCGAGGCCCGCCGTGACGATCTGGTGGAGCTCTGCCGGTCGCTGGTGCGTATCCCCACCGTCAACCCGCCGGGCCGCAACTATCGCGAGATCTGCGACCTGCTCGACCGCCGCCTGCGCGGCGCCGGGTTCGAGACCGAGCTGATCCGCGCGACAGGCGCGCCCGGCGACAGCGACCGCTATCCGCGCTGGAACATCGTCGCCCGGCGCGAGGGCCGCCAACCCGGCGCCTGCGTACATTTCAATTCCCATGTCGACGTGGTCGAGCCCGGCCACGGCTGGAGCACCGACCCGTTCGGCGCCGAGTTGCGCGACGGGCGCATCTATGGCCGCGGCGCGTGCGACATGAAGGGCGGGCTCGCCGCCAGCATCGTCGCCGCCGAGGCATTCCTGGCCGTCTGTCCCGATTTCGCCGGCGCGATCGAGATATCCGGCACGGCCGACGAGGAATCGGGCGGCTTCGGCGGGGTGGCCTACCTGGCCGAACGGGGATGGTTCAGCCCCGGGCGCGTCGATCACGTGATCATCCCAGAGCCGCTCAACAAGGACCGCATATGTCTGGGCCATCGCGGCGTCTGGTGGGCCGAGATCGAAACCAGGGGCGAGATCGCCCACGGCTCGATGCCGTTTCTGGGCGACTGCGCGGTGCGCCATATGGGCGCGGTCATTGCCGAGATGGAGGCGAGCCTCTTTCCGGCGCTGGCCGAGAAGCGCACCGACATGCCGGTGGTGCCCGAGGGCGCGCGGCAATCGACGCTCAACATCAATTCGATCCACGGCGGTGCGGCCGAGCCCGAAGAGGGCTACACCGGCCTGCCCAGCCCCTGCGTTCCCGACCGCTGCCGGATGGTGATCGACCGCCGCTTTCTGATCGAGGAGGACATCGCCGAGGTCGAGGCCGAGATCCGCGCCGTGCTCGAACGGGTGCGGAGCGCCCGCCCGGGGCTCGACTGCGCGATCACCGAGCTCTTTCGCGTCCTGCCCAGCATGACCGACGCGGACGCCCCGGTGGTCGCCGCCGTAGACCGCGCCATCGCAGCCGTGTTCGGCCGCCCGGCCACCCATGTCGTCAGCCCGGGTACCTACGACCAGAAGCACATCGACCGGATCGGGCGGCTGAAGAACTGCATCGCCTACGGACCCGGCATCCTCGATCTGGCGCACAAGCCCGACGAATATGTCGGCGTCGAGGACATGGTGCAGTCGGCCCGGGTGATGGCGCTGGCGCTCGCGGATCTGCTCGGCGCGGCCTGATATTCATCTTTCCGGAAAATACTCGAAACCCCGCGTTCCATGTCGGGCGCGGCGTTCGAGTATTTCCGGCAAGGTGAAATGGTGCGGGGCGTTCTCAGGCCGGGATGTTGTCGATCAGCCGCACGCCGGCAAGCTGCACGGCGGCAAAGAGCCGTGCCGGACGCGCCGGCGTATCGAGCTCGGCAAGATCGTCGGCGGCGCGGAGGTCGAGATAATCGACGCCGGTGAAGCCCGCCCGCTCCAGCCGGGCGATGGCGGCGCGCCTGAGTTCATCGAACGGCTGCCCGGCGGTCAGCGCCGCGACAATGCCTTCCAGCTCCTCGTACAGGCAGGGTGCTATGGTGCGGGCACGGCCGGAGAGCAGCAGGTTGCGCGAACTCAGTGCCAGCCCGTCGATGTCGCGGATGGTGGGGCAGCCGTGGATGGCGACGGGCAGGTCGAGGTCGCGCGCCAGCCGCCGGACCACCTGCAACTGCTGGAAGTCCTTTTCGCCGAAGAAGGCGTCGGTGGCGGCGGTCTGGGTGAAGAGCTTGGTGCAGACCGTCGCCACACCGTCGAAATGGCCCGGGCGGTGGGCGCCTTCCATCACCGCGGTCAGCCCGTTCACCGAAACCGTGGTGGCGAAGCCCTCGGGATAGATCTGGTCGGGCGAAGGCGCATAGAGCGTGTCGATCGAGAGCCGCGCCAGTTTGGCGGCGTCGTCGGCCTCGTTGCGCGGATAGACGGCGAGGTCGTCGGTGCTGTTGAACTGCTTCGGATTGACGAAGATGGTCACGATCACCCGGTCGCAGCGTTCCTTTGCCGCCTCGACCAGCGACAGATGCCCTTCATGCAGCGCGCCCATGGTCGGCACCACGCCAACGGTTTCGCCCTGGCGGTGCCAGCCGCGCGTGAGCGCGCGCAGGTCCGGGAGGGTGCGCAGGATCGGCGGCGGCATCATGGCGCGGCGGACCGGTTTGGAAAGACGTGTCGGGAAACGATCTTGCGAATAGCGGCGCTCATGCGGGGCCTCGTGATGCTGCGATGCGGCGTTTTCTAACAGGAGTGGCCGGGGAAATCCAAGCATGTTTCGCACCGCGAAGGTTGATCGTGCGCCGATTTGCGGTGACACTCCGCACCAGGGGCGCGGCATCGTCGTGCGGCGTCGGGAGGAGAGCCGGGATGATACCCTTCCGCTTGGTCATGCTGGCGGGCGCGCTGGCCATGGCGGCGATGACCGCGCGGGCGCAATCCGACCTGGTGGTCGGGCTGCAGCTGGAGCCACCGCACCTTGACCCCACAAGCGCCGCCGCCGGTTCCATCGACCAGGTGCTTTACGCCAACGTTTTCGAAGGGCTGACGCGGTTCGGCGCCGATGGTACCGTCGGCCCCGGCCTCGGCGCAAAGCTGGGATATCACCGGTGAAGGCCGGGTCTATGTCTTTCATCTGCGCCCCGGCGTGCGGTTTCACGACGGCAGCGCGCTCGACGCGCGCGACGTGAAGTTCAGCCTCGACCGCGCCCGCGATGAGAACAGCCAGAACGCGCAGAAGGCGCTGTTCGCCAGCATCGAGAGCGTCGAGGTGCTGGATGACCTGACCGTGCGGGTCACGCTCGGGGCGCCGGACGGCGGGTTCCTCTTCAACATGGCCTGGGGCGACGCGGTGATCGTGGCGCCCGAGAGCATCACCGAGATCAAGCAGAAACCGGTCGGCACCGGCGCCTTCCGGTTCCGCGACTGGGCGCAGGGCGATCACATCACGCTGGTGAGAAACCCCGATTACTGGGGAAAACCGGCGCGACTGGAGCAGGTGACCTTCAAGTTCATCTCCGATCCGACGGCGGCCTTCGCGGCGATGATGGCCGGGGATGTCGACGCCTTTCCGGGCTTTCCCGCGCCCGGGCGCCTGCCGCAGTTCGAGGCCGATCCGCGCTTTCAGGTGCTGGTGGGCACCACCGAGGGCGAGACCATCCTGGCGATCAACAACAAGCTCAAACCGCTCAACGACGTGCGGGTGCGCGAGGCCATCGCCCACGCCATCGACCGCCAGGCGATCATCGACGGCGCGATGTTCGGTCTCGGCAACCCGATCGGTACCCATTTCGCGCCCCACCATCCGGCCTATGTCGACCTTACCGGCCTGTCCCGCCACGATCCCGAACGGGCCAGGGATCTGCTGGCCGAGGCGGGCTATGCGCAGGGGTTCTCCACCACGCTGAAGCTGCCGCCGCCATCCTACGCGCGGCGCAGCGGCGCGATCGTGGCAATGCAGCTGCGCGCGGTCGGCATCGAGACCCAAATCACCAACTTTGGAGTGGGCGCAGTGGCTCGAAGAAGTGTTTCGCGGCAAGAATTTCGGGCTGACCATCGTCAGCCATGCCGAGCCCTTCGACATCGGCATCTATGCGCGCCCCGACTACTATTTTCAGTACGACAGCGTCGAGTTCCGGGACCTGAGCGCCGCGCTGAGTGCCGAGACCGACCCCGGTGCGCGCGCGGATCTGCTGGCGGCGATGCAGCGCCGCATCGCGGAGGATTACGTCAACGCCTATCTTTTCCAGCTCGCCACGCCGACGGTGGCCGATGCCAAGCTGCGCGGGCTCTGGAGGGACGCGCCGACGCAGGCCACCGACCTGACCGGGGTCTACTGGGCGCAGTGACCGATCCCGCCCATGCCGGAATTGCCTGAAGCCGGCCAAGCCGGTCTGGTGCGGCGGTGCGAGAGGCATTAGCAAGGTGGCGACAGCGACAGGAGGGCAGGGAATGCGGCTGACAGGAAAGACGGCGATCGTGACGGGGGCGCCAGCGGTTTCGGCGAGGGGATCGTGCGCAAGTTCCTGGACGAGGGCGCGCAGGTGATGATCGCCGACATCAACGGCGAGGGCGCGGCGCGGCTGGCCGGGGAACTGAATGCCTTCGCCTGCGCGGTCGATGTCTCGGACGCGGCCAGCGTGGCCGGCATGGCGCAGGCGGCGGAAAAGACCTTCGGGCCCCCCGACATCGTCGTCAACAATGCCGGCGTCACCCATCTGCCGCAGCCGCTCGAGGGTGTGAGCGAAGCCGATTTCGACCGTGTCATCGCGGTCAACTGCAAGTCGGTCTACCTGACCGCGCGCGCCTTCGTGCCGGCGATGAAGGGCCGCGGCAGCGGCGTGATACTCAACGTCGCCTCGACCGCCGGGGTGAGCCCGCGGCCGCAACTCAACTGGTACAATGCGTCAAAGGGCTGGATGATCACCGCCACCCGGGCGATGGCGGTGGAACTGGCGCCGATGGGCATTCGCGTCAACGCGATCAACCCGGTGGCGGGCGAAACCCCGCTCCTGAAGAGCTTCATGGGCGAGGACACCCCCGAGATGCGGGCGAAATTCCTTGCCACGATCCCGATGGGCCGCTTTTCGACGCCGCGGGACATGGGCAACGCGGCGGCGTTTCTCTGTTCGGACGAGGCCGCCATGATCACCGGCGTCTGCATGGAGGTCGATGGCGGGCGCTGCATCTGAGCGCGTGCCGGGCCCCTGTTCATTCACGGGCCAAGCGATTATGGGGATGGGCGACATGAGGGCGAGGGCGAGCGACGTGAAAAAAGCACTGATCACCGGCGTCACCGGGCAGGATGGCGCCTATCTGTCCGAATTCCTGCTGGAGAAGGGTTACGAGGTGCACGGCATCAAGCGGCGCACCTCGCTTTTCAACACCGCGCGCATCGACCACCTCTTCGAGGGCGAGCCCGGCCGTTCGGGCCAGTTCCGGCTGCATCACGGCGACATGACCGACAGCTCGTCGCTGACCCATATCCTGCAGATGGTGAAACCCGACGAGGTCTATAACCTCGCCGCGCAAAGCCATGTCGCGGTCAGCTTCGAGGAGCCCGAATATACCGCCAATTCCGATGCCATGGGCGCGCTGCGGCTGCTGGAGGCGATCCGCTTTCTGGGGCTCGGCGACAAGACCCGGTTTTATCAGGCGTCGACGTCCGAGCTCTATGGTCTGGTGCAGGAGACCCCGCAGCGCGAGACGACACCGTTTCACCCGCGTTCGCCCTACGCGGTGGCCAAGCTCTATGCCTACTGGATCACGGTGAACTACCGCGAGGCCTACGGGCTTTATGCCTGCAATGGCATCCTCTTCAACCACGAAAGCCCGATCCGGGGGGAGACCTTCGTCACCCGCAAGATCACCCGCGCGCTGGCGCGCATCAAGCTCGGCACGCAGGACGAATTGCGGCTGGGCAACCTCAATGCAAAACGCGACTGGGGGCACGCGCGCGATTACGTGCGGGTGATGTGGCTGATGCTGCAGCAGGACCGTCCCGAAGATTACGTCATCGCCACCGGCCGGCAGTATTCGGTGCGCGAATTCGTTGCCCGCGCGGCCGAGGTGCTGGACATGACCGTCACCTTCGAGGGCGAGGGCGCGGACGAGATCGGTCGCGACGAAAAAGGCCGGGTGATCGTGCGCGTCGATCCGCAGTATTTCCGCCCCGCCGAGGTCGAGACGCTGCTGGGCGACGCCAGCAAGGCGCGCCAGCAACTGGGCTGGGTGCCCGAGACCGATTTCGACGCGCTGGTGCGCGAGATGGCGCTTTCCGACCTCGCGGAGGCCACGGCCGAGATGCGCGCGAAGGGCCGCGAATGAAGGTCTTTCTGACCGGCGGGCGCGGCATGGTCGGCCGCGCCATCCGAGGCCATGCGCGCGCTCAGGCGCATGGCATCGTCGCGCCCGCCCGCACCGATCTCGACCTCACCGACCGCCCGGCGGTGATGGCGGCGCTCAGGGCCGAGCAGCCCGATCTGGTCATTCACGCCGCCGGCCGGGTGGGCGGCATCCAGGCCAATATCGCGCAGCCGGTAGCGTTTCTCACCGACAACATGGACATGGGGCTCAACGTGGTCATGGCCGCGCGTGCGGCCGGGGTCACGCGGCTGATCAATCTGGGCTCGTCGTGCATGTATCCCCATGACGCGCCCAACCCGCTGCGGGAAGAGAGCCTCGGGCAGGGCGCGCTCGAGCCCACCAACGAGGGCTACGGGCTTGCAAAGCTGGCAGTGGCGCGGCTTTGTGCCTTTGTCGCGCGCGAGGACCCTGCGCTGGTCTATCGCACGCTCATCCCCTGCAACCTCTACGGACTTCACGACAAGTTCGACCCGAAGGTGTCGCATCTGGTGCCCGCGATCATCCGCAAGATCCACGAGGCAAGGACGCACGGCGCGGCAGAAGTCGAGGTCTGGGGCGACGGCACCGCGCGGCGCGAGTTCATGTTCGCCGGCGATCTGGCCGATGCGGTCTGGCACATGGCGGCACGCATCGACGACTTGCCCGACTGCCTCAATATCGGCCCCGGACATGATCATTCCATCGACGACTATTATGCCGAGGCCGCGCAAGTGATCGGCTGGGATGGCGAATTCACCCACGACCTTTCGCGGCCGGCGGGGATGCGGCAAAAGCTTCTGTCGGTCGAGCGGCAGACGGCGCTGGGCTGGGCGCCGCAGACCACGCTTGCCCAGGGCATCGCGCGGACCTATGCGCATTTTCTGGATCGCCCGGAAAGGGACGAGGCATGAGTGACGACATCCGCTTTCCGCTGGCCACATCGAGCTGGGACGAGCGTGAATACGCCGCGATCGAAAGGGTAGTGAAATCGGGCATGTTCTCGATGGGCCCCGAGGTGGCGCGGTTCGAGCAGATGTTCGCCGCCGCCATGGACAGCGCGCACGCGCTGATGGTCAATTCCGGCTCTTCGGCCAACCTGATGATGGTGGCGGCGCTGAGGTATCATTCCCGCTACCGGCTCGACGCTGGCGCCGAGGTGATCGTGCCGGCGGTCAGCTGGTCGACCACCTTTTTTCCGCTGCACCAGTACGGGTTGCGGCTGATCTTCGTCGATATCGACCCGTTGACACTGAATTTCGACCTCGACGCGCTGGCCGCGGCGATCGGGCCGAAGACGCGCGCGATCATGGCGGTGAACCTGCTCGGCAACCCCAACGATTTCGACCGCATCGCGGTGCTGATCAAGGATCGCGACATCCTGCTGCTCGAGGACAACTGCGAATCGCTTGGTGCCACCTATGGCGGCCGGCAGGCCGGCACGTTCGGGCTGGCCGGCAGCTATTCGTCGTTCTTCTCGCACCACATCGCGACTATGGAGGGCGGGCTGGTCGTCACGGATGACGAGGAACTTCATCATATCATGCTGAGCCTGCGCTCGCATGGCTGGACAAGGCATCTGCCGAAAGAAAACCACGTCACCGGCACCAAGAGTGATGATCCGTTCGAGGAAAGCTTCCGCTTCGTGCTGCCCGGCTACAACCTGCGCCCGGTCGAGATGAGCGGCGCCATCGGCCAGGAACAGATCGCCAAGCTGCCGGGAATCGTGGCCGAGCGGCGCCGCAACGCCGAAGGTTTCCGCGCGCTGATGCAGGGTTATCCGCACCTGCGCATCCAGCAGGAGATCGGACAGTCGAGCTGGTTCGGTTTCTCGATGGTGGTCGAGCCCGGCGCCCCCTTTACCCGCGCCGACCTGATCGCCGCATTGGGCCGCCACGGGGTCGAGTGCCGGCCCATCGTGGCGGGCAACTTCGCGCGCAACGAGACGGTCCTGCGTCACATCGACCACGCCATCCATGGCGAGCTGCGCCATGCCGACGACATCGACCGAAACGGGCTCTTCATCGGCAACCATCACTACCGGCTCGATGATCGCTGGTCGATCCTCGGGGCCGCCCTCGACGAGGTAGCGGGCTGAAACTGCGCTCAGGCGGCCGGGCCTCAGCCTGCCATCTCGTCGAGGATGGCGCGGACGGCGGCGGCGGGGTCGGGCGCGGCATGAACCGGGCGGCCGACGACGATGTGATCGGCGCCCGCCGCGAGCGCCGCGGCCGGGGTGGCGATGCGCTTTTGATCGCCGGGCGCCGCGCCGGCGGGGCGTACACCGGGGGTGACGATGAGCCGGCCCGCCGCCTGTGGCAGCGCGCGGATCGCCGCGGCCTCCTGCGGCGAGGCGATCACCCCGTCCGCGCCGGCCTCAAAAGCGCGCGCGGCGCGTTCGACCGCCAGATCGGACACCGTGCCCGGCACCATCAGCGCGGCGTCGAGATCGGCGCGGTCGAGCGAGGTCAGGACGGTGACGGCGAGGATGCGGGTGGTGCTGCCGGCCGCGCCCTCGTGCGCGGCGCGCACCACATGCGGGTCGCCGTGAACGGTGAGGAAATCGAGCTCGAACCGCGCCAGCCCGCGCACCGCGGTCTCGACGGTGGCGCTGATGTCGAAAAGCTTGAGGTCGAGAAAGATACGCTTGCCGTGCTCGTGTTTGAGCTCATTGGCCAGCGCCAGCCCGCCGCCGGTGAGCATGCCGAGCCCGATCTTGTAGAACGACACTGTCGGACCCAGCCGCAGGGCCAGTTGCAGCCCGGAATGAGCGTCGGGCAGGTCGAGGGCGACGATCAGGCGGTCATCTGACATCAAGGGCTCCATTGCGGAAAGGTGGTGCCGTTCTGGCCACCGCCGCCGCCGCCGTCAAGCGCCGGTTGGTGAAACTCGGGTCTGCCCGAGACTTGAAGATCACGCGCGCGTAACCCATCTCAGCTTCCGAGGTTCCCGACCGTCGCATGCCTCGCGAACAGGGTGCGCAACCGGGGTAACGCTTGAAAAAAAGGAGATAAGGCATGGACTTGTCAAAGTTCACCGAGCGGTCGCGCGGATTTTTGCAGGCGGCGCAGACGATCGCGCTGCGGGAGAGCCACCAGAAGCTGGCCCCCGAACATGTTCTCAAGGCGCTGATGGACGACGATGAGGGGTTGGCGAGCAACCTCATCCGCCGCGCCGGCGGCCAGCCGCAGCTTGTGGTTCAGGCGCTCGATCTTAGCCTTGGAAAAATCCCGAAAGTCAGCGGTGACACCGGCCAGGTCTACATGGACGGCCAGACCGCCAAGGTGCTCGACGAGGCGCAGAAGCTGGCCAAGAAGGCCGGCGACAGCTTTGTGCCGGTGGAACGCCTGCTGACCGCTCTGGCGGTGGTCAGGAGCGCGGCCAAGGACGCGCTCGATCAGGGCGGGGTGAGCGCGCAGTCGCTCAACGCCGCCGTCAACGATCTGCGCAAGGGTCGCAAGGCCGACAGCGCCAGTGCCGAGGACACCTATGAGGCGCTGGAGAAATACGCCAACGACCTGACCGAGGCCGCGCGCGAAGGCAAGATCGACCCGATTATCGGCCGCGACGACGAGATCCGCCGCGCCATGCAGGTGCTCAGCCGCCGGACCAAGAACAACCCGGTCCTGATCGGCGAGCCGGGCGTCGGCAAGACCGCCATCGCCGAGGGGCTGGCGCTGCGCATCGTCAATGGCGACGTGCCCGAGAGCCTGCACAACAAGCGGCTTCTGGCGCTCGACATGGGCGCGCTCATCGCCGGGGCGAAATACCGCGGCGAGTTCGAGGAGCGGCTTAAGGCGGTCCTGAACGAGGTCACCAGCGCGGCCGGCGAGATCATCCTCTTCATCGACGAGATGCATACCCTGGTGGGCGCCGGCAAGACCGACGGCGCGATGGACGCCGCGAACCTGATCAAGCCGGCGCTGGCCCGGGGCGAGCTGCACTGCATCGGCGCCACCACGCTCGACGAATACCGCAAGCACGTGGAAAAGGACGCTGCCCTTGCCCGGCGGTTCCAGCCGATCGTGGTCGAGGAGCCGACGGTCGAGGACACGATCTCGATCCTGCGCGGGATCAAGGAAAAGTACGAGTTGCACCACGGCGTGCGCATCTCCGACAGTGCGCTGGTGGCGGCGGCGCAGCTCAGCCATCGCTACATCACCGACCGTTTCCTGCCCGACAAGGCGATCGACCTCATCGACGAGGCGGCGTCGCGGCTGCGCATGGAAGTGGACAGCAAGCCCGAGGATCTGGATACGCTCGACCGCGAAATCCTGCAAAAGCAGATCGAGGCCGAGGCGCTGAAGAAAGAGGATGACGCCGCCAGCCGCGACCGGCTGGAGAAGCTCGAAAAGGAGCTTGCCGAGCTGCAGGAGAAATCCGCCGAGATGACCGCGCAATGGCAGGCCGAGCGCGACAAGCTGGCCTCTGCGCGCGACATCAAGGAACAGCTCGACCGCGCCCGGATCGAGCTCGACCACGCCAAGCGCGAAGGCGACCTGGCGCGCGCGGGCGAGCTGAGCTACGGCATCATCCCGCAGCTCGAAAAGCAGCTGACCGAGGCCGAGAGCGTCGAGGAAGAAGGCGTGATGGTCGAGGAGGCGGTGCGCCCCGAACAGATCGCTCAGGTGGTCGAGCGCTGGACCGGCATCCCCACCGCGAAGATGCTCGAGGGCGAGCGCGAGAAACTGCTGGGCATGGAAGCGAACCTGCATCGCCGGGTGATCGGCCAGGATACCGCGGTCAAGGCCGTGGCCAACGCCGTGCGCCGGGCGCGCGCGGGGCTCCACGACGAGAACCGGCCGCTGGGCAGCTTCCTGTTCCTCGGGCCGACCGGCGTCGGCAAGACCGAGCTGACCAAGGCGGTGGCCGAGTTCCTCTTTGACGACGACAGCGCCATGGTGCGTATCGACATGTCGGAGTTCATGGAAAAGCACGCGGTCTCGCGGCTGATCGGTGCGCCGCCGGGTTATGTCGGCTATGAGGAGGGCGGCGTTCTGACCGAAGCGGTGCGCCGGCGCCCCTATCAGGTGGTGCTCTTCGACGAGGTCGAAAAGGCGCATCCGGAGGTCTTCAACGTGCTCTTGCAGGTGCTCGACGACGGGGTGCTGACCGATGGCCAGGGCCACCGCGTCGACTTCAAGCAGACGCTGATCGTGCTGACCTCGAACCTCGGCAGCCAGGCGCTCAGCCAGTTGCCCGAGGGCGCCGACATCGCTGCTGCGAAGCGCGACGTGATGGACGCGGTGCGTTCGCATTTCCGGCCCGAGTTCCTCAACCGGCTTGACGAGATCGTGGTCTTCGACCGGCTGACGCGCGAACAGATGGACGACATCGTCGATATCCAGATGGCGCGGCTTCAAAAGCGGCTTGCCGCCCGCAAGATCCGGCTCGAACTCGACGAGGCGGCGCACAAGTGGCTGGCCAACGAGGGCTATGACCCGGTCTATGGTGCGCGGCCGCTCAAGCGGGTGATCCAGAGGGCGCTGCAGGACCCGCTGGCCGAGGCGCTCCTGGCCGGCGACATCCTCGACGGCAGCACCGTGCCGGTGAGCGCGGGCGCCGAAGGGCTGATCATCGGCGAGCGCGTGGGCAGCACCAGCCGCGAACGGCCCGGCGACGCGGTCGTGCACTGATCGTCGCGAATATGCGCTGCATGGCCCCGCCGGAAACGGCGGGGCTTTTTCGTGCCCGGGTCATCGGCGCGGGCAAAACCGCCACGTCGGCCCTGAAAGCGCGCGCGGCACGTGCCCGCCGGGGACAACGCGGTTGACCACAAGAGCGGGGCTGCCGTATCCAATGGGAGAGCAGCGCGGCACGCGGACATGAACCACGGCACCACCCTTCTGGGCGCATCGACCGGCCTGACCCGCTGGGCCGGAGGGCCGGCGTTGACGCGGAATTCACTGTCCTGCGTGACACTTTGCCCGCCTTGGCGGCATGCATCCGCGCACCGGCGGGGCAGGGATGGAGAGCGCCTTGGGAATTGACGCACAGTTTGCCAGCCAGCTGATCGCGGCCCGCGGCCTTGTCGAGGGAAAGCGCGACTGCGTGATGCTGGGGCGGCAGAAGTTCGACATCAAGGGCAAGTTCCGCCGCCATGTCCGCCAACAGCTGCGGCGCGCGGGGCTCGATCCCGACATCCCCGGTTATCAGCAGGAGGACGGGTTCGCCGAGACCTTTCTGCGCAAGATCGGCTATCCCGAGCCGAAATCGCTCGATGCTTCGGCCTACGAGAATTGCGATCTGACCCATGATCTCAACGAGCCGGTGCCCGACCATCTGCGCGCCTGCTTCGACGTGATCATCGACGGCGGCACGCTCGAGCACGTCTTCAACGCGCCGCAGGCGCTCGACAATGTCTTTCACATGTTGCGGCCCGGGGGCCTCTTTCTGTCGCTCAATGGTATTGCCGGTTGGGCCGGGCACGGGTTCTACCAGTTCAGCCCCGAACTGGTCTGGCGATACTGGAAGGACGCGCGCCGCTGCATCCTGCACGAATGCGCCGCCCTGCCGCTGGACGTGATCGCCGATCGGCCGCGCCCGGCGCCCGATACCGGGCAGGGCGGGCGGCGCTTTCGCGGCGCCGGGATGGAGGGGCGGTGGTATCTCTTCTATATCGTCGAGCGTGGCCCCGAGGCGGTCACGGCAGAGCGGATCGGCAACGTCTCTCAGGGCGACTATTCGGTGCGATGGGAGGCCGGCGCGGCGCAAAACGCCGCGCGCGGATGACCCGGTGAGCGCGAAGGATCACACCATCGCCCCCGAGGCGGAACCGGCTGCGGCGCCGGCACAGCCGATGTGGCTCGACGAGATCGGCCCCTGCGGCACGGCGAGTGGATTTCTCGAGGCCGATCCGCGCCATCCGATGCTCTTCGTACGCCGCCGCCGGCCGGTGCTGCTGGTCACCTTCGACAACCTCTCCAACGTCAGTGACCGTGCGCCCGACCGCCTGCCCTGGGCCTACAAATTCGCCCGCGACAACCAGGTCTGCCATCTCGGCGTCTACGCGCATCTGCCCAACTGGTACCGTGACGCCGGGCTGATTGCGCGGATGCAGAAGCTGGCAGAGGACGGGTTCTTTGCCGGCTACGAGCGCTGCGTCTTCGCCGGTTCGTCGATGGGGGCGTTCGCCGCACTCGCCTTTGGCAGGCTGGCGCCGGGGGCGGTGGTGCTGGCCTTCAACCCGCAATCGACGCTGGACGAGGCGCTGGTGCCGTGGGAGACGCGCTATCGCGCCGGGCGGCGGCAGGACTGGACGCTGCCGCTGAGCGACGCCGCCGAAGGGGTGGCCGACCTGGGGCGGGCGTATGTGTTCTATGATCCCTATTTCGAACCCGACGGGAAACATATCGCACGCCTGGTCGATGCGCCCGGCGCCGGGGGGCGGGTGATGCCGATGAAGTGCTGGTTCTCGAACCACAAATCGGCCGTCTTCCTGCGCAAGATCGAGGCGCTGAAGCCGGTGATGGAGGCGGCGCTTTTCGACGAGTTGACGGCGGCGAGGTTCTACACGCTCTATCGCGGTCGGCGGCGGCTGCCGTGGTATCGCGGCTCGCTGGTGAACTATTTCGAAAAGGCCGGACGCACGGCGATGGCCGAACGCGCCACCCGGGCCTTTCGCGGCAACATCCGTGAACAGGGCCGAATCGGGGCCGGGCGGGACGGGTGATGGACGAGCGGGCCTGGATCGTCGCCGCGCCGGGTAACGAGGCGCCCTATCTGCTGGAATGGACCGCTCATTACCGCGATCTGGGCTTTGCCGGGGCGATTCTCTTTACCAGCGGCGCCGAGGACGGCACCGAGGCCATGGCGGCGCGGCTCGAGGCGCTGGGCCACGCCCGGCACGTGCCACTCGATCCGCGCGAGGGGCGCGACCCGCTGCGGCGCGGGCTGCGTGGGTTGCCGCCGCTTCTGGCGGAACTCGGGGCGGAATGGGTGTTGCCGGTCGATATCGACGAGTTCCTCGCCATCCGCGCCGGGGCGGGCGATCTGGCCTCGCTCCTGGCGGCGGTGGGGCCGACGGACGCGGTCTCGGTCTGCCGCAAGCCCTTTGGCTGCGGCGGCCGGCGCGGTCTGCCCGGGGGGCGTGCGCGACGTCTTTCGCCAATGCGCGCCCGAGGATGCGCACGGGCCGATGATCACCCGCGGGATCAAGACGCTCTTTCGCCCCGGCAAGGCCGGGCGTGTCGGCCCGCACCGGCCGCGGTTCGATACTGGGCCGGGCGAACTGACATGGCATGACGCCGGCGGGATGCCGATGCCGGAAAGCTATTTCGAGCGGCAGTGGGCGGCCTGGAAGGGGTTTTCCCACCGCTTCGCCCGGCTGCACCACTACGGTGTGCCGAGCCCCGAGACCTTTCTTGTCCGCCACGGCGTGCCCGAGGATGATGAGGCGGAAAAGACGCTCCTGGCGGCATGGCGGCTGCTTGACCAGACCGGCGCGCGCGACGACACGCTGGCCGACGCGATCGGTCGGTCGGCACCTTTGCTGGAGGAGTTGCGCGCCGATGCGACGCTCGCGGTGCTGGAGCGCGAGGGGCGCGCGTGGCATGGCGCGCGGTTCCGGGCGCTGATGGCGGACCCGCGCGCCGTCCGGCTGATCGAGGCGATGGCCGAACCGACCGAACCCCGGAAGAAACGCCCGCCGAAAAGTTGCGCACCTCGCCACGGGGTGGTGGCGGCACCTATGTCCCGCCGCCGGTGCGGCCGGTGCGCTTTGCCGTCAGGCCCTCGCCCGACGGGCCGGGCCACGCGGTTTTGCACGCGGGCTTTCACAAGACCGCGACGACGCATCTGCAAAACCTGCTGGAGGCCAACGCCGCCTCGGCTGGGGAGGCAGAGCGTCTATGTGGTGCCGCACCAGAAGCTGCGCAAGCACGTCACCTTTCCCGCGCAGCTCGACGCCTACCGGCAGCTCAAGATCCGCCGCCGCACGCGCTTTGCCGAGGACGAGGTGCAGGGCTTTGCCGACGCCTTCTTTGCCGAACCGCTGGCGCTGGGTCCGCGGCGGATGATCCTGTCGGACGAGAACATCCCCGGCCTGCCCGCCCACTGCGTCACCGACGGCACGCTCTACCGCCACCGCAAGGCGTTCCTCGAGTGTTTCGCCAAGCGCCTGCCGCTGCCGGTGACGGATGTGTTCCTGGCGGTTCGGGATTATGCCGACTTCTTTGCCTCGGCCTATGTCGAATACCTGCGCGCGGCAACGGCGACGACAAGCGGGCGGATGATCACGCCCGAGGACATGCGGCGCAACGTGCTGTCGGTGCTGCCGACCTGGGGGGCGGTGCTGACGGATGTCGCCGACGCCTTTGCCGATGCCCGCATTCATGTCTGGCGGTTCGAGGATTTCGCGGCGCTGCGCCCGGCGATCCTGCAGCTTTTCTGTGGCGACTGGGTCGATGCCGGCAGGCTGACGCAGACCGGCGAGGCGCGGCCGCGCCCGACTGCCTCGCGTCGCGCGGTGGAGGAACTGGTGTTGATCTCCGAACTCGAGGGTGCCGCGGCGATGGCCGAGCGCGCGCGCGAGGTGCAGGAGCGGTTTCCGCAAGGAACCGACAATGGCCGTTTCGACCCGTGGAGCACCGAGGAGCGCGCGCATCTGGGCCGGCTCTACGCCCGCGACTGGGTGGCGATCCGGGCCGACCCGCGCCTCAGCGTGCTGGAACCCTAACCCGCGGCGCCGCGGGGACTGGCCGCCGCGTCCGCAGGCGCTGGGGCCGGCCGGTCGGCAGGGGCTGTCCCTGCCGGTTTCGCGATGCGCTCCGGCACCCCGCTGTGGCCCTCGACCATCGCGATGAAATCCATCCAGTCGGGGCGTGCCCTGATGTCGGCAATCTGCGCCCGGTGCCAGTCGACGGCCTGGCGGTGCAGATCGTCGAGCACCTTGTCGGAACGCAGGCGCGCCAGCTCGGTCAGCATGGCGGGCACGTGGCGCAGGATCGAGTAATCGCGGGTGTGATTGGTGTTCATGGCGTCGAAGTATTCGCGTCCCTGATCGACATGGACGTGGTTGGTGCGCCCCCGGTCGCGCTTGACCAGAAAGCTGTCGCAGCTGCGGATGGCGTAATGATGCAGCCGCGCATGGGTGTGGGTGAACCCCTTCCGGGTGCGCCAGCTGACTTCGTCGCCGTCGATGACGTTGCCGCCGGCATCGCGCCAGGTGATGTGCGCGTAGGGGCGCTCGGGGTCGGGCGCGCGGGTCGGATTGACCTTGGGCCGGTGGACGCCCATGCGGTGGAACGCGCCGTTGTTGCGATAGAGCGTCTTGATCCCGGCACCACGGAAATTGGTGAAGCCCTCCTCGGGCGCGCAGGCAAAGAACTGCTCGACGATCGGCGCGTCCTCGTAGTTGCGAAGGCAGGCATTGCCAAAGAGTTTCCAGCAGATCGAAATGGCGTCGGCCGGCCCCGAGGCGGTGACCAGATCGGGCAGGGTCTGGCCGGTGCGGATGTTGAGAAACTCGTCGGCATCCGAGCAGACGATCCAGTCGGCGGCCTTGTAGCGCTCGTGCCCCGGGGCAAGCCGGAGCGCGGCGCGCTGCGGCGACAGCTCGGCCCCCTTGCGGCCGATCGCCCGGTCGTTGTTGTCGACGTGGGCCGCGAGCCCGAGTTCCTGCAGCCGCATCGCGATGGTATCGGTGCCATCGCTGCAATCGTTGGTGAAAATCAGGAAATCGTCGTATCCGATGGCGCGGTTGAACGCGATCCATTCCAGCATGAAGGGCGCTTCGTTCTTCATCGTCGTGACGATCAGAAAGCGCTCCTTGCCTGCTGCTGCCATGGTTCTGCCTCACTCCCTCGCGTCGTTCACGAGTGTTTCAAACTTGGGCGCACGCAGCAACCGGCAATTGCGGCGACCGTTGCCGGTCGTGCGGTTTCAGCGGTCGTGGCGACAGTGGCGATGGCGATGATGTCCGCGTCCGGTGGAAACCGGATATGACTGCCCCCGACGCTTGCGCTTGGTGCCGCCGTTCCCGGCGTCGCTCCACCGTTTCCGGCGCGCGGGCCCGGGTGGCGCGGGCAAGCCACAAGGAGGAATTCATGGCGATCCGCGGCGCTTGTGGTCGATTGTTTTTATGGGGCAATGATGCTAATCGGGTGCAAGAGGCCGGCAAGGCATAACAGGCGCAAAAGGCGCCGAACAGGCTGGTGCGAGCATGAAATACGGTGATGAAATCGCGATGCTCTGGGTCGAGGGGCCGCTGAGCTATGTCGAACAGCTGTGTATACAGTCGTTCATCGACGTGGGCCACGAGGTGACGCTGTTTCACTATGGCAAGGTGACCAATGTGCCCGCCGGCGTCACGCTGCGGCACGGCGGCGAAATCCTCGATCGGGACACCTTCATCAGCCACAACCGCACCGGCAGCATGGCGCTTTTTTCGGACGTCTTCCGTTATCATCTGCTCAGCCGTCTCGACCGCACCATCTGGGCCGATACCGATGCCTATTGCCTGCGCCCCTTCACCACGTCGACCGGCCATTTCTTCGGGTTCGAATCCGAGCATCACATCAATGGCGGTGTTCTGGGGCTCCCCAAGGACAGCCCGGCACTGGCCGGTCTGCTGGCGATGACCGAGGACGAATACGGCATCCCCTTCTGGTACAGCGATGCGACCAGGGCCAAGCTGCAGGCGCGGGCCGATGCGGGCCAGCCGGCCCATGTCAGCGACATGCCCTGGGGTGTCTGGGGGCCGCATGCGGTCACCGCGTGGCTGCGCCGGACCGGAGAGGACAGACATGCCTTTCCGCGCGAGGTTCTTTACCCTGTTCCCTTCGAGAAGCGCCGCCAACTGGTCAACACCCGGCATGGGGACAAGGTCGCGCGGTTCCTGACTGACAAGACCCTGTCGATCCACCTTTATGGCCGTCGCATCCGCGAGTTTCTCGCCAGCCGCCCGGGCGGCCTGCCGGATGAAGGCGGATTGATCGACCGGCTGCTGAAAAAACATGGGATCGACCCTCGCGCCGCGCCGATCCCGGTGAGGCCGAAAGCCGAGGTCGAGAGCGGGTGATCGGGAAGGAAAAGACATGAACGCGATGCGGCACGCGGCGGAGAACCTGACCGATCTGGCCGATCGCTTCGGCTCGGACAAGGGGTCGGCCAAGCATCGCTATACCGAACTCTACCACATGCTCTTCAATCCCTATCGGGGGCGCAAGTTCACCTTTCTCGAGATGGGCCTGCTGATCGGCGGCCCCGAGCACGGCGCGAACCCGGACCGCGAAACCACGGACCTGCCGTCGGTGCGGATGTGGCTCGAGTATTTTCCCAAGGCCCAGATTCACGGGCTCGACATCTCCGATTTCGCATGGTTCGAGCATGAGCGCTTCACCTTCCACCGCTGCGACATGGACGACCGTGCCGCGATCCGTGCGGCGATGGACGCGATCAGCCCGGCGCCCACGATTGTCATCGACGATGCCAGTCACGCCAGCCATCACCAGCAGAACGCGTTTCTCGAGATATTTCCGCGGCTGCCATCGGGCGCGCTCTACGTGATCGAGGATTTGCGCTGGCAGCCCGACACCTACGAGCGGCCGGGGATTACCAAGACCGCAAAGCTGTTCCGGAGTTTTCAGGACGACCGCCGCTTTACCCACACCGACCCCGCGGTCGCAGCCGAGTTCGATGCCCTCGCCCCGCAGATCTCGGCCTGCCCGGTGGAGCCGGTGCGCTATCAGAAACGCCGCCGCGATCAGGTCGCGGTCATCCACAAGCGCTGAACGGGGCGGCCCGATCCGCCTGTTGCCCGGCGGATCGCGCTGCGGATCGGATACGACGGCATGACCCCGTGGCGATGACAATGCGCATACGTTTTCGTGAGGCGGGTTGCCTTGGGTGCGGTGCGGGTAAATCTTGTCGTTCAGCCAGACCCTGACACGACACCGGAGGCACCGCCATGGCCCATCGCTGGACGAACACCCTGACCGAGAGGGACGTGACGCCGGAGGCGGTCTTTCTCAACCGCCGGCAGCTGATCGGCAGTGCGGCGTTCGGGCTGGCGCTGTCGGGGCTGACCGGCCGGGCGCGCGCCGAGGCGGCCGAGGCGCCGGAGCCCACCGACTGGGACGACATCACCGGCTACAACAACTACTACGAGTTCGGCACCGGCAAGGGCGATCCGGCCAAATACGCCCATAGGCTGACGATCGCACCCTGGAGCGTGCGCATCGACGGGCTGGTCGACCGGCCCGGCGACTACGCTTTCGAGGACATCCTGAAGAAGATGGCGATCGAGGAGCGCCTTTATCGTCTCCGCTGCGTCGAGGCGTGGTCGATGGTGGTGCCTTGGAACGGATTTGAGCTGGCCGACCTGCTGGCGCTCGCGGGCGTCCAGAGTGCGGCCAGATACGTGGCTTTCGAGACCGTGCTGCGCCCCGACGAGATGCCGGGCGTCAGCCGGCCGGTGATCGAGTGGCCCTATGTCGAGGGGCTGCGCATCGACGAGGCGATGCACCCGCTGACGATCATGGCCACCGGCATCTATGGCCGCGACATCCCCAACCAGAACGGCGCGCCGCTCAGGCTGGTGGTGCCGTGGAAATACGGCTTCAAGTCGATCAAGTCGGTCGTGCGGATCACCCTCACCGATACCGAGCCGCCGACGACCTGGAACAAGGCCAACCCCCGCGAG
>JAOSKR010000001.1:0-85000 GCA_027493545.1 Roseovarius sp. | reverse complement strand
AGCCCCAACCCGGGCTCGAGACCGTGCACCTGAGGGTTTCGATCCCGATCAAATGACCGGAGAACCGGTTGTCATTAGTGTCCAGTCTTGTGACGGCGTACCTTTTGTATAATGGGTCATCGACTTGGTCTATCCAGCAAGCTTAAGCCGATAGGTGTAGGCGCAGCGAAAGCGAGTCTTAATAGGGCGTCGAGTTGGATGGATCAGACCCGAAACCGAGTGATCTAGGCATGGCCAGGCTGAAGGTAAGGTAACACTTACTGGAGGGCCGAACCCACTTCTGTTGAAAAAGAACGGGATGAGCTGTGCCTAGGGGTGAAAGGCCAATCAAACTCGGAGATAGCTGGTTCTCTGCGAAATCTATTTAGGTAGAGCGTCATCCGAATACCCCCGGGGGTAGAGCACTGGATGGGTAATGGGGCCCCACAGGCTTACTGATCCTAACCAAACTCCGAATACCGGGGAGTACTAGATGGCAGACAGACTGCGGATGCTAACGTCCGTAGTCGAGAGGGAAACAACCCTGACCTCCGGCTAAGGCCCCCAATTCGTGGCTAAGTGGGAAAGCAGGTGGGACGACCAAAACAACCAGGAGGTTGGCTTAGAAGCAGCCATCCTTTAAAGATAGCGTAACAGCTCACTGGTCTAATCAAGTTGTCCTGCGGCGAAGATGTAACGGGGCTCAAGCCACGAGCCGAAGCCGAGGATTCCGGATCTGATCCGGAATGGTAGCAGAGCGTAGTGTGATACAGTCTCATTCCTCCTTGGCGGTTTCGACCGCGTTGGAGGAGAGAGGCTTTCGATGAAGCCGGGGCGTGAGCCAACCGGTGGAGAGATCACTAGCGAGAATGATGACATGAGTAGCGACAAAGAGTGTGAGAGACACTCTCGCCGAAAGTCCAAGGGTTCCTGCTTAAAGCTAATCTGAGCAGGGTAAGCCGGCCCCTAAGGTCAGGCCGAAAGGCGTAGCCGATGGGAACCAGGTTAATATTCCTGGGCCGGGAGGTGGTGACGGATCGTGAAGGTTGTTCGCCCTTATCGGATTGGGCGGGCCGCTTAGCGGTTCCTGGAAATAGCCCCTCCATCAGACCGTACCCTAAACCGACACAGGTGGACTGGTAGAGCATACCAAGGCGCTTGAGAGAACGATGTTGAAGGAACTCGGCAAATTGCCTCCGTAAGTTCGCGAGAAGGAGGCCCGCTTCGCAGGCAACTGTGGGGCGGGGGCACAAACAAGGGGGTGGCGACTGTTTACTAAAAACACAGGGCTCTGCGAAGTCGCAAGACGACGTATAGGGTCTGACGCCTGCCCGGTGCCTGAAGGTTAAAAGGAGGGGTGAGAGCTCTGAATTGAAGCCCCGGTAAACGGCGGCCGTAACTATAACGGTCCTAAGGTAGCGAAATTCCTTGTCGGGTAAGTTCCGACCTGCACGAATGGCGTAACGACTTCCCCGCTGTCTCCAACATCGACTCAGCGAAATTGAATTGCCTGTTAAGATGCAGGCTTCCCGCGGTTAGACGGAAAGACCCCGTGCACCTTTACTACAGCTTCGCACTGGCATCAGGATTGGGATGTGCAGGATAGTTGGTAGGCTTCGAAGCAGGAACGCCAGTTTCTGTGGAGCCACCCTTGAGATACCAACCTTCTCACTCTTGATGTCTAACCGCGGCCCGTTATCCGGGTCCGGGACCCTGCGTGGTGGGTAGTTTGACTGGGGCGGTCGCCTCCTAAAGAGTAACGGAGGCGCGCGATGGTTGGCTCAGAGCGGTCGGAAATCGCTCGTTGAGTGCAATGGCATAAGCCAGCCTGACTGCGAGACTGACAAGTCGAGCAGAGTCGAAAGACGGCCATAGTGATCCGGTGGTCCCAAGTGGAAGGGCCATCGCTCAACGGATAAAAAGGTACGCCGGGGATAACAGGCTGATACTGCCCAAGAGTCCATATCGACGGCAGTGTTTGGCACCTCGATGTCGGCTCATCTCATCCTGGGGCTGGAGCAGGTCCCAAGGGTACGGCTGTTCGCCGTTTAAAGAGGTACGTGAGCTGGGTTTAGAACGTCGTGAGACAGTTCGGTCCCTATCTGCCGTGGGTGTAGGATACTTGAGAGGAGTTGCCCCTAGTACGAGAGGACCGGGGTGAACGATCCACTGGTGGACCTGTTGTGGCGCCAGCCGCAGTGCAGGGTAGCTATGATCGGACAGGATAACCGCTGAAGGCATCTAAGCGGGAAGCCCCCCTCAAAACAAGGTATCCCTGAGGGCCGTGGTAGACCACCACGTCGATAGGCCGGAGATGTAAGCGCAGCAATGCGTTCAGTTGACCGGTACTAATTGCCCGATAGGCTTGATTTGATCCGGTAGAAGCCAGACTCGAAAACGAGACTGCGCCAGACCGGACCGAAAAGCCGTACACTTCGCGTGTGCCGACTTGGATTTCAGGTGTCTTTCTCGGTTTGGTGGTCACGGCAAGAGCAAAACACCCGGTCCCATTCCGAACCCGGCCGTTAAGTGCCTTAGCGCCGATGGTACTGCGTCTCAAGACGTGGGAGAGTAGGTCGCCGCCAAACCTAGAAAGACCCCTGAACGTATCTCTCTCACGATGCCGCCCTGCCTTGGCGGGGCGATCACAACCTGGCGCGGGATGGAGCAGTCTGGTAGCTCGTCAGGCTCATAACCTGAAGGTCGTAGGTTCAAATCCTACTCCCGCAACCAAAATCCTTCGCGTTTTCAAACGCTTATACGCCGCCCTCCGGGGCGGCGTTTGCGTTTCGAGGGCCCGTGGAAGCACTGTGGAAGCAAGAGGGCCGAAGTCCTTCATATCGCTTCGTAAATCGGTGTCGTCGATGTCCTTTGCTTCCAGTGCTGCCTCATCGTTCATGCCATCCCTCCCTTCCATCTTGGCCTCCGGCACTTCATGAGGATTGAGTATCAGCGGTCATCTGAAGACGTTGGCAATTTGCTTCGATCCGTCCGGTGCCATGCCACAGGAGCAAGACTTAGAAGTTCTGGATGTGGGAAGAAGTAGGCGATATCCTGCATGCATTTTCTCGCTTACTTTATGCAAAGAGTGCCTCAACAAAGCGATGCGTCGCCCTAACGTTGTTCGATGAACACGCTGCACTCCTTCGAATGAGACATGAGGTTGTCGATTCCCGCGGTCACGTCCCATCTCAGGTTGACCCTCGGCCCGTCATCGACGGTCTGAATCGTCACAACGCGGTCATGGAAATGGCGGTTACGTGCAGAGCGGTGGTGTAGTTCGGGTGTAACCGTTACGCCGGCAGAACGCAGCTCGGCGCGCAACGCGCTCGATTGCGATTGCGGCGTATCCGGCTCGCCATGATCTGGATTCCACACGACTGCGAGTCGCTCGATGTCGACGCCCGCTGACGCAGCGGCAGCGACAAAGCTCGCGAGGCGACGACGGTTATGTGGGCGCACGCCGCACCAGGGGTCCTCGATTTCGATCGCGACACGGCGCCCTGCTACGCCTTGAAAGAGCGGTGTGAGCGCTCGGGCGGTGCCCGGTCGGAAGCGGAAAACGCGCAAGCGTTCTGTGAGCCCAGCCAACGGACCCGGCAGCGTTCGGACGCTGTCCTGCACAGAGGCAAGCCAGCTGTCGCCTGCTGAACACGAAAAAAGGTGACTGACCCCCTCCAATGGCCCGGCAAGAGCCGCCGCGGCGTCCTGCGATGCGTAGAACGCATCCACAGAGGCCTCTGCCCCGAAACCCTTCAAAACGGACAGGCGAGGCGCATTCGCCACCGCTGAACCGTCAAGCGTGCCAAAGCGAAGTTGACCGGATCGCTCGTATGGCGCCAATGCATAGGCAATCTCACGATCAAGGCCGGTCGGTGTACCCGCATCAACCGCACCCGGTGGAAGTAGATAGAGGGCATGCCGGCTCGAGGCTTCATCGAGCCAGTTTCGCAATGCCCGCGCACTTGTGAGGGCCTCGGACCGATCTTCGGCTCCCCAGAGATCTGGCGAGCAAACGGCCACCAGCCCCGCTCCCTCGAGACGCACCCGCAGCGTCGCTGCCGCAGTCTGCGCTACCGGGACCGCAGCGTCGGGGGCATGAGCGGGCCGCGGTGTCGACGCCGCAAGCAGGCCGCGCAACCAGCCAAACACAGGATGACGATCGAACTGATCCCAATAGACCTGGTTGGAGTAGTCATTCAGGCACCGCGAGCAGCTCGTCTCACAGGCTGTGCCACGAGGGCAATCCAGGACCGCGATCGCTCGACCCAGCAGCACGCGGGCCGAAAAACGAGAATCGTCGAGCAATCGACGGCAGTAGCCGGCACCGCCCGGGACTGAGTCCGATAGGATGACCAGTGGGGCCGCACCGAGAAGCTCAACGGTCGCGCGAAGGTCTCTTGGGTCGGTTTCAAGAATGTCCGCTGCCGCAAGTCTCAGTGCCTCTGCCAGCGTTCTAAGGAAGCCATCCCGAGCCGCCCGCCGTTCAGTTTCCGTGGGGCGATCAGAAAAGTCTGGTACCGGCTGATCGATACGGATCCCCCGAAGATCCGTCTCGAAAACATGTGCGAGGTCCACGGGCCAGCGGAGGGTTTCAACCCGGCACCGATCTCCGGTCCGCGGGTTCTCGTGCACTGCCCGGATCTCGGCCCCGCCAAGCGCCTCTTGGGGCGCTGGTCTCGCGTGCTCGCAGGACGGGCACCAAAGATAGCCCGCCCCCAGCGGCCCGCGGTTCAAGACGAGCATCCGACCAGGCTGACTCCCTTCTGGTGCGATAGCCGGCGCGAAGAAATGTGTGACGCGTGCTAGGTCTGAAACCTGGAAGTCTTCAGGGCGGGCTCGCGTTAGGAGGCGCGCTTCGTCGACGGGTCGAACTCTCAAGCGTGTCGCGCCGGGGTCTCTACCCTGCCGGTCGGCATATGATGTCAGGAACCCGACGGGTTCAACGAAGGCACGGCGCGGGCCACTGGCCCGTGCGCCGCACTGAGGGCAGTTCTCCCCAAAATCATCCCGCTCGTGATGTGTTTCTGCATGCTGGCACGTCGGACAAACGCGATGGAAACCACGTTCCATCCAAGCATCGCCGGTGCCTACCGTGGCTCTCCGTGCAATGCCTGCGGACGTCCAAATTCGGCCACCGGCCACGACTTCGGCCCCCGGCGCATACTCAGCTATCGCCATTGCCGCGTCTCGATCGAGCTGCAACGCTCGATCATCCGAGGCGGTGCGAGCGCCTCGTTCCGTGACAATCTCTAGGTGAATCGAGTGAACCGGGAAGCTGTAAGTCGGTATGACGGCAGCACGCGACAGGGCCTCAACCAGGAATCGATCAAGATACCGACGCATGTCGCCCAAACGGCCATTCATGCGACCGGCAGCGCGGGAGCGGGCCTGCTCGTTCGCATCCGGATCATCGAGCGCGGCACGTGCCGTTTCGTAGGCGTCATTGAGCTCGCGCCAGCGAGCGCAAGTAGCCCGGATCCAGCGCGTTATCTCTGCGCGCGCGTGCTCAGACAGTTCGCCCGCGACAAGGCCGACATGATCAAGTCTTGCCGGGAGAGTGGACGCCATTCGCTCGGCAACCGTGCGTGCGGCAACACCGGCCTCCGAAGCGAGCCATGCTGAAAGGTCTGCCAGAAGAGTTGTCTCGGCAGCCTCGTCCAAGCGCTCGCCCAGCACATCACGCAGACGTGGAGCTCCGGTGCGCTCGTGGCCTGCCAAGCGATGATCCAGCCAACCTGCCAACAGGCATGAGACCTGGTGCCGTCGGAAGAAGCTCGGGTTATCCAATGTCAGATATGGCGCGGGGGGAGCGCCTCGAGATAGCCACGCAGATCGTTGAATTGTGCTTGGTCGTATCGGCCGGATCTCGCCATCATCAATGCAACAGGTGCGGCCTGCGCGCGGCGGCCAGCGCGACCGGCGCGCTGCTGATAGTTCGCAATGCCTGGCGGGACGTTCCGGCAGAAAACCGCTTCCAGCTCGCCCAGATCGACACCCATTTCCATTGTCGTGGTGCAGCTGAGCAAGTTGATCTCACCCTGCCGGAACCGCTCCTCGATTTCGGATCGTTCCGTCGTCGATATGGCGGCGGTGTGCTCCCGAGCGATCCCGCTCAGCGGCTGCCCTTCATAACGAACGAGGTAATGGTTGCGTCTGCGCATCTCGTCCCGTTCATCGGCTGAGACAGGAACTGTGCGTCCAGTACAGCGCCAGGCGGTACACACACCCCCGAGATCGATCTGGCTGGACGCACCGCAACTTTCACAGCGGCGCAGTTCTCCTTCCGGAGTCGCAGCGAAACGCATGGCCGCCAAGTTCAGCACATGACCGTGTCCCCCGGGTAGAAGGAGACGGTGACGGGGCCGCGTCGCCTCCTCCCAGAAAGCCGAGAGAATGTCTCTCGCTTGGCCGTCCGGGATTCCAAGCCTGTCGATCAGCACCCACAGTGGCCGATTGGGCCGTCCCGGTTCTGAGAGCAACGTTCGCAGTCGGCGGCTCTGGTGCGTCCGCGACAACGACCACGAAATGTCCGCGCTCGCCAACCCCTCTCCCCATATGGACTCGTCTGTTAGGTCAATGTTCTCCAACGTGTTGATCGCTCTCGATTGCCGAATGAGGTCGAGCAGAAAGCGTACCAGTGCCGGCACCATGCCCCGATACTCAGGCGGAACCCTTTCGGTGAGTCGCTGAGCAATCCTCGCATCCCCCTCATATTGCACGGTGATGAGGCCGAGGGATTCAAGTGATAGCCGCAGTGGGCCACCGCAGAGTTCAGCTGCGATCAGGGCCATCAGGCGGTCTTTGGCGGCGCTGCTGCTCAGAGGTTCTGGATTGCGGCGATCATATAGCTTGAAGCCGGATCGCCTGAGCTGCGTCCAGACACCATCGCGAAGCCCCATGAGGTCCAAAGCTTCGTTGGTCTCTCGGCGCAGCGCCCGGACCATTGCTGCACGAAGCGCTTGATCGCGAGCCGTACGCTCGAAGAAAGGGGCGAAGAACGCCGCGTCCTGCCGGTTGTCCGCAAAGACGAGAAGGTTCCGCCCTTGCATCGGTGCTTCCGATGACCGCCCCTGCGGCGGAGGCAGGGCCTCAAGCAGCCCCTGCGCCGTTACCGACGCGAGCGCATCGTCACCAGGATGGATCGGAGTAACAGGCTCAGCGAAGCGTCCGCCGGTCGCTCCGCAAGAGAGGCATTTCCGGACGTAGCTGCGCCGTTCCTCGGCATCGTCGCGCATCGGTGCTTCGGCAAGGGAAAGGACGCCCTCCTCAGGGCCGTCGGCCAACTCGCCAGTGTCGGCGAAGAATTCGAAAGGAGGTTCCTCCTCGGGTTCCTCGTCCAGTTCGTCAGGGTCTATCTCTGTCGCGGCTTCTCCCGCCCTGATCAACCTCAAGACCCGGCGCCTCGCTCCGGGACTGATCTCGGGACGCGGGTGAAGCATTGTTCCATCGTCCCAGCCCTCGACGTAGGGCTCGCCGCAGTTGCGGCAGACGAGAAGGGGATAGGCCGGGGCACTAGTGATATGCATTCCATTCCGCGAAAGCCGAAAGTCCGACCAATTCTCGGCGTCGCTTGCGGAGAGCTTCAGCGCGACACCCTCCACGCCTGAGGCGGCGAGATGAAAGCGTGCCGGGAGAAGTGGAAACGCGCCCGGGACGGAAGGTCGAGCCAGAACGCCCAGTGAGATCAGAGCCGTAAGAGCTGTCCGTGCCGTCTCTCCAGACTCTGACGCAAAAACCCGCGCCGCGAGATCGGCGAACGGCAAAGCTCGCTCCTTGAGCGCACTGGCTACGTCGCGAACCTGTTTGATTCCGGCTAGCCGCGCAATAAGCGTTTCGCCGAACGGTTGCGCAGGGTCGAGGAGTAGCACATCGAGGCCAGCTTCCCGCATCGCCTCGTTCCAGTCCTCGGTCAAATAGTCGACATTTTCAGCTGCGAGGCACCCTTGCTCTCGTAGCTCCGAGAGTATTTGCCCAGCTCTAACCCAATCGGCCGCAGAGAGTTCTTGTGGTTCCACGCCGTCGGTGAGGGCTGGATGCAGTCGTCGTTCGGCGGTGATGACCGCGCCGTCTCCGCTTGGGAACGGTTCCCCGAAAAGGTCTTCTGCGAAGCGTGCGAGTTCTTCGCGCTTCGCTGGATCGAGGCTTGCGGATGTCCCGACACAACGGATCTGCCCTTGGGGTATGCCGAGCCGCGCCTTCAGCTTTCGCAGAAGGAAGGCGACTTCGATGGCTTGAGCCCCCGTATAGGTATGGACCTCGTCGAGGACGAGCCAACGGACGTCCGCCCCGGCAAGCAATGCTCGGTTTCGCGGCAAGAGCAGGATGTGCTCGAGCATGGCGTAGTTGGTGACGAGGATGTGCGGCGGGGTCTGAAGCATCTCACCCCTAGCGAGAAGCCAGTTGCGTGGAGCGAGGCGCGCATCGGGGAAATCGGCCTGAAAGGTGGGCGTGGCGGTCAGCCGCCCTTCTTCGTCTGATCTCGTGGCATCAGAGCGCACCTGTCCGGTAAAGCGCCCGAGCGTGATTCCGGGGTCTCCAAGATCCCGAAACAACAGTCGGGCGATACGATGCATCTGGTCGTTTGCGAGGGCGTTGAGAGGATAGACCAGAATTGCGCGGACACCGGGCCGCTCCAGTTCTCCCTGACGCAGGAGATCGTCGATCAATGGGAAGAGAAAAGACTCTGTCTTGCCCGAGCCGGTGCCCGTTGCGACCAGGTAATTCTCGTCGCGGCCTATTGCTGCGGACTGGTGTAGGTGAAGCCGCCTACGCCAGAGGGATTGCCCCTCTTCGCTTTCGGAGAGGGCCGACCAAACACCGTGCAGTACCCCATTGCCCACCAGTTCTTCAATGCTGCCGCCCTTCTCGAAGTCTGGCAGGCTCTCTACGAATGGGCCCCGCACCAATGCCGCGTGTGCGCATGCGTCGGCCACGGCGCGTGACAGACGGGGCGCCCGCGCTGATGACACTGCAGCGGCAGTTGTGATGTACCGCGCCAGCGTCGCACCGAGGTTGTCCTTGAAACGGATTGGGTCGAGTTCGGTCATGGACGTTCCTTGGCGATTTGCCAGAGCAATAGGTGGAAGGCGAAAAGCTCAGGGGCGAGGCGCAACATGAAGGCGATGCTGGTGAGAGCTTGTGCTGGCGGCATGCCTGCCCGAGTGGAGACGGTATCAACATACTGAGCCACCTCATTCAGGCGGCTTGCCCGTGCAAAGCCAGAAAGCAGCGCCGAGCCCCATAGATCGACCTGAGCCGGTTCCTCGGACTCCTGACTGCGGCGCGGCGCAGGTGGACGAAGCTTTTCGGGTGCCAGGGCCCAGGCTGCATGCATCAACCGTTGCAGGGATCCTTGGCGGCGGCTGTTCGGTCCCTCTTCGGCCGTGTCATCGAGGAAGAGGCCGGCTGCGTCGAGCCGCTCCACCAGCCGGAGATGTGCAGCGCGCCAATGGTCGGGCCCGAGCAAAGGAGTACCACGCCAGAACCATCCTGCCGATGGGTCACCGTCGACCAATGGCAGATTTCTGAAGAAGCGTGCTGGATCGAATCCCTCCAGCCTCGAGCCCTTGTCGCGCGCCGCCTGCAGGTTTCGGAAGGCCAGGTAGACTGTGGGATGGAGATGAGACAGCTCGCGCAGGCGCGCTGTATTGAGTGTGGCGAGCGCGGCCATCTCGGCGACACCAGGATCAACGGACGCCGCCAGAGCCGCGAATGCCTGCGGCGCTGCAGCGTATAGATCCGGAGCGAACTGCAGAGGGTGGAGGATCGGCACCCAGCCGGGTGCCGCATGGTCGGGAGGGGGCAAGCAGGCCGCTCGCATAACGGCTCCATCGCCACCACGAAGTTCTCGCAGCCGACAGCCGAGTTCCTGCCAGCGTGGCAACAGTGTGCGCTCCAGCGTTGGCCAGCACTCTGCTGCGTAGCAATCCGACAGCCAGCGGCTGAGAGCCTCGAACCGGCGCTGAAGCTCTGCGTCCTGCACGAATCCGTCTGCCGCCGAGTTGGCAATGGCGACGGCAAAACTGTCACCCCGCGAATTGCGCAGCGGTCGCCAACCATCGCGTCCTTCGGGTCGGATCAAGAGCCGGGCCAGACAGGGACCGTCATCAAGCCAATCGGTATCGAGGGTCAATTCGAGGCCGTGCGCGTCGTTGTCGCTCACCTCGGCATGGAACCAGTCAGGCCGACGCGTCGCCACCGGCCGATGCCGAAGGGCGGCTTCGGCGAAAACGACAGCGCCCGTTTCGTCCTCGACCTCAACAGCCACTGCATCGACCGGCTCTCCGAATTTCAGCTGCAGTCGGACTGCGCTGCGAGCGGGAAGGAGGTTGATTGCCTGCGGCGCCAGTGCCGCGACCAGTTCGAATAGCAGGACTTCCGATCCGTTTCCGCGCTGAAGCAACACACGTTCATCGGAGGCGGGAGCCAGAAGGTCCCGAACAGCAAGACTGCGGGTCAGCCCCCCATAGAATGGCCGGTCTTCGCGTCTTCCACGAATGATCAGCTGTGCCTTCTGGTCAGGGCATCGGATGCTGATCGTATCGAAGCGGTCGTCTTCACCAACCGATAGCCGCGTGCCAAGCGGAAGCGGGGCGACACTTCCCTCAGCACGGCGCCTTGATACGGTGACATCGGGCCAAGGAAGATCGAAAGGAACATGTACGCCTTCGATCTCGAATACGACCCGTGCGACGCTGTATCCGCCGCCGGGCTCAAGGCATAGACGCCCTTGGTCGTCACGACCGACGTGGAGGCATTCATCCTGGACGAGGTTGCGGACGTGGCGTTCGCTGTGGAACACGATGCCGTCCGAGCCGCGGAAGCCAGGCCATACCCATGCGGCAAGCGTGATCCCGGACCCATGAGAGGCGGTACCATCGGCGCTTGGCGCCATCAGTTCCATCCGGAGGCGCACCGGGTCTGCCGCCTCAGCCTCCGCGAAGCCAGCGAGCACCTCTTCCATTCCGACTTCACCAAAACCGTCATCTGAAATCGATACGTCGACGAGGCGTGACTGCACACCGAGTGTGACCCGTACTGCGCGTGTCTCGGAGCGCCCCAAGCCAGTTTCGATCCGAAGGCGTGCAGAATGCCCATGAAGTGCGCCCCGTGGACCACTTGCGATTTCGTCTCCTGACAAGGAAAGGCGTCTTCTCGGACGGGCCTTGAGACCCGTTTGCAGGCCGTCGAGGTTGAGCACTACAGGGCGCGGCCCCAGTACCGCGAAACCGACAAAACTATCGGCTTCCGGTTCAAGAGCGGGTTCGCCTGCTATCGAGAATGGCGTACGCGCCAGGAGAACGATGTCCGTTGAGTCTAGTTCGATATCGACCGAACCCCGTGGGATCTCGCGCAGATAGTGACCGGTGATCCTGTCTAACGCGGCACATCCCCCTTGAGTGAGCAGCTCGAGTTGCCCGGTTTGGCCAGAGATTTCCCAACGGAGCTCGCGGGGCCAGGGCTGAGGTAGTGTCCAGTCCTCACCTCCGCGCAAACGGAGCGGTCGTTGCGCGCCATCGAGCCAGAGGCGAATGCGCCCCTCGCTTCGAGGCAATCTCAATACAAGCCCACCAGATTGCCATTGGAGCCGCGGCCTCGGTGCCAGCGCCTCGCTTCCTCCTCTGCTCGATGTTGGCCGTGTTTCTTTCAGTCTTTGGTCAAAGACTTCCTTGAAAGATCTCTCGAACTCGATTGCAGGAACGAAGGCCTCCGGGTCTTGGCGTATCCGTGCAAACAGGGCTGCATGCCACGCAGTCTCGTCCCAGAGGATTGCACGGCGAAGCACGTTGACCGCAGGAGGGAGAAAATACAGTGCATCGTCTTCCCAGCGGTTGAGCAGAACGGTCGTTTCGACAGGGGGCGGGCCAAAGCTGCTTCCTGTCTCAGAAACGCGTCGATCAGGTGTGGAAGCTGCGCTTGGCTTACGCCGGCATGAAGAAGGTAGACGTCGACATCGCGATCGAAGCCTCGGGTAGGTAACCCGAACCGGTCGCAAACCGCACAGAATGAGCGGAACAGCACCTTGCGATGCGGCTGGTAATCCAGCGGAACTTGGAGAACGTCGGCGATGTGTGGGTATACTGCATGGCCGGCGTCTCCATATCCTTCGCTTAGCGAATGGGTGACAAGCCATGCCGCGAGGCTTGGAAATTCGCGGAACAACGCTTGCAGCCTGTCGGGCCGACCGCCCAAGAACTGTCGCGTGCGCTCCACGGCTCGCTCTCGCGCTGTCTCATCTAGCGGAATGAGCCCAATGAAGGGCGGCGCCCCAGCTTCTTGGCGACGTCTGCTGATCAAGAAGTCCGCGGTCCTGCAACCCACAGCACACCTTTCCCTCTTCCCTGCCCGCCGGCCGCGAGCCCGCTTCACTGTTGATCCCCTTGTGGATAAGGAGTAACAACTCGCAAATCCGCGAACAAGCGGATTGACAGGGAGATTAAGTGATGAACCGGCCATGTCCGCCGACGGTGTGACCTTCGGCCAGGCGATTTCGAAGGCCCGCAAGGCACTCGGTCTCAGCCAGAAGGAGCTCGCAGCGCGCGTGATGAAGGAAGAGGGCGGCGGGTCGATATCCCCGCAGTACCTCAACGACATCGAGCACGACCGACGCAGCCCCAGCTCGGGGCACCTGATCCGCCAGTTCTCCGGCATCCTGAACATACCGGAGGACTACCTGTACGCACTCGCTGGCCGGCTACCGGATGACTTGCGACCGGATGCGTCCACCCCGGACAAGGTTGTCGAGGCCTTCGCCAATTTCAGGAAGACGTTGAAAGAGTAAGGAGTTGCGCATGGTGAAGATGATCCGTGACAACACGGGCCGCTTTGCCGAGCGACCCTTCTACCGCGAGCGGGATCTCGACAATGAATGCGAGCGGCTGATCCGTGAGCTTTTGATGAAGCGCCACGGAAAGGTCGACTATCCCGTGGCGACCGACGATCTGACCGTTCTCATCGAGATGCACCACGCGGACCTCGACCCGTACGCCGACCTGTCCGCCTACGGCGCAGATGTCGAAGGGGTGACCGAGTTTTTCCCCGACCGGGGGCCCAAGGTCTCCATCTCGGAACGCATCGCCGCCGACGAGCGGCGCGAGAATCGCTTCCGCACCACGCTCACCCATGAGTTCGGGCACGTGAAGTTTCACGGGCCTCTCTGGGCGCAGAAATTCGCCAACGGCGACCTGCTCGAGCGCGGCGTGAATGCGAACAAGGCGATCTCCAAGCGCGACAATATCCTGGACGCCCCGCAGTCCGACTGGATGGAATGGCAGGCTGGCTATATCAGCGGCGCGCTGCTGATGCCGGCCACGCCGGTCCGTCGCCTCGTTTCCGACTACTGCAGCCCGCGCGAGCTGCATGGCGATATCCATGTTTCGACGGAGCATGCTGCGCGGCTGATCCAGATGGTCATGGAGCGTTTCGCGGTTTCCGAAGAGGCCGCGCGCATCAGGCTGCTGAAGCTGAACCTGATCACGTCGGCACGCGGACAGCCCTCGCTGTTCGGCCACTGATCGCGAATCCGCGGAAGTGCGTATTTTTTCGATTGACTCCCCTCTGGCGCGATATACGCTGATTAGCAGATCAGCCGATACATGGAATCGCCAGAAAGGAGATCACGTTGACTGCACTGTCCGCCTTCCTTCGCAAGACGCCCGGCGAGGCGCTGCGCGAATACTTCGACCGGCCGGAGATCGGCCTGCCCACCGAGTTCGACTGGCCCGCATCGGACGCCGACCTCTCCGGGCCGCTTCTCGGCGCCATCGAGCAGATGTCCCGCGTCCAGCGCGACCGGATCTCGAACGACGCCGAGCGCGTCCATGCCCTGTCCGACGAGCCGGGGCAGGCCGCGATCTACAGCGTGGCCGAGGATCCTGCCCTCCTCGACGGGCTCGCGAACCCGCACGCGCGATCGCTCTGGATGTTCCTGAACGCGCAGGACCGCTTTCGTCATGCCGAGGAAGTCCGCTTCACGGAGGACCGCCGGCGCGGTCGGATGTGGGCCGGCTACATGACCGACGCCGGTTGCGTCGTGCAGCGCGACGCGTCGGCCCGCCAGGCCTTCGTCTCCGCGATCAAGGAGTTCTCGGGCGCCGCCCATGCCCATGTCGATATCTTCGACCGGGTGCGTACGACTCATGAGGGCGACGAATGCGACCTCGTGCAGGTGACGATCTACCGCGAGGGGCGGCCAGACGATCTGCTGCGCTTCGACGACAAGGGGTCCCTTGTCCGGCAGGCCTATCGCCCCGTGTTCGAGGCCGCGGTGACCTATGAGCCCGCAACCGGCGGCATCGAGGTGATCGCCAACGACAAGGCGACGCGGAGCGAGATCGTGAGGGCCACCGTCACGCACCTCCTTGGCATCGAGTTCAAGGAGAACCGCCTACCGCTGCGCTGCTATGATCTCTCGGTGCTACTGAACCCATATGACTTTCCTGTCGACCCGGAGGACGGGATCGAGGGTGTCGAGGTGCGCGAGCTGCGGTTGATGCCGATCGACGACAGCGATTTCAGGGTGACGCTGGAAAAGCCCGCGCGCGCCGACGAGACGATCTGGACGAAGGCGGAGGAGAGGTTCGAGATCGTACGCCTCTGAGCGAGGGCTACGTCGTGACGCGGGCCAAGATCGCCGTGAAGCTCGCCCGCCGCCCGGGAGGCGACAGGCGGCGCACGCTGACCCTGACGATCACTTGGCCGCATGGCTGCGATCTGAAGGATCGCACCGCGACCGAGCAGATGATCGGCGAGAAGTACCTGCGGCGCTGGGGGATCCTGATCGATGACCTGCAGCTCTTCGAGGATTGATCTCGCCGCCCGACGGCTGCTCTCGTCCATCGCCGGAACCCGCGACGCGCGGGTTTCGGCCACGGCGCTGGCGCACATGCGCGGCGCCGGCAAGACGCTGATGGATGCCGGACTGCTCGTGCAGCGCGGCAGCTCGATGTCCGTCGTTGCCGAGGACGATCTGGACGACACCCCGACGTCCGTCATTGCCCACCCGATCACGGGGCAACATGGACATCTCGGCAACGCAGTCTGGCACGACGAACAGGCGAGCGCCCGTCGCCGGGTCTATGCGCTGGACATGGCGGCGGTAGCTCGGCGGGTGGTCGCCCGGCTCGATTGCTCGCTCGAAAGAGACCCGGTGCCGTACCTCGACGGCGCGGTGCTGGATCTCGGGACGGCGCGACTGCCGAAGCGACGGGCACGTGTCGGGATCTGGGTCGCCCGCGCTCTGACGACGCCGGCAGTGTTCGAGGAGTTCCGCCAGCTCGTTGCGCGCCGGCCGGCCGATGGGCTTCGGGTGATCCTCGTTCTCGACCTGCCGGATCGACATTGCTTCCGCTTCGTCCGGGGCCACGAGTTCGTCGCGCTGGCGGATGTGGTCGATCATGAAGATGGGCTCGCCGTCGCCCCGGAAGTCCTGAGCGCACGCCTGTTGAAGGGCCCGTCGCACAAGGGGCCTGTATGGGTCTCCGGTGACGGCGGCGTGCTGATCGTGCACGGCAGGTGGCACGAGTTCACCGGCGGCAAGCAGAAGATCGCCGTTGCCATGCTCGCCGAGGCCAGGCTGGACGGGGATCCGGTGCTGCCCGTTGCGCGCATCCTCGAGGAGGCCGAGTGCGGGCCTTCCGTGAAGCGACTGAAGAATCTCTTCGACGGCCACCCTACGTGGCAGGAGGTCATCCGGGAGAGCGGCTCCAGCGCCCGGCTCGAGGTGTGACGCCACCAAGATCACGACGATCAGGCCGTCCTTCGGGGCGGCCTTTTTCGTTTTCGGGGGCCCCGATCTGCATTCCTCCCGTCTCCCCTCCCTCCGCCCTCCCGATCTCCTCCCCTCGCACACCCCAGTTTCGTTCGCAGGCATTCGGCCAATCGCGAAGGAGACGACGATGTCAGTCACGCATCTCAACCAGGTCGAGCTGGCGGCTCGATGGAAGATCAGCCCGCGCACGCTGGAGCGCTGGCGTTGGACCGGTGAGGGCCCCGCCTTCATCAAGATCGGCGGCCGGGTGGTGTACCGGCTCGAGGATGTCGAGGCCTACGAGGCTAACCGGCATTGCTCGAGCACGGCCGACAAGCCCGCCGTGAAGCTGGCGTGAGGGGGTGGCCATGACGATCCCCAACCGCATCATCCTCGACGATCTGCCCATCATGCCGGTCGGCGAGATCGCCGCGCTGCCGGGCGACCAGCTGGCGCTCCTGAAGCAGGACGCCGACGAGCGGCTGCGCTCCGCGAAGACCCTCTGCGACTGGCTCGATGGCGCTATCGCGCTGAAATATGGCGAGCAGGCGCAGGACGCCCGCCGCGCGGAGGGCAAGGACACCGGCACCATTCGGCTGCAGGACGGCCCGGTCACCGTGGTCGCCGATCTCCCCAAGCGCGTCGATTGGGACCGGGCGATGCTCGCCGGCCTGGTCGAGCGGATCCGCACCGACGGCGCCGACCCCACCGAATACGTTGACGTTTCCTTCAGCGTCCCCGAGCGCAAGTACACCGCCTGGCCCAAGGACATCCGCCGGGAATTCGAGCCCGCGCGCACGGTCCGCACCGGCAAGCCGAAGTTCCGGCTGCTGCTCGGCGAGGAGGTCCGCTGATGGCCATCTCGCTCGCATCCCTGCAAACCTCGACGGCTCTGCGCCCGCCGCGCGTGCTGATCCACGGCGTCGCCGGCATCGGCAAATCCACCTTCGCGGCGTCCGCCGACGCGCCCGTGTTCGTCCTCACCGAGGACGGTCTCGGCAAGCTGCAGGTGCCGCATTTCCCGTTGGCGACGAGCTACGCCGAGGTCGCCGAGGCGCTCGATGCCCTGCTCGACGAGGACCACCCCTATTCGACGGTGGTGGTCGACAGCGTGGACTGGCTGGAGCCGCTGATCTGGGCCGAGGCCTGCCGGCGCAACGGCTGGCAGTCGATCGAAAGCCCCGGCTTCGGCAAGGGCTACGCCGAGGCGCTGACCATCTGGCGCGAATATATCGACAAGCTGAACGGGCTCCGCGACCGGAAGGGCATGGCGGTCATCCAGATCGCCCACACCGACATCAAGCGCTTCGACAGCCCCGAGCACGAACCCTACGACCGGTACGTGATCAAGCTGCAGGCCCGCGCCTCGTCGCTGCTGCAGGAGCACTCGGACGTGGTGCTCTTCGCCAACTACCGGATCTCGGTCAGCAAGTCCGACGTGGGCTTCAACAAGAAGGTGACCCGGGCGCTCGGGTCCGGTGCGCGCGTGATGCACACCGAGGAGCGCCCCCGCCTTCCTCGCCAAGAACCGTTACGGCCTGCCGGAAACCCTCCCGCTCGAGTGGTCGGAGTTCCTGGCCGCCATGCCCCAATCCGCCTGATTACGACTGAAAGGACAGCACGATGGCACGTTTCGACACCGCCTTTGACGCCGCCGGCATCGAGCCCACCACCGCCTACGAGATCCTGCCCGCGGGCAAGTATCGCGCCCAGATCGTCGAGAGCGAGATGCGCGTCACGAAGAACGGGATGGGGAAGTATCTCTGGCTGATGCTCGACATCCTCGAGGGGCCGCAGCAGGGCCGCAAGGTCTTCGACCAGTTGAACCTGGTGAACGCCAACCCGACCACGGTCGAGATCGCGCAGCGCACGCTGTCGGCGATCTGCCACGCCACGGACAAGCTGCAGGTGAACGACAGCGAGGAGCTGCACCTGATCCCGATGACGATCCAGGTCGGCGTGAAGCCCCCGAAGGACGGCTACGGCGAGCGCAACACGATCCGCTACCTGGTGCCGGAGGCCCCGGCGCAGTCGAACCCGCCCAAGCCCGCCGCGATGCAGCCGGCCAGCGCGCCCGCGCAGTCGGCGCCCGCCCGCCCGGCCACCGCGCCTCGAACCGCAAGAGCTGACGCCCTCGGCCGCCGCGGGGTGAGACCTGCGGCGGCCCGGACATCGCCAGACCCGAGAGACCGACCATGACCAACACCACCGACGCGGCCTGCGCGGCCGCGAACGCCCCCGGCTTGCCTGACGACACCCGGCGCCTGATCGAGATCGAGGACGCGATTGCGAAGATCCGCACGCAGATCGCGACTGCCGATCTGACGCGGCAGAGGACGGCGAGGCCGATCGACCCCGACTGGTTTCACCGCGCGCGCACGGCGCTGCGTCACCTCAACCGTGAGCGCGCCGAGATCGTCGCCCGTCAGGGTGGCCGCCGCCGACGCGAACGGCTCAAGGACATGATCATCGCCGTCCTGCGGGACCGCCATGACAGCGCCGCCTGGACCGCGGTGCTGACTGAGGCGCGGGCGCGGCTCGAGCGAGAGGAGGCGTGCTGATGGCCGAGCTCCCCGAACCCCCGACGCCGACCCTCTCCGCGATCTACGCCTCCTTCGAGGCGCGGCAGGGCGATGGCTTCCGCGACCACCTCGGCGCCTCGCTGATCGGCAAGTCCTGCGCCCGCGCGCTCTGGTACGACTTCCGCTGGGCGACGCCCGCGCGGCACACCGGCCGCATCCTGCGGCTGTTCGAGACCGGTCAGCTGGAGGAGGCCCGGCTCGTCCGCGACCTGCGCGCGACCGGCGCCACGGTGCTGGAGGTCGATCCCGAGACCGGACGCCAGTTCCGGGTCGAGGCCCATGGCGGTCATTTCGGCGGCTCGCTCGACGCCGTCGCCCTCGGCCTGCTCGAGGCGCCGAAGACCTGGCACGTCGTCGAGTTCAAGACCCACTCGGCGAAGAGCTTCGCCGAGCTGGTCGCCAAGGGCGTCGCGCTCGCCAAGCCCCAGCACGCCGCGCAGATGCAGGTGTACATGCACCTGACCGGCATCACGCGGGCGCTCTACGTCGCGGTCTGCAAGGACACCGACGCGCTGCACATCGAGCGCGTCCCGGCCGACCCCGAGACGGGCGAGCGCCTGCTGGAAAAGGCGCGCCGGATCATCTTCGCCCAGCACCCGCCCGAGAGGATCAGCGCGGATCCCGCCTGGTTCGAGTGCCGGTTCTGCGACCACCACGGGCTCTGCCACGGTGAGGACGCCGCGGCTGTCACCTGCCGGTCCTGCCTGCATTCGACGCCCACCGAAGGCGGCTGGCACTGCGCGCGCCACGACCGGCTGCTCGACCCTTCCGACCAGCGCCGAGCCTGCCCCCGGCACCTGTTCATCCCCGATCTCGTCCCCGGCGAGGTGAGCGACGCAGGCGAGGACTTCGTCTCCTACCGCATGCGCGACGGCTCGGCCTTGGACCAACGACGCCCGCGAAGAGGAGGCCGCCCCATGCTGACCCTGCGCCCCTACCAGCAGGCCGCGATCGCCTCGATCTACGGCTATTTCGAGAAGGAGAGCGGCAACCCGCTCGTCGTGATCCCCACGGCCGGCGGCAAGAGCCTCGTCATGGCCGCCTTCATCGACGGCGTGCTCAAGGCCTGGCCCGACCAGCGCGTGCTCGTCGTCACCCATGTCCGCGAACTGATCGCGCAGAACCATGCCGAGATGCTGGGGCTCTGGCCCGAGGCGCCTGCGGGCATCTACTCGGCCGGGCTCGGCCGCCGCGACGCGCGGGCCCGGATCCTCTTCGCCGGCATCCAGTCCAGCCACGACAAGGCGACGCGCATCGGCCATGCCGATCTGGTGCTGATCGACGAGGCCCATCTGATCCCCGGCCGGTCGAACACCATGTATCGCCGCTTCCTCAACGATCTGCAGGCGATCAACCCCGCGCTCAAGGTGATCGGTCTGACGGCGACGCCGTTCCGGCTCGACAGCGGGATGCTGCACGAGGGCGAGAACGCGCTCTTCACCGACATCGCCTACGAGGTGTCGGTCCGGGACCTGATCGATCAGGGCTATCTCTCCCCGCTCATCTCGAAGCAGACCAAGACCCGCCTCGACGTGACCGGCGTGGGATCGCGCGGCGGCGAGTTCATCGCGCGCGATCTCGAGGACGCGGTCGACCAGGACGCGATCACGCGCGCGGCCGTGGCCGAGGTGATCGCCCATGGCGAGACGCGCCGGTCCTGGCTCGCCTTCTGTTCCGGCGTTCGCCACGCAACCCATGTCGCCGAGGAGTTCCGCCGCCGCGGGGTGAGCTGCGCGACCATCTTCGGCAAGACGCCCAAGGACGAGCGCGACCGGATCATTGCCGCCTTCAAGCGCGGCGAGATCAGGGCGCTGGCCTCGATGGGCGTGCTGACGACAGGCTTCAACGCGCCGGCCGTGGATCTCATCGCCATGCTGCGGCCCACCAAGTCGGCCGGGCTCTACGTCCAGATGGCCGGCCGGGGCACGCGGCTCGCGGAGGGCAAGGAGAACTGCCTCGTTCTCGATTTCGCGGGGAATGTCCGCCGGCATGGCCCCATCGATCTCGTGCAGCCGAAGCGGCCGGGCGGTCCGGGCGACGGGCCGCCGCCCACGAAGATCTGCCCCGAATGCGGGACCATCGTGGCCATCGCCGCCCTCGAATGCCCCGGTTGCGGTTTCGAGTTCCCCGGCCGCGAGGTGAAGCTCGAGCCGACCGCCTCGACGCTGGAGGTGCTGTCCACCGGCAAGCCGCAGTGGGTCGGCGTCACCGACGTCACCTACAGCCGCCACGAGAAACGCGGCGGGCGGGTCTCGCTCAAGGTCACCTACCGCTGCGGGTTCGCCTTTCACACGGAGTGGGTCTGCTTCGAGCATGAGGGCTATCCGCGCCGGAAGGCCGCGAGCTGGTGGCGCGAGCGGGCGCCCGAGCTGGAGATCCCTGCGTCCGTCGACGAGGCGCTCATCCTGGCGGACGAGCTGCGTCGCCCCACCGAGATCGCCGTCCGCCCCGCGGGCCGCTTCACCGAAATCACCGCCTACAGGTTTGCCCCCATGCCTTACAGCCGTTCCGGGCTCTGCGCCGTCTGCCACCGAGAGCCCCGTGGCTGGGGCTGGTTCGACGCGCGCTTCCGCGTCGCCGACCCGCGGCGCGACACGAGCCGCAGAGACCTCTGCAGCCACGCTTGCCAGGACATCTGCCACCGGAGGTCGGGCATGATCGATCCGACCCCCAACGAGACGGCGGCCATGGTCGAGGGTGGCAAGGCCGGCGGCGCCTATCTCGACAGCCTCGGCCGGACGGATCTTGCCCAGCTGAGCGAGACGGAGTGGGACACCTTCGTCGAGGTGATCGTCACCGGCTACTGCGACCACCTGCGCGACCGGCGTCGAAGGACCGCGCGCGGCTCGACGGCATGATCCCGGAGGTGCCCTTCTGATGGCGGACACCTCATGGATGGCGCGCGTCGGCGCGCGCCTCGTGACCAACGGCTACGCGATCCTGCCGATCGCGCCCGGCACCAAGAAGCCCGGCCAGTTCGCCCGAGCGGGCTGGCACGACTACCCGCAGTGGAACCGGCATGCGACCCGCGCCACGACCGAGATCGAGGTCGCGACCTGGTCCAACTGGCCCGACTGCGGTGTCGGGATCGTCGGCGGTGCGGTCGCAGCACTCGACATCGACATCGCCGAGGATGGCGAGCTGGCGCTGCGCATCGAGCGGCTTGCCCGCGAACGCTTGGGTGATACGCCGGCGCTCAGGATCGGCAAGCCGCCGAAGCGGCTCCTTGTCTATCGCGCGACCGAGCCCTTCGCCGGGATCCGGCGCGCGCCACTGGAAATGCTCTGCCTCGGGCAGCAGTTCGTGGCCTATGCCAAGCATCCCGACACCGGCCAGCCCTATGCGTGGCCGGACGAGGGGCTCGCGGATCTCGACATCGAGAGCCTGCCCGAAATCGACGGCGACCGGGCGGCGGCCTTCCTCGACGAGGCGTTGGCGCTGATCCCGCCCGATCTGCGCCCGAAGAGCCTCGGTGCAAAGGCGGCGAACGGGACCGGACATCCGTGTCTGCCGGGGCACGCACAGGCCGGCACGCTGGCCGCGATCCGGAGCGCGCTCGCCTGGTTGCCGAACGCCGAGCTCGACTACGACAGCTGGATGCGCATCGGCATGGCGCTGAAGGGCGCGCTGGGCGAGGAGGGTGAGACGCTCTTCGCCGACTGGTCTGCGCAGGCGGCCAAGAACGACCCGGCCGCGACAGCGAAGGCATGGGCGAGCTTCAGACCCGCGCGGATCGGCGCCGGCACGATCTATCACCTCGCCATGGAGAAGGGCTGGCGTCCCGACCCCGACCTGCTGCTCGACGGCAGTCAGAAGGATTGCGAAGGCGACGAGCATCCCGCGGCCGGCCTCCTCGCGCGGCTCGCCCAGCCCGAAACCTCGGCGCCGATACTCCCGCCTGCGCCGTCCTTCTCGCTGGCGATCCCGGGCGGGCTCGTGGGCGATCTCGCGCGGTACATGATCGACACCGCGCGCAGACCGCAGCCGCTTCTCGCGGTGGGCGCCAGCCTCTGCGCCCTCGGCGCGCTGATGGGGCGGCGCTACCGCACGACGACCGACCTGCGCACGAACCTCTACATCGTCGGCATCGCGGACAGCGGGTCGGGCAAGAACCACGCCCGCGAGGTCGTCAACGAACTGTTCTTCGAGGCCGGACTCGCGCACCACCTCGGCGGCAACAAGATCGCCTCGGGCGCGGGGCTCCTGACCGCGCTCCACCGTCAGCCGGCGATCCTGTTCCAGATCGACGAGTTCGGGATGTTCCTCGCGGCGGCGGCCGACCGGAAGCGCAGCCCGCGCCACGTCACCGAGATCCTCGACAACATGACCGAGCTCTACACCGCGGCCTGCGGGGTCTTCCTCGGTGCGGAATACGCCAACCGGGACGGCTCGAACGAGCGGCGCGACATCGTCCAGCCCTGCCTCTGCGTCTACGGCACGACGACGCCGCTGCATTTCTGGGGGGCGCTGCAGGGCGCGAATGTCGTGGACGGCTCGCTCGCCCGGTTCATCATCCTGCCGAGCGAGGAGGACTATCCGGACGAAAACCGTCGGGCCGGGCTGCGCACGTCGCCGCGACCGCTGATCGAAGGGCTGCAGCGTCTTGCCGAGGGTGGCGGGGCGAGCGGCAACCTGGCCGGCCGGACCTCCGGGCCCGAGACGGCCGTCGATCCGATGACGGTGCCGATGGACGACGACGCGCAGGCGCGCTTCGACGCGCTGGGCGAAGAGATCACGGCCGAGCTCAGGGCCGCGGCCGGCACATTCCAGACGCCGATCCTCGCCCGGATCGCTGAGAACGCAGCCAAGGTCGCGCTCGTCCTGGCCGTGGGGCGCGATGCGGTCCAGCCGGTCATCCGGGTCGAGGAGGTTGTCTGGGCCATCGACTTCGTGCGCCACTTCGCCCGGCGCACCATCGACGCCGTCGAGCGCCATGTCGCCGACACCGAGACCGAGGCGCATCTGAAACGCCTGCGCGAGATCATCCGCAAGGCGGGGGCGTCCGGCGTCACCAAGTCCGAGCTGACCCGCGCCTCGCAATGGCTCCGCGCGCGCGACCGCGACGACATCCTGCTCACGCTGGTCGAGAGCGGCGACATCGTCCCGGTCGAACAGGAGACCGGGGGCGGAAAGCCATGCGCTTCCGGGCGCTGCGGTGAGGGCCGGGACGATGCTTTCTTCAACCGCCCCCATCCTTCATTTGAAGGAAGTTCTCGCCCAAGCCCACGTCCCGCAACGGAAATCCGGCGCGCGGGGCTTCTTTCAATATTTCACGCAAGGACCCTCGCGCGCGTGGGTGGGGATGGAAGCCAAACACATACCCCATGAAGAAACTGAAATATTGAAAGAAGAGATTTATCCTCATTCTGCCAATGGCTTGCGGCCCCACTTCCTTCAAGCGGACGGGGTGAAGCCATTGAAGGAAGCGCCGGGCGCCCCCGGCAACGACAACGTGACCCTGACCAGACCTCGCGATCCTGGCCCGGGCGCGCGTGCTGCCCTCATCAGGCAGCCGTGCCGCCCCGGCCTCTCAATCGAAGAGGAGGTCGTCATGGACCGCTCCCCACACATCGCCCCGGCGCCTCTCACGGCTGCCGGCACTCTCGACCGCTGCATTCTCGCGCTGGATCTCGGCACCAGCACCGGCTGGGCCTTGCGCGCCCCGGACGGGCTCATCACCAGCGGGACCGCGAGCTTCAGGCCCGGCCGCTATGACGGCGGCGGCATGCGCTACCTGCGCTTCACCAACTGGCTCACCGAGATCAATCGGCTCTACGGACCCTTGGCGGCGATCTGGTTCGAGGAGGTGCGCCGCCACGCCGGAACCGATGCGGCCCATGTCTATGGCGGGCTCATGGCCACGCTGACCGCATGGGCGGAACTGCGGGGCGTGCCCTATGCCGGCGTTCCCGTCGGCACGATCAAGCGCCACGCCACCGGCAAGGGCAACGCGCCCAAGGAGGCGATGATTGCCGCGGCACGCGGCCGCGGGTTCAGCCCCGCCGACGACAACGAGGCCGACGCCATCGCGATCCTGCTCTGGGCGATCGAGACGAACGGGGGTGTCGCATGAGGTGGCATCCCAAGGGCTACGGCGGCCAGCGCCGGGATCCGGACCAGGTGAAGCGCGACGGCTGGCGCGAGCAGGGTCTGCTTGCCGTCTCGCTCGAGGACGCGCGGCTGACCTGGCCGGAACGCGAACTCGTGCGCCAGCTCGGCGAAAAGCTCTATGGGCCGCGCCCCTCCGACGAGGGAGGGCGCCATGGATAAGTGGACCCCGTCCCTCGTCGAGGCTCGCCTCGCTGAAGCGGCCTTCGTGCTCAAGCGCCTGCCCGAGCCGCGACGGCAGGGCTACTTCAGCACATGGCCCGAGATCATCCATTCCTTCGCCGACAAGGTGGGCCAGGAGGCGAAGCCGATGCGGGTGCTTCCCTCGCCGCAGGCGATCAGCCGGATGGAGGAGACGCTGACCTGGACCGCCTGCCTCGACCCCGTCGACGGCAAGATCGTCTGGATGCGCGCCCATGGCGAGCGGTGGAAGACCATCTGCTGGACGGTCGGGCTGCAGCGCTCGGCCGCCCATCAGCACTGGCTCTACGGGCTCTGCGTCATCTCGCTGAAGCTCAACCGGCGTCGGTTCAACCGCAACCTGTCGAAGCGCCGCGTGATCGAGCTGGCTGGTGGCGCGTAGCTCTGCGCGCCACAGGGGAAGGTGTGCGGCGGACAGTTTTCGACGGGACAGAAAACCGGTTCAGGGGCTAGGTTCGGGATAGGCTCGGGAGAGGCGCGCGCGGCGCGGTCCCGAACGAAACCATCCTTTCGTTGGCGGAGTCCGCTAAGAAAGGGAAGGCGCTTATCCTTTCCTTGCGGGTCGACTGCCCGCCCCCACCACGCCCCTCGGCCGAGTTCGCGGTTCCTTCCGCGCGACCTGCGTATGCTGGCGGGCTTGGCGCGATATTTCGCCAGCGTCAGGGCCGGATTTTTGGGAAGCCACCCGGAAGCCGGAGCCACCCGCCTCCCGCGCAAACCCCAATGAAAGCTGGCCTTCGGGCCGGATACCTCGGACACCGCCGGACCCCGCGTGGAGTCCGGCGTGGCATCCGGAATCCGGAGTCCGGCCGGCATCCACCTCATCGACGGAAACCACCCGACCATGACGCTGAGCTTCGCCCCCGAGCGGATCGAGACATGGCCGCTGGCCAAGCTCCAGCCCTACGCGAAGAACGCGAAGGTGCATGGGCCCGACCAGGTCGCCAAGATCGCCGCCAGCATGGCCGAGTTCGGCTGGACCGTGCCCTGCCTCGTCGGCGCGGACGGCGAGCTGATCGCGGGCCACGGGCGCGTGCTGGCCGCGACGCAGCTCGGGCTGACCGAGGCGCCGGTGATCGTGCTCGGGCATCTGACCGAGGCGCAACGGCGGGCCTATCGCATCGCGGACAACAAGCTGACGGAACTCGGCAGCTGGGACGAGGCGCTGCTCTCCGCCGAGCTGCAGGACCTGCTGGCCGACGACTACGACCTGTCGCTGGTCGGGTTTTCGGACGGCGAGCTGGACAAGCTGCTGGCATTCGATCCGGACGAGGGCGGTGAAGAAGAAGGTGGCGCCGGAGGCTCCGTGCCGCCGGTGACCATCCCCGAACCGCCGCGCAACCCCGCCTCGCGGACGGGTGACCTGTGGATCCTCGGTGACCATCGGCTGCTCTGCGGGGACAGCACGAACCACGAGGACGTTCGCCGCCTGATGAACGGCGAGCGCGCGATCCTGTTCGCCACCGATCCGCCGTATCTCGTGGACTACGACGGCTCGAACCACCCGACGCGAAACAAGGATTGGTCCGCGTCCTACGGTACGACCTGGGACGACAGTTCGCAGGGCGCGGAGCTCTACGACGGTTTCATCGCCGCTGCCGTCGCGGGGGCGATCACTGAGGACGCCGCCTGGTACTGCTGGCACGCCTCCCGCCGCCAGGCGATGCTCGAAGCCTGCTGGGAGAAGGCCGGCGCCTTCGTTCACCAGCAGATCATCTGGGTGAAGGACCGTGGGGTTCTCACCCGGTCCCATTACCTATGGAAACACGAGCCCTGCTTCATGGGCTGGCGCCGCCCGAACCGCCCGCCGAAGGTCGCCGAGCAGACGCTGCCCTCGACCTGGGAAATGCCGTCCTTTGCGAAGGACGAACGCCCCGATCATCCGACGCCGAAGCCGCTCGACGCCTTCGGCATCCCGATGCGCCAGCACGTCGCCCGCGGTGGCCTCTGCTACGAGCCGTTCTCGGGCTCCGGCTCGCAGATCATGGCGGGCGAGGCCAACGGCCGCCGCGTCTTCGCGATGGAGATCAGCCCCGCCTATGTCGATGTCGCCATCGAGCGCTGGCAGGCCGATACTGGCCGCGACGCGATCCTCGACGGCGACGGCCGGACCTTCGCCGAGGTGAAGGCCGAGCGTTTAGGAGCAGCGCAAGCAGACGGCGAGACGTCTACCGGCGCTGCCAGATGAATAGTCAGCTCCGCGCAAGCCGGCGCGCCTGGGCCCGCATGTTCATGCGCCAGCGATAATCGCTCGGCGTACTAGGAAAGATCAGAAGACCCTTCGTGGTGTGCATGGCGAGGTGGCGGCTGCGGTGTTCGACGCACGCAACGTCAAGCCCGGCCTGTTCGCAAAGACGAAGGCATTCACGCTTGTACTTAGACATCGCCGTCCTCCTCGTCCTCTACGATATCACCAGCCTTCTTGGTCGGTTCGATCGACAGGAGATCGTCCAGTCCGGGTTCTTGATCGCTTCCTTGCGCTCGCGCTCGAGTTCAAGAAGCTTGTCGTGAGCGAAGGTGCGAGCGCGTTCCAAGCCGATCTCGTCCTTAAGCTCCTGAATCCACGCACTGTCCTCGGGATCCATGGATTCGAGCTCATGATCGATCAGATGCTCGGTTTCACCCAAGAGTTCCCGGGCGCGAATACCGCCAGCAAACACCAAGGCTGCCTTCTTCGTCGGGATATCCCGAGCCAGAACCTCGCCAATGGTCACGCCCGCTTCATCAACCTTGAACCGCACGATCGAGTAGCGGTCGCCATCCTTGACCACCTTGGGACGAGCAGCGTCGCGCTTGGCGTCCTTGAGCTGCCGAAAATACTTGTTGGAGTAGTAGGCAGCCAACGTGCCGCGCTTGGCATAGTCCGGAAATGAACCGCTCTTCATCCAGCCGGCGACGGTGGACTCGCCAACACCCAGAAACTCGCCGAAAGCCTTCTGGCTGAGAAAGCCCTCCCGAACGAACTGGATCATCTCCTGCCCTCCAAGGGCCTCATCGGCAATCTTTGCGATTGCACGGTATGAGCTGCCGGGCACTTCGTCATCCGAACCCGCCATAAGCTCCTTGTGCTCTTCAAACCACTTCATTGACCGATCCTCCTAGATTTTCGAAGTTTGGTGCCACATGGCTTCGTCTGACGAACCCTATATGCGCCCGGGCTTCGATGTTGTCAAGGCCCGGCTTTCCGATTTCCGAAGCGCGGCGGGAAGCGCTTCGTTTTCTGTCTGCCGATCGCGCAATCCATCAGAAAATGCCGTCACGCTGCGATATGGGGGCGAAAAGTGAACATGAGGGCAGGCCTTGGGCCTATTTCCGAACCCGCGGCCTGCTCGGCGTCACGTCAGTCTCGAGCCATGTCGCTGGTCGAGGCCGTCGCCAACGTGGCGGTCGGCTACGGCGTCGCGGTCGTCACGCAGATCCTGATCTTCCCGGTCTTCGGGCTGCACACGACGCTGGCGCAGAACCTGAAGATGGGCGCGGTCTTCACTGTGGTGAGCATCGCGCGGTCGTTCGCCCTGCGGCGGCTCTTTGAGGCGATCCGGGTGCGCGGGGCACGATGACATGCCGCCGCCCCATGCGGGACGGCGGCATCGGGACCGTCGTGGTGTGCGGGGTTAGTCGTCGACGATGATGTAGGTCCTGCCGCGCCCCTCGACCTTCTCGGAGGTGATCGTCAGGCCCAGCTTCTTCTTGAGGGCGCCGGACATGGCGCCTCGCACTGTGTGAGCTTGCCATCCCGTGGCTTCGACGATCTCGTCGATGGTCGCGCCGCCCTCGGCGCGCAGCATCTCGACCAGCATCTCCTGCTTGGTGCCCTTCCGGCGCTGGACCGGGGCGGTCGGCGTTTCCGCCGGCGGCGTCTCATCGTGCTCGTCCGTGATCCCGAGGGTGCTGTAGGCCAGAGGGGTGGCGCGCAGCGTGATCGGGCCGCGCGCCTCGTCGTGCCGCCAGACCGTGTTGAGGTCCGTGGCGGCGATTTCCTCGATCAGGCCGTGCTTGAGGAGGCTCTTGCAGACGTTGCCGACGGCGCCGCCCTTGAGGCTGGCGGTAACGGGAAACACCGCTCCGTCCTCGCGCGCGCAGGCGGTGGACAGGATGACGGCTTGGGCGTCGGAAAGCTGGATCTGTGTCATAGGGTCGTCTCCGTATTCGGGCCCGCGACATGCGGCGCCTTCTACGACCCCGAGCCGCGCAGGGCGCGCGGCGGAGTTCCGGCTGTGCCGGGGATCAGCGGGCGTGCTCGCCCTCGCCGAAGGCACTGTCGGTGATGCGCTTAAGGAGGCCGGCGTAGTGTTCGAGGGTGCCGACCATGGCCCAGCCCACCTCGTCGGGGTGGCAGTTGAAATGGTCGTCGCTGAGCGCCTGCAGTCGGGCGAGCATCTCGTCGATTTCGGCCTTCTTGCCGATGAAGGCGCTCAGCGCGGCTTCCTTGTTGCGCCGGGCCTTCTCGGCGCGGAGTTCGTGGCGGGGGGTGGTGATCGGGTTCAGGCGGGTCGTCATCGTGTTGGCTCCGGGTGAGTTGCATCGTCCTTGTGATCTGACGTTCGCTCCACACGCCCGGCTTATCAACGACATAAGCACCTGACTTTGAATGATAATCGGGGCTGGCAATGCAGGGCATGAGCGAGCGCCAGTACGCCGTCCGTGTCGGGCTGTCGCGCGGCGCGATCCAGAAGGCGAAACGGGCCGGACGGCTTGTGCTCTTCCCCGATGACTCCATCGACGCCGAAGCTTCAGACCGGCGACGGGCCGAGACGACCGATCTGTCAAAGAGCAGACCGAAGGCCGCAGGCCGTCCAGGCGGAACTGAAGCCGGTGCCGGCGGCGGTCATTGCCTCTGCCAACGAGACGCTGCGCGAGAACGGGGTCACCGTTCCGGAAGTCGGCGAAGCCGGCGCCTACATGAAGGCCAAGACCTTCAACGAGATCATGAAGGCTCAGGAGCGCAAGCTTGGGCTCCAGATCAGAGAGGGCGAGCTGGTCGACCGCAACCGCGCGATCTCGCTGGTCTTCCGGCTCGCGCGCGAGGAACGCGACGCGTGGGTCAACTGGCCGGCGCGGGTGGCTGCGCTGATGGCGGCGGAGTTGACGGCCTCATGCAGCGAAGCGGTAGGCCACGAGGTGACCATCGAGACGGCGGCCATGCAGAAGGTTCTGGAGGCCCATGTCCGCGCCCATCTCGAGGAACTCGCCCAGCCCCGGATCGCCCTCTGACGAGGTCACGCAGTTCGACGGCGCCGAGGCGCTGCTCCGGGCCTGGGGCCGCGGGCTCGCGCCCGACCCCTGGCTGACCGTCTCGGAATGGGCGGACCCGCATCGCTGGCTGAGCTCGCGCGCGAGCGCCGAGCCCGGCCGGTACCGGACCGAGCGCACGCCCTACATGCGCGCGATCATGGACGCGCTCTCGCCCGGCGATCCGACGCAGCGGGTGGTGTTCATGAAGGCCGCGCAGGTGGGCGCGACCGAGGCCGGCAACAACTGGATCGGCTTCGTGATCCACCACGCGCCGGGGCCGATGCTCGCGGTCCAGCCGACGGTGGAACTGGCCAAGCGCAACTCGCGCCAGCGGATCGACCCGCTGATCGAGGAGAGCCCAGCGCTGAAGGAGCGGGTCCGCCCGGCGCGGGCGCGCGACAGCGGCAACACGCAGCTGTCGAAGGAGTTCCCCGGCGGCATGCTGGTGATGACCGGCGCGAACTCGGCGGTGGGCCTGCGCTCGATGCCGGCCCGCTACGTCTTCCTCGACGAGGTCGACGCCTATCCGGCCTCGGCCGACGAGGAAGGCGACCCGGTCGGGCTCGCCGAGGCGCGCTCGCTGACCTTCGCGCACCGGCGGAAGGTCTTCCTGGTCTCGACGCCCACGATCCGCGGCGTCAGCCGGATCGAGCGGGAATACGAGGCGAGCGACCAGCGGCGGTTCTTCGTGCCGTGCCCGCATTGTGGTGCGATGCAGTGGCTGCGGTTCGAGCGGCTGCGCTGGGAGAAGGGCAAACCGGAGACGGCGGCGTACCATTGCGAGGCCTGCGACGCGCGGATCGAGGAGCACCACAAGACGGCGATGCTGGCCGCGGGCGAATGGCGGGCGACCGCCGAGGCCCGCGATCCGCGGACGGTCGGGTTTCACCTCTCGGCGCTCTATTCGCCGCCGGGGTGGAAGAGCTGGTCCGACGATCGCGCGGGACAAGGAGACGGCAGCGGGCTCGGACGAGGCGGAACGCGTGTTCCGCAACACGGTGCTCGGTGAGACCTGGATCGAGACCGGCGACGCGCCGGACTGGCAGCGGATCGCCGAGCGGCGGGAGGACTGGCTTGCGGGCTCCGTCCCGGACAAGGGTCTGTTCCTGACCGCCGGCGCCGACGTGCAGAAGGACCGGATCGAGGTCGATGTCTGGGCCTGGGGCCGTGGCCTCGAAAGCTGGCTCGTCGATCACGTCGTGATCGAGGGCGGACCGGCGCATCCCGAGTGCTGGGAGGCGCTGACCGACCTGCTCGGCCGCAGCTGGCGGCATGCGGGCGGCGCGGAGCTGGGTCTCGCGCGGCTCGCCATCGACACGGGCTACGAGACGGCGGCAGTCTATGGCTGGGCGCGCTCGGTCGGCTTCGCGCAGGTGGCGCCGGTCAAGGGGCTCGAAGGCTTCAACCGTTCGAGCCCGGTGTCGGGGCCGACCTTCGTGGACGCGACCGCGGGCGGGAAACGCCTGCGCCGCGGCGCGCGGCTCTGGACCGTGGCCACCTCGACCTTCAAGGCCGAGACCTACCGCTTCCTGCGGCTGGCGCGGCCAACGGCGGAGGATCTGGAGGACGGCGCGGCATTCCCGCCCGGCACGGTGCATCTGCCCGGCTGGGCCGACACCGAGTGGATCCGGCAGCTGACGGCCGAGCAGCTGGTGACGGTCCGCAACCGCCGCGGCTTCGCGAAGCTCGAATGGCAGAAGCTCCGCGAGCGCAACGAGGCGCTGGACTGCCGGGTCTATGCCCGCGCCGCCGCCTGGATCGCAGGCGCGGATCGCTGGCCCGAAGCGACATGGGCCGATCTGGAAGCTCAGCTCGGAGTGCCGAGCGGAATGGACAGCCCAGCCGGCCTGATCGGGCGGCCCGACGCGGGCCCGCAAGGCAAGCGCCGCTCCGACTGGCTCGGGCGGCGGGAAGGATGGTTCTGATGGCGGACTGGACAGAAGCGGAGCTCGCGGCGCTCCGGCGCGCCTATGCGAGCGGGACGACGCGGGTGAGCTATGACGGCAAGACCGTCGATTACGGCTCGGCCGAGGACCTGCTCGGGCGCATCCGCACCATCGAGCGGCAGATTGCGGGCACCACGGCGCGGCCCATCGCGGGCTTCGCCGGCTTCTCGCGCGGGGATCGTTGATGGTCTCGTGGCTCGACAGGGCCATCGCCTCGGTCGCCCCGCGCACGGCAACGCGCCGCGTGCTGGCGCGGCAGGCGTTCGAGGGGCTCGCGCGCTCCTACGAGGGCGCGGCGCGCGGTCGGCGCACGGATGGCTGGCACGCGCCGGGATCCTCGGCCGACGCCGAGATCGGCCGCGCCGGCGCGCTGCTGCGCGACCGCATGCGGGATTTGGTGCGCAACAACCCGCACGCGGCCAAGGCGGTCTCGGTGCTCGTGAACAACATCGTCGGCGCCGGGATCATGCCGCGCGCGGCCAGCGGCGACCCCGATCTGGACCGGGAGGTGGACCGGCTCTTCGAGATCTGGGCGCGGGGCTGCGACGCAGACGGCCAGCTCGACTTCTACGGGCTCCAGACGCTCGCCTGCCGCGAGATGGTCGAGGCCGGCGAGGTGCTGGTCCGCCGCCGTCCGCGCCGCCCCGGCGACGGGGTCGTGCCGCCCGTGCAGCTGCAGCTGCTCGAGGCCGACTTCCTTGACGCGACCCGCAACGGGGCGCTTGGCACGGGCCAGGCGGTACAGGGCATCGAGTTCGACGCGCTCGGCCGGCGCCGGGCCTACTGGCTCTTCGGCGCGCATCCCGGCGACGCGACGCTCAGCCTGACGGGCGGGCTCACCAGCCGCGCGGTGCCGGCCAGCGAGATCGCCCATGTCTACGAGAAGCAGCGCACGCAGGCGCGCGGCGTTCCCTGGGGCGCGCCGGTGATCCGGGCCCTGCGCGATCTCGACGATTACGAGGTGGCCGAGATCGTGCGCAAGAAGACCGAGGCCTGCGTCACCGCCATCGTCTTCGGGGATGAGGAGGCGCAGCAGGGCATCGCGCCCGCTGTGGTCGATGCCGATGGGAACCGGGTCGAGCAGTTCGAGCCCGGGCTCATTGCCTATGCCCGCGGCGGCAAGGACATCCGTTTCAACCAGCCGGCGGCCACCGGCGGCTACGGCGAATACAAGCGGGCGAGCCTGCACACGATCTCGGCCGGCTTCCGGGTGCCCTACGAGCTGCTGACCGGGGACCTGTCCCAGGTGAACTACTCGTCGATCCGCGCCGGGCTCGTGGAGTTCCGCCGGATGATCGACGCCGTGCAGTGGCAGCTCTTCATTCCGATGTTCTGCGCCCCTAGCTGGCGCTGGTTCACGGAGGCCGCCTGGGCCGCTGGCCGCATCCCGACGCCCGACGTGCCGGTGGAATGGTCGCCGCCGAAGTTCGAGGCGGTCGATCCGCAGAAGGACGCGATGGCCGACCTGCTCGCCATCCGCTCCGGCACCATGACGCTCGCCGAGGCCATCGCCCGGCAGGGCCGCAACCCCGACGCGGTGCTGGCCGAGATCGCAGCCACGAACGCCAAGCTCGACGAGTTGGGCCTTGTGCTCGACAGCGACCCGCGCCGGGTCACCAAGACCGGCAGCGCGCAATCCAATGCGCCGGCCGACCCTGCGACCGATCCGGACGATCCGGAAACGGACGCGACCTGACGAGGATCCATCCATGGAGCAGACGATCGAACTGCCGGCGTTCCGCCGGGCGGCGGAGCTTGCGCCGAACAGCATCGACCCGAAGACGCGCAGCGTCGAGGTGATCTGGTCGACGGGCGCCCGGGTGCGGCGCGCCGCGCTCTTCGGCGAGCCGCATGACGAGGAGCTCAGCATGGCGCCCGAGCATGTGCGGCTCGAGCGGCTGAACGCGGGCGCGCCGTTCCTGAAGGTGCACGAGGCGCACGATCTCGACGCGGTGATCGGCTCGGTGGTGCCGGGCTCGGCGCGGATCGAGAACGGACAGGGCATCGCGCGGATCCGGCTCTCCGAGCGCGACGCCGTGGGCGACATCTGGCGCGACATCGAGGCCGGGCACATCCGCGCGGTCTCCATCGGCTACCAGGTCCACCGCTTCGAGATCTCGAAGCCGGATGGAAAGCGTGAACTCTGGCGGGCGGTCGACTGGACCCCCGTTCGAGATCTCCGCGGTGCCCGTGGGCGCCGACCCCGCCGCCGGCTTCCGTTCCAAAAGCGAACATCACGACTGCGTCCTTCACCGTCGGGACGCCCTCAAAGAGCAAGGAGCAACCCCGATGATGGACAAGACCCATACCGCTGCCGAGACGGCCGAGCAAAAGAGCGAAACCGCAGTGCCCGAGGAGACCACGATGACCGACGACAAGACCGGCGCTGCCGCCCCGCAGACCCGCGCCGCCGAGACCAAACCCAAGACGAAGCCGACGCCCGACCCGTCGTCGGAAGACCGCAGCCGCAGCGTCGACACGGATGCGCTGGTGAGTGAGGCCCGCGCGCAGGAGCGCGAGCGCGTCTCCACGATCCACGGGCTGGCCGACAAGCTCCAGCTCGAACGCGGCTTCGCGGACGACCTGATCAAGCGCGGCGTCTCCATCGACGAGGCCCGCCGCCTGATCATCGACCAGGTCGCGGCGAAGGCGGACGAGACCCGGACCTTCCCCCATGTCTCGATCCCGCTTGGTGGGCGCGACGCCACGGTCACGCGGCGTGAGGCGATCTCGAACGCGCTCCTGCACCGCTACAGCCCGACGCTCTTCCCGCTGGAGGACGCCGCGCGCGAGTATCGCGGCATGACGCTGATGGAGCTCGCCCGCGAAAGCCTCGAGACGGCGGGCGCCAGCACCCGCGGCCTCTCGCGCGACGAGGTGGCCACGCGCGCCCTGCACTCGACCTCGGACTTCCCCGAGATCCTCGCCGCCGTCACCAACAAGACGCTGCGCCAGGCCTACGAGGCCTATCCGCGGACCTTCCCGCTCTTCTGTCGACAGGTGCTCGCCACCGACTTCAAGGCGATGCACCGGGTCCAGCTGGGCGAGGCGCCGCAGCTCCTGAAGGTCGGCGAGAGCGGCGAGTTCAAGCGCGGCACGCTCGGCGAGAGCAAGGAAAGCTACCGCATCGAGACCTACGGCCGCGTCGTCGCGATCACCCGGCAGGTGCTGATCAACGACGATCTCGACGCCTTCACCCGGATCCCGGCGATGTACGGGAACTCGATCGCGCAGCTCGAGTCGGACGTGGTCTGGGACATCGTCACGTCGAACCCAGCCATGGCCGACGGCACGGCGCTGTTCCACGCGACCCACAAGAACCTCGCCGGCACGGGTGCCGCGCTCGGGGTGGACAGCGTCGGGCTGGCGCGCGCGGCGATGCGCAAGCAGACCGGGCTCGACAAGAAGACGGTGCTCAACATCCGCCCCGCCTTCCTGATCGTGCCGGCGGCGCTGGAGTTGAAGGCCGAGCAGCTGGTGGCCCAGAACCTCGTGCCCGCCCAGAGCGGCAACGTGGTCCCGCAGTCGATCCGCACGCTCTCGCCCATCGCCGAGCCGCGGCTCGATGCCGCGAGCGAGACGGCCTGGTACCTGGCGGCGAGTCCGAACCAGATCGACACCATCGAGTACGCCTATCTCGAGGGCCAGCAGGGCGCCTACATCGAGACGCGCAACGGCTTCGACGTCGACGGCGTCGAGATCAAGTGCCGCCTGGACTTCGGCGCTAAGGCCATCGACTGGCGCGGCCTCTACAAGAACCCCGGCGCGTAAGCCGGGCCACCCCTGACACCTGATCCCTGACAAACGGGGGGCCTGATGGGCCGCCCTTCGTCGTTCTGCGAAAGGATCTCGCGATGAAGAACTACATCCAACCCGGCAATACCCTCACCCTGACCGCGCCCTATGCCGTGACCTCCGGCGACGGCCTGCTTGTCGGCTCCATCTTCGGCGTCGCGGCCGGCGATGCCGCCAGCGGCGCGACCGTCGAGGCCGCACTCACCGGCGTCTTCGACCTCACCAAGATCGGCTCGCAGGCCTGGACCGTCGGCGCCAAGGTCTACTGGGACGACACCAACAAGCGCTGCACCACGGTCGCGACCGACAACACTCTCATCGGCGTGGCCGTCGAGGCAGTGGCGGGCGGGGCCGGCGACACGACCGGCCGGGTACGCCTGAACGGCAGCTTCTGATGACCGCCTTCGCCGCCGCTCTCGACGCGCTCTTCGCGGACGCGCATCTCGCGCGGGACATCGTCTACACGGCCGATGGGGGAGCGCCCGCGCTGGTCCGCGCGATCCTGCGCCGGCCCGACGACGTCACCGGCTTCGGCGAGGCGCGCATCTGGTCGGAGACCACACGGTTGGATCTGCGCCTCGCCGAGGTGGCGAGCCCGCGCCCGGGCGACCGGATCGAGATCGACGGCGAGGCCTTCCTGATCCAGGGCGAGCCTGTCCGCGACCGAGAGCGTCTCGTCTGGACCGTGGATCTGCGCCCGGTCTGACAGAGATGAAACTGAAGCTCGACATCACCCCGGACCTCGTCGCCGCCATGGCCGCCGAGGTGAAGGCGGGCGAGAAGGCCGTCACTGCCGCCATGCGCGAGGCCGGCACCGGGCTCAAGAGCGCCTGGCGGGGTCAGATCACCGGCGTGGGGCTCGGCCGGCGGCTCGCGAACTCGATCCGCAGCCAGACCTACCCGAAGGCCGGCGAGAGCCTGAACGCCGCGGCGCTGGTCTGGTCCAAGGCCCCGGTCATCGTCGGCGCCCACGACACCGGTCCGCTGATCCGCTCGAAGGAGGGGTTCTGGCTGGCGATCCCGACCGAAGCCGCTGGCCGAGGTCTGCGCGGCGCCAAGCTTACCCCCGGGGAATGGGAGCGCCGCCGCGGCCTGCGCCTGCGCTTCGTCTATCGCCGCCGGGGCCCGAGCCTGCTGGTGGCCGACCGGGCCCGGATCAACACCCGCGGTCAGGCGGTTGCGTCACGCGCGAAGACCGGGCGCAACCAGGTCACCGCGCCGATCTTCCTGCTGGTGTCGCAAGTCAAGCTGCCGAAGCGGCTCGACCTCGACCGTGACGCCGAGCGCGCGCTCGACAGCGTGCCGGGGCTGATCGTGGCGAACTGGGTGGAGATAGGCTCGGCGGGGTGAGTACGTAGCCACTGTAAGAAATCATCGGATGCAGCGGTTTATTGGGTGGGTGGGGGAGGGGGGCTGTTGGGACATTTTTCCTCCGCCGCTTATTCCGCGCGGCGTTTGTTAATCCAAACACCGTCGAAGCAAACGTCAAGCACGGAGTCGAGCGACATACTATGCGCACCCCGCGAAACCATCCTCGCCGCGCTGCACGCGCGGCTCTCGGCGCTGCCCGCCACCGCCCTGCGCGGCGAGGTGCTGCCCGAGCGCGTGCCGGCCGAGGGGCTGCTGATCCTGCGCGACGGCGAGCCAGGCGAGCCCGAGGTGACGCTGTCCGCCGCTGGCCTACCACTACCAGCACCGCGCCGAGATCGAGGCGGTCGTGCAGGGCGCCGACCCGGACGCCGCCTTCGACACGCTGACCGCCAGCATCGGCGCGGCGCTCGCCGCCGACCGGACGCTGGGCGGGCTCTGCGACTGGGTCGAGGCGGAAGCGCCGCGCCCGGTCGATCTGCCGGTCGAGGGCGCGGCCAGCCTGAAGGCCGCCGTCATCCCGGTGGTGCTGCACTATTCCACGGCCGACCCGCTCGGCTGACCCCGACAACCCGAGGAGAACACCATGGCACGAGCCCAGGGGGCGCGGGCGCAGATGGCGCTTGCGTTCGAGACGACCTATGGAACGCCGCCCGCCAGCGGCTTCACGCGGATGCCCTTCGCCAGCACCTCGCTCGGCGCCCGAGCAGCCGCTGCTGAACTCGGAGCTTCTCGGCTACGGCCGCGATCCGCTGGCGCCGATCAAGGACGCGGTGACGGCCGACGGCGATGTCGTCGTGCCGCTCGACGCCGAGGCCTTCGGCTTCTGGCTGAAGGCGGCGTTCGGAGCACCGACGACCACCGGGCGAGAGGCCCCTGGACAGCCACGAGTTCCAGTCCGGGTCCTGGACGCTGCCCAGCATGTCGATCGAGACCGGCATGCCGGAGGTGCCGCGCTACGCGATGTATTCCGGCTGCGTGCTCGACCAGATCACCTGGCAGATGCAGCGCTCGGGCCTCCTGACCGCCACCGCGCGGCTGGTGGCGCAGGGCGAGACGGTGGGCACGACCACCAGCGCCGGAACGCCGGCCGCGCTGGAGCTGAAGCGCTTCGGGCATTTCAACGGCGCGATCACGCGCAATGGCACGGCCCTCGGCAACGTCGTCTCGGCCGAGATCACCTATGCCAACAACCTCGACCGCATCGAGACCATCCGCTCGGACGGCCGCATCGACGGCGCGGACCCGTCCATCGCCGCGCTGACCGGCCGGATCGAGGTGCGCTTCGCCGACCAGACGCTGGTGACGCAGGCGATCAACGGCGAGGCCTGCGAGATGGAATTCGCCTACGTCCTGCCCTCGGGCGAGAGCTTCACCTTCACCGTGCACGCCGTCTACCTGCCGCGCCCCCGCATCGAGATCTCCGGGCCGCAGGGCGTGCAGGCCACCTTCGACTGGCAGGCCGCCCGCGACAGCGTCGTCGGCCGGATGTGCACCGCCACCCTCGTGAACGACGTGGAGACCTACTGAGATGCTGACGCTCGACCTGACGAACGCCCCCCGCTGGCACGACCTCGCGCCCGGCGTCCGGGTGCAGCTGCGCCCGCTGACCACCGCGCTGATGGTGGCGACCCGCAGCGATCCGGCCGTCGAGGCGGTGCCCGAGGAGGCCTCCGACGAGGAACGCGCCGTCGCCTTCGCCAAAGCGCTGGCGCGGCGGGCGGTGCTCGCCTGGGAGGGGCATCGGTGACGCCGACGGCAACCCCATCGACCCGAGCCCGGAGGCCATCGACGCGCTGCTCGACGTCTGGCCGATCTTCGAGGCCTTCCAGCTGACCTATGTCTCGAAGGGCCTGCTGCTGGAACAGGAAAAAAACGCCTCCGCGCTCTCGCCGAATGGTCCTTCGGCGGGGGCGAGCGCTACTGCGAGGCTGCGAACCCTGCGGCCCAAACGGCTGCGCGACTGCCCGGCGCGGCTGAACCGGCCGCTCACGCACGAAGGCTGGCAGGTCTGGGACCTCGTCGGCCGTCTTGGCGGCCAGCTGCGCGTCCTGCCGGGCGCCGTGATCGGCTGGGACATGTCGGCGGCGCTCGCGCTCGGTGACGCCCTCGGCGTGCCGCCGCTCGCCATGGCCGAGCTGCTGCCCGTCATCGAGGCGGTGATGGTCGCCAAACTCAACGAACAGATGGCCACACCTCTATGTCTAAACCCCCCCCCCCCCCATCCCTCCCCGAGCGTGGTCAGCGTCCCCCGCCTCGCGGCCGTGGGCGGACGGCAGGTGCGCGCCGAGCTGGAAGGTGTCGGTGAGGCCGGGTCGCGTGGCTTCGGGCGGCTTAGCCGCGAGATGGAGGCTGCCAACGCCCGGCTCGCAGCCTTCTCGCGGCGGGTGCGCGTGGCCGCTGCTGCGGCAGTTGCAGCCGCGACCGCCGCTGGCGTGGCGATGATCCGGTCCGGCCTGCAAACGGTCGATGCGCAGGCCAAGCTCGCGCAGTCCCTCGGCACCACCGTCGCCTCGATCCAGACGCTGGAGCGCGCGGGCGAGCTGGCGGGCGTCTCGATGTCCGGCATCGAGCAGGCCACCAAGGATCTGACGCGCCGTCTCAGCCAGGCGGCCGCCGGGACCGGCCCCGCCGCCGACGCGCTGGACCGGCTGGGGCTCTCGGCCACCGACCTGATTGCGCTGCCGCTGGACCAGCGCGTCGGCGCCATCAACGCGGCGATCGAGAACTTCGTGCCTGCGGCCGAACGCGCCGCTGTCGCAGGTCAGCTCTTCGGCGAGGAAGGCTCCATCGCCATGAGCCGTATCGACACCGAGACGCTGCGCCAAGCGACGGAGGACGTGCGCGCATTCGGTGTCGTCGTCTCAGAGCAGGATGCCGACCAGATCGAGCGCACGAACGACGCAATCTCGCGCCTCGGGCTCATCTGGCGGGGGCTCTCCAACCAGCTGGCCGTCGCCGCAGCCCCGGCACTGGAAGCCGTCGCCAACGCCATAGCGGCGGTCGCCAGCCGGACCGGCCCGCTTGGCATCGCGATCCGCGGGCTGTTCGACAACATCGGCCGTCTGGCCACCTATGCAGCCACCTTCGCGGCCTTCCTCGCGGGCCGCTGGGTCGCGGGCATGGTCGCTGCCGCGCTCTCCGTGCGGGGCCTCGCCACGGCGCTGGTCGTCCTGCGCGGGGCGCTGATCCGCACCGGCATCGGCGCGCTGATCGTCGGCGCGGGCGAGCTCGTCTATCAGTTCACCCGTCTCGTCTCCGGCGCGGGCGGTTTCGGCGAGGCGATGTCGCTCCTGAAGGACCTCGCCGTCGAGGTCTGGGAGCGGATCAGGATGGGTGCGGCTGCGGCGGGCGCAGCCGCCACCGCGATGTTCTTCGACCTGAAGGCCGATGCGGCGTCGGGCATGCAGAGCGCCATCGAGAGCGTGGTGGGCTTCGGCAATACCGCGGCGAATACGTTCGAGGGCGCCTACGAGGCGATCAGGGCGATCTGGGGTCTGCTGCCCGCCGCCATCGGCGATCTGGCGTTCCAGGCGGCGAACAGCCTGGTCGACGGCGTCGAGGCGATGCTGAACGGCGTGGTCTCGCGCATCAACGGCTTCATCGGCGGCATCAACCAGGGGCTCGAAGCGCTCGGGTCCGAGCGCCGCATCTCGTTGGTGCCCGACCTCGACCTCGGCGAGATCGAGAACCGCTTCGAGGGCGCGGCAACGGCCGCGACGACGACCGCGCAGACGGCGTTCGACCGGGCCTTCGAGGACAACCCGCTCACCGCACCCGACCTCGGTCTGACCGAGGCGGCAAGTCGGGCGCTCGAGTCCGCGAACCTCTACCGTGGCGCGGCGCGCGATCTGGCCGAAGGAGCCCGCGCCCCACTCGAAAGCTGGCAGGCGCTGCGCGATGCGGTGCGCGGCACCGATGAGGCCAGTGCCGATGCGCTGACCGAGGCCACCGGTGCGGCCGAACGACTGGAGACGGCGCTCGGCGATGCCGGACGCGCCGCCACAGGTGCTGGTGCGGCGGCCGGAGCCGCCGCCGCTGCGGCGGAGCCCGCGACCGAAGCCGCCGTCACCGGCTGGCAGGCCGTCACGGCGGCGCTGTCGGATTACGCCAGCAAGGCCCGCGACATCGGCGGCGACATCGGTCAGAGCCTCGTCGGCGCTTTCCAGTCGGCCGAGAACGCGGTCGGCCAGTTCGTGCGGACCGGGAAGCTGAACTTCCGCGATCTCGTCACCTCGCTGCTGGCCGATCTCGCCCAGCTCGCGGCGCGGCGGTTCATCCTCGGGCCGATCGCCAATGCGCTCTCCGGCGTGTTCTCCGGCGCGAGCGGCATCTTCGCCAACGTCCTGCATGCGGGCGGGATGGTCGGATCGGCCGGCCCCTCGCGCTTGGTTCCGGCCATGGCCTTCGCTGCCGCCCCGCGAATGCACAGCGGCGGCATGGCCGGGCTTCGGCATGATGAGGTGCCGGCGATCCTGCAGCGCGGCGAACGGGTGCTGTCGCGGCGCGAGGCGCAGAGCTACGGCGCGGGCGGCGGCGTCAACGTCACGATCATGGCGCGCGACGCCGAGAGCTTCCGGCAGTCGAGGACGCAGGTCGCAGCAGACATCGCTCGCGCCGTGTCGCTCGGGCGGAGGGGCATGTGATGGCGTTTCACGAGGTCCGGTTTCCCGACAACATCAGCCGTGGCGCGCGGGGCGGGCCGGAGCGGCGCACCCAGATCGTCGAGCTTGCTTCCGGCGACGAGGAGCGCAACGCCAGCTGGGCCAATTCGCGCCGCCGCTATGACGTCGCCTACGGCATCCGCCGCGCGGACGATCTGGCGGCCGTGGTCTCCTTCTTCGAGGCGCGCAATGGCCGGCTCCACGGTTTCCGCTTCAAGGACTGGGGCGATCACAAGTCCTGCCTGCCCTCAGGCACACCATCGCCGACCGACCAAGCGATCGGCACGGGAGACGGCGCGATGACCGCGTTCCAGCTGGTCAAACGCTACGCCTCGGGCAGCCAGACCTGGACCCGCACAATCACCAAGCCGGTCGCCGGCACGGTGCGGGTCGCGCTCGATGGCGCTGAGCAGATCGGCGGCTGGTCCGTCGATACGACCACCGGGGTCGTCAGCTTCGATGCTGCGCCCGCCGAGGGCGTCGCGATCACCGCGAGCTTCGAGTTCGATGTGCCGGTCCGCTTCGACACCGATGCGCTCGACGTGACGCTCGACCTCGAGCGGCTCGGCTCGATCACCTCCATCCCGCTTCTGGAGATCCGGCGATGAACGACACCGGCAGCTTTGTGGCCGCAGTGCTGCGCGAACTCGCGGCCTCGACCGCCGTGATCCTCGCCGCCTGGGGCGCGCTCGGCGGCGCCACGAACGCGCTGACCACCAAGATGCGACTGCGCGATGCGCTCCGGCACATCCTACTCGGCGGCCTAATCGCGGCCGGGATGGGCAGCCTTTCCATGGCCGTGATCACCGCCTGGCTCGGCCTGCCGCCCGAGGCGATCCCGGCGGGCGGTGCTGCAGGGTCGGCCGCCTATCTCGTGGGCGTCTTCGGACCGGCCTTCATCGAGATGCTGCTGGCTCGCCTGCGTCGCGCCAAGCAGGGCGACGGCGATGAATGATCTCATCCGCCTCGCGCGCTCCCTCCGCTGCGATCCCACGGATGCCCGACAGGCCTTTGCCCACCGTCTGCGCATCGGCCTCGCCGTCGCCGCGCTGATCCTGATCCTCTCGCTTTTCGGGTAATCCCATGCACATGACCGACCGGGGCCTGCTGGCCCTCGTCCGGCACGAAGGACTCGTGCCCGGGCCCTATCTCGATGTGAAACAGGTCTGGACCTTCGGCATCGGCCACACGGCCGCGGCCGGGCCGCCCGATCCGGCCAGCATGCCGCGCGGCATGCCCGCTGATCTGGACGCCGGGATCCGCGAGGCGTTCCGGGTCTTCCGCGCCGATCTTGCGCGCTACGAGGCCGCCGTCCTGCGCGCCGTGAAGGTGCCGCTGGCGCCGCACGAGTTCGATGCGCTGGTCAGCTTCCACTACAACACCGGGGGCATCGCCAAGGCCGCGCTGACCCGACATCTCAATGCCGGCAATCGCGTTGCAGCCGCCGACGCGTTTCTGAACTGGCGGCGACCGGCCTCTATCATTCCGCGCCGGGAAGCCGAGTGCGACCTGTTCCGCCATGGTCGCTATCCCGGCGGAACCATCCCGGTCTGGTCCGTGGATCGCACGGGCCGCGTGGACTTCTCGCGGCCGATCCGTCGCCTGACCGAAGACGAGGCTCTGGCGCTGCTGCGGCCGTCGCCGCTGCCGAGGCCGCCGGTCCTGGGTCCTGCTCCCGACGCGCCCACCGGCTGGCTCGCCCGGCTGGCCGCCTTCTTCTCCACCCTGATCCGGAGGGCCTGACTCATGCGCTACGTTCGTCCGACCTCCCTCACCTGGTGGGCGGGTCTTCTCGCCATGCTCACCGGCATCGCGTCTCTCGCGCTGCCTGCCACCGGGCCGCTCGGGGAATTGTCCCGCCTCGTCGCACTGCTTGCCGGCTCTGGCGATGCCTCGCCCGCGGGGCTGATGTTCCTCGGGCTCGGCCTGATCGGCCTGCGCGACCGGATCGAGCGCGGGTTCCGCGGCGATGCTTGAGTTCTTCGCAGGTGTGGTCGTGGGCGGCTGTCTCGGCGTCTTCGTCGTCGCCCTCTGCGTCGCCGCCGCACGGGGGGAGCGGGACGATGGCTGATCTCCTGATCTGGCTGGTCGCGGCTCTGGGCGCGGTCGGGGGCGTCGTCCTCGGCCGGGTCTGGGGCCGCGCGGAAGGGGAACGCATGGGCAAACGGGAGGCGGAACGCGATGCGATGGAAGACAACGAACAAACGCGTCGAGCGCGGGCGCGACGCGGTTCGCGATGGCCGCGGCGCTGGCGATCCCGCTGACCGGCTGCGCCGCAACGATGGGCGCTGGTGACGCGGGCTGTGCTTCCTATGCCGAGGCGCGGCTCGCCCGGCCGGCTGCCGCGACCGTCGCCGCCGTGCCGCCGGACTGGGCGGACTGGATCGCCGATCTCGACGACCGCATGACGGGAACCTGCCGATGAAATCCCTCTCTCCCGCGCTGCAGGCCCATCTCGACGAGGGCACGACTACGCTCGCCTGGTGCTGGCGGATCGCCCGCGCCGACGGCGTCACCTTCGGCTTCACCGATCACGACCGGACGCTCAGCTTCGACGGCACCGACTTCGAGCCCGAGAGCGGGCTCACCGCGTCAGAGGTCCGTTCCGGCTCGGACCTCTCGGTCGATGCGCAGGACGCCGAGGGCGTGCTGACCTCGGACCGGATCACCGAGACCGACATTCTGGACGGCCGCTGGGACAACGCCGAGGTCGAGGTCTGGCGCGTGAACTGGACCGACACCGGTCAGCGCGTGTTGATGCGCCGGGGGGCCATCGGGCAGATCCGGCGCGGGCGGCTGGCCTTCGTCGCCGAGGTCCGCTCGCTCGCCCATGTGCTGGGCCAGACGGTCGGGCGGACGTTTCAGGCGACCTGCGACGCCGCGCTCGGGGATGCGCGCTGCGGCGTCGATCTTGAGGATCCCGCTTTCAAGGGCGCGGGCGCCGTGATCGATCTGCTGCGCGACCGCGCCTTCACCGCCTCTGGGCTCGGCGCGTTCGCCTCCGGCTGGTTCACCTTCGGCACGCTGGAATGGACCAGCGGCGCGAATGCCGGGCGGCGCAGCCGAGGTGCTGGGCCAAGACGTCACCGATGGCATCGCCATCCTGACCCTACTCGAGGCGCCGGTGCGCGCGATCGCCGAGGGCGACGCTTCACCATCCGCGCGGGCTGCGACAAGCGGATCGAGACCTGCGGGGCGAAGTTCGTCAACACCGCCAACTTCCGCGGCTTCCCGCACATCCCCGGCCAAGACACGATCCTGCGCTACGCCAGCCGGGACGGCGGCCACGACGGGGGCGTTCTGTGACGCCGGCCGATCCGGAGAGGGTCATCGCCGCGGCGCGAGCGTGGCTGGGAACGCCCTACCACGACCAGGCGAGCCTCAAGGGCGTCGGCTGCGATTGCCTCGGACTCGCCCGCGGGGTCTGGCGCGAGATCGTCGGCCCCGAGCCGTTCCCGATCCCGCCTTACAGCCGCGACTGGGGCGAGACCGGGCCGAGCGAGGTGCTGGCCGAGGGCGCGCGCGCAATGATGATCGAGGTGTCGCCCGCCGAGCCCGGCCCCCGCGCGCTGGTGCTGTTCCGCATGAAGCCCCGCGCCATCGCCAAGCATGTCGGGATCCTCACCGCGCCCGACAGCTTCCTCCACGCCTATGAGCGGCTCGGCGTGATCGAGGAGCCGCTCACCAATCCTGGCGGCGGCGCATCGCCTTCGCCTTCCTGTTTCCGCAACGCTGAGACCCCGGACATGGCCACCCTCGTTCTCGGTGCCGCTGGCGCCGCCATTGGCGGTTCGATCGGCGGCGCGATCCTCGGCGTCAGCGCCGCGACCATCGGCGGCTTCGTCGGCTCCACCATCGGCTCTGTGGTCGACAGCTGGATCGTGTCTTCGCTCGCGCCCACGCAGCGGATCGAAGGCCCGCGGCTCGATTCCTTGCGGATCACGTCGTCCACCGAAGGCGCTGTCGTCCCACGCGTCTACGGCCGCATGCGGATGGGCGGCAACATCATCTGGGCGACGGATTTCCGCGAGGAGACGAAGACCACCACGCAGGGCGGCGGCAAGGGCGGCGGGGGCGGCGGCAAGGTCAAGACGACCGAGTATCTCTACTACGCGAGCTTCGCCGTCGCGCTCTGCGAGGGGCTCATCACCGGCATCGGCCGCATCTGGGCGGACGGCAAGCTTCTCGACACGGCCGGGATCACCTGGCGCTGGTATCCGGGCGACGAGAGCCAGACCGCGGACCCGTTCATCGTGGCGAAGATGGGTGCCGCCAATACCCCGGCCTATCGCGGCACGGCCTATGTGGTCTTCGAGGAGTTGCCGCTCGGGAACTATGGCAACCGCCTCCCGCAGCTCTCCTTCGAGGTGTTCGCACCCGTAGCCGATCCCGACACCGCCGAGGGGTTGACGCAGGCGGTCACCATGATCCCGGCGTCGGGGGAGTTCGTCTATGCCACGGAGGGCGTGCGCAAGGGGCTCTTCGGGTCGGAAGAAGCGGAGAACCTGAACGCGCTCTCCGACACCGCCGACATGGTGGTGGCGCTCGATCGGCTGCAGGCCATGGCGCCGAAGGTGGAAAGCGTGAGCCTCGTCGTGTCCTGGTTCGGCAACGACCTGCGCGCGGGCGAGTGTACCATCCGCCCGGGCGTCGAGGTCTCGGCGAAGACGACGAATCCGCAGACGTGGTCGGTGAACGGCGTCTCCCGCTCGGCGGCCCATCTCGTCAGCCGCGACGACCAGGACCGGCCCGTCTATGGCGGCACGCCGTCCGACTTCGCCGTGGTGCAGGCGATCCAGGAAATGACGGCGCGCGGGCTGCGGGTCACCTTCTATCCGTTCATCCTGATGGACGTGCCGCCCGGCAACAGCCTGCCGAACCCGTATTCCGACAACGCCGCGGAGACGGGCCAGCCGGTCTTCCCGTGGCGTGGGCGGATCACCTGCTCGCCGGCCGCAGGCTACGCCGGAACCGTCGACAAGACGGCCACGGCGGCGGACCAGGTGGCGGCCTTCTTCGGGTCGGCGCAGCCCGGGGATTTCACGGTCACGAGCGGTCCCTTTGGCGAGCAATTTGCAGGCGTCTCCGCCACCGCGGCCGCGCCCGACGGGGATCACGCCGCGATCAACTGGTCCACCAGCGTCTTCGGCGGCGGTGCGCCGGCCGCGCAAACCGGGCAGACATGGCGTTTCACGCTGGTCGACAGCAGCACGCAGGACGTGACGATTGCCATGGTTTTGCGTGACGCGGAAAGCGGCACGGAAAGCTGGATGGTCACGCCACGCAGCACGGCCTGGCCCGCCCAGACCGTCACCGCCCTGCGCATCGACCCGCCGGCGGAGGCGGCCGAGGCGACCGTGACCTTCACCGGTGCGGCAGAGGATTGGGGCCTGCGCCGCATGGTGCTGCACTATGCCCATCTCTGTGCGGCGGCGGGCGGGGTTGATGCGTTCCTGATCGGCACCGAGATGCCGGGGCTGACGACGATCCGCTCGAGCGCCAGCACCTATCCGGCGGTGCAGGCCTATCGGGACCTGCTCGCGGATGTCCGCTCGATCCTCGGGTCCGGGACGAAGATCGGCTACGCCGCCGACTGGAGCGAGTATTTCGGTCACCAGCCGGGCGACGGCTCTGGCGACGTGTTCTTTCACCTCGACCCGCTCTGGGCCGATCCGGAGATCGATTTCGTTGGGATCGACAACTACATGCCGCTGTCGGACTGGCGGGACGGGTTCGAGCACGCCGACGCGGCCGAGGGCTGGCCCGCCATCTACGACCGGGCCTACCTGCAGGGGAACATCGCGGGCGGCGAAGGCTTCGACTGGTTCTATGCCAGCGCGGCGGACCGCTCCGAGCAGGTGCGCACCCCGATCACCGACGGTGCCGCCAGCAAGCCGTGGGTGTTCCGCTACAAGGATCTGCGCAGCTGGTGGTCGAACGCGCACTACAACCGCCCGGGCGGGGTGGAGAGCGGCACGCCGACGGCTTGGGCGCCGCAGTCGAAGCCGATCTGGTTCACCGAACTCGGCTGCCCGGCCATCGACCGGGGCACTAACCAGCCCAATGTCTTCTTCGACCCGAAGTCGTCGGAGAGCTTCACGCCGCATTTCTCCCGCGGCTGGCGGGACGACGCCATCCAGCGCGCCTATCTCGAAGCGACCTACCTGTTCTGGGGCGACGCGGCGAACAACCCGATCTCGTCGGTCTATGGCGGCCGGATGGTGCGTGTGCCCGAGTGCGCCGCCTGGACCTGGGACGCGCGTCCGTATCCCTTCTTTCCGGCGTTGAGCGACGTCTGGACGGACGGCGGGAACTGGCGCCTCGGTCACTGGCTGACCGGACGGCTCGGGGCGGTATCGCTCGCGGCGCTGGTACGCCATCTCTGCCTGCGCGCGGGCCTGCCCAAATCCCGGATCGACGTCACCGGCCTCTGGGGTGCGGTCGAGGGCTATGCCATCGGCGCGCTGGAGAGCCCGCGGGCATCGATCACCACGCTCGCGCGGCATTTCGGCTTCGACGCGGTCGAGACCGAGGGCGTCATTCGCTTCGTCATGCGCGGCCGGGCCTCTGTGGCCACCGTCAGTCCCGACGATCTGGTCGCCGCCCGCGAGGGCGATGTCCTCGAACTGACCCGTGGCCAGGAGACCGAACTTCCGCAGGCCCTGAAATGGCAGGTCGCCCGCGCTGACGAGGATTACGAGGCCGCACAGGTCGAGGCGCGACGTATCACCGTCGACACGACCCGCATCGCCTCGGAGTCCTTCCCGATGGCCGTGCCGCCCGAGGAGGCCGAACGCCGCTGCCGGCGCGCTCTCATGGAAGCGTGGACCGGCCGCGAGAGCACGGTGTTTCGACTGCCGCCGTCGCGGCTGGCGCTTGACCCGGCAGATGTCGTCACCTTTGCCAATGACGGCCGCGCCGTCCCGCTGCGGCTTATTTCAATCGCCGATGCGGATGCTCGCGGCGTCGAGGCGGTTCGCCAGGACCGGGAGGCCTACGACCTGCCGCCGGGAGCTCCGCGACCCTCGGCGCTGTCGCAGGCCGTCGTCTTCGGCGCGCCCGAGGCGGTGCTGCTCGACCTGCCGCAGCTGACCGAGGACCAGCCAGCGTATCGGCCCTTCGCAGCTGCGCATGCCGTGCCGTGGCCGGGCGAGATTGCGGTGTTCCGCAGCCCCTCGACGGACGGGTTCGAGCTACTCACCAGCTTCGGCACGCGGGCCCGGATCGGCACGCTGGTCTCGGACTTCTACGCGGGCCCAACCTCGCGCTTCGATCTCGGAAACGTGCTCGTGGTCGATCTTCTGTCCGGCACGTTGGAAAGCGTCACGGACCTGACCTTGTTCGGCGGAGAGAATGCGCTCGCCATCGAGAGCACGCCCGGCGTCTGGGAGATCGTCCAGGCGGGCGTGGCCGAGCTGATCGCGCCCGGCCGGTATCGGCTGACCCGCTTGCTGCGTGGCCAGCGCGGCACCGAGGGTGCGATGGGTAACCCGACGCCTGCCGGTGCCCGCGTCGTGGTGCTCGACGACAGCCTCGCCTCTCTGCCGATCGCCGAGGCCGATCTCGGCATCCCGTGGAACTGGCGCATCGGCCCGGCCAGCCGCCCGGTCAGCGACGAGACCTATGTCGCGCAGACCTTCACGCCCGCGGGTGTGGGGCTGCGGCCGTTCTCCGTCACCCATATCGAACAGCCATGGCGCACGCCGCGAACGCCGAGCGATTTGACCATTCGCTGGACGCGCCGGTCTCGCGCGCTCGCCGCCGACAACTGGGGCGGGTTGGAGGTGCCGCTCGCCGAGGAGCTTGAAGCCTACGAGGTCGAGATCCTCAACGGCGCGACCGTGAAACGGGTGCTGAGCACGACCACCACCAGCGCGATCTACACGGCCGCCGATCAGACCGTCGACTGGGGCGCGCCGCTCCATGCCGGCGACACGCTCGACATTCGCGTCTATCAACTCTCGGCCCTCATCGGGCGAGGCGCGCCCAAGACAGTGACGCTGAGCTTCTGAGGTGGCGCAATGAGTTCTGGCCGGTCGCGCACTCTCCGGCGTAGGCTCGGGACATGCGCCCCGAAGACCAAGACCGGATTGCCGCACAACTTGCCAGAGTGATGGCCGTGGCCTGCGTGCGCAACACGCAGCTCGAGACCCTGCATGCCGGCCTGACACCGGTCTCGCAGACTGGTGACGGCAGCGACGTTGTCGTCGTGGACGCTGCAGGCAGACGCATTCCGTGGTCCGAGGTCTCGCGGATCAGTGACGACGAGATGCGCGCGCTGATGCGCGAGATCGTGGACCGGCTCTACACCTTCCATCTGCGGATCGACGATCCGGCATTCCGAGCGGAAATCGATCGCTGGGCCGCGATGACCGCAAAGTGGGATGCGCCGAAGCCCGATCCGGCTCTCTCGGCCATCCCGGGGAGACGCCCGAACACGGGTAGCCCGCCAAAGTCCATCGCCGCGCCATTAGCTCGCCGCCTGCCATGCAGGCGGCGTTCTTCGTTCTGGAGACCGCCCATGTCCGACACCACGACCCAACTCCTGCTGCCCTACATCCTCGCGGCGCAGGCCCAGAAGCACGTCACCCACAACGAGGCGCTGCGGCTGCTCGACGGGCTCGTCCAGCTCTCTGTCCTGGACCGCGACCTGACCGCGCCGCCCGGCAACCCTGACGATGGCGACCGCTACATTGTCGGCTCGGGCGCAACCGGCGACTGGGCAGGCTGGGACCTGAACGTCGCGCTCTGGACCGACGGCGCCTGGCTGCGCCTGCCACCGCGCACCGGATGGCGCGCATGGGTCGAGGACGAGGGCCTGCTGCTGGTCTATGACGGCTCGGGTTGGGTCGGGACCACCCCGGCCACGCTGCAGAACCTCGCGCTGCTGGGGCTCGGGACCACCGCGGATGGGTCGAACCCGTTCTCGGCCAAGCTGAACGCCGCGCTCTGGACGGCGAAGACCGTGGCCGAAGGCGGCACCGGCGATCTGTTCTATACCATGAACAAGGAGGCAGCGGGCGACGATCTCGGGCTGACGCTCCAGACGGGCTTTGTGACCAAGGCGCTGGTAGGGCTGTTCGGCTCCGACCGCTTTCGCCTCGCGGTCTCCGCCGACGGCAGCATCTTCTTCGACGGGCTGAGCGTCGACAACGCCACCGGCATCGTCGACCAGCCCCGGCTGCCGCGGTTCAAGGCCTATACGAACTACGACAACTACGTCGGGATCGGGACCTGGACGAAGATCGGCCTGAACAACACCGACTACAACGACCAGGGCGCCTTCGACGCCGCCAACAACCATTTCGTGGCGCCGGTGGACGGGACCTACCTCTTCGGCGCTACGCTGCTCTACAAGGCCAACGCCAGCACGTCCGCGCGTATGAGCGGGCGGCTCGCGCTGAACGGTACGACCGAGATACGCGGCTCGAGGGGCGAGATCAGCGGCGCGCATGTCTCCGAGGCCACCGCACTCTTTCTACAGACGATGGTGGCGCTCATCGCCGGCGACACTGTCGAGTTGCAAGGCAACTTCCGCGCCGCGGACGGCTATTTCGCCGCCGACCAGACGTCCTTTTGGGGCGCCAAGATCGGCTGAAGCAAGGTTGCGCGCCTTGGCTCGAAGAGGCGCGATCTGAACTTGATATATCGCCAAAAGAGAGCGTGTGTTGAGTGCGACAGGAGAGTAGTTTCAATGAGCTCAAGACACTCGAAGAAGGTAATCGAAGACATCGTCTCGGAGGGAGTTGCGCCCTTCGAAATTGAGCGCCTTCTGGATGTTGCGGCTTATGCTGTTGAGCAAATTGCTCCCACATTGGCCCGCTCTGCAACCTTTCAGTTGTCCGATTTGCGCTCGCAGCGCTTCCAAGCGCTGTCAGCGTTTGAGCTTACTGTGGTGCGAGGCCCAAAAGATAGCCCACATCTCTGGACTGCCGATTTTCGCGACAAAGAGCGCAGACTTTTGGTTTCCCTTTCAACCTCAGCCTAGGTTCTCGCCTTCTGGTAAATCCCAATCCTTCGGGCGGGGATCTCCCGTTTGATGAAACTGTCGAACAAGTTTGATAAACTGCAAGAAGTCTTTGTTCTCGCGCGTCAGTCGATTGCATGTCGCCCAATCGACTTCCATCCGTTCCCTCGCAGGAATCAGAATTTGGCTTTCTGCTGGGTTCTCTGGGTCAATCTGTATCAAGCCGATCCCATGAAGCGAGAAGAGCATCCTGAGCTCTTTCATTGTATCGGCACCCTCAACCTCTGCGGCTACAAGATATCCAAAATTAGCCCATGAGGAATTTGACACAGCTTGGAAAAACGACTCTCGCAAGTTCGATCTGTTGAGAAGCACTTTAACTTCAAACGACCACAACTTCGTTTTCTTATCCGCATACTCCTTGACTGCGCCCTTTATCTCTTGGTGCCAATCAGCGGTTAGATCCTCCATCCCAACAAGGTCAGGATACAGCCACTTGTTGCCCCTTGGTCCCTGCTTATTTGACGACTTCTTCTCGTCAATTCGCTTTGAATAAATCCCGAGCTCAGACCAGATATATTCAGACACAATTGGATAGAGGTCATGCTCCTTGATAGAAGTTGCGCCCGTTACGAGAGCTGCGTCAGCCCCCTCTTTTTCAGCCTCATCGACTTCCGCTTGATCAGTCTTTGCGGTCCAATAGTACTGGCGGGGTCGACCTTCTGTGGTTTTGATCTGTGAGTTTCGCTTTTGCAGTGCTGGTCTTTGCGATCCGATTTCTGCAACGAGCTGTTGAACGAGGTCTGCATCGCTCTGAATGAAGGTGCTCTTTGACTTTTTTTCCCGGCATTCTGTCGGGTAGTTCTCGAACACCCACTCGGCGATCTGGCGTGCAGTGAATTTTTGTTCCGGGCGACCGGCAAGAAAATCAACGACGGTTTTCGCAAGATTGAGGCCCATCGGATCACCCCACGTCGCGCGCGCGCTGTGGCGAGTTTGCGCGAGCGGCGGGGTCCTCACCCCGTTCGATGCCTTTGCGAATCTTCTCATAGACCTCCCGGACGAGGTGCTCAGTGGCAAGGCCTCGGAAGGAGTCGTCGTTCATCAACCGTGTAAAAATCTCCTCGTTTCCCTCCATCCGCTCGATAAATAGGCCTTCCAGCATCTTGTTGAAGACAAATGAGAAGTTTTCCAGTGGTGTTCACGCGCGCAGCCTCCTGAAGCTTCTCATTCGCGGCGGCGGTTTCGGTCACCTGGTCGAAAAACAACTGGTCCGCTGGCGTGAATTGAGTCCCGAACCTCTCATTCAGCATGTTGATGAGTGAGGACAGCGAGACATCGTCGCCATGGCTCGTCCCTGTCCCGACTTCAGTTGGCCCCTTCAACGGGTCGGGTTCACCCGCCTTGAGATCAATCGCACCTTCGCTGATCTTCTGAAGGCGATAAAACTTCAGCGCGACATCGTCCTCCACTTGGTAGTCTCTGTCGTCTGGAGTCAGCGGCAGCTTCGTCAGCAAGAAGCGGCCGTAAGTATAGAGCTTTTCCAGATCTGAGGTCCTGATACGGGATGATTTGCGATAGGAATGCGTAGAGCTTTCGGAAGCTCGACAGCTGTCCCTTGAACTGACCCTGATCATCTTCGCTCAGTTCCACATAGCGCTGAACGGCTTCATCTAGAATGGCATTCAGCTTCTGATGATCACCCGGAGTGGGCTCCCTGCGGTTTCGGAACCAGATGTCGCAGAAGGCATTGATCTCGCTGTCTTCAAAAACACGCCATTCCTCCAGTCGGTTCTTCAGGTCATAAAGCTGGTGCGGATCATTGGCCTCACCTGTGGGCGTGACCTCGTAGTAAGGCTTAAAAGCGTTGAATATTTCGTCGCGCTCGTTCACGAAGTCGAGCACGAAGGTGTCCTCCTTACCTGTTGTGACCCGGTTGAGTCGGGAAAGCGTCTGTACCGCTTGCACACCAGCAAGGCGCTTATCGACGTACATCGTATGAAGCAGAGGTTGATCGAAGCCGGTCTGGTATTTCTCTGCTACGAGAAGCACCTGGAACTCCTCCGATGCAAATTTTTCGGGGAGTTCGCTTTCCTTGATGCCGGCGTTCATACCGACCTCGGTGTACTGTGACTCCGGGATGTCCGGATCGATCACCGTTCCTGAGAAGGCCACGAGGGATCGGATGTCGGTATAGCCCTTGTCGCGAATGTACTTGTCGAAGGCGAGCTTGTAACGCACCGCGTGCAAGCGTGAGCCAGTCACAACCATTGCCTTGGCTCGTCCGCCAATCTTGTGCTTGGTGAACTGGCGGAAATGCTCAACGATCACCTCGACCTTCTGGGCGATGTTGTGCGGATGCAGACTCATGAAGCGGGCGAGAGCCTTTGCTGCCTTCCGCTGGGGAACGTCCGGGTCGTCCTCGACGGATTTGATGAGACCGTAGTAGGTCTTGTAGGCCGTGTAGTGAGCGAGGACGTCCATGATAAAGCCCTCGTCGATCGCCTGCCGCATGCTGTAGTGATGGAAGGGCGGTCTCCCGTCTGCACCGGGTTCGTTGAAGACCGCCAGCGTCTTGAACTTGGGCGTCGCTGTGAAGGCGAAGAAGCTGATGTTGGGCTGCGACGGGCGCTTCAGCATCTCCCGAAGGAGCTCTTGCTTCGCCTCGTCGGATAGATCGTCTTCCTCGAGGTCGAGGAGCTGCGCCGCCATGGCGGCCTCGATGCCCTCCTTGTTGAGGATCTTGCGGAGCTCCATCGCCGTTTCGCCGCTCTGAGAACTGTGGGCCTCGTCCACGATGACGGCGAAACGCTTCCCTTCGGTGCTGACCTCAACGCTCTCACCCTTCTTGGCGAGCGTCTCCAGCGCTTGCGTGATGAACGGAAACTTCTGGATCGTCGAAATGACGATCGGGACGCCTCCGGACAGTGCCTTCGCAAGCTGCTGCGTGTTCTCGTCAATCTTCTGTACAACGCCCTGTTTGTGCTCGAACTGATAGATCGTGTCCTGCAGCTGCTGATCGAGGACGCGGCGGTCAGTGATGACCACGATCGTGTCGAAGACCTTCTGGTCGTTGTCGTCGTGCAGGCTCGCCAGCCGGTGCGCGAGCCAGGCTATGGAGTTCGACTTTCCGGAGCCCGCGGAGTGCTGGATCAGGTAGTTGTGGCCCGAGCCCTTAACCTTGGCGTCCTGAACAAGCCGTCTCACCGCATCGATCTGGTGGTAGCGCGGGAAGATCATCGTCTCCTTGACGTGGCGCTTGATCCCCTTTTTCCTGTCACCACCTGCCGCTCTTCGACCTGCAGGTGTAGGAAGCGCGCCAGGATGTCCATCAGGCTGTCGCGTGTCAGAACCTCATCCCACAGGTAGGATGTCTTGTACTTTCCAGGCCGAGCGGGCGGGTTGCCAGCCGCGTGGTTGTCCCCACGGTTGAAGGGCAGGAACACGGTTTCCTTGCCAGCCAGCTTCGTGGTCATGAACACGAGGTCCGGATCGACCGCGAAGTGGACCAGCGCCCGTTGCTTGAACGCGAAGATCGGCTCCCTTGGGTCTCGGTCGAAGCGGTACTGCCGCTTGGCATGCTCCACCGTCTGCCCCGTCATCGGGTTCTTAAGCTCCATCGTGACGACCGGCAGGCCATTCACCGCGAGCACCACATCGAGGGAGAGCTCGGGCCGCTTCTCGCTGAAGTGCACCTCGCGATAGACGCGCAGACGGTTCTTCCCGAAATCGGCGGTCGCCTCGGGGTTCATGCCGGTGTTGGGGGCGAAATAGGCGAGGCGGAAGGTCTTGCCGAAGCACTTGAACCCGTGGCGGAGGACGTTCAGCACGCCCTTTGAGGCCAGCTCCTTAGTGAGGGAAGTCAGGAGCGCATCGGCCGCACCCGCGCCGTGGTAATCAACCAGCGTCTGCCAACGAGAGGGCTGCGAGTCCCGGATGAATGCGATCACGTCGTCGGGGAAGAGGGCGCGCTCAGCATCGAACGATCCGGGAGCGCCTTTCTGAAACCCGCCCTCGGTGGTGAGCGCGACCTCGATCGCCTCCTCGAACCGGATCTCCTTGTGCACGTTCATGGCGGCCCTCCCAAGCTTTACTGAATGACCTTCACGGTGGAATTCTCCAGGTCCTTCAAATTCATCCCGTCCGCTTCCTCGAAAAGATAGTGTCGGATCGACGGGTGCTTCCTCAAATACTTTCCGGTGTCGTCCAGGTCCGGCGCGGGGTTCTGGCACCCGGTGAAGACATAGCACGACAGGTTGATCCTCTTGGCCTCGTCTACATAGGCGCCAAGAATCTTGTGCAGGCTACGACACCACGCTTCCCGCTGCCCTGAGCTGCAGGAAGATGTTATCGACCGGGATCCGGGTCGAGGCTTCCTTGAACTCGATGCAGTGGGCATGCAGCCGCTCGCCCCGACGCTCGAACACGACGAAATCGCAGCGGCGGGACCAGAGGTGACCATCGCCGTTCGTCAGGAAGTGAAACAGCGGATCGTTGCCCTGATCCAGCTTGATGGCGAAGGCGTCGTCGTCGAACTCGAGCGTCACCTTGCGGCGACGGCTTGTGCCTTCGACCTTCTCCGAAAGAACGAGCTGCTTCTCGCTGATGCCACGCGACTCGTTCGCCGGGCAGGTTTTTCCGTAGCAGGCGGTATTCAGGTAAACCTTCAGGTGATCGAGATATCCGCGGGCGTTGATGGTCATTCAGACCACCTTGAACGTGCCAGTAACAGCCTGAGTAATAACCGCTGCTCGGTACTCTCTCAGAGTGCGTACGTGCTCTCTTATCTTCTCAATCTGGTCCGAAATAACTTTGGACTCCGCCTCTACAGCGGCAGCAATTTTTCTTTGCTCTTCAATTGGGGGTAGCGGTATACGGATGTCCTTTACGAACAGCTCGGGAATCCGCTTCTGCCCTCCAGCTCCATACATCCGAGACTCGCCAACATTTCTGAAAAAATATGAAATCGTTATATAGAATAGAAACGGGGGTAGACTTCCGTTCTGGCTCTGAGAACATGAAGTTCGGTTGTGCCAAAGGCCACACCGTTCGTCAGGTTATTGGCGAGAGCGCCTTTCCCATTCTCAAAGCATGGCGTGATCTTGGCCACGACCACATCGAGATCACGGAAATATGTGTAACCTTGGCCAATCTCATCTAGTGCTTTCTCGCGATCCAGAGTAAGGCCGCCGTATTCGCCAACGGCCTCCATTGGCACAAATGAAACCAAAGTATCAGCAGGAAGCAGTATCTCTGACGCCGAGGGATTTATCTCTGCCGCAAAGCGGAGTCTGACAAGATTCCAGTGGGATGGAATCTTCGGGAGATAGTCCAATCCTGTAGATTTCACTTCGGATTCGGGGCTTTCACCCTGCGAGAGCTTCGCGACGATGAGAGACACCTTCTTCTCAAGAAGAAGCGGAATCAATGCTTCCCGCTTGTCAATTAGGCGGTCTATCCGCGAAAGCCGTTCATCAAGGTACCTCGCAATTTGCTTCTGCTCAGTGAGCGGAGGCACGATGATCTCTGAATTGTCAATGTGGTACGCGGGAAGGCCGAAACGTGTGACGCCATTGGCCTTCACCTGGAACTGCCTATTCAGCTCGGCCGAACAGAGCTGGTAATAAAGATAGCGACCATCCAGTTGCTCGTTATCTGGTCGGATCTGGGTCAGGTGGTAGCCACATAGCACGCCATCGATTGCCCTAGGGACGTGGGCCGGGACTGCGATATCTTCCCAGGACTCCGAGTCCTTGGTAATGATCACCTCGTCATCGGTTAGCGTGAACTTCTCGATCTCGGCCTCTGTCGCCGTCGCCTCCATGAAGTCCATGTCAGCGGTGATCTGCGCATTGTTGTAGACGTCGGTGTAATTGCACAGGCGGACAGGGATTTCGTCGTCCTTGCTATGCTTGTCGACGTTACTGGCTTGTGGGCGAGCAACGAACTTCAGCCGTTCTATGCGCCAGTGGGCCGGAATTCGGTCGATCCAGCGGGAATTGGCATCCCGATAATCCTCGTAGGACGTAGTCACGCGACGGCCTCCTTGAGGAGGTCTAGAATTTCCCCTTCCAGCGTCTTGATGTCCCGCTCTATGTCTTCCAGTGGCCGCGGGGGCTCGTAGACGTAGAAGTGGCGGTTGAGCGGGATCTCGTAGCCGACCTTCGTCTTCGAATAGTCGATCCGGGCATCGTCCCAGTGCGGCAGCACCTCCCGCGCGAGGTAGTCTTCACAGTGGTCACGGAATAGCGCCACGAGCGTGCGATTGTCCGCGTCCTTGTCGTAGCCGATGGGGAGCGGCATCGGCGCGTCCGCCGGCAGCGGCACGATTTCCGTGTCCCGCAGCTGCGGATCGGGCTCGGGGTCACCGTTGCTGTCGAGGCAGGGATTGGCGGTCGGGTCGCGCTCCGACAGGGCAGAGAGGATGGCCTTGCGGATCGGCGCCTTGATCTTGACGCCGGCCTTCTTGAAGGCGTCGTTGACGACCTCGGTGAACTCCTCCCTGTCCCTTGTAGAGCGACTCCGGATCCAGTTTGCCGAGGACCTCGAGTATCGCCGCCTGCTCTGCTTCACCCGCGGCGATTTCGGCTGCGCGCGCCTTCTCGTCCTTGCGCTTCTTGCTCTCGGCCAGCTGCCTGAACGCGCTCTCATCCTTCAGGCGCTCGATGCGGTCGGGCGATGCCCGGAAGTTCAGCCGCAGAGGGCGTTCCACGGTGAGCTTGAGGAAACCGAACTCGCGGTTGTCGAAGACCTTGCTGCAGACGCGCTCTTCCACCGCGCCGTTGACCTGGACCTTCGACGTCTCGCCATTCACGAAGTTGGCGTAGAGGCGCGTGATCTCGGAGATGTGGTCGTCGCTGAGTTCGTTGCGCTTGTTGCCGAGGCTCTTGGTCATCTTGCGGAAGTGCCTGGTCGCATCGATGAGATGGACCTTCCCCTTGCGCGCCGCGGGCTTCCGATTCGAGACAAGCCAGATGTAGGTGTAGATTCCGGTGTTGTAGAACAGCTGATCTGGCAGGGCGACGATGGCGTCGAGCCAGTCGTTCTCGATGATCCAGCGACGGATGTTGCTTTCGCTCGGCCCCGGTTCCCCCGCGAAGAGGGGCGAGCCATTGAACACGATCGCGATCTTCGAGCCCTCGCCACCGTCGTCGGGCGACGGGTGCATCTTCGAGATCATGTGCAGAAGGAACAGCAACGCGCCATCGCTGATGCGGGGCAGTCCCGGGCCGAAGCGGCCCTTGAAACCGAGGCTGTTGTATTCCTTCTCGACCTCATCCTTCTCGGGTTTCCACTCCACTCCGAAGGGCGGGTTCGCCAGCATGTAGTGGAACTTCTTGTCCGGATGGCCGTCGAAGGTCTTGCCGTCGCCCAGGGTGTCACCGAAGGCGATGTTGTCGACGGGCTCGTCCTTGATCAGCATGTCCGAACAGCAGATCGCCCATGACTCCTCGTTGTACTCCTGGCCGAAGAGCTCGAGGTGAGCATCAGGGTTGTGCCCGTCCCGCGTGATGTACTCTTCCGATACGGAAAGCATGCCGCCGGTGCCGCAGGTCGGGTCGTAGATCGTGCGCACGATGTTCGGCGTGTAGACGTCCTCGTCCTCTGTGTAGAGGAGATGTGCCATGAGACGGATGACCTCGCGCGGGGTGAAGTGGTCCCCGGCCTCCTCGTTGGCCTGTTCGTTGAACTTCCGGACGAGCTCTTCGAAGACGTAGCCCATCTGCATGTTATCGACGCGCTTGGGGTGCAGATCGACGCCGGCGAACTCCCTGACAATCAGGAACAGGCGGTTCGCGTTATCGAGCTTTTCGATTTCCTTCTCGAACTCGAACTTGTCGAAGATCTCCTGCGCCTTGGGCGAAAAGCTCTTGATGTAGGCGACGAGGTTGCGCCCGATGTTGTCGGGGGTCCCCGAGCAGCTTGGCGAAGGTGAATGGGCTGACGTTGTAGAGTGGTTGGCTCCGGTCTTTCGCGGCGATCTTCGCCAGCTTGCCGTGGATGGCGCGGTCCGGCAGGCCCTGCGCCTTCAGCTTCTCGTACTCTTTGAGCACGGCATCTTTGGTGGGCTCAAGTACGCAGTCGAGGCGCCGCAGCACGGTCATTGGCAACATGACGCGTCGATACTGTGGCGGCCGGTAGGGTCCACGCAGCTTGTTCGCGATCCCAAAGATGAAGTTGATGAGATCTTGCTGAGTGGCGGTCATTCAGTGTCTTTCCCGTCTTCGGTTTGTTTCGTGCTGCCCTTGGTCAGCTTCTCGATTTCGTCCTTCCGAAAGCGCCATGCGCCGCCGACTTTGAATCCTGGGAGTTTGCCCTCTCCCGCAAGGCGATAGGCCGTCTTCTCATTGATCTTGAGATACTCGGCGACCTCTCGGATGGTCAGGATTTCTATGCTCATTGGCGGCACGGCCCCTCGGGAGCGATGGCGAGAAAATAGTGGAAAATTGCGGAAGCAACAAGCGTGCTTCTCGCAGATTGGCTCGGGCCGAGCCGCCTGATCAGTTCAGGTAAGTCGAGAGGGTTCCGGACACGTCGTTTGCGGCAAGCCTCACCGGCTCGGCGGCGAGGTGGGCGTAGCGCGCCGTGGTCTGGACCTGCGTGTGGCCGAGCAGCTTGCCGATCATGGGCAGGCCCTGACCCGAGGCGACTGCCGTCGACGCGAAGGTGTGGCGCAGGTCGTGGATGCGGACGTCCTTGACGCCGGCGCGGGCGCGGACGCGCTGCCAGAAGGGCTGCAGATCACTCAGGCGCTTGCCCGGCAGGGTGCCGAAGATGACCCACGGGTTGCCTTCGATGCGCTGGGCGTCGCGGAGCAGGTCGACGGCGGGCTGACCGAGATGGACGACCTTCGCGCCGGACTTGGAATCCGGCAAGCGCAGGACGCGCTCGGCCAGATCGACGTGCGCCCACTGCAATGTCATGATCTCGTTCAGCCGGCAGCCGGTCAGGATCAGCAGGCGGGCGGCGAGGATGGCCGAAGGCAGTTCGATCCTCTCTGCCTCCATCTCGCGCAGCACCTCGCCGATCCGGCGCAGTTCCGCCGCGCTGAGAAAGCGTTCGCGCTTCTCCTCGGGATACTTCCGGATGTGCTTTCGCGGGTTGGTGCCATCCGGACGCAGCCCCCACATCTCGGCCAGGCTGAACATCTTCGAGATCACTTCGAGGCAGCGGTTCGCCTGATAGGGGATGTGGCGGAGGTCGTGGTGGAACTTCGCCACGTCCGCCCGGGTGATGCCCGTGACCGTGAGCTGCCCGAGCGCGGGCAGGATGAAGCGTTCGAGGTTCCGGCGATACTCCTTGGCCGTGCTCGCCTTCACCCGGATCGCGATGTGCTCCTTGTCGAACCGCTCGGCCAGCTCCTTCACGGTGATCGCCTTGCGCCCCGCATCCCGCTCGGCGGCGGGGTCCGCGCCATTGCGCGCGGCGGCTACGATAGCGATGGCGCGGTTGCGCGCCTGCTCGCAGGTCAGGACCGTGCTGGGCCCGAGGCTGATCCGCCGGGATCGGCGTCCGGCGCGATACTGGACCACGTAGCCCTTGCGGCCGCTCGGCAGCACGCGCAGCCCGAAGCCGGGGATCTCGCTGTCCCAGACGAAGTATTCGGCTTGGCGGGCTTCTGCGGCGTCGACTAGGCGTTTGGTGATCCTGGGCATGGCGGCCTTCGGTGGTTCTCTCGCCGTTCCACAGTGCTGAAGCGCGGGCGACAGTCAACGAACACACTGAAATTTCGAAGAAAAAGGAAATGCCTCGCGTTTCCGCGCAAGGCGTTTCGGCGCGCTGGCGCGGGAAATCGACGAGCCCAGCGAATCAGAACGCAGGTTCCGGCGCCCGCGGACCGCTGATAGGCTCGGAGAAAAGAAACTGGCGATCCGATGGCTTCCAAGACCACCCTCAATGCGAAGAACCTCGAAGCGCTGGGCGCCGAGCGCCTGGCGGAATTGCTGATCGAGGTCAGCACCGGCAATGCGGCGGCCAAGCGCAAGCTGCGGCTCGCGCTGGCGGGAACCCAGAGCCCGAGGGAGGCCGCGCGGGAGATCACCAAGCGGCTGACAAGCATCGCCCGCGCCCGCAGTTTCATCACTGGAAGAACCGCAAGGCACTGGTCACCGATCTCGAAACCCAGCGGCGCGCCATCGTCGAGCAGATCGCACCCGCCGATCCCGATGAGGCGCTGACGCTCATGTGGCGGTTCGTGGCGCTCGCCACGCCCGTCTTCGAGCGCTGTGACGACTCCAGCGGCACCGTCATCGGCATCTTCCACCAGGCCTGCGCCGATCTGGGTCAGCTCGCCGAGAAGGTCCGGCCTGATCCGCAGGCGCTCGCCGGCACTGTCCTCGATGCGCTGCAGGACAACGGTTATGGCCAGTATGACGGCTTGATCGGCATCATGGCGCCGGCGCTCGGCGACGAGGGGTTGGCGGCCCTGAAATCGATGGCCGAAGAACTCGGTCGTTCGCCCGTGCCGGTGCCGCCGAAAGACCAATGGAAAGCGGTGGGCTGGGGCACGGGCGGCACCACCTACGAGCACGAGATGCGGGCGCGCGAGCGCGCGAGCACGGTGGTCATGGCGCTCAAGGACATCGCCGACGCGCAGGGCGACGTCGACGGCTTCATTGCGCAGTACGATCCGAAGACGCGCAAGGTGCCGCAGATCGCGGCCGAGATCGCGCAACGCCTGCTCGCGGCCGGCAGGGCAGGCGAGGCGCTGGGGTTCCTCGAGCGCGCGGAGCTCGGCGACGGCTTGCGGGTTCCGTTGGCCTGGCAGGACATCCGCCTGCAGACGCTGGAGGCGCTGGGTCGCGGCGAGGAGGCGCAGGCGTTCCGGTGGGACTGCTTCGAGCGCACGCTCTCCGACAGCTACCTGCGGGCCTATCTCAAGCGGCTTCCCGACTTCGACGACATAGAAGCTGAGGAGCGGGCGATGGCGCACGCCATGGCCCATCCGAGCCTTCTTCACGCCCTGCAGTTCTTCCTCGACTGGCCGGCGCTGGATCGCGCCGCAGACCTCCTGGTGACCCGGCACGACGAGATCGACGGGGATCACTACGAGTATCTCGCCCCCGCGGCGGAGGCCCTGTCAGAGCGTCATCCGCTGGCCGCGACGCTGGTGCTCCGCGCGATGGTCGACTTCACGCTCACCAAGTCGCGGGCGAAGCGGTATCGCTATGCCGCGGAGCACCTCGCCAGCTGCGCTCGGCTCGCGGGCGACATCCCGGACTTCGGAGCGTTCGAGACGCATCGACGCCTACGTCGCCCGGCTGAAGGAGGAGCACGGCAGGAAGTTCGGCTTCTGGTCGCTTACCGCCGCCTGATGCTCGTGCTACCGGAAAACCAGGTTCCGGCCCGTTGGAAGCATTGTGGAAGCACGAGGCCGAAAAACGCTGCGCAATCCCGACAGATCGTGCGCAGCGGAGCCTCGTGTGCGGGATCGGCAAGTGTCGGAAACTGCGAAAGAACTCGCGCTTCCGAGTGATTGTTCATGGTTCGCTCGACACGACTCATAACCTGAAGGTCGCAGGTTCAAATCCTGCTCCCGCAACCATTGTTACCGAACAGCCCTGGGCAGCCCCCGGGGCTTTCGCGTTCAAGGGGCCTTCCAGGGCCATGATCGCGGCCAGTTCACCGACCAGCTCGATGGTCATGCTGTCTGCCTCTGGGATCAGCCGAATCTCGGACACGAGCCCCCGCAGGATGCGTCCGGCCTCGTTCTTCGCGCCTTCGGCGTTCAGTGCCTGAACCAGTTCGTCAACCTTGGCCCGGTAGACCTGCGCCAGACCGGGGTGCAGGCGCAGGGGTTCGTCCTCGGGTTCATCGAGGAGCGCCGTCAATTCTGCTTTCCGCGTCTCCAACCTTGGTCAGCTTTTCCTTCATCGAGGGGTGATAGAGCCCCTCGCAGACAGCTTCGACGACCTCGTCAATCTTTTTCTGGACCTTGCCGAGTTCCCGCTTGGCGTTGACCTTGGCCGCCCGCTCTTCGCGCTTCAGGCTGTTGTATTCGATCCGGTAGGCCTCGACGAACTCCGCGATCAGATCGGCGTCCAGCAGCCGGTTCCGCAAGCCGGCGAGCACTCGTTCCTCCAGCACCGACCGTTCAATCGTCTGACGATTGTTGCAGGTGCCCTTGTTGCGGGCCGAGGCGCAGCCGTAGCGGGTCTTGCCAACCAGCGTGAAGCTGCCGCCGCAGCAGCCGCAGGCCAGAAGCCCGGAAAACAGGTAGCGCGGTCGCTTGGCCCGCTCGGGGCGCGGTGAGCCATCGACCCCCATGGCGGCACGGGTCTCCTTCTGCCGCGCCTTCACCTTGTCCCAGAGCCCGTCATCGATGATCCGCAGGTGCGGCACCTCCTCGATCACCCATTCTTCTGGCGGATTCGGGCGGGCTTGCCGCTTGCCGGTGTCGGGGTCCTTGATGAAGGACTGCCGGTTCCAGACGATCTTGCCGACATAGAGTTCATTGTTGAGGATGCCGGTTCCGCGCTTCCAGTTGCCATAGATCGTCGATGCACCCCAAGTGCTGCCGCGCGGTCCCGCGACGCCCTCCTTGTTGAGCCGCGCCGCGATGTTTGCGGGGGCTGCGGCCGTCCAGATACTCCGGAGAAAATGCGCCGCACGGTTGCAGCCTCTTCGGCGATAATCTCGCGCTCACCCGTGGTGAAGGTTCCATCGGGGAGAGGCTCGCGCACCATCCGGTAGCCGAAGGAAATGCCACCCGCCGCCCTGCCTTGGCGCACCCGGCCTTCCAGGCCGCGATGGGTCTTGCTCGCCAAATCCCGCAGGAACAGCGCGCCCATGGTGCCTTTGAGCCCGATATGCAACTCGCTGATTGCGCCTTCGGATACGGTGTGCGTGATGATTCCGTTGAAGGTCATCTGTTTGTGAAAGCCCGCGATATGCTCCTGGTCGCGGCTGATCCGGTCAATGCTCTCAGCTACGACGACATCGAACTTATGGTTTCGCGCGTCCTCCAGAAGTCTCTGGAAACTGGGTCGCAGGTGGGTCGCACCGCTGAGCCCCATGTCAGCGTACACTTCACCCGGCGTCCAGCCCTGGGCTTCGATCAACCGCGAGCAAACCCGCACCTGATCCTCGATCGAGGCTTCACGCTGCATGTCTGTCAACGGCGGAGACAAATCCGGCCACGCGGCGGCGCAAAACCAGGCCAGTGGCGGGGTGGCAAGCGCCATGGCGCGCGCGCTCTCCAGATAGCTGGCGCGTGCCATGGCGCATTGGCCCACAGGGCCAATCCTGTGACGGATGATTAGGTTGAGGCTTCGGCTTTTCGGGCGCGGCTTTGGCCGAGCCGATAGCTGTCTCCGTTCATCTCGAGGATGTTGACGTGGTGTGTCAGCCTGTCGAGCAGCGCGCCAGTCAGGCGTTCAGTGCCGAAGGTTTCGGTCCATTCGTCGAATGGCAGGTTGCTCGTGATCATCGTGGAGCCACGCTCATAGCGCTGCGAGATCAGTTCGAACAAGAGCTCGGCGCCGGTCTTGGATAGCGGCACGAAGCCCAGTTCGTCGATGATCAGCAATTTGACGCTGGCCAGCTGCTTTTGCAGGCGGAGCAGGCGGCGTTCATCGCGGGCCTCCATCATCTCGTTGACCAGCGTCGCAGCGGTGGTGAAGCTGACCGCCATGCCCTTCTGGCATGCGGCCAGCCCGGAGACCCGGGGCAACATGGGTCTTGCCGGTTCCACTGGGCCCCAAGGCGATGACGTTCTCGCGCCGGTCGATCCATTCGCAGCGGGCCAGTTCCAGCACCTGCATCTTGTTCAGCTTTGGAATCGCCTTGAAGTCGAAGCTGTCCGGCTCTTGGCGGCCGGGAACTTCGCGGCCTTTATACGCCGCTCAATCATCCTGCGCTCTCGGTCGATCAGTTCCAGTTCGACGAGGCGCGCCAGAACTGGACGTGATCCCGACCCTCGGTGGCGCATTGGCGGGCAAGCTTGTCGTATTCCCGCAGGAAGGTGGGTAACTTCAGCGTCTTGAGATGATCCGCGAGCAGGATCTTCGGGGCGACGGTCATGCTGCATCCTCCGACATCAGGGCCATATAGCTGGCCGCGGATGTGGTCTCGACGTTCGCCCGTGGCAGGTATGGGTAGACATCGAGATCAAATTTCGGCGGCCGTTTCTCGACGTGACAGAGGACGAGGTGCTTGACGGCATCGAAGCCGACCGCGCCCAGCTGCAGGGCCTTCTTCACCGCCGCGTGCAGGTCGTCGATGTCGAAGGTCTCCAGCAGGCGCAGAACTTGGACATACTCGCGGCGTCCGGCCTTGATCATCCGCGCCTCCATCAGGCGGCGCAGGGTCGCGAACTCCGGCGGCAGGTCCCATTCAGCCGGGGGCGCCGCCTGATCCGTGGCATTGATCTTGCGCTCGATCAGCGGAAGGTAATGCACCGGATCGAAGACCATGTCCTCACGGTCGTAGCAGCGGGGATGGCGTGCGATCACCTCGCCGCCGCAGCCGATCACGACCACGTCGACATAGCCCCTGATCCAGACGTCACGGTGGCCGTAGGAGACCGGCACCGAGTAATCATTGGTCTCGTAGCGCACCAGCGCCCGGGAACTGACCCGTCCGGTGGCCTGATCGCAGACATCGAACGGCGCGGCCGGCAGGTCGGTCATCGTGGCCAGATCCCGCGCGAGCCGGTCTCCGATGGTCTCGGACTGGCCCCGCAGGATATCCGCCTGCGCGCTTGCGGCATTGATCCTCCAAGTAGGCGTTGAACGCGTCCCGGGACGCAAACCGCGGGATCGGCACCATGAAGTTGCGGCGGGAATAGCCGACCCGGGCCTTCCACGTTGCCCTTGTCGTTGCCCTTGCCCGGCCGTCCGTAACGATCGCGGAACAGGTAATGCGACAGGAACCCGCTGAAGAGCGTCGCCCGCTTGCGCGTTCCATCCGGCAGGATCTTCGCAACCAGACAGCGGTCGTTGTCGTATAGGACCGACGTAGGCACCTTGCCGAAAAACGTGAAGGCGTGGACGTGACCGTCGACCCGGGCCTCCGCTGTCGCTGCGGGATAGGCCCGCACAAAGCAGGCATCACTGTGCGGCAGATCCATGACGAAGAAGTGCGCCTTCTGCTCGACACCGCCGATGACAACCACCGCCTCACCGAAATCGGCCTGAGCGTGTCCGGGCGCATGCGCCAGCGGCACGAACATCTCGCGACCGCGCCGTTCACGCTGCCGCATGTAATCCTTCACAATCGTGTAGCCGCCGGTGAACCCATGTTCGTCACGAAGCCGCTCGAACACCCGCTTCGCCGTATGGCGCTGCTTGCGATGGACCTCCCGATCGCCGTCCAGCCAGCTGTCGATAATGCCAGTAAAGGCATCCAGCTTCGGCCGCTTCACCGGCGCCGTCCGCCGATACCCGGGCGGTACCGAGAACGCCATCATCTTTGCGGACGCTGTCACGCGAGATGTTGAAATGCCGCGCCGCTTCTCGCTGGCTCATACCTTCCGCACAAGCCAGACGAACCTTGCGATACAAGTCCACAGTAAAAATCCTCCTGCCCTCCTGTCGCCAGAAAGGGTAAAGGTGGACGACTATTCCGCCGCCCGCAGCAGGGGATCATCCCGCCGCTACCGTGGCCGACTTTTTTGCACCGCCGTTCTCAAGCGTCGCAACCGGATCAAAATCATGGTCGGTCGTCTGAAGGGATTGGCGGTGCGTGGCAACCCGCTATGACGGGTGTCCCAAGATATTCCTATCTGCTGCGCGCGTCTTCAGCGCAGCGCATCTGTCGACGTCTGGCTCGGCGGCGCGACCGATGTCGTCTCCGGATGGCGCTGTGGAACGGGCGCTTTGCTGCGGCGCGCAGCGGTGGAGTGCTGGTCACCTCGCTGTTCGGACGCGGTAACGGAAAATACCACCACCACGGAGCCTGAAGTACGCCCCATTTCGCTATCATACGCCGGAGCCACGAACCTTTCAGCCTCCATCTCCGCCATATCCGAAAAGGAATTCCGACACGGGTGCGGCGCCCGACATCCACAGAAAATCCTGGCACGCGTTGCGACCACGTACAGGAGATGACGCTCGGTGGTCATGCGATCTCGTCGAGTTGGGCCTCGTCCCGGGCCGCGAGCAATCGCGCCTCGTCGGGGATGACGTCTTGGGCAAGCCGGGGCACGGCGACCGCCCGGATTCTGCACCCTTTTTGGCATCGTGCATCGTCATCACGCGCACGTCCATCGCTGCGAAATCAGACATCAGGGCCTCTTTCCCGGACGAGAATTGCGATTTCGTCGCGATCAACACCCGATTGCAACAATTCTCCACCGGGATCCGAGTTCGGCGCGTTCCACTTCAGGATCGTTGAATATGCGAATCTTGGGGGCCGGGCCATCGAAGACAGAGGTCACGCCAAGGCGATTTTCCTCCGCGCCGTCTGCCTCGACCGGGGTTTCCGGCAGCAAGGCATCGCTACGCCGTCGAGATCTGGTGCGAGGTCCGGTAATTGACCTTCAGGCTGCGAGACCGGCCGCGCACATCGACGCCGGCTGCTGACCACGGGAAGGGCGCGCGGAATATCCGCTGGCCGATATCGCCGGCAAAGAACAGGCCATTGGGCCTGTCTCCGTACATCTTGCCCAGCAGGCATCAGCTCCGCGACCGAGATATCTTGCGCCTCGTCGACGATCACATGCGTGAACGGCATGCGCTCGCTTTCCCGAAGGGCATGGGCGCATCCGGCTTCGGTGCCGAGCTTTTCCCGCTCAAGCCCGGGTGCGGACCGCTCGAAAACCGCCCAGAGCGCGTCGCGCCGCGAGGCCAGCCATTCGCTGCTTGCGCCCGAGACGGGCAGATCGCTTGGTAGCCATCGGCGCCCGCCACATTCCAAGCATCGACGATCAGGGTCCATTCATCAAAGCAGGAAATCGGGATCGACGGATAATCGGCCTCTGTCGCGGCTTCTCGCACCGAAGCGCTCGGCATGCATGCGATGGATGACCGTCCCGAGGTCTTCCACGGCGATCCGGTTCCGCTCCTCCTGCCCGGCGATCAGCGGCAGCTTGGCGCGCAGCAGGTCGGCCAGACGGCGGTTGAACGTGGTCAACAGGACCCGGGCATCCTGATCACCGGCCAGCCGGACAGCGCGGTGCAGGGCGACGATGGTCTTGCCGGTGCCCGCCGATCCGATCACGCGGGCCGGGCCGTTGAAATCCCGCCCGACAAACTCGCGCTGTGCCGGGTGGAGGAAGACCGTCCACTTTTCCCAAAGGCGCATCCAGCGCGGCCTTGAGCTCTTCGACATCCTCCACGACGCGGAACCGGCGCAGGGCATCCGGGTGCGCCCAGGGGTCTTCTCCTGCTGCCACGACCGGTGCGGGCTGCGGCCTCTCTCCGGTGGCCGCGGACATGATGGCGTCAGCAGCTTCGGACGGCAGGCGAATGGCGATCTCGACCACCGTGTCCTCGGTTGCGTCTCGCACGGTGTCCAGCCAGTCCTCGGGCACACCCCAAGACAGGAGCGTGTCGTCCGTCTCGTCGGCAAACAGGCGCGGCAGGCGGACGGCTTCCTCGACGATCCGCTGGATGACAACGTCCTCGATGGTCTCGCGCGCCTCGACGATCTGCACGGCGCCGGTGCGGGGGTGGTTCTCGATCCGCCGGGTTTCGGCCCAGCGGTAGGCGTCATCGTGATGGCCGACCCAGGCCAGCAGCGTGTCGCCGCCCGCCTTGTGGATCACCATGCGGATGTCGCGGTTCACGCGCGCGGTCCAGAAGTTCGGATCGCGGGCGCGATCGACCCGGTGCATGGAGAAGCCGGGCAGGCTCGGGTCCATCTGGAAATCGAAGGCCGATTGCTTGACGGCCTTCTGTTCAAGCGGAGAGAAGCCGCCAATGCATCGTAAAAGGTGTCGGCGATGCGGTGGGTCATTTTCAGTATTTCTCCCGCAAGGCGTTTACCAGTTCAGCAAACTCCGGTAACGGTTCGTTCGCCTCGCGCCTTACAGATGTCTTGCATATGGCATTTGTCTTGGTGGGGAGTGCTTGAACGAGAGTTTTTGCGCTTTTTCTTTTTTTTGGAGATTTCCTCTTTTTGCTTTTCTTGCTTTCATCAGCCTTCACCGACCTAATAGGCTTCAACCGGATATCCTCCGGTAATTCGACAGAATTATTTTCGCGTCTTCCACCCAAGAATCGAATGCGCCCTTCTTGGGTTGCCGCCCCGAAGTGACTGGAAAACTCGAATGATCGTCGACCCGCCGAGGTAGGAACCGCGCTTAGCCAAACTAAACCCCCAACACCTTCCATCACCTCGTCCCCAGGTGGTTGATGACCTTCACCGCGATACGCCCCGTCGAAGTGCCACAGAAGGGCCCTGGATCGTATCGCTGTTCAGCGTGTCCCAAGCGTCTCGTCGATCTCCGTCTTGAGTGTCGTCTTCAGCGCCTTGTAGGGTCGTTGGCGCCCAGGAAGTAGGCGTGACGGACGAAAAGCTCTCGCCGTTATAGTCCCGGTGTCCACGAACCAGCAGGCGATGCCGTCGGCGTCATCGGCTGGACTTCGCGTTGGGGTCGAAAGACGTCACCGTTCACCCTTCACCGCCATCTACCCCGTCCTGCTGTCGAGGACGTCGATGTCAGGCTCGCCGAAGATGACGAAAGAGGGTTGCCCTCTTTACATTGGTCTTCAACTCCTCGGCCGTAATGCCAGGTCAGCGTTAGCCCGTGCCGCTGGCACCGGAATGTCTCCCAACTTGTCGAACTCGGTGGCGTGAACCTCATGAATTTAAAGGCGCAGGCGATGACGACGTCGAAACCCGCGTCCCACGGCCCTCGGGCGGCCTCCACCAGGTCAGGGTAAAGTACTACCCGTCCCAAACTCCGGGCTTAGAAAGATCCCCGGCGCGCTTCACCGGGCATCAACCCTCCCTGATAGCGGCCCTCGGCGCAGATGAAGTGTCCCGGCCGGGAGTTGGGGAGTGAAGGTGATGCGGTGCCATACGTGCTGCTGCTGCACCCCCAAGCCATGCGCGCAAGTTCTCCAGGACCATCTCATCAAGCGGGTAGGTTGGCCCTGCTAGCGGTGCGGCTCTCCCTTCGGCCTCCAGGGTCGATGAGCTCGTCGTTCATCCCCCGCCCCAGGACCCGATGAGTGACTCAGGCTCTCCTTTGGCGTGAGGGCCCAGCCACACCCGCACGGTGCGGTTGTCTCGTAGGGCCGGTCGTACAGGTACTGAAGTCGGCCTTGGCGGCATTAGAGCGTCGATCTCTCTCGTTGCCGGGCGATGCTCGCTCGCCTGAACTCGGCCAGAAATAGGGTTCCTATCTCCACGTCTTGGTGGGGGCAGGGTCTCGGTGTGTACTTACAGCCGAGGATTCTTACCTGTGATGCTACAGTTTAGGGCCTTGGTCATTCTGCGTCTTCAGTGTCACCCGCCATGCTGGAAAGCGATCTTCTTAGTTTCACAGCCTTCACGGCCTGTTGATCTCGAACGGGAGGGGCATGGGGCACCCTATCAGCCCCCCCTCTTAGCGCTTTGATCCGGCTTCACGGAGGGTGGCGATGGCCCTGTATTCTGATCGATCTGGTAATGATCGCGATGGACAGGGTGATGTGCGGGGTACGCTGATAGACGAAGCCGGTGACGGTGTCATATAGGTGGAAGATTGAAGTGGCTGCGCCGTCGTGACCTGGCCTCTTCTGAGCCTCCTCGGGGAGTCACTTATGAGATGAGTACAGGTAGTTCGCGACCCATGATGCGGCGCTCGGGCTAGCGGCGGCGCGACACGGGAGGTGTCGATAGTATCCAGCGGCGGCCCCACTGCTCGGCTGGCGATGGGATGTGGTGCCGGAGGCCGCAGGTGGGATCGAGCACGAGGTCGCTATCTGTAGACATGAGGAGGCAGCGTTGGGACCGCGAGGATAGAAGTCTGAATGACATAGACAGGAACTTCTTCCCAGTGTTTGTTAGTTCAGATGTTGGGACATTTGCCAAACTTGGTTCCAGTCATCCCAAAACGCTGAGGCCCCCAGGATTTTCGCCTCCATCGAAGATGCGGACCTGATCTCTCGATCTCCGGCAGGTCTCTCTTCGATGCTGAAGCGTTATTGCTTGTTCGGACCGCATATCTTGCTTGCCTTTGAAAGATGTAATTTGCCATGTCTCGCTCGGATGTTGACCGACAATAGGGTAATTTACGCGCGCCTATCGACCGCCTGTTTCAATCAGATGATCAATTCCAGATTGTTCCACGCGCGATACATTATTGAGCACCATCGGCTCGGTGACAATCGTATTGAACTTGCTTTCACCGTCAGGGGTCTTTCCGTTCATCGAACAGCGACCGAAACCTTCAGCTTTTCGCGATTCTTGCCGTAACATATAATTTCGTCGAACACGCTCTCCGTGACGTAGGTCGCGCTCTTCTTCTTAAAGATGATCGTGTTGACAAAATTCTCCTCCCGAACACCTCATCCATCAGCGCCCGCACCCGGTGGACGTTCTCGTCTCCGATCTGACGAAGCAGGAGCCGCTCCCGGCCAGCAATTCCCGCGCCACCACCAGCGGTCGCGCAGATACTGAAGGTAGGAATGGATGCCGTCGCGCTGGGCGTCGCGAAAGGCCTTCACCTGCTCGGGCTCGCGGGTCAGATGCGCCAGATTGCCGTCCTTCACATCGCGCGAGGTGGTGGACCACTGGAAGTTGGAGTTGAACTTGATGCCGTAAGGCGGGGTCGATATAGATCGCCTGCACCTCGCCTTTCAGCCCCTCGCGCTCGGCCTGCTGGCCATCACCTGCAACCCGTCGCCCAGATCATCTGGTTCGACCATCTGCGATGGTGGCGGTAGAATTCGATCCCGGCCTCGCGGTCGTCGTCCGAAACACCGAAATGATCGAACAGATCGACGCCCGCGCCCTGCCCGTTGCGCTGCCCCCTGCCCGCAGATCTCGATGATTGCCTTGGGATGCACCCTGTTCCTGCAGATAGATCGGCGGCGCGTCGGCGCTCACTGCGGTCCGTCGATATCCTTGCTGCGCCAGATCAGTTGCGGGCCTCGGTCCGGGTTGCGCAGATTGTAGGCCGCCTGATCGGGCGGGCATCGTCGGGGTCCATCATCGGCGCCAGCTCGGGCGCCGGGATGTGAGCCGCGCGTCGTCGTGGGTGATGGGGTCAATCGGGGTTTTGTGGTCGGTCATTGATCTGCCTCGTTCGCCCTGTCATTCTTGCGCTTGGGATTGGGAAAGCCAGAGTAGACGCCGTCGATATGTTCGGAACAGCGCCCCGTCCACCTGACGCCCAAAGCGGATCGAGGATGACCTTCACCTCGCGTCGTGCCAGCTTGCTGCTGGCACGAAATCGGAAAGTCCCGGCCACCAGCACGATGATGTCAGCCTGTCGCTTTAGTGCGTGATCGACGCGATATCCAGACCTATGCGCATGTCCACCGCCTTTTGCCGGAAGGTGGCGCGAAATCGTCATTGGTCAGATCGCCGAAGTTCTCTCATTCTTGAGCAACTGCTGAGTATCTTCGGTCTGAGTTCCTACAGAAAGTCCGGGTCGCGGCCGGAGTTCACCCTGCGCACGGCCAACCGAGGTTCTGCGTAGATTGTCATGGCAGGCGAGTTGAAAAATCGCGCGGTCGGTTTTCCCTTGTAGTCGATAGCCATGCCCGCTGACCGGCAGGTGGCCTTTTTCGAGGTAGGGTTTGGCATCGTAATAGAAAGCACGATAGAGCAACCGCCGCGCGTGCTGGAGTCGCGCGATCTTGTTGATCCGCGTGAGGTGCGCCGTGATCAGCAAGAGGGACCGCCTGCAGGCTGCCTCGGGGTCTGCCGGCGCTGATTAGGGGCCGTAAGGCGGCAAGACGACGCATGAAGTAAGCCGCCGTCAATCTGATGACGGCACGACCTTCACGATGGAGTTCCTGAAAGGGGCAAAGCCCCAAGGGGTTTGGCGAAGGCCTTGATCGGTGGCCATGCTTACTGCCAAGGGGCGGATATTGATAAAGAGAAAATTATATGGCGACCCGCTTGCCAGCAATCTTGTTTTCATCATGCCGGTGGCCTTTCAAGAATTTCGGGATGTCCTTTTCTGAGCCCCCAAAGCCGAAATCATGCACCTCGCGCAGTTCGGCAAAAGCCCCAGCGGCCATGGGGTGCCCAGCCCTGTTCACGGCGGATCCACTGGCGCGCATGGTCTCGCTCTTGAGCATGGCGTCGTGGCCGCGAAAGCCCTTGACCTCGACTGACGGTCGGCCTCGGCGCATCCAGCCGGACTGTGGAACAAGGCATATGGTTCGCCCTCGTTCCGTAAGGCACTTCGAAGCCGAGGTTGTGGTTCTTGGCGTAGGAAAGGACGGCGGGGTGATCCTCGATGGTGGCGGCGAGCTTGTCCTCCCAGTCGCTGTCGGTGATGATCCAGTTGAGGTGGGACCGGTCCGGGCGTGGCTGGTAGCGGGTGGCCTTGGAGGTGTTGAAGTTCACGCCGGGGGTGGAGCCGGTCGGGTTGTAGGGTCGAGCACCGCACGCAGGACGCTCGCACCGCCGGGCTTGTCGATCAGCGCACCGAAGATCAGGTCGCAGACCTCGTCGGCGATCTCGCGATAGAGCAATTGCGCGGGCACGGTGCCGCCGGTGCAATGCAGGTGACCTTCGGACAGCCACTGGCTCACGATGCGCTTGGCCGCCGGGATCAGGTGCATGCGCGGCCGCTGGTTCGCATCGTGGAGTTTCCTCGAACACCATGTGTTTGGCGACGTGATAGGCGATGGTCGACTGACGGGTGGTCCTGTAGTGCTCGAGGTCGAGCCGCTCGCTCGCCCACGATGCCCTGCATGGTGATGACGGTGGCCGAAACCTTCTCGGGCGTCAGGACGTAACGCTCCATCCCGGAGAAATCGACGTCGAGACGGTCCGAGGGCAGGTCGGCGACATAGCCCGTGACCACGGGGAAACGTGATTTCGAGGTGGTCGCGTTCGGGCGAGACGGCGCGCACATTGATCACGTCGCGCGGCGGCTGCGGCGGGGCGATCCGGGGTTGGGCCGAGAAGTTCAGCCCGTCGATCCCCATGATATCGGCATATTCGGTGCGAAACAGGCCGGTGTCGGGATCGGCGTCGTAGGACAGGCGGCGCAGCGCGCGGCCGATCACCTGTTCGCAGATCAGCTGCGTGCCGAAGGCCCGAAGGCCGAGGATATGGGTGACGTTGTTGGCATCCCACCCCTCGGTCAGCATCGAGACGGAGACGACACAACGCACCTGCTCACCCAGTCGGCCCTTCTTGCCAACGGTGTTCATCACCTCGCGCAGGATGTCGGCGTCGGACAGATCGTCGGCCTTGTTGCGTTCGGCCTGTTCGCGGCGAAAGGCCTCGATCTCCTCGGCATGGGCGTCGCGGAAAGCCTTGTCCACCCTCGCCACCCGCCTCGAGCGTAGCGCTGTCAATCAGGACCGTGCGCGGGCGCGGCAGGCGGTCGCCGTCGGAGGAAAAATTGGCAAAGAGGTCGCACTTGCCCCTGATCGTTTCGATCGTGCCATCCGGGTTCTCGCGATCGTATCCGGCGATATAGTCGCGCAGAAGCTCGGAGTTGGTGGTGTTGTTGCAGACCACGATGAAGACCGGCGGAATACCGACGCCCGCGGCCTCCCACAGCTTGAAGGTCTTCTCGTAGTGACCATAAAGGGCGTCTATCGCCGTCTTCAGCGGGATCGGCAGGCTTTGTGGGTCGGGTTTCGCGCCCTTGGTTTTCCTGGGCATTTTCTTTCCGATGGCGTCCCACAGCTTGCGGTAAAGCGGCTCGGGCTGCCCTGGCAGATTGTCGGCCACCGGTACGCGCGGCAGTTTCACGATCCCGCACTCGATCGCGTCCATCAGCGAAAAATCGGAAATCACCAGGGAAACAGTGTGCCCTCAACCCAGCCAGACCCGGCCAGGAAAAAGGGCGTCGCCGACAGGTCATAGACCGTATGGATGCCCAGCTTGCGCTTTGCCGCCTCGATACCCGAGATCCACAGGCGGGCGGCCTCGGCGTTTTCCTCCGCTTCCTTGCGTTCGTCACCGGTCAGTCTCGGCGTCGTGGCACCGGGGCGCTCACGATAGCAATGGTGGGCCTCGTCATTGATCACGTTGATGCGCCCCAGCCCCATGAGATCTGGCATGACCCGCTGCAGCATCTGCCCGTCGGTCTCCAGCGTCGTCAGCGCCTCCCCATGCCCCTCCAGTGCGGATCGCGTGCCTTTGGCAAGTTGCACCCGCTCCCTGAGCTTGAATGCGTGATAATTGGTCAGGACGATCCTGGCGCGCTGCATGTCCTGCATCAGATCGCCCGGAACAAGGTTCAGCTTCTGGTAGTAGCTATCGGCATCGTTCGGCAAAAGCACCCGTAGTCGATCCCGGATCGTGATGCCCGGCGTCACGATCAGAAAGCCGCGCGAGAAGGTCTTTGAATTGGGGCTTCGCACGGCATTGAGCGTCTGCCATGCGATCAGCATCGCCATCACGGTGGTCTTGCCTGCACCGGTCGCCAGCTTCATGGCAACCCGGAAAAGATCCGGGTTCGCTTCAGCATTCGCGGCTTCCAGCCTGCGTCGGACCCGGCGCCCCCGCTCGCCCATCTTGGGGGCGACTTCGGTCATCCAAACCGCGGTCTCGACAGCCTCCAGCTGACAGAAGAACGGGCGGATAGCCCGGGTCTCGTCCTTCTGGATGGCGCGCCAATGCTGCAACAGACGCTGCGTGATGGGAGAGACCCGCCAGTCGTTGGGATTGGGCAATTGCCGCCGGCATCCACCTGCGAGCGCATCTCGTTGACGAATTCCGTGACATTATAGGCCATGTCCTGGCCTTCGAGCCCGGCAGCGCTGAGTTCCAGCTCCGATTGCTTCCCACCCTTCACACTCTTGGGCTTCGGCATCGCCGAAATGAGGTCGGATCTGCGCCTTCTCGAAATTATCGTGTCCGTCGGGCGTCCGTTACTGTCCAGCTCCCAGTGTTTTTCCGGGGCATGGTAAGGGGAGTTCAGAATCGGCCGATCAAAGAAAGACATTTCTCTGCCCTTGAATTGTTTGGCGACACTAAAGCAAAGGCAGATCGGAGAGGCAACGCGTCCCACGGCGCCGAATCAACTCCAAGACGATTACGGCAATTTCAGAGCAGCCCGGCTTGAGGCGGGGTGGTTCAATCGCGATACCACCTGAGCTTGGCCGCGCGGCCCGAGGGGAACGCGCCCGAAGGCCTCGCGGGCAGTGTCACAGCAACCCGGCTCGAGACCAGCTGACCTTCGCCCTGCCCTGCCTGCACGAAAAAGCGCGATCCGTGCAAGTACTTCAAGACCAGCCGGGAGATCATCCGCCTGGCGGTGATGATGCATGTCCGGTTCCCGCTCTCGCCTCGCAATGTCGAGGATCTGCTGCACGAACGCGGCATCGATGTCAGTCATGAGGCTGGCGCCGCGCTGCGCGATCCCGGTATCGGCGACCGGCAGACGACCGGTCGGTGGGAAAACAACCGCGCAAGGAATTCGCACTTGCCTTTTCGAAGGCGAGAGCGGGCGATGCTGCGCTTCAGGCGCATGCGAAACCTGCTGAAATTCGCCGCCGTCCACGCCTCGGTCCGCGACCTCTTCAACACGGTGCGCAGCCTCACTTCCAGATCGAAATTCAAGCTGAACCGCGCCGCCGCCCTCGCCGAGTGGCGCGGTCTCTGTACGGCCTAAGGGGCAGCCTTCCTGCCCTTGGTGAGGCGGGGTTCGACTTCGTCTGATGGCCGCACCAAGACGAGACCTATCCGTTCGGACTTTGATCCGTGATAATGCGGACCGCCGGACCAACGGGTACATGAATATCGGAACGCGCGAGAATTCCGGCGGGTTCTGCCCCGATCCCCGCTTTTGTTCCCGGATAAGAAAATGACAGATACAGCCCAACGCAAACGGCAGATAGAGGCGCGCCTGCAAGAACTTGGCGTGCGCCTGCAACGAATCGAAGACGTGCTGGACGACACCGAACTGTCGGATCTCGAAGATCAGACGATCGAGTGGGAGGATGACGAGGTTCAGGCAGGCATCGGACGCGCCAGCCTGCGCGAGGCCCGGTTTCTGACCGGGGCACTCAAACGCATCGCGAACGGAACATACGGAACATGCATGAGCTGCGGCGAGCAGATTGCCGAAGAACGTCTTGATCTCATCCCCTATGCCAATCTTTGTCGACACTGCGCTGGCGCGAGTCCGTCGGAAACATAGCTGTTTGGCAGGTCCCGATCGTGCCCTGCGCGACCACCGGCAATCCGACGTTTCTCAGTTCATGATGGAGGCGGACATGACCCGTAAAGCATCAGACATCCCCGGCGATGGCGCTGTGCTGTCTTGTTGGCGGCGCCGCAAGCGCACAAGACACAGAGGCGGAGGCGCAAACCGACGCGACCAACGGCATGATTTTCCTGATCAACGTCGATGAAGACGAAGACATGGACGGATTGCTTCAATGGGAAAAAGGAACTGCGCGCGCGCGGTCTTACCGCGATGGTTGATGTATCCGGCCCGGTGCTTGACGCCCATCCCCAGCTTTTCAAACGTCTGGCACAGAACGGGCACGCCGTCATCGGCGGGAATTCCGAGGTCTGCTGGGACGTGCCATATGAAGAGCAATATCAGGCGATGCTGGCCGTCAAGACCAATGTGGAATCGCTGACCGGCAAGCCGATGCAGGTCTTTGGCTGCAAGTATTTCTCCTATGACGAGAACACGGTCAAGGCGGCCGAGGCATTGGGCGTGCCCTATGTTCTGGGGCGCGGCACCGAGGACATCAGGGCGCTGATCCACAAACCCGAGGAATATGATGTCGGGATCATCAAGGTCTCCAACGTCGAGTTTTCCGGAATGGGCAGAGGATCGCTTTGCGACATCAGCCTTTACTGGAGAGGGGCCACCGACGCCGATTTCGCGGACATGGTCAAGGCAAGCCTGGCGCAAAGCCCCGACAGCATGATCCCCGGTGTCGCATCCCCATATCGGCGGAACCAAGGTCGGATACTGGAACGTCTATGCCGATGCGCTGGAGTCGCCTGCGGTCGAATGGCGCTCGTTCGAGGATTGGCTGGATCACGTCGCCGTCGTCACGCGCCCATATGCGGACATTCCCGAAAACCGCGAGGTCCAGTATCTGGACCCGACACCCGTGGTGCCGCTGGATCAGCTTCAGGATTTGCCTGCGGTCGGTGAAAAGCTGGTCATGTTTCACAATGGCCTCGGGCCGATGTGCAAGGATGCGCAGGACTTTCTGGCCGGGCTTGACTATCCGCTCGAAGAGCATCTGATCGGCGACAAGAACTTCCACAGCCTTCTGGACCGCTACCGCATTCAGTTTCCCCAAAGCGAGGGCGTCTCGGATGCGTATGAATATTTCCCGATCATCTTCGTCAAGGGCCGGGCGTTTTCAGGCTTTGACAAGGCCGTGAGAACGGCCATCGAGGCCGAGATCGACCAATAGGATAGCGGCGCCGGTCGATGGCGATGACAGGGTTCATGCGCCAATGATTTGACGATTGGCGCATCCCGTTGACCGATCACCCGCGCGGGCAGTGTCAGAGCAACCCGGCTTGAGACCAGCTGACTTTCGCCCTGCCCTACCCTGCCCGCATGACGAAACGCGACCCGTGCAAGTACTTCAAGACCAGCCGGGAGGTCATCCGCCCGGCGGTGATTATGTATGTCCGGTTCCCGCTCTCGCCTCGCAATGTCGAGGATCTGCTGCACGAACGCGGCATCGATGTCAGTCATGAGGCTGGCGCCGCGCTGCGCGATCCCGGCATCGGCGACCGGCAGACCACCGGTCGCCGGGAAAACAACCGCGCAAGGAATTCGCACTTGCCTTTCCGAAGGCGAGAGCGGGCGATGCCGCGCTTCAGGCGCATGCGAAGTTTGCAGAAATTCGCCGCCGTCCATGCCGCGGTCCACAATCCCTTCAACACGGAGCGCAGCCTCACTTCGAGATCGAATTTCAAGCGAAAACGCGCCGCCGCCCTCGCCGAGTGGCGCGGTCTCTGTGCGCGAATAAAGGGGCAGCCATCCTGCCCTTGGTGAGACGGGTTCGACTTTGTCTGACACCACCGCCACATTCAGATACTGAATCCGTCCAAGGGCCCCGATTGGGGCCTTTTTCTTTTTTTGTTTCAAAGGGCGTTGGCCGGGCCATCCGCCCTTCGGAGACTGGGCGCTTGACGCAGAATGGGTCTCCGAATGGCCTGCGTCTCTCTTCGAGCGCCCCTCGGCGGCCACGGGACGGTGAAAAACATCTTTTTAGATACAATAGGTTGCCGCGTTCATGGGTTCGTCCTGTTCGCGAGTTAATCCGGTGACGGAAACCAACACGAAGGCGCAGGGCGGTCAGAAGGACAGCTCCGTGGCGGCCGATCACTAAGTCAGCGCGGCAGTGCGTGAGATCAGCGACACCGGCGAGAACCCTGCCGAAAGTCTCTGATGACAAACAGACTTCGTGCCCATAGCCTTGCGCAATGTCGAACGGGCCACTGGACGGATGAGGAGAACGACCTGATCGTCGCGGATTACTTCGCGATGCTGGCCGACGACATCTCCACGCGCCGTTACAGCAAGGCCGAGCACCGCCGTGCGCTCCTTCCGCTTCTGAACGACCGGTCCGAGGGCTCCGTCGAGTACAAGCACCAAAACATCAGCGCGGTGCTGAAGGCGCTCGGCGAGGACTGGATCCCCGGCTACAAGCCCGCGTTCAATTTTCAGATAACCTTGGTGGATGCCGTGGCGCGGTGGCTGGCGCTGAACCCGGCCTGGCTCGGGCGCCAACCTGGTCTGACCTCCGCAGGCGGTCTGCGCGAGGCGGCACAGGTATGGATCGGCCCGCCGCCGACCCTATCGAACCAGCCGCCGCCGCAGGAGCTGGAGCAGATGTTGCACATCGCCCGCAAGTTCGATGTAGCGGGCCGGGACGAGCGCAACCGCGCCCTCGGCCGTGCCGGCGAAGAGCGCGTTCTGGCGCATGAGCGGGCGTCTCTACGCTTCGCAGGACGGGACGATCTGGCGCGCAAGGTGCGCTGGGTGTCGGAGGAGGATGGCGATGGCACGGGCTACGACATCGCAAGTTTCGCCCCGGACGGTTTGCCCCGGCTGATCGAGGTCAAGACCACGAACGGATGGGAGCGCACGCCCTTCCACATCACCCGCAACGAGCTGGTCGTGGCCGAGGAGCGCCGGTCAGAATGGCGCCTGTTCCGGCTGTGGAATTTCTCACGCGAGCCGAAAGCGTTCGAACTGCACCCGCCGCTCGATGCCCACGTTTCACTGACCGCGACGACGTTTCAGGCGAGCTTTCACTGAGGCTCAGTCGAACACCCGCTCCGGCTGCTCGTCCCATGGCAAGGCCGCGACATCGGTCAGTTTCAACAGGGTCACAGCGAGCACCTCGCGCTTGTAGGCCAAGCGCTTGAGGACACCCGGCGCGAGATAGGCGAGCCGCAGCTGTCGGCTGACATGGCGTTCGGCAAGCCCACGGCTTTCGCCAGATCGGTGACGGTATTGAACTCGCCAGCTTCCATGCGCCGCCGCCAGCCCCACGCCCCGCCGATGGCGCGCAGGATATGCGGATTCTGCGTCCGGTCTTCGCTGGGCAGATAGGTGGCGGGTGGCATGATCTTCGGTCGACCGTTCTGCTTGCGGACCTTGAGCGGCACGAATATCTGGATGGACACGTCGAGATTTGTCATTCGGCCGCTACCTTCTTTCGTGGCGCCATCGTGTCCCGCATGACGCCCGAGATGCCGTCGGTCCGGACATCGATCACCAGCCCCTCGGACGTCGCGGTGAACCCTGCCGCCGCCCTTACCGAGTGGCCCGGTCTCTGCGCGGCTTAAGGGACAGCGTCACTGTTCTGACGGAGATTGGTGTCAATGAGCGTTCAAAACTGACCCGGTTTCAGCGTTTGATTTTGACCCGCCTATCGGGTGGCAAAGCCCCCGGCGGGCCGCCCTCATATAGCGAGTCCGTCTGGGGGCTTTGTCTGCGTCGCGGTTATTTTTCTGTGCGGCGTTTGCTCTGCGCGAAGCGGTATGACCTGTTGCCAGTCTCGATTATGGCGCAGTGGTGCGTGACGCGATCCAAAAGCGCGGTTGTCATCTTGGCATCGCCGAAGACAGCGACCCATTCCCCGAACTCCGGGGTAAGCATCCGGCGTAGGCCACAGCGAGGTCAATGCGCGTGTTGACGGTCCATTTCGATGAGCTCGCGCAGGTTTTCGATGCCGAATGGAGTGAATGCGATGACGCTGTCGTCGGCGGGGCCGTAGACCCAGATCACGCCATCTTCGGCTTCCATATCGATGGCGAGATCGAAGATCCGATCGACGGTTTCTCCGAGCTCGGCTGCAACGCGGTCGATGGTCTTGACGGAATGCACCTTGTTAAGCTGCATGATCACGCCGCCTCGGCGATGGGCCGGGCTTTCCAGTTCCAGGGCAGAAGTTCGTGCACCCGCGAGACGGGCATGTCGGGCAGCTGGGCGAGGACATCGGCCAGCCAAGCCTGCGGGTCGATGTCGTTCATTTTGGCCGTGACGATGAGGGTATACATGGCGGCGGCCCGTACACCGCCGCGCTCGGAGCCGGCGAAGAGCCACGACTTTCTGCCCAGAGCCACACCGCGCAGCGCGCGTTCAGCCGCATTGTTCGTCAAGCAGATGCGTCCGTCATCCAGGAAGGCCGTGAAGGCCTGCCAACGGCCGTCCTTCTCGAACATGTAGTTGATCGCCTTGGCCACATTGTTGTGCCTGGACAGTCTCGCGCGCTCTGCCAGAAGCCAGTCATGGAGGCTGTTCACCAGGGGACGGGATAGTTCCCGGCGGGCGGCAAGCCGGGCATCGGCATCCAGCCCGTTGATCTCGCGCTCGATGTCGAAGATGGCGTCGATCCGTTTCACCGCTTCCAGCGCGACCGGCGAGATCTGATGGGCGGGTTTGCCCTTGCGCACGTTCCCGGCAATATCCGCCAGCTCGAAGAACTTCCGGCGGGCATGTGCCCAGCACAAGGCACTGGTCACCGGGCCCGCATCGCGGTCGGCGCGGTAAAGATCGTTGTATCCGCCATAGGCGTCGGCTTGCAGGACCCCCTGCCATCCGGCCAGATGCTGATTGGGATTGGTTGCCGCGCGATCACGGGAGAAGCGGAAGAACGCCGCCGGTGGCGCGCCACCATTCCAGGGCCGGTCATCGCGCACATAGGTCCAGAGCCGGGCCTTCTTCGCACCGCCGCGCGCCAAAAGCGGCACGGTCGTGTCATCGCCATGCAGGCGGTGCGCGGCGAGCACGTGGGCCTCGATCAGGGCATGGATCGGCTGCAGCGCGACAGCGGCATGCCCGACCAGGTCTGCCGGGGTGGACAGGCTCAACTCGACGCCTTCACGGGCGAACCGCTCGGCCTGCCGATTGAGCGGCTGGTGCTGGCCATACTTCTCAAAGACCAGCATGGCGATCAGGCTGGGTCCAGCCCATCCGCGTGGGATCGCATGGAACGGGGCTGGCGGCTGGCTGATCTTCTCGCAGGCCCGGCAAGTGAACTTCTCGCGCACAGTCTGGATCACCTTCCACTGACGCGGGATCACCTCCAGCGTCTCGGTGACATCTTCGCCCATTTTCACGATCCGATCCGAGCCACAGCAGGTGCAGGCGGCGGGTGCCTCGATAACAACCCGCTCGCGCGGCAGGTGATCGGGGAACGGCTTGCGCACCGGGTGGCGGCGCATAAAGGCGCGCACCGTGCTGGCCTTCTCGGTCGCCTGTTCTGCGGCTAAGGCATCCTCGGTGGCCGCCGCTTCCAGCTCTTCAAGCTGCAGTTCCAGTTGATCGATCAGCCGGGCGCGCCGTTCTGACGAGATACCGTATTTGTCACGGCGCAGTTTGGCGATCTCGAGCTTGAGCTCCTGGATCATCGCCTCGGAGCAGGAGACAACCACGCGGGCCTGTGCCAACTCGCTTTCCGCAACATCTGCACGGGCTTCGGCGGCGGCCAGGGCAGCACGTAGTTTGGCGAGTTCGGAGGCGGCATTCGACATGGCCGATATTTACCAGCCGCGGCCACAGAACACCAACAAAAACAGGCCACTCAGCGCAATTTATCCAGCCTTTGCAGGGCGTTGCGTCCAACGTGGATTGCGCCAGTCGATGCCCTCCAGAAGATAGCCCAACTGCGCCGCCGAGATCTGCACCGCTTCGCCAGACCGGCTGACCGGCCAGATGAACTTGCCCGCTTCCAAGCGCTTCAGATAAAGCGACATACCCACGCCATCATGCCAAAGGATTTTCACCAGATCGCCCTTACGACCTCGAAAGCAAAATATCTCACCCGCATGGGGATCGCGGCCCAGCCCTTCTTGCACCTGTAGCGCCAGCGTGTTCATGCCCCGCCGCATATCGGTGATGCCGCCCGCAATCCAAACCTTCACGCCCGCCGGAAACGCGATCATTGCCCGTCCACCACTGCCAGAAGCCGCGCAAGCGCTTCGGGCTCCACGCCCACCGGCACGATCAGTCGGCGGCCATTCGGCAGGGCTATCTCAACCTGACAGTCCGGAGGTGGACAGGGATCAGCCAGATTTGCTTGCGACGCGGGAGCTCCCTTTGTCACGGTCACCGGCGCGAACGACACCGGGCGGGAAGACCCAAGCTCACCGTTTCGATACTGCCGCCGCCAAGTGGTCAGGAGCGATCGGCAAATGCCGTGCCGTCGCGCTGTCGCTGCCCCTTGCCGGTGGCCGATAAAGCTCTCCTCCACAATGCGCAGTTTATCATCATCTGACCAATACCGGCGGCGATCACCATCGGCAGCGGAAAGAACTTCGATTTGAGGGCGGTTGATAAAGTCGGACATAAGGTCGGACTTACCATCAGATGCATCCCATCGGGACGGTTGCCAGCGATCATATGTCGTCCAGCCTCCACTCCAGCGCTTCAGGCGGGAGATCACCCCAGGCGACAGGTTCGGCGGGCATCCTTGCCCAGGAGCGCCGTAAGCGCCTCCTGGAAATCCCCAGGTCGAGATGCCGCGCAAATACAGGACGGGCAGCAAGGCATCGAGAGCTCTGCGACCGCCGCGCCCATTTCGGCAAGATCGCAGAGGTGAAGCGACCCTCTTCTCGGCCGTGACATCGGTGGCGCGGTCGCGCACCTTCGGGCGCTGCACGTCGAGCGCGGCCGATCCCGGTTCGATGTTGCGCTCACCCAGGTAAATCGCGTCGCACAATCTGCTGGCGGCCGTCCGGCAGGGTCTCTCTGGCATGCTGCGCGTGATGAAGGCGCCGGCTCTGCCCTAAGCGCCGCGGCCAGCATCCGTCGCGCCCCGTCGCGCGCGATCTCGGTCAGCGGGTCATCCACAGATTCCGGCTGACGCAGGGCGATGATGTCTGTATCGTTCTTC